>NZ_CM178726.1:0-3410127 GCF_058680995.1 Brevundimonas sp. FV1ye7S | reverse complement strand
CTGGCCCGCCAGACGCCTGATGCGGAAAAGCGCGCCCGCGCCGATTTCGTCATTGATACGGGCCGTGGCCTCGAAGCGGCGCGTGCCGATGTAGCCGCCATAGTCGAGACCGTGCTGGATCCGGCGTGGATATCTCCGCGTCACGGTAAAGCCGGTCTTCCGCAAAGCGACGAACGACTCCATTAAGAGCCAATGGCGCGCGAGATTGTTCTGGACACCGAAACCACCGGCTTCGACCCCAAGACGGGCGACCGGCTGATCGAGGTCGGCTGTATCGAAATTCAGGACCTGCTGCCGACCGGCCGCACCTTTCACCGGTTCGTCAATCCGGAGCGGCTGATCCCGCCCGACGCCATCCGGGTCCACGGCATCACCGACGACAAGGTGAAGGACGCCCCCAAATTCCACGAGATCGCCGACGATCTGATCGAATTCATCGGCGACGCGCCGATGATCGCCCACAACGCCGGATTCGACCGCAACTTCATCGACTTCGAATACAAGCTGTGCGGCCGGCCGATCACGGGCGAGGCGCGCTGGATCGACACGCTGAAACTGGCTCAGGCCCGGTTCCCGGGCATGCCCAACTCGTTGGACGCGCTGTGCAAGCGGTTCAAGGTGTCGCTGGTCGAACGCACGCTTCACGGCGCCCTGATCGACGCCCGCCTGCTGGCCGAGGTCTATCTGGAGCTTCGCGGCGGCAAGGAGCGGGTGCTGGACCTGTCGTCGGCGCCGGTCGCGGGTCGTTCGGCAGGCGTCGCCGTCCAGACCGCCGCCTACGGCCCGCGTCCCCAGCCGCTGGCCCTGCGTTCGAGCCCGGAGGAACAAGCCGCCCACATCGCCTTCCTGGCCAAGGCTCTGAAGGACCGCGCCCTGTGGGAAGCCTATGGAGTCAGGGTCGAGGAAGACGCGGCTTAGTCAAATTCCCCCTCCCCATGAGAGGAGGGGGAATTGTGCTTACGCCTGGCCCGTTTCGACCGGCTGCTGGGCGATCTGCTGCTGGCGCGCGATATAGATGGCGGCGAAGTCGATCGGGTCCAGCATGAAGGGCGGATAGAAGCCGCCGTCCGCGGTGGCGCGCGAGATGATTTCGCGGGCGAACGGGAACAGATAGCGCGGGCATTCGATCAGCAGCAGGGGCTCGATGTCCTGTTCCTGGACATTGGCCAGCTGGAACAGGCCGCCATAGACCAACTCGACGTGGAAGACCGCCTGGTTTTCGTGGCTGGCCTTGATCGACAGCTTCAGGTCCAGTTCGAACAGGCCGTCGGGACGGCCCTGGGCCGACATTTCGACGCCCAGATCGATGGCCGGCTTGCCGTCGATGCGCAGGGATTCCGGCGCGCGCGGGTTCTCGAACGAGAAGTCGCGGACATATTGCGCCAGAATGCGGAAGCCGGGACCGGCGGGCTGGCCTTGCTGCGGCTGGGTCCCGTTCGGGGCCCCGTTTTGGGCGTTGGTGTCGGCGGGCGGAGCGGCGTCGGTCATGGGCGTCTTCGATTACGGAAAAAGGCCGATTGGGCCGGGAATAAGGCGCCGCGACTACCACGCCGAGACGCTTGGCCGCAACGTCGCTTGCTCGACAGGGGGCGCGCGCCGCCTTGCGCCGTCCTATATGAGCCCGTAATCGTCTCCATGGCGCACCCTCGCTCACGCGCCGACAGTCAGGAAGTCCCCTTGCCGGTCCAGTTCCAGATCGTGATTTTCGCCGTCATCGCGGCGATCGTCCTGTTCCAGCTCTATAATGTGTTGGGCAAGAGAGTCGGCCGTCAGCCGCAGGAGGACGCCAAGGCCCTCCCCTCGTCGCCGACCTCCACGGCCGAGGCCTCCAAAACCCCGGCCCTGGACGCCGCCACCCTCGCTTCCATCGCCGGGCTGAAGGCGCGCGATCCGGCCTTCGACCCCAATCGTTTCGTCGAGGGCGCGCGTCAGGCCTATGAGACCATCGTCCGCGGTTACGCCGCCGGCGACCGCGCGGCCCTGACGCCGCTCCTGACGCCCAATGTCATGGCCTCCTTCGACGCCGGCATCGCGGCGCGCGAGACGCGCGGCGAGACCGAGACCGTCGAATTCCTCTTCCCGCCCCGCGCGGACCTGGAAGGCGCCACCGTCCAGGGCGACAAGGCGGTGGCCAAGGTCCGCTTTCTGGCCGAACTGCGCAGCCGCGTGACCAAGGCCTCGGGCGACACCGCCGATTCCGTCACTGGCGAGCCCCTGGTCGAGGAACGCCGCACCGCCGAACACTGGACCTTCGAACGCACCCTGGGCGCCGCCGATCCCAACTGGGTCCTGGCCCGCGTCGAGCCGGCCAACGCCTGATGTCGGCCATTCTGCGGCGGGTCCGGGAGACGTCCCTTCTGGCGTCGGTCCTGGCCGTCGCCGCCTGTTCGACCGGCCCCACGACGCCGACCGTTCCGGGAACAGGGCCCACGCCCTATGTCCCCTCGCCCGGTCCGGCCGCTCCCCCGCCCTCGCCGTCCGATGCTCTCAGTCCCGCCGTCTTGCCGGGTTGGAACGACGAAGATCATCTGGCGGCCTTCCGCGCCTATCTCGACGGATGCGGCGCGGCGCGCGACGCCGCCGCTCGGGGGGTCTGCGGCCAGGCCAAGACCATGGCGGCCACGACGAGCGTGACGCCGTCGAGCGCACGCGCCTTTTTTGAAGCGAATTTCAGCGCCGTTCCCGCCGCCGCCGCCGACGGCCGCCCGGGCCTGTTGACGGCCTATTTCGCGCCGGAATATCCGGCGCGCCGTGTCCCGGACGACGAGTTTTCTGCGCCTGTGCTGCCCAAGCCCGCCGATCCGCGCGGCGCCGGCGACCGGGCCATGGTGGAATCCAACGCCCGCCCCGATCAGGCCCTGGCCTGGATGCGGGCCGAGGACCTGTTCTTCCTGCAGATCCAGGGCTCCGGCTATCTGACGTTCGAGGACGGGTCGCGCGCCCGCGCCGCCTACGCCGCCGACAACGGCCGGCCCTTCGTCGGAATCGCCCGACCCATGGCGCGCCAGGGCCTGCTGCCGGAAAACGGAACCTCGGGGGACGCCATCCGCGCCTGGCTGGCCGAACACCGGGGTTATGAAGCCCAGACGGTCATGGCGCTGAATCCACGCTACATCTTTTTCCGGCTCGACCCGGATGACGACGGACATCCGGCCGGGGCGGCGGGCGTGCCCTTGACCGAGCGTCGGGCTGTCGCCGTCGATCCGTCCCAGTGGCGCTATGGCGAACTGGTGTGGCTGGACGCGGATGGCGGAAACCTGCGCGGCGCCACGGCCTCGTATCGGGGCCTGGCCATGGCGCTCGACACCGGTTCAGCCATTCGGGGCCCGGTCCGCGCCGACCTCTATATGGGCCGGGGCGACGCCGCCGGGGCCGAGGCCGGCACAGTGCGTCACCCTCTGCACATGTGGCGACTGGTGCCGAAAGGCTAGGCGACGGTCAGGGTCACCGCGATATTGCCGCGCGTGGCGTGGGAATAGGGGCAGGCCGTGTCCGCCTCGGCCTAAGGCCCCCGGCTACGTCTAGGCCAGGTCCTCGATCTCGGCCTCGGTCAGCTCGCCGGGAACGATGGTGACCGGCAGCTTGCGCCCGCCCAGCTGCGCCCCCTGTTTGATGATGGCCGACACCAGCGGCCCCGGTCCCCGCGACCCGGTCCCGGCGGCCAGAACCAGAATCTTGATGTCGGGATCGTCGCCGACCACCTTCTTGATCGCGCCCTGAGCCTCGCCCTGTTCGATCAGGAAGACGGGCGGTGCGCCGGATCGCTCCAGCGCCTCCTCCCCCAGCCGGTTCAGCAGGGTTTCGGCCTCTTCCCGCTGCTGGCGTTCGATTTCTTCCCGAACCCCAGACCAGTGGGCGTCGCTGTTGGACGGGAGAACCCGCAGCATGACCACCCGTCCGCCGGTCGAGCGCGCGCGTCGGCAGGCGAAGCGCAGCGCCGCCTCGAACTCGGGACTGTCATCGACGACGACCAGGAATTTTCTCGGCATGCCGGCTCCCCTGCCCGCCTATCGGCCCAGCGCCGAAGACGTCTTCAAGAACTCACCGCTGCGGACGCCAGATCGCGGATCGCTGCATTGGCGATGGTCAGCTTGGCGAAAGTCCAGCCCGATCCGGACTGTTCGATCTCGTCCACCGAGGCGCGCACGCCTTCGACCACGGCCAGTTTCGAACCGATCCAGGCGTCCACGGCGCCCTCGGCCGCATCCTCGCTGACCCCGACCGCGGCGTCCGAGACCCGGGCCACGGCGCGGGTCAGGGTCGACTGTTCGTTCATCAGGTCCTCGATCATGCGACGCACGGCCAGCCGGTCGAAATGATCGATCGACGGGATCGAACCGGCGGCGGCGCGCAACCGGTCGAAGTCGAAGGCGGCGCCCACCTGGTGATACAGCCGCGCCATGGCTGCGACCGGCCAGCCGCTCTCCTGGGCCAGATCGCCGATATCGGCGGCGGCCACCAGGGGGCGCATGATGGCGATGCGGCGGGTCAGATCCTGCGGCGCTCCATGATGGGCGAAGATGGCGACACGATCATCCAGACGGCCCTGTTCGAACCGCGACAGAACCGGCGCGCCCTCGGCCTGAAGCGCGTCGGCGGTCGGACGATAGCGGTCGATCAGGCCCTGGACCGAAGCCCCGGCCTTGGCGCGACGGGCCAGCCAGAAGGTCTGGCGACGCAGCACCACGGCGATCTCGCGATAGAGGGCGGTCTGGGCCTCGGCCGAGATCTTCAGGTCCAGGGCCGAGACTGCGTCCCAGGCCTCGTCCAGGCGGAACACGCGCCGCGCCGCCTCGAAGGCGATGATCAGGGCGGTGGTGTCGCACTCGGCGGAGCCGCGCAGCCGGTCCGGGAAGGTCGGACCGCACATGTTGACGACTTCGTTGGCCATGACTGTGGCGATGATCTCGCGCCGCAGACGGTGGCTCTTCATCTCCGGCTCGAACCGGGCCAGGGCCTGCGGGAAATAGCGGACCAGGATCTGCTCGAAGAAGGGGTCTTCCGGCGCCCTTGAAGCGACGATCTCTTCCGACAGCTCCAGCTTGGCGTAGGCGGTCAGCACCGCCAGTTCCGGCCGGGCCAGAGGAACCCCGGCCGCCATCATCTCCTTGATGCGGGCGTCGTTCGGCAGGCCTTCGACCTTGCGGTCCAGCTTGCCGCGCGCCGACAGGGCCTGCATGAAGCGTTGCTGGGCGTCCAGGGCGGTCGCGCCTTCGGCCTGTTGCAACGTCAGGGCCAGGGTCTGGTCATAGTTATGGGCCAGCACCTTCAGGCCCACCTCCTCGGTCATCGAGGCCAGCAGCGGGGCGCGGTCCTCGGCCGGCAGGACCCCGTTGGTCACGGCCGACCCGACCAGGATCTTGATGTTGACCTCGTGGTCCGAGGTGTCGACCCCGGCCGAGTTGTCGATGGCGTCGGTGTTCATCCGGCCGCCGCCCTGGCCGAAGACGATGCGGCCCGCCTGGGTGAAGCCCAGGTTCGCGCCCTCGCCCACCACCTTGACCCGCAGCTCGTCGGCGTTGATCCGCAGGGCGTCGGTGCCCTTGTCGCCGACCTGGGCGTCGGTCTCGGCCGCCGACTTCACATAGGTGCCGATGCCGCCCAGATACAGCAGGTCCGCCGGCGCCTTCAGGATGGCCCGGATCAGGCTGACCGGATCCAGTTCGTCTTCCGTGATGTCCAGCGCCGCCTTGATTTCAGGCGTCAGCTGGATCGACTTGGCGGACCGCGAGAAGACGCCGCCGCCCTGGGAAATCAGACCCTTGTCATAGTCCTGCCAGGACGAACGCGGCAGGTCGAACAGCCGTTTGCGTTCGGTCCAGCTGGCGGCGGGGTCGGGCGTGGGATCGATGAAGATGTCGCGGTGATCGAAGGCGGCGATCAGCTTGGTGGCCTTGGACAGAAGCGCGCCATTGCCGAAGACGTCGCCCGACATGTCGCCGACGCCCACCATGGTGAAGGGCTCGGTCTGGATGTCCCAGACCTTGGCGCGCGGACCGATCTCGCGGAAGTGGCGTTTGACCGCCTCCCAGGCGCCGCGCGCGGTGATGCCCATGGCCTTGTGGTCATAGCCGATCGACCCGCCGCTGGCGAAGGCGTCGCCCAGCCAGAAGCCGTAGGCGGCCGAGACCCCGTTGGCGATGTCCGAGAAGGTCGCCGTGCCCTTGTCCGCCGCGACGACCAGATAGGGGTCGTCGCCTTCCCAGGCCACGACATGGGCGGGGCGGGCCACAGAACCGTCGGCGGCGATGTTGTCGGTGATGTCCAGCAGGCCCGACAGGAAGGTGCGATAGGCGCGGATGGCCTCGCCCTGAATGGCCTCGCGATCGGTCGTGCGTGGAAGCTGCTTGGGATAGAAGCCGCCCTTGGAGCCGACCGGAACGATGACGGCGTTCTTGACCTGCTGCGCCTTGACCAGGCCCAGCACCTCAGTGCGGAAGTCGTCGCGCCGGTCTGACCAGCGCAAACCGCCCCGCGCCACCGGTCCGAAGCGCAGATGCACCCCCTCGACGTGCGGCGCCCAGACGAAGATCTCGCGATAGGGCTTGGGCAGCGGCAGATCTTCCAGCTCGCTCGAGGCGATCTTGATCGAGATGTGCGGCTTGGCCAGGCCGTCGGAACCCAGCTGGAAATAGTTGGTTCGCTTGATCGCTCCGATCAGGGCGGCCATCCGGCGCAGGGCCTTGTCGTGGTCCAGGCTCTTCACGTCCTGCAACAGGGTCGTGATCTTGGCGTTCAGTTCGGCTACCGCGCCTTCGCGGGCCTCAACGGCGCCGTCCGCAGGGTCGAACCGGGCCTTGAACAGCGACAGCAGGGCTCGCGACAGGTCGGGATATTCGCGCAGGGCCTCTTCCTGCACCGACTGGGACGGATCGAGGCCCGTCTGTTGGCGATAACGGGCCAGGGTGCGGATCAGGGCGGCTTCACGCCATTCCATGCCCAGTTCGACCACCAGACGGTTGAAACCGTCGCTCTCGGTGCGGCCGTTCCACACGGCGGCGAAGGCCCGTTCGAACGGGCCTTTCACATCGGCGAAGACCAGGGCCTCGCCGCGGGGATCCTCCATCAGGAATTCGTGGACGTGGATCTCTTCCTCGCCCAGCGGCCGGATCGGATAGCCGTACTCCTCCAGGGTCTTCAGACCCATGTCGGCCATGATCGGCAGGACGTCCGACAGGGGCACCGACGGGCCGCGGCGATAGAGCTTGAAGCGGAACTGCAGACGGCTGTCGTCGGCGTTGCGGAAGGCGCGGACCGCCACCGATTCTCCGGCTCCGACCTGTCCCGTCGCGTTCAGCCGGTCCATCTCGCCCAGATCGATCGCGGCCTCGTCGGCGTCATAGCGGTCGCGATAGGCGGCGCCGAAGGCGCGGGCCCAGCGGGTGCTCAGCGGCCCGACCTCGACATCGGCCACGTCGGCGCGGCGCAAGGCGGCTTCGAACCGCTCGACCCAGCCGCGCCCGGCCTCGGCCACATCATGTTCAAGCTGGGCGGCGTCGGGGACCGGATGGTCGCCCGGCGTCACGCCGATGATGAAATGGACCCGCACAAGGGGGGCGTCCGACAGTTGCGGATACCAGGCCGAGATCCGGCCGCCCCAGGCGCGGGCGACGATCTGGCCGATCCGCTCGCGCACCGAGGAATCGAATTTTTCGCGCGGGACGAAGCACAGGACCGAGACGAACCGGTCGAACGGATCCTGGCGGGTGAACAGGCGGATGCGCGGCCGGTCGTAGAGGTGAAGTATGCCCAGGGCGATGGAAAGAAGCTCGTCCTCACCGATCTGGAACAGCTCGTCGCGCGGATAATTCTCGAGAATATTGCGCAGCCGCTTCTCGTTGTGGCTGCCAGGCGCCTTGTCGGCACGGCTCAGCACATTGGCCACCTTGCGGCGGATCAGCGGCGTTTCAATCGCCAGCTGGTCATAGGCGTCGGAGGTGAACAGGCCGACGAACCGCGTCTCGCCCGTCGCCTTGCCGTCCGCGCCGTAGCGCTTGACCCCGACATAATCCATGTAGGCGCGCCGGTGAACGCGGGACCGGGCGTTGGCCTTGGCCACCGTGACCGGGTCGCTCAGATCCAGCTGCCGGCGCATCTGACGGGTCAGGACGGCGGGTTCCGACGCGCGACGCAGAACGGTGCGGTCGGGGTCGGCCAGGATGCCCAGACCGGCGCTCGACTGGCTCAACGGAGCCTCGGCCTCGTAGTCGCCGTCGGCCTTCAGGGGGTAATTATAGTCGCGAGCGCCCAGGAAGACGAAATGATCGCTCTTCAGCCATTTGAGGAAGGCGATGTTTTCGGCCAGAACCGCCGGATCGACGCTTGGCGGCGTCGTCTCCAGCCTTTGCATGGCCTGACGCATCAGGCCGGTCATGGCCTCGTGGTCGGCCACGGCGGCGTGGACGTCGGTCAGGCACTCGGCCAGGCCCTCGCCCAGGGCGTCACGCCGCTCCTGCGGAGCGCCGTCGATCACCAGCATGATCACCGACAGACGGCGATCACCCAGCTCGACCACCGGGTGGAACAGGGCGCGCACCGAGACCCCGGCCTCGGCCAGGGCGCCCATGACGCTGTCGACCAGGAAGGGGGCGTCCGTCTGGACGATGCGGACCAGGTCATAGTCCAGGGCCTGGCCGTCGGCGCCGGCCAGGGGGCCGACGGTGATCAGGGGAGCGGAACCGGCCGGATAGTCCTTGGCCGCCCGCCACGAGGCGGCCAGGAGCGCGGCCAGATCCTCGCCGTCCAGCTCGGGGGTCTCGTCTGCGGCGTAGTCCTCATGCGCCTGGGCGAGGAAGGATTGCTCCGGCTTGCCGGGGCTGGTGCCGAGAATCCGCGCGAATGAGGTTTCCAGGGCGGCCGAGGAGATCGGCTGAACCGGGACGGGGCGCGGATCGAGGGCGGTCATGGACTACAGTCTCGGGCGACGCGGCCTTGGCCGCAAGGGGCACGGCGCGACGAGGCGCCACAGCGTTGACTAGGCCAGGTCCGGTCGCGCGGGAAGCCCCCGATGATCGAAGATTCTCATGAACAGCGTTCAGGTTGGAAGAATTGTGCGGCGCCACAAACGAGAAGGCCGCCGAGCGGGGGAACTCGGCGGCCTGCGCGAACGACGCTCGGGGAGGGGAGTGTGCGTCGGTCGCTTCGCTGCGGTTCGGAGGGGAATGTCCCGCAGCGGTAAGGATCAGATGGGAAGCCTTGTTTGAGGTTCAAGAGACGAAAACACGGCTTTCGATGTGGCGCGGCGCCGCAGGTTCAGGCTCCGGCCCTGCCCTCTGTTTCCGTCTCGGTCTCGCCCGCCTTCTTCCGGTTCGACTTGCCCTCGTCGGCATAGGGTTCGCCGTCGCCCGACAGCAGGATGGCCATCCAGCGTGATCCCTGGAATTCAGCCAGGATCGCCATGGCCATCACCGCCAGAGGGGTGGACAGGAACATGCCCACAACGCCCCACAGCTTGCCCCAGAAGGCCAGGGACAGCAGGACCACGACGGGGTCGATGTTCTGGTTGTCGCCCTGCATCCGCGGCTGGATCATATTGCCGACGATGAACAATATGGTCTGAAGCCCGACCAGCAGGATCAGGGCCGGCCAGTAGCTGGGGAATTGCACCAGGGCGAACAGGGGGGGCGCCAGTCCCGCCACGGCCCCGCCCAGCACGGGAATGAAGCCGACGATGAAGATGACGAAGGTCCAGAACTCGGCGTTCTGAAGCCCCACGGCGCGCATCAGGATCCAGGCCACGACGCAGATCATGGCGCCGGTGACGGTCTGGACCCAGATATAGCCCTCGACCCCGCCGCGGACCCGTTCGAACACTGCAACCGCTTCGTCGCGCTGGCGCTTTTGCGGGAACATGGCGACGATCTTGCGTCGGAAGCCGATCTGCGAGGCCAGGAGAAAGCCCAGGTAGACCATGACGAAGAAGGCCCCGGAGGCGATGCCCTGGGCCTGTATGGCGATGGAGGCGACATAGCCGCGAATATCGACGCCGTTGATCAGCTCCTGGGCCGTCGGCGGATTGTTCAGGCGCGCCATGCCGTAGACGTCGCGGATGATCTGATCGATGCGCGGCCCGATATTCTGCGAAACGCCCGAGGCTTCGCCGAAGAAGCCCGCCGCACCGTTCACGATGATGCCGATGGAGGCGAAGAAGGCCAGGACCACCAATACGAGGGCGGCGACACCGGCCCAGCGGTCGTTCAGCGGGGTCCGGGCCGCCACGGTCCGCTTCACCCCGTCGATCATGATCAGCAGGAACAGGGCCATGGCCAGAGGCGTCAGTATGTCCCGAAGCCAGTAGACGGCCGCGCCCGCAGCGACGGTCGCGATCAGGGCGGCGGCGTTCCGCGATACGGCCGAAGACTGCATGGTGAGGGGGTTCTTCATGGCGATCCTTGTCGGCGGCGGGCCGAGCGGCGTCAACACGCATGAACAGCGGCGGTTCCGACGCGCGGGGCTCTGCGCTAGACCTAGCCGGTTCTCTGGAGACTTTTCATGTCCGACGCCCCTGCCGGCCTATTTCTCGGCCAGTCCGACGCCGCCCAGCCGGAAGCCCTGCTGTTTCACCGCGCCAACCGACACGGCGTGGTCGCCGGCGCCACGGGCACCGGCAAGACGGTCACCCTTCAGATCATGGCCCAGGGCTTCTCTGACGCCGGGGTGCCGGTCTTCTGCGCCGATGTGAAGGGGGACCTTTCGGGCATTTCCCAGGTTGGAACGCCGAACGAGAAGCTGATCGCCCGGGCGACCGAAATGGGTCTGACCCTGACGCCGCGAGCGGCTCCGACCGTCTTCTGGGACCTGTACGGACAGAAGGGCCACCCGATCCGCACGACCGTGTCAGAGATCGGTCCGGTGCTGATGTCCCGGATGCTGGGCCTCAACGAGGTGCAGGAAGGCGTGATGACCGTCGTCTTCCATATCGCCGACAAGGAGGGCCTGCTGCTGCTGGACCTGGGCGATCTGCGCAGTCTGCTGGTCTATGTGGGCGAGAACGCCGAGCGGATCGGCCGCGAGGTCGGCAATGTCGCCCCCGCCTCCATCGCCGCCATCCAGCGCGCCCTGCTGCAGCTTGAGCAACAGGGCGGCGACGCCTTCTTCGGTGAACCGGCTCTGAAGCTGGAGGACATGATCCGCGTGGGCCTCGACGGGCGCGGTCAGGTCAATGTGCTGGACTCCACGCGGCTGATGAACAGCCCGCGCCTGTATGGGGCCTTCCTGCTGTGGCTGTTGTCGGAGCTGTTCGAACAGCTGCCGGAGGTGGGCGATCCCGACCGGCCGCGCCTGGTCTTCTTCTTCGACGAGGCCCATCTGCTGTTCGACGACGCCCCGCGCGCCCTGCTGGACAAGGTCGAACAGGTGGTGCGGTTGATCCGGTCCAAGGGGGTGGGCGTCTATTTCGTCACCCAGAATCCAGCCGACATTCCCGACAGCGTCCTGGCCCAACTCGGCAATCGTATCCAGCACGCGCTCCGGGCCTATACGCCGTCGGAACAGAAGGGGTTGAAGGCCGCCTCGCAGAGTTTTCGCGCCAATCCCGCCTTCGACACGGCCGAGGCCATCCAGGGCCTGGGCGTGGGCGAGGCCCTGGTCTCGGTCCTGGACGAGAAAGGCGCCCCGACCGTCGTGGCCCGTACGAAGATCCGCCCGCCGGCCTCGCGCCTGGGCCCGGCGACCGAGGCCGAGCGCGCCGCCGTCATGGCCGCCAGCCCGGTGCGCGGCCTCTACGACCAGACGCTGAACCGCGAATCCGCCGAGGAAATCCTCGCGGCCCGCCATGCCGCCACCGATCGGGCCGAGACTCAGGCCAGGGCGCAGTCCGACGCCGCCAAGGCCGCCGAAGCTCAGGCGAAATCGAACGAGAAGGCGGTCAGGGCGGACGTCAGGGAACGGGCCCGGACGACGCCGCGCGCCAGAACCTCCAGTCGTCAGACCCCGATGGAGGCCCTGACCAAGTCGGTGTTGCGCACGGCCGGGTCCACCCTCACCCGCGAACTGTTGCGGGGATTGCTGGGCGGGCTGAAGCGGCGCTAGGTCTTGCAACAGGGCGGGGGCGAGCGCATCTCCCGCCCATGTTCATCCAGACCGAACCCACGCCCAATCCCAATGTGCTGAAGTTCCTGCCGGGCCGCGAGGTTTCTCCGCTCGCCGTGCTGGACTACCGCACCATCGACGCGGCGACCGCCTCGCCCCTGGCCGAGGCCCTGTTCGAACTCGAGGGCGTCGACGGCGTCTTCTTCGGCGCCGACTATGTGTCGGTGACCCGACAGGAGCGCGGGCCGGACTGGTCGGAGATGAAGGCCCCGATCCTGGGCGTCATCATGGATCATTTCGTCTCGGGCCGGCCATTGACCGTCGCGGGGTCTGAAACCGAGACCCATGCCGAGGACGACAGCGAGATCGTGGCCGAGATCAAGGCCCTGCTGGACAGCCGCATCCGACCCGCCGTGGCCCAGGACGGCGGCGACATCCTGTTCGACGCCTTCGATGAGGCGACCGGGGTGCTGAGCCTGCGGATGCGCGGCGCCTGTTCCGGCTGCCCTTCCTCTTCGGCGACGCTGAAGGCCGGGGTTGAACAGATGATGCGCCACTATGTGCCCGAGGTGACGCGGGTCGAGCAGACCCTCTGACCGACTGACGTTTTCGTTCTCGCCAGACGTGCGGCGGGGCGCCATCCTCGTCCTCCATGCCGCGTTTCGTTCCTGATCCTGAAGTCCTTCGTCTGGGCGAGGCCCTGGCCGTCCTGCGCCGTCGGCGTGGCCTGTCCCAGGCCGAGGCCGGAGCGCGTCTGGACATGACCAGCCAGGGCTGGGGCCTCTATGAATCCGGTCGCCGGCCCGGCCTGTTCCGGCCCGATGTCCAGCGTCGCCTGACCGGGGCGCTGGACGCCACGCCCGAAGCCCTGGCCTTGCTCGTTTCGGGCGCCCAGACGCCGCACGTCGATCCGGCCGCGACAGGCCTGGAAAGCCGGGGACGCAGCTTCGACGGCCCGCCGCCTGTCGTCGTGAAACACCTGAAGGTTCGCGATGACGCCCTCTCCCCCTGGGCCGAACCGGGCGTCATTCTCGAATACCAACCGGACCTGTGGCCCAGGGACGGCCAGGGCTGCGTCATCGAGATGAAGGACGGCGATCTACGCCCGCGCCTCTTTGACCGGTCCGAGGACGACCGCCTCCATGTCCGGGGGGCGGGCGCGCTGGACCGGGCGGAGGTGATCGACCGCCAGTCCGTGGCCCGCATCTCGGCCGTGATCGCCCGCCGCGAATCATGAAACGAAAAGGTTGCATGCGCGGAAAGGTTGTGAGATCGTTCCGGCATGGACAGGACGCCCCCTACTGCTCGCCAGACGGCCCGCGCGCCGGAACCCTTGGACGCCGTCGTCGGCGCCCGGATCGCATCACGACGCACGGCCCTGGGTCTGTCGCAGACCGCACTGGGCGCCCTGATCGGGGTCAGCTGCCAACAGGTTCAGAAGTACGAAGGCGGTCAGAACCGGATCTCGGCCTCGCGGCTGCACAATCTGGCCCTGGCCCTTGGACTGCCCGTCGGAGCCTTCTTTCCCGAGCCGGCGGACGAGGCCGAAATCCCCGAACTGTCGATGATGCGGACCATGGCTGCGACACCGGAAGGCCGGGCGATGGCCGTCGGCTTTTCCCGCATCGAAGACCGCGCGGTGCGTCAGGCCCTGACGCGACTGGTGGAGGTTCTGTCTCGCGCGGCCTAGAAGGCGCGCCATGAGACTTCTGGTGATCGATACGGCGCTCGGCGCCTGCACGGCGGCGGTGTTCCAGGACGAGCGACCCTTGGCCGTTCGTTTCGAACCCATGGCCAAGGGCCATCAGGAACGCCTGGGCGGTCTGGTGCGCGACGTCATGGCCGAGGCCGGCGGGGGGTTCGATGCCCTGGATCGGATCGGGGTTACTGTCGGACCCGGCTCCTTCACCGGCTTGCGGGTCGGTCTGGCCTTCGCCCAGGGGCTGGGCGCGGCCCTGGATCGGCCGGTGGTCGGGGTGTCGGCCCTGGATGGACTGGCCGCGTCTGTGGATTTGGCCGGACCGCCGGTCGCGGCCCTGATCGACGCCCGGCGAGGCCAGGTCTACGCCAAGCTGTTCATCGACGGCGCGGCCGTCGGTTCGGACGAGGCCTTGTCGCTGGACCAGGCGACGCGACGAATCACCGCCCTGGGGAAAGAGGTTCGACTGGTCGGCTCCGGCGCCGCCGTCCTGGTCGAGGCCTTTCCTGACTTGAGCATGGCGTCCATGGACCCCCGCGTCGCGCCGTCGGCCCAGGCCCTGGGGCGACTGGTCGCCGCGGCCGATCCCGCCGACCATCCGCCCCGCCCCTTGTATCTTCGCGCGCCGGACGCCACGCCGCCCACCCGTCTGCCGGGCCAGCCGCGCCAGTCGGTCCCATGACGCCCGCCGACCCGGCCCTGCTGGCGCGACTGCATGCCCATGCCTTCGCCGCGCCGTGGAGCGAGGCCGAGTTTGCGGACCTTCTGGGCCAGGCCGGGGTCTTCGCCGTGGTCGAACCCGACGGTTTCATCCTGGTTCGGGTCGTGCTGGACGAGGCCGAAATCCTGACCCTGGCGGTCCGGCCCGAGGCGCGCCGGGCCGGTCTGGGCGGGCGTTTGACGGGGCGGGGGGCGGTGGCCGCCGCCCAGGCCGGAGCCTCGCGTCTGTTTCTGGAGGTGGCCGAAGACAATGTCGCCGCCCGCGCCCTGTACGACCGAGCCGGCTTTAGGCCCCTCGGCCGTCGCAAGGCCTATTACGCCGCGCCGGACGGGGGACGGACCGACGCCCTGGTCCTGAGTCTGGACCTCGCGGCAGATCCTGAAAAGCCGGCGCTTCCCTGAAACGGTCCGACGTCCTATTCTAGGGTTATGGACCGGATCGAAAAACTCTGCGCCGACCGCGGCATGCGTATGACCGAACAGCGTCGGGTGATCGCCCGGGTGCTGTCCTCGGCGGAAGATCACCCGGATGTGGAGGAGCT
This sequence comes from Brevundimonas sp. FV1ye7S, assembly GCF_058680995.1. NCBI lineage: Bacteria > Pseudomonadati > Pseudomonadota > Alphaproteobacteria > Caulobacterales > Caulobacteraceae > Brevundimonas > Brevundimonas sp. FV1ye7S. Next base: position 3,395,136 of record NZ_CM178726.1, on the reverse strand, counting down.
GTATCGCCGCGCCTCCTCCATCGATCCGCACATCTCGATCGCCACCGTCTATCGCACCGTGCGCCTGTTCGAAGAGGCGGGCGTGGTCGAGAAGCACGACTTTGGGGACGGACGCAGCCGCTATGAGGAGGCGGGCGACGATCACCATGATCACTTGATCGACACCAAGACGGGCGAGGTGATCGAGTTCTTCGACGCCGAGATCGAGAAGCTGAAGACCGAGATCGCCGACCGGCTGGGCTTCGAACTGATCGGTCACAAGCTGGAACTGTACGGCGTGCCGATCGAGGGCGCTGAACCGTCCAAGCGCGAGGGGCTGATCTTCAAGCGCCATGCAGCCCGCGTAAACCCCGCCGATCTGCCCGCAGACGTGGATGCGGGCTGAGCCTCGGTCTTGTCGTCGCCTGTCCGGGCGATCATAAGCCCGGCATGACCGAAATCCGGGTTCAAGAAGCCGAAGCGATGCTGGAGGCGCCGTCAAAGCGCCTGTTCATCAAGACCTACGGCTGTCAGATGAACGTCTATGATTCAGAGCGCATGGCCGACGTCCTGCGCCCTCTGGGCTATGCCGCCACCGACGATGTCCGGGCCGCCGATTTCGTCATCCTGAACACCTGCCACATCCGCGAGAAGGCGGCGGAGAAGATCTATTCCGAGCTGGGAAAGCTGCGCGAACTTCGCGACATCAAGCGCGAGACCGGCGGCGACCTGACCATCGCGGTCGCCGGCTGCGTCGCCCAGGCCGAGGGCGAAGAGATCATGAAGCGCCAGCCGGCGGTCGACATCGTCGTCGGCCCCCAGGCCTATCACCAGCTGCCCGAACTTCTGACCCGCACGGCGCGGGCGCGGGGCGAGCGGATCGGCGCCGACTTCGCCCCCGACGACAAGTTCGACGCCCTGCCGGCCGCGCGTCTGACCGAAGGCCCGACCGCCTTCCTGACGGTGCAGGAGGGCTGCGACAAGTTCTGCACCTTCTGCGTCGTGCCCTATACGCGCGGCGCCGAATGGTCGCGGCCCATGGTCTCGGTGCTGGAGGAGGCGCGGGCCCTGGCCGGCCGCGGCGTGCGCGAAGTCACCCTGCTGGGTCAGAACGTCAACGCCTATGACGGCGAACGGCCCGATGGCCGAAAGTCGAGCCTGGTCGAGCTGGCCTACGCCCTGGCCGAAATCCCCGGCCTGGACCGTATACGCTATACGACCAGCCATCCCAACGACATGTCGGACGACCTGATCGCGGCTCACGGCGATCTGGACGCCCTGATGCCCTATCTGCACCTGCCGGTGCAGGCGGGCTCCGACCGGATCCTGCGGCTGATGAACCGGAAACACGGGCGTCAGACCTATTTCGACCTGATCGACCGCATCCGCGCCGCGCGACCCGACATCGCCATGGCCGGAGACTTCATCGTCGGCTTCCCCGGCGAGACGGACCGCGAGTTCGAGGACACGCTCGATCTGGTGCGGCGGGTGAACTACGCCTCGGCCTTCGCCTTCATGTATTCACCCCGCCCCGGCACACCGGCCGCCGGCATGGGCAAACAGGTCGAGCCGGAGGTCGCCAAGGATCGGCTGCACCGTCTGATCGAACTGCTCACCGAACAGCAGATCGCCTTCAACGCCGCGCAGGCGGGCCGGACCCTGAATGTGCTGTTTGATCGCAAGGGCCGTCACGGCAGCCGTCGTCAAGCGGTCGGACGATCCCCATATCTTCAGTCGGTTCACGTCGATGACGCGGATCATCTGATCGGCCGGATCGTTCCGGTCGAAATCATCGCCGGCCAGCACAACAGCCTGACCGGTCGGCTTGTCGCCCCGGAAGCGGCGGCCCCAGCAGAAAAGGCCGCTTGATGGCGCGAGAATCCGAGTTCGTCCCCCTGAACGACGCCGAACTGCGCGCCGTCATCGGGCCGAACAGTCGTCACGTCGCCCTGATCGAGGACGCCTTCAAGGTGCTGGTCGAGGCGCCGGGCGGCGGGGTCTCGGTCAACGGCGGCACGCGCGACCGGTCCGACGCCCGCCAGGTGATCGAGGACTTGGCCAAGCGCGCGGCCCTGGGCGCCGAGGTGACGGAGGCCGATGTGCGCGCGGCCCTGGGCCAGGCGCGGGGCGGCAAGGGCACGCCGGGCATGGCGGCGGCGGGGGTGTCGCTTCCGGGCGGCAAGCGCGGCGCCATCGTGCCCAAGACCAAGGCCCAGGCCGCCTATCTGGACATGCTGGGCCGGTGCGAACTCAGTTTCGGCGTCGGCCCGGCCGGCACCGGCAAGACCTTCCTGGCCGCCGCCTATGGCGCCTCCCTGTTGCGGCGCGGCCAGGTGGACCGTCTGGTCATCACTCGGCCGGCGGTCGAGGCGGGCGAGAAACTGGGCTTCCTGCCCGGCGACCTCAACGAGAAGGTCGATCCCTATCTGGCCCCGATCTGGGAAGCCCTGAACGACATCCTCGGCGCCGAAGACGTGCAGCGCCGCCGCGACAAGGGCGAGATCGAGGCCGCCCCCATCGCCTTCATGCGCGGCCGCACCCTCAGCCACGCCTTCGTCATCGTCGATGAGGCGCAGAACACCTCGCGCCTGCAGATGAAGATGGTCCTGACCCGCCTGGGCGAGGGGGCGCGGATGGTGGTGACGGGCGATCCGTCGCAGATCGACCTGCTGAATCCCCGCGATTCCGGCCTGGCCCACGCCCTGCGCATACTGGACGGGGTCAAGGGCGTCGGCATCCTGAAGTTCGAGGCCTCGGACGTGGTGCGTCACGCCATGGTCGAGCGGATCGTGCGCGCCTATGACGCCGACGCCGCAAAAGGTCGCCCGACTCCGGACCTTGAAGACCCCGCATGATCGAGATCGAAGTCGAGGCCGAGGCCTGGACCGGCGCCCTGCCGGAAGCCGGGGCGGTGGTGACGAAGGCGGCCGAGGCCGCGCTTGGCGCCGTCGCGGGCGATGTGGTCGTACTTCTGACCGATGACGAGGCGGTGCGGGAACTGAACGCCCGGTTCCGTGACAAGGACCGGCCGACCAATGTCCTGTCTTTTCCTGCGCCCGAAAGCGCCGCCCCGCACCTGGGCGACATCGTCCTGGCCTACGGCGTCTGTGCATCCGAAGCCCAGGCCCAGGGCAAGACCCTGTCGGACCATCTGAGCCATCTGGTCGTCCACGGCGTCCTGCATCTTCTGGGGCGTGACCACGAGGACGATGCGGAGGCCGAGGAAATGGAGGCCGAGGAGCGCGAGATCCTGGCCGAACTGGGCGTCGCCGATCCCTATGCCGCCGAATCCGCTGACCTTGGGCAGGACGTTTGATCATGTTTCCCGACGCCGCCCTGGACCGGTTCGCCGCCCGTATCCGCGCCCTGCCCGAGCGGCGGCGCGCCCTGACCTGGCGGTTGATCCGCATCGGCCTGGCCCTGGTGGCCGGGGCGGGAACAGCCCTGGCCCATCCGCCGTTCGGCCTGCTGTTCGGCCTGTTGGGCTATCCGCTGCTGATGATCCTGTCCGAGCGGTCGGACACGACGCGCGGCGCCTTCTGGATGGGCTGGCTGGCGGGCTTCGCCTATTTCTTCATCGGCTGCTGGTGGGTGGCCGAGGCCTTTTTCGTCAATCCGGAACAGGCCTGGATGGCGCCCTTCGCCGCCAGCCTGCTGCCCGCCGGGATCGGCCTGTTCTGGGGGGCCGCCTGCGCCCTTTATCGCCGGTTCGCCCCCATCGGGGTGGTCCGGGTCCTGCTGTTCGCCGCCCTGTTCTGCGCCGCCGAATGGCTGCGCGGCCATGTCCTGACCGGCTTTCCCTGGAACCCGGCGGGCGCGACCTGGCGGGCGGGAGGCGGCATGTCGCAATTCGCCTCGGTCGTCGGCGTCTATGGACTGAGCCTCGTTACGGTTGCGGCCACCGCCGCTCTGGCCCCTCTGGTCGGCCCCGGCGCGGCGCGCAGCCGTCTGATCTCGGCAGGACTGGGCGTCCTGGCCCTGGTTTCGGTGGGCGTCTTCGGCGTCGTGCGGCTGGCGCAGGCCGATCTGCAGTTCACCGACACCCTGGTCCGCCTGGTCCAGGCCGATGTGAAACAGGAGACGAAATGGTCGCCCGAGGCCTATCGCTCCATCGTGGATCGCTATGTGGCCCTGACCGGCCAGCCCGGCGCCCGGGTTCCGGATGTGGTGGTCTGGCCCGAGGGCGCCCTGCCGGCTTCGGCCAACGAGGTTTTCGCCTCGACGGATGCGACGGCCATCGCCGACGCCCTGCGGCCGGGTCAGACCCTGTTGATGGGGCTGGCGCGCGGCGAGGCGGATCTGACGGCGCCGGGAGGCGGCCGCTACTACAACAGTCTGTTCGCCCTGGCCGATGAAGGCGGGCCCGGTCTTCGGATCGCCGCCGTCTATGACAAGCACCGGCTGGTCCCGTTCGGCGAATATCTGCCGCTGGGTTCGGTCATGACCGCCATCGGCCTGCGCAGCCTGGTGCATATGCCCAGTGATTTCACCGCCGGGCCGACCCCGGCGCCGATCCAGATTCCAGGCGCGCCGCCCGCTCAAATCCTGATCTGCTACGAAAGCCTCTATCCCGGCTTCACCCCCGGCGCGGCGGGTCGGCCGGACTGGATCGTCAACGCCTCCAACGACGCCTGGTTCGGGGCGACCTCGGGTCCCCGCCAGCATCTGAACCTGGCCAGCTATCGCGCCATCGAAACCGGACTGCCCATCGCCCGGGCTACGCCGACGGGAATTTCGGCCATGATCGACCCCTGGGGCCGGATCGTGGAGGGGCAGCGTCTGGACCCCGGCGTCATGGGGGTGATCGACGCCCTCCTGCCGCGCCCGACCGGCGTCACCCCCTATGGGCGACTGGGCGACCGGCCTTTTCTGGCGGCCCTGCTGGCCGCCGCGCTCGCCGGCTTGTGGCCGCTGATTCTAAGAACTAGGGTTCCTCGAATCGGTCAGTGATTTGAGTGGGCGGGGACGGCATGGCGCGTGAGAAGCTCGAGGAGCCGCATCCCGTTGATCGCCACGTCGGCCGCCGCGTTCAGGAAAAACGCCTGGATCTGGGACTGACCCAGACCGCTCTGGCCCGCGCGGTCGGCGTCAGCTTCCAGCAGGTCCAGAAGTACGAGAAGGGCGCCAACCGCGTCTCGGCCTCGAAGCTGTTCGAGATGGCCGAGTTCATGAAGGTGGACATCCCCTTCTTCTTCCAGGGTTTCCACGACGCCCAGCCGGGCGTGGGTGAAGAAGAGGCGCCCGGCTTCGACCACGAGCACAAGCCGACGAAACACAGTGTCGAGATCGCCCGCCTGGCCCCGCGCCTGCCGGCCCGGAACCAGAAGCTGATCCTGGACATGATGCGCGAAATGCTGGGCGAGGGCGCCGACAAGCCGGGCTGAGCCCGATCAGCCGACGGCGGTGATCTCCACCGACTGTCCCGCCACCACGGCTTCGTCCCCGACCCGCTTGCCCAGCAGGGCGCGGGCCAGCGGCGAGACATGGCTGACCGAGCCCTTGGCCGGATCCGCCTCGTCCTCGCCGACGATCCGCCAGGTCTGGGTCCGGCCGTCCTCGCGTTCGATGGAGACTGAACCGCCGAAGCGCACTCCGCCGTCGTCTGCGGTGGGCTCCTGCAGTTGGGCGGAGGCGCGGCGGGCGGACCAGTAGCGCAGGTCCCGCGTCGCGCGCGCCATGGCGGTGCGGTCGCTTTCGATCGAGCCCTTCACCTGGGCGGCGGTATAGGCGGCGCGGGCGGCGGCCAGTTCGGCTTCGATCAGGGCCAGGCCTTCGGGCGTGACCAGATTGGGGTGGGGTGAGATCGGCCGGTCCGCCAGGTCGGCGGCGGTGGCTTCCAGATCTTCTTCTCGGGTGAATGCAACGCTCATGGTTCGGAACATAGCGACCCGCGTCCCTATAGCCAGCGTCGCCGCGAGCGGGCAAAGCGGGGGATGACCCAATCCAAACCTCAAGTCCATGTCATCGGCGCCGGCCCCGCCGGTCTGATGGCGGCTGAACGCCTCGCCCAGGCGGGTCTGAGCGTCGTGGTTCACGAGCGGATGCCGTCCGGCGCGCGCAAATTCTTGATGGCCGGTCGCGGCGGACTGAATCTGACCCATTCGGAGCCGCTGGATCGGTTCCTGACCCGCTATGGCTCGGCCCAGGCGCCGGTCGCGCGCTGGATCGACGCCTTCACGCCCGCCGACCTCACCGCCTGGGTCGAGGGCTTGGGCCAGCCGACCTTCGTCGGGTCCAGCGGGCGGGTGTTTCCCCGCGCAATGAAGGCCTCGCCCCTTCTGCGGGCCTGGTTGGCGCGGCTGGAGGGTCTGGGCGTCGAGATCCGCACCCGGTCGCGTTGGGTCGGCTGGCGCGACGGGGCTCTGGTGTTCGAGACTCCGGACGGAGAGCGGCTGGAACGGTCGGACGCCGTGGTCCTGGCCCTGGGCGGAGCCAGCTGGCCGCGCCTGGGTTCGGACGGCGCCTGGAAGCCCTGGCTTGAGTCCGCCGGGGTCGCCGTCGCGCCCTTCCGCCCCGCCAATGTCGGCTTCGATTTCGCCTGGTCCTCCCTGTTCCGCGACCGGTTCGCCGGTCAGCCGCTGAAGGGCGTCGCTGTGACGCATGGGAGCAGGACAGCGCGCGGCGAGGCCATGATCGCCCGCTACGGCCTCGAAGGGGGCGCCGTCTACGCCCTGTCGGCCGTGCTGCGGGCGTCGGTAGAGGCGGACGGGCGGGCTGATGTCCAGATCGATCTGAAGCCTGATGTCGCGGTCGGCAAGCTGACCGACCGGCTGTCGAAACCCCGGGGCAAGGCCAGCCTGTCCAACCATCTGCGCAAGGTTGTGGGGCTGGAGCCGGTCGCCGTCGCCCTGCTGTATGAAGCCGGTCCCCTGCCTGTTTCCCCCCGAGCCCTGGCCGAACGGATCAAGGCCATGCCCCTGACCTTGACCGGCGTACAGGGTTTGGAGCGCGCGATCTCTTCCGCCGGCGGGGTGGCGCTGGACGGGGTGGACGAACGGCTGATGCTGACCGCCCGGCCGGGCGTTTTCGTCGCCGGCGAGATGCTGGACTGGGAGGCCCCGACCGGCGGCTATCTGCTCCAGGCCAGCTTCGCCTCGGGCGTCCAGGCGGCGCGCGGCCTTATGGCCTGGCTCGACAGGCGGGGCTGAGAGGGGCAGGGTCGAGGGCTCGCCGTTAGGAGTTCCCGATGCGCCACGCCCTGCCCGCCGTTTCCGCCCTCGCCCTGATGATGGCCTGTTCTTCGGCCCAGGCCGGTGACGCCGCCGCGCCCGACATCGACGCCGCCCGGATGAACGAGGCGGTGCGGGTGCTGGCCTCGGACGAATTCGAAGGTCGCGCCCCCGCGTCGCCGGGTGAGGAGAAGACCGTCGCCTGGCTGGTCGAACAATTCCGCGCCGCTGGCGCCGAGGGCGGCGGTCCGGACGGGTCCTTCGTCCAGGTCGCCCATCTGTCGCGCACGCGCCAGGACGGCCCCGCGACTATCGCCGCCCAGGTCGGCGGCCGCACGATCGCACTGGAGCGGGGGCCGGACGTCCTGGTCTCCAGCGACCGTCCCACCGACCATATCGCCGTGACCGACGCCCCCGTCGTCTTCGTCGGCTATGGCGCCACTGCGCCCGAGCGCCAGTGGGATGATTTCAAGGACGTGGACGTGCGCGGCAAGGTCATCATCGTCCTGGTCAATGATCCGGATTTCGAAGCCCCGGCGGGGGATCCGGTGGCCGGCAAGTTCGACGACAAGGCCATGACCTTCTACGGCCGCTGGACCTATAAATTCCTCGAGGCCGGCCGTCGCGGCGCGGCGGGCGTGCTGGTGGTGCATGAGACGGCCGGCGCCGGCTATGGCTGGTCGGTGCTGCAGAATTCATCGGCCGCGCCCAAGTTCGACATCGTCCGCGCCGACCCGAACGCCGAGCGCGCCCCCTTCCAGGGCTGGATCCAGCGGGCCAGGGCCGAGGAATTGTTCACCGCCGCGGGCCTGGACTTCGAAGCCTTGAAGGCGGGCGCCCGCAGCGCGGACTTCAAACCTGTCGTCCTGCCGGGGATGACGATGAGCGTCGATTTCGGACAGATCGCCGACCGGGTGGAGACCAGGAACGTCATCGCCCGCATACCCGGCTCCGAACGACCCAACGAGACCGTCATGTACGGCGCCCACTGGGACGGTTACGGCGTGGGCACGCCCGACGCCTCGGGCGACACGATCTATAATGCGGCCGTGGACAATGCGACCGGGGTGGCGGCCCTGCTGGAGCTGGCCCACGCCTTCGCGGACGCGCCGCGTCCGAAACGTTCGGTGGTCTTCGCCGCCTGGTCGGGCGAGGAGGCGGGCTTGCTGGGTTCGACCTATTACGCCGCCAATCCGGTCTGGCCGCTGGAGACGACCGTGGCCAACATCAATGTCGACAGTCTGCTGCCGGGAACCGAGATCGACCCCAATGTCGTCGTCATCGGCAAGGGCAAGAACCAGCTGGACGAGGTTCTGGCCCGCCATGCGACCGCGACCGGCCGCACGCTGATCGCCGATCCCGCGCCCCAGGCCGGCGCCTTCTATCGCTCGGACCACTTCCCCCTGGCCCTGAAGGGCGTGCCGGCCCTGTTCCCGGCCGCCGGTTTCACCGGCGCCAGCGCCGCCAGCCGCGACTATGTCCAGAACCGCTATCACCAGCCGTCGGACGCATGGGATGCGACCTGGCGCATGGACGCCGCCGCTGCGGACGTGGCCCTGATCTACGCCGTCGGCCGCGACCTGGCCGAGTCCGACGTCTGGCCCGAATGGAACCCCGGCGCCGAGTTCGGCCCTGCGCGGGATCAATCCAGGGCTCTGCGGCCCTAAGAGGCCGCCGTCTGGAAGGAGGGCACGACGAGCTGCAGCTCGGGCGCGGCGGCGCTGGTCGCGGCGCCCAGCGGCAGGTGCAGGATGAAGGCGGCGCCCTTGCCCGGCTCGCTCTCGACCTCGGCCCAGCCGCCGTGCAGCTCGACCAGGGCCTTGACCAGGGCCAGGCCGACGCCGGGGCCGCCGCGTTCGCGCCGCACGAACCGGTCGAAGACGTGGGCCTGCAGGTGATAGGGGATGCCGCGTCCCGAATCCGACACGGTCACCCGCATTTCCGACGGGCCCATCTCGGCCGACAGGGTCACGGCGCCGCCTTCGGACACGGCGCGGGCGGCGTTCTCCAGCAGGTGGTTCAGGGCCTGGCCGATACGGTGGTCGTCCGCGCGGATCGGCTTCAGACCAGGCGGGCAGGTCACGGTCAGGGTCGCGCCCCGGCCCTCGACCTTGGCGCGCACCCGTTCGGCGGCCTGCTCCAGCAGATCCTGAACGCGCACGTCGCCCAGCGACAGCTCCATCTCGCCGGCGTCGATCTGGGCCATGTCCAGGACGTCGTCGATGGATCGGGCCAACTGGCTGGCGGCGACGCGGATGGCGCCGGCGTGCTGGCGGCCGCGTTCCGGCAGGTCGCCCATGGTCTCCAGCAGCTCGGAATAGCCGACGATGGTCGTCAGCGGGGTGCGCAGCTCATAGGAGACGCTGCCGACGAACTCGCGTTTCAACGCCTGGCTCTCGGCCAGAGCCTGTTCCCGCTGAACCAGGGCCTGTTCCAGACCGCGCCGGGCCGTGATGTCCGAGAAGGCGACCAGGGTGGCGCCGTCGGGGAGGGGGCGCGTCTGCCAGGCCGCGATCCGGCCGTCGATGGTGCGGCCTTCGCCCGATATGGCGACCCGGCTTTCGGGATCGGGATCGGCGACGCGGGCCTTCAACCCCAGCCACAGGGCAGGATCGGGCAGGACGGCCTTGCACAGTTCGGCCAGGGCGTCGAAGTCGGTCGAGCCGGCGATCTGTTCCGCCGACAGTTTCCAGAAGGTCTCGAACGCCTCGTTGTGCAACCGCAGCCGTCCGTCCGAACCGAACACCGCGACGGCGTCGTTCAGCTTGTCCAGGGTCGCCGTCTGGACCTGAATCTGGGCGTTGAACCGGCTTCTCAGGTTCAGTTCGTCGGTGATGTCCGAGAAGATCAGCAATATGCCGCCCAGCGGATGGGGCTGGCGCACGACCCGCAGGGTGCGGCCGTCCGGAAGCGACCAGCTGTCGTCGGGCGAGGCCTGGGACGCGCCATAGAATTCCAGTTCGCGCGCCTTCCAGCCCGCATAGTCCATGACCTCGGGCAGGCGGCGGCGCTGACGCAGCCGGTCCAGCAGTTCGGCGTGGGTCGGGCGTTCATCCAGCCAGGCGGGGTCGATGTCGAACAGGGTCTGGAAGGCGGTGTTATGGAAGGCCAGCCGCTTGGACGGGCCGAAGATGGCCACGGCGTCAGCTAGATGGTTCAGCGTCTCGTCATGGGCGTCGACGTGGCGACGCAGGGTGTCGCGTGTCTCCTCCGCCTCGGTCACCTCGATGGCGAAGGCGGTGACGGCGCCGCCGCCGGCCGGTTCGGCGATGATGCGCCAGGCGCGGCGATGGCCGCCGCCGGTGGTCCAGCGGAAGCCCTCCTGGCGCACGCCCAGCCGCCCGGCTTCTGCGACCAGGGCGTCGGCGCCCCGGTCGAACGACAGGCCCTTGTTCCGCGCCGTCTCGACGCTGTCGGCGCCGATCTCGTGCAGCCAGACCCGGTTGGCCCAGGCCAGTTTGCCGGCGCCGTCCACCACCCAGGTCGGGATCGGCGAGGCGTCGCCCAGCAGGGCCAGGCCGCTCTCGGTCGCGTCGGCGCCGGTCAGCATGACGCGCGACGCTGGTGACAGTCTCAGCCAGGCGCCGCCGCCGGCCACCCGTCCCTCGATCCGCCAGGGTTCGACGTCGCCCAGTTCGATCAGACCTTCGAACGCCTTGCCGGCCGTCACCAGACCGTCGATCAGCACCACATAGGAGGTCTTCAGCCGGGTCAGCAGGGCGTGTCCCGCCGTATCGCCGCTGGCCTCGGTCAGGCGATCGATCAGTTCGGGCGGGCCGATGGGGGCGCCGCTGGCTTCGCCTTCGGGGGTCAGGGCCAGGCTGACGTCGTCGAAGGCGCGCAACATGCTGTCGTGGCGGCTGAGATCGGCGACGGCCGCCGCCCGCTCGCCCTCAGCCAGGGTCGTGGCGGCGTTCAGCCTGGCGCGCAGACGCAGAGCCCAGGCGCTGACCGCCAGGGCTAGCCCGGCTGCGCCCGCAGTGGCGACATAGGCGATGTCGGCCTCGGCCATTCTTGTCCCTGGGTCCCGCGACCTGATTCGGCGTTCACCATACCGCAAACCCGGCCAGAAAAAGTCAGTCTTCGTCGCGTCATCGCGCCCCGTTGCATGGCGGGCCCCAGACGGCGATAGCGGAGGCATGACCGACGCGACCGCCGATCTCTTCGCCCCCTCTCTCGACGATTTCGCCCGACTGGCGCGCGAGGCGTTCGACGCCCTGCCGGCCGAGTTCCGGGCGGCGGCGGGCGAGGTGGTGTTCCGCATCGACGATTTCGCCGACGAACAGACCCTGGCGGATCTGGAGATCGAGGATCCGTTCGAACTGACCGGCCTGTATCATGGCGTGGACATCGGCCGACGCGACAGCCTGGGACCGGCGGCGGAGCCGTCGCGGGTCTTCCTGTACCGCCGTCCGATCCTGGACGAATGGTGCGAGCGCGGCGACGTCGGCCTGGCCGAACTGATCGCCCACGTCCTGATCCACGAGATCGGCCACCATTTCGGCCTGTCCGACGACGACATCCACGCCATCGAGGACGACGCCGACTGAAGCCTTATTTTGTGGCCGGGTAGGGGGTCGTCACCGCCCCCGAGATCATGCCGGGGATGGCCTCGCCCAGACCCAGCAGGATGAACTGGATCGCCAGGGCGCACAGGATCAGGCCCAGGACGCGCACGATGATGGCCATGCCCACCTCGCCCAACAGGCGGCTGAGCGATCCGGTCATGGCGAAACAGACGAAGGAGACGGCGCAGGCGGCCGCGATGGCGACCAGCGACCCCATGGTTCCGGCATAACCCAGCTTGGCCGCCTCGCCCGCCTGGATGATGACCGCCGAAATGGCGCCGGGGCCGATCATCAACGGTATGGCGAAGGGCACGACCAGTCGCTGGAACCGGCGACGGGCGTAGCCGCGCACATCCTGGCTGTCGGCGATGGCGTCCTTGTCCGCGAACAGGGCCAGGAAGTCGCCGCGCGCCATGTCCAGGCCGAGGAGCAGCAGCAATATGCCCCCCGCGATCCGGAAGGCCGCCAGCGAAATGCCGAAGAACTGCAGCAGGCCCAGGCCGGTGAACAGGAAGAAGGCCAGGAAGACGGCGGCGAAGGTGCAGATCAGGGCCGAGACCGAAATCCGCTGGCGCAGCGTCGCCCCGGCCGTGGCGGCGGCGAAGATCGGCAGATTGCCGATGGGATCCAGCAGGGCGAACAGGGTCACGAACAGGTTGACACCCAGATCGACCGCGTTCATCGCCTCGCCTCGCTCTTGAAATTCAACACGCCGGCCGCGCCGACGCACCCCTTGCGTTCCCGCATAGCCGCTCAGCGCGAGTCCGTCGATGACCCAGACCGAAACCTTGGCCCCCAATCGCGGTCCAGACGAACGGATCATCTGCGCCCTGGACGTCCCGACCATCGCCGAGGCGGCCGCCCTGGTCGCGCGGGTCCAGGACGCGGTGGGCTTTTACAAGATCGGGCTGCAGCTGTTCGCGGCGGGCGGCATGGACCTGGCGCGTGACCTGAAGACCGAGGGACGCAAGGTCTTTCTGGACTGGAAGCTGCACGACATCGGCGCCACGGTCGAGAAGGCGGCGGCCAATCTGGCGGACGCCGGCTGCGACCTGCTGACCGTTCACGCCCGGCCCCAGGTGATGGCGGCGGCGGCGCGCGGCGTGGCGGGGTCGGGCTTGAAGGTGCTGGGGGTCACGGTCCTGACCAGTCTGACGGCCGAGGATCTGGCCGCCGACGATCACAGCCTGTCGCCGGCCGACCTGGTCGAGCGCCGGGTCCGACAGGCGCTGGAAGCGGGGATCGACGGCGTCGTCTCCAGCCCCCATGAGGCGGCGCGGGTGCGCGAGATCGCGGTCGAGGCCGGCCGTCCGGACTTTTTGATCGTGACCCCAGGGGTCCGGCCCGCAGGCTCGGCCCTGGACGATCAGGCCCGGGCCGCGACGCCCGAAGCGGCGCTCCAGGCCGGGGCGACCCATCTGGTGATCGGCCGCCCGATCACGGCGGCGGCCGATCCCCGGGCCGCCGCCCTGGCGGTCGCCGAAAGCATCGCCCTGATCTGATCAGCCGCGCTCGCCCGGCTCCTGGGCGTAATGCTGGCGCGGCGGGGCTTGCGGCGCGACATAGCCGGGGGGCGGGAGGTCGCCGTAATAGTCCTGGACGGGCGGCGGCGCGTGGACTTCGGGCGGCGCGACATGGATCTGGGCCGGGGCGATTTCGACCGGCGGCGCCTGCACATAGACGGGCGGCTGTTCGATATAGACCGGCGGTCCGGTCACGATCTCGGGCGGCGCGATGTTCACCTGAGAGGGGGCGACATAGATCCGCTGCGGCGCGACATAGACGGGCGGACCCTGAACCTGGATCGGAGCCTGCACATAGGCGCGCTGCTGCTCGTAATAGCCGCCTTGTTCGTAACCGCGCTGCTCATAGTGTTCGTACCGCTCCTGATAACGGCCTTCGTACCGGTCTTCGCGATAGGCCGGGCGCGGGGCGGGGCGGCAGTCGCAATCGACCGGGCGTTGCGGCTGATAGGGGCGCCAGCCGATATAGTCGCGCCCGAAGCCATAGGCGGGATAGCCGACCGGGGCGCTGACCGGGGCCGGGCCGACGAAGTTCACGGGCGGGCCGGGAATATAGCCGCCTAAATATCCGCCGTCGGCGTAACCGCCCCCGCCGACATAGGTCACGCCGCCGCTGCCGCCGCGGCTGAAGCTGGACGAATGGGAATAGGCGCGGGCGTTGACGGCGGAATAGGAAGCGGCGCCGGCATGGGCCGAGGCGTTGGCCCCGGCATTCACGTTCACATTGACGTTGCTGTTGTGGCCGCCGCCGTAATGACCCCCGCCCCCGTGTCCGCCGCCGCAGCTTCCACAGCCGCCGCCATGGCCGCCAGACGGCCCACCGGCGAGGGCGGGAGCGGCGGAAAGCAGAAGGGCCGCCGACGCGGCCGCGATCGTGGACTGTATCGTCACGGGACAGACTCCTCTGAATTGTCCCCGTTCAGGCAAGTCCCGCGCCCCGCGGATTTGCACCGCGTCAGAAGTCGATGGCCAGGCCCTTCTTCTCCCAATCGCCGTAACGGGTGGGTTCGGGACCGCTCGGCCCGCCGTGTTCCGGGTCGGTCTGGGCGACCTGTTCGGCCGCGCGACGATCAGCCGCTTCCAGCAGGGCGCGGCGCGCGACGTCGCTCAGCGGCTTCTCCGGCGTCGCATGGGGGATTTCGGCGTTGAAAACAGGCGCGTTTTCATTGTCGGGCGAGGGGGCGGCCCCCTCGGGGGTGGGATGTTCGGTCACAGGTCGGCTCCCTTGAGGGCGGCGTCTCATGGCCTCAAATAGTCGATTGAAGCCGCGACGCCAGAAAAACCGGATGATCGCGGATGGAACGACGATGAACCATCTGAAGACCTTCATCCTTCTGGCCGCCTTGACCGCCCTGTTCGGAGGTGTGGGTTATCTGATCGGCGGCGCGACGGGCATGGCCGTGGCCCTGGTGTTCGCCGGCGGCATGAACCTGTTCAGCTACTGGAACGCCGACAAGATCGTGCTGAAGATGTACCGGGCCCAGCCGGTCGACGAGCAACATCCGAATGCCGTGGTGCGCAACTATGTCGCCGACGTGCGCCAGATGGCCCGCGACGCCGGTCTGCCCCAGCCCCAGGTCGCCATCATCCCCAGCGACCAGCCCAACGCCTTCGCCACCGGCCGCAATCCGGAACGGGCCGCCGTCTGCGCCACCACCGGCCTGCTGGACATGCTGACGCGCGAGGAGGTGCGCGGGGTGATGGCGCACGAACTGGCCCATGTGAAGAACCGCGACACCCTGATCATGACGGTGACGGCCACCATCGCCGGCGCGATCGCCGCCCTGGCCAATTTCGCGCTGTTTTTCGGCGGCGGCGAGGACCGCGAGCGACCGGGCGGCGTCATCGGAACCCTGGCCCTGATGATCCTGGCGCCCATGGCCGCCGGCCTGGTGCAGATGGCGATCAGCCGCGGCCGCGAATACGAGGCCGACCGTATCGGCGCCGAGATCGCCGGCGACCCCCAGGCCCTGGCCTCGGCCCTGCAGAAGATCGACGCCTACGCCAAGCGGATCCACAATCCGACCGCCGAACGCAATCCGGCCTCGGGCCAGATGTTCATCATCAATCCCCTGGCCGGACGCGGCGCCGACAACCTATTCTCGACCCATCCGGCCACGGTCAACCGGGTGCGCGCCCTGGCGGAGCTGGGCGCCAAGATGGGGGTGCGTCCTCGTGCGGCTGCGACGCCGCCCGTCTCGGCGGTTCCTGTCACGCCACGTCGCGCGACCACCGGCGTGCCCGCCACCCCTGGCGAACCGCGCGGCCCCTGGGGCTGATCGCCGCCCTTGACCCCGTTTTTGCCGTTTGCGCTCGGCGTGCGGATCAATTCAGATGGGCGCCTGACCAATCAGGGGGTTCCATGTCGCGTCTGCTCGCCTTTGTTTCCGTCGCCGCTCTGCTCGCCACGCCCGTCGCCGCCCAGTCTGTGGATCGGGTCGCGGTCAACGGCATCATCGACCAGGGACTGAACCACAGCCAGGTGATGCAGACCGCCGCCTATCTGACCGATCGGATCGGCGGGCGGATGACCAATTCGCCCCAGATGCGCGAGGCCGAACGCTGGTCGCAGCAACAGTTCCGCGACTGGGGCCTGTCCAATGTCCGGGCCGAAGGCTTCGAGTTCGGCCGGGGCTGGTCGATCGTCCGCTCCAGCGCCCGTATGACCGCCCCGCGTCCGCTGGATCTGCGCGCTATCCCGGTCGCCTGGACCCCGTCGACCAATGGGACCATCAGCGGCGGCGTGATCGTCGCCCCGATCTCCAAGGTCGAGGACTTCGACAAGTGGCGCGGCAAGCTGGCGGGCCGGATCGTCATGCTCAGCCGCCCGGATACCGGCTCGGAACCGACGGAACCGGCGTTTCGTCGCTGGACCGATGCCGAACTCCGCGACCGCAACACCTACGTCCAACCCCAATATTCCCCAGTGGCGATCGAACGCCAGCTGAAGACCGCTGATTTCGCGGCCAAGCTGGACGCCTTCCTGGTCGAACAGGGCGCCCTGGCCTGGATCCGGATGTCCCAAAGGGACGGCGGGCTGCTGCACGGCACCGGCTACACCTACCAGGTCGGCGCCACCCCGAAACTGGCGGGCATGGAGCTGGCGGCCGAGGATTATCGCCGTCTGGCGCGCCTGGCCCTGACCGATGCGCCGCCGACGTTGGAGCTGACCAGCGAAGTTCGCTTCCACGACGAAGACGTCAACGCCTACAATATCCTGGCCGATATCCCGGGCAGCAGCGGCGGCCGCGAATATGTGATGGCCGGCGCCCATCTGGACTCCTGGGTCGCCTCGGACGGGGCGCAGGACAATGCGGCGGGCAGCGCCGTGGTCATGGAGGCGGCCCGCATCCTGAAACAGCTGGGCGTCCGGCCCAAGCGCACCATCCGCTTCGCCCTGTGGAACGGCGAGGAGCAGGGCATACTGGGCTCGCTGGCCTATGTGGATCGTCACCTGGCGACCCGGGCTCCCGCCACGGATCCGGCCCTGGCGGCCCTGCCCAACAATCGCACCTGGCGCAACCGCTGGCCCGTCGAGCCGCGCGCCGGCTATGGCGATCTGGTCGCCTATTTCAACATCGACAACGGCTCGGGCAAGATCCGGGGCGTCAACGCCGAAGGCAATGTCGCCGCCGCTCCGATCTTCCAGGAATGGCTGGCGCCCTTCGCGAGCATGGGCGCCACGACGGTGTCCCTGCGGCCGTCCGGCGGCACCGATCACGTCTATATGCAGACGGTGGGCATTCCGGGCTACCAGTTCATCCAGGACCCGCTCGACTACTCCGCGCGCATCCACCACACCAGCATCGACAGCTATGATCACCTGAAGGCCGAGGATATGCGCCAGGCGGCGGTCATCCTGGCCAGCTTCCTGCTGAACGCCGCCAACCGCGACGAGCCCCTGCCGCGCATGCCGCTGCCGACCCAGCCGACGCCCAGCGATCCGTTCGAGTATCCGGCGGACTGAGATCGACACCTGAGGAAGGGGCGGCGGGAACGCCGCCCCTTTTTTACGGGGTCAGGCGCGCTCCACGCACATGGCCACGCCCATGCCGCCGCCGATGCACAGGGTCGCCAGGCCCTTTTTCGCGCCCGACCGCTTCATCTCGAACAGCAGGGTGGTCAGGATGCGGGCGCCCGAGGCGCCGATGGGATGGCCGATGGCGATGGCGCCGCCGTTGACGTTGACCTTGGCCGGGTCGAGACCCAGCTCCTTGACCACGCACAGGCTCTGGGCGGCGAAGGCCTCGTTGGATTCCACCAGGTCCAGGTCGGCGACGGTCCAGCCCGCCTTTTCCAGCGCCTTCTTCGAGGCGGGGATCGGCCCCGTGCCCATGATCGCCGGATCGACCCCGGCCGTGGCGGACGAGACGATGCGGGCCAGGGGCTCCAGGCCGCGGGCCTTCGCCTCATCGGCGCTCATCAGCACCAGGGCGGCGGCGCCGTCGTTCAGGCCCGAGGCGTTGGCGGCGGTGACGCTGCCCGCCTTGGCGAAAGCCGGCCGCAGTTTCTGCATCAGCTCGATGGTCGCGCCGTGGCGGATGTATTCGTCCTTGTCGACGACGACGTCGCCCTTCTTGCCGGGAATGACGACCGGAACGATCTCGGCGTCGAACCGACCTGCGTTTTGCGCCGCCTCGGCCTTGTTCTGGCTGGCGAGGGCGAATTCGTCCTGGGCCTCACGCGTGATGGCCCATTTGTCGGCGATGTTCTCGGCCGTCTGGCCCATGTGATAGCCGTTGAAGGCGTCCCACAGCCCGTCCTTGATCATGGTGTCGATCAGGGCGACGTCGCCCATCTTGTGGCCGGCCCGAAGCTGCTGGGCGTGCGGCGCCTGGCTCATGCTCTCCTGGCCGCCGGCGACGACGATCTTCGCATCGCCCAGCGCGATCTGCTGGGCGGCGATGGCGACGGCGCGCAGGCCCGAGCCGCAGATCTGGTTCAGGCTCCAGGCCGGCGCCGCCTGGCGCACCCCGGCGCCGACGGCGGCCTGACGGGCCGGGCCCTGGCCGGCGGCGGCTTGCAGCACATGGCCCAGGATCACCTCATCGACCTCTTCGCCCGACACGCCCGCCCGTTCCAGCGCCGCCCGAATGGCGACCTCGCCCAGTTTCGACGCCGGCAGCGCGGACAGGGCCCCCAGGAAGGACCCGACGGGCGTGCGGGCGGCGGAGACGATGACGACCTCGGTCATGGGATTTCACTCGATGCGGAATAATGAGTTGCCGTTTTGCCGCATCCCGGCGGCTTCGTCACCTGTGGCCGAAACAGACCGCCGCAGATTCAGTCATTCGTCACCCTGTCGGCGCATTCTGGAGGAACGATACGGACGATCCCGGATTTGATTGGCCATGCTCCGCACGCTGAAACGCTTCGCCGCCCACGTCTGCACGCCGGACGAGCTGGACATGATCGAGCACTACCAGACGCGCGCCGAAAGACTGGCGGACCTCTGGGTCCATGTCGTCGGTCTGATGCTGGCGGCGGTCGGGGGCGTCATCCTGGCCGGTCTGGCGGGAGTCTACGCCGGAATCGGCGGGGTCATGGCCACGGCCATCTACGCCCTGTGTCTGGTCGGCATGCTGACCGCCTCGACCATTTACAACTGGACCAAGCCCTGCGCCGCGCGACCTGTGCTGCGACGGCTCGACGAGGCCGCCATCTTCCTGATGATCGCCGGCAGTTATACGCCCTTCACCACCCAGAGATTCGAAGGACTGTGGTCGGTCGGCTTCACCGCCATGATCTGGACCCTGGCCTTCGTGGGCGCCGGGGTGAAACTGTTCGCGCCGCGCATTTCCGACAAGTTCTGGAGCGGCGTCTATGTGGTGTTCGGCTGGCTGGCCGTGGCCGCCCTCAAGCCCATGGTCGAGACGGTCCATCCGGTCGCCCTGGCTCTGCTGGTGATCGGCGGTCTGATCTACACCGCCGGGGTCCTGGTCTTCATCAGCCCCAAGGTGCGTTTCCGCCGGGCCATCTGGCACGGTTTCGTCGTCACCGGCGCGACCGTCCACTGGACGGCGGTTCTGGTGGGCGTCGTCCTGGCCCCCGCGATGAGCCACTAGGATATCCGTCCGATCCCTGCGTGTTCAGGTCGCCGAATCCCCCCTCTGGCGCATCGCGTCGCAACGGAGGATAGTGACGCGTTGCAACATCGCGAGAACAAGCGTGGCTGACGAAAAGATCAAGGGTGGAAAACACGGCGACGGCGCCCAGGTCGTCATCAAGAAGTATGCGAACCGCAGGCTCTACAATACGCGGACCAGCGCCTATGTGACGCTGGAGGACCTGGCCGCCATGGTGCGCGAAGGGACCGAGTTCGTCGTCTATGACGCCAAGACGAACGACGACCTGACCCGTCAGATCCTGACCCAGATCATCTTCGAGGAAGAAAGCCGGGGCGAAGCCCTGTTGCCGGTGCAGTTCCTGCGCCAGCTGATCGGATTTTACGGCGGCTCCATGCAGGGGGTTCTGCCCTCCTACCTGGAGATGTCGCTGGCCAATTTCGGCCGCCAGCAGGAACAGTTCGCCAGTCAGATGAGCCGGGCCTTCGGCACGGGATCGGGCGCGACCCTGATGGAGGAGGCGGCCAAGGCGAACATGGCCATGTTCGAACGGGCCATGCAGATGTTCCCCGCCTTCGGCTATTCCCGGACCGAGTCCCAAACGGCGTCTCAGGCGGCGCCGACGGAAACCGGAGACGGGGCTCCGGCGGCGCCCGACGCCCTGGACGAGATGCGTCGCCAGATGGACGAGATGCGCGCCCAGATCGATCGTCTGGTGGGCGGGTCGAAGGCGAAATGACCGAGCGCATAGGAGCGGTCGGCGGGCCTGAGCGGATCGATCGCCGCGAAGGCGAGCGCCGGGAACGCGAGCGCCGGGCCGATCAGGAGAGGTCTCGCGCCCTGGTTCCGGTCGAACCCGCCGAACCCGAGTTCAAGCCCGAAACCGCCCCGGCAAGACCTGCCGTCCATGTGGCGGCCGACCCCGGCGCGGCGGCCTTTGTCGCCCAGCAGATGGGGCAGCGCGGCCAGAAGCGCGGTCTGCGCGGCGGCCCCCCCGTGCTGGGCGCGGCCCGCGCCGCCTATATGGGCGCCGAATATTCAGGCGAGGCGGAGCGGCGTCCTCCCTTGGGCCGGGCGGCCAAGACCGACATCTGAACGCCGCCGGGGCTGAGCGGCACGGGGTTTGCTGGGGCGGGGCCAGAACGCCTCTTTTCGGACCAGCCCATGCCCGCCCTTCATCTCGCCGCCAAGGTTTTCGACGTCGCCGTCGTCGCCCTGATCTTCACGGCTTTTTCCTAGGGGCCTATCGCCCTGTTGGGCTGCTTGAGGCCGCACGGGGTCCATCCCTCTGTCGGGCGGCCTGAGGCCTGATCAAGCCGTCAGTTCCCGAGATCGAAGTCCTTGCGGGACGAGATGATGGTGACGATGAAGCCGGCCAGGACGTCCAGCAGGATCATCACCACGATCAGGAAGAAGGTCGAGGTGGCGAAGCCGCGGATCAGCAGGAATTCGACCAGAACGACGATGAACAGGACCATGGACAGGGCGTGATTGACGATGGCGACCTTCTGGCTGGAGGTCGACTTGATCAGCTCGAAGAACAGCAGGATCAGGCCCAGGAACAGGATCAGGTCGCCCGAGCCGATATTCCACTGGGCGCCGGACGCCATCGGGATCGAGAACATCGGATCGCGCAGAATGGCGTCGGCCTGGGCCATGCCCATGTCGCCCGGCGCGCCGAACAGCACGACGATATTGTACAGGATCACCGGGATCAGCAGCAGGGGTATGGCGATCAGCATGGCGGTCCTCCCCGGCGCAACGGCTGCGCTTGTTAAGCTTGATTAACTCTATTTGACCGGTTTCGCCACGCCGGAGGTGTGACGGCGCCCTCAGGGTCGGGGAAAGCCGCCTGCGCGGCCGAGGGCGGACGGGGCCGGGCGGCCGAGGGCCTCGCCGATCCAGCGGGCCGTGGCGATCAGGGCGTCCAGATCGTAGCCGGTCTCGAATCCGCCGCGCGCCAGCATATAGACCAGGTCCTCGGTGGCGATATTGCCGGTGGCGCCCGGGGCGAAGGGACAGCCGCCGATACCGCCGACCGAGGCGTCCAGAATATCGATCCCGGCCGCGACCCCGGCGTAGGCGTTGGCCAGGCCGGTGTTGCGGGTGTCGTGGAAATGCAGGCGCAGCACAGCGTCGGGCGCGGCCTTGCGGGCGGCCTCGACCTTGCGCGTCACGGCCCAGGGATCGCCGGCGCCGATGGTGTCGGCCAGGCCGATCTCTGCGACGCCCAGGTCCGCCAGGGCCCCGACCATGTCCGTCACCTGATCCACCGAGACCTCGCCCTCGAACGGACAGCCCCAGACGCACGAGATCATGGCCGACAGGGACGGGGCGCCGTCCGACGCCGCCGCATTGTGTCGGCGGGCGACGATCTCGCCCAGCATGGCCAGCTGGTCCTTGACCGACAGGCCCTGGTTCTTCAGGCCGAAGCCGTCGGTGGCCGCGACCGAGACATTGACCTCGTCGACCCCCGTCGCCAGCGCCCGGTCATAGCCCTTGCCGTTCAGGACCAGGCCGATGCGGCTGCGGCCCGTCGCGTGCGGCAGGGCGGCCATGACGGCTTCGGCGCCGGCCATCTGCGGCACATATTTGGGATGGACGAAGGAGACGGCCTCGATCCGGCGCGCGCCGGCCGCCTCCAGCCGCCGCACCAGATCGACGCGGACGGCGGGGTCCAGCACGATTTTCTCGTTCTGCAGCCCGTCGCGGGGCCCCACTTCGACGATCTGGATGAACCGGCTCATGGGGCTTCGCCTGCGTCATCGCCTGTTCCGGGCCGGGGCGGCGGCGCATAGACGGTCAGGGTCATCTCGTCCCCGCCCGAATAGTTGTAGCCCCGCACCACCCCGACGGCGCGGCCCGAAACGCCCAATCGGCCGGCGGCGTCGCGGAAGGCGTCGGCGTCGCGCGCCTCGACGATGGCCGGCCGCCCTTCGGCCAGGGCGCGGGCGGCGCCCTCGGCGTCGGTCAGGTCCGTATCCCGGCCGGTCAGGAAGACGAAGCTGGGCTCATGATAGGTGGTGATGGCGACGGGGCCGGGCGTGCGGCCCTGGCGCGGATGCAGGTCGGCGGCCTCAAGCGTCTTCTCCAGCTGGGGGGCGATGGCCAGGGGCCGCAGCTGGCGGATGGTCCCGGCCAGGGCGCCATGGGCCACGATGCCGAAGGCCAGGGACGCGACCAGGGCCGCGACCGGGGCCCGGTTCAGCAGCAGGAAGGCGCCCACGGCGGCTGCGGCCAGGGTGGTGACCACGGTCAGGGCGGCCCAGGTCTGGGCCGTCGAGGTGCCGTAGACCGTCAGCCCATAGACGGTGACGCCGATGATCAGCAGGGCGGCGAACAGGGCCAGGGCGGCGCCGGTGATGCGCGACACCTTGCCGATGGGCCGCGCCAGGGCGGCGGCGGCCAGCAGGGCCAGGGCCCCGAAGGTCGGCAGGGTGTAGTGCCACAGCTTGGTCGGGGCCAGTTCGAACATCAGCCAGCCGGGAACCAGCCAGCAGACCAGGAACCGGATCGTCGGCTCGGCCCGCCGGCTCCAGCCGGTCGAGACGGCCGCCGGCAGCAGCAGGGTCGAGGGGAAGAAGAGCAGGGGGGCCAGCAGCAGATACAGGCCGGGGAAGCCCGAATGGCTTTCGTGGGCGCCGGCGATCTTGGGCGCCAGGTCGCCGCCGATGGCTTCGCGCCAGAAGCCGCCGTCGGTGGCGATGGTGATGGCGATGGCCCAGGGCCCGACCATCAGGGCGACCAGGGGCAGGCCCCAGCCCCAGCCGAGGCGCGCCAGCCATTTGATGTTCCGGTCCCAGATCGACAGGGCGATGACGGCCAGGGCGATGACCAGAAGCCCGATCGGTCCCTTGATCAGGATCGACAGGCCGACCCCGATCCAGAACAGCAGCTTGTGCGGCCGGATCGGCCGTTCTCCGGCCCGTGTCGCCATATAGATCCGCGCCAGGGCCGCCATGGCCAGGGTGGTGGCGCCGCACAGCATGGCGTCGGTCTTGGCGATGCCCGCCTCGGTCGACAGCAGGAAGGTGGCCCCCATGATCGCGCCGCCGAAGAAGCCGACGCGGGCGCCCAACAGGGCCGACCCGGCCCAGGCCACGGCCCAGGCGGCCAGCATGGCCCCCAGCAGCGACGGGATTCGATAAGGGGCGATGTCGCGATCCTCGACGTCCGAGGTCAGGGCGACGGCGGCGGCCTGCATCCAGTAGATGCCGACCGGCTTCTTCCAGCGCGGTTCGTCCTGGAAGCGGATGTCGACATAGTCGCCGCTCTCCAGCATCTGGGCCGTGGCCTGGGCGAAGCGGCTCTCGTCCCGGTCCAGCGGCGGCAGCAGCAGCAGGCCGGGCAGGCCGGCGATCAGCGTCAGCAGGGCCGCTAGGAGCGGACCCTTCCAGCCGGCGATGCGGCGATCCAGATCGAAAGTCTTCATGAGAGACTCCTTACACGGCGACCGGCCCGTCGTCAGCCGTCTCCCCTAAGCCGTCGATCTCGTCTATGGAGCGGCCATGACCGCCGAACACAATCCTGCGCCTCTGATCTCCGTCGTCGTGCCCGTCCATGACGAGGCGGGCGCCGCCGTCCCCCTGGCCCGCGAGATCGCGGCGGCCTTCGCCGGGCGATCCTATGAGATGATCTTCGTCGACGACGCCTCCAGGGACGCGACCCTGTCGGAGCTGAGGGCCGCCATGGCCGAACTGCCGGCCCTGCGGGTCCTGGCCCACTGGACCAATGCGGGCCAGAGCCGGGCGGTCCGCACCGGGGTGCTGGCGGCCCGCGCCCCCGTGGTCGTCACCATGGACGGCGACGGCCAGAACCCCCCGGCCGACGCCCCGCGCCTGGTCGACGCCCTGCTGGCCGCGCCGGCCGATGTGGGCCTGGTCGGCGGCCGTCGCGCCAAGCGCCAGGACAGCCAGGCCAAGCGCCAGGCCTCGATCTGGGCCAACCGCATCCGCCGCCGCCTGCTGGGCGACGACGCCGACGACACCGGCTGCGGCCTGAAGGCCTTCCGCCGCGACGTCTTCCTGCGCCTTCCCTATTTCGATCACATCCATCGCTATCTGCCGGCCCTGATGATCCGCGAGGGGTTCCGCAACCAGTATCTCGACGTCGACCACCGCCACCGCGAGACGGGACAGTCGAAATACACCAACTGGGGCCGGCTGCGGGCGTCCTTCTCGGACCTGCTGGGCGTCATGTGGCTGAAGACCCGCTCGCGCCGTCCGGGCGCGATCTCGGAATTCTGACACGGCGAAACGCTCCGTCCCTTCGGCGGAGTTGGAGGCCCTTTGGAATCGGAGGGCTGGGCGGGGCGCCGGGCCTTCGCCCGGAGTTTGATCTAGAAATACCGTTTCGACGAAGGTTTGACGCCCCGCGCGAATGGTTGGCCTGCAAGCTCGGGGCGCCGAGCGGTGGCGGTCTTATCGCCTAACCCCATAAGCCTGCGACGGGTCGGCGGTCCCTGCGAAGAACCGTCCCGAGTGCGGCCGAGTATCCCCCTCGACCCTCCGACGGCGCACCATGTGTCGCCGTCGGCGCGGAGGAGTTGCACTCCCGCTCCCGTTCCATCCGCTCCCGCCGCCGCAAGGTCGCAGGCCTTACGAGCCCTCCAAGCGACGAGACCGAGGCGGATTATAGGGGGTGGGGAAACCCTGGCGGGGAAGTCGGGGCGCGTCACCGCTCGCCGACGTCAAACAAAAAGGGCGGGACCCTGCGGTCCCGCCCTTCTGCATTCTCAGCCGGGTTGGCTTGGACTTAGAAGTCCATGCCGCCCATGCCGCCCATTCCACCCATGTCGGGGGCCGAGGAGCCGCCCTTCTTGGGGGCGTCGGCGACGGCCGCTTCGGTCGTGATCAGGATCGAGGCCACCGAGGCGGCGTCGGTCAGGGCGGTGCGAACCACCTTGGCCGGGTCGATCACGCCCATGGCGACCAGGTCGCCGTATTCTTCCGTCTGGGCGTTGAAGCCGTAGGTGGCGGAGCTGTTTTCCAGCACCTTGCCCACGACGATCGAGCCTTCGACGCCGGCGTTTTCCACGATCTGGCGGATCGGGGCCTGGATGGCGCGACGGATGATGGCGATGCCGGCGGTCTGGTCGGCGTTGTCGCCGGTCAGGCCTTCCAGCGCCTTGGTCGCCTTCAGCAGGGCGATGCCGCCGCCGGGGACGATGCCTTCTTCAACGGCTGCACGCGTGGCGTTCAGGGCGTCGTCGACGCGGTCCTTCTTTTCCTTCACTTCGACTTCGGTCGAGCCGCCGACGCGGATGACGGCGACGCCGCCGGCCAGCTTGGCCAGACGTTCCTGCAGCTTTTCCTTGTCGTAGTCCGAGGTGGTGTCCTCGATCTGGCGCTTGATCTGGCCGATGCGGGCCTCGATCTCTTCCTTGCCGCCAACGCCGTCCACGATGGTGGTGTCGTCCTTGGTGATCGTGACTTTCTTGGCCTTGCCGAGCATGTCGATCGTGACGTTCTCAAGCTTGATGCCCAGGTCTTCCGAGATGACCTGGCCGCCCGTCAGGATGGCGATGTCTTCCAGCATGGCCTTGCGGCGATCACCGAAGCCCGGAGCCTTGACGGCGGCGACGCGCAGGCCGCCCCGCAGCTTGTTGACCACCAGGGTGGCCAGGGCCTCGCCTTCGATGTCCTCGGCGATGATCACCAGCGGACGGCCCGATTGCACGACGGCTTCCAGGATCGGCAGCATGGCCTGCAGCGACGACAGCTTCTTCTCGAACAGCAGGATCAGGGGCTCTTCGAGTTGAACCTCCATCTTGTCGGCGTTGGTGATGAAGTAAGGGCTCAGGTAGCCGCGGTCGAACTGCATGCCTTCGACGACGTCCAGCTCGGTCTCGGCGGTCTTGGCCTCTTCAACCGTGATGACGCCTTCGTTGCCGACCTTGGCCATGGCCTTGGCGATCATTTCGCCGACTTCAGCGTCGCCGTTGGCCGAGATGGTGCCGACCTGGGCGATCTCGGAGTTGTTCTCGACCTTCTTGGCCGAGGCCTTGATGTCGGCGAGGACGGCGGTGACGGCCTTGTCGATGCCGCGCTTCAGATCCATCGGGTTCATGCCGGCGGCGACGGCCTTGAGGCCTTCCTGCACGATCGATTGCGCCAGGACGGTTGCAGTGGTGGTGCCGTCGCCCGCCTTGTCGTTCGTCTTCGAAGCGACTTCGCGGATCATCTGGGCGCCCATGTTCTCGAAGGCGTCTTCCAGCTCGATCTCTTTGGCGACCGACACGCCGTCCTTGGTCGAGCGCGGGGCGCCGAAGGACTTCTGGATCACGACGTTGCGGCCCTTGGGACCGAGCGTCACCTTGACGGCGTTGGCGAGCACGTTGACGCCGCGCAGCATCTTGTCGCGCGCGTCGGTGTTGAACTGTACGATTTTAGCGGCCATGCGGGCAGCTCCTTGAATGAGTGGTTAGTGACGAGTGGCGAGTGGCGAGTGAAGTGCAGAGTCGCGGGACAATGAGCCGGTATCGGCTCCTCTCGTCACTCGCCACTCGTCACTCGCCACTGGCGTTCTGAGCGTCAGCTCAGGACGCCGAGGACGTCCGACTCTTTCATGATGATCAGGTCGTCGCCGTCGATCTTCACTTCCGTGCCCGACCACTTGCCGAACAGGATGCGGTCGCCGGCCTTCAGCTCCAAGGCGTTGACCTTGCCGGATTCGTCACGAACGCCGGGGCCGACGGAGACGACTTCGCCTTCCTGCGGCTTTTCCTTGGCGGTGTCGGGGATGATGATCCCGCCCTTGGTCTTGGATTCTTCTTCAACGCGCTTGACCAGCACGCGGTCGCCGAGCGGACGAAACGCCATCGGTTCTCTCCTTGTGTTCCCCCGGACGGGGGCGACTTGAAAACGGTGGGCCAGCCTCCCTTTCGATCGCTGTTTTGGCAGCCGACCGGTGAGAGTGCTAACGCGATCGGGAGTTAGTCAGAGCAGGGGCCAGCGTCAAGCGGGGCGGCCGGGGGCGGTCTGCGAAACTTCCGCGACAAGTGAACCGAAAATGAATGGCGGGCTCCGAGGACGTTCAAGCGGGGGCTGGCAGAACCGTCTCGACGCTGGATGCATTTCCTTCCTCGGAAACGCGGACCCGGCCCGAAAATAAAAGGAGACGACCATGTCCAAGATGTTGAAGATCACCGCCGCCGTCGCCGCTCCTGTCGTCGCCATGGGCCTGATGGCCGCCCCGGCCTCGGCGCAATCCCGTGATCGCGACCGCGACGACACCGCCCGCAACGCCCTGATCGGTGCGGCCGTCGGGGGCCTGGCCGGCGCCATCTACGGCAACGGCGACGGTCGTTATATCGCCGGCGGCGCCTTGGGCGGCGCGGCCATCGGCGCCGTGGCCTCCTCCTCGAACCGGGGTTCGGGCTGCGAATATTATCGCGGCGGCCAGTGCTACCGGAACCAGGGCCACTGGGAGCGGGAACACGGCATCAACAGCCGGGATCCGCGCTGGGAGCAGCGCCGCGACTATCGCGACTATCGTCGGGACCAGCGTTATGACCGCCGGGATGACCGTCGCGACTACCGCTACGACCGCCGCTGGTAGGCGACGGATGGGATGAAGAAGGGGCGTCCTGAGGGGCGCCCTTTTTTGTTAAGCCGCGTCCTGCCGCGCGCCCCAGTGCGGGAAGGGATCCTCCAGCCTGGTCCAGCCCTTGGCCCCTCGCTCCATCTCGAACCGGGTCAGCAGGGCGGCGTCGAACATCGAGGTCAGCAGGTCGCGGTTCATGTCCTTGCCGATCAGGACGATTTCCTGACGGCGGTCGCCGTAGGGCTGGCGCCAGACCGCCTCGATCGCCTTCAGCCATTCGGGATTGTCGTCGGGCCAGCGCTCGCGCGGGGCCGAGGCCCACCACAGCCCGCCCCATTCGTGTTCCGTCACCGCCCCGGCCTGGCTCCAGGATCCGACATAGTCCATCCGGCTGGCCAGCCAGAAGAAGCCCTTGGAGCGCCAGACGCCGGGCCATTCGCGGTTGAGCAGGTCGTAGAAGCGTCGGGGGTGGAAGGGTCTCCGCGCCTTGTAGACGAAGGTGGAGACGCCGTATTCCTCGGTCTCGGGCGTCACCTCGCCGCGCAGGGCCTGGGACCAGCCGGCGGCCTGTTCCGCCCGCTCCATGTCGAACAGGCCCGTGCCGATGACCTGATCCAGAGGCACGACGCCGCGCACCGCCTCGAGGATCCGGGCGCGGGGATTGAACTGGGTCATCATCGCCCTCAGCGTTCCCAACTGGGTCGCCTCCAGCAGGTCGCACTTGTTCAGCACGATGACGTCGGCGAACTCGATCTGGTCGATCAGCAGATTGGCGACCGTGCGTTCGTCATCCTCGCCCAGGTGTTCACCGCGCGCCTTCAGGCTGTCGGTGGAGGGATAGTCGCGGTGGAAGTTGAAGGCGTCCACCACCGTGACCATGGTGTCGATCCGGGCCAGGTCCGACAGGCTGAAACCGTCCTCGTCGCGAAAGTCGAAGGTGGCGGCGACCGGCATGGGTTCGGAAATCCCGGTGGATTCGATCAGCAGACAGTCGAACCGCCCCTCGCGCGCCAGCTTGCCGACCTCGATCAGCAGATCCTCGCGCAGGGTGCAGCAGATACAGCCGTTGGACATCTCCACCAGCCGCTCCTCGGTCCGCGACAGGTCCGCGCCGCCGCCGTCGCGCACCAGGGCGGCGTCGATGTTCACCTCGCTCATGTCATTGACGATCACCGCGACCCGCAGCCCGTCGCGGTTCGACAGGATGTGGTTGAGCAGGGTCGTCTTGCCGGCCCCCAGGAAGCCGGACAGGACGGTGACGGGCAATTTCTTGAACTCGGACACGAAGGCGCTCCACGGCTGCTACGCCGAGCTTGACCACAGCCGGGCGACTATGAGAGTTACGTTATAGTATAACACACGTAGTCAGCAAGGTTTTCCATGGCGGTCGGCGCAGTCGTCCAGGGGCAGGCGCCCACGGTCTTCACCACCCTGTTCGAGCCGCAGGTGCGGATGGCGATCTGGTCGCGGCCCAGCCCCATGCCGCCCGACGCCCCGCCCCCGGCCGACTTCACCGCCGAATGCGACGGGCGCTGGATCGCCCCATCGGGTCCAGCGCCCGAGTGGTTGCTGCAGGATATTCAGGGACTGGGGGAGATCGTGGCGGCGATCAGCGGATGCGAGACCTGGCGCGCGCGGTGCGAGACCGTGACCCGGCGCACCTGCCCGCGCTTCCATCAGGACGCCGTCCCGTTGCGCCTGATCGTCGCCTATGAGGGGCCGGGGCCGGAATGGGCCTTCGCCGGCGAGATCGGCGAAGATCTGGACGGGCGCTACATCGGCACGCGCCGTCGGATCCGCACCCTTCATCCCGGCGACATCGCCATCATCAAGGGCACGGCGCCGGGCTGGGAGGCCTGGCCGGAATTTCCGATGGTTCTGCACCGCTCGCCGCCGGCCGGGCGACGAGCCCCCCGGCGCGTCTTGACGATCGACGCCGCGCCGATGTGAGCCTCAGCCCATCAGCCGCGTCATCAGACCGGCGGTCGACGGATCTAGATCGGCGGAAGGGCCGCCGGCGTCCACGTCCTTCAGGATCGCCCTGGCCAGGACCTTGCCCAGTTCGACGCCCCACTGGTCGAAGCTGTTGATGTCCCAGATCACGCCCTCGACGAAGGTCTTGTGCTCATAGAGGGCCAGCAGGGCGCCCAGGGTCTCGGGCGTCAGACGGTTCATCAGAATGGCGGTCGAGGGGCGGTTGCCGGTGAAGGTGCGGTGGGGCGCCAGACGGGCCGCCTCGTCCTCCGACAGGCCCTGGGCCAGGCCTTCGGCCTTGGCCGCCTCGGTCGTCTTGCCCAGCATCAGGGCCTGCCCCTGGGCCAGGGCGTTGGACCAGAGCGGCGATTCCGGCGCGTCGGCATGGGTTTTGGCGACGATCACGAACTCGGCCGGGACGATTTGCGGCCCCTGGTGGATCTGCTGGAAGAAGGCGTGCTGGCCGTTGGTGCCGGGCTCGCCGAACACCACCGGGCAGGTCTGGCGCGTGACGGGGGTTCCGTCGCGATGCACCCGCTTGCCGTTCGACTCCATCTCCAGCTGTTGCAGGAAGGACGGCAGGCGGCGCAGGGCGTGGGCGTAAGGGGCGACGGTGCGGGCTGGCCGGTTCAGACCGTCGACGTTGAACACCTGGGCCAGGGCCAGCAGGATCGGCGCATTCTGCTCCAGCGGGGCCGAGACGAAATGATCGTCCATGGCCGCGGCCCCGGCCAGCATGGCCTCGAACACATCCCAGCCCAGGGCGATGCCGCACGACAGGCTGACCGCCGACCACAGCGAATAGCGACCGCCGACCCAGTCCCGGAAGGCGAAGGTGCGGCCGCAACCGAAGGCCGCCGCCTTGTCCGGCGCCGCCGTCACGCCGATGAAATGTTTGGTCATGCCCTCGGCCGGCAGGGACGCGGCCAGCCAGGCCTTGGCGGCCTCGGCGTTGGCCAGGGTTTCCTGGGTGGTGAAGGTCTTGGACACGACCACGACCAGGGTGGTCTCGGGATCCAGGCCGGTCAGGGCCTCGGCCATGTCGCGCGGGTCGATATTGGCGACGAAGCGCAGGTCGATGGCCGGGTCCAGCGGCCGCAGGGCGTCCCAGACCACGCGGGGCCCCAGGTCCGAGCCGCCGATGCCGACGTGGACGATGGCCTCGAACTTTTTGCCTGTAGCCCCCGCCTCAGCGCCCGAGCGCACGGCGTCGGCATAGGTCTTCATGTCGGCGCGCACGGCGTCCACCTCGGCCGAGACCGGCTCGCCCAGGGCCTTGAAGTCGGCGCCGGCCGGGGCGCGCAGGGCCGGGTGCAGCACGGCCCGGCCCTCGGTCAGATTGACGGCCTCGCCGGCGAACAGGGCGGCGCGACGGCCCTCGACGTCGCTGGCGCGGGCCAGATCCAGACAGGCCTCGAAGCCGGCCTTGGTCCAGCTCTGTTTCGACAGGTCCAGATAGAGCCCCGCCGCCTCGACCGACATCCGCGCCAGCCGGTCGGGATCGGCGGCGAACTGCTGGTCGATACGGGTCGCGCCGGCCTCGGCGGCCGTGCGGTCGAAGGTCGTCCAGGCGTCGTCACGGGTCATCGGTCGTCCTCTGGGAGAGAGAAGAAGGTAAACACTCGTTTACGGGTCGGGCGTATGTCGGTTCAACGTCCTAGCCGACGCTGAAACAGGAAGTCACCCTCATGTCCTGCGGCCTTGCTCTCACGATCGCCCTGGCCCTGTCCAATCCCGCCGTGGCCCTGGCGGCCGAACAGCCCCCTGCGGCGGTCGGGGCGCCGGTGTCGGTGGCGACCGAGCCCCTGTTCGCCGACATCGTCGCCCGGTCCGGCGCGCTGAAGGCTCTGGTCGACGGCTGGGCGGCGGCCAAGGCGGCGGATCAGGCGGACTTCTTCACCAGCCAGGCCTTCACCGGCTTCAAGGCCCAGGCCGAACAACTGGCCGCGCTCGACATGCAGGGCCACCTGATCCTGAAGGAACGCGGCACGGACGGCGATCTGAAATGCATCCTGCGCGGCATTTCCGAGGACATGCCGAAAAAGGTCCAGGCGGTTCAGGCGGCGGGCACGCCCGCCGACCGCGCCGTCGCCCTGTCGGAACTGTCCTATCTGCTGAACGACAATGTCGAGGTCATCACCGCCCCGCCGCAGCCGGAGGTCTAGGCTTCCTCGTCACCCGGCGAAGGCCGTCACGCCCCCTTCAGAGCCTCGATGACCACGCCTTCGGTCAACAGTTGCGGCAGGATGCGGGGCTCGCCGCCGTTCGCCGGATAGAGCAGATACAGCGGCACGCCCGAACGGCCGTGACGCTCCAGTTCGCGGGTGATGGCGTCGTCACGGCGGGTCCAGTCGCCGACCAGATAGACGGCGTTCGTCGCCTTCAGGGCCTCGGCGACGCGGGGCGAGGACAGGGCGGCGCGCTCGTTGATCTTGCAGGTCACGCACCAGTCAGCCGTGAAATTGACCAGGACCGGACGGCCTTCGGCCT
This sequence comes from Brevundimonas sp. FV1ye7S, assembly GCF_058680995.1. Lineage (NCBI taxonomy): Bacteria > Pseudomonadati > Pseudomonadota > Alphaproteobacteria > Caulobacterales > Caulobacteraceae > Brevundimonas > Brevundimonas sp. FV1ye7S. The sequence continues at coordinate 3,362,824 of NZ_CM178726.1, read as the reverse complement.
GGGCGGCGCGGACGGATTCGGCCGACCAGGGCGCGGAGGCCAGGGGGCCGGACTCGGCGACCGAGGCCGCCCCCAGAACCGGCGCGCGACCGGCGATCACGGCCAGGACCAGGGCGGCCCCGAGCGCGATCAGGCTGGATGCGCCGGACAGGCGGGCGGATCGGCCCAGGGCGCGCTGGGCCTGGGTCAGGCCGAACAGCCACAGGGCGAAGGCGGTGGTCAGGGCGGCGGCCATCAGTAGGGCCAGGCCCTCGGCGCCGGTCTGACGCGAGAAGACCCAGACCAGCCACAGGGCCGCGCCGTACATCGGGAAGGCCAGCAGGCCCTTCAGCCGATCCATCCACGGGCCGGGCCGGGGCAGGCGCCGCAGCAGGCCGGGCGACAGGCTGACGGCCAGATAGGGCAGGCCCAGGCCCAGACCCAGCATCAGGAAGATCAGCAACGCCGCCGGCCAGGGCATGAGAAGGGCCGCGCCCAGGGCCGCCGCCATGAAGGGGGCGGTGCAGGGGGCGGCGACGACCACGGCCAGAACCCCGGTGAAGAAGGCGCCCGCGCCGCCCGGCAGGCGCGACAGGGGACCGGCGCCCGCGCCCTGGAGCCCTGCGCCGACATGGAAGACGCCCGACAGGTTCAGCCCCACCGCCAGCATCAGCAGGGCCAGGCTTGCGATCACCGCCGGCGACTGAAGCTGGAAGCCCCAGCCGACGGCCTCGCCCCCGGCGCGCAGGGCCAGCAGGACGCCGGCCAGGACCAGGAAGGTCGCCAGAACCCCGGCCAGGAACAACAGGCCGTCGCGCCGCGCCTCGCGCGGCTGATGGGCCGAGGCGGCCAGGGCGGCGGCCTTCATGGCCAGAATGGGAAAGACGCAGGGCATCAGGTTCAGGATCAGGCCGCCGATCAGGGCGAACAGGGCCGATTGCAGGATCAGGCCCAGGTTGAGCCGGGTTCCGGCGCTGGGGGTCTCGACCTCGCCGGACAGGGCCTTGCCGCCGGTGGTTCCGGCCAGGACCGCGCCGGGCTGGGCCGTGATCTCCCAGGCGCCGGCGTCGGTGGCCAGGACGCCCGAGATCGGACCGGTCAGACCCTTGGCCGTCAGGTCGCCGCCGGGGGTCAGGGTCAGGCTCAGCCCGTTCGGGCCGCTGTGGCCCGACTGGGCGGCGGCGTGGTCGATGATCCCGCCCTCGAACGGATAGAAATAGGCCTGGCTCAGGCCCGCGCCGGCCGTCAGGTCCGCTAGGGGGGGGGCCGTCGCCGACAGGGTCAGGACGCCGTTCTGCAGGGTGGCGCGGGCGTCCAGACCCGCCGGTCGCGGCGCGGCCTCCAGCACGGCCTGGATGGCGGCGCCATGGTCGGGATCCAGCGGCGGGGCGCCCTCGCGGATCGGCAGGTCCAGACGCAGACTCATCTGCACCGGCACGCACATCTGGTCGCTGCACACCAGGAACAGGGCGTCGACGGTCAGGGGCAGGGTGGTTCCCGGCCGGGCCGAGGCCGGAACCTCGATCGGGACGGGCAGATAGACCTCGCCGGAATAGCCGTAGTTGACCAGGCTCATCAGCCGCTGGCGTGTGGGCAGGGGCCAGACGATCTCGCCGGCCTCGACCCCGGCCGGCAGACGCCAGTCCAGGGTGGTCGGCCCTCCGGAATCGCCGGGATTGCGCCAATAGGTGTGCCAGCCGGGCGCGATGGTCTGATGCACCGCCACCACGACGGTCGACCCCGGCGCGGCCCAGCGCGACAGGGGAACCAGTTCCGCCTCGATATTGTCGGCCCGTCGCGGACCGGGCGGCACGACCGCCGCCGCCTCGGCCGGACGGCTGACCGGCTGGGCTTCAGCGACGGACGGAACGCCCGGCAGGACGGACAGGCCGAGGCAAAACAGCAGGGCGTACAGGAAGGCGGTCGGGCGCATGACCTGCTTCTAGGCCCTGCGAACCGCTCTGTCAGCGTGTCCGATCAGCCGAGTTTCAGCGGCGCGGGTGGGCGTCCACGACCACTTCGGTGCGGCGACGCAGGGGCTCGGCCGCCCCGCCCGCCGTGGTCGCGCCCGCGTCCCCTGCGGCGCCCACGTCAAACACCGGCGACGGCAGGCCCGCCGCGTTCAGGGCCTGGGCCACGGTCCGCGCGCGGCGCTGCGACAGGCTCAGATTGGCCTCGCTCGCTCCGGTCGCGTCCGCCAGACCCACCACCTGGATGCTGCGCACGTCGCAGGTCCGCAGTACGCCCGCCGCCGCATTGATGGCCTGATCGGCCGCATCGGTCAGCCGCGCCTCGTTCTCGCGGAAATAGATGTCGAACCGCACCGGCATGCACAGGGAACCGCTGGTCACGATCTGATCCCGCCGCATCGGCGTCGCACAGGCCCCCAGCGCCAGCATCCCGCCGGCCAAGGCCAGAATTGTTATATTTTTCATGACTATCCCCTGTGTCCCACCATCATCCTGCACACGAAAAAGGCGGCCCGTCCACGACGAACCGCCCTTCCCGAAACTCAAACCGGTCTCGAACCAGACCTGGGTCCGGTTCGAAGGTCACGGCTCAATAACGGCGTTGGCCGTTATCCCAGTAGCACTCGTCCTGGCGGTTGTCGTAGCAGTAGTAGGTGCGGCCTTGGCTGTCGCGGTAGCGCTGCTGGTTGTTGCGGTCTTGGCTCGAACCGCGGATCGCGCCGGCTGCGCCGCCCAGGGCGCCGCCGATCAGGGCGCCGGTGGCTGCGTTGCCGCCGCCGACATTGTTGCCGATGACGGCGCCGGCGACCGCGCCGAGGCCGGCGCCGATGGCGCCCTGGCGCACGGTCTGGTTCGAGTTGCCGTAAGGGTCGCTCGCGCAGGCCGAAGCCAAAAGACCGGCGCCGGCGATCGCGATGATGGCCTTGTTCATGATGAAATCCTCTATCCTGGGTTCGCCCCGAAGGCGATAACGCTGGAGTACGGCTCCGGTTCCCCTGTCTATCGTCGTTCTACCGAAACGACTATGCTTAACCGGCGTGGGTCAGCCTGCGCAGTCCTTGGGGGAAATGATGCGGTTTTCTGATGTGACGCGCGCCACGGCCGGCGCTGAAGGCCCGATCTGGGCGCGCAGCAAGAAGCGCAAGGCCTCGGCCGCGCCGCTGGTCAATCTGCTGGTGACCCTGCTGGCCCTGATCGGCGCCCTGACCCTGGTCTTGTCCATCAAGGAAGGATCGGTCCAGGCGGCGGGCCGGATGATGGACGGCTGGATCATGACCGGCTGGACCGGGGCGCAGAGACTGGCGGGACGCGCCCCGGAAGCGGCGGGGGTCGCGGCCGACAAGGCGGGGCAGGCGACCGAAAGGACCGGCGACGCCCTGAAGGCCGGCGCCTCGACCGCCCGCGACGAACTGAAGCAATAGTCACGCTTGTCGGGAACGGGCGGGCCGCCTGAACGTTCGGCGGCCATGACCGACACCCTGAGTTCAGAACCCGACGCCGACGCCGACGCCGGCGAGCCGCGCGACGAGGCCGCGCGTCGTCTCACGCCCCATGCGTCGCTGGGCCGGGCGGTGATGCTGGTCAATCCCTTGTCCGGCAGCGTCGGCCCGCGCGCCGAGGCCGAGGCCGAGGCGATCCTGGCGGACTATGACCTGCAAACCCAGGTCGTGGTGCTGGAAGCCGGCAATTTCGATCAGGCCATCGCCGACGCCTTCGCCGCCGCGCCGGACGTGATCTTCGTCCTGGCCGGCGACGGCACGGCGCGGTCGGTGGCGGCGAAGGCCAGGCCGAATGGTCCGATGATCGCCCCCCTGCCGGGCGGCACGATGAACATGCTGCCGCGGGCCCTGTACGGCACGGCCGACTGGAAGCTGGCCCTGCGCCGCACCCTGGAGGAGGGCGAGCCCCAATCGGTGTCCGGCGGCGAGGTGTCGGGGGAATATTTCTACTGCGCCGCCATCCTGGGCTCGCCGGCCCTGTGGGCGCCGGCGCGCGAGGCGATGCGGACCGGCAAGGTGAGACTGGCCTGGGCCTATGCGCGGCGGGCGTTGAAGCGGGCCTTCACCGGTCGGTTGAGGTTCAGTCTGGACGGCGGCCCCCGGCGTCGGGCCGAGGCCCTAGTGCTGATCAGCCCGATGATCTCCAAGGCCATGGAAGAGCCGGACGGGCTGGAAGCCGCGGCGATGGACCCGTCCGACGCCAGCCAGGCCTTCCGCCTGGCCGCCAACGCCCTGTTCAGCGACTGGCGCCATGATCCCGCCGTCTCGACCCGCCCGGCCAAGCGGATCGACGTCCGGGCGCGCTCCAAGATTCCCGCCGTGATAGACGGAGAGCCCGTCCTGTTGAAATCCGAGGCCACCGTGCGATTCATTCCCAAGGCGTTCCGCGCCCTTGCGCCCCGGCCCCCCGCGGCCGAGGACAGTCTTTGATGGGGCGGGTTCTCCAGTTTTCGGACGTTCATTTCGGATGCGAGCACAAGGGGGCGGTGGCGGCGGCGCTGGAGTACGCCCACGCCACGCCCAATGATCTGGTTCTGATCACCGGCGACATCACCCAGAAGGGCTATCCGGTCGAGTTCCGGGCGGCGGGGGAATGGATGCGGGCCATGCCGGAGCCGCGCTTCGTCATCGTCGGCAATCACGACGTCCCCTACTGGAGCCCGGTCGCCCGCCTGTTCCATCCGTGGCGCGCCTTCGAGACGGCGACGGGTTTTCCGGCTCACGACGGACAGTTCTGCAACGACACGGTGATGGTGCGGGGCGTCGTCACGGCGCGCGGCTGGCAGGCGCGGCCCAACTGGTCCAAGGGGGTCATCGACCTGGACCAGACCCGGCGCGCGGCCGAGGCCCTGCGTCAGGCGCCCATCGGGGCGCTGCGCATCCTGGCCTGTCATCATCCCCTGGTCGAGATGATCGGCACGCCGATGACCGGCGACGTCAAGCGCGGCGACGAGGCGGCCCTGATATTCGCCGAGGCCGGGGTGGATCTGATCATGACGGGCCATGTCCATGTGCCCTTCGCCCTGCCCATCGATCTGGCGGACCGCTGCTCCTACGCCGTGGGGTGCGGGACCCTGTCGCACCGCGAGCGGGGCTCGCCGCCGGGCTTCAACCAGGTCGACTGGGACGCCAGGACCATCACGGTCACGGCCCTGGCCTGGGACGGGCGGGACTACAGCCCGCATCAGGTCTGGCGGCTGCCGCGTCGTCAGGACACCCGCAAGGCCGCGACGGCGCCCAGCCCGAACAGGCCGGGCGAACTGGAGAAGGCGGCGGTCTGAGCCGTCGCGTCTCTATTCCCGGGTGACGCCGCAAATAGAAAAAGGGCCGGAACTCGCGTTCCGGCCCTTCTGCATTTCGCCGGAGCGGCAGCCCTATAATCGAGGGGCGCCGCGTCCGCGGAGTCCGCCGGCCACGAGGGCGATGACGAACAGGATGATGGCGATCACGGCGATGAATTTGGCGATCTCGAACGAGAAGTTCGCGATGCCGCCGAAGCCGAGAACGGCTGCGATCAAGGCCACGACCAGGAAGATAATTGCCCAGCGAATCATGGGTTTAGCTCTCCTGAGTTGATGTTTCCGACGGCGGCCTTGCAGCCGTTCGTCCCGTCGGAAGATCAACGGTCACGGACGCAGGGTGTTCCGTGGCCTTCGCAGAATCCTCAGCGCCGACGGCGCCTTTTGGCGTAGCCGCCCTGATCCATCTTCCGCTCGGCCACCATGCTGGCGACGATCGCGGCCAGGGCCGGATTGCGCAGCAACAGGAAGGCCGCGCCCAGTCCGCCGACCGCGCCGATGATCGGGCGTTCGCGAACGATGTGGATCAGCTTGCCGATCAGACCGTCCGGCGCATCCTCCTCGTCCTCCTCGTCGTGACTTTCGCCCTTCAGGAAGACGAGCGCGACGACCAGGGCGACCAGGGCGAACAGTGCGAAGGTGATGGCCGAGGCGCCCAGGGGCGTCGTGACCAGGCTGATGGCGTGGAAGATGGCGACGCCGAGAAACACCACGGCCAGAAAGACGCTCGCGGCGGCCACGCTGGTCGCCACGATGCGTTTGACGATGCCCTTGAACATCAGCGGCGACGGCCGGCCAGAAGCAGGCCGAGCACCACGCCGACGCCGAGGGCGATGGCGGTCGACTGGACCGGACGTTCCTGCACCCGCTCGACGATATAGCGCTGGGCCTCGTCCAGGCGTTCGGCGGCGTCGTCGTAATATTCGCGGCCGCGCACCCGGGCGGTGTCGTAATAGCCGCGCGCCTGGTCGCGCACTTCCTCGCTCTTGGCCCGCAGCTTGGCCTCGGCCTCCTCGGCCTTTTCGCGCAGACGCTGGGTTTCTTCGCGGGCGCCGATCTTCAGATCCTCCTTGAGGGTCTTCAGGTCGGCCTTGATGTCTTCTCTAGCCTTGGTGGTGGCCATGGTGCGCGCTCCGGTTTCAAGCTTGGCAATAGAATAGGGGACCCCGTTTCGGAACGCTACACCCGGCGCGAGGTTCCCTTCGCCCACCCGTGATCCACGGCCTCGTCAGGCGCGTTTCGTCGTTCTAGATAGGGGAAATGACCGACCTGCTGTTCGCCCCCCGCCCCGCCCCCACCCTGCCGATCACCGGCGACGCCCGGCGGTTCCCGGTTCGCCGCATCCTGTGCGTCGGCCAGAACTACGCCGCCCATGCGCGCGAAATGGGGTCGGACCCGGACAAGCAGTCCCCCTTCTTCTTCTCCAAGCCCGGCGACGCCCTGGTGTCGGACGGGGCCGACCCGGCCTATCCGTCGGCGACGGACAATCTGCATTTCGAGGCCGAACTGGTCGCGGCCATCGGCGAGGACGGGCGGATCGTGGGCTGGGCGGTCGGCTGCGACCTGACCCGTCGCGATCTTCAGGCCGAGGCGAAGGCGGCCGGGCGGCCGTGGGATGCAGCCAAGGGGTTCGACCAGTCGGCCCCCTGCGGCGCCCTGACTCTGGGGCCGCTTCCGGCCCCGGCGGGGGTGATCGCCCTGAGCGTCAACGGCGAGACGAAACAGTCCAGCACCCTGGACGACATGATCCTGAACCCCGATCAGATCGTCGAGGCGGCCGGGAAACTGTGGTCGCTCCAGGCGGGCGACCTGATCTTCACCGGCACCCCGTCGGGCGTCGGACCCCTGGCGCGCGGCGACGCGGTGGTCGTGACCATCGACGGCCTGGCGCCTCTGAGCTTCAAGATCGTCTGATGATCCTGCACGGCTATTGGCGCTCGGGCGCCAGCTACCGGGTCCGCATCGCCCTGGGCCTCAAGGGCCTGGCCTATGAGACGGCGGCGCATGACCTGCGCAAGGGCGAGCAGAAGGCGGTCGATTATCTGGCGCTGAACCCTCAGGGCATGGTGCCGGCCCTGCAGGACGGGGATCAGGTCGTCACCCAGAGCCCGGCCATTCTGGAATGGCTGGAGGAGGTTCATCCCGAGCCGGCCCTGTTGCCGAAGGGATCGGCCGACCGGGCCCGTGTCCGGGCCATGGCCGCCCTGATCGGCTGCGACATTCATCCGCTGAACAATCTGCGCGTCCTCAGGTCGTTGCGCGAGGATTTCGCGGCGGACCAGGCCGCCGTGGACGCCTGGGCCGCGCGCTGGATCGCGCCGGGCTTCGACGCCCTGGAGATCCTGGTGGGCCGCCACGGCCAGGGGTGGAGTTTCGGCGACCGGCCGGGCCTGGTCGACTGCTATCTGATGCCGCAGCTCTATTCCGCGCGGCGGTTCAACATGGCGCTGGAAGCCTGGCCGGGGCTTCTGGCGGTGGAGACGCGGGCGCTGGACCACCCCGCCTTCGGGGCGGCGCACCCGGATCGTCAGCCCGACGCCGACGCCTGATCCGCCATACCGACGATCTCCAGGTAAGACTCGCGTAACGTCTCGCTCAACCTCCTTTAAGCTTTGGAGGTGCAAGATGGGAATGTGACGCATTCCCCCGCCACCCCTTCGGCGCCTTCGCCCATAGATCGCCTAGCTCTCGCCGTGGTGACAGAGCCGGGACGCGCCCTGAATCCGTTCATGGCCGCGCCGTCGGGCGCGCGCGAGGACGCCATGCGCTTCCTGTTGCAGACGGGGGCGGACGCCGGTGTCAAGATGATCGCGACCAAACCGGGCGGCGACGGCGAACGGCTGCTGGGCCAGGCCTGGCCCTTCCCCTCGCCCTTCCGCGTGACGGTTCAAACCGTGGCCCTGAGCGAAGGCCTGGATCGGGTCGAGGCGCGGGCGCGCCGGTCGCTGGAACGCATGGGCCTGCCGCGCGGCGAGGCCCTGCTGGTCAACAACGCCGCCGACCTGGCCGGGGCCGAGGGCCGCGCCCTGTGGGACCGGCTGCAATCCCTGAAGACCCGCGGCCTGTTCCGCAGCATCGGCTTCTGCGCCACGGTCGAGGACGGCCCGGCCCTGCTGGCGCGCCGGCTGGAGGCCGACGTGGTTCAGATTTCCTGCAATCTGCTGGACCAGCGGGCCGCCGCCGAGGGCGTGCTGGACGAGATCAAGGCCGGCGGCGCCGAGGTGCACCTGGCCTCGGTCTTCGCCGGCGGGCTTCTGTTCGCGGTCGGCGATGAATTGCCGCCCCATCTGGCCAACTACGCCCAGGCCCTGTCGCGGACGCGCCGGCGTCTGGCCGAACGGCGCTGCGATCCGATGCAGGCGGCCCTGGCCTACGCCTTTTCGCTGAAGGCGGTGGACCGGGTGGTCGCCAGCGTGGCCTCGGCGGCCGAACTGCGCGCCATCCTGGCCGCCGCCCACGCGCCCGGCCCTGACCTGAGCTGGCCGGAACTGGCGCTCGAGGCGCCGGCGGCCTTCACCGCCGACGCCCGCGCGCGGATCAGTAGCGCAGCCTGACCCCGACATAGCCGGACCGTCCCGGCTCTCCGTAACCGAACACCTGCTGATAGTGTTCGTCGGCCAGGTTCTCGATCCGGGCCGTCAACGTGACCTTGTCCGTCAATTCGTAGGCGGCGTTCAGATTGGCCGTGACGAAGCCCTCGCGGGCCACGGTCGAGAAGCCGCCGGAATCGTCCTGGTCGCCTTCCGCCCGCACCGTCAGCGCGCCCGAGACCCGGTCGCCCGTCCAGCCCAGGGTCGCCGAACCGGCGTGCTCGGGCACACGCAACAGGCGGGCGCCCGTCGTGCGGTCCTCGGCGTCGGTCCAGGCATAGGCCAGCGTCAGGTCGAAGCCGGCGCCCAACAGCGCACGGCCTTCCAGCTCGAACCCGTCCGAACGGGTCTTGGCCACATTGATGTAGCGACCGGCCGTATAGGTGATCTGGTCCTCGACGTTCAGGCGATACAGGGTCGCGCGACCGTCGAAACGACCATCGCCCGAGGCCCAGCCCAGGGCGATCTCGACGCTGTCGGCGGTTTCCGGCTTCAGCTCCGGCCAGGGCAGGGGCGCGTAGCAGAAGTCGCAGACCGCCTGGCTGACCGTCGGCGACTTGAAGCCCGTGCCATAGGCGCCCGACAGGATGAAGCCGCCGGCCAGATCATAGGCCGCCGAAACCCGACCCGTCGTCTTGGATCCGAAATCGTCGGTGTCGTCGTAACGCAGGCCCCCGGTCAGGTTCAGTGCGCCGACGTCATACTGGGCCACGCCGAACACCGAGGTGATCGACAGGTCGCGCGACAGGCCCGACGACAGGGCCGCCGACGCCTCGTTGCGTTCGACGCCGAACGCATAGTCGATATCCTGTGTCGCGCCATTGGCCTGCCAACGATAGGCTTGGCGGTCGCCGGTGAAGGTCGAGCCGAAGCCGTCGCTGACCGAGCTGCGATCCAGATCCGACGCCGAGACGCTGAACTGATGGTTCAGGCCGAACGCCTTGGCGGCCACCCGGCCAAACCCCGACCATTGCTCGCTTTCCTGCGTATCGTCGGTGTCGGCCAGCGCGTAGTTCGGCGCCGGGAAACCGTCCAGGTCGGCCTTTGACTTGTTCCAGCGCACCGAGCCGTCGACCTTGACCAGGTCCGAGAAGGCGTAGCGGCCCTTGGCGCCCAGGGTCGTGCTGCGGAAACCGTCGGCCTCGGAATTGCCGTCGGCCTCGTCGGCGGCGGAAATGCCGTCGGTGTCGAAGCGCGAGACATAGGCGCTGACGGCATAGGTCTCATTGGCGACGCCGGCGGCCAGGCGGCCGCGCACGGTGTCGAAACTGCCGGCCTCAGCCTCGGCGCGCAGGCCCTCGATCTCCTTGGTGGTGAAGGCGATCACGCCGCCGATGGCGTCCGATCCCCACAGCGACGACTGCGGGCCGCTGAGCACTTCGATGCGCTCGATGTCGGCCAGCTCGAAGCTGGAGAAATCATAAGCGCCGTTGGGCTCGGCCGCGTCGTTGACGGGCGCGCCGTCGACCAGGACCAGGGTCTTGCCGGGCGTCGCGCCACGCATCCGGACCTGAGCCACGCCGCCGAAGGCGCCGGAACGGGTCACCGACAGGCCGGGGACGTCCGACAGGATGTCGGCGGCGAAGATCGCGCCGCGCTGTTCGATGGTCTTGCCGTCGATGACGCGGGCGCCGGGCGTGTCGGCGACGATGGCCGGGATGCGGGTGGCGGTGATGACGACGTCGTCCAGCTGGGTCGCCTCGTCAAAGGCGAAGGCGGGCGCGGCGAAGGCGGCGGACAGGGCCGCCGTGGAGAGAAGAATGGAGCGCTTCATTGAGCGAGAATCCCCGATGTCGGCTCCGCGAGTGCGCGCGAGGAACCGGTATGAGCGAGCCGATCCGCCGGGCCTGAAAGGTCCGGACGGCGCAAGATCGGGTCGCTGCGACGAGAATAGTCCCCGCGCCTCTGTCTGGTCCCGGACAGCGGACGAGCGACGTTAGGCGGCCAGGTCTCCTGGCTTGCGGGTCATAAACCGCCGTCCTCGCCTTCCCAGTCACCCAGTGGCGCCGGGGTCGAGACCCCGGACGGACGACGCTCTCGCCGCCTACAGTTGCGGGCACAGCCACGGTGTCTCACCGTGTTCCCTTAACCGCCTGACACGGCCTATCGCAGGGGTGACAAGCCTGTGCAAGAGCCGTTAACGGGCTTGAGCGGTCGGTCGCGATCCGTCACCCTGACGGCACATGAACGCGCCCGCTTTTCCCTCCCCCGAACATTCGCCTGAAGTCGCCGCCTCGCTGGAAGGGGCGACGCCCTTCATGGCGCAGTATCTGACGGCCAAGGCCGGCCAGCCGGACGCCATACTCTTCTTCCGCATGGGGGATTTCTACGAGCTGTTCTTCAAGGACGCCGAGGTGGCGGCCGCCGCCCTGGGCATCACCCTGACCAAGCGGGGCAAGCACCAGGGCGAGGACATCCCCATGGCCGGGGTGCCGGTTCACGCCATGGAGGGCTATCTGGCCCGACTGATCCGCCTGGGCCACAAGGTCGCCATCTGCGAACAGCTGGAAGATCCCGCCGAGGCCAAGAAGCGCGGCGGCAAGGCCGTGGTCCATCGCGGCGTGGTGCGGGTGGTGACGCCGGGCACCCTGACCGAGGACAGTCTGCTGGATGCGCGGGGCGCCAATCGTCTGGCGGCCGTGGCGGTGCGCAAGGGGCGGGCGGCGGTGGCCGTGGTGGAGCTGTCGTCCGGGGCCGTGGACAGCGTCGCCTGTGCGCTGGAGGATCTGGGCGCGGCCCTAGCGGCGTTTCGGCCGTCCGAGGTTCTGGTCACGGATCGGATCTATTCGGACCCGGCGACGCGGGACGCCCTGGACGGGTCCGGCGGCGTGGTCCAGGCCCTGGCCAGCGCCATCGCCGAGCCCCAGGCGGCCCAGGCGCGGGTCGAGCGGCTGTACGGGGTGGCGGCCCTGGACGGCTTCGGCGCCTTCGAGGAGGCCGAGGTCTCGGCCCTGGGCCTGATCGCCGCCTATCTGGAGACGACCCAGGCCGGCAAGGTCCCGGCCCTGGCGCCGCCGCGTCGGCTGGGCGAGAGCGGTTTTCTGGCCATCGACCCGGCGACGCGGACCAGTCTGGAGATCGACCGGACCCAGAGGGGCGAACGCGAAGGCTCGCTGCTGGCCTGTATCGACCGCACCGTCACCTCGGGCGGGGCGCGGGCCCTGGCGGAACGGATCGCCCGGCCGCTGCGCGATCCGCTGGCGATCAACGAACAACTCGACGCGGTCGAATGGCTGCTGGAGCGGCGCGATCTGCGCCGCAACCTGCGCGAGGGGCTGAAGGCCTCCTCGGACATCGCCCGCGCGGTCGGGCGGCTGGCCTTGGGACGCGGCGGTCCGCGCGATCTGGCGGCGGTGCGTGTCGGCCTGACCATAGCGGAGGGGGTGGCCGGCCTGTTCATCGGCCAGGTGGATCCGATCACCGGTCAGCCGCGCCGCATCGCCCTGGCCCTGGATCGTCTCAGCCTGTCGCCCGAGGTGTCGCGGCTGAAGGCCGATCTGATCGACGGCCTGGTGGACGAGCCGTCCCACCTGGCGCGCGACGGCGGTTTCGTGCGCCCCGACTATCGTCCCGAACTGGACGCGGCCCGCACCCTGCGCGACGACAGCCGCCGGGTGGTCGCCGATCTGGAGGCGCGGGCCGTGGCCGAGTCCGGCGTGGCCTTCAAGGTCAAGCACAACGCCGTCCTGGGCTATTTCCTGGAGACCTCGGCCAAGGCGGCGGAAGGCCTGCTGCGGGCCGGGCCGGACAGCCCCTTCATCCACCGCCAGACCCTGGCCAGCCAGGTCCGGTTCACCACCGTCGAACTGTCGGAACTGGACGCCAAGATCAGCCAGGCGGGCCATCGCGCCCTGGCGATCGAGGCCGAGATCTTCGAGACCTGGCGGCGCGAGGTCGCCCGTCTGGCCCAGCCGCTGCAGGCGGTCGCCGAGGCCCTGGCCGAACTGGACGCCCACGCCGCCCTGGCGGAATGGGCGCAGGAAGTCGGGGCGACCCGGCCGGTGGTGGACGACAGCCTGGCCTTCTCCGTCGAGGCCGGGCGGCATCCGGTGGTCGAGGCGGCGGTCAAGGCGGCCGGCGATCCCTATACCCCCAACAATGCGCGTCTGGACGGCTCCGGGGCGGATTGCGCCCGCCTGGCCATCGTCACCGGCCCGAACATGGCGGGCAAGTCCACCTTCCTGCGCCAGAACGCGCTTCTGGTGATCCTGGCCCAGGCCGGGGCCTTCGTGCCGGCGCGGTCGATGCGTCTGGGCGTGGTGGACCGGTTGTTCAGCCGCGTCGGCGCCGGCGACGACCTGGCGCGGGGCCGGTCCACCTTCATGATGGAGATGGTCGAGACCGCCGCCATCCTGACACAGGCCACGCCGCGCAGTTTTGTCGTTCTGGACGAGATCGGCCGCGGCACGGCGACCTATGACGGCCTGGCCATCGCCTGGGCCACGGCGGAGGCCCTGCACGAGACCAATAGGGCGCGCACCCTGTTCGCCACCCACTATCACGAGCTGGCCCAGCTGGAGACGCGGCTGGACCATGTCTGCAACCTGTCCATGGTGGCCAAGGAGTGGAACGGCGATCTCGTCTTCCTGCACGAGGCGGCGCCGGGGGCGGCGGACCGGTCCTATGGGGTGCAGGTGGCCAAACTGGCGGGCGTGCCGGGCGCCGTGGTCGCCCGCGCGAGATCCGTGCTCGAACGGCTGGAAGGGGAGAAGGCGGCGACCGCCCGTCTGGACGACCTGCCGCTGTTCGCCCTGGCGGAACCGGCGCCCGTCCTTGCGCCCTCGCCGGTCGAGACGGCGCTCGGGGCCGTGGACCCCGACGCCCTGACCCCGCGCGAGGCGCTGGAGGCTCTCTACAGGCTCAAGGGAATGCTCACATCGAGATGAGATAAAGTATTGCCGTCGGAGAAGGTTCTTAACCTTGCTCATGTCAGGGATGCTTGACTGAAAACCCGAAGCCTCCACTGGATACGGCGATGAAACCCAGCGCGCTTTCCCTTTCGGCCAAGATCGCCCTCATGGTGATCGGCGCCCTGGCCGCCCTGACCGCGCTCCTGCTGGCGGTGGCCGTGGTGCTGCTGACCCGGGATGCAGAGGCCAGCGCCGCCGAACGCCAGGAGGCCAATATGCGCGTCGCCTGGGACGTGTTGGCCGACTACGGCGACGGGTTTTCGGCGCGCGACGGCCGACTGTATGTCGGCTCCACGCCGATGAACGACTTCGTCGAACCGGTCGATCGGATCAAGGCCCTGGTGGGGGGCACGGCGACGGTCTTCATGGACGACCTGCGGGTCACGACCAATGTGGTCAAGGACGACGGTTCGCGCGCTGTCGGCACCAAACTCAAGCCCGGCCCCGTCTATGACGCGGTGCTGAAGTCCGGCAAACCCTATCGTGGTCAGGCCGACATCCTGGGCAAGCCCTATTTCGTCGCCTACGACCCGATCAAGAACGCCGCCGGCCAGACCATCGGCGTGCTGTATGTCGGCATTCCCAAGGCCGACTTCATGGCCTCGGTGAACCATATGATGGCCGGCCTGCTGATCTGCGGCGTCGTCGTCACCTTGCTGGTGGTGGGCGGCTGTCTGGTCGCCTCGCGCCGCATGTTCTCGCCGCTACAGGCCCTGTGCGAGCGGATGGAGGCCCTGCGTCAGGGCCGCACCGACTTCGACGCCCCCTGGGTCTCGCGCGGAGACGACATCGGTCAGATCGCGCGCGCCGTCATCGCCTTCCGCGACGCCGCCGTGCGCCAGAAGGCGACCGAGACCGAGGCCGAGGCGATGCGCGAAACCGCCCGCGCCACCCACGCCGCCAGCGAGGCCGAGCGCGAACGCCTGGCCGAGGAAGACGCCGTCGTGGTCGGGGCCCTGGGCCAGGGTCTTGCGGCCCTGGCGCGCGGCGACCTGAACCATCGCATCACCGCCAGCTTCGCCGAGCGCAGCCGCAAGCTGAAGGACGACTACAACACCGCCGCCGACACCCTGGCCGCCACCATGGCCGATATCGTCGATCTGGTCGGGGCGATGCGCGCCGGAACCGCCGAGGTGTCGACGGCCACCGACGACCTGTCGCGCCGCACCGAACGCCAGGCCGCCGCCCTGGAACAGACCGCCGCCGCCCTGGATCAGATCACCGTCACTGTCCGCAAGACGGCCGAGGGCGCCCGGTCCGCCGCCGACATCACCGCCCAGGCGCGCGGCGGGGCCGGAACGCGCGAGCGGATCATCGCCGACACCACCGCCGCCATGGGCGAGATCGAGGCGACCTCGGGCAGGATCGGCGAGATCATCGGCGTCATCGACGAGATCGCCTTCCAGACCAATCTTCTGGCCCTGAACGCGGGCGTCGAGGCGGCGCGGGCCGGCGAGGCCGGCCGCGGCTTCGCCGTGGTGGCGTCGGAAGTGCGCGCCCTGGCCCAGCGTTCCGCCGACGCCGCGCGCGAGATCAAAGGCCTGATCGCCGCCTCGGGCGCCAGCGTCGGCGAAGGCGCCCGGCTGGTGTCCCAGACCGGCGGCGCCCTGACCGCCCTGATCAACCAGGTGGCCGAGATCAACCAGTTGGCGGGCGAGATCGCCGCCTCGGCCCAAGAACAGGCCGTGGGTCTGGCCGAGATCAATGTCGCCGTGAATCAGATGGATCAGACGACCCAGCAGAACGCCGCCATGGTCGAACAGACCACCGCCGCCAACCAGGCGCTGAGCCAGGAGGCGGAAAAACTGGCCGAACTGGTGTCGCGCTTCCGCATCGGCGAGCCGGGTGCGGACAGCCAGTCTCGGGACGCCCGGACCGTCTGGGCCGCCTGAGCCCAAGCCGGACAAGATCAAAAAAGGCCCGCCCGGCGACTGCCGAGCGGGCCTTTTTCATGTCAGACGCCCGTCAGGGTGCGGCGGATCAGGCCTGCATCATCCAGCCTTCGACATCCATGGCCGCCTGGCGGACGGCTTCCGAACGGGTCGGGTGGGCGTGGCAGGTGCGGGCGATGTCTTCCGAGGCGCCGCCGAAGCTCATGGTGATGGCGGCCTCGTGGATCATCTCGCCGGCCTGCGGGCCCATGATGTGGACGCCCAGAACCTTGTCGGTGGCGGCGTCGGCTAGAACCTTCACGAAGCCGTCGGTCTCGTGGTTGATCTTGGCGCGGCTGTTGGCGGTGAAGGGGAATTTGCCCTTCTTGTAGGCGACGCCGGCGGCTTTCAGCTGGTCCTCGGTCTGGCCGACCCAGGCCACTTCGGGGAAGGTGTAGACCACGCTGGGCACCAGGGCGTAGTCGACGTGGCCGTATTTGCCGGCGATGGTGTCGATCACGGCGACCGCGTCTTCCTCCGCCTTGTGGGCCAGCATCGGGCCGTGGGTCACGTCGCCGATCACCCAGACGCCGCCCTCGTTGACTTGGCCGGCGACCTTGAAGTGGTCATGGTCGATGAAGCCGCGCTTGTCCGGCGTGACGCCGATGGTCTCGAGACCCAGGCCCTCGGTGTAGGGGCGGCGGCCGATGGCGACCAGGACGACGTCGCCCTTGATCGTTTCGGCTGCGCCGCCGGCCGACGGCTCGACCGTCAGTTCGACCCCGTCCTTGACCGGCTTGGCGCCCGTGACCTTGGCGCCCAGTTTGAAGACCATGCCCTGTTTGGTCAGGGTGCGCTGGAAGGCGGTGGCGACCTCGGTGTCCATGCCCGGCGTGATCCGGTCCAGGAACTCGACCACCGTCACCTCGGCGCCCAGACGGCGCCAGACCGAACCCAGCTCCAGGCCGATGATGCCGGCGCCGATGACGATCAGCTTCTTCGGCACGGCCGGAAGGGACAGGGCGCCGGTGGAATCGATCACCTTGCCGTCTTCGAAGGCGACGCCCGGCAGGGGGGTGGGCTCAGAGCCGGTGGCGATGACGATGTTCTTGGCCTCAAGCGTCTGGACCGAACCGTCGGCGGCGGTCACCTCGACCTTGCCTTTGGCGACGATCTTGCCGCGGCCCTTGATCCAGTCGGCCTTGTTCTTCTTGAACAGGAACTCGATCCCCTTGGTCAGGGCGGTGACGCTGTCGTCCTTGGCCTTGTGCATCTGGCCCAGGTTCAGCTTGGGCTGGACCTCGATGCCGATCTTGGCGAATTCGCTGTTGGCGGCGTCGAACATTTCCGAGGCGTGGAGCAGGGCCTTGGACGGCATGCAGCCGACGTTCAGGCAGGTGCCCCCCAGGGTGGCGCGCATCTCGACGCAGGCGACCTTCAGGCCCAGCTGGCCGGCGCGGATCGCGGCGTTATAGCCGCCGGGCCCTCCGCCGATGATGACGACGTCGTAGGGAACGGGGGCTTCGGCCATGATATCCTCTGGTCTTCTGGCGCGTGGGGGCAGGCGGGCGGACACTAGCGCCGACCCCGCAGGGGTCAACCGCCGGGCGACATATGGGACGCCGGAATCGACCTTTGCAGGGGGAGGAAGCCGTCAGGAGACGATTTCAGGCGCCGGTTCGTCCGTCTGGCCCGTATTTTCGCTCGCGTCCGCGTCCTGCTGTTCCGCGCGGGGCAGGGTGACGGAGACCTCCGCCCCTTCGCCCGGCGTGCTGTCGATCGCCAGGGCCCCCGAGGACTGGCGTGCAAAGGCGAAGGCCTGCGACAGGCCCAGGCCGGCCGCATCCGGCCGGGTGGTGAAGAAGGGCTCGGCCGCGCGGCGCAGGGTGTCGGCGTCCATGCCGGGGCCGGAATCGCGCACGCTCAGTCTCAGGCTGTCGTCGGCCATCACCGCCAGCCGCACCGCGACCGACCCGACGCCGTTCGACGCCTCGACCGCGTTTCGCGTCAGGGCCAGCACCGCCGCCTCGAAGGCCGCCGGATCGATCCGGGCGAAGGCCGGTTGGGCCGGGGTTTCGATCATCAGGTCGATCGACGGCCCCGACAGCAGACGCAGCTTGGTCTCCAGGCCCGCCAGGAAGATCCCGACGTCCAGCCGCTGAAGATTGGTGCGGTCCTCGTCCTGAGAGAAGGCGCTGAGGCGGCGGGTCAGGCGTTCGCCGCGCTGACCGGCGGCCAGGGCCGCCTGGCCCAGGCGGCGGATGCGCTCGGGCTCGTCGGCATGGCGCAGCATCATGTCCAGGGCCGAGGTCATGACCCCCAGAAGGGCGTTGAAATCATGCGTCACGCCGCCGGCCAGACGGCCGACATTGGCCATGCGCCGTTCGGCCTCCAGCTCGGCGCGAACCGCCTGTTCGGCGCGCGCGGCCTCGGCGACCGTGTCCAGCAGGGCCTGATTATGGGCGGCCAGGATTTCGCTCTCGCGGCGGGCGAAGTCCGCCTGCGCCGTTTGAAGGGCCTCGGCGACGGGATCGTGCGGATCGTCCTGGCCGGCGTCGTCTTCCGGCGCATCGGACAGAGGGGCCGGTTCTGCGGTTTCGGAGCCGGTCTCCGTCGGGGCGATGTCTTCCAAGGGGGCGCCGGCCAGCAGTACGGCGTCCGGACGATCCGCCTCGTCGGCCAGGGGCGTCAGGGTCCAGCGGATCCCCGCGCCGTCCGCGTCCACCGTCTCGATCGGCGCAGCCTCGCCGTCATCGGCGTTCAGGGCGGCGCGCAAGGCCTGGCGGCCCTCGGTGCGACGGTCCAGCGGCAGGAACAGGTCGGCGAAGTCGGAACCCGTCACCCCCTCGCCGCGCCCCAGCATGATCAGGGCGGTGCGGTTGGCCTGGCGGATGCGGCCGTCGGCGTCGACCACCACCAGGGCGCCGGAGGCGGCGTCGAACACCCGGTCGGCCAGACTGGGCCGGGCGGCGGGCGGCGGCGGGGGCGGCGCCGGTTCGATGGCGGGGGTGGTCAGGACGTCGGTCTCGACGATGGCGGCGATGGAGCCGGTGATCTGGCCCCGTTCGTTCTCGATCGGCATGGCCGTGACCGAAACCAGCATCTTCTTGCGGGTCGCGGCGTTCATCATCAGATGCTGGAAGCCCCGCACCGTCTGGCCGCGCAGGGCCCGGGCGCTGGGCAACAGATCGGCGGGGATCGGCTTGCCGTCCGGGAAGGTGATGCCCCAGGTCGCGGAATGGAAGCGCAGGCCCAGCAGTTCGGCGTCGCGACGGCCCAGCAGCTGATGGGCGGCGCGGTTGGCGAAGACGAACTTGCCCGTGCTGTCGGTCTCGACCATGGCCACGGGCACGGCGTTCATCGTCTCGAACAGGCGTCTGTCGGAGGATTCGGCCACCTTCTGGACGATGTCGAGCTGGTCGCTTGCGCTGGCGTGGCGGGCGCCGTGGGTCACGGCGAACCAGAGGGCGACGGCCGCGAGGGCGTAGCCGACGACGGCCGTGATGCCGAAGATCAGCGTCCAGTTGACCTCGCCTTCGAGAAACATTCGGTCGATCCGTTTCAATCTGGGGCGTCCGCCGCCCAGGTTCGCCAGGATCTGCAAGGGGCGAACCAGCGGAGCGGGGGTGGTCTCCGATACCCAGACCTCATGACGAGGCCCGTCGTCAAGCCGCCCGGAAGCGCGGCGCGCTTCGCCCATGAAAAAGGGCCGGACGTCGCCGTCCGGCCCTTTCTGCGTCTAGGTTTCGGGGTCCTAGAGCTTGAAGCGGACGCCGACGAAGATGTTGTAGCCGAACTTCTCGTACTCGTAGGTGCGCTCGCGCGAGCCGTAGTAGCGAACCCCGGCCGAGTCGGTCAGGTTCTTGGCTTCGCCGAACAGTTCGACCCCGTTGCCGAAGTCATAGCTGGTGGTGAAGTCCAGCTGTTCGCGGCCCTCGACATAGAGGTCCAGATCGGCGTCGTCGGCGTTGATCTCTTCAAGATAGTCGCCACGCTTCGTGTAGGACAGGCGGGCGCTGAAGCCGGCCATTTCGTAGAAGAGGGCCGCATTATAGTTGCTGTCCGACTGGCCCGGCAGGGAGAAGGTATCGCGACCGCCATAGGATTGCGCCGTTTTGATCTCGGCGTCGGTCCAGGTGTAGTTGGCGAAGACGCCGAAGCCCGACAGCAGACCCGGCAGGAAGCCGAATTTCTGCTGCCAGTTCAGCTCAAGGCCGGCGATATGGCCGTCGGGAGCATTGATCGGTGTCTCGAATTTGGCCTTGCCGCCGCCCGCCAGATCCTCGGAGTACTTGAGGATGTATCGGTAGTCGGTCAGGTCCTTGTAGAAGGCGTTGGCGGACACCACGCCGAGAGAGGCGAAGTAGTATTCCAGGCCGAAGTCGATGTTGTTCGACAGGGTGGGATTCAGGTCAGGATTGCCGACTTCATAAGACGCGTTGCCGCTGGAGCTATCGGTTTGGTCGATCTGGCGCGGTACGATCTGGTTGAACTCGGGGCGCGAGATCGAGCGCGTCAGAGCAAACCGGCCGATCAGATTATCTGAGAAGTTATGGCGGACCGTTAGGCTGGGGAAGAAGTCGGTGTAGTCACGGCTGACATTAGCGGCCGTGTAAATCTCTTTCTCCGTGGGCTTGTCTTCGTCGATCAGGGCGTACTGAACCGCCGAACCGTCGAACTTGGTGTTCTCGACACGAAGACCGATGATGACGTTGGTCGCGCCCATGTCGAAGCGAGCCTGGGCGTAGCCGGCGAGGATGTCTTCCTGCGCCGTGTAGTCCGCAGTGGTGGATTCAGGCCCGCGGATCGGGGACGCGGCGCGCGCGCTGGCGAAATAGGCGTCGGCCAGGTCAGCGTCGAACTTGAAGCCGAGGTCATAGTCGTAGTTGCGCGATTCACGGTCGCTCAGCACCGACGCCAGCGTGCCCGGGCTCGCCGAAGAGGCGCGGTTACGGTAGCGCTGCTCGTCCGCATTGATCTCGCGGCTGTTGAACTTGGCGCCGAGCTTCCACGTCACGTCGCGTCCGGCGAACTGGCTGGGCAGCTCGAAGTTGGTCTTGAAGGCGACGTCTTCCTGCTGGGTCGTGTTCTCGCGGAAGGTGTTCTCGCGGAATTTGAACTTGGTGGGGTCCCGATAGAGGCCGGTCGGATCGCTGAACACCGAATAGGTCGGCATATAGTGATCGGCCGTGTTGTAACTCAATTCGGGGGCGTCGGCGCGATACAGCAGCTCGTTCCGGTTGGGATAGGACTGTTCGCTATCGGCCCAGGACAGGCTGGCGTCCCAGACGGCGCCGTTGTCGAAGGTCTTTTCGCCGCCGGCCACCAGGGTGGTGATGTCGTTCTTCTGGGTGCGGTGACGTAGCTGACGGGTGATGCGCGCGCCGGTATAGGTGGCGCTCGTGTCGGTAGCGCCGGCTTTCAGCTTACCGTCCGAGTAGATCAGGCCCAGGGTGTTGCGGTATTCGTCGTCTTCGAACTGGGCGAACGATCCGCGCAGATAGGCGCGGAAGTCGTCGGTCGGGCGCCATTCGAGGGCGCCGGTCACGGCCTGGCGGGTGCGCTTGGTCTCGTAGTCCTTGAACAGGCTTTCTTCGAGCACGAACACGTCGGCGCCGTTTTGCTCTTCCTTGACCCAGGCGTTCTCGACGTTGTCGGGGCGGCGGTTGGTTTCGGAATAGCTGACCGACAGCAGGGCGCCGAAGGTCTCATTGGCGAAGACGTTGGACGCCGTGGCGGCGGCGCGGGTGTCGGAACCGCCGTAGTCGTTATAGCTGCCGCCGGCGTAGCCGCTCACAGCCAGGCGACGACGGTCGAAGGGTGAACGGGTCTTGATGTTGACGGCGCCGGCGATGGAATCGGCTTCCTGGCTGGGCAGGAGCGTCTTGGAGACCTCAATGTTGGCGACGATGTCGCTGGGCAGGGTGTCCAGATCCACCGCGCGGGTGCCCGGATCGACGGCGGGAACCTGGACCCCGTCCACCGAGACGGCGGTGAAGGCCGAGGGCGCGCCGCGGACGTTGATGTAGCGGCCTTCGCCCTGGTCGCGCTGGATGGCGATGCCTTGCACACGCTGCAGGGATTCGGCGACGTTGGGGTCGGGATAGCGGCCGATGGCGTCGGCGGACAGGACATTGACCGTGCCGTCGGCGTTCTTCTGCTGGTTCAGCGACCGCGCCACACCGTCGGTGATGACGCCGGTGACGATGACGTCGCTGACGGTCGCGGCCTCGCCTGCGCCCAGCATGATCGACACTTCGGTTCCGCCCTGGACCACGCTGACGGTCTGGGTCGCCGAGGGCTGGCCGATGTAGCGGACGTCCAGCACGGCCGTGCCGGTCGGCAGGACGAGATCGAACTCGCCCTGGGTGTTGGTCACGGCGCGTTGCCCGGTGGCTCGCACGATCACCTCGGCGCCCGGAAGCGCGTCCCCGGCGGCGTTGGTGACCCGGCCGTGAACGACTTCGCCGGCGACGGCGACCGAGGCGGCCAGGGCGGAGGCTTCATAGGCGTGGGCCGGCAGGGCGGCGGTCACAGCGGCGAGCGACGCGAGCGAAGCGCCCGCGAGGAGATGGAATTTCATGACGAGGTCCCCAATGTCGGGTTTGCTCCCGACGAATACAGCCGCGCTTACCCCCAGGCGGCGAAAGGATCGCGACGTTTTGGCGACGCTTGCTGCTCGTTTCCTTGTCAGTGAGATTGCGAATGATCCGATAACGGCCAAAATCATGCGATTTCGTCGTGCAAACGTCACAATATGTCCATTGACGCGCCGCGGAGCCTTGCCGATCAGGATTCAGCAGATTCTGTCGGGGGCCAGTCATGACGTTCAAGCCAGCCAAGATTCTAGCGGGCGTCTCGCTCGCGGCCCTGATGCTGACCGCCTGCGCAACCCGCGAGGTCGATTTCCAGGGCGAGGGCGAAGGCTTCGTCGGGCCGGGCGCGCCGGTCCAGGCCGCGCTGGAAACCCCCTCGGTCGGCACGGCCGGCCAGGACGCGGCGGACGATCCGGCCGTCTGGGCCTCGGCTGCGCCGGTCATGGTGATGGGCCAGGCCACTCAGGGCTTCGTGGCCGGGACGGACAAGAAGTCGGGCCTCTACATCTACGGTTTCGACGGCCAGATCCTGCAGTTCCTGCCGGAAGGCCTGCTGAACAATGTCGACCTGATCGAGGGATTGAACATCGATGGCCGGCCGCAGTTGGTGCTGGGCGCCAGCGACCGCACGCCGGGCAAGACGGGAATCTCGCTGTATCTGTTCGATCCGGCCGGGACCGGCCAGAACGCCGTCCGCCCCTGGGGCGCCATCGCCACCGACGTGATCGAACCCTACGGCTTCTGTTTCGCGCGCCGGGGAGCCGAGGTTCACGCCGTCCTGGTGGGGCATGAGGGCGAACTGCGACAGTTCGTGCTGAGCGTCGATGCGGCCGGTCAGCCGGTCTCGCGCGAGGTGCGTCGCGCCGAGATCGGAACCATTTCCGAAGGCTGCGCCGCCGACGAGGCCACGAACGCCCTCTATATCAACGAGGAGAATGTCGGCCTGTGGCGCTATGGCCTCGACCCGGCGTCGGGCGCGGCGCGGACCCTGGTCCAGCCCATCGCCAAGGACGTCCTGGTCGCCGACGCCGAGGGGCTGACCACGCTGACGGATGGCGACAAACGCTATCTGATCGCGTCCAGCCAGGGCGATTCGACCTTCCCGGTCTGGCGCATCGACGGCGCCGCCCCGCAGTACAAGGGCCGGTTCAAGATCGTGGACGGCGTGGTGGACGGCGTCACCGGCACGGACGGTCTGGCCGCCGCCAGCGGCGCGGTCGGTCCCTTCCCCGAAGGTCTGGTCGTCATCCAGGACGACGTGAACGACGTCGGCACCCAGAACTTCAAATATGTGGACTGGCGCGACATCCGCCGCGCCCTGGGCCTGTAATCCGGGGGCGGAAGCCCTCTACTGATCCTCGTCAAACTTGCGCGCGACGAGGTCCGTCAGGGCCTCGATCGCCTCTTCGGCGTCTGCGCCCTCGGCCGAGACTTCGATGCTGCAGCCGATGCCGGCGCCCAGCATCAGCAGGCCCATGATCGAACGGGCGTCCACCGAGACGCCGTCGCGGGTGACATGAATCTCGCTGTCGAAACTGGAGGCCAGTTTGACGAACTTGGCCGAGGCGCGGGCATGCAGGCCGCGCGTATTGCAGATGTCGAGAGTCGTCTTCACGCTCATTTTTCGCCCGCGAGCACCCAGGACGCCACCGAGATGTATTTGCGCCCGGCGTCCTGGGCGTGGGCCACGCAGGCCTCCAGGGTCTCGCGCCCGCGCACGCTGGCCAGCTTGATCAGCATGGGCAGGTTCAGGCCGGCGATGACCTCGGCGTGGGTCTGTTCCATCACCGATATCGCCAGGTTGGACGGGGTGCCGCCGAACATGTCGGTCAACAGGATCACCCCGTCGCCGTCGTTCACGGCGGCGGCGGCGTCGACGATGTCGCGACGGCGTCGCTCCATGTCGTCATCCGGCCCGATGCATATGGCCGCGACGCCGCGCTGCGGCCCGACCACATGCTCCATCGCCGAAAGAAACTCCGAGGCCAGTCCCCCATGGGTGACGATAACCAGGCCAATCATGAGAACTTCACTCGCATCCCGCCCTGAACCGTCCCCGGACCTCCCCGCGCCCGCCAGGGAGGCCGGACGCATCCGTTTTGGACCGCAAGAGGCGTGTCATAGACCCGTTATGCGCGGGTTCAAAGCGTCTGAAGCGCGACTGCGACCATCTCGACGGCCGAGGCGGGGCGGGGGTCCAGCGCCAGCAGGGGCAGGTCGATCCCGCAGAAGCGCCGTGTCTGCGGCTCCGGAAGCCGTTCGACCGCTTCGGGAACACAGGCGACGGCCAGGACGACTCTGGCGACCAGCCGTGTCCTGACGGACACGATTCCGACCCCGCGCGCCTCGATCCGGCCGGCGATGGCGGCCGGGGCGGTCGCATGAAGCGCGCCGCCGGACGCCCAGACCCGGGTATAGTCGTCGCTGACCAGTCGCCAGCCCCGCCCGATCAGCCGCAGGGCCAGATCGCTCTTGCCGGCGCCCGACGGACCCAGGATCATCACCGCCGTCCAGGCCCCGTCCCGGCGGACGGCGACCGTGGTGGCGTGAACGGGCGACGGGTCGGTCATGAGCGACGACCGGGCGACGCGGCGGACGGCAGGCCGATCTCGAACCGGGCGCCGATCACCTGGCCGTCTGCGCCGATCCGGTTGTCGGCCGTGACGCGGCCGCCATGCGCCTCGACGATCTGGCGGACGATGGACAGGCCCAGGCCCGAGTTGGAGCCGAAGGCCGCCCCCTTGGGCCGCGAGGTGTAGAAGCGCTCGAACACGGTCTCCAGGTTCTCGGGCGGAATCCCGGGCCCCTGGTCCTCGACGCGGATGCGGATGGGCAGGTCGCCCTCGACCTCTTCCAGCACGACCCGAACCTCGCCGCCGGCGGGGCTGAAGGAGCGGGCGTTGTCGATCAGGTTGCGGAACACCTGTCCCAGGGGACCGTCGCGGCCGGCGACCCGGAGGCCCTGGGGCGGAGGCTCGAACCGGACGGGAATATCGTCCGGCCGGGCGGTGGTCTCATAGACGCCGACGATATCGG
Source organism: Brevundimonas sp. FV1ye7S (assembly GCF_058680995.1). NCBI lineage: Bacteria > Pseudomonadati > Pseudomonadota > Alphaproteobacteria > Caulobacterales > Caulobacteraceae > Brevundimonas > Brevundimonas sp. FV1ye7S. Next base: position 3,337,574 of record NZ_CM178726.1, on the reverse strand, counting down.
CCAGCAAACGGTTCAGTTCGATGGCGCGGGGCCGGTCGCGCGACAGTTCGGCGTCCAGACGCGAGGCGTTGGAGATGTCGGTGATCAGCCGGTCCAGGCGGCGCACGTCCTGTTGCAGCAGACTGGTCAGCTTCTCCCTCTGGGCGTCGGTCTTGACCAGGGGCAGGGTCTCCAGCGCCGAACGGATCGAGGTCAGGGGGTTCTTGATCTCGTGCGACACGTCGGCGGCGAACCGTTCGATGGCGTCCATCCGTGTGGACAGGGTGTCGGTCATCGACTCCAGCGACCGGGCCAGGTCGCCGATCTCGTCCTTGCGCTCCTCCAGGTCGGGCAGGGAGATGGCGCGGGCGCGCTGAAGCCGGACCTGGTCCGCCGCCGCCGCCAGCCTCAAGACCGGCCGCGCCACGAACAGATGCAGCAAGAGGGAGGCCAGCAGGTTCACGGCCAGGGCCACCAGGGCGAAAGGCACCAGGGCGCGTCTCTGATCGTCCAGGATCTCATCGACATTGCCGGCTTCCAGGGTCAGGACGCCCAGCACCTGGCGGACATGCCGGATGGGGATGGAGACGGAGACGACGCGGTCGCCGGATTCGTTGCGCCGGACGGTCGTCTGCGGCTCTCCGGCCAGGGCGCGCTCGACCTCGGCGGCGACCTCGGCCTCGACGGCCTTCTTGTGTTCGGCGTCGCGAAGGGTCTTCTGGGCGATCTCCCCGGAGGGGGGCGTGCCGGCGGGACGCGCAGGCGGCAGGACCTGGCCGGGGATGTTCTCGGTCACCTCGTAGCTGTCGATGACCGGCAGGCCGTTGATGTCGTACAGGCGAACCCGCTGGCCGTTCGGGACGAAATTGTCGCGCAGCCATTTCGCCGCCTCGCCCACGTCCAGCTCCGGGGTCGGCACGCCCCGGCTGATGCCCAGTTCGCCCAGGACATTGCCCAGCAGTTCGGCCTGGACGGTCAGCGATTCCTGACGCGCCTGGATCAGCCCCTGACGCCATTCGTTCAGAACGAGGGCTCCGCCGAACAGGATCAGCAGGCTGAGAAGGTTGAGCGCCAGGATGAAGCCGCCCAGCCGCGAGCCGCCGAAGCGGAACCTCGGCCGGCGGACAGGCTCCTCGTCGGGCTCGCGCCCGACGGGAAGATCAGCTTTCGCGGTAGCGGTAGCCGACGCCATACAGGGTCTCGATCGCGTCGAACTCATTGTCCACGGCGCGGAATTTCTTGCGCATCCGCTTCACGTGGCTGTCGATGGTGCGGTCGTCGACATAGACCTGATCGTCGTAGGCGGCGTCCATCAGGTTGTCGCGGCTCTTCACGAAGCCCGGGCGCTGGGCCAGGGCCTGGAGCAGCAGGAATTCGGTGACGGTCAGCTTCACCGGCTTGCCGTCCCAGGTGGATTCGTGACGGGCCGGGTCCATGCTCAGCTTGCCGCGCTTGATCGCCTTGCCGGAAACTTCGGCCGAGGGTTCGGGGTCGACGCCGTCGGCGCCGGTGCGACGCAGCAGGGCCTTGACCCGTTCGATCAGCAGCCGCTGGCTGAAGGGTTTGTGGATATAGTCGTCGGCGCCGAGGTTGAAGCCGAGAATCTCGTCGATCTCCTCGTCCTTGGACGTCAGCATGATGACGGGAATCTGCGAGGTCTGACGCAGGCGGCGCAGCACCTCCATCCCGTCCATGCGCGGCATCTTCACGTCGAGGATGACTAGGTCGGGCGGCGCGCTTTCCAGCGCGGCGAGACCCGAGGCTCCGTCGTGGTAGGCCGTGATCTTGTGGCCATGGCTTTCCAGCGCCAGCGAGACGGACGCCACGATGTTCTCGTCGTCATCGACCAGGGTGATGTTGGCCAAGGTTGTCTTCTCCTGAACTTCCCGTTCCCGCGAACGAGAACGCACGGCAAGCGTAACCGTTCGATCACGGTCACATTAGGGCTAAGGCAGATGGGCCGCCAACCCGGATGTTTCAACGATAGCCGGGTTCGTTTCCAACGGCGCGATGAAAATTCGTCGTGAAAACCCCCCTTTAAAGCCTTGGGCCTCAATGATCCCGGATGGCCGGTCCGATCCACTACGAAGTCTATGTCCGAAAGACCGCTCCGGCGGGCTGGACTCTGTTGATCGCCACCGAGGACCGCAAACACGCCCTGGAAACGGCCGAGGATCAGCTGCGCGACCGGCTGGCCGCCGCCGCCCGCGTCACCAAGGAGACGCTGGATCCGGACACGATGGAGTTCAACAGCCTCAACATCCTGACGATCGGCGCGCCCGAGGAGAAGAAGAAGCCCAGGAGTGTCGAGGCCGCTCGCCCGGCGTGCAGCGCCCCGGCCGAACTCTATACGCCCCACGCCCGCGCCCTGATCGGCCGTGTTCTGGAGGACTGGCTGAAGCGCCAGGGGGCGACGGCGTTCGAACTCCTGCACCGGCCAGACCTGGCCGAGCGACTCGACGCCTCCGGCGTGGAGCTTCAGCACGCCGTCCAGAAGGTCGCCGTGCCGGAGAGCCAGGCCAGCGGCCAGGACCTGCACAGCGTCGTGCGCCACTACCAGCGGCTGTCGGAGGATGCGGTCGCACGGTTGCTGAAGGCGGGCCGCTCGGGCCTGTTTCCGTCGCTGGAAAAACGGTCGATCGCCGAGCTGGCGCAGGGGTTGAGCGGATCGGCGGACCGCGCCTTCGTCATGGGCGGCGTCGTCGCCCAGGCCCTGGCCGACCGCAAGGGCGCGCGGGACCGGCTGGACGGCCTGATGGACATGATCGACGCCGCGCCGCCGGCCGGGCCGGCGCGCGGGCTCGTCGTGGGCGCCGTCGAACAGATCGCGGCCGAAATGCTGGCGGTGCGCGCGAACCTGGCGGAAATCCTGGGCCCGTCTCTGGACCACGGCGCCAGCCTGGCCGCGGTGGTGCGCATGGTGGCCCCCCGAGAGGTCGAACGGCTGATCGGTCTGGATCCCCGCATGGCCCTGATGACGCCGGCCGTCGAAGGTCCCGCCGCACGACTGGGCGCGCGCCTGGCGGGGGGAGAACTCCCGCAGCTGTCGGCGTCCCTGGCGCGGATGGTGACGCGCGAACTGGCCAGCCCGCGGCGGCTGCGGCCCAACGATCCGGTGGGGGAGATCGACATCCTGCGCACCCTCGCCATGGCCCTGACGGCGGCGGCGGGCCGGCTTCTGACCCTGGAAGAGGTGCAGAACGCCTTCGTCGACCGATCCAAGAGCCTGGTCACGCCCGATTTCGTCGGCGCCTATGTCCGCCAATGCCCGACCGCCCTGTCCGAGGCCGAACTGCTGACGCGGCTGTGCGAGAACGTCACCGGAGGGGCCAACAAGCGGGCGGCGGCGCGCTGGCTCAGCGCCTGCGTGGCCTCCGTCCGGCTGGAAAGCGAGATGCGCCAGTCGGCGCCGGGCGGCCCCAGCGTGTCGCAGAAGCTGCTGGTCCTGGCGCGACTGCAGCGGTCGGTGCGGGCCGTACAGCTGGGCGAACTGGATGAAAGACAGATTTCGACGGCCATCGGCGCCCTGGGCGGAACCCTGGAGGCGGACGCCGGGCTGCTGGCCCAGATCGGCCGGGCCCAGGCCACGCCGGTTCAGAAGCTGACGGCCCTGATGAAGATGACCAATGGCGAGACTGCGCCCCTGGGGCCGGCGGCGGACCGCGCCCGCGCCGAAGCGGTCAAGATGCTGCGGATCCCCGAAATCCGCGAGGCGGCGGACGCCGATACGGAAGCGTCTGCTGCGCTGCAGAGTCTGATGCAGGCGGCGCGCCTGAAGGTCTGAGCCTCAGTCGAAGATGTCGAAGATGCTGTCGCGTTTCTTCTTCTTGTAGCGATAGTCGTCGTCCCGATGGCGATCATCGCCGCGCCGGCCGTCCCTATAGCCCCGGTCGTCGGCATAGGGACGCCCTCCGCCCCAGGGTTGGGACTGGGGCTGAGAATGGGGCTGGGGCTGGGACTGGGACGGGGGCGCGGCGGGCGTTGCAGACGCGCGACCGTCCTCGGCCGCCGAAGCCATCAGCTTCTCCAGTTCGCCGCGGTCCAGCCAGACGCCCCGGCAGGCGGGGCACATGTCGAACTGCACGCCGTCCCGATCCAGCGTCTGCATGGCGGAATTGTCGTTCGGGCACATCAGAAGAGGCATCGGGGCTCCAGATCAGTCAGGAATCGGGTCGGTTCGGGCGTCGGCGCGACCGGCCCAGAGGGGGGCACAGACCTATCGCGCCGACGCATCCGTGCGGTCCGACATCGCGTCGATACGAGGCGGCGAAAGGAAGACGCCGGATCGCGAAGACGCCAGAGGGGCCCGTTCCGCAGGATCCAAGCTAGGCGCCCGGCCGGCTCGCCGCCATGCGTCGTGGCGCCACAGGCCGTTCCTCGCTCAGCAGACCTGACCGGCCGCCCAGCCGGAGGACCAGGCCCACTGGAAATTATAGCCGCCCAGCCAGCCGGTGACATCGACCGCCTCGCCGATGAAATAGAGGCCGGGAACCGCCTTGGCGGCCATCGTCTGCTGGTCCAGGGCGGCGGTGTCGATCCCGCCCAGGGTCACCTCGGCGGTGCGATAGCCTTCGGATCCGACCGGCTTGACGCTCCAGGCGTTGACCGCCTGATCCAGCCGCCGCAGCGTCGCATCCGACAGATCGGCCAGATTGCCCGCCGCGCCCTCCCGCTCGCACAGGCTTTCCGCCAGTCGCCGCGGCACGATATGGCCCAGGGCCGTGTGAACGGCCTGGCGGCCGTTGGCGGTCTTGGCGGCTTTCAGTTCGGCGAAGACGTCGCGCCCCGGCGCCATGGCCGCGACGATGGCCTCGCCCTCGCGCCAGTAGGAGCTGATCTGCAGGATGGCCGGGCCGCTGAGGCCGCGATGGGTGAACAGCATGGCCTCGCTGAAACGGGCCTTGCGCGCCTTGGCCCCTTCAGGCGCAGAGGTCACAGTGGCGTCCACCGCCACGCCGGCCAGCGGCGCGAGGGTCTCCAGCAGTCCGGCCTCGAACGTCAGGGGGACCAGGGCCGGTCGGGTTTCGGTGACGCGAATGTCGAACTGGCGCGCGACCTCGTAGGCCCAGCCGGTGGCGCCCATCTTGGGGATGGATTTACCGCCCGTCGCCACGACCAGGGCGGTCGCCGTGACCTGGGTTCCGTCGGACAGGACGACGCGCCAGCCGTCGCCGGACCGGTCCAGGCGGTCCACGCCCGTCTTCATCTTCAGGGTCACGCCCGCCGCCGCCATGTCGTCGGTCAGCATGCGGACGATCTGTTTGGCGCTGTCGTCGCAGAACAGCTGGCCCAGGGTCTTCTCGTGCCAGGCGACGCCGGCCCGATCCACGCGCTTGACGAAGTCGTGCTGGGTGTAGCGACGCAGGGCCGAGGTGGCGAAACGGGGGTTCTCACCCAGGAAATTCGCCGGCCCGCAGCCCAGATTGGTGAAATTGCACCGACCGCCGCCGGAGATGCGGATCTTCTCGCCGGGGTTGGCGGCGTGATCGACCGCCAGAACCCGACGTCCGCGACGCCCGGCCTCGATCGCGGCCGTCATCCCGGCCGCGCCGGCCCCGACGACGAGGACGTCATAAGACGCCCTCGTCACTTGGAACCTCGCGGTTCCGGCCTCGGGGAGAGCTTAGTAACGGTAGTGGTCCGCCTTGAACGGGCCTTCGACCGGCACGTTGATATAGTCGGCCTGGTCCTGGGTCAGGACGGTCAGCTTGGCGCCCAGCTTGGCCAGGTGCAGCAGGGCGACCTTTTCATCCAGGTGCTTGGGCAGGGTGTAGACCTGGTTCTGATAGGACTTGGCGTTGGTCCACAGCTCGATCTGGGCCAGGGTCTGGTTGGTGAAGGAGGCCGACATCACGAAGGACGGGTGGCCCGTGGCGTTGCCCAGGTTCACCAGACGGCCTTCCGACAGCAGGATGATCTTCTTGCCGTCCGGGAATTCGATGTGGTGGACCTGCGGCTTGATCTCGTCCCACTTGAAGTTCTTCAGGCCGGCGACCTGAATCTCCGAGTCGAAGTGGCCGATGTTGCAGACGATGGCGTTGTTCTTCATCTGGCGCATGTGTTCGACCGTGATGACGTCCTTGTTGCCGGTCGTCGTCACATAGATGTCGGCGCGGCCGGCGCTGTCGTCCAGGGTCTGGACCTCATAGCCTTCCATCGCGGCCTGAAGCGCGCAGATCGGGTCGATCTCGGTCACGATCACGCGGGCGCCGCCCTGGCGCAGCGAAGCGGCCGAGCCCTTGCCCACGTCGCCGTAGCCGCAGACCACGGCGACCTTGCCCGACAGCATGACGTCGGTGCCGCGACGGATGGCGTCGACCAGGGATTCACGGCAGCCGTACAGGTTGTCGAACTTGGACTTGGTGACGCTGTCGTTGACGTTGATGGCGGGGAAGGGCAACTCGCCCTTTTCGGCCATCTGATACAGGCGGTGAACGCCCGTGGTCGTTTCTTCCGACACGCCGCCGATGGCGTCGCGGATGGCCGAGTAGAAGCCGGGCTTCTCGGCGATGTAGCGTTTCATCACCTTGAAGAGGGCTTCTTCCTCTTCGTTCTGGGGATTGGCCAGGACCGAGATGTCCTTCTCGGCCTTGGGACCGAGCACGCAGAGCAGGGTGGCGTCGCCGCCGTCGTCCAGGATCAGGTTCGGATAGCCGCCGTCAGCCCATTCGAAGATCTTGTGCGCGTAGTCCCAGTATTCCTCCAGGGTCTCGCCCTTGGTGGCGAACACCGGCGTGCCCGAGGCGGCGATGGCGGCGGCGGCGTGGTCCTGGGTCGAGAAGATGTTGCACGAGGCCCAGCGGACTTCGGCGCCCAGGGCTTCCAGCGTCTGGATCAGAACGGCCGTCTGGATGGTCATGTGCAGGCTGCCGGCGATCCGGGCGCCCTTCAGCGGCTGGCTGGCGCCGAACTCTTCGCGCAGGGCCATCAGGCCCGGCATTTCCGTTTCGGCGATCGCGATTTCCTTCTTGCCCCAATCGGCCAGAGAAATGTCGCGGATGATGTAGTCGGTCATGGGGGCTCCTGGCCGCAGGGGATTTTCCAGCCCTCATAGCCTGTGGAGCATGAAGGAGCAATAAACACATAAGGATATCCTTATATGCACTATGACCGATGTCGGGCTCAGCAGTTTCTTAAGCCATCCCCGTTAGGCAGGGCGGAATGGAACGCCGCGCCCTTCTCGGTCTCGCCCTCGTCGCGACGGCCGCCGCCTCGACCCCCGCCCGCGCCTCATCGAGCGGCGGCGCCGCTCCGTCGGCCGACACCTATTTCCGCCTGCCGGTGGTCACGGGCTCGATCCCGCGTCCCGGCGGCCGGCGCGGCGTCCTGTCGGTCGAAGTCGGCGTGGATGTGCCCGACGCGGCCCTGCGCACCCGGGCCCAGCAGTCGGCGCCGCGTCTGCGCGCCGCCTACAACACCGCCGTCCAGCGATTCGCCACCGGCCTGCGTCCGGGCGCCGCGCCGAACATCGACCAGCTGGCCGCAGATCTGCAGGCCGCCACCAACGCCACTTTGGGCCGCGCCGGGGCCCGGGTCCTGCTCGGCACGGTGATGGCGCTCTAGGCCGCGGCTGACCGGCCTCAGCCGACGCGCGGCGACTTCAGGCGGCGCTTGTTCGAATGGGTCGGCGGCGCCGCGCCCAGATCCTCGGGCACCTCGCCCTTGAAATAATAGCGCTGCCAGGCCTCCTTGGCCGCGTCGGGGTCGCCGCCGGCCAGACGCTGGTTGAAGTCGGTGCGGGCGCGGTTCCAGGCCTCGAACTGGCCCTTCATGACCGGATTGGACTCCAGCGTCCGGATCACCGGCTGGAACTGTTCCACCTTCTTGTGCTCGATCAGATTGATGAAGCAGAAGGGCTCGCCCTTCTCGAACTTCACCCGGCCCGGCCGCGTGAAGATCCAGTTCATGGTGAAGGGGAAGGGCAGCCAGTCGGTCTCGATCAGGCCGACCAGGGGCTGGATCCCGTCCTTCAGGTGATTGGGCGAACCGGAGCACATCATCCCCCAGCCCGGCGGCGTGCGGAACAGATACTGCGGGTGCATGGTCAGCACCCCGCGCGAGAAGTGCGAGGTGACGAAATGGTCCAGATCGTGCTGGGGCCGGTCGGGGGTGATGACGATGTCTTCCTGGCGCGGCCCGCCGTTCCACTCGGCCGTGAAACCGAACGGGCACAGGATCTCCCACCCCGTGGTGTTGGCCATGTTCAGCGGCAGGCAGCGATAGGGGTGGCGGCTGATGAAGGCGTCCATCCAATTGCGCGACTGGCGGCCGGGCACCAGGTCCGGCGGCCGGGCCGTCATCGGATAGCATTCCAGTTCCAGCGGGCGCGTCTGCACGGTATCGACCATGGAACCGTTCCTAACGCCGCAAACGCGACTGCTCAACCATGACCCCAGACCTTGCGCCTGAACCCGCTTTCGACCGCGAGACCCTGACCGCCTGGCTGGCCGAACACGGCGTGGCCCACACGACCCACGACCACCCGGCCGTCTTCCGCGTCGAGGAAGGCCTGGACCTCAAGGCCGACCTGCCCGGCGCCCACACCAAGAACCTGTTTCTCAAGGATCACAAAGGCCGGCTCTGGCTGATCTCGGCCCGCCAGGACACGGTCATCGACCTGAAGCGCGCTGCGGCTGCGATGGGGGCGGGCCGGCTGTCGTTCGGCAATGAGGCCCTGATGTGGGAGACGCTGGGCGTCCGCCCGGGTTCGGTCACGGCCCTGGGGCTGATCAACGACGTCGAGCGCCGCGTGACCTTCGTCCTGGACCGGCGGCTGTGGGACGCCGACATCGTCAACTTCCACCCATTGGCGAACACGGCCACGACCGCGCTGGAGCAAGGCGCGTTTCGCCGCCTGCTGGCCCTGCTGGGGCGCGAGCCGCTGGTGGCGGACTTTAGCGCATTGAACTGTTCATGACTCCTGTGACGGACCCCGCTGCCACGCCCGCCGAATGTCGGCTTCGGGACTGTATGCCTACTGCCTCGTTTGACCCGTTGCGGACTTTCAGAGCCAACCCTATCGTCGAAGGATGCGGCCACCGGAAACGTTAGAGACCGAGCGATTGGGACTTCGCCCCGTGCGGCGATCGGATGCCGGGGATATTTTCGGCTACGCCAGCGCCGTCCCATCGACGCGCTTTATGCCTTTCCCACGCCACTGCAATATCGCCGCCAGCCTTGCCTTCGCGGAGCGGTGCGAAAGCCAGTGGGCTTCGGGGGCGTCCTTCCCTTGGGCGGTCATTGAGAAAGCCTCTGGTCGGTTCCTTGGGGTGATTGAACTGAGGCTATCGCCTCCTAAGGCCGATTTCGGCTACATCTTCGGTGAAGCCTCTTGGGGACGCGGCTTCGCGACCGAAGCCGCGTGCACAGTGGTCGCATGGGCGATAGCCCAGCCTCCGATCTTTCGCGTATGGGCCACATGCCATCCTGACAACGCCGCGTCAGCGGCGGTCCTGCGAAAGGCCGGCCTCAGCCACGAGGCGACCTTGGAGAACTGGGAAGCACGGCCTCAACTAGGCGAACTCGCCGGACCAAGCCACTTCTACGCGCGAACCAGGTCCCCCAACGGCTAAGTCAGCAATCCACCCCGTGTCGGAACTCCGAATGGTCGCTCATCGGCATGTTGGTCCGTGTTTTAGCCGCAGAACATCGTCAACTTCCGCCCCCTGACCAACACGGCGACCACGTCTCTGGAACAGGCGGCCTTCCGCCGGGTGCTGGGCGGTCTGGGAGCGAGAGCCGATCGTGGTGGATTTCGGCGCCCTGGCGGGTTGAAGCCCGGTTCCGGGGCGGAGCGTGCGTCGAAAGGCGGGAACCGACGTTCGATGACCCGTCTCTCTTCCTGACCGGCTCGAAGTCCGCTACCGGCACAGAGGATCGCACGGCGATACTGTGCGTCCTGAGGCATGCGTATGTTTGGACCCAAGCCCGTTTCTCAACCGGACCGACGCGGCGAACCCCGTCGGGCGGTCAATGCGCGGGGCGTCGTCTGTGCGCCGGGTGTGGAGACGGCCTGCGTGATCGTCGATCTGTCGGACGGCGGCCTGAAGCTCAGGCTCGACCGGGGCGCGGCCCTGCCGCCCGAAGTGGTGGTGGTGGATATTGCGGAGGCGGTGGCCTATCCGGCGACGGTGGTCTGGCAGAAGGGACAGGAGGCGGGGCTGAGGCGGACCGGCGCCAAGTCCCTGCGCGGCCTGGCCCCCGCGCGGCTGATCGGGGCGCGCGACGCCTGGATCAGGGCCGGCGGGCGCTAAGGATCGCTACAGACCCGCCGGCATGGAGCCGGCGTTGATGGCGATGCGGCCGACCAGGCCCTTGACGATCAGGTCCAGGGCCGAACCCTCGCTATAGTCGGCGGCGGCGACGAAATTGACCCGGTCCTCGGAAATCAGGGAATAGACCTTCTTCTGGTCCTTCTCGTTCGAGCGGGGGTCATAGACGGCGATCGAGAAGCCGCCCTTTGTGTGCATCATCTTCATGGTCGGCACGTCGGTGTCGCCGTCGCCGATGAAGATCATCCGCTCGAACGGCACCGGTCGCTGGTCGTCGGGGATGAAGTGGTTGATCCGCTCGTGCTCCCAGTGGTTCTTCACCCCCTTGTTGATGCGGAACAGGTACTGGGTCTTGGTGGTGTAGTTGACGCCGACCGCGGGCCAGGCCGCCTCGCCCTTGTCGTCATAGACATAGTGGGAGGCGAAGACATGGGTCAGGGCGGGGCGGATCGGCGTGCCGTCGATCATCTCCTCCAGGCCGGCCGAGACGATATAGTGTTCGATCTCAAGCCCGTAGCGCGCGCCGAAGGCGTTCATCCGGTCGAACCAGCTGAGGTCCTTCAGACCTTCGAACAGGGCCACCGCCTCGCCGTGCCGGCGCAGGGTCTCGCGCGTCACCGGCGAACCGTTCTGGCGCGCGTGATGCAGCATCAGCTGCATGTACATCAGGATGCCGTCGCCGTCGGCCTCCTTGGTCAGGCGCTCGGCCTCGCCCCAGAAGGCGCCGATCCCCATGCCGACGGACGGGATGAAGCTGACCTCCTGCATGTTGCCGCGCGCCAGGGTGCCGTCGAAATCATAGATCAGGGCGGTCTTCAGCAAGGGCTTGTCGCCAGTGGGGGCGTCGGACATCGGGCGGGCTCCAGAGCGTCGGTCGGACCCCGCCCTCTATATCAGCCCGCCGTCGGCGTCGATTGTCGCCTCTGGCCGAAGCGGGGCGCCGCCGTCTTCTGCTCGGCCCAGTAGTCGGCGCCCGTGGTCGGCTTGAACATGGTGCGGGGCGTGCCGTCGCGCGCCACCACGGCGAAGGTGTTGGTCGAGGCCTGATAGATCAGGGTGTCGCCGTTCGGCCGTTTCATCGTCTCGGCGTCGCGCGGGGGCTTGGCCGTAAAGGCGGTGACCTTGTCCAGATAGTCTTCGGCCGACCCCGCGCCGAAGTCGGCGCCGTTGCGCTGGTACAGGCGGGCGATCTTGTCATCCACCGTCTCGCGACGGCTGGCCGTCAGCACCGGCTTGGGCTGGGCGGCGGCGGGGGCGTCGCCGCCGCCCGTCCCGGTCGCCGCCAGGGCCAGCGGCGTCGCCTCGGCCGTTCGGTCGCGCGTCTGCACCGCCGAGGCGTTGTCGCACCCCGCCAGCGCCATCACCGCCAAACCGACCATCATCAGCCCCAGTCCTGTGGCCGCACCCTGTCGCTTGTCAGACGTCATCCTCGCCTCCCCCTTCGGACACCCGCTCGCCGCGAGATAAGCACAACCTTCATGTTCCCGCAATGTTCTTTTCGGCCGTCTCGACGGCGTCGCCTTGGGCGGCTAGACGAAGGCCATGGACAGCCGCCCTCTCGCAAATCGCAAAATCCTGCTGATCGTCGGCGGCGGCATAGCGGCCTACAAGGCGCTGGAGCTGGTGCGGCTGATCGCCAAGGCGGGGGGCCAGACGCGGGTGATCCTGACCGAATCCGGCGCCGAGTTCGTGACGCCCCTGTCGCTGGCGGCGCTGAGCGGCCATCCGGTGCGCTCGGGCCTGTTCCACCCCGACGACGAGACCAGCATGGGCCATATCGAGCTGTCGCGCTGGGCCGATCTGGTGGTCGTGGCGCCGGCGACGGCGGGGCTGATCGCCAAGGCGGCGAACGGGATCGCCGACGACCTGGCCTCAACCACATTGATCGCCACGGACAAGCGGGTGCTGCTGGCCCCGGCGATGAATGTGCGGATGTGGGAGCATCCGGCGGTCCAGGCCAATATGGAGCGGCTGAAGGCCTTCCCCGGCTTCCACGGCGTGGCCGTGGTGGGGCCGGACGACGGCGAGATGGCCTGTGGCGAATACGGACCCGGCCGGATGGCCGAGCCGGCGGCGATCCTGGAGGCGATCATCGGCCTGCTGGCGGGCGCGGCCGGGCGGCCCCTTGCGGGTCGCAAGGCGGTGGTTACGGCCGGGCCGACCTTCGAGCCGATCGATCCGGTGCGGGGTCTGACCAACCGCTCCAGCGGCAAACAGGGCTACGCCATCGCCGCCGCCCTGGTCGAACTGGGGGCGGAGGTGACCCTGGTGTCGGGGCCGACCGCCCTGGGCGCGCCTGTCGGGGTGACGCGGATCGACGTGGAGAGCGCGCTGGAGATGCAGGCGGCGACGCAAAACGCCCTGCCCGCCGACATCGCCGTGCTGTCGGCCGCCGTGGCCGACTGGCGCGTGGACACCATCGCCGGGGGCAAGATCAAGAAGGGGCCGGGCGGCCCGCCGACCCTGGCCCTGATCGAGAACCCCGACATCCTGGCCGGGATCGCCGCGCCGGGTCCGAACCGGCCGGCCCTGGTGATCGGCTTCGCCGCCGAGACCACGGACCTGGAGGCCAACGCCCGGGCCAAGCTGTCGCGCAAGGGCTGTGACTGGATCATCGGCAACGACGTGTCCGACGACGTCTTCGGCTCGGACGGCAACGCCGTCCTGCTGGTCACCGCCGACAGGACCGAAACCTGGCCGCGCCAGTCCAAATCCGCCATCGCCCGGGCCGTCGCCGCCCGTATCGCCGGCCATTTCAAGAGTTCAGAATGACCCAGCCCGTCGCCGTCCAGATCCTGCGCCTGCCCCATGCCGAGGGCCTGCCCCTGCCGGCCTATGAGACGGCGGGATCGGCCGGCATGGACCTGCGCGCCGCCGTGCCCGAGGACCAGCCGATGACCCTGGCGCCCGGCCAGCGCGCCCTGGTGCCCACAGGACTGAAGATCGCCCTGCCGCTGGGGTTCGAGGCCCAGGTGCGGGCGCGCTCGGGCCTGGCGTTGAAACACGGCATCATCTGCCCCAATGCGCCGGGCACGATCGACAGCGATTATCGCGGCGAGTGCGGCGTGATCCTGGCCAATATCGGCGCGGAGCCCTTCGTAATTCGCCGCGGGGAGCGGATCGCCCAGCTGGTGATCGCCAAGCATGAGCGTGCGGACTGGGTCGAGGTCGAGACGCTGGACGAGACCGCACGCGGGGCCGGCGGGTTCGGGTCGACGGGGCGGTAAGAGGGGCGTTTCGCCAGAGGGTGGCGGAGCAGCTGTCGGTCGCCTAGGCTCGCCCCATCGAGAGAGGGTGGCGATGGACGAGGCGCTGCGGTCCCTGAGTGAGCGGGAGAAGGAGGCCCTGCGGCTTCTGGCCCGAGGCCATGACGCCAAGTCCGTCGCCCGCCACCTGGATCTGTCCGTCCATACGGTGAACGAACGGCTGCGTTCGGCGCGGAACAAGCTGGGGCTGTCGAGCAGCCGGGCCGCAGCGAGGCGTCTTGTGGAGGCCGAGGCGGGCGGCGCGTCGGAGGCCTACATGGAGCGACCCGAATTTCTTGGAGACAAGGAATTTGGGGGAGACCCGACAGCCGAGGGTGTCAGAGTCGCCGCTTCATCGCAAAGCCGTCGGGTCACCTCATCGACCCGATGGATCATCGGAGGACTCGCCGTCATGTTGTCGCTCGCCGTCGCCGCCCTGATCTTCACCTATGCCGCCGGCCCCGCTGCCGCGCCGACGAATTCGCCGCCTAGTCCCGTAGCGTCTGTCGAAGCGGCTGCGCCCGGCGAGGGGGCCGAGGCGGCCCTGGCCTGGATCGCCCTGCTGGACCGGGAACAGTGGGTCGACAGCTGGGATGCGGCCGGGAGCCTTTTCCAGGCCCAGGTGACGCAGGCGGACTGGGCCTCGACCGTGGCTTCGGTACGCGCGACGGTGGGGGCCGTCGTCGCCCGGGCCCAGATCAGCGTGGCTCCGTCCACCACTCTTCCGGGACTGCCCGCCGGGGAATATCAGGTCATTCAGTACCGGACGGCCTTCCGCGACAAGGCGGAGTCCGTAGAGACCGCAGTCCTGATGCGCGAGCGTGGGACCTGGAAGGTGATCGGCTACTTCATTCGCTGATGACCACGAACCACCTTCACACCGGCGGCGCGGTCGTCTGGATCAGGGCGGCCTTGCGGCGGACGTGTTCGCGCCAGGCGGTGTAGAGGCCGCCGGCGGCGATCAGGGCGCCGCCGGCCAGGGTGTTGGCGGTGGGCGTGGCGTGCATCAGCCACCAGCCGAAGATTACAGCGCCGACGATCTGGAGATAGTCGAAGGGCGCGACCACGGCGACCGGGGCCTTTTGCAGCGAGGCGGTCATGAACAATTGGGCTAGGCCGCCGGCGACGCCTGAGCTGATCAGCAGGGCGAAGGTCAGGGGCGAGTGCCAATGACCGACGAAGGGCAGCAGGATCGCCCCCACCCCGGATGAACCGACGAAGAACCAGAAGACGATGGCGGCGACATGCTCGGTGTCGCGCAACTGGCGAAGGGTGATGGTGACGCTGGCCGTCAGCAGGGCCGCCATCAGGCCGAAACCTATGCCCTCGAGCGGCATGGCGTGACCGCCCCCCGAGACGAACGAAAGGGGACGCATGACGATGACGACGCCGATGAAGCCCACCGCCACGGCGGCCCAGCGGCGCGGCCCCACCGCCTCCTTCAGGATGAAGAAGGACAGGATGGTGGCGAAGATGGGTGCGGTGAAGCTGAGGGTGGTGGCGTCGGCCAGGGGCAGCAGGGTCAGGGTCTGGAAGAGGCACAGGATGGAGACGACGCCCAGGGCGCTGCGTCCCGCATGGGCCCAGGGCCGGCGCGTGGTCAGACCGGCGAGGCCGCCCGGCTGGGTCAGCACCCAGGCCAGGACCACGGGCAGGCCGAAGAAGGCGCGGTAGAACAGCATCTCGGGGGCGACCACGCCGTCCAGAGAGGCCAGTTTCAGCACCGCCGACATGACGGAAAAGGCGCCTGCCGCCGCGATCCTGAGCGCGATGCCGCGGGCGATGTCCTCGCCGCCGATCCGTCCCGTCATGACGTCCTTTCGATGTTGCGGCGCACTCATAGGCCCGCGTCGCCTTCACGCCCACCCCCGAGGGAGCCTTTCCGCGCGAGCGGCGTTAACCGTGTCGAACCGGCCAAGCTTGACCGGCGCCTTATTGTTTTTGACCTTTCAGGAGAGACGACGTGGAAAATCTGATCGATCAGATCGGCGATTTCCTGAGTGGAATCGCGGGTCTGGCCAGCGCCGGCTTCGACGGCGTCAACCAGGTGATGGGGCTGATCATCGCCATCATCGCCGCCCTGCTGATGGTGGACTGGCGGTCGCTGGCCTCGACCGCCCTGGGCGCAACCCTGGTGCATCTGATCGTGCTGGCGGTCTTGCCGGTGCTGAACGGCGGCGAATTCGTCCTGCCGGCGCTTCTGACCGTCGGCTTCTGGATGACGGCCCTGGCCCTGTTCCTAGGCTACGCCATCGTCATCGCCATCTTTTTCTTCATCAAGACCCTGCTGACCGGGACCGCGTTCCGTGGGCGGCGCAGGGTCGTGCACTGATTTTTGCGGGCCTGCCACCCCCAGGTTTCGTCACCCTCTGACTGGGTAATGGCTTCCGCGCTCAAGCCGTGAGCGACAGCGTCGCGAGCGTAGCGCGGCGCGAAGCGCCCTAGACGTCAGGCTTGGCGAAAGCCAAGCACGTCCTGCATGTCGTACAGGCCGGGTCCGCGGGTGCGGACCCAGGCTGCGGCGGCGACCGCGCCCTTGGCGAACAGGGACCGGTCGATGGCCGAGTGGCTGAGGGTCAGGACCTCGTCTTCCGAGGCGAAAAGGACCGTGTGTTCGCCGATGATGCCGCCGGCGCGGATCGAGGAGAAGCCGATCTTGCCGCTCTCGCGCTCGCCCTGGACGCCGTCATAGGGGGCGGAGCGGATATCGGCCAGGTCGGTGAACCGGCCCTCGGCCGCGGCCTCGCCCAGCATCAGGGCGGTGCCGGACGGGGAATCCACCTTGCGGCGGTGGTGGGCCTCGGTGATTTCGATGTCCCAGTCCTGGGCGTCCAGCCGCTGGGCCGCGTGCTGGACCAGGCCGATCAGGATGTTCACGCCCAGGGAGAAGTTGCCGCTCTTGACGATGGCGATCTTCTCGGCGGCCTTCATCAGCTCGGCCTCCTGCTCCGGCGTGAAGCCGGTCGAGCCGATGACCAGGCTGGGGCCGCCGCGCTCGGCCGCGCTCTGGGCCAGGGCCACCGAGGCGTCCGGAGTCGAAAAATCGATGATCACGTCGCACAGGGAGATGTCCGCGGTTTCGCCCCAGTCGAACCGGGCGGCGACGACCACGTCCTCGCGCGCATCGAGAACCTGGGACACCGCGCGACCCATCCGGCCGCGATAGCCGGAAATGCCGGCGTGGAAGATTGCGCTCAAACCACGTTTTCTTTCGACCCGTCCGCATCCTGATTGCCCAGGATGTCAGCCCAGAAACGCTTCGCCTTGCCCGCGAAGCTGGAGTTGCGGGGGTTCTGCCCCTCTCCGAACGACAGGGCAAGCTCTTGCAGCAGTTCCTTCTGACGGGCGGTCAGGTCGGTGGGGGTCTCGACGAACAGTTCGACCACCAGATCGCCGCGGGCGCGACCGTTCAGATGGGGCATGCCCTTGCCCTTGATCCGGACGGTCTTGCCGGTCTGGGCCCCGGCCGGCACGGCGACGGCGGCCTTGCACTTGCCGTCGCAGGCGTCGGACACCAGGCAGGGGGCGTCGATCTCGCCGCCCAGGGCCGCAACGGTCATGGGAACCGGCACAGTGACCAGCAGGTCCAGGTTGTCGCGCTCGAACAGGTCGTGCGGCGTCACCGACAGGAAGACGTACAGGTCGCCGCGCGGGCCGCCGCGCTGACCGGCGTCGCCCTCGCCCGACAGGCGGATGCGCGAGCCGTCGTCGACGCCGGCGGGGATCTTCAGGTTCAGGGTGCGGGTCTTGCGCACCTGGCCGTGGCCGTGACAGGTCGTGCAGGGGTCGGCGATCATCTGGCCCGCGCCGTGGCAGCGGGGGCAGGTCCGCTCGACCTGGAAGAAGCCGTTGGCCTGACGCACGCGGCCGGCGCCGTTGCAGGTGGTGCAGGTGACGGGCTTGGTGCCGGGCTTGGCCCCCGAGCCTTCGCAGGTCTCACAGGTCATGGTGGCCGGGATGTCGATCTCGACCTCGGCGCCCTTGTAGGCCTGTTCCAGGCTGATCTCGAGATCATAGCGCAGGTCCGAGCCGCGACGCGGTCCGCCCTGCTGGCCCCGGCCGGCCTGGCGACCGCCGAAGGCGTCCCCGAAGGCGTCGCCGAAGACCTGGGAGAAGATGTCGTTGATGTCGGAGAAGCCCTGCTGGCCCTGGCCGAAGCCGCCGCCCCCGCCGCCGTTCACGCCGGCGTGGCCGAACCGGTCGTAGGCCGCGCGCTTCTGATCGTCCGACAGGACCGTATAGGCCTCGGAAATTTCCTTGAACTGCGCCATCGACTCTTCCGAGCCGCCGTTGCGATCCGGGTGATGGATCATGGCCAGCTTGCGATAGGCCGATTTCAGACCGGGCGCGTCGATTGTCCGTTCGACGCCCAAAACCTCATAATAGTCACGCGCCATAGGGCGTTGGTCCTCATACTTCCCCTGCGGCTCCGTCACGCCTCTGCGGGCGTCAGCGAAGCTGTGGTGTCCCGGCTGACATGGGGGCCGGAACGACTGATGCAAGTTTCATGAAAAGGCCCCGCCTATCGCAAGACAAGCGGGGCCGTATCATTTCGCCGACCTGTTGCCGATCAGGCGCTCTTCTTCTCGTCCGTGTCCGAGACGTCCTCGAACTCGGCGTCGACCACGCCGTCGTCGGCCGGGGCCGCATCGCCTTCGCCGGCGCCCTGCTGCTGGGCGTACATGGCCTCGCCCAGCTTCATCGAGGCCTGGACCAGGCTGTTGGTCTTGGTGCGGATGTCCTCGGCGTCCGTGCCTTCACGGGCGGTCTTTAACTCGGCCAGACCGGTCTCGATCGCCGTCTTGACGTCGGCCTCGACCTTGTCGCCGTGTTCGGCCAGGGCCTTCTCGGTCGAGTTGATCAGGCTGTCGGCGGCGTTCTGGGCCTCGACCAGGTCCTTGCGGACCTTGTCGGCGGCGGCGTTGGCCTCGGCTTCCTTGACCATCTTGTCGATGTCGGTGTCCGACAGGCCGCCGTTGGCCTGGATGCGGATCGACTGTTCCTTGTTGGTCGCCTTGTCCTTGGCCGAGACGTTGACGATGCCGTTGGCGTCGATGTCGAAGGCGACCTCGATCTGCGGCATGCCGCGCGGCGCCGGCGGGATGCCCATCAGGTCGAACTGACCCAGCATCTTGTTGTCCGACGCCATCGGACGCTCGCCCTGGAAGACCCGGATCGTCACGGCCGACTGGTTGTCGTCGGCGGTCGAGAAGGTCTGGCTCTTCTTGGTCGGGATGGTCGTGTTGCGCTCGATCAGGGGCGTGAAGACGCCGCCCAGGGTCTCGATGCCCAGGGTCAGGGGCGTCACGTCCAGCAGCAGCACGTCCTTGACGTCGCCTTGCAGAACCCCGGCCTGAACCGCGGCGCCCAGGGCCACGACTTCGTCAGGGTTGACGCCCTTGTGCGGCTCCTTGCCGAAGAAGGCCTTCACGGCCTCCTGCACCTTGGGCATGCGGGTCATGCCGCCGACCAGGACGACTTCGTCGATGTCCGAGGCCTTCAGGCCGGCGTCGGCCAGGGCCTTCTTGCACGGCTCGATGGTGCGGGCGACCAGGTCGTCGACCAGGGCCTCCAGCTTGGCGCGCGACAGCTTGATGTTCAAGTGCAGCGGGCCCGAGGCGTTCATGGTGATGAACGGCAGGTTGACCTCGTACTGGGTCGTGGAGCTGAGTTCCTTCTTGGCCTTTTCGGCTTCTTCGCGCAGGCGCTGCAGGGCCAGCTTGTCCTGGCGCAGGTCGACGCCCTGTTCCTTCTTGAACTCGTCGGCCAGATAGTCGGCCAGGCGCACGTCGAAGTCCTCGCCGCCCAGGAAGGTGTCGCCGTTGGTCGACTTCACCTCGAAGACGCCGTCGCCGATCTCCAGGATCGAGACGTCGAAGGTGCCGCCGCCCAGGTCATAGACAGCGATCTTCTGGCCTTCGTTCTTTTCCAGGCCATAGGCCAGTGCGGCCGCGGTCGGCTCGTTGATGATGCGCAGGACTTCAAGCCCGGCGATCTTGCCGGCGTCCTTGGTGGCCTGGCGCTGGCTGTCGTTGAAATAGGCCGGAACGGTGATGACGGCCTGGGTGACCTTCTCGCCCAGATAGGCCTCGGCGGCTTCCTTCATCTTGATGAGGGTGAAGGCCGAGATTTGTTGGGGCGAATAGTCCTTGCCGTGGGCGCGGACCCAGGCGTCGCCGTTCGGGCCCTTGACGATCTCATAGGGCACCATGCCCTTGTCCTTCGCCACGACGGGATCGTCGAAGTTGCGGCCGATCAGGCGCTTGATGGCGAAGAAGGTGTTGGCGGGGTTGGTGACGGCCTGACGCTTGGCGGGCTGACCCACCAGGGTCTCGCCGCCGTCCTGAAGGGCGACCACCGACGGGGTGGTGCGGGCGCCTTCGGCGTTTTCGATGACCTTGGGGTTCTTGCCGTCCATGACGGCCACGCACGAGTTGGTGGTGCCGAGGTCGATGCCGATGATCTTGGCCATGGGCGTTCTATTTCTCTCCGTATCGGCGGGCGATGCGGCGGCCTTCGACGAAGCGCCGCGCGTGACCGCCCCCTGTGGGTTGGCGTGGTTGGTGTCGGATAGCCCCAAACTTCGCGGGGTTTCTCCGAAGCTGGCCCCGATATGGGAAAGTCCCATACGGCTGCAAGGGCGTTCTGCGATTCAGCGATGCGGCGGAACCGGTTTTCGCGCAGGATGAGGCCATGTCCGCGATTTTAGAGGTCAAAACCGCCGTTGAAGGCTTTCGCCTGTGGCCGGGGGCCCTGGACGCATCGGCCCAGGCCGATCTGGTCGATGCGGTGTTCACGCGGCTGGAAGCAGCGCCCCTGTACCGGCCGCAGACGCCGGGCGGACGGCCGTTCTCGGTGCGGATGAGCAATTTCGGGCCGCTGGGCTGGGTCTCGGACCGGGCCGGCTATCGCTATCAGGCGACCCACCCGGAGACGGGGCGGGCCTGGCCGGATATTCCGCCGGTGCTGCTGGACCTGTGGGAGGCGACGGTCGGCGGGCCCTGGCGGCCGGACGCCTGTCTGGTCAACCTGTATCGCGAGGGGGCGAAGATGGGCCTGCACCAGGACAGGGACGAGGCCGACCTGGGCGCGCCCGTCCTGTCGGTGTCGCTGGGCGACGCGGCCATGTTCCGCATCGGCGCCGCCGAGGGCGGGCGCACCACGACGCTGCGGCTGGACAGCGGCGACGTCTGCGCCCTGACGGGCCCGGCGCGACTGGCCCGGCATGGGATCGACCGCGTGCTGGAGGGGTCGTCGCGCCTGATCCCCGGCGGCGGGCGGCTGAACCTGACGCTGCGCGCAGCGGGGGTCAGCCTTCGATGACCTCGTGGGCGCCCGGGTCGCCGAGGCGCCAGTAGCCGGCGGCTTTCATCGCCTTGGGCGAGAAGCCAAGTCCTAGCGTCTTTGTCCGCAGGGCCTTCGCCACGCCGGATTCGGCGGCGATCCAGACATAGGCGTCTTTCGGGCTGACCCCGGTCAGGGCCGTGTCGAGCGCCGTCAGCAGGGTCTCGGCCCCGCCACGCGGGGCGCCGTCGCGGACGGCCCAGGTGACGGCGACATCGGCGGCGCTGTCGAAGGTCCATGTCGAATCCAGGTCCGCGACCTCGACCAACACATGGGCGCGGACGCGGGCGGGCAGTTCCTCCAGACGACGGGCGATGGCCGGCAGGGCGGTCTCGTCGCCGATCAGCACATGGTCGGCGAAGGCCGTGGGGACGATGAACGACCCGCGCGGACCCCCGACGCCCAAGACCGTGCCGACCTTGGCCGCCATGGCCCATTCGGTCGCCGGACCGCCGTGGCCGGTGATGAAATCCAGCGTCAGCCGACGCGCAGCGGCGTCATAGGCGCGGGGCGTGTAGTCGCGCGCCACGGGGCGGGGAGCTGGGAAGACCGGACCCTCCGGCCCCAGCGTCGGCATGACCGGCGCCTGGCCCTCGGCGACCGGGAAGATCTTCACATGGTCGTCGAAGCCCAGGGAGACGAAGCCCTCCAGGTCCGCGCCTTCCAGAACGATGCGGCGATAGGCCGGCGTCAGGTCCTGGACCGAGGCCACGGTCAGGGTGCGGAACTTCAGCTCGTGCCGCACGCGCCGGGGAATGCGCAGGAGGCCGGTCATGCCTGTTCCACCTTGTCGGCGGCCTCGGCCAGGATGGCGGCGATGGCCTGGACCTGGGCCTCGGTCAGGGCGGTTTCGCCCGTCAGACGGTCGTGGATCGTGTGACGCAGGCGGCCGATGGCGTCCTGGATGGCGGTCGGCCGCATGGCGCGGGCGGCGAACTTGTCCATCGTCGCCT
This sequence comes from Brevundimonas sp. FV1ye7S, assembly GCF_058680995.1. Taxonomy (NCBI): domain Bacteria; kingdom Pseudomonadati; phylum Pseudomonadota; class Alphaproteobacteria; order Caulobacterales; family Caulobacteraceae; genus Brevundimonas; species Brevundimonas sp. FV1ye7S. The sequence goes on along the minus strand of NZ_CM178726.1, from coordinate 3,315,782 downwards.
CGGCGGCGCGCAGGATCGCCTCGTTCTCGGCCAGCAGGGCGCGGCCGGCCTCTGTGATCGAATACAGTTTCTTGCCGCCTTCGGTCTGGGACTCCAGCGCGCCCATCTCCTCAAGCAGGGTCAGGCTGGGGTAGATGACGCCGGGGCTGGGCGAATAGGCGCCGCCCAGCCGGGTCTCGACCGCCTTGATCAGCTCGTAGCCGTGGCTGGGTTTCTCAGCGATCAGCGACAGCAGGACCCAGCGCAAGGTGCCGTGGTCGAACAGGCGGCCGCCGCCGCGCCGGCCATGGCCGTGACCACGTCCGCGCGCCTCGCCGCCGTCCCAGCCAGGACCGAAGTCCGCGCCGCGTCCGCCGCGCATCCCGCGCCCGAAGGCGTGACCGAACCCATGCCCGAAGCCGAACCCGCCGGGACGACCGTGTTTTTCGCCGCATCCGTTGCTGCGGCCTTGGAAAATACCCTTGGATCTCATGATCGATTCCTTTTTCGATATATCTATTCTCGAACAGTTAGATATATCTGAATGACGAAATGCGCAAGAGGGGCTGGCGTTCGGGCGAAAGCTGCGGCGTAGATCACGGATGGACGATCTGAAGCGCCGCTGGGCCCGCCTCGAACCCCATCTCTCCATTGTCGGGCCCGACGACGACCGGCCCCGGCCGGCGGTGCTGCTGTTCCACGGCTGCGGCGGTCTGCGCGACCATCTGCCCCGGTACGCCGAGGCGGCCAAGGCGGCGGGCTGGCGGGCCTTCATTGTCGATTCCTACGGCCCGCGCGGCTGGGGCCGGGCCTTCACCCTGACGGCGGTCTGCACCGGCCTGGCCTTTCGGGGGTATGAACGGGCCGGCGACGTGCTGGCGGCGATCCAGGGGATTTCGGCCCGACCCGATGTGGACGCGACCCGGCTGGCCCTGGCCGGATGGAGCCACGGCGGCTGGTCGATCATGGAGATGATGAGCGCCGATCCCGCGCCCAACACCCTGGGCGTGGCCGATCCCGGCGCGGCCGACCTGTCGGGGGTGCGGGCCGTCTGGCTGGCCTATCCCTATATCGGGCCCTTCGCCTTCAACCGGATGAAGCCCTGGCGGCACTGCCCCAAGGTGCTGGCCGTGACCTGCAAACGCGACCACCTGACCACGGTCCGCAACGCCGAAATGATCAACGCCATGATCCGCGACTGCGGCGCCGAGGTCGAAAGCTGGGTCGCCGCCGGCACCCACGCCTTCGACGAACCGACCAACAACGGCCCGATGCGCCACGACCCGGACCTGACCGAGGACTCCCTGCGGCGGTTCAGGGCCTTCCTGACGGACGTCGCGCCCCACGTCTGAAAAGAATCCCAGCCCCCGTCTTGACGTCGGGCTCATCACGTAACAATTGAAGTTACATGAAAAGAGACTCCCGCCTCTCGAACATCCTTCACGCCCTGCTGCACATGGCCGAGCATGAGGCGCGAACCGGCGCGCCCATGACCTCGGATCAGCTGGCCGTCTGCCTGTCGACCAATCCGGTCGTGGTGCGCCGGACCATGGCGGGCCTGCGTGAACAGGGGATGGTGAACTCGGAAAAGGGACATGGCGGCGGCTGGCGGCTGGCCCGGCCGCTGGACCGGGTGACCCTGGGCCAGGTCAACACGGCCTTGGGGGAGCCCGGCCTGTTTCCCGAAACCCCGCCGGTCGAGGCCGACGGCTGTCTGGTCGAGGCGGCGGTCAACGACGCCCTGGCCGGAACCTATGCCGCCGCCCGCGCCCTGCTGGTCGCGCGGCTGAACGAGATCACCCTGGCCGATCTGGCGGCGGACTTCGCGCGCCGGATGGCCGAACATCCGAAAAGGGATCTGCTGAATGCCCGTCTCAACGCCCATCGCCCCGAGTGAACCCATGCCGCACGACGCCCTGATCATCGGCGGCTCCTACGCCGGCCTGTCCGCCGCCCAGCAGCTGGTTCGCGCCCGGCGCAGGGTGCTGGTCATCGACGACGGACGCCCCCGCAACCGGTTCGCCGCCCGCGCCCACGGCTTTCTGACCAACGACGGCCGACCGGGAGCCGAGATCGCGGCGACGGCCCGGTCTCAGGTCGCCGCCTATCCCACCGCCGCCTTCCGCATGGCCGAGGCGATCACGATCGAGCGGATCGACGGCGGCTTCTCGGTCGCCTTCGCCGACGGCACGCGGACGCGGGGGCGCCGCCTTCTGCTGTCGCACGGGGTCGAGGATGTGCTGCCCGATATTCCGGGCGTCAAGGAACGCTGGGGCCGCACGGCCCTGCACTGCCCCTGGTGCCACGGCTATGAGATCGGCGGCGGCCCCATCGGCGTGCTGGGACGGGGCGACCATGCGGTCCAGTACGCCGCCATGGTGGCGGAGTGGGGCCAGGTCACCCTGTTCATGGGGTTGGAGGTCGGCCTGTCGCCCGAGGACGCCCATCTGCTGTACCGGCGCGGCGTGACCATAGAGACCACGCCCATCGCCCGGCTTGAAGGCGAGGCCCCGACCCTGACCGGCGCGCGGCTGACCGACGGGCGCTTCGTGGACCTGAAGGCCATCTTCGTCGGCGCCAGCGTCCGCGTCGCCAGCCCCTTCGCCGAGCGGCTGGGCTGCGAGATGACCGACACCCCGATGGGCCGGGTGATCAAGGTGGACGCCATGCAGGCGACGACCCAGCCGGGCGTCTTCGCCGCCGGCGACCTGGCGCGAGCCGCGTCCAACATCACCCTGGCCACCTCGGACGGCATGATCGCCGCCCACGGCCTGTTCCGGTCCCTGGTCGAGGAGGAGACGGCGCGGGCCTAGCCTAGGCCGCCTGATCCGACCTAGCCGATGGTCGCCTCAATGGTGATTTCCGCGCGCACCGAATGGGCCATTTCGCAGTGTTCGTGGGCGGAATGGTGCAGGGCGTCCAGCTCGGCCTGGTCCGGCTGGCGGCCGGAGAAGGCGGTCACGGGGCGAAGGGCGACACGGGCGAGATACCGGGCGCCGGCCGCGTTCTTGTCCAGTTCGCCTGAGGCCGCGTCGCGATACGAATCGACCACCAGACCGGCGTTGGCGGCGAAGGCCAGGAACCACAGCATGTGGCAGCTGGACAGGGAGGCGACCATCGCCTCCTCCGGATCGACCGCCGAGGCGTCCGAAAGGGGCACAGGCACGCCGGCGGGCGACGACGATCCGGGGACCACCGCCCCGCCGTCGAAGGTCCAGCTGTGGGCGCGGCTGTAGCGCTTGTCGGTGAAGGGCTGATCGCCCCGCATCCATTCGATGGTCGCCCCGTGCGCGCTCATGGCCCGTCTCCCCTGTCAGTCGGCCAGGATCGTATAGACCATCGGCGCTCGAACCTCGAAGCCCAGGGACCGGTAAAAGGCGATGGTCGCCTCATGATCGGCGAAGGCGTGCAGGAAGGCGGTCTCGCCCGAGGCGTGGATTTCGCCGACCACCGCCCGCGACAGGGCGGCGGCATAGCCCTTTCCCCGGTGGTCGGGGTGGGTGCAGACCCCGCTCAGTTCGGTGAAGCCGTCCACCCGCAGCCGCCGCCCGGCCATGGCGACCAGCTCCCCGTCGTGCTTGATCCCGATGAAGGGGCCGAGTTCGCGGGTTCTCGAGCGGAAGGGACCGGGTCGGGTCAGGGTCGCCAGGGCCAGCATGGCCGGGGCGTCGGCCTCGGTCAGGGTCTCGAAGGCGGGGCTCAGCGCCTTGGACGGGGTCAGGGCGCTGGCGGTCATCTGCACCAGGGCGATGCGGCGATCCACGGCGACCCCGTCCGGCAGGACGTCGGCCATGGGTCCGTCGGAATGCTCGACCATTCCCGCGCCTGGATGGAGACGCGCCAGCGCGGTCAGGCGGGCGCGGCTCTGGGGCGAGGCGTCGGCGGCCGACAGGAAGACCCCGATCTCTGGGGCGATGCGCACGGCGTGGGCGTCGGACTCCGGCGTCGTGAAGGATGACAGACGGGTGGTCAGGGCGTTCCAGACGGCGCGGTCGAGGGGATGGTTCATGGTCGGGCTTCTAGCCCCGACGGCGCGGCGGCGGAACCTGTCGCCGCGACGCCGCGTCCGAAAACCGCCAGCGGCCTACCCCCGCCAGAAGCCGACGATCGTCTTGACCTCGTCCACCACCGGATCGGCGACCTCGGCGGCGCGGTCGGCGCCGTCCTTCAGCACGCGGTCGATCTCGGCCGGGTCGTCCATCAGGCGGCGCATTTCGGCCGTGACGGGGGCCAGGGAGGCCACCGCCAGGTCCGCCAGGGCCGGCTTGAAGGCGCCGAAGCCCTGGCCGCCGAACTGTGCGATCACCTGTTCACGCGTCAGGCCGGCCAGGGCGGCGTAGATGGCCACCAGGTTCTTGGCCTCGGGCCGGTCGTTCAGCCCGTCCAGGGTTTCCGGCAGGGGCTCCGGATCGGTCTTGGCCTTGCGGATCTTGGACGCGATCGTGTCGGCGTCGTCGGTCAGATTGATGCGGCTGTTGTCGGACGGATCCGACTTGGACATCTTGGCCGCCCCGTCGCGCAGGGACATGACGCGCGTCGCCGGCCCCTGGATGATCGGCTCGGGCACGGGGAAATAGCCGGGCACGCCGAAGTCGTTGTTGAACTTGGCGGCGATGTCGCGGGTCAGTTCCAGATGCTGTTTCTGGTCCTCGCCGACCGGCACCTCGGTCGCCTTGTACAGCAGGATGTCGGCGGCCTGGAGCACGGGATAGGTGTAGAGGCCGACCGAGGCCCGCTCCTTGTGCTTGCCCGACTTCTCCTTGAACTGGGTCATCCGGTCCAGCCAGCCGAGGCGGGCGACGCAGTTGAAGATCCAGGCCAGTTCGGCGTGGGCGCGCACGGCGGATTGCGGGAAGATGATCGACTTCTTCGGGTCCAGTCCCGAGGCCAGATAGGCGGCGGCGATCTCGCGCGTCTGGGCGGCCAGCTTGTCCGGCTCCTGCCAGACGGTGATGGCGTGCATGTCGGCGACGAAGACGAAGACGGGCGCGCCCTGGTCCTGCAGTTCGACGAACCGCTTCAGGGCGCCGAGATAGTTGCCCAGGTGAAGCGCGCCGGAGGCCTGGATGCCGGACAGGATGCGGCGCGGGCCGGTGTAGAGGGCCGGGGGAGTTTGGTCGGTCATGGATTCGGGTCTCGAAAAGGCAGGGTCAGGCGTGGCGAAGGGTGCGGCGGTTCAGCCGCGCCATCGCCAGGTGGAGATCAGGCCCGAAAGGATCATGGCTCGCGCTTATCGCCTCGCGGTCCAGCCGTCCAGACCTCAATCCAGGCCGGATACGGGTCCCGCGCCCGGCTCGCGCCGCAACGTCCCCTTGAGCTCCGACAGGGTGACGGCGCGGAACAGCAGAAGACAGACGCCGTAGGCCGCCGCGCCGGCCGCGCAGACGATCAGCACCGCCGCCTCCTTGGCCAGGAACAGGCGGCTGAGAACCGGATAGCCGAGGCTGGCGGCGAACAGCAGGCCCGCCATGATCAGGCTGGCGGCGAAGATGCGCGACAGGCGCGACAGGAAGGCCGCAGACGGCCGCCAGCTGTCCTCGCGGATCAGCGTCCCGGCCAGAAGCGCGACGTTCACCCAGGCGGAAATGCTGGTGGCGATGGCCAGGCCCAGCACCCCGTCCCAGCCCTGCGACCCGAACCAGAAGAACAGGGCCGATCCCAGCACCACGGTCAGGATCACCGAGGTCACGGCGAAGATCATCGGCCTTCGCGTATCCTGACGCGCAAAGAACGGCGGGGTCAGGACCTTGACCAGGACGAAGGCCGGCACGCCCCAGGCGAACTGGCGCAGCACGTCGGCGGTCCGCGCCGCATCGGCCGAGGTGAAGGCGGCGCGCGTCACCGTGGCGTCGATGATGAAGAAGGGAATGACGAACAGAGCCACGCCCGCCGGCAGGGCGAAGGCCAGGGCGAGGCCCAGTCCGTCGTCCATCGTCCGCCGTCCGCCCTCGTGGTCGCCCGAGACGAAGGCGCGCGTCAGGCGGGGCACCAGAGCGAGGCCCAGCGCCACCCCGACCAGGCCCAGCGGCAGCTGGTACAGCCGGTCGGCGTTGTACAGCACCGACCGCGCCCCTTCGTTCGATCCGGCCAGAAACTGGCTGACCAGGGAGTTGATCTGGAAGGCGCCCCCGGCCAGCACGCCGGGAATGGCCAGGGCCAGCGTCTTTCTGACCCCGGTCGTCAGGCGCGGCCACGACAGGCTGATCCCCACCCCGAGACGTCGCACGCCCCACCACAGCAGCGCCGCCTGGATAACCCCCGACACGGTCACCGCCGCGCTGACGGCGATCAGGATCTGGGGCTGGGCCATCGGCACGACGCTGGGCGCCATCAGCGGGACCAGGGTGCACAGGTTCAGGAACACCGGCACGCCCGCCGACAGGGCGAACCGGCCCCCGGTGTTCAGCACGCCCGACAGCAGCGACGCTATGGTCATGCAGGCCAGATACGGCATGGTCAGCTGCGCCGCCGTCACTGCGGCGCGCATCACCGCGTCGTCGTCGCGCCAGGCCGACAGCAGCCACGGCATGATCCACGGCATGGCGACCTGCAACAGGATGCAGAAGGCCGCCACCACGGCGAAGATGAAGCTCAGCGCCTCTGACGCCGTGACGGCCGCCGCCGCCTCCCCTTCGCGCGCCCGCACGCCGCCGTAGATCGGCACGAAGGCCTGGGCGAAGGCGCCCTCGGCGAACAGGCGGCGGAACATGTTGGGCAGCATCAGCGCGGTTGTGAAGGCGTCCATCATCGGGCCCTGACCGAACCGCGCCGAAAGGAACAGGTCGCGGGCGAAACCCAGTATGCGGCTTCCCAGGGTCAAGGTGGCTTGCACCAGGGTGTTGCGGGCGAGACTCATGCGGACATTCGGCGAGGAGCGACGGATGGTCTTCGCTTAGCGCGCTTCCGACGGCGGCGATACGGGCTTGGCGCGGGTCCGGCGGCCCAGGTCCGAGACGTCGCGCGCGCTGGCCCTGGCCGAGGCGACCTTGCGGCCCTCGGGGGCCGGGGCGCGGCTGTCCAGCACGGCCTCCAGGGCGGTGCGCAGCTCGGCGATCCGCTGTTCGGACGTTATCTTGCGCCCCTTGCCATCGACCACATAGAAGCTGTCCACCGCCCGTTCGCCATAGCTGGCGACATGGGCGGAGCGGATGTTCAGCCCCTCGTCGCTGAAGACCCGCGACAGGGCCGCCAGCAGGCCCGGACGGTCGGCCCCCGAAACCTCGACCACCGTGGCCGTCTCGCTGGCGTGGTGATCGACCATGACCACGGGCCGGACCTCGAAGGCGGCCTTTCTGGCGTTGCCGGCGGGGGCGGGCGCCTTGCTGATGCGGCCCTCGCCGCGCGCCGCCTTCTCCAGGGCGTCCACCAGGGCCTTGAGCCGGCGCGGTTCGGCCTGGCCGTAAGGCAGGCCCGCCCCGTCCTGAACCCGGAAGACGTCCAGGACCACGCCCTCGCTGGTGGTCGCCACCCGGGCGTCGGTGACGTCGGCGCCCAGGGCGGCCATGGTCTGGGCCAGGTCGGCGAACAGGCCGGGCCGGTCGGCGGCGGCGATGGAGATCTCCGTGGCCTGGACCGGCAGGCCCTCGACCGGGGTCAGGGGCGCGGCCTGGGCGGCGGCGCCGGTCTGGCGGGCCCGCTGCACCAGGGCCGGATGCGCCGCCAGCGGATCCTCGCGCGCCACGTCCTCGCCCCGGAACAGGGCGGCGACCTGATCATAGAGGGTGCGCATCAACTGCCCCTTCCAGCCGTTCCAGACCCCCGGCCCCACGGCGCGGATGTCGGCCACGGTCAGGACCAGCAGCATGCGCAGCCGCTCGGGGTCGCCGACCAGTTCGGCGAAGGCGCGGATGGTGGCCGGATCGGACAGGTCGCGCTTCTGGGCGTAGTCGGACAGGGCCAGATGGCTGCGCACCAGCCAGACCACCAGTTCGATGCGGCGCGGATCGACGCCCAGGCGTTCGCAGGCGCGGCGCGCGGCGATGGCCCCGTCCTCCAGCTGGCCCCGCTCGCCGCCCTTGCCGACGTCGTGCAGCAGCATGCCCAGCATCAGTGCCTCCATGTCCGAGATCAGATGCACGATCTCGGTCGCCATCGGATGATCGGCCTTCAGCTTGCCCCGGGCGATGTCGTTGATGATGCCGATGGCCTGCAGCGTGTGCTCGTCCACCGTATAGGCGTGGTACATGTTGAACTGGGTCTGGCCGACGATCCGCCCCCATTCGGGCAGGAACCGGCCCAGAAGGCCCGTCTCGTTCATGATGGTCAGGGTGCGATACGGCCGCTGGCCGTGCGTCAGGACGTTCAGGAAGGCGCGCGTCGCCTCCGGATCACGACGCAGCCTGGGCGTCACCAGCGACAGGCTCCGGCTGACGGCCGAGAAGGCGTCCGGGTGCAGATCCAGGTCGTGGCGGTCGGCGCAGACGAACAGGGTCAGAAGCTTGACCGGATCGGCGGTGAAGACCTCGGGGCCCTCGACCGACAGACGCCCCTGATCGACCCAGAAGCCCTCGACCTCCAGCTTGCGGCGGTTGGGCCGGAACGGGGTCATCAGGCGCGACAGGCCCTGGGTGGGCTTCTGGTGGCGGGCCTCCAGCTTGGCCGACATGGCGCGGGTCAGGGCGCCGACGTCGCGGGCGACCAGGAAATAGCGGCGCATGAACCGTTCCACCGCCGGCTCGTCACCGCGCCCGCGCCACCCCATCCGCCGGGCCACCTCGGGCTGCATGTCGAAGGTCAGCTTCTCCTCGGCCCGCCCCGCGACCAGATGCAGATGGATCCGCACCCGCCACAGAAAATCGAAGGCCTCGTCCGAGGTGCGGCGTTCGCGCGGGGTGAACATCTCGTCCATCACCGTCGCGCCCAGCCGGCTTTCCGGCGCCAGGGAGCGGGCGATCCAGTACAGGGTGTTCAGGTCGCGCAGCCCCCCCTTGCCGTCCTTGACGTTGGGCTCGACCTTGTAGCGGGTCACGCCCGCCTTCTGGTGACGGAGGGCGCGCTCCTCCAGTTTTGCGGCGATGAAGGGGCGGGGGTCGGACTTGGCCACCATGTCGCGGAAACGGCCGATCATCAGGTCCGAAAGCCGGGCGTCCCCGGCCAGCGGCCGGGCCTCCAGCAAGGCGGTGCGCACCGTCATGTCGGTGCGCGACAGGGCCAGGCAGTCTTCGACCGACCGCACCGAAGGCCCCACCTTCGCCCCCAGATCCCACAGGACATAGAGGATGAATTCGATCACCCGCTCGCCGCGCGGGGTCGGCTTGCCGGGCCGCAGGAACAGCAGGTCCAGGTCGGAATAGGGCGCCAGGACGCCGCGGCCGTAACCGCCCACCGCCACCAGCGACAGGCGTTCGCATTCCACGGGCGATACGGGATGAAGGGTCTGGGTCGCCACCCGCCACAGGGCCGCCAGCATGTCGTCGGCGGCCGTGGCGTACAGGCGGGCGACCTCGCGCCCGTTCAGCCCCCCGTCCAGCTTGCGTTCGGCGCGGGCGCGGGCGGCGTCGTAACTGTCCCTCAGAACGGACGCGACCGCCGCGCGCGGATCTCCCGCGCGGGCGGCCTCGTCAAGGCGGTCATCCAGACTGGGCGAAGCGGTCATGTCGGCCACCTATAGGCCGCATCCCCCCTCGCGTCAGTGGAGGATATTACTCGGGGCGAACGCGCTTCTTGCGGAACGACGGGTTCAGCGTCTGCTTGCGCAGGCGGATGGACTTGGGCGTCACCTCGACCAGTTCGTCGTCGTCGATATAGGCGATGGCCTGTTCCAGCGACATCTGGCGCGGCGGGGTCAGGCGAACGGCCTCGTCCTTGCCGGAGGCGCGGACGTTGGTCAATTGCTTGCCCTTGATCGGGTTGACGTCCAGGTCATCCCAGCGCGCGTTCTCGCCGATGATCATGCCCTGGTAGGTCTTCTCGCCGGCGCCGACGAACATGACGCCGCGATCTTCCAGGTTCCACAGGGCGAAGGCCGCCGTGTCGCCGTCCGAGTTCGAGATCAGAACGCCCTTCAGACGACCGGCGATCGCGCCCTTGTATTCTTCGTAGTGGCTGAAGACCCGGTTCAGCACGCCCGAACCGCGCGTGTCGGTCAGGAACTCGCCCTGATAGCCGATCAGCGAGCGCGACGGGCATTTCAGGCTGATGCGGGTCTTGCCGGCGCCCGACGGACCCATGTCGGTCATTTCGGCCTTACGGGCCGACAGCTTCTCGATGACGATGCCCGAGAACTCGTCGTCCACGTCGATCATGACGTCTTCGATGGGCTCCATCTTCTCGCCGTTGGGGCCTTCTTGGAAGACCACGCGCGGACGCGAGATCGAGACCTCGAAGCCTTCGCGACGCATGTTCTCGATCAGAACGCCCAGCTGCAGTTCGCCGCGGCCGGCGACCTCATAGGCGTCGCCGCCTTCGGTCGTGGTCACGCGGATGGCGACGTTGGCTTCGGCTTCCTTCAGCAGGCGGTCGCGGATGACGCGCGACTGAACCTTGTCGCCTTCGCGACCGGCCAGCGGGCTGTCGTTGACCGAGACAGTCATCGAGATGGTCGGCGGGTCGATGGGCTGGGCCGGCAGGGCGTCGACGACTTCCATGGCGCACAGGGTGTCGGCCACGGTCGCCTTGGACATGCCGGCGATGGCGACGATGTCGCCCGCTTCCGAACCCTCGTCCAGGGCCTGACGCTTCAGGCCGCGGAAGGCCAGCACCTTGGTGATCCGGCCGCGTTCGATTTCCTTGCCTTCGCGGTCCAGGGCGTGGATCGCCATGCCGGGGATCGCCTTGCCGCTCTCGATACGGCCGGTCAGGATCCGGCCCAGGAAGGGGTCGGACTCGATCAGCACGTTCAGCATCTGGAACGGCTTGTCCTTGTTCTCCTGAACCTTGGGCGGCGGGACGTGATCGACGATCAGGTCGAACAGGGGGGCCAGGTTGTCGTTGGGCTGGTTCAGATCCATCGTCGCCCAGCCGTTGCGGCCCGAGGCGTAGATGTGCGGGAAGTCCAGCTGCTCGTCCGTCGCGCCGATGGCGGCGAACAGGTCGAAGGTCTCGTTGTGGACGCGGTCCGGATCGGCGTGGGCGCGGTCGACCTTGTTGATGCACAGGATCGGACGCAGGCCCATCTTCAGGGCCTTGGTCAGGACGAACTTGGTCTGGGGCATGACGCCCTCTTCGGCGTCAACCAGGATGACGCAGCCGTCCACCATGCCGAGGATGCGCTCGACCTCGCCCCCGAAGTCGGCGTGGCCGGGGGTGTCGATGATGTTGATGCGGGTTTCGCCGGCCTTGCCGTTCCAGAGCACCGAGGTGCACTTGGCCAGGATGGTGATGCCGCGTTCCTTTTCCTGGTCGTTCGAGTCCATGGCGCGCTCTGTCGTCGCCTCATTGGCTCGGAAGACGCCGGACTGGGCCAGCAGTTGGTCCACCAGGGTCGTCTTCCCGTGGTCGACGTGGGCGATGATGGCGACGTTGCGCAGGTTCATTTGATAATCGCGAAAAGGCGCGGCCGGGATGCAGGCGGCCGCTGGTCATGAAAAGGCATGCAGGGAGCGCGCGCCTCTTACAGGCATGTGGACCGAAAGACCAGAGCAGGCGTTCAGACGCCTGACGTCGCCTTACCGATATTTCATTCCCGCCGCTGCATCCGCAGGGGGTGGCGGCCCCCTCTACTCCCGTGACGGCATGACCGTTCGGGAATGGAGAAGACGATGTCGGCCTTGATGGGAATGATGATGGCGGGTCTGCTGGCGACAGGGACTGCGCCGGATATGCGGGTGGACGCCGGCGATCTCGCCATGGCCCGCCCGGGCGACGCTGCGGTCCTGGCTGAGCGTATTCAGGCGGCGAGCCGAAGCTGGTGCGCCCGCTATCGCAGCCTTCTGACGCCGAACGACGTGGGCATGCCCAGCGTCTGCGAGCGTGAGATGAAGCGTCGCGCCTTCTATCGGCTCCCTCGGGACCAGCGTCGCCTCTTCGTACAGGCAGGGGGACGGCGAACCCTGAACCGGCCCTAGAGGCGGCGGATCATGTAGCGGGCGTCGGCGCCATAGCTGGCCAGCTTGGCCGCCATGCCCGGCGCCGCCTGCTCCTCAAACCCGTGCCGACGCCAGAAATTCACGGCGTCGTTGACGGCGACCAGGGCTATGGCGGGCCAGTCGTCCTCGGCCGCCTGTTGCGCCAGACGCTCGACCACCGCCCCCGTAACCCCGCCGCCGCGCGCCTGGGGGTGCAGGGCCAGGTCGTGCAGATAGATCAGGGCCGGTTCCGCCGGCAGGCCCTCGATCACCGTGTTCAGCGGCGGCGCATTGTCGGCCCGCCACGGATAGGCGATCAGATAGCCCTTGGCCGGCGCCTCGCCGTCCGCCAGCACGAAACAGCCGCGCGGATAAAGCGCCAGCCGGTTCTGGAAACAGGCGCGGTCCTCGAAATGGTCCGGGAAGGACAGGCGGGCGACCTCGACCACGGCGTCGATGTCGGTCGGCCGCATGGGCCGCCATTGCAGGGTCATCAGTTCACCTTGGACGGATCCGGCGGGGCGTCGGGCAGGGCCGAGACGGGGACGCCGTCTTCCTTCAGCTTCTTGACCTCGGCGGGGGTGGCCTCGCCGTAGATTTCGCGCTTCTCGGACCGGCCTTCATGGATGTCGCGGGCTTCGCGGGCGAAGGCGTCGCCGACATAGTCGAAGTTGGCCTCGACGTGGGCGCGGACTTCACGGGCGGCGGCCATCATGACGGTCTGCATCCTGACGGCCATGTCCGAGGCCGGATCGGCCTGGCGTGCGCCGCCGACGGCGGGGGCCATCACGGCCTTCTCCACCCTGTTGGAGCCGCAGAACGGGCATTCCACCAGGCCGCGCGCGGCCTGGTCGTCATAGTCGGACGAGGAGCCGAACCAGGCCTCGAACCCGTGGGTCTGGTCGCATTTCAGGGCGTATCGGATCATTGGGCGGGCTGGAAGTCGCGGTCATGGGTCAGGGCGGGCACCGCCGCGCGGGCCTTGGCCACCGCCTCCATGTCCAGTTTCGCCGTCAGTATGCAAGGGTCGTCGTGATCCGCCTGGGCCAGGATCTCGCCCCAGGGTCCGATCACGGTCGACCGCCCCCAGGTGCGACGCCCGTCCTCATGCAGGCCGCCCTGGGCCGGGGCCAGGACGAAGGCGCCGGTCTCGATGGCGCGGGCGCGCAACAGGGTCTCCCAGTGCGCCTGGCCCGTCGGCGCCGTGAAGGCGGCCGGGACTGCGATCATCGCCGCTCCGGCCTTGGCCAGGTGACGATACAGGTAAGGAAATCGGATGTCGTAGCAGATGCTCAGGCCCAGCCGACCCCAGGGGGTGTCGGCGACCGCCGCCGCATCGCCGGGCCGCACCGTCGCGCTTTCGCGGTAGCGTTCGCCGTTCGGCAGATCGACGTCGAAGACATGCAGCTTGTCATAGCGGGCGACGATCCCGCCGGCCGCGTCGATCAGCAGCGACCGGTTGGCGGCGCGGCTGTCGCCGACATGGCCGGAGCGGACGATGGCCGAGCCGATCAGCAGCCAGACGCCCAGCTCCGCCGCCAGACGACGCAGGCCCAGGACGACCAGGTCGGCGTCCTCGTCCGTGACGACGGCGTCGCGGCGGTCGCGGCGCTGCTCCAGGACATTGGTGCCTTCGGGCGTCAGGATGAATTTCGCCCCGCCGGCCGCCGCCTCGCGGACCAGGGGCTCGACATGGGCCAGGGCCGCGGGCGCCGTCGCCGGCGTGCGGGTCTGGATCAGGGCGATGTCGAGCCCGCCGCTCATGGGATCAGGCCGCCAGAAGCGGGTCGAGCTTGCCCTCGCGGTCCAGGGCGTGGATGTCGTCGGATCCGCCGACGTGGTTCCCGGCGATGAAGATCTGCGGGAAGGTCATGCGGCCGCCGGACTTCTCGACCATCTCGGCCTTCTTGGCCGGATCGTTGGAAGCGACAATCTCGGTATAGTCGGCGCCCTTCTTCTTCAGCAGCGCCATCGCGCTGTAGCAATAGGGGCAACCGGGTTTGGTGTAGATGACGACGTCGGCCAATTCGGATCTCCAGAATGATGCGCCAAGGGGCGTCGGGCGGCCGCGCCGCCCGTATTTGAGGTCTACATAGTCAGTTCACGGGCGTTTCGCACCCGGGCGATGACGGCGAGATCCACCGCCCTGGCCCCGGCGTCGATCAGGGCGCGGGCGCAGGCCTCACCGGTCGCGCCCGTGGTCAACACGTCGTCGATCAGAAGGATGCGCCGGCCCTTGATCCGCCGCCGACCGATCTCGCTGACGATGAAGGCCTTCTTGACGTTCAGCCGCCGTCCGCGCCGGCTCTTGCCGCCCTGGCTGGTCGTGTGGGTCCTGCGCGTCAGGGCGTCGGGCAGATAGTCGAGCCGGGCGTGGGCGGCCAGGGGGCGGGCGATCTCCGCCGCCTGGTTGAAGCGTCGCGACAACAGGCGAAACCGGTGCAGCGGGACGGGGACCACGGCGTCGGCGTCCTGGATCAGATCCGTGGCGGCCCGGCCGATCCAGCGTGCGAACAGAGAGGCGAACTGCTGCTGGTCGCCGTGTTTGTAGCGCAGGATCAGACCCCGCGAATGGTCGTCATAGACACAGGCCGCCCTGGCCCGCGCGAAGACATAGGGCTGGGCGATGCAGGCGGCGCAGCGGGTTTCGGCGAAGGCGCCGCCGTCGAATTCGAAGGCCGCGCCGCAGCCGTCGCACACCGGCGCGTCGAGGAATTTGATCCGGCTCCAGGCGTCGGGCGTCAGACCGGCCGCCGCCGTCGCCTCGCGGCTGTCGTGAGCCAGGGGCGGCAGGACGAGATCCGCCAAACCGCGCCCCACGTCGCGCAACTGACGCCCCGCCCCTTCCCAGGCGCGGCGCCAGCCCCCATCCTGCATCATCATGACCGCCTCCCCCGAAGCTCCGCCCCGCATTTTCGACGCCCACAGGCGCGAGGCCCGTCTGGCCCGTGCGGCCCATCGACTGGGCCAGGCCGACTTCCTGCACGTCCGGGCGGCCGAGAATGCGGCGGGCAGCCTGGAGGCCATCCTGCGCGACTTTCCGGTCGCCGTCGATCTCTCGGCCCATTCCGGCCCGTTCGCCCAGGCCCTCGCCGCCAGCGACGCCGCCGGCCGGGTGGGCGTCGTCGCCAGCCCCACGTCGCGCGCCGAGCGGGCCGCGCCGGGCGCCGCCGCCCTGCCGCTGGACGAGGGATCGACCGATCTGATCGTCTCCCTGCTCAGCCTGCACTGGGCCAACGACCTGCCCGGCGCCCTGGCCCAGATCCGCAAGGCCCTGAAGCCGGACGGCCTGTTCATCGGCACTCTGTTCGGGGCAGGGACTTTGAAGGAGTTGCGGTCTGTCCTGACCGAGGCGGAGCTGGCCGAGCGCGGCGGGGCCCAGGCGCGGGTCTCGCCCTTCGCCGACGGCTATGACGGCGCCGCCCTGTTGCAGCGCGCCGGCTTCGCCCTGCCGGTCTCGGACGTGGATCGGTTCACCGTCCGCTATCCCGACCTGTTCGCCCTGGTCCGCGACCTGCGGGCCATGGGCGAGACCAATGTGCTGGACGGGCCGATCCGCCCGCTCAGCCGCGCCGTGATCGCCCGCGCCGCGTCCCTGTACGCCGAACGCCACGGCGACGCCGACGGCCGCATCCCCGCCACCTTCGAGATCATCCATCTGGCCGGCTGGAAGCCCCACGAGAGCCAGCAGAAGCCGCTGGCGCGCGGCTCCGCCAAGGTCCGGCTGGCGGATGCGCTGGGCGTGAAGGAGATGACCGGCGACGAGATCGACTGACGAACGTCTCCGGGTTTGCTTCAGCGGTTCAGGGCGTCCGCGATCTTTTGCATGGTCTGATTATAGAGACCGCCGTTCGATGCGCCCAGCGCATTCAGCCCGCCGAGAATGGCGACGAAGATCAGGCCGCAGATGAGGCCGTATTCGATGGCGGTCGCGCCCCTGTCGTCATTCAGGAACCGGGCGGTGAAACGTCGCATGGCCGGCCTCCTGGTCGGCGGTGATCAGAGCA
The DNA here is from genome assembly GCF_058680995.1 of Brevundimonas sp. FV1ye7S. Taxonomy (NCBI): domain Bacteria; kingdom Pseudomonadati; phylum Pseudomonadota; class Alphaproteobacteria; order Caulobacterales; family Caulobacteraceae; genus Brevundimonas; species Brevundimonas sp. FV1ye7S. The sequence goes on along the minus strand of NZ_CM178726.1, from coordinate 3,299,791 downwards.
GGTCGCGCAACCAGGCGACCAGGGGTTCGTCCGCCGGCGGCATGGGATAGGCCGACAGCTTGTTCGGTTTCACCCAGGCCAGGCCGTCATGTTCACGCGCCGTGACCACGCCGTCCCACCGTCGGCACAGATACAATGGCATCAACAGGTGAAAGGAATCGTAAGCGTAGCTGGCGAAGACGAAGGGCGCCAGGCAGGATTCGCTGACGGTGATGCCCAGCTCCTCTTGCAACTCGCGGATCAAGGCCGCCTCAGGTCGCTCGCCCGGCTCGACCTTGCCGCCTGGAAACTCCCACAGGCCGGCCAGCTTCTTGCCCTCGGGACGTTTGGCGATCAGCACCCGCCCGTCGACATCGATCAGGGCGACGGCGACGACGAGGACGGTGGGAAGCGGCGTCTCGGTCACGAACGATAATCGCCGTTGATCTCGATATAGCCCTTGGTCAGGTCGCAGGTCCAAACCGTAGCCGAGGCGCGGCCCGCGCCGACATCGACGGTGATGTCGATCTCGGGGTTCTTCATATAGGCGGTCATTTTGGCCTCGTCGTAGGTCGGGGACGGGGCGCCGTCGACGGCGGCGACATTGGGGCCGAACCGGATGCCCAGCCGGTCGCGATCAACCGGCTCCTCGGTCTTGCCCACGGCCATGACCACCCGGCCCCAGTTGGCGTCCTGACCGGCGATGGCGGTCTTGACCAGGGGGCTGTCGGCGATGGACTTGGCCAATTTTCTGGCTGACGCGGGGCTGGCGGCGCCGTCCACCGTCACCTTGACGAACTTGGTCGCCCCCTCGCCGTCGCGCACCAGCTGGTGCGCCAGGTCCAGCATCACCTTGTCCAGGGCGACCGAGAAGCTCTTCAGGCGACGATCCCCGACCCGCCCGATGCGCGGGGCGCCCGAGGTTCCGGTGGCGAACAGCAGGGCGGTGTCGTTGGTCGAGGTGTCGCCGTCCACCGTCACGCTGTTGAAGGTGGTGCGGACATGCAGGCCCAGCAGGGCCTGAAGCACGTTCGGATGGATGTCGGCGTCGGTGACGATGAAGGCCAGCATGGTCGCCATGTCCGGCGCGATCATGCCCGACCCCTTGGCGATCCCCGCGATCCGGACCTTGTAGCCCTCGATTTCGGCCTCGGCGTAGGAGCCCTTGGGGAAGGTGTCCGTGGTCATGACGCCGCGCCCGGCCCGCGCCCACTGCTCGGACGGATGGATGTCGGCGTCCAGGCGGCTTTCGATGTCGGGCAGTTTGGAGACGATCTTCTTTTCGTCCAGCACCACGCCGATGACCCCGGTCGAGGCCAGCATGACGTCGCGCTGGCGACACCCGAACCGTTTGGCGACCTCTGAGGCGGTGCGGCGGGCGGCGTCGGCGCCGGCCTTGCCGGTGAAGGCGTTGGCGCAACCGGCGTTGACCACCAGGGCGCGCACGTCCTTGCCGCCGTCCGCCCCGCCCAGCGCCTTCTTGCACCAGTCGACCGGGGCCGAGCCGATCTTGTGGCGGGTGAAGACGCCGGCGCAGCTGGTGCCCCGCGCGAACCGGAACACCACCAGGTCGTCGCGCTCGTGCTTGTAGAAGCCGGCTCGGGCGGTGGCGATCTCGACCCCGCCGATGGGCGGGATGGTGGGGAAGGGCACGGCCAGGGGCGACACGGCCAGACCCGGCTTTCCGGCGGCGGGCGCGGGCGCGGGGGCTGAGGCGGGCTCGGCCGGGCGGGTGGCGCGTTTCAAGGCCGTGGCGAACGGATCCAGGGCTTTTTCGAACGCCTGTTCGATCTTCTGGCCGGTGGTCGAGGGGGGCTTGTTCATGTCAGGCGGCCGGGGCGGGGGCTGAAGTCGGGGAGGGGGCGTCGGCGGGCGGAGGGGCGCTGGGAGCGGCGGGCGGCGGGGCGGAGGCCGGCTCCTCGTTTCGCCCGGCGGTTTCGCCCGCCAGCAGGACGTCGACCTTGGCCTTGCCGCGCAACTGCTCCAGCAACTGCCGCACGCCCTCATAGGTCAGGTAGCGGACGATCTGGGGCCGGGCCTGCTCCAGGGTCGGCGGGCTTTCCTTGCGCCGGTCCTCGACCCGCAGCACGGCCCAGCCGCCTTCGGTCTGGAACGGCCCGACGGTGGACCCTGCCGGTTTGTCGCGCAGGGCGCCGGCATAGGCCTGGGGCATGACGTCCAGGGTCGAATAGCCCAGGTCGCCGCCTGAAAAGCGCGTCGCCTCGTCCACCGACCGCTCCATGGCCACGGCCTCGAAACTGGCGCCCTGGCCCAGGATGCCGATGACCGCCTCGGCCTCCGGCTTGGTGCGCGACAGGATCAGGCGGACGCGGATCTCCTCCGACGTCTTCGCCAGCCGCAATTGCTCATTGTACAGGGTCTGGACCGCCTGGTCGGAAATGGCGCCGTTGACCACGCTCTCCACCAGCATGTCGCCCAGGATTCGTTCGCGGGTCGCCTCGAGGCGGCGCTGGGCCAGGGGCGAGGCGTCGAGGCGACGGCGCTCGGCCTCCTTGGCGAGCAGTTTCTGATCGATCACCTCGTCCAGCACGCGCCGGAACAGGTCCGAGGTCACGTCCAGCGGCTCGCCCTCGCCCACCAGGCCCTGGGCCACCGCCTCGCGCTTGACGTCCGAGGCCCAGACGGTCTCGTCCTGGACCCGGGCCACCGGCCGGTCGCCCGGCTCCGGGGCCTTGTCGTCCCCGCCGCCGCGCGAACAGGCGGCGACCGTCAGGACCGCAGCCAGAAGCGCCATGGAAAACAGGCCGAAAGGTCGCCGAAATGGGGTCAAGAGGGCGCTCCGTAGAAGGCGGCCGAAAGCCCCTCGCGTTGACAGGGGTTAGGCCGGTGCTTAAGTCCCGCCTGCGCCCAAGTCGAGGGGTTTTGATCGTCTGCGCGGCCCTTCGCGCGCGCCAGTTCCGGCGCATCGGGGTCGCCACCGGTTCGGGCCCCTCTCGCGGCGTCCGTATCGCCGCCCCTCACGGGATTTCCAGAGCCGCTCAGCTCGCAGACGCTCGACCGCTTACCGGATCCAATATGCTCGGCTTCGCCAAGAAACTTTTCGGCTCTTCCAACGACCGCAAGGTCAAGGCCTTCCAGGACCACGCCCAGCGCATCAATGCGCTGGAGCCCAAGTTCGCCGCCCTGTCCGACGACGAGCTGCGGATGATGACCGACGCCTTCCGGGACCGTCTGGCCAATGGCGAGACCCTGGACAAGATCCTGCCCGAGGCCTTCGCCGTGGTGCGCGAGGCGTCCAAGCGGGTGCTGGGCCAGCGTCAGTATGACGTCCAGCTGGCCGGCGGCATGATCCTGCATGAAGGCGGCATCGCCGAGATGCGGACCGGCGAGGGCAAGACCCTGGTCGCCGTGGCCCCCGTCTATCTGAACGCCCTGCCGGGCAAGGGCGTCCACGTGATCACCGTCAACGACTACCTGGCCCGCCGCGACGCCGAGACCATGGGCAAGGTCTATCGCTTCCTGGGTCTTGAGGTCGGGGTCATCGTCAACGGCCTGAGCCAGGGCCAGCGCCAGGCGGCCTACGCCGCCGACGTCACCTACGGCACCAACAACGAGTTCGGCTTCGACTATCTGCGCGACAACCTGGTCTATGACCGACGCGAGATGGTGCAGCGCCCGCACAACTTCGCCATCGTCGATGAAGTCGATTCCATCCTGATCGACGAAGCGCGGACGCCTCTGATCATCTCGGGCCCGACCGAGGACCGTTCGGACCTGTACAAGATCCTCGACGGCCTGGTGAAGGAGCTGATCAGGGACAAGGACACCTTCGAGCTCGACGAGAAGCAGAAGCAGGTCCTGCTGACCGAACTGGGCTCGGAGCGGATGGAAGAGGCGCTGGAAAGCGGCGGCCACTTCGCCGCCGACACCACCGGCCTGTACGACGCCGCCAACATCAGTCTGGTCCACCACACCAACCAGGCCCTGCGCGCCAACACCCTGTATCAGCGCGACAAGGACTATATCATCAAGGGCGGCGAGATCGTCCTGATCGACGAATTCACCGGCCGGATGATGACCGGCCGCCGGCTGTCCGAAGGTCTGCACCAGGCCATCGAGGCCAAGGAAGACGTCAAGATCCAGCCCGAGAACCAGACCCTGGCCTCGGTGACGATCCAGAACTATTTCCGCCTGTACGAGAAGCTGTCGGGCATGACCGGCACGGCCGCGACCGAGGCCCAGGAATTCGGCGACATCTACAAGATGGACGTGCTGGAGGTGCCGACCAACCGGCCGATCCAGCGCAAGGACTACGACGACGAGGTCTATCGGACCCACGCCGAGAAGAACCAGGCCATCGCCAAACAGATCGCCGAATGCCACCTGGCGGGTCAGCCCATCCTGGTCGGCACGGTCTCGATCGAGCGTTCCGAGCAACTGTCAGAACTGCTCCGCACCTACGAGTACAAGGTCGAGGTCTCGCGCAAGCTGAAGCCGCAGTACGAGGGCAAGGCCAAGGAAGCCGAGAAGATCGGCGACGCCGCCTATGACATTACCTACGAAACCAAGCTGCGCGGCATCCCGCACTCGGTCCTGAACGCGCGCCAGCACGAGCAGGAGGCCTATATCGTCGCCGACGCCGGCCTGCCGGGCGTGGTGACCATCGCCACCAACATGGCCGGCCGCGGCACCGACATTCAGCTCGGGGGCAACCTCGAGATGAAGATGCAGAAGTGGCTGCTGGAACAGCGCAACATGGCTGTCGAGGTCACGCCCGAGATGGAGAAGGCGCAGGAGGCCCAGTACAAGGCCGACATCGCCGTCCAGAAGAAGATCGCCCTGGACGCCGGCGGCCTGTTCGTCCTGGGCACCGAACGCCACGAGAGCCGCCGGATCGACAACCAGCTGCGCGGCCGCACCGGCCGTCAGGGCGACCCCGGCACCTCGAAATTCTACCTGTCCTGCGAGGACGACCTGCTGCGCATCTTCGCCGGCGACCGTCTCGACTCGATCATGAAGACGTTCGGGGTCGCGGAAGGCGAGGCCATCACCCACCCTTGGCTGAACCGCGCCATCGAGACCGCCCAGAAGCGGGTCGAGACCCGCAACTACGACATCCGCAAGAATCTGCTGAAATACGACGACGTAGTGAACGACCAGCGCAAGGCCGTGTTCGAGCAGCGCCAGGAGTTTATGGACTCCGAGGACCTGTCGGAACTGGTCGGCGACTTCCGCCGCGACGTGGTGTCCGACCTGGTCGAACGCTACATGCCGCCCAAGGCCTATGCCGAACAGTGGGACATCGACGGCCTGGACGAAAAGGTCCGCACCACCCTGGGTCTCGAACTGCCGCTGCACGACTGGGCCGCCGAGGAGGGCGTGTCGAACGAGGAGATCGAGGAGCGGCTGCTGGCCGCCGCCGACGCCCGTGCGGCCGAACGGCTGGAACAGATCGGCGCGGCCCAGACGCGCGGTCTCGAAAAGCAGTTCATGCTTCAGATGATCGACATGCAATGGCGCGAGCACCTGGTCCACTTGGACCATCTGCGCGGCGTCATCGGCCTGCGCGGCTACGGCCAGCGCGATCCGCTGAACGAGTACAAGACCGAGGCCTTCTCGCTGTTCGAGAACCTGCTGTACGACCTGCGCCACAATGTCACCCGCTGGCTGATGACGGTCGAGTTCCGCTTCCAGCCGCCGCCGGAAATGCCCGAGTTCCAGGAAATCCACCTGAACCCCGGCACCGGCGAGAACGAGATGACCAATCCGTCGGCCCAGAATCCCGAAGGAACCCTGATCGGCGACGACCGCTCCAAGCTTCCGGTCGAAGCCCTGCCGCCCGGCTGGGAAATGACCGGCCGCAACTCGCCCTGCCCCTGCGGCTCGGGTCGCAAGTTCAAACACTGCCACGGGGCGCTGGTCTAAGCGCATCCAACCGACGTGATCGCAAAGCGGGCCCGGATTTCGATCCGGGCCCGCTTTCTTATGTCAGCAACGCCTTCAACACCCCGTCCAGCACGGGCCGTCCGCGCGGCGTGGCCACCAGGCGATCGCCGCTGAGTTTCAAAAAGCCGTCGGCGATCAGATCCGCCGTCGGCGCCGCGTCCGCTGACCGCCCCAGGTCCGCCAGCAGCCCGACCGGCGCCCCCTCGACCGTACGCAGGCCCAGCAGCAGGCGCTCCTCGGCCGCCCCGGCGGCGTCCAACCGCTCCGTCTCCGTCCAGGGCGTCCCCGCCCCGACTCCGGCCACATAGTCGGCGATCCGGCGGTGGGCGACCGTCGCCGTTCGCACGCCGTCCAGGGTCAGCCGGCCATGGGCGCCCGGCCCCAGCCCCAGATAGTCGCCGCCGCGCCAGACGTGCAGATTATGCGCCGACCGCGCCGCCACGCCCCGGGCATGGTTCGACACTTCATAGGCGTCGAACCCGGCCGCCTCCAACACCGCCTGGGTCGTCTCATACAGGGCGGCGGCGGCGTCCTCGTCCGGCGGGATCAGGGTCCCGCGCGCCAGGGCCCGCCCGAACGCCGTCGTCGGCTCCAGGGTCAGCTGGTAGGGCGAGACGTGCTCAAACCCCATGTCCAGGGCCGCGCCCAGCTCGGCGGTCCAGTCGGCCGGGGTCTGGCCCGGCCGGGCGTAGATCAGGTCGATGGACAGGCGCGAAAAGGCCCGCCCGGCCAGATCGACCGCGCGCCGCGCCTCGGCCGCCGAATGATCCCGCCCCAGGAACCGCAGCGCGGCGTCGTCCAGCGCCTGCACCCCCATCGACAGCCGGTTCACTCCGGCCCCCGCCAGGGCGGCGAACCGGGCCGCCTCGGCGTCGGTCGGATTGGCCTCCAGCGAAATCTCGATCGCCCCCGCCGGGGGGAACAGGTCGCGCGCCTGGGCGATGATCCGGGCCACGGCCTCGGGCGCCATCAGCGACGGCGTGCCCCCGCCGAAGAAGATCGAGGCCAGCCGGCGCGACCCCGTCAGGGCCCGCTGCGCCCGCATGTCGGCCAGGATCGCCTCGACCAGCGCCGCCTGTTCCTCGACCCGCCCCCGGTCGCGCACGACGTTGAAGTCGCAATAGGGGCAGATGCGCGAACAATAGGGCCAGTGGACATAGAGGCCGACGTCCGTTCCTGGGGCGAGGAAATCAGTCAATCAAAGCGGCCCGCAGCTTGGCGAAGGCGCGGGTGCGGTGGCTGATCGCCTCCTTGGCCGCCGGCTCCATCTCGCCGAAGGTCAGGTCGCCGCCCTCGGGAATGAAGATCGGATCATAGCCGAAGCCCCGGTCGCCGCGCGGCGGGAAGGTCAGCCGGCCGTGCACCTCGCCCTCCACCACCACGCACGGCCCGTCCGGCCAGGCCACGGCCAGGGCCGAGGTGAACCAGGCGGCGCGGTCCGTCGCCCCGATCTCCTCCAGCCGGTCTTCGACCTTCTTCATGGCCACGGCGAAATCCTTGCCCGGTCCGGCCCAGCGGGCGGAGAATATGCCCGGCGCCCCGTCCAGGGCCGCCACCGACATTCCCGAGTCGTCGGCCAGGGCGACCTCGCCTGACAAGGCGGCCGCATGACGAGCCTTCAACATGGCGTTGCCGGCGAAGGTGGTCTCGGTCTCGTCCGGCTCGGGCAGATTCAACTGGCCGGCGGTGAGGATCTCGTAATCTTCACCCAGCAGGGCGGCGATCTCCGGAACCTTGCCGGGGTTGTGGGTGGCGGCGACGATCCGCATCCCTTTGAAAAGCTTGAGAGTCATCGATTATCACGGCCCTGAAACAGTCTATTGCCAAAGTTTAATATCGTTAAACGATATGTAACGTGCTTTTTAGCAGCGCACGGCCTATCTATTGATCGTCAGGAACGGGGCCGCACCGTTCAGGACTTCCGGAAAATCCGGAACGATCATGCGGATAATAAACCAAGCGGGTGATTATCACCCAAACAGGAACAACGGAGAACCCTGATGCATACGATGAACATGTCGCTCTGGCTGGACAAGGTCTGCGCCGCTTTCGTCAACACGGTCCTGATCGCCGCCCTGCCGACCGCCCTGGTCGCCATTCTGGTTCAAGCCCTCTGATCGCGCCCAAGTCCAGCCCTGTATCGATCACGAGAGCTTTGACGACCTTGACGAAGACCGCGATGTATAGAGCTGCGCGCGGGTTCGCCGGACCCCGCGCAGCCGTCGCGCCCTTCCCTCCGGCCTGAGACCGACCATGCGCCTGCTCCCGCCGCGACATCCGCTGAAGCGAGGCGAGGCGCCGAGTCCCAAATGGCTGACCCCGAAATGGCCCGCTCCTCGCTGGCTGCGCGCCATGACCGCGCCGCTGAAGGCCCCGTTCCGCGCCCTGGGCCCGGGTTCGGTCTCCAGCGTGCTGAAGGTGGCGCTGGACGTCGCCTATATCCTGCTCTGGCTCATCACCGGCCTGCTGTTGTTGCTGCTGGTCGCCGCCGTCTTCATTCCCCTGGACAATGTGAACATCACCGTCAGCGGCGAGTCCGGCGGGCGACAGCTGCCGCTGACCCGTATGCTTCTGCTGTTCGGCCTGGGGGCGGCCACCGCCTATTTCGGCGGCTTCATGCTGATCCTGCGCAGCCTGCGTCGGATCTTCCGCACCTTGACCATGGGCGACCCCTTCCATCCCGACAATGTCCGCCGTCTGCGCCAGATCGGTCTGACCCTGGCGGTCGTGACCGGCGGCGTCTGGCTGGCCCAGGGCTTCGTCGCCGCCCGTCTGGCGCCCGGCGTCATGGACCCCCAGGGGCTGGGTGAACTGCTGACCCCGATCTTCTCCGTCCTGATCGTCTTCGTCCTGGCGGAGGTTTTCCGCGAGGGGGCGCGCCTGCGCCGCGAATCCGAACTGACGATCTGAGCCGTTTCCAGTAGGACTTCCCCATGGCCATCCGCGTCCAGCTTGATCGCGTCCTCGTCGAACGCCGCATGTCGCTGACCGAACTCGCCGACCGGGTCGGGGTGACGGTGGCGAATCTGTCGATCCTGAAGACGGGCAAGGCGCGCGCCGTGCGGTTCTCGACCCTCGACGCCCTGTGCCGCGAACTGGACTGTCAGCCCGGCGATCTGCTGGTTCACGAACCCGGTCCGGGCGACGCCTTCGACGACGACGCCGAGGCATGAAGCGCAAGGGCCCCGGCCGTGACGAGAACGGGCTGACGCCCGAGGACCGTCGCATCTGGAGCCGCATCACCGGCACGGTCGCCGCCCCGCGCAGCCGCAAGGCCGCCCGCGTCACCCCCGGCGCCGAGGCTCCGGCCCATGTCGTGGTCGCCCCGCCCGAGCATCCGCGCCGCCTGCCCAAGGTCTCGCCGCAACGCAACCTCCCGACCGCCCCGCCGGTCGACTCTCGCCCCCCGGCGTCCCGCACCGCCGCCTCGCGTGTCCGCTCCGCGCCCGAGGATCTGGAGCCGCGCCGCAAACACCGGCTGTCGCGCGAGCGGGACCCCATCGAGGCGCGCATCGACCTGCACGGCTTCGGCCGGTTCGAGGCCGAGGATCAGCTGCAGGCCTTTCTGACGTCGTGCCAGGCGCGGGGCATGCGGGCGGTCCTGGTCATCACCGGCCAGGGACGGCTGGGGGGCGGGGTGATCCGCGCCTCGTTCGGGGAATGGATGCAGTCGCCGGGCCTGCGCGGCGTCGTGTCCGGCTTCACCGTCGCCCACCAGAGGCACGGCGGCAACGGCGCCTTCTACGTCACCCTGAAGCGTAAGGCCTGAGCGCGGAACGCCGGGCATGAAAAAGGCCGGGACCGGGCGGCGGCCCCGACCTTTTCAGGCGCTTCGATTGGATTATTTGGCGGACAGCGCGCCGGCCAGGATCACGTCGATCTGCTTGCCCATATGGTCGGACAGGGCTTGAGCGTCCCATTCGTCATAGGCGGCGCGGCGATAGTTCGACAGATAGGCGTCCCAGATCAGCTCGACCAACAGGCGGATGTCGGCGTCCTTGTTCACCTCGCCCTTGGCGACGGCTTCCTGGAGGATGCCGCCGATCGCCAGCAGCAGGTTCTTGGTCGCGGCGCGGGCGCGCATCTCGGCGGCCAGGGGCTGGAACCACGACCGGGCGACGATGGCCTGGAACAAGGGCAACTGGTCCAGCGAGGAGTGATAGCCGGCGCTGAGGGCGCCCAGCAGTCGCTGGCGAACGGGTTCGCCCTGGGGCGCGCCCGCCTCGACCACCTCGGCCAGGCGTGTCATGTCCTCGGTCAGGACGGCTTCGAACAGTTCGGCCTTGTCCTGGAAGTTGGCGAAGACCGCCCCGGTGGACATGCCGGCGCCCTTGGCGATGTCGCGGATCGTGGCCGGCTCATAGCCGCGCTCGGCGAACAGGGAGCGGGCGGCGTCCAGAACCTTCTGGCGCGTCCGGACCTTGGCGGCCTGACGGCGGTTCAGGCGGGGAGCGGCTTCGGTCGAGAGAACGGTATCGGTCATGAAATCAGGCTTTTACTCTACGCATTTCGGAAGCCCTGACGGCCCGAAGTTGACTGGGTCAGTCGCTTAGACCGCGAGGCGAGACGTTATGTTGCTTCGCCCGCCAACCGCGCGATGCTGAAGCAGGGCTTGCATCACGGAACCATGACGAAAATGGGTCGCAAAAGCTAATGTCGCGGTTAACAGCCCGATTTCTAAGCTTAACTGTTATGGTTACCTGTCCCAATCTGAGGCATTCTCAACGCGCGGGTGGTTCTACTGCGTCCTCCGGCGGGTATGGCGGCCTGGAAGGTCCGGCGAAACTGATCCCGCTTCTCGTGGATCGAGGCCAGAACCAGACCCATGGGCACGCCCAGATCGACCAGGGTGTTCTCCGCCAGCTGCAGGCTGGCCTCGGTCGTTTCGGGCACCGCGTCGGTGACGCCCAAGGCATAGAGGCGCGCCGCATGTTGGTCGTCGCGGGCGCGGGCGATGATGATCAGGTCGTCGCGCAAGGCGCGAGCCGTGGTCACCACCTCGTCCACCTTGGTCGGGGCGTCCATGGTGACGATCAGGGCGCGGGTGGACAGGACGCCGCAATGCGCCAGCATCTCGGCGCGACCCGCGTCGCCGTAGAAGACGTCGAATCCGTCGCGACGTCCCGCCGCCACGGCGGCGGCGTCGGTGTCCAGGGCGATGAAGGCCTGGTCGTGTTCCTTCAGCAGCTCCCCGATCAGTCGTCCGACCCGACCGAAGCCGACGATGATGACGGCGCCGTCGGCCTGTTCCGGCGGGGCTGCGCCCTCGGGCGTGGTCGGCAGGGCCGGCGCCTTTTCGCGCGACAGCCTCTGGCCCAGCAGGGCCAGGAGGGGAATGGAGAAGATGCTCAGGGTCGCCGACAGGGCCACGGTGCTGGTCAGGGCCGGCGGGGCGATCCCCTCGACCATGCCGGTGGCGAAGACCACGAAGGCGAACTCGCCCGCCGGCGCCAGGACCAGGGCGGTCTCCAGCGCCGGGCGCGCGCCCAGGCCCCACAGGCGCGCCAGGCCGAAGATGACGCCGGTCTTGACCACGGTGATGGCCAGGGCCAGGCCGAACAGCAGGACCGGATTGGCCGCGACCGCGCCCAGGTCCAGGCCCAGGCCGACCCCGACGAAGAAGACCCCCAGCAAAAGACCCTTGAACGGTTCGATGGAGACCTCGACCTCGCGCCGGAACTCGGTCTCGGCCAGCAGCACCCCGGCGACCAGGGCGCCGATGCTCATCGACAGGCCGCTGGCCTGGGCCGCCAGTCCGGCGACCACCACGACCAGCAGGCTGGCGGCGACGAACAGCTCGCCGCCCTGCGCCGACTTGCGCGCCTGGGCCACCGAGCGGAACATCGGCCGCAGCACCACACGACCCATAAGAACCAGCAGGCCCAGGCCGATGGCGGCCGGCACCAGGGTGAACAACGACCGTCCCAGAACCGCCGGATCCAGCGACCCGCCCGCCTGGGCGACTGCGGCCATCACGCTGACGGTGATCAGGATGGGCGCGACCGAAAGATCCTGGGCCAGCAGAATGGCGAAGGTCGACCGACCGACCGTACCCTTCAGCCGCCCGCTTTCGGCCAGGACCGGCATGACGACCGCCGTCGAGGACAGGGCCAGGCCCATGCCCAGCACTGCTGCGCTGACCAGGCTCTGGCCCAGCAGCACGAACAGGCCCGCCAGCACCAGGGTGCAGACGACGACCTGCATCAGCCCCAGGCCGAAGACCAGCCGTCGCATGGCGCGCAGCCGCTCCCACGACAGCTCCAGCCCGATCATGAACAGCAGGAAGGCGACGCCCAGTTCCGACAACTGCGCCAGCTGAACCGGATCGCTGATGGTGAAATAGGAGAGCCAGGGAAGCGTGTCCGAAAACCGCGCCAGCCCGCTGGGGCCCAACACCACCCCGGCGGCCAGAAAGCCCAGAACCGGACTGATCTTCAGCCGATTGACCAGGGGTACGATCACCCCCGCAGCCGCCAGGAAGACCACCAGATCCTTGTAGTCTGCGCCGTGCCCCTGCATTCGCCCTCCGTATCCCCGGCATGTGACCCGGAACCGCCGTCCCTGGCGAGACGTCGCGACCGTTTCATGAACTTTTTTTAAGGCGACAGCCCTAACCTCGGGTCTAGGGTCCGCTCCGACCTGCCCGCTTCAGGGGTGGAACCTAGGATACAGTGATGAAAAGACTGCTTATCGGCGCCGCTGTCGGCGCCCTTTTGGCGCCTGCCGCCGCCTTCGCCCAGGACATCGACCACGACCACGCCTGTATCGACGAGACCTGCTCGATCGTCTCGCTGTTCTCGGGCGAGGAGACCGCAGCCGGCTGGCAGGGCGTGGACGCCCCCCGCTACGGAACCTGGGGCTTCGATCTGAACGGCCGCGACACCTCGGTGAAGCCGGGCGACGACTTCTTCCGCTACGCCAACGGCGCGGCCTTCGACAAGCTGGTCATCCCCTCGGACCGCACCAGCTACGGCTCCTTCGCCCTGCTGCGCGAACTGTCGGACAACCGGATGAAGGAACTGGTCACGGGTCTGGCCGCACGCACCGACCTGACGCCCGGCTCGGATGAGGCCAAGGTGGCCGACGCCTATCGGTCCTATATCGACCAGGCGCGCATCGATCAGCTGGACGCCCAGCCGCTGCAACCCTATCTGGCCGCCATCCGCGCCGCCGACAGCCATGAGAAGATGGCCGTCTACATGGGCCAGACGGTCGGCCGTTTCGGCGGCTCCTTCTTCGGCACCGGCATCACCATCGATGCGAAACAACCGACCCGCTACGTCGTCTCGACCGGTCAGTCGGGCATCGGCCTGCCCAACCGCGACTATTATCTGGACGCCCGCTACGCCGACAAGAAAGAGAAGTATCAGGCCTATGTCGCCGACATGCTGGGCATGATCGGCTGGGCGAACCCGGTCGAGACCGCCGCCCAGATCGTCGCTCTGGAGACCAAGATCGCCGAGGCGCACTGGACCCCGGTCGAGAACCGCAACCGCGACAAGACCTATAACGAGGTCACCATCGCCAAACTGGCCCAGGATGCGCCCGGCTTCGACTGGCAGGCCTATTATGATGCGGCCGAACTGGGCGGCGTGCCTCGCCTGATCGTGCGCCAGGACACGGCCATGCCCAAGATCGCGGCCCTCTACGCCGAGACGCCGATCGAACTGCTCCAGGCGTGGGAAGCCTTCCACACCGCCGACGACATGGCCCCCCTGCTGTCGCAAAGGTTCTCGGACGCCCAGTGGGGCTTCCGCTCGCGCGATCTGTCGGGCCAGCCGGAACAGCGCACCCGCGAGAAGCGCGCCATCTCCTTCGCCGAGGGTTCGCTGGGCGAGGCGACGGGCCGGCTCTATGTCGCCCAGTATTTCCCGGCCGAGTCCAAGGCCAAGATGGAAGACCTGGTCGCCAATCTGCGCACCGCCCTGTCGCACCGCATCGACAACCTCAGCTGGATGGGCGACGAGACCAAGGCGGCGGCCCAGGAGAAGCTGCGGAAATTCACCGTCAAGATCGGCTATCCGGACAAGTGGCGCGACTATTCCGGCCTTGAGATCCGTGCAGACGACCTGGTCGGCAACGCCGAGCGGCGCGGTCTGTTCGAGTGGAACTACGACCTCGCCCGTCTGAACGACCCGGTCGACAAGACCGAGTGGGGCATGACGCCGCAGACGGTGAACGCCTATTACAACTCGGCCAATAACGAGATCGTCTTCCCGGCCGCCATCCTGCAACCGCCCTTCTTCGATCCGAACGGCGACCCGGCGGTCAACTACGGCGGCATCGGCGGCGTGATCGGCCACGAGATCGGCCACGGCTTCGACGACCAGGGCTCCAAGTCCGACGGCGACGGCGTGCTTCGCAACTGGTGGACGCCTGCGGACAAGGCCAATTTCGAGGCCCTGACCGCCCGTCTGGGCGCGCAATACGCCACCTACGAACCGATCGCCGGCTACGCCATCAACCCCGGTCTGACGATGGGCGAGAACATCGGCGACGCCTCGGGCGTGGCCGTGGGTCTTGAGGCCTATCATCTGTCGCTGGCCGGAAAGCCCGCCCCGGTGCTGGATGGAACGACCGGCGACCAGCGCTTCTTCTACGGCTGGGCCCAGGTCTGGCAGTCGAAATATCGCGACGAGGCCCTGAAGCAGCAGGTCGCCACCGACCCGCACTCGGCCGCCCAGTTCCGGGTCATCGGCCCGCTGCGCAACGTCGACGCCTGGTACGACGCCTTCGACGTCGAGCCGGGGACCAAATACTATCTGACGCCGGAAGAGCGCGTCCGCATCTGGTAGGCGGCGCCCATTCGAGAACGGAAAAGGCCGGGGTTCGCCTCGGCCTTTTTCATATGGAGACAGGGTGAAAAATCGGGCCCGAAATCTGTAGATCCCATCGAAAAAATCTATAGGTCGTGCATTTTTTGCGGGGCTCCAGGCGCGAAAAAGCCCGCTGCGGGGGATACATCGCAGCGGGCTTTCGCGCTCTTTGAAGAGCGGACGTTTCCTCCCCGAAACGCCTTCGAGTGCTGCGCGCTTGAGCAACGCTTGCCCTCGAGTGAGTTCATTTGGCCTATCGGACCCTGCGGCGTCAACGCACGTATCGGGCGGAGTCGAACTTTCTTCGACTTATCATTGATAAGTCATATTTCGCGCAAGTTATTCTCGAAGCTTATTCGATAATAGCCTTGATCGCAGCGATCAGGCCCTCCCGAGGGATCTTCATCTGGCCCGGACGTTCGGCCTTCCAGGCGTCGTTGTCGGTGATGCCGGCGGCGGCGGCGCGGCCGGCGTCCAGGTCCTTGATGGTGACTTCGCCCGCCGCAATCTCGTCGCCGCCCAGGATGACGACGGCCGGAGAACCGCGACGGTCGGCGTATTTCATCTGGGCCTTCATGCCCGCACGGCCCAGATAGAGCTCGGCGGCGATCCCGGCGGCGCGCAGTTCGGCGACTGCGGCCAGATAATGAGCCATGTCGTCGTCGGAAAAGACGATGACCACCACAGGGCCGCGCACGGCGTCTTCCGCCCCGCGGCCGGCGGCGCGCAGGGCCGAGGCCAGGCGCGAGACGCCGAAGGAGAAGCCGGTGGCGGGCACGCTCTGGCCGGTGAAGCGGGCGACCAAATCGTCATACCGCCCGCCGCCGCCGATGGAGCCGAACCGGACCGGACGGCCCTTGTCGTCCGTGGTCTCCAGCAGCAGTTCGGCCTCGAACACCGCGCCGGTGTAATATTCCAGCCCACGCACGATGGTGGGATCGAACTTCACCGCCTCCTGGCCGACCCGCATGGCGCCCAGCGCCCGGTCGATGGCGGCCAGTTCGTTCAGCGCCGCCTCGCCCGCCGCGCCCAGGTCGCCCGAACTGGCGACGGCGTCCAGCGTCTCGGCCCGCGACAGGCCGGGCGTATTGGCCGAGGCCAGGAAGGCCTCGATGGCGCCGGTCACCCTGGCCGGAAGGCTTGCGCCCTTGGTGTAGTCGCCGGAGTCGTCCAGCCGGCCTTCGCCGAGCAGTTGGACGACGCCGTCCCAGCCCAGCCGGTCGAACTTGTCGATGGCCCGCAGGGCCGTCAGCCGCTGGCCCGCCTCGGTCACGCCGCCGGCGTCGAACAGACCGTCGAACAGCTTGCGGTTCGAGACGCGGATCTGGGCCTGGCCCGCATCAAGGCCGGCGGCGCCCAGACCCTCGCAGGCCATGGCGATGATCTCGGCGTCGGCCTCGGGCCGGTCCGAGCCGACGGTGTCGGCGTCGCACTGCCAGAACTCGCGGAACCGGCCGGGGCCGGGCTTCTCGTTGCGCCAGACCGGACCATAGGCGTAGCGACGGAAGGGCTTGGGCAGGGTTTCCCAGGTCTGGGCCGCGAACCGGGCCAGGGGCGCCGTGTGGTCGTAACGCAGGGCCATCCAGTCGCCCGGCTCGTCCGAACCCGCATCGTCCTGAAGGGCGAAGACGCCTTCATTGGGCCGGTCGGCGTCGGGCAGGAATTTGCCCAAGGCGTCGGCGTATTCGAACGCGGGCGTCTCCAGCGGTTCGAAGCCCCAACGCTCATAGACCTCGGACACACGCGCGACGATGCGGCGTTCGGCGGTCAGATCGCGACCGCGCTTGTCGGCGAAACCGCGCGGATTGCGGGCGAGGGGTCGAAGGGGGGCGTCATCGGTCATGGCGCGCGCTTAAGCCAAGGGGGAGATGATCGCAACTCGCCTACCTCCGCTGCCCCGTCGCCAAGTTAAGGATTCACTGCCGGGCGTTTACCGACGAACTGCGAATGTACTATTCATGATTGCGTAGTTCGCGCGCTGGAGCGGGTAATGGACAGCTTTTCAATCTGGCATTGGGCCATCTTCGCAACTGTGCTGCTGATCCTGGCCGTGCCGGCCGTGCGCATGCTCAAACGACTGGGCTTTTCAGGCTGGTGGGTCGTGTTGGCCTTTATCCCCTGGCTCAACATTGTGGGGCTGTGGGTCATCGCCTTCGTTCCGTGGCCCTGCGATCAAGTGAAGAGCAAAGAGTCCTAGGCAGGCAGACGCGGCGGATCTGTCGCTGTGGGGCAATTGGCTCCTCCACTCACCCCTCCAGCGTCTCCACCGTCAGATTGCCGTTCGTATAGACGCAGATCTCGGCGGCGATCTTCATGGCCTTGCGGGCGACGGCCTCTGCGTCGAGGTCGGTCTCCTCGATCAGGGCGCGGGCGGCCGACAGGGCGTAGTTGCCGCCCGAGCCGACGGCGGCGACCCCGTGTTCAGGCTCCAGCACGTCGCCGACGCCGGTGACGGTGAAGATCGACGACTTGTCCGCGACCAGAAGCATGGCCTCCAGCCGGCGCAGATAGCGGTCGGTGCGCCAGTCCTTGGCCAGGTCGACGCAGGCGCGCGCCAGCTGGTCCGGATACTGCTCCAGCTTGGCCTCCAGCCGTTCGATCAGGGTGAAGGCGTCGGCTGTGGCGCCCGCGAAGCCGGCCAGCACCTTGCCGCCCGCCAGGGTCCGCACCTTGCGCGCCGCGCCCTTGACGATGGTGGGCCCCATGGAGACCTGACCGTCGCCCGCGATGACGGTGCGGCCGTTCTTGCGCACCGCCAGAATGGTGGTGCCGTGCCAGTCGGGAAAATTCGATTGAGTCATGATCCGCAGATGGCGCGACGGGCCTCGTCGATCAAGAGCGCGCGACGCCGGATAACGTCGTCATATTTATACCCATGTTTCTCTTATAACGCGCCATCCTTGACCGGAAAATCCGACATGGGAGATCGAAAATTGCTCTATCGTGTGCTTCTCGTGAGTGAAACAGTCGCGGCGGTTGAACGCTCGCCCTTGATGCTGGCTGACATTCTCGGTGCGTCTGAACGCAACAACCGTCGCGACATGATCGGCAGCGCCATGATGTTTCATGAGGGTCAGGCCGCCATGATGCTGGAAGGCATGCGCGCGGACCTCGATCGGTTGATCACGCGCCTTCTTTCGGATGGTCGGCACCGGAATCTCAAGATCGTCGAGGATCGCCCCATCGTTCACCGTCGTGTGGCCGAGCCGGTCAAACTCAACGCCATGTCGCCTCATCAGGCGGGCGAATATCTGGGCGGTCGCCGACTGGACCAGCTCGCCGCCTCGGTGCTGGAGCGGCTGTTGTCCTGCGACGGATTGCGTGTCTCGAGCTGTGCGGTCTGACGCCTTTCCTGCGTGTTTCGTTAACTCTATGGCCTTACTTCGGTCCTTGTGGCTGTAAATTGTAAAAGCGTAAGAGTAATCAATGAGTTTGTTCCGTATTGTCTATGTCAGCGACGCCGTGGGCGACGCGGGCGTGGGCCTGCTGCCCCTGATCGACATCATCGGCGCGTCGGACCGGAACAATCGCCGGGATCATGTGACCGGGGTGCTGATGCGCCACGACGGCCGGTTCTTTCAGGCCATTGAGGGCGCGCGGGTCGACCTGGATCGGTTGATGGGCCGGCTGCGCGCCGATCGACGCCACACCAATATCCGCATCCTCGCCGAGCTTGTGATCGATCAGCGCCTGTTCCCGGGTTGGGCCATGGCCCAGACGGACGCGTCGCCGGGGCTGGAGCGCCTGCTGGCCGAGGGGCTGGATCATCCGAGCGTGAGCGCGAGCGCCGACAGGATCGTGT
Organism: Brevundimonas sp. FV1ye7S; assembly: GCF_058680995.1. Classification (NCBI taxonomy): domain Bacteria; kingdom Pseudomonadati; phylum Pseudomonadota; class Alphaproteobacteria; order Caulobacterales; family Caulobacteraceae; genus Brevundimonas; species Brevundimonas sp. FV1ye7S. The sequence continues at coordinate 3,281,287 of NZ_CM178726.1, read as the reverse complement.
CGGAGGCGAGCCGGAGCCTGGCCGCCGTCTCCTGAGGCCTCGCGCCCAAGCCTGCCCCTCGCTAGAGAAGGGCATGGTTTTCTCTGAAGACGAAGTCGAACGCTACGCCCGGCATCTGGTCCTGTCCGAGATCGGGGGGCCGGGCCAGCAGGCCCTGAAGCGTGCGCGGGTGCTGATCGTCGGGGCCGGCGGCGTGGGCGCGCCGGCGGCCCTCTATCTGGCCGCAGCCGGCGTCGGGACGTTGGGTCTGATCGACGACGACGTGGTGGGTTTGTCGAACCTGCAGCGACAGATCGCCTTTTCCACGCCCGAGGTGGGCCGGCCCAAGGTCGAAGCGGCCGCCGAACGCCTGGGCGGGCTGAACCCGCATGTGACGATCCAGACCTTGGCCGAACGGCTGACGCCGGACAACGCCGCCGATCGGATCGGCGGTTTCGACATCGTGCTGGACGGGACCGATGATTTCGAGACCCGGCTGATCGTCAACGCCGCCTGCGTGGCGGCCGACAAGCCTCTGGTCTCGGGCGCGCTGGGGAGATGGAGCGGCCAGGTGGGGGTGTTCGCCGGTCGGCCCTGTTACCAGTGCCTGGTGCCCGAGATCCCGCCGGACGCCGAGACCTGCGCCCGTGTCGGCGTGGTCGGCGCCCTGGCGGGCGTGGTCGGGTCGATGGCGGCGCTGGAGACGATCAAGCTGATCACGGGGGCGGGCGAGGCTCTGGCCGGGCGGCTGATGCTGTACGACGGTCTGGCGGCGACGGCGCGGACGGTGCGGGTGACGGCCGACCCCCAGTGCCCGGTTTGCGGCGGCTGACCCTCAGGCGGCCGTGGCGAAACGGACGTCGGCCAGATCCAGATCCGGGGTGTGCGGCGCGAAGCCCAGGGCGGGGTTGCTGAGCACCGTCACCAGCCGCTCGCCGCAGTACAGATAGAGGGTCTCGAAACCGACCCAGGTCCGGGCGAGCTCGGCCAGAGCCTGATTCGCCGCCGAGTCGTCGCTCGCGCCCAGAACACAGATGTCACGCACCGGAACGCCCGGCAGGTTGACGATACAATAGTAGGAGTCCAACGCACGCTTCCTCAGACAGGTCGCCGGAAACGAAGCTCGCTCGCGGCGGTTCCTCCCCTGCCCGTGGTTTTCGACAGCCGTGTGAGTCCGGTTCGACAGACTTGTGAAAAGGAGACCCGATGGCCCGACGCCCCGCCTCGCCCAAACGTCTGAACGCCGCCAGTCTGGCGTCCCTGGGGGCGGATCGGCTGGGCGAGCTGTTAATGCAGGCGGCGGACGGCGACGCCTTGCTGAAGCGTCGTCTGCGGCTGGTGCTGGCGGCCGAGGCGGGGGTCGAGCCCCTGACGGTCGAGCTGGACAAGCGGCTGACGGCCCTGGCGTCTGCACGGGCGCGGGTATCCTGGCGCAAACGGCCGGACCTGCTGCGCGACCTCGACATGCTGCGCCGCGCGGTGGTGGATGATCTGGCGCCCAGGGCGCCCGTCGCCGGGCTGGACCGGTTGATCGCCTGGTTCGATCTGTTTCGCGGTCTGACCTTGCGGGTCAAGGATCCGCGCGGCGAGATGACGGCGGCGTTCGAGGCGGCGGCTCCCGAGCTTTGGACGGTCGCCCAGACGGCCCTCATGGATCCGGCGGCGATGGAACGTCTGGCCGCCGCGATCGAACGCCATCCGCTCGACTACGCCCGCTGGATCGGCGCGGCGGGCGAGGCCCTGACGCCGGAACTGGCGCGGGCCGTGCTGGCGGGGCTGGACACCAGTTCGGGCGTCCGCGGCGCGCGCACGGCGATCCGGCGACTGGCGGACCGGGCCGAGAATCTGGATCTGTGGCTGTCCTTGGTCACACCGGACGAACAGGGCTCGCCGGACTTCGCGGCGGCGGCGGCGCGGCGGCTGCTGGCGGCCGGACGGATCGCCGAAGCGCGGCAGGCCCTGGAGGCGGCGTTGAAGCCGTCGGCCGCGAACCGGCGCTTCACCTTCGGTCGGTCGCCCGCAGCGGGCCCGCCGCCCCTGCCCCCCGCCTGGGAGGCGGCTTCCATCGACCTGCTCGACGCCGAGGGGCGCAAGGCCGAGGCCCAGGACCTGCGTTGGGCGATGTTCGAACGCGACCTCTCAGCGCCGGCGTTACGGGACTATCTCGCCCGTCTGCCCGACTTCGACGATGTCGAGGCCCTGGACCGCGCCCTGGCCCATGCCGCGACCTACGCCGATTTCGAGACCGCCCTGGGCTTCCTGATGAACTGGCCCGCCCACCGCGAGGCCGCCGCCCTGGTCGAGCGCCGCGTCCGCGAGGTCCGGTCGCCCCTGGCGATGAAGGCTGACTGGGCCGCGCGGCTGGCGCAGAAATATCCGGAGGCGGCCGAACGCCTTCTGGCCGCGCCCTAAAGCATGGCTGGAATGACCCGATCCGGCGGGCGGTGGCCGTTCTGGTAGGTCATGACATTGGCGATGACCCGGTCGCCCATGTCCTGGCGCGCCTCCAGCGTCGCCGAGCCCAGATGGGGCAGCAGCACGACATTGGGCTGGCCCAGCAGGCCGGGGTGGATGGCCGGCTCGTTCTCGAACACGTCCAGGCCGACGCCGGACAAAGACCGCGTCGCCACCGCTTGTGACAGGGCCGCCTCGTCGATCAGATCGCCGCGGGCGGTGTTGATCAGGATGGCGTGGGGCTGAAGCCGGGCCAGGCGTTCGGCGGACAGCAGATGATGCGTGTCTTTCGTCGCCGGGCAGTTCAGCGAGACGATGTCCATCCGCGCCAGCATCTGGTCCAGATCGTCCCAGTAGGTCGCGCCCAGTTCTTCCTCGATCAGGGCCGAGACGGGTTTCCTGTTGTGATAATGGACCTGCAGGCCGAAGGCCCTGGCGCGCCGGGCCAGGGCCTGGCCGATCCGGCCCATGCCGACGATGCCCAGCCGCTTGCCCCACAGTTTGCGGCCGCACATCCAGGTCGGGGTCCAGCCCTCGAACCGCCCCTCGGCCACCACCTGGGCGCCCTCGACGATGCGGCGGCTGACGGCCAGGATCAGGCTCATGGCCAGGTCGGCGGTGTCCTCGGTCAGGACGCCGGGGGTGTTGGTGACGATGATCCCGCGCGCCACGGCCGCGTCGATGTCGATATGGTCCACCCCGGCGCCGAAGTTGGCGATCATCTTCAGCTGATCGCCTGCGCCATTGATCAGGTCGGCGTCGATGACGTCGGTGATGGTGGGGACCAGAACCTCGGCGCGCTGAACCGCCGCCTGAAGCGCCGCCCGGTCCATCGGCTGGTCCTTCAGGTTCAGCTCGGCGTCGAAAAGCTCGCGCATCCGCGTCTCGACCGCGTCGGGCAGGCGTCTGGTTAATACGACCTTAAGCTTGCGGACGGACATTGCGGGCCTTGGTTAGCGGGCGGCGATTTCAGGATCGAAAGCCCGCGCGACGGGTCGTTCCATCCAGTGTCTAGCAAAGCCTCCGCCATCTTCCAAAGCCTGCGACGCCGCAGCGCCCTCGCCCTGGCCATTCTGGGGCTGGGCGTCATGGCCGGCGCAGGCGCGACCATGCCCGACGGCCGGCCCACGCCGACGGGGCTGGAGGTGCCGCGCTGGATCTCGCTGAAGTCGTCGCACGTCCGCGCGCGTCAGGGGCCGGGGCTGGATTATCCGATCCTGTGGGAATACCGCGCCGCCGGCCTGCCGGTGCAGGTGGTCGCCGAGACGACGGAATGGCGCAAGATCTGCGACCCGGACGGGGCCGTGGCCTGGATCCACCGCACGGTGTCGTCGGGCCGCCGCTCCGTCTTCAACACCTCGCCCGAGGAAGTGATGATCCACGCCGGCAAGTCCCAGGCCTCGGCCGTGCGGGCGCGCCTGTCGCCCCGTTCGCTGGTGTCGCTGGACGAGTGCGAGGACGGCTGGTGCCAGGTTCGGGCGCGCCGCCTGAGCGGCTGGGTCCAGGAACGGGCGGTGTTCGGAACCCAGCAGAGGGCGCTGTGCAACGCCAACCGCCCCGCCGGGACCGGTCGGGACTGACCGCCGTAACCCTTGGTGTTGAGCGAAGTCGCGCGGTCGTGTAACCCGCCAGCAACAGCAGACGTAACGGAACCGCCTTGACCCAGTCCCAATATCCCTCGTCCTTCGATCACGAGGCCCTGCTCGCCTCCGGGCGCGGCGAACTGTTCGGTCCCGGCAATGCGCAACTGCCCGCCCCGCCGATGCTGATGTTCGACCGGATCACCCAGATATCGGCCGACGGCGGCGCGCACGGCAAGGGCTATGTCGAGGCCGAACTCGACATCAATCCCGAGCTCTGGTTCTTCCAGTGCCACTTCATCGGCGACCCGGTCATGCCCGGCTGCCTGGGCCTGGACGCCATGTGGCAGTTGGTCGGCTTCTATCTGGGCTGGATCGGCGGTCCGGGCCGCGGCCGCGCCCTGGGCGTCGGCGAGGTCAAGTTCACGGGCCAGGTCACCCCGGACATCAAGAAGGTGGTCTACAAGATCAACCTGAAGCGGGTCATCAATCGCAAACTGGTCATGGGCATCGCCGACGGCGTGCTGGAGGCCGACGGCGAGGTCATCTACACCTGCAACGACATGCGGGTGGGACTCTTTGGCGCCGCCAAGGATGAGCAAGCGGGCGCCTAAACCCCTATATAACCGCGGACAGCGCGGAAGACCCCCGGGTCGAGAAGCTTAAGAAGGAAACACCATGCGTCGTGTCGTCGTCACCGGCCTGGGCATCGTCTCTTCCATCGGCCACGGCGCCGAAGAGGTGACCCAGTCCCTGCGCGAAGCCCGTTCGGGCGTCGTCCATGCGCCCGATCACGCCAAATACGGCTTCCGCAGCCAGGTCTGGGCCCCGCCCAAGATCGGCCCGTGGGAGGAATTGGTCGACCGTCGCGCCGCCCGCTTCCTGGCCAACGGCACCGCCTGGGCGCATGTGGCCTTCGAAGAGGCGCTGAAGTCGTCGGGCATGACGGCCGAAGAGATTCGCGACGACCGCATCGGCCTGATCGTCGGCGAGGGCGGCCCCTCGACCCAGATCATTCTGCAAGCCGCCGCCACCACGATCGAGAAGAATTCGCCCAAGCGGATCGGCCCGTTCGCGGTGCCGAAAGCCATGGCGTCCGGCCCCTCGGCGGTGCTGGCGACCTGGTTCCAGATGCGCGGAATCAACTATTCGATCAGCTCGGCCTGCGCGACATCCGCCCACTGCATCGGCGCCGGGGTCGAACAGATCCAGTGGGGCAAGCAGGACGTGGTCTTCGCCGGCGGCTGCGAGGACATCGACTGGTCGATGTCCAACATGTTCGACGCCATGGGCGCCATGTCCTCGGACTTCAACGAAACCCCCTCGGTCGCCTCGCGCGCCTATGACGTCAACCGCGACGGCTTCGTCATTGCGGGCGGCGCGGGCATCGTGGTGCTGGAAGAATACGAACGGGCCAAGGCGCGTGGCGCGACCATTCTGGCCGAAGTCACCGGCTACGGCGCCAATTCCGACGGCTACGACATGGTCGCCCCCTCGGGCGAGGGCGCCCAGCGCTGCATGAAGATCGCGCTGGAACAGGCCGGAAATCCGGTGATCGACTATCTGAACCCGCACGGCACCTCGACCCCGGTCGGCGACTCCAAGGAAATGGAGGCCGTGCGCGCCGTCTTCGGCGACCAGATGCCGATGATCTCCTCGACCAAGTCGCTGACGGGTCACTCGCTCGGCGCGGCGGGCGCCCAGGAAGCCATCTACTGCCTGCTGATGATGCAGAACGGTTTTGCGGCCGAGAGCGCCCATATCGAGACCCTGGATCCGGCCTTCGAGGGCATGCCGATCCTGCGTCAGCGCCACGAGGGCGAACTGACCCACGTCATGTCCAACAGCTTCGGCTTCGGCGGCACCAACGGCACGCTGATCCTGTCCAAGGTCTGAGCCCCTGTTCGCCCTGCGGGTGGATGATCTCAGCGGGGAGGCGGTTCGCGCCCTGCTGGCCTTCCACCTGTCGGGCATGCACGCCTCCTCGCCCGCCTGCCACGTCCACGCCCTGGACCTGACCGGCCTGCTTCAGCCGAACGTCACGGTGTGGAGCGCCTGGGACGGCGCGGCCCTGGCCGGCATCGGCGCCCTGAAGCTGATCGACGCCGACCAGGCCGAGGTGAAGTCGATGCGCACCCACCCCGACCATCTGCGGCGCGGCGTGGCGGCGGTGCTGCTGGAACAGATCATCGAGACCGCGCGGGCCGCAGGCGTGAAACGGCTGAGCCTGGAAACCGGCCGCGGCGACGCCTTCGAACCGGCCCTTGCCATGTACCGACGCCGCGGCTTCACCGACGGCGGGCCCTTCGCCGGCTATGAGGCGAATGAGTTCAGCCAGTTCCTGCATCTGGATTTGTAAGGGCTGTCCTGCGGAAACCGCAGGAGGCTGGACCTTCGCCACAAGTCGAGAACGACGACGGCCGACGGAGGTCGATCAGAACGTCTGCTTTCCGGCCTGAGGTTCAAGTCATGCTTCGACCCGATACGGACATTCAACCGGGGCGTTGGCTCTTCTAACCAAGGCCGGGCCATTGCGAGAGACCGCCATTGTCGGATAGTGCATCACTCAGTTGTGCCGCCATGCGCGCGGCGCGTTAACAGTCGGGGGACTGCATGTACCACAAGACCTATCTTTCTGCCTTGGCCCTCGCTCTGGGTGCGACCGTCAGTCTGATGGCGACGCCGGCGCTCGCAGCCCCGGTTACATGGACGATTCCGGCTACGCCGGTTTTGAGCAGCGGGACGCCCACTGGCGGGTCGATCAGCGGCACGTTCGTATTCGACGCCTCTCTGCCCCAGGCGGACAGGCTTATCAGCATCAATGTCGTCGAAACAGGACCGGCGGCCGCCACCTATAGCTTCACCGGCGGGGTGAGCGGGGGCGGCCAATATTATGTGGGACAGACCAGCGCCGTTGGTGTTGTAGGCGTCACATCCGTTATCGGCATTGATCTGATGGCTGTCCCTTCTACGGGCGGAGGGACCTATGTCGTGCCTGACATTTTCATGGATCTCTGCAGAAATGAGGCAGCCGGCAAGTGCGATGACTTTGCCGGAAGCAGAAGAGCGCCGAATGTTACAATCTCGTCGGGAGGACCGGCCGCCGTGCCGACGATGACGGAATGGGCGATGATTCTGTTCGTCCTGATGCTGGCAGGCAGCGCGGCTGTGATGCTCCAGCGTAGAAAAACGTTGACCTGAACAAGCACACTTAAGAACGGTGAAAGGCCCCGGCCATTTCTGGTCGGGGCCTATTTCTATGTCCGCTCCCCCACCCCTCTCAGACATGCTCGACGTCCGCTTAGGGGACTCAGTATTTCAACGGGCGTTGGGGTCTGCTTTCGGGCTGGAGGCTAGTTTCGCAAATCGACCCGTTGCGGACACTCAGACCTGATCTCTCCGAGCGGCCTCTTCGATGATCTTGCGCGCGATGTATTCGTAGACTGCGGGCTGGGGACTATCGTCCTCAACGATCTGAGCTTCGAGAACAGCGAAGTCTGTGCCGAGTTCGCTATTTGCGCGGGCAACGCCATCGCGGATCGGCACGACTACGTCTTTGGTGGTGAGGCCGGTATGGGCGGGGGGATTGCCAACTGGCGGAAGAACCACAACCCCGAACTCCCGAGCTGGCCCCCGTTCGAGCCTCAGTCTGAGAAGATTATGAGTTGGCCCGGTCACGTGCTGTGCGGAGTAAAGTCCGTCTCGCTCCGAGATGATCACTACGGCTCTCCCTTGTCGGCAGCCTTTAAGCCTAACACGCGAATGTCCGCTAACCACCCCTAGCAGCCGCCGGGTAGGCCCGCTTGGGAGCCAGCTATCCTAATTCCGAAAACATTCCGTCGGCAAAACAACGGCCTGACTGAAAGATTCGGCCTCCAACCCACCATGCCTTCCAGCGGGCCTATACTCCCGTCCGTCGATATCGAAGGGAGGCCCGCCGAATTGCACTCTTTTGCACATTGCACTGATTTCGAGGGTGCATTGTAATTTCGCGCCGCCCGATGGTTTTGCCGTGGGGTGACGGATTTTTGCGCGTTGAGACGTCGAAAACGGAACGCCGCGCCGGTCTTATCTCCAAAAGCCTGTTTACACGACCAATCCTTGCCCTTAGAGAGCGTCGCCGTGACCCGCACCATGACCAAAGCGATTACCTCGAAAACCACCGGCTTCGGCGGGGCGGTTTCGGGTGTGCGCGAGGTCTGAAGCGCCGAACCCCGATCCCAAGCCCCGCCGATGCGCGGGGCGGTCGATCCGGCTGAACCCCGCGCCTCCATCCTTCCAGGAGACGCCTGAATGTCCTTTTCCCCGTCCAATCCCCCCCACGTGGGCATCGTCGGCGCCACCGGCCTCGTCGGCGAGATGATGCGCGGCCTGCTGGCCGAGCGGAACTTCCCGCTGGCCTCGCTGCGCCTGTTCGCCTCGGCCCGGTCGGCGGGCAAGACCGTCCGCTTCGGCGAGACCGAGATCGTGGTCGAGGACGCGGCGACAGCCGACTACGCCGGTCTGGACATCGTCTTCTTCTCGGCCGGCGGGGCTGCGTCCAAGGCTTTGGCGCCCAAGGTGGCCGCCGCCGGGGCGGTGGTGATCGACAACTCCTCCGCCTGGCGCTCTGATCCGCAAGTGCCGCTGGTGGTCGCCGAGGTGAACCCCCACGCCCTGGCCAACCTGCCCAAGGGGATCATCGCCAATCCCAACTGCACCACCATGGCCGCCATGCCGGTGCTGAAGCCCCTGCACGATGCGGCGGGCCTGAAGCGTCTGACGGTCTCGACCTATCAGGCCGTGTCGGGCGGCGGGATCGAGGGCATACGCGTGCTGGAGGATCAGGCGCGCGAGACCGTGGGGCAGGGCGCGGCCCTGGCCCGCGACGGCGGGGCCGTGGACTTCGGCGCGCCGGAGAAGTGGGTCGTGCCGATCGCCGCCAATGTGGTGGCCCTGAACTACGCGCTGGGCGAGGACGGCTATACCGATGAAGAGCTGAAGCTGCGCGACGAGAGCCGCAAGATCCTGGAGATCCCCGGCCTGCCGGTGTCGGGCACCTGCGTCCGGGTGCCGGTCTTCACCGGCCACTCCCTGTCGATCAATGTCGAGTTCGAGCGCGCGCTGTCGGCGGCCCAGGCGCTGGAGCTGTTGGGCCAGGCGCCGGGCGTGGTCGTCACCGCCGTGCCGAACCCGCTGGAGGCGGCGGGTCAGGATCCGGTCTTCGTCGGCCGGGTGCGTCCCGATCCGACGGTCGAACACGGCCTGGCCCTGTTCGTCTCCAACGACAATCTGAGGAAGGGCGCGGCCCTGAACGCGGTGCAGATCGCCGAGGTTCTGGTTCAGCAGCGCGGCTGACCGGATCGCAGGCGGGGTTCAGTCGTAGCGCACGCCGCTGAGATAGAGCCCCGCCGAGGGGGCGACGGGGCCGCACCGGGCGCGGTCCTTCGCCTCCAGCGCCGCCTTGACGTCATGGGCGGTCCAGCGGCCCAGACCCACCTCGACCAGGGTGCCGGCCATCGACCGGACCTGACGGTGCAGGAAGCTGCGGGCCTGGAAGACCAGATGCACCTCTTCGCCGAAGCGGGAGACGCGGGCCACGTCCAGGGTCTTGACCGGCGACTTGGACTGGCAGCCCACGTCGCGGAAGGTGGTGAAGTCGTGCAGGCCGACCAGGACCTGGGCCGCCTGGTGCATGGCCTCGGCGTCCAGGGTCTTCTTGACGTGCCAGACCCGGTCCCGCTCCAGCACCGGCTGGGGGCGGCGGTTCAGGATCCGGTACAGATAGCCCCGCCCGGTGGCGGAGAACCGCGCGTGCCAGTCCGGATCGGGCGCGTATTCGGCCGACAGGACGCAGACGTCCTGTTTGATCAGATGGGCGTTGATGGCGTTCAGGACGGTGTCCACCGGCCAGTCGCGCTCCAGATCGGCGTGGATCACCTGGGCCGTCGCATGGACGCCGGTGTCGGTGCGGCCCGCAGCGGCGATCCGCACCCGCTCGCCGGAGAAGGCCAGTATGGCGGCCTCGACCGCGCCCTGAACCGTCGGCTGGTCCTCCTGGGCCTGAAAGCCGTTGTAGGCCGTGCCGTCGTATTCGAGGGTCAGCTTGTAGCGCGGCATCAGCCGAGCACGGTCCCGGCCGGCAGGGGGAAGCCGCGCAGCATCTCTTCGACGCCTTGCGCCGCCTTGCCCTCGCGCTGAACCCGGATCAGCCGCACGGCGCCGGTCCCGCAGGCCACGGTCAGGGCGTCGTCCAGCACCGCGCCGGGCGCGCCGGATCCGTCAGCGAGGGACGACAGCAGGGCCTTGACCCGCACCGGGCCGGCCTCAGACGGGGCTTCGAACCAGGCGCCGGGGAAGGGCGACAGGCCGCGAATATGGGCGTCCACCTCGGCCGCCGGACGGGTCCAGTCGATGCGGGCCTCGGCGGGGGTGATCTTCTTCGCATAGGTCGGTTCGCCGACCTGTTCGGTCGGCGTGACGCCGCCGCGATCGATGGCGGCCAGGGCGCGGGGCCACAGGCCGGCGCCGACATGGGCCATGCGTTCGGACAGGCTGGCGGCCGTGTCGTCGGGCCGGATGTCCATCACCTCGCCCAGCAGGATGGGGCCTTCGTCCAGGCCCAGGCTCATCTGCATGATCTGGACCCCGGTCTCGGCGTCCCCGGCCATGATGGCCCTCTGGATCGGCGCCGCGCCGCGCCAGCGGGGCAGCAGCGAGCCGTGCAGGTTCAGGCAGCCCAGCCGGGGCGCGGCCAGCACCTCGGCGTTCAGAATCTGGCCGTAGGCGACGACGCAGGCGGCGTCGAGGTCCAGGCTCTGGAAGTCGGCGACGGCCTCGGGGGCCTTCATGCTGTCGGGCGTGAAGACCGGCAGACCCATGGTTTCGGCGAAGGCGTGAACCGGCGACGGCGTCAGCTTCTGGCCCCGGCCCCGGGGCCGCGGCGGCTGCGAATAGACGGCGACGATCTCGTGGCCCGAGGCGATCAGCTCGGCCAGGGACGGCACGGCGAAGTCGGGAGTTCCCATGAAGGCAAGGCGCATGGGCACGCCTTTAGAGGTTTAGGCCGCCTACTGCCAGCGGGTGAAGACGCCGCCGCCCTCATCCCACTCGCCGCCCGCGTCCAGGGCGTCGTCGAAATCGAGCAGGCGGTCCAGCAGCAGACCCGCCACCACGCCCAGCAGGGCGACGCCGGCCAGGGTCGCGACCCCGGCGACGCCGATCTTCTGGCTGCGAGTCAGGCGACGGCGGCCTTGGGTGTCGATGACCAGGGACTGGCCGCGGCGGATGGGGCGAGTGGGGCGTCGGGTCATCAGGCGGCGATCCTGTCGCGGGCGGCCTTCTTGACCTTGGTCACGGCGCGATCCCGCTTGAGCCGCGACAGGTGGTCGATGAAGAGCACGCCGTTAAGGTGGTCCATCTCGTGCTGGATGCAGACGGCGTAGAGGCCCGAAGCCTCCTCCTCCACCGACTGACCGTCACGGTTCAGATAGCGAATGCGGACGCGGGCCGGGCGTTCCACCTTGTCGAAATACTCGGGGATCGACAGGCAGCCCTCTTCGTAGGTGTAGAGCTCGTCCGAGGTCCACAGGATTTCCGGATTGGCGAAGAAGCGCGGATTCTTGCGCGCCTCGGCGGCTTCCGGCGTGTCTTCTTCCTCGGTTTCGCAGACGGTTCCGTCGCGATCGCCCAGATCCATGACGATGACCCGATCCAGCGCCCCGACCTGAACGGCGGCCAGACCGATGCCCGGCGCTGCGTACATGGTCTCCAGCATGTCGTCCATCAGCGCACGCACGGCGTCGTCCACGGCGGCGACGGGCTTGGAGACCTGTTTCAGAATCGCCAGGTCGGCGGGGATGTCGATGGTGAGGATACGTCGGATGGCCATGGCCGGGACGTAGGCGCGCCCCGGCGTCAGGTCAAGATTTGCGCCTATTCCTTGCCCGGCAGCGGGCGCGGCTTGCGGTTCTCGTCGATGGCCACATAGGTGAAGACGCCCTGGGTCACGCGGACCGAGGTCGCCAGGGGCTGACCGCGCGCGCGTTTCCAGGCCTCGACATGGATGCGGATCGAGGTGCGGCCGGTGCTGATGACGTCGGCGTAGATGCTGACCTCGTCGCCGACCGCGACCGGCTGGTGAAACACCATGCCGTCCAGGGCCACGGTGGCGCAGCGGCCCTGGGCCAGTTCGAAGGCCGGGGTGGCGCCCGCGACGTCCATCTGGGCCAGCAGCCAGCCGCCGAAGATGTCGCCTTCGGGGTTGGTGTCCGCCGGCATGGCGATGATGCGTCCGACCGGACGGGTCTCGGGCGGATATTCGGGCGCGTCGGACATGGGCAGACTCTGGCGTTCGGGAAGGCGGCGTTCCTAGCGCGGCTCGGACGACTTGTCGCGCTTCGCCCGGGGTTTTCGGGGCGTCTTTGCGGCCTTGGGCGATGCGGATTGGGGAGGCGTCAGGGTCAGGCGCGGCGCGGTTGCGGCCTTTGAGTCCCTGAGCGCGCGCCAGGCGCCGCCCAATTCCAGCGCGATCAACAGATGATCTTCTTTCAGGATCCCGCGACGGGCCGCCCGCAGATCAGCGATCTCGTTCAGCAGACGGGACGCAGCGCGAAGGTCCGCCCGGCCGGACCGCGCGCCCAGGTCCTGCAGGCGGGCGAAGCGCCAACCCATCTCTGAGGGATGGTCCAGCGTCAGGGCGAAGCGCGCCTCTGGCGACAGCGTGGCGGCGATGAAGGTCCAGGCCTCCGTGCGGGGCGGCTTGCGGTAATGGCCCGGCTTGGTCGGGAGGCCGGCGCGGGCATAGACCTCCAGCGCACCGGTCTCGATCTCGACCAGCGCGATCTCCAGAGGGTCCGGCGCAGACGGCTCGAGATCGGACGGACGGTCGAAGGGAGCCGCCGCCGCGCTGTCGTCGTCTGTCCTTCGAAGGCGACCGGACGCGGGGCCGCTCAGTTGGGACAGCAGGCTCCGCCAGCGCCCCGGCACCTCAGTCGATGTTGACGGCGCTGGTCACCGACACGTCATAGACCACGCGAGTGACAGTCTGAACGAACTCGAAGAATTTCCGCGCCTCGGCGGCGCCGGCCAAGGGCACATAGATCACGTCTTCCGGCATGATCTGCATATTGGTGGCGGCGAAGACGTTGGCCGCCTCGTTGAAGTTCAGCTCATAGACCACGGGCACGCCCCGCGGGGTAGCGGGCTGGTTGATCCCCAGGGCTTGCGCCACTTCCGGACGCTCGAAGCGGAAGACCATCACACGACGGGCGTTGGCTGTATTGGTGTTCAGTCCGCCGACCTTCGACATGGCGCCGGTCAGGGTCATGACCCCGGCGGGCATGTCGACCTGCGTCACTGCATTCAGGGCGCCGAAGGTCGAGAAGCGGCGCGGCTTGTACTGGACATTGACCACGTCGCCGCGTTGCAGGCGGACGTTCTCGCCGAACTCCGTCGTCACGGCGGTCATGGGGGCCGTATAGGTCTGGCCGCCGCGTTGGACGCTGATGGTCAGGTCGTCGGTTTCACGCGCGGAGCCGCCGGCGGCGGCGATCACGTCCAGAATCCGGTCGCTGTTGACGCCCAGCGGCGCGCGACCGGGCCGGCGCACGTCGCCGAAGACATTGACCGTATTGGAGGCGTTGTCGGCGATGCCGACCAGAACCTGGGGATTGGCGACCTTGCCGACCAGGGCGCGCCGAACCGCCGCCGCCGCCTGGGGCGCCGTCAGACCCTGGACGCGGACCTGGCCGGCGAAGGGCACGGCGACCGAGCCGCTGCGGTCGACGGTCACGCCCGGCAGGGCCTGGGAGCCGCCGGACAGGGTCGACAGAGTGCGATTGGCGCTGGAGCCGCTGCCGAGCGCGCCGCCGAACAGGGAGCCCGAGGGATCGTAGATCGAGATGGCCAGGGTGTCGCCAATGCCGATCACATCGGCCGGCTGCTCGCTTGAGGCTGCGACAAGGGTGCCGAAGAACTGGGGCGGCACCGCCTTCATCCGTTCGGTGACTTCATAGGTGAGGGGCACCAGAGCGTAGCTGCCCAGAGCCTGGGGCGTCGTGGCGCCGGCGTTGATCGAGGCGCCTGAAGGTCCGTCACGCGGCAGGGTGGAGCACCCGCCCAGAATGGCGACGATGGCGAGGGGGAGGATGGTGCGAGTCATGAAGCAGGACGGCCCTTGTTCACGGACTGATTACAAGTCTTTGGAGGCGCCCGCCAGAGGCGAAGCCGGCGATAGGCCGATGGCCTCGGCGACGATGTCGAAATGTCCCGTCCAGGACGGCGCGGACTGAGGCGTCGGCGGGGCGGGTTTTTCCTGGGCGGCGCGTTCGACCGCCGCCAGCCAGCCGAGCCCATCCAGCGGATCGATCAGCGCCGCATCGGGCGTGAGTTCGCGGTGGGCCGGAATGTCCGAAGCGAACAGGGATAGCCCCATGGCGCGGGCCTCGACCGCCGGGAGGTCGAAGCCTTCGACCGAAGACGGCGCCAGGACCGCCCGCGCCCCCCGCATCAATCGCGCCAGCAGGACGTCGGAGAGGTTGGACGCCTGGTGCACGACGCCTTGCAGGTTCGGCGACCGTTCCAGATGGTCCAGCACCGCCTCATTCTCCCAACCGTAGCGTCCGACCAGCACAAGGGACGGCGTCCTCTCGCCCAGCCGTTCTTCCAGCCGCCGCCAGACGGCCAGTAGAAGCGCCAGATTCTTGCGGGCCTCGATCGTGCCGACATGAACGAAATACGGTCGGGTCGTCTCTACGACGTCGCCGTCGATGAAGGCGGGCTCCAACCCCAGATGCGCGACATGGACGGGCGGTTGAGGCAGGCCGTTGCAGGAGGCGAAGGCGCGCAGCTCGTCGCCTGTGGAGGCCGAGTTGACGATGACGCGGCTGGCGTATCGCAGGGTGTTGGCGACCCGGGCGTGATGTTTGGCGCCGTCGCCGGGACGGCAGAATTCCGGATGGGTGATCGGAATCAGGTCGTGGAGCAGAACGACCCGTTCCACACCCGCCGCCTCCAGCTCAATCAAGGCCGTCGGCTCGTGCAGCGTGGTGTGGCCCACGTTGAGATAGAGATCGGCGGCCGGCGGCGCGACGACATGGCGCGAGCGGAAAAACTGTTTGAGCACCCGGCTTCTGTCCGCCGGCTTTTTGAGCGACGGCGCGGGCGGCGGGCTGATCACCGACAGGTTCGGGCGAACCGATGCGGTCAGCGCGGCCAGCAGCCGCGCCTCGTGCGCCGGATCGCCCGACGCATCGGCAGCCCCATTCCACCGCGCCCGTAGTTCGCCGACGAACCGGCGGAACCACTCGGTATCGACCGCCACCAGTCGGTTCTTGCGGCCCCTCACCGGTATGGTGACGACGTCGGGGCGGGACAGCAGCCATTCGGCATAGGCCAGACAGACCCGATCGACTCCCGTGGGGGCGGAGCGGTCGGCCCGGCTCATCAGCCGGCTGGCGTCGTAGAGGATTCGCATGTTCGAGGCGTCAGGCGACGTAGCCGGCCTGCATCAGTTCGGCGATGTGGACGATGGCGGTCGGCCGGCCTTCCTCGACGACAAACAGGTTGGCGATCTTGTTCGCGGTCAGCAGATCGACGACGTCGCTCATCCGCGCGTCCGGATCGACGGTGATGGGATTGGGACCCATGATGTCGGCCGCCGTCAGATTGGTGGTGTCGCGCTGGAAGGCGCGGCGGAGGTCGCCGTCGGTGACGATCCCCGCCAGCGTCCCGTCCAGGTCAAGCACGGCGACGGCGCCCTTTCGTCCCTCGGTTATGGCCGAAACGACTTCACTGAAGTTGGCGTTCAGGGGCACGCTGGCCGGGGCCGCTGCATTGTCTCCCATCCATTCGCGCACGCTTTGCAGGCTCATGCCCAGGGCGCCGCCGGGGTGGTGCAGGCCGAAGTCCATGGCGCTGAAGGCGCGGCGGTCCATCAGCACCATGGCCAGGGCGTCGCCGAGGGCCAGGGTCATCAGGGTCGAAGTCGTCGGCGCCAGGCCGTTGGGGCAGGCCTCGGCCACCTTGGGCATGGTCAGGCAGACGGCGGCGTTGCGGCCCAGGAAACTGGCGGGCCGCTGGGTGATGGCGATGACCGGTATGCCGTTGCGCTGGCAAAAGATCAGCGGATCACGCAGTTCGCGGCTCTCGCCCGAGTTTGAAATGGCCAGGACGGTCACGTCCGGGCGCAACATGCCCAGGTCGCCATGGCTCATTTCGGCGGGATGGACGAAGAAGGCGCTGGTGCCGGTCGAGGCCAGGGTGGCGGCGATCTTTCCGCCGATATGGCCCGACTTGCCCATGCCGGTGACGATCACATAGCCCGGCCGGCTCATGATGACGTCGACGGCGCGAGCCATCGAAACGTCGATCGACCGCTCCAAGGCCTCCAGCGCCTCGATGTTCAGCCGCATCACGTCGCGGGCGCGATCGGTCATGGCGGCGATGTCATCGGGAGACGAGTGGGCGATCTCGGTCATGGTCTGTCAGGCCCCTTGTGGGCTCTCCTTGGTGCGAGGCGCGCGATCTGCCCCATCCCAAGGCCGCGCGCAACGTGTCCTTTCAGACGACTTTGTCGCTTTCGGGTCAACCTTTGCCGGAGTGGCGCGTTACGAGGTGCTGGGGAAGTCAAAATGAGTGCACGCCACATGCCGTCTCACGCCGGAGCAGAAGCTCTATTGCTGCCGCCGCCGCCTGTCGTCGCGGACGGGATCGCCCTGTTCCTGGATATGGACGGCGTTCTGGCGCCCATGGCGCCGACGCCGGACGGCGTTGGACCGGTCGCGCGTCGAACGGCCGCGCTGAAGGCGGTCGAAGCCCGACTGGCGGGCCGTGTCGCCATCATCAGTGGTCGGACAATAGCCGAGATCGACCGGATTTCTGATCACGCCCTGACCTCGGCTTCCGGCGTGCATGGGCTGGAGCGTCGTCTGAAAGACAAGTCCATCCGCCGCGGCGCGCCTGACGCTGGCGTCGCCGTCGCCCTGGCCGGTTTCAAGGCCTTCGCCGCAGATCGGCCGGGCGTCATCGTCGAGGACAAGGGTGTCTCGGCCGGGCTGCACTATCGTCAGGCGCCGGATCAGACGGACGCGGCCAAGGCCCTGGCCAAACGCTTGCAGGCCGAAACGGGCCTGAGCCTGCAACCCGGCCATATGGTGCTGGAACTCAAGACGCCCGGCGCCGACAAGGGCACGGCCGTGACCGATTTCATGCAGGACGCCCCGTTCAAGGACGCTATCCCTGTCATGCTGGGCGACGACCTGACCGACGAACACGGGTTCGAGGCTGCGGCGGCTCTGGGCGGATATGGCGTGCTGGTGGGGCCGCAACGCGAGACGGCCGCCCGCTATCGACTGGACGACGTAGACGCCGTCCTGACCTGGCTCGAAGCCCTGGCGAAGGCCTGAACCGATGAAACCCAATCTTGATCTCTTCCCCATCGGCAACTGCGCCATCAGCGCCCTGATCGATCGTCAGGGCCGGTTCGTCTGGGCCTGTGCGCCGCGCGCGGACGGCGATCCGGTCTTCTCGTCCCTGATGAACGGCGAGGATCCGGCGCACGGCTACTGGTCCGTCGAACTGGAGGGGCTGGAGCACGTCAGCCAAGCCTATATCCGCAACACGCCGGTGCTGCGCACGGTGTTGACGGCGGAAGACGGCGCTGCGGTCGAGATCATCGACTTCGCCCCGCGCCATCCGAAACACTCACGCACCTATCGGCCCCTGGCCTTCGGACGGATCGTGCGGCCGCTGAAAGGCACGCCGCGCATTCGCATCCGGCTGCGGCCGTCCGCCGACTGGGGCGCCCGGCCGGCGCCCTGCACGTCCGGTTCGAACCATATCCGCTTCATGTGTCCCGACGTGACCTTCCGACTGACCACCGACTGTCCGGTGTCGCATGTGCTGGAAGAGCGGGTGTTCCGCCTGGAAAGGCCGCACGCCTTCTTCATGGGGCCGGACGAGGGCTATGATCAGGACGTCGGTCCCGGGGTTCAGGCGGCGCTGGATCGCACCGTGGCCTATTGGCAGGACTGGGTGCGCAAACTGTATCTGCCGCTGGATTATCAGGAGGCGGTCATCCGCGCGGCCATCACCCTGAAATTGTGCGCCTATGAGGAGACGGGGGCCATCGTCGCCGCCATGACCACCTCGGTGCCCGAGTTCAAGGAGAGCGGCCGCAACTGGGACTATCGCTACTGCTGGATCCGCGACGCCTATTATACGGTGCGGGCGCTGAACCGGCTGGGCGCGGTCGACATCCTGGAAAACTATCTCGGCTATCTGCGCAATCTGGTCGATGACGCCGCGGGCGGCCATGTGCAGCCGGTCTATGGGGTGGGTCTGGAGCCCGGCATCGGCGAGAGCATCGTCGATACGGTCGAGGGCTATCGCGGCATGAAGCCGGTGCGGATCGGCAATCAGGCGCACGAACATCTGCAACACGACGTGTACGGACAGATCGTCCTGCCTCTGGTTCAGGCCTTCTATGACCAGCGTCTGCTGCGTCCCGGCACTGTCGAGGATTTCCACGCCCTGGAGAAGGTCGGCGAGCGGGCCTTCGCCATGCATGACCAGACCGACGCCGGCCTGTGGGAGTTCCGCACCATCGCCCGCGTCCACACCTATTCGTCAGTCATGTGCTGGGCGGCGTGCGACCGTCTGGCCAAGGCGGCGGACCATCTGGGCCTCAGCGCGCGGGGCGAAGTCTGGCGTGAACGGGCCACGATCATCCGCGAGCGGGTCGAGAGCGAGACCTTCCTGCCGGACGAGGGGCGGTTCGCCGCCAGTTTCGGCGGTCGCGAACTGGACGCCTCGTTGTTGCAACTGACGGATCTGGGCTTCCTCGACGCCCACGACCCGCGTCAGGTCGCCACCTTCGACGCCATCGAACGCGATCTGAAGAAGGGCGCCTTCCTGTTCCGCTATGTCGAACCGGACGATTTCGGCGAACCGGAGACGGCGTTCAACTTCTGCACCTTCTGGTTCATCGAAGCCCTGCACCAGAACGGCCGGGTCGAAGAAGCCCGGGAAATTTTCCAGGAAATGCTGAGCCGTCGCACCGAGGCGGGCTTGCTGAGCGAAGATATTTCGGTCGAGGATGGCGAACTGTGGGGCAACTATCCCCAGACCTATTCTCTGGTCGGCATCATCAATTGCGCCGTGATGTTGAGCCGTTCTTGGACCGACGTGCGTTAAACCGCCGAACACCGTGTCTGACCCCGGGGCTGGGGTCGTTGCCGAAGTGAAATCATGAGCCGTCTTATCGTCGTATCCAACCGGGTTTCGGCCCCCACCGATCCTGCCGCCGGCTCGGCCGGCGGGCTGGCCATGGCCTTGTCCGCCGCCTTGAGAAAATACGAGGGGCTGTGGTTCGGTTGGTCAGGCGAGACGATCGAGACCTTCACCGGCGAGATGAAGGTGGAGGACCGGGCCGGGGTCACGGTCGGCCTGGTCGATCTGGAGCCACAGGACGTCGACGAATATTACAACGGCTACGCCAACAAGACCCTGTGGCCGCTGTTCCATCACCGCATCGATCTGGCCCAGTACGAAAGGTCCTACGGCGAGGGCTATGAGCGGGTGAACCGACGGTTCGCCGAGGTTCTGGCGCCGGTGATCCAGCCGGACGACGTCATCTGGATTCACGACTATCACATGATCCCGATGGCGCGGGACCTGCGCCGCCTGGGGATCCGCAACCGGATCGGCTTCTTCCTGCACACGCCCTGGCCGGCGCGTCAGCTGCTGGTCACCTTGCCCCACCACCGGCGGCTGGTGGAGTCGATGTTCGATTTCGACCTGATCGGCTTCCACACCCAGGAATGGAGCGACCTGTTCACCGACTATGTGGTCAGCGAAGCCCAGGGCGAACTGTTCGGCCACGGCGGGCTGGAGTGTTTCGGACGGCGGGTTCAGACCGGCGTCTTCCCCATCGGCATCGACGTGGACGGCTTCCTGGCGGCGCGGAACTCGACCCTTGGCGCCCGGACCTATGACCGGATGGCGGCGTCGGCGGCCTTCCGGTCCATGATCGTCGGCGTGGACCGGCTGGACTATTCCAAGGGGCTGGAGGAACGGCTGCTGGGCTATGAGCAGTTCCTTCACGACAACGCCTCGATGCGGGGCGAGGTCTTCCTGCTGCAGGTGACGCCCATCTCGCGCGACGATGTGGATTCCTATCAGGATCTGCGGGCGCGGCTGGATTCCCTGGCGGGACGGGTCAACGGCGCTTTCGGAGACATGGACTGGCAGCCGATCCGCTATCTGAACCGCACCTATCGCCGCGATCAGCTGGCGGGCATCTATCGGGCGGCCAAGGTCGGGCTGGTGACGCCGTTGCGCGACGGCATGAACCTGGTGGCCAAGGAATATGTCGCGGCTCAGAACCCCGACGATCCCGGCGTTCTGATCCTGTCGCGGTTCGCCGGGGCGGCGGAACAGATGGGCGAGGCCCTGCTGGTCAATCCCTACAGCCGCGAGGAACTGTCGGACGCCATCCAGAAGGCCCTGACCATGCCCCTGTCCGAAAGAATCCGGAAATGGGAGGCCCTGATGCAGGTGGTGCGCGACACCGACGTCGGCATCTGGCGCGACGACTTCGTCAAGGCGCTGCGGTCCGTGGCGAGCGAGCCTGAATCAACCCAGTGGGCGGGGGCGGCCTGAGGCGCCTCAGCGCAGGTCGAAAGCCAGCAGCAGGGTGCGCTGGGCGGGGTTGGCGTTGTCGTCGGACAGCAGATAAAGCCGCGTCGCCCGGCCGCGCCGCTCGGCCGCCACCCCCTCGAAATTATCCGTCGTGCCGGGCAGTTTCAGCTCGATCAGCACCGGCCCCGGCGTCCCGTCCGACGACAGACGACGCAGACGGCCCCGCATGTCGAACGGCGGGCTGTAGCGGCGCTGGACCATGAACCAGCCGTCGCCGGACGGGTCGCGATCCAGGCCGGTGTTGCGATAATCGGCGCCCTGGGGCGCTTCGGTCGGTTGCGAGGCGACGAGGCGGCATCCGGCGGACGTGCAATCCCAGACGCCGCCCGTCTCGCCCGCCGCGCGCCAACCGTCCTGACGATCTCCCGGAAGGGCGGCGGCCAGACCTTCCAGACCTTCATTGTCGGGGAAGACGGCGTCAGGCGAGGCTGCGGGCGTCGGCGTCTTCAGGGCCGACAGGGGGCCATAATTCCAGATGCGATGACGGCGTTCGAAACTGATCAGCAGGTCGCCCGAGCGGGTCAGGGCCAGACCCTCGGCGTCGCCGTCGACCTTGTCTATGATCGGTCCGCCGTCTTCCAGCGTCAGCCGACGCGTGGCCAGACGATCGACGCCGATCAGCCGCCCGCGGGCGTCCAGCCGCAGCTCGCCGCGCACCAGGTCTCCGGCGTCCGACACGGCCACGAAGCCGCCGTCGCCGGTCAGTTTCAGGTCCGACAGACCGTGCAGCGGCGAGCCCAGGCCGGCCACGATCTCCACCCCGCCCGCGAAATGGACACCCGGCGCCAGGATCGCGCCGGGCAGGCCGAGGCCGACAGGCTTCAGCTGGGCCGGGGCGTAGGTCCAGCCGTCCATCCCCGCCAGGTCCGGCTGGGGCGCGCTGAGCGCGGTGGCGCAGGCCGTCAGCGACAGGGCGGCCCAGACGGCGGCCAGACGGCGCAAACGGGTCATGCGGCCAGTTTCTTCCGCGTCCGGCGCGTGGGGCCGGCTGCGCCCTCGGCCTCGAACAGTTCGGCCAGTTTCTCGGTCATGGCCCCGGCCAGCTGTTCGACATCGACGATGGTCAGGGCCTTGCGGTACCAGCGGGTCACGTCATGGCCGATGCCGATGGCCAGCAGCTCGACCGGCGACCGGTCCTCGATCTCGGCGATCACCTGGCGCAGGTGTTTGTCCAGATAGAGGGCGGCGTTGGCCGACTGGGTCGAGTCGTCGACCGGCGAGCCGTCGGAAATGACCATGAGGATCCGCCGCTGTTCGGTCCGGGCCAGCAGGCGGTTGTGGGCCCATTGCAGGGCCTCGCCGTCGATATTCTCCTTCAGCAGCCCCTCACGCATCATCAGGCCCAGGTTCTTCTTGGCCCGGCGCCAGGGGGCGTCGGCGGCCTTGTAGATGATGTGGCGCAGGTCGTTCAAACGACCCGGATTGGCGGGCTTGCCCGCGCTGATCCAGGCCTCGCGGCTCTGTCCGCCCTTCCAGGCCCGGGTGGTGAAGCCCAGGATCTCGACCTTGACCCCGCACCGCTCCAGGGTCCGCGCCAGGATGTCGGCGCAGACCGCCGCCACCATGATCGGCCGCCCGCGCATCGAGCCGGAATTGTCCAGCAACAGGGTCACGACCGTGTCGCGGAACGGGCTTTCGCTCTCGGCCTTGAACGACAGGGGGGCGGTGGGGTCTGTGACGATCCGGGTCAGGCGGGCCGTATCCAGCATCCCCTCTTCCAGATCGAAGGTCCAAGACCGGTTCTGCTGCGCCAGCAGACGGCGCTGCAGCTTGTTGGCCAGGCGCGAGACGACGCTGGACAGGATGGTCAGCTGCTGGTCCAGCAGGTTGCGCAGCCGCTCCAGCTCCATCGGGTCGCACAGGTCGGCGGCGTCCACCACCTCGTCATAGGCGGTGGTGAAGACGCGATAGAAATCCACGGCCCGACCGTCGTCGGCGGTCTGCTGGCGATTGGGCTGCTGGCCCTCGTTCAGTTCCGGCCCGTCCTCGGAGGCGTCGCCTTGCGGGTCGCCGGGCGCGCCCTCGGGTCGGCTGTCGCGTTCGTCCTCCGACGACTGATCGTCGGCGTCCCCCTCCATCGACTGGGAGCCTTCGCCGCCCTGTTCGTCCTCGTCCTCGTCCGGCTCGTCGCTGGCTTCGGGGTCCTGGGGATCGGGTTCGTCCTGGCCGGGATCCTCGGAGGAGTCTTCGCCCCGGCCGTCGCCGGGATCCAGGTCGAGGGCGCGCAGCACCTCGCGCATCTTCTCGGCGAAGCCCGCCTGGTCGCCGGCGGTCGCCGCCAGGGCGTCCAGCTTGTCACCGGCCTTGGCCTCGATGCCGGCGCGGACCAGGTCCAGCATGGACTTGGCGCCGTCGGGCGACGGGCGGCCGGTCAGGCGTTCGCGCACCAGCAGGGCCACGGCCTCGGCCACCGGCACGCGGTCGGCGTCGGCGATGCGCAGGGCGCCGGTCTTTTCCAGCCGGGTGACCAGGGCGGCGCCCATGTTGTCGCGCACCCCTGCCAGATATTCGGAGCCGACCGCCTCGACCCGCGCCTGTTCGACCGCGTCGAACACCTCGGCCGCCTTGGTGTCGACGGGTCGCATCCGGGCGTTGATGGCCGCGTCGTGATTGGCCAGGCGCAGCGCCAGCCGGTCGGCCTGGCCCCGCAGGGATGCGCTCTCAGGCCCCGAAGGGTCGCGCGGCGGATGCGGCAGGGTCAGGACCCCGCCCGCCAGCCGCGGACCGTCCGACCCGAACACCACCTCCAGTTCGGGCTGTTCGGCCAGGGCGCGGGCGGCATGGCCCAGCGCGCGCTTGAAGGTTTCGGCGGGAGTATCCGGGGCGGCCATGGCCCCCAGTTAATCCCTTCGCGCCTGCGATAAAAGCGCGATCAGCCCGGTTTTCGGATCGGCGTCCAGCGGCCGTAGGTCAGACAGCGCCAGACCCACTCCAGCGGCCCCATGCGGAAGGCCGCCAGCCATAGCGACGACCAGACCAGTTGAACCGCCCAGACGGCCGCCACCAGGCCCCACATGCCGACATAGTCCACCTGGCCGAACAGGCGCGGACCCCAGGGCATGTAGAACAGGCTGGTCATGATCAGGGTCTGGGTCAGATAGTTGGTGAAGGCCATCTGGCCCACCGGCCGCAGGGGCGCCAGCCACGACGCCCCGTGCCGGGTGATCAGGACGATCAGGCTGACATAGGCCAGGGTGATGAAGATCGGGAAGGAGGCGACGACCTCCGACAGGCCGCGCGTCGGGTGGCTCGCCCGGGGCGCCATGACCTCGGCCCATTCCAGAACGCCCAGCGGGGCCAGAACCGCGCCGCCGACCGCGATGACCGCCAGATAGAGCCCCGTCGGCGCCCGGCCGCTGAGGAAACCCGCCTTGAACAGGCCCATGCCCGTCATCATCAGGGCCACGGTCGAAAAGACGAACATGGTCAGACTGGCGCCCTGAAGGAACAGCCAGGCCGTCAGGTTCTGCCCCATGGCCCCGGCCCAGCCGCTGCGATAGGCGGCGATGGCGGCGTTGACGGCGTCGAGCGAATACTGCGGGCCGCCCTCGCTCATGGCGTCGACGACCACCGGCGGGCCGGCGACCATCAGCCAGGCCGCGCCCGCCTGCATCGCGCCCAGCGCCAGGGTCACGGCCAGGCCGATCCCGATCAGCAGCCGGGCGGAGAACGACCGCATCAGCATCACGAACAGTCCGGACCAGGCGTACAGCAGCAGGACGTCGCCGTACCAGAAGGCCAGGCCGTGGATCAGGGCGATGACCGCCAGCCAGAACAGCCGCCGTCGCAGCAGACGCCCGCGCGCCGCATCGCCCCGCTCGCCCCCGACCAGGAAGATCGAGGCGCCGAACAGCATCGAGAACAGGGTGATGAATTTCTGGTGGAAGAAGACATCCACCGCCCAGCGCGCCACGGCGTTGGCGCCGGTCACGGGAAAGGGGCTGAGGTCCGCGTCGCCATAGACCATGAAGGGCAGGCCGAACGAGGCGACATTGACGGCCAATATGCCCAGCACCGCCAGACCGCGCATGACGTCCAGGCTGACGATCCGCGCCCCCGCCTCGACCGGCGCCAGGACGGCGTCGCCGACCCCGGCGCGGTTATTCCCCTGGTCTTCCATCGACATCGGATTCCCCAATCCCGCGGCCGAAAGGCCGCCGGCCTCAGCCCCTCGGCATCAAGCCCAGCCGGTCCTTGACCGCCGGCTTGGCCTCGAAGGCGATGAAGGCGGCGCACAGTCCGGCCCACAGGGCGTAGCTGACGCCCACGATCATGGCGATGGGCAGGCCCCCGACGCCGTAGATCAGCAGGGTCGTCTCGGTCGCGCCCAGAGCCTGCATCACGTCGCCGGCCTCGAACCAGCCCGAGATCACCATCCCCAGGGCCACCGCCACCTGCAAGCCCGCCGCGGCCAGTCCGCCGAACAGCATGAACCGCCACACCACGCCCAGGCGCGAGCCCGGCCGGCCGCTGTCACGACGCTCGACGATGATGCGCCACAGACCCAGGGGAACCACCACCAGTCCGATCAGCAGCACCATGAGACGCCAGTCCAGATCACGGCCGAGCGCGACGGCGTGGGGCGGCCACAGCGGCAGGGTCAGCAGCAGCGGCGGCCAGGCGGCGCCGGCGACGGACGCCAGGATCGGATACAGGGGCGCGGGGCGCGAATGGATCGTCGCCTGCCCCGGCAGGTCGCTGTAGCTCTCGAACCGGCTCATCGCGTCGGCGCCGGCGTGTCGCCGGAATAGTCATAGAAGCCGCGCCCGCTCTTGCGGCCCAGCCAGCCGGCCTCGACATATTTCACCAGCAGAGGGCAGGGCCGGTATTTGCTGTCGGCCAGGCCGTCGTACAGCACGTTCATGATGGCCAGGACCACGTCCAGCCCCATGAAGTCCGCCAGCTCCAGCGGTCCCATCGGGTGATTGGCCCCCAGGCGCAGGGCCTTGTCGATGGAGGCGACGTTGCCGACGCCTTCGTACAGGGCGAAGATCGCCTCGTTCATCATCGGCACCAGGATGCGGTTGACGATGAAGGCCGGGAAGTCCTCGGCGTCGGTGGTGGTCTTGCCCAGGCTCTCGGCGAAGGCGACGGCGGCCGAATGGGTCTCGGCCGAGGTGGCGATGCCGCGCACGATCTCGACCAGTTTCATCACCGGCGCCGGTTTCATGAAGTGCAGGCCGATGAACCGGTCGGGTCGGTCCGAGGCCGAGGCCAGGCGGGTGATCGAAATGGAGGAGGTGTTGGAGGCCAACAGGGTGTGCGGCCCCAGGTGCGGCGCGACCTGGGCGTAGACGCTCTTCTTGACCGCCTCGTCCTCCAGCGCGGCCTCGATCACCAGGTCGGCGCCTGTCACGGCGTCGGCGATGACCTCGGTGACGGTGATGCGGGCCAGGGCGGCGTCGGCGTCGGCCTGGCCGATCAGGCCGCGCGCGACATGGCGCGACAGGCTGGCGGCGATCTCGCCCTGAGCCAGCGGCAGTCGGGCGGCGGCCACGTCATAAAGCCGGACCGAATAACCGCCCAGGGCCACCGCGTGGGCGATGCCTGCGCCCATCTGTCCGGCGCCCAGGACGGCGACTGTGGTGATCGTGCTCATGAACCGTGGTCAATAATGGTCGGGCGGGCACCTTTAGGAAGGTGGCGGCGCGGCGCAAGGGTGGAATCGTCCCTGCACATGAGAATCCTGCGCACCGTGTCCGCCCGGACCGACGCCCGGCCTCAGCCCAGCAGCCCGATCAGGGCGGGGGCGGCGGCGCGGTTGAACAGGACGCTGGCGAACTGAAGCAGCAGGATCACCACGATGGGCGAGATGTCGATTCCGCCCAGGTTCGGGATGATGCGGCGGAACGGCTCCAGCAGGGGCGCGGTGATCCGGTCTAGGAAGGTGCCGACCGAATAGACGAAACGGTTGCGGTAGTTGATCACGTCGAACGCGACCAGCCAGCTCAGGATCGCCTGGGCGATGATGAACCAGATCATCAGACTGATGACGGCGTTGACCAGCCAGACGATGGCGAAACCCATGGACGCTTCTCCTGCTTGAGCGAGCGGCGCTTTTAGCCTGTCCCGCCCCCTTCCGACAACGCCCCTCGCGACCCTGCTTCGATTGCGCGCACAAGCCCGTTGACACCACGCCCGCCCGCCTTCTATGTCCCGGCCTCGCCTGGAGGCCCGATCCAGCACTGGAAACGGGGCCGTAGCTCAGTTGGTAGAGCGCGTCGTTCGCAATGACGAGGTCAGGGGTTCGACTCCCCTCGGCTCCACCAGGCGTTATCCTCAATGACTTGGGCTTTGGGGCTACGGTTTAAGGCTGCCGGGTTTCCCGCACCATGGACAGATCGTAGCCCAGTTCTCGGGTCCGGCGCAGGATGGCGTCGCGGACGTCGCGAGACGGGTGGGGCGTGCGGCTCAGAAGCCAAAGATAGCGGCCGGAAGGCTCACCTACGATAGACCAGGAATAGTCTTCAGCGCGGGCGAGCACCCAATAGTCGCCTACGTAGAAGGGACCGAAGAACGAGACCTTCAGCTTGGCGTTCCGGCTTCCCTCGACGATCTTGGCCTTGCCCTCGACCGTCTTCTCCTCGCCGGTCAGGCCGCCCTGGCGGCATGAGTTCAGTATACCCACGAGGCCGTCGTCCCGCACGGCGTATCGCGCGGTGACGCCCTCGCAGTCGCGCTCGAACCCGTTCTCGTAGCGGCCGATCTCGTACCAGAGACCGGCGTAGCGGTTCAGGTCGACGGCCTGCGCGGGTTGGGGAACGGCGGCGTTGCCGACAGGACCGCGCTGGAAGGTGGCGCAGGCGGTCAGGGCGACGGCGGCGCCCGCCAGAGCAAGGATTGGAAGAGTGCGTCTAAGGGACATGGCGATACAAACGGAACGACACCCCCCGCGGTTCCTGGGAGAGGTGACGACCCCTCGGTCTCCTTACTTCAACACCGCATACCCGCGCTCCACCATCCGGCGCAGGGCCTCGTAGACTTCGGCGAGTTCGTCGAAGGCGGTGCGGGCGGCGGTCAGGCGGGCGACCTGGTCGGCGGTGACCGGCGAGCCCGAGTGGGCCAGGCGCAGGGCCTCGGCGCCCCATTTGGCGCGGGCGCCGGCGGTCAGGACGGCCAGTTTCTGCAGGGAGGCGGCGTCCAGCCCGGTCAGGGCCTGGCCGATCAGCTCCTTGTTGGCGACATAGGCGGCGTAGTCGATCTGCTCCAGCTGGCCGCGCAGGCGGCGCTGCTCGTTCGGATCGGTGTCCTGCGGCTCGAAATGGTCGCTGTGGCGACGCACGCTCGAGGTTATTTTGGTCGACATGGGCCGGCCCTCCACGGCCGATCCAGACGGTTGCTGGCGGCCACATGAAGACGAAGGTGCGCTGCGTCGGTTAACGCCGCGTTGCGCTGACGCTACGGAAACCCGATATCCGCCGCCTGAGCCAAAGCATGGAGCCGACATGGACCTGAAACTCACGCGCAAACGCGCCCTGATCTGCGGCGGTTCGTCCGGCCTGGGCCGGGCCGTGGCCACGGCCCTGGTGGCCGAAGGCGCCCATATGGCCCTGTTGTCGCGCGACGCGGCCAGGCTTCAGGCCGTGGCCGACGAACTGAACGCCATGGGCCCGGGCAAGGCGGCCGTGGTCACGGCCGATCTGGCCGATCACGAGGCCCTGATGAAGGCCGCCGACCTGGCCGAGGAGTTGCTGGGCGGCCATATCGAGATCCTGCTGAACAACACCGGGGGGCCGCCGCCGTCGGGCGTGTCGGGGCTGGAGCCGTCGGTCTGGCGCGATCATTTCGAATCCATGGTGTTGTCGGTCTTCCGCCTGACCGACCGGGTGCTGCCGCGGATGCGGGCCGCCGGCTGGGGCCGGATCCTGAACGTCGCCTCGATCACCGTGGTCGAGCCGTCGGCCGCCCTGGGGGTGTCCAACACCCTGCGGGCTTCGGTCGCCGCCTGGGCCAAGACCCTGGCCAACGAGGTCGGGCCGGACGGGGTCACGGTCAACACCCTGCTGCCGGGCCGGATCGACACCCCGCGCATCGCCCGCCTGGACCAGGCGACGGCCGAACGCACCGGCGTGACGCCGCAGGAGGCCCGCGCCGAATCCGTGAAATCCATCCCCGTCGGCCGGATCGGCGCGACCGAGGAGTTCGGCGCCACCGCCGCCTTCCTGGCCAGCCCCCTGGCCGCCTATGTCACCGGCTCGCTGATCCGGCTGGACGGTGGCGCGGTGAGGGCGATCTAGTCAATCCGCAGTTGCAGGTTTAGGATGGGGCCAGAAACCGGAGGACTCCGATGCTGAGTTTGCTGATTCTGGCCCTGTCGAACGGGGCGGTGATCGTTCATCCGGCGCCGCCGGTCGATCAACCCATGGTGCGGGTCGTTCCGGTGGTGGATCAGGCCATGATCCGGTGTGGCGACCCTCTTGTTCAGACACAGACCGCTTCGCCGTCATCGGCGGGGGCTGTTGCGCCTTTGCTGGATCGCTCGCGAGATGATGGGCAGGTGAGGCGTTACCTGCTTTTGGACCGGCGCGACCAGAACAACTGTCCGGCCCCCATCAGCTATGATGTACCGAATCAGCCGCGCGCCTTGGGACGCGAGTTCGGCCCGTACCGGACGGTCGAGCCGAACCGTTCGGAACGTCCCGCCCGCCCAGGCCTGTAGTCTTTAGACGAACCGGCGTCCCTCTAGGCGCGGGGATGGGCCGCCGCATAGGCGTTCAACAGGCGTTCGGCGTCGACGCCGGTGTATTTCTGGGTCGTCGAGAGACTGGCGTGGCCCAGCAGTTCCTGGATCGACCGCAGGTCGGCGCCGGCGCCCAGCAGATGGGTCGCGAAACTGTGGCGCAGGGCGTGGGGGGTGGTGCGTTCAGGCAGGCCCAGCCGGCCGCGCAGCCGCTGGACCGAGGCCTGGACGTGGCGCGGGCTGAGCGGACCGCCGCGCCGGGCGCGGAACAGGGCGTCGGACGGTTGAAGCGGAAAGGGCTGAAGCGCCAGATAGGCGTCCACCGCCGCGCGGACGGCGGGCAGGACCGGGACGATCCGGGTCTTTGATCCCTTGCCGAGAACACGCAACGTCTCACCCAACGGAGCATCGGCCCGGGTCAGGGACAGGCCCTCCGAGATCCGCAGGCCGCAGCCGTAGAGCAGGGTCAGGACGGCGCGGTCGCGCGCGGCCTCCCAGGGTTCGGCGTCCGGGTCGGCGTCGGGTTCGGCCAGCAGGCCGCGCGCCTGGTCCTCCGTCACTGGCCGGGGCAGGGAGGGCTTGATCCGGGGGCCGCGCACCAGGGCCAGTTGGGGCGCGGGCGTGTCCAGTCGTCGATCCAGAAAGGCGTGAAAGCCGCGAATGGCCGACAGGCTCTGGCTCAGCGAGCGAGCGCCCAGCGGGTGATCGCCGGACCGGCGCTCGGCCATATGGGCGCGGACCTCGGCGGCGGTGACGGTTCCCAGGCCTTTCAGCGACAGGGCCTCGCCGCGATGGCGTTCGAGGAAGGCGACATACAGCCGACCGATATGACCGTAGGCCTCGAGGGTGCGCGGCGACAGACGCCGCTCGTGCGCCAGATGCTCGAGCCAGGCGAGCAGGGCGTCGGCGGCGGTCAGTTCAACACCGGCCATCGCTCGGCCATCCGCTCCACCACCCGGGCCAGGAAGGCCGTCAGTTCGCAGCCCATGGTCGGGGTGAAACCCGCTTCCTCGGGCGAGCCGAAGGCGCACAGGCAGGACCGGGGCGGTTCGCCCGGCGTCAGATGCGGGGCCATGCGGATCAGGGCGACCGACTTCACCTGGTCTCCGGCCGCGCCGAACAGGTCCAGCCCCTCGAACATCGGGCCCAGCCAGGTCAGGCCGTGTTCGCCCAACAGATTGTCCACCGCGCCGGTCTCCAGCGCACGCCAGCCGAAGGGCACGCCGCCCGGCTTTTCCATGGCGATGGCGGCGCCGGCCAGACCGAACCGGCCCTGGGCCGCGGCATCCAGACGGCGCGCCAGGTCGGAATGATTGCGCGCCTCCATCAGGTCCAGGGCGGCGACATGGGTCTGGGTCTGGGCGGCGAAATTGGCCCGGGCGATCATCTCGACCTCGCGCCGGGCGCCGGTCTCGCGTTCGACCACCGCCTCGAGCCGGGTCAGGGCGGCGGCGCCGAACTCGACCACATTGCGGCCGTGCGGACGCAGGCCGATCTCTTCCAGCAGGGAGCGATCGTCCAGCAGGGTCTGGGGATGGGTCTGAAGCCAGCCGCGCACCTCGGGCCAATGCAGGCCGTCGCCCAGATGGGGGACGGCCTCCGCCTCGGCGGTTTCGAAAAGGTCCAATGAGCCGCTCAAACAGACCTCTCCGTGACGCGCGATTTACAGGATGGACTGACCGGTCTTGGCCCAGTCCGCCACGAAGGCATCAAGACCTCTGTCGGTTAACGGGTGCTTTACCAGGGCCTTGAATGTGTCGGCGCCGAAGGTGGCGGCGTCCGATCCGGCCACGGCGGCGGCGGCCACATGGGCGACGTTGCGCAGCGAGGCGGCCAGGATCTGGGTCTCGAAACCGTGCACGTCATACAGGACGCGGATTTCCTCCAGCAGGGCGATGCCGTCGGCGCCATTGTCTTCCAGACGGCCGACGAAGGGCGAGACGAAGGTGGCGCCCGCCTTGGCGGCCAGCAGGGCCTGGGCGGCCGAGAAGCACAGGGTGACGTTGGTCTTGATCCCCTTGTCGGTGAAGACGCGGCAGGCGCGCAGGCCGTCCCAGGTCAGGGGCAGTTTGACGACCACGTTGGGGGCGATGGCGGCCAGCTTGTCGCCCTCCTTGACCATGGTCTCGAAATCGAGCGAGACGGCCTCGGCGGAAATCGGCCCCTCGACCAGGGCGCAGATTTCGGCGATGACCTCGGCGATGTTCCGACCCGACTTGGCGATCAGCGACGGATTGGTGGTGACGCCGTCCACCATTCCGGTGGGGACCATGTCCTTGATGACGGCGACGTCGGCGGTATCGAGAAAGAGTTTCATGGACGGCTTCATAGCCGAGGGCGCAGTTCGGTGAAAGTCGCCTCGGTCCTCATTCCCCTGCCCGTGCCGGAAGCCTTCGATTATGAGGTTCCCGAGACGCTGAGCCTGGCGCGCGGCGATCAGGTCGCCGTGCCGCTGGGGCCGCGGCTGATCCGGGGGGTGGTGGCCGAGGTGTTCGAGACCACCGGCTCCAACCGGCGGCTGAAATCGGTCGAGTCGAGACTGGCCGACCCTGCGCTACCGGCCGGGGTGATGGACTTCGTCGAATGGGCCGGGCGCTGGACCCTGTCCCCACCGGGCGAGATGGCGGCGACCGCACTGAAGGGGCTGCGCGCGCCACGCCCCAAGCCGGAACGCCGCGTGCGGCGGGTCGGCGACCGGCAACCGGCGCGCGCCACCCCGGCCCGGACGGGCGTGCTGGAGGCCCTGGGCGAGCGCGCCATGGCGGGCGCCGATCTGGCGCGCGCCGCCGGCGTGTCGTCCGGCGTGGTCAAGGGCCTGATCGACGAGGGCGTGCTGGAAATCGTCGAGATCGCGGCCGAGGCGGCGTTCGAACGGCCCGACCCCGACCATGCGCCGGCGACGCTGAACGGCGACCAGGCGGCGGCGGCTTCGGCCCTGGCGGCCGGGGTGACGGGCGGTGGTTTCCGGCCCTTCCTGCTGGACGGGGTCACGGGGTCGGGCAAGACCGAGGCCTATCTGGAGGCGATCGCGCGGGTGCTGCGGGCCGATCCGGCGGCGCAGATCCTGATCCTTCTGCCCGAGATCGCCCTGACCCAGGCCCTAATCGAGCGGATCACGGCCCGGTTCGGCGCCGCCCCGGCCGAATGGCATTCCGGCGTCGCCCCGCCGCGCCGTCGTCAGGTGTGGGAGGCGGTGGTCGCCGGCCGGTGCAATATCGTGGTCGGCGCCCGGTCCGCCCTGTTCCTGCCCTTCGTCGATCTGCGGCTGATCGTGGTGGACGAGGAGCACGACAGTTCGTTCAAACAGGAAGAAGGTCTGGTCTATCACGGACGGGATCTGGCGGTGGCGCGGGCGCGGATCGAGGGGGCGGCGGTGGTTCTGGCCTCGGCGACGCCGTCGCTGGAGACCCTGTGGAACGCCCAGGCCGGGCGTTACTACTGGCTGAAGCTGGGCGCGCGTCACGGGGTGGCGGTGATGCCCGATATCGAACTGCTGGACCTGCGCCAGCATACGCCCGATCCCCAGACCTGGCTGTCCCAGCCCCTGCGTACGGCGGTGGGCGAGACCCTGGCGCGGGGCGAGCAGACCCTGTTGTTCCTGAACCGGCGCGGCTATGCGCCCGTCGTCCTGTGCCGCGTCTGCGGGCACCGGCTGACCGCGCCGGACACCGACAGCTGGCTGGTCGAGCATCGCTATACCGGCCGTCTGGTCTGTCACCTGACCGGCTTCTCCATGGCGCGGCCCAAACTGTGCCCGTCGTGCGGGGCCGAGGACTCCTTGGTCTCGGTCGGCCCCGGCGTCGAACGGGTCGAGGAGGAGGTGCGCCAGCTGTTCCCCGAGGCGCGGACGGCGGTGTTCAGCTCTGACACCGCGCCCGACGCCAAGTCGGCGCGGGCCTTGATCCAGCGGATGACCGACGGCGAGATCGACATCCTGGTCGCGACCCAGGCCGCCGCCAAGGGCCACAACTTCCCCCGCCTGACCCTGGTCGGGGTGGTGGATGCGGACCTGGGCTTGCGGGGCGGCGACCTGCGGGCGGCCGAGCGCACCTATCAGCTCTTGGCTCAGGCGACGGGGCGGGCGGGCCGCGCCGACCGGCCGGGGCGGGCCATTTTGCAGACCTGGACCCCGGAACACCCGGTGCTGATGGCGCTGGCCGCCGGCGACCGCGACGCCTTCGTCGAGGCCGAGATGGCCGAGCGGGAAGCGGCGTCCCTGCCCCCCTTCGGCCGACTGGCGGCGATCATCCTGTCCAGCGAGAATGCGGCGGCGGTGGAGAAGGTCGCCGCCGACCTGGCCCAGGCCATTCCCAACGCCGAGCGGCTAGAGGTCTATGGCCCCGCCGACGCGCCCCTGGCCCTGGTGCGGGGGCGACGCCGCAAGCGGCTGCTGGTGCGGGCCGACCGCGACGTCAATCTTCAGGCCTTCCTGCGGGCCTGGCTGACGCGGGTGAAGGTCCCGGCCTCGGTCCGGCTGACCGTCGACGTCGATCCCTACTCCTTCCTCTGACGGCATGAAGATGGAGGTCCGGCCTCCGGGTCGAACGGGGGCGGACACGGCCCTGCCGGCCGGTTTCCACCGGACCCGGGCGGGACAGGCGCGGTCCTTGCGGGCCTTCACGGTTCGCAAAGCCCGACGTGCCAAGGTGAGACCATGACCCCCGTCCAGACGCCCGCCGATCTGCGCCCCATCACCGCCCTGCGTTTCGGCGCAGCGATCTGGGTGGCCGTCTATACCTACTGGGAAAACCTGGCCGGCGCCGGGTCCTCCGGCCTTGTCGACAAGGGCTATCTGGGGGTCGAACTGTTCTTCGTCCTGTCCGGTTTCATCCTCAGCCACGTCTATCTTCAGTCGGCGGGCGAGAAGCGGTTTTCGTATCGCGGCTTCCTGTGGGCGCGGGTGGCGCGGGTCTATCCCCTGCATGTGGCGACCCTGGTCGGGGTGGGGTTGCTGGCCGCCGTCGCCCTGGTCGCCGGGATGAACGTGGACGGCAATGTGCTGTCGTGGGTCTCGCTTCCGGCCAATCTGCTGATGGTCCACGCCTGGGGCCTGGCCCCCGTCGCCGGTTGGAACCATCCGTCCTGGTCGATCTCGGCGGAATGGTTCGCCTATCTCTGTTTCCCCCTGTTCGCCTTCGTCTTCTGGCGCGCGCGTGAGAAGCCGGTAGCGGCCGTTGTCGGTACGGCCGCCTTCTTGACGGTGCTGTATTATGGGTTCGAGCGCGTCGCGGGCTTTTCGTTGACCGAGGCGACCATCCGCTGGGGCGCCTTGCGGATCGTGCCCTGTTTCGCCCTGGGCTGCGCCCTGTACCTCGTCTACCGCAAGGCGCCGCTGAAGGCGCCCTGGACCGCCTCGGCCGTGTCGTTCGGTCTGATGGTGTTGAGCGCGGCGCTCGGCCTATGGGACGGGATCACCGTCCTGCTGGCCGGGGCCCTGATCCTGTCCTTGGCCTCCCTGCCGAACGAGCGGGCCGGATGGCTGGCGTCCAGGCCGGCGGTCTATCTGGGGGAGATCAGCTATTCGGTCTATATGGTCTGCGTGCCTTGGAAACTTCTGGCCGTTAACCTCGCGGCCAAGCTGACCGACGCCCCGGACAAGCAGCTTCAACTTTTCGTGTGGTTGGCGATTCTGGCGCTTTTGCCGGTCGTGGCGGCCCTGTCCTACCACCTGGTGGAACACCCGGCTCGCAAGGCTTTGAGAGGGATGGCGCAGGGACGCAAAACAGCGTCAAGCGACAAACCGCAGGACGGCGATACGCCGAAAAGGGTTTTTCAATCCTAATTTCCTATGGTCTAAAAAGACCATCGGCAGTCGGGACGAGACCTCAGCATGATGAAACGGCTCAAAGCCGCCGCGGTTGCGGCGACCCTCGGTTTTTTTGCGCTGGGCGTCACCCCCGTTTCCGCAAAGTCCGATGAGCCGTACTGGCAGTGCGTGACCTTCGCCCGCATGTTCTCGGGCATCAACATCTTCGGCGACGCCTGGACCTGGTGGCGTCAGGCCACCGAGAAGTTCCGCACCGGCGACGCGCCCGAAACGGGTTCGGTCCTGGTCTTCCGTCCCGAAGGCCGGATGAGCCGGGGCCATGTCGCCGTCGTCTCCGACATCCTGACCGACCGGGTCGTGCGCGTGACCCACGCCAACTGGGGCGGCAGCCGCGGCAAGGTCGAGGAAAACGTCACCGTCGTGGACGTCTCGCCGTCCAACGACTGGTCCCAGGTCAAGGTCTGGTACAATCCGATCAACGGCCTGGGCACGACCGTCTATCCGACCTACGGCTTCATCTACAAAGGCGCCCGTGACGCCTTCGACGCCGGTCGTCAGATCGCGTCGAACGCTTCGAGCCAGGGCCAGCACTAGGCCGGCTTGCGCATCCGCCCCCCGCGGGCGATAGCGGCGCATGACCCAATCCAGCGACATCACCTACGCCGGCTATCTGGCGTTGGACGACCTGCTCTCGACCCAGCATCCGCTGTCGGATCAGCATGACGAAATGCTGTTCGTCGTCATCCACCAAACCAAGGAGCTGTGGCTGAAGCAGATCCTGCACGAGACAGCCCTGGCCCAGCAGCTGGTTCGCGCCGGCGACCTGGTCCCGGCCTACAAGAGCCTGGCCCGGGTTTCGCGCATCCAGGCGGTGATGACCCACAGCTGGGACATTCTTTCGACCATGACTCCGTCGGACTATCTGCGGTTCCGGGGTTCGCTAGGGTCGTCCTCGGGCTTTCAGAGCGACCAGTTCCGCCGGTTCGAGGCCATGCTGGGCCTGAAGGACGCCAGCTTCCTGAAGTTCCACGCGGACCGTCCAGAGGCCCTGGCCGCGCTGAAGGCCGCCATCGCGGACCCCAGCCTGTACGACGACGCCCTGGCCCAGATGGCCCAGGCGGGGCTGCCCATCCCGGCCGAGGTGCTGAACCGCGACGTGACCCAGCCTTATGAGCCGTCCGAGGCCGTCGAGGCGGCCTGGCTGGAGGTCTATCGCGACACCGAGCGCTGGTGGGCCCTGTATCAACTGGCCGAGAAGCTGGTCGATCTGGACGACGCCCTGCTGACCTGGCGGCACAAGCACGTCGTCACGGTCGAGCGGATCATCGGCCGGCGGCGCGGCACCGGCGGCACCGAGGGGGCGGCCTATCTGGCCTCGACCCTGACCAAGCGCTGCTTCCCGGAACTGTGGTCCCTGCGCACCAAACTTTGATGTCGCGGGGCGGCAACCAAGGTCTCGCCCAGCCATTCCGCCGTTCGACCGCAATCGCGGAGGAACGGAAGACATGACCAATCCCAACGCCCACGACATCAAGGTTCTGAACAGCCTGATCGAGACGACCCTGGACAGCGCCGACGGCTATGGCGAAGCCGCCGTGGAATCCCGCGATCCCGATTACACCAGCCTGTTCGAGCGCCGCAGCATCGAACGCCAGCAGGTGGCGGACGACCTGTCCGAGGCCGTGCGGGGCCTGGGCGGCGACCCGGAATCCAAGGGCTCGATCCTGGCCAAGGCCCACCGCGCCTTTCTCGACGTCAAACACGCCCTGCTGCGCAACGACGACACGGTCGTCGGCTCCATCGACAGCGGCGAAGGCTTTATCGCCGCCAAGTTCGAAAGGGCGTTGGAAGACGCTAGCATTTCGGCCACGACCCACGAGACCATCCGTCGGGCCTACGCCTTGGTGAAGGCCGATCATGACGAGGTTCACGACCTGAATCGCAGCCTGGAAGGCCAGAGGGACGCATCCAATCCCCTGTACCCGCAGTAGGGTCAGTCACCGCGCATGAAAAAGGCCCCGGCGCTGTCGCCGGGGCCTTCGTCATTTCAGCACGATCCGCGCTCAAGCCGCGCGCGACAATGTCAAATCAGGCTTCGTCGCCCTTGGCGGCCGAACCGGTTTCCGGAACCACGACGCCCTTGGCGGGACGGACGGTCTGGCGTTCGGCGATCCGGGCCGACTTGCCGCGACGATCACGCAGATAATAGAGCTTGGCGCGACGCACGACGCCGCGGCGCTTCACTTCGATCGACTCGATGTTCGGCGACAGAATGGGGAATTTGCGCTCGACGCCTTCGCCGAACGAGATCTTGCGGACGGTGAAGGTCTCGCTGATGCCGCCGCCGTCACGGGCGATGCAGACGCCTTCGAAGGCCTGGACGCGCTCGCGCTCGCCTTCCTTGATCTTCACATTGACGCGCAGGGTGTCGCCGGGCTGGAAGACCGGGATGGTGCGTTCGCCCAGGACGCGGGCTTTTTCTTCGGCGTCCAGCTGTTGAACGATGTTCATGTCATTTCTCCTCGAGCTTTGCGCTCTTTGCCTGTGATTTGGCGAGATGCGCTTCCCAGAGGTCTGGTCGTCGCTCCCGCGTGGTCTCTTCCCGCTGCGCCTCGCGCCATTTGGCGACCTTCTTGTGGTCGCCCGACAGCAGCACCTCGGGTATCTCCAGCCCCTCGAACGTCCGCGGTCGCGTGTACTGCGGGTGTTCCAGAAGCCCATCCTCGAAGCTTTCGGACGACAGGCTGTCTGCCGCGCCGAGCACGCCGGGGATCAGTCTTACGCACGCCTCGATCACGACCATGGCCGCCGCCTCGCCGCCGGCGAGCACCGCGTCTCCGACCGAGACCTCCTCGAACCCGCGTGCGTCCAGCACCCGCTGATCCACCCCCTCGAAACGGCCGCACAGCACGACGATTCCGTTGGCCCCACCCTTTTCAGGCGAGACCCATTCCTTGACGCGCGCCTGGGTCAGGGGCCGACCCCGGGCGCTCATGTACAAAAGCGGGCGCCCCCTAGAAGGGTTGGTCGGCCCCGGCAGGCTATCCACCGCCCGAGCCACCACGTCCGCCTTAAGCACGGCTCCCGGGCCGCCACCCGCAGGGGTGTCGTCCAGGAAGCCGCGCGTATCTGTGGAAAAGGCGCGAATGTCAACCGTATCCAGGCTCCACAAGCCCTTCTCGCGCCAGGCCGTGCCGATCAGCGACACGCCGAGCGGGCCCGGAAAGGCCTCGGGAAACATGGTCAGGACGGTGGCGGTGAAGGGCATGGCGGCGGCTCATACACATAAAGTCGGAAAAATCCGACTCCAGACCTTTCCCTCCCCGCTCCGGGGAGGGTGACCGAGCGAAGCGAGGTCGGGTGGGGGCGGCAAAGCGCCGTCCTCAGCAATTTTTCCGACATCATTCAAGTGCGTCCCTGCCGGGCCGCTCCCACCCGGTCGCTCCGCGACCCCCCTCCCCCGAGGGGGAGGGAGAAAGGCGTGTCTAGGTCGTCGGCGCCCCGCCGCCTGCCGCGATCCAGCCATCGACCTGGTCTTCCAGCACGTCCAGCGGCACCGAGCCGGAGCCCAGGACCACGGCGTGGAAGTCCTTGATGTCGAACCGGTCGCCCAGCGCCGCCTTGGCGCGGTCGCGCAGTTCCTCGATCTTCAGCTCGCCGATCTTGTAGCTGGTCGCCTGGCCGGGATTGGTGATGTAGCGCTCGACCTCTTTTTCGATGTCGCGCTCGGACAGCAGGGAGTTCTGACGGAAATAGTCCATCGCCTGTTCCCGGCTCCAGCGCTTGGCGTGCAGGCCGGTGTCGGTCACCAGCCGCACCGCGCGCCACAGCTCGGTCGAGAGCCGGCCGAAATCGGAATAGGGGTCCTGATAGAAGCCCATCTCCTTGCCCAGCTGCTCGGCGTACAGCCCCCACCCTTCCGCGTAGGCGCCGTAGCCGCCGAAGCGGCGGAAGCGCGGCAGGCCTTCGATCTCCTGGGCGTAGGCGATCTGGAAATGGTGCCCTGGGGCGCCCTCATGATAGCTGATGCCCTCGATCTGGGGCTTCAGCACCTGGGTCATGTCCGACAGGTTGACGTAATAGATGCCCGGCCGCGACCCGTCCGGCGCCGGCGAATTATAGAAGGCGATCGAGGCCGTCGCCTCGCGGAACGGTTCGACCGCCCGCACCTCCAGCGCCGCCTTGGGCAGGGTCGAGAACCACTGAGGGGCCGCCGCCATCACCTGGGCGATGAAGCCGCGCGCGTCTGTCAGATACTGTTCCTTGCCTTCCGGCGTGTTCGGATACTGGAAGCGCGGATCGGTCTTCAGGAAGACGAAGAAGTCCTGCAGCGTGCCGGCGAAGCCGACCTGGGCCTTGATGACTTCCATCTCGGCCTGGATGCGGGCCACCTCGTCCAGGCCGATCTGATGGATCTGGTCGGCGGTCAGGTCGGTCGTCGTCGAGAGCTGGAGCCGGGCGTTGTAATAGGCCTCGCCCTGCGGCAGACGCCATACGCCGGCGTCGCTGTCGGCCAGAGGCTGAACCTCGGCCAGGGCCGCCAGCACGGTGTCGAACCCGGCCTTGTAGGGGCCGGTCAGGGCGGCGCGTCCCTCGGACAGCAACCGGTCCTTGGTCGCCTGGTCGGCCTCCAGCGCCGCGACCTTCTTGTTGAAGTCGGCCCAGACCGGATTGTCCGGCTCATCGTCGAACGGGGCGCCGGAGATGACGTTGCGGGTATTGGCGATGGAGGGTGCAAAAACGAAACGGGGCGACACCACGCCGGCCGCCGCGCGTTGGCGCAGTTCGTCGGCGACCTGGCTCATCTGGACCTGGGCGGCGCGCAGCCGGGCGACATAGGCCTCGGCGTCGGCGACGCTGGAGACGCGGTGATTGTTGATCAGGAAGACGGGCAGACTGGTGGTCGGATTGCCGTTGGCGGCGAACTGAAAGCCCCAGTCGCGCCACTGGTTCGACAGCCGGGCCTGTTGGACGCCGTATTCGAACATCCGCCACGACAAACGCGCCTGAGGTCCCAGCTTCTGCGGATCAAACTCGGTCTTCATCCGGGCCAGCTGGCTTTCGGACAGGGCCAGGGCGCGGTCGGCGGCGGCGTCCGACACATCGTCCAGCCTGTCATAGTCGGTCTTGATCCCCAGCGAGGTCATCTGTTGCGGGCTGAGGGCGATGCGGGCCTGGAAAGCCTCTTCGAAGAAGGCGTTCAGCCGCGCGTCCTCGCTCTGGGCCTGGGGCGACGGCGCGGTGGTCGGCGCTACGTTTGGCGTCTGGGCCAGGGCCGGAACGCCGGACAGCACCGCCAGGCCGGCGACGGACGAGATCAGAAGACGACGCATGGACAACCCCTCGAAGAACAGGCGTCCACCTTCGGGGCGTCGCCCGTCCGAAGCAAGCGTGTCAGCACGGCAGCGTCACGACGATCCAACAGGGATCGGTCGAAATCGCGATATGGCGCCGCTCGATGCAACCTATGCCCAGGCGCGGCGTTGGGGGACAGCTTGACCATAACATCCGGGTTTTCACCATGCGCAAGATAATCGCCCTCTCCATCGTCGCCGCCGCCCTGGCCGTGTCGGCCTGCAACACCATCTCGGGCGTCGGCCGCGACGTCTCCGCAGCCGGTTCGGCGGTCAGCCAGGGCGCCGAAAACGCCAAGCACTAGGACCGGCCAACGCTGGAACGAAGAAGGCCCGCCGGCGTCCGGCGGGCCTTTTCTTGGGCGTCGTCAGGACGGCTGCCCCTCCGTCGCCGCGATGGCGGCGTCCTCTTCGACCTCGCTCTGCTGGCGCGCTTGAAGCGCGGTCTGTTTGGCGGCCACGACGAAGGCCAGGACGATGGCGAAGACGCCGATGACGGTCGAATAGAGGAAGAACACCACATAGCCGACGCCGAGGGCGGCCGGCGTCACCCCGCTGGTCGCTGCTCCTGCAGCCAGCGAGCCCTCAGGAAGGCGGGCGAACAGCGGGCGCAAAACCGCGAATGGACCGGTTCCCTCCGCCGCTCGGGCCGAGGCCTCGACGATACGCCCGGACTGAGAGGCGATCAGCTTGCCCGGCAGGGCGTAGAGCGAACTGAAAAGAGCGTACTGGGTGGCGGTGAAGCCGATCGACGTCAGGCTGGACATATAGGCGATCAGGGCCGTCCCAGCGTAGCCCGTGGCGCTGTTGTCCACCCCGATGGCGAAGGTCAGGGCCGGCAGGCTGGGGCCCTGGGTCGCCAGCCAGGCGAAGACCAGGTTGGACAGCGGGCTCATGAATGCGCCGATCACCATGGTGCGGATCAGGCCTAGCCGCGCCACCGACCAACCTCCGATAAAGACGCCCAGGGTGGTCATGACGACCCCGAACACCTTTCGAACTTCCGCCAGTTCCGTCTTGGTGAAGCCCAGGTCCAGATAGAAGGGGTTCATGATGTTCAGCACGAAATCGGCCAGGCGATAGACGCAGATCAGCGCCAGGATCAGCGTCGCCACTCCCGAAAACCGCTTGTAGAAGTCCGCCAGAGGTTCGCCGAAGGACCCCGCCAGATAGGCGCCCGGGCGGGTTCTCAAACCGGGAATAGGCCAGCAGGCCAGAACCAGAAGCGCCAAGCCCGAGAAAACCGACACGACCTGGAGATAGACGCCGCCCGGCCGGGCCGCCCAGGCGTCGGTGATGGCGGCCTGACCATCCGTTCCAAGGCCGAACAGACCCAGCAGGCCATTCAGAGGGCCTGCCTGCGCCGTCAGGCCCGAGCCGACGACCATGGCGGCGGCGGCGATCAGGATCAGGCGGGCGATCCATTCCAGCACCTCCCACCTCGGCCGTGAGGGGGTGTCGCCCACCGGAATGGGTCGGATCGAATGAGCTTTTTCGCGCGGGGCGAACAGGACGCCGGCGACGCCGAAACCCATCAGGGCGGCCATCACCGCATAGGAGACATTCCAGTTGTAGAGATCGGCCAGGACCAGGGGCACGGCGCCGGCCACGATCATGGCGACGCGGTAGCCCATCTGATAGGCGGCGGCCATGGCGCCGTGGCGACTGTCATCCGCCGCCTCGATCCGCCAGGCGTCAATGACGATGTCCTGAGTGGCGCCGAAGAAGCCGACCAGGGTGGCGAACAGGGCCACAGCCAGCAGGGCGTTCGACGGATCGAGGCCCGAAATCGACCACAGACCGAAGACGATGACGGCCTGGGTCAGCAGCATCCAGGAGCGCCGATGGCCCAGAAGGGGCGTCAGGATCGGCACCGCCGTGCGATCAATCAGCGGCGCCCAGACGAATTTCAGCGAATAGGACAGGGTCGCCAGGGCGAAGAAACCGATCACCTCCAGTGTCTGGCCGCTCTCGCGCAGCCAAGCCGACAGGGTGTCGAAGATCAGCAGATTGGGCAGGCCGGCCGAAAAGCCCAGCAGCAGCATGATGAAGACGCGCCGTTCGCCATAGACGGCCAGACCACCGAAACGGCTGGCGGGCGTCGCCTTGCCGGATGCGGCGGCGGGGGTGGCTTGATCGGTCATGCACGGCTCCGGCGGCGGCCGGAATCGCGGGCGCCTGTAACTCAGCCGACCTTGGCGCGGATGTCGCGTTTCGTCCAGCGGGCCAGGGCGGCGCGCAGGGCCTCGGCGTCCAGCGGCTTGACGAGATGGTCGTTCATTCCGGCCTCCAGGCACAGGCGCCGGTCCTCGGCGAAGGCGTTGGCGGTCAGGGCCAGTATGGGGGTGGCGTCGCCCGCAGCGCGGATGGCGCGGGCGGCGGCGGGACCGTCCATGCCCGGCATCCGCATGTCCATGAAGACCAGGTCATAGCGGGCGCGCGCCAGGGCGGCGACGGCCTCATGGCCCGTGGCGGCGGTCTCGACGGTGCAGCCCTCGCGCCGCAGCAGGGTGCGGGCCAGAAGGGCGCCGACCGGATTGTCCTCGGCCAGCAGCACGCGGACGCCGGCGAACCGGGCGGGGATCACGCGGTCGTCTTCGGGCGCGGCGACGGCGGTCGGGGCGGCGGGGTCCGCGCCCACGGCGGCCAGAACCCGTTCGGCCAGGGAGGCCCGGCGCAGGGGCTTGATCAGATAGCCGTGGAAGCCGGCGGCCCGATAGCGGGGGATCAGGTCCCGTTCGGACGGTTTCAGCAGCACGACGCCCCGCCCTGCGGGCGGAAGGGGCGTCAGGTCGCCGGCGGGAGCGCCCGCATGGTCGACCAGGGTCACCGGGGCCTTGGCGGCGACCCGGCCTCCGGACGCCTTAATCTGATCGGCGGCGGCGGCGCGGACGAAGGAATCGGGCGAGTCGATGCAGACCGTCTGGCCGTGCAGCGGGGTGTCGCGCGGGCCGGCGACGGGCAGGAAACCGGCCTCGAAGCGGAAACGGGCTCCGCCGCGAGCATCGGCGTCGGCGCCGTGCGGTCGATCCTCGACCCGAGCCGTCCCCCCCATCGCCGTCGCCAGTTTGCGCACCACCGCCAGACCCAGGCCCGCGCCGTCATGGCGCACGGCGTCGGAGGAATCGGCGTGGCCGAACTCCTCGAAGATGCGGGCGCGGGCTTCGGCCGGCACGCCGGGGCCGGTGTCGTCGATGATGAAGGCCAGGCGGACGCGCCCGTCGTCCATGTCGGTGGGATCCGGGGTGACGCGTTCGACCGACAGACGCACGCCGCCGGTCTCGGTGAACTTGACCGCATTGCCGGCCAGATTGAACAGCACCTGTCGCAGCCGGCCCTCGTCGGCCAGGATGTCGGGGGCGTCGGCGGCGACCGACCAGACGATCTCCAGCCCCTTGTCGTGGGCGCGCGGGCTCAGCAGTTCGGCGACGCCGCGCACCAGGCCTTCCAGATCGACCGGCGCCAGGTCGAACTCCAGCGACCCCGCCTCCAGCCGGGCGTAGTCCAGCAGGTCATTGACCAGGCCGAGCAGATGTTCGGCCGACTGGCGCGCATTCTCGGCATAGGCGCGCTGGGCGCCGTCCAGCCGGGTGCGTTGCAGGAGGTTGATCATGCCCAGCACGCCGTTCAGCGGCGTGCGCATCTCGTGGCTCATCAGCCGCAGGAACTGCTGGGCCGGATCGACGGCCTGCGTCGCCTGGGTCTCGATCCGTTTTGCAGCCCGTCGCGCCATCACCGTCTCCGTAGGCCGCGCAATATAGGGCCGTCGGGTTAAGGATTGCTCCTCTCACGAATAGAGGAAGGGCGCCTGTTCCGCCGTCGCTTCCCGGATCTCGGACGCCTCGCCCCGCTGGGCCTGGCGTCGGTCGAAGTCGGCCTCGGCCCCCACGGTGGTGCGGCGATAGATCAGGGCCTCGGCGATGTGGCGCCGCAGCACGCCGGTGCAGCCGTCCAGGTCGGCGATGGTGCGGGCCAGGCGCAGGGTGCGGGTCCAGCCCCGTGCGGTCAGCCCCCCGGCTTCGCCCGCCCGCATCAACAGCATCCGGCCCGCCTCGTCGGGCGTGGCGAACCGATCCAGAGTGTCGCCCGAGGCGCG
This sequence comes from Brevundimonas sp. FV1ye7S, assembly GCF_058680995.1. NCBI lineage: Bacteria > Pseudomonadati > Pseudomonadota > Alphaproteobacteria > Caulobacterales > Caulobacteraceae > Brevundimonas > Brevundimonas sp. FV1ye7S. Next base: position 3,236,697 of record NZ_CM178726.1, on the reverse strand, counting down.
GGCGTTCAGCCCCTGGGCCGGATCCAGCCCCGCCTCGCGGACCCGATCCTCCTGCATGGCGCGGGCGGCGGCGACGCGGGCCCTGGCCTCGGCCGTGCCTTCGGCCGGCGGGGGCAGGGTCATGTCGGCGGCGGTGACGGGCGGGGTCTCCACCGTCAGGTCGATCCGGTCGAACATCGGGCCGGAGATGCGGTTCTGGTAATCGCGCTGGCAGCGGGGCGCCTTGCCGCAGGCGCCGCGCCCGGCCCCGCCCATGCCGCACCGACAGGGATTCATCGCCGCCACCAGTTGGAACCGCGCCGGATAGCGGATATGGGCGTTGGCCCGCGCCACCACGATCTCGCCCGTTTCCAGCGGCGCACGCAGCGAATCCAGGGCCTGGGCGCTGTATTCCGGCAACTCATCCAGGAACAGGATTCCGTTGTGCGCCAACGAAGCCTCGCCCGGCTTGGCGCGCAGGCCCCCGCCGGTCAGGGCCGCCATCGAGGCCGAATGGTGCGGGCTTCTGAAGGGCCGATCCCGGGTCAGGGCGCCGCGCTCGATCAGGCCGGCGACCGACCAGACCATCGATGTCTCCAGCAGTTCCTGCGAGGTCAGGGGCGGCAACAGGCCCGGCAGGCGTTGCGCCATCATCGACTTGCCCGATCCCGGCGGGCCGACGAACAGCAGATTGTGCCCTCCCGCCGCGGCGATCTCCAGCGCCCGCTTGGCCCCCTCCTGGCCCTTGACCTCGCGCAGGTCGGGCGCAACGCCGCCGGTCGCCAGCGGGCCGGGCTCCGGCGCGCGCAGGACCTGGGTTCCCTTGAAATGATTGACCAGGGCGATCAGAGAGCGGGGCGCCAGGATGCGGGCGCCGCCGGCCCAGGCCGCCTCCGGCCCCGTCGCCTCGGGACAGATCAGGCCCAGGCCCATGGCGTCGGCGGCGACGGCGGCCGGCAGGGCGCCGCCGACCCGCGCGATCTGGCCGTCCAGCCCCAGTTCGCCGATGGCCGCCCAGCCGTCCAGGGCGTCCGGCGCGATCACCCCCATGGCCGCCATCAGGGCCAGGGCCAGCGGCAGGTCGAAATGACTGCCCTCCTTGGGCAGGTCGGCGGGGGCCAGATTGGCGATGATCCGCCGCGCCGGCAGGGCCAGGCCTATGCCCGCGAAGGCCCCGCGCACCCGTTCGCGGCTTTCGGCCACGGCCTTGTCCGGCAGGCCGACGATGTTGAACACCGTCTGCTGATCCTGGCCGACCAGCTGGACCTCGACATCCACGCGCCGGGCCTCGACCCCGTCGAAGGCGACCGTGACAACCCGCGCGACCATGACGTCCTCCCCACCTGGAGAAGGAACGAACCATGAACTGAAATCTAATTCAAGTGGCGATCACGCAACCTGTGCGGTGCACTTCTTCTCGATCACGTCCCACATCAGGGCGGTGGCGTCGACGCCGGTGAAGGTCTTCAGCTGCTGGGCGCCGGTGGGCGAGGTGACGTTGATCTCGGTCAGATAGTCGCCGATCACGTCGATGCCGACGAAGATCAGGCCGCGCTCTCTCAGCGTCGGGCCGATGGCGGCGCAGATCTCCAGGTCGCGCGGCGTCAGCTCGACCGGCATGGCCGTGCCGCCGACGTGCAGGTTGGAGCGGACGGCGCCGGCCGCCGGCACGCGGTTGATCGCGCCCACCGGCTCGCCGTCGATCAGCAGGATGCGCTTGTCGCCCTTGGACACGGCGGGGATGAATTTCTGGATCACCAGCGGATCGCGGCTGCCCACGGCGTGGATCTCGATCAGGGCGTCCAGATTGGGGTCGTCGGCGCGCAGCTTGACCACGCCCGAGCCCCCGTTGCCGTGCAGCGGCTTCAGCACCACCTCGCCGTGCTTTTTGTGGAAGGCGTCCAGAGCGACGGGATCGGCCGAGATCAGGGTCGGGGGCTGGAGGCCGGGGAAGGCGGTGACCAGCAGTTTCTCGGGCGCCGAACGCACCTGGGCGGGGTCGTTGACCACCAGGGTCCTGGGATGGACCGTCTCCAGCAGATAGGTGGCGGTGACATAGGCCATGTCGAACGGCGGATCCTGGCGCATCAGGATGACGTCCACATCCTCGGCCAGGTCCAGTCGCACCCAGTCGCCGAAATCAACGTGGTTCCCGACCTCACGCCGCACGGTGATCGGCCGGGCGCGGCAGTAGAGGCGGCCCTCCTCCAGCGCCAGGGTGCGGAAATCATAGACCCACAGCTGGTGCCCGCGCGCCTGGGCCGTCTCGGCCATCAGGAAGCTGGTGTCCCCGGCGATGTCGACGGCCTCGATCGGGTCCATTTGGATGGCGATTTTCAGCATGAACGGATCCTTGCGTGGGTGGGGACGGGAAGGCGATCCCTCCACCTCGTCATCCTCGGGCTTGTCCCGAGGATCCATACGCTCCGTCGAAACCGGGGATCACGACAGAAACCGGGGGTATGGATCCTCGCCACAGGGGCGAGGATGACGGGCGGAAGGGGCGGGGAAGCTAGTCCAACTGACGGGCTTCCTCGGCCAGCATGATCGGCACGCCCTCGCGGATCGGATAGGCCAGTTTGGCGCCGACGGAGATCAGTTCGCCCGCGTCGCGGTCGTAGGTCAGCTTGCCGCGCGTGACCGGGCAGACCAGCACCTCCAGCAAGCGGGGATCGACGGAGACGGGCGTGTTGAAGGCGTCACTCATTGTTCTGGGCCTGTCGCGCTTTGCGCTACTTGAGGGTTCTTTAGGGGGCTACCGCGCTTCGCGCTACTTGAGCCCGTCATTGCATGGACGGCGCCGCGTCGTCACCGGCGTCGGCGGCGTCGATGCGGAGCAGGGCGGTCAGGGCCTCGGCGCGGGGCAGCAGGCCCATGGCCTCCAGCAGGGCCTGTTTCTCGGCCGGTTCGAACGGCAGGGCCATCGACAGGCTGTTGATCAAGGCCTCCATCGGCGCGCTCTCGGCCGTATCCCAGTCGATGTCCAGCAGCCGGTGGGTCATGTAGGCGCGCAGGGCGTCAAGGAAGGCGTGGCGGTCGAAGTCGGGCTCTTCCGGCGGGGGCGCCAGATCGTCCTCATAGGCGTCGAAGGCCGCGCGCACCTGGCGATAGGGCGCCTTGGACGGCAGTTCGGCGGCGATGCGGAACCGCGACACCCCGGTCAGGGTGATCAGATACCGACCGTCCGAGGTTTCCGCAAAACCGGTGATCCGCCCGGCGCAACCGACCGGCGACAGGCCAGGCAGGGCCGGAGTCCCGCCCTTGGGCTGGACCAGGCCGATGATCCGGTCCCCGGCCATGGCGTCGTCCACCATGTTGAGATAGCGCGGCTCGAAGATGTTCAATGGCAGCTGGCCGCGCGGCAGCAGTATGGCCCCCTCCAGCGGGAACACCGGGATCACCTGCGGCAGATCGAGGGCTCGAACATAGCCTTGAGGCATCATGTCTCCTTGGCCTATCGCCCTGCGGGCTGCTTGAGGCCGGTGTTGCTTGGCCTGTCGCCCTGCGGGCTATTTGCGGCCGGTGTTTTGGCGCCTACGAGAAAAGAATGGAGGACAGGCGGCGACGCCCGTCCTTGGCGACGTCGGAGCTGACGCCGGCCGCGTCGAAGATGACCAGCAGCTGCTTGCGGGCCGCCTGGTCGTTCCACTCGCGATCGGCCTGGATGATGTGCAGCAGATTATCGACCGCGCCCTTGAAGTCGCCGGCCGCGCTCTGGGCCTCGGCCAGGTCGAACCGGGCCTGGTGGTCGTCGGGGTCGGCCGCGACCTTGGCCTCAAGCTCGGCGGAAGCCCCGGTCGGCGCCTTGGCCGCCAGGGCCAGTTGCGCGCGCACGCTCTGGACCGCCGGCTCCTTGGAGTCCTGGGGGGCCATGGCGATGGTCTGGGCCGCCTGTTCGGGATCGCCGCTCGCCAGATAGACCCGCGCCATGCCGGCGATGGCCTTCTCGTTCTCGGGCTCGATCGACAGGACATGGGCGAAGGCCTGGGCCGCGCCGCCGAAATCGTTCAGGCCCAGCGATTCCTCGCCCAGCTCAAGCAGTTGCGCCGTCTCGGTCGAGCCGCCGGCGCCGCCGGTCAGCTTGTCGATGAAGGCCTTGATCTGGCTGTCGGGGATCGCGCCCTGGAAGCCGTCCACCGGCTGGCCGTTGACGAAGGCGTAGACGGTGGGGATCGACTGCACCCGCAGCTGGCCCGCATAGGCCGGGTTGGCGTCCACATCGATCTTGACCATCTTCACCGCCCCCTTGGCGGCGCGCACGCCCTTTTCCAGCGCCGGACCCAGGGTCCGGCACGGCCCGCACCAGGTGGCCCAGAAATCGACGATGACCGGCTGATGCTTCGACGCCTCGATGACGTCGGTCATGAAGGAGGCGTCCGTGCCGTCCTTGATCAGGTCGCCCGAGAGATTGGGGTCCAGGGTGGGGTCAGCGAAGGTCATGTCGGGGGTCCGTGCTGGGTCGAAGGATCATAACGGCTCAGATGGCGACGGGATGCGCCGGCATCAAGCGGCGAATTGACCCGCTGTGACCCGGGGCGGCGCCCGCCGCGCGGAATTCAGACTCGGCCTGCGGAAAAACACAGTCTGAATCGTCTGAATCGTCTGAAATCGCCCGCCTCACGCCCGGTTTCGCCGCGCCGCTGCATCCAGATGGGGCGCCGGGCGCACGGTTCAAGCGGCCAAAGCCGTCATCGCCCGCTTCGGCCGGGCGGTCCTAGTGCTGGTTTTCCGGCAGGCGCACGACCAGGCCGTCCAGGGCGTCGGACACGCGGATCTGGCACGACAGCCGGCTGTTGGGCTCGACCTCTTCGGCGAAGTCCAGCATCGACTCCTCCATGGCCGAGGGTTTGCCCGTCGCCTCGCGCCAGGCTTCGTCGACATAGACATGGCAGGTGGCGCAGGCGCAGGCCCCGCCGCAATCCGCATCGATCCCCGGCACATTGTTCCGGATCGCGCCCTCCATGACGGAAAGCCCCGGTTTCACGTCAACCACGTGCTCGGTTCCGTCATGCTCGATATAGGTGATGCTGGCCATGGCCCGCTCATATCAAGCCGGGGCGTGGGCGCAAGGCCGTAAGTTGGCGCCAGCATCAGTATATGGCATCATCGCCCCATGAATGACATGCGCAAGATCACCGCCATCCTGCCCGCCCGCCTGCTGGCGGCGGCCCAGGATGCGACCGGCCAGGGCGTGACGGAAACCCTGCGTCAGGCGCTGGAAACCCTGGCCCATTCCGATTGGAGCCGCCGCATGCTGGCCCTGGAAGGCCTCGCGCCTCTGGACCTTGATCTGGACGACCTGCGAGAAGATCGGCCTACCGACCGACCGGATCAGCGGGTTTGATCGCCGCCGACACCAGCGCCGTCCTGCACTTCCTGCACGGCTTCGACGGCCCGGCCCGCCCCGCCGTCCGCCGCGCCCTTCAGGACGAGACCCTGGTGCTGCCGCCTCTGGTCCTGACGGAACTCCTGTCCGCCGCCGCGCCCGAAAGCCATCTCGACGCCCTGCTCGCCGCCGCCCCCCTGCTGCCGATCCTCGACGGCTATTGGGAACGCGCGGCGCTCAACCGCCGCGCCCTCGCCCAGCGCGGCCTCAAGGCGCGTCTTGCCGACGCCCTGATCGCCCAGTCCTGTATCGACGCCCGAGTCCCGCTGATCACCGGCGACTCCGACTTCCGCCATTTCGCCGCGCATTGCGGGTTGAAGCTTGGCGGGTGACGGCGGGTTGCTGTGGGTGGGTAGCTCTTAAGTGAGAACTTATGCCTCGTAGGTTGGCCGCATGCCGTTTCACATCATCGCTGCTAAAACTGTTGTCTCTCTAAGACCAATTTCTGGCGCTGTTCGCACACCGTTACTATCTCAACGGCTTAGCCATATGGGAGAGAGAAGGTGGCCGAGGTCAGATTGTTAGGTGTTCAAGTTCCAGGACCGCAGTACAGCCACAAGGCTGAAATCGGCGCGCTCGTGTCCGGAGTTTATCAGGAACGGCACGTGGTTGCGTTGTTCGCCCATGACTCAGAAGGTCAGCACTACATCGTTTTGAACGACGACAGCGGAAAGCTCGTTTTGGCAGGCGATACCGGCTTGACCTGCGTTCAGACCATTGAAGGTGAGCTAATCATCGAGCCTGCCGAGGGTGCAACCCCGTTCGCACTTCCGCCTGCTGTTGAAAGTGGAAGGCCGAGATGAGCCTCTCCTCATCGCGACCTATTGAAGACAATAGGTCGTTGGCGTCGTTATGGCGCAGACGGATCTCCCAGGTCACGGCCGAAGACGGCCGTCTGGACTGCCGGGTCCTGCAGCGTGCCATAGGCGAACAGCAGGACCTCAGCGGTCATCGGGGCATCGGCGGCGGTCAGGCCGCCTGTCTCTTCCGGCTGGGTGAAACCATCAGCTTTTTGGTCTCAGCGATGGCCTTGGCCGGGTTCAGGCCCTTGGGGCAGACCTGGGCGCAGTTCATGATGGTGTGGCAGCGGTACAGTTTGAACGGGTCTTCCAGGTCGTCCAGACGCTTCTGCGTGGCGTCGTCGCGGCTGTCGGAGATCCAGCGATAGGATTGCAGCAGGGCCGCCGGGCCGAGGTATTCTTCCTGGTTCCACCAGTAGCTGGGGCAGGAGGTGGAGCAGCAGGCGCACAGGATGCACTCGTACAGGCCGTCCAGCTTCTCGCGCTCGGCCGGGGTCTGCAGCCGTTCCTTCTCGGGGTCGGGCTCGTCCGACTGGAGATAGGGCTGGATCGAGTCGTACTGGGCGTAGAACAGGCTCAGGTCCGTCACCAGGTCCTTGACCACCGGCTGGTGCGGCAGGGGGGCGATGGTGATGTTGTGCGACTCGCACTCGTCCCAGCCCTTGGTGCAGGCCAGGGTGTTGCGCCCGTCGATGTTCATCGAGCAGGACCCGCAGATGCCTTCGCGGCAGGACCGCCGGAACGACAGGGTCGGGTCGATGGTGTTCTTGATGTGGATCAGGGCGTCCAGCAGCATGGGGCCGTGGTCGCCGGTCGGAACCTCATAGACGTCCCAGCGCGGGTCCGCATCGACCTCGGGGTCGTAGCGATAGACCTTGTAGGTGCGGACGTCCTTGGAGCCGGGCGCGGCCTTGTGGACCTTGCCCTTGGTGGGCTTGGAGCCGCGGGGGAGGGAGAGTTGAACCATCTGCGTTCGACCTCAGTAAACCCGAGCCTTGGGCTCGATGTACGCGATGTCGTCGGACATCGTGTAATTGTGCACGGGGCGGTAGTCGATCTGGACCTGCTCGCCCGGACGCTTCCACGCCAGGGTGTGTTTCATCCAGTTGGCGTCGTCCCGATCCGGATAGTCCTCGCGGGCGTGGGCGCCGCGCGATTCCGTGCGGTTCAGCCCGCTCTCGATGGTGACGACGGCCTGGGCGATCAGGTTGTCGTACTCCAGCGTCTCCATCAGGTCGGTGTTCCAGATCAGGCCGCGATCCGTGGTCTTGATGTCGGCGCCGGCGGCGTCGATGGCCCGCAGCTTGTCGGTGCCCTGTTGCAGGGTCTCGCCGGTGCGGAACACCGCCGCGTCGGCCTGCATGGCGCGTTGCATGGACAGGCGCAGCTCGGCGGTCGGGGTCGAGCCGTCGGCGAAGCGGAAGCGGTCCAGGCGGGCCAGGTGGGCGTCGGTCTGGGCCTTGGAGGCGGACGGCACGGCCGAGGCCTTGTCCACCACCTCGCCGCAGCGCAGGCCGACGGCGCGGCCGAACACCACCAGGTCGGTCAGGGAGTTGGAGCCCAGCCGGTTGGCGCCGTGAACCGAGACGCAGGCCGCCTCGCCCACGGCCATCAGGCCGGGCACCACGCTGTCGGGATTGCCGTCGCGCAGCGTCAGGACTTCGCCGTGATAGTTCGTGGGAATGCCGCCCATGTTGTAGTGGACGGTCGGCAGGACCGGGATCGGCGCCTTGGTCACGTCCACGCCGGCGAAGATCTTGGCGCTTTCCGAAATGCCCGGCAGACGCTGGTGCAGGATCTTGGGATCCAGGTGGTCCAGGTGCAGGAAGATGTGGTCCTTGTTCGGGCCCACGCCGCGGCCTTCACGGATTTCGATGGTCATGGAGCGGCTGACCATGTCGCGCGGGGCCAGGTCCTTCACGGTGGGCGCATAGCGCTCCATGAAGCGCTCGCCTTCCGAGTTGGTCAGGTATCCGCCCTCGCCGCGCGCGCCCTCGGTGATCAGGCAGCCGGCGCCATAGATGCCGGTCGGGTGGAACTGGACGAATTCCATGTCCTGCAGCGGCAGGCCGGCGCGCAGCACCATGGCGTTGCCGTCGCCGGTGCAGGTGTGGGCGCTGGTGGCGCTGAAATAGGCGCGGCCGTAGCCGCCGGTGGCCAGAACCACCATCTTGGCGCGGAACTGGTGAAGCTGGCCGTTGTCGAGCTGAAGCGCCGTCACGCCGGTGCAGGCGCCGTCCTGCATGATCAGGTCCAGCGCGAAATATTCGACGAAGAACTTCACTTCCCGACGCACCGACTGGCCGTACAGGGTGTGGAGGATGGCGTGGCCGGTGCGGTCGGCGGCGGCGCAGGTGCGCTGCACCGGGCCTTCGCCGAAGTTGCGGGTCATGCCGCCGAAGGCGCGCTGATAGATCTTGCCTTCGTCGGTGCGGCTGAAGGGCACGCCCCAGTGTTCCAGCTCGTACACGGCCTTGGGCGCGTTACGGACCAGATATTCGATCGAGTCCTGGTCGCCCAGCCAGTCCGACCCCTTGACGGTGTCGTACATGTGCCACTGCCAGCTGTCCTCGCCCATATTGCCCAGCGAGGCGGAGATGCCGCCCTGGGCCGCGACCGTGTGGCTGCGGGTCGGGAAGACCTTGGTGACGCAGGCGACCTTCAGCCCCTGCTGGGCGGCGCCGAGGGCGGCGCGAAGGCCGGAGCCCCCGGCGCCGACGACGACGACGTCGTATTCGTGATCGATCAGTTCGTAAGCGGCCATCAGCTAATCAGGCTCCGAAACCAGCGGGCAGGGGCGCCGAACCCAGCGCCATCCGCACGATGAAGAAGACGCTGGCGGCCGCCAGCACGAGGAAGACCAGGTTCAGCAGCGCCACGAGCGCCTTGCGCGTTCCCGGCTGGGGCACATAGTCCTCAAGGATCACCTTCCAGGCCACGCTGACGTAGCCGAAGAAGACCACGGCCGTCAGCGCCAGCAGGCCGGCGTTCAGCCGGTTGGCGAACCAGTCCTGCACGGCGTCATAGCCGGCGCCCGTCAGGGTGAAGGCGGTCGAGGCGACCCACAGGCCCAGCGGCAGCACGACGACCAGCAACACCCGCTCGGCCAGCCATTCGCCGGCGCCGTGGCGCTCGGAAATCTTGACGTTGTTCTTGAACCTGGCCCCGTTCCCTTTGACTTGACCGCTCACAGCGAAACCCTCCCGACGGCGAACAGGACGACCCAGAACAGGATCGCCAGCGGAACCGGCGCCCATACCGCGATGCGCGACAAGATCGTGGACGACTTGATGGTCAGGCCATTGCCGGTGTCGTTGATCGTGTGACGCGTCCCGTTCAGGATGAAGGAGAACAGCACGACCGTCAGGCCGAAGCCGACGAACAGGCCCAGCGGGGACCCGGCCAGGGCCAGGGCGGTCGCATAGGCGTCCGGTCCGAAGGCCAGGGCCCCCAGCCAGGCGACGACGATCAGCGCGCCGACGGTAGCGGCGATGATGGTGGCCCGGAACAGGATGGAGGCCGCCATGGTGACGTGCCAGCGCCAGATGCCGATATAGGGCGAAAGCGGTGTGACGTGACCGTTGGGCTGGGTGACGAAACGACCGGTCCGGTCGCTAGAGGCGCCACCCGAGGTCGGGCTGGGCTGGGTCATGCGAATGGTTCTCAAAAGCGAATGAATTCAATCGCCGTGTGCGGTTGCGAAGGCTTTTGTGTCTCTAGAACGACGGTGTCAACGGACCGTGACCAACATCGCGAATTCTTGCCGCCTGTGGCCTGTTCCGTGTCGTGGTCGTCGGATTTGCGCATGATCGATCCACGCTCTGTCTCGGATAGAGGATTTACGCGGGCGGCCGGGAATTGGATTTTTCCGATCTGGCGGCGCTTCAAGCCCGTCTCTGATCTCGCCATGTCCAATCCGCCACCCTATATGTGACGAATGACCGAGATCACGCCCCGCCCCGTTCTTCGCCTTCATCCCGCCCACCGCGACGACATTGGCGACCTGACCACGCGCCGTCCGGTGCCCGGTCCGGGCCTGGACCAGGTCGATCCCTTCCTGTTCCTGAACCATCACGGCCCCCAGACCTATCCGCCGGGCAACCGCGGCCTGCCGTTCGGCCCGCACCCGCACCGGGGGTTCGAGACCGTAACCTTCATCCTGGACGGCGAACTGGCCCACAACGACTCCGGCGGCGGCGAGAGCATTATCAAGGCGGGCGGGATCCAGTGGATGACCGCGGGATCGGGCCTGATCCACGCCGAACTTTCGCCGACCGATTTCAAACGCGACGGCGGGCCGATGGAGATCCTGCAGCTGTGGGTGAACCTGCCGTCCCGGCTGAAGATGACCAAACCCGACTATGTGGGGCTTCAGGCCGCCGACATCCCCACCTTCACCACCGAGGGCGGCGTGACGATCGAGCCGGTCTCCGGCGAATGGCTGGGGGTCAAGGCCCCGATCCAGTCGCTGATCGACATCCATCTGGCCGTCGTCCGCCTGCCCGCCGGCGCCCGGTTTGAGGCCCCGGTCGCCGCCGGCCGCAATGTCTTCTTCTATGCGATCAAGGGCCAGGTCTCCGTCGCCGGAACCCCCGTGCCCGAATGGAACCTGGCCGCCCTGGGCGACGGCGACGCGGTCGAGATCACGGCCCAGACCGACGCCGTCGTCCTGCTGGGCCACGCCGAACCGATCAACGAGCCGGTCTTCAGCCACGGCCCCTTCGTCATGACCACCCGCGAGGAAATCATCCAGGCTATCCAGGACTATCAGTCCGGCAAGTTCGGCCCGCCGCCGCAGGTGTGAGGCGCCCCTTTGGCCGCGTCGCCCGCAGAACGCAGACATTGCGAAGGGCCGTTCGGGGTGGGAAGCGGACGCTTAGAAGGTCATGGCACCGCCGACCTCAGGCTTGGTCCCAGTCAAGCCAGACCTGAAACATTATGCGGTTCTTTTCCTTGGCGACATCAAGCAGCAACTGCTCGATGAACGTTACCGAATCCGAAGCCCGCTCCGGCCAGCTCTTCAATTTCTGAGTGGCGTATTCTCCGTAGAGACTTAGGTCAAAACGGGCGACGTCCGCCTCACCATCAAGCTCGTAAGCTTCAATGTTGCTGATCACTCTCGTGCCCGTCAGGCAACGGTCTGACAGGGCCTTAAGGTCGTCCGGTGTCAGGTAAGGACTAGGATAGTAGCCGGAGAGTCCCGCCACATAGACCGCCTCGACATCGGCCCCTCCGTCTCTCGGTTCCTTGTGCATATCTGCAGGCTAGGCGATGCCGCGAATGTCGCCAACGGGTCTGTTTGCGAAACGGGCGTCAGCCCTGAAATCGGACCTTGGCGTTGACGCAGGTGGACCCGTCGGCCTCCCGGAATCCTCAGAAACCGATCGTCACCGACGGCGCGCTACGCCGCGCCTCACCATGGTGCACAGCTTCGATGTTGTTGCCGTCGGGATCGAGCACGAAAGCGGCGTAGTAGCCCGGATGATAGGCCCGCTCGCCCGGCGCGCCGTTGTCGCGTGCGCCATGGGCCAGCGCCGCCCGATAGAAGGCATCGACCGTCGCGCGGTCCTTGGCCTGAAAGGCCAGGTGGTGCCGACCCGTCAGAACGCCCCGGCTCTCCGCGCTTTCCGGCGAGGACACGACGAGTTCATCGGCCCAGAAATAGCCGTCGGCCGTATCGATGACGGGGATCTCCAGCACGTTCAGAACAGCCGTGTAGAATTTCCGACTAAGCGCGAGATCACGGACGACCAGCTGGATGTGGTCTATGAGCCGACCCCGATGCAGTTGTGTCGTTCCCATGGTCGTCTGTCCTGTTTCCCTGGCGTCGCGAAAAACTCGAAATCCGAGTTTCGAACCGACATGTGTGACGCCGCAGAATGGGGCTCCGCGCAAGGATCGCCTTGATCTTTCGCAAAGCGATCATTCCCCCGACTCGACCGCGACGGGCGCGGGGCGGGACCAGATGATGCGTTCCCCGACAAAACCCTATATGACGCCGGTTCCTTGCGACGACCGAGCCGAAGACACGCCCAAATGCCCAGCCTGAACGAGATCCGCGCCACCTATCTGAACTTCTTCGCGGCCGACGGCCACGAGAAGGTGCACTCGGCGCCGCTGGTGCCGCAGAACGATCCGTCCCTGCTGTTCGTCAATGCGGGCATGGTGCCGTTCAAGGACTATTTCACCGGCGCGTCCAAGCCGCCCTATCCGCGCGCCACCAGTTCGCAGAAATGCGTCCGCGCCGGGGGCAAGCACAATGACCTGGACAATGTCGGCTACACCGCCCGCCACCTGACCTTCTTCGAGATGCTGGGGAACTTCTCCTTCGGCGACTATTTCAAGGAACACGCCATCGACCGGGCGTGGAAACTGGTCACGCAGGAGTTCGGCCTGGACGCCAAACGCCTGCTGGTCACCGTCTATATCGACGACGACGAGGCCGCCGCGATCTGGAAGAAGGTCACCGGCTTCGGCGACGACAAGATCATCCGCATCGCCGGCAGCGACAACTTCTGGGCCATGGGCGACAGCGGCCCCTGCGGCCCCTGCACCGAAATCTTCTGGGACCACGGCGACAAGATCCCGGGCGGCCCTCCCGGCTCGCCGGACGAAGACGGTGATCGCTACGTCGAGATCTGGAACAACGTCTTCATGCAGTTCGAGAAGGAGAACGACCAGATCGTTCGCAACCTTCCCAAGCCCAGCGTGGACACCGGCATGGGGCTGGAGCGGATGACCACCGTGCTCCAGGGCGTGCATTCGGTGTTCGAGACCGACCTGTTCAAGACCCTGATCGCCGCCTCGGAAGACGCCACCTCGACCAAGTCGGACGGCGAGCGCGCCGCCAGCCACCGGGTCATCGCCGACCACCTGCGCTCCTCCTCCTTCCTGATCGCCGACGGCGTCACCCCGTCGAACGAGGGCCGGGGCTATGTGCTGCGCCGGATCATGCGCCGCGCCATGCGCCACGCCCACCTGCTAGGCGCCGCTGATCCGCTGATGCACCGCCTGGTGCCGACCCTGGTGGCCCAGATGGGCGACGCCTATCCGGAACTGGCCCGCGCCCAGCCCTTCATCGAGGACACGCTGAAACAGGAAGAGGTCCGCTTCCGCACCACCCTGGGCCGGGGCATGGCCCTGTTCGACACGGCGGTTCAGGGCTTCCGTCCCGGCGACATGCTGGACGGCCAGACCGCCTTCACCTTGTCCGACACCTATGGCTTCCCGCTGGACCTGACCCAGGACGAGGCCCGTCGTCGCGGTTTCTCGGTCAATGTCGACGGTTTCGAATCCGCCATGGCCGAACAGCGCCAGCGTTCGCGCGAACACTGGAAGGGCTCGGGCCAGACCGCCAACACCAATGAATGGCTGGCGATCCGCGACCGCATGGGTCCGACCGTCTTCAACGGCTATGACACTATCGAGGGGTCGGGCGAGGTGCTGGCCATCATGAACGGCGGCGCTCCGGTCGAGACGGCCGAGGCCGGCGACATCGTCGAGATCCTGTTCGACAACACCCCCTTCTATGCCGAGAGCGGCGGCCAGACCGGCGATCAGGGCACGCTTGAGTGGCCGGGTGGAGAGGCCGAGGTTCTGGACGTCAAGAAGCACGCCGGCGACCTGCACGTCCTGTCGGCCCAGATCACGGCCGGGACGCTTGAGATCGGCGCCCGCGTCGCCCAGTTGGTGGACGCCGACAAGCGCACCACCACCCGCGCCAACCACTCGGCCGCCCACCTGCTGCACACGGCCCTGAAGAATGTGCTCGGCCCGGCGGTCGCCCAGAAGGGCCAGCTGGTCGACTCTGAGCGCGCCCGCTTCGACTTCAGCCACGGCGCCCCCGTGACCGAGGACGAGCTGGCGATCATCGAGGCCGAGGTCAACGCCGTCATCCGCCAGAACGTCCCGGCGGAAACCAAGCTGATGGCCCCGCAGGAGGCCATCGAGGCCGGCGCCATCGCCCTGTTCGGCGAGAAATACGGCGACGAGGTCCGGGTTCTGACCCTGGGCCGGTCGCTGGTCAGCGATAACGCCCCCTATTCGGTCGAACTGTGCGGCGGCACCCATGTGGCCCGCACCGGCGACATCGGCCTGTTCAAGGTGGTCCAGGAAACCGGCGTCGCCGCCGGCGTGCGCCGCATCGAGGCCCTGACCGGCGAGGCCGCCCGCCTCCATCTGGAATCCCAGGCCAAGGTGACGCGCGGTCTGGCCCGCGACTTCAAGATCCAGACCCAGGACGTGCCCGGCCGGGTCGAGGCCCTGCAGGGCTCCGTCAAGACGCTGGAGAAACAGGTCGCCGAACTGAAGAAGCAGCTGGCCCTGGGCGGCGGCTCCGGCGCGGCCTCTGCGCCGGAAGAGATCGGCGGGATCAAGCTGATGGCCCGCGTTCTGGACGGCGTGGACGGCAAGGGGCTGCGCGGCGTGGCCGAGGACTTCCGCAAACAGGTCGGAACCGGCGTCGTCGCCCTGATCGGCGTGACCGAGGGCAAGGCCGCCGTCACCGTCGCCGTGACCTCGGACCTGACCGACCGCGTCAACGCCGCCGACCTGGCCCGCGCCGCCGTCATCGCCATGGGCGGCCAGGGCGCCGGCGGCAAGCCCGACTTCGCCCAGGGCGGCGCCCCGGATGGGTCCAAGGCTGAAGACGGTCTGGCGGCGGTGCGGGCGGCCCTGGCGGGCTGACCTCGACTTTCGTCATCCTCCGACGAGCGTAGCGAGATCGGGGGACCCAGCGGCGTGCGATAGCGCGAACCTGTCGCGGATTGGGTGTCTCGATATCGTGCGGCGGAGACATCGCCTTCGGCGCCGCTGGGTCCCCCGGTCTGCGCCGCGAAGACGCGGCTTGCCGGAGGATGACGAAAGGAAAAAGGTGGCGGCGTCAGACAGTCTTCAAAGTTCAGCCTGCCTCAACCCATCGGATCCGGCGTCAGGTCCACGCCGGCCAGTTTCCAATCGAAGATCCCGCGGCGCTCCAGGATCAGCACCAGGGCGTCGTCGGGCCGATCATCGCGCGTCAGGGTGACGGCGAAACGGTCGAACCCGCGATAGGCCCAGGACTGGTGGATTTCGGACTTGGGCGCGGCCGGGGTGTCCGTTGCGGGCACGGGCCGCTCCGGCCGGGGCTTTTCGCCGGACCGGACCATGGCGGCGACGGCCTGGGGGGTGACGAAATTATCGACGGCCCCGTCCACCAGCGACGGCGCCAGCAGCATGCCCAGGGCGGCCAGACCCGTGTCGTCCCCCGCCCGGTGGCGGATCTCCAGGGCGGCCCGGGCGTTCAACTCGCTCTTCAGACTGGCGCGGAAGGCGGGAAAATCGACGCGGCGTTCCAGTCCCGCCGCATCCCCGGTGCGCGCCGCCCGGATCAGGCCCTGGGCGGCCACGAAGGGCGAGACGAAACAGGCGATCAGCAGGCCTGCGGCCACGGCGGCCAAAAGCCCGAGGACGATCTTCTTCAGCATAGGAACTCCATCCTCAGTCAACGCGGACTCCGGCCGGCCGGTTGCCTCAGCGCGGGGCGGCGGCCGTCTTGCCGGGAACGGGAACGGGAACGGGAACGGGAACGGGAACGGGAACGGGAACGGGAACGGGAACGGGAACGGGAACGGGAGTGACGGGCGCGGCCACGGCCGGCGCCGCGCCGTCCGGCAGGCCGATCTGGACCAGGATCCACTCAAACGGACCCCGGCGCTCGAAGGTGAAGATGGTGCGCGATCCGCCCTGGTCCGCCACCGCCATCCGCGCCCGGTTCACGCCCCAGAAGATCGGCTTGGGCCAGGGTTGGGGCGCATCGTCCGCAACGGCGGTCGCGGTCATGCTGGACCGTTGGCTGGCGTACCGGCCCTCGCCGCGCGTCAGGGCCGCCAGGGCGGCCGGGGTCAGATAGGCGTCCACGTCCGGCCCGTTCAGCACCGGGTTCCGCTCCATCTGGCGCCGCACGGCCCCGATGGGGTCTTCCAGGAAGGAGGGCGCGGGCGCCAGGGCCTGGGCCTTTCCGGTCAGCTGCGGCCGCAGCGACTGGCGCACGGCCGCAAAATCAATCAGTCGCGCCAGGCCCTGCACGTCGCCCGCCTCGGCGGCGGACCGGATGGCGAAGAAGCCGACCGCCGGCGCGACGAAAAAGGCCACGGCCGCGACCACGACCGCCAGGATCAACAGATTGCCGAACAGCCGTTTCACGAAGCCTCCCCCACGCTGAAACCGATCATGCACGGCCTCCGCGACGACGCAATGAAAAGCCCCGCCGGATCGTTCCGGCGGGGCTCTCTTTTGGTGGTCCTACCGCGCTTCGCGCTGCTTGAGGACTTTGTCTGTCCTATCGCGCTTTGCGCGGCTTGAAGACGGGCTCAGCCGACGTCGGGCAGGGCGGTCTTCAGGTTCTCGGCGACCTTGTCGAGGAAGCCCTCGGTGGTCAGCCAGCCCTGTTGGTCGCCGACCAGCAGCGCCAGGTCCTTGGTCATGTCGCCCGCCTCGACCGTCTGCACCACAACCTTTTCCAGGGTGTCGGCGAAGACGTCCAGGGCCGCATTCCCGTCCAGCTTGGCGCGGTGCTTGAAGCCGCGGGTCCAGGCGAAGATCGAGGCGATGGAGTTGGTCGAGGTGGCCTCGCCCTTCTGGTGCTGGCGATAGTGGCGGGTCACGGTGCCGTGGGCGGCCTCGGTCTCCAGCACCTTGCCGTCCGGCGTCATCAGCACTGAGGTCATCAGGCCCAGCGAGCCGAAGCCCTGGGCGACCACGTCCGACTGGACGTCGCCGTCATAGTTCTTGCACGCCCAGACGAAGCCGCCCGACCACTTGATCGCGGCCGCGACCATGTCGTCGATCAGACGGTGTTCGTAGGTCAGGCCCTTGGCCTTGAAGTCCTCGGCGAATTCGGCGTCGAACACTTCCTGGAACAGATCCTTGAAGCGGCCGTCATAGGCTTTCAGGATGGTGTTCTTGGTCGACAGATAGACCGGGTAGCCGCGTTGCAGGCCGTAGGACAGCGAGGCGCGGGCGAACTCGCGGATCGACTCGTCCTGATTGTACATGGCCATGGCCACGCCGGCGCCGGGGGCCTTGTAGACCTCGTGCTCGATCACTTCGCCGTCGTCACCGACGAACTTGATCGTCAGGGTGCCGGGTCCGGGCATCAGGAAGTCGGTGGCCTTGTACTGGTCGCCGAAGGCGTGGCGGCCGACGACGATGGGCTGGGTCCAGCCGGGCACCAGGCGCGGCACGTTCGAGCAGATGATCGGCTCGCGGAAGACCACGCCGCCCAGGATGTTGCGGATGGTGCCGTTCGGCGACTTCCACATCTTCTTCAGGCCGAACTCCTTCACCCGCGCCTCGTCCGGGGTGATGGTGGCGCACTTCACGCCGACGCCGTGCTTCTGGATGGCGTGGGCGGCGTCGATCGTCACCTGGTCGTCGGTGGCGTCGCGGTGCTCCATGCTCAGGTCGTAATAGTCCAGATCGAGATCCAGGAACGGGAAGACCAGCTTGTCCTTGATCATCTGCCAGATGATGCGGGTCATTTCGTCGCCGTCGATGTCGACGATGGGGTTTTCGACCTTGATCTTGGCCATGCGTGAGGTCCGCCTCTGAACTTTGGGGAATGATATCGTGGCGGGGATATAGCGGGGCTGGGCGTCCGCGCAAACCCCGCCGTCCGTTAACCCTGCTTGGAAAAAACCTGACGGCCAGGTTGAACCCGCGTCACGGGTTTCGGCTTGTTAGACCCCAAGGGCCTGACCGGTCACAGCGGCGGACGACGGAATGACGGATGAAGAGCGCGAACTCGTCGAGCGGTGGATCATCACCTTCTGCGAGACGCCGCCGGTGATCGATGTGGAACTGATGCGAAGGCTGATCGCTGAACAGCAAGCGACGCCGCAAGGAGTTCACCCATGCCAGCCAAGACCTTCAGGACCGGCGACCGCGTAAGGTGGGATAACAGCCAGGGCGCATCCGTCGGCCAGGGGGCAGGACGATCACCGCCGAAACCCACATCAAGGGGCACAAGGCGGCGGCGTCGTCCGATAATCCGGAGTATGTCGTCGAGAGCGCAAAGACCGACGCCCGCGCGGCGCACAAACCTTCGGAGCTGAACAAGGCATGAGGACCATCGATCTGTTGCGGGGCGTCGCCCTTTCGGCGCTGGCGGCGTCTGCGCTCGCCGTCGCGGCCTGCGGCGACAAGGACGCCGCTCAGAAGGCGGGTTCGCCCCAGGCCCCGGCCTCTTCGACGCCGCCTGCCGCCGCCCCGGCGCCCGTGCTGCAGACCCGCAGCGAGACCCGCCAGTTCAAGGACTGGCGCGCCACATGCGGCAATGACGGGACCTGCTGGGCCTTCGGCTTCGCGCCCGAATTCGCCGCGGGCTGGGTCCGAATCGCCCTCCAGCCCGGCCCTGACGCCAGGCCCGAGGTCAGCTTCGGCTATTGGCCCGACGGGGACGCGCCCGCCTCGCGCCAGATCGGCCTGGCGATCGACGGCCGCACCTTTGCGGCGACCCTCAACGACGATGGCGACAGCCAGGCCCCGGTCGGCCTGATCCGCACCGACGCCCGTCCTGTCATCGACGCCATGGCCCAGGGCAAGTCCATGGTCGTTCGCGGCGCCTCCACCCAGGCGGTGTCGCTGAACGGGGCGGCCGCCGCCCTGCTCTGGATCGATGAGAAACAGGGCCGCCTCAACACGCCCACCGCCCTGATCCGTCGTGGCGACCGTCCGGCCTCCACCGTCCCGGTCGCTCCGCCCCTGCCGACGGTCACGCCCGCGCCGGCAGTGGATCAGGCGGGCTTCGGCGACGTGAACCAGCGCGTGCCCGCCGCTCTTCGCGCCCGCACCGAGGTCGGAACCTGCCTGAAGGAATCGGCCATGCCGGCGGTCAGCGACATGGTGATGTCCGCCCGGCTGGACGCCCGCACCGTGCTTTGGGCCGTGCCCTGCGGTTCCGGCGCCTATAACGTGACCCACAACTGGTATCTGACGGGGCCGGATGGTCGCGACCCGCGTCCGGCGATCCTTGCCGGAACGGCCGGACCCGGCGCCGACCCGGTCATGCCCGACAACTCCACCGTCAACGGGGCGTATGATCCCAAGACCCGCACCCTGTCGGCCTTCGCCAAGGGGCGCGGCATCGGCGACTGCGGCTCGGCTCAGACCTGGGCCTGGACTGGCGACCGCTTCGTCCTGACGCAGGAGAGTACGATGGGGGAATGCGCGGGCGTGCCGTCCGACTTGTGGCCCGTCGCCTGGCGCACGCAGTGAACGACCCGGAGGTCCTGATCATCGGCGCGGGTCCGGCCGGTCTGACGGCGGCGACCTATCTCGGGCGGTTTCGTCGGCGGACCGTGGTGATGGACGCCGGTGCGCCGCGCGCCTGCTGGATCCCGCTCAGCCACAATATGCCGGGCTTTCCGGCCGGCATCACGGGCGCCGATATTCTGAAGCGGATGCGCGAACAGGCTGAGGAATACGGCGCTGTCATCAGGCCGGGTCGGGTCGAGAGCCTGGTCCATGACGGCGAAGGCTTCATAGCCCAGGTCGAGGGGAGATCCATCCGCGCCCGCGCCATCCTGCTGGCCACGGGCGTCGTCGATCATCACCCCGACTTGCCGGGCGTGGAGCGCGCGGTGCAGAAGGCGCTGGTCCGCATCTGCCCCATCTGCGACGGCTATGAGGCGACCGGCAAGGCGGTCGCCGTCATCGGCGACAGCGACAAGGGCGCGCGCGAGGCCGCCTTCATGCGCACCTATTCAGACCGGGTGACCCTGATCCACATCGGCCCGGCCGACGCCCTGACCCGTCGCGACGAACTGGACCGGCTGGGGGTCGAACTGGTTCTGGCCCCGCTTGAGGCCATCGATATCGAACAGGACCGGGTGACCGCTCTGAGCTATGGCGGCCAGAGCCGGACCTTCGATCTTGTCTATTCGGCCCTGGGCACCTCGCCCAACGCCGAACTGGCGCAGGGCCTCAAGGCACGGCTGGCCTCCGACGGCCGGCTGGAGGTCGATCTGCACCAGGCGACCAGCGTGCCGGGTCTCTACGCCGCCGGCGACGTGGTGCGCGGCCTCAACCAGATCGCCGTCGCCACGGCCGAGGCCGCCGTCGCCGCCACCGACATCCACAACCGCCTGCGCCGGATCGACGGCCTGACGGTCGCTGACTAGGCCCCGACTAGACTAAGCCTGGGTCGCCACCCAGCCGTCCACGATCCGCTCCAGCACCGACAGGGGCACGCCGCCTGCGGCCAGGGTCGTGTCGTGGAAGCCCTTGATATCGAACCGATCGCCCAGGCTCGATTTCGCCTTTTCACGCAGACGCACCCATTCGGCATGTCCGACCTTGTAGCTGCAGGCCTGGCCGGGCCAGACGCAGTATCGATCAATCTCCGTGGCTATGGCGCTTTCCTCGTCGCCGCCCGTATCCACCATGTAGCGGATCGCCTGTTCCCGGCTCCAACGCTTGTGATGCAATCCGGTGTCGGCCACCAGGCGCGAGGCGCGGAACAACAGGCTCTGCAGATAGCCCAGCTCGCCGAACCGATCGTCGGCGTAGACGCCCATCTCGTCGGCCAGTTGCTCCGAATACAGCGCCCAGCCTTCGCCATGGGCGCTGAAGAAAAGAGCCTTCGAGATCAAAGGCAGGCGGGTGTTCTCAATCGCCAGCGTGCCCTGGAGATGATGCCCCGGGAGCGCCTCATGATAGGCCAGGGTCGGCAGGCTGAAGCGCGGACACTCGGCCGTGTCGCGCAGATTTATGTAGAAGGCGCCCGGTCGCGACCCGTCCAGGCTGGGCGCCACGGCATAGCCGCCAGGCGCCCCGGCCTCGATGGCGGCGGGGACGCGGCGAACCTCCACCCTCGCCTTCGGCAGCCGTCCGAAATACTGCGGAAGTTGGGCCTCCATGTCGGCGATCTGGGCGTTCAGATCCGCCAGAATCTGGGCCTTGCCCGCATCGGTGTTCGGATAGATCTGCGACGGCTGGCGGCCTAGGGCGGCCATGCGTCGGCCGACCGTCCCCTGCGTCATGCCTTCGGCCTTCAGCAGCGCGTCCATGCGGGACAGGATGTCGCGCGACTGGTCCAGGCCCATCTGGTGGATGGTCTCGGGGGCGAGGTCGGTGGTGGTCATCAGCCGCAGATTGGCGGCGTAATAGGCCTCGCCCTGAGGTCTGGCCCAGAGGCCCGCGTCGGTCGTGGCGCGCGGCCTCCAGGTCTCGAGCAGGGCGATCTGGCGCTCCAGCGCGGGATAGATCTCGCGTTCGACGATGACGGCCGCCCGCCCTGACCAGTCCCCTGCGATTCCCTTCTCCGCGGTGCGTCGGGCGATGCTGCGGGTCAGGCCGGCCTCGGCCGCGGTCGGGGCGCGCAAGGCCCGCATCTGGTCCAGGGCCTTGGCGACGATGAAAATGGGCGGGATCACGCCGCGACGGGCGTCCGCACCGCTGGCCTCGGTCTCCTGATCCAGCACCTGTGCGAACGCAGATAGGCGAGACAGATAGGCTTCTGCGTCGGCGGTGGTCTCGATCGAATGCTGGGTGTCGAGGAAATCCGGCGTCGCCTGGTAGGCGCCGGTCAACTGGGAGACCGTATAGGGTTGAAGCGGATACACGCTGGGATCGACGAAGCCGAAATCGCCGTAGCCGAAGCCCTTGGCCGCATCCAGAGCCTCGGCCTGGAAACGAACCACTTCGAAACTGGCGGCGCTCTGGCCGGTCAGGCTCGAGGCGTCGATGGCGCGGATCTCGGCCAGCCAGGCCTCGTTCAGGGCGATCGCCCTGGCCCGGTCCTGAAGGCCCCGGCCCGCCAGGGCGGACTTCAGGCCGGCGCGGGGCCCTGTATCGAGGCCGAGATTGGTCGCCAGCTGCGGATTGATATCGACGGCCTGCTCGCCGATCCGGGCGACCAGGGCGTCCGCCGCCCCGGTCTGGGCGCGCGCGAAGGCCGGTGCGGCAAACGTGGCGACGCCCGCAAAGGCTCCAGTCTGCAGTAGTCGGCGACGGTCGATCATCTCAGCCTCCTCAGCCGTTGGGATTGGGACTTAGGCCTGCGTCGCGATCCAGCCGTCCACGATCCGCTCCAGCACCGACAACGGCACGCCGCCGGTGGCCAGGGCCGTGTCGTGGAAACCCTTCAGGTCGAACCGGCCGCCCAGGCTGGTCCTGGCCTTTTCCCGCAGACGGACCCATTCGTTGTGGCCGACCTTGTAGGCGCAGGCCTGGCCCGGCCAGCCGCAATAGCGTTCGACCTCGGACACGGCCGCGCCTTCCTGGTCGCCATAGGCCTCCATCATGTACTGGATGCCCTGTTCGCGGCTCCAGCCCTTGGAATGGATGCCGGTGTCCACCACCAGACGGGCGGCGCGGAACATCAGCGACTGGACATAGCCGATCTGGCCGACGGGATCGTTCTCATAGGCGCCCAGTTCGTCGGCCAGCTGTTCGGCGTACAGGCCCCAGCCCTCGACATAGCTGGAGAAGCCCAGCAGATTCATCAGCTTGGGCGCGGCCGCGCTCTCCTGTTGCAGGCTGATCTGCAAATGGTGGCCCGGCGTCGCCTCATGATAGGTCAGGGTCGGCAGGGTCCAGGACGGCCATTCCGCCGTGTCCTTCAGATTGATCCAGTAGATCCCCGGCCGGGTCCCATCCAGGCTGGGCGAGTTGTAATAGCCCATCGGGGCGCCGGCCTCGATCTCGGGCGGGACGCGCTTGATCTGGACCGAGGCCTTGGGCAACCGGCCGAAGGCGCCGGGCAGACGGGCCTGCATGTCGGCCATCTGCTCGTTCAGCTTTTCGATCAGCTCGGCCTTGCCGGCGTCGGTGTTGGGATAGACATATTTCGGATCCTGACCCAGGGCGCGGATCCGCTCCGCCACCGTCCCCTGGGTCAGGCCCTGGGCCTGCAACAGGGTGTCTGCGCGGGCGGTCAGCTCGGCCATCTGGGCGCGGCCGGTGCGGTGGATCTCGTCCGCCGTCAGCCGGGTGGTGGTGATGTAGCGCAGGCTGTTGGCGTAATACTGCTGTCCCTGCGGCAGGCGACGGACCGAGGCCTCGTGGCCGGCGCGCGGCAGGGCCGCCTTCAACAGGGCGTTCTGGGCCGATAGGGCGGGATAGACCTTCTGGGTCAGCAGGGCCTCGACCTGGGCGCCCCAGTCGCCGGTCAGTCCCTTGGCCCTCGCCCGATCCGCCACCGAGGCGACCAGGGGCGAGGCGGCGGCGTTCGTGGCCAGTATGCCGTCCTGCTGGGCGATGGCCTTCGCCAGGATGAAGTCCGGCGGAATGACGCCCAGGGCGTACTCCTCACGCAAACGGTCCGTCTCGGCGCTCAGAACGTCGGCGAAGGCGTTGACGCGCGCCACATAGGCGTCGGCGTCCTCGGCCGTCTGGATCGTATGCTGGTTGGCCAGGAAGTCCGGCGTCGACTGATAGGCCCCACCCTGCTGGCTGACCCGGTAGGGATTGGGCCAGCCGCCCTGGCCGTAGGGGATGGCGAAGGTGGCGATCACCCCGTCCAGATTATCGGCGATGGTGTCGTAGTAGATGCCGTCCTGGGCATCCATGGACGGGCGGTCCATGGCGCTCAGCGCGGCGCGCTGGGCCTTGGTGAAGGCGCGGAACTTCTCCTCGTTCTCCAGGGTCGGCGCGGTCAGCTGGGACTTGGCGGCGGCGCGCGGGCCCTTGTCCAGGCCGAAGGCGGTGACGGCCTCGGGGCTCAGGTCCAGGGTCTGTTCGAAGGCCTGGTCCATGAAGCCGGCCAGGGCGGCCTTGGCTGCGGCGGCGTCGCCGGCCGGGGCGGTTCCGGCAAAGACCTGTCCCCCTGCGGCGGCCAGGCCCGCCCCGGCTGCGGCGGACAGAAGAAGGCGGCGACGGTCGATCATGGAAGGCCCCTGCGAAGATGTCGGCCGCAATGGAGCGCCGAGAGCCGCAGGCCGCAAGTGAAATTGCGGATAGGTAGGCCGCTTCCTTCTCCCATAGGGAGAAGGTGGCCCGAAGGGCCGGATGAGGGTTCCGCCGATGGGCCAGTTCGCACCACCGTAGCCCTCACCCTTTCGCGCCAGAACGACGGCTTCGCCGCCGTGCGCTCAAGCCCTCTCCCGCCGGGAGAGGGAGGCTGTCATCCCGCCGCCTTCACCGCCGCCGAAACCTCGGACACCACCCGTTTGACCAGGGCGGCGTCGTCGCCTTCCGCCATGACGCGGATCAGCTTTTCCGTGCCCGAGGGGCGGACCAGCAGCCGCCCCTGGCCGTTCAGGGTCGCCTCGGCCTCGGCGATGGCGGTCTTGACCGTGTCGCTCTCCAGCGGCTTGCCGGCGGTGTAACGGACATTCTCCAGCCGCTGCGGCACCGGGTCGAACTGACGGGCCAGTTCGCTCATCGGCTTGCCGGAGTCCACCAGAACGGCCAGCACCTGCAGCGCCGCCATCAGGCCGTCGCCGGTGGTGGCGTGGTCGTGCAGGATGATATGGCCCGACTGTTCGCCGCCGATGTTGAAGCCGCCCTCGCGCATCCGCTCCATCACATAGCGGTCGCCGACCTTGGTCCGCTCCAGCGTCAGGCCCTCGGCCTTCAGCCGGCGCTCCAGCCCCAGGTTGGACATGACGGTGGCCACCACGCCGCCGCCGGTCAGCAGGCCGCGTTTCGCCCAGTCCAGCCCGACGAGGGCCATGATCTGGTCCCCGTCCACCACCTGACCCTTTTCGTCGCAGATGATCAGCCGGTCGGCGTCCCCGTCCAGGGCGATGCCGATGTCGGCCCGGTAGCGTTTGACCGCCTCGACCAGGGTCTGGGGATGAGTCGAGCCGCATTCGGCGTTGATATTGGTTCCGTTCGGGGTGACGCCGACGGGGAAGACCTCGGCGCCCAGTTCGAACAGGGTGGTGGGCGCGACCTTGTAGCCGGCGCCGTTGGCGCAATCGACGGCGATCCTCAGGCCTTGCAGCGTCAGGCGTTTCGGGAAGGCCTGTTTGGCGATCTCGATATAACGGGCCTGGGCGTCGTCGATCCGCTTGACCCGGCCCAGCCTGTTCGACGGCGCCAGCCCCTGGTCCAGGCCGTCGTCCATCAGGGCCTCGATCTTCAGCTCGATCTCGTCCGACAGCTTGTAGCCGTCCGGGCCGAACAGCTTGATCCCGTTGTCGGCGTAGTCGTTGTGCGAGGCCGAGATCATCACCCCCAGGTCGGCGCGCATCGACCGGGTCAGCATGGCCACCCCCGGCGTCGGCACGGGACCGAAGGTGCGCACGTCCATCCCCACCGAGGCGAAACCGGCGACCAGGGCCGGCTCGATCGTATAGCCGGACAGGCGGGTGTCCTTGCCGATCACCACCAGATGACGGCGGTCATCCCCGGTGCGGAACAGTTTGCCCGCCGCCAGGCCGACGCGCAGCGCGACCTCGGCCGTCATCGGATAGGTGTTGGCGCGCCCGCGAATGCCGTCGGTGCCGAAATATTTCCTGTCGCCCACGGGCTGGTCCTTCGTCTGGCGGCTTCCGAACAGGAAACCTTCCGAAACCCCTTTTTAGGTGCGGTCCGTCCTAAGATTGCATAGACGGCCGGTGGGGGCTGGTGCGTGGCTTAGCCCCGGATCGCCGTCTGTGCAAAGCGGCGCCCTTCTGTTTCCCTCTTCCTCGGAGTCCCTGCGCATGTGCGGCATCATCGGCGTCACCGGCAATGGACCTGTCGTTCCCCGGCTGATCGACAGTCTGAAACGGCTGGAATACCGCGGTTATGACTCGGCCGGGGTCGCCGCCATGGTGGACGGCGCGGTCGAACGCCGCCGCGCCCAGGGCAAGATCCGCAATCTGGAAGCCGTCCTGGCCGAACAGCCTCTGACCGCCTCGGTCGGCATCGGCCACACCCGCTGGGCCACTCACGGCGCCCCGACCACGGCCAACGCCCACCCGCACAAGGCCGGGCGCGTCACCCTGGTCCACAACGGCATCATCGAGAATTTCGCCGAGCTGAAGGCCGAGCTGGCCGCCGAGGGCCATGTCTTTGAAAGCCAGACCGACACCGAGGTCATCGCCCATCTGCTGGACGCCGAGCTGAACACGGGCCGGGCGCCGCTGGAGGCCTTCAAGGTCACGCTGGACCGGCTGACCGGCGCCTATGCCCTGGCCGTGCTGATCGACGGCCAGGACGATCTGATCCTGGGCGCCCGTCGTGGCAGCCCCCTGGTCGTCGGCTGGGGCGAGGACGAGATGTATCTGGGCTCGGACGCCCTGGCCGTCGGCCCCTTCACCCAGAAGATCAGTTATCTGGAAGAGGGCGACTATGTCGCCGTGACCCGCAGCGGCGCCCAGATGTTCGATGTGACCGGCTCTCCGGTCGAACGGGCGGTGGTCCAGGTCTCGGCCTCTTCGGCCATGGTCGAGAAGGGCGAGTATCGCCACTTCATGGAAAAGGAGATCCATGAACAGCCCGACAGCGTCCAGCACACCCTGTCGGAATATCTGGACCTGGTGACGGGTACGGCCAAGCCTCAGGCCGTGGACTTCGCCGCCCTCGACCGGATCCAGATCGTCGCCTGCGGCACCGCCTTCTACGCCGGCCAGATCGGTCGTTACGCCTTCGAGAAACTGGCGGGCCTGCCCTGCGACGTCGAGATCGCGTCCGAGTTCCGCTACCGCTCGCCGGCGGTGTCGCCAAGGACCCTGGCGGTCGCCGTCAGCCAGTCGGGCGAGACGGCCGACACCCTGGCCAGCCTGACCTGGTGCAAGGCCCAGGGGCTCAAGACGGCGGCGGTGGTCAATGTCCATTCCTCGTCCATGGCGCGCGAGGCCGAGGTGCTGTGGCCGACCCACGCCGGGCCCGAGATCGGCGTCGCCTCGACCAAGGCCTTCACCGCCCAGGTCGCGGCCCTGCTGGCCCTGGCCGTGGCGGCCGGGGTGGCGCGCGGCCGGATCGACGCCGCGACCGAGGGCGAACTGGTCAAGGCCCTGTTCGAAAGCCCGCGCCTGATCGCCGACGCCCTGCGCATGGGCGACAGCATCCGCGCCGTGGTCCAGGACCTGGCCAAGGCCGACGACGTCCTGTTCCTGGGTCGGGGCGCCATGTTCCCGCTGGCCATGGAAGGCGCACTGAAGCTCAAGGAGATCAGCTACATCCACGCCGAGGGCTATGCCGCCGGCGAGTTGAAGCACGGCCCCATCGCCCTGATCGACGAAGAAACCCCGACCATCGCCCTGGCTCCGCTGGACGATGTGTTCGAAAAGACCGCCTCGAACCTGCAGGAGGTCGCCGCCCGCGGCGGCCCGGTCATCATGATCACGCCGGAAAAGGCTCCGGATCTGCACGGCGCCGGCATCCGCCGCATCCACGCCCCGGACTGCCACCCCCTGATCGCGCCCCTGGTCTACGCCGTGCCGGTCCAGCTGTTGGCCTATTACACCGCCGTCCAGAAAGGCACCGACGTCGATCAGCCCCGCAACCTGGCCAAGTCCGTCACGGTGGAGTGAGGCGCGCCGCGCGGCCCAGGGCCTGAAGATCGAGCAACTCGACGGCGCCGCGACGGACGCGTGCGGCGCCTGCGGCCCGCAGTTCGCTGCAAGCCCCCGACACGCCCGCGCGCCTCACGGCCAGAAGTTCGGCCAGGTCGCTCTGGCGAAGAGCGATCGCCGTCTCGCCGCTGCGATCGTGGATGTCCCAGAGCAGGCCCGCCAGCCGTTCGGCGACGCGCAGGCGAGCGCGGCGTACGATTTCCTCGTGCGCGCTCCTCACCTTGGAGCGCAGGTCCTCGACCGCCAGCGCGGCGACGGCGACGGGGCCCAGCGCGTCGATCAGTCGATGTTGCGGGATCTCGATCTTCCGCCCCGCGCTTAGCCACAGTCCGGCCTCGGGGGCGGGGCACGCCGGTTCAAAACCGATCATCTCGCCTGGTCCGGCCAGTCCCAGCGCGACGCCGTCCCCACCCCGGCGGCGCGCCACCACGCCTTCGACAATCAAGGTGACGATGCGAACCTCGCCGCGGTCCGACGCCACCGTATCCCGCGCGGCCGCCGGCACGGCCTGGCCCGCGTCCATGGCTCCAAAGCCGAACTGGGAGAGAACCGATGGAGCGTGGGAAGATGCGAGCATGTCCCATGCTCGACGCCGAACCCCGCTGCCACGCTATAACATGCGTTAAGTCGTCACACCGGTTCGCGCTGGAGGCGAAGATAGGTCGGGTCGAACTCGGCGATTTCCGCCAGGCGATGCCAGTCCAGAATCTCGATACGCCCCCCGGCCCATTGGACCACGGCTTCCCCCCGCAGTTCCGTGATCAGCCGGCTGACGTGCACGGTCGACAGACCGAGCGAGTCGCCCAGCATGGCCTGGGTCAGCGGCAGGTCGAAGGTCAGGCCGTCGGCCTGGCCCGCCGCCTGGAGCCTGAGGTAAAGCTCGCACACCAGATGGGCCAGATGGCCCAGCCCGCTGCGCCGCCCCATGGCGACCAGCCACTGGCGATGGATCGCCGCGTCGATGATCGTGTCCAGCCACAGAAGCCGGCTGAGATGGGGATGGTGCTCCGTCAGCTGGATCAGGCTGACGTGGGACGCATTGGCCACGACACAGTCGGTCAGTGCGAGAACGCCATGGTCCATCTGCTTCATCAACAGGCTGTGCAAGTCGATGAAGTCGCCCGCCACATTGATCTCGGTGATCTGGCGCCCGCCGTCCCTCAACGTCGAGTAACGGGCCGAGAAGCCGGCGATCAGCAGGGTGCTTTGTTGAGGGTGACTGTGCTCGTGCACGATGTCGATCCCAGCGCGCACGGTTCGCGGCGCGCCCAGGACGTGCTGGAGCGCCGCAACCTCGGTCGCAGACACCGAGTCACGCAGCGACAGCTTTTCGACCAGGGTCGTGATTTTCGCGGTCGTCGGGGGCGTAGCGGTCATCCGCCGGCCTCGGCGAGGGTCCAGCCGCTCGGCGCCGCGTCGGACGCCTGGGCCGTCACGCTGACGACGGTCCGGCCGTCGGCGTCGGTGACGATGACGCTGAACGAGCGGGTCGCCCAGAACCCCGCCCCTCGATAGCGCAGGATTTCACCCAGCACGGTGACGGCCTCCTCGCGAGCGGCGTCAAGATCGGCCAGGTCCTCGCCCTGGTCGTCGCGAATCCGACCGCCGTTCTCAGTGTGAAAATAATAGCGCGGCAATCGCTCCTCCAGCATCAGATCAGGGGAGAAGCGGTCAGCCGGTCGATTGGTTCAGTCCACTAACCGTATGTTTTCTTGGAAGTCGAAGAAGCCTAACAGTCTGCGCTCCGCCCGCCCTTCAAAAGGCCATGGAGGTAACGACCGTAGATATTGCCTCCGAATTTGCTCGCGAGTTCTTCCAGCCGCCCTGCATCTATGAAGCCCTGCTGGTAAGCGATTTCCTCGGGGCAGGCGATCTTGAAGCCTTGGCGCTTCTCGAGCACGCGGACCAGTTCGGCGGCCTCCAGCAGGCTGTCGGGGGTCCCTGTGTCGAGCCATGCATATCCACGACCCATGATCTCGACCGACAGCATCCCGCGTTCGAAATAGGCGCGATTGACATCGGTGATCTCCAGCTCGCCCCGCGCCGACGGCCTGAGCCCCCGGGCGATCTGGACGACATCGGAGTCATAGAAATACAGGCCGGTGACGGCCCAGTTGGATTTGGGCTTCAGGGGCTTCTCCTCGATCGACAGCGCGCGCATGCGGTCATCGAACTCGACCACGCCATACCGTTCCGGATCGTTGACGTGATAGGCGAATATCGTCGCCCCCTCCGGCCGCGCCATGGCGCGGGCGAACAGGTCCGTGATGCCGTGGCCGTAATAGATGTTGTCGCCCAGGATCAGGGCCGACGGACTGTCGCCGACGAAGTCCGCGCCGATGATGTAGGCCTGGGCCAGGCCGTCGGGACTGGGCTGGACCGCGTACTGGATCTCCATGCCCCACTGGGAACCGTCGCCGAGCAGGGCCTTGAAGCTGGGCGTGTCGCGCGGAGTGGAGATGATCAGCACTTCGCGGATGCTGGCTAGCATCAGGGTCGATAGCGGATAATAGATCATCGGCTTATCGTAGACCGGCATCAGCTGCTTGGAGGTGACCAGGGTCATCGGATGCAGGCGGGCGCCTGATCCTCCGGCCAGGATGATGCCCTTCATGGGAGGGTCCTTTCGGCGTGGAGTTCGTGGACAATCTCGGCGACGGCGGCCTGCCAGGGGCGGGGCGCGATGCCGTAGTCACGGGTCAGTTTGGCGGTGGACAGGCGCGAGTTCGACGGGCGCTTGGCCGGGGTCGGGTAGTCGGACGAAGGAATGGCCTCGACCGTGGCGGACGGACCGCCGGTCGCGGCGCTGAGGGCGAAGATCTCGCTGGCCAGTCCGGCCCAGGTGGTCTCGCCGGCGTTGACGAAATGGTAGACGCCGGTCGGAGCGTCCGCATCGGCGATCATCTCCAGCGCGATGGTCTTCAGGGCGGCGGCGATGTCGCGCGCCGAGGTCGGGCAGCCGTGCTGGTCACCCACCACCCGCAGCGCCGGCCGGTCGGCGGCGAGGCGCAGCATGGTCTTGAGGAAGTTGGCGCGGTGGGCGCTCAGCACCCAGGCGGTGCGCAGCACGACCGAGCGCGGATTGCCGGCGCGCACCGCAAGTTCGCCCGCCAGTTTCGAGGCGCCATAGGCGCCCAGCGGTCCGACAGGATCGGTTTCGACATAGGGAACCGGCTTGGACCCGTCGAACACATAGTCGGTCGAGACCTGGATCAGCGGGATGCCGGCCTCGCGCGTCACGTCGGCCAGGACGGCCGGGCCCATGGCGTTGGCGGCGAAGGCGGCGGCGACCTCCGTCTCGGCCTTGTCCACCGCCGTGTGGGCGCCGGAGTTGATCACGGCGGCGAAGCGAGCCGCGGCGAAGGCGGCCCGCACCGAGGCGGCGTCGCTCAGGTCCAGCTCGTCCCGCATCGGCGCGTGCAGCACGACGCCCTCGGGCCAGGCGGCGGCCTGGAGCTCCAGCCCCACCTGACCGGCCCCGCCCGTGATCAGGATGTGGACCGGATCAGCCATGGGCGACCCCGAGACGCTGGGTCGCGTAGCGAGCGTCCAGGATGTCCTGCCACCAGGCTTGGTTCTCCAGATACCAGACCACAGTCCGCTCGATCCCTTCCTCGAAGGTCACCGAGGGCGTCCAGTCCAGGTCCGAGCGGATCTTCGACGCGTCGATGGCGTAGCGATGATCGTGGCCCGGCCGGTCGGTCACATAGGTGATCTGATCGGCGTATCGGCCCTCGGCCTTGGGTCGCAGCCGGTCCAGGATCGAACAGATGGCGGTGACCACCTCGATATTCTTACGCTCGGCATTGCCGCCGACATTATAGGTCTCGCCGGGCGTGCCGGTCTCGAACACGGCCTGGAGGGCGCGGGCGTGGTCGTCGACGAACAGCCAGTCGCGCACGTTCGACCCGTCGCCATAGACCGGCAGGGGTTCGCCGTTCAGGGCCCGGATGATGATCAGCGGGATCAGCTTCTCGGGGAAATGATAGGGGCCGTAATTATTGGAGCAGTTGGTCACCAGCACCGGCAGGCCGTAGGTGTGGCCCCAGGCCCGCACCAGATGGTCGGCCCCCGCCTTGGACGCCGAATAGGGCGAGCGGGGTTCATAGGGGGTGGTCTCGGTGAAGAAACCGTCCTCGCCCAGCGAGCCGAACACCTCGTCGGTCGAGATGTGGTGGAAGCGGAAGGCCGATTTGGCGGCCTCGTCCAGCGCGCGCCAGTAACCGAGGGTCTGGTTCAGCATGACGAAGGTGCCGACCATATTGGTCTGGATGAAGGCGTCCGGCCCGTCGATTGATCGATCCACATGACTCTCGGCCGCCAGATGGGCGACCACGTGGGGTTTGAACTCATTCAGCGCCTTGGATACGGCCTCGGCGTCGCAGATGTCGGCCTGGACGAAGGAATAGCGGTTGCTGGACGCCACCGTCTCCAGCGCGCTGAGCCCGCCGGCATAGGTCAGCTTGTCATAGACCAGGACCTCATGGTCCGTGTGCTCGATCAGCCGCCGCACCAGGGCCGAGCCGATGAAACCGGCGCCGCCGGTGACCAGGATACGCATCAACGCACTGTCCCTGGAGCAGTCAGGGGCGCGAGCGGCCAGCCGTCGTATTCGAAGGGACTCTCGAATTCGGCAAGGGCCGGCAGGCCCTGGTCCTTGTCGGACAGGACTGCGCCCGAGGCCGGCAGCGGCCAATTGATGCCGATATTCGGATCGTTCCAGGCTACCCCGCCCTCACAGTCCGGCGAATAGATGTCGGTCACCTTGTAAGCGACCTCCACATCCGGCTCGAGGGTGACGAGGCCGTGGGCGAAGCCGATCGGCACGAACAACTGCTCACCCCCCTTCGCCGTCAGTAGGGCGGCGACGTGCCGACCATAGGTCGGCGACCCGCGCCGGATATCAACGGCATAATCCATGATCGATCCCCGGACGCATCGAACCAGCTTAGCCTGAGCATGCGGCGGGCGCTGATAATGCAGCCCCCGGATGGTGCCCTCGAACGCTGAGAATGACTGGTTGTCCTGCACGAAGCGCGAGCCGATGCCGATCGCCAGCGCCGCGGCCTCGGAATAGGTCTCCATGAACCAGCCGCGCGCATCGCCGAAACGGGCGGGACGGATCAGGACAGGCAGATGCTCGCCCGAAGTGGAACCGCTCCCGCCTTGTGCATTCATGCCGTGCATAGTCTCCCCGTGCTCCCCTGGGCTCCCGACGAGACGTAGGGACGCGCACGGCGCCTTGGAATGCGAACCTACGACAAGCAGGCGGATATGTCCCCCAGGGACGCGCACAGAAAAGCCCTGCGCCCGACAAGGCCGCCCTCCAGCGGGGAGGGCGGCGCTGCCATCACGGCGCGATTCGCTCACCCTCGTCGCCGAGTTCAGCCAGGATGAGCGAGGCCTTCGTCCATTCGGTCTGCGGCCAAGCCTGGCGCGGCGGTGGCCGCCTGACGCCGAAGCCCGACGCCCTTCTGGCCAAAGGCGTGGAACTGGCGCGCGACTTCGACGGCAGACGCATCGTTGCGGGCGCGGCCGTACCGGGCCAGCGACCAGGCCCATTCGAACTGGTGCCCGGCTCGACCGCCAGATGGCCGAAGTCAGATTTCTTGGTTAAAGGCGCCGATTTCGGGATAGGCGGCGAGGCGGGGCTTGATCTCCTTGCGGAACAGGTCGCGCATGTCGTCCTCGGATCGCATGCTCTCGACCACCACGACCAGTTCGGGCTTGTTCGAAGAGGCGCGGACCAGGACCCAGGAACCATCCTCCAGGTGCACCCGGACGCCGTTGACGGTGATGGCCTCCAGGATCTTGCGACCCAGGATTTCGCCGCCGGAGGCCGCAAGGTCGGAATATTCCTTCACGATCCGCTCCAGCACGCCATACTTCAGCTCGTCGTCGCAATGGGGCGACATGGTCAGGCTGGTCCAGGCGTCGGGCAGGGCGGCCTTCAGTTCGGATAGTTTCTTGCCGGGATTGCGGTCCAGCATGGCCAGGACCGCCCCAGCCGCCACCAGGCCGTCGTCGTAGCCATGACCCAGGTCGCCGGCCATGAAGAAGTGGCCTGACTTCTCGAACCCAGCCAGGGCGCCCAGTTCGGCGGTCTTGCGCTTGATGTAGGAGTGGCCCGTCTTCCAGTAGACCACCTCGGCGCCATTGGCCTTGAGGATCTCGTCGGTCTTGTAGAGGCCGGTCGACTTCACATCGACCACGAAGGTGCTGTCCGGATAGACCTTGGACAGGTCGCGGGCCAGCATCAGGCCGATCTTGTCGGCGAAGATCTCCTCGCCGGTATCGTCCACCACGCCGCAACGGTCGCCGTCGCCGTCGAAGCCCAGGGCCAGGTCGGCGCCCGTCTCGCGCACCCGCTGGGCCATCTGCACCAGCATGGCGTGATCTTCGGGGTTCGGATTGTATTTGGGGAAGGTGTAGTCGAGGTCGGTGTCCATCTCGATCACCTCGACCCCCATGCGCCGCAGGGCGTCGGGGGCGAAGGCGCCGGCCGTGCCGTTGCCGCAGGCGCAGACCACCTTCAGCGGGCGCTTGATCTGCACCTTGGAAGCGACGTCGGCCACATAGGTCTCGCGGAAGTCCTCGACCCGCACCAGCTTGCCGCCCGGCCGGGCCACGCCCTCGCCGTTCAGCACGATCTGTTTCAGCCGGCCCATCTCCTCGGGGCCGAAGGTCAGGGGCTTGTTCGCCCCCATCTTGACCCCGGTCCAGCCGTTCTCGTTGTGGCTGGCGGTGACCATGGCCACGCAGGGCGCGTCCAGTTCGAACTGGCCGAAATAGGCCATGGGCGAGAGGGCCAGGCCGACGTCCAGCACCTCCATCCCGCCTTCCAGCAGGCCCAGGATCAGGGCCTGTTTGACGCTGAGGCTGTAGCCGCGGAAATCATGGCCGGTGACGATCCTGGGCGCGACGCCGATCTCGTGCACATAGGTGGCCAGGCCCAGGCCGAGGGCCTGGATGCCGAGGAGATTGATCTCCTTTTCCAGAATCCAGCGGGCGTCGTATTCCCGAAACCCGGTCGGCTTGACCAAGGCCTCAGTCTCATAGGCGGCCGTGTTCGGCTTCAGGTCTTGGCGGGGCTTGAGCATGGGGCCTCGGTGTAGGGAAACGTCTGGTTCAGGGGCGTTGCGCTGGTCGGCGGTTTGGAGCCGACCCGAACGACATCGTCAGGCCGCCGCGCGCTTGCGGATGCGGGCGATGCGGCGCAGGCGGCGCCAGAAACGGCCGCGTTCCGGTTCGGGGTAGGGCTGCAGGTTCTCGACGAACTGATCCGCCGAGGCGCGCCAGCTGAACTTCTCCGCATAGGCGCGGACGACCTTGCGGTCGAGTTCGAGGCATTTCAGGCAGGCGGTCTTCAGGTCCTCGTCGATCGCGCCGGCGTTTGAGCCGGGGATGATGTCGATGGGGCCATGGGCCGGATAGGCGGCGACGGGGGTTCCGGCGGCCATGGCCTCCAGGATCACCAGGCCGAAGGTGTCGGTCCAGCTGGGGAAGACGAAGACGTCGGCGTCACGGAAACAGCGAGCCAGTTCGTCGCCGAACCGTGCGCCCAGGAATTTGGCCTCGGGATATTTTTCCTGAAGCTCCGCGCGGGCCGGGCCGTCCCCGACGATGATCTTGGTGCCCGGCAGGTCCAGCTCGAGGAAGGCCTCGATGTTCTTTTCCACCGCAACCCGGCCGACGTTCAGGAAGAAGGGCCGGGGCCAGTCTTTCCCCCCCATCTGGTCGTAGATGCGCTCCAGATCGGGGTGGAACATCTCGGTGTCCACGCCACGCGACCAGGGGGAGACGTTCTTGAACCCATGCTCGACCAGTTCGTCGCGCAGGGTCGGGGTCGCCACCATCAGCCGGCCCGACGGCTTGTGGAACCATTTCATATAGGCGTAGCCGACCTGGACCGGGATCGGGAACCGGGCGGAGACATATTCGGGGAATTTGGTGTGGTAGCTGGTCGTGAACGGCAGCTTCCATTCCACGCAGATGCGGCGCGTGGCGATGCCGATCGG
Organism: Brevundimonas sp. FV1ye7S; assembly: GCF_058680995.1. Taxonomy (NCBI): domain Bacteria; kingdom Pseudomonadati; phylum Pseudomonadota; class Alphaproteobacteria; order Caulobacterales; family Caulobacteraceae; genus Brevundimonas; species Brevundimonas sp. FV1ye7S. The sequence goes on along the minus strand of NZ_CM178726.1, from coordinate 3,201,026 downwards.
ACCCTCGGTGGCGATATGCACGGCCTCGGGTTCGAACGCCCGCAGCATCTCGCGGATTTCTTCCTCCGCGCCCAGGGCCAGCCGGATTTCCGGATAGGTCGGGCAGGGGATGGTCTTGAACAGGCTGGGTTCGATGACCTCGACCTCGTGACCCATGCCGCGGCATTCCGCGACGGTGCGGGTCAGGGTGCGGACGACGCCGTTGACCTGAGGTTCCCAGGCGTCGGTGGCCAGAACGATGCGCATGGAGGCGGGCGGACCCTGAGCCGTTGAGTAAGGGCGGAACTTCTAGACGGTTCGGATGACGAAGGCGAGACGGTCGTGGGTGTTTGAGTAGGGGAAACCCCTATGAGAGGCGAAGGGCCGGGATCCTGTCGGGCTCCAGCGTGCCCAGGGTCTCTCTCGTCTGAACATAGGCGGCCATGATGTGGTAAAAGGAGCTGGCCGGTGCGGGCTCGTCGATGAATTTGCCCCCTTCCAGCATCTTGTCATGCCAGAGGCCCTGCGGCGTCAGATAGCGCCATAGCGCCCTCTGGGCTCTGGCGGCCTGTTCGAGGCAAAGAGCGCGCCGGCCGTCGTCGCTGAGCGAGGCCAGGATGAGGGAGGCCTTCAACCATTCTGTCTGGGGCCAGAGGCGCGCGCGCGGGCTTCTTACGCCGCCGTCGATGTTCATGGCGTCGATGGCGATGCCGCGTTTGAGGTCGACGCCCTTGAGGCCCGCTTCATAGAGCCGCCAGGCGTCTGCGAGGACGGCCGGGTCTGCGCGTTTTCGGCCGTACCGCGCCATCAGCCAGGCCCATTCGAACTGGTGTCCCGGTTCCACCAGCCGCCCATCGTCGCCCGAAGCGGGGGTCCAATCCTGCTGGAAGAATTCACGCAAGCAACCGGTGTCCGGGTCGATGAAGCGGGCGCGCGCCAGGGTGACGATGCGGTCGGCGAGCGCGGCCCAGGCCTGGTCTCCGCCGGTTTCTTCCCAGGCCAGCGCCGCTTCCAGCAGATGCATGTGGGCGTTGGACTGATAGGGATGGGCGCCGTGTTCCGTCAGTCCCCCCTGGCTGTCCGCGCGCTCCAGCAGAAGGTCGCGCACCGCTGCGGCTTCGACCTCGAGCTGCGGAGCGTGGGTCGCATCGGCGACACAGGCCAGGGCGAAGATCAGGAAGGCCTGGTCATAGACCGTCGCGGTTTCGTCGAGGGGAGAACCGTCCGCCGCCAACAGGGTTCGCATCTGGCCGTCAGGTCGAAGATAGACGGCCCGCAGACGATCCAGGCCGGTGGCGACCACCGCCTTCCAGGGACCTCGCCAGCCTTGGCGCCCCGCTTCGGCATAGACCTGCAGCTGGCGCGCCTGGACCCGGGCCCGCCGTGATGTGGCGACGTGGCGTCCGTCCAGGGCGACCACCTCTTCGAAGCCGCCCGTCGAATCCTGACCCAGGCTGGACCAGACAGGAAGGGCAGCCTGTCGGAGCCAGGTCGTCAGCCGTGCAGCGCCAGCGTCGAGGGTTTCCGGAGCATTGGCGCGGGGGAAGTCGAGATGCTGGGGCGACAGTTTGCGCAACCGCTCCACCACCTTTTTCACGTCCTGGCTCTTGCGGAGGTCGGTCACCAACACTGCGTCGCGTTCAACGATGATGCCGATGTCCTTGAGGCCGATGGCCGCGACCATCACCCCGTCGCAGGCTCGAACCAGGCAGCCTTCCGAATCTTCCAGGATGTGCAACCCCACGCTGCCTTCGCCCGATGCATGGACCGAATCCCAGGCGCCGAGATCCGACCATTCGAAACGAACCGGCAGAACCGAGGCGCGGTTTGTCTTCTCCATAACGGCGTAGTCGATGGAAATCTTGGGAGCCGAGATGAAGCTCGACCCAAGCAGAACAAAGGGCCCGTCGATCTCGGCCTGATCCAAAGCGGTACGGACCGCTTCTCCAACGGCGGGGGCCCTATCCAGGATCTCGCGAACGAGCACATCGGCGCGGACGATGAAATTGCCGCTGTTCCAGAGATAGCCTTCGGAAATATACCGTCGAGCGGTCGCTTGATCCGGCTTCTCGACGAAGGCGGAGACCTCCGACAGGGCTGGGCCGGAGGGGGCGATATAGCCATAGGCCGACGAGGGCTCTGTCGGAACCACGCCCAGGGTGACGATACGCCCGTCCACCGCCGCAGAGACAGCCTCTTTCACCGACCGGCGAAACGCTTCGTCGTCAGGAATGTGGTGGTCCGACGCCACGAACAGATTGACGGCGTCGGGCGCGCGGCGACGGGTCCAGAGCGCGGCGGCGGCCATGGCGGCGGCCGAGTCACGCCCTTCAGGTTCGAGCAGGATGACGGCGCTGGCCCCGATCTGCTCCAATTGCTCCAGGATCGCCTTTCTGTGCGAGACGCCGCCGACCACGACCAACTCGCCGGAGCCGTCTGTCAGGTCGATCACGCGAGCGACCGTCTCCTGAAACAGCGAACGATTTCCAGCGAGCGGAATGAACTGCTTGGGGCGGGACGGTCGCGACGCAGGCCACAGGCGCGTTCCTGAGCCGCCGCACATGATAACCGGGTAGATTGTCGTCATGATCAACGCCGTGGACTGTCAGGGAGCCCCCCCTATTAGGTGCGCCGCGTCGCGTCGTCACCTTCTTTGCCGACCCGAAGTTGCGATAGGCTACGACTGAGTCACGGGGGTGGCGCATGCTCGCCAGGCTACAACGGCAGCACCGTCGTCGACTTCACCTCCTCCAGCACCGCATAAGTCCGGGTCTCGCGCACCCCCGGCATCCGCACCAGGACGTCGCCGAGGAAGGCGCGATAGGCGTCCATGTCGCCGACCCGGGCCTTGATCAGATAGTCGAAGCCGCCGGCGACCATATGGCATTCGAGCACCTCGGGCTGGCTGCGGACGGCCGCGGCGAAGGCTTCGAAGACGTCGCCGGTGGTGCGGTCCAGCAGGACCTCGACGAAGATCAGCAGGTCGCGGCCGACCTTGGCGGGATCGATCATGGCGGCGTAGCCGGTGATGATCTTCTTTTCGCGCAGGCGCCGGACCCGTTCGAAACAGGCGGCGGGCGACAGGTTGCAGCGCCGCGCCAGCTCGGCGTTGGAAAGCCGGCCGTCGGTCTGGAGCACACGCAGGATGCGGCGGTCGACGGGGTCTATATCGATCATCGGAAATCGGGCTCCTGCGCCGAACGATCTTCGGGACGACCTCGTATCATACGAAGCACCTTCAATGAACTCCGGCCTATACGGCGGAAATCCACAGGATTCCCCGCCCATGACCACCCCCGCCTTCAAGCCTTCGAGCCTGGCCGCCTGGGACGGTCTGGACGCGCACAAGTTCCGCGACGAGCGCGAGGCCGTGGCCGCCAACCTGGCGAGAACGCCGCTGGACGCCGCCGGGCGCGTCGCCGTGGTCGCCGAAGCCACGGCCCTGGTCGAACACGCCCGCCGCAGCCAGAAGAAACAGGGGGTGGTCGAAAGCTTCCTGCAGCAGTTCTCGCTGGGCACCCGCGAGGGTCTGGCCCTGATGTGTCTGGCCGAGGCGCTGCTGCGCGTGCCGGACGAGGAGACGCGCGACCGGCTGATCGCCGAGAAGATCGGCTCGGCCGACTGGGCCAGTCATCTGGGCCAGTCCGACAGCCTGTTCGTCAACGCCTCGACCTGGGGCCTGATGCTGACCGGCAAACTGGTGGACGTGGACGACGAGGCGCGCAGCGATCTACCCGGCTTCCTGAAGCGGATCGCCGGTCGTCTGGGCGAGCCGGTCATCCGTCAGGCCGTGGCCACCGCCGTCAAGATCATGGGCGAGCAGTTCGTGGTCGGCCGCACCATCCAGGGCGCGCTGAAGCGGTCGAACAAGGAAGGCTGGCTGTGCAGCTTCGACATGCTGGGCGAAGGCGCCCGCACCGTCGCCGACGCCGACCGCTACGAGAAGATCTACGCCGACGCCATCGAGGCGGTGGGCAAGACGTCAAAAGGCCAGGGGCCGGAGCACGGTCACGGCGTCTCGGTGAAACTGTCGGCCCTGTCGCCCCGCTATGAGGCGACGCATGAGGACGACGTCTGGGCGACCCTGTATCCCCGCATCCTGCGTCTGGCCCAGATCGCGGCTCGGTACGACATCAACTATACAATGGACGCCGAAGAGGCGGATCGTCTGGCCCTGTCGCTGAAACTGCTGGACCGGCTGGCGCATGAGCCCAGCCTGGGCGGCTGGACCGGCCTGGGTCTGGCGGTCCAAGCCTATCAGAAGCGCGGTCTGGAGACGATCGAACGGGTCGCCGACCTGGCCCGTCGCTCAGGCCGCCGGCTGATGGTGCGCCTGGTCAAGGGCGCCTATTGGGACACCGAGATCAAGCGCGCCCAGGTGTTCGGCCGCACCGACTACCCCGTCTATACGACCAAGGCGGCGACCGACCTGAACTACCTCGTCTGCGCGCGCGCCATGATCGAGGCGGCGCCGGCGATCTATAGCCAGTTCGCCAGCCACAACGCCCACACCCTCGCCGCCGTGCGGCGCATGGCGCGGGGTCGGGGCGTGGCGGTCGAACACCAGCGTCTGCACGGCATGGGCGAGGCGCTGTACGACGCGGCGCGCGAAGCCTGGGCCGATGAGACCGTGATCGTCCGCGCCTACGCCCCCGTCGGCGGGCATGAGGAACTGCTGCCCTATCTGGTGCGGCGCCTGCTGGAAAACGGCGCCAACTCCTCCTTCGTCCACGCCCTGCTGGACGAGCGCGTGCCCGCCTCGGCCGTCGCGGCTGATCCCATCTCCCTGGTCGAGCAAGCGCCCGACCGTCACCCCAAGATTCCGGTTCCGCAAGACATGTACGGCGATCGTCAGAACTCCCTCGGCCGCGACTATTCCCAGGCCGCCGACCGTGAATCCCACGCCCGCGCGCTGGAAGGGATCGACCGCGAGACGCTGACCTCCGGCCCCATCGTGGCCGGTCGCCTGCGCGCCGGGATCGACGCCCAGGCCGTGACAAATCCGTTCGACCGGTCGCAGGTGCTCGGCCATGTCTCCGAAGCCGAGACGACCGACATCGACGCCGCCGTCGAAGCCGCCGCAAACGCCCAGGTCACATGGGACCGTCAGGGCGGCGCCAAACGCGCCGTGACCTTACGCGCCATGGCCGATGCGCTGGAGGCCGATCTGGACCGCCTGGTCGCCCTGCTCAGCCGCGAGGCGGGCAAGACCCTGAACGACGGCGTCGCCGAGGTGCGCGAGGCCGCCGACTTCTGCCGCTACTACGCCCTGTTGGCCGAACGCGACTTCACCGCCCCCCAGACCCTGAAGGGCCCGACCGGCGAGACCAACCAACTGTTCCTGCACGGACGCGGCGTCTTCGCCTGCATCTCGCCGTGGAACTTCCCCCTGGCCATCTTCACCGGCCAGATCGCCGCCGCCTTGGCCGCCGGCAACGCCGTCCTGGCCAAGCCCGCCGAACAGACGCCGCTGATCGCCGCCGAGGCCGTGCGCCTGTATCACAAGGCCGGGCTGAACCCGGCCCTGCTGGCCCTGGTCCCCGGGCGCGGCGAGACCGTCGGCGCGGCCCTGGTCGCGCATCCGGGCGTCGACGGCGTCGCCTTCACAGGCGGCACCGACACGGCCGCCGCGATCAACCGCGCCATCGCCGCCCGCCCCGGCGCCATCATCCCCTTCATCGCCGAAACCGGCGGCCTGAACGGCATGTTCATCGACACCACGGCGCTGAAGGAACAGGTCATCGACGACGTGATCCAATCGGCCTTCGGCTCGGCCGGCCAGCGCTGCTCGGCCCTGCGCGTTCTCTATGTGCCCCAGGACTCGGCCGACGCTCTGATCGAGGGCCTGAAGGGCGCGCTGGCCGTCCAGACCGTCGGCGACCCCGCCGATCCCAAGACCGACATCGGCCCCGTCATCGATCCGGAATCCCGCCGCGCCCTGGAAGCCCACGTCGAACGCCTGTCCAAGGAAGCCAGGATCATCGCCCGCGCCGACCTGCCGCTGGGAGCGGAAAAGGGCGACCTGTTCGCCCCGACCCTCGCCGAGATCCCCGCGCCCGACTTCCTGGAACGCGAGGTCTTCGGCCCTATCCTGCACATCTATCGCTACGCCCCCTCCGACCTGAAGTCGGTCGCCGGCAAGCTCGCCGCGCGCGGCTACGGCCTGACCCTGGGCGTCCACAGCCGTATCGAAGCCTTCGCCGCCGAGGTGATCGATCTCGTCCCCGCCGGCAACGTCTACGTCAACCGCTCGATCACCGGCGCGGTGGTGGGCGTGCAACCTTTCGGCGGCGAAGGGCTTTCAGGCACCGGCCCCAAGGCGGGAGGACCCAACAGCCTGATCCGCTATGCGGCTGAGAAGGCGGTCAGCGTGAACATCGCCGCGCAGGGCGGGGATCCGGCGCTGTTGAATCTGTAAGTTGGGGTTGACGGTGCGGATCGTCTGTCGTCCATGACCGGCGAGCTCTTTTTTGGAATGGCATGACTTCTATCTGCATCGACGGTTTCAACCTCGCCTTGGCCAAGGGATCCGGCATAGCGACCTATGGTCGGAATCTGTTGGAGAATTTGAAAGCCATCGGTTTCGAGACACAGGCCCTTTATGGGCCGCCGACTCCGAGGCGATCGACAAATGTATCGAATGAAGCCGGGTTGGTCGACGCAGAGCGGCCTGCGCAGAAGCTAAGCCGCAGACAGAAATCGACCCGATTCCGGGAGACCCTGCTTACCCGCTTCGGTCGGGAGGCCTATCCGATCCTGCCGTCCGGAGAAGTCATCTGGCCCAGTCGCGGGGGCGGTCGCCCTGCCGCAGATCGTTTCTGGGCCTCGCAGAATTTGTTCTTCTACGGAAATCGCGCCTTTGCTGCATATGGCAAGGAAACCCCGCTCACCTTTGACGCTACGGCGGAGGCGCCGGCGCCAGACGCGATGCACTGGACGGCGACCTTGCCGATCTACGCCAAGGGCGTTCCGAATATCTACACGATTCACGATCTTATTCCCCTACGCCTGCCGCACACGACTTTGGACGACAAGGCTGTGTTCGCCGCGACTTGCCAGGCGATCGCCAAGCGCGCCGATCATATCGCCGTGGTGTCGGAGACGACGCGCCAGGACGTAATTCGCCTGATGGGCGTGAGCGAGGATCGCGTCACCAACACCTACCAAGCCGTCAGCATTCCGGCCCCGTTGATGAACCGCAGCCGGGCTGACGTTCAAATAGAACTGGAGGGGGTGTTTAGTCTGGGCTGGAAGGACTATTTCCTCCACTTTGGGGCCGTAGAACCCAAAAAGAACCTTGGTCGCATCGTAGAGGCTTACCTTGCTTCTGGAAGCAAGACACCGCTCGTTCTGATTGGCGGACGCGCTTGGTTGGACGAGGGCGAAGTCGCTCTGTTGAATCAGGTGAAGCGGGACGGCGGCCCGAACGCCGACCGAATTCGTCAGTACGACTACATGCCGTTTTCCATGCTGATCAGCTTGATCCGTGGAGCAAAGGCGACGCTGTTTCCCTCCTTGTACGAGGGCTTCGGGCTACCCGTTCTGGAGTCGATGGCGTTGTCGACGGCGGTGCTGACCTCGACAGGGGGGGCACTTCCGGAAGTCGCGGGGGAGGCCGCCGTGGTGGTGGACCCATACGACGTTCACGCCATTACGCGAGGCATACAGGCCTTGGACGCTGATGAAGGCTTGCGAAACGATTTGGAGATGCGCGGCCTGGCGCAGGCCGAAATTTTCAGCCCCGACGCCTACCGATCCCGGCTTGTCGAGCTTTATGAGAAAGTCGGCTTGAGATATTAGCCTCTTGAGCTTAACCCTTCCCGGCATCCCTCTGCGGGAAGCTACCGACGTAGGTCTAAGGCTTACGAGCCCCTGAACCGAGAGCTTATGGTCTTCGCGCCCCTCACCAGACATCTTCGCATCATCGCTTCTTTGATGATGCGGGAGGTCATCACGCGCTTCGGCCGTGAGGGGTTGGGTTTCGCCTGGCTGATCGCCGAGCCGTTGCTGTTCTGTTTCGGCGTGATGGGGCTGTGGAGCCTGACCAAGCCGGCCTACGAGCACGGCGTTCGCCTCGCGCCGTTCGTCATGACGGCGTACATGGCGCTAATTCTTTGCCGCCACCTGATCGGCTTTTTGTCCGGAGCGTTGCAGGCGAACATGGGGCTGCTCTACCACCGACAAATATCGCCCCTGCACATTTTTACGGCCCGGATCGTCATGGAGCTGGGAGGGGCGACAGCCGCATTCGCAGTCGTTTACGCCGTCCTGTTTGCAATAGGCGAGGTCAGGCTACCCTACGACTACATGCTGCTTTATGCGGGGTGGTTCATCCTGGCGTGGGTTGCGGCGGGTTTTGCGCTGGTTCTGGCTGGCCTAGCCATGAGGTTCGATGTTTTTGAACGTTTCATCGGCCTCATCAGCTATCTCTTAATCCCTCTGTCGGGCGCCTTCACAATGGTCGCGTGGGCGCCGCCTGCGGTTCAGAAGTTCCTGCTTTATATCCCCTTCGTCCATCCGATCGAAATGGTCCGCTCTGCGGTGTTTGGGGAGTTTGTGGAGACGCACTACAATGCGACCTACGCCATAGTGTGGGGGACAATCTTCAACATCATCGGCTTGGCGCTTGTTCTGAGTTCCAGAGAGAAAATTGAAACGGAATGATCCGTCGCCACGTGGCTCTGAAGTCAATGTCACCGGAAGCAATATGACTGACGCGAAAATTAACTATGTCGGTCCCATGCCGGACCTCATTGCAGGACCTCCGACAGGCAAACCGTGGTGGAAGCGCATTCCCCTTGCCTTCCTGCTGGTCGTAGTCGCCCCCACATTACTGGCTGCGATCTATTTCTTGCTGATCGCTTCTCCCCGATACGTCTCTGAATCGCGTTTCATCGTTCGTGCGGCAAATCAATCTCAGCCATCCAGCCTAGGCATGGCTCTGCAGGGTGTCGGGCTCTCGAGCGCCACCTCAGACGCCTTCGCCATACATGAATATATCAGCTCCCCGGACGGCATGCGGGAGGCGGAGAAGAAGTTTGATCTCTCGAAGGTCCTGCGGCCTCGCGGGCTCGACGTCTTCACCGGCTGGCCTCGGTTCGGCGAGGGCCGGTCAGACGAAAGCCGCTACAGCGGGTTCGAACGTTTTGTAACGATCGGCTATGATGCGGCGACCGGCATCAGCGTGTTGCGTGTCGAGGCGTTTGATCCGCAGACGGCCTATCAGCTCAATCGCACCCTGCTTGAGGGCGGAGAGGGGCTGGTGAACCGCCTTAACGTCCGCCAGGCTGAAGACGCCGTGAAGGATGCTCGTCTTTCCGTCGAGGAAGCCCGTGCGAGGTTGGCTGAGATTCAGGGCCAGCTCACCAACTTCCGTAATCAGGAGCGGTTTGTAGATCCGGCTCGGACGGCAGCCGAGGGCTCGCAGTTGATCGGATCGTTGATGACGACATTGGCGACGCTCCGGGCGGAGCGTTCCCAACTCGCGGTGGAAGCCCCCCAAAGCCCGCAGATCGTTTCTCTCGATAATCGTATCGCCGCGTACGAGCGGCAGATCGAGACTGAACGCAGCAAGATTGCGGGGAGTTCGACGTCTCTCGCCAGCAAGATCGGCTCATACGAGGACTTGGTCGCCCGCCGAGAGTTGGCGGATAAGGAGTTGGCGCAGGCGACGGCTTCCCTCATCGGCGCAGCCCAGGAGGCGCGTCGCCAAAAGTTGTATCTTGAGCGGATCGTGAACCCGAACACGCCCGATAACGCCACCGCCCCGCGGCGCTTCATGTCGATACTGACAGTCTTGGTAAGCGTCTTGCTTGCCTACGCCGTCGGATGGCTGGTCTGGGCGGGTGTCCGCGAGCACAGACAGTCCTGAATGAAGGTTTCAACCGAAAACTTAGGGCTTCGGGTCAGGGGGGTAAGCCGCAAGTTCAATACCTCCTCTAAACCGCTTTTCTCTGGGCTGAGCTTCGACCTCAATCGAGACGGTCGACTCGCGATTCTTGGTCGAAATGGTCAGGGAAAGTCTTCTCTGATCCGCATGCTCGGCGGCGTCGACCAACAGTCTGAAGGCGTGATTGACTGGAAGATGACGTCGTCTTGGCCTATCGGCTTCCATGGCGGATTCCAGGGCAGTCTTACGGGTCTGGACAACATCCGTTTCCTTGCTCGCCTATACAGCAAGGATTACAAGGAGACGCGGGATCGTGTTGACGCTTTCGCCGAATTGGGATCTGCGCTTCGCCGCCCGGTAAAGCACTATTCATCTGGGATGCGTGCCCGTCTTGCGTTCGGGCTGTCGTTAGCCATTGAGTTCGACTGCTACCTGATCGACGAATTGGTGGCAGTGGGTGACGCCCGCTTTCAGCGTAAGTGCCAAGAAGAACTGTTTCAGCATCGCGCCCATCGCGCCTTCCTGATGGCGTCGCACGACGTGAACCTTGTCACCAGCTATTGCGACACCGCGTTGATCATCGAGAGTGGAAGGGCGAAGTTGTTTCACGATGTGAAGGAGGCGGTGGAGGTCTACACGTGGCTGAGGTCTGCGTGACGCATTCAGCTCCCCACTGGATTGTCTTGCCGCCGAGTTTGCTGGAATCGGCTTGGCGTTCCGCGCTTAAGCAAGAGGCGGCTCGCACGGGCGTCGTTATTTGCGAATTTGGAGTCGACAAAGCGACCGAGGGTTCAGGCATTGTTTTGATCGACGATCTTGATGCCGCCCAATCTGCGGGCGCATCAGATAGCAACTTAACCGTCATCGCTCTTCCGCCGTTCATCGACCTGGATGGATGCGGCACAGCAAGCGAGATTCATGCCCGCGTCGAGGCCGTCTCGCGCCGTATCGCTGCGGCCTACGCTTTCCTGGGCCATACCGTGCGTGATCTGACCGGCAAGATCGACGTACCGGCGCTGCCCTATTTCTCGGGCTCTTCGGTCGGATCGTCTGGAGTGCGGAAGATCACGGCGCAGGAGGCCTCGCTGCGTCAGGCCGCGAACGTTTTCCTGGATGGACGAGCCCACTGGTCTTCGGGCCTTTTCACCTACGATGATCGAAATGCGGCGACCGCTCCACAGTCCGGCCGACTGGACGTCACGGGGAGGCCCCGCTTCCTGATGAGCGGACCCCACATGTCTGTGCCCGCCGGCGTGTGGCAGGCCAAGGTTAGCCTGGCGTTTGATCACGAAGTCAGCCACCGTCGCTTTCGAATCGACTGGGGCGGCATGGAAGCGTTCACGACTTGGGAATTTTCTCCCGGTCGTGCCGGTGTGTTTGATATCACTTTGACGTTCTCGTGGGATGAGCCAGGTCCTGCCGAGCTGCGACTTCTCGTTCTCGAGGGGGTGTTCCACGGAAGTGTCGTATTTGGGGGAGCCGTCATAAGCCGCATTATCGACCCTGAATCGGCCAGTCAGGAAGGCGGTTGAGCCGAAGAGCGGAAGAGTGTCGCGTAGGCCCGTTCGATGGCGTCGTTCTTGACGAACATCAGGTCTTGCGGCGGCGGGGTGTCGGCCCCGGGCGTCGTCTGTCCATTTAGCGGCGCGCCATAGAAGATGTGGGCGCCGATCCGCTTGACCCGTTCCATACGCCGAGCCCAGGTGGGGCTGACATAGTTTGCATGGTAATTGACCGAAGCGCGCGGCAGCAGGGCCTTGGTTTCTCCGGCATAGACGCCGCGCGCGATACGCTCGGCCCTGGCCCAGGCGGTCATATTGACCGGCGAACGCCCGATCGATCCATCGCAGGTGAAGGTGAACTGGCAGGTGCGGGAGTTCCGCTGGTAGACCACCTGACAGACGTCGCGGGGGTACCGCCCGCTTCCGGCCCGGTTCAGCACTACCTCGGCGACAGCCGCCTGGCCTTCTTCGCTTTCGTTGCGCGCTTCATAATAGATGGCCTGCGTCAGACAGGCGAGCGGATCGCTGGGGATGTTCGGCGGCGTGGTCAGGTCGAGACGTGGAGGCGTATAGCCGCGCCGGGTCGACGCCGGCCCGACCCCGGCCGGGTCGTAGGCGGGCGGCGCGATCGTGGACCGGGGCTCCGCGCGGGGCGACCTGCGGGCGACGGACTCAATTGAGGCCTGGGCCGGGACCGCATGGCGCGCCGTGCGAACGGGGGAGGCGGACGGCGCCGGCTGCGGCGCGTCCGCCAGGCGACCGCCCCTGCCTTCCGCGATCATCCCGCGAAGGCGCCTGTTGAGTTCTGCACGTCGAGACGAGTCCGTCTCGACGTCGGCGGGCTTGGGTGCTGGCGACGATGCGGCAGGCGACGGTCCCGCTTCAGCCTTAGCCAGGAGCTCGCGGCCGCTGATCCCGCCCCAAAGGGCGAGGGTCAGCCCGCTTGCAATCATGACCGAAGTCTGCGGCTTCATCCCGATCCCCGAATACCGCGCTGTTGATATCGCATCGGGCGATGTGCGCCAAGCGTCGCGGCGTATCCATTGGCGATCACGTCGGGACGGGCTAACACCACGAGATGCAGACCCACGCGCAAAGGCCGGGCTTTTCATTGATCGAGGCCCTCGTGGTCCTGGCGATCGGAGGCATGGCCCTGGCCATCATCTTCTCGATCGGGATAAAGGCGGGCGATACCGGGTTCAGCCTGGGACGTCGCGCCATGACGGCCGCCGACCTCGACGTGTCGGTGAGCGATGTGCGCGTGTTGATCAAAAGCATCGCCATGCGGCCGCCTGAGACGTTCAACGCCGAGATCGACCGACCCATCACCGGCGCGCCGGAGCGGCTGGAGGCCGACGTGGTGATGGAAAGGGCGACCCAATGCGCACCGCAGGGTTGGACGGGACGGATGGTTTTGACGGTTCGCACAGAGGGCGGTCAGGGGGTGCTGACCTGTGAGGCCGGCGGGGAGCCTGTGACCCTGATCGCCACCAGCGACCCCACGGCCCGTTTGTCCTATTCCCGGGACGGCGTCACCTGGTCGACAGCCTATGCCTCGGAGACGCGCGGCGCGGCGACCAGCGACGGACAGATGCGTTCGACCCGGTTGTTCGTGCGCTTTCGCGGCGGGGCCGTCGACGTCCTGGACGCTGCGGGCTCCGGGCGGCCGGAAAGCTGGATACGGTTCGATGATCCGCTCTGAAAGAAAAGGCTCAAGATCCGGCTTCGCCCTGCCCGCCGTGCTGGCGGTGACCGGAGTCGTGACGCTCATATTCCTGGTGGCGATGACGGCCTTGAGCAGCCTGACCGCAGAGGCCGCCTCGGCCCGGGCCCGCGTCCGCTTCATTGCCCGATCCATGACGGCTGAAGCCCTGATAACCTATATGGCCGCGACGGAACCCATGGCGCCCACCGGCATAAACACCGGCGGGCCGAGGATGTTCGACGATGGTATCTACGACCCCACAGGCGGCCCCGGTGAGCTCGTGCGGCTCGACGGTCGCGACTATCAGGTCGATCTGGACGGGCCGCTGCTGATAACACCCCAGGACCAGGCGGGCCTGATCAACCTGGCCTACCTGCAGGACGCCGGCTACCAGCGATTGGGTGAAGCCCTGGGCCTTCCCGAGCGTCTCACACGCCGACTGGCGTCCCTCTACCGCGACTACATCGACCAGGATGATCTCGAACAGCCCAATGGCGCCGAGGCCGAGGATTACAACCGCGCGGGGCCGGCGAACCGCGTCATGCGCCGTCCTGACGAATGGCTCTCCTTACTGGGCATCCGCGGGGCCGTGAAATCCGGCGCCTGGCGACGCTTGCGGCCCTATCTGGCCATGGATTCGACATCGCTGAACGAGAACGTGAACACGGCGCCCGGCGAGGCGATGCAGATCCTGTACGGCGCCACCCCGGCCCAGGTCGAGGCGGCGATCCGGGCGCGAGAGCAGAAGCCTTTCCTGTCGTTCCCCGAATTTTCCGCCGCGACCGGGCTGCCGGACACCAGCGGCGAGAATTTCTACACCTTCCCGTCGGGCAGAATACTGCTGACCATCGCTGACAGCCGGTCGGCATGGGTCTATCGTTCACGACTGACCTTGACGCCGTCCGGGGTTGAGCGACCCGTCTGGATCGACCAGACTGAATTGAAAGAGGCCCCGGGGCGGGCCGTGGCTGATTTATCCGATGCAGTTCGACTTCCTTACGCCCCGCGTTGAGCGGGTGTTCGCCGACGGGCGCTGGGCCGAGGTTCATCCCGGCGGCCCGGGGGGGCGCCTGCGGCCGCCCGTCGTGCTGCTTGCGCGTGAAATGACGGCGTTCAGCCTGTTCGAGACCGCCAACCTGCCGCGAAGCCGCCGAGGGCAGGCCGCCCGTCTGCACGCGCGCATGGGCTCGCCTTACATGCTCAGCGGCTCCACCCTGGTGAAGAGCGGCGCGGATTTCGGCGTCTGGTGGTGGGATGCCGAGACCGTAAACGCGCTCGTGGCCGCGCGCCATGGCGCGCGAACCTTGATCGTGCGGCCTGAGACCCTGGCCCAGCCTCCCGGCGCCGGGTGGCGGATCGTTCGCCTGGATGAAGGCTATGAGGCGCAGCTATGGCGCGACCGCCGACTCGTGGCCTCGGCCTGGCGGAAAGAACGTTTTGACGTCGCGTCCTGGAGCGCCTTCACGCGTCTGCAACGCGGCGCGCAGGATGCGCCGCAGTCGCCGCCCCCGCCACAAACCCTGCCGATCGATTTCAGCGCCCCCGCCTTCGTGGTCTCGGCGTCGGACTTGAGTCAGGAACAGTTGATCGGGATAGGCGCGGGCGCCGTCGTCCTGACGGCGCTGGGCGTCAGCCTGTTCCTCCTCGGCCAGGGCGCTCGCCTTTCGTCCGACGCCGCCGAGATCGAAAAAGAAGCCGCGCAGATCCAGGCGGCGACGCCTCGCGCAGCCCAGATGGGCGGCCTGGAGGCTGACCGCCGCAAGCTCGCCGCCTACGCCGAGATCGAGGCGCAGACAAATCCGCTCAGCGCGGCCGGCGCCGCGATCGGCATTGTCGCTTTTCATGATCTGACGCCCACCGCGCTCGAGGCGGAAAGCGAGACCCTGACGCTGACCCTGCCCTATACCGCAGTCGCCCTGGCCGACGTCTTGATCGCCGATTTCGAGGGGTCGGGCTATTTCTACGACGTTCGTCCCCGGACGGACGCGCAGAATCAGCGATTGATCATCGAGATGAGGACACGCGAGGCGGCCCCGCCGCTGACTGCAGGCGAATGAACCGGCAGTCGCCGTTTGCGGTGCGAAGAGTCATGACGACACGGTCGCCGTTGATCAGGTTCGCCGTCGCGGTCGAGCAGGCGCCGCCCGCAGCGATGTCCAGCGACGGGGCCATGGTGTAACGCCAGGGGGACCGAAGCGTCACCGTCCGATCAAGCACGTCCTCCGACGCCTCGTGATCGCCCGCGGCGTTCCGCAGGTCGGCCGCGCGCGCGGCCTCTGGATCGGTCAGCCGAATGGCCATGCCTGTTCGGTTCGCCTCGCGACGATAGTCCGAGACCTGCTTTTGAAACTCGAAAAAGACCGCATGCGACGTCGCCTGGTCGAGCATCCGCGACGTACTGGGCATGATGATCGCCGCGCTGAGCGCGAAGATCGCCAGGACGACCAGAATTTCGATCAGCGAAAACCCGGCCCGGCGGACGTCAGCGCTGGTCGGAGGTGATATCGGCATTGGCCCCCTGGCCGCCTTCCTGACCGTCGGCGCCATAGCTGACGACCTTGGCTCGGTTCTCCGGCGCACCCGGAGCGCCGTCGGCGGCGTCGCTGGGCGGTATGTAGATGTAGGGCCGGTTCCAGGGATCGGAAGGCAGCGCCTTGTCCAGATAGGGGCCAGACCAGCCGGCGACCTGCTGGGGATCGGCCTGCATCAGGAGCGCCAGCCCCTCCTGCTGTGTCGGCAGGCGACCGATGTCGAGCCGCATCGTCTCAAGAGCCGCCTCGATCGAGCGGATCTGCAGACGCCCTGTGGTCGTCTTCGACCGATCCAACTGGGCGAACAGGCGCGGGCCGACGACAGCCGCCAGCATGGCGATGATCGCCAGAACCACAAGGATCTCGAGCAGGCTGAATCCCTGCCGGACGTCCTGCTGGCGCCCGGGCCGACGAAGAGCCGAACGGCGAATTATACGCGAGAAAAGAATGGACAAACGCAACGTCCCTATCAGCATGAAGCTATTACCACGGCTCGGGGCCTGCTATAGCGGAACCAAGCGCGCGCGTCGATTGTGAACGGGCGGGCGCCGAGGATGCGGCGGGGCTGGATTGCAGGACATCATTGCCGGACTGAGGGTGTCTGCCCGCACGCAAACCCGTGCATTGGTCGCCCGGCTGCAGCGCACCACCCCACGAGAGCGCGTTCTGCTGGGCGTGATGGTTCTGGCGGCTCTCGTCTATGCTCCGATCAGCGCCGCCGATTGGCGGACACGGCAGGAGGATCGCTATGTCGACGCCCTGACGTCGCGAGCCAGCGCCCGTCTGGCGGCGAGCGCGGCGCGCCGGGTCGAGGCGGCGGCGGCGGACGATTCCGCCGTGGAGGACATGAAGACCTGGGGCTTCGAGGCCGCGAACGTCGCCATCGCCCAGGTCCGCATCGAACAACGTTTGGCCAAGGCTGCGACCGACGCTGGAATGACGAACTTCACCATCACCACGGACAGCGAGCCGGAGATGATCGGCGTCACCCAGTGGCTCGGCGCCGAAATCCAGGCGGATCTGCGCTGGAACCCGACCTTCGCCTTTCTGGATCGCGTGGCGGGCTGGCCGGAAGGCTTCCGGGTCGCGAGTTTCGACTATGAGCTGACCCCGCTGTCGCCGTTTCAGGTTCAGCGGACGCAAGGCCGCGGCGAGGCGCAGCCCCAGCCGGCGAGCGGCAAGGTGCGACTTCACCTCGCCTTCCCTGTGACCTTGCCGCCGGGCTCGGCCGAAAGCACGGCGGGAGCGAACTGATGCGGTGGGCGCCTCTGTTTGCGGCTTTGTTCTTCGCCTGTGTCTTCGTCCTGGGGTGGCAGGCGCCCGGACGTCCGGAGGAGCCGCCGGCCGTGCGTCGGGGCGGCTCTAGTCAGGATCTGCTCGTTCTGCGTCCCGGAGAGAGCGCCGCTGCGGCCGTCCGTTTTTTGCGGACGCTTCGTTCAGACCCGCCGCCGCCGCCTCCGCCACCCCCGCCGCCTCCGCCGCCCCCGCCGCCGCCGCCTCCGCCGCCGCCTGATGTCGCCGTGGTGTTCAAGCAGGCGCTTCGCGGAGTGGAGCGTGACCCCGCGACCGGATCAGTGGCGGCGCTTGTGCGCGATCCCGCCGCGCCGGGGCCGCAAATCCGGTCTATGGTCGTGGGCGACCGGTTCGGGGATGACTGGCGAATCGAAGAAATCACAGAATACGCCGTGACGTTGCGAAAGGGCCGCGAGACACGCGTGGTCCGTCTCTACGGCTAAGGCGGCGCAGGAGTTTAAGATGTCCAACCACGATGCAGCACGGCGCTCGCCCGTATCAGGCGCCTCTCTCATGGCGGCCGTGTGCCTGACGCCGATCCTGCTGGCAGGGTGCGCCGCCTTTCCGACCATGACTACCCCGATCCGTATGCAGGGCGAGGTGGAGGCTGCGCCCGGGGAAGACGACGCCGCCCTGACAGGGTCCGGCGCAGCCGGATCGGACCAACGCCGCGCGGCGGAACGCCTTTCGATACCCCGCAGCGGGGCCCCCGCGACGCAACGCCCGGCCGCCACCGAGGCTGAAATCGCGGCCCTGGTTCCCGACGAGCCCGTCGACGCGACCCTGTCTCCCCAGTCGATCCCCCAGTTCGCCGCCACCGTCTTCGGCGGCGTGCTGAACCTGCCCTATTCGCTCAGCGGCGATGTGGCGTCCCGGACCGACGTGATCGCCGGCGGAACCGGCGGCACGATCAGCAAGCGAGCCCTGTTCCGGCTGACGCAACAGGCGCTGAAACAGTACGGCATCGATGTCTATATCGACGGCGGCGCCGTGACCGTGGGCTCCAGCCAGACCGGCGCCATCGGCAGCGACATAGTTCGCAACCGTTCCACGCCGACCTCCGGCGGGCGCGTCGTCCAGTTCTTCAATGTTCAGACCATCGAAGTGAACGTCCTGCAGTCCCTGCTGGGCGACCTGTTTCCCAACCTGGGCGGCGCGCGGGTCACGCCCGATCCCCTGACCAACAGCCTGATCATTTCGGGGTCGTCGCGGGATGTGGCCCAGGTGGTCCGCACCTTGCGCGAGATCGACCAGCCGCGCTTCGCCGGCGCTGACGTGCTGCGTGTCGAACCCGTCTATTGGGCCGCTGATGCTCTGGCGACGTCGCTGGAGCAGACCCTGACGACCGAGGGCTATATCGTCAGCCGCCAGGCGCTGGCGGGCCGCTCGATCGTGATCCTGGCCTTTCCCCAGGCCAACCAGATCCTGGTCTTCGCCAAGGATCCCGAGCTTCTGGACCGGGTGAACTACTGGGTCGGCATGTTGGACCGCCCGGCCGCGCTCGGCGACAAGGCGACGACCTTTGTTTATAATGTCCGAAACACGGACGCTCAGTCGCTGGGCCAGTTGGCGATGGGGCAGGCTCCGACTACGAGCCAGCCGCAGCCGCCGGTGGGAGTGCCGGGAGCACCGCCCGCGACGCAAACGCAGGCAGCGGAGCGGCAAACTACCCGTTCCGGCAGCGGTCAAAGCCCGCAAAGCACGTCGGGAACCTTCCTTGGGGGGCGCCTGCTTACGGACCCTGTTGGCAACCGTATCATCTTCACCGGCACAGCTAGCGATTATGCGCAGTTGCGCAGTCTGCTCAACACCCTCGATACGCCTGCGCCTCAGGTCGTGGTTGAGGTCATGATCGCCGAGGTGACGCTGACGGATTCCACCAGCATTGGCGTGAATCTTTTTGGCACACAAACCCGAGGCGACGGCATCCTGTCGGGGTCTACCGAAGGCCTGAATATCGGCTCAGGCGCAGGCGTGTTCACCTTCATTGGTGCGGATTTCCGCGCCCGATTGGTAGCTAACGCCTCCAACAATAGGGTCAATATTCTTCAACGCCCGCAGCTGGTAACGCGAAGTGGGGGCACTGCTCGTTTTCAGGTCGGATCTGACGTGCCGATCATTACGTCGCAACGGGCCTCCAACAGCAATTCAAATGGTAACACCGATGTCCTGCAAAGCGTGCAGTACCGTCAAACAGGTACAATCCTGGAAATCACACCCGTGGTCTACGGCGACCGCGTCGATGTCACGATCAGCCAGGAGCTCTCTGAAGCGGGAGACCCGCCCGCTGGAAGCCAGATCGGCAGCCCGCCGATCCTCAATCGCAGCCTTACGACGCAAATCGCCATCCGTGATGGTTGGACGGGCGTGCTCGGTGGGTTGATCGGAAACAATTATCGAAAGAACAACGCAGGCATCCCGTTCCTGAAGGATATTCCGCTCATCGGCTCGGCCTTCCAAAGCAATACCGTAAGCGGAACGCGTACTGAGTTGCTGCTCATGATCACGCCCTACATCGTGCGGGGCGATGAGGACATGAGTGGATTTGCCGATGAATATACGGCGAACATGAACGCAGCCTTCCGCACGGGGCGCGGCTGGTCCTACACGCTGACGCCTTGGTCGATCAGCTCGCGGTTTCGGGGGTTGGGGGTGGATCTTCCAAGTCCGCTCCCCGCGTCCGAGACCCCGCCCCTGCTGCCGCAGCGCGGCCGGCCGGCGCCGGTCGTCGTCACGCCCTTGGGCGAGGCGGTGGCCGTCGACGCCGAAACGCCGGCCGCCGGTCCGACCGAAACCCCCTAGGCGCCCTCGCCCGTCATCCGCCGCCAGCCCATACGGTCAAAGACCAGCGGGGCAGGCGAGCGGCCGTTGCGGCGTTCGATTTCGACCGTGACTGTGAACAGCTGGACCTGGAACTGGCCGTCGCCCGTCGGGAATCCGGCGTTGACGCGCGCCTCTGTCTTGGCCTCCGACGTCCAGCGAATGACGTCGCCGTCGGGCAGTTCCACCGTGCCCTGAGGCTGTTCCATCGGATTGAGGTCGCGGGTCAGGGCCAGGGCGTTTTCCTGGGCCGCGACCTGCTCCAGCACGTCGGCGGCGCGACGCTGGCCCCGGATCATCTGCTGCTGCAGCTCGAAAATGGCCGTCAGCATCATGGCGGCGATGGCCAGGGCGACCAGGGCCTCGATCAGGCTGAAGCCCTCGCGGCCAGGCCGCATCACACCACGCCTTCGTAGACGCTGGACAGGGCCAGGACGAGCGACAGGGCGACGAAGCCCACGATCAGCGAAATGGCTCCGATGGCGGCCGGCTCGAGCAGGGAGGTCATGCGCTTCATGCTGTCGCGCAGCCGGTTCTCGTAATTGTCGGCCATGAAGCCGAACATGGCGCCGACGGCGCCCGAACGCTGGCCGGCGCGAAGCAGGCTGAGGTCCATCGCTTCCAGCTTGGTGTGGGCGGCCAGCGACGCGTCGAGGGTCAGGCCCGCCTTCAGGTCGCTTTCCAGCCGGTTCAGCCCCTGGCGAAAGGGCCCGATCGGCACGGCGGCGCGGGCGAGGGCGACGGCCGACAGGATCGGCACGCCATTGGTCAGGGCGAAAGAGGTCAGGCGGGCCCAGGCGGCGATCTCGCGCGCCTGAATCACCCCGCCTACGACCGGCAGGCCGTGCGCCAGGGTGTAGGCGCGGGCCTTGATGGCCGGATTGGTCGCGATGACCACGGCGAGGGCGACGACGGCGCCCAGTCCGATCCCGATCAGGCCGATATGGGCGTTGGCGTATTCGCCGGCCGAAAGCACCCAGCGCGAGACCGTCGGCACGCGGCTGCGGTCCTCGCCGATCATGGCGCCGAACCGGGGCACGACCTGGGTGAAGATGAAGGCGACCGCGCCCAGGCCGGCCATCAGCAGGAAGGCGGGATAGGTCATGGCGTTGCCGAAATCCTTGCGCAGCCGGTCCTCGTAGGCCATCTGCTCGGCCGCCTGTTTCAGCACCTCGGCGACCCGGCCCGAGGCCTCGCCCACCCGGGCCATGGCGTAGAGGTAGTCGGGAAAGCCCGGAACATGTTCCTCCAGCGACTGGCCCAGCGAGTCGCCGCGACGCAGGGCGGCGATCGCCGCCTGGAACTGTTCCTTGCCTTTGCGGGACTGCATCCCCTGGGCGACGGTCTCCAGGGCTTCCAGCAGGGAGACGCCGGCTTCCAGCATCAGGCCCAGCTGGCGCAGGACCAGCACCCGCTCGCCGGACTTCAGCGGGCGGTTCTGACCCTCGCCGCGTGCGGCGGCGGCGGGCGAGACCTTCAGCACCGTCAGCCCCTCGGCCGACAGCCGGCGCACCACGGTGGCCTCGTCGGGCGCGCTGACGACGCCGCGCGACATCGCGCCCTGGCGGTCGATCGCCTGATACTGGAAGGCCTGGGACGACATGGTCAGTCGCCGCCGCCGACGATGCGGTGCACCTCGGACAGGGTGGTCATGCCGCGCCGGGCCTTGAGGAAGGCGTCGTCGCCGAAGCTGAGGAAGCCGTCCTCGCGGGCGATGGCGGTCAGCTGGTCCTCGTCGGCCGAGGCGCGCAGGGCCTGGATCAAGGCGGGCGAGGCGGGCGCGATCTCATAGGCGCCGACCCGGCCGCGATAGCCGGACTGGCCGCAGCGGGGGCAGCCCGCCGGTTCGCGCCAGCCCGCAGGCTCGGTGTCGGCGAACATGCGCAGGTGCGCCGGGATGGACTGTTCGTGGTCGGCCGCCTCGGCCGACGTCGAGGGACGGGCGCAGTCGCACAGGCGCCGGACCAGCCGCTGTCCCGCCACGCCGCGCAGGACGTCGGCCAGCAGATAGTCCTCGATCCCCAGGTCCAGCAGGCGCGGCACGGCGGCCAGGGCGGTGTTGGTGTGGACGGTCGAGATGACCAGGTGCCCGGTCAGGGCGGCCTGGACCGCGATCCGGGCCGTTTCGGGGTCGCGGATTTCGCCGACCATGATGACGTCCGGGTCCTGGCGCAGGATCGAGCGCAGGCCGGCGGCGAAGGTCAGGCCGATCTCGGACCGCACCCGCACCTGGATGACGCCGGGCAGGTCCAGCTCGACCGGGTCCTCGACTGTGATGATCTTGCGCTCGCCGTCGTTCAGGTGGCTGAGCAGGCGATAGATGGTGGTGGTCTTGCCCGAGCCGGTGGGGCCGGTGATCAGGAAGACGCCGTTTGGATGTTCCGCCAGCCCCAGCAGGGTCTTTTCCTGCGGCGCGCTGACGCCCAGTTCGGACAGTTCGGGCAGGCGGCTGGTCTTGCCCAGCAGACGCAGGACGATCGACTCGCCCCAGGAACAGGGCAGGGTCGAGACGCGCAGATCGACCTCCTGGCCGGACACGCGCACCGACTGGCGGCCGTCCTGGGGCAGGCGGCGTTCGCCGATGTCCATGCCGCTGAGCAGTTTGATGCGCGAGGCCACGGCCTCGAAATTGGCGCGAGGCGCGGCGCGGGCGGTGGTCAGGACGCCGTCGATGCGCATCCGCACCAGGAACCGGTCCTCATAGGGTTCGACATGGACGTCGGAGGCCCGGCGCGTCAGGGCCTCGGCGAAGACGGCGTTGACGAAGTCGATGGTCGGCGCCTCCTGCGCCAGTTCGCGCAGGCGGGCGGCGTCGCCGCCGCTCATGACCCCGTCCATCAGGGGCAGGCCGTCGGCGTGCAGGTCCTGGGTCAGGGCCTCGATCAGCGAGCGCTGGGCCAGCATGAAGACGACCGGCTCGGAAGAACGGGCCTGGGCGATCCGCTCGCCCAGGCCCGGCGCCAGGGGCTGGACGGCGGCGCAGACGATGCGGCTGGGCGCGGTCTCGGTCGCCTCCTGGCGCCAGACGACGGCCTCGTTCTCGGCCCACCAGTTCAGGGGGGAGCGGATCTCGGCCAGGAAGGCGGCGACCTGGTCCGGGCGGGGGCTGTGCTCGGGCAGAAGGATCGGCAGGTCCAGCTGTTCGGCCAGGACCTCCAGCAGCTGGGCCTCGGACACGGCGCCCAGCCGCACCAGGTTCAGGCCCAGAAGGCCGCCGTTCTGATTCTGCAGGGTCAGGGCGTTGGCCAGATCCGCCTCGCGGATCATGCCGCGCGCGATCAGCTCCTCGCCCAGGCGCCGGCGTATGGGGGCGGCGGGAAAGCGGATGGCGATGGGTTCGGCGGCGGCGTCGGCGGGCAAGGAGCGGTTCCGAAAATAGATCCCGGCCGTGATAGCCGGTTTTCACCCCGCGATCACGACCTATCGCGCAAAGAAAAAGGGAGGGCCGAAGCCCTCCCTTTCCCCAGTTCAGGTGTGAACCTGGACTTAGCGGGCGCCGTTCAGGTTGCCCAGCGAGGTTTCGAAGATCTGGCCCGAAGCCTGCGTCACGCGGACCTTGCCCGAGATGAACTGCGGTTGGGCTTCGATCGTGACTTCCAGGTCGCCGTTGGCGGCAGCGGTGCCGAAGGCGGTCTTCAGAGCAGCGCCCGAGATGGACACCACGCCGCCGGCGGGGATGCCGCCCGAAGCGGTCAGCGAACCGGCGACCAGATCCGAGGCCGAGATCGTTACGGTCCCGTTGGCGGCGGCGGCGCCGTTGCTCGACGTCAGGGTCATCTGGATCGGGCCGGTGTCGGTCGAACCGTTGTTGGCCAGGCGGATGGTCGAGTTGGCCGAGGCGGCGCCCAGAGCGATCCAGGGCGCGACGAACGAGGTGCCGTCACGCGTGACCGGAGCCAGCGAACCGGTGGCGGTGAAGTCGCGCAGGCCGTCAATCAGATCGACGGCTGCCACAACCGAGAAGGTCGAAGCCGGAATGATCGCGTCGCCGTTGATGCCGGCGGTCGTGGCGGTGTCGGTGTTGTCCACGATGTTGATGATGTTGGTGCCGACAGTGGCGGTCGAGACGCGAATGGTCGAGACCGTGGCGCTGGCGGTGCCCGCGGTGAAGCGGGTCGCGCCGTTTGCCAGATTATAGCCGGTGAACGAACCGGTCAGCGCCTGGGCGGTCAGGGCAACGCCGTCGACGTCGTCGGTAGAAGCAGTCGCGGTCGTGACCAGGGCGATGTGAGAAGCGGAATCAACTTCAACGATGACCGTGCCGGCGGCGATGGGCGTCGCGTTGAACTCACGATAGCCTTCGGTGACCAGAGCGGTCGCGGAAGCGGTCGAGGCCGAGACGACGGCGGTGTAGGCGGGCGCCACGTCAATGAACTTCGCAGCGGCGCGGCCGCCGTCAACGTTGATCAGCGAACCACCGAAGCTTTGTTGCAGCTGGGCGCCGATGACCATGTCAGCGCCGGTCGCTTGGACAGGAACCGAGATGCTGAGGCCGGTGGTGGCGCAGTCACCCGACAGGTTGACCAGATATTGGGCCGAGGTCGCGTTGGCGGCGACCGGGGTCACAGCCGAGACGGACTGAACGGCGCAGCTGCCGGTGGTGGTGGTGTCGGAGCCGGTCACGGCGAAGCCCGTGCTCGACGAGAAGATGCCGCCGGCCGAGATGTCGACGGTCAGCAGCAGGCTTTCACCGGTCGTGAAGGAGTTCGTCGGGAGCAGGTCAAAGGTCGCGGTCGCCTGAGTTGCGCCCGATCCCGTAGCCGACGAAGCGGCCGTGAAATAGGTCAGCTCTTGAGCGAGCTTGAATGCGCCGGTCGTGGTCGCGGAGCTGACGCCGTTAAAGAGGCCGGTGCCGGTGATGGTGGCGGCTTGCGCTTGAGCGGCCGTGATGAGCACGGCGGCCGAAGCAGCGAGGTAGAGAGACTTGCGGATCATTGGGGTCCCCAAAAGGTTCCTAGAGGTTGCATACGAAGCTGCGTAGGATGGTCACAGAGATTGACCATGCGGCCCATCCTGCTTCCCCTGGCGCTGGAGTGTTACAGTCGCCAGCGCCCAGACGTCAACCACAAAAGGTGTTTATGTAACGTCAACACTCTGGCAAAGTTTGACAAAATGGTGACGGCGCCCGGTGCGACCTGCGGACTTTCCGGCAAATGCGCGGCGCTTGAATCACGCCGAGGCGGACTTGGCGCCGCTCAGAAGCATATCGGAATATCGACCTTCATATTTCATGTCGCCGTAGTGCGCGACACTGACATCAATAAGCGCCATGATTTTTCCGCCAGCCTTCCTGTAGTAGCGGCAAAAGCTAATATCTTCGCTGTACTTGGTGGCGCCCTCCTGAATGTTGTCGAAGCAACGGAGGAGCTTTTTCAACCCAAGGCTCGCCTCCATGTCGCTGATATTCTGAGTTTGGCGCAAATGCGGCGACGTCTTCCACAGCAGTTCGATGGCGGCGCGCCGGATCAACATGCAACCTCCAGGGATTTCGTTCATTTCCAGGAAGCCTTCCCGAATATCGATCTGGCCGTTGTTGTGAACAAAGCTTCCTGCGGCGATGAAACTGAGCGCGCCGGTGTGGCTGGCCTCAAAGCTGTTGCCGGCCTGCGCAAGTTGATGGAACTTCGCCAGGTCGATCTGGCGGCGCGGATAGGTCAGGCCGCAGACATCGTAACCCGACGCTAGCAACCGCGAGAAGGTCTCGGGCGGAACGCCCATGTCCGCATCCAGCATGAACAGGGCGTCGTATCCGTCGTTCAGGACCATGGAGGCGAAGATGTTCCGCACCCGCGCGATCTCGGCCATGTTGACGGTGAACAGGCGGATTTCGGCGGACGGAAAGTTCTTCGACAGCTGGATCACCCCTGTCGAGACGGACAGCATGGTCTCCGCGCGGACGCTGCCGCCGTAGGCCGGAATGCAGAACAGGATTTTCATTTTCGAGGCCCCTCGCTTGCGCCGCCCGCCGACGCCGGGCAGGGATATGGCAAGGCTGGTTTAGGCCATTGTTCTCTCCCTATTTCAAGGGCGTCGCACTCCCCGCCGACGCGTATCGCACGAGGCCGCAAACCGCATGAATCCAGACAGCATCCTGTTCATTTCGCTGGATTCTTGCCGGTACGATACATTTGCGGCCGCCAGGCTTCCGAACATGAAGGCCCTGGCTCCCCTGCACCGCGCCCAGGCGCCGTCGCACTTCACCTATGGATCCCATGCCGCCATGTTCGTCGGCTTCACGCCGGGCGCGGACGGCCCCGCCCAGCCGTTCCTGACGCCCAAGCTGGCCCGTCTCTTCCGCCTCAGCTATGCGGGACATCCCGGTCTGGCGACGCCCGGCTTCACGGTGGCGGGCGACAATATCGTCGATGGATTTCGCCTGGGCGGCTGGCGCACCCTCGGTACGGCGGCGATGGGCTGGTTCGACCCGGAGACCCCCGTCTCGGCCACGCTGCGGCATGGGTTCGAGACCTTCTGGTTCGCGGCGCGGGAGGGGGTGGAGGCGCAGGTCGCCTGGATCGAGGCGCAACTGGCCGAGGCCGGCGACCGGCCGGTCTTCGCCTTCATGAACATCGGCGAGACCCATGTGCCCTATCATTACAAGGGGGCGCCCTGGCCCGAGGACGACAATCCGTGCGTCCCGTTCCAGACCGTGGACCGTGCGGCGGAATGTCGCGCCCGCCAGACCGCCTGCGTCGAGTTCGTGGACGGCCGTCTGGAGCGGCTGCTGGAAGCCTTCAGCGAAGCCACGGTGCTGATCTGCGCCGACCACGGCGACTGCTGGGGCGAGGACGGATTGTGGGAGCACGGCGTCAGCCACGAGATGACCCTGACGGTGCCGCTGATCCTGCGCTATCGCGGCGCACCAGTGGGGACGGAGCGCGCCTGATCCCCTAGGTCGTCGCCGCGATCACGGCGTCCGGGCGGATCGCCCCTCACCCCGACCAGGGCGGCGGGGGGCGCAGGCGGGCGAAGGGGCGGCCGGTGCGGTCGAAATGGGGGTTGAAGCCGGGATCGCGGCTGAACCGCTCGCCCCAGCGCCGCCAGATGACGCGAGAGGCCGCCTCGGCCACGGCCTGGCGGGCCGGATCGTGGTTGAAGCCCCGAGTCTTGGACTCCAGATGATAGAGGGTGGCGTCCGGCGTGTAGAGGATCGTCAGCCCCCGCGCGCGGGCGCGCAGGCACAGGTCGACGTCATTGCCCTCGACCGGGAAGCCGGGATCGAAGCCGCCCAGGTCGCGAAACAGGTCGGCCCGCATGGCCATGCAGGCGCCGGTGACCGCCGCCGTCGCATGGACCACGACATGGCGATCCAGATAACCGGGGTCGGACCCCGGCGCACCTACGCCTTCGTGCGACAGGAAGGCGTAGGTCTCCTCGCGGTTGACGAAGCCGGCGTGCTGGATCGCGCCGTCGCCATAAAGCAGACGACAGCCGACGACGCCGACGTCCGGGCGCAGGGCCTGGGCCGTCAGTTCGTCCAGCCAGTCCCGCGACAGGGCGACGGTGTCGTTGTTGAGGAAGACCAGAACCTGGGCCTGGGTCTGGCCGGCGGCGAGATTGTTCATCAGGCCCCAGTTGAAATCGCCGCAATAGGGCAGGACCTGCGCGGCGCCCAGGGCCTGGAGCGCGGCCAGATAGTCGCGGGTCTGGGGCTCGCGGCTGTCGTGGTCGATGATCAGGATCTCGAACGGCGTGCGGTTGTCGGCGCGCCGGTCCAGCAAACTGTCGACGCAGGGCTTCAGCAGGTCCAGTCCGTCGCGGGTCGGGATGATCAGGCAGGCCGACGCCGGCGGCGGGGCGCGGCGGATCCGCAGGGCCCGGGTCGGGGCGCCCAGGATGTCGGCGCGCGGCTGGGCGACCGCGTCGATCCCCGCCTGGGCGAGGCGATGGGACGCACAGTTAAGCCAGACCTCCGGCTCGACCGTCTCAGGGACGGTGCGGCTGGCCAGAACCCGGGCGACGTGGCCGACCGCCTCGGGCCGCGCCCGCAGAAGGGCGTCGCAGACGGCGTGGGGCGCCGCCTCGCGCCTCAGTCCCAGCCGCTGCAGCGCGGCCCGCCGGAAGGCGACGGCCTCGCCGACATAGGGGGTCTGGAGCAGATAGTCGGGGTCGAAGTCGGGCTTGAGCCTGGGCAGGATCCGGCGACGGTCCTGCGGCGCGTCGTCGGCGTCGGCGGCGTCGAGGACGTCCTCGTCGAAATAGACGGCCTCCAGCTCCGGAGAGGCCGCCGAGAACCGCGCGGCGATCCTGGCGAGGGCGTGGGGGTGCAGGACGACCTCGGGCGTCAGGACCAGGACCAGGTCGCCTGCGGCCGTGTCCAGAGCGGCCTCGATCCTGGCGACCGGGTGTTCGGCGTCCAGGACGAGCACCGTCGGCGCGGGTTGAGCCGCCCATTCGATCCGCTGGCGCAGATCCGCCGCCAGATTGGCCTCGGCCGGCCCCGCGACCAGGATCAGATTGGCTTGCGCATGGCTCTGGCCCGCGACGGCCCGGGCCGCCTCTTCGATATCGCGCGTCGCGCCGCCCGCGAGGTCGAGTACGATGTCGATCGCCAGGCCGCAGCGCTCCGGCGTCGGCCCCGCGTCCCGCCAGGCGCGACTGTAGGCGGCGTAGTCGGAAAGAGGCGTCGATAACGTGGACTCGATCCAGGGCAGCCGGCTCTCCAGGCTTTCGAGGACGCGGCGCGCCTGAGTGATTTCGTCGCGGATCCCGGAAATCAGGTCCGGCTGGGGCGGCTCGGCCATGACGGTCGCCCGCCCCAGGACGAAACCGTTGCTCGCCGCCCGCAGCTCGATGTCCATCTGAACAAAACGGCGCCGCGCCGCCTCGGGCACCTGAATCTCGAAACCGGCCAGACCGGCGCCGCCGAACAGGTCCTGGACGTCGCGGCGGAAGGCCGACGTCGTTCCGGCGCCGCAGAAGACGCCATTGATCCACACCTCGACAGAGACGCCGGAATCCGGCTCGTCCGGATAGGCGGCCCAGCCGCGCACGCCTCGTGCAGAGACCTCCTCCAATCGTCCGTCCACCTGGGACGCGGCCGTCAAGACCGCGAAGGCGCGCGGCTCGGTGAGGGGGCTGTCATCGTCCATATAGTCCCGAAAGACCGCATCGGCCGCCAGGGCGTGATACAGCATCGACCAGGATTTGGAGGCGACGGCCCTGCGGCGCCCGTCTTCGGACAGCGGCATCATTCGGGCCGCCCAATCAGCGACATCGTCCGGGAACGCCGCGTCGCGCGGGCGCTCGCCGGCCTGCAGCCGGGCCCCGACCGACCCTTTGAACTCAGGGGAATGGAAGAACGAGCCGATGAGCCGACGCACGTCCCAGCCGGCCATCTCTTCCAGCATTTCGCGCGTCTCGCCGCCGCGGTTCAGGACGAGGCGGTAAAGGCGCCCCACGTCGTCGGCCGTCCAAACGCCGATCTCCCTTTCAGGAACGGGCGGCTGAGCGATCAAGGGGTCTTCCATGTCCTGCCTCGAATTCGCACCGCTCCCTGAACCACGGCGTTACAGTTTGGCGGTGGATAAGCCGGTCGCCCCTGTGATAGCAAGCCTGCTCGTGAAGTGGTTAACGGGCCGCAGAGCCCGCGCTTTTCCGTGTCTATCAAATTTTCGAAGTGCAGGGGATTGCATGGGTCGTGCGCCGTCAGTCAGCCGGGTGCTGCAAAAGGGGCTCAATAAAGTGGGTGGACCCTTGATGGGCGAAAGCGCCGCCGATCTCAAGAAACGGGCGGATCTGGCCCGCGCCCAGCGGGACTGGGCGCAGGACGCCTACTGGCGCAGGCGCATCTGCGGCCAGGAGCCCGAGCGGCGCGGCGCATGGGTGCAACTGGGTCATGCGCTGAAGGAGGCCGGCTTTCACGCCAAGGCGGAGGACGCCTATCTCAAGGCGTTGACGCTGAAGCCGGACGACGCCGAAATCATTCTCCAGCTCGCGCATCTGTCGAAGGTGCGCGGGCGTCTCGACGAGACAGCGGAACTTCTGCGTCAGGCGCGCGACATGGGCCACCCCGAACGCGACCAGATCGAAGCCGATCTTCGTCTGCTGAAGAAAGTCGACAACAAGACCGTCTTCTGGGGCGTCGGCGAGGACCGAACCGATCTGCGCGTCTTCCTGTCCGCGCCAAGCGCCCCGGTCTCCGAAGGTCAAAGAGAGGCGGCGGCTGCGGGCCTGGGGCAGGCTGATTATTCCTATTCCTTCGCCATGCGAGGCTTTATCCAGGCCTTGGAAGAGCTCGAGATCGATCACACCGTCATCGTGAAGCCCGAGTATGTCTCCGACATTCGAAAGCGGTCCACTGCCGACGTCAATCTTCACATCGGCTTCTATCCTCCTGACCGGATGAGAGTTCTGAAGGGGGCCTACAACGTCAACTGCTTCGCCTGGGAGTTTGACCGCCTCCGCAGCCCGGAGGAGAGCTTCAGCCACCACGCCTTCTCACAGCAGGCGGAAATGTTGAACGTGCCTGACGAACTCTGGATTCCCTCATCCCAGGGCGTCGAGGCCGTAAAGGCGGTCGTATCCCGTCCGGTCAGCAGGGTGCCGGCCCCTATCCTGGGCGCTCATGCCCGCCGCCCCCGTGACGGGCGTCCGACCGAGCGCGATATCGCGCGTGCCGGACGAGATCTGGCCGGCGTGAACTGGGAGCCCCTGGCGATCCTGCCCCGAATCCAGAATACGATGGACGGCGCCGCCCGCGCCCGAGGGTCGACCTTGCCGTCCGTGCTGGCTTCGCTGGGCCTGGAGAGGCCCACCCTCTATCTCAGCGTCTTTAACGTTCACGACTACCGCAAACAGATCGAACCGTTGCTGGAAGGGTTCCTCCGCTTTGCAGAGTCGGATCCGAATGCGATCCTGCTGTTGAAAATGTCGACGCCTCACCGCGCCAAACGTCTCGCGAACCGCATACTCTTGGAGGAGCAGATCGCCGACGCCGGACGGATGGTGCGGCCGATGGTAAGTGACCGCGTCTGGATCACAGACGGCGCGCTCACGCGGGGGGAACTGAATCGCCTGTATGACGCGGCGGCCTTCTATCTCTGTACGTCTCACGCCGAAGGTCAGAACCTGCCCCTCCTTGAGGCCATGGCGCGTGGCGTGGTGCCGATCGCCGTCGATCACACCGCCATGGCGGACTATATTTCGGACAATGACGCGGTCGTCATTCCCTCACAAACCCGCCCGCTGGATATCCGCCTGACGGCTCGATATCGGATGTACGGAGTAGACACGAACTATGTCGACGCCGCCGATGTCCACTCTGCGCTGCAGGCGGCCAGGGACATTCCGGATGGTGACTATGCGCACAAGTCCGCGGCGTCATGGGAAGAGGTCAGGTCGCAGTTTGGGACGGAGGTCGTCGCGAACCAGCTTCGGACATTGGTCGAAAAGCTGAAGGTGGGAGAGGCGGCGTGACAAAAGCTGTTTTGGATATCAGCGCGCTGTTCGAGGACACTTGGACGGGCATCCCTAACGTCGTGGCTGCAATCGCGGAGCGTGCACTCAAGGACCAGACCATCGACTGGGTCTTCGCCTACGAGACCATCCCCGTCTCGCGGAGCGTTGTTGCAGGCTTTTTGGGCAGACACTCCGGGCAGGGAGGCTTGCCATTCCTCGCGGACGCCGCGTGGAACGGCGAAGCGATACCGGAAAAGGAGGCGCGATCAATGGTCGCCTTGTTTCCAAACATAAAGCCCGTCCGTAACTATTTTGGCAGGGAAGCCATAATAGTGCACGACCTAAGTCCAATATTGACGCCTGAATTTCACAACGCGGACAACATTTTTCATTTTGCGAACCGAATTCGAAGAGACGTTGAGACGTCAGACCACGTGTTCTGCGTATCACAAGCCACGCTGTCCGACGTAAATACGTACTTAGGAAAACCAACAGATCAAATGTCTATTATTAGGCTTGGTGCAGAGTTTGACCCGTTTGAACTTAGCGCTGGACTGCTGCAGGTGAGGCCAAACCTGCTGGCCGAGCCTTATATCGCCGTCATCGGAACGTTGGAGCCGCGCAAGAACGGTGGCGTCATCTTCGACTATCTGATGCAGAATCCGGGATTTGCTCACCAGTATCGTATTGTGTTCATAGGCCGCGACGGCTGGTTGGACGAAAAGGCCCGCCTTCTCGATCGACTCGAAGGCGTGGGCGTCAGCAGCGACCGGATTCAGTTCACCGGCTATGTCTCCAACGCCGAACGTACGGCGTTGATGATCAACGCCGCATTCTGCGTCTATCCGTCGTTCTTCGAAGGCTTCGGCTTGCCGGTCCTCGAGGCTGGAGCGCTGGGCAAGATTACGGTCTGCTCGAACAGCTCGAGCATTCCAGAAGTATTCCCGGAGAGTTGCGTCTTTTTCGACCCCACCGAAATGTTCGAATTTGTACAG
The DNA here is from genome assembly GCF_058680995.1 of Brevundimonas sp. FV1ye7S. NCBI lineage: Bacteria > Pseudomonadati > Pseudomonadota > Alphaproteobacteria > Caulobacterales > Caulobacteraceae > Brevundimonas > Brevundimonas sp. FV1ye7S. Next base: position 3,168,912 of record NZ_CM178726.1, on the reverse strand, counting down.
GCGATGCGTATCGCAGAGCTTCGCGCCGCGCAGACCCGATCTCGCGGACAGTCATTGACCGATCTGCTGGAGCGCGTCGCTCCCCACGGCTGGGACGCCTGCTATGGAGAAATTTCCCGCTGGATGAAGGAGCAGTAGATGTCGTACGACTACTCGACCGTCGTCGCCTTCGCGCTTTTTGAAATCTCTGCCGACTGTTTGCGAGGCTACGCCGCTCCGAACGGCCCATCTCCGGCGCTCGTCAAGCTGACCTCTGACGACGCACCGATCGCCTTCGCCAGGGCGAGCGGCCATTCCGCCGCCGCTGCTGAAGCCGGCCTGCGCCTGGGCTGGTGCGCATTCCAGATCCACGGCCTGCGACAGGCGTTTGCGATCGGGGATGACGTCAAGCTGCGCTGCGGCGTGTCCGACGAGGTCTTGGCGACCCTGTCGATCGACATGCTCAGCCCGGCAAAGCCGACGACAGCGCAGCTTTCAGCCCTCGATTTGATCGCCCTGGTCCGCGCCCCGGATATTTGCCCAAGCCTGGAGCAGTTCATTCCTTTCGCGATCAACCATTACCGTCGACATGGCGCGCGCCAGTTCATTGAGGCCTGTTATCAGACGTTGCTTGGCCGTTGGCCTGAAGCCGACGCGCCGGATGTCGATTTCGCTCTCGAGACCGAGGAAGATCGCGTCAAATTTTACGTCGCCGACATTCTCGCCAGTAACGAGTATCAGGCGCGGTGGGGAGAGGTCCTGCCCGGCCCGTTCATGTCGGGCTTCCGTTTCGACACGACCGGCCTTATTTAGGCGCGGCCTTGGATCAGAGGCTCGATTCCTAGGGTCGAGTTCAGCAAATTGTCCAAACCATGGATCGGAGTGCATTTTGGAGCGTAGGTTTGCCGGGCTTGAAGCCTCTGAGTTTGTCCAGATGCTCTACCGCGTGTTTCTCCTACGGGAGGTTGATCCCGCCGCACAGGACAAGGTGGAGCGGCTTCTCAACGAAGTCTCGAGTGTTGAGGACATCATCGCGGAAATCCTTGCATCCGAGGAGTTCGGCTCTCGCAACGAGAACCAGCGGCTACTTCGTGACCAGACACAATACGGGGAGTTGGAACTTCTCATTCGACGCTGGATGACGTGCGCGGCCCACGACCGCTGGGTGGTCGATATCGGGGCGCGTGGCAAGGCGCGATCAAACTCCTGGGATCTGATGAAGACTTTCGCATGGCGAGGTCTTCTGGTGGAAGCGAATTCTGCGCTCATTCCGATGATCGAGATGGAGTTCGCTGGACTTCAGATGGAACTGCTGAACTGCGCCATATCGGATTATGAGGGACAGGCGACCTTCTATCTGGGCGTCAACGATGATGTTTCCTCTCTGGATCGGAGTGCTTCTGAGGGATGGGGGCCGTTGGCGGGCGAGGTCAGCGTGCCTGTCCGTCGCCTTGCTCCCTTGCTCAAGGAACGCGGAATTCCCGAACAATTCGGCCTCCTGTCGATCGACATCGAAGAAGAGGACATCAAGGTGCTGAATGATCTCATCACCACGTCGGCGTACAGACCTAAATGGGTGTTGATAGAAGCATCGTACGATTTCAATACAACGAGGCTGCAGGATCTTTCATTCGACCTTTCGGTTCTGAGCGCCTATCGATTGGTCGATCAGACGGCTTCAAATTTACTTTTGGAAAGCAATCTTCGATAAGACGCGAACAGATGGCGACGGGGGCGATCATCCAGTTGTCGCCTGCGACGCCGTCACGGGCGCACAGGCCATGGGACTGAGAAGGTTGTCGCGACGGCTTGCCTCAAGACTTAGAATTCAGGAGTATTCTTGCGCATTACTTTCGTCCAGACCGCCGATAGCGCCGTCTATTCCAAGTTCATCAACGTAACGTCCACAACGGTCAAAGAAATCTGCGCCCGCCAGGGGCACGCCTATGAGTGTTTCATCGGCATCAAGAGGGGGGCCAAACCCTGGCACGCCGCTCTCAACAGGCTGCCGATCCTGAAATCCTACGTCGATCAGGGTTACGACGGCTGGATTATCTATTTGGACGCGGACGCCTATGTGGCTGACGTCGATTTCAAGATCGCCGAATACCTCGCCGGCAAGAGCCAGTACGCCATGATCGCTGCGGGAAGCGGTCTCGAGCCGCCGAGGTGGTGGGATATCAACAACGGGGTCTTCGCCATCAATCTCGGCCATGAACAGGGCCGGATGATCGCGGAGCTCTGGAACGCCGCGCTTATGAGCGTGCCGGAAGATGAGCTCAACGCCGAACAAAAATGGGGCGATGTGATCGATGACCAGGCCGAGTTGCACAAAATTCTTCGCAACAATGAAGCGGTGATCGAACCCGTCTTTTACCGCGATGACGCCGCGCCGCGGGTCTTCAACTGGTATGGCAGCTTCATCCGGCAATATGTACGCGAGACGGGAGACTTGGACAAACGCTTGGCCGCCCTTAGGGAGGGCGTGCTGGAAGCCCTTGGCGGGCTCGCTCCGGCAGACCTCTCGGATGATCGCCCGGAAACGCCGGAACTACGCGCCGCGCGCTATCAGGTCTGCGACGAGGTCGCTGAAGCCATCTATCGAGGGATACTGAACCGCGAGCCGGATGAGGGGGGTCTGGACGCCGTGAAGCACAAGTTGCGGCATCGGATTACAACCTTCGAGAACGAGTTCCGAGCCTGTGTTTCAAGTCGGGAATTCGAAGGTCGCTTCAACGAAATTCTTGAGCGGGCGCGCAGTAGTTGACGGTCAGGGTCTCAGAGGATCCCTCTCTGATGCGCGATCGGACCGCGATCGTTGTTCTGGGCATGCACAGGAGCGGCACCTCTTCCGTCGCGGGCGCTCTTAGCATTCTGGGCGCCGCCTCCCCGCGTACGCTCATGCCGGCGGCGGAGGACAATCCGAAGGGATTCTGGGAAAGTCAGATCCTAATGACGTTCCATGACAAACTGCTTGAGGCGGGTGGGTCGAACTGGCGGGATTGGCGACCCTTCGGCTTGCCTGGCGTGCTTGATCGGCGACCAGAGTTCCTCCTTGAGGCGCGTGAGCGCCTGGATGAAGAATTCGGCGGCCAAAAGCTGATCGTTTTCAAGGATCCCCGGCTGTGTCGATTTTTCCCCCTTTGGGAACAGGTTCTGGAGGATGCGGGCTACAGGATCGTTGTTGTGACGCCGCTGCGCTCGCCCACCGAAGTCGCCGCCTCTCTGATCGCTCGCAACGCCATGAGCGTCGAGCAGGCCTGTCGCCTTTGGCTCAGGCACGTCTTGACAAGCGAGCGCGCAAGTCGCGGACACCCCAGGCTGTTTGTCGAGTGGTCCGACTTCCTCCGGAATTGGCGAGGCAGTGCGCAGCGTATGCAGGTCAGTCTGGGATTGGACCTGGACTTGGACAACGCGCAATGCGCCAGGGGCGTCGATGAATTCCTGACGGCCGATCTGAAGCGCCAGTCGCCGATTTCCTCCTATTCGACTGAGTGGATAGACGCCGCCTTTCGAATTTTGATCGGGATGGCGCAAAACGGCGAGACCGAAGAGGATCGCGCCCAACTCGACGAGTTGAGGTGGGCGTTCGACCAGGCCTGTCTTGTTTTCGCTGATGCGCCCCGCTGAACCCGCGTCCAGCCAGGACACGCCGTTTCTTCCGTGACTCACATGCGCTCCCCCGCTATCTCGCCCCGGTGATGAACGAAACAGAACGCCAGTCCGAGGAACGCAGCTGGGAGACGGCGAAGACGCTCGCCGAGGCCCTGCCGTATATTCAGGTCTATGACCGCGAGACCGTGGTCATCAAATACGGCGGCCACGCCATGGGCGAGAGCGCCGTGGCCCGTCAGTTCGCGGCCGATGTGGTGCTGCTGAAGCTGATGGGGGTCAACCCGGTCGTGGTGCACGGCGGCGGGCCGCAGATCAGCGCCATGCTGGACAAGGCCGGGGTCAGGTCCAGCTTCGTCGACGGGTTGCGGGTCACCGATCCGGCGACGATGGAAGTGGCCGAGATGGTCCTGTCCGGCGCCGTGAACAAGGAGATCGCCCACTGGATCACCATGGCCGGCAAAGAGGCGGACGTGCGCGGCGTCGGTCTGTCGGGCAAGGACGCCGGCCTGCTGACGGTCGAGAAGACCCGCCGGACCAAGCGCGACCCCGACAGCATGATCGAGCACGAAGTGGACCTGGGCTATGTCGGCGAACCCACCAAGGTGGATCCCAAGCTGATCAAGGGCCTGATCGCCTCGGAGACCGAGGACTGGGTCCCGGTCATCGCCCCGATCGGGGTGGCCGAGGACGGCCAGACCTATAACGTCAACGCCGATACGGTGGCGGGCGCCGTGGCCGGGTCGCTGGGCGCCAAGCGGATGCTGCTGCTGACCGACGTGCCGGGGGTCAAGGGCGCGGACGGCGAGATCATTCGCCAGATGACCCTGGAGGAGGCGCAAGGCCTGATCGACACCGGCGTCGCACACGGCGGCATGATCCCCAAGCTGGAGACCGCCATGGCCGCCGTGCGCGCCGGGGTCGAGGCCGTGGTCATCCTGGACGGCCGGCGGCCCCACGCCATGCTGGTGGAGCTGTTCACCGAATTCGGCGCCGGCACCCTGGTGAAGGCGTCTTGATCGACCTGTCGCACGTCAACGCCTGGGTGTTCGACATGGACGACACCCTGTATCCGCGCGAGCAGGGGCTGATGTCCCTCGTCCAGGCGCGGATCAACGCCTATGTGGTCGAGGCGGTCGGCCTGGCGCCCCAGGAGGCGCATATTCTGCAGCGCCAGTTTCTGGATGAACACGGCACCACCCTGGCCGGGCTGATGGCCAACTACACCATCGATCCCGAGGACTTCCTGAACGTCGTCCACGACGTGCCGCTGGACGGGGTCGAGCCCAATCCGCGCCTGGCCGAACGGCTGAAGACCCTGCCGGGGCGCTGTTTCGTCTTCACCAACGGCGCGCGGGACTATGCGCATCGGGTGCTGGACCGGATCGGCGTCGCCGACTGTTTCGAGGGGGTGTTCGCCATCGAGGACGGCGACCTGACGCCCAAGCCGGCCCCGTCGGCCTTTCGTCGCATGATCGAGCGGTTCGATTTCGAACCCCGTTGCGCCGCCTTCTTCGAGGATACGCCCAAGAACCTGGAGCCGGCCAAGGCTTTAGGCATGGCGACCGTCCTGATCGGCGACGGCCACGGCAAACCCCTGGGGGACCATATCGACCGGATCGCCCCCGACCTTCTCGACTTCCTCAACGCCCTGACCTTCAAGGACGCCGCATGACCGATCTGTCGCATCTCGAATCCGTCATCGAGGCCGCGTGGGAAGACCGCGCCGACGTCTCTGCCGCCACCCATGGCGATGTCCGCGACGCGGTCGAGACCGCCCTGGCCCTGCTGGACTCCGGCCAGGCGCGCGTCGCCTCGCGCGGTGAGGATGGGGTCTGGACCACGCACCAGTGGCTGAAGAAGGCGGTGCTGCTGTCCTTCCGCCTGAACGACAACCAGATCATGCGCGCCGGCGACCGCGGCCCGACCAGCCACGCTCCGGGCGTCGGCCCCTATTGGGACAAGGTGCCCAACAAGTTCGGGGACTGGGCCGCCGGCGACTATCAAGCCGCCGGTTTCCGCTCGGTGCCCGGCGCCATCGTCCGCCAGGGCGCCTATATCGCCAGGAACGTCGTGTTGATGCCGTCCTTCGTGAACATCGGCGCCTTCGTCGATGAGGGGTCGATGGTCGACGCCTGGGCCACGGTCGGCTCCTGCGCCCAGATCGGCAAGAACGTGCACCTGTCGGGCGGGGCGGGCATCGGCGGGGTGCTGGAGCCGCTTCAGGCCAATCCGACCATCATCGAGGACGGCTGTTTCATCGGCGCCCGCGCCGAGGTCGCCGAGGGCGTGATCGTGCGCGAAGGCGCGGTCCTGGCCATGGGCGTCTATCTGTCGGGCTCGACCAAGATCGTGGACCGCGCCACGGGCGAGGTCTTTCGGGGCGAGGTGCCGGCCTATTCGGTCGTGGTGCCGGGCGCTCTGCCGGATCCCAAGGGCGGCCCGTCGCTGTACTGCGCCGTCATCGTCAAGCGAGTGGACGCCCAGACCCGGGCCAAGACCGGGGTCAACGAGCTGCTGCGCGACTGATCAGATACGAAAACAGAGGCGACCGTCAGGCCGCCTCCGTCCTTTATCCGGCCGACAGGATCAGGCGGCGGACTTCATCGCGTCCTTGTTGACGGCGGCGTCGGCGATGCCGGTCAGGTCTTCGTCGGTCTGGGACTCGTCCTGCAGGGTCTCGTCGCTCTCGGCCAGGATGATGGCGGAGCGCGGCTACTCGCAGCGGCGGGCCTGACCTTGGCGGAAGCCCGGGCCGTGATCGGCTAATGGCGGCACGACTACAACCACGTCCGACCGCACTCCGCTCACGGCGGCCTCGCGCCGGAGACCGTGCGGATGAACCACGCGGCCGGTCGGCTGCGCAACGTAAATGGCTGCGCCGCCCGGCCGCTCCCACCGGAGCCCAAGATGAGCTATGAAGCCTGCGGCCCCATTATGACCGCGAGACCAGAGGGGGCAGGCCAAAAGGCCGCCTTCAGTTTGGGCGACTGGGCGATCTGCGCCAGTCGTCTAGCCTGATCCAAATGCCCTTTCGCATACAGGCGTCGGCTGCTAGCTGCTGTCCCTAGGCGGGCGAGTTGCCCGACAAAATGGCTCATCAGATGAAGATGTTTACGCGAACACGCCGCCTCCTTCTCGCACTGTACCGGCTGCCCAGGCGTCTGGCTCATGCCGAGCGCAACCTTTCGCGCTTGGCTAATCAGCTTGACGAACATCGCCGCGAAATGAACCTCCTGATTGGAGCTCTGTCTGAACCGCCGTCCGACGTATGGAAAGGACAGCCGCCGCTGATATCGGGAGAGCCCACGCAAGGCGTCTTTTCCGAGGCGGCCATGTGCCGGCAAGACAGCTTTTCTCAGCCCTATTTTTCGTATTGGACCACGCGGCTCGGCGAGAGCCTCAGATACCACCGCAAGCTCTGGGAATTTGTCTTCATATGCCAGGTCCTTTGGGAACGTGGCCTGCTCAGAGAAGGCATGAGAGGTCTGGGTTTCGGGGTCGGTCGCGAACCCCTGACGGCTCTGTTCGCCTCTGAAGGCGTACGGGTGACGGCGACGGACTTGGCCTTCCATGGCGCCGTGGACCTGGGGTGGACGACCACCAACCAGCATGCTGGCGGCAAGGAGGTGCTGCGCAAGTCCGGAATTTGCGCAGACAATGTATTCGAAACGAATGTCGAATTTCGGGAATGCGACATGAATGCCGTCCCGGACGATCTCAGAGGCTACGATTTCTGTTGGTCGGCTTGTGCGCTCGAGCATCTAGGCTCGATAGAAAAGGGCTTAGCTTTCATTGAGCGCTCCGTTGAATGTCTCTCTCCTGGAGGCTGGGCCGTTCACACGACCGAATTCAATATTTCGTCCAATACCGAGACGGTGGACGATATGGAGACAGTTCTATTCCGGCGCTGGGATTTTGAACGGCTGGCGGAACGGTTGTCCGCCAATGGGCATCACGTGGTCCCAATCAACTGGGACCCCGGACACGAAGTCTTGGATCGTTTCATCGACTTGGCGCCCTACAAGGAACAGCCCCACCTGAAACTTGCGCTCAGCGGTTTCGCAGCCACTTCCATCGGAATAATCATTCGGCGTGGAGATGCCTAGATAGATCGATCACCAGCAAATCTCGGCATGACCCCGTCGAGATTACTATCGTTGCTATACAGCATTCGGCGCCTGCGTCGCCTTAGTGCGCCGTCATCGCCGGGGACACCCAGGCCCGACCGGGGTCGACGAGCTCCTGCACGACTGACGACCGGCGAAAACGGAGGCGACCGCGAGGCCGCCTCCGTTCGGTTTCACGTCGGCCGGATCAGGCGGCGGTCTTCATCGCGTCGGCGTTGACCGCGGCGTCGGCGATGCCGGTCAGGTCTTCGTCGGTCTGGGATTCTTCCTGCAGGGTCTCGTCCAGCAGGGCGACGGCGTCTTCCATGCCCAGCACCAGGGCCCAGCGCTTCAGCGTGCCGTAGCGGGTGATCTCATAGTGTTCCACCGCCTGGGCGGCGGCCAGCAGGCCGGCGTCGAGGGCGGGGTTGTCCTTGTATTCTTCCATGATCTCGTCGCCCTCGGCCAGGATGCCTTCGATGGCGTCGCAGGTCTTGCCGCGCGGGGCTTTGCCGATGATCTCAAACACCTGCTGCAGGCGTTCGATCTGGCCTTCGGTCTGCTCCTTGTGCTTCTCGAAGGCCGCCTTCAGCTCAGGCGACTGAGCGGCGCGGGCCATCTTGGGCAAAGACTTCAGGATTTTGCGCTCAGCGTAGTAGATGTCCTTGAGCGTGTCGTGGAACAGGGTGTCGAGGGTTTTCTCGGCCATTGTCGTATCTCGCTGTCATGGTGGAGCGCGTGGGCGCGCACCTAGTCACAAGCGATCTGGCCGGCTTATGTTCCTGTGTGCGAAATCGCGCTCAACGCATGGCGCGATCCAAGCGCCCACGGGCGAACGCGTGGAGCCTCAGCAGTATCCATCGCACCTTACCACTGAGCGAAATTTCGCTTCGATAGTTAATCAACTGCTTTTGGTATTTGGGCTCGGTTGGATGAAGAGCAACAGCCTTGCTGACCGCTTCCACAGCCTCTACCTTTTCTCCCGCCTGATAGGCGATAAACCCGTGCCACGCGTGCACCGGCGCCATGGTGCTTGTGTCGGGCCTGGAAGCCACTTCGCGCGCCATTGCCAAGGCGCTGTCGTGTTGGCCGAGATCTGACAACATGCTCGCATAAGGCACTGATATAACGACATTATTACATGACAGGTGCAGTGCTTTTTGCTGTGCTACCAAGGCCTCGTCATGCCGCCCTTGAGCATGAAGATTCTTAGCGAGAGACTGAAGCGCGCCAATGTGCATTGGCTGAATCTCCACCGCCCGTTCAGACAGCCGTAACGCCCAGTGCTGCCGCCGCGCCGCCACAGCATCGGCCAAGGTTGTCAGATATGTGACACTTTCGCTCCGGCGCGCCTTGGCCACTCGCCTACATTTGGCGGCGTCCTCGGTTCCCGCGAGAACATCCATCACCAGCGGCGACAGCATCTGCAGTTCCGCCAGCATGGAGGCGGACGGGTGGCCCGAGTATCGAATTGGAATAGCGACTATCTCAGTTTCTGCAGCAATGAGCTCGACGTGCAGACGGTCAAGCGAGACCGGATCAAACACGACGACGGCTCGAGCGCGTCGTGGAAGCGGTGGCTCGCCGTCCGGGCGCCAAGATATCCGTTCGGCGTCCTGCAGCCACCGCTTCTCGAAGGGCGCCCGCTCAGGATTGATCGAATACTGAGGAGACAAGGCCAAGGCCGCATCTACGCCGAGTGCGTCTGCGAATCGAAGCGCAGCATAGCCACCCATGGAAGACCCGTAGGTCATGCTTCGTGACGCACCGCCAATCGCCGCCCGGACGGCGATGAATACTTCGGCCATCTCGGGATACTGATACCAGTCTTCCCGTTTTCCCATTATGTGAATGGCGGATATGCCTTGGGCTCGAAGATAGGCTTCTGCGAACCCTTCCCGATCAAACCCGTGACCGATGCTGTAGTTATCGAACGTAATCACCCAGCGCGAAACATCTTCGCAAGCAACGGCGCGCGCCACGACGTTATCGCTTCGAAAAAGTTCTGTCATCGATCATTCAGTAGCTCAAGATTTTGGCTTACGACAGCGGAACATCACGATCCCGCTTCAGATCCGGCGGGGTCGCTTCGTCGGTCAGGAGGCGGATCGCCTCCTCCACCGTGACCACCGTCTGGGCCTGGGAGCCCAGGCGGCGGATGGCGACTAGGCCCTGTTCGGCTTCCTGGCGGCCGACCACGGCGATGACGGGCACCTTGCCGACCGAGTGTTCGCGGACCTTGTAGCCGACCTTCTCGTTGCGCAGGTCGATCTCGGTGCGCAGGCCCGCCGCCTTGAACCGGGCCATGACGTCGCGAGCGTAGTCGTCGGCGTCCGAGGTGATGGTGGCCACCACGGCCTGGACCGGCGCCAGCCACAGGGGGAAGGCGCCGGCGTAGTTCTCGATCATGATGCCGATGAACCGTTCGAAGCTGCCCAGAATCGCGCGGTGCAGCATGACCGGCCGGTGCTTCTGGCCGTCCTCGGCGATGTAGGTCGCATCCAGCCGCTCGGGCAGGACATAGTCCAGCTGGATCGTGCCGCAGGTCCATTCGCGGCCGATGGCGTCCTTGACGATGAAGTCCAGCTTGGGCGCGTAGAAGGCGCCGTCGCCCTCGGTGACCACCGGCTCGGTCCCGGCCGCGCGAGCGGCTTCGGCCATCAGGGCCTCGGCCTTGTCCCAGAACTCGTCGGAACCGGCGCGGTTCTCCGGGCGGGTGCCCAGGCTGATATAGGCGGTCTCCATGCCCAGGTCGGCGTGGACGCTGCGCGCCAGTTTGATGAACTCGGACGTCTCCTCGACGATCTGGTCCTCGCGGCAGAAGATGTGGGCGTCGTCCTGGGTGAAGCCGCGCACCCGCATCAGGCCGTGCAGCGAGCCCGACGGCTCATAGCGGTGGCAGGCGCCGAACTCGGCCATGCGCAGCGGCAGTTCGCGGTATGAGCGCTGGCCCTGGTCGAAGATCTGGACGTGGCCGGGGCAGTTCATCGGCTTGAGCGACAGGGTCTCGCCCTCGACCGTCTCGCAGACGAACATGTTGGGGCGGTACTTGTCCCAGTGGCCGCTCTGTTCCCAGAACTTACGGTCAAGCACCTGGGGCGTCTTGACCTCGACATAGCCGGCGGCGTCCAGGCGGCGGCGCATATAGGCCTCCAGCACCCGCCACAGGATCCAGCCCTTGGGATGCCAGAAGACCATGCCCCGGCCCTCTTCCTGCATGTGGAAGAGCTCCATCGCCTTGCCGACCTTGCGGTGGTCGCGCTTCTCGGCCTCTTCCAGACGTTGCAGATAGGCGTCCAGGTCTTCCTTGGTGGTCCAGGCGGTGCCGTAGATGCGCTGCAGCTGTTCGCGCTTGGAATCGCCGCGCCAATAGGCGCCCGCCAGCTTGGTCAGTTTGAACGCCTTGCCGACGTGGCGCGTCGAAGGGAAGTGCGGCCCCCGGCACAGGTCGATCCAGTCGCCCTGCTTGTACAGGGTGATGGTCTCGTTCTCGGGCAGGTCCTTGATCAGCTCAGCCTTGAACTTCTCGCCGCGCGCCTCGAAGAAGACGATGGCCTCGTCGCGGTCCCAGACCTCGCGTTCGAACCTGGCGTCGCGATCGACGATCCGGCCCATCTCCTTCTCGATGGCGGCGAAGTCGTCGGTCGAGAAGGGCTCGTCGCGGAAGAAGTCATAATAGAAGCCGTCCTCGATGGCCGGGCCGATCGTGACCTGGGTGCCGGGGAACAGGGTCTGGACCGCCTCGGCCAGGACGTGGGCCGTGTCGTGGCGGATCGTATAGAGGGCGGCGGGATCGTCGCGCATGATCAGGCGGAAGTCGCCGCCCGTCTCCAGCACCCGCCCCATGTCGCGCTGCTCGCCGTTCAGCTCGGCCAGCACCGCCTTCTTGGCCAGGGACGGCGAGATCGAGGTCGCGACGTCACGCGCCGTCGAACCGGCCGGATATTGGCGCACGGCGCCGTCAGGGAATTTCAGATCGATCATGACTGTTGTTCTTTTTCGTCAGTCTTTGCAGGCGGAACCGGGTCATAGCCCGAGCCGCCGAAGGGATGGCATTTACAGAGGCGACGCACGGTGAGCCATCCCCCCTTGAGCGGTCCGTGCTGGATCAGGGCGTCGCGCCCATAGTCCGAACAGGTCGGCAGAAACCGGCACTGTTGGCCGATCAGGGGGGACAGCGTCAGCTTGTAGCCCCGATGGGCCGCGCGGACGCCGCGTTCATAGAGAGACATATGTCCCTTCGCCGGGGGCTGGATGGGTTCGCCGCGCTTATCCCCTGTCATCGCAGGGGGATCAACCGCTGAGAGCCCGTCAGGCCGCGCCGGCGAGACGAGTTCGTTCCGCCAGGGCCTGGTTCACGGCCTCAAGCGTCGCCTCGACCGCCACCAGGGTGGAGGCGTGACGCGCCGGATAGTCGGCGACGGGCCTCAGCACCCGCAGATCCTCGAACCGGCCGATGGGGCCTTCGCCGCCGGATTTCAGCATGGCCGACAGGGCGTCGCGCGCCTCGGCGATCTCTGCGGCCGCAGCGCCGATCACGGCCTGGCCCAGCACCCCGGCGGCCGCCTGGCCCAGGGCGCAGGCCTTGACGTCCTGGGCGAAGGCGATGACCCGGCCCTGATCGTCCAGCGTCACATCCACCGTCGCCCGCGACCCGCACAGTTTGGCCACCCGCTCACCGGTTCCGTCCGGCGACGCCAGCCGCCCCGCATGGGGCAGGTTCGCCGCCAGCATCAGGATGCGCGCGCTGTAGAGATCGTCGATCATGGTGCGAACATAGGACGACCGCCGCGCCCGCGAAACCTCCCTCTCCCCCTGCGGGGGAGAGGGAGGAGGGCGGCCTACGACTGGATCGGCAGGAAGATGTCCGTGACGGCCTCATGCTCCGGCACGTCGGGGAAGAAGCTGACGCGTTGGGCGAACAGGGGGAAGTCGCGAAGCTCGTGTCCGCTGCCCGGCAGCCACTGCCCATAAAGCCAGGCGGCCGAGGCGCTCAGATCGTCGCCGCCGCCGACCTGTCGCAGCACCGCACAGCGTCCGGCGGGGATGACGCCGGCGACCACGCCCGCCGCGTTCGGCAGGATCGCGCGCGGGGTGGCGGCGCACAGATCGATGCGATGGGGCGCGGCGGCGTCATCCTCGGGCTCCGTATGGAAGATGTTGAAGGTGGCGCTGATCTTCGGCGGCAGGCCCGCCGCCTTCCGCCAGGCGATGAAACGACGGATCGTGTCGCCGATGTGGGCGGGATCGCCGCTGTGCGTCAGCAGGCCGACGGCGGTTTCCGGGAAGTCGAGAATGCGAACCTCGGCTTCGGTGGGTGTGGTGGGTGTCATAGTCTGGCTCCGGGCTTGGGTGAGCGGCGTCTGGGCCGCAAACCAGGGCGTCCAGCGGGGCGCTCTTCGGAACTCGGTCGGGCTCTGGTCGAAATGACGTCGGAAGGCGCGGCTGAACGCCTCGGGCCCCTCGAACCCGCTGTCGAGCGCGATCTCCAGCACGCTGGCCCCGTCACGAAAGGCCAGGCGGTAGGAGGCGCGCTTCATCCGCTTCAGTTGGACGTACCGACCGACGCTGATCCCGAACAGCGAAGAGAACTGCCGCTGGAAATGGTGTCTGGAAAAGGCGGACACGTCGCTCAGCAGCTCCACGTTCAGATCCGCCTCCAGGTTTTGGTCGATGAAGACCAGAACCCGGCGCATCCGCGCATGATAGTTGTCGATGACGCTTCGGCTCATCCGCACCTCCCTGGCACGGCTGGAGATAAGGGAAGAGGGGCGGCCGAACCTGACCCGGAATGCTCAGGTCTCGATCGAGAACCCAAGCGCCCCGTCGGCCTCCACCTCCAGCCGCGCCTGGGCGTAGTCCGCCAGTTTCGGGTGCGGCGTCTCCAGCGGATGGGTCCAGGCGGCGGTGATGACCACGACGTCCGCGCCCGCGGCCTCGCCGGCCGTGATCCCGGCCTCGGCGTCCTCGAACACCAGACAGTCCTTGATATCGACGCCCAGGGTTTGGGCCGCCAGCAGATAACCCGAGGGGTCCGGCTTGCCGCGGTCCACCCGTTCGGCGGTGATCATGACGGCGGGCGGTTCGACCCCGGCGGCGGCCATGCGGGCGCGGGCCAGGGGCACGCTGGCCGAGGTGACCACGGCCCAGCGGTCGGGCGGCAGGCGTTTGAGGAAATCCAGGGCGCCGGGAATGGGGACGACCCCGTCCACATCCTCGATCTCGCCGCGCTCGACCCAGGCGGCCTCCTCGGCCAGGTCGATGTCCGGCAGGTTCTGGCGGCGGATGGTGTCGGGCGCGCGTACGCCGTGGATGGTGGGAATGAAACGCGCCACGTCCAGGCCGTGCCGCTTGGCCCAGCGGGTCCAGACCCGTTCGGCGGCGGCGGTCGAACTGATCAGGGTGCCGTCCAGGTCGAACAGGAAGGCCTGATAGGTCTTGGGCGTGTGGGGAGAAGCCATGCGCCTATCCAGCACGGGTCTGGACCGGGGGCAACCGGACGCCGGCCAGCCCCCGTAATGACGCTGGTTCGCCGCCTGTGTTTTCAACGGCTTGACGAAATCTCGCGGCCATCGACCTGTCGGTCTTCCGATCCGTGCGATCCTGGATGGGGTGTGGTCGCCGCAGGGGCGGCCAGAGTTCGGATGAGGGAGATTTCAGACGATTCAGACAATTCAGACTATGTTTTTGTGAGTCTGAAATCGCGGCTCAACCGCCCTGAAGCGAACTCCAGGTCCGGGCTGTGTCCGGCGTCGTCCCGCCCGAGGCCGCCGCGCCGCCGGCGGAATTGCGCGCCTGCAGCCATTGCAGGCTCTGTTCGGCCTGTTCGGGCGGCAGTTCGCGGCGCAGGATCTGTTCGGCCTCGCCCATCTTGCCCTGAAGGCCCACCACCATGGCCAGGTTCTGGCGCACCCGGCTGGAGGCGGCGGGCTGGGCCGCCGCACGCCGCAACAGGGTCTCGGCGCCCGGCGCGTCGCCGCGGGTCAGGGCGGCCGTGGCGGCGTTGGTCAGGACGTCGGGATTGTCGGGGGACAGGACCAGGGCCTGGTTCCAGGCGGCGTGGGCGTCGTCGAACCGGCGCACCTGTTCATAGGCCACGCCCAGCAGCGAATAGGCCCGCCAGTCGCGCGGCGCCAGGTCGCGCGCCTTCTCCAGCGGAGCGACGCCGTAGAAGGCCTGGCCTCGGGCGATATGGGCGCGACCCAGCTCCAGCAGGGCGTCGAGATTGGCCGGCTGGACGGTCAGCACCCCCTCGGCGGTCTGGACCGCCTGGTCGTACCGCCCCATTTCGCGCAGGGCCTGGGCCAGTTTCACCCCGGCCACGGGATCGGCCGGATTGATCTCCTGCTCCCCGGCCCAGAAGACCGAGCGCGACAGGGCGTCCATCCGCTCATAGGCGGCGCGGGTCTCGGCCGGGGCCGGGGCGCGGCCCTGTTGGGCGGGGGCGGGATCGGCCGCAAGCGCCGGTGCGGCCGACAGGCTGAGCAGGGCGGCGGTTGCGAGAAGGGCGGGCATGGGCGACATGGGTGGAGTCCTGACGGTCCTCGGTCGCCCCCAGACTCGCCGGTTCGCGTCAACTGTTGGTTAAGAAGGCCCGTCATGTCCGTATTCCATCCCCTGCTGGTCGCCGCACAAGACGGCGCAGACGCCGTGCCGATCCGCTTCGTCGGTCCGGATCAGGCGCTGGAAGGCGCCGTGCGCCCCTGGGCCGATCTGCACGGGTTCGAGGGCAAGCCGGGTCAGCTTCTGATCGCGCCCCAGGGCGACGGGATCGGCCAGGTCCTGGTCGGAACGGGTCCGGTCTTCGATCCGATGGCGGCGCGGGGCCTGTCCGCCCGCCTGCCCGGCGGCCTCTATCGCCTTGAGGCTGAACCGCACGAGGCCCAGGCCGCCGCCCTGGCCTTCCTGTTGGGGGCCTATGTCTTCGACCGCTACAAGGCCCGGCCGGACAAGACGCCGGTTCGGCTGGTCGCGCCCGAGGGGCTGGACCTCGCCGAGACCACGCGGATCGTCGCCGCCTGCGCCCTGGCGCGCGAGATGGTCGACACCCCCGCCGCCGACATGGGACCGTTGCAGATCGAGACCATCGCCCGCGAGATCGCCGAGAGCGCCGGGGCCGCGATCACGGTGACCGAGGGCGACGCCCTGCTGGAGGCGAACTATCCCGCCGTCCACGCCGTCGGCCGGGCCGCCGCGCCGCACCGGGCCCCGCGCCTGATCGAGATCGGCTGGAAGCTGGACCAGGCCGATCTGCCGCTGGTGGCCCTGGTCGGCAAGGGGGTGGTGTTCGACACCGGGGGGCTGGACCTGAAGCCGGCCGCCGGGATGCGGAACATGAAGAAGGACATGGGCGGATCGGCCCACGCCCTGGCCCTGGGGCGGTTGGTCATGCAGGCCGATCTGCCGGTGCGGCTGGTGGTCATTGTGGCGGCGGTGGAGAACGCCGTCTCGGCCGACGCCTTCCGGCCGGGGGACATATTGAACAGCCGCAAGGGGCTGACGATCGAAATCGGCAACACTGATGCGGAGGGACGGCTGATCCTGGCCGACGCCCTGACGCGGGCGGGCGAGCATGAGCCCGACCTGACCCTGGACTTCGCCACCCTGACCGGGGCGGCGCGGATCGCCCTGGGGCCGGACCTGCCGCCCCTCTATACCGACGACGACGCCCTGGCCGAGGGCCTGCTGGCGGCGGCGACCGCGGTGCGCGATCCCCTGTGGCGGATGCCGCTGTGGGCCGGCTATCGCAGCGCTCTGGACACCGAGATCGCCGACCTGAAGAACGACTCCTCGGCCTGGGCCCAGGCGGGGTCGGTGACGGCCGCCCTGTTCCTGCAGCGCTTCGCCCCGACCACCGGCGCATGGGCGCATATGGACATCTTCGCCTGGAACCCCCGCGCCCGGCCCGGCTATCCCGAAGGCGGCGAGGCTCAGGCCCTAAGGGCTTGTTTCCACTATTTGAAAACGCGGTTCTGTTGATTTCTTTCAGAAAAAAGACGGCTGTTAACGGCCCCTTCGGCATCTGCCGATAGGGTTTGGGTTCAACCATGCGAGTCCACGTTTGACCGACGTCCTCGACCTTCTTCCGACCGGCGACCGTCTCGCTCGCCCCGACCTCGCCGAACAGGCGCTGGAAGGGCTGGTGCGCGCGTCCGCCTATCGCAAGACCGAGCCCATGCATTGCCGCGTCGCCGTGGCCGACATCCTGTCGGACCGCGACGCCCGCATCGACCAGCTGCTGCACGGCGAGATCTTCGACGTTCTGGACCGGGCCAACGGCCGGGCCTGGGGCCGGGCACGCCGTGACGGGGTGGTCGGCTGGGTGGTGCTGGACAGTCTGTCGGCCGGGGCGCCCCTGCCGACCCGCCGCGTCGCCGCCGTGGACGCCGCCCTGCCGCTGAACGCCCTGGTGGTCGAGACGGCCGAGGGTCTGGCCGAGACCGATCTGCAACCCGTCGGCGATTTCGAACGCGACCTGGCCGCCGTGGCCGAGCGCCTGCTGGGCCGCCCGCACGAACCGGGCGCCCGCTCATCCGTCTCCACCGACTGTTCCGGCCTGGTGCAGCAGGCCTTGCTGGCCTGCGGCCTGCCCGGTCCGCGTCGCTCCGACGCCCAGGCCGAACTGGGCCAGGCGGCCCCCGCCGGCCCGCGCCTGCGCGGCGACATCGTGGTCTGGCTGGCGCCCGGCGGCGATCAGGACTGGACCGGCCATTCGGCCCTGATGATCGACGCCGAACGGATCATCCATTCCACAGGAGACAAGGGCGGGGTCGTGATCGAGGCCCTGGCCGAGGTCGAGGCGCGCCTGACGGCCGAAGGTTTCGCCTCCGCCGTCTTCCGCCGCCTCTGATTTAATCCCGCATCGTCCGCATCGCCCCCAGCCGCGCGAAGGCCAGGGTCAGGGCCTTGCGTCGCGCCGACGCCAGCGGACTGACCGGCGCCGTCCGCACCACCGCCCCGCCGAAGCCGTCGGCCACGATAAGCCCGGGCGCCTCCGGCAGGACGTCCTGCGGAAACTCCGGCGCGACCGCAAAATACAGGGCGTCGCAGAACGGCCCGTATTCCTGCCATTTGCGGTCGACGCGATAGTCCTCCACCCCTGACTTGACCTCGCAGATGACGATGTCGCCCTTCGGCCCGACCGCCATGACGTCGGCCCGCCGTCCATTGGGTAGGCAGACCTCGAGCAGGGGCGCATAGCCCATGTCCAGCATCAGCCGCGCCGTCCCCCGCGTAACCGACAGGGTGGTTTCCGGCCGGCTGAAGACCAGTTCGAGCGAGACTGCGGTGGCGGCCATGCCGGATTTATGTTCCGGATACGTTCCGGGCGCAAGCGGCGGATCGTCCGGCGGCCCCGATCGGGCTCAGGATTATGGACGGGCTCTTGGGAGGGGATGCGCCTCAGGCGATCTCCTCGACATCGCCGTCCAGATCCATCAGGGCCAGCTCGACCTCCAGGTGGGGGTGGCGCTGCTTGATCGCGTCGCGCAGGGCGTGAAGCTGCTGAGTGTGGACCGCCAGTTCCTTGTCCGGCGTATCGACGGTCTCGGCGCCTAGAAGGACCTTGTAGGCGCCGCAGTCGCGGTGGTCGATCACCATGACCTTGTGGATTTTGTGGAGGTCGATGGCGACGTCCAGGTGGGTCCAGAAGGTCTCGCCCCAGCTGGGGAATTTGTCGGTCAGAGCGCCCAGCGAGGCGCCGGCCAGGACGACGTGGTCGTATTTGTCATGGAGGCCGTGGCCTTCCATATAGGCGATGGTGTCGTCGGTCAGGCGATAGTCCATGCAGGTCAGCAGCAGGATGTCGGTGTGGCCCCGCGCCCGGGCGACGCCGGGCGCCAGGGTGGACAGCAGGCTGACGCCGCCGCCCAGGGCGATCAGACCGAAGGCGCTCCGGCGCGACAGGATGGGGGTGTTGTGGGCGCAGCAGTCGGTCACGATGATCGCTCCGTGGTTGAGGGTGATGTCACGGGTAACCGCGTTCGTCCAGCTTGACTATTCAGTAGTCGTGCGGACCAGGGGGATAATACGGCCTTAAGGCTTGGGGGCGGGCGAGCGCGGCGTGTTGCGACGTCGATCCGGGCCTCTTAGCGCCCCGTGCTGACCACCCGGCTCATGTCCAGGCCCAGGGCGCGGGCGCGGGCCATCAGGCGGCTGCGTTCCGCCGCAGAGACGCTCTGGTCGCGATGCCAGATCCACCAGTCGGACTTGTTCGGCAGGGCCAGGATGGCCCAGCTGTATTCCGGATCATGGTCCCAGACCCAGTAGTTCTGGCCCGCCAGACCGCCGAAGCTGAGCAGGCCGGGCAGGGTGAAGCGGAATTTGGCGTTGGTCGTGGTGTCGGCGATGCGGGCGTTGGCGCGCAACACCTCGTTGCGCCCGTCGGCGCGGCGGGTGCAGGTGACGACGATGCCGTAGCGGTCGGGTCGATCCTGACGCGTGAAGTCGATCTGGGCCCGGCTGCAGTCCTTCTGGACGTCGTTATGGCTGCGCTCGATCTCGAACCAGCGGCCGTCGAACCGGTCCAGATCGACGGCCCGCGACTGGGCCAGGGCGGCGAACGGCAAGAAGGTGAAAGCGGCGGCGAACAGGCTGGCGCGAAGCATCGGATGGCGTCCTCGAGCGGTTTTCAGGACATACGACGCCCAGCGGCGTTTGGTTGCCTGTGATGCGCTGGCGATGTTCGAGGCCCAGAACCGGCCAAGTGTCGCACTTCTGCGACAACAGCGACGGGCTGATTTTTCAGCGTCTCGTGTAACGTCGATCTCATTCACATCGCGTTAGTGATTGAGGCGCGACGCTCCAGTCTAATTAGATCAGTCAGTAGAAAAAATACCTGACTGTAATTGATAAAAGACAGGGGGCTGCCGTGACCGATATAACAACTCAAATAACGACCTGGAATACACATGACCGGGAAATTGGAGAGATTGTTCATGAGCGAGCTGGAAAACATCTGGAAAAGGCTCTGCTCGGCGCCTACCAGGTCATCGATCCGTCGCTGACCGCCTTGCCGCGTGATGTCTGGGAGAATGAGAAGAAGAAGTTCTCGTTCATCGCTCGGGGCAATTTTCCTGACGAATATTTTGAACAGCAGGCGGTCATTACGGAGAACATATCCAGCAGCCTGGATTATGCGACCTATCTCAGCAAGACCTATGCCGCCTACGCCGCAGGACTGGCGTCTGGCCTGATGAAGGAAAAGCGCTGGAACGAGAAGAACTCCGACGAATTGATGCTCAGTTTGATGCGGTCGGTCTTCTCCGACGCCAGTGTCGTCATGTTCAACTATTTCCAGATTCTAACGGCCAAGGCCGACGAGGAGCGCGCCATCGTCGAAGCGGAGCGCAAGCTGGTCGCCGATGAGCAGGGCGCGGTGGTCTCCGCCCTCGCCGACAGTCTGAAGCGATTGGCCCAGGGCGACCTCACAGCGCGAATCTCTGTCCCCTTCAATGGTCGCTACCAACAGATCAAGGACGATTTCAACGCCGCCATCGACAGCTTGCGCGAGGCCATGACGGCCATTGCAGCGTCCACAAGCGGATTGCGCGCGGGCTCGGATGAGATCGCCGCCGCCTCTGACGACCTGTCGCGCCGCACTGAACAACAGGCCGCCAGCCTGGAGGAAACCGCCGCCGCCCTCGATGAGATCACCGCGACGGTGAAGCGCAGCGCCGATGGGGCCAAACAGGCCGCCGCCGCCGCCTCCGACGCCACGGTGGGCGCAGCCAAGTCCGGTGATGAGATGCAAGACGCCGTCGCCGCCATGGGCGAGATCGAACAGAGCTCCAGACAGATCACCAACATCATCGGCGTGATCGACGAGATCGCCTTCCAGACCAACCTGCTGGCCCTGAACGCCGGCGTCGAGGCGGCGCGGGCCGGGGACGCCGGCCGCGGTTTCGCCGTCGTCGCCCAGGAGGTACGCGCCCTGGCCCAGCGCTCGGCCGAAGCGGCGCGGGAGATCAAGACCCTGATCGCCAGCAGCACGGGCCAGGTTGAGCGCGGCGTCAAACTGGTCGGCGACACCGGCAAGGCCCTGACCGGCATTGTGACCAAAATCGCCGACATCGACACCCTGGTCTCAGAGATCGCTCAATCGTCTCAGGAACAGGCGACAGGCCTCAATGAGGTCAACACCGCCGTCAACCAGATGGACCAGGTGACGCAGCAGAACGCCGCCATGGTGGAACAGGCCACCGCCGCCGCCTCGAATCTGAGGGCGGAAGCAGGAGAACTGGAGCGGCTGGTGTCACGCTTCCAGACCGGCGAACCGGCCCGTGCGGCCGCCCGCCCTGAACCGATCCGGTCCGATCGTCCCATGCCGGGGCGCAGCGCCGCTCCCCACGGGCGCGACAAGGTCGTCGCCCTGGTTCGGCCCGGCGGAACCCAAGGCAACGCAGCGCTCAAGGACTGGGAAGAGTTCTGACGCTCAAGGCTCCGGTCAACGTGTCAGGCGCGCCCGATTGACGGCCCAGTCGGCGCGCGTCTGACCCCACAGGTCGATCACATGATCCTGCATCGGCTCGGGCAACTGGCCGCGTCCGCGATTGACCGAGCCCAGCCGCGTCGCCACCCGGGCCGAGGGCAGGTTGTCGGGATCGATACAATGGATCACGTCGTCCCAGCCCAGCACGTCGAAGGCGTAGTCCATCGTCGCCGCTGCGGCCTCGACCGCATAGCCCTTGCCGGTGGCGTCGCGCTGCAGGCTCCAGCCCACCTCGCGGCCCGGCCAGCCATAGGGGTGGAGGGGGCCGATCCGTCCGACCCACAGTCCCGTCGCCTTTTCAAGAATCGAGAACATGCCTTCGCCGGTCAGGGCCCACATGCCGGCGACGGCGCACAGGGTGCGCCAGACCTGGGGCGGGGGCTGGACGCCGCCGATGAAACGGGCGGTCTCCTCATCGGCCATGAATTCGGCCCAGCGCGGAAAATCCTCGACCGCCGGCGGACGCAGGATCAGCCGCGCCGTCTCCAGCGTCGGACCGAGGGTTACGTGCGGCGGAACGGCGTAGGTCACAGCAGATACTCCCGCTCCAGCGCGTACTGGCTGCCGTCGCCGGTCAGGACGCTGGAATAGAGGCCGAAACGGTCGATGCGGATCGGGGGCGAGTGCAGCAGATTGTGGCCCGCCATCCAGGCGCCGATCCGGTCCGGGTTCGTCTGGGGCTTCAGATAGGCCAGGGTGACGTGCGGGCGGTAGTCGCGGGCCTCCAGCGTCAGGCCCGCGCGTTCGCCGGCCTTCTTGCAGCGGCCCGCCAGCACGGTCAGCCGTTCGTTGGGCGTCTCGATCCCGACCCAGAGGGTGTGGCTGCGGTGGTCGTCGCCGAAGGCGCCGACGCCCTTCAGCACGATCTCGAAGGGGCCGCCGGCGACGCGGGCCAGTTCGGAGGCCAAGTCGTCGGCCCGGCGCTCGTCCGTCTCGCCGTAGAAGGCCAGGGTGACGTGCAGGGCGTCCAGGGGCCGCCAGCGCGCGCCCGGAAGGCCCGACTGGCGGCGTTTCAGCGTCTCCTCGACGTCCGGCGGCAGGGTCAGGGCGGTGAACAGGCGCAACATGCGACCGAAGGTAGCGGCAGGAACCGCGCCCTCCAAGTCCGGTTTTCCTTGCAGTGGAGCCTGTGGCTCACGATATTCGAGCCCTGTGATCGGAGAAGTCTCTCCGGCCAATCGGAGAAAGCACGTCGCCATGAGCGATTTCAACAACGGCTACGCCCGCCCCCTGCCGCAGACGGCCGACATGTCGGTGGACGCCGGCCTGCGCGGCTTCATGCTGGGCGTCTACAACAAGCTGGCTCTGGGCCTCGTGGTCGCGGCGGCCCTGGCCTATGTCACCGGCAATGTGCCGGCGGTGCAGCAACTGCTGTTCGGCGTGACGCCGGACGGCCGCGTCGGCCTGACCATGCTGGGCATGATCGTCCAGTTCTCGCCGCTGGTGCTGCTGTTCGGCTCGATGTTCTTCATGAAGAACCCGACGGCCAAGGGCGTGAACCTGCTGTACTGGGCCGTGGTGGCCTCCATCGGCGCGGGCCTGGGCGTCCTGTTCCTGCGCTATACGGGCGCCTCGCTGGCCTCGACCTTCCTGGTCACGGCGGCGGCCTTCGGCGGTCTGAGCCTGGTGGGTTACACCACCAAGAAGGACCTGACGGCCATGGGCACCTTCCTGATCTTCGGCGTGATCGGCCTGATCGTCGCGATGATCGTCAACATGTTCATGCAGTCGGGGACCCTGTACCTGATCATCTCGGGCCTGGGCGTGCTGATCTTCGCGGGTCTGATCGCCTATGACACCCAGCGTCTGAAGATGACCTACTACGCCCTGGGCGGCGACCAGAACGCCATGGGCGTGGCCACGGGCTTCGGCGCCCTGAGCCTGTTCATCAACTTCGTGAACCTGTTCCAATTCCTGCTGGCCTTCATGGGCGGCAACCGGAACTAAGACCTGTCGCAAGACGGATGCGGAAAGGGCCCCTCGCGGGGCCCTTTCTTTTGGGTCAGTCGATCACCTGGAACTTCCGCCCATCGAAGACCCGTAGCGCCTGGGCAAGATCGCGGCCGCGTTTGAGGATCTGGCCGCCTTCGCCGATGATCGCCCACTGGCCCTGGCGCGCCTGGAGCGCGGGGCGTTTCTCGATGCGGTAGAAGGGGGCGTCGCCCGACCGGCGGAAGACGGCGAACTCGGCGAAGTCCTTGTGGCCGACCATGGCGTAGTCGCGCCATTCCCCCTGGGCGACCATGCGGCCATAGACCCGCAGGATCAGGTCCAGCTCGCGCCGTTCGAAGAAGACCGTGCCGGATTGGGGCTGGGCCTCGTGCGGGGTAATGCTCATGGTCTGAACTTAGTCGCCCCGGCGAGCGGCGCCAGAGGGGCCCGCCGGGGAAGAAAACGTCCGCGACACCAAATGGCCCTGTTTCGGTCCTTCGCCCGCCCGTTTGGAAGGCGAGATACCGATCATCGGCTCGTCGGAGTTCGGAAGCGTCCGGATCCTGAACAGCCCCCCCCAGCCCCCTGGATGTTTCCACAAAGGGCTCCGGCGGCCGATGCTTCCTCCAAGCGAGCGCCCGCCTTGCCGATCCCCTCCCCCTCCCAGGCAAGGCGGGTGTTTCTTTCTGGAGCCAGGCTCGGGTCGGATGCGCCACGGTCGGCGCCCGACCCGAAGCCTTTAGGCCGCGCCCTCAGGCCGTAAGAGGGATTTCCAGGTTCACCGTCACCGTATCGCCATTGCGGCGCGCCTCGACTGCGGTCGCGCCCGCCGATCCGCGCAGGGCCTCGGCCGCCGCGCGGGCGTCTGCGACCGGGGCGCCCCCGACTGAAGTGATGATGTCGCCGGCGATCAGTTCGCCCTGGGCCGCCGCCGAGCCGCCCTCGACAGCGACGACCTGAACCTCGCCATCGAGGTCGCGCAGGGTGGCGCCGTAAGCCAGCACCCGGTCCGCGCCGATATGGACCGCGCCCTCGACGGGGGTCGCAACCGTCAGGGCGGTCGTCGCCTCGTGCCCGGCGCGCAGATAGACCACGTTCAGGCTGGACCCTGGCGCGGCGACGCCGACCGTGGCGTTGACCGACCCGGCGTTGGCCACCGGCCGGCCCTGGATGCGGGTGACGATGTCGTCGTCGCGCAGGCCCGCCCGTTCGGCCGGCGAGCCTGGGGCCACGTCGGCGACCACGGCCCCGCGCACGATGCCCAGCCGCATCTCGCGGGCGCGTTCGGCGGTCAGGGAGGCGAAGATGGCCCCGGTCTCGCCGCGCTTGACCTCGCCGTGGGCGCGCAGCTGGTCGGCGACATACAGCATGATCCGCGTGGGCACGGCGAAGGCGATGCCGTCATTGCCCCCGCCCATGCCGCCCGACAGGATCGAGGTGTTGATCCCGATCAGCCGCCCCCGGCTGTCCAGCAGCGGCCCGCCCGAATTGCCAGAGTTCACGGCTGCGTCGGTCTGGATATAGTCCTCGACGGCGTCGCCCAGGCCCGAACGGTTCAGGCCCGAAATGACCCCCATGGTCAGGGTCTGGTCCAGGCCCAGCGGATATCCGACCGCAAAGGCCAGGTCGCCGGTCCGCAGGGTGTCGGAATCGACCGTCTGGACCTGTTTCAGGTTCAGCGGCCGGCCGTCCGGCACGATCTTCAGCACTGCGATGTCGGTGGCCTTGTCCGCCCCGACCAGGACGGCGTCGAACAGGCGGCCGTCGGTCAGGTCGACGGTGAATTTCCGCCCGTTCTCGACCACGTGGTTGTTGGTGATCAATATGCCCTGGGCCGCGTCGACGATGACGCCCGAGCCCGAGGCGTAGGGTTTGGGATCGTCGGCGTCCGAGCTGGGGCCGCGCGACTGGCCCAGGGTCGTCACCTGGACCACGGCGGGCAGGGAGCCCTCCAGGCCGGCGGCGAAGCTGAAGACGCCGCGTCGGGCGTCATAGGGCAGGGTGCTGGGGCCGGACTGCGCAAGGAGCGGACCGGCGAAGGTCAGCAAGGCGGCCGCCAGTGCCAGCGAGGATGCGGCCAGGGTCGAGGCGGCCGTGGAGCGAAGCGTCATGTCTAGTCCCTTGATCGAACTCCGACCCTAGCCCGTGTTCTCGCGCATGACGATGGCCCCTGTACGATGGCGCCTCTGGCGTCGGCGCTTGCGAAACAGGGCTTGCGTCGCGTCCGCTCCCGCGTGACCATTGACGTTCGCGAACACCCGGAGCCGCCGCATGAGCCAGACGACGATCGACCGCGCCCGTTCGGGCTCCACGGCGTTCGACCGCCTGTTCCGCGAGCACCCCCGCCAGGTCGGCGAGACCTATCTCCAGCATATGGCCGCCTCGACCGTCTTCGGTTTCCGCCTGCTGCGGCTGGCCGGCGCCGCCTTCGCTCACGCCCTGGTTCCCGGCGTGCACAAGACCACAGTCTCCACCGCCGTTCGTGGCTTGGCCCAGGAGGTGGGCGGCCGGGCGGAAGAGGCGAAACTGACCCGGATGCGCGATGCTGGGGTGTGGGACGTGGGGCTCTAGTCGGGTCGGGAACCGCCCGGCCATGCAATTGCCGGGGTTCGTGCTATATAGGCCGGCTAAACCGCATCCAGGATCGCCGCCTTGAGCATCACGCTCGATCTTTCCCGTGTCTCGAACGCGCCCGCTTTGAAGGCCCCCGTCAACCTGTCCGGTCTGACGCGCGCGGGCCTGCGCCAGGCGCTGATCGACGCGAACGTCTGTCCGCCCGAAAAGGCCAAGATGCGCGCCAGCCAGGTGTGGAGCTGGATCCACCACTACGGCGTCACCGAGTTTTCGGCCATGAGCAATGTGGCCAAGGACATGCAGGCCAAGCTGGCCGAGCATTTCACCCTGGCCCGGCCCGAGATCGTCGAACGCCAGGTGTCGAAGGACGGCACCCGCAAATGGCTGATCCGCACCGCGCCCGGCATCGAGATCGAGACCGTCTATATTCCCGACGTGGGCCGGGCCGGCGCCCTGTGCGTGTCCAGCCAGGTCGGCTGCACCCTGAACTGCACCTTCTGCCACACCGGCACCCAGAAGCTGGTCCGCAACCTGACCGCCGCCGAGATCGTGGCCCAGGTCCAGGTGGCGCGTGACGACCTGGAGGAATGGCCGTCGCCCAAGGAAGACCGCCGCCTGTCCAACATCGTCTTCATGGGCATGGGCGAGCCGCTCTACAATCTGGACCATGTCGCCGACGCCATCGACATCATCTCGGACAATGAGGGCATCGCCCTGTCGCGTCGGCGGATCACGGTCTCGACCTCGGGCGTGGTGCCGCAGCTCGACGCCCTGGGCACGCGCACGGCGGCCATGCTGGCCATCAGCCTGCACGCCACCAACGACGCCCTGCGCGACGTCCTGGTGCCGCTGAACAAGAAATATCCGCTGGACCAGCTGATGGCGGGCATCCGGGCCTATCCGGGCCTGTCCAATGCGCGGCGGGTGACGTTCGAATACGTCATGCTGAAGGGCGTCAACGACAGCCCTGAAGAGGCGCGGGCCCTGCTGAAGCTGATCGAAGGCATTCCGGCCAAGATCAACCTGATCCCGTTCAACCCCTGGCCGGGCGTCGAATACGAATGCTCGGACTGGAAGACGATCGAGCGTTTCGCCGCCATCCTGAACAAGGCCGGCTACGCCAGCCCCATCCGCACGCCGCGCGGGCGTGACATCCTGGCCGCCTGCGGCCAGCTGAAGTCCGAGAGCGAGAAGGTGCGGGCGAGCACGCTCAGGAAGGCGGAGCAGGCGGCGGCGTAAGCGGCCAGGGCATTTGCTCCGCGACGATCCGAAAGATCAGCGCCCCGACAGCGCCGGCTGCTGGCGAGGGCAGAATCGCCAAGGGCCCCAACGCGCCAAAGACCGCCATGGCCGCTAGTCCCGAGAGCAAAGCTCCCGCACCCGCGAGGGTCAATAGCCGCGCCTGACCCAAGCGCCGGAGGATCAAATAGGTCGGTATGCCGGCACAGAAGCTTCCCAAAAGGAAAATTCCGAAGACGACAGGGGATAGGTGCAGAAGGATAACGACCGCGATGAAGCCGTCGCTGAACGCCATCGGCACACCTTGGTTAAGACCGGCGACCGTCGCAACGACACCTGTGAAGACGACGTAGGCGAAGCTTGCTGCAAAGGCCGCAAGTATGGCTGCCGCGACAATGACGCCTATACGCATCATGGCCTGCTGAATCGGGGGTGGCGCCATTGGACCTCTCCATTTCACGAATGGATGAGTGATCAACCGATCTGCTGCAATGCCCCTGCACAACTGTCCGACACATAATGTCACGCACTGTGTCCGCCGCGCGCTTGCGGATTGGGGCGGCAATCGGGCAAGGCGTGTGGATATGGACCCATCACTGTCCGACGTTCTGTCCAGCGCCGAGGTGCAGGCTTTCGCCTCGGGCTTTCCGGTCATGGTCATGCACCTGGCCGTCACCCTGCTGCTGCTCGCAGCGGGGGCGGCGATCTACGCCATGCTGACGCCGTGGAAGGAGATCGCCCTGATCCGCGAGGGCAATCCGGCCGCCGCCGTGGCCTTCGCCGGAATTCTGGTCGGTCTGGCCATTCCGCTGGCGGTGTCCCTGTCGGTCTCGACCTCGGTTCGGGACATCACCATCTGGGGGGTGGCGACCCTGGTGCTGCAACTGCTGGCCTTCCGGGTCGTGGACCTGATGCTGCACGGCCTGCCGCAGCGGATCAAGGACGGCGAGGTCTCGGCCGCCGTGGTCCTGGTGGGGGCCAAGCTCGCCACGGCCGTGATCCTGTCCGCCGCCCTGACCGGCTGATCGGCGGGCTGACCCATGCAATTCCCCCGCCTGCCGGACTGGGCCATCTACAGCGCGGTCGCGGGCGTGCTGCTGGCCGTGTCGCTGGGCCGGCGCGAGAACGCCGACGCGCCGCCCGCGCCGCCGCCGCCGGACGAGATCGAGGGCGCCCTGCTGGGGCCCGTCACCCCCTTCGATGCGGCCGTCACCCTGGACGCGCCGGACACGCCGTTCAGGCCCCGCTCCGGCACCGCCTTTTCCATCGCCGGGCGCGGACGCTGGATCACCGCCCGCCATGTGGTCGAGGGCTGTCGTCGCCCGGCCCTGGTGATCGGCGGCGGCCGGGCTGTGGCCGCCGACGTGCGCCTGGCGCCCCGCGCCGACGTGGCGCTGCTCATTACCGACGGCGGCCCGCCCGCCCTGCCGGTCGCCGCCCAGACGCCGCTGCGCAAGGGCCAGCGCGCCTTCCATCCCGGCTTCCCTCAAGGGCGGGCCGGCGAGGTGACCTCGCGCCTGCTGGGTCGCGAGACCCTGAAGGTGTTCGGGCGCGGCGCCCGTGACGAGCCGGTCCTGGCCTGGGCCGAGGTCGGACGCACCGACGGGCTGGAGGGCACCCTGTCGGGTCTGTCGGGCGCGCCGGTGATGGATGGACGCGGCCGCGTCCTGGGGGTCACTATCGCCGAGGCCCCGCGCCGGGGGCGAATCTA
The DNA here is from genome assembly GCF_058680995.1 of Brevundimonas sp. FV1ye7S. Taxonomy (NCBI): domain Bacteria; kingdom Pseudomonadati; phylum Pseudomonadota; class Alphaproteobacteria; order Caulobacterales; family Caulobacteraceae; genus Brevundimonas; species Brevundimonas sp. FV1ye7S. The sequence goes on along the minus strand of NZ_CM178726.1, from coordinate 3,140,267 downwards.
CACCACGGCGCCGGAATCCTTTGCTCCCGCCATTCGCGGCGAACAGCGCGCGGACGAGGTGGCGCTGGGCGAGCCGGTGACCATCGACAACTATGGCCGGGTGGCGGATGCCCTGCGGCGGGACCTGCGCGTGGCGCAGGTGGTGTGTCTGTCGGTTTGAGGCGGGCCGTTAACCCGTCATCCTCGGGACAAGCCCGAGGATGACGGGGTCTAGATGGCCGCCTTTATTTCAGCGCGCCGCTGTTCAGGTTCAGGTCCCCGGCCTCGATGACCTCCAGGTTCGGGTGTTTGGCGCGCAGGGCGTCGAGGAACAGCGAACCGTCGCCGACGATCACCAGGCTGGCGCGATTGACCGGCAGGTGGTCGGCGAAGGCGGCCTGGACCTGTTCTGGCGTCACGGCGCGGACGCGGCCGGCGTAGTCGGCCAGATCGCTCATCGGCAGGTCGTACAGGGCCAGGTTGGCGACCAGGGCGCCCAGGCCGTCGACCGTCTCCAGCGAGCGGCCAAAGCCGCCGATCAGGGTGGCCCGGCGCGGGGCCAGGTCGGTCTGGGTCGGGGTTTCTGCGCCCAGTTTGGCGATCTCGGCCAGGATCAGGTCGGCTACCTCGTCGGCGGTCTCGTTCTTGGTCTGGGCTGAGGCGGTGAAGAGACCCGCGTCGGCGCGGACGCCCAGCGAGGATCCGGCGCCGTAGGACAGGCCGCGCTTGATGCGGATTTCCTGGTTCAGCCGCGACGAGAAGCCGCCGCCCAGCAGGGTGTTGCCCACCGTCAGCGGGAAATAGTCGGCGTCGGTGCGCGACACGCCGCGGATGGCGGCGGTGACGGCGGCCTGACCGGCGCCCGGCTGGTTCACCACCACGATGCGCGGGGCAAGAGCCTGACCTGCGGGATTGGCGGCGCCGGCGGGCGCCGTCCCGGCCGGGCGCCAGTCGCCGAACGCCTGTTGCGCCAGGGCGCGGGCGGCGGCGGGGGTGATGTCGCCCGAGAAGACCAGAGTGGCGTCCGACGGCCGATAGCGGGCGGCGTGGAAGGCGGCGACGTCGGCGGGGGTGATGGCCGGCACCGTCTGTGGCGTGAGCGTCGCGCCATAGGGGGCGTCGCCATAGATGACGCGGCCCACGGTCATGCTCGCGATGGAGCTCGGCTGGCTAAGCGCGACGCGCAGGCCGTCCAGGGCCTGGGCCTGCTGACGCTCAAGCTCCTCGGCGGCGAAGACCGGGTTCTTCACCAGATCGGCCATCAGGGCGACCGTCGCCGGGAAGGCGTTGGCCGGGGCGTTGGCGTAGACATTGGTGAAGTCCACGCCGGCGCCGGCGCCGACCGAGGCGCCCAGTTGTTCGATCTGGGTCGCGATTTCAGGCGCCGACCTGGTCTTGGTGCCCTGGGTAAGCAGGGCGGCGGTCATGGCGGCGATCCCGGCCTTGCCCGCCGGATCGTCGGCCGAGCCGGCGTCGAAGCTGAGACGGGCCGAGACCAGCGGCAGGCCGTCGGTCGGGGCGACCAGGACGCGCAGGCCGTTGTCCAGACGGAAGTCGGCGACGCTGGGCGTGGCCGGGGCCACTTCGGCGCCGGGCTGCGGCAGGGGCGTGCGTTCGGCCTCGGGCAACAGGACCGCAGGGGTTCCGGCCGGCGCTAGGTCGGCGACCTTGACCGGGGCGTCGACGTTCATCTTCTGAACCGAGGGCGGGTTCTGCTCGTCGGCGGCCAGGTAGCGGATCGTCGCCTGGCGCTGCGGCGTCAGATATTTGCGCGCCACGCGCTGGATGTCGGCGACCGTGACGGCCTGGATCTGGGCGATCTCGCGGTCGGCGGCGGCGGCGTCGCCGGTGTTGATCAGGGCGAAACCGAGCGCCGTGGCGCGGTCGTCCACCGTCTCGCGGCTGCGCAGGGCGTCGGCGACGATCTCGTTCTTGGCCTCGGTCAGTTCGGCGGCGGTGACGGGGGCGTCGCGCAGCTTGGCGATCTCGGCGTTCAGGGCGGCCACGCCCTCTTCGGCCGTATGGCCCTGGGCCATGATGGCCAGGGCGGTCAGATTGCCGGCCTGCTGGGCGAAGTCGGGGGTCGAGCCGATCTGGGCGGCGATCTGCTGATCATAGACCAGCGACCGGTACAGTCGGCTCGACTCGCCGGTGGACAGGATGCCGTCCAGCACGGTCAGGGCGGCGCGATCGGCGTCGGCGTACTTCACCGTCGGCCACCCGACGACAGCGGTGGGCAGGGGCACGTTGGGCGCATAATAGGTGGCGTCGCGCGGGCCGGTCGGCTCGGGCTCGACGACATTATTGGCTGGCAGGGGCGTGGTCGGGTTCTTCAGCGGGGCGAAATACTGGTCGATCCAGCGGTCCAGCTGGGCCTGGTCGAAATTGCCCGCCACGATCAGATAGGCGTTGTCGGGCCGGTAATAGGTGGCGTGGAAGCGCAGCACGTCGTCGAGGGACGAGGCCTCGAGCTCTTCGATCGAGCCGATGCCGGCGCGGCGATAGGGGCTCTCCTGATACAGGGTCTCGGGCACGAACAGGCCGAACAGCCGGCCGTAGGGATTGGCCAGGATGCGCTGGCGGTATTCCTCCTTCACCACGTCGCGCTCGGCGACGAAGGTCGGCTCGTCCACGACCAGGGAGCCCATCCGCTCGGCCTCGGCGAACAGCATCCGCTGCAGGTGGTTGGCGGGGACGGTCTCGAAGTAGGCGGTGGTGTCGTCGGCGGTGAAGGCGTTGTTGGACCCGCCCACGTCCTCGGTCAGCCGGTCGAAGGTCTCGGGCGGCAGGTTCTTGGTCGCCTTGAACATCAGGTGTTCGAACAGGTGGGCGAAGCCCGAGCGGCCGGCCGGATCGTCCTTGGACCCCACCTTGTACCAGACCTGGACCGTCACGTTCGAGGTGTCGGCGTCGCGCGCCGTATAGACCTCAAGCCCGTTCGGCAGCACGCGCTTGGCGAAGCCAAGCGGCGGCACGACCACGCCCTGGGCGGCTTGGACAGCGGCGGGCGCTGGGGCCGGGGCGGCGAAGGCGGGGGCGGCCAGCCCCAGCAGCAGGGCCGAGGCGGCGACGGTAAGGGACAGGCGGAATTTCATGCGGCTCTCCAAGGCCCGGAACGCCGGGCGGCTGGACCGTATCAGCGATTGCCCGCAACGCACCTTACAGAGCTGTAATCTTCAGCGTCCGAACACCTCGACGCCGATATCGCCGGCGGACGTCAGCCAGGCGCGCTTCATGCCCTGGCTGTTGAAAGGGCAGGCGATGTTTCCGGCGGCGTCGAGGGCGATCATTCCGCCGTCGCCCCCCATCGCGCCGATCTCGTCGATCACGGCCTTGGTGGCGCCGGCCAGGGTCTGGCCGGCGGCGACGCGCCAGGCGACCTGGGCGGCGGCGGCGACGCGGATGAAATATTCGCCCTGGCCGGTGCAGGAGGTCGCGGCGTGGCCGTCGGCCCAGGTTCCGGCGGCGGGGATGGGGGTGTCGCCGACGCGGCCCGGCATCTTGCCGAAGACCCCGGCGGTCGAGGTGGCGGCGGCGAGACGGCCTTGGCTGTCCAGCACGCAGGCGCCGACGGTGCCGTGGCTGAGGGTTCCGGGCGGATGATTGTCCTCGCCCTGGCCGGCGCCGGTGTACCAGGCGGCCTCGTCGGCGATGGGCTCCAGCCCCTGATCGTGCGCGAACAGGGCCGCGCCCTCGCCGACCAGCATGACGTGGGGCGTGCGGTCCATGACCGCGCGGGCGGCGACGACGGGGTTGCGGAAGCCCTGCAGGGCGGCGACGGAACCGGCGCGCTTGGTCGATCCGTCCATCAGGCTGGCGTCCAGCTCATAGGCGCCGGCCAGATTGGGCGAGGCGCCCTTGCCGGCGACATAGAGGCCGGAATCCTCCAGCATCACGACGGCGGCGACGGCGACGTCCAGGGCGCTGTCGCCCGCGTCCAGCCGCGCCTTCATGGCCTCGACCACCTGACGCATGTGCACGACCTCGGCGTCATAGTTGCGTTCGCGCCGGGCGCCGGCGCCGCCGTGGAGGATGAGGGCGGTCATGTCGTCTTCCTGAGCCTGTTTCTGTCGCCTCTTTCAATCGGGCGTGGCGCTCTTTAGCGTTGGGATGAAGGCCGCGCCATGTCGGCTTGTCCAATAAACCAACGGCCTCAAGTCGCGCGAAGCGCGCTAGGCCAAGGAGGAATAATGCGCGCTGTCTTGTCCAAGGCTCCTGGCGGTCCCGAAACCCTGGTGGTGGAAGACGTGCTCGATCCTACGCCCAAGGCGGGCGAGGTGGTGATCGAGGTGAAGGCCGTGGGGATCAACTATCCCGATACGCTGATCATCGAGGACAAATACCAGTTCCGGCCCGAACGTCCCTTCTCGCCCGGCGCGGAAGTCGCCGGCGTGGTCGAGGCGGTGGGCGAGGGCGTCAAGGGCGTGGCCAAGGGCGACCGGGTCATCGCCGTGCCCGGCTGGGGCGGGCTGGTGGAGCGGCTGGCGGTGCGGGCCGAGACGGTCATTCCCATTCCAGAGGCCATGAGCTTCGAAGAGGCGGCGGCCCTGATCATGACCTATGGCACCAGCTATTACGCCCTGAAGGACCGGGCGAAGCTGCAGCCGGGCGAGACGCTTCTGGTGCTCGGCGCGGCCGGGGGCGTGGGCGCCGCCGCGGTCGAACTGGGCAAGGCCATGGGGGCGCGGGTCGTGGCCGCCGCCTCGACCAACGACAAGGTCCAGTTCGCTTTGGACCTGGGGGCCGACAACGGCCTGATCTATCCAACCGGGCCTATGGACAGGGCGGCGCAGAAGGAACTGTCGGGCGAGTTCAAACTGGCGACGGGGCGGGACGGGGCCGACGTGGTCTATGACGTGGTGGGCGGCGATTACGCCGATCCGGCGCTGCGGGCCATGGACTGGAACGGGCGCTATCTGGTGGTCGGCTTCCCGGCGGGAATCCCGTCCCTGCCGCTGAACCTGACCCTGCTGAAGTCGGTGTCGGTGATCGGGGTCTTCTGGGGCGCGGCGGTTGCGCGTGATCCGAAGGGCCACGCCGCCAATATGGCCGAGCTGATGCAGATGTACGCCGAGAGCAAGATCAAGCCGCGTGTGTCGAAGACCTTCCCGCTGGAGAAGGCGGGGGAGGCGATCAAGGCGCTGGGCGACCGTCAGGCCTTGGGCAAGATCGTTGTGACGGTGGGGGATTAGATCAGACCCTCTCCCGCTTGCGGGAGAGGTGGCCCGGCGTTCGCGAAGCGAACCTGGGTCGGAGAGGGAAGTCTTGCTTGAACAAGAAGACTTCCCCCATCGTCAGGCGTGTCGCTGCGCGCCACGACCTGACACTTCCCCCGCAAGCGGGGGAAGATCTGCTATTTCCCCTTCAACCGCTGAACCGCGTCCTCGGCCTGGTCGCGGTGGCGGCGTTTGATGTTGGCGCCGAGGGTGGCGATCAAAGCCGCGATCACGGCCGCGTCGTCGGTATAGCCGATGCCGGCGAACAGGTCGGGGATCGCGTCGATCGGCATGATGAAATAGGCCAGGCCGGCGAAGATCATGCCCTTGGCGGGCAGGGGCGTCGCCGGGTCGCGCGCGGCGTACCAGGCGGCCAGGGCCTGATCCGCGAAGGGGATGCGGGCGGCCGTGCGCTGGATCTTGGGCCAGAAGCCCTTGGCGACTCGCACCTCGTTGACCTTGACCACAGAGGGCACGAGGGCCTTTCGCGGGTCCAGGGCGTCGACGGGTTTGGCTTTGGCGCTCATGGCCGCTAAATCCTCAAACGAAACTCAGGTTCAATACAACATAGGAATGACCGGGATGAAACTCGACAGCACCATTTCCGCCGTGGTCACGGGCGGCGCCTCGGGTCTGGGCGAAGGCACGGCGCGCGCCATCGCCGCCACCGGGGCCAAGGTCGCCCTGTTCGACCTGAACGCCGAGAAGGGCGAGGCCATCGCGGCCGAGATCGGCGGCGTCTTCTGCCAGGTGGACGTCACCGACGACGCCTCGGTCGCCGCCGCCTTCGCCAAGGCCCGCGCCGCCCATGGCCAGGAACGTCTGACCGTCAACTGCGCCGGCATCGCCACCGGCATGAAGACCGTCTCGCGCAAGAAGGACACCGGCGAGATCAAGGCCCACGACATGGCCCAGTTCGAACGCACGGTGCGGGTCAATCTGTTCGGCACCTTCCGCGTCCTGTCGCAGTCGGCGGCTGGAATGGTGACGCTGGAGCCGATGGCGGACGGCGAGCGCGGCCTGATCGTCAATACGGCCTCGGTGGCGGCCCAGGACGGCCAGATCGGCCAGGCGGCCTATTCGGCGTCCAAGGGCGGGGTCTACGCCATGACCCTGCCGATCGCGCGGGACCTGGCCCAGGAAGGCGTCCGCTGCAACACCATCCTGCCGGGCATCATGTGGACGCCGATGATGGCCGGCATGGACCAGAAGATCCAGGACGCCCTGGCCGCCGCCATCCCCTTCCCCAGCCGCCTGGGCACGCCGGCCGACTACGCCTCCCTGGTGCTGGAGCTGGCGCGCAACGTCTATATCAACGGCGAGTGCATCCGCCTGGACGGGGCTATCCGCTTGGCGCCGCGCTGACGCGCGGAGGGGCGCTACGCTCGCCGCGCGGCGGCTCGCTGCTTGAGCGCGAAAGCGCTCAGGCGGCGAGAGCACGGGCGTTCCGGCTTCGGCCGTTTAGGCATGAATTCGGCCCAAATAGCGCGAAGCGCGATAGTCGCAAAAAAGAGCTTGCAGGACCGCTCAACCCTCCGCTATACGCCCCCTCCTCGACGGGGAGCGCACTTAGCTCCTACGGAGTGCGGGCGTAGCTCAGTGGTAGAGCACAACCTTGCCAAGGTTGGGGTCGAGAGTTCGAATCTCTTCGCCCGCTCCAAGTCGAAACCAAGGTAGACAAGCAGTTAGCCTTCCCCTCCGGGGTCCAAAACTGCTTCCCAGTCGTCCGAGCGCCCCTATGGGAAGCAGTGGGCAGCGCAAAATATCGCGTCGTAGAAAGCCACGGCGTGACTCCGGTCACTTCCGGTGATTTTGCGCGTGCGTCGTCGCGTCCGCAAACGGAAACCTGATGTGCTAGAGTGGGGGTCAGAGGGCCGTGGCGACGTGACCAAAGCGACCCGGATGTCTCTGGTCACGCCTGCACTGCGTCCGGCGTCATGTCCAAGAGCGACCCCATTTGTTCGTACGGCATATGCGCCATGCGATGGAGCAGGAAGACCTCGCGCGGGTCGCGGGGGAAATCGAGGATGGCTTTGAGCAGGGCTGTCCGCTCGCCGTGTCCAAAGCTCTCGCCGCTCTGACGCCAACCCTAGCTCTGAGCTTGGTCACGTTCTCGCTCCTCCCTGGTCGAGCGCATTCTCCACTCGATCAAGCGACGATCTCGTCCAGGGGGCTGCTTCCTGAACACCGTCATCAAGGCCCTGCCCCTGACCCTTGCCGTCAAGGACGCCCGGACGGCCACAGCCCCCCGCGTGGTCTTCAAAGATAGATGTCGCTCCATGTCGGAGCGGATTCCATCGGCGCCGCGAGGGCCTATTGCGACAGATCAGGCGTTTTCCGCTTCCTCTATCGGGACGTCGAACTCGCGCCCTGGACGTTCGCGTGACGGCCCAGGGGCGTGCGGGCCGGGGCGTCCGCCAGCAGGGCCTGGATCTCGTTGAAAAGCAGGGCGAGGGTGAAGGGTTTGCCGAGGTGGCGGTCGGCGCCCGCCAGCCGCGCCGCTTCGACATGTTCGGGCTGGGTATTGGCGGTCAGCATGATGACCGGGACGTGGGCCCGGCCCGCCGCGCGTTCCGCGTCGCGAATGCGGGCGACCGCCGTGATTCCGTCCATGCGGGGCATCTGGATGTCCATCAGGATGACGTCGAAGGTTTCGCGTCCGGCGGCTTCCACAGCCTCCACGCCGTCTTCGGCCGTCGTGACGTCCGCAACGGACTCCAGCATCATTTCGACGATCCGGCGATTGGTCGGATGGTCGTCGGCGACCAGGACGCGCAACCGGTCAACCGGGTCGGTCGTGACTTCGTCCGTGGTTTGAACCGGCGCGGTGGACAGGGGCAGATCCAGCCAGAAGACCGACCCCCCGTCCTCACGCGGCGCGGCGTCGAGGATCCCGCCGAGCGCTCGCGCGGCTTTCCGCGCCAAGGCCAGACCCAGGCCCATGCCGCCGTATTCGCGGGTCAGGGCGTCGTCCTGTTGCCGGAACGCGGCGAACATGGCCGCCTTCAGGGCGGGATCGAAACCGACGCCCGTGTCCACGCAGGCGAAGCGAACACCCCCGTTCTGGCATGGATCGACGGTCAGGCGGATTTCGCCCCGGTGGGTGAACTTGACCGCATTGTTCAGCAAGGGCGTCAGCACCCGCTCTATGCCCGCCGGATCGCCGACGAAGGCTGCGGGAAGAGCGGGGGCGATCTCGACGACGAACGCCAGACCCTTGGCCCTTGCGGCCTCGCGAGCGGGGCGGACGACCCGCTCGATCAGGTCGCCAAGGGCGAAGGTCTCGACCTCCGGCGGCCCCTCTATCCCGTCCAGGCGAGCGACGGCCAGCAGTTGCTGCAACTGATCCTGCAGCACGGCGGCCGAGGCGCGGATCATCTCGGTGACTTCCTGGATGTCCGGCGCGGTCGAGCGGGCGGCGAGAAGATCGACCCCGGCGATGACGCCGTTCAGGGGGGTGCGAATCTCGTGGCTGATGTTGGTGACGAAGGCGCTGCGGGCGCGGTTGGCCTGTTCGGCCTGTTCCAGCGCCTGATAGAGGGCGTCGGCGTCACGCTGTTTCTGGGTGATGTCCTCGGTCAGGCCGATCAGATGGCGCACGCCTTCGTCGTCATAGGTCGCGAGCTTGGTGGCGGCCAGATAGCGGAACCCGGCCTCAGCGTGATCCTCGTACACCGTCGACTGGGAGCCCATGCCCGGTACGGCGTCCGCCGCCCATTCAGCGAAGGCGGCGGGCAGGACGTCGGAGGCCCGCAGTCCCGTCAGCCCCTCGAACCGACCGAACAGTTTCTCCGCCGCGCGGTTGGCCAGGATGTAGCGGCCCGTCCGGGCGTCCTTGACGGTCAGGGCCAGGGGCAGGACCTCGATGACGGTGTTCAGGAAGGCGGCGGTCTCGGTCTCCTGGGTGACGTCCTCGGCCTTGACCAGAAGGCGCACGATCCGCCCGGCGTCGTCGCGCACGGCGCTGACCGTCGTATCCAGATAGACCGCCGACGATTGTTCAGTGGTGAATCGCGTGCGGAAGGAGAAGGCCCGACCCGCCTGTGCTTCCTGGACGCCGCGATCGATGGAAAAGCGGCAGTCGACCGGCCAGGCGTCGCGCCAGGCCATGGTATGGGGCGCTGGAGGTTCCGGCTGGAAACGCCGCGCCGCACGGCTGACATGGACGATCCGTCCCTGTGGGTTCAGCAGCCATATATAGGCGGGCGAGGCGTCCGCGATCTGGCCGTGGAAGACGTCGCCCTCATAGCAGGTTTCATCATCTGCATCGACGTAGGTCAATTCGGACCCCCCTGTGTTCAGCGGTTCTGCTGAGGATGCAAATCTAATCCGGGAAGGTGAAGTCGAAGTGAACGACACAGCCTTGCGTTGCTTATGGTCAAGCTAGGTAGATTCACCTAGCGGAGTTTTGAAGGCGGTTTAACGCCCATCGTCAACCATGGGGATCAGTTGCATGGCTCTGCGTCATGCGTGGTGGGGATGGAGTATGACGAAACGTGTGCTGATCGACGCTGCTCTCGTAGTGAAGAACGTCGTCGTCCTTCGCCAGTCGATTCTCGACGCCTTCGAGGAAGACGACACCATCAGTCTCGACCTTGCCGATGAACAGCCCGTCGATCTTTGCGGATTGCAGCTGATCGAGTCTGCGCGGCGCCAGGCCCGGGCGGTCGGCAAGACCCTGGTCCTGGAACGTCCGGCGACGGAATTTCGGCCAGCGCTCGATGCAGCCGGCTTCCTGACGGACGCCACGGCTGACGATCTCCAGTTCTGGCTTCACCAAGGACCCGCCCAATGACCGCTTCTATACTCACGGTCGATGACTCGCCCAGTATCCGCGTCGCGCTGAAGATCGCGCTGACCAACGCCGGCTATTCGGTAGCCGAAGCGGTCAATGGCGCCGAGGGCATTGAAAAGGCCAAGGCCAGCGCCTTCGACCTGATCATCACCGATCTGAACATGCCCGTCATGGACGGCCTGACCATGATCGAGGAGATGCGCCGGATGCCCGACCAGATGGGCGTGCCGATCGTCTTCCTGACCACGGAATCCGACGAAGGATTCAAGGCGCGGGCCAAGGCCGCAGGCGCCACCGGATGGCTGACCAAGCCCTTCGATCCCGATCAACTGGTGCGTGTGGCCAAGAAGGTGCTGGGACGATGAGCGACGAAGCCATCGCCGTTTTCCAGGTTGAGGCGAGAGAGAACCTGGAGTTGATCGAACAGGGCCTGCTCGATCTTCTGGACCGACCCGAGGATCGCGATCTGGTGGACGCCGTGTTCCGGGGGCTTCACACCCTGAAGGGATCGGGGTCCATGTTCGGCTTCGACGCCCTGGCCGGTTTCACCCACCACTGCGAGACCGCCTTCGACCGCGTCCGCAAGGGCGAGGTGGCGGCCACGACCGACCTGGTCTCGGCCGTTCTGGCGGCGCGGGATCATATGCGCCGCCTGATGGAGGATCCGACGGGTGATCACGGCGCGGCGGGCGATGTCCTGCTGGCCGACCTGGAACGGGCTGTGCGCGAAGCGGACGGGAATGCGCCCGTCGCCGCCGCCCCCGTCCAGACGGCCTGGCGCATCCGGTTCGATCTGCCGTCCCACGCCTTCAAGAACGGCACCAATCCTCTGGCCCTGCTGGCCGAGCTTCGCGACCTGGGCGAGGCGCGCGTCGTGGCCGACGTCTCGCGCGTGCCGCCGCTGAGCCAGATCGAGCCGACCGACCACTATCTGGCCTGGGACGTGACCTTGACCACCGATCAGGGCCGGGGGGCGATCGAGGATGTCTTCATCTTCGTGATGGACGAGATGAACCTGTCGATCGAGCCCCTGGACGCGTCCAATGCGGACGCGGTCGTTGCGGACCAGACCGGTCCGGCTGAGGTCGTCGCCGAGGGTCCTTCGATCCTGCCCCAGACCGCCGCACCGGCTCAGGTCGCCGCACCGGTCCAGTCTTCCGCCCCCACCGCTCCGGACGCCGCCGAGGCCGGCGTCGCCAAGACGGCCAAGCCGAGCGAGAGCGTGCGGGTGCCGGCCGATCGCCTGGACGAACTGATGGACCGCGTGGGGGAACTGGTCATCGCCCAGTCCCGCCTGAGCCAGATCGCCAACTCCGGCGTCGACACAGCCCTGCGCGCCGTCTCGGAAGAGATCGAACGCCTGTCGGGCGAGCTGCGCGACACCATGATGGTGCTGCGCATGGTGCCGGTGGCGACCCTGTTCGGCCGCTTCCGCCGCCTGGTCCATGACCTGGCCCGCGAGACCGGCAAGGTCATCGAACTGTCGACCGACGGCGAGACGACCGAGATCGACAAGACCGTCATCGAACGCCTGGCCGACCCGCTGGTCCACCTGATCCGCAACGCCGCCGACCACGGACTGGAGACCGCCGAGGATCGCGCGGCCGCCGGCAAGCCCGCCACCGGCCGCATCCGCCTGTCGGCCCATCAGTCGGGCGGCGAGGTGGTCATCACCATCCGCGACGACGGTCGAGGCATCGACCGCGACCGCGTCCGCGCCAAGGCGGAGGCGCAGGGCCTGATCGAGCCCGGCGCCGCACTCAGCGACCACGACCTGCTGCAGATGATCTTCCATCCCGGCTTCTCGACGGCGGCGGCGGTGACCAATCTGTCCGGCCGCGGCGTCGGCATGGACGTGGTCAAACGCACCATCGAGGCGCTGCGCGGCTCCATCGACATCGCCAGCCGGCCTGGCGAGGGCTCGGAGGTGTCGCTGCGGATCCCGCTGACCCTGGCCATCATCGACGGCCTGCTGGTCCGCGTCGGTCAGGGCCGCTACGTGATCCCGCTGGGCGCCGTCGAGGAATGCCTGGAACTGTCGCTGGACGAGGATCTGCGCTCGCGCGGTCGCAGCTTCATCTCGCTGCGCAACAGCCTGGTGCCCTATCTGCGCCTGCGCGAGATGTTCGAGACCGGCACCCCGCCCGAACTGCACCAGAAGGTCGTGGTCGTTTCGACCGGGACCGAGCGGATCGGCCTGGTGGTCGATCAGATCATCGGCGACCACCAGACGGTGATCAAGTCGATGTCCAAACTCCATTCCGGCCTGCCGACCTTCTCGGGCGCCACCATCCTGGGCGACGGCGGCGTGGCCCTGATCCTGGACGTCGGCCACCTGGTCGCCAAGGGCCAGCAGCAGGAGGCGCAGATGCGCGAAGCCATATGAGCACCCAGGCCGAAATCACCACTGCGCCCGGTTGGACCGGCGCCGAACAGGTCGAGGTCCTGACCTTCGAACTGAATGGCGAGCTGTTCGCCCTTCACGCCGTCGGCGTGCAGGAGATCATGGACCTGGCGCCCGAGACCGTGGTGCCCGGCGCCGGCGCCTTCGCCGGGGCGGTCATCAACTTCCGCGGCAAGGTCATTCCCTTGTCCGACCTGCGCGTGGCCTTCGGGCTGGAGCGGGGGGCCGCCACCATCGACAGCCGGATCGTGGTCATCGAGATCGAACTGGCCGGCGAACCGACCCTGGTCGGCCTTCGCACCGACAAGGTCCACGAAGTCACCACCCTGGCCCGCGCCGACTCTGAGGCGCCGCCCAGCGTCGGCATGCGCTGGCGGCCCGAGTTCATCCAGTGTCTGGTCAAGCGCGGCGGCGAATTCATCGTCGTTCCCGACCTCCAGGCCATCTTCAATCAGCAGCAGGACGCCCGCCAGCCGGCCGCGTCCGCCACCCGCCATTAACCGGCTCTTCGAGGGGATAGAGTATGCGTTTCACCATCAAGGCTAAACTGGCCGCGGGCTTCGGGATGATGATCATCCTGCTCGTCGGTATAGCCGGTCTGGGCATCTACAGCCTGGGCAATCTGAACCAGGCCATCACCGATGTGATTGCAGGACCCGCCCAGCGGCTGGAGAATTCCCAGACGGCGAATATTCGCCTGCTGGAATCGATCCGAGCCGAAAAGAACCTGATCCTCTCCTCGACCCCTGAAGAAATGAGCCGTCACGTGGCGACGGGCGAACAGGCCCGCGAGGCCATGGCGGAATTGCTCGCGGTCGGTGTGGACAAGGCAGCCGCTAGCGGCAAGCCGGATTGGGAGAGACTGGAAGCCCTCTTGGGGCGGATGACGACGCTGGAAAGCCGGATGGCAGAGTTGGTTCGCGCTGGGCAGAATGCGGAAGCCATCGCTCTTTCCAATGGGGAGGGTCGTGAAGTCGCGACCGAGATGACGGAAATCTTCCAGAAGATCGTCGCGCGAAACCAGGCCGCCATGGTCCAGGCGGACGACGATACGGGCAAACAATACGCTGACACCCGCAACCTCGTGGTCGTCCTGACCCTCGCGGCCCTGGCCATCGCCGTGGCCTTCGCCCTGTGGATCGCCCTGGGCATCAGCTCGGGCCTCAGCCGCCTGATGACCGTAGCCGACGCCGTCGCCGTCGGCGACCTGGACGAGCGGGTCGAGATCAAGTCGAACGACGAGATCAAGGACCTGGTCAACGCCTTCAACAGACTGACGGACAATCTGAAGGCCACCGCGACCATGGCGGATGAGATCGCCAACGGCGACCTGACGGTCCAGCCCAAGCCGCTGTCGGACAAGGACACGCTGGGTCTTTCGCTGCAGTCCATGGTGGAACGCCTGCGCGGCGTGGTCGGCGACGCCCTGTCGGCCGCCGACAACGTTTCCTCGGGCAGCCAGGAGCTTTCGGCGACGTCGGAACAGATGAGCCAGGGGGCGACCGAACAGGCCGCCGCCGCCGAACAGGCCTCGGCCTCGATGGAAGAGATGGCCGCCAACATCAAGCAGAACGCCGACAACGCGGCCCAGACCGAGAAGATCTCGCGTCAGTCGTCCAAGGACGCCGAGGCCAGCGGCGAGGCGGTCAACCGGGCGGTAGACGCCATGCGCACCATCGCCGACAAGATCGGCATCGTGCAGGAGATCGCCCGTCAGACCGATCTGCTGGCCCTGAACGCAGCGGTCGAGGCCGCTCGCGCCGGGGAGCACGGCAAGGGCTTCGCCGTCGTCGCCTCGGAAGTGCGCAAACTGGCCGAACGCAGCCAGACGGCCGCCGCCGAAATCGGCGCGGTGTCGGGCGATACGGTCAAGGCGGCCCAGGAAGCCGGCGAAATGCTGCAACGTCTGGTGCCGGACATCCGCAAGACCGCCGAACTGGTGTCCGAGATCAGCGCCGCCTGCCGCGAACAGGATGTCGGCGCCAGCCAGATCAACGAGGCCATCCAGCAGCTGGACAAGGTGACCCAGCAGAACGCCGGCGCGTCCGAGCAGATGTCGGCCACCTCCGAGGAACTGGCGGCCCAGGCCGAGGAGCTGCAGACCTCGATCGCCTTCTTCCGCACCGACACGACCGGCGGCCGCAGCGGCGCCCGCGCTCCGGCCCGGGCTCCGGCCCGCGCCTCGAGCTTCAAGGCCCCGGCCAAGCCGGCGGCCCGCCCGACGCCCAAGGCTGCGCCGGCCAAGCCCGCCGTCCACGCCCAGCAGGCCCGCGCCAAGGGCTTCGCCCTGGACCTGGCGACCGGCGGCGCGGACGACGAGGACATGGACTTCCGGGAGAGCGCCTGATGTCCGAAACCGCCAAGGGGCCAGGCGCCTCTGAGGGGCAATATGTGACCTTCGGCCTGGGCGACGAACTCTTCGCCGCCCCGGTCGGCCTGGTGCGGGAGATCCTGACCTATCAGGCGCCCTCGCGCATTCCCAACAGTCCGGACTATCTTCTGGGCCTGACGGACGTGCGGGGGCAGGGGGTTCCCACGGCGGATCTTCGGATCCGCCTGGGCATGGCGCCGACCGAGCCGACGTTGAACACCCGCATCCTGGTGCTGGACATTCCGCTGGAGGACCGGGTGCTCAGCCTGGGCCTTGTGGCGGACCGGGTGTTCGAGGTGGCGGTCTTCAGCGCCGACCAGATCGAGCCGTCGCCCGACATCGGGATCAAGTGGCGCTCGGACTATATCTCGGGCGTGGTGCGGCGCGAGGACGGCTTCGTCGTCCTGATCGACCTGCCTCGACTGCTGTCCAGCACCGACACCGTCTCTCTGGCGTCCTTCCCCAACATCGATCGAGCGGCCTGACGGCCGCCGACGTTTCCTGGAAAGAACATTACAATGCGCGCTACGATTAAGATGAAACTGGCCGGGGCCTTCGCCGCTGTGCTGGCCATCGCTATGATTCTCGGCGTCGTCGGCGTCATGAAGATGAGCAGCGTCAATCACCAGTCCACGATCATCACCGAAAACTGGTTGCCCAGCATCGACGCGATCCACCTTATCAATACGGCGACTTCGGATCTTCGCGCGCAGCAGTATGCGCACATCACCTCGACCGATCCGGCGCGCATGGCGGCTGTCGAAAAGGATATCGCCGCCACGCTGGAGACGATCAAAAGGGACCAGGCGAAATACGAAGCCCTGATTTCGTCGGACTCCGAGCGGAATCTCTACAACCAGTTTTCGGACAAGTATGAAAACTACCTGCGGGATGGGGAGCGGATGCTCGCCTTCTCCCGCGCCAATCAGAACGAAGCGGCCGCCCAGGCCATGCTGGCCAGCAAGCCCCTCTACGACGACATGTCGGCGGACCTGGTCAAGCTGGTGAACCTCAATGTCGAAGGCGGCGCCGCCGCCAGCGCCGAAGGGGACAAGGTGTTTTCCGAGGCGCGCAGCCTGTTCATCGCCCTGGTCGCCGCCGGTCTGATCATCGGCGTGGTCGCGGCGCTGTGGATTTCGCGGACCGTCACCATGGGTCTGCGCAAGATCGCGACGGCGATCGACGCGGTCGCCATCGGCGACCTGAACCAGGACGTCGCCGTGACGACCAATGACGAGATCAAGGATCTGGTCGATACGGTCAACCGGATGACCGCCAACCTGAAGGCCACGGCCGCCATGGCCGACGAGATCGCCCAGGGCGACCTGAGCGTTCAGCCCAAGCCGCTGTCGGACAAGGACATCCTGGGTATCTCCCTGCAACGGATGGTCGGCAATCTGCGCGGCACCGCCGCGATGGCGGACGAGATCGCCAACGGCGACCTGAGCGTCCAGCCCAAGCCCATGTCGGACAAGGACACCCTGGGCATCTCGCTGGAGCGGATGGTCGATAATCTGAGGGTCACGGCTTCGATGGCGGACGAGATCGCCAACGGGGACCTGACGGTCCAGCCCAAGCCGCTGTCGGACAAGGACACGCTGGGTCTTTCGCTGCAGTCCATGGTGGAACGCCTGCGCGGCGTGGTCGGCGACGCCCTGTCGGCCGCCGACAACGTCTCCTCGGGCAGCCAGGAGCTTTCGGCGACGTCGGAACAGATGAGCCAGGGTGCGACCGAACAGGCCGCCGCCGCCGAACAGGCCTCGGCCTCGATGGAAGAGATGGCCGCCAACATCAAGCAGAACGCCGACAACGCGGCCCAGACCGAGAAGATCTCGCGTCAGTCGTCCAAGGACGCCGAGGCCAGCGGCGAGGCGGTCAACCGGGCGGTGGACGCCATGCGCACCATCGCCGACAAGATCGGCATCGTGCAGGAGATCGCGCGCCAGACCGATCTGCTGGCCCTGAACGCAGCGGTCGAGGCCGCCCGCGCCGGGGAGCACGGCAAGGGCTTCGCCGTCGTCGCCTCGGAAGTGCGCAAACTGGCCGAACGCAGCCAGACGGCCGCCGCCGAGATCGGCGCGGTGTCGGGCGACACGGTCAAGGCGGCCCAGGAAGCCGGCGAGATGCTGCAACGCCTGGTGCCGGACATCCGCAAGACCGCCGAACTGGTGTCGGAGATCAGCGCCGCCTGCCGCGAGCAGGACGTCGGCGCCAGCCAGATCAACGAGGCCATCCAGCAGCTGGACAAGGTGACCCAGCAGAACGCCGGCGCGTCCGAGCAGATGTCGGCCACCTCCGAGGAACTGGCGGCCCAGGCCGAGGAACTGCAGACCTCGATCGCCTTCTTCCGCACCGACACGACCGGCGGCCGCAGCGGCGCCCGCGCTCCGGCCCGGGCTCCGGCCCGCGCCTCGAGCTTCAAGGCCCCGGCCAAGCCGGCGGCCCGCCCGACGCCCAAGGCTGCGCCGGCCAAGCCCGCCGTCCACGCCCAGCAGGCCCGCGCCAAGGGCTTCGCCCTGGACCTGGCGACCGGCGGCGCGGACGACGAGGACATGGACTTCCGGGAGAGCGCCTGATGTCCGAAACCGCCAAGGGGCCAGGCGCCTCTGAGGGGCAATATGTGACCTTCGGCCTGGGCGACGAACTCTTCGCCGCCCCGGTCGGCCTGGTGCGGGAGATCCTGACCTATCAGGCGCCCTCGCGCATTCCCAACAGTCCGGACTATCTTCTGGGCCTGACGGACGTGCGGGGGCAGGGGGTTCCCACGGCGGATCTTCGGATCCGCCTGGGCATGGCGCCGACCGAGCCGACGCTGAACACCCGCATCCTGGTGCTGGACATTCCGCTGGAGGACCGGGTGCTCAGCCTGGGCCTGGTGGCGGACCGGGTGTTCGAGGTGGCGGTCTTCAGCGCCGACCAGATCGAGCCGTCGCCCGACATCGGGATCAAGTGGCGCTCGGACTATATCTCGGGCGTGGTGCGGCGCGAGGACGGCTTCGTCGTCCTGATCGACCTGCCTCGACTGCTGTCCAGCACCGACACCGTCTCTCTGGCGTCCTTCCCCAACATCGATCGAGCGGCCTGACGGTCGCAGCCGGTTTCTCAGAAAGAGTATCGCCTTGTCCCACGCCGCGCTGGAACAGTCCTCGCCTCCCGTCGATCAGATCAGCGCCCGCAATTTCGAGCGGATGGCGGCCTATATCTACGACTACAGCGGCATCAAGATGCCGTCGTCCAAGCGGACCATGCTGGAGGGGCGGCTGCGCCGCCGTCTGCGCAGCACGGGCTATGCGACCTTCGACGACTATTGCGACTATCTGTTCAAGGAGGACGGGCTCGAGGCCGAGTCCGTCTTCCTGATCGACGCGGTGACGACCAACAAGACCGACTTCTTCCGCGAACCCCGCCATTTCGACTATATGACGTCCCACGTGCTGCCCGAGTTCAAGGCGGCCGGGATGCGGCGGATCCGGGCCTGGAGCGCCGCCTGCTCGATGGGCGCCGAGCCCTACACCATGGCCATGGTCATGCAGAAATTCGCCGATGAACAGGGCGGCCCCGACTATCAGATCCTGGGCACGGACCTGTCCACCGATGTGCTGGAAACCGCGCTGCGCGGCGTCTATCCGAACGAGATGCTGACCCCGGTCCCCGCCGAAATGCGGCGCTGGGTCATGACCGCACGCGACAGCGGACGGCGCGAGGGCCGCATCCATCCGTCGCTGCGGGCGAAACTGTCGCTGGCGCGGGTCAATCTGATGGATGAGACCTATTCGGTCGGCGATCCGTTCGATATGATCATGTGTCGTAACGTTATGATCTATTTCGATAAACAGACTCAGGCCAAGGTTCTGAAACGGCTGTGCGACCGGCTGAAGCGCGGCGGCTATCTGTTTATCGGCCATTCCGAGAGCATCACCGGCATCGAACTGCCTCTGGTGACTGTCGCCAACACCATTTTCCGAAAGACCTGATCCCATGCCCAAGGTCCGCGTTCTGGTCATCGACGACTCGGCCAGTGTGCGCCAGACTCTGGTCGACGTCCTGTCCGCCGACCCCGGCATCGAGGTCATGGGCGTGGCCTCCGACCCCTTCGTCGCCGCGCGTCGCATCGCCGAGGACGTGCCCGACGTCATCACCCTGGACGTCGAGATGCCGCGCATGGACGGCATCACCTTCCTGCGCAAGTTGATGGCCCAGCGGCCGATCCCGGTCGTCATGTGCTCGTCCCTGACCGAGGCTGGATCCGAGACCTTGATGCAGGCGCTGGAGGCCGGCGCGGTCGACATCATACTGAAGCCGCGCATCGGGGCGGCGGACCATCTGGCCGAGAGCGCGGATCGCATCCGCGATGTGGTCAAGGCTGCGGCGCGCGCCCGGCTGGGCGCAAGGCGAACGACGACGCGAACGCTGGATCCGGGAACCAAGCTGACGGCTGACGCCATGCTGCCGCCCCCGACAGGGGCCGCCATGGCGCGCACGACGGAGATGGTGGCCTGTCTGGGCGCCTCGACAGGCGGGACCGAGGCGCTGCGCGAGGTGTTGCAGGCGCTGCCGGCCAATGCGCCCGGCATCGTCATCGTCCAGCACATGCCGGCGGGCTTCACCGCCGCCTTCGCCAAACGGCTCAACAGCCTGTGCGAGGTCGAGGTCAAGGAGGCTCAGAACGGCGATCCGGTCCTGCGCGGCCACGTCCTGATCGCGCCGGGCGACAAGCACATGCTGCTTGAACGCCACGGCGCCCGCTATCAGGTGGCGATCAAGGACGGGCCGCCCGTGTCGCGCCACCGCCCCTCCGTCGACGTCCTGTTCCGCTCCGCCGCTCGGGCGGCCGGACGCAACGCCATGGGCGTGATCATGACCGGCATGGGCGATGACGGCGCACGCGGCCTGCTGGAGCTCAAGGAGGCCGGGGCCGTCACCGTGGCGCAGGACGAGGCGACCTCGATCGTCTTCGGCATGCCCAAGGAAGCCATTGCGCGCGGCGCCGCCCAGAAGGTCACGGCGCTGGAGCATATCGCCCGCGAGATCATGAACGTCGATCGGTCTCGCTGACGGCGGCCCCGCGGCCCCGCGGACAGACAGACATACAGACAGACAGGCAGACGGACGGGGCCAGGCCTGCGCCTATCGCGCCCGACCGCCGCCCGGATCAGAACAGAAGGTCGTCGAATTCGTCCTCGGCGGCGGCCGTTTCACCGGCTGTTTCCGTCGTCGTCGCCTCGTCGGTCTTGTCGGTCTCGGTAAAGACCGCATGGGCCGCGTGGACCGTCCGCTCGCGCGCCATGGTGTAGCAGCGCCCGATCTCGGTCATGGCGGCGTCCACCACTCCGGCGATATCGGTCAGGTCCTCGACCACCGGTCCGGCGGCCTCGGCCAGGGCGATGGCGGCGGTGTGCAGGGCGTCGCCCAGGTCTTCCTTGAGGCCCAGCTGGTCGGCGGCCAGGGCCAGCGACCGGGCCGTGGCCTCGCCATGGGCGCCCAGACCGACCAGATCGTTCTCGACCACGTCGGCGGCGCGGCGCAACTGGCTCTGCACACCGTTCAGCCGTCCGGCGTCCACGTGCGCGTCGCCGGGTTGGGTGGTCTCCATCCCGTTGGCCAGGCCGGCCAGGGCGGTCAGGGAACCCAGGGTCTGGTCGGCGGCGTCTTCCAGATGGCTGGCGTGGCTGCTCAGCTCGATGGCGATGACGCTCAGGGGCTTGCCGATTTCCCCCAGACGATTGCAGCGCAGGCTGCTGTTGATCGCCATCTGCTGGATGTCGCGCTTGACCTTCTGGATGGCGTCCACCCGTCGGGCCAGGGCCTCGACCGCCGAGACGGTCTCGCCGCTGATGCGCTGGGCGTTGGTCATGGCCGCTGTGACGTCATCGATCAACAGACCGGCCCGACCCAGACTGATCTCGAGGTCGCGCAGGTCGCCCCCGCCGTCGGACAGGCCGTGGATGACCATGATCTGTTTGGTGTCCTGGGCCATGCCGGACAGGCTGTGGACGACCTTGGCCGCTTCGGCCTCGAAATCGGTGGCGATGTCCGCCATCTGGTCGGCGACCATGTGCAGCAGGCGGCGCTCGGCCCGGTCACGCGCCTCGGGCGACAGGTCCGCCTCGCGAACCGTGCGGGCCGCGACCTGGATGCCCAGCTGGACGTGTTCGATCCGCTGGCGGGTGATGTCCCCGATCTGCAGGGCCATCAGGGCCTTGCCGACCTTCATCTGGATGTCGCGCGCGATGGCGGCGACCGAGGCGGCGACCTCGGCGATGCGGGCGTGGTTCACGCGGAGCGTCTCGGCGTCGAGCGCCAGCTTGTCCGGCACCGCCGGAATCAGCTCCTTGTACTTGCCGCCCAGCCCCTCTTCGAAGGTCAGGGCGCCGTCCAGTTGGCGTGCGAGCCGCGTAAGCTCCTCGGCCAGCTGGTCCAGTTGGGACACGCCGAAGTCCAACTGTTCACACATCCGCTCGGCGAAGCCGGCGAACTCGTCTGCGGCCCGGATGGTCGCGCCGGCCGTGATCTTCACGTTCAGGGCGAAGGCGCGCAGATAGCGCAGCGTGGTGCGCATCACGTCTATATCGGCCTCCAGCAGGGCGCCAGCGGTCTTCAACTGATCCAGATCCGCCACCCGCCGTTTCTGCGTAAGGGGCAGGGCGTTCAGGCTTTCCGCCGTCGACAGCAACTCGTTGCTGGTGTGCGAGACCGATTCGACGTTCAGCGTCAGACCCAGCCGGTCGAGGGCCTCGATCAGCCGGCCGACCATTTCGAGTGATCCGGCCAGGCGTTCGCCCGCGTCGGAAAAACGGCTCTCGACCAGGGCGCGCGCCGCCTCGAGCTGATCCGTGACGTCAGAAGCGACGACGGGCGCGAAGAAGGGGGGGGCGGAATCAACGCCTGAATCGACGACGGCGTCGGCGGTCGCGGCGGGATCGAAAGGCTGCGCTTGCGCCTGCATGCTGGGTCTCATTCTGAGAGTCATGAACCCAGGTTACGCGGCACAGGAAAACCGACCGTAAACGCCGACTCGAATTTCTGCGCTGGGCGGAAGAGATCAGGGCAGGCGATCCCAGGCGATGGCGTGAACCTTGTCGCGGCCCAGGACGGCCGTCAGGGGCTCTGTGGCAAACAGGCCGGCGATGACGGGGTCGCGCACGTTCAGCCCGCCGGTGAAGGCGCCGAAAGCGGGCAGGATCAGGCGCGATCCGTCGGTGACGAAACAGGGACGACGCACGCCGCGGCCGTAGGCGACGACGCGGGCGGCGGGGTGCAGGTGGCCGGCGACCTCGCCCTGGCGGTCGTCCCCCGGCGTTCGGGGCTCGGGCTCGTGGGTCAGGCGCAGGGCGCCCAGGGCCATGCCGCCCACGACCCGGCCGGGCAGGGACGCCTCGGTCCGGGCGTCGTCGGCCAGGGCCTTGTGGTCGTGATTGCCTTCCAGCCACAGCCAGTTTCGGCCGCCCGCCAACCGGTCCAGCCGCGCCCGGTCCTCATCCGCCATCCGTCCGATGGCCCGGGCGTCATGGAAGCTGTCGCCCAACAACACGACAAGGCCGGGGTCGAGGTCGGCGATCTCGGTCTCCAGCCGGTCCAGGGTGGCGCGGCTGTCGTAGGGCGGCAGCATCTGGCCGCGCGCGGCGAAGGCCGAACCCTTCTCCAGATGCAGGTCAGCGGCGATCAGGGCGCGATGAGCCGGGAGCCACAGAGCGCCCGAACAGCGCAGCACGCAGGTCTCGCCCGCGATCTGAACGCGCAACGAACCGCAGGGCTTGCGCGCGGGGGACAGGGTCTGGCGCAGGGCGGCGTTCATGGCGCGTCCTCGTCCATGACTTCGGCGATCAGATGTTCGGCGCTCTCATCCAGGATCATTTCGGCCGCGTCGCCGCCCACCCGCTCGCGCCCGATCTGGACCAGAACCGGCACGCAGAAGGGCGAGGGACGGGTCAGGGCCTGATGCCGGATCCGGCCCTCGATCCGCACCAACATCTGGCCCAGCCGCGCCACGTCCAGCAGGCCGGAGGCGGCGTCGGCGCGGGCGGTCTTGAGCAGCAGATGGTCGGGCTGGTGGCGGCGCAGCACGTCGTAGATCAGGTCGGTGGAGAAGGTGACCTGACGCCCGGTCTTCTCGGCGCCCGGCTGGCGGCGCTCGATCAGGCCCGAGATCAGGGCGCAATTGCGGAAGGACCGCTTCATCATGAAGCTTTCCTCCAGCCAGGCCTCCAGGTCGTCGCCCAGCATGTCGGACTGGAACAGGGCGTCCAGGTCGATCCGGTCCATCGGCTTGATCGACCAGATGGCCAGCGAATAGTCGGTGACGACGAAGCCCAGCGGCCCGACGCCCAGCCGGTCCAGCCGCCGGGTCAGCAACATGCACAGGGTGGTGTGGGCCAGATTGCCCTCGAACGGATAGGCGACCAGGAAATGGCGGCTGCCGCGTGGGAAGGTCTCGACCAGCATGGATTCGGCGTCGGGAATGGCCGAGCGTTCGGCTTGAAGCGCCAGCCATTCCTGCACGTCGGG
Source organism: Brevundimonas sp. FV1ye7S (assembly GCF_058680995.1). Taxonomy (NCBI): domain Bacteria; kingdom Pseudomonadati; phylum Pseudomonadota; class Alphaproteobacteria; order Caulobacterales; family Caulobacteraceae; genus Brevundimonas; species Brevundimonas sp. FV1ye7S. The sequence continues at coordinate 3,116,997 of NZ_CM178726.1, read as the reverse complement.
CGGCAGGACACGCCAGTGATCCGGGTCCTGCACCATGGTCCGCACCCGGTCGGCCAGGGAGGTGGACAGGGGAAACTTGGATCCGCCCCAGGAGGGGATCTTGGGCTCCTTGTCATTGGCGTGGCTGACCAGGGCGTCGGTTCCGACGATGCCCTGGAAGGCCCAGACCTGGCCCGCGAACAGGAAGGTGTCGCCGGGCGTCAGCTGTTCGAAATACCATTCCTCGGCCTCGCCCACCTTGCGGCCCGCGACCAACTGGCGCGAGGCGCCGCCGCGACGGCCGGCCACCCGCACGTTCAGGGTTCCCGCCGAGACGATGGCGCCGACATTCATCCGGTGGCGCTGGGCGATATCCTTGGTGCGGGCCTTCCAGCGGCCGTCCGGGGTGCGGACGATACGGGCGAACCGATCATAGGTGCGCAGCGCGTATCCGCCGGTGGCGACGAAATCGACCACCTCCTCGAACTGCTCCCACGCCAGGTCGCGATAGGGGCCGCAGCCGGTGATCTCGTCATACAGGGCCTGGATGTCGAAGGCCTCGGAACAGGCGACGCCCATGACGTGCTGGGCCAGCGCATCCAGGGTGCCGATATGGATCGGCTCCCAGTCGAAGGCGTTGTCGGCCACCGCCTCGCGCGCCGCCTGACATTCCAGCATCTCGAACCGGCTGGCCGGCACCAGAAGGGCGCGCGAGGGCTCGTCCAGCCGGTGGTTGGCGCGACCGATCCGCTGGACCAGCCGGCTGGAGCCCTTGGGCGCCGCCATCTGGATGACCAGGTCTACATCGCCCCAGTCGATGCCGAGGTCCAGGGTCGAGGTGCAGACGACGGCCCTGAGATCGCCGCGCGCCATTGCGGCTTCGACCTTGCGCCTTTGCTCCGCCGCGAGCGAGCCGTGGTGCAGGCCGATGGGCAGATTGTCGTCGTTGATCGCCCACAGCTGCTGAAAGACGAATTCGGACTGCCAGCGGGTGTTGACGAAGATCAGGGCCAGGCCCGCACGCTGGATGGCGGCGTAGACCTCAGGGATGGCGTGCTGGCCGGTATGGCCGGCCCAGGGGACCTTGCCCTCGGAGATCAGCACGTCGATGAAGGCGGGTGCGCCGGGGTCGCCACGAACCAGGGCCACATCCTGCACGGCGGGGGAGGGGCTGAGCCACCCCCGGATCAGATCCGGATCTTCGATCGTCGCGCTCAGGCCGACCCGCCGCATGCCCGGCGAGAACTGCTGTAACCGCCCCAGTCCCAGCGACAGCAGATCGCCGCGCTTGCCGCTCCAGATGGCGTGGACCTCGTCCAGAACGACGCATTTCAGGTCGGCGAAATAGGACCGGGCGCCCTCCCAGGCGCAGAACAGGGCCAGCTGCTCGGGCGTGGTCAGCAGGATGTCGGGCGGGAAGTCGCGTTGACGCTGGCGTTTGGACTGTTTGGTGTCGCCGGTGCGGGTCTCGACGTGGATGTTCAGTCCGATCTCGCGGATCGGGGTCGTCAGATTGCGCTCGACGTCGGTGGTCAGGGCCTTCAGCGGCGACAGATAAAGGGTGTGGACGCTGGACCCCGGCCCGTGCTGCGGCCTTGGCCCCCGTTCGGCGAGCTCGATCAGGCTGGGCAGGAAGCCGGCCAAGGTCTTGCCCCCGCCGGTCGGCGCGACCAGCAGGGCGTGTCGGCCGGACTGACCTGCTGCGACCATTTCCAGCTGATGACGCCGGGGCGACCAGCCGCGCCCGGCGAACCAGTCGGCGAACAGCGGCGGAAGCGTTGCGGGAACGGCGGCGGTCGTCACGAACGGTATATAGCATGTTCCCGTTCCGTTTCAGCCCCGACGTCGCTATCTATCGGCTGTGTCCGACGAATCCGTCATCGCTGAATCCCGCCTGACCGGCGCCGAACCCTGGCTCGACCTGCCGCCGGCGCTCGCCACCCCGCCGGGGGCGGGGGCGGTCTGCGACGAGGCGGGGGCGCGCAAGATCGGGCGGGGGGCGGCCGAAGGGTTGTTCACCGGCGGGGCCGTGCTGGTGGCCCATGCGTCGCTGACCGCGCGACGGCTGGGGCTGACGCCGCCGCCGCGGTCGAGCGAGTTGATGGATGTGCTGGAGCTTTACGCCTTCGTCCGGCCGGCGCGATTCTGCGCCCCTTCGCCGACGGGGCTGGCCCTGTCGCTGGGTCTGGCGGAGCCGAAGTCGCCCGAGGCGCAGGCGGCGGTGTTGCGCGAGGCGGCGGCCGTGCTGTTGCGTGAACTGGCGGCCCCCGCCTATCCGGAACGCGAAGCCGCCTATGTCCTGGCCCTGACCCTGCAGCGCGCGGGCTGGGCCTGGGGCGAGCGCGTGGTTCAGGCGCTGGAGGCGGGCGGGGTGCGCGCGCGCCAGCATCGCGGGTCCGGCCTGGACGTCTGGACCCGTCTGACGGAGTGGGAGGACGAGGCCGCGCGCGGCGAGGCGGGGTCGGCCCCGGTCGATAGCGAGAGCGCGCGGATTCGGCTGGCGAAACTGCTTCAGGCCTCGGGTCTGGACGAGACGCGGCCGACCCAGTCGGACTACGCCGCCGAGGCCGCCTTCGCCTTTTCGCCGCGCAACGAGGAGGGCCGCCCCCGCATGCTGCTGGCCGAGGCGGGCACGGGCACGGGCAAGACCCTGGGCTATCTGGCGCCCGCCTCCCTGTGGGCCGAACGGAACCAGGGAGCGGCTTGGATCTCGACCTACACCCGCGCCCTGCAACGCCAGATCGACCGCGAGAGCCATGCCCTGTGGCCCGACCCGGAAGAGCGCAAGAAGAAGGCGGTGATCCGCAAGGGGCGCGAGAACTATCTGTGCGTCCTGAACCTGCAGGACATGGTCCAGGCGGCCCAGCTGGGGAACGGCGACCTGGTCGGCCTGGCGCTGGCGGGACGCTGGGCCGTGCATACGCGCGACGGGGACATGACGGGCGGCGACTTTCCCGGCTGGCTGCCGGGCCTGTTCGCCATGCCCGCCGCCCATGCGGCGGGGGCGGCCAATCTGGTGGACCGGCGCGGCGAATGCGTCCACGCCGCCTGCCCCCACTATCGCAGCTGTTTCGTCGAAAAGACCATTCGCGCCAGCCGCCGCGCGGACCTCGTCATCGCCAACCACGCCCTGGTCCTGACCCAGGCGGCGTTCGACGGCGCGCGCTCGGCCCGGGGCCAGAAGCAGGACGGCGAGACGGCCGCCCTGAAACGCATCGTCTTCGACGAAGGCCACCATCTGTTCGACGCCGCCGACAGCGCCTTTTCCGCCTGTCTGTCGGGACAGGAAGCGGCCGAGCTGCGTCGCTGGATCCGCGGTCCGGAAGGGCGAGGCCGGCGCGGTCGCGGTCTGGAGCAGCGGCTGGGCGACATGGTCGGGGACAATGATGCGGCGCTGAAAGCCTTGCAGGACGCCATCCGAGCTTCGGCGGCGCTGCCGGGCGAGGGTGTGTCGGGTCGGGTCGCTCCGGCTTCGGGCGAGGTGAACCCTATCGGTCCTATCGAGGCCTTCCTGGCGGCGGCCCTGGATCAACTGCGCGCCCGCACAGCCGAGACCAACACTTATGGCGGTCCCGAGTTCGGCATGGAGTGCGCGTTGAAGCCGGTGACCGACCCCGTGGCCGAGACCGCCCGCGCGGCGGCTCAGGCTCTGGCGGCCATAGAGGCGCCCCTGCTGGCCCTGTCGCGTCATCTGGAGGACATTCTCGACGATGAGGCGGCCGAGCTGGACGGGTCGCAGCGGTCGAGGATCGAGGGGGCGTTGCGGGGGCTGGACCGGCGCGCGCGGATGACCTTGCCCGGCTGGCGTTCGATGCTGGCGGCGCTGGAGGACGGCGGGGATCAGCCTGATCCGGACTTCGTCGACTGGCTGTCGGCCGAGACCGCCTTCGGGCGCATCCATGACGTGGCCCTGCGCCGTCACTGGATCGACCCGACCGTGCCGCTGGAAGCCGCCGTGATCGTGCCGGCGCACGGGGTGCTGGTGACCTCGGCCACCCTGTCCGATCCCTTGCAGGAAGACCCGTTCGACCTCGCGCGTCTGCGCACCGGCTCGGCCCGGCTGATCGAGCCGCCGCGCACCCTGAAGGTCGAGAGCCCCTTCGACTATGCGTCCAACAGCCGGGTCATCGTCGTCAACGACCTGATCAAGGACGATCCGCGCCAGACGGCGGCGGCGATGCGCGAACTTTTCCTGGCCGCCGGGGGCGGAGGGCTGGGCCTGTTCACCGCCATCCGCCGGTTGAAGGCGGTCTATGAACGGCTCGGCCCGGACCTGGCGAAGGCCGGCGTGCCCCTGTACGCCCAGCACGTCGATCCGCTGGAGGTCGGGGCCCTGGTCGACATGTTCCGGGTCGAGGAGAACTCGTGCCTGCTGGGCACGGACGCCGTGCGCGACGGGGTGGATGTGCCAGGTCGGTCGCTGCGGGTTCTGGCCTTCGACCGCGTGCCCTGGCCCCGCCCGGATCTGCTGCACAAGGCGCGGCGCGAACGGCTGGGCGGCCAGTTCTCGCAAGGGAGAGGCTATGACGACGCCCTGGCCCGCGCCCGGATCGCCCAGGCCTTCGGGCGGCTGATCCGGCGCGGCGACGACAAGGGGGTCTTCGTGATGCTGGACGCGGCCACCCCCACCCGCCTGTTCGCCAGCCTGCCGCCGGGCACGGAGGTCCAGCGCATGGGGCTGGCTGACGCCGTGGCGCTGACCCGCGGTTTCCTGAACTCCGAGATGACCTGAAATGTCGAAGACCACGCCTGCGACCGTCGCCCTGACCAAGGCCGGGGTCGCCTTCGAACTGTTCGCCTATGACTATGATCCCGAGGCGCCGCGCGTGGGGCTGCAGGCGGCCCAGGCTGTGGGAAAAGCCCCGGAACAGGTGTTCAAGACCCTGATGACCCTGGTCGACGGCGCGCCGGCCTGCGTCATCGCGCCGTCCGACTGCGAGGTCAGCATGAAGAAGCTGGCGGCGGCCATCGGCGGCAAGTCGGCGCAGATGATGAAGCCCGCCGATGCGGAACGGTTGACCGGCTACAAGGTCGGCGGCGTCAGCCCCTTTAGGCAGCGCAAGACCGTACCGACGGTGATGGACGAGACGGCCGTTCTGTTTGATCAGATCCTGATCAACGGGGGGCGGCGCGGGCTGTTGCTGGGGGTCGCGCCCGAAGCGGCGGCCCGGGCGGCGGGGGCCAGGCTGGTCGACATCACGGCCTGAACGCCTTGGGCGGTCGTCCTTCCTTGGGCTATAGCCGTCTCGACCCCGGAGTTTGAATGACCGACGCACCGACCCAGCGACCCAGCCGTGCGGGCCTCTACGCCCCCTTCATCATCGTGCTGATCGCCCTGGCCGCCTGGACCGGCTGGTGGTTCTATCTGACGCGCCAGATCGACGCCGGCCTGGAGGCTCAGTCGGCCGCCCTGCGCCAACAGGGCTGGGACGTGCGCTACGCCGACAAGCGGATCGTCGGCTGGCCCTTCCGCGCCAATGTGAAACTGACCCATGTGACCATCGCCGCCCCGTCCGGTCACGCCATATCCGCGCCGGAGCTGAACGCCGAGGCCAACGCCTATCAGCCGACCAAATGGGTCGTGGTCGCACCCGAGGGGCTGATCCTGACCCGGGCCGGCAAGGGCAAGGTCGCCATCAACGGCGACGCCATCCGCATGAGCGCCAGCGGCATCGACCAGCGCTGGCCCAATCTGGCTCTGGAACTGGTCAATCCGATCTTCACCGTCCATCCCGACGGCGAGCCCTTCCCCATCGCCCGGGCCGCACGGATCGAATTCTATTCGCGGCCCCATCTGGAAGGCGCGACCGCCCCGAGCGACGCCATCGACGTGATGTTCCGGCTGGTAGACGGCCAGGGACGCCGCGACGGACCGGTCGAGGGCTTCGCCCAGGACGGCCAACTGACCACCCAGCTGGAGGCCACCGTCGGCCGGGCCGACCTGCTGAAGGTCGGGGATGCGGCCGGGGTGTTTTCCCAATGGACCCAGGGCGGCGGGACCTTCCGCAATCTGCGCGGCGATCTGCAGGCCGGCGACAGTCGCGCCACTCTAAGCAGCGATGTGCTGCGGGCCGATGCGGACGGGCGCCTGGTCGGCCAGGTGGCCCTGCAATCGCAAAAGCCCTTGCCGGCCCTGTCGGGCCTGTTGGAGTCGCGCCAGGGGGCGGTGAACCGGGTCGGGGCGGCTGGAGCCGCCGCTGCTGCGGGGGCGGCGGATGCGGCGGGGCGTGAGGATGTGGCCCTGACCCTGGTGTTCCGCGACGGTCGGACCTGGCTGGGACCCTTCCCCCTGGCCCCGGCGCCCAAGCTGTTCTGATGGGGCTGCTGGAAGCGGCTTCGCCGGACGAGGACCTGCTGGGGTTGGACCAGGCGGTGGCGGCGGCGGTGCGCGCCCGTGTCGCCGCCGGGATGGCGGACCGGTTCGACGCCTCGGTCATCGTCCTGCGCGGCCTGCTGGCGGACGCCGGTCCGGCCGAAGCCGCCGCGCTCAAGGCGGTCTGGGGACGGATCGAGGCGGCGGCCGGGCCGGCGCTGACGGCGAGCGGCGGCATGGCCCAGATCCTGGCGGCTGACCGCTACGGCCTGGGCGTCCGGCCCCTGTCGGCCGACGCGGCGCTGAAGGCGGTCGAGGGCGGCGGGCGCGCCCTGATCGACCTGTCGTCCGATCGGCCATGGTGGGGGCGCTTGCTGGCCCGGCCGGACCTGAGGATCGTCGCCGCCCTGCCGGACGACCGTGGCGCCCGGCCCCAGGCGGTCCTTGTGTCAAAGGCCGTCTCGGGCCCGACGGGCGACGACCGCAGCTTCTGGGTCACTGACAGCGGCTTGTCCGACGCCAGGATCGTCGAGGCCCTGGGCGAGGCCGGACTGGCCGCCGAACCCCTGGCGGCGGCGGGCGGCTTGAAGCTGTTCCTATTGGCAGGCTATGTGCAGGCCGAGGACGGACGGCTGAGCGCGGCCCCCGGCCGCCTGACCGGCGTCATCGGCGCCGCGCCCGTCTTCTGACTTCCCCTCATCTTCCGAGTTCAAGGCTTCCCATGACCGACGCGCCCCAAGGACCCCAGGCAAAGCCAGGCATCCTCGACATCGCCCCCTATGTCGGCGGCAAGTCGTCCATCGCCGGCGTCGCCGAGCCGATGAAGCTGTCTTCCAATGAGAACATGCTGGGGGCCGGGGAAAAGGCGCGCGCCGCCTATGAGGCCGCGATCAAGTCGATCCACATCTACCCGGACGGTCGGGCGACCAAGCTGCGCGACGCCGTGGCGGAGAAGCACGGGCTGGAGCCCGAGCGGCTGATCTTCGGCAACGGCTCGGACGAGGTCTTCGCCTTGCTGAACCAGACCTATCTGACGGCGGGCGACAATATCGTCTGCGGCCAGTACGGCTTTTTGGCCTATCGGATCAGCGCCCTGGGCTGCGAGGCCCAGGTCAAGCTGGCTCCCGAGCCGAACTTCAAGGCCGAGGTCGACGCCCTGCTGGCCCAGGTCGATGATCGGACCAAGATCGTCTATGTCTCCAACCCGTCGAACCCGACCGGCAGCTACAACACCGGCGAGGAGATCCGCCGTCTGCACGCCGCGCTTCCGGCCCATGTCATCCTGGTGGTCGACGAAGCCTATGCGGAATATGTGACCGAGGCCGATTGGGAAACCGCCTTCCCGCTGGCCAAGGCGGCCGAAAACATCGTCGTGACCCGCACCTTCTCCAAGATCCACGGCCTCGGCGGTTTGCGCATCGGCTTCGGCTATGCGCCGCTGAAGGTGGCCGAAGCCATCGACCGCATCCGCCTTCCGTTCAACGTCTCCGTGCCGGGGCTGGAGGCGGCGACCGCCGCCCTGTTCGACGAGGCGCACCAGACGGCCTCGCGTGAGCTGGTGTCGAACTGGAAGCCGCGCCTGACCCAGGCCCTGCGCGGCTTCGGCCTCGAGGTCCTGCCCAGCGCCGGAAACTTCGTGCTGGTCGTGTTCGACGGGGCTGAACGGGCCGCCGCCGCCAATGAGTATCTGAACACACGGGGCATCATCGTGCGGCCGGTCGGCGGCTATGGTCTGCCCCAGGCCCTGCGCATCACCATCGGCACGGAAGACCAGAACCGCGCCGTGATCGATGCCTTGAGCGAGTTCGCGGCGACCTGATCCGCGAGAGCGCGGCGACCGCCGGGGCGGTCGCCGTCTGTTCCTCAGCCGCCGAAGCGGCGGGCGAAGAAGACGCCCGTGCGGAGGGTGTCGTCTTCCTGGGACAGGGGGCTGTCGGCCACGTCGCCCAGGCGTCGTTCATAGTTGACCAGGGCGCCGGCGCCCCATTTGTCGTTGATCGGGACCAGCAGGAACAGGCTGGCGCCGGCGCCTTGCAGGCCGCTGCCCGGCGAATAGGCGTCGATGCCGTTGCGGGCGGCCTCGGCGGCGCTGACGCCGTAATAGGCGTCGGCCAGCTTGGCGTCGCCGCCGCGCGCATAGACCGAGACATTCATCAGGCCGATCGGCGTCACGCGCTGGTGGCCGACCGAGGCGTAGTATTCCGTACCCTCGCTGACGTCCGACACGTCGCGGCTGACCCGGCCGCCGACCACGATATTGCCGGGCAGGCGTTTGAAGGCGTAGGCGGCCACGTCGGCGCCGAAGTCGGGACGATCCAGGTCCAGACCCTCGATGTCTTCGGGCGAGAAGCGCGGACGCAGTTGCAGGCCGGCGCGGAAGTCGTCGGTCTTGATCGCGTTCCAGCCCAGACCGTCGATGGCGCTCAGATAGACGACGTCGCGGTAATTGGCGGAGACCCAGGGCACGACCCGGGTCTCGGAGCCCGTGTCGCCGCCGCTGTCCTTGCTGTAGAGGGCGCCGACGCCGAGATCGACGGTCCAGCCGTCGGGCGCGGGGCGCATCTGCTCATAGGGCTGGGACTGGGCAAGGGCTGAGCCGGCGAAGGCGGTTGCGGCGGCGGCTGTCAGGGCCAGGGTGCGCAAGGACATTTGGAGCTTTCTCGTACGGAATAGGTCAGTCCATACGTTCGAGCTGGGCCTTTGGCTCCAGCAGGGCCGCAGATGCCGTCTCTATGCGACTTTCCAGCAACGCCATCATCGCCCCGCGCTTCAGGCCGGCGGGGATCGGCTCCAGGAATTCGAACACCACCTTGCCCGGATAGCGGCGGAATCCATGGGCCGGCCAGTGGACGCCGGAGTTGGTGGCGACCGGCCAGCAGGGGCCTTCCAGATCGCGATAGATGGCCGCGACGCCGGGCTTGTAGTCGCCGGGCACGCCGGGATCATTGCGCGTGCCCTCGGGGAAGATGACGATCTGGCGGCCTTCGGACAGGCGTTCGCGCGCCTGGCGCGTCATGTCCTTCAGCGCCTTGGCGTGGCCGGCGCGGTCGACGGCGATCATCTTGGCCTTCCAGGCGAACCAGCCGAAGAAGGGCAGGGGCATCAGCTCCTTCTTCATAACGAAACAGGCGTCGGGCAGGACCGCCAGCAGGGCGACGATGTCCAGCATCCCCTGGTGTTTCGACGCGATCAGGGCCGCGCCAGACGGGGCATGCTCAAGCCCGCGCACCTCGACCTTGACCCCCGCGATCCAGCGCAGGCCGAACAGCACGATCTTCGCCCACAATTTGCAGACGCCCTGCACATAACGGTGCGGCGCAAGCAGGATGGGCGACAGGCCGACGGCGACGATCGGCATCGACAGATAGAGCCAGGCGGTGAAGAGCAGGGAACGCAGGGTGTTCACTTAGGCAGGGGCCTTTTCGGCGGAGGGTTCGGACGCGGGGGCGACGCGGCTGAGGCGGCGAATCCCCTCGCGGCCCAGGGCGGCGAGATATTTCATATATTCCAGCGTCATGCGCCGCGCCGTCACCGTCGCGCGCCACCAGTGGCGGTTGTCCAGCGAGGGGGTCGAGACAGCGTAGGGGGTCAGTTTCACGCCCGGCAGCTGGCCCCGGATCTCCACCAGCGAGCGCGGCATATGATAGTCGGAGGTGACGACGATCAGGTCGTCATAGCCCTTGGACCGGGCCCAGGCCGCGATTTCCTGGGCGTTGCCGACGGTGTCCTCGGCCTCGAAGCCCAGATCGACGCAGCAGTTGAACAGACGGCTAGAGCCCGGCGTCAGCTCACGCAGTTCACGGCGGCGGACCTCGCGGTTGACGCCCGAAATCAGCACGCGCTGACCCTTGCCCTGCTCCAGCAGGCGGATGGCGGCGTTGACCCGTTCGGCCGAGGGGCCGGTCAAGGCCACGATGGCGTCGGCCGGGGCGGGATCCTCGGCGGGCGTCAGTTCGCGCACCCGATGGGCGAAGGCGAACAGGCCGACCAGCCAGATCAGGGCGACAATGCCGATGACGACGAGCAGCCTCATCCCTACCCCCGACCTGAACCCAGAACCTGCATGGCGGCGAATCTGGCCGCAACAAGCGCCACCGTAGCCGCCAGCAGCGGACATGGCGAGAGCAGCAGCAGGTCGCCCCAGGTCACGGGCAGGGCCTGGGTCAGACCGTCCGATCCGCCCAGGAACCGCAGGAAGGCCAGGAGCAGCCCCGCCAGTCCCGCCCCAATGGCCCCGGCCCCGGCTGCGATCAGGGCGAAGCGGCGCTGAAACAGCCAGGCGATGCGGCCGTCGGTCGCGCCGTTCAGGCTCAGGGTCTCGATCACCCCGCGCCCGGCGGCCAGGCCGGCGCGGGTGGCGTAGGCGATGGCGGCGGCGGCGGCGAAGGCCGTGGCCAGGAAGGCGGCGCCGGCCAGGGCGGTGATCAGGGCGGCCGAACGTTCGACCTCGCCGCGCCAAAGGCTGTGGTCATCGACCGTGGCGTCCAGCCCGGCCTCGGCCAGGGCGCGGCTGAGGCTGACCGCGCTGGCGGGGGCGTTCGGGTTCAGCCGCACCGTGACCAGATGGGGCAGGGGCAGGTCGGGCAGGACCGCGTCGCCCAGCCAGGGCCGCAGCAGATCCTCGGCCGCCTTGCGATCCAGGGCCGCCGCCTCCTCGACCCCGGCGACGCCGGACAGGGTCTCGGCGGCGCGGGCGGCGGCGGTGTCGCCGGTCTCGCCGACGCGGGGGCGGACCTGCACCGTCGCCTCGGACCCGAGCTGACGCGCCCAGCCGTGGGCGGCGCGGTCGGCGGCCGAGGCGGCGACGGCGGCCAGACAGGCCAGGAAGCACAGGACGGCGATGACGGTCATCAGCCAGGGCTCGCCGGCGGCCGCCGGGGGCAGCAGGCCTGGACGTCCCCGTGAAAGCCGGAAGTCGGAAAGGCGGATCATGCGGCGGCTCGGGCGGCTTCGGTCAGCCGGCCCTGGTCGAGCCGCAGGACCTGGGCGCCCGAGCGCTCGGCCAGGGCCTGGTCATGGCTGGCGATCAGGACGGTGGCGCCCAGCCGGTTCAGCGACTGGAACAGGCGCAGCAGTTTCTCGGCCATGACGGCGTCCACGCTGCCGGTCGGTTCGTCGGCGACGATCAGGCCGGGGCGGGTGATGACGGCGCGGGCGATGGCCAGCCGCTGTTTCTCGCCGCCGGACAGGGCGGGGGGACGGGCGTCCATCCGACGGCCCAGGCCGACCCATTTCAGCATTTCCTCCACATCGGCGGCGTAGTCGGCTTCGTGCCCGCCCGCCAGCCGCAGGGGCAGGGCGGCGTTGTCGAAGGCGGACAGATGGTCCAGCAGGCGGAAATCCTGGAACACCACCCCCATGCGGCGGCGAAAGGCCGGGATGTCGCGCCGGTCGATGTCGGACACATCGGCGCCGAACAGGCGGATGGTCCCGCTGGTCGGTCGGTCGGCCAGGGTCAGAAGCCGCAGCAGCGAAGACTTTCCGGCGCCGGACGGTCCGGTAAGGAAGTGGAAAGAGCCTCGCGTCAGAATGAGGTTAACGTCTCGCAGCACGTCGGGCGCGTCCGCATAGCCGAAACCCACGCCCGACAGGCGGACGGTCTCGGTCACAGGGGCGGAATCGACGGCGCTGGGTGGCGAGGACGGCATTGAGTTTTGTTTCAGGGACAGGGCGCGAAATCGCGCCTTACAGGAGGGGGCGACAGCCTCGCAGTCAGCCACATGATACTGACCTGCCCCGCCTGCGCCACCAGCTATTTCATTCCCGACGACGCCGTGGGCGCGAACGGGCGCAAGGTGCGCTGCAAATCGTGCGGCGAAGTCTGGCGCGCGACCAGCGACGAACCGCTGGAACTGAGCGTCGCGCCCGAACCGCGCGTCATCTCCACGCCCGAGCCGGAACCTGCGCCCGAGCCCGCCAGCCTGGCCGAGACCCCGGCGCCGGAACTGCCCAAGGCCTTTCGCGCCCGCGCCGAACAGCAGCGCCGCCTGCGCCGCGCCGCCACCCATGGCGTGGTCTGGGCGGGCCTGGCCAGCGCCTTTGTCGGCCTGATCGTCTCGGCCTTCCTGTTCCGGATCGAGGTGGTCGAGGCCTTCCCGCGCGCCGCCGCCGCCTATGCCGCAGTCGGGACGCCGGTGAACCCGGTCGGCCTGGACTTCGAGGCGATGACGGCCAAGGAGGTTCCCAACCATCCCGGCATGGTTCTGGTGTCCGGCGCGCTGCGCAATGTGCGCGACGCCGAGATCGTGGCCCCGCCCGTCCGGGTCGCGCTGCTGGACGAGCATGGCGCAGAGGTCGGGTTCAGGATCGTCGCCATCGACGCCGCCCCCGTCCTGCCCGGCAAGGTCCAGGGCTTCGCCGTCCTGATCCCCGATCCTGGCGGTCATGCGGCCGACATCGGGGTCAATTTCGTGACGCCCGACGCGCCTCACGCCAAGCCGGCCGCTGCTCACGCCGCGCCCGCCGAAGCGGCGCCGGCGGCGGATCACGGCGAAGATCATGCTGCGCCTCAGGCGGCTCCTCATGCTGCCCCTGCTCACGAGCCCGATCACGCGCCCGCCGAAACGGGCGGCGGTCATGCGCCGGCGAACGCTCATGCTGAGCTTGCGCCCGCCTCCAACGGCCTGAGATCGGCGGTCGCGCCGGGCGTCGCCGCGCGCAACGCCCAGGCGCCGATCGAGGCCCGCCCGATTCGCGTGGTGGACAACGGGCACGGCGAGGCGGTATCCGCCTCGCATGGCTGATCCCTCCCCCAAGCCGACCATTCTCCTGGCCGAGGCCGACATCGCCCGCGTCGTGGCGGACCTGGCCGCGCGCATCGCCCCCGTCATCGACGACGACACCGTCGCCGCCGTCCTGCTGACCGGCGGTCTGTGGTTCGCCGCCGACCTGACCCGCGCCCTGTCGCGACTGGGCCGTAATGTCCGGTTCGACGCCCTGTGGCTGGCCTCCTACGGCGACGACAAGACCAGCCGGGGCAAGATCGACGTCTATGCCCCGTTCCAGCGGCCCATCGCCGGGCGGCGCGTGCTGATCCTGGACGATGTGTTCGACACCGGCCTGTCCCTGGCCGAGGCGGGACGGATCGCGCGCGAGGCCGGGGCCTCAGAGGTCCTGACCTGCGTCTTCGCCCGCAAGCCCTGGCCCGCGCCGCGCGCCCCCGAGCCGGACTTCGTCGGCTGGGAGGCCCCGGACCGTTTCCTGGTGGGCTACGGACTGGACAACGCTGGCGGATTGCGTGGCCTTCCGGACATCTGCGCGCTGGACTGACGATAAAGCGGCCGGTTCGGCGTTGACTCTGAGACGCCCTTCCGTATATGTCGCCGCTCTTCGCCCCCGGGGGTCTCTCCGGAGGGCGTATTCATTTTTGCGTTTGCGCTGAGGCTTCAACATGTACGCGGTGATCAAGACCGGCGGCAAGCAGTACCGGGTCCAACCGGGCGATACGATTGTCGTCGAAAAGCTCGATGGCGACGCCGGCTCGGAGCTGAAGTTCGACAGCGTCCTGATGCTGGGCGGCGACAAGGGCGTGACCCTGGGCGCTCCCCTGATCGACGGCGCCTTCGTCGGCGCGACCCTGGTCGAAACCCGCAAGGGTGAGAAGATCAAGATCTTCAAGAAGACCCGTCGTCAGGGCTATCGCCGCACCAACGGCCACCGCCAGATGGAATCGGTCCTGCGCATCACCGGCATCGAAGGCGCCGGCGAGACCGCCAAGTGGGACGGCAAGGTCGATCTCACGACCAAGGCCGAGATCAACCTGCGGGCCCGCAACCTGGCCACCCGCGGCGCGACCTCCGCGCTGGGTTCGATCGAGACGGTCGTGACCGACGTGGACGGCGCCGAGGTCAAGGGCGTCGTGGTCGAGAGCTCGGCTCCCGCCAAGAAGGCCCCGGCCAAGAAGAAGGCCGCGCCCAAGGCTGAAGCCGCCGGCGACGAAGCCTAAGACATTTCACCGGCGCTTCACCGCGCCAAACGGTATCACGGACGCGCTCAAGTAGGCCGAAAGGCCGGTAGCGCACCAAGAAGAGACGGAGCGGCAAGATGGCTCACAAGAAATCCGGTGGTTCGTCGCGTAACGGTCGCGACTCCGAGTCGAAGCGCCTGGGCGTGAAGAAGTTCGGCGGCGAGCGCGTGCTGGCCGGCAACATCATCGTGCGTCAGCGCGGCACCACCTTCCACCCGGGTGAGAACATCGGCATGGGCCGTGACCACACCCTGTTCGCCCTGACCCACGGCGCGGTGAAATTCACCAAGAAAGCCGGCGGCCGATGCTATGTGTCGGTCCTCGCGGCCAATGACGACGCCGCCCAGGCTATGGCGGCCGAGTAACGCAGTCTGGAATACTCCGGATCGCGTTGCTCCTGAAAGCAGCCGATCCGGACCAGGGAAGATATTCCGCGGGGAGTCTGGATCACCAGGCTCCCCGTTTGCGTTTCCCCGCCTCGTAGCCCGCCCGAGCCCTCCAAGGTGGTGGTCCTTACGAAGAGGCGACTGTCATGTGCGTCATCGAAACCTCCCCCATCGTCGAGACGCGGCGTCTGGTGCTGCGCGCGCCCGCGCCCCAGGACGCGCCGCGCATCGCCGCTCTGGCCAATGATCTGGACATCGCGCGCATGACCAAGCGGATGCCGCATCCGTTCCGGGTCGAGGACGCTGACGACTTCGTGCTTCAGGTCGCGTCGCAGGATCCGGCGCGGGCCAACACCTTCGTCATCGAACATGAAGGGGCCGGCCCGGTCGGGGTCATCGGCCTGTTCGAGAGCGAAGATCGGGTTCCGGAGGCGGGTTACTGGATCGGACGCGAATACTGGGGGCGGGGGTTCGCCACCGAGGCCCTGGACGCCGCCCTGGTCTGGGCCAGCCGCAAGTGGCGGCGGCGCGCCCTGGTGGCCGGGCATTTCGCCGACAATCCCGCCTCGGGCCGGGTGCTGGAGAAGTCCGGCTTTCTCTACACGGGCGAGATCCGCCGGGCCTGGAGCCAGGCGCGGCGCGCCGAGATCGAGACGCGAATGATGGTGTGGCTGGCCTGAGCCAGCCCTAGCCCCAATCAGCCGGCCATGCTGGGGCCGAAGACGGCGGCGGCGCCGACCAGGCCCGCGACCAGCATGGCTACGGCCCCGGCGACGAAGGCCGTGGCCGTGCGCGCACGACGGCGCCGTGCGCCGCCCGCGCGGTATTTGCGGATCAGGATCATGGGGCCTCGGGTAAAGGCCTCGGACCCGATGATGTTGTGCTGGGACAAGAAGGCGCTCCCCGACTGTCTCTTGAGCAGGGATCTGTCCGGGGTCGGAGTGGTCAGAAGATGGCGATCCGCGTTACCGGGGTCGCATCTTCGTGAGGCGCGGACGCTTTAGAGGCGTCGCGACCTCTGTCAGCCGCAGAAGACGAGCCGGCCGTCATAGGTGCGATAATAGCCGCTGGCCGGGTCGTAGGAGCGATAGACGCTGCGGCACCAATCCACCCGGCGGGCGTCTCGATCATGGCCATAGGCCGAGCCCCCGCCGGGATAGACCAGGTCCGGCCGGCCATAGGCGCCGGGATAGACGCCGGGGCCGCTGGAATAGCTGTAGCCATAGTCGGCGGAGCGATAGCGCCGCGCATAGGTCGGCCGCTGGTCGCGCCAGGCGGCGCTGCAGTCGGTGCGGGAGGCGTCCCAATAGGCGTCGCAGCGATAGTCGCCGGGCCGGTCCGCCTGGCCGTTGAAGTCGTAGCGAGCGCCGGAACCATAGGTCTGGTTGCGTCCATAGGGACGATAGGCGTCCCGCCCCTGATACGCCCCGTCACGGGGATGATCATAGCGGGGCGGGGCGTC
Source organism: Brevundimonas sp. FV1ye7S (assembly GCF_058680995.1). Classification (NCBI taxonomy): domain Bacteria; kingdom Pseudomonadati; phylum Pseudomonadota; class Alphaproteobacteria; order Caulobacterales; family Caulobacteraceae; genus Brevundimonas; species Brevundimonas sp. FV1ye7S. Next base: position 3,100,891 of record NZ_CM178726.1, on the reverse strand, counting down.
GTACCAAGTCTGGGCCACAGCCGGGGCGGTGGACAGGGCCGCGGCGACGGCGGCGATCAGAGCGAGTTTCATGGTCAATCCCAGTACGGCCGTCGGGGCCGGGCGGATGGGAACGCTTGGATGACGCCTACTGTATCGAACGACGACTTACAGGCCGGTGCTACAGGCCGGTGTTACAGGGCGACATTGACGACGCGGCCGCCCCGGGTGTCAACGCGGCGCATCAGCACCAGGGGGGCTTCGTCGCCTGTCCGGACCGGGACGATCAGGAACCAGCCGCCGTCGGGCAGGCCGCTGAACCGGAAACGGCCGTTTTCGCAGCGCGTGTCCCGGACGAAGCCGCTGTAGTTGGCGTTGGCGTCCGGCACGGTGCGGGCGCGGACCACGGCGGCCGGCACGGCGGCCCGCTCGGTCGAGCCGTACAGGGTGCGGAAGCGGGCGCGGGTGTAGGGGGTGTCGGGCGTCAGGCCGGCCGAGGCGACGCAGGCGTAGGCCTTGCCGTCCTGAGCATAGGTGACGCGGCCTTCGATAGCGGCCTGGCCCGGACGTTCCGACCAGGCGAAGTCCGCGGTGTTGAAGGCGGCGGGGCCGCCGACGGGGGCGCCGGTCGGGAAGGTGGTGGGGGCGCAGGCCGACAGGGCGGCGGCAGCCAGACCCAGGACCAGGGCGGCGGGCTTCAGGGAACGGATCGACATGGGGCTTCCTCCGGAAATCCGGACCGCCCTGGGGGGAGGCGGGGCCGGAAATGATCGTGGACCGGTCGCGGGGTGCGACGATCCTCTATCGCACGAGCGACAACGCGACTGCCACGGTCAAGGTTGCGCCCTCTGGACCGGGAACCGACAAAGCGCGAAAGAAGCGCGAGAAAATTCGTCGGGCGATCGCCCGGCGGCAGAGTGGAATCCGATCATGACCGTCACCTTCGCCGATATCCAGGCTGCTCAGGGCCGAATCGCCGGTCAGGTGGACCGCACCCCCACCCGCCATTCCCGCAAGCTGTCGCAGCTGACCGGGGCCGAGGTCTGGGTGAAGTTCGACAATCTGCACTTCACCGGCAGCTTCAAGGAGCGCGGGGCGTTGAACCGGCTGCTGATGCTGACGCCGGAAGAGCGCAAGCGCGGGGTGGTGGCGGCCAGCGCCGGGAACCACGCCCAGGCCCTGGCCTATCATGGCGGACGGCTGGGGGTGCCGGTCACCATCGTGATGCCGGAGGGGACCCCCTTCGCCAAGATCAACGGCACCCGGTCCCACGGGGCCACGGTGGTGATCGAGGGGCTGGACTTCACCGGCTCGACCGAGGCCGCCAAACGGCTGGAGGCGGAGAAGGGCTATGTCTTCGTCTCGGCCTTCGACGACGAGGGGATCGTGGCGGGCCAGGGGGTCTGCGCCATCGAGTTCCTGGAGGACGCGCCGGATCTGGAGGCCCTGCTGATCCCCATCGGCGGGGGCGGTCTGATCGCCGGCTGCGCCATCGCCGCCAAGGCGATGAAGCCGGACATCCAGGTGTTCGGGGTCGAGGCGGCGCGATACCCGTCCTTCACCGCCAAGCGGGCGGGCAAGCCGCCGGTCTGCACCGGCCAGACCATCGCCGAGGGGATCGCCATCAAGGCGGTGGGCGACATCCCCTTCGCTCTGGCCAACCCGTTGGTGGACGAGGTCTTCGTCTGCGAAGAGGCGGACTTCGAACGGGCGGTGGCCCATTACGTCACCTATGAGAAGACGGTGTCGGAGGGGGCGGGCGCCGGCGGTCTGGCGGCCCTGCTGGCCTATCCCGAGCGGTTCAAGGGGATGAAGGTCGGGCTGGAGCTGTGCGGCGGCAATATCGATGCGCGGATGCTGGCGGTGGTGCTGAACCGCGAGATGGTCCGTGAACGGAGGTTGCTGGTTTACCGGATCCTGGGCGACGACCGGCCGGGCATGTTGTCGGCCATGGCGGCGGTGATCGGGGGTCTGGGCGGCAATATCATCGACGTGGTCCACAACCGGCTGGCGCTGGACGTGCCGGCCAAGGGCGCCGAGTTCGACATCATGGTCGAAACGCGCGATAGCGCCCACGCCGACGAGATCGGCGAGGCCTTGAAGGAACGCGGCTATGAACTTCGGATGGGGTAAGGCGGCGGTCGTCGCCAATCTCTTGGGGGCCGTTCTGATGCTGGCGGGCTGCGGCCGGTCGGAACCGGTCGATCCGAACGCGGGCAAGGCCGAGGCGGCAGCCTTCATGGAGAAGAACGCCAAGGCGGAGGACGTCGTGACCCTGCCGAGCGGGCTGCAGTACCAGGTGGTTCAGTCGGGACCGGCGGGCGGCGTCAGCCCGGATCGCAACGATCTGGTCAAGGTCGACTACGAGGGCAAGCTGGTCGACAATACGGTGTTCGACAGCTCGTTCGCGCGCGGGGCGCCGGCCGTGTTCACGCCGGAGTCCGTGGTGCCCGGCTGGACCGAGGCACTGCAGAAGATGCGCGTCGGCGACGAGTGGATCCTGTTCGTGCCGCCGGCCCTGGGCTACGGCGAGACGGGTGCGGGCGGGGATATTCCGGCCAACGCCGTGCTGATCTTCCGGCTGAAGCTGCTGGACGTGGCGCCTGTGCCGGGTGGTGGTTCGGCTTCGCCGACGGCGATGGGCTGAGTTCTCGTCCCTGTCGCGGAGCTGTGTCCACGCTGCGCTTCTCCGAAGGTTCGCGCGGACCCGCAAGCTTCTTCCAACGTCGTCTTGAAAAATCGGGGGAATCGGCTGTCATAGTGTGTCGCTAATCGAGTGAAATACGTCGTGAGACGATAGGAGAGACAAATGTTTACATCGGTGACGATCATCGATCTGGAAGCGGTTTACGTTGACTACGTGCCGAGCCAACCGCACGGCGATTTTTCAAGCTCACAGAGCGCCGCAGCTTATGAGCAGGGCTTGCTCACACGCTCACAAGCTATGACTGCGAGTTGGCAATCGGCCGTCCGGCCAAAACCTCCGTCGCCTGTCTGGAGGTAGGCGCTCGGCGTCTGTGCGGCGTCGGGCAGCCTCTCCACCACGCCCATTGGGAGCCGTCTCCTCCTCACGATGCGGGGAGGAGACGGCTCCACTCTTCGATAACCATGGGGTCTTGTTCCGTCGTTGCGTCGCGAAGGGCTGTGAACGCATCGCCAGGCAGGAGTTGCGACAGGGCCCAGACGGCCGCGCCGCGCACCAGAGGGACGGGGTCGGCCAGCAGGGCCTGGGTCGGGGCGATCAGGCTCGGGTCGTCTGAATTGCCGACCGCATAGAGGACGTTTCTCAGGAACCGGTCGCGGCCGATGCGCTTGACGGGGCTCTTGGTGAACACGGCGCGGAAGGCGGCGTCGTCAAGCGTCAGCAGGTCGTGAAGGCGCGGGCTGTTGAAGGCGGGGCGGGGCGCCAGCCGGATCTCGCGGGCTTCCTGGGCGAACTTGTTCCACGGACAGACGGCTAAACAGTCGTCGCAGCCATAGATGCGCGAGCCGGTCAGGGTGCGGAACTCCACCGGCCATGGCCCGGCGAACTCGATGGTCAGGTAGGAGAGGCAGCGCCGGGCGTCGAGCTGGAACGGGGCGGGGAAGGCGTTCGTCGGACAGGCGTCGAGACAGGCGGTGCAACGGCCGCAGTGTTCGGTCTCGGCCGCGTCCGGTTCGATCTCGGCGGCGGTCAGGATGGTCCCCAGGAACAGCCAGTTGCCGTGGGTGCGGCTGAGCAGATTGGTGTGTTTGCCTTGCCAGCCCAGGCCGGCGCGCTGGGCCAGGGGTTTCTCCATCAGGGGGGCGGTGTCGACGAAGACCTTGATGTCGGCGCCGTTGCGCGCCGCGATCTGACCCGCCAGCTGTTTCAGCCGGCCCTTGATGACCTCGTGATAGTCGTCGCCCCGCGCATAGACCGAGATATAGGCGGCCGAACGGTCGGCCAACTGGTCCAGCGGATTGTCGTCGGGGCCGTAGTTCATGCCCAGGACGATGGCGGTCTTCGCCTCGTCCCACATGGCGGTGGGGTGCTGGCGGCGGTCCAGGGTCGTTTCCATCCACGCCATGTCGCCGTGCCGGCCCTCGTCCACGAAATGCCGCAGCCGCTCGCCCGCCGGCCAGGCGTCGGCCGCCGAGGCGAAGCGGCAGACATCAAAGCCGAGCTCGGCCGCGCGCTGGCGGATGAAGGTTTTCAGGCGGTCGGACACGGGGCGGGGATAGCATAGTTTTCTCCCTCCCCGTTCGGGGAGGGGGGCGAAGCGGAGCGAAGCCGGGTGGGAAGGGCAAGGCGGCGTCTCTCTCGTTGTCATTCTGGGCGCAATCCCCAGGGTGACGGGTTTTAGGGAGGGCGGTGCGCTGGCGCCTGGCCGGCCCCACCCGGTCGCTGCGCGCCCCCCCCTCCCCCGCAGGGGGAGGGAGAGGCGAGTCTATGCGGCCTCGCCGTCTAGCAACTCCAGAATCTGGCCCTGGATGTCCGTGGGCCACGGCGCGATCAGGGCGGCGAGCCTGGCGCGGTCGCCGGCGAACAGGGCGCGGCTGGCCTCTTCGAAATCGGGGGCGTCGCCGGCCATCTCGACCATGAAGCCATAGGCGGCTTCGGTGCGGCGGCGTCGCGCGTCGCCGTCGGCGCCGGTCTTGCGGGCCTGGTCCACCAGACGACGCAGGACGGCCGAGGCTCCGCCGGGCTGGGCCGCCAGCCAGTCCCAATGGCGAGGTAGAAGCGTGACTTCGCGTGCGGCGACGCCCAGGCGCGGACGGCCGCGCTTGGGAGCCGGAGCAGGTTCTTGTTCGCGGAGGTCCAGGTCGACCGGGCGGCCGGTCGCCAGATCGAACACGCGCAGCGCGGCTTGAGGCGAGGCCGCCAGGGCCTTGCGGAAAGCGGCCACGACAGCGGCGTCCGAGCCTCTGGCGATGCGGTTGGGGCCGTCGAACAGCACCAGATCGCGATCTTCGTCGCTCATGTATTTACCCGGATAAAATTAGCTGTCATGTTTATACCCGGATAAATAAGAGAGCGCCATGACCCAAACAAATCGCAAGAGCCTGATCGCCGCATACAAGGAGCGGCCGACCATCGCCGGGGTCTATGCCGTCATCTGCAGCGCGACGGGCCAGGTCTGGGTCGGCAAGAGCCGCCACATCGACACCGAACAGAACGGGCTGTGGTTCGCGCTGCGCCACGGCGGCAGTCCGTACCGGTCGCTTCAGGCGGCGTGGAAGGCGCACGCGCCCGAGGATTTCCGCTTCGAGCAGCTGGATCGCTTGCCGGAGGATATCTCGGACCTTCGTCGCAAGGACGAACTGGTCAGCCGGGCGAAGCTGTGGATCGCGCGGTTGGGTGCGGAGGCGTTGTAGAGGGGGCGAGCTTTTTAGAAATCCAGGTCCGCGTACCAGGCCGAGGGCGGCACGCCGACGAAGCGGTCCGCCAGCAGGGGGCGGAAGCAGGGACGGGATTTGAGTTTGGAGTACCAGGTCTTCAGCGACGGCCAGTTGGCCCACTGAATCTCGCCGAAATAGTCGAGCACCGACAGGTGTGCGGCGGCGATCAGGTCGGCCTGGCTGAGGCGGCGGCCGGCCAGCCAGTCGCGGGCGGCGACCAGGTCTTCCAGCATGGCGAGGTGGGATTTCAGGGCGTCGCGGCCGTGGCGCAGGGCGCGGGCCTCGGGCGGGCCCAGTTTGAGCAGGGGTTTCTCCATCCGCTCATGCAGCAGGACGGCGTCGACTTCATCGGTGAAGCGGCGCTCGAACCAGCCGGTCAGGCGGCGCGCCTCGGCCCGTTCGGCGGGGTCGGCGGACAGAAGCAGGGGGGCCTTCTGCTGATCCTCAATCCAGCCCAGGACGGCGGGGAGTTCGCACAGGGTCAGGGGGCGGCCGCGATCCGTGGTCTGGACGACAGGCGGCAGGCCCGAGGGGTTGAAGTCGTTGACCGGACAGTCGTCCTCCCACGGACGGACCGGGGTGTCGGTCCATTCGATACGCGCCTCGCCCAGAGCCAGACGCGCGGCGCGCGAGGCGGGCTGGAAGGCGAAATGGAACAGGACGGTGGACTCGGACATCGCCGCTTGATGCGCCGACACCCGTTAATGTCCATTTACCGGATCGCGATCAGGACAGGATCAGGACCAGGGGCCTTTGGGCGGGGTGGTCGTGGGGGCGACGGTGCGTGGTTCGGCGTCAGCTGTCGATTCCGACGCACCGGGTGCGGCGAGCGGCGGCGTGTCGGCAGAGGGCGGGCAGACCCGGCCGCGCGGATCGGCGTGAATCAGGATGTCGGCGGCGGGAAAGTGGCTGAGCACCCGGGTCTCGGCTTCCACCACGATGGCGTGGGCGGCGTCCAGCGTCAGGTCGGGGTCCAGATCGACGTGCATCTGAACCATCATCACCTGGCCCGCCATGCGGGTGCGCAACTGGTGGACGCCTGAGATGCGCGGGTCGGCGAGGACGGCGTGGATGACGGCGGCGCGGTCCGTCTCGGGCACGGCGCGGTCCAGCAGATGGTCGGCGGCGGCCTTCAACATGCCGGTCGCCCCCCAGAACAGCCAGACGGCGACCACCAGGCCGGCGGCGGCGTCCAGGCCGGGCGCCCCCAGGAAGGCGCCCGAGATCACCCCGATCAGCACCACCAGATTGGCGGCCAGGTCGGCGGCGTAGTGGGCGCGATCGCCGGCGACGGCCATGGAGCCGGTCTTCTTAAGGGCCCGGGTCTGCATCCAGACCAGCCAGGCGGTGATGGCGATGGAGACGATCACCACCCCGGTCGCCCAGCCGCCGGAGGTGACGGGACGCGGATCGAAGATGCGCTGAATTCCCTCCCACCCGATGAAGATGGCGGAGGCGAAGACCAGACCGGCCTGGACCATGGCGGCCAGGGCCTCGCCCTTGCCGTGGCCGTAGCGATGATCTTCGTCCGCCGGTGTGGCGGCCCAGCGCACGGCGAAGAAGGTCGCCAGCGAGGCGACCAGATCCAGCACCGAATCCGTCAGCGTCGCCAGGATGGAGACCGAACCGGAGGCGCCCAACGCAAAGGCCTTCAGCACGATCAGCACCAGAGCGACCCCGACCGACAGTCGCGTGATGCGGCGGGTGGCCAGATGAGCGTCTTCAAGGGGCGCGGGTGCGGGAGGAGGAGCGGGCGACGTCATTCCCGCCTCTTGTCGCGCAATCGTGGCGGAATGCCAACCGCAGGCCCTAATTCGAGCGCCTCCTTTGGATTGCGGCTGCGTTAGCGTTAAGGACACACAACGGCGCTATGTCGAACGCCGTACATAGTTGATGGGCATCAGTCGTGGGGACGACATGAGCGCTGACGAACGCTGGATCGCGCGGAGCGAGGCCCTGACCCGGCTTGGGGTCAAGGCCCAGACCCTGTACGCCTATGTCAGTCGCGGCCGGATCGCCGCCCGACCCGATCCCACCGATCCCCGACGCAGTCTGTACGCCGTCTCCGACGTGGCGCGGCTGTGCGGCGAGGGCGGCGCCGAGGCGGACGGCCCCGAAGTGCGGGCGCCGGTCATGGGGGCGGCGGCGCGGGGCGAGGCGGACATCCAGTCCTCGGTGTCGCTGATCGCCGACGGTCGGCTGTTCTATCGCGGTCTGGACGCGGTGCAACTGGCGGAGACCGCGACCATAGAGACGGCGGCGCGCGCCCTGTGGGACGCCCGCGAGACCAATCCCTTCGCCGATCTGAAGCCTCGCATCGACCCCATCGTCGGCGGATCGACCCAGAGGCGGGTCCTGGCCGTGCTGGGGCGCCGCGCCATCGAGGACCGGGCGCTTCGGACCCATGACCCCGTCAGCCTCAAGCGCGAGGCCGCCTCTCTGCTGAGCGAGGTGGTGGACAGCGTCTCCGGGCCGGGACCCCGCCTGTATCTTCACCAGCGGCTGGCGCGCGGCTTCAAGGCGGCCGAACGCGACAGTCATCTGATCCGTCGCGCCCTGGTGCTGGGCGCCGACGCCGGCCTGGACGACGCGGTCCTGGCGACGCGGGCGGCGGCGGGCGGGGGCGCGCCCCTGGCCGGCGCCGTTCTGGCGGGCGCGACCACCCTGGGGGGGACGCCGCTGACGGAAATCGACGATGTCGTGGCCTATGTCGGCGAGGCGCGGCGCGATCCGACCGGCGCGGCGCGGCGCTGGATCGGGCTGAAGGGGTGCGCACCGGGCTTCGCGGCGGATACGGAATTCGGCCGGGTCGATCCGCGCGCCCCCGCCCTGTTGGATGCGGCGGACCTGACGGCGGACCTGAAGGCGGTCTGGACCGAGGGCGAGGCGGCGGGCGGACTGCCGCCGGGCTTCGGTCTGGCCCTGGCCCTGACGGCGCGCCGACTGGACCTGGGTCCGACGGGGGCGGGGGACCTGTTGATGCTGGGGCGTCTGATCGGCCTTCTGGCCCATGCTGTGGATCAGGCGGCGGACGGCTCGCCTATCCGGGCGAGATTGCGCTATGTGGGGCCCGAGCCGGGCTCCCACTGACGTTTTTCGGTCAGGCGGGCCGGCCCCACGGGGATATCATGTCTGACTGGCTTGCAGCGATCATTCTCGGTCTGGTCGAAGGACTGACCGAGTTCATACCGGTGTCCTCCACCGGCCACATGCTTCTGCTCGGCCATTTCATGGGCTTTCAGAGCTCGGGCAAGACGTTCGAGATCGTCATCCAGCTCGGCGCCCTGCTGGCCATCGTCAGTGTCTATTTCCGGCGGCTGTGGACCCTGGCGACCCGCTGGCCCTTTGATCCCGAGGCGCGGCGGTTCCTGATCGGCCTGCTGGTCGCGTTCGCGCCGGCGGTGGTGATCGGCTTCCTGGCCTATGACTTCATCAAGACCGTGCTGTTCGAGACGCCGCAGGTGGTGTGCGTCGCCCTGATCGTCGGCGGGATCCTCCTGCTGCTGCTGGACCGGATGGACAAGCGGCCGCAGTGGCTGGACGCGAACGCCTATCCGATGCGGGTCTATTTCCTGATCGGCCTGTTCCAGTGCCTGGCCATGATCCCCGGCGTGTCGCGATCCGGCGCCACCATCGCCGGCGGCCTGCTGCTGAAGACCGACAAGCGGTCGGCGGCCGAGTTCAGCTTCTTCCTGGCCCTGCCCACCATGGGGGCGGCGGTGGCCTATGACCTGCTGAAGAACCACAAGACGCTGGATTTCAGCGACGTCGGCCTGATCGTGGTGGGCTTCGTGACCGCCTTCCTGACGGCGCTGGTGGTGGTGCGGTTCCTGCTGGACTTCGTGTCCAAACACGGCTTCGGCCCCTTCGCCTGGTGGCGGATCGTGGTTGGAGTGGTAGGGCTGGCGCTGTTGCAGGCGGGGTTCTGAGTCCCGCGACGCTGGCGAATTGCAGCGTCTGCCTCTAAGGGGCGGGCATGAGCACGCTTCTTTACGGCCGACCGCCGGTCGTCTTCGATCCTCCCAGCACTGGAGCGGGCGCCGCGATCCAGACCTCGCCTCTAATCCCCGGCTCGACCGCGCTGGAGAGCGTGCCCGAGGGCTCGGTCGACGACATCATGATCTACGCCCCGCCCGGCGTGTTGGAGCGGCGCTATGCGCTGGCCCTGGCGCTGAGGGCGCTGAAGGTCGGAGGGCGGCTGGATGTGATGGCGCTCAAGGACAAGGGCGGGTCGCGGCTGAAGAAAGAACTGACTGGCTTCGGCGTCGAGGTGGGCGAGACGGCCAAGGCGCACCACCGCCGCTGTATTGTGATCAAGCCCGAGACCCTGACCGGGATCGATGAAGCCATAGCCGAGGGGGCGGCGCGGATCGTGCCGGGGCTGGAGGCCTGGTCGCAGCCAGGAATCTTCGCCTGGGACCGGATCGATGCGGGCTCTGCCCTGCTGGCGCAGCATATGCCGGGGCTGAAGGGGGCGGGCGTCGATCTGGGCTGCGGCTATGGGGCGCTGGCGACGGTGGCACTGAGGTCGGCGGCGGTGACGTCGCTGCGGCTGATCGACCTGGATCGCCGGGCGGTCGAGGCGGCGCGGAAGAATGTCGAAGATCCGCGCGCGAGCGTCGAATGGGCCGATGTGCGGACGATGGCCGCGGACGGCGAACTGAACTTCGTCGTCAGCAATCCGCCCTTCCACGACGGCGGGACCGAGGATCGCCGGCTGGGTCAGGCCTTTATCCGCAAGGCGGCGGAGCTGCTTAAGAAGGGCGGGGTCGCCTGGATCGTGGCGAACCGGCACCTGCCGTACGAGGCGGAGCTGAATACGGCGTTCAACCGGGTGCGGCTGGTCGCGGATGCGGGCGGGTACAAGCTGTTCGAGGCGGTGAAGTGAGTCCGCGCTCACGCAGCCCGAAGGGCGATAGCGCATGAAAAAAGTCCCCACCTCTCGCGTCGACCGTCTGCTGGGGTCGATGGGCTATGGGTCGCGGGCCGAGATGGCGCGGATGGCCAAGGCCGGAGGGATCGTGCTGGACGGGGCGGATCTGACGGATGTGTCCAGGCGGATCCCGGTGACGCGCGACCTGCCGACGCGGATGGAGATCGACGGCGAGCCGCTGGATCCGGTGCAGGGTCTGGTGATCCTGCTGAACAAGCCGCTGGGCATGACCTGTTCGCACAAGGAAGAGGGGGCGCTGGTCTATGACATCCTGCCGGGGCGCTGGCGGTCGCGCGATCCGGCCATCTCGACCATCGGACGGCTGGACAAGCAGACCACGGGCCTGTTGCTGCTGACCGACGACGGGGATCTGCTGCACCGGGTGATCAGTCCCAAACGCCATGTGGCAAAGGTGTATCGCGCCGGGCTGGCGCGGCCGTTGACGGGGACGGAAGGCGCCTTGTTCGCCTCGGGCGAACTGGTGCTGGAGGGCGAGGACAAGCCGCTGGCGCCGGCCGTGCTGGAGGTCGTGTCCCCGACCGAGGCCCTGCTGACGGTGACGGAGGGCCGCTATCACCAGGTGCGCCGCATGTTCGCCGCCGCCGGCAACCACGTCGAGACCCTGCACCGCGAACGGCTGGGCGGGTTGGCCTTGCCGGCCGATCTGGCGCCGGGGGAGTGGCGGCTGCTGACGCCGGAGGAGATTGCGTCGATCTTCGTCCGCACCGAAGTCATGGACATTTGACGCCTGATGGCTATCTTGATGGCCATGTCCAGCTATTCCGTCGCCGAAGCCAAAAACAACCTGCCCAAGCTGCTGGATCGCATGCTGGCGGGCGAGGCCGTGACCATCACGCGGCGCGGCGTCCCCGTCGCGCGGCTTGAGCCTGCTAAGGCGGCCGTCCCGACATCCGGCCCCATCGACATGGCCTGGTTGGAAAAGGTGCGCATCAAATCGGAAGCGCCCATGGACTCCGTCACCCTGGTCCGGCGTATGCGGGATGAAGAGATTTGACTCTCTATCTCGACACCAGCGTCCTGGTGTCCCTTTTCCACGCCGATAAGCACACGCCACGTGCTTTGGATTGGATCGCCGGTGTCGATGATTTCGTGCTTAGCAGCTGGGCGTTGAGTGAGTTTTCTTCAGCCCTCGCGGTGAAGAGCCGTATGCGACATCTGCTCGACAAGGACCGTCGCGCCTTGGAACGGCAGTTGGATCAGTGGTTGAAGACGCGCACAGTTCTGTCGGTGATCGACGGCGACATCGTGGAGGCGCGTGTGATGGTTCGGAGTGATGCAAGGCTGCGCGCGCCGGACGCCTTGCATCTGGCGATCGCGGCGCGGAATGATTGCGTCGTCGCCACCTTGGATGCGGATATGGCGGCAGTGGCCTGCGACCTCGGCCTAGAGGTCGTGATCCCATGACGACGGCTATCAAAATCTGCGGCCTGACGACCGCCGACACCCTGGACGCCGCCCTGGACGGCGGGGCGGATTTCGTGGGGGCGGTGGTGTTTCCCAAAAGCCCACGCCATCTGGCGCCTGAAGCCGCGGCGCGTCTGTTCGAGCGGGCGCGGGGGCGGGCGAAGATCGTGGCGGTGACGGTCGATCCGGACGACGCCCTGCTGGAAGAGATCGCGCGGACGCTGAGGCCGGATTTCGTGCAACTGCACGGATCCGAGACGCCGGCGAGGGCGGAAGGCGTTCGGGCCCTGACCGGGGCGGGGGTGATCAAGGCCCTGCCGATCCGGCATGGCGACGACTTCTTCGCGGCCGACGATTGGGACTATCACGCCGATCACCTGATGTTCGACGCCAAGCCGCCGGAGGGTTCGGTGCTGCCGGGCGGGGTGGGGCACAGCTTCGACTGGACCCTGCTGGCGGACCGGGCGTTTCGCCATCCCTGGTTCCTGGCGGGCGGGCTGAATCCCGACAATGTGGCCGAGGCGCTGCGGATTACCGGGGCGCCGATGGTGGATGTGTCCTCTGGCGTCGAAAGCGCGCCGGGTGTTAAGGACGCCGACCGGATCGCGGCCTTCATCCAAAACGTGCGCCGGACGTAATTACGACGCCTCCCTGCGTGAAAGTTGGACTCGTGAACGCTCAAACCCCCATCCAGACCCCTGATCCCGCCCAGCCGTTGTCCAACGCCTACGCCTGGCCGGACGCGCAGGGCCGGTTCGGGCCCTATGGCGGGCAGTTCGTGGCCGAGACCCTGATGCCGCTGATCCACGAGCTGGACGCGGCCTATAAGGCGGCCAAGGCGGACCCCAGCTTCCAGGCCGAGCTGGACAGCTTCCTGACCCATTATGTCGGACGCGAGAGCCCGCTTTATTACGCGGAGCGGCTGACCGAACATTTCGGCGGCGCGCGGATCTGGCTGAAGCGCGAGGACCTGAACCATACGGGCGCGCACAAGATCAATAATTGCATGGGCCAGATCCTGCTGGCCCGCCGCATGGGCAAGACGCGGATCATCGCCGAGACCGGCGCCGGTCAGCATGGGGTGGCCAGCGCGACGGTGTCGGCGCGGTTCGGCCTGCCCTGCACCGTCTATATGGGCGCGGTGGACGTCGAGCGGCAGCAGCCGAACGTGTTCCGCATGCGTCTGCTGGGTTCGGAAGTCTTCTCGGTCACGGCCGGCGCCGCGACCCTGAAGGACGCGATGAACGAGGCGATGCGCGACTGGGTGACCAATGTCTCGGACACCTATTACATCATCGGCACGGCGGCGGGTCCGCACCCCTATCCAGCCATGGTGCGCGATTTCCAGTCGGTGATTGGCAAGGAGATCAAGACCCAGTCGATGGCCCGGATGGGCAAGCTGCCCGAGGCCGTCGTGGCCTGTATCGGCGGCGGATCGAACGCCATCGGCGCCTTCCATCCCTTCATCGACGACGCGGCCGTGCGGCTGATCGGGGTCGAGGCGGCGGGCCATGGGCTGGATACGCCGGACCACGCGGCCTCGCTGAAGGGCGGCCGGTCGGGCGTGTTGCACGGCAACCGGACCTATCTCTTGCAGGACGAGGACGGAAACATCGTCGAGGGCCATTCGATCTCGGCCGGTCTGGACTATCCGGGCATCGGGCCGGAACACGCCTGGCTGCACGACATCGGCCGGGCCGAGTATCGCTCGGCGACGGACAATGAGGCGCTGGAGGCCTTCCAGCTGTGCTCCAAGCTGGAAGGCATCATTCCGGCCCTGGAGCCGGCCCATGCGCTTGCGCGCACGGGCGAAGTGGCGCGCGAAGTCGGCAAGGGCGGCGATGTCGTCCTGCTGATGTCGGGTCGGGGCGACAAGGACATCTTCCAGGTCGCCAAACATCTGGGAGTGGAACTGTGATCCGCAGCTTTCTGGCGGCGACCGCCGCGCTGAGCCTTTCGACCGCCGTTCAGGCCCAGACGGCCGCGCCCGCACAGGTCCAGCCCGCCGAGGTCGCCCTGCTTCCGGGCGCGCAACTGTCGCCGGATTGCGGCGGCCTGAACAACCTGACCGGCCGGGCCTGGTGCGTCACCGCGCCCCTGGGGCAGGTCGGCGCCCTGGCCGACGCCTATATCGCCGATCTCGCGACCAAGGGCTGGCTGGCGGCGGGCGGCGACGAGAACCGCGTGGTCTTCGTCAAGCGCCGCGAGGCCGGCGGCTGCGACGGCATGCAGATGGTCGCCTTCTACGACACCACCAAGACCGCCGTCGCCGAACTGCCCGCCTATCTGGGCTTCGCCGTCGTGCCCGGCGACGTCTGCGCCCAGCCAGCCGCCGAGAAGCCCGCTTCGGAAACCACGCCGCAATGACCACCGCCCGTATCGACGCCTGTTTCGCTGCGCTGAAGGCCGAGGGCCGTGCGGCCTTTATTCCCTATGTGATGGGGGGCGATCCCTCGCGGGACGAGGCTCTGGAAATCCTGCGCGGCCTGCCCGCCGCCGGGGCTGACATCATCGAACTGGGCTTCCCGTTCAGCGATCCGATGGCCGAGGGACCGCCGATCCAGCGGGCGGCGATCCGGGGGATGAAGGCGGGTTTCGGCCTGCGTTCGACCATGGATCTGGCGCGGGAGTTCCGTAAGGGCGACGACGTCACGCCGATCATCCTGATGGGCTATCTGAACCCGATCGAGAGCCTGGGCTATGACACCTTCGCCGCCTACGCGGCCGACTGCGGCATCGACGGGCTGATCGTGGTGGACTGCCCGCCGGAAGAGGCCGGGCCGCTGATCGAAGCGCTGGACAAGGTCTCGATCTCGCTGATCCGTCTGGCGACGCCGACCTCGGACGACGAACGGCTGAAGATCGTGGTCCAGGGCACCTCGGGCTTCGTCTATTATGTCGCCGTCGCGGGCGTGACGGGCGTCAAGGAGGCGAACGCCGAGGTGGTGGCCCCGGCGGTGGAGCGGGTGCGCAAGGCGTCCGGCCTGCCGGTCGCGGTCGGCTTCGGGGTCAAGACGCCGGAACGGGCGGCCGAAATCGCCCGCGTGGCTGACGCCGTTGTGGTGGGATCGGCCCTGGTGGACGAGGTCGCCGCCGCGCTGGAGGCTGGCGAAGTTGTCGCGCCGCGCGTACTGGGTCGGGTCAAGGCGCTGGGCGACGCGGTTCGGTCGGTGCGGACTGGTGCATCCCTGACGGAAACCGTCTAAGAGCCCGCCCATGGTCGACAAGAACAAACCCCAGGAAAAGCGCGGCGGCTGGCTGAGCCGTTTCGCGCCCGGCGTCCGCAAGATCGTTTCGCGCCGCGACACCCCCGACAATCTGTGGGTCAAGGACCCCGATACGGGCGAGATGCTGTATCGCTCGGACCTGGAGGCCTCGCTGTGGGTGACGCCGTCCGGCCGCCACATGCGGATCGACGCACCGACGCGGCTGAAAGCCACCTTCGACGGCGGCCAGTATGAATCCATCGACACGCCGGACGTGCCGGAAGACCCGCTGAAATTCTCGGACGGCAAGCCGTACAAGGACCGCCTGAGCGCCGCGCGCAAGGCGGCGGGGCGCAAGGACACCATGGCCATCGGCTATGGCGTCGTCGGCGGCCAGGAAGCCGTGGTGATCGTCCAGGACTTCACCTTCATGGGCGGGTCCCTGGGCATGGCGGCCGGCGAGGCCTTCATCAAGGCGGCGCGCGAGGCCGTGGCCCGCAAGGTTCCGATGGTCTGTTTCACCGCCGCCGGCGGAGCGCGGATGCAGGAAGGCGCCCTGTCGCTGATGCAGATGGCGCGCACCACCCTGGCCATCCAGGAGCTGAAGGCCGCGACCCTGCCCTACGCCGTGGTCCTGACCGATCCGACGACGGGGGGCGTCACCGCCTCCTACGCCATGCTGGGCGACGTGCATCTGGCTGAGCCGGGCGCCCTGATCGGCTTCGCCGGTCCGCGCGTGATCGAGGCCACCATCCGCGAGAAACTGCCGCCGGGCTTCCAGCGCGCCGAATATCTGCAGGAAAAGGGCATGGTCGACCGGGTGGTCGTGCGCGCCGACCTGCCGCGCGTCCTGGGCCAGATCCTGTCCATGCTGATGGGCGGAAACCGCCAGGCGGCCTGACGGCCTTGGATCCGATTTCCGCGCGGCTGCGCGCGCGACATCCGCAGAGGATCGATCTGTCGCTGGATCGGATGAAGGCCCTGTGCGCGGCGCTGGGCGATCCACAGCATAGACTGCCGCCGGTGGTCCATGTGGCGGGGACGAACGGCAAGGGCTCCACGGTCGCGATGATCCGGGCCATCGCCGAGGCGGCGGGGCTGAGGGTGCACGCCTACACCTCGCCCCATCTGGTGCGGTTCAACGAGCGGATCCGGCTGGCCGGTCGGCTGATTGAGGACGAGGCGCTGAACGCCGTGCTGGACCGGATCGAGGCCGCGATGGCCGAGACGGGCAGCGAGGCGACGGTGTTCGAGAGCACCACAGCCGCCGCCTTCCTGGCCATGGCCGAGACGCCGGCCGACCTGGCCATCGTCGAGGTCGGGCTGGGCGGGGTGCTGGACGCCACCAATGTGATCGAACGGCCGCTGCTGAGCGTGATCGCCCCGGTCGACTACGACCATGCGGAGTTCCTGGGCACGGACCTGGCCGGGATTGCGGCGGAGAAGGCCGGGGTGCTGAAGGCGGGGGCGCCGGGCGTGATCGCACGCCAGCAGGAGGCGGCCATGGCCGCCATCGAACGCGCCGCCCAGGCGGTCCATGCGCCGCTGACGGTCATGGGCGTGGATTTCGACGCCTGGGCCGAGCGGGGCGGGATGGTGTTCCAGAACCAGGAACGGTTCCTGGACCTGCCGGCGCCGGGCCTGGCGGGCGCGCACCAGATCGACAATGCGGGCGTGGCCGTGGCGGCGGCCCTGGAGCTGGACCTGCCCGAGGCGGCGATCGCGCAGGGGCTGAAGGCCGTGCGCTGGCCCGCGCGGCTGCAGAGGATTTCGGCCGGCCCGTATGGCGAGGCGGCCAAGGCGGCCGACGCCGAACTGTGGCTGGACGGGGGGCATAATCCCCACGCCGGGCGGGCGCTGGCGGCGTTTCTGGCCGAGCGTCAGACGCGGGCGCCGCGTCCGCTGGCCCTGATCTGCGGCATGCTGGCGAACAAGGACGCGGGTGGTTTTTTCGCCGCCTTGAAGGACACGGGCGCAACGGTTTTCACGGTCGACTTCGACGGGGCGGCGGCCGAGCCGGCGGCCCTGGCGGCGGTGGCGCGCGGGCACGGGCTGGCGGCGACGCCGGCGGGATCGGTCGGCGAGGCGCTGGATCTGGCGCTGCGGTTCGGCGCGGGGCGGGTGGCGATCTGCGGGTCGCTATATCTGGCCGGCGAGGTGCTGGGGGCCAGCCGCGAGACCTGGCCGGAGTAAGCGCCGATTTCTCCCTCCCCCTGCGGGGGAGGGGCGTCGCGCAGCGACGGGGTGGGGGCGGCAAGGCAAAAGCGCACTGATCTGACTTGTGATGTGTCGCCCTGCCGTTCCCACCCGGCTCCGGCTACGCCTCCGCCCCCCTCCCCCGCAGGGGGAGGGAGAGTCTGGTGTGCTGGCCTTACTTGCTCATCCAGGGGCGGGACTTGCCGGCGGCGATGCGGGCGTTCTGTTCGCGCTGGAACCGGCCGCCGCGCGGGGCCTGGGGACGGGCGTCGAGCGCCGCCTTCTTCAGGCGCAGGGCGCGCTGGACGGGGGTTTCGCCGGGGATGTCGTCAGCCGGGATCGGTGTGTCTTCGTCGCTCATGAGACTCTCCTAGCATGAAAAACGCCCGCCGGTCGGAACCAGCGGGCGCTTGATCTTCAATGGAGCGAGACGATCAGGCGTCGGCCTTGACGCCGGCCTCGGCCAGCCATTCCACGATCTTGCCCTTGGGCATGGCGCCGACCTTCATCGAGGTCATCTGGCCGTCCTTGAACAGCATCAGGGTGGGGATGCCCTTCACGCCGAGCTTGGACGGGGTCATGGGACTGTCGTCGATATTGATCTTGGCCACGGTGACCTGACCGCCCAGTTCGTCGGCGATCTGTTCCAGCGCCGGGCCGATCTGTTTGCAGGGGCCGCACCATTCGGCCCAGAAGTCGACCAGGACGGGGGTGGAGGATTTCAGAACGTCGGCGTCAAAGCTTTCGTCCGTGACTTTTACAGTCGCCATGAATGGCTCCTTGGGGCGCTGTCGCTCGGCCCGCGGGGCCTCGCTGCTTGAGCGCATGTTGATGTTGGCCGGAGCGTCCGGGTTCGGAGGCAGATGTGGGAGCGAATCGCGGGCAATTCAACTGTTCGCCAACGCCGCGTCCAGCATGGCCTGCGGGATCGGCATCAGTTTAGGGCCATCGGTCCAGACCAGGGCGGCTTCGACCGGGCGGTCGGGGTAGAGGCGTTTCAGGACGGCGACATAGACGGCGGCCTGAAGCACATAGGCGGGATCGACCCGGTCCAGGGCGTCGGGGGCGGGGCGGTTGGTCTTGTAGTCGATCACGAGCACCCGGTCGGGCGTGACCACCAGCCGGTCGATGCGGCCGTTGATCGCCACGCTCGACGGGCCCGGCAGGGCGCCGGTCAAGGCGACCTCGGCGCGCGAGCCGGGGCCGAAGACGGGGGCGAAACGGGCGTCGTCCAGCACCGAGAAGGCGGCGGCGATCATCTCAGCGCGCTGGGCGTCGTCGAGGTCGGTCTCGCGCGCCAGAAGGCGTCGGGCGGCGTCGGGGCGGTCGGCGGGCGCGATCTCGGGCAGGCGCTCCAGCAGCCGGTGGATCAGGTCGCCGCGGCGGAACCGGCCCAGCGATGCGCCGCCGGCCGCGCTGCGCGCCAGGGGCGAGGGGGCGGGGATGCGGATCGAGCCCTCCATCCGCGACGGCGCGGCGAAGCGGGCGGCGGCGTCGGGCGGGGGCGGGACGGCGGCCCAGGCGGGAAGGGCGTCGGCCGATTGAGCGACGGCTGTGGCGACGGGGCGGCGTTCGGGATCGACGCCGAAGCGGCGGACGCCGTTGTCGAGCTCGCGAACCTGATCCCCCAGCCGGTCGAAGGTCTCCTCGATCACCGACCACCAGCTGCCGGGTTCGGCGCCCCGGCTGGAGGCGCGGCCCATGACGATGACCCGGTCGCGGGCGCGGGTCAGGGCGACATAGAGCAGGCGCAGGGTCTCGTCGTCGGTGCGGGCCTGGCGCGCCGCGCGGGCGTCGGCCGAGGCGGGGCAGTCGTCCTTGGCCGAACCCGGGGCCATCAGCCAGGATTCGCCTTCGCCCTCGGGCGTGACGGCGGGCATCAGGGACGGCCCCTGCGCCTTCGCCTTCATCGTGGTGTCGGGCAGGATGACGATGGGCGCCTCCAGCCCCTTGGCGCCGTGGACGGTCATGACGCGGACCTCGCCGCGCGCCCCCTCCAGTTCGCGCTTCACCTCGACGTCGGCGGCCTCCAGCTGGGCCAGGCAGGTTTCCAGGTCGATCGCGCCGCGGTTCTCGGCCGCCAGGACCTGGTTCAGGGTTTCGTCGACGGCCTCTTCCGCCTCGCGGCCCAGCCGGGCCAGGATTCGGGCGCGGCCCGAACGGCCCGTGTCGTCCACGCGGTTCAGGGCCTGGGAGAAGAAGGTGAATGGATCGCCGCCGCGTGCATCGACGGCGGCCTGAAGCGCGTCGCGGGCGCGGGTCCATTCGGGGCGTTCGTGCGCCCGGTCGCGCAGGTCGCGCCACAGCTGGCCGGACTTGCGGTTCTCGCGGCCGGCCAGGGCGTAGAGGCCGTCCTCGTCCACGTCGCACAGGGGGCTGCGCAGCACCTCGGCCAGGGACAGGTCGTCGTCGGGGAAGAGCGCAAACCGGGCCAGGGCGATCAGGTCGTCGAAGACGATATGGCTGGACAGTTTCAGCCGGTCGGCCCCGGCGACGGGGACGCCCTCGGTCTTCAGGGCGCGAATGATCTCTTCGAAGGTGGCGTCGCGACGGCGGACCAGGACGATGTAGTCGCCGTAGCCGGCGGGGCGGAGATCGCGGGTGCGGCTGTCGAAGACGGCGAGGCCGCTTTCGACCTGGCGGCGGATCTCGCGGGCCAGGTCGCGGGCCAGGCGTTTGCGGGCGCTGCCGGCGCTTTCCTGATCGACCGGATCGTCCCAGGCGTCGGTCTCGGGCGCAGGCTCGTCGAGGAACAGGGGCCACAGGTCGATGGAGCCATGCTGGCCGACCCGCGCGGGGATGTGACGGGCGATGTCGCCCTGGGGGCCGGTCAGGGCGCGGGTGCGGTCGGGATCGGCGAAGACGGCGTCGACGAAGGTCAGCACTTCTTCGGTCGAACGGTAGGAGGTGTTCAGCTCGGGCCCGGCGAAGGGTTCGCCGGCGCCCTCGGCCAGGGCCAGGAAGTCGGCCCGTTCCTGGCGCAGACGCTCCGGCCGGGCGCCCTGGAAGGAGTAGATCGACTGTTTCTCGTCGCCGACGGCGAAGACGGTGCGGCCCGAGGCCCGATTGGGTGAACCTTGGCCGGAATAGAATTCTCCGGTCAGGGCGCGGACGATGGCCCATTGTTCGGGGGCGGTGTCCTGGGCCTCGTCGATCAGGACGTGATCGACCCCGCCGTCCAGCTTGTACAGCACCCAGGCGGCGGCCCCGCTGCGGGTCAGAAGGGCGGCGGCGCGGGCGACCAGGTCGGGGAAGTCCAGGGCGCCGCGCTGGGCCTTTGCGGCCTCGTAGAAGGCGGCGTGGGCGCGGGCCAGGGTCAGGACCTTGATCGTGTCGTCGGCGATCCGCGCCTTGCGCAGGGCCTCGCGGGTGGCGAGGAATTGGGTTTGCAGATCGACCAGCCAGCCGACCGCCCCTTGCGGCGCCGACTTGGTGCCCATGCTCTTTCGGGGCTCGCCTGCCTGGGTGCAGAAGACCCCGGCCAGGGCCGCGAACCCGGCGTAGGGGGGCGCGGCCACGCTCATGGCGTCGGCGATCTTGCGGTCGTTGGTTGAGCCTGTCTCCATGGCCTCGGCCATGCGGTTCCATTCGGCGGGATCGATCCAGGCGACGAAGTCCTGTTCCAGCTCTTCGGGACTGCGGTCGGGCTCGGCGCCGGTGAGGGCGTAAGGGTCGGGCGCGGTTCCGGCCTCAGCCCGGTCGATATAGTCCAGCAGGTCGGCGCGCTTGGCCTCGATCATCGACAGCAGGGCCTGGAACCTCTGCCAGTCCAGTTCGACGGCGAAATGGCTGTAGGCCAGGCCGATGGGGCCGTCCGGGGCGACGACGGCGGCGCGGGCCAGGTCTTCGCGCGCGGCATGGCTGAGGGCGGTGGCGGCCTGGTCTTCCAGCACGGTGAAGCGGGGCGAGACCCCGGCCTCGAGCGGGAAGCGGCGCAGCAGTTTTTCGCAGAAGGCGTGGATGGTCTGGATCTTCAACCCGCCCGGCGTCTCCAGCGCGCGGGCGAACAGTTTGCGGGCGCGGGAAAGCGCCGCGTGATCCATCGTCTGCGGATCCCCCTCGTCCAGCCTAGCCAGTTCGCGCGACAGGGCGGCGTCGTCCAGCACGGCCCAGCCGCCCAACTGGTCGAACAGCCGGGCCTGCATCTCGGCGGCCGCGGCCTTGGTATAGGTGACGCACAGGATGGCGCCGGGATCGACCTGGTCCAGCAGCAGCCGCGCCACCCGGTTGACCAGGGTGGTGGTCTTGCCCGAGCCGGCGTTGGCGGTGACGAAGACGGTCAGGCGCGGATCGGCCGCGACGATCTGGGGGGACACGCTCATTCTTCGTCCCCGTCGCCGATCACCGACCATTCCCAGACGCGGGCCAGATGGTCGTAGTTGCCGCCCTGGTTGCCCATGAACTGGGGCGCGGCCCAGGAGACGTAAGGGGTGTTCTCGTCGTCGAAGCGGGCGACGCGGCGCTTCAGTCCCTCGAGCGCCGCCTGGGCCAGGTCGGCCGCCTCGGCGCCCGAGGCGCGGGTGATGACCTCGCCCGCCGTCTTGCGCCCGACCACCCGGACATAGGTCAGTTCGTCGGGCGTGACCGGGCCGTTGGTGCGCTCAAACCCGCCGTCGGACAGGATGGCGGCGGTCAGGGTCAGTTGTGGGGCGAAGCCGGACTTGACCTGTTTGGCGCTGGGGGCTGCGCCGGTCTTGAAGTCCATCACCGCCGCCCCGTCCGAGGCCAGCTCGATCCGGTCGGCGAAGGCCTTGACGGTGAAGGGGCCGGCGGGGGCGTCGAAGGTCATGGTTCCCTGTTGCTCGACCAGGATGTCGATGCCCCGCGCACGGCGGCGGCGTTCGAAGTCCGTCAGCCAGCGGGCGCAGTTACGGGCCAGGGGCGCCTCGCGGGCCATGGCCGCATCCTCGAACCCGCGCGCGCCCAGTTCGCGTAACAGATGGTCGTGCAGGATGGTTTCGCAGTCGTCGGGCAGGTCGTCGGGCCAGTCCAGCGTCAGCCGTTCGATGGCGGCGTGGACGGCGTTGCCGCGCGCCAGGGCCTCAGCCGAGGCGCCGGGACGGTCCATCGCCTCCAGCCCCAGCACCCACAGGGCGTAGATGGCGTAGGGATCGCGCACCCAGCGCTCGATGCGGGTGACATAGAGGCTGCGCGGACGGCGGTGCACCGGCGGGCGCGGCTCGGGTCGTTTGGCGAAGCGCGGCGGTCCGCGCGGGGGTGCGTCCAGGGCGCGGGCCCAGTCGAGGACGGTGGTCGGGCGGGCGATGGAGACGGGCGTCTCGGCCGCATCGGCGCCGCGCGTCAGCATCTCCAGCCGCCACAGCCAGCGCGAACGCACGGCGGGCTGGCCGCCGCGCCGTTCGCTGTGGACCAGGATGACTTCGTCGGCGCAGGCGGCCTGGACGAAGTCCTGGGCGGTCTGGCCCAGACGGCGTTCGGGCGGGGGCAGGCCCAGGGCCTTGCGCATCGGGCGCGACAGGAAGGGGTCGGTCGGGGCGGCCTGGGGCCAGACGCCTTCCTCCAGCCCGGCCAGGATCATCCGGTCGGCGCGCACCAGCCGGGCCTCGATGGCCCCCAGTATCCGCAGCGACGGATGGGTGGCGCCCCCGGTGCGGACCACGGTCTCGCGCACCAGGGACGAGGTCAGCTCGGCCAGGTCGGCCCGGTCGATGCGGCCCAGGGCGGCGCCGCCCTCGATCAGGCCGGACAGGAGGGCGGCGGCGGCCTCGCCGTCGGGGCCGGCCCAGGCGTCCTGGCCGGCCAGGGTCTCGATCAGGCGCGTCAGGGCCGAGGCGGCCGTGTTCAGATCGGCGTCGGGGGCGAAGGCGGCGGTCGCCGCCTCGACGGTGGTTTGCAGATGGTCGACCAGGCGGGTGGCGGCCGACAGGCGTTCGCGTTTCCACTCGGGCGGAGCCTTGCCGCGTCGGTCCGGCTCGACCGCCTCCAGCAGGCGACGGCGGATGGCGGCGAAGTCGCGCGGGCGAGGACCGCGCAGGGCGTGTTCCTCCAGCGCGGCGACGGCGGCGGCTTGAGGGGCGTCGCCCAGGTCGAACCGGACCAACGGATGTTTGACGATCGCCAGCAGCAGATGGGGCTGGACCGGATCGGCGATCCAGCGGGCGCACAGATCGACCAGGGCGCCGGCGGGCAGGCGGGACAGGGGGGCGCCGGCCGACGAATCCGGGATGACGCCCCAGCGTTCCAGTCGGACGGCGACGCGGCGGCCCAGGGCCTGATCGGGCGTGACGAGGGCGCAGGTCTTGCCGGGCGTTTCGAGGGTCTCGCGCATCATCAGGGCGATGGCGGCAGCGGCCTCTTCCTCGGCGCGGACGGTCAGCAGGGACAGGCCTTGCAGGCCTTCGGCTATGGGGTCGCGGGCCTCGCCGCGCGCGGCGGCGGTCGAGCGAAGGTCGCGGATGGCGCGGCGCCAGTCGTCGGTGGCCTCGGCGGGGCGCAGGGCCTCGTTGACCAGGCGCTGGCGGGCCTGGCCACGGGCGAGGGCGGCAGGGGGCTGGGACGGGGCGAACCAGGGGCGGACATCGGCGCGGGCGACCTCGACCCGGTCCAGCAGTCGTTTCATCGCGCTCTGCGGATGCTGTTCGTCCAGCCGGTCCCAGACCGCCGCATCCAGATCGAGATCGAGGCCGGGCAGAACGACACAGCCCAGGGGCGCGCGGGCCACGGCGCCCAGGACGTCGGCGGCGGCGGGGACGGTGCCGGTCGAACCGGCGGCGATCACGGCCTGGGTCGGGGGCGTGTGGTCCCACAGTTCGGCCAGGCGGCGCAGCAGGGTCGCGCGACGCCACGCGGGATCGACCAGGCCCAGCTCGGCGAGGCGTTTGGGCCAGGCCTCGACCGCCAGGCCCAGGAACTCTGCCGACCGTTCCCAGTGTTCGGCCATTTCGCCGTCGACCAGGGTCGCGATCCGTTCGGGGTTCGGAACCTCTTCCAGCTGGCAGGAATCGAGGAAACCGCCGAGCGCATCCGCCAGATCCAGGGCGCGCATCGGCGTCAGGCTATCGTCGAACTGCTCGACGATCATCCGCGCCATCTCGAACCGGCGGGTCAGGGCGGGGATGGCGGGCGGCAGATCGAGGCCCAGGGCGCCGGGGGTGAAGGGGGGCTCGTCCTCCTCCAGATCGCCCAGCGGGCGGACCTGGGGCAGCAGGATGGGGCGTCCCTGCGACAGTTTCGAAAGGGCGCCGGTGAAGGCGCGGGCGGCGCGTCGGTTGGGCAGCAGGATGGTGGCGTCGGACAGGGTTTCGGGCGGCAGATCGCCCAGCCAGGCCAGGACGCCGGCGGCCAGATCTTCGAGGAAGGGCCGGTGGGCGGGGATCGCGTACCAGCGGGGGCCGGCCGCCGTGAAGGGATCGAAGGCGCTCACGCGTCTCCCGCCAGTTTCGCCTCGGCCTGATCCCGCGCCTGGGGATCGCCGACGTGCATCCAGTCGCCGTCCAGGACGCAGCCGTAGAGACGGCCTTCGGCGGCGGATTTGCGCCACAGGGGGCTGAGGGAGAAGGGGCCGTCAGGGCCGTGGTCGGCATAGCCGGGGCGGGTGATGTGCACGCCCATATAGGCGAAGGGGGCGGAGGGGGCGTCGCCGCGGAAGGTCAGTCTCCCATCGTCGGCCAGGAAGAAGTCGCCGTCGCCCTCGAAGCCGATGGAGCCCTCGCGGCGGGCCAGCAGCAGGGCGGCGTCCATCGTGTCCGGGTTCCACAGGCGGATCAGATCGGTCAGGGCGTCGCTTCTGTCGATCCAGACGCTGTCGATATTGGCGACGAAGACGGGATCCTCGCCCAGCAATGGATGGGCCTTCTTCAGTCCGCCGCCGGTCTCCAGCAGTTCGGCGCGTTCGTCGGAGATGATGATCTTCGGGCCGCGTCCGCGCGCTGTCAGATGACCTTCCAGCCGGTCGGCGAACCAGTGGACATTGACCACGGCGGTCTCGACCCCGGCTTCGGCCAGCCGGTCCAGAACATGATCGATCAGGGCGCGGCCGCCGACCTCGACCAGGGCCTTGGGCCGGTCGTCGGTCAGGGGACGCATGCGGGTGCCCAGGCCGGCGGCCAGCACCATTGCGGTCTTGGGAGCGGTCATGCGCGCACCTCGGCCGGGACGTGGCGGTCGAACCAGCGGGCGACGGAGGCCAGGGCCGGCTGTTCCAGATTGGCGTTCAGATGCCGCCACATGCGCGGCAGGAACTGGCGGTAACGGGGCTTGCCGTCGCGGGCGATCAGCCGGGCGAAGATGCCGATGATCCGCGCCTCGTTCAGGGCGGCGAGCCCGGCGTAGTCGGCCATGAAGGCGGCGCGGTCCACCTGGGGCCGCAGGGCGAAATAGCGGTCCAGGGCCTCGGCTTCCAGCGCCGGCGACACGTCGCGGCGGGCGTCCTGGAGCAGGGAGTGCAGGTCCCAGGAGGGGTGGGCGCGGACCGCGTCCTGGAAGTCGATCATGCCGACGCGGGCAGGGCCCTCGCGCTCGGGCAGCCAGATCAGGTTTTCGGCGTGATAGTCGCGGTGGCCCATGACCGAGGCGCCGCCCGCGCCCGAGGCGACCAGGGGCGCCCAGGCCTCGCGCCACGCCGTCACGGCGGCGGCGTCGAAGGCGACGCGGTCGTCCAGACGGGGCAGCCATTCGACGAACAGATCCGCCCCGCCCTGGAGCGCCGTCTCGTCATAGGTCAGGAGCGGCCAGTCGCCGCCGGGGCCGTGCAGGGTCTGCGGCGGGTTTCCGGCGTCGTGTAGGGCGGCCAGGGCCTCGATGGCCGTCAGATACAGCGGCGTCTCATCCGCGCCGTCTTCGATGACGCGGGCGAACAGGGCGTCGCCGAAATCCTCCAGCACGGCCAGACCGTTGGGGGCGTCGAGGGCCGGGATTTCAGGGGCGGACAGGCCCAGCGCCTTCAGATGGGCGGCGACGGCGGCGAAGGCCTCGATCCGTCCGGCCGACAGACGGGCGACGGCGTTCCAGCCGGCGGCCTGACGCTGCTGCGGCGTCCAGGCCGGGTCGGCGGGGGGGCTTTCGGCCGCCGGGGCCTGGTCCATCAGCATCAGGGTGGGGCCCCCCGGCGTGGTCAGCCGCTCGTAGCGCCGCGTCGAGGCGTCGCCGGGCAAGGGGGCGCGCGCGGCCGCAGCCAGGCCGGCGGAGGCCAGGAAGTCGAGGCGAAGCTGTTCGCGGTCAGAAACGGACATGGTCGATCAGGTCTTCCCACCGGCCTGCGCCGGAAACGGTCGCAACACGGCCATCGCCGTGTTCGGAAATCTCGATGACCAGCCGGTCTGGCCCCAGGAAGCGCTCGGGCGCCTCGCCCAGACGCTCGGGCCATTCGATGATTGCGCAGCCCTCGTCCAGGGCGTCGTCCAGGCCGATCTCGAACGCTTCTTCCGGTCGGGTCAGGCGATAGAGGTCGAAATGGGCGACGGGCGGGTCGCTCTCATAGAACTGGACCAGGGTGAAGGTCGGGCTGGGCACGTCCTCGTCCGGCGTGGTCAGGGCGCGGATCAGGCCGCGCGCCAGGGTGGACTTGCCCATGCCCAGCGGGCCGTACAGCAGCAGGCTGTCGCCCGGCGCCAGCAGGGGGGCGATGGCGTGGCCCAGACGGGTGGTGGCCTCGGCGTCGGGGAGTTCGATCTTCATGGGAACACCGCGTCGGGATCGGCGGCCAGGGTGCGTTCGGTGAACTGTTTCAGGGCCACAGTGGCCTTTACGGAGTCCACGTCCAGATGTTCGGGCGGGATCGGCCGGCCCACCACGATGTCGAACGGCTTGCCCGCCTTGTTCAGTAGTTCGTGGAACAGGGTCACGTCGCGTAGTTCCTGCGAGACCTTGTCGAACAGGTGGAACAGCCGGCTGTAGGGGCCGGTGACATGCATGGGAATGACCGGAGCGCCGTATTTGCGCGCCAAGGAGGCGGCGGTCGGTGCCCGTTCGGGGTCGGTCAGGACGCCGTTCTTCTCGCGGGCCAGGCGGCCGGCGGGGAACATGACGACGCAGCGTTCGGCCTCGAAGGCCTCCTTGGCGGCGTTCAGGGTGGCGCGGGTCTTTTCGCGGGTGCGCTTGTCGCGAACCCATTCGACGGGAATCACTGTCTCGGTCAGACGCGGCGAGACGCGCAGGGCGTCGGCGTTGGCGAAGAAGATGGCGTCGGGGCGGCGCTGTCGGACGGCGTCATAGACCGCCACCCCGTCGGCGATGCCGGTGGGATGATTGGCGACCACGACGCACCGGCCGGTCGCGGGCAAACGGTCCAGATGGGCGGTGGACACCTTCAGGTCCAGCAGGTCCGAGACGTGGCTCAGGGTCTCGGCGCCTGACAGGTTCTGGATGGCGTCGGCCATCCGCACCGCCGCCCTGTAGTTCAGCACGGAATACAGGGCCGGCCGCACGACCGGCCAGAAGGGAGAGGCGGTCAGACGCGGGGCGCGCTCGGCGATGAGGACATCGACGATATGGGGCGAGCGGCGGAGGGGAAGGGCGGCGGAATTCATGGACGACCGCTTGTCGCCGGTTCGGCGAAAGGGAGCAAGCCTACCAGAGGCGCGCCACGCCGAAGCTGTCGAACACCTGTTCATTGGAGACGAGCGTCAGGTTGTTGATCAGGCCCTGGGCGATCAGCAGCCGGTCGAACGGGTCGCGGTGCGTATGGTCCAGCCGGCCGGCGTGGGACGCCTCGCGGGCGGTGATCGGCAGGATGTCAAAACCTTCGAGATCGACCTCGGCCTCGAACCGTTCGGCCAGCAGCCCAGCCCTGGGCAGTCGGCCCATGCCGTGTTTCAGGGCGATCTCATAGGCCGAGACGGCGCTGACGAAGACATGGGCGCCGCCGTCCCTTATCGCGGCCTCTGCGGCGCGGCTGAGCCCGGCTTCCCCCGACATCCACCAGATGAGGGCGTGGGTGTCGAGCAGCAGCCTCATTCGCCTCGGCCCTCCCACAGACGCAGTTCGTCTTCCGGCAGGGGGGCGAAGAAACGATCATCCATGGCGACGAGACCCTTCAGCCGACCCGGCTTGCGCTCGGGCTTGGTCGCCGGCTCGAAGGGCACAATCCGTACTGCGGGCTTGTCGCCGCGCGCAATGACGACCTCTTCGCCGCGTTCGGCGGCGGCGATCAGTTTGGAGAGATGGGTCTTGGCGTGGTGGACGGTGACAGTGGTCATGTCGCGCTCCTTGGTCCAAGCAGCTTAGCTAACTTCTGAGCTGTCAGCAACTTTCGCCTGGCGAACGGTGGTGCTACGCCTCGCCGCTGCGAGTTTTGCGAGGAATGCCCCATGCGCCACCGTTCTCTCTTGTCCGCCGCCTGCGCGGGGATTGCCTTGTCGGGCGCTCTGATGAGCGCCGCCCCGGCCCTGGCCCAGGTTCCGCCCGCGCCGGTTCCGGCTGCGCCTGCGACGCCCGACGCCTTCACCTACCGCGACATGATCACCGCCAACCGGCTGGGCGATCCGCAGGTGTCGCCGGACGGCCGCTACGTCGTCTATTCGGTGACGACGACGGATGTAGAGGCCAACCGCCGCGCCGGCAGCCTGTGGATGCTGGACCTGAACACGCCGGATGTCGCGCCGCGCCGACTGGCCATCTCGGACCAGGGCGCCAATACCGCCCGCTGGGGCGGGGACGGCAATCTGTATTTCCTGTCGGGCAAGTCGGGCGCGAGCCAGGTCTGGCGCGTGGCGTCTCCCACGGCGACGCCGGTGCAGGTGACCAATCTGCCGCTGGACGTGAACGCGTATCGGATCAGTCCGTCGGGCGACAAGGTGGCGGTGTCGTTGGCCGTCTATCCGGACGCGGCCGACCTGAACGCCTCGGTCGAGCTGGGCAAGGCCGTGGCCGAGCGGAAAACGACCGGCCAGGTCTATGACCGGATGTTCGTGCGCCACTGGGATACGTGGAATGACCACACCCAGAACCATCTGTTCGTCCAGTCCATCGGCCGCAACGGCCAGGCGACCGGTTCCCCCGTCTGGGTGACCAAGGGCTTCGACGGGGACACCCCGTCCAAGCCGTTCGGCGACGAGAGCGACTTCGTCTTCACACCCGCCGGCGACTCCATCGTCTTCTCGGCGCGTCTGGCCGGAAAGACCGAGTCGTGGAGCACCAATTTCGACCTGTGGAAGACCAACGGCCTGACCGGCGACGGGACCTTCACCAACCTGACCCAGGACAATCCGGCCTGGGACGCGGGGCCGGTGTTTTCGCCGGACGGCCGCACCCTGGCCTATCGCGCGATGGCGCGCCCGGGCTTTGAGGCCGACCGTTATCAGATCGTGCTGATGGATGTTCAGAGCGGCCAGAAGCGCGAGATCGCGTCGAACTGGGACCGTTCGGCCGACACCCTGCAATGGTCGCGCGACGGCCAGACCCTGTACACGACCGCCGGCGACGTGGGTTCGACCAGGCTGTTCGCCGTGGATACGCGCAACGGCGTCGTGACGCCGGTCACCGGCCCCGGCCATGTCTCGGCCTTCCAGCAGACGCCGTCGGGCTTCGTCTTCGCCCAGGACAGTCTGAAGTCGCCCAGCGATCTGTATTTCAAGACCTATCTGGGTCGTGAAATGCCGCGTCGCCTGACCCAGGCCAATCCGGCCTTCGACGCCAAGGCCTTCGGCGAATACGAGCAGTTCAGCTTCCCCGGCTGGAACAACGAGACGGTGCACGGCTATGTCATCAAGCCGGTGGGCTATGAGGAAGGCAAGAAATACCCCGTCGCCTTCCTGATCCACGGCGGGCCGCAGGGCTCGTTCGGCGACGGCTGGTCCTATCGCTGGAACCCCGAGACCTATGCGGGCGCCGGCTATGCGGTGGTGATGATCGATTTCCACGGCTCGACCGGCTACGGCCAGGCCTTCACCGACGCGATCAGCCAGCACTGGGGCGACCGGCCGCTGGAGGATCTGCAGAAGGGCTGGGCCGCGGCCCAGCAGAAGTACGCCTTCCTGGACGGCTCCAACGCCTGCGCCCTGGGCGCCTCGTACGGCGGCTATATGATCAACTGGATCGCCGGGAACTGGTCGAACGCGTTCAAATGCCTAGTCAACCATGACGGGGTCTTCGACACCTTCGGCATGGGTTACTCGACCGAGGAACTGTGGTTCACCGAATGGGAATACGGCGGCACGCCGTGGGACAAGCCGGACGGCTATCAGAAGTTCAACCCGGCCAACCATGTCGAGAACTGGAAGACGCCGATGCTGGTGGTGCAGGGCGACCTGGACTTCCGCATCCCGACGGCCCAGGGCCTGTCCACCTATACGGCGCTGCAGCGCCGAGGAATCGACAGCCGGTTGATCGTCTTCCCGAACGAGAACCACTGGGTGCTGAAGCCGGCCAACAGCCTGCAATGGCACGATGAGGTGTTCGGCTGGCTGAACAAGTATCTGACCCCAGCCCAATAGGGCCGGGTCGTTTTCAGAACGAAAGAGGGGCGCAGCCGCAAGGCCGCGCCCTTTTTTTATCCGGAAATCGGCTGGGGTTACAACGAGGCGCGCGTCTGGGTCGAGGAGACCAGGCGGTTGTACTGATGCGCGGTCATGCAGCGCGGGGCGGTCCAGCGTTGCCCGGCCTGGCGGGCCGCTATGGCCTCCTGGGCGGTGACGAACACCGGCGCAGCGCCGAATTCACGCTGGTAGGCGCGGCGCGTCGCTGTGTCGCTGGCGCAGACCATCACCGACTGAAGCGTGGCGGCGCGCGGGGCCTCGGAACGCGAAGCCTGGGCCAGGCTGGGCGTGGCGACCGCGGCCACGACGGCGGCGATCAGGGCGGGTGATACGAAACGGGTCATCGGGCATCCTCCTGTGGCCTGAATTAAGATCAGGGCTCTGATGAAATATGCGCCGAATTTTCGCGTTGTAAAGTTTTTGCGACAACTGAGCGCATAACTGACGAAATTTTAGGCCAGGAGAGGTCGGAGGGGACCGGGCGGCTCCAAACCGCGACTTGCGCGTTCTGTCTGGCTCACGGAGCCGATTGTTTGGCCAAGATGCTGAAGTGGAACGAATTGTGGTCTGATCTGCGTCGCAAGGGCGTAGATCCGGCCGTGGTTCGCGCGCGCGGTTTTCACGACTGGATGCGTCGGAATGACCCGGTCTACGCCGCCGTCCGACGGCCCGGTCGCGCCGAGGCCTGGGCAGGGGGCGTCGGCCTTTTTCTGATCGGCCTGGTGGTTCTGGCTCTGATCCTGTTCGACTGGAACATGGTGCGCGGACCCATCGGACGCTGGGCCTCGGCGGCGTATGATCGCGACATTGCGCTTCAGGGCGACCTGGACGTCCATCTGTTCAGCTGGACGCCTTCGGCGGTGGTGCGGGGTCTCAAGATCGGCGGCCCGGAGTGGGCGCGGGATCGCGATACGGCCGATGTGGACGAAATCCGCGCCTCGGTGCGGCTGCGCAAACTGTTCGCCGGCCAGATCGAGATGCCGTTGCTCAGCTTCACCCGCCCCCGGCTGGTGCTGATCACCGACAAGGACGGCCGCAACAGCTGGGACCTGAACCCCGAAAAGCCCGACACGGGCGAGGGGATGAAACTGCCGGTCATCCAGCAGTTGGTCATCACCGACGGCCGCCTGGTCTTCGACGAGCGGAGACGCGGTCTGAAATTGGAGGCGACGGTCGATGCGCGCGAGGGGCAGGGTGACGACGCCGGTTTCGTGCTGAACGGCGAGGGCGAGGTCAATGGTTCGCCGCTGACGCTGCGCGTTCGGGGCGGTCCTTTCATCAATATCCGTCGTGACCGACCCTATGACTTCGAGGCGAGCGTCAGCGGCGCGGGCTCCAGCCTGACCGCCAAGGGGGCCGTGACCCGGCCGTTCGATCTGGGCCGGTTCGACGCCACCCTGAGCTTGCAGGGGCGCGACCTGTCGGACCTGTATCTGCTGACGGGGGTCGCCCTGCCCAACACCCCGCCCTATCGACTGAAGGGCGCGTTGAAGCGGAACGAAAATATCTGGACCTTCAGTGATTTCGACGGCCGGGTCGGGGCCTCGGACCTGTCCGGCGATGTGCGGGTCGATGCGGCGAAACGGTTGCGGGTCGATGCGGAACTGACGTCGCGCCGCCTCGACATCGACGACCTGGCCGCCGTCCTGGGCGCCCGGACCGTGACGAATGCGGCGGGATCCAATACCGAGGCGCCCGTGGCCGTCGGCGGCAAGCTGCTGCCCGACGCGCCGCTGCAGACCGAGCGCCTGCGGGCGATGGACGGAAGCCTGAGCTATCGGGCGGTCGCGGTGAAGGCCAATGACCTGGATGTGCGGGCGGTGAACCTGGGGGCGAAATTGAAGGACGGCGTCCTCGATCTCGACCCCGTCAGTTTCAACTTCAATCGGGGCGAACTGAACGGCACGGCCCGGATCAATGCGACGCGCGACGTCCCCTACAGCGTCGTCGATTTCCGTCTGGCCGGCTATCCGCTGGAATCCATCATTCCCGCCCGCGACGGAACTGCGCCCCTGACCGGGCGCGCTCTGGGCCGGGCGCGGCTGGAAGGACCCGGCGCCTCGATCCATGATTTCGCAGCGGCGTCCAAGGGCTCGCTCAGCCTGGTGGTGCCCGACGGTCAGATGCGGTCGGCCTTCGCCGAACTGTTGGGCATCAACGCCAGCGCCGGCCTGCTGAAACTGTTGCGCGGCGACCAGTCGACGGCCCAGATCCGGTGCGCCGTCGCCGATTTCGACGTGCGGGGCGGCGCGGCGACGGCCAAGACCTTGGTCATCGATACGGACGTGGTTCTCGCCCAGGGCACAGGCACGATCGACCTGGGGGTCGAAACCCTCGACCTGCGTGTGGATGGCGAATCCAAGAAGCCGCGCCTGCTGCGGGTCTGGGCGCCCATCACGGTCAAGGGGGCCTTGACGGCGCCCCAGGTCGGCGTCGATGTCCGCGCCCTGGTCGGCCAGGGCGGGGTCGCCGGTCTTCTGAGCGCGGTGGTGGCGCCGGTCACGGCCCTGTTCGCCTTCGTCGATCCGGGCCTGGCCGAGGATGCGAACTGCGGCCGGCTGATCGCCGGGGCGCGATAAATCTGCGAAGGGTCAGGGCCGAACGAGGGGCGATGACGTAATGGATGCCATGGACTGTATCGCATGACCCGGCGGGGCCTGTTGGCGCCCATTGCGGGCCTGATGGCCGCCGCCTGTTCACCCCTGGGCCTGCTCAACAGTCTGGGGCCGAGGGACGGGGGCGTGCGACGCGTGGCGCGCGACATCGCCTATGGCGACGATCCCCGCCAGAGGCTGGACCTGTACGCCCCGACCGCGCCGGGGACCTATCCGGTCCTCGTCTTCTTCTATGGCGGCGGCTGGGATTCAGGGTCGCGCGACCTCTATGGCTGGGCGGCCCAGGCCCTGGCCGCCCAGGGGTTCGTCGTGGCCCTGCCCGATTTCCGCGTCGTGCCCCAGGTGGTCTTTCCGGCCTTCATCGAAGACGCCGCCGTCGCCACGGCCAAGGCGGCGGATGTCGCGGCAGCCTATGGCGGCGATCCGGAACGGGTGGGGGTGTTGGGCCATTCGGCCGGCGCCCATCTGGCCCTGATGATCAGTCTGGACCGCCGCTATATGCAGGCGGTCGACCGCCCTGGATTGATCAGGGCGGCGGCCGGTCTGGCGGGCCCCTATGATTTCCTGCCGTTCGACGTCGGGGCGTCCCGCAACGCCTTCGGCCGCGCCCCCGATCCGACCCTGACCCAGCCCGTCACCTTCGTGCGCGCCGACGCCCCGCCGATCTGGCTGGGTCACGGCACGGCCGACGTCGTGGTTCACGCCGAGGACACGACCATTTTGGACCAGAGAATGAAAGCGGTCGGCGGTCGGTCCGAGGCGAAGCTCTATCCGGGTCTGGACCACGCCGACCTGATCGCGACCTTCTCGCCTCTGTTCCGCAAGAAGGCGACGATTCTGGCCGATGTAACCGGCTTCTTCCACCGCGAACTGGGCTGATCGCCGAGCGGGGACTTTTCAAGAATGCGACTTAATGCCAATATGTCGGCTGGTCGGATTTTAGTATTCGTACCGATCATTCACGGCCCGTTCCGAACCTGTCTGGCTCCGGCGCCCACGCGTGCCGAACCTGCTGGCTCCGGGGCGGGCCGTCTTCGTTTCCGCGCCATATGGCGGCGGGAAGACACACCGACAGGAAGGGTGGTGCGGGCGGCCGGGGTCGAACCGGCACTCCTTTCGGAACTGGATTTTGAGTCCAGCGCGTCTACCAATTCCACCACGCCCGCAGCGGAGCCGGTCTCATGCCACAAGGGCATGAGCCGGGTCCAGAGGGTCTTCACCGCATCATGAAGTTTACGCGGACGGCCGTCCTGCGTGGGGCGCAGCCTGAGCGCCGCAGGCGGATTTCGGGATCGTTGCAATGATGGGGCCCGATCAGGCCGCCACCTCCACATGGCTGTCGGTCCCGCCGGCCAGCACCCGTCGGGCGCGGATGTACATCTCGACCCGCTGCAGGACGATCAGTCCCATGGCGAAGACCAGGAAGGCGTCGGTGACGGCCATGGCGTTCAGGCGCCAGTCGGCGGCGTGGGTTGCGATCAGGTCGCGCAGGCCGGCGCGGCCCGCGAACAGCACGACCAGCAGGATCAGGCCCAGCGGCGAAGCCTGGGCCATCAGCGAACCGTCCGGCTCCTTCTCTATGGTGACGGTCTTGCCGCGATACCAGCCGGCCAGGCCGCCCAGGACGGCGCCGATGGCCAGCACGGCCCAGGCGCCAGGGCCGAACGGCGCGTGGACGGCGCGAGGACTGTAGGTCGAGCCCCAGATGCCGAGCCCGATCAGGGGCACGACGATGGCGGGCATGATCCACAGGAACTGCGGCTTCAACGGCCGCTTGCGCCGGTTCTTCAGCAGCACCAGGACCAGCACGGCCGGGAAGACCAGCAGCGGTATGAGTTTCTCGGGCGGCATGTCGTCCTCCAGGCCTCCCCCGAGGCCGACATCGGTCAATCTGGCGTGGTCAGGCGTCGCGCGGAAGCGGCTCCACCGTCTGCTCGATGGCCCCGAAGATCGAACGATGCTGGTCGTCCATCATCTCGATCCGGACCGTGTCGCCATGGGCCAGGAAGGGGGTCTCGGCGGCGCCGCGCAGGATCGTCTCGACCGTGCGGACCTCGGCGATGCAGGAATAGCCCAGGCCGCCTTCCGAGACCGGCTTGCCGGGGCCCCCGTCGGCGTCGCGGTTGGAGACCGTGCCTGAACCGATGATCGTCCCGGCCGACAGCGAGCGGGTCTTGGCCAGATGGGCGATCAGGGTCCCGAAGTCGAAGGTCATGTCCACGCCCGCGTCGGCGCGGCCGAAGGGCTGGCCGTTCAACTGAACGGTCAGTTCGCCGTGCAGCTTGCCGTCCCTGAAGCGGTCGCCCAGCGCATCCGGCGTCACGAAGACGGGCGAGAGGGCGCTGGCGGGCTTGGACTGGACGAAGCCGAACCCCTTTGCCAGTTCGGCCGGGATCAGGTTGCGAAGCGACACGTCGTTGACCAGGCCGACCAGGCGGATGGCGGCCAGGGCTTCGTCGCGCGTCACGCCCTGGGGCACGTCGCCGACGACCACCACGATCTCGGCCTCCAGGTCGCAGCCCCAGGCGGGGTCGGCGAGCGGGATGGGGTCGCGCGGCGCCAGGAAGCCGTCGGAGCCGCCCTGGTACATCAGGGGATCGGTCCAGAAGCTGGCGGGCATCTCGGCGCCCCGGGCGCGGCGCACCAGCTCGACATGATTCACATAGGCCGAGCCGTCAGCCCACTGATAGGCGCGGGGCAGGGGGGAGGCGGCGTCGCGTTCGTGGAAACGGCCGCGCGGCACGGCCTCATGCTCCAGGCTCTCGGCCAGGGCCAGAAGCCGGGGACCGCAGCGGTCCCAATCGTCCAGGGCGGCCTGGAGGGTGGGGGCGATCAGGAAGGCGTCGGTGAACCAGTGCAGGTCCTGCGAGACGACCACGAGGCGGCCGTCGCGGCCGTGCTTGAGCGAGGCGAGTTTCATGCCCAAGGCCTAGACCGATTTCGCGCCGGGGGGAACAGAGGGGCGGTCAGTGACGGGGGAGGGGCGGGGCGTCGTCCTTTTCCACCTTGGGCGGCAGGGTCGTCGCGAAGGCGCGCTGGAGGGCCGAGAGTTCTGAAATCCGGCTGGCGCGATCGCTCCAGTAGATGTGGAACGCCTCGACCGCTTGTCGGATCTGGATGCGATGGGCCGCCACAAGCTCCTGGGGGGACGGGCAGGGCGGGGGCGCAGGCGGAGGGGGCGGCGCGGCCTCCGTCACGACATAGCCGTCCTCGACGCCCGTTCCGCAGAGGCCGGACGTGAGAACCTTCGCCTCTTCCAGCTTGTAGCTGATCGGGACCGGTCGCACAGGGGGCGGGCTCGGTTCCGGGGGCTTCGGCTTGGGCTTGTCGGCCGCCTTGCCGTCCAGCGCGTCATCCAGCTTCTTGAGCGGAAGACCAGAACAGATGGTCAGAACAAATCCCAGTTCGCGACGGACGGTCGCCACAAGCTCTCGCGCCGCCGGCTCTCCGTCGCCGACCGCGCGAATGGCGCGTTCTGACGCTTGCAGAATGATCTCGTACTTGCGCTTGATGATCGTGACCAGGACGACTTCCTGTCGCCGACGCTCGCCGTTTACGCCCAGCCAGTTCGCAATGACGGCGGCGGCCACGGCGCTCAGGATCGAGAGGATGAACGCGGTCGCGCCGTCCCAGATCACGGGCGCCGCAACAACCTCGGCGGGAAAGTCGGTTTGTGTCGGCAGCATTGTCATCCCCCACTCGCCACATCATGCCGCAGCGGCGAAGCTGGGCCAAGTGAAAGGTTAACGATGTTCGGTGAGCAGGGCCTTGGCATCAGCGCCGGCGCGGGCGGCGGGGTCGCGCACCTCGACCTCGACGACCACCCCGCCTGCGGGTTCGACCGCCCACAGATAGCGGCGCTCCACCTCGACCTCGCGGCCGGACGGGGCGAAGCCGACATAGGAGTCGCCCCAGGGGGTGATCTTCTTCAGCTCGACGAAGGGCATGGCGCAGGCGGCGTCCAGCTCTTCCTCGGCCATCTTGGTCAGTTCGTCGTCGGGTGCAGGCATGGGCTCGGTCTGGAAAAAAAGAGTCTAATTCGTCTGAAATCGGGGCTCAGGGTTCGTCGGCGTAGATCGCGACGCGCGCGGCGGCCGTCGAAGACGCCGCCCCCCGATACATGCCCGAGGTGTTCATGGCGAAGGCCGGGGTTCCGGTCAGATCCATGACGATGACCCCGCCGTCGCCGCCGATGGAGCCGACGTCGGCGATCTCGGCCTCGGCCGCCGCCTGGACGGTCGCGCCGTCGGCGGTGCGGCGGCAGATGTCGCGGGCCACGGTGGAGCGGATGAAATACTCGCCCGAGCCGGTGGCCGAGACGGCGCAGCCGTCGGCGTTGGAGGCGTAGGTGCCGGCGCCGATGACCGGCACGTCGCCGACCCGGCCCCAGCGTTTGGCGGTCATGCCGCCGGTCGAGGTGGCGGCGGCGAGGCGGCCCCGACTGTCCAGGGCCACGGCGCCGACGGTGCCGAACTTCCTCTCGTTCAGCGGCGGGGCGACGGCGGCCTGGGCTCCCGGCGTCGATACGTCGGCGGGACGGGCGGGCAGGGGCAGGCCGGCCTCGGTCAGGGCCTTGGTCAGGCCCTGCCAGCGGCGTTCGGTGAAGAAGAAGGCCGGATCGACCTGTTCCAGCCCGGCCTGGGCGGCGAAGGCGTCGGCGCCGGGGCCGATCAGCATGACGTGCGGCGACTGCTCCATCACAGCGCGGGCGGCGGCGACCGGGTGGCGGGTGGTGGTCAGCCCGGCGACCGCGCCGGCGGTCAGGTCCGCGCCGTTCATGACGGCGGCGTCCAGCTCGTTACGTCCGGCCGCGGTGAAGACGGCGCCCCGCCCGGCGTTGAACAGGGGATCATCCTCCATGACCTGGACGGCGGCCTGGACCGCGTCCAGCGCCGAGCCGTCGCGCGCCAGGACGGCCGACCCGACGTCCAGCGCCCGTTGCAGGGCGGCGCGATAGGCGGCGTCCTGAGCCGGGGTCATGTGGTCGCGCTCGATGGTCCCGGCGCCGCCGTGGATGGCGAGAGACCAGCGGGGGGCCGCGGGGGTCTGGGCCAGCACAGGGTTTGAGAGTCCGAAAACCGCGAAAACGACGAAGAGCGCGTGGCGGAAGTGTGCGTATCGTCTGGATGACATGGACATACCTCTTTCGCCTCGGGAAACGCAGACGGGAGTATAGCCCGGTTTGGAAGGGGTGTTGGAAAACCGTCGAAATCAGGCTCTCGTCGCGCGTCCGCCTCGACCCCCGGCGGGCTCCAATTGCAGGCCATTGCCGTGTATGGCTCCCCGATGACCAGCGAAACAGTCACTCTTGCCGACTCCGATCCCGCGGAGTTCGCGATCTTCAAGGCCGAGTTGCAGGACGCGTTCGCCGTCGCGGTCGTCGATGAGTTCGGCAACCAGCCGGATGAGCCGATTCCCTCGGACGAGGTGTTGGACGCCGCCGTCACGGCGCCTGGCTCCGTGGTTCTGCGCATCGTGTGCGATGGCCGTAAAGTCGGCGGCGCCGTCGTCACAATCGACCCCGTGACACACCGCAACTCTCTCGACCTGTTTTTTCTGAAGATTGGCGAGGAGGGGCGGGGGCTGGGCCTCAAGGCCTGGCGCGCCATCGAGGAGCGCTTTCCCGAGACGATCGTCTGGCAGACGCACACCCCGTATTTCGAGAAGCGAAACATCCACTTCTACGTCAACAAGTGCGGCTTCCGGATCATCGAGTTTTTTAACAGATATCACCCCGATCCCAATCATCCCGGGGCGCAGGACGACCTTCCCGGAGACGGGGATGCGTTCCAGTTCGAGAAGATCATGCGGACGGCAGGGTCGGAACCCTGAGCCGATCGGGGGGAGCGCTTTCCGCCCGTCTCCGCACAGGCCTACCGCCTGTGATGCAGTCGCTTCCACAGGCGGTAGGCGATGATCGGGGCGAAGCCGCAGACCAGGGCGACGGCGAGGGTCGGCCAGAAGCCGATTTCCAGCCAGTAGCCGACCCCGCCCCCGGCGCCGGCCGCGAGGACCGGGCCGAGCCAGGGCAGCCAGGTCGGCGGCCGCATCCGCATTCAGGCGTCGACCTTGATGACGCCGCGACGGATCTGGTCCAGTTCGATGGAGTCGAACAGGGCCTGGAAATTGCCGTTGCCGAAACCCTCGTTGCCCTTGCGCTGGATGATCTCGAAGAAGATCGGGCCGAAGGTGTCCTGGGTGAAGATCTGCAGCAGCAGGCCCTCCTCGTCCGACCCGTCGATCAGGATGCGGTTCTTGCGCATCCGCTCCACGTCCTCGCCATGGTTGGGCAGGCGTTTGTCGATCAGCTCGAAATAGGTCTCGATCGTGTCCTGGAAATCGACGCCGCGCGCGCGCATGGCCTCGACCGTCTCGAAGATGTTCTCGGTGGTCAGGGCGATGTGCTGGATGCCCTCGCCGTTGTAGCGACGCAGGAATTCCTCGATCTGGGAATTGTCGTCCTGGCTTTCGTTCAGGGGGATGCGGATGGCGCGGTCGGGCGCGATCATGGCCTGCGAGAACAGGCCGGTCGCCTTGCCCTTGATGTCGAAATACTTCTGCTCTTCGAAATTGAACACCGAGCCATAGAAGCCCGACCAGGTCCGCATCTGGCCGCGACGGACATTGTGGGTCAGGTGGTCGAGGATCTCGAGACCCATGGAGTTCTTGCGCTCGGCCTCTTCCCAACCCTCGATCTCGTCCCAGGCGTCATACAGCGAGCCGGCGTCGCCATACTGGTCGATGACGTACAGCAGCGAACCGCCGATGCCCTGGAGGATATAGGGATAGTCGCCCAGCGCCCCGCCGTTCGCATCGGTTGCGGCCACGGCGCCGCGTTCCAGCGCGCCCTCGTAGGCGGCCTTGGCGTCGCTGGTGCGGAAGGCCATGCCGTTGGCCGAGGGGCCGTGGTCGGCGGCGAAGGCTTGGGCCTGACCGTTGGGCGTGCGGTGGACCAGGAAGGAGATGTCGCCCTGTTTCAGGCGTACGACGTCGGTCTTCGGGTTCACGTGGGTCTGGGTGAAGCCCATCAGTTCAAGGCGCGTAATCATCGCCTTGGGTTCCGGGCCGGTGAATTCGACGAATTCGAATCCGTCGACGCCGAGGGGGTTTTCCAGGTTGATCTGTTCCGCCGTCGTCTGGGCAGGGGCCTGATCAGAGGTGGGGGTCATGTCGTTCATGGCGCGTCTCCCGCGTAGCTTCTGTGGCGGGCTTAACCGAAAGGGGCCGCCGATTGGCGCGGAACCTAGTCGCGGATGACGACAGAGCCAAGGCGGTCCCACGGGGTCGTGATGGGGGAGGGGAGCGGAGCCAGGTTTTCAGGTCGAGCGCGTCGCCAGCATCGGCGCCGTGGTGACGGCCCAAGCCTTGGGTGTGGCCAACGGCGCCTTGCACACGGCCTCGACCGTCCGACCGTCCGCGAACCGATAGCGCACCGAAAGGCTTTGGGTGCAACGGGCCTGGACCGCGAAGAACATGGCTTCGGCGTCCGCATTGGGGTCGTGGTCCTCTATGCTGGCGAGAAGGGGGTCGCCCGACAGCACGCCGCACCTGTCGCCGGTGTCCAGCCTTATGCCTTCGGGATTCCGGTAAAAGCCCGTACCGCCGCCGGTGCAGTTCTGGTCGTTC
This sequence comes from Brevundimonas sp. FV1ye7S, assembly GCF_058680995.1. Lineage (NCBI taxonomy): Bacteria > Pseudomonadati > Pseudomonadota > Alphaproteobacteria > Caulobacterales > Caulobacteraceae > Brevundimonas > Brevundimonas sp. FV1ye7S. The sequence continues at coordinate 3,060,117 of NZ_CM178726.1, read as the reverse complement.
AGATGGAAGAGGGCGGCCTGGCGATAGTCGTCCCGGCCGGGCTGCTCCTCCAGCGTGACGCCCAGGGCCGCCAGCCGGGTTTCGAGGGCCGACCAACGGTCCGCCCCAGGCCCATCAAGCAGAATGCTGACGCCGCTGTCGCGCGGGAGAAGGGCGCGGAAGTCCGCCGCGCCATAGCCGTCGCCGTTGCGGCCGGCGTCCAGCACCGTCTTCCACAGGTCGAAGATGTCGCGCCCGCCATCGGAGGCCTGCCGCGTTTCCAGATCCGCGATCCACTGGATCACGACGCCGCAATCGTAGACCGCAGAGCCGGATCGCAGACGCCGAGGATCATAGGCGCGATCCTCCAAAGCCGATCGGCAACCGTTCAGGCGCTGGGCCAGGGAGGATTTCACCTGGGCGTCATCAATGACGCCGGACGATGCAGCGGCGACCAGAGCGCCGTATTCCGCCCCGCCTTCATGAAGCCAAGGCGCGGTGTCGCCGTCCTTGGTGATGACGCCATGTCCATTCCACAGGTGGAAGGTCTCGTGCCAGACGAAGGTGGAAAGCGGGCCGGTCACCTCCTCTGGCGGGGCGTCCCAGTCGGCGCCGAAAAAGCGCAAGGCGATGACGCCGGTGTTTGTCACGTCTCCGCGAAACGTCGTCGGACCGGGGCTGTCTGTCGTGACCACCAGGACGGGTTTGTAAGGCAGGTCGCGGCCCAATCTGGCGCCGTAGAAACCTTGTGCGGCCAGAAAGCCGTCGCCCATCAGCGTGGAAAGCGATGCGGGAACCGAGGCGCCGATCACGGCCGCGCCGCCAGCCCTGCGTGTCACGGCCGCCTCGGGGCCGACGTAGGCGTAGCCTTTGATCGCCTCTGCCGCGGGCAAGGTCGTCTCGCCCTCGACAGGCCTGAAGGTCAGTTCGGCGTCCATGCCCTTCAGCGCCAGGCCGGGCCCGTAGAGCACATGACCTGCGCCGACGCGGGTCAGGCCCATATAGACCCGATCGACTTCGGCGGCGTCGGGCGCGATCAGGATTTCGAAGGTGTCGAAGGGCCGTTCGGATTGCAGGACGTCGTCCGCCAGGGTCAGGTCGGGCGTCGTGACGGTCCAAAGATTGCGGATGATGTCGGGGTCCAGGAAGGCGACCTGGTTGGTCGGTTGGGCCAGCTTCCAGGTGACTGCGACGCCGCCTGGAGCCGTACGCGCCTCTATCGTGGCCGCCTGCTGGGCTTGGGTTGGAGCCGCACCGAAAGCGAGGACAAATGCGGCCAGAACGCCGGTGAGGTTCGACTTCATGGATTCAGGCTCCGGCGACTAGGCGAGAGCATACTGATGCGATGACGCGAGGCGATTCAACTGATGCCTGCGTGCGGCGTTCTTTTTTGCAGATGTTCAGCCCGGCAGAAGCCGCGTCGCCCATTCGGCGCCCAGCAGCAGCCCGGTCGCCACCACGCCCAGGAGCGTCAGCCAGGCCGTCGTCACCGCCGCCCCGGCGATCACGAACAGGCCGTCGCGCTGGATCAGGCCGACCGACAGAAGCGCCAGGGCCACGGAGGGGATGGTGTTGGTCATCGGCAGGACGATGGTCAGGGTGGCCAGGATCATGAAGACCGCCGCCAGCTTCTCGCCCGGTCCATCGGCGAAGCGACGCAGGCGGGGGCGGGAGAACCGGTCGATCCAGCCCAGTTTCGACTCGGCGAAATCGGCCATGGCCTTGAGCCACGAACCCCTGGCGCGCAGCTTCAGCAGCCAGCGGGGCAGCCAGGGCTCTTCCCGGCCCACCAGCATCTGGCCGGCCAGCAGGATGACGGCCACCCCGACCACCTGGGGCACGCCGTAAAGGCCAGGGACCAGGCAGGGAATCGACAACAGCAGGATCAGCAGCCCATAGGCGCGCTCGTCCAGACGGTCGCGAATTTCTTCCAGGGTCAGGCCGGCCTCGCCCCCGTCGTCGGACAGCCGACGCAACAGGCGAGCGATGTCTTGGCTGACGTCGTCGGCGTGGCCGGACGGAGAGGGGACGGTCATGCCGCCTCCTTTAGAGGCGTCGGGAACGGACGGCGAGGGCTTCGATGTCGCGGCGCGTGACGTCGGACGCAGGTCTTGCTAGGGCGTCGCCCCTGCCAGGGGATTTCCATGCTTCGCAAGCTCTATGACGGCGTCTTCAATCTGGCGCGAGGGCGCCACGCGACGCCCGCCCTGGCCATGGTCGCCTTCGCCGAGAGTTCCTTCTTCCCCATCCCGCCCGACGTGATGCTGGCGCCGATGATCCTGGCCCGGCCGGAGAAGGCTTATTTTTACGCCGGGGTCTGCACCCTGGCCTCGGTCCTGGGCGGGATTCTCGGCTACGCCATCGGCTATTTCCTGACCGATCTCGGCCTGGCGATCCTCCGGGTTCTCGGCCATTCGGACGGGCTGGATCATTTCCGCCAATGGTTCGCCCAGTGGGGGCTGTGGGTCATACTGATCAAGGGGTTGACCCCCATCCCCTACAAGCTGGTGACCATCGCCTCCGGCCTGGCGGCCTTCAGTTTCCCGGTCTTCATGGGGGCGTCGGTCGTGACCCGGGGCGGCCGGTTCTTCCTCGAGGCCTGGATCCTGAAGCGCTGGGGCGCGGCCATGCTGGCCCAGGTGGAGAAACGCCTGGCGCTGTGGTCCGGGATCGGCCTGGTGGTGTTGATCGCCCTGATCGTGATGCTGAAGCTTCTGTAAGTCGACGGCGACGCCTTGGCGGGTTAAGACCGCTGCACGATGAGAGACATCTATCGCCTGATGACCCGTTGGTGGACCGCCTTCGCCCTGGCCGCGTCGTTGGCCATGCTGGGCGCGGCCCACGCCTTCGAGCGGTTCGCGGGCCTAGCGCCCTGCAACCTCTGCCTCAAACAGCGCGAGGTCTATTGGGGCGCGGTCGCCGTGGCGGCGGTGGCCACCGCCTGGACCTTGCTGAGCGGCAGCCGGCGCGGCACGCCCCGGATCGCCGCCTTCCTGCTGGCCGCCGTCTTCGCCACCGGCGCCGTCACCGCCGTCTTCCACATGGGCGGCGAGTACAAGTGGTGGAGCCTGCCCGCGACCTGTGTGGGCGGGGGCGGCGTCGATCTGGAAAGCCTGACCGCCCTGGCGCTCGGCACGGGGCCGGCCCAGAGGGTGGCCATGTGCGACGCCGTGGCTTGGAGCTGGCTGGGCCTGTCCATGGCCGGCTGGAACGCCCTCCTCTCCCTCGCGTTGGCGGGGTTCAGCCTGCTGGCGGCCAAACGCCCCAAGGACGCCCGCGCCCCCCGGATCGAAAAGGCCTGACGCCATGACCGACGCGGCGACCCCCGACTCCCGGCCTCGTCCCCCTCTGCCCCGGCCAGGCCGCGGCGCCGACAAGGCGCGGATGGATGAGATCCTGCGGGTCGATCACGCCGGCGAATATGCGGCGGTCCTGATCTATCGCGCCCAGAAGGCCGTGTTCGAGGGCCGCAAGGCGCACGGCGGCATGGTGCGCGACCTGGACGAGATGCAGGATCAGGAGGCCGTGCATCTGGCCCGGTTCGAACGGCTGTTGACCGAACGCCGGGTGCGGCCCACGGCGATGACGCCGCTGTGGCGGATCGCGGCCTCGGCCCTGGGGGCGGGCACGGCCCTGATGGGCGAGAAGGCGGCCCACGCCTGCACCGAGGCGGTCGAGAGCGTGATCGAGAAACACTACGCCGAACAGATCGCCGAGATCGGCGAGCGCGATCCCGCGCTGGCCGCCGAACTGAAACAGTTCCGCGACGAGGAACTGGCCCACCACGATCACGCCATCGAACACGGCAGCCGCGAAGGCCCGGCCTATCGGCTGCTGAGCGGGGTGATTAAGGCCGGCTGCCGGGTGGCGATCAAGGTCAGCGAGAAGGTTTAGACGTCTCCTCCCCATCGCTACGCGACAGGGAGGAGACGGGAACCTCAGAAGATCTCGAATAGGCCCGCCGCGCCCATGCCGCCGCCGATGCACATGGTGACGACGCCGTATTTGGCGCCGCGCCGCTTGCCCTCGATCAGGACGTGGCCGGTCATGCGGGCGCCGGACATGCCGTAGGGGTGGCCGATGGAGATGGCGCCGCCCGAGACGTTCAGCAGTTCGTCCGGGATTCCCAGGGTGTCGCGGCAGTAGAGGACCTGGACGGCGAAGGCCTCGTTCAGCTCCCAGATGCCGATGTCGTCGACCGTCAGGCCGTGGCGCTTCAGCAGTTTGGGCACGGCGTAGACCGGGCCGATGCCCATCTCGTCGGGCTCCACCCCCGCCACCGCCATGCCGCGATAGGCGCCGAGCGGCTGGAGATTGCGCTTCACCGCCTCGCCGGCCTCCATGATGACGCAGGCCGCGGCGCCGTCCGACAGCTGGGAGGCGTTGCCGGCGGTGATATATTCGCCCTGCTGGACCTCCTCGCCGCCGCCGAAGACCGGCTTCAGCGTCTTCAGTCCCTCCAGGGTGGTTTCGGGCCGGTTGCCCTCGTCCTTCGACAGGGTGACCTCCCTGGAGCTGGTCTCACCGGTCGCCTTGTCCGTGACCAGCATGGAGGTGGTCATGGGCACGATCTCGGCGTCCAGCCGGCCTTCCGCCTGGGCCTGGGCCGTGCGCTGCTGGGACTGAAGCGCGTATTCGTCCTGGCGGTCGCGGCTGATGTTGTAGCGGCGGGCCACGACCTCGGCCGTCTCCAGCATCGACATATACATGTGGGGCGCCAGCTTCAGCAGGGCCTCGTCCTTGGCCCGGTACAGGTTCATGTACTGGTTCTGGACCAGGGAGATGCTCTCCAGCCCGCCGCCGACCGCCATCTTCTGCTGGTCGAACATCACCTGTTTGGCCGCCGTGGCGATGCCCATCAGGCCCGAGGCGCACTGGCGGTCCAGACTCATGCCCGGAACCGAAGAGGGCAGGCCGGCGGCCAGGGCGATCTGGCGGGCGACGTTGGTGCCGGTCGAACCCTGCTGCAGGGCCGCGCCCATGATCACGTCCTCGATCTCGGCCGGATCTACGCCGGCGCGCTGGACTGCGTGTTTCACCGCATGGGCGCCCAGCTGCTGGGCCTGGGTATCGTTGAAGGCCCCGCGATAGGCCCGGCCGATGGGAGTGCGGGCGGTGGAGACGATGACGGCTTCGCGCATGACGGAGATCCTTACTTTGTTGGGCGGGCCTGTCGCGCCTTGCGCGCGACTTGAGACCAGAACGGTTTCCTCTGCGACGAACTTAGGCCCCTCACGCGGCGTCAACGCAAGCCGCGACACGTCACGAACGGCGCGGTTTCCCGACCCTCGTTCGCCCATTGTGTTGAAACGGCGCCACAGTCGCCACATTCATCCCAGGCGGGCGGAACAACCGGCCAGCGATGCCGTTTGGCTCGGGAACGTCGGGCAGCAGCTCGGCTTCAGGCATTTTACAGATTGAGGAAGCTATGAAGCTCAAACTTCTCGCCTCCGTCGCCGTCGCAGGGCTGTTCGCAGCTGGCGCGGCCTCGGCGGAACCGAACGGCTGGTACGGCGCGATCGACGCCGGTTACCACATGATCGACGACATCAACGCCGAATCGTCGACGACGGGCGCCAACTGGAACTATGAAGTGAACGACGGCTGGGCGGCTTTCGCCCGTCTCGGCTATCGCTTCAACCCCAACTGGCGCGTTGAACTCGAAGGCGGCTATCGCTCGGGCGACATCGGCACCGTGCGCGCCGTCTCCGGCACCCAGGGCCTGTGCAACCTGACCCCGGCGACCGGCGGCTGCTTCTCTCCGGAAGGCGACATCAAGTCGGCCACCCTGATGGCCAATGTCATCTATGATTTCGGCTATGAAGCCTGGGGCATCCGTCCCTTCGTCGGCCTCGGCGCCGGCGTGAACCGCGTCACCACCGACACCAACGGCAACCTGCGCGCCAACCGCGGCGCCACCTTCACCGCCGATGACGACTCGACTGAGTTCGCCGCTCAGGCGATCGCCGGTCTGGCCTGGGCTGTGGGCGACCGCACCAATATCGACCTGACCTACCGCTATCTGACGGGCGACGCCTCGTTCGCCTCGACCACGGTGGGCACGGGTCCGGGCGCGACCTCGTTCGGCGAATGGGACGGCGACTACGATCAGTCGCACACCGTGACCCTGGGTCTGCGTTACAGCTTCGGCGCTGAAGACGCCCCCCCGCCCCCGCCTCCTCCGCCCCCGCCCCCCCCGCCTCCTCCGCCCCCGCCGCCGCCCCCGGCTCCGGTGGCCCAGGCTCCGGTCGCCCGCCAGTTCGTCGTCTACTTCGACTGGGATCGCTCGGACCTGACGACGGAGGCCCGTTCGGTGGTCAGCCAGGCCGCGACCTACGCCAAGTCGGGCCGCCCGACGCGGGTCCTGATCGTCGGCTACACCGACACCTCGGGCTCGGCCGCCTATAACCTCGGCCTGTCGAACCGTCGTTCGCGCACCGTCGCGGACGCCCTGGTCGCCCAAGGCGTCAACGGCGGCGTCATCGCCCTGGACGCCAAGGGTGAAACCGCCCTGGCCAAGCCGACCGCTGACGGCGTGCGTGAGCCGCTCAACCGTCGCGCGACGATCGACATCAACTTCTAAGACCTGGCCCCCCGGCCCGACGAAAGTCGGATCGGGGGGCGCGGGATCTTGAGTGACGTCTGTCGGACGGATCAAAACCGCCGTCTTTGTTCGAGGATGGCGGTTTTTCCATGTGGAGAGACGGTAACGGTTGGTCGAAATCGCGCCGCATTATGGAATTTGGGTTGATCCGACCTTTGTAGCGAGCGAGATAAAGCCCAATGGTCACAGTCTCCGCCAAACGCCTCGATTGCGGCGAAGAGTCCTTCCTTGACCCGCCGCGCCGCTTGAAGCGCACTGGGGATCTGTAAATGGTTGATCTTCGCCAGTCGCATCGACAGGTCACGGGGCGTCGGCGGCGGCGGTACCGGCTTCGGGCGGACAGCGCCCCGGCCGTCCAATCGCGGCTTCGCGCGCAGCCCCCGTCGCCTGCGCGCGGCGGCGAGGTGACGATCCTGCCTGTCGGCTCCCGTCACCGCAGTCAAGGCCTGGCCGGCCGGCGGTTCCTGATCGTGACGGCGCCGTTCGGCGGATTCGGCGTCGCTCTGGCGCGGACGTTGGAGGCGCGGGGCGCGACGGTTCAGCGGATGATCTTCAACGCCGGCGACGCCATGAATTGGCGCCGCGCCGGCGGCGTGGTGTTCAAGGCCGCAGCCGAAGTCTGGGCTGAACGGTTGGCGGAGGTGACGGCCGACTTCACCGATCTCCTCCTGTTTGGCGAAGGCGGTCCCTATAATCGCGCGGTCCTGTCGGCGACCGAAGGGCTCGACGCCCGCGTCTGGGTGCTGGAGAATGGATATTTCCGCCCTGACTGGATCACGGTCGAGCTGAACGGCGTCAATGCGTCCAGCGGCCTTCCCCGTTTTCGCGACGGCTATCCCGCGCCGGAACCCGTCCTTCCCGACCCCATCCCCGTGGGCCGGATCCTGCCTCACCATGTGGTGAACATAACCGCCTACCATCTGGTCCAGACGTTGGGCGCCTTCCTGTTTCCCCGGCACGCCAACCATTACACGGCCTCGCCCCTGAGCCAGTGCCTGGGCCATGTGCGGCGCTATCTGGGTCTGGCTGCGCGGCGAGCGTCGGAGAATGACGTCGATGTCATCGCCGCGCGCGGCGAATTCTTCATCGTCTGTCTCCAGCGCGAAGGCGACGCGCAACTGCTTCGCTATTCGCAGTACGCCGACAACACCGCCTTCCTCGCCAAGGTCATGACCAGTTTTGCCGCCCATGCGCCCCGGAACGCGCGGCTGGTGGTGAAGAACCATCCGCTGGATCCGGGTCTGATTGATCTTGCGGCGGTGACGCGGCGTCTGGTCATAGAGCGCGGCCTGCAAGGCCGGGTCGATTTCATCGACGGCGGAAATTTGGCCCAGTTGTGTCGCGCCTCTCAGGGCATGGTGGTGAACAATTCCAGCGCGGCCCTGTCCGCCCTGGGCTTCCATACGCCGGTCAAGGTTCTGGGCGACGCCTTCTTCGACTTCGACGGACTGACCGACCAGCAGGCGCTGGACGACTTCTGGTCCGCGCCACAGGCGCCGGATACGGCCCTGTTCACCCGATTCCGCGCCCATGTGATCGCCCAGAGCCAGGTGAACGGCAATTTCCACGAGCCGCGCGCCATACAACGCACGGCGTCCGGCGTCGCGGACATGTTCGAGCGGGTCGCGTAGCCAAAAATTGCGCCTATCGGAGAACCATGTGTGGCCCTTGAGCCACCCCTGGGCCTTGTCACGAGTCTGACATATAAATGTCGCCCAGCGTTTCAAGAGCAGACGTAGAGGGGGCTGGATTGTGACGTGCTTGAAACACGTCCTGACCATTTTCGGTCCACCAGCTGGGGATAGCTAGATGACATTCCGCAACCTGGCGTACGGCGCTTCGGCCGTCGCTCTCCTGATGTCGGCCGGAACGGCCGCCTTCGCTCAAGAAACCACCGGCGGCATTACCGGTGCAGCCTATGACGCCTCGGGTTCTCCGGTGGTCGGCGCTTCCGTGACTGTGACGCACGTTCCGTCCGGCACTTCGTCTACGACCGTCACGGACGAAAACGGCGCCTTCTCTGTGCGCAATCTGCGCGTCGGTGGTCCCTACCTGGTTCAGAGCAGGTCGGTTAAGGGCGATGCCACCAAAGAAGTGTCGTCGATCGGCATTGGTTCCCCCGCCGCCGTCGAACTGATCATCGCCGACAGCTCCACAGTCGTGTCCGACGTCGTCGTTACGGCCGCTCGGGCCGGCGCTCTTCGCACTTCGCCGCGCAGCACCATTGGTCTTGAGGCCCTGGAGACGCTGCCGTCGATCGGCCGCGACATCAAGGACGTTGTCCGGACAACGCCTTTCGCTACTGTCGATCCGACCAACAACGACGCCCTATCTATTGGTGGTCAGAACACTCGCTACAACGCCATTCTGGTGGACGGCATCCGTCAGAGCGATGACTTCGGCTTGAATGGCAACGGCTATCCCACTCTCGGCACGCCAATTTCGCGTTCGGTGATCCAAGCGGTCAGCGTCGATGTTGCCCCCTACGGCGTGCAATACGGCACCTTCACCGGCGGCGTGATCAATATGGTGACCAAGTCGGGCGGCAACGATTTCCATGGTGAAGTCTTCTACGAGAAGACCAACCAGGACCTGCGCGGCGACAGCTTCAGCTACAAAGACTTCGTCACCGGCAGCCGCCAAGACCGCACGGTCACCGGCGAATTCGAGGACAAGACATGGGGCGCCACACTGACGGGTCCGATCATCAAGGACCGCCTGTTCTTCACGCTCAACTATGAAAAGGCGGAATCGACTCAGCCGGTCCTATCGGGTCCGGAAGGTTCGGGCGCTGTCAACGAGGTCGAAGGCATTACCCAGGCCGAGATCGATCAAGTGCGCGCGATCTCTGAGCGGGTCTACGGGTACGATCCGCTTGATTGGAAAGCCGACGAACTGACTGTCGAAGACGAGAAGTATTTCGGCAAGCTGGACTGGAACATCAGCGACCGTCACCGCGCGGTCTTCTCCTACCAGCAGACTCAAGGCAGCGATCTTCGGCTGAACGGCACCAGCACAAGCGGAACCTATCCGAGCGTCGGCCTGCTCTCGATGGCCTATAATCTCGAGACCACTATGAAGGTCTATCGCGGCCAGATCTTCTCGGACTGGACCGACACCTTCTCGACCGAATTTTCGGTTGCCCGCAAGGAAGTTGAAAACGTCTCTCAGAGCCTGGCGGGCAACGATTTCGCCGCCTTCCAAGTCTACTTGGACGATCCGACCGGCAGCACGCCGGCGGGTCCGGAGCGTTCGATCCGCTTCGGTCCGGAACGTTCGCGTCATGCCAACGCCCTAACCGTAGACACCACTTCGTATCGCTTCGTCGGCAACTGGGAAGCCGGTTACGGCCACCGCATCACCGGCGGTTTCGAACGAGAAGAACAGGACATTTTCAATCTGTTCGTCCAGTTCGCGAATGGCGAATATGAATTCGCCTCAATTGAGGACTTCGAAAACCGCCAGGCTTCGGCCATCGGTTATCAGAGCGCCGCGTCGAACAACAAGAACGACGCGGCAGCCAGCTTCGGCTACGCCATGAACAGCCTCTATGTTCAGGACGAATGGCGGGCTACGCCGGAACTGACCGTGACAGCCGGCCTGCGTTACGACTGGTACGAGACTGATGACGCGCCGCAGCTGAACAAGGGCTTCGTTGATCGTTACGGTTTCGCCAACAACGCCACTGTTGACGGCATCTCTGTGCTGCAACCCCGCCTTGGCTTCAACTGGCGCCCGTCGGCCGATCTGACCGTTTACGGTGGAATCGGCCGCTTCCAGGGTGGTTCGCCGAACGTCTGGATTTCGAACGCCTATTCGAACTCGGGCAATCTGATCGGCGCCTACCAGTGCAAGATCAGCTCGGCCTATACGTCACAGTTCTCGCCGAGCGCGGTCTGCGCCGACCCAACCGCTCTGCAGAACATCGACGGCCTTAAACCGAGTAAGGTCGCTCAGGACGCGGTCACGGACAGCGCCAAAGCCGGCACCGGCAACATCAATCTGGTGGATCCCACCTTCGAGACTCCTTCGATCTGGAAGACCTCCATCGGCGCCACCAAGGTGTTCGATCTGACCAACTTCCGACTGGGCGAAGGTTGGGCCGTGACTGCCGAGTATGTTCACTCGGAGCTGGATAATGCCGTGGGCTGGGTGGATCTGAGCATGAACAAGACGGTCACCGGCACCGCGCCGGATGGTCGTCCCGTTTATGGTCCGAACCCAACTCGTAACGGCCAACAGGTTCTGATGCTGACCAATTTCGATGGCGGGGAAACCGACCAGTTCGCGGTTGCGCTGGCTAAGGACTGGTATGACGGCTGGCTGAACGGCTTCGGCTTTGACCTGTCCTACACCTATCTCGACAGCACGGATCGATCGCCGGCGACCTCGTCGACGGCCAGCTCGAACTACGGCAATATCGCCCTGTCTGATCCGAATAATCCGACTCTGGCGACTTCGAACTACGAGATCGAACATGCGCTTAAGCTGAACCTCAGCTACTCGCGCGCCTTCTTCGGCGACTATCGGACTCGCATCAGCCTGTTCGCTCAGCGCCGTTCGGGCCTGCCGTTCAGCTATACGTTCGGCACCAGCTCGACGACCTTGTTCGGCGAGGCCTACTCGACTCAACGTCAGTTGCTGTATGTGCCGCAGGCTGACTCGTCGGGCAATGTGACGGCCTCCAGCGACCCGCTGGTCCGTTACGGCGCAAACTTCAACGTTGCGGCGTTCAACGACTTCCTGCACCGCACGGGCCTGATCGACTACGCTGGCGAAATCTCGCCACGCAACGGCTTCAAGTCGCCCTACGTGACGACGGTCGATCTGCACCTCGAGCAGGAACTGCCGGCGTTCTTCCCCGGCGGTTCGAAGCTGGTCGGCTATATGGACATCGAGAATCTGGGCAACCTGATCAACGATGAATGGGGTTCGATCCAGCAGATCGCCTTCCCCTATACGTCGAACAACGTCGGCGCCACGCGCACCGGAAGCCAATATTACACCTACAACACCTTCACCCAGCGTAACCCCGCCACGTTTGGCACCAACTCGGTGTGGCAGATCAAGCTGGGCGTCCGCTACTCGTTCTAAGCGAACTTAGACTGCAAGACTGACGAAGGGCGGTCCGTTCGCGGGCCGCCCTTTTTCTTTGCGTATAGCCCGCCGTTGAAGTCGGGGGCGGTTGGGGCCATATGGCGCGGCTCGCGGGTCGCCCGCCCGCTCCGTTGGACCCCAGACAGGACCTGCCCGCCGATGACCGCTCCCATCTCCGCCGCCATTCCTGCCGAGTGGGCTCCGCACCGCGCCATGTGGGTGGGCTGGCCCAGCCATGCCGAATACTGGTTCGAGGCGCTGGAACAGGCGCAGGACGAGGTCGAGGGGCTGGTGCGGGCTCTGGCCGGGCCGGGGCTTGAACAGGTCAAGCTGATGGTCGGCAAGGCCGAGGTGCTGGCGGACGCCCGGGCGCGCTTTGAGGGCGTCGAGAATGTCGAGGTGGTGGCCGGTGAGTTCGGCGACATCTGGCTGCGCGACACAGGGCCGATCTTCGGCGAGGGGTCGAAGACGGCGGCGGCGTTCAAGTTCAACGGCTGGGGCGGGAAATACGACATGCCGGGCGACGAGCTGGTCGCCGGTCAGATCGGCGAACATGCGGGCGTGGCCCTGACGTGGAACGATTTCGTCATGGAGGGCGGGTCGCTGGATCACGACGGGGAGGGGACGGTGCTGACCACCCGCCAGTGCCTGCTGAACCCGAACCGCAACCCGGCCTGGAACCAGGATGAGGCGGTCGCGACCGCCGCGCTGGAGGCCGCCATTGGCGCCAAGGCGGTGCTTTGGCTGGGCGACGGCCTGTTGAACGACCACACAGACGGACACGTGGACAACCTGGCCCGCTTCGTCGCGCCGGGCGTCGTGGCCTGTCCCATCGCCTGGGGGCGGAACGACCCCAACGCCGAGGTCTATGACGCCACTGCGCGCGATCTGTCGGGCATGACCTACGCGGCGGGGCGTAAGCTCCGTGTACTGAGAATTCCGTCTCCGGGCCTGGTGCTGGACGAGGACGAACGCCCGATTCCGGCCAGCCATATGAACTTCCTGATCGCCAACGGCGCCGTGGTGGTGCCCACCTACGGCGACGACGAGGCCGCGCGGTTCGCCTGCGAGGCCCTGGCGACCGCCTTCCCTGATCGCGAGATCATTCCGCTGCCGTCCAAGGCCATCCTGACCGGCGGCGGCTCGTTCCACTGCATCTCCCAGCAGGAGCCCGAATGAGTGGTGAGTGGCGAGTGGCGAGTGGCGAGGTTCGTCACTACCGCGACCTGCTGGTCTGGCAGAAGGCGCTGACCTGGGTCGAACTTGTCTATACGGCGACCCGCGAATGGCCGTCCGATGAGCGTTTTGGACTGATCAGCCAAGTCCGGCGGGCTTGCGTGTCTGTGCCTTCCAACATCGCCGAAGGTTGTGCCCGGCGTTCCACGCCTGAATTTCTGCGTTTCCTCTCTATCGCCAGGGGATCGCTGGCGGAGGTGGAGACCCAACTGATTATCGCCCAACGGCTGACCTATCTGGAGGACGCCGCACTGACGCGGCTGCTCGACTCCGCCGACGAAATCAGCCGGATGCTTTCCGGCCTCATCTCCAAGCTCGAGGAGCGCACGAAATGACTTCCCTCGCCACTCGCCACTCGTCACTCGCCACTTCCAGAACCATCTCCGTCGCCGGCATCCAGACCTCTTATGGCGAGGACATGCAGGCGAACATCGTCAAGACGATCGACTTCGTGCGCGAGGCGGCGGGCAAGGGCGCGCAGGTGATCCTGCCGTCGGAACTGTTCCAGGGGCCGTATTTCTGCGTGTCGCAGGAGGAGCACTGGTTCAGCCAGGCCTATGAATGGCGCGAACACCCCTGCGTCACGGCCATGGCGCCGGTGGCCAGGGAACTGGGCGTGGCCATACCGGTCTCGATCTTCGAGAAGGACGGGCCGCAGTATTACAATTCGCTGGTCATGCTGGACGCGGACGGCGAGGCGCTGGGCGTCTATCGCAAGAGCCATATCCCCGACGGCCCTGGCTATCAGGAGAAGTATTATTTCCGGCCGGGAGATACGGGCTTCAAGGTCTGGAAGACGCGCTTCGGCAAGGTCGGGGTCGGCATCTGCTGGGACCAGTGGTTCCCGGAAGCCGCGCGGGCGATGATGCTGATGGGCGCCGACGTGCTGATGTATCCGACCGCCATCGGCACCGAGCCGCATGACGCGACCCTGCACACGGCCCAGCCGTGGCGGCGCGCCATGCAGGGCCACGCCGTGTCCAACGCGGTTCCCGTCGTCGGGGCCAACCGGATCGGGCATGAGATGGTGACCGAGGTCGGCCAGACCTTCTACGGCCATTCCTTCATTGCCGATCAGCAGGGCGATCTTGTCGAGAGCCTGGGCGCCGAGGAGGAGGGGGTGCTGGTGCACCGCTTCGACCTGGATGAACTGGACAAGTATCGCGCCGCCTGGGGCTTCTTCCGCGATCGGCGGACGGATCTATATGGGGTGTTGACGGGGGCGCGGGGGGCTTAGCCCCGCATCCCCTCCACCGCCGCCACCAGCCGGTCAAGGTCGGCGGGCGTGGACAGCCGGTGGTCGCCGCCTTCGATCAGGTCCAGGCGGACGTCGCCGCCCGTCAGTCGCTCGACCAGTTCGACCTGATGGCGCCAGGGGACCACGTCGTCGGCGCGGCCCTGGAGGATGTGGACTGGCGCGACGATCTCGATGACGCCGTCCAGCAGCAGCCAGTCGCGCGCCTCTTCGAACATGCGTCGGGTCAGGACGTATTCGCCCAGGCCCGCCTCGACGATCAGGGTCTCGCCCTCGCGCAGGATGGCCTGCCGCTCATGATCGGCCAGGCCGGGCCACATCAGCCGTTCGGTGAAGTCCTGGGCCGGATTGACCAGGACCAGCCCGTTGATCCGCTCGGGCCGCGCCAGGGCCGCCAGCAGGGCGACCCAGCCGCCCATCGACGATCCGACCGGGATGATCGGACCGGACAGGCTGTCGATCAGGGCGACCGCATCCTCGCGCCAGCGGCCGATGGTGGCCTGGCGCCAGTCGCCCGAAGACTGGCCGTGGGCGAAATGGTCGTAGCGGATATAGTTCCAGCCGCGTTCGCGCGCCGCCGCGTCCAGGGACAGGGCCTTGGTCCCCTCCATGTCGGAGCGGAAGCCGCCGACCCAGACGACCGTCGGGCCGCCGCCCTCGATGCGTTTGAAGGCCAGGATTTCGCCGTCGGGGCGGGACAGGTGCTGGATGTCGGTCATGGGGGCGTTCTGCCCGGACTTTCCTTCGCCGTCACCCTTGACCGCGCCGCGCGATGGCGGAACACAGGCCCATGTCCGCACCCCAGGTCCTGTTCGTCACCTCCAATCGCATCGGCGACTGCGTCATCTCCTCGGGCGTGATCCGCGAGATTTCACGTCAGGTTCCGGGAGCGCAGATCACCGTCGCCTGCGGCCGGCCGCCCGCGCCCTTCTTCCGCAATGCGCCCGGCGTCGTGCGCACCATCGTGCTCGACAAGAAGAAGATGGCCGGACACTGGGTCGATCTGTGGAAACAGGTGCGTTCGACCCGCTGGGATCTGGTCGTCGACATCCGGGGCTCGGCCCTGGCCTATCTGATCCCGGCCAAGCGACGCGTCGTCTATAATCGCTCGTGGGAGACGGGGCTGCGCAAGGTCGAGATGGTGTCGCGGCTGATGGGGGCGCCGACGCCGCTGGACCCTGAAATCTTCCTGGACGATCAGGCGCGGGCCGAAGCCGCCGCCGTCATCGATCCGCAGCTGGCCGGCGGCGCCGGGCCCGGTCGCATCATCGCCCTGGCCCCCATCGCCCACCAGCCGGGCAAGAGCTGGCCCGCAGACCGCTGGGGCGCCCTGGTCGAGAAGCTGAAGGCCGAGCCGCGTTTCGACGGCTGGCGCTTCATGCCCGTGGGCGGGCCGGGCGACCGGCCGCCGGCGACGCCCGCGCTGGTGGCCGCAGGCGCGCGCGGGATCGACTTCGTGGGCAAGGGCGACATCCTGGCTTCGGCCGCCGCCATCGACCGGGCCGATCTGTTCGTCGGCAATGACTCCGGCCTGATGCACGTGTCGGCGGCGCTGGGGCGACCGACGCTGGGCCTGTTCGGGCCGACGGAATGGTGGCTGTATGGTCCCTGGGGGCCGAAGACGCGCACGGCGGCCTCGAACGAGACGCGCGGGGAGTTCGCCCCCATCGAGGCTCTGAGCGTCGATCATGTCTTCGAAGCGGTGCTGGCGCTGCACGACGCCTATATCGCCGAAACGCCCGCCAAGCCTTGAAAAACCGGGCTTCTGGGCGCATATTGCCGTCATGAGGGGAACGTGGCGACAGCCGCGTGCATTCGCTCATCACGACACACGCCTTCTTTGACCACATAAGGAAACGACGCCCATTCGCCGTCCCATGCAAGCGCCACCCGTGAAAGACGGGCCGCGTATGAACCAGGATATCCGCGCCCCTCGCGTTCTGCTCATTGATCAGAACGGTGAGAAACAGGGCGTCATGCCCACCTCTTCCGCGCTCGAAGCCGCCGAAGAAGCCGGGATGGACCTGGTCGAGATCGTCTCCACCTCCGAACCGCCGGTGGCCAAGATCCTCGATTACGGCAAGCACCGTTTCCAGGAACAGAAGAAGAAGGCCGAGCAGCGCAAGCGCCAGAAGGTCGTCGAGCTCAAGGAAATCAAGCTCCGTCCGAACATCGACACCCACGACTATGAGGTGAAGGCCAAGGCCATGCACCGCTTCTTCGACGAGGGCGACAAGGTCAAGGTCACGCTGCGCTTCCGCGGCCGTGAAATGGCCCACCCCGAACTGGGCATGAAGCTGCTGAACAAGGTCCAGGCCGATTTCGATGAAATCGCCAAGGTCGAGTTCGCGCCCAAGATGGAAGGCCGCCAGATGATCATGATCCTGGCGCCGCGCTGATCGGCACGATCCATCGCTGATCTGGAAAGCCCCGACCGGACCCGGTCGGGGCTTTCTTTTTTCGCGCGTGGGGCGCGGACCTCTTGCAACTTGCGGGCGGGGCGTCCGAAAAGGAGGTTCGACTCGGGGGAGGACGTGCGTGGTGTTCAGGTCAGGGGCGAAGGCGGTCGCATTTGCGGTCGCGGCTTTGGTTTGCGCAGGGAATGCGGGGGCCTGGGCCCAAAGCGAGGGGCAGGGCGCGGCCCGGAGCGTGGCTCCCCCGCCGCTTGAGGCCTATGGCGCGACGCCGGCCATCGAATATATCGAACTGTCGCCCAGCGGCGACCTGATCGCCCGCATCACCGTCGTGGGCGAGACGCGGGCCATCGCCGTCACCCGGATGACGACCGGCGAGCATCTGTTCGCCGCCGACGTCGGCGACGTCAAGGTGCGCGACCTGCGCTGGATCGGCGAGAACCGGGTTCTGGTCGTCACCTCGCAGACGCGGGGCATCGCCATGCTGGGCGTGCCGCGGTCGGAACTGTTCTTCGGCCAGGTGCTGGATCTGGAGAAGAAGAAGCTGGTCCAGGTGCTGGATCGCACGCCGGACGTGCTGGCCGTGCTTTACGGTTCGGCTTCGATCCGCACCACGCAGGACGGCGAGGCCCTGTTCGTGCGCGGGGTCAATGTCACGACCGACCAGATCGATCTGCACCGCATCGACCTGAGAACAGGGCGCGGCCGCTCCGTGGCCGCGATGGATCGCGAGACCGACGACTATGTGCTGGACGGCGACGGCGAGGTGATCGCCATGGCCCGCTATGTCGAACGCACCGGCCGCTGGTCGTTGCGACTGCCCAACAAGGGGCGCGGCTTCCACGAGGCCTGGGCGACCGACGCCCCGGTGGACACCCCCTCCTTCTACGGCATGGGCCGCACGCCCCGCACGATTGTCATCGGCGCCGACCGGCCGGACCTGGCCCAGCAGGAAACGGATTCCGAGACTTCGGACGTCCTGTTCGAGGTCAATGTGGACACCGGCGAATGGACCCGCCTTCCGTTCGAACACCATCCCGACTTGCTGGTGCATCATCCGCAGACCCGTCTGCTGATCGGCGGCGCCCGCACCGAGGAAGACGGCGTCCGGTACGAGTTTCTGGAACCCCAGGCGTCGCGGCGGTGGCGGTCCATTGAGCGGGCCTTCAAGGACAAGGCCCCGCGACTGATGTCCTGGAACGATGATCTGAGCCTGATCGTCGTCTTCACCGACACGGGCGAGGCGGGTCAGTATCAGTTGGTCGATTTTGATCGCGGCGTGGCCGACAGCCTGGCCGAGTCCTATCCGACCATCGCCCCCGAACAGGTCGGCGCCGTGCGCCCCATCCACTACGCGGCCCAGGACGGGCTGGATATTCCCGGCTATCTGACCCTGCCGCCGGGCGTGTCCGAACCCTCGGGCCTGCCGCTGGTGGTTCTGGCCCATGGCGGGCCGGCGTCGCAGGACGTGGCGGGCTTCGACTGGTGGGCCCAGGCCCTGGCGTCGCGGGGCTATGCAGTCTTGCAGGCCAATTTCCGGGGATCGACCGGCTATGGCCGCGACTTCCTGGAGGCCGGCTATGGCGAATGGGGGCGCAAGATGCAGACGGACCTGTCCGACGGCGTGCGCTGGCTGGCGGGCGAGGGGATCATCGACCCGGCTCGTGTCTGTATCGTCGGCGCCAGCTACGGCGGCTATGCGGCCATGGCGGGGCTGACGCTGGACGGCGACGTCTATCGCTGCGGCGTGTCCGTCGCGGGCGTGTCCGACCTGCGCCGCATGGTCAATTGGGAAGCGCGGCAGGAAAATCGCAACGACAGCCAGACGGTCCGCTACTGGAACCGGTTCATGGGCGCTGCGCGCCTGAACGACCGGGCGCTGGACGCCCTGTCGCCGGCGCATCTCGCGGCCGCGGCCGACAGTCCCCTGCTGCTCATCCATGGCAAGGACGATACGGTGGTGCCCATCGAACAGAGCCGGGTCATGGCCGAGGCCTTGCGCCGCGCCGACAAGCCGGTGGAGCTGATCGAGCTGCAGGGCGAGGATCACTGGCTGTCGCGTTCCGTGACGCGCCGGCAGATGCTGGTCGAGACGGTGCGGTTCCTGGAGGCGAACAATCCGCCTCGCTAGGCCTGATACGCCGCGCTAAGGCTGGGGCATGATCGTTTCGCCCGTTACGCCCCCCAAGGTTCGCGCGCCCGCCCTGGCCGTGCTGTTCTCGGTAGTCTTCATCAATCTGGTCGGGTTCGGCCTGGTGGTGCCGCTGTTGCCCTTCTTCGCCCAGAGCCTGAAGGCCGAGGCGTGGCAGATCACCCTGATGTTCTCGGCCTATTCGCTGGGCCAGTTCTTCGCCGAACCCTTCTGGGGGCGGCTGTCGGACCGGATCGGGCGCAAGCCCGTCCTGCTGGCGACGCTGGCGGCCAATGCCGTCGGCTATCTGATGCTGGCCTTCGTGCCCAATATCTGGCTGGCCATCGCGGTGCGCCTGTTCACGGGACTGGGGGCGGGCAATATCTCGACCGTCCAGGGCTATGTCGCCGACGTCACGCCGCCGGAGCAGAGGGCGGGGCGGATGGGGCTGATCGGCGCGGCCTTCGGCCTGGGCTTCATCGTCGGGCCGGGGCTGGGCGGCCTGCTGACCCAGCCGCAGCTGGGACGGCTGGGCTATCAACTGCCGATCTTCCTCGCTGCGGCCCTGGCGGCCCTGGCGGCGGTCGGGGTGATCGTCTTCCTGCGCGAGAGTCGGGCCAAGGCCGATCCTGCGGCGGCGCGTCCGCCCTTCCTGGCGGGGCTGAAGGACGCGCGGACCAATCCGGTGGTGTCGCGGGTCCTGGTCGTGACCCTGGTCTATATGGCCGGCTTCTCGGCGATGGAGAGCGTGTTCGGCCTGTGGTCCGAGAGCCGCTACGCCTGGGGCGCGCGCGAGGTGGGGCTCAGCTTCATGATCGTGGGCGTGATATCCACGCTGAACCAGGGCTTCTTCGCCGGGCGTCTGGCGCGGCGGTTCGGCGAGGCGCGGGTGCTGGCGACGGGGATGCTGCTGTTCGGCGCCTCGCTGGTGCTTCAGGTCCTGGCGCCGGTCGCCTGGTTCCCCGCGACCCGGCTGGAGCTGGGCGCCCTGTCGATCCCCCTGGTCCAGGGCTGGGTCATTCCCCTGGTCATGGCCGTCGGCGCCTGCGGCATGTCCCTGGCCATGCCCAATATCTCGGCCATGATCAGCCGCGCCTCTCCGCCCGACCGGCAGGGCGCCATGCTGGGTCTGAACATGGCCTCCAGCTCGGTGGCGCGGATCTTCGGACCCATGGTGGCCGGGGCGCTGTTCTCGGGCCTGGGGCACGACTGGCCCTTCCTGGTCGGGGCGCTGCTGACCATCCCGGCGGCGGTGATGGCGGTCAACGCCGGGCGGGCGATCCGGCGAGGTCAGGGCGCGGCGAATGCGCCCGTTACGTCCTTGTCCTGACTCATCTTGCGTCGGCCGGCGTCTTCGCTTACAAGCCGCGCCTTCGCGTACCGAACCGCCGGGCGAACAGGCATGCCTAGGCGGTTCTTAAACTCTGAGGAACACCACCCCACGGCTCAAGCAGCCCGAAGGGCGGTAGCCCCTCAAAAAGGAGACTGAAATGCCGAAACTGAAGACGAAGTCGGGCGCCAAGAAGCGCTTCAAATTCACGGCCACTGGCAAGGTTAAGGCCGGGGTTGCGGGCAAGCGTCACCGCTTGATCAGCCACAACTCGAAATACATCCGCCAGAACCGCGGCACCTCGGTCATGGCCGACGCCGACGCCAAGAAGATCAAGTCCTACATGCCGTACGCCTGATCGGCGCGCGCTGTACGACGGATCTCAACCCAAAGAATTTGAAGGAATAGCGACATGGCTCGCGTTAAACGTGGCGTAACTTCGCACGCCAAGCACAAGAAGGTTCTGGAGCAGGCCAAGGGCTTCTCCGGCCGCCGCAAGAATACGATCCGCACGGCCAAGGCCGCCGTCGACCGCGCCGGGCAATACGCCTATCGCGACCGTCGCGCCAAGAAGCGCAACTTCCGCGCCCTGTGGATCCAGCGCATCAACGCCGCCGCGCGTATCGAAGGCTTCACCTACAGCCAGTTCATCAACGGCCTGAACAAGGCCGGCATCGAACTGGACCGCAAGGTCCTGGCCTCGATCGCCGCCGACGGTGCGGGCTTCAAGGCCGTGGCCGACAAGGTTCGCGCCGCCCTGGCCTAAGGGCGCCGGGCCAAGGCCCGTCCGCGTTCGATAAAGATCAACGCCCGCTCCGGTCTTCCGGGGCGGGCGTTCTTCGTTTCAGGGGCCCAGTCAGGCCCCAAGCCCGGTTCGGGGCGGACTCAGGCGGCTTGCGGCACGGGGGCGGTCTGAGCCGCCGCCAGCACCAGGCGGATGGCGTTCAGCAGGGCGTCGGGCTGGATCGGCTTCTGGGCCACGCCGTTCATACCGGCGGCGATATAGTCCAGCTCGTCCCCTTCCTCGGCGTTGGCGGTCAGGGCCAGGATCGGCAGGCGCGAGGCCGGGCCGGACAGGGCGCGGATGGCGCGGGTGGCGGCGACCCCGTCCATCACCGGCATCTTGATGTCCATCAGGGCGAGGTCGAACCGGCGGACCTGGACGGCGTCCAGCGCCTCCTGGCCGTTCTCGGCCATTTCGGCGGTGCAGCCGAACATCTCCAGCAGCTTGGCGGCGACGAAGCGGTTGGTGGCGTTGTCGTCGACCACCAGCACATGCAGGGTTTCGTGCGGCGTCGGCTCGGCCATGACCGGACCGACGGCCCCCGCGTCGGCGGCGCAGGCGCTCAGCGGCAGCCGGACCTGGAACCGCGCCCCGCCCATCGGCGAGACGCCCAGGCTGATGCCGCCGCCCATCCGTTCGGCGATCTGACGGCAGATGGCCAGCCCCAGTCCGGCGCCGGCGCCCTCGCGTCCGGCCTTGCCGATATTGAAGGGGTCGAAGATGGTCGCGGCCGCCGCCTCCGGCACGCCGGGGCCGCTGTCGTCCACGGTCAGTTCGACGCTCAGGCCCGTGTCGGAACTGCGGCTGACCAGGGTGGCGGCCACGCCGCCGGTCTGGGTGAATTTCAGGGCGTTTCCGACCAGGTTGTTCAGCAGCTGTTTCACCCGCATCCCGTCCGCCAGGACCCAGGGACCGGCCTCGAGGTCGGTGCGGACGGTCAGGTTCAGGCCCTTCTCCTCGGCGCGCGGCCGCCACAGGGCGTCGATGTCGAAGGCGACGGCGCTCAGATCCAGCGGTTCTTCCTCCAGGGTCAGCATCCCGGCCGAGGCGCGCGACATGTCCAGGGCGTCGGTCAGCAGACGCAGCAGGCTCTGGCCGGAATCGATGACGGTGCGGACGTAGGGGCGAAGCTCTTCCTGTTCGAGCTTCCGCTCCATCAGGGCGGCGACGCCCAGAACCCCGTTCAACGGCGTGCGGATCTCATGGCTCATGACGGCCAGGAATTCGGACTTGGCGCGGCTGGAGGCGACGGCTTCGGCCTCGGCTATGGCCAGGTCCCGCGCCAGGGCCCCCATTTCCTCGGCGCGCTGGCGGTGCAGGGCGGCGCCGGCCTGGACGACCTGCAGAGCTGTGCCGACGCCGACATAACGTCCCTCGGCCACGACGATGAAGCCGCCCAGCAGGGCGCCCAGTTCCGCCGCGCCATAGGCCTGGAAGAAGGCCTCGGCGCTGGTCCTGGCCTCCGCAATGGGGGCGTTGCGATCCATCAGGCTCTCGGCCGGCTTCTTGGCGTACAGGGCGCGCCCGAACTCGGCCGCCATGCGCAGGGTGAAGGCGTTGCGCTCGATGATGCCGACCGGGCGCCCGTCATCGTTCACGACGGCCAGGGCCAGGGTGTTCGGCTCGGTCTGGAAACGTTCGAACACCTCGGCGCCCGGCGTGGACGGAGCCACCGGCGCGATCAAGTCAACGAAATCACCGATCAGCGGCATTCGGCCCCCCTTATGTCCACGAGGGCGGGCTTAACCAGTGATATTTAACAACCGCTTTGCCGATCATGAACCTTTCAAGGCGCGTTTCGGACGGTTGATCCGACGACGGATGAACCTGCCTCATTCAGCATCCGCCGTCCTCGACGATGACGCCTAGGGCGACGGATGTACCCACTGGGTGAACAATGGCCGAAGATTCACGGCAGTCGCCTGCTGCATGGCCGTTTCGAAATCTCGGGATGTCACTGACCTGCCGATGTTGGCGGTCGTGTAAGCCTTCATTCCGCCCCAGAACGCGGTGTCGCCCATGACGAGGCGCAGTTCGTGGAGGAAGACGGCGGCCTTGGAATATTGAATACACCGGCGGGCCGACAAGGACGGATAATCCCCTTGGAAGGCCAAAGGAACGTCTCGCCATTCCTGGCTGCACCGCCGCCACCGTCGGCGCGCGAGTTCGATCTCGTGTGTGTAGGTGTCGGGCCCCCAGCGATACTCTTTCCAGCTGGCGACCATAAAGGTCGTGACGCCCTCGTTCAGCCAGAACTCCGACAGGTTCACGGCCGTCACGCGGTTGCCCCACCATTGATGGGCGAGCTCATGGGCTACCGCCCAGTCTTCCTGCGGGTCGGCGATCATCGCCTCGACGGCGCCGCCGCCCAGCACGCTGTGCGAAATCGCCTCCTGCGCCTCCCAGCGCGCGGGGTCGTAGAGCTGACTGTAGCGAACGGCGGGGTAGGGGACGCCGGAACGTGCCTCGAAATACTTCAGCATCGCGCAGGTCGGCTGGAAGATCGCGTTCACCTTCTCCTTCGGCGCCGTGGAAAGCACCTCAAGGCGGGTGTCGCACCCCGTCGATGGTTCACTCCGTTCCAGTCTGCCGACGGCGAAGGCGTGGACATAGGCCGGGTAACTGTCTTGCGTTCGCCAATGGTGGAGTTCGTGGTCATCATCGACCCCCGTCACGTCCACCAGTGCGCCGGGTCCGAGGCTGGTCATGCCGCGCGGCGCGCGGATCGACAGGTCGAACGTAAAGCGATCTGCGAAATCTTCCTGGCTGCAAACCATCCAGTCGCACGAGAAATAGGCCGTGTAAGCCAGTCCGTCTGAGACATGTACGCCCCTGCCCGGCGGTGCTTCATACTCAACGTGCATGGAGTGGTCGGAGCCGGGCCTGAGGGTGCGTCCCAAGGCGATATCAAGGACGCCGTCCGACATTCGCCAGTCCTCGACCGGCCGTCCATCGATCCTGAGGGCGGTGATCTCGAGGGGGCCGCCCCTGAAACCGAGACGATCTCCACCCGTCGTCGTGCGGAACGTGAAGCTTTGCGCGCCCCTCAAGCCGGGCCTTCCGAAGAAGGGGGCGATCTCGACGTTCTGATGTAAAATGTCGACGCCAATGGGGCCGGTTGCGCCGATGTGGTCGAGCGCCGGCATGTTCGGAGCGCACGCCGCTAAGCCCAAGACACAGCCGAGCACATAGGCTGATCGCGACATCTGGACCTCCCGCCCTGGAGGGACAGCTCTATCGAGCTGGGGCGACGCCTTCAACATCTCAAAAGGTTCGCTGCGAGGCTCGCAGATGAACCCGGCCGCAAAAACAGGCCGATAAAATCGGGTGGCGATTTTGCGATCTAGATCCGCATCGACGCAACAGAGCCGGCTTCGTAGGGCGTTGCTCGAACCGTAGGCGACAAATCTCCGACAATCTTCTGAGCCGTGTCAGAGAGCTCCAGCTTCGTACTAGGCGTGTTTCCGAACAACTGGAGAACAAGCGACGTCCACGATGCTGTGGTGTTGTTCTCTACCTTCCAAAGGCGCTCGGCTTCGGCGAATTTCGCATCGGACTTGGCTGAAGCGCCGACTTTGGCCTCATTCATATATTCGTTAAGTTTAGACTGCGCTGCAATATTTGTTTTCCAGCTTGCGACACCATCGTATCGTCTAATATTCCCTTTCAAGTCAGGACTTATGACGCTGTCGAAAAGAATTTTCTGTTCTTCAGCAGAATAGCTGTCGAAAATTTCTACCATCACGACTCCAGGGTCTCGATCATCTGAGTCATTCTGAGCAGCTACCGCACTTATATATCCATTATAAAGGTCATTAATTTTTCTGCCGATCTGACTATTATAAACTTTGTTGAGTAAGGCCTGTCCCTCATCGCCAGAACCGTAGAATTTCCCATTAACGCCCATGCGATGAATCTGAAAATAGGCTTCATGCTTGTCGCTGGTGCTGATCTTTCCGCTATCATCAGCCACGGTCGCCGCTAAGCTTCTCAGCTTCACCATGTTCTCAGCCAAATTTTCTGCGATCTTGGGGCGGGAAGCGACGGGCGGAGCGTTGCTTCCTGAGGCGGCCGAATCAATCGTGACGGACATTCCTAGATTCCAACAGAGGGCGATAAACTGCAGGTTGCGCTGCCTCCCTTAACAAAAATCTAAGGTCAAAATCCTGACATGCTCGCATCTGCCTAGCCGTCGCCCGAGGGGGCGGGCCGTCAGCGGAACTAGGAATTATCTCATGTCGCGATTAGATCAGGCCATGAAGATGCACGTCCTGATCGTCAGCCTGCTGGCCGCTCTCACCCTGTCATCCGCAGCTCAGGCCCATGCGCCCGGCCGCCGCATCGCCGTGACCTTCGACGACCTGCCCTATCAGGCGTCGGAGACGGCGCTGTGCGATCCCGCCGAACTGATGCGGCTGACCACGGATTTCGTGGCCATGTTGAAGCCGCTGGACACGCAGGGGACGGCCTTCGTCAACGAGGGCAGGGTGTGCGAACCGACCCGCGTCTCGACCCTGCCGACAGCCTTGGGCGTCTGGCTGGACGGCGGGCTGGATCTGGGCAACCACAGCTTCAGCCACATCAATATCCACCGCACGACGGCCGAGGCCTATCTGGCCGATGTGGACGCCGGCGCCCCGACCACGCGCGCCGCGCTGGAGACGCGTGGGCGGACCCTGCGCTGGTTCCGTCATCCCTATCTGTTCACCGGAGAGACCCAGGAGAAGCATGACGCCATCGCCGCCGGCCTGGCCCAGCGCGGCTATACGGTCGCCCCCGTCACCCTGGACAACAACGACTGGATGTTCGGCGACGTCTATCGCAAGGCCGAGCAACTGGGCGACGAGGCGCTGAAACGGCGGATCGGCGAGGCCTATGTGGCCCACATGACGACGGTGCTGGACTTCTTCGAACCCTATAGCGCGGAACTGACCGGCGGGCGCGAGCCGGCCCAGGTCCTGCTGCTGCACGCCAACAGCCTGAACCAGGACTGGTACCCGCAGATCCACGCCCTGTATCTGGCGCGCGGCTATCGGTTCGTGACGCTGGAACAGGCCCTGTCGGACCCGATCTATGCTCATGAAGATCGCTATGTCCGTGCCAACGGGATCTCCTGGCTGCACCGCTGGACCAGCACCGAGGGAAGGCCCATCCGCTGGGAGCCGGAACCGCTCGCCTGGATCGTCGCGGCGAACAAGGCGCCGGCCGACCAGCTTGCCGCCATCGCCTCCGCGCCCTGATCAGTCCCGCCGCGCGCCTTCAAGGGTGACGAACGCGCCCCGGCCCGCTAATGCACGGGCCAAATGACCGATCTCGCCACACTCGAACTCGAACTGATCAACGCCATCGGCGGCGCAGAGAGCGTCGCCGCCCTCGAAGAGGTGCGCGTCGCCGCCCTGGGCAAGTCCGGCTCCGTCTCCGGCCTGCTGAAGGGGATGGGGGCCATGAGCCCCGACGAACGCCGCGAACAGGGGCCGATGATCAACGGCCTGCGCGACCGCGTGTCCGCCGCCATCGCCGCCAAGAAGGCCGAGCTGGAGGCCGCCGAACTGGACGCCCGGCTTCAGGCCGAGCGCGTCGATCTGACCCTGCCGGCCCGGCCGCGTCGCAAGGGCGGGGTCCACCCCACCATGCAGGTGATGGACGAGATGATCGCCCTGTTCGCCGAAATGGGCTTTGCGGTCGCGGAAGGCCCGGACATCGAGGACGACTTCCACAACTTCACCGCCCTGAACTTCCCGCCCAAACATCCGGCGCGGGAAATGCACGACACCTTCTTCCTGAAGCCCGACCCCGAGACGGGCGAGCGCAAGGTGCTGCGCACCCACACCTCGCCGGTGCAGGTCCGCACCATGATGTCCCAGAAGCCGCCGATCCGCATCATCGCGCCGGGTCGCACCTTCCGTAAGGACTCGGACGCCACCCACACGCCGATGTTCCACCAGATCGAAGGCCTGGTGATCGACCGCGACATCCATATGGGCCACCTGAAGACGACGCTTCAGACCTTCATCGCCCGCTTCTTCGAGCTGGACGAGGTTCAGGCGCGGTTCCGTCCGCACCACTTCCCTTTCACCGAACCCTCGGCCGAGATGGACATCCGCTGCGACCGGTCCGGCGGGAAACTGGTGTTCAACACCGGCGACGACTGGCTGGAGATCCTGGGCTGCGGCATGGTGCATCCCAATGTGCTGAAGAACTGCGGCATCGACCCGGACGAATATCAGGGCTTCGCCTTCGGCATGGGGGTGGATCGGCTGGCCATGCTGAAATACGGCGTGCCGGACCTGCGCCCCATGTTCGACGCCGACACGCGCTGGCTGGCCCACTACGGCTTCTCGGCCTTCGCGGCCCCCAATCCGGCCTCGGGCCTGAGCTGATATAATGACCGATACACACGCCATCACCCTCGACGCCATCGGCCCCGGGCCGGAATATCGCAACGGTTCGATCTGGCTGCCGCAGCTGTTTCTGGAAACCCGCCGCGCCGGCCATGCGAATATCGAGGGCCGGACCTTCATCGAATGCCTGATTGAAGGCCCCGCCGTCCTGCTTCCCCTGTCAGGGTGCAACTTCGACGGCTGCAATATGGGCGACGCTCAGGGCGACCCTCGCAGCCTGATGCTCAAGCCCGTAGGCTCCGAGCGGGTGACCGGCACGGTCGCGATCAGGGACTGCAAATTCATTCGCTGCCGCTTCCTGGGCGTCGGTTTTACCGGGCCGCAGAGCTTCCTTGACGAGATGATCGCCGGTCTGGGCGGGGCCGCAGCATGAAGTTCACCCTTTCCTGGCTCAAGGATCACCTCGAGACCGAGGCTGACGTCCATCAGATCGCCGAGGCCATGACCATGGCCGGGCTGGAGGTCGAGGAGGTTCTCGACCCCGCCGCCAAGCTGGCGCCCTTCACCGTGGCCAGGATCCTGTCGGCCGAACGTCACCCCAACGCCGACCGGCTTCAGGTCTGTCAGGTCGAGACGGTGGACGGGCTGAAGGAGATCGTCTGCGGCGCGCCCAATGCGCGGGCGGGCCTGACCACCATCTACGCCCCCATCGGCGCCTATGTCCCCGGTCTGGGCGTGACCCTGGTCGAGAAGCCCGTGCGCGGCGTGGTGTCGAACGGCATGCTGTGCTCGGCCTCGGAGCTGGAGCTGGCGGACGAGAGCGACGGCATTCAGGAACTGCCGCCCGAGATCCCGGTGGGGACGCCTGTCGCCGGCCTGTTCGGCGCCGAGCCCGTCATCGATTTCGAAGTCACGCCGAACCGGCCCGACTGGCTGGGCGTCGCCGGCATCGCCCGCGATCTGGCCGCCGCCAGCGTCGGCAGGCTGAAGCATTTCGACATCGCGGTGGTGCGCGGGGCCTTCCCCTCGCCGATCACCGTGCGGCTGGATGCGCCCGAGATGTGTCCGGTCTTCGCCGGCCGCGTCATTCGCGGCGTGCGCAACGGTCCGTCGCCGGCCTGGCTGCGGAATCGTCTGGATGCCATCGGCCTGCGTTCGATCAACCGGCTGGTCGATGTGACCAATTTGATCGCCTACGACCGCGCTCGGCCGCTGCACGTCTATGACGTGGCCAAGCTGGCCGGGACCGAGATCGTGGTGCGGGGCGGTGGACGTCAGGAAGGCTTCCTTGATGGGACCGACCCGGTTTTGCGGCCTGAGCGGTTCATGGCGCTCAACGGTTCCATGTATCTTCCTGCTCTCACCGACTGCGTCATCGCCGACGCCGGGGGCGAGCGCCCCATCGGCCTGGGCGGCGTCATGGGCGGGGAATCGACCGGCTGCGACGAGACCACGACCGACGTCTTCATCGAAAGCGCCTGGTTCGACCCGCTGGTGATCGCCCAGACGGGCCGTGCGCTGGGCATCCATTCCGACGCCCAGTACCGGTTCGCGCGCGGCGTCGATCCGGTCTCGGTCACGCCGGGGCTGGAACTGGCCACCCGCCTGATCCTGGACCTGTGCGGCGGCGGGCCGTCCGAGATCGTCTTCGTCGGCGAGCCCCCGGCTGGGCCGGCGCCCTTCGCCTTCGACCCCGCCTATGTGAAGCGTCTGACGGGCATGGACCTGGACGACGACCGGATCGGCACCATCCTGGGCCAGCTGGGCTTCCTCGTGACAGCCGCCCCGGCCGGTCAGGCCGAACCCTGGATCGTCACCCCACCGTCGTGGCGGCGCGACGTCGAGGGCCGGGCGGATCTGGTGGAAGAGGTGGCGCGGATCGAGGGCTTCGACAGCCTGCCCGACACGCCCCTGCCCGACGTCGCCCGTCCCGCCGGCGGGGTGCTGAGCCCCCGTCAGGCCCGCGTCCGCACGGCGCGCCGCGCCCTGGCCGCCCTGGGCTACGCCGAGGCCGTCACCTGGTCCTTCACCAAACAGTCCACGGCCGCCCTGTTCGGCGGTGGGGACGACCGGCTGGTGCTGGAGAACCCGATCGCGGCCGATCTGGACTGTATGCGCCCCTCGGCCCTGCCCAACCTGATCCAGGCGGCGGCGCGCAACGCCGCGCGCGGCTTCGCCGACGCCGCCCTGTTCGAGATCGGCCCCATCTATCTGGGCGACGGTCCCAAGGATCAGCGCACGGTCATCGCCGCCCTGGTCGCCCCCCACGCCGCCCGCCACTGGGCCGGCGCCGGAGAGGACGCCCTGTTCGCCCTCAAGGCCGATCTGACCACCCTGCTGGAAGAGATCGGCGCGCCGGTCGCCTCGCTGCAACTGGCCCAGGGTCAGAACCGCGACTGGTGGCACCCCGGCCGTTCGGCCCGGCTGCAGCTGGGGCCGAAGAATGTGATGGTCGAGTTCGGCGAACTGCATCCGCGCGTGCTGAAGGCGCTGGACGCCGACGGCCCGATGCTGGGCTTCGAGATCGTGCTGGACGCTGTGCCCGAGCCGCGCGGCAAGTCGGGCAAGGCGCGTGGATCGGCCGACCTGTCGGCCTTCATGCCCCTGACCCGCGACTTCGCCTTCGTGGTCGAGGACGCCAAGCCGGTCGGCGATCTGGTCCGGGCTGCGGCCGGCGCCGACAAGGCCCTGATCGCCGAGGTCCGGGTGTTCGACGTCTATCGCGGCAAGGGCGTGGACGACGGCTTCAAGTCCGTCGCCTTGGAAGTCGTGATCCAGCCGCGCGAGGCGACCCTGGCCGAGGCCGAGATCGAAGCCCTGACCGCCAAGATCGTGGCGGCGGTGGAGAAACAGGGCGGCAAGCTGCGGGCGTAGTTTCGCGGATTGAGGCGGCCTGCGGATAACCGCCGTAGGCTGTTTCCCGCCTATTGATCGAGAAGCACGCTTACCGGGCGGCCGTCTTCAGGCTGGCAAAAAACACCGCTGTGGGCGTCTGTCTTCCAATCATAGGCATAGCCCTTGTTTCGAATCTGACCGACGCCGCAGCGACGCATGTTGCTCGGTGTCTGAGCCCGATTGACACGGGCGTCAGGGTAGCCGGCCTCGGCGAGGTCGCGCCGGGCGGCGTCCAGCCTCGTTCTTGCGGGCTGGTTCAGAAAGTAGGCGAGGGGGATTATGACGGCGATCCCGACTGGAACCGTGATCCACGGGGAAACTGCTCGGCGTGGCGTCTTGGGGGTCATAAGACCGACGATAGCCAAGCGGACGCTGTCCGGCCAGCTGTTCGTCTCCCGGCCTAGCCTTCCCGCAGGCGGCCCTCCCCGTAAGCCCCCGTTAACCTTGAAGCCGCAAGGCTGCCGTAAAGGTCGGGGACGGTGTCACAAAGCCCGGCGTCCTCGCTGGCTGTCCCTCGCCGCCTTTAGGAGCGCCCCCATGCATCGCCGCCAACTGATCCTTTCCGGCCTGGCCACCGCCGCCGGCGCCTCGTCCGTCGGGGCCTGCGCCACGGCGCCGTCGAACCCGAATTATCCGATCCGTTCGGACAATACGGCGCCGGCTTACAGCTTCGACGAACTGGTCGCGGCCGGGTCCAAGGAGCTGGGCATCGCGGCCGAGGTCGTGGGCGGCGCCATCGAGCGGGTCTTCGCCGACCAGGGCGACCGCCCCACGGCCTATATCGCCGGCGAAGAAGGGTCCGGCGCCGTGGTCGTGGGCGCGCGCTACGGGCGCGGCGCTTTGCACATGAAGGACCTGTCGGCCTCGCAGGAGGTGTTCTGGCAGGGGGCTTCGATCGGCTGGGACTGGGGCGGCAACGCCAGCCGGGTCTTCACCCTGGTGTACGGCCTGTATCACCCCGACATGATCTATCGTCGCTATCCGGGCGTCGAAGGTTCGGCCTATCTGATCGCCGGCCTGGGCGTGAACTATCAGCAGGCGGACGGCATCGTCCTGGCCCCTATCCGCACCGGCGTCGGGCTGCGCCTGGGCGCCAATATCGGCACCATGAGCTACAGCCGTCAGCGCAACCTGCTGCCCTTTTAAGCGCGCTATGCTCGCGACGCGGTCGCTCGCGGCTTGAGCGCGCGACCGCATTCACCCGTCATCCTCGGGCTCGACCCGAGGATGACGGCGTGATCAGCCCACCAATCGCAACGGCGGCGGCGTCTCCAGCATCGTCGCCAGCCCCTCGCGCCAGGTCGGATATTTCGGACGCCAGCCCAGTTCCGCCTTGGCCAGGGCGTTCGAGACCCGTTTGGAATCCAGATAGAAGCGCCGCATGGCCTCGCTGACGCTGTCGTCGGTCCAGTCGACCTCGGGCGGGCGGGGTAGGCCCATTTTCGCGGCGGCCCATTCCACCACCACATCGGCTGCGGCGGGTTCGTCGTCGGTCAGATTGTAGGCGGCGCCGGGCCTGGGCCGGTCCATCGAGGCGAACAGGGCCGAGACCACGTCGTCCACATGGATGCGGTTGAAGACCTGGCCCGGTTTGCGCACCAGTCTGGCCGTCCCGTCGCGTAGCCGTTCGACCACGCTGCGGCCGGGGCCATAGAAGCCCGGCAGGCGGAAGATCTGCACCGTCAGCCCCATGCCCTGACCGCCGTCCAGCCAGTCGCGCTCGACCCGCACCCGCCGCGCGCCCTCCAGGCTGGCGGCGTTCAGCGGTCCGTCCTCGAACACCCAGCCCCCGGCCCGGTCGCCATAGACGCTGGTCGAGGAGACGTATCCGATCCAGTCGGGCCAGGCCTGGGACGCCACCGGCCCCAGGGCGCGCAGACCGGGGCAGCCGTGGGCGTCGGGCGCGGCCGTGACCAGAACCGCCGTGGAGGCCTCGAGCGCGGTCTTCAGGGCCTCGGGATCGGCGGGGTCGATCGTCGTGATCCCCTCGGCCGACAAGGCCCGGCGGCGTTCGGCGTCGCGCGAGGTGGCGACGGCCCGCCCGCCGCGCCGGATCGCCTCCAGCGCCGCCGCCCGGCCCAGATAGCCGCCGCCGAAGACCAGCAGGCACGGCTCGCGGCCGGACGAAGGAGCGGGGGCGGCGTCGGGCATCGATCTACTCAGGCGGTCAGGACTTGGGGCGGCGCATACGGCCGCGCTTCATTTTCCAGCGCCTCGGCCCGGCGTTGGTTCCAGGCGGAGACACAGGGCACCCGCGTCAGGTCGGCCCGGTCGGCGTAGTGGCGGGCGATCTCGGTCACTTCGTCCATCAGGCCCTGGGCCAGGGTGATGGGCTTCAGCCCCAGGTCGCGAAACTGGTCGTTGGCGACGACCAGGTCGTTCTCGTCGGCCTCCTGGCGCGGATTGGCGACGTTCTGGACCACGGCGCCGGTCTTGTCGGCGATCAGGGCGGCCAGGTCGCGGACCCGGCGGCTTTCGGTCATCTGGTTCAGGATCTTGACCCGGTCGCCACGCTTGGGCGGGTTCTTCAGGGCCAGTTCGACGCAGCGCACCGTGTCCTGAATATGGATGAAGGCCCGCGTCTGGCCGCCCGATCCGTGGACCGTCAGCGGATAGCCGACCGCCGCCTGCATCAGGAACCGGTTCAGCACCGTGCCATAGTCGCCGTCATAGTCGAACCGGTTGATCAGCCGCTCGTCCAGCTTGGTCTCGACCGTCTGCGTCCCCCAGACGATGCCCTGGTGCAGGTCGGTGATCCGCAAGGCGTCGTTGCGGGCGTAGAACTGGAACAGCAGGGCGTCCTGCGTCTTGGTCATGTGATAGATGCTGCCGGGATTGGGCGGGAACAGGATCTCCTGCTCGGCCGGGCCGTGGTCGGTGTCCACCGTCACCTTCAGATAGCCCTCGGGGATGCGCAGGCCGGCGGTGCCGTAGCCATAGACCCCCATGGTGCCCAGATGGGCCAGATGCACGTCCAGCCCGCTTTCGACGATGGCGGCCAGCAGATGGTTGGTGGCGTTGATGTTGTTGTCGACGGTGTAGAGCTTGTGCCGCGCCGACTTCATCGAATAGGGGGCCGCCCGCTGTTCGGCGAAATGCACCACGCTGTCGGGCGCCAGGTCGCGGATCAGGGCGACCAGCCGGTCGAACTCCTTGCCGACCGTCATGTTGACGAAGCCGATGTCGCGGCCCGACACCGCTTTCCAGGCCTTGATCCGCTCGCCCATGGTGCGGATCGGCGTCAGGGACTGGACCTCCAGCTCGTTGTCGATGTTGCGCCGGCTCAGGTTGTCGACGACGGTCACGTCCCAACCTTTGGCCGACAGGTGCAGGGCCGTCGGCCAGCCGCAGAAACCGTCGCCGCCCAGAACCAGAACGCGCATGGAAAAAGCCTCGTCGTCGTCGCAAAGGTCATGCCTAGCCCAGCGGAGGGCCATCGGCAAAGCGGGGCTGTTAGGCGTGGGGTGCGACGCTTTGACGAAAACCCCTTGGAAAGGGACGGCGCACAGGCTAAGTCTCCTTCGTCTCCCACTCAAACGCAGCTTTCCGGGCCTACACCCGTCTGTTCGCGGCTTGAGCCGATCATGACGGTCGGTCCCGAAAGGACCGGCGCACCATGCGGGCGACAAGGCATTCCGACAGTTCGACAATCGGGGATCGGCCCCGAGCGAGACGGAACCACGAAACGGACGGACCCGGCCGCTGGCCTGGGCTCCATCCCTGCACACGGTAGCGCGAATGAGAGATTTCAAGGGCATGAAGCGTCAGCGCGGACGCAATCGGAACAAGGCGGGCGCCTCAAACGCCAACAGCGCCAATCCGAATCGTTCGTGGGACTCGCAAGGCCCCGAAAACATCAAGGTCCGGGGCAACGCCCAGACCGTGTATGAGCGCTATCAGCAGCTCGCCCGCGACGCCTCGTCCGGCGGCGACCGGGTGCTGGCCGAAAACTATCAGCAGCACGCCGAACACTATTACCGCGTCCTGCGCGCGCTTCAGCCGCAGCGGTCCTTCTCCGACATCGCCGCGCGCGAACAGTCGAACCAGGGCTTCGACATCGATTTCGAGGACGAATCCGGCGCCCAGGCCGCCGCCTTCGTCGCCGCCCAGCAGGCCGCCGACCGGCAGGCCGCCGACCGTCAGAACCAGGACGGCGCCGAGCGCGACCAGACCCAGAACCGCGACCGCAACGACCGGGACCAAAACCGGGATCGCGATTTCAACCGCGACCGCGACCCATCCCAGAATCGCGACCGGGATCGTGATCGTGACCGGGATCAGACCCAAAGCCGTGATCAGAACCGTGATCGCGACCGCGACCAGACCCGCGACGCTCAGCCGCCGCGTGAACCCCGCGAGCCGCGCGAAGACGGCGAGGCCCGCGCCGAGGGCGAGGGCGGTCGCCGCGAGAGCCGTCGCGAACGCTGGGAGCGTCGCCGTGAGGAACGCAACCGTCGCTTCGAAGGCCAGGAGAATGCAGGTTCGGACGAAGCCGCCGACGGCGTCCAGCAGGACGCCGCGCCCGTGGCCGAGCGCGCCGAGCCGGTGGTCGAATCGCCTGCCGTCGAGGATCCGGCCGCAGAGGAGCGGCCCGCTCGCCGCACTCGTCGTCCGGCCGTCGCCGCCGCAGCCTCGGATGACGACGCCCCGACCGCCCTGCCGGGCTTCCTGACCCGTTCGTCCGCCCCGGCGCCCGCCGCCGAGGCGGCTGCGGACGCCGAAGCCGCGCCGCGTCGCCGCGCCCCGCGCCGCAAGGTCGAGGCTGTCGCCGACGGCGAAGACTGAGGCGCGCCCTGATCCGATGGGCGTGCGGCCTTGACGGCGGCCGCCCATACGGCGCCTAAAGGGACGACTTCGCCATAAGGCTCGGCCCTCCAGAGCGTCGGGCCCGACCAGCGTTAAGGGAAGCTTTGATGCGTCAGTTCGTTCAGTCTCGCCCGACCGTCCGCACCCTCGTCCGGGGTCTCGCCCTGACCGCCGTGGTCGCCGTCGCGGCCTGCGCCTCGACCCCGCCGCCTCCACCGCCCCCGCCGCCGCCCGGCGGCTCCGGCGCGGTGCTGATGGACTGGCGCGGCGTCATCACCGCGGCGGACCGCGACCGGTATCAGCGTCGCGACGCCGCCTGGACCCTGGCCCTGCAACAGGCGGGTCGCCAGCGTGGATCCGGCGATCTCTACAGTCTGGGCGATCTGATCGACCCCAGGGCCGGCCGCGCCGACGTGGCGCCGCCGCCCGGAAACTACCGCTGCCGCACCGTCAAACTGGGCTCCCAGGGCGGCGAGGATGGTCTGGGCTATGTGATCTACGGCTGGTTCGCCTGCCGGATCGAACAGACCTCGCGCGGCCTGAAGTTCACCAAATTGACAGGGTCGCAGCGTCCGTCGGGCCTGTTGTTCCCCGAGAACGACCGCCACATGCTGCTGCTCGGCTCCATGGCCCTGGCCCAGGAACCGGCCGCCAACTCCTACGGCCGCAATCCCGACCGCGACATGGTCGCCGTGCTGGAACGGATCGGCGAGGCGCGCTGGCGGCTGGTCCTGCCCTGGCCGCAGTATGAGTCCAATCTGGATCTGATCGAACTGGTCCCGGCCAGCGGCGGCTGACTGAACCTTGCGGCGGCTCGGCCGTTAGGGGGGGCGTATCCCACGGAAGCTCGATCATGCGCCGCACTCCGCTCGTCTTCGCCCTCGCCGCCACCGCCGCCCTTGCAGCCTGTGGTGAAAACAGCCCGAACAGCGCGGCTGAGATTTCCCCCGCCGTGTCCGAACCCGCCGCAGGCGTGCCGGCCCGCGCCGCGCCGCCCGCCCGGGCGACGCCCGAACAGCAGGCAGCGACCCCGACCGGCGGGGTCCAGGGCGGGACCGACAACTGGCGCAGCGTCGCCACGCCCGGGGACGCCAGCCTGCTGGGGCGGCTCGATCAGGCCTGGCGCATGAGCCGCGCCGAGGCGGAAACGGCCGGCTTCGCCCGTCAGGTCGAGGCCCTGGGGCCTCTGGTCGATCCCAACTCCGCCCAGGCCGGCCAGCTTCAGCCCGCGCCCGGCGACTACCGCTGTCGCACGATCAGGCTGGGACGCCACGCCGAGGGCCAGGGCGCCGCCTTTGTCGAACAGCCCTGGGCCGCCTGTTCGGTGGAGATGACCCCCGGCGGGGACCTGATCCTGGCCAAGACCGCCGGGCCGCAGCGGATGCGCGGCCTGCTTTATCCGGATACGGATCGTCGCCTGGTCTATGTCGGAGCCCAGGCCGTGGGCGAGGCGCAGAAGACCGTCCCCGCCTATGGGCAGGACACCGCACGCGACCAGGTCGGGGTGCTGGAACGGATCGGCCAGAACCGCTGGCGACTGGTCCTGCCCTGGCCCAGGCAGGACGCCAAGCTGGAGCTGGTCGAGATCACGCGCTGATCGGCTAGATCCGCGTCAGCTTCAGATCCTGATAATCGTATGAGAAGTCGATGTCGGGCGACACGCCCTTCATCGTCGCCGTGGCCGGCTTGGCGGTCTGGATGCTGAAGGTGACGAAGGCGTCCTCCTCGCGCTTGTCCGGGAACCGGGTGCGGAAGGTCTCGCCGTCATAGGGTTCAAGCCAGCCCTTCAGCGCCGGGGTGTGGGTGAAGCTCAGCCACAGGCCGGTCTTGCGATTTCGGCCCCGCCCCTCGGTCTTCCGTTCAATGGTGATGTCGCCGTACCAGGGGTCGCGCCAGGTTCCGACATAGGCGTCCAGCGGCATGGACGGCGCCGCGCCCGCCGCCTGTTTGGCGTCGATCTCGGCGGCGGCGGCGATGGATTTCGCATTGCCCTCGGCCTCCAGCCGTTTGGAGTCCGCGATCCAGTCCACATCGATCTTGCCCATGCACAGGTCGGCGATGCCCGCGCGCAGGGCGCGCAGCAGGAAGCTTTCCTCGGCGTTCGAGAAGATGCTGAAACCGGTCTTGCGGCCGGGGATCAGCACGGTCGCCGAAATCCCGCCGGGCGAGCCGCCGCCGTGGCTGATCAACCGCTCGCCGCGATAGTCCTGAACCTGCAGCCCCATCGCGTAGGTCGAGGCGATGGCCCGGTTCGGCAGTTCCGCCGTCGGTCCGGGCGAGCTGCCGACGATGATGTTCGGCTTGAACATCTCGCGCGCCGCCGCTTCCGAGAACAGCCGGGTTCCGTCGGGCAGCAGGCCGTCGTTCAGCCGCACCGCGATCCACTTGGCCCAGTCCGTGGGCGTGGTGCAGATTCCGCCCGCCGCCGCCGCCGAATCCCAGTTCCACACCTCGACGATGGAGGCCGCGATCGGCGTCATCGCCCCCTGATAGCGCAACGGCGGTCCGACCCGGCCATGGGGCAGGGCGGACCTGGCCGGATCGGCCAGCCGCGCCAGGGGCACGGTCTCGCTCATGCCGACGCGGTCCAGGATGCGGGTCTGGATGAAGTCTTCCCAGGTCAGGCCCGACACCGCCTCGATCACCGCCCCGGCGACCACGAACATCAGGTTGCAATAGTGATAGCGCGCCCGGAACCCGTCCTCGATGGGCACGAAGGCGGCCTGGGCCAGGACCTCGGCGCGGGTCCGGTCGCTGTTGGGCCAGAACAGCAGGTCGCCGGCGCCCAGGCCGAACCCGGCGCGGTGGCTCAGGGTGTCGCGCACCGTGATGTGTTCGCCGATATAGGGGTCCGACAGGGTGAAGCCGGGCAGATAGGTGCGAATGGGCGCGTCCCACGCCACCTTGCCCTCGTCGACCAGGATGGCCAGGGCGGCGGCGGTGACGTTCTTGGTGTTCGACGCGATGGCGAACAGGGTGTGTTCGTCCGCCCGGGCGGGCTTGCCCTGAAGCTTCACGCCGTAACCGCGCGTCAGGACGGGCGTTCCGTCCTTGACCACGGCGATCCCCAACGCCGGCTGGTCGGGCCAGGCCGCCATGGCCTGGGTCACATAGGTGTCCACCGCCTCGGCCAGACCCGCATCGTCATTGGCCGCCTGCGCCCAGACGGGACCGCCGGCGGCTTGGGCCGCCAGCGCCGCCGCGCCTCCGGAAGCGAACAGGGAACGGCGCGACAGGCGAAGGGACATCAGGAAAGGCTCCGGCGAAGACTGCCGTGACGCTAACGCGCCTTTCCCCTCTAGACCAGCCGCCAGGCCTGCAGATGGTCCAGCACGTCGGCGACGATCTGCTGGCGGGTGAAGCCGGTCACGTCGCGCGGCCGGGTCCCCTCTCCGGTCTGGGCCGTCATGCGCCATTCGATGGCGCGGCGCCCCTCCGGCGCGTCCAACGGGGTGATGGCGGGCAGGGGGCGCGACCGGGCGCCCAGTCGGTAAAGGAAGTCGCGGCCCTCGGCGTGGGGCACGACCAGCCAGACCGCCTGTTCGTCCGCCTCGACCCGGCTCTGGTCCAGGCCTTCGGCGACCAGGGCCTCGCGCACCTCGGTCAGGGCGGGGACGCCGTGACGCTGCATCTGGCGGGCGATGTCGCGGCGGCTGGCCGGGGCGAAGATCCGCTTCAACCGCTCGCCCAGCGGCGGGGTCTCGGTCTCCACCGTCTCGCCCTTCAGGTCGGCGTTCATCTGCCGGATCAGGGCCAGACACAGCAGGATGATGATGACGGTGAAGGGCAGGGCGGCCATCAGGGTGGCGGCCTGGAGCGCGCTCAGCCCGCCCGCCAGCAGCAGGGCCGCCGCCGTCAGCCCCTCCAGCGTGCACCAGTAGACCCGCTGCCAGCGCGGCGTGTCGTCCGCCCCGCCCGAGGCGATGGTGTCGATCACCAGCGACCCGCTGTCGGCCGAGGTGACGAAGAAGACCGCCACCAGCAGCACCGCCAGGGTCGAGGTGATCGCCGCCCCCGGCAGGTTCTCCAGGAAGTGGAAGATGGCGGTCGACAGATCGGTCTGCACCGCCTGCGAAATCGCGCCCGCCGCCTGGCCCATGTCCAGGCTGATGGCCGTGTTTCCGAACACCGTCATCCACAGGAAGGTGAAGCCGGTCGGGACCAGCAGCACGCCGATGATGAACTGCCGCACCGTCCGGCCGCGCGAGATTCGGGCGATGAACATGCCGACGAACGGCGACCAGGCGATCCACCAGGCCCAGTAGAACAGGGTCCAGTTGGCCATCCAGCCGCGCGGCTCATAGGCGTAGAGGTTGAAGGTGCGGACGAAGAAATGGTCCAGGTACAGGCCGAAATTCTGCACCAGGGCCTTCAGCAGAAAGCCCGTCGGCCCGACCACCAGCACGAACAGCATCAGCAGCACGGCCAGGACCAGGTTCAGCTCCGACAGGCGCCGCACCCCCTTGTCCAGCCCGGTCAGGACCGAGGCGGTCGCCGCCGCCATGACCAGGGCGATCAGCCCCACCTGCATCCAGGGCGTATTGGGCAGGCCGGTCAGATAGTTCAGGCCGCTGTTGATCTGGGACACGCCCAGGCCCAGCGAGGTGGCGATGCCGAACAGGGTGCCGCAGATGGCGAAGATGTCGACGGCGTCGCCGATCGGCCCGTTGATCCGCTTGCCCAGCAGGGGCGAAAGCCCGGACCGCAGCGTCAGCGGCAGCCCCTTGCGGTGCGCGAAATAGGCCAGGCTGAGCCCGACCATGGCATAGACGGCCCAGGCGTGGACGCCCCAGTGGGTGAAGGTGATCACCATGGCCTCGCGCGCGGCGTCCAGGGTGCCGGGCGCGGCCTCGGGCGGGGCGGCGTAATGCTGGATCGGCTCGGCGACGGCGAAATACATCAGGCCGATGCCCATGCCGGCGGCGAACAGCATGGCCAGCCAGGAGACATAGGGGAAGTCGGGCTCGGCGTCGTCGGGCCCCAGCTTCAGCCGGCCCGTCGGCCCCAGGGCCAGATAGGCCGCCACCGCCAGGAAGCCGGCGACCGAGGCGACATAGAACCAGCCGAAGGTGTCGATCACCCAGGCCTGGGCGCGGCCGAAGAACAGGTCCGAGGCGCCGGGCGCGACCAGGGCCACCAGCAGCAGGGCCCCGGCTATGGCGCTCGCGCCCCAGAAGACGCGCGGGTTCATCTTCGATCTCAGCATCGGCTGAAAGCGTATGGCGAAGCTGGAGGTTCCAGCCCCGCCGCGCGGAAGGCGACCGGCGGCGAACGCCCCGCGATTGGACCCGCCCCCCGACACGGCCTAGACCTCGGGCCGGAGGCGTGGATGGAATTTCTGACGAACGGGCCGGTCGATCCAGGCGTGATCCTGCCGTTCCTGGCCGCGGTCCTTCTGATCGAATTCACGCCCGGCCCGAATATGGGCTGGCTGGCGCTGTTGTCCGTGTCTCAGGGGCGGACGGCGGGGCTGTCGGCGGTGGCGGGGATCACCCTCGGGTTGACGCTGTGGATGCTGGCCGCCGCCTTCGGCCTGACCGAGATCGTGCTGAAATGGCCGGCCCTGTATCAGGCCGTGCGCTGGGCCGGGGTCGGTTTCCTGCTCTGGCTCGCCTGGGAGGCTTGGCGAGGCGAGGGCGATCCGGCCCAGCCGACGCAAGAGACCGAACATCGGCGCCGCGCCCTGTTCCTGCGTGGACTGACGGCCAATCTGCTGAACCCCAAGGCGGCCTTGTTCTACATCGCCCTGCTGCCCGGCTTCATCCGCCCCGACCACGGCCCGACCCTGCCCCAGGCGCTCGCCTTGGGCGGAATCCATGTGGTGATCAGCCTGGCCGTACACAGTTTCATCGTCGTTCTGGCCGCCCGCGTCGGCGGCCTGATCGCGCGTAGTCAAGGCTCCGGCGTTCGGGCCTTGATGGCGGGGGCCATGGTTCTGATCGCCGCCTGGACCGCTTGGGAGACGCGGCTATAGCGCGCCGGCGTCCGACAAGCCCAGGCTGTGCAGCCATCATCATGACGAAGCCGTAATCATATGGACAAGAAGTAACTTTGCATTTCAAAGCGCCCTCGGTATTTCCAGGGGAGTCACGACGGGGACGGCTTGGCGCCGGTGTCGTATTGGGGTCGCAAGGCTATGAAATCCTTCAAGTTCGCGCTGATGCTCAGCGTCGCCGTTTCGGGGGTTGCGGGTGGAGCATTGGCCCAGTCTGCGGGCGCTCCGCCGGCGCCGGCCACGACTGGGCCTTCGAGTCCGGCCCAGACCGGCGCCCAGGCGTCTTCCGGCCAGCCGGCGACCCAGCCGTCCGCAACCCAGCAGCCCGCAGCCCAGCCCGCCCCGGCTCAGGAAGCGCCCGCCTCGGTCGGCGATGTGACGGTGACGGCGCGCGCCAATGACGTCCGCACCTCGATCGATTCCGTCAGCTACAGCCTGGCCAATGATCTGCAGGCGACGACCGGCAGCCTGGCCGACGCCCTTCGCAATGTGCCCTCGGTCGATGTGGACCCGGAAGGCAATGTCTCGCTGCGCGGCGATTCGAACGTCACCATCCTGGTCGACGGGCGGCCGTCCGGAATCCTGACCGGCGCCGGTCGCGCTCAGGCGCTCATCCAACTCCCCGCCAGCCAGTATGCGCGGATCGAGGTCATGACCAACCCCTCCGCCGCCTATAGCCCCGAGGGATCGGGCGGGGTCATCAACCTGATCACCAAGCCGACGGCGCCCAAGCCGGGAACCCAGTCCACCGGCTCCGTGCGGGCGAACATCGGCGATAACGGACGCTGGAACGCCGGCCTCAGCGGGTCGTGGCAGAAGGACCGCCTGACCCTGTCGGGCGACGCCAGCTATCGGTCCGATCCGACCGAGCTGAGCTTCAACCGGGTGCGCCAGCGGTTCGATCCGACGACGGGCGCTTTGGTCGCGACCACCACCATCGATCAGCCGATCGAGTCCGAGCAGAACGGGCTCGTCGGCCGCTTCACCGCCGAATACAAGCTGGACGACAAGACCCAGGTGACGGGCGAACTGCGCGGCGTCGCCTTCGACGGGACCGGATCGACCTCCAGCCTGTACGAGACGCGCAATGCGGCCGGCGCCGTGACCAGCGCCTATCGCCGCGAGGGGGCGTCGGATTTCGACTTCACCAACTGGGGCGCCACGGCGCGAGTGCTGCGCCGCTTCACCGGCGACGGCCACGAATGGTCGAACGAACTGCGCTACGATTCCAACGGCAATGAAAGCGACGGCCAGGCGCGCTCCACCTTCCTGACGCCGGCCGGGGCTGATCTGTATGAGCGCACCCGGAATGCGGTCGATCTGGTCACCTGGGGCTTCACCAGCGCCTACACCCGCCCGATGTCCGACGGCGGCAAGCTGCGCCTGGGCTATGAGCTGAACATCCAGCGGCCCGAGCAGGAGGCCGAGTTCCTGCGCGGCCCGTCGGCCTCCGCCCTCACTCCCGCGCCGGGGCTGAACAACCGGTTCGAAGCCGAGCAGACGGTGCACGCCCTCTACACCACCTACGAACGGCCCCTGGGCGAGAAGCTGTCGGCCCAGCTGGGTCTGAGGCTGGAGCAGGCCGAGGTCGAGATCAAGGATCTGACCGGCGGCGCCTCGGCCTCTCAGGATTATTTCCGCGCCTATCCGACCGCTCACCTGCAATATCAGCTGTCGGACACCCAGACCCTGCGCGCCAGCTATTCGCGCCGCATCCAGCGGCCCCAGCCCGCCCAGCTGAACCCCCTGGCGACCTATCAGGATCCGTTGAACGTGCGGTCGGGCAATCCGGATCTCGAGCCGCAGGAGACGGACTCGTTCGAGGCCATGTGGCAGCTGCGCAAGGGCCAGAGCTTCTATCAGGCGACGGCCTATCTGCGGAACACGGACAAGGCCTTCACCGATGTGACGACCGACATCGGCGGCGGGGTCTTCCTGACCCGGCCCGAGAACCTGGGCTCGCGTCAGGACCTGGGGGTCGAGGCCACGGCCAACGGCCGCCTGCTGTCGACCCTGCGCTACAGCGCCGGGGTCAATGTCTTCCGTCAGCAGATCGAGGCCGGCGCCGTGGTCGGCGGCGACGACCGGGAGGACACCCTGGCCAGCGGCCGGATCAGCCTGAACTGGCAGCCGACGGCCAAGGACTTTCTCCAGGTGTCCAGCTTCTGGCAGGGCGACAGCCTGCTGGCCCAGGGCCGTCGCGAGGCCGGCGGCATGGTCAACCTGGGCTATCGCCGCAAGCTGAGCGAGCAGTTGTCCTTCAACTTCACCGCCCGCGACCTGTTCAACACCTTCAACACCACGACGGTCTTCGAGACGCCGCAGTTCCGCGAACAGGCCGACCAGGACATCAAGCTGCGGGCCTTCTACATCGGCCTGACCTGGAACTTCGGCGGGCCGCGCCGCCAGCCGGAACAGTTCGACTTCTCGACCGGCCCCACCGGCGGCTGACGCCCGGATCGGTTCTGCGCCGCCCGCGCCGCCGAGAGGGGCGGGCGGCGCCTCGGTCCGGCTACAGGCTGCAGATCGCCGTGTGGTCGGCCCGAAGCGTGCAGCGGTCGGAGCGCGGGCTATGCCGGACCGGTGTCGGCCGCAATTGACCCCGGTCAAGGCGCGCACGCCCCCGCTCGGGCTCTTGTGTGGCCGGTTCAACACACCCACTTCTTCCTGCGAACGGACGCGTCGCTTGCTCCAGAGGGCGTGTCGGACCATTTCCGCCTCACGAGGGGACACGTATGAATCTCGATCTCTATTCCGACCGCGCCAAACAGGCGGTCCAGTCGGCCCAGTCTCTGGCCCTGGCCCGCCGTCACCAGCAGTTCGCGCCCGAACACCTGCTGAAAATCCTGCTGGAAGAACGCGACGGCCTGGCCCGCAACCTGATCACCGCCGCCGGAGGCGACGCCAAACGCGCCGAGGCCGATGTCGAGACCGCGCTGAAGAAGCGCGCCCAGGTCACCGGCGGCTCGGGCCAGCTCTATCTGGACGGCGACACGGCCCGCGTCTTCGCTGCCGCTGAGGAGGCCTCCAAGACCGCCGGCGACGCCTTCGTCACCACCGAACGCCTGCTGGCCGCCCTGGCGCGCGAGGGCGGGGTCGCCGCCGAGGTGCTGAAAGCCTCGGGCGCCAGCGCCGACAAGCTGGACGCCGCCATCGCCGAGGTGCGCAAGGGCAAGACCGCCGACAGCGCCGGCGCCGAGGACGGCTATGACGCCCTGAAACGCTACGCCCGCGACCTGACCCTGGCCGCCCGCGACGGCAAGATCGACCCGGTCATCGGCCGCGACGAAGAGATCCGCCGCACCATCCAGGTCTTGGCCCGTCGCACCAAGAACAACCCCGTCCTGATCGGCGAGCCCGGCGTGGGCAAGACCGCCATCGTCGAGGGCCTGGCCCTGCGCATCGTCAACGGCGACGTGCCCGAGAGCCTGCGCGACAAGACCGTCATGGCGCTCGACATGGGCTCCCTCATCGCCGGCGCCAAATACCGCGGCGAGTTCGAGGAGCGGCTGAAGGCCGTCCTGAACGAGGTCTCGGCGGCCGAGGGCGGGATCGTCCTGTTCATCGACGAGATGCACACCCTGGTGGGCGCCGGAAAGGGCGACGGCGCCATGGACGCCTCCAACCTGCTGAAGCCGGCCCTGGCGCGCGGCGAACTCCACTGCGTCGGCGCCACCACGCTGGATGAATACCGCAAGCACGTCGAAAAGGACGCCGCCCTGGCCCGCCGCTTCCAGCCGGTCTTCGTCGCCGAACCGACGGTCGAGGACACGGTCTCCATCCTGCGCGGCCTGAAAGAGAAGTACGAGGTCCACCACGGGGTCCGCATCTCGGACAGCGCCATCGTCGCCGCCGCCACCCTGTCCAACCGCTACATCACCGACCGCTTCCTGCCGGACAAGGCCATCGACCTGATCGACGAGGCCGCCAGCCGCGTCCGCATGGCCGTGGACTCCAAGCCCGAGGCCCTGGACGAGATCGACCGCCGCCTGGTCCAGCTGAAGATCGAACGCGAGGCCCTGAAGAAGGAGACCGACCAGGCCTCCCAACAC
The DNA here is from genome assembly GCF_058680995.1 of Brevundimonas sp. FV1ye7S. Taxonomy (NCBI): domain Bacteria; kingdom Pseudomonadati; phylum Pseudomonadota; class Alphaproteobacteria; order Caulobacterales; family Caulobacteraceae; genus Brevundimonas; species Brevundimonas sp. FV1ye7S. The sequence goes on along the minus strand of NZ_CM178726.1, from coordinate 3,015,198 downwards.
CGGCTGGAAAAGCTGGAGGACGAGATCGCCGATCTGGAAGGCCAGTCCGACGACCTGACCACCCAGTGGAAGGCCGAAAAGGACAAGGTCGGCCAGGGCGCGCAACTGCGTGAAACCCTGGACCGCCTGCGTCTGGAACTGACCAACGCCCAGCGCGCCGGCGACCTGGGCCGCGCCTCCGAAATCGCCTACGGCCAGATCCCCCAGATCGAGAAACAACTGGCCGAGGCCGAGGCCGCCGAGACGGGGGGCGGGGGGCCTCTAACGCCAGAAGTCGTCGACGCCGAACAGATCGCCGCCGTCGTCAGCCGCTGGACCGGCGTCCCGGTCGACAAGATGCTGGAGGGCGAACGCGAGAAACTGCTGAAGATGGAAGAGGCCCTGGGCGGCCGCGTGGTGGGTCAGGACGAGGCCCTGGCCGCCGTCTCCGACGCCGTGCGCCGCGCCCGCGCCGGCCTGAACGACCCCAACCGACCCCTGGGCAGTTTCCTGTTCCTGGGCCCGACCGGCGTGGGCAAGACCGAACTGACCAAGGCCCTGGCCGAGTTCCTGTTCGACGACGAGGCGGCCATCACCCGGCTCGACATGTCCGAATATATGGAGAAGCACAGCGTCTCCCGCCTGATCGGCGCCCCTCCCGGCTATGTCGGCTATGACGAGGGCGGCGCCCTGACCGAGGCCGTGCGTCGCCGCCCCTATCAGGTCGTCTTGTTCGACGAGGTCGAAAAGGCCCACCCCGACGTCTTCAACGTGCTTCTGCAAGTGCTGGACGACGGCCGCCTGACAGACGGGCAAGGGAGAACCATCGACTTCCGCAACACCCTGATCATCATGACCTCCAACCTGGGCAGCCAGTATCTGGCCGAACAGGGCGAGGGCGACGACGTCGAAGCCGTCCGCCCCTTCGTCATGGACGCCGTCCGCGCCCACTTCCGGCCCGAGTTCCTGAACCGGATCGACGAGATCATCCTGTTCCACCGCCTGGGCCGCGAACAGATGGGCGGCATCGTGCGGATCCAGCTGTCACGGTTCGAAAAACTGCTGGCCGACCGCCGGCTGAACCTGTCGCTGGACGATGCGGCCCTGGCCTGGCTGGCCGACCGCGGCTACGACCCGGCCTATGGCGCGCGGCCGCTGAAGCGGGTGATCCAGAAGGAGCTGGTGGACCCGATTGCGCGCAAGCTCCTGGCCGGCGAGATCGAGGACGGCGGGGTGATTGCGGTGACGGCCGGCGAGGGCGGGTTGGAGATCGGGAAGGCGCAGGTGCACTAGGTGATCACAGCATCGAACGTTGCGAGCATACGCTCTGCAATCGCTGCAGCTTCTGCAACCTCTTGCAAAGTCACGGTGCCACCAGCGCCGTGAGCTGTTGTATGCCGCGCGTTTACAACGTTCCCATATTTAGTTATCTCTTGTTCCGTAAATATTGCATTCAGCTGCGCCGTCGCTTCTTCGCCGAACAGCCCAACTGTTTTCACTATATCGGATTTTGGTACCCGTTTTATCATTCCCTCGTTGGTTTTTGTAATGAAATGCGCCACTTTCGCATTCTCGGCACGACTTAGTCGGTCTCTGATCATGCGAATAAGTGATTCTTCGATCTCAGAACAGAAAGTCACAGTAGCAACCTGGGCTAGGTAGACTGCCACAAGCGCTTTGTTTGGCGACGCTTCTGGGAGTTCTCCTAGGTGTGCCCGAGCAGTTTCAATAACTAGCGATGTTCTGTTGAGCGGCATTAGGAAAGATGCTGAAAAGCGAGGTTCATTCGGCGGTGAACTTCTTCTGCGTCGCTCGTATTATAAGTTATGGCGTGCAGGTACTCGGGATGCTCCAAAAGCGAGTCTAGCCTCTGGCTAAGGTCGTGCGGGCGAAGACCTCTCATGGCCGCAGCCATAACCGAATCCATCAGTCCGAAATTCAGCCTCTTGCGAAGGTGGAACGGTTTTTCGCCAAGCGTCTCAACGATGAACTTTGCAGACAGCAGAAACCTCTCGGCGATGTCTGCGTAAGTTTCAGGGTGCTGGGCTAGATCTGCCATGTAGTGGTTCAGGAAGCCCTTCATTGGCTTTTCGTATTGTGCCCATCTCTCGCTGAGGGCAGCGCATCGTAAGATCAATTCAACGTCGCGAAAGCGCTTGTCAGGTCTTGCGACGCCAATAATTCGGCGCCAATTTCTATCAGAGTTAAGTCTATCTAAAAAATATACAGCTTCACCGTAGCATACGGACCGCCTGATTTCCATGGCGTTGAGATTGACGCCGCCGGTATTTAGTCTTTCAAATATAAGGTAAATGCTAGTGTCGTCGTATGGGTCGAGTTGTTGAATTATCGTGGCGCGAAGCACGCTGTTGTCGAGTTTAAATCTATCTGACTCAGAAAGGTCGGTGTATCTTTTTCCTTCCCACTCTGGTTGTACGCCACGAAGTCGAAATGCTGTTTCGTCATCAAACTCGCCGCGTTGAAAATAAACGGCGGACATGATTCGTTGTTGTCCGTCTATGATTTGGAATGAAGAATCGGACCGATTTTTGTATAAAAATACTCCTGGTACAGGCAAGCCTAATAAGAACGACTCGATTAGTTTGCTTGCTTTCTTGACGTCCCAGACATATCGTCGTTGAAAGTCGGGTACATATATCTGCTTGTTCTTCCATTGATCGTAGTAACCCTTCAACGTTGTATCGGCAGGATAATTTACGATCTCGTACTTACGCGGCGCGTACAGTTCATCAGCCGCAGACTCCTCAGTCTGAGAATTGATCCAAGCGTCTTCAGCGGCCATAAGAGTTCTCTCGTATCGGTTGTCTATCTCGGCGTATGACGGGTAAATCGTCAAGCTGCGTTTTGTGCAGTCGCCGCCGCTCGCTTCAAAACCATCTTCGCGACTTTCTACAGTCGGCTGCGGTACGGCGGAACCCCACCCCAGCCACCCCACATCCCATCACTCTTCGGACGCGCCGAAGTATGACGGGGGTGCGCGGGCTGGTGATGCGGCTTAGAACCCCTCCGTCACGCCGCTGCGCGTCGCGCCACCTCCCCATTTCATGGGGAGGAGACAGGCAAGGGCCGTCGCACCGTCTCCTCCCCGCCTGCGGGGAGGGGGACCGCCGCGCCGCTTGCGCGGGGGTGGAGGGGCTCTGGACGCCGCCCCCTCTTCTCCTTCTCCCATTGGGAGAAGGTGGCCGCGAAGCGGACGGATGAGGGTCGGGTGTCGAAGTCGGCGCAAGCCGTCGCACCGGTCGGGCCGCAGCGGACGCCGGGTGGCGCACGACCCTCACCCTTTGGCTGCTTCGCGCCGCCCTTCGGGTCGCGCAAGGACGACGGCTGCGCCGCCGTGCGCTCAAGCCCTCTCCCAACAGGAGAGGGAAGGCCGAGCGAGGCAAGAGCCGGCGCACGTCTCCTCCCCGCCTGCGGGGGTGGAGGGGTTCTGGACGCCGCACCGGCGCCAGCGCACCTAATTCCGCCGACGAACCCGTTAGGTTTCAACGCCCTGACGAATAATCACGCCCGCTTTCCGCCCAGGGTCCGAAACCATGGGATGATGACGCCGCGCGTCGGCGTCGGACGGGCGGGGTCATCGGGAGGGCGGATTTCAGACAAATTGTACGAATTGCACCCTGTTTTTTCGTCCAGGGTCTGAATCCTCGCCCTCACTCCTGCGGGATCGGATTGGTCCTCGGGTCCGGGCCGTTGGTGACGACGCGGTCGCGTTCGCCCAGGTCCTTGACCACCTTGACGTCGGCGAAGCCCTGGGCCTCGAACAGGGCCTTGACCTGGGGGCCCTGGTCCCAGCCGATCTCGACGGCGAAGACGCCGCCGGGCTTGAGGATCCGCTTCACCTCGGGGGCCAGGTCGCGATAGGCCTGAAGCCCGTCGGGGCCGCCGTCCAGGGCCAGGTGCGGGTCGTGGTCGCGGACCTCGGGGTCCAGGGTCGGGATATGGTCGGTGGGGATATAGGGCGGGTTGGACAGCACCAGGTCGAAGCTGGCGTCGCCGAAGCCCGCCGCCCATTCGGTGCGCAGGAAGGCCGCCCGGTCGTTCAGGTCCAGGTTGGCCGCGTTCTCTTTGGCCACGGCCAGGGCCTCGGTCGAGATGTCGGTGCCGACGCCGTGGGCCGCCGGCCGCTCGGCCAGCAAGGCCAGCAGGATGGCGCCCGAGCCGGTGCCCAGGTCGATGGCGTTGAAGGCCTGGGTTTTGGCGAAGGCCAGCATGGCCACGTCCATCAGGGTCTCGGTGTCGGGCCGGGGGCTGAGGACGTCGGGGGTGACGTTCAGCATGATCTTCCAGAAGCCCTTCTTGCCGACGATGCGCGACACCGGCTCGCGCTTCAGGCGGCGGTCGATCATGGCCTCATAGGCCGTGTGCTGTTCGGGCGTGACGACGCGGTAAGGGTCCGTCAGAATGTCCATGCGGCTGGCGCCGGCGGCGGCTTCCAGCAGCAGGCGGGCGTCGATGGCGGGGCTGTCGATGCGGCCGCCCTTCAGGCGGGCCTGGGCGGCCTTCCACACGGTCAGCAGGGTCGCGGCGCCGTCGGACGGCTTGGGGGAGAGGGGCTCGGTGGTCATTTCGGGTGATTGGCCCTTCGCGGCCGCGATTTCAAGCGCAGCCGATTTTCGGCGCCTCGGGAACGTCGCGCCAGCTTCGCCGTTGGCCTCCTGATGTCCAAGCCCAAGCCGTCCGCCGCCGCCGCCCTTCGCCGCCTGATCGCCGCCCGGCCGCAGGGGCGGCGCGGGCGCCCTGCCGGGGGGCTGGGCCGCCTGTGGAAATTCGTGGCCGCGACGGCGGGCGGCCTGGCCGCCGGCGCCGGCGCCGCCCATCTGCTCTACACCCAGGGCCACAAGGTCGGGCTGGAGCTGCGCCCGCCCCGTCCCGAACCCCTGCCGCCCGCCCCGCCGACGCCCGAGGACTACGACCTTAAGGAGCCCGGCCGCGGCCGCCTGGCCAAACGGCCCGAACAGATCCCGCACAAGGGCTGGAGCGACATCCTGTGGCGCACCGGCGCCTCCTATTTCGGCGACCGGGTCGGCTTCGTCGCCGGGGGCGTGACCTTCTTCACCCTGCTGTCGCTGTTCCCCCTGCTGGGGACGTTCGTCACCCTGTACGGCCTGTTCGCCGATCCGGCCGACGCCTGGAGCCGGCTCCAGTTCCTGTACGGCGTCATGCCCAGCAGCATCGCCGCCTTCCTGGGCGGCGAGATGGAACGGCTGGCCGCGAACTCGAACGGCCAGCTGACCTTCACCCTGATCTGGACCCTGGCCCTGTCGTTGTGGACCGCCAATGGCGCGGTCAAGGTGCTCTTCTACGGGCTGAACATCGCCTATCACGAGGTCGAGCGGCGCAATATCGTCCGCTACAACCTGCTGTGCATGGGCTTCACCCTGGGGGCCGTGGCCGCCGTCCTGTTCAGCTCGCTGCTGGTGGTCGGGGTGCCGGTGGTGGTGGGGCTGTTCGGACTGCAGGAGGAGTGGGGCCTGCTGGCCCTGTTGCGCTGGCCCCTGCTGCTGGTCGGCTATGTCGCCGCCCTGACCCTGATCTACCGCTTCGGCCCGTGCCGGCAGAAGGCGCGCTGGCGCTGGCTGACGCCGGGGGCGATCTTCGCGGCGGTGGTCAGCCTGACGGTCTCCTTCGTCTTCAGCTGGTATCTGACCAACTTCGTCCGCACCGACTCCTACGGCCCGCTGGCGGCCATGATGGGCTTCCTGCTGTGGACCTGGCTGTCGGTCCAGGTGATCCTGATGGGGGCCGAGCTGAACGCCGAGATCGAGCATCAGACGGCCCTGGACACCACCACGGGCAAGGCCATGCCGATCGGCGAGCGGGGCGCCAAGGTGGCCGACAGCATCGGCGCCAAGCGGGGCAATCCCGCCGCCCTGGCCTTCACCCAGCGCCACGCCGAGGCGGTCGCCGACCGGCTGATGCGCCGCCGGGACCGCCGCGAGCGCGAGGCCGCCGCTAAAGAATGAACCGGCTCAGATCCACGTCCTTGGTCAGGAGGCTCAGCTTGTCGCGCACCGCCGCCCCGTCGAAGTTCACGGTCTGGCCCGCCAGGTCCGAGGCCTTGAAACTGGTCTCCTCCAGCACCCGCTCCAGCACGGTCTGAAGCCGCCGCGCCCCGATGTTCTCGACGGCCGAGTTGGCCGCCACCGCCGCGTCGGCCAGGGCCTCGATCGCGTCGTCGGTGAAGGTTAGGGTCACCTCCTCGGTGGCCAGCAGGGCCTGGTTCTGACGGATCAGATTGGCCTCGGGCTCGGTCAGGATCCGCTTGAAGTCGTCCCGCGTCAGGGCCTTCAACTCGACCCGGATCGGCAGCCGGCCCTGCAACTCGGGCAGCAGGTCCGACGGCTTGGCGACGTGGAAGGCGCCCGAGGCGATGAACAGGACGTGGTCCGTCTTCACCGGCCCGTATTTGGTCGAGACGGTGGTCCCCTCGATCAGGGGCAGCAGGTCGCGCTGCACCCCCTCGCGCGAGACGTCGGCGCCGGAGGCCCCCTGGCGCGCCGCCACCTTGTCGATCTCGTCCAGGAAGACGATCCCCTCGTTCTCGGCCAGGATCAGGGCCTCCTTGGTCAGGCTGTCCTGATCCAGCAGCTTGTCGCCTTCTTCGGCGATCAGGGGGGCGGTGGCGTCGCGGACGGTCAGCTTGACCGTCTTGGTGCGGCCGCCGCCCATCTTGCCCAGCATCTCCGACAGGTTCAGCAGGCCCACGGCCCCGCCGCCGGGGATGTCCAGCCCCTGGATCGGCGAGGCGGTGTCGGCCAGGGCGATCTCGATCTCCTTGTCGTCCAGCTCGCCCGCCCGCAGCTTCTTGCGGAAGCTGTCGCGCGTCGCCGGCCCCGCGCCGGGACCGACCAGAGCGTCCAGGATCCGGTCTTCGGCCGCACCCTCGGCCCGCGCCCGCACCTCGCCGCGCCGGCGGTCGCGCACCATGACCAGGGCGCTCTCGACCAGGTCGCGCATGATCTGATCGACGTCGCGGCCGACATAGCCGACCTCGGTGAACTTGGTCGCCTCGACCTTGAGGAAGGGCGACCCAGCCAGCCGCGCCAGCCGCCGGGCGATCTCGGTCTTGCCGACGCCGGTCGGGCCGATCATCAGGATGTTCTTGGGCGTCACCTCATCACGCAGATCCTCGGGCACGCGCTTGCGACGCCAGCGATTGCGCAGGGCCACGGCCACGGCGCGTTTGGCGTCGTCCTGGCCGACGATATAGCGATCCAGTTCGGAGACGATTTCGCGGGGGGAGAGGTCAGTCATGGGATGCAGATAGGGGGTCGGGAAGCCGAGCGGGAGGGGGCGGGGCCGACGGGGCGTTCCGGGGCGAGACCAGACTTCACCCCCCTGCGTCGATTGTCCCGGAGGCGGCGGAGGATTTCAGACTGTGCGGCGAAAAAACAGCGTCTGAATAGTATGAATTGTCTGAAATCAGGGAACTCGCACTACGCCCGCGAAACCGTGCAGTGTGTACAATGATGCAATGAACGGGCCTCCCTTTCGCTACCGACGGCCGGGAGTATAGACCTGCGGGAACGGGCGGGTGGTTGGGGGCTGAACTTTCAGTCAGACGGTTGTTTTGCCGACAGAATGTTTGCGGAATTAGGATGGCTGGCGTCTTCGCCGACGTGCGAGCACGGCGGAGGCCCGAAACGCCTCGTGCGCCTCTAGCCCATGCCGTTGGACGATCGAGTCCGCCACAGGTTGGTTGCTCCGCGCCGGCCTTCGGGTCGCCCTCTGGCGCGCTGCTGGGCTCCCCGACTTTCCCCCTGAATGACGGAGATAGATCGTTGTAGAAAAGACCGTCCAGTCCGAAACGATCTCTTATGTACCAGCTTGACCTGTTGGTCGGGAACATACGCCGCGGACTTCAACTGGCGTCCGGAAGCCACCCGGCATTACGGCAGTTGCAAGTGCCCCCCGGCAATGTCACTCCGGCTAGGTGATGCTTGGGGAGATTGACATTCAATACGCTTCATTGAAATCGAAAGTCGCGGTGTTTGGCGCCGCGATCATGCTGATGTCACTGGCCGGTAAACCGGTCCATGCCCAGAGCAAGACCTTGCCTCATCCAGGTTCAGAGCAGAGTGCTCCAACCTTGGAGGTCCATAATATCGCCGGCGATTTCCTGATCTTCTGGGACGCGACCCAGGACAAGACCACTGAGGAACGCGTCGCTCTCTTCAAACGCGACATTGCGCCCAAATTCCCAGGTTTCTACAGTCATGCCCGGTTCAACGGCCAGATGACCGAAGCCCAACGCGACGGCACGATCGCCAGATCGATCGAGAGCTTCGGCTCTATCCGCGACGCGTATGCCCAGAAGCTGGAGACATTCGACAAGGATCTCGCCCGCAACACATCGGTCTTCTCCGAGACGTTTCCCGACTTCCGGCCTGATCGTCCAATATGGGTGCTCCACTCCTTGGGGGAGTTTGACGGCGGCACCCGCGTCATCGATGGACAGACGTTCCTGCTGTTCGGCGTGGACGGAATGGTCGCCTTCCACGACGCCGGAGTGACGAACGAAGCGGCGTTCTTCCATCACGAGCTTTTCCACCTCTATCAACGGCCTCGGCTTGGCCGGTGCGAGGCGATCTGGTGCTCGCTTTGGCAAGAGGGGCTCGCCACCTATGTGGCGTCGCAGCTGAATCCGAACGCCGACGAGGCTGAGTTGCTTCTGACGCTACCCGACGGCATGGCCGCCGCCACGCGCGCGCAGTTGACGCCGTCTTTGCTGGCCTTGCGCCAGGTTTTGACGCTGAAGGACCCGTCCGCCTACAGCGACCTGTTCGGCTTTGGCGGCCCTGCGACATCCGCCTTGCCGCAACGTCGAGGCTACTACCTGGGCTTTCTGGTCGCCCAGCAGCTCGGCCGGAGCCACGATGTGCGGACCTTGGCCAACATGTCTGCTGAGGAAGCACAGCCTTTGGTCATTGAAGCGGTTGACCAACTGATCGAAACCGCCGCGAACCACTGATCCGGAAATTTGAGATCCGGACTTGCCGTAGGACTGGCCCCTCTGATGTCCTTCTCAGCGTCGAAATCGGTCAATCGCATAGAGTGGCTGACAGACATACCGGCGACCGCCTGACATCAGGCTGTCCATGGCGGCACAGGGTAGACGTCGGCCAAAGGCGTCTCATGCCCGGACGCCGACATCGGCGCCGAGAGCGGAATATCGTCTTTCAGACAGGTCGGGCGTGACCGGTCCCGGCGCTTGCCGGACCTTTTCCGCCGGATGCCGATCCGCTTCCCTCCGAACGGTTATTATCCCGCCGTCCGCGTGCAGCGGCGCTGATGAGCGATGCCCTTGAGAAAGCCGCGGCGGACCAGGCCTGCACGGATCGCCGCCTGAACCTCCCGGTCATGGGCCGCAGCGCCCGACAGACGACGCACCCAGCTCCTCAGCGGGATGAAATCCGTGGCGGTGTCGCGAACCATGTCGAGGGCGGCATTGGCGGCCTGGTCGCCCGTGCCGGTCGCCGGCGTCGGCTGATCGACATCCGGGCCGAGGGCCTCGTCCAGGGCGTCGATCTGGGCGACGACGGCCGAGCAACGCTGAAGGCCCGCCGTCGCATAGGGGGTGCGGCGCGCGGCGATCAGAACCTCTGGCACCTCCTGTCGCCGCAGGTTGAGATCATCCAGTGAAGCCGTCGCCGCCTGGCCCACGCCCTCGCCAAAAGTCTTTCCGCCCTGGGACGCTTGATCCCGGTTCAGCTCGACGCCCGATAGGCCAGGCATGGAGGCGCAGGCCCCAAGGCTGGATAGGCCCAAGGCCAGGATTGGCAGGACGACGAGGGGACAGGCGATTTTCAAAGGACCATTCCAAGCGTGACTATAGAAGACACAGCGTTCTGATTGCAGGACAGTTCCGGCGGCCGCCTTGATCAGGCGCAAACCAGGCCTGTCGAATGGCCGTGGGGGGGGGGGCGGTTCCCGATGTCTGCCTCGGGTCGGACCACGACATCGACACCAGCCCGGAAAACGGACGTCGGGCCCACAGCCCAAAAGCGGACGCGCCGAACTGCCGCTAGGGGTGGGAAGCGGGCACAGCCAAACGCCATTTTCCAATCCTTGACTGCTCATCCTGAGCACCATCTGATGGGTGTTCTAGGGAGAGCGTCATGATCCACAACATTGCAACGCTTACACTGATGGTTGCGCAAGCGACGGCGCCTGATCCGCTAACTGAAACGGCCTTGAACGCTCTGCGTGCCAGCATCGCGGAAGTAAAGGGCGCTCAGAGTGCATTGCCTCCACCACAGACGGATCAAGAACGCCTGGAGCGCATGGGGGCTATCGACCAGGCCGCTCGACAAGGTCTTTGGAGGGCTATGGCGAACGTGCCGCCCCCCGAACGCGGGCGAGTTCGACGCGCGCTTTGGCCAGAGGTGCGGGCGATCGATATCGAAAACCAAGAGCAGTTATTGGCGATGGTTCCGGAGGAGGGGTGGTTCAGAAAAAGTCGCTACGGCGACAACGCAGCCGCGTCGGCGTTCCTCATTGTGCAGCATGGCGATGAGACGCTGTGGGAGCGCTTTCTGCCGATTCTCGCCGACCTTGTACCCAGCGGGGAAGTCGCCGGTTCGGAGTACGCCATGATGTATGACCGGCTTCAGATGACGAGAGATCAACCGCAGAGATACGGGACACAGATGACCTGCCCTTACGGCACCGGTCAGTGGACGCTTTGGCGGCTTGAGGATGCGGGGCGCGTCGACGAATTTAGAGCTTCGGTTGGCCTCGGGCCGGTTGCCGAATATGTCGACAGCTTCAAGACAGGGGCTCCTCCGACCTGCTGATCAGCTCGCCGACGAAGGTCCGCAACGGGTCGATTTCAGTCCAAGGCTTCCCCGCCTGAAACGGACGTTGGCTCCCAGCCCAAAAACGGTCGCTGTCGATCTCAGCTAGGGGTGGTTAGCGGACCTTTCCACACTGCCTTGGACTTCAATCATCTCGACTTTGCGAAGAACGCCGTCAAGCAGCTTAGCCCAGCTGGACAGCAACGGTCGAGCAAACCGAATACTGATAGACAAGTCGCCGTATGGAACGCGCGCGCGACAACCGAAGCCTTGAGGTGCACAGAATATATATGCTCCACTGTAGAGATGCTGATTGAAATATATTCCGTCGCCGCCACCACCAACTATCGGCATCAGCCCGCCATACACTTCATCGCCGACAACACCGCCATAACGCTTTAGATCAGCAATAGCGGCGGTGATGTCCGGCTGTCGACCGTCTTGGATCTGCACAAAAAGGCGCGCATCGTCCGCGTCGCGATCAAGCAGCTCGGAATCTGAGACGCGCATGTACATCGACAGAGAGTCTTCGGTAGCATTGACGACTACATTCCTAGGAACACGGAAGCGCTGCTCACCGACCTGATAAGGTTCGGTCACCGGGGTCGGATTGTTGGAACATCCCGCCGCAAGTGCTGCGCTGATCGCGATCCAAGTGCCGTAGCGCACGCCTCCTGCTCCTTGCCTTGTTGGTGTCCCTCCACCGTAGAGACGGCACTACGGGCACGATTGCAGCGATTGTTGAGGGCTGCAACGGGTCGATTTCGTTCCTTGGGCTTTGGCTCCGAAAGCGGACGTTGGCCTCAAGGCGGTTGCGATCGACGTCAGCTAGGGGGGGGCTACCGGTCGTCACAAAAACTGCCGTTCTCTTGATTTTAACGGGCGTCTGGCTTTTCGCGGAGAGCATCAAGTCGAAACATCGCGCTAGGCTCGGGTGCCTGATTGGGTAGAAATAGATACGCAAAGGCTGATTCTACTCGTCGAGAACACCGCTCCGCATCGATAGCAGTTGTTAGTTGGTCCTGCCTTCCCTGTTGCGCTGCCGAAATCGCGGCCAGCAACATGGCTTTTGAAGCCTGATCTGTTTCGGACGCCAAATCATCACGTAGAGATTCTTCAACGTCTACTGTGCCGAGCCAATCACTGAGGTGCGGCTGGCAGAGAGCTGTCTGATAAGCGACATTTACCATGGCCGCCTCAAGCCATTCATCGCCGAACGCACTTTGAGTAGGCGAACCTTGGAGGCTAGCGATGGCGACAATAAGGGCGAGTGGCACTTCGACCTCTGCTAGGTGTCCTCCAATCCGTCGAACCATGAAGCGGCAAGGCAGTGTCCGCAATGGGTCGGTTTGCGAAATCGACGGAAGGCCGGAAAGCAGACCTTGGCGCGCGCCCGTCTCCTTCGGGCGGGAGGAGATCCCATGGGCCTGGCCTAAGCGAGCCCGAGGATAGGCTTGGCGGGGAAGGGCTGGGCGTCGCAAAGGCGCCGGTCTTGCGGTCGCGCCCCCTCCGTCACGGCGCTGGAGAAGCGCCGCGCCACCTCCCCCGGAGGGGGAGGAGACGAGAGCCTGGATCAGGCGGCCTTGCCGGCCTTCTTGGCGGCCAGCTTGTCCTGGTGGGCCTGCATGCCCTTGGCGATCATTTCGGCGGCCTCGCCGGCGTCGCCCCAGCCCTTGACCGTGACCGACTTGCCCTTCTCCAGATCCTTGTAGTGGGTGAAGAAGTGTTCGATCTGCTCGATCAGGATGGCCGGCAGCTGACGATAGCTGGCGACGTCGGTGTAATAGGGGTTCAGCTTGTCGACCGGCACGGCCAGGATCTTCTCGTCGCCGCCGGCCTCGTCCACCATCATCAGCACGCCGATGGGGCGCGAGCGGATGACGCAGCCGGGCACGACCGGCGTCGGGTTCAGCACGATCACGTCGCAGGGGTCGCCGTCGTCCGACAGGGTGTGCGGGATGAAGCCGTAGTTGCCGGGATAGTACATGGCGGTGTGCAGGAAGCGATCGACGAACAGGGCGCCGGATTCCTTGTCCATCTCGTACTTCACCGGCAGCCCGCCCTGCGGGATTTCGATGACGACATTGACGTCCCAGGGAGCGTTCGGGCCGACCGGAATAGCGTCGAGGTTCATGGCGGGGTCTTTGCTGCGTCTGCGAAATTCTGTGAGGCGCGCGTGATAGGACGCGCGCGCGGCCTCGGCAAGCGCGACTTGAGTCGGCGGACTTGCGCCACAGCGGCGACTGGGCTCAATTCGCGCGATGACCTGGGTTGATTGGGCCGCGCTGGCGCTCTTCTTCATCTGCTGGCTCGGCTATGCGCCGATCCTGAAGTTCATCGGCCGCCACGGCGGTTCGCTGAACGACGACATGAGCCATGTCCGCCGGGTCTGGATGGCGTCGATGACCCACCGCGAGATCCGCCTGGTCGATAGCCAGCTGATGGGCCATTCGATCAACTCGGCCTCCTTCTTCGCCTCGACCAATCTGCTGCTGATCGCGGCGGTGGGCGGCATCCTGTTCGGGGGCGAGAGCAAGCTGGAAGGCTTCGCCGCCGTCGGAGCGGACAATGTGCCGACCAGGATCCTGGAGGCCAAGCTGGCCCTGGTGCTGATCTGCCTGGCGCGCGGCTTCCTGGATTTCATCTGGGCCCTGCGCCAGATGAACTACACCCTGGCCCTGATCGGCTCGGCGCCCGAGATCAACAAGGAGATCGACCGCAAGGCGTTCGGCGAGGCGGCGGCCGAACTGCTGAATCCCGCGCTCAGTTCGTTCAGCCAGGGGGTCCGGGGCTATTATTTCGCCCTGGCGGCGGCGGCCTGGCTGTTCGGCCCTCTGTGGCTGGCCCTGGGCGTGGCCTCGTCCTTCGGCCTGCTGATCTATCGCCAGGAGGCGTCGCCCGCCGCCCGCGCCATTCGAAATGCGCGGCGTCTGCTGGGTGAATGACGGTTATTTTGCAGGTGCGACAGGAGACGTCCTCTCCTGCCCCAGTGCGTCGAATTGGGGCGAAAGCGCCGTAATTGCGTAACATGCCGTGACCCGAAAACCGCGCGCAGCGCTTGACCGATTGTGCATCGCAACCTAGATTGACCTTCGACGCCTCCGGGCGTCTTGCCCTTCCTGGGCGTTTCCTCCCTATAGACTTTTATGCCGCGCCTCCGGGCGCGGCTTTTTTTCGTCCCGCGCCGATCCGCGATCCGGGGTCAGGGGGTCAGAGGGGCAGGGGGGCCGGGGTCAGGCCGCCCCGTCGTCCGCGCACAGGGCGGCGATGACGCGATTCAGCGCCTTGCGGGTCGCGGCGTGGGCCGCGTTGGGCGTCTGGGTCGCCTCGTCCAGATACAGTTTGCGGCTCAGTTCGATCTGGATCGCCTCATAGCCGTCCGCCGGCCGGCCCCAGACCTGGGTGGACCAGCCGCCGGCGTAGGGATGGTTCAGCGCCACCCGCCAGCCCAGTCCCTCGAACAGGTCGCGCAGTCGCCGGGTCAGTCGCGCCTGGCACGACGACCCGTGCCGGTCCCCCAGCACCACCTCCGCCCCCACCGCCCGCGTCGGCATCGAATGCCAGTCGATCAGCACAGCCCGGCCCCGCCGGGCCCGCGTCCGTTCCATCAGTTCGGCCAGGGCCGCATGATAGGGGGCGTGGGCGATCCGGATGCGCGCCTGGGCCTCCGCCAGCGACAGACGTCGGTCGTACAGGGCCAGGCCGTCGCCCGACAGCCGGGGGATGACGCCATATCCGGCCCGGGTCTTGGCCCCGACCGGCCCGTCCGTATCGACGATCAGGTCCGGATCCAGTTCGCCGGGGTCGCGGTTCAGGTCCAGATAGGCCCGGCCGATCCGCCCCTCGATCAGGGGCGCGCCATGGGCCGGCCCTTCACGCACCAGGGCGGCGACCAGGGCGTCCTCGGCGCTTTTCAGGCTGGCGCGGGCCAGTCCGGCGACCGCCCCCATGTCGTCGGGATAGGTCTCGCCCGAGTGAGGCGAGGCGAAGACCAGGGCCGTTTCCGGGGCCGCGGCGGGCGGCAGGCTGATCGCGAAACTGGCCCCGTCCGTGGTCATGATCCCCGCATAACGGGTTTCGCTGTGGAAGGAAGACGTTCGACCGGTGAATTTCATCGCCGGTTTACGCTTGTCGGCCTAGGTTGCGTCCCTGATTAAACGGGCACTTCTCGAATGGCGCGCATCCTTTTGGCCGAAGACGACAGTTCGCTTCGCGGTTTCCTCACCCGGGCGCTCGAACGGGCGGGACATCATGTCGTCGACTGCGAGAACGGCGACGACGCCATCGACGCCCTGGAACACGGCCCCTACGACCTGCTGCTGACCGACATCGTCATGCCCGGCGCCGACGGGATCGAGGTGGCCCGCGTCGCCGCCGCCCGTCAGCCGGGCCTGCGCATCATGTTCATCACCGGCTTCGCCGCCGTCGCCCTGACCGCCGCCCAGGCCTCGCCCCAGGCCAAGGTCCTGTCCAAGCCGGTCCATCTGCGCGATCTGGTCAGCGAAGTCGAACGGATGGTCGCGGCCTGACGCTGAACCTGAGCGGCGCGTTTAACGTCGTTCTCCCAAAAATCGTAATCTGGCCGTGAAATCGGCTTGATGCCGCCAGGCCGGGCCGCTATACGACCGCTCTTCCCGCCCCGGGGCGATTTCCCGGGGCCCTACGGCGGATGCGTAGCTCAGCGGGAGAGCACCTCGTTGACATCGAGGGGGTCACAGGTTCAATCCCTGTCGCGTCCACCATTCTCCCTTCTACAGTCAGTCTTCTTCGCCCGTCGCCTCTACGGGCGTTTGTCCGCATGGGCCGGATACAGGCTGCCGATCCCCGCCAGGGTGGCTCGCACGGCCTCGTCGAGCGGGGTGCGCGGTTCGGGGCCGATCAGGGCCTCCAGCCGGGTGTTGGTCAGGCGGACCGGGCGTTTCCACAGATAGGCCATCTCCATCAGTTCGCGCATCAGCGGCACGAAGGGCGCGGCCAGACGCATCACCAGCCAGGGCATGGGATTGATCGGAAGCTTGGGCTCGCCCAGGACGCGGCGGATGGCGCCGGTCATCCGGGTTCCGTCGGCGTCCCACTGGCCCTCCATGTGGAAGCGGGCGAAAGCCTCCAGGTCGTTGCGTTCGACCAGGCGGACCATCACCTCCGCCACGTCCGGCAGATAGGCCCACTGGTGCCCGACGCCCGGCTGGCCCGGATAGGTGATCGCGGTCGGCCGTTCACCGGCCTTGACCAGACCCTGGCTGAACCAGTTGTTGGCCGCTTCAGGCCCGAAGAAGTCGCCGGCGCGGACGATCAGCACCTTGGCCCGTCCGCGATCGGCGGCCGCCTTCAGGCGACGTTCCATCTCGACCCGGATGCGGCCCTTGCGGGTCCTGGCGTTCTGGGGCGCATCCTCGGCTATGTCGGGGAAGGCGTCAGGGCCGTAGTTATAGACCGTGCCGGGCAGCAGGATGCGCGCGCCGTTCCGTTCGGCCGCCGCGATGGTGTTGTCCAGCATCGGCAGGACCAGGGTGTTCCAGTTGCGATAGCCGGGCGGATTGACCGCATGGACGATCAGGGACACGCCCTCGGCCGCCGCCGCGACGTCCGCCGCCGACATGGCGTCGCCCCTGATCCAGGCGATCCGCGCGTCGCCGCGCACGCCCTCGGGTCGGCGATGCAGGGCGCGCACCGACCATCCCGCCTGCAGCAGCCGCGCGGCCACCGCCCCGCCCGCGCCGCCCGTGGCGCCCAGAACCAGGGCTGATTTCGTCGTCATGTCGCGCTCCATCCGTTTGATGAAGCCTGTATCGACCGAACGCCGGATCAACGGAATTGTCGAAATATCTGCACCTGCTATACGAAAACCAATGAACAGTGAGCCGAGTTGGGATCTGTATCGCACCTTCCACGCCGTGCTGCGCGAGGGGTCGCTGTCCGGTGCGGCGCGGCGTCTGGACATGAGCCAGCCCAGCATCGCCCGCCATATCGACGCCCTGGAGACGGCCCTGGGCGCCAAGCTGTTCCTGCGCACGCCCCGGGGCCTGTCCCCCACGGACGCGGCTCTGGAGCTGAAGCCCCTGGCCGAGCGGCTGGCCGCGACCTCGGCCGCCCTGCGCCGCACAGTCGAGGGTGGGGGCGGGGCCCTCTCCGGCACGGTGCGGATCAGCGCCAGCGAGGTGGTGGCGGTCGAACATCTGCCGCCCATACTGGCCCGGATGCGTCAGGCCCATCCGGGGCTGGCGCTGGAGCTGTCGCCGTCCAACGCACTGGACGACCTGTTGCAGCGCAAGGCCGATGTGGCCGTTCGCATGGTCCGGCCCGAGCAGCAGGCCCTGGTTTCGCGCCATGTCGGCGCCCTGGCCATCGGCCTGCACGCCCATCGCGACTATCTGGCGCGACGCGGGACGCCCCGGACCCTGGCCGATCTGAAGGATCACGACCTGATCGGCTATGATGTCGAAACCCCTGCGATCCGGGCTGCGGTCCAGCAGTATCCGGCCCTGAGCCGCGACGCCTTCGCCCTGAGGGTGGACAGCGACGTGGCCCAGCTGGCGGCCATCCGCGCCGGATTCGGCATCGGGATATGTCAGACCGCCCTCGCGGCGCGCCAGCCGGATCTGGTCCGCGTCCTGCCCGACGCCTTTCATATGGCGCTGGAGACCTGGATCGTCATGCACGAGGATCTGCGCGGAAACGCCCGCTGCCGCACCGTCTTCGACGCCCTGGTCGAGGGCCTGTCGGGGATCATAGAGTCCTCGGCGCGGTAGTCAGTCGGCCCTGAACAGAATTACGGCGGTCAGGCCGCCGCCGGGCGTGGTTTCCAGGCGGACGCTGGCCCCCATCTGCTCGGCCAGGGAACGGGCGATCGCCAGGCCCAGGCCTGAACCTCCGGTCTCGCGGCTGCGCGACGCCTCGCCCCGCGCGAAGGGTTCGAAGGCCTGGTCTGCAAAACCGGGGCTGAGGCCGGGCCCGTGATCGACCACAGCCAGCCGCCAGCGATCGTCGTCGCGCCGGAAGCTGACTTCGGCGGCGCCGGCGTAGGCGACGGCGTTTTCGACCAGATTCTCGATGATCCGACGCAGCGCGCCGGAATCCGCCTGGACCCGTCCGGGTTCGAGGATCTCAAGCGTCACCGACTGGCCCAGGGCCTGACGCTCATGGACCAGGTCCGTCAGGAGCCGGACGACATCGATGGGCGCCAGAACGACCGGCCGCTCCTCGCCGCGCGCGACCAGCAGCACATCCTCGATCAAGGTGGCCATCAGGGCCACGTCCCGGTCCGCCCGCGCCCGCTGGTCCGGGTCTTCGATCAGGGCGACCCGTAGCCGAAGCCGGGTCATCAGGGTCTTCAGGTCGTGCGCCGCGGCGGCCAGCATCCGCATGCGCTCGCTGACCAGGGCCTTGATGCGCGCCCGCATGCGGTTGAAGGCCGAGGCCACGCGGCGCGCCTCGGCATGGCCGGTCTCGTCCATCGGCGGGGCGCCGAGATCGCGGGCGAAACGGTCGGAAGCGTCGGCGATGGCCTGGAGGTCGCGGGTCGCCCGATGCACCATCCGCCACACGAGGAAGGCGGCCGTCAGCCCGACCAGCAGGCTGAACACCAGGGCGGCCATGGCCATGCTGCGGCGACGTTGCCCCAGGCCCGGCGCGACCACCAGCCTCTGGCCGTCCGCCAACGCGACCGACACCGCATAGACGGCGGTCTGTCGTCGCTGGACTTGAGGGCGGAAGCGGCGGCGCTCCTCGGGAACCAGCAGGCGGACGTCGCGCGCGCCCAGCGCCGCGCCATAGCTGCGCAACAGCGCGGGCAGGGGCCCGCCGTGCACGCGATAGCCGGCCGGAACCCCGTCGGCGATGAAGAAGCGGGTGGCGTCGCCGTTCAGGGCCACCAGCAGGTCGTCCCGCTCTTGCGACGGCGTGCGGTCCAGGGCGGCGGCTGCGGCGGCGATCCGCACCGGCACAGGCAGGCGCCATTCGTCCTGATCGCCGCGTTGGAACCTCATCAGGCCCAGGACGCTGACCGCCTGCAGCGCCACCACGACCAGGACCAGCGTCAGCGTCAGGCGGTTGGCGAGGCCCAACCGTCTCACGACTGGACCTCGACGTCTGCGGTGAACAGATAGCCGGCGTTGCGCACCGTTCGGATCAGGCGGGGCTCGCGGGGATGGTCGCCCAGCTTGCGGCGCAGGCGCGAGACCTGGATGTCGATGGAGCGGTCGAAGACGTCGGCCTGACGCCCCTTCAGCACGTCCATGATGTCGTCGCGCGACAGGACCTGCTGCGGGCGTTTGACGAAGGCGGCCAGCAGGTCGAACTCCCCGCCGGTCAGTTCCACCGCCTGGCCATCCGCATCGGTCAGGGCGCGGGAGGCGAGGTCCAGGCGCCAGCCGCCAAAGGCGAGACGGCGGGCCGGCGGCCGGGGTTCGGCCCGGTCGCGGCGACGCAGCAGGGCCTTGATGCGGGCGACCAGCTCGCGCGGCACGAACGGCTTGGCGACATAGTCGTCGGCCCCGACCTCCAGCCCGACGATCCGGTCCATGGGCTCGCCTCGCGCCGAGGCGATCAGCACCGGGACGGCGCCCTGGATGCGGCGGCAGACCGACAGGCCGTCCTCGCCCGGCATCATCAGGTCCAGCACCACCAGGTCCGGCCGCTGGACCGCCCAGGCTCGCCAAAAGGCTGCGGCGTCGGGGAAGGCCGCGCAGTCCAGACCCTCGCGCGCCAGCAGGGCGCAGACCAAGTCGCGGATTTCGGGGTCGTCCTCGACCAGATGGATCAAAGCCGTCGTCATGGGGAAAGCTTTGGCGCAACCGCCTCGGCCCCGCCAGTAGAGGATACACGCTGTTACGCACGGGCGCCGGAGCGACACACCCCGGACGGGCCGATCTGTCAGTCTGCAGTCGTCCGGAACAGGCCGGACCTCGCACAAGGAGCCTGCCCATGACCTCCCGTCGTCCCTTCGCAGCCGCCGCCCTGACGGGCCTGCTGGTGGTCGCCGGCCTCGTCGCTGCGGCCGACAGCGCCATGGCTCAATCGGTTTCCCGCCACCGCTCGGCCAGCGTCACCGGCGCCCAGCACAGCGCCATGCGCGGCGCGGATATCTATCGCAGCCCCGGCTCGGCCTCGGTCTCCCGCTATGGATCGGTGGACGGCCAGGGCTGGTCCAGCGCCCGCGCCAGGACCACGGTGGACACCGGGAACGGCTACGCCACGACGGCCGTCCGCACCGGCCCGGCCGGCAACACCCAGACCCGCGCGGCTTCGACCGCCTACGGCGACGACCACTACAGCCGGTCGTCCAGCGGGCAGACCTCGCACGGCTACGGCTATGACCGCCAGATCGACGCCTATCGCGACGACGACGGCGTCACCGTGAACCGCACCGCCACCGAGAACAACGGCGCCACGCGCAGTTCTACAGTCACCCGCCCCTACTGACCCCCTTTCCCGGTTCGGGCGGAGCGCCTCACCCCCGGCTTCGCCCGTCGCCCCGGCCGCGTCCCCCCAACCGTGCGGCCGGGGCCCCTTTTCCGATCGAGAGCCCGATGAAAAGCCTTGTTCTGTCCGTCCTGTCCGCCGCGGCTATCGCCGTTGTCGCCACGGCCGCGCCCGCCCAGACCCAGACCGGCGCCGGTCGCGCCCTGTTCCAGCAGGCGGACGTCAATAATGACGGGCGCCTGTCGCGGGTCGAGTTCGACGCTGCGCGCGAGGGCCGGTTCGCCCGGGCCGACGCCGACCGCGACGGCCGTCTGACGATGTCCGAACTGCGCGCCCTGCGCCCGGACGGCGCCCCCTCTCCGCAGCGGCGACCCAGCCGCGAGCAGATTCAGAAGCTGCGCGCCATCGACCGCAACAATGACCGCGCCGTCGATCTGAACGAGTTCCGCGCCCTGAACGGAGACCGTTTCGCCGCCGCCGACCGCAACCGCGACGGCTTCGTCACCCGCGACGAAATCGCCGATCTGACACGCGCCATGACCCTGGGCGGCTGAGGCCCCTAACCCCTGTGCCGCAGGTCCAGCACGTCGGGGGGCGGCGCGGGCTTGCGGGTCAGGGGCACGCGCTTCAGCCAGAGTTTCAGCGCCTCCCAATGGATGGCGGCCACGACCTTCAGCGTCAGCAGGGGCATGGACAGGGCGGCGGCGATCAGGGCGCGGTCGGACATCGGCCGACGCGCGCCGCTCATGCTGGTGGCGATCAGCAGGCCCTCGCTGTCCGAGCCGTTGATGACCAGGCCCAGGGTGTCGCCCGGCGTCTGACCCTGGAAGTCATAGGTCATGCCCATGGCCATGAAGGGCGAGACATACAGGCGCTTGTCGGTCTGTTGCCGGAACCGGCCGGCCTGGGCGTCGGCCGCCAGGACGGGCAGGACATAGGACCGCCGCTCGCCGAAGGTGCTGGTGACCTCATAGACCATGGCGGCCAGCCGCCCGTCTTCGTGATGGCAGTAATAGAGGCTGATCGGGTTGAAGACGAAGCCGAAGACGCGCGGCATGGTCAGAAGACGGATCGCGCCCTGACCGACGTCCACCCCGACCTCGGCCAGCCGCGCCTCGATCTGGGCCCGCAACGGACGGTCCGAGCCGTCGCCGTGGTCCCGGTCGTGGAAGGACAGCAGGTTGAACCGGTTGCGTGAAAAGGTCTTCAGCCGGCCGTGCAGGGCGTCGATCTCGGCCAGGTCCAGCATCAGCCAGAAGACGCGGTAGTTCAGCCGGTGCGGCGTCGGCCGCAGACGGGCGTGAAACACCTTGCCGACATAGAGGGCCGAGCCTGTCACGCCGCCGGTTCCATCTGGATCGAGGGTGAGGACAGATGGATGCGGCCGCTTTCGTTCTCGACGGTCCAGGGACGACGCACCCCGCCCAGTTGTTCGGCCACCGCCAGACCGGACTGAAGCCCGTCCTCATGGAAGCCGGCCCCGAAATGGGCGCCGCAGAACCAGACGCCGCCCTGGCCCTGCAGGCTCCACAGCGACTTCTGCGCCTTGATGGCGGCAGGGTCGAAGATCGGATGCTCGTACACTTCGCTGCGCAACAGGGTTCCGGCGGCCGGCGGGCGCGGCGGGTTCAGGGTGACGAACAGGTCCTGGCCCGGCAGGCCCTGGAGCCTGTTCATCCAGTAGGTGACGCACAGGCCGCCGTCCGCGCCGATATAGTTCCACGAGGCCCAGGCTCGCCGGCGCCGGGGCATCAGGCCCGCGTCGGTGTGCAGGATGGTCAGGTTGCGGCTGTAGCGGAAGGCGCCCAGCAGATCGCGCTCCTGCGCCGTGGGCTCCGCCAGCATGGCCAGGGCCTGGTCGGCGTGGGCGCCGATGACGACATGGTCGAACCGCTCCCGGGCGCCGGTGGTGTCATGAACCACGACGCCGCCGTCGACGCGCTGGACCTGGTCCACCCCGCGCCGGAGCCGGACTGCGTCGCCCTTTCGCCCGGCCCCGACCTGACGGGCCAGTTCCTCGACATAGGCCCGGCTGCCGCCGACGACGGTGCGCCACAGGGGCCGGCCGACCAGTTTCAGCAGGCCGTGGTTGCCGCAGAAGCGCAGGAAGGATTCCGCCGGATAATCCATCAGCGTATGGGCCGGCGACGACCAGATGGCGGCGGCCATCGGCAGCAGATGGTCGTCGCGGAAGGCCTCGCTGAAGCCCTCGCGCTTCAGATACTGGCCCAGGGTCACGTCGCTGTCGCCCAGGGCGGCCATGCCGCCGGGGGCCGAGCGATAGAAGCGCAGGATCTCCTTCAGCATCGACCAGAAGCGCGGGCGGAACAGGTTGCGGCGCTGGGCGAACAGGGCGGGCGCGGCGTATTCGAACCGGCCCTGATCCAGGGAGACGGCGAAGGACATGTCGGTGGCCCGCGTCTCAAGCCCCAGATGGGCGAACAGGGCGATCAGGTTCGGATAGGTGGCGTCGTTGAAGACGATGAAGCCGGTGTCCACGGCCGTCTCTCCGGTCGGGGTGCGGACGCCCACGGTGTTGGAGTGGCCCCCCAAGCGGTCGTCGCGTTCATAGATCGTCACGTCGTGGCGCTTCGACAGCAGCCAGGCGCTGGACAGGGCGGCGATCCCCGAGCCCACCACCGCGATCCGCAGGCGCGGACCGGTCTCGCTGGAAGGGGACGACAAGGCCATAAAGACTCCAAACGACGGGCTACAGGTGGCGAAGATACGCGCCGCGCACGCGGCCGGATCACGAAATGATCCAGACTTTCGCCAGAACCGTACTAGGTTCCATGCATGGACAGGTTTCAACCTATCAGCGGATTCGGCCACCCGTGACGGCTGTGGGCGGCGAGCATGACCGGCTGATCGAGGCGGTGGCGTTACGGCGCGACCGCGAGGCTTTCGCGCGCCTGTTCGAACATTTCGCGCCGCGTCTGAAGGCCTATCTGATGAAGGCCGGCGCGCCTGCGGGGGCGGCCGAGGACTTCGCCCAGGACGCCATGCTGACCGTCTGGCGCAAGGCCGAACTGTTCGACAGCTCCAAGGCGCGGGCCGCGACCTGGATCTTCACCATCGCCCGCAACCGGCGCCTGGACGTGCTGCGCCAGGACGCGCGGCGCACGCCCATGCCCGAGATCGAACTGTCGCAGGAGGAGCCGGAACGCCCGGACCAGATCGTGCTGATGGCCGAGGACGCGGCGCGGTTGAAGACGGCCATGGCGCGGCTGACGGCGGATCAGATCGAGGTCCTTCGTCTGGCCTTCTTCCAGGACAATCCCCATTCCGAAATCGCCCGGCGGCTGGACCTGCCGCTGGGCACAGTCAAATCCCGAATACGCAAGGCCATGATCAAACTGCGCACCCTGCTGGACGATGAAAAGGGAGGCGAGGCATGACCGGCGGTCGCAACCCCTCCGAAGAACGGCTTCTGGCCTATGCGGCCGGCACCCTCAGCCCGCCCGAGGCCGTGGTGGTCGCCGCCCATCTGGCGATGCGGCCGCAGAACGACGCCTGGGTCCGCACGCTTCAGTCCGTGGGCGGCGAGTTGCTGGACGATCTGGAGCCCGAACCGATGCCGGACGACGCCCTGGCGCGCGTCCTGGCGCGGGCCGAGGCCGACGCCGGACAGGTTCTGGCGTCTACGCCGCTGAACGACATGGTCGGCCTGCCTGAACCCCTGCGCCGTTATGCGCTGGGACCGTGGCGATGGCTGGGACCGGGCATGCGCGCCCGCGACGTCCATGCGCCGCGCGACGGCGACTGCCGCGTCATCCTGCTGGAAATCGGGCCGGGGCGTGAGACGCCGCGCCACACCCACGGCGGGATCGAACTGACCTGCGTCATCCACGGCGCCTACGCCACCGAAACCGCCCGGTTCGACGTCGGCGACTTCGAGGAGGCGGACGGCGAAGTGCTGCACCAGCCGCGCGTGGTCTCGCCCGATCCCTGCCTGTGCGTGGTGGCGCTGGACGGGCAGATCGAACTGGACGGCTGGCTGGGCCGGCTGATGCAGCCGTTCATCAAGCTATAGGCGAGACCGCACCGAGATCGACCATGTGAAGGTCCGGATAGGGGCCCGGAAGGCCACGGCGAACGCCGCACCCCAAACGCCCTTCGCATGGACGTGGGAGGGCGCCCCACCTCCTGGCGGTTGCCCCTACGACTTCCTCAACCGCTTGGCGTTGGCGACGGCGGTCTTGTGGATGGGGGTGAGGGCGTCGGTCTGGGCCTGGGTCAGTTCGGCGTTCAGGGTCAGGGCCTGGCCGGCGGCGCGGCTCCACCAGCCCAGGGCGTAGCGGAACTGGGCCTGGGCGGCTTCGGCCGGGGTCCGGGCGCCGGCGATTTCAGTCGCCGCTTGCAGGGCGCGTGCGCCTTCGTCCAGGGCGGCCTGGCCCAGGCGTTTGCCGACGGTCCCGGCGCTGGCGGCGAGCGCGGCGGCGGAGGCGGACAGGGCCTCGGTCTTTTCCGAGCTCATCAGCGACAGTTCGACCCTGTCCTGGCCGGCCGGATCGGTCAGGCCGTGGACCATCAGGGTGGTGCGCGCCGCGATGACCTCGGCCGAGGCGGACAGCATTTCGGCGCCCAGAACAGCCGGTGTTGGAACGCCGGTGGCGCAGGTCTTGCGGGTCAGGACGCGTCTCCGGGCCGGGCCTCGGCGGCGAAGGCCGCGACGTCGGACAGCAGGGCGGGCACGGCCAGGTCGATGATGCGGCGACCCTTCTCGGGGCTGGCCTGGGCCGGGTCGGAGCCGATGCGGCCGTCGGGGAAGCGGGCGCGATAGTCGAGGGCGTCGCGGATCGGGCCGCTGGGGGCGATCTTGGGGGCGTATTCCGCCGTCTTGATCCGGTCGGGATAGGCGGCCTGGGTCACGGCGATCTCGGACGGGGTGGCGTGCATGCCGTGGCCGGTGGGGAAGATCGAGTTGCACAGGCCCTGGACGCCCGGCAGGTCCCACCAGTTCTTCAGCTTCAGGATGAAGGGCGGCTCCTCCTCCATGAAGCTCCATTCGGCGTAGATTTCCGAGAAGGTCGCCTCGATGGTGGCGACGTTTCCGCCGTGGCCGTTGAGGAAATAGATCCGCTCGAACCCGTGGCGGCTGAGCGACGAGACCCAGTCGGTGATGGCGGCCATGAAGGTGGAGGGGCGCAGGCTGATGGTGCCGGCGAAGGCCAGGTGATGCTGGGCCATGCCGATGTTGAAGGTGGGGGCGACCATCAGGGCGGCGTCCGAACGCTCGGCCTCGTGGGCGATGATCTCGGGGCACAGCCAGTCGGTGCCCAACAGGCCGGTCGGCCCGTGCTGCTCGTTGGAGCCGATCGGCACGACGACCGTCTTCGACAGGGGCCGGCCCGACGCGATCTGGGCGTCGATCTCGGGCCAAGACGACAGGTGGATCAGCATGGGCGAACTCCTCTACGCGACGGGTCTCAACTAGCCTGATCCACCTTCGGCGCATAGGCCGTGACGAAGATCCTCGCGGCCTCTCGGGCGCGATGGGCGCGGCGTTCATCGTCGATCTGGGGCACGTTCAGCATAGACCGCAAATGAGCGTGACCCAGGACCAGGCCGGTGAACATCTCGGCCGCCTCGTCGGGGTCGGGCACGCTCAGCTGTCCGGCGCGGGTCTGCTCCGCCAGCCAGGCCGACAGCAGGCTCAGGCTGCGGCGCGGCCCCGCCTCATAGACCGTCCGGGCCAGTTCGGGCGCATCGGCCGACAGCAGCACCACCCCGCGTATCGAACTGACCTTGTCGGGGTGACAGACCAGCGTCAGAAGGCCCTGGGCGAAGGCTTCGAGCACGATCAGGGGCGATCCGCTCGTTCTCAGCGGCGCCACGATCGCCTCGGCCCTCTCGTGCGCCATGGCCTTGGCGATCTCCAGCTTGGAGGCGAAGCGGTTGTAGACCGTCTGTTTCGACACCCCGGCGAGGCGGGCGATCTCCTCCATCGACGCCGAAAGCCCCTTTTCGGCAAACAGGGTCGCGGCCGCCTCCAGTATGGCCTCGCTCTTCTTCTCGTCGACCTGACCCCGGCGGCGGGCCATCAGTGGGCGTCCGACGGGGGCGCGCCCGGTTGGGCCTTGACCGGCTGGGCCAGCAGGGTGACGAAGGCGGCGCCGGCGCACATGATGCCCAGCAGGGCGAAGGCGTCGCCGAAGGCCATGGTCGTGGCCTGTTTCTGCAGAATCCCATAGACGGCCTTCATCGCCGAGGCGGCGGGGTCGATGGTGCCGGCGAAGCGCTGGGCCATGCCGGCCATCATATTACGCATGGCCTGGTCGCCCTGGGCGATGCCGCTGGTCAGTTCGCCGATATGGACGGCGGTGTTGGTGGTCAGGCCGGTGTTCAGGATCGCCAGGCCGAAGGCCCCGCCGACGTTGCGCGACAGGTTCACCAGGCCCGAGGCGTTCTTGACCATGTGCGGCGGCAGGGTGGCCATCGTCACCTGCTGCGAGGCGATCATCGCCAGCATGACGCCGACGCCCCGGAAGGCCTGGACCGAGGCGAACTGCCAGAAGCCCCATTCGTCCGTGACCAGCCGCGCCTCCCACATGCCCCAGGCGCACATCATGAAGCCGCCGAACATCAGGATGCGGGCGTCCATCTTGCGCACCAGTCGCCCGGCGAAGGGGGCGGTGGCGAACATGGCCAGGCCGGAAACCACCATGGTGGTGCCCACCTCGGCCGACGAATAATCACGCACCCGACCCAGGAACAGCGGCAGCAGGAAGGTGCCGCCGAACAGGGCGAATCCCACTGTGAAGGTCATGATGAAGCCGACCAGGAAGTTGCGGTTGGTGAAGGCGCGCAACTCGACGATCGGCTGGCGATAGGTCAGCGAGCGCCAGACGAAGACCGGCCCCGCCACGGCCGCGACCACCGCCAGCAGCAGGATGGAGGTGTCGTCGAACCAGTCGTTCCTGGCGCCCTCCTCCAGCACATACTGCATGCTCATCAGGAAGACGGCCATGAAGCCCAGGCCCCACCAGTCGAAGCCCTTGGCCAGGGACGGGTCGCCCTTGTCGAAGTTTCCGTAGCGGCCGACCAGGAAGAGGACCAGCAGGCCCGGCGCCACATTGATGAAGAAGAGCCAGCGCCAGCTGAGCCATTCGGTCAGGTGTCCGCCCAGGGTCGGGCCGACGGTCGGGGCCAGGGTGACGATCAGGCCCATGACCACGCTGGCCGTGACCCGCTTGTCCGGCGGGAAGGCGGTGAAGGCCACGGCGAAGACGGTCGGGATCATGGCCCCGCCGACGAAGCCCTGGATGGCCCGGAACAGGATCATCATGTCGATGGAGGTCGACAGGCCCGTGGCGATGCTCATCAGGACGAAGCCGGCGCACGAGGCCAGGAACAGCTTCTGGGTGCCCCATAGCCGCGACAGGAAGCCGGACAGGGGGATCATCACCACCTCGGGGATCAGATAGGCGGTCTGGATCCAGCTGATCTCGTCCGCCGAGGCGCCGACCCCGGCCTGGATCTGGGGCAGGGAGGCGGCGACGATCTGGATGTCCAGAATGGCCATGAACTGGCCCACCACCATGCCGGCGAAGCCGAGCAGCAGCATGGTCCAGTTGATCTCGGGATGGCCGGCGACGGGGCTCTGCGGCGTGACCCCGCCCCCAGCCGCAGCCGGGTTGGCGGTGGTCACGGGCGAGGCGTCCCGATGGAGGCCTCGGCGAAGCTCTGGCCGCCCTGGCTCTTCAGATCGACCTTGACGTCAACCGACAGGCCGGGACGCAGGGCCAGGCTGCGGTCGGCGCCGCTGACGACGATCCGCACGGGCACCCGCTGGGTGATCTTGGTGAAGTTGCCGGTGGCGTTCTCGACCGGGATCAGGGCGAATTCGGACCCGGTGGCGGGGGCGAAACTGTCGATCCGGCCCTCGATCTTGCGGCCGGGGAAGGCGTCGGCGGAAATCTCGACCGTCTGGCCGAGGCGCATCCGGTCCAGCTGGGTCTCCTTGAAGTTGGCGACGATATAGGTCTGGGTCAGGGGCACGATGGACAGCAGCTGGGTCCCGGCGTTGACGTATTGGCCGGGCCGGACGCTGCGGGCGCCGACGACGCCGGCGATGGGGGCGCGGATGACGGTGCGTTCCAGGGCGATGCGGGCGGTTTCGACCACGGCGCGGGCCTGTTCGACGGCGGCGACGCTCTGTTCGCGCGTCGAGCCCAGCACCCCGGCGGTGCGCTGTTCGGCGACCAGGGCGGCCTGGGCCTGTTGCACGCTGGCGTCGGCGGTGGCGGCGCCGGCGCGTTCGGTCTGGATCCGCTGCTGCGAGACCCAGCCCTGCTGGGCCAGCTTGCCGTAGCGGTCGACCTCGGCGCGGGCGAGACCCGCCTGGGCGCGGGCCTGGGTCACGGCGGCGGCGCGGGCGGCGATGGCGGCCTTCTCCTGCTCGGCCTGGGCGTCGACATTGCCGACGGCGGCGATGGCCGCCTGGAGATTGGCCTCGGCGCGGGCCAGTTCGGCGCGTTGATTGGCGTCGTCCAGCCGGACCAGGATCTGACCGGCCTCGACCCGCTGGTTGTCGCCGACCAGGACCTCGGTCACCCGGCTCGCCAGCTGGGGGCTGATCAGGGTGGTGTCTGCCTGGACGAAGGCGTTGTCGGTGCTTTCCCACCTCTGGCCGTTGATCCACCAGACGATCCCGCCCGCGATCAGGGCGAGGCCGACGAGGATGGCGGCGACCAGGGGCAGGCGTTTCTTCAGTTCAGGCGACATGGGACATCCGGGGGGAGGGTGCGGCGTTTTGAAGCGAGGCTAAAATGGACGTCGCCGTCCAAAAATCAATGTCCAATCGCGAAGAGGCCGATCAAAGCCTCTTTTCGTGTATGTCCTCGACCCATGAGCGACCGCGCCCGAGCCTCCAATCCGCTGCCGTCCCAGGTCGATGTCGTCGTGATCGGCGCGGGCGCGGCCGGGATCGCCGCCGCACGCCGGCTGATGCGGCCCGGCCTGTCGGTTCTGGTGCTGGAAGCCCGCGACCGGATGGGCGGGCGCGCCTGGACGGCGCGGGTCGAGGGCGAGGGTCTGGACATGGGCTGCGGCTGGCTGCACTCGGCCGACGACAATGTCCTGGCCGGGCGGGTCGAGGCCGAGGGGCTGACGCTGGACCAGACGCCGCCGCCGTGGCGGACCCAGGCCTTCGACCACGAGGTCACGCGGACCGATCTGGCCGAGTTCGGCGAGGCCTTCGCCGCCTTCGACCAGCGTGTGACGGAAGCGGCCGGGCGGGGTGAAGACAGGCCCGCGTCCGACTTCTTCGACCCCGACTGCCGTTGGAACGCCCGGATGGACGCCATCTCGGGCGCCCTGAACGGGGCGCGGTTCGCCGAGGTGTCCAGCCTGGACTATGACGCCTATGGCGACACCGGGGTGAACTGGCGGGTGCGCGAGGGCTATGGCCGGCTGATCGCCCGTCTAGGCGAGGCGGTGTCCGACGTCGTGGTGCGCGACTGCGCCGTGCGTCGGATCGACCGCTCCGGACCCCTGCTGGGGCTGGAGACCAGCCGGGGCGAGCTGACGGCGCGGGTCGTGATCCTGACGGTTCCCAACAGCCTGATCGCGACCGAGACGGTGCGGATCGACCCGCCGGTTCCGGCCTGGCTGGAGGCGACGGCGGGCATGCCTCTGGGGCTGGCGTCCAAGGTGCATATGACGGTGCGGGGCGCGGGCGACTTCCAGCCCGACACCCAGTTGTGGACGCGGACCGATACGGCGGAGACCGGCGGCTATCACCTGCGGCCGTTCGGGCGGCCGATGATCGAGGCCTATTTCGGCGCCGGGCTGGCCTGGGGGCTGGAGGCGGAGGGGCCCGCCGCCCTGGTCGATTTCGCCGTGTCCGAACTGGTGGCGGCCCTGGGGTCGAACCTGCGGCGGCGGCTGGAGGCCGTGGCCGTGTCGAACTGGGGCGTCGATCCCTGGTCGCGCGGCGCCTATTCCCACGCCCTGCCGGGCCATGCCGGGGATCGGGCCAGGTTGCGGGTCGCGGTGGAGGACCGGATCTTCCTGGCGGGAGAGGCGACGGCGCCGGTCTATTACGGCACGGCACACGGCGCCTGGATGGAGGGCGAGCGGGCGGCGGACGCGGCCCTGGCCAGCCTGGGTCTTGACCCGCGTCGCGACGACGGCGACAGCGAGGCATGACGCCGCCCAAGGCCCGAAAACCTGTCGCCAAGGCCAAGACGCCCGGTGCGAAACGTCCGGCGGTGATGACCGGCGCATCCGTGCCCGTACTGCGCTGGCCGCCGGACGAGGACCGGGTCGAGACGATTTTCGAGCGTCTGTCCGGGATCATGCCCGAGCCGAAGACCGAGCTGAACTTCTCCAACCCCTTCACCCTGGTCGTCGCCGTGGCCCTGTCGGCCCAGGCGACGGACGTGTCGGTCAACAAGGCGACCGAGCGGCTGTTCCGGGTGGCGGACACGCCGCAGAAGATGCTGGCCCTGGGGGAGGAGGGGCTGATCCCCTGCATCGCCTCGATCGGCCTGTACCGGGGCAAGGCCCGCAATGTGATCGCTCTGTCCCGCCTGGTGCTGGAGAAGCACGGCGGCGAGGTTCCGCTGAACCGGGCCGATCTCCAGGCCCTGCCGGGCGTGGGGCGAAAGACGGCGTCGGTGGTGCTGAACGAACTGGGGATCGAGGCCGCCATCGCGGTGGACACCCATGTCTTCCGCGTCTCGCACCGGCTGGGCCTGGCCAATGCGGCCACGCCGGACAAGGTGGAGGCCCAGCTGTTCAAGGTCGTGCCGGAGCAGTGGCTGCCCAAGGCGCACCACCGGCTGATCCTGCACGGACGCTACACCTGCACGGCGCGCAAACCCAAATGCCTGTCTTGCGTCATCGCCGACCTGTGCCCGTCGAGGGCGGGGCTGATGGCGCTGGGCGAGGCGGGCTAGGACGGTTTCGCGGCCAGGCCTGGATGGACGGCCAGGCGCGCCGCCAGTTTGTCCAGCACGCGCTGGGCTGTTTCCAGATCCGCCTGTGGAATATCCCCGAATATGCGGTCGCGCATTTCGGAGGCGTGGACGTCCAACTCCAGCAAGGCTTCGCGTCCGGCCGGCTCGATCATGATCAGACGCACCCGGCCGTCTCCGATCATGCGGCGCCGGCTGACGAAGCCCAGCCTCTCGAGCTTGTCGAGTTGCCGGGTCAGGCTGGGGCCGGAGATCTCCAGACGGCTCGCCAGCTCCGTCTGGGTCAGGCCTCTGGGAGATTCCTCCAGGAAGTAGAGCAGACTGGTCCGCGCCGCCTCCTGGCCGCAGGCCTGTCGGGCTTCGGCGGCTACGGTCTGGAAACGCCGGGCCGCCAAGGTGATGGCGAAAGCGATTTTCAGTTGCAAAACTTGGCGGGGCGATAATGCTGTAGAAAGCAACTGTAACAATGGCAGGTCCTTGGATTGCGATATTCAGGGTTGAATGATCGCCTATCGTGATTTGCCGCGCTTATTCCAAATACGAGTGGATGCACTATTTAGATGCTTGTCTAGGCTAAATACATGGGCGCCGCGTCGTAACGAATTGATGTCACGCTTCAGAACATCAACTGCTCGCGTAGAACGTCCGTCATGAAATCCTTCTTCCAGCCCCGCCCCTCCCCCGATGCGGCGGAGACCGCCGAGCTGCGCAGCATGATGGCGGCGGTTCAGCGGTCGCAGGCCGTGATCGAGTTCGAGCTGGACGGCACCATCATCACGGCCAATCCGAACTTCCTCGCGGTGATCGGCTATGAACTGGCCGAGGTTAAGGGCCGCCATCACCGCATGCTGATGGACCCTGCCGAGGCCGCCAAGCCCGCCTACACGGAATTCTGGCGTCGGCTGAACGCGGGCGAGTTCATCGCCGAAAAGTTCATCCGCTACGGCAAGGGCGGCGCCCGTGCAGTGATCGAGGCCAGTTACAACCCGATCTTCGGCGCTGACGGAAAACCCTACAAGGTCGTCAAGTTCGCGACCGACGTCACGGCGGCGGAGGTCGAGCGCGAGCGCCGCGCCGAGGCTGATCGCGTGGCGGCCGAAGTTCAGGCTTCCGTCGTCCAGGCCACGGGGCGCGGCCTGTCGGCCATGGCGGCCGGCGACCTGTCGTATCGGATCGGCGAGGCCTTCCCCGGCGACTACGCCATTCTGCGCGAGGACTTCAACCGCGCCATGGCGGCCCTGGATGAGGCGGTCGCCGTCATCCGCGGCAACGCGGGGTCCATGCAGTCGGGCGCCAATGAAATCAGCAGCGCAGCCGAGGATCTGTCGCGTCGCACCGAACGTCAGGCCGCCGGTCTGGAGCAGACCGCCGCCGCCCTGGACGAGATCACCGCCACCGTCCGCAAGGCGGCTGAGAACGCTCAGGCTGCGGATGTGGTCGTGGGCCAGACCCGCAGCCAGGCCGAGACTGGCGGCGCCGTCGTCCAGCGCGCCATCACCGCCATGGGCGAGATCGAGAAATCCTCCGATCAGATCGGCCAGATCATCGGCGTCATTGATGAAATCGCCTTCCAGACCAACCTTCTGGCCCTGAACGCCGGGGTCGAGGCGGCGCGCGCGGGCGAAGCCGGTCGCGGCTTTGCCGTGGTGGCCTCCGAAGTTCGGGCCCTGGCCCAGCGGTCGGCGGACTCGGCGCGGGAGATCAAGACCCTGATCTCGACCAGCAGCACCCAGGTCAAGAGCGGGGTCGTGCTGGTCCGCGAATCCGGCGAGGCCCTGTCGGCCATCGCCGTGCGCATCAACGACATCACCCATCTGATGGGCGAGATTCGCGCCTCGACCCAGGAACAGGCCCTGGCCCTGGCCGAGGTCAATACGGCCGTGAACGAGATGGACCAGGTCACCCAGCAAAACGCCGCGATGGTCGAGGAATCGACCGCCGCCAGCCTGAGCCTGAGCCGCGAGGCGTCGGACCTGACGCACCTGGTCGGACGGTTCCAGGTCAGCGAAGGCGGCGCCGACCGCGCCCCGGCCCCGATTCGTGACGCCCACGCCCGGATCGCGGCCTTTGCGGCCGATCGGGCGCCGGCCCGCTCGCGTCAGGCGGGCTTCTAGCCGCCCAGCCGTTCGCTGACGGCGCGGGCGAAGCCGGCGCCGTCGGCCGGATCATGGTCCAGATAGAAGTCGGGCTCGATCAGTTCCGCCTCCATCAGCACCCAGCGCCCGGCGTCGTCGCGCGCCAGATCGATGCGGGCGTAGAGCAGGGGGTCGTCAATGGCGGCCAGCACGCGTTCGGCCAGGGCCATGGCCGCCGCGTCGGGCGTCACGGCCGTGTGGAGGCCGCCGAACTGCATCTGGATGCGGAAGTCGCCGGGAACCGGCCGCTTGTTGACCGCATGACTGAACCGGCCGCCGAAGAAGAGCAGCGAGGTCTCGCCGTCGGTCTCGATGGATTTCAGATAGGGCTGGATCATCGCCGGGCCTTCCGGCGCATCGGTCAGGGCCTGGCCGGGCGTGAGACGCAGGGTGCGGAAGGCGCCGGCCGAGACGGTCGGCTTGACGATCAGCACCGGGGCGCCGGTTTCCGCAAAGGCCGCATCCACCTGGTCCTGAGTGATCGCCTTGCTCCACCGCGTCGGCGGAATGGGCACGCCCTTGTCGGCCAGCCGCGCCAGATAGGTCTTGTCCGAATTCCAGCCCAGCACCGAGGGCGGATTGGCGACCGGCAGGCCGGCCCCGGCCCAGGTCGCGCAGGCCTTCAGCCAGCGGGCGTGGTCGCGGTGATACCCCCAGGCGATGACCGGCAGGATCAGGTCATAGGCGGCCAGACCCGAGGCGTCCTCGATATGATCGGTCCAGGGCGTCGCCGTAACCGTCGCGCCGGTCCCTTCCAGCGTCGCCGTCAGCCGTGTCAGCACCTCGGGCCAGCGGCCGATGTAGGATGTGTCGGTCGGATCGGGGGTCAGGACGGCGATCTGGATCATGACGCCTCCGTATCGCAACCCGCCGATGCATATAAGGGCTTCCTTATATGTTTTCGGGTGACGTGCGGGCCTTCAACCGCTAAGGCGCGACCATG
Organism: Brevundimonas sp. FV1ye7S; assembly: GCF_058680995.1. Lineage (NCBI taxonomy): Bacteria > Pseudomonadati > Pseudomonadota > Alphaproteobacteria > Caulobacterales > Caulobacteraceae > Brevundimonas > Brevundimonas sp. FV1ye7S. Next base: position 2,980,982 of record NZ_CM178726.1, on the reverse strand, counting down.
ACCCAGAACACCGCCCAATATGACGTCTGCGCTGTCGGCAACGCCATCGTCGACGTGCTCAGCCCCTGTGACGCCGCCTTCCTGACGGCCCAGGACCTGGCCCCCAACTCGATGCAGTTGGTCGACGCCGAACGCAGCGCCGCCCTGTATGACGCCATGGCGCCGGGGGTCGAGGCCTCGGGCGGATCGGCCGGCAACACCGTGGCGGGCGTCGGCTCGTTCGGCGGCCGGGCGACCTATATCGGCAAGGTGGCCGATGATGTCCTGGGCGAGGTGTTCAGCCACGACATCCGCGCCGCCGGCGTGCATTTCGACACCCCGGTCCTGACCGGCGGAGCGGACAACGGCTTCGGCACCGGTCGTTGCCTGATCAACGTCCTGTCCGACGGCGCGCGCACCATGGCCACCTTCCTGGGCGCCGCCAACCAGCTGTACGCCGACGACATCGACGAGGCCCTGATCGGCGCCAGCCAGATCGTCTATCTGGAAGGCTATCTGTTCGACCCGGCCCCGGCCCGCGCCGCCTTCGAACGCGCCGCCGCCGCCGCACACAAGGCCGGCCGCAAGGTGGCCATCACCCTGTCCGACACCTTCGTCGTCGCCCGCTGGCGCGCCGAACTGCTGAGCTTCATCGAACAGTCGGCCGACATCGTCCTGGCCAACGAAGCCGAACTGGCCGCCCTGTTCGAAACCGATGATTTTGACGCCGCCGCCGCGAAACTGGCCGCCATCGTCGAGATCGCCGCTGTGACGCGCGGCGAGCACGGCTCGGTGGTGATCGCCGGCGACGAGCGGGTGACGGTCGCCGCCTATCCGGTCGCCAAGGTGATCGACACCACGGGCGCCGGCGACCAGTACGCCGCCGGCTTCCTGCTGGGCGTCGCGCGCGGCCTGACGCTGGAAGAGGCCGGCAAGCTGGGCTCGCTGGCGGCGTCCGAAGTCATCGCCCACTGGGGCCCGCGGCCGATGGTGAAATTGGCCGATCTGGCCGGTGAGAACGGGCTGAAGCTGTAAACATTTTCCTTCTCCCCTTGCGGGAGAAGGTGGCCCGAAGGGCCGGATGAGGGGTCCGCCGGTGGGCCAATTCGCACCACTGTGCCCCTCACCCTTTCGCGCAAGACCGATCGCTGACGCTCTCGGGCGCTCAAGCCCTCTCCCGGCGGGAGAGGGTCTTACAACTCAGCTCTTCCACCGCAGCGTCGTCGGCTGGATCGGGTTGACGAACTCCCTCCCCTCAGCCCGGCTCTTCGCCCATTCGCGCTTCAGCTGCTGATACCATTTAGCCTGTTTGTCGGCGTCGTCGATCCAGATCAGGGCGGGGTCGTAGCGCAGGCCTTCGTTCTGCAGGTTCACCATGCCGCCGTCCTGTTTCAGGAAGGCGACCACCCCCATGCGCAGGAAGGGCTTGGCAAGGTCGAAGACCCAGTGGTCCGACCAGAAGACCTGGGTGATGCGGGTCCTGGTCTCGCTGATCGGGGTCAGGCAGGTCAGGGCCAGGACCTGTTTTTCGCCGACCTGGATATGTTCCCAGCGATAGCCGGGCAGGCGGAAGGTGATCTCCGTCGCGGGGGCGCCGCCCAGGATCTTGTAGAGCCGGCTGTTGGACGATGGGGTGTGGCGCGCCATGGCCCAGCCGAAATCGGCGGGGACGAAGGCCTTGGCCTTCTCGTGCATCGAATGTTCGGACCGCCACCACCATTGCTGGTGGACATAGGGGCCGTGGGCGGGGTCCATCAGGCCAACGACGGCGTGGTCGATATGGCTGTCGAACTCCATCGCCTCGACCAGTTTCGGGCCGGAGCCGACCACGCCCGGGAAGACGGGGGGCGCGTGGTCCGGCTCCATGGGATTGCGGGCGTCGGACGCCATCCAGACGAAGACCATCCCCTGGCTCTCGCGCACCGGAAAGGCGCGCACCTTGATGCGGTTCGCCTCGAACGCCTGATCCTCGACCAGGGAGGGAATGGCGGCGCAGACCCCGTCCGGGCGGAAGCGCCAGCCGTGATAGGGACATTCGATCGTCTCGCCCTCGCCGGGCTTTTCGACCAGTTTCCCGGCCGACAGCGGCGCGGCGCGGTGGGGGCAGATGTCGCGCATCGCATAGACGGCCCCGGCGCGGGTGCGGCCGACCAGGACGGGCTCGCCCATGATCTCGTAGCGTTTCAAGCCGGCCGGAGCGACGTCGCGCGACAGGGCGACGAAATACCAGGCGTCGGCGACGAACCCCTTGCCGAAGGGCTGGGCGCCCGCCTTGGAGGGGGCGGCTTCGGCTTGAGGGGACTGGACGGGGGGAGCGTCTACAGGCTTCATGAGCGCCTTCTAACAGAGGGACGCGGGGTCTGTCCCTATGGAGCCGATAGAGAACTTTACATAACAAAGTGAAGGCGGCATAAGGGTCGCCTTGCAGGGGAATTTCATCATGTTTCGCGCCTTAGGTTTCGCCGCCATGCTGTTCGCCGCCACCGCCGTCCAGGCTCAGGACGGGCACGGGGCCCATCCCGACAGCGGCCATGCGCACGGCCATCATCACGCGGATTTCACCTCCGACCGCATCCACGTCCGCGTGGACGGCGAAGCGGGCGGTCGCGACATCATCCTGATCCCCGGTCTGAGTTCCTCGCCCGAAGTCTGGCAGGGCACGGTCGATCATCTCGGCGCGGGGTGGAGAGTGCACCGGATCCATGTCCAGGGCTTCGCGGGGGCCCCGGTTAAGGGCAACGCCCAGACAGGCGCGACGCCGACCCCGGTGGCGGCCCCGGTCGCCGAGGAGATCGCCCGCTATATCGCCGAACAGGGTCTGGAGAAGCCCGCCGTGGTCGGCCATTCGATGGGCGGGACTATCGGCCTGATGCTGGCCGCGCGTCATCCCGACAGCGTCGGCAAGCTGATGGTGGTGGACATGATCCCCTTCATGGGCGCGATGTTCGCGCCGCCTGGCGCTTCGAACGAGGCGATCACCACGATGGCCGATCAGGTCTACGCCAGCATGGCCTATGTTCCTCGCGCAGAGTACGACGAGCGCGCGACGGTGTCGCTCACGGGCATGATCGCGACCGAAGGTTTGCGGGCCGGCCCTCTGGAAGACAGCCGCACGAGCGATCAGAAGGTCTCAGCCGCCGCCTTCCGCGAACTGATCGTGACAGATCTGAGGCCTGAATTGTCCCGTATCGTCGCCCCGACCGAGGTGATGTACGTCAAGTTCAACGATCCGCGCATGACGCCCGAGATTACCGATCAGATTTTCCGCAGCAGCTTCGCCAACCTGCCCGGCGTGACCCTGAAACGGATCGACGACAGCGCCCATTTCATCATGCTGGACCAGCCCCAGGCCTTCTACGGCGAACTGGACGCCTTCCTGGCGCGATGAGCCATCCGGCGGCGGATCGGATCGTCGGTCTGTACGAGGACAGGGCGGCGGACTGGATCAGGGATCGCGGCGCGGCCCTGTATTCCGGGGCGCGCGGGCTGGACGAAGCGAAGTGGCTGGATCGTTTCGTCGCCGACCTGCCGTCGGGCGCGTCCATTCTGGATGTCGGATGCGGCTCGGGCTGGCCGATGGGGGCGGCCCTGCTGGAGCGGGGGTTCAGGGTCGTGGGGCGGGATTCCTCGCCGGCCCTGATCGCCCATGCGCGCCAGACCCTGCCGGCCGGCGTCTGGGAGACCGCCGACATGCGCGACCCGCCGCCGGACGGCGTGTTTGACGGCGTTCTGGCCTGGCACAGCCTGTTCTATCTGACGCCCGAGGATCAGCGGCGTGTCCTGCCCGCTCTCGCCCGACAGGTGGCGGACGGCGGGCGGTTGATGTTCACCAGCGGCCCCGCCCATGGCGAGACCATCGGCGAATGGCGCGGCGAACCGCTGTATCACGGCAGTCTGGATCCCGCCGCCTATCGGGCCCTGCTGATCGAGGCCGGCCTGTCGGTGCAGGCCGACGGGGCCGAGACCGGCGTCTGGCTGGCCCGTCGCGCCTTTCTTTCGGCGAAATAGCCGCTCACGGTCGCGTGATATCGACGGGGCCGTTTCGGCGGCGGTTCATACGCGATACATGTCCGTAGAGCTTAATCCCGCTGAGCGCGGCATCTGAAGGAAAGTCATGGCGGGTCCAGGGTTCGGGGGCGGGCAGCAGGGCGGCGCAAAGCCGGCTCGCACGCGGCTGCAACAGGCGCTCTACTGGGGCGCGGTGCTGGCCGTCTGGGGACTGATCTTCCTGGTGGTCTTCTTCGCCGTGTTCGCGCGCGGCCTGCCCGACACCTCAAGCCTGTATAATGTCGATCGTCAGCCCTCGATCACCTATCTGGACCGCAACGGCGCCCTGATCGCCACCCGGGGCACCCAGATGGCGCCGCCCGCCGATCTGGACTCCCTGCCCGACTATGTGCCGGCCGCCTTCATCGCCATCGAGGACCGGCGCTTCTATCACCACCCCGGTTTCGACCCCATCGGCATGATGCGGGCGGCGGCGACCAATATGCGCGCCGGCCGGGTGGTGCAGGGCGGTTCGACCCTGACGCAGCAACTGGCCAAGAACCTGTTCCTGACGCCCGACCAGAACCTGCGCCGCAAGGTGCAGGAGCTGATGCTGGCCGTCTGGCTGGAGATGAAATTCTCCAAGAAGGAGATCCTGGCCCTGTATCTGAACCGGGTCTATTTCGGCGCCGGCGCCTATGGGATCGAGGCGGCGTCGCAACGCTATTTCGACAAGTCGGCCAAGGATCTGACGGTCGGCGAGGCCGCGCTTCTGGCCGGGCTGCTGAAGGCGCCCTCGCGCTATTCGCCCGTGTCCGAGAGCGAGCGGGCCGCCACCCGCGCCACCGTCGTGCTGAACGAAATGGAAGAGGCCGGGGTCATCACCGCCGCCCAGCGCGAGGAGGCCGTGACCCAGCCGATCATCGTGTCGCGCACCCTGGCGACCCAGCACGCCCAGTATTTCATCGACTGGCTGGACCAGTCGATCCGCGGCCTGGTCGGCGAACCGACCGAGGACATGGTGGTCGAGACCACCCTGGACCTGACGCTGCAGACGGCCGCCGAACGGTCGGTGCGCCGCATTCTGGATCGTGACGAGCGCAAGGGCGTCGAACAGGCGGCCCTGGTCGCCCTGGACGGCGACGGCCGGGTGCGGGCCATGATCGGCGGCGGCTCCTATGCCGACAGCCAGTTCAACCGCGCCGTCGAGGCGCGTCGCCAGGCGGGCTCGGCCTTCAAGCCCTTCGTCTATCTGGCGGCGGTCGAGGCCGGCTACACGCCCCAGACCCCGGTGGTCGATCAGCCGATCACCATAGGCAACTGGTCGCCCAAGAACTATTCCAACACCTTCAGCGGAAACATGACCCTGGCCCAGGCCGTGGCCCAGTCGACCAATACGGTGGCGGCCTATGTCGCCGACCAGATCGGACGCGACAGCGTGGCCCGCGCCGCGCGGCGCCTGGGCATCGAGAGCCGCATCGGTCTGGAGCCCGCCATGGCCCTGGGCGCCGTCGAGGTCTCGCCGCTGGAGATGGCCACCGCCTATGACGCCTTCGCCAACGGCGGTCGCCGGGTCGAGGCCTATGGCATCAGCCGCATCCGCACCCCCCAGGGCCGGGTCATCTATCAGCGGGCCAGCGGCCAGAGCGGCCAGGCGATCAACAATCCGTCGCTGTACTACATGAACCAGATGTTGCGCGGGGTCATGACCTCGGGCACCGGGCGCAGCGCGGCCATCGCCGGGCGCGATCTGGCGGGCAAGTCGGGCACGACCTCGGACTACAAGGACGCCTGGTTCGTCGGCTACACCGGCGGCTTCGTCACCGCCGTCTGGGTGGGCAAGGACGACAACACCGCCATGCGCGGCGTGACCGGCGGCTCGTCGCCCGCCGCCATCTGGAAGGGCTTCATGGAGGCGGCCCTGCCGCGCCTGAACGCACCGCGCATCCCGGACGGCCCGCCCATGCCCGAGGGCTGGACCGCGCCGGATCCCGTCGGCGATCTGATGTCGGGTCTGGGCCAGGGCGGCCTGGATGAAGGTGGAGCCCCGGTCGAGCCGGTCGATCCGAGCCTGGGCGACCCCTATGTGGAAGAGCCGGCCCAGCAACCGTCTCAACCGGCGTCGAGGCCGCCGGTCGTTCGCCCCACCTCGCCCCAGCCCGCCCCGCGCGACACGCCGGACCAACAGCTCGAAGGCCGTTTGCCGGCCGAGAAGCGAAGCGACCCGTTGTTCTTCTGATCCTCTCCCGTTGGGGGAGGGGGGCGACACAGGCTCGCTGTCTGAAGGCGCCGCCTTAGCGGCGCTCTCTTGCCCCCTCCGTCTCGGCGCTACGCGCCGATCCACCTCCCCCAAGGGGGGATGAGTGGGTTCTATCGGCCCACGGCGTGCAGGGCCGCGCCATAGTCCTTCAGCCATTTGCGCCAGGGCTTGTGGTCGCCGACCAGGCGTTCGACGACCGACCAGTAGGCCGGGCTGTGGTCGGCGTGGACCAGGTGGGCGACCTCGTGGGCGGCAAGATAGTCGATGACCGGGGGCGGGGCCATGATGACGCGCCAGGAATAGCGGATGGTGCGGTTATGCGGGCTGCACGAGCCCCAGCGCGAGCGGGTGTCGGCGATGGAGACCGTGACCGGCGTCTGGCCCAGGGCGCGCAGATGGTGGTCGGTGCGGTCCAACAGCGTGCTACGCGCCTCGCGCTTCAGCAGGTTCTCGACCCGGCGGGCGTAGGCCTCGCCCTCGCCGCCCGAGCGGATGACGGTTCCGTCTTCGACCAGGCGGGCTGCGCCGGCGCCGGGCGTCGCCTCCAGGCGGACCGGGCGGCCGCGCAATGAGATGACCTGGCCGGGCTCCAGCGGTCGGCCCTTGGGCCGCACCGCCAGGCGTTCGGAGATCCAGACGCTTTTCGAACGGGCGAAGGCCACGGCCTGGGCCAGGCCGCGTTCGGTCGGGGCGATCACCACCGCCTCGCCCGCGCGCGCATCGATCCGCACCGAAAGACGCCGGGCGCGGGGATTGACCGACAGTCTCAGTGTGGGGCCGGAACCGGAGCCCAAGCCCCCGTCGTCAAGCGGCAGACGCTGACCGTTGCGATACGCCACCGAGGGCCTCGTTCTGGGCGATGAAATCGCGGACGCGGGGATAGATCTCGTCACGGAAGCGACGACCGTTGAAGACGCCGTAATGGCCCACATTCGGCTGGACGTACAGCACCCGTCGGTCCTCGGGGATGTTGGGGCACAGGCCGTGGGCCGCCTGGGTCTGGCCGACGCCGGAGATGTCGTCCTTCTCGCCCTCGACCGTCATCAGGCCGATGTCTCTGATCTTCGTCAGATCGACCTTGTGTCCGCGATGCTCCAGCAGGCCGCGCGCCAGCAGATGCTGCTGGAAGACGATGTCGATGGTTTGGAGGTAGAATTCCTCGGTCAGGTCCAGCACCGACAGATATTCGTCGTAGAATTCCTCGTGCTTCTCGACCCCGTCGCCGTCGCCGTCGATCAGGCTGTTGAAATAGTCCCAGTGGGCGTCGCGATGGCGCTCTTCGTTCATCGACATGAAGCTGTAGAGCTGGACGAAGCCCGGATAGACCCGCCGCCCGAACCCCGCATAGGGCAGGGGCACGGTGTGGATCATGTTCGACCGGAACCAGGTGAAGGGCTTTTCCTCCGCCAGCTGGTTGGTCACGGTCGGCGACAGACGGGCGTCGATGGGCGAGCCCATGAAGGTCATGGAGAGGGGGCGGTTCTCGTCGCTGTCCTCGGCCATGATCGCGCAGGCCGCCAGAACGGGCGGGCCGGGCTGGCAGACCCCGACCACATGGGCCCGGCCGCCGATCTCGGCCAGCATCCGCCGGACGTGGTCGATATAGTCGAAGAAATCGAACCGGCCTTCCAGCACCGGCACCTGGCGGGCGTTGATCCAGTCGGTGACATAGACGTCGTGGTCCTGAAGAAAGGCCTCGACCGTGCCGCGCAGCAGGGTGGCGTAGTGGCCCGACAGGGGCGCGACGACCAGGACGGCGGGGCCGGAGGCGGGCTTTCCGGCCCGTTTCAGGTCGCCGATATTGCGGGCGAACCGGACCAGGCGGCACCAGGGGCTCTGCCAGATCACCTGTTCGACGGTGCGCACCGGCTTGCCGGCGATCTCGATGGTTTCCAGCTTCCAGTCCGGTTTGCCGTAGCGACGCGTGACGCTCTCGAACAGTTCGGCCGAGGCGTAGGCGGTGCGTCCGACCGCCGTGTCCGCCGCCGGATTGAACGGCGAGGTCCAGAAGCGCCGGGCCATCTGGGCGCCGACCCGAAACGGCAGGGCCGACTGATAGGCGAGTTCATGAAAGGCGTAGAGCATGACGATCCATTGCGGGTCTTGCCGAGACCGAAAACCGGGTTCCGGCCGTTTGCTGCAGAGCAGCATACAGGGTTTGAGCTCAGCGCGGCAGTTATTCGCAATCCTGTCCAATTCCCGCCCGGGTTCGATCTTCTCCCCGTCGTCGGAACGTGATCTGATGTCGGCGATGTCCGGGGGGATGTCTATGGAGCCTTCCCATGTTGGTCCTGCTGACCATCGCCAGTCTGCTGCTTCAGCACGCGCCGAACGTCGGCCTCGTCTCCTACGAGGAGGCGGTGCGCTGCGCCGGCCTGACCCAGGCCGCGTCCGAACTGGAAGGCGGCGAAAGCGCGGAGGGCAGACGCCTGTACGACGCCGCCCTGTTCTGGTCGCTGGCGGCCATGCAGGCCGCGACCGCCGCCGGCAAGCCCTCGCGCGCGGCCGAGGCCGACCAGACCCGCGCTCGGATCGAGGCCGTGCGTCGGCTGAACGCCGACGCCTCCGAGGCCCGCGCCGCCCTGCAGCGCTGCCGTCAGAAAACCCCCGATCTGAATTGACGAAATCATCCTTAAGGCCAGGCTGAACCCCCTTGGCGGCGTCGCGTTTGCATTGGAACCCCAGGGGGACGCATTGGTCGTCCCGAAGCGGGATTTAGAGGCGTCCATCGCATGTTCGAGTTCGGCCGAGACCTTCGCAAGCTGTTCGCCCAGGCCCGCGAGAGCGAGGATCTGGGCTGGGTCGAGCTGATCGGCGTCGATCTGCTGGCGGCTGAGGCGCGGCGCGAAACCACCGACGCCGGTCGCGTCTCCTGCGCCCGCCCGTTCGAGACCGAGAGTCGCGCCGCCGCCCTGTGGCGCGAACACGCCCGCCGCAGCGGCGCCGTCGACAGCCTGGACCGCGCCGACCGTTGCGCCGACAGCCTGGTGCGCGCCGCCGTGGGCGAGGATCGGGCGGCGCGGGCCGCGATCGACAAGGCCCAGGCCCTGATGCTGCGCTTCGATCTGTGCGGCGATCCGATCCACCTGGATCGCGCCCTGACCGCGCTCGACGCCGCCGGGCGGCCGCGTCGGTCCCATGCCGCAGGCGAGCTGTCCTCGGTCCATGCCCGGCTCAAGACACGCAAGGCCCGTCTGTCCGGCGATCCCGCCGCCCTGATGGACGCCGCCGCCCTGATGGACCTGGCCCTGCATGAGGCGGGGGCGAACGACGTCGAACTGCGGCTGGATCGGGCGGGACTGGCGCTGGAGACCGGGGTGATCAAGCGCGACGCCCGCCTGCTGGACCAGGCCGGACGCGATCTCGGCGCCCTGGTCGAGAACGCCTCGCCCGACTATCGCCCCCTGACGCGCGCTCGCGCCCTGGCCCTGTGCGGCGCGGGTCTTTCGGCCCTGGCCTCCGTCGCCGATCATGCCGAGGCCCTGGCCCAGGGACGGATGATGTTCGACGCCGCCGCCGATCAGTTCACGCCCGACCACAGCCCGCTGGACTGGGCCGTCATTCAGGTGCTGCGCGCGGGCGACGACGCCACGCCCCTGATGCTGTTGAACCAGGCCGAGGCCCTGACCCAGGGCCGCGGCCTGATCATCGGCGCCCTGGTGCGCGAACGCCGGGTATCGCGCGAGATCGCCCTGGCCGAGGCTGTGCGCGACCTGGCGGGGCTGGAGCTGATGGAGGCCCGCCTGCGCGACCGGCTCGCCGCCGCTGCGCCGCTGGACTGGGCCGCCGACCAGATCGGTCTGGCCGAACTGGCCCTGGCCCGTCATCGCCTGGGCGGCCCTGCGCCCGCCCACCTGCACCTGATCCTGAACGAAGCCGTCCTGACCGCGCGCGAACTGGGCGTGCCGGCCCTGGCCGACCGGGCCGGGATGCTGCTGTGGAAGGCGGGGCTTTAGGCGCCGTCATCAAGGGCGGAATTCTTCCGTCAAAGCCTCGACGAAACTGCGAACATTGACTGTAGGGCGCCGTCCGGCCGGATAGAGAACATGCATGGGCCGCACCGGCCCCTCGTACTCGGGTAGGACACGGACAAGCCGGCCAGAGTCGATTTCCGCCTTCATCACGCTCTCCGGTCCGAGCGTCACGCCGTAACCCTCGATCGCGGCGTGCAGCAACGCCTTCCAGTCGTTGCTTCGCATCCGTCCGCTCGCCTTGATTTCTTCGTCTCGGCCATTGCGAGTGAACAGCCAACGGCAAGGGATTGAAGGAGACCAGTAGGCGTAGGCAAGGCAATCATGCCGTTCCAAATCAGCAGGCGTCTCGGGCGCGCCACGACGGGCGAGGTAGGTCGGCGAGGCGCAGGCGATCAACCGGTAAGGCGCCAACAGATGGGCGATGAGGCTGCTGTCCTCGACGGCGCCGATCCGAACCATCACATCGAAACCCTCTTCGAGAGGATCGACAAATCGGTCGTTGAGCGTGAGGTCGATCTGCATATCGGGGTATCGCGCAAGATAGCGCGTGATGAAGGGGGCGAGAGTGAAGGAGCCGAACGTCATCGGGGCGTTGACCCTTAGGACGCCCTTGGGCTGGGAGCGCATGTCCTGCGCAATCGTGTCGGCGGCTTCAGCCTCCGCCAGCACAAGCTTGCAGCGATCATAATAGGCCCGCCCAACGTCCGTCAGGCTCTGCCTCCGGGTCGTCCGGTGGAGAAGGGTGGCTCCGAGACGATCCTCCAAAAACACCACGTGTTTGGCGACCATCTGTGGAGACATTCCCATCGCCTCGGCGGCGGCGGCGAAAGAGCCGAGATCGGCAGACTTGACGAAGACCGCCATACTGGTGAGCCGGTCCATTGATTGATCTCATTTGGTTGTCAATGTCGTCTACTAATGGATATTTATGGCGATATGAATGGCAATTAAATCTGCTGGCTCACTCAGGAGAGACAGTCATGAAAATCGGCATCATCGGCGCGGGCTTCGTCGGGCGGGTCGTCGGGAAGCTGGCGGTTCAGGCCGGCCATCAGGTCATGCTCAGCAACTCGCGCGGCCCCGAAACCCTATTCAGCCTGCGGTACGGCGTCGGTTGCGAAGTCGGCACGGTCGATGACGCCGTCGCATTCGGCGAGGTTGTCATCGTCGCCATTCCACTGACGGCCTATCGCACGACCCCTGTTGCACCGCTTGTGGGCAAGGTCGTCATCGATACGAACAATTATTATGTCGAACGCGACGGCCGGATTCCGGATCTGGATGACGGGAAAACGACGACGAGCGAGTTGCTGGCACGACACCTTCCACAATCGCGCATCGTCAAGGCGTTCAACGCCATACCAATGAACGAACTGGAAAGGGACGGGAGACCCGCAGGAGCGCCTGATCGACGCGCCTTGCCGGTCGCAAGCGACGACGCCGAAGCCAAGGCTATCGCTATCAGACTCTACGACGAATTCGGTTTCGACGCCGTGGATGCCGGCGCGCTTTCGGAAGGCTGGCGCTTCGAGCGTGGAGCGCCAGCCTATTGTACGTCGATGACGAAGGAGGATCTTGAACGGGCGCTTGCATCGACGGCGCGCCGTAGCGGCCGCCGGTGAGGTCCCCGCCACACGATGAAGCGTGGCGGGATCGGCCTCAGCCGCCCATGGCGACGAAGGGTCCGTTGAGGAACTGGGGCTTGCCGTAGGCCAGGCGCTGGCCGTCGTCGGCCAGGACGCGGCCGCCGGCGGCTTCCAGCACGGCCTGACCGGCCGCAGTGTCCCATTCCGAGGTCGGGCCGGAGCGCGGATAGGCGTCGAAGCGGCCCTCGGCGATCAGGCAGAATTTCAGCGAGGAATCCGTGCCCTGCCAGCGGGTGCAGCCGTGGCGGGCGGCCAGACGCGCGGCCTCTTCATCGGTGACGCTGTGGCTCAGCAGGGCCATGCCCTCCTGCGGGCGGTCGCGGACCTTGATCGGCCGCCATTCGGCGCCGGCGTGGGCCTCGCCCTCCTGCTGCTCGCCGTACTGACGACGGAAGGCGCCGCCGCCCGGCGTGTCCGTGCGCCAGGTCGTGGCCGTCGCCGGAGCCGTGACCACGCCCGCGACGGGATAGCCCGCATGCATCAGGGCGATGTTGACCGTGAAGGCCTCGCCGCCGCGCACGAACCCCTTGGTGCCGTCCAGCGGGTCGATCAGCCAGAACCAGTCCTCGGCCGAGTCCGGGGCGCCGTTCGCGGCCACAGCTTCTTCGGCCACCGTCTGGACGCCGGGATAGAGGGCGGCCAGCCGTTCGAGGATCAGGGCCTCGGCGGCGCGGTCGGCCTGGGTGACGGGGCTGTCGTCCGACTTGGTCTCGACGGCGGTGTTGCTGCGCCAGTAGGGCAGGATCAGGCGCGCGGCGTCTTCGGCGATCTCGGCGATGGCCAGGGCCAGGGCGCCGGACTCCAGGTCGAGGGCCAGGGTGTTCGTGGGGGAGGTCGTCATTATGGGCTCGATAGACCATTGCGGCGGTTCCATGAACCGGCAAATCACGTCAGCTTCGCGCACGACATGAACTGTGACCTGAACGCCGACGAGAGTATGCTGGCCTCCATGAATTCGACCGACGCCGCCAAAGCCCCGCTGGACCTGCCTGTCGACGGAATCGAACTGGCCACCTATGTCGCCGCCAAACTGTGCCACGACTTCATCAGCCCCTCGGGCGCGATCGTCTCGGGCCTGGATCTCATGCGCGATCCTTCGGCCCAGGACATGCGCGAGGACGCCCTGTCCCTGATCGAACAGAGCGCCCGCAAGATGGTCGCCCTGGTCCATTTCGCCCGCGTCGCCTTCGGCGCGGCGACGACCAGCGAACGGTTCACCGCACGCGAGCTCCAGTCGCTGGTCACGGGTCTGACCGAGGGCGGGCGCGCCTCGCTGGACTGGCGCATCCACGAGGGCGAGTTTTCCAAGCCCCAGGCGCGCGCCCTGACCAATCTGGCCTATCTCACCGTCGGCGCCCTGCCGATGGGGGGCGATGCGGTGATCCAGTCGCGCGTCGAGAACGGCTTCCTGTTCATCGAGGGATTCGCCGAGGGCGCCCGCGCCCGGCTGAAGCCGGAAGCGGTCACGGGCCTGGCCGGCGAGCGCCTGATCGAAGGGCTGGCGGGGCAGTGGATCCAGCCCTACTGGCTGTGGCTGACCGTGGTCGAGGCCGGCGGCTCGCTGCATGTGACGGTCGAGGACGGCCGCGTCGTCCTGGTCGCGCGAATGCCCGTGTGAGGCTTTCCCAACGACTCGTTAACTGGAATCGGGCGATGCTGCTACGACGCGTGACTTCTGCTGAAGGTCCGGCGCCGGGGAGCCCGTCTTGGATTTCAAAACCTGCCTCATCGTCGATGACAGCCGGATCATTCGCAAGGTCGCCCGCCGGATCGTAGAGGGCCTCGGCTACGAGGTCGACGAGGCTGCGGACGGCGCCGAGGCCCTGGCCTATTGCTCAGGCGTCATGCCCGACGTGCTGCTGATCGACTGGAACATGCCGGTGATGGACGGGCTGACCTTTTTGCGCCGCCTGCGCGCCTCGCCCGGAGGAGAGGTTCCGAAGGTGTTGTTCTGCACCATCGAAACCCGGCCTGAGCGGATCGCCGAGGCCCTGGCCGCCGGCGCCGACGACTATGTTATGAAACCTTTTGACGGCGAAATTCTTCAGTCCAAGCTGATGGAGGTCGGCGCGATCGCGGCATGACACCCGAGGACTTCGACAAGCTTCAGGGACTATTGGCCACCCGCGCCGGCTATCGGCTGGCGCGGGATCGCATTCATCTGGCCGAACACCGTCTGGGACCGATCGCGCGTCGTGAAGGCTACGCCAATGTCGAGGCCCTGCTGACGAATCTCTGGGCCAATCCGGTCGCCTCCCTGGGCTGGGCTGTGATCGAGGCCCTGCTGAACGCCGAAACCTGGTTCCGTCGCGATCGCACCCCGTTCACCGTGCTGGAGAAGGAGCTTCTGCCGGCCCTGTCGCGCGCCCGGCCGAACGGCCGGGTCAAGGTCTGGTCCGCCGGATGTTCGACGGGGCAGGAGGCCTGGTCGATCGCCATGGCGGGGCTGGACATCGGCGTTCCGCTGGATCTGACGGCCACCGACCTGTCGCAGCGTGCGATCGAGAAGGCGCGTTCAGGCCTCTATACCGGCTTCGAGATCCAGCGCGGTCTGACCGCCAAGACCATGCTGCGCTGGTTCGAGCCGGCCGAGGACAACTGGCGCGTCCGCGCCGAACTGGCCGACACCGTCCGTTTCGGACGCGCCAACCTGTTGGACGAGCCGACCGACGAGGCCCGTTTCGACGTCATCTTCTGCCGCTACGTGCTCGGGGACATGGAGCCCTCGCGCCGCGCCCGCGTGCTGGACGGGCTGGAACGCCGCCTGGTCGACGACGGCTGCCTGTTCCTGGGCATGGATGAACGGCTGGAAGGCGAGACCGTCGCCTTCCGCCCCGTCACCGGCCGCAAGGGCCTGTATGTGAAATCCCCCTCCGCCGCGCGCAGAGCCGCCTGAACGGCCGCTTTGAACCGCGACGTGGATTCAGCCCGCGTGCAGTTCCTGCTTCACCCGTTCCGCCAGGGTCTTGATGTCCAGAGGCTTGGGCAGGAAGGAGACCCCGACCTCGTCCTGCAGCAGGTCCGAGAAGTCGCTTTCCGCATAGCCTGAGATGAACATGACCGGGGCGTCGCCCAGGTATTTGCGCGCCTTCTTCAGCAGGGACGGGCCGTCCAGGCCGGGCATGATGACGTCGGAGATCATCATGTCGATCTGGCCCGCGTATTCCTCGGCCAGGATCAGGGCCTCCTCGCCGTCGGCGGCCTCGATGACCTCATAGCCGCGCTGGCGCAGTAGGCGGGCGGCGATGCCGCGGACCGCGTCCTCGTCCTCGACGAACAGGATGCGGCCGGCGCCCGACAGGTCGCGCGGCGCCTTGACCTTGACCTCGACCGGCTGAACCTCGGCCAGTTCCGCCTCGCCGGCGGCCGGCAGGAAGATGCGGAAGGCCGCGCCCATGCTCATGCCGTGCGGGCCCTCGATATTGCTGACCGAGATATGGCCGCCGGCCTGCTGGGCGATGCCGTAGACGGTGGCCAGGCCCATGCCGGTGCCCTCGTTCACCGCCTTGGTGGTGAAGAAGGGCTCGAAGATCTTGTCCACCAGTTCAGGCGGCACGCCGGGGCCGGTGTCCGACACCTCGATCAGGGCGACCTCATCGGTGGGAGCGTCGGGCCAGCCCATCTCGCGCGCCTGCTGGGCGGTCAGACGGCGGGTGGTGATGGTGACGACCGCGTCGCCCGGCTCGACCACGCCGCGCATGGCGTCGCGGGCGTTGACGGCCAGATTCATCACGGCGGTCTCGAGCTGGCTCTTGTCGGCCAGGACCACCGGCAGGTCGCGGCCGTAGTCGGTTTCAAGCCGAACGTCCTCGCGCAGCAGGCGCCGCAGCAGGATGGCGAACTCCCCGACCAGCTCGCCCAGATCCAGCCGCTCACGCCGCACCGTGGACTTGCGCGAGAAGGCCAGCAGCTTGCGCACCAGGTCGGCGGCGCGAATGGCGGTCTGGCGGATCTCGTTCAGCCCCTCATAGGAGGGGTCGCCGACCGGATGCCGCTCCAGCAGGCCCGACAGCTGCAACTGGATGGCCGTCAGCAGATTGTTGAAGTCGTGGGCCACGCCGCCGGCCAGCTGGCCCACGGCCTGCATCTTCTGGGCCTGCGACAGCTGCAGCTCCATCGACTTCTGCGCCGAGACGTCGAACAGCCAGATGCGCTTCTGTTCGCCCTCTGGCGCCACATAGAGGTGCAGCATCTTGTCGGGATAGGCGCGGGCGACCAGTTCGATGGGGCCGGACGAACCGGCCGCCAGCTTGACCCGCGCCTCGGCCACGCCCGTCGGGTCGAACAGATGGCCGAAGGCGGCGTCGCGCGCGGCGTTGGGGCCGGTCAGCACGGCCAGGGCGGCGTTGGCCTCCTGCGCCCGGCCGGCGAACAGGTCGGGGCCGTCGATCACGGCCGAGCCGAAGGGAGCGCCGGCGGCCATGGCGCGGGATTCGCCCGTCGCCGCGCCGTTCGTCGGGGCCGTCGCCACGGGCAGGGGCAGGACGGCTTCGGGCGCGACCCGCATCAGATACCGGTCGGGGCCGGCCTTGCCGATCACCACCTCGACCTCGCGGTCGCCGATCTGGACGATGGCGTGGCCCGGCTCGCCCCGACGCGCCTGGGCGAAGGCCATGTACAGGGCCTGGGCCGACTTGCCGCGGGGCAGGGCGGTGGTCGTGCCGTTGGACTGGGCCCAGGCGCCGTTGAAGGCCAGGACCTGGCCCGTCTCCCACACCAGGGCCGCCGGCTCCGCCATGGCGTCCAGCATGTCCACGGCCACGTCGCTGGACGGCTTGACCGTCTCGGCGCGGCGGAAACCGAACAGGCCGATCAGGGCGATCAGACCCGCCGTGACGATCAGGATCATGCCCGGCCCCGACATCGGATTGGCCTTGAAGGCCGGATAGGCCAGGGCCGCGACGGCCACGACCACGCCGAACGCCGTCGCAACGGAGAGCAGGTCGAACGGAAGGCGACGGTTGGGCTTCATGCGGCCTCGCGAATCAGTGGTCTGATCATACCCCCAAATCCGGCGCCAAGCCTTACGGGGGTCTTACCGACGTTTGCGGGACTGGAACACGAAGCCGATGATCTTGGCGGCGGCCTCGAAATGTTCCTTGGGAATGACGGCGTCGATCTCGACCGAGGCGTAAAGGGCGCGGGCCAGAGGGACGTTCTCGACGATCGGCACGCCATGTTCCTTGGCGACTTCACGGATACGCATGGCCAGGGCGTCGACCCCCTTGGCCACACAGACCGGCGCCCCGTCGCCCTCGCTGGGTTCGTAGCGCAGGGCCACCGAATAGTGGGTCGGGTTGGTCACGATGACCGTGGCCTTGGGCACATTGGCCATCATCCGCTGGCGGCTGCGCTGCATGCGGATCTGCTTCAGCTTGGCCTTGATGTGGGGATCGCCCTCGGACTGTTTGTAGTCTTCCTTCAGTTCTTCCTTGGTCATCCGCATCCGCTTGGCGAAGCGCATCTTCTGCCAGATGAAGTCGGCTCCGGCCGTCGCCCCCAGCAGGATGATGGCCGCCACGAACAGGGCCAGGGCCATGTCCCGCGCCAGCGGCAGCAGGGCCGCCGGGCTCAGGGTGACCATGTTCTCGAACTCGCGCACATGCGGCTTCAGCACCATCCAGCAGACCACGCAGACGGCGATCAGCTTCAGGAAGGTCTTGACGAACTGCATCAGGCCGTCGGGGCCGAAGATGCGCTTGAACCCCGACATCGGGTTCACCGACGACCATTTCGGCTTCAGCTTTTCGGCGGTGAAGATCAGGCCGGACTGGGCCAGGTGTCCGCCCGCCCCGCCGATGATGGTCGCCAGCATGACCGCTCCCAGGAAGGGGGTCATGGCCCAAAGAGCCTGGGCCAGAATCTGAGCCCCCGCCCCCGAATCCAGCATCCCCAGCATCTGGTGAGGGGCCGCGATAAAGGGCAGCAGCTGTTGCGCCATCGACCCGGCGAACCAGCCCCCGGCGCCCAGGATCACCGCCGCCGCCCCGGCCAGGGACAGCACCTGGCCGACGTCCTGAGACTTGGCGACGTCGCCCTTCTTTCGGGCGTCCTCGAGTTTTCGGGGGGTGGCGTCTTCTGTTTTCGACTCGGGATCGGTGTCGTCAGCCACCCGCCCCTCCCCCGAAGGCGCCGGCCGCGAACACCTCGGCGAGGCGGCGGTAGCGGTCGATGAAGACGGTGCCCAAGGCGCCCAGGCTGAGCGCGAAGATCGACAGGCCCAGGATGACGCTCAGAGGCGCGGCGGCGAAATAGACCTGGAACGACGGCATGACCCGCGCGATCAGGCCCGAGGCCAGGTTGAAGATCAGGGCGAACACCAGAACCGGCGCCGCCAACTGCACCCCCAGCAGGAAGCTGTCCCCCAGGGTCCGCACCGCCAATTCGGTGAAATCCCCCATGATCAGGGGCTTGGCCGGGGCGATCAGACTGTAGGAACCGACCATGCCGGCGATGAACAGGTGGTGGGTGTCGGTGGCGAAGATCAACGTCACCCCGAACAGCAGCAGGAACGAACCGACCGTCGACCCCGGCTGGGCCTGTAGCGGATTGGCCGTCTGGGCGAAGCTGAGGGTGGTCTGCAGCGAGACGATCTCGCCCGCCGTCATCAGCGACGTCAGGAACATGCGCAACAGCATGCCGATCATCAGGCCGACCACCACCTCGCGGATCACCCACCCGGCCATGCCGCCCAGGGTCTCGGGCAGGCCCGGCAGGCTGTCGCGCACCACAGGCCACAGCGCCAGGCTGATCAGCAGGGCCAGCGACAGGCGGATGCGCGGCGGCACATAGGTTTCCCCGAAGCCGGGGATCAGCATCAGGATCGCGCCGATGCGGGCGAAGATCAGCCCCCCGGCCCAGACCTGATCCGCGGTGGCGTAAGCCTCCACTACATGCCCGCGATGCGCGCCGCGATCTGGCGCATGAACCCGCCCAGCAGGGCGCCCATCAGCGGCAGGAACAGCAACAGGGACACGAAGATGGCGATGATCTTGGGCGCATAGATCAGGGTCTGTTCCTGAATCTGCGTCAGGGCCTGGAACAGGCCGATCACGACGCCCACGACCAGGCCGACCAGCAGGACCGGCAGGCACAGCTGGATCGTCAGCCAGATGGCGTCGCGCCCCACATCCAGAACTTCCGCGCCGTTCATCGGCCCACGCTCCCGCAAATCACTGGGCAGAAAATGCCGGGAGGATGGTTAACGGGGAGATAATGGCCGGATCCCTCCCCAATCCTTTTCGGTCTGTAGAAAGCAAATAGGAGCCATCTCCGCCCCAATGCCGGAACCGGCTTCCGGGCCGCCTGGACCGTCTCGTCAGTCCGACGGATCGTAGCGGGAATTCGGACGTGGGCTTGCTGTGAAATTCCACGATCTGCTGCGTGTTGCGACCCGTAGATGTATTTCAGGCGGGGTGAGATTCTGTGGCGGAACGACCTGAAAGTGCATGGCCGGCGGGCTGCGGTTCGACCTTCGTTGATCAAAAAAATCCACCAATCTTAGAGGCTTATCGATAGGTACAACTCCCTATCAGGCGTTTGAAGTCGGTTTAACCATATCCCTGGATGGTGCGTTCGGGTTGTGTTTTAGCGCGCCGTGGGGATGGGACGAGATATGAGAATACGCATACCAGTGGATGTGGCTGTCGAGGTTCGTGATGTTGCGAGCCTCCGAGGGTCGACTTTCCCGGTCGATGGCTCGCTCGTCATTCAGATGGCGCTGGCTTTCGTCCTGACCGCCCTCGGATGTTCGGCTGTCTGCAATCTGCACCAGGGTGCACGCTCGCCAGTGGCGTCCGTCGCTCGTCATGATCGATTTTTCGGGAGATAGGCTATGCGTTTCACCATCAAGGCCAAGTTGATCCTGACGTTCGGGGTGCTGATCGCGGCGATCGCCGTTTTAGTCGGCGTTTCCCTCAGTCATCTTTCGTCTCTGCACGCCGCCATCCATGAGGTTGTCGCCGGACCGGCCGCTCAACTGAGCCGGGCCCAGAGCATCCAGACCGAGTTCAGCAGCTATGTGAGGCGTGAGCGCGGCATGCTCCTGACCACCGACCCTGAAGCGGTGCGTGAGTTTTCCGAAGAGGTAGGCCGGGGCCGAGGCATGTTGGAAGACCTGCTGGCTCAAGGCCAGGCGGTCGCATCGGCAGACGCCAAGGCCGAGTGGGTTTCGCTCGCGAACGCCTGGTCAGAATACAAGCCGATCAGCGAAGAAATTCACAGGCTGGCGCTCGCCGGCGACGACGTCGGCGCCAAGGCGTTGATGTTGAACGAAGCGCGCGCCAGCCTTTCTGCGATCGAGGACTCCGCCCAAAACATCGTCGCGACGGACAAGGCGCTGATGGCGCAGGCCGAGGAGGGCGCCAATGCGGTGTTTGAGGAAGCGCGTGTAGGGCTGATCGTCGCCAGCGCCTTCGCTCTATTCGCTGCGGTCTTCGGTTGTGTCTGCATCACACTGATTGTTCGGAAGGGACTGATCCGCGCCACTGAGGCCGTTCGCGCCGTCGCCGAAGGCGATCTGACCCAGGCGGTCGTCGTCACCAGTCGGGACGAAATCGGCGACATGCTGGGCGACCTTAACCGGATGATCGAACGCCTCCGCAGCGTAGTCGGGGACGCGTTAGCGGCTGCAGACAATGTCTCGGCCGGCAGCCAGGAACTGTCGTCTTCGTCGGAACAGATGAGCCAGGGCGCGACCGAACAGGCCGCCGCCGCCGAACAGGCCTCGGCCTCGATGGAAGAGATGGCCGCCAACATCAAGCAGAACGCCGACAACGCGGCCCAGACCGAGAAGATCTCGCGTCAGTCGTCCAAGGACGCGGAAACCAGCGGTGAGGCCGTTCATCGCGCGGTCGAGGCCATGCGCACCATCGTCGCCAAGATCGGCATCGTGCAGGAGATCGCGCGCCAGACCGACCTGCTGGCCCTGAACGCGGCGGTCGAGGCCGCCCGGGCCGGGGAGCACGGCAAGGGCTTCGCCGTCGTCGCCTCGGAAGTGCGCAAGCTGGCCGAACGCAGCCAGACGGCCGCCGCCGAGATCGGCGCCGTCTCGGGCGACACCGTCAAGGCGGCCCAGGAAGCCGGCGAGATGCTGCAACGCCTGGTGCCGGACATCCGCAAGACCGCCGAACTGGTGTCGGAGATCAGCGCCGCCTGCCGCGAGCAGGACGTCGGCGCCAGCCAGATCAACGAGGCCATCCAGCAGCTGGACAAGGTGATCCAGCAGAACGCCGGCGCGGCCGAGGAAATGTCGGCCACCTCCGAGGAACTGGCGGCCCAGGCCGAGGAGCTGCAGACCTCGATCGCCTTCTTCCGCACGGACGCCGAAAGAGTCCCTGCCCGTGCTCAGGCCCGGGTCTCGACCTTCAAGTCTCCGGCCAAGCCGGCGGCCCGCCCGACGCCCAAGGCTGCGCCGGCCAAGCCCGCCGTCCACGCCCAGCAGGCCCGCGCCAAGGGCTTCGCCCTGGACCTGGCGACCGGCGGCGCGGACGACGAGGACATGGACTTCCGGGAGAGCGCCTGATGTCCGAAACCGCCAAGGGGCAAGGCGCCTCTGAGGGGCAATATGTGACCTTCGGCCTGGGCGACGAACTCTTCGCCGCCCCGGTCGGCCTGGTGCGGGAGATCCTGACCTATCAGGCGCCCTCGCGCATTCCCAACAGTCCGGACTATCTTCTGGGCCTGACGGACGTGCGGGGGCAGGGGGTTCCCACGGCGGATCTTCGGATCCGCCTGGGCATGGCGCCGACCGAGCCGACGCTGAACACCCGCATCCTGGTGCTGGACATTCCGCTGGAGGACCGGGTGCTCAGCCTGGGCCTGGTGGCGGACCGGGTGTTCGAGGTGGCGGTCTTCAGCGCCGACCAGATCGAGCCGTCGCCCGACATCGGGATCAAGTGGCGCTCGGACTATATCTCGGGCGTGGTGCGGCGCGAGGACGGCTTCGTCGTCCTGATCGACCTGCCTCGACTGCTGTCCAGCACCGACACCGTCTCTCTGGCGTCCTTCCCCAACATCGATCGAGCGGCCTGACGGCCGCCGACGGTCAGGCGGCTCGGATACTCGGACCACGTTTCCAGGTCCCCGGGGGTCCAAATCGGTCGCCGCAGCGTAATGGACGGGAAGAAGGCTTTTCTTTCTCGGCTCCGCTTCGCTAATAGGCCCGCAATGACTGATGCGCCCCCGACCGCCTCCCGACTGACCCAGGCCGACGCCGAGGCCGCCGTCCGCACCCTGATCGAATGGGCGGGCGACGATCCCGACCGCGAGGGCTTGCTGGAAACACCGGCGCGGGTGGCGCGCAGCTATCGCGAGCTGTTTTCGGGCTACGAGGTCGATCCCCTGTCCTATCTGGAGAAGACCTTCGAGGAGACGGGCGGTTACGACCAGCTGGTCGTGCTGAAGGACATCCGGTTCGTCAGCTTCTGCGAGCACCATATGCTGCCGGTCGTGGGCAAGGCCCATGTCGCCTATCTGCCGACCGACCGCGTGGTCGGCATTTCCAAACTGGCGCGCGTGGTGCGCGGCTTCGCCCGACGCCTGCAGATCCAGGAAAAGATGACGGCCGAGATCGCCGAGGCCATCCAGACCGTCCTGAAGCCCCAGGGCGTGGGCGTGGTCATCGAGGCCGAACACAGCTGCATGACCTTGCGTGGCGTCAACGCCCCCGGCGCCAGTCTGTCGACCAGCCACCTGATCGGCGTGGTCCGCGACGATCCCCGCACCCGCGAGGAGTTCCTGCGCCTCGTGCGCGGCTAGAGGTCCCACCACGGCCCGGCTCTTGCGAGATCGGGGTCATAGGAGGCGTTCGCCGTGCCCTGGAGCCTGATTTCGACCCGAAACGAGACAACCCCGATCGCCCGTGGCGGCTGGCTGGACGCGCTGCGTTTCATTGTGGCCTTCCTGATCATCCTGCATCACTTCCAGGGAGCCGGGCCGGTTCCTCTGGCCGAGGCCGTGCATCCGGTGTTCTCGCGTGGCGGCTTCCTGCTGACCAACTTCTTTCTGATCGATTCCGGCTATGTGCTGATGCGGGTCTATGGGGCCGCCGTGGGCCAGGGCCGGATGTCGGCGGGCGACTTCGTGCTGAAGCGGGTCCTTCGCGTGGTCCCCGCTCATCTGATCATGGGGCTGTCGCTGGTCGCCCTGGTGTTGCTCGGTGCGGCGGCGGGCGCCGCGCCGCGCAATCCGGAATGGTTCCGCTGGGACCAGCTGCCGGCCCAGTTGCTGCTGTTGCAGTCCTATGGCGTGCCCGGCGGCCTGGGCTGGAACGCCCCGACCTGGTCGATCTCGGCCCTGATCGGCTGCTATCTGTGTTTCCCCTGGATCCTGCGCGGTCTGACGCGACTGGGGCCCTGGGGCGCCCTGGCCCTGGGCGTCGCCGCCTATCTGACCGCCAACCAGCTGTGCTGGAGCCTGCTGGACCATCCCGTCTACCAGATGCCGATGGGTTACGGCTTCGTGCGCGCCCTGCCGCTGTTCTTCCTGGGCATGAGCCTGGCCTGGTTCGCCCAGAAGATCTGGATCGACCCCCGCCTGGCCGGCTGGGTCGGCGTCGCCGCCTTCCTCGGCCTGGCGCTCGCTCAGGCCTTCGGCAAGAACGCCCTGATCTCCCTGGCGATGATCTCCCTGATCATTCTGGCCGCCGGCGCCGTGCCGGTGCGTCGTCCGTCGAAATGGGTGGAGACCGCCGCCATGGTCTCCTTCTCGATGTTCATCTCAAATGAGATCGTCCGCATCGCCTGGTTCGGGGTGGTCAATGCGGCTGCGGCCCGCTTCGCCCTGTCGGCGCCCGTGCAGTGGGCGCTCTGGGGCGGCGGCGTGCTGGCGGCGGTCGCCTTCGCCTTCGCCTTCCATTTCGCGATCGACGACCGGATCCAGTCGCGGATCCGGTCCTGGCTGAAGCGCCGCCGTGGCGGACGTCGAACGACCCCGGTGGAAGCAGGGCCTGTGGTCTCGCTCGAGGGATAGGCCGTCAGTCCTCGTCGTCGTCCTCGGGCGAGTCGGGGATTTCCGGCGTGACGACGGCGGGGGCGATGGTCTTGATCTCGCCCAGCTTGGCGCCGGGGAAGGCCAAAAGCACCGCCTTGATGAAGGGGTCGGCCTCGACCTTCTCGCGCTCGGCGGCCCGCTCCTTCTTCTGGCGCTCGATCAGGGTCTCGCCGCCGCCCTGGCCGTTGGCGGCGATCAGCCAGGTGCGGCCGGTCCATTCCCGCAGCCGCCCGGCCAGGCGCCGCGCCAGTTCGACCGGCGCGCCCTCGACGCTTTCATAGACGATGGCGCCGGGCTTGAACGAGACCGGCTTGACGAACCGCTCGACATCCATCTGCAGACCGACTTCGCGTTTCTCGCCGATCAGGGCGACCACCTGCTCGAAGGTCTGCGGGTCGGGCAGGGCCGGGGCCATGACGGGCCGGGCGGCCAGTTGCGCGGACGTCCCTCCGCCGCCGCCTCCGCCGCCGCCACGTGGCGCGGAACCGCCGCCGAACGGTTCGCCGGACTGAAGTCGCTTCAACGCCTCCTCCGGTCCCGGCAGGTCGGCGGCGTAGGCCAGGCGGACAATGGCCATCTCGACCGCATCGGCCGGATTGGGCGCGCGGCGCACCTCGTCCAGCGCCTTCAGCAGCATCTGCCAGGTGCGCGACAGGGTGGCGGCCGGAATGGCGGCGCCCAGGGCCGCCAGCTTCTGCGCCTGGTCATTGGGCAGGCGGGTCGCGTTCGGACCCAGCATCTTGGCCACCGAGGCGGCGTGGCAGTGTTCCAGCAGGTCGTTGGTCACCTGCACCGGATCGGCGCCGAAGCCGTACAGGGTGCGGAAATTCTCCAGGGCCTCGGGCGTGCGGCCGGCCATGACGGATTCGAACAGGGCGATGGTCTGGCTGCGGTCGGCCAGGCCCAGCATGTCGCGGACCGTCTCGGTCTTGACCATCTCGCCGCGCTCGGCCTGGACCAGGGCCTGGTCCAGCAGGGACAGGCCGTCGCGCACCGAGCCTTCGGCCGCGCGCGAGATCAGGGCCAGGGCGTCCTGCTCGATCTTCATCCCCTCGCGTTCGGCGATCCGGCCCAGGTGGCCGATCAGGATCTCGGGCTCGACCCGACGCAGGTCGAATCTCTGGCAGCGGCTCAGGATCGTCACCGGCACCTTGCGGATCTCGGTGGTGGCGAAGATGAATTTGGCGTGGGGCGGCGGCTCTTCCAGCGTCTTCAGCAGGGCGTTGAACGCCTGCGTCGACAGCATGTGGACCTCGTCCAGCACATAGACCTTGTAGCGCGCCTCGACCGGGGCGTAGCGGACGCTCTCCAGGATGTCGCGGATGTCGTTGACGCCGGTGTGGGAGGCGGCGTCCATCTCCATCACGTCCATATGCTGGCCGGCCATGATGGCGGCGTCGTGCCGGCCGTGGGCGGTCAGGATCAGGGACGGCCGGTCGATGCTCTCCGTCTCGTTGTTCAGGGCGCGGGCCAGCAGGCGGGCGGTGGTCGTCTTGCCGACGCCGCGGACCCCGGTCAGCATGAAGGCGTGGGCGATCCGGCCGGTCGAGAAGGCGTTGGTCAGGGTGCGGACCATCGCCTCCTGCCCGATCAGGTCCTCGAAGGTGCGCGGCCGGTATTTGCGCGCCAGCACCTGATAGGCGGACCCGTCGTCGGCATGGGCCTCGACGCCGGCGTGGGCCTGGTCGGAGGGGGGCGCGGGGGCGGTCACGGCTGGGGGCGGTGCGACGGGCTCGGGCGTGGAGGCGGGCGCACCGAACATGTCGTCGGTGTTTTCGTCGCGCGCGAGGACCTCGTCCTCTTCCCAGGGCGGGCCGTCGAGATTCGTGTCGCTGTCCGTCATGGGCGAAGTCTTACAGCGGGTCAGGTCTGCAGCGAAGCGGGCGTTCACCGAAAAAGCCGGAATATCCCGGATCGAAAACGCAGCGTGAGCGCGTGATCACGCAGGCAGGTCCACCAGTCGGACGTGCCTGTATCCTCGCCCTTTCAAGTCTTTAACGATTCCAACGACGTCCATGTACCTATTGGACGCTTCCGGCTCGACGTAGATCGGATTTTTAAGGTCGAGCCCGAACTCGTAGAGGCGGCGACCGATCTCATTCGAAGGCGTTTGTGACGCCTGTTGTCCCGTCCATGTCGAAATCTCGACTGTGCCGTCAGGGTTGATATCGATCTGGGCGCCGTTTGTCTGAAGGGCGTTCTCGTAACATCCTATCGTTCGGTACAGCTTGAACTCGGTCAACTGCTGGCGCCGGTCTGCAGGGGCTGATCCGCAGGCGCACAATCCTAACAGTCCCAGAAGCCATACGGGTTTCATAAGGCGACGTTCGCAGAAGTTGTGCTTGCTCACAACCGCATTGTCTCAATCCGAGTTGGTCAAAGCTAACCACGCAGACGAGGCGCACAAACGCGCTCAAGCAGCGAGCCGCCGCGCGGCAAGCAATAGCGCCAAAAAGAATGAAGTAGAGACCGCGCGACCCGAAGGGGAATTCGTTGTGGCTGCTGCCTTCCGGCCCTGACCAGGTTGGCGAAGCCTTCGCCCGCGCGATCTCCGAGAGGGGATATGACGGGTGCGGCGAACGGAATCAAGGGTTACAAGGCCGCATGGCTCATCAGAACATCTTCGCCGGCAATCCCCTGGATCGGGCCGGCGACCTGCGCAACGATTCCGAATGGCTGGCCGAGCAGGAGGCCAATCCCGAAGCCCAGTCGATGGTGCTGTGGGAGGGGCGGCCGCTGGTCGAGGAGACGGCCGAGGGGCCGCGCCTGGCCTGGCTGTCGCTGAAACACGCGCGCGATATGGTTCCGGACCGCGATGTCTTCCTGGGTCTGTGGGCCGGGGCGCCGGTCTTCGCCATCGAGTTCGAAGGCTCGATCGATCCGGCCGAAGGGCCGGTGAGGGGATTGGGCGCCTTCCACGAGATGCGCGGCGCCGCAGCCATCCTGCCGGCCCAGGACGCGGCCATGGCGGGCGGGGCCAAGAGCCTGTTCGACTGGCGGCGCAAACATGGCTTCTGCGCCAACTGCGGCACGCTGAGCGAGACGACCTCCGGCGGATGGAAGCGGCGTTGTCCGGCCTGCGGGACCGAACATTTCCCGCGCGTGGACCCGGTCACCATCATGCTGCCGGTCTACAAGGGCGGGCCTGAGCCGATCTGTCTGCTGGGCCGCCAGGCGGCCTGGCCTGTCGGGCGGATGTCGGCCCTGGCCGGCTTCCTGGAGCCCGGCGAATCCATCGAGGAGGCCTGCGCCCGCGAGGTGAAGGAGGAGGCCGGCCTGACCGTGGTCGCCACGGCCTACCACTCCAGCCAGCCCTGGCCGTTCCCGTCGCAACTGATGATCGGCCTGATCGCCGAGGTGTCGGACGACCAGGCCCGGCCGGATCAGACCGAGCTGGAATCGGTGGCCTGGCTGACGCGGGCCGAGGCCAAGGCCGTGATCGCCGGCGACCATCCGACCATCCAGGCCCCGCCGCCCTTCGCCATCGCCCACAGCCTGATCAAGGCCTGGGCGGAGGAGGCCTGATCTCCCTCCCCTTCATGGGGAGGGGCGATTGCGCAGCGATCAGGGAGGGAGATTCGTCAGACCAGCGCTCGCGCCGCCTCCAGGTCCGCCGGATTGTCGACCGACAGGGGGGCTTCGTCGATGACGGCGGCCCAGATCTGCATGCCCATTTCCAGCGCCCGCAGCTGTTCCAGCTTCTCGCGCTTCTCCAGCGGCGATTGGGGCGCGGCGCAGAAGCGGTTCAGGGCCGCGCGGCGATAGCCGTAGACGCCGATGTGACGCCAGATCGGGGCGTCGCCGTACAGGGTGGAGCGTGTGAAATACAGGGCGCGGGCCTGGCGCTCGTTCTCTCCCAGGGCGAGGACGGCCTTGACCACGTCGGGGTTGGTGCGGTCCGACAGATCGGCCTCGGCGGCGACCAGGGTGGCGATGTCGCAGTTCGGCTCGCCGTGCAGAATGGCGGCGCAGGCGGTCGCCAAACCGGGATCGGCGAAGGGCATGTCGCCCTGGACATTGATCACGGCGTCGAAATCGCCTTCCGGGTCGATGGCGTCGACGGCGGCGCGGATGCGGTCCGAGCCCGAGGGCAGGTCGGGATCCGTCAGAATGGCCCGGCCGCCGATGGCCTCGATGACGGCGACGATCTCGGGATCGCCCGCGGCGACCGCGACCGGCAGGCCCGAGGCCTCGGCCTGCTGATAGGCCCGCACGATCATGGGTTTGCCGCCGATATCGGCCAGGGGCTTGTTCGGCAGACGGGTCGCCGCCATGCGAGCGGGTATCAATATCAACGGATTCATGAGTCTACTCGGAGCCTGCCTGGATCAGCCGCCGCTGTTGGAGCGTTCGCGCCGGTTGCGAACCCCGCGCTACCGTGTAAGACCTGATCAGGCAAGGAAGGCTTCGCTGCGTAAGACGGCGGAGGTGGGAAACCTTAGGGACGGGATGAGACGACGCGCATGAGCGGCGATCTGAAATGGAACAAGATATTCGGTGCGGCCCTGGGGACGGCGTTCGTCATCCTGGTCGTGCAACAGGCGTCGGGCCTGATCTATCATTCCGCGCCGCCGGAAAAGATGGGGTATTTCGTCGATGCGCCCGATGAGGCCGCCGGCGCTGAACAGGCCGAGCTGCCGCCGGATTGGGGCACGGTCCTGCCGGCCGCCGATCTGGCCGCCGGCGAGGCCGCGTTCGCGCGCTGCCAGGCCTGCCACAATGCGGCGCAGGGCGGGGCCGACGGCATCGGCCCGAACCTGTTTGGCGTCGTGGGCGGCCCGGTCATGCACCGGGCGGGCTTCGCCTATTCGGACGCCATGGCCAAGCACAAGGCCGAGGCGCCGACCTGGGGCTATGACGAACTGAACAGCTTCATCACCGCTCCGGCTCGCTATGTGCCGGGCACCAAGATGTCCTTCGCCGGCATTCGCGATACGCAGACGCGGATCAATCTGATCGCCTGGCTGCGGAACCAGGGCTCGGGCGGCTTCGCCATTCCGGCGCCCGATCCGGCCCGTCAGCCCGGCGCGACGGCCCCGGCCGAAGGAGAAGCGGCGCCTGCCGAGGGCGCGCCTGCGACCGAGGCGACCGGCGAAACCCCGGCTGTCGGCGCTGCGCCCACGACCCAGCAGACCCCGGCGGCTCCGCCCGCTGCGACCAGCGCAGCGCCGCCGAACACCTGAGATCGACCTCGCATGGTCGGAATTGAAGCGGGGCGGCCTTTGCAGGCCGCCCCGTCGTCTTTTTGGGCCCTGATCGCGGGTGGTCAGAGAATCTGCGCCGCCTGCTCGAACGACAGGCGCGGCGAGCGCGGGAAAAGGTTCTCTTCCGTGCCGTAGCCGAGGTTGAGGATGTAGTTCGGCTCGACATTGCTGTCGGGGAAGAATTCCGCCTTCACGGCGGCGGCGTCGAAGCCGGACATGGGGCCGACGTCCAGGCCCAGGGCCCGGGCGGCGATGGTCAGATATCCGCCCTGAAGCGAGGCGTTGCGGAAGGCGCTCTCGCGACGTCCGGCCTCATCGGCGAACCAGGCCTTGGCCCCCGGCGCGTGCGGGAACAGGGCGTCCAGATGCTCGTGGAAGTCGATGTCCTGGGCGATGATCAGGTTCACCGGCGCCTGCTGCGTCTTGGCGCGATTGCCCTCGCTCATCAGCGGGGTCAGCCGCGCCTTGGCCTCGGGCGAGGTGACGAAGACGAACCGGGCGGGGCTGGCGTTGACGGCCGTGGGGCCGAACTTGGTCAGGTCGTACAGTTTGTGCAGCAGGTCCGGCGCGACCGGGCGGTCGCTCCAGGCGTTGCGGGTGCGCGCCTCGGTGAAGAGTTGCGACAGGGCGGCGTCCGACAGCGGGGCGTCGCGTTGGGTGGCGGCATCATAGGCCATGGGAAGGCGTCCTGATCATGAAAAGCAACAAATGCAGGTGCTGATCTAGTCGCTTCAGCAACTGTTTCAAGTGCAAATCAGGCAATCCATCGTTTCCGAGGGGGCGCACGTCATCCGGGCGAAACACCCCTGTCGCACCGGCCGGCTTCGTCTTATCTAGGGGGCATGAAAGACCTTACCCAACTGATGCAGCAGGCCCAGGCGATGCAGCAAAAGCTGCAGGACGCCCAGGCGAAGATGGCCGAAACCTCCGCCGAAGGCTCCTCGGGCGGCGGCCTTGTGACCGTGGCCCTGAAGGGCGCCGGCGAGATCACCGCGATCAAGATCGACGACAGCCTGCTGTCGCCCGGCGAGGGCGAGATCCTGGCCGACCTGATCGTGGCCGCCCACGCCGACGCCAAGCGCAAGCTGGACGAGGTCAACAACGCCCTGATGCGCGAGGCCGCCGGCCCCATGGCCGGGATGAATATTCCCGGAATGCCGAAACTGTTCTGATGGCTGCTTCCGCCGGGCCGGAGATCGAGCGGCTGATCTCCCTTCTCGCCAAACTGCCAGGGCTCG
Organism: Brevundimonas sp. FV1ye7S; assembly: GCF_058680995.1. Classification (NCBI taxonomy): domain Bacteria; kingdom Pseudomonadati; phylum Pseudomonadota; class Alphaproteobacteria; order Caulobacterales; family Caulobacteraceae; genus Brevundimonas; species Brevundimonas sp. FV1ye7S. Next base: position 2,950,703 of record NZ_CM178726.1, on the reverse strand, counting down.
GCCCGCGCTCGGCCCGGCGCGCGGCCCTGGCCCTGCTGAAGCGGCGCGAGCAGTTGCTTGTGCCGCTGGCGGCGTCCCTGGCCGAGACGGCCGAGAAGGTGGTGTCTTGCTCGGTCTGCGGCGCGCCCGACACGCGCGACCCCTGCGCCATCTGTTCCGACGGATCGCGCGACAACGGCCTGATCTGCGTGGTCGAGGAGGCCGGCGCCCTGTGGGCCATGGAGCGGTCCGGCGCCTTCCGCGGCAAATATCATGTGCTGGGCGGCCTGCTGTCGGCGCTCGACGGGGTCGGCCCCGAGCATCTGCGCATCGCCGAACTGGTCGGGCGCGTCAGACACCAGAACGAGGGGGGCGGGGCTGTGCGCGAGGTCGTCCTGGCCCTGCCCGCCACCGTCGACGGCCAGACCACGGCCCATTATGTCGCCGAACGCATCTCGGGCCCCGACGTCCAGGTCACCTCCCTGGCCCGCGGCGTGCCGGTGGGCGGCGAACTGGACTGGCTGGACGACGGTACTATCGTTCAGGCCATGCGCGCGCGCCGGCCGGCGTAAAGACGCCGCTCCCGGCTTTTCCGGGAGGGCGACTCCCGCTAGGAACGGAGCATGAACATGCTCGCGCTGATCCTCGCCGTTCTCGCCGCCGCCCTGGGGGGCGGTTTCCTGTGGGCCTATATGGGCTGGCAGAGGGCGCAGGGGGCGTTGTCGGCCGCCCTGGCGCGGATTGATCTGGTCGAGGAAAGCCGGGTCACCATGGGCGAGCTGCTGAAGGCCCAGGCGGCCCAGTCGGCCCAGGTGGTGGCCGACCAGATGGTCAGTCGCGCGACCGAGACCTTCCGCGCCCAGGACCAACTGGCGCGCGAGCGTATGGCGGCCCAGCTGAAGCCGGTGGCCGACACCCTGACGAAGTTTCAGGAACATGTGGCGGCGCTGGAGAAGACCCGCGCCGAGGAGACCGGGGGTCTCAAGGAGCAGCTGACCCAGTTGATGGCCGCTTCGTCGGCGACGCGGGACGAGGCGCGCAAATTGACCGAGGCCCTGCGCGGCAATACCGGGCGGCGCGGCCGCTGGGGCGAACAGACCTGCCGCAATGTGCTGGAGGCCGCCGGCATGGCCGGCCGGTTCGACTTCACCGAACAGACCTCCAGCGCCGATGACGAGGGGCGGCAGAACCGGCCCGACTTCCTGGTGCGCCTGCCCGGCGGGGGCCTGTTCGTCATCGACGCCAAGGTGCCGCTGGCCTTCGACGACGAGGAGGGGGACGAGGAGGCGCGCGCCCGCTCGGTCGGCCTGCGCATCGCCGCCAGCCTGAAGACCCATGTGCGCCAGCTGTCGTCCAAGGCCTATCAGGACCAGTTCAAGCCCAGCCCCGATTTCGTCGTCCTGTTCGTGCCGGGCGACAGCTTCCTGTCCACCGCCCTGGACCATGCGCCGGACCTGTTGTCGGACGCAATGGAGTCGCGGGTCGTCATCGCCACTCCCTCCACCCTGTTCGCCCTGTGCAAGGCCGTCGCCTACGGCTGGCGGGCCGAGGAACAGGCGGCCAACGCCGACAAGGTCGCCGCCCTGGGGCGCGAACTCTACAAACGGCTGTCGGTCATGGGCGGCCACGCCTCGGCGGTCGGCCGGGCGCTGGATCAGGCGGTCGGGAAATATAACCAGTTCGTCGGCTCGCTGGAGAGCCAGGTCATGGTGTCCGCCCGCCGGTTCGAGGATCTGCAGGTGGACCACGAAGGCAAGGAGATCCCCGCCCTGGCCCAGGTCGAAACCCAGCCGCGCACCATCACCCGGCCGGAGCTGACGGGGCCGGCAGACAACTGAGCTTGTCTCTTTGACAAGGGTGCTTGACATCCTTGGGTCGCGAGGTAAAGTGTCCTTGTCATAAAGACAAGGAGGCGTTCCATGCCGCGGACTGTCGTGAAAATCTTGATCGGCTCGGCTGTAGCCATGGTCGCTCTGATCATCCTCTCCGGCGTCGCTGGATACGCGGTCGGCTATTTCTTCGCCGACGACCCTGACGCCATGGCCCGGTTTGAGGCGGCGGTCGCGCCAGTCGTGCTCGGCGTGTTGGGTGTCGGGCTTATGTCCGCCGCCCTATGGACGGCCGTGCTGTGGATGCGTTCGATCGATGAGGCGGCGCGCGAGGCTCACAAGTCGGCCTGGTTCTGGGGCGGCTCGACGGGCATGATGCTGGGCGGCATCGCGATTATTCTGTCCTTCCTGCCCCAGGCGTCGGAATGGCGTCTTCCCTTCACCTTCTTCGACCGGGATGACCCCGCCATCCATGCGGCCATCGGCGCCTATGCGATGATTTTGCTGATGCTGCTCGGCTACGGCCTCGCCTGGGCCTGGTGGTGGTGGAAGCGCCGTTGAGGGCTGAACCATGAACAACCGCCTCAAGGTGCTGCGGGCCGAGCGCGACTGGTCTCAGGCCCATCTCGCCGAACTGCTGGGCGTCTCGCGACAGACCGTCAATGCGCTGGAGACCGGTCGCTACGACCCGTCCCTGCCGCTGGCCTTCAAGATCGCCCGCATCTTCGAACAACCGATCGAGTCCATTTTCTCGGAAGAGGAGAACAACGGATGACCGCTTCACCCCCCAAAAACGCTCGCCTGCCGCGTCGTCTGCTGGTCGGCTTCGGCTTCGGCGCGGTCATGGGGGCCGCCGGCTATGTCTTCGGCCGAACGGTCCTGCCCCAGCTGATCGGGCCGGACGCCCTGGACGGCCTGAACCTGCGATGGTCAGACGCCCTGGCGGCCTTGACTGGAATCGCCCTGATGATCGGCGCCGGTGCGGTCATGGTCATCAGTCTGGACCCGCGCCGCCTGGCCCGAATGTACCATCTGGAAGAGCCCGCCTCGCCTGAGGAGGTCGGCCAGGCCCGCTTCCAGGCGGCCGTCCTAGGCTTCTCCGGCTTCATCCTGCTGCTGCCCCTGGCCTTCTCTCTGGCGGGACTGGCCGGCGGCCTGGCGATGGGCCTGATCATTCTGCTGTTCGCCGTTCATACGGTGCTGAACATCAGGATGTGGCGCGGCGTCGATGAACTGCTGCGCCGTGCCACCCTGGAGGCCGCCACCGCGACCTTCTTCCTGGGCCAGGGCCTGCTCTTCCTCTGGGCGGCGGCCGAGCGGCTCAGCCTGCTGCCGCCGCTCACCGCCTGGGACGTCTACGCCGTCCTGATGACCCTCTACCTGTTCGTCTCCGCCGTCGTGTCCGCCCGTCGTGGGCTCGCCTAAACCCCAACATTTCCACATCTTTTCAACCGAGGAAACAACCATGACCCTTTCCAAACGCCTCAAGTCTTCCGTTTCCACCCTCACCCAGGGCGTCGTCGGCGTCGCCGCCGGCCTGGCCCTGGTCTTCGCCATCGCCGGCGCTCCGGCCCAGGCCCTGGCCCAGCCCCAGACCCAGGCCGCTCCGGCGCCCGTCCCCGCTGCGGCGCCCGCCATTCAGGGCCAGGGACCGGCCCTGTGGGTGGTCAAGGATGCGGACTCGACCCTGTATCTGTTCGGCACGGTCCATGTGCTGCGCCCGACCACCGGCTGGAACAGCCCACGCGTCCAGGCCGCCTTCGAAAGCGCCTCGGACATCTGGTTCGAAATCAGCAATCCCGATGACCAGGCGGCCGTCATCCCCCTGGTGCAGCAATACGGCATGTCGCCCCAGACCCCGCTGTCCAGCCGTCTGACGGCCGAGGAAGTGGCCCAGCTGGACGTCGCCGCCCAGACCATCGGTCTCACCGCCGCACAGATGGAGCCGATGAAGCCCTGGCTGGTCGGTCTGACCCTGTCGGTCGCCCCCCTGCTGAAGGCCGGCTATGATCCCCAGTCCGGCGTCGAGCAGGCCCTGAAGGCGCGCGCCATCGCGGCGGGCAAGCCCGTGCATGGTCTGGAAACGATCGAGGAACAGATCGGCATGCTGGCCACCTTGCCTGACGACGTCCAGCTGGAGCTCCTGCGCGAGACGTTGAAGGACTATGATCAGGCGGTGGTCCGGCTCGATTCCATGGTCGAGGCCTGGGCCAAGGGCGACGTTAAAGCCCTGGACAAGATCGTCGTCGAGGAGATGAAGACCGACGCCCCGGATCTGTACAAGGTGCTGCTGGTCGACCGGAACACCGACTGGGCCGACCAGATCCAGACCCAACTCCAGGGCTCCGGCACCGCCTTCATCGCCGTGGGCGCCGCCCACCTGACCGGCGACGACAGCGTCCAGTCGATCCTGAAGTCGCGCGGCGTCGCCGTCGAAAGCGTCGAATAGTTGTAAAGGGCGGCGGCGCTCAGGCCTGATTGACGCCCCAGGCGAAGATCACCCACAGCGCCGCCGCCGCCACGCCCGCCAATATCGTGGAGGCAAGACAGCCGAAGCCGAGGCCGCCCAGGCCGCCGCCGTCGTTTCCTCGCCGCATTTCGCATCCTCCCCGACAAGACCTTGCCCCGCCGCCTTGAGCCGCGCCAGACCTCCGTCTAAGGAAGACGTCGCGCGGGCGTAGTTCAGAGGTAGAACGTCAGCTTCCCAAGCTGAATGTCGTGGGTTCGATTCCCATCGCCCGCTCCAATTTCAATAGAAAAGCTGGCCGGGCGAGAAGTCTGCAAATTTGCGATTGGCTTTGCAAAAAAATCTGGCTTCGTTCGCAGGTTCGGAGTTGGAAGTTCCAATTTGGTCTGCCTGGTAAACGGACGCCTGAGGGCTCCCATTCGTCGCGTGTTCGACTCCCTGATTGTCTTTTCGACGCCTGAATGAGGGGTTTCTCCGTATGCGCCGTTCCTGAATAGGCGGGTCTTCACAATCCGTCCGCAACGAAGGCGTAGAAGGAGGCGGTTCATGGCGAGATGGCGAGCAGGCATGGCCGACGACCTGCGGGACGGGGATTACGCTGGAGAACGTGCGCTGGCCGATCTTTCCAGGCGGTCGCGGCCGGCCCTGCTGCGCTATTTTCAGCGCAGGGGGCTGTCCGCGTCGGACGCGGAAGACGCGGTGCAGGATGTCTTTCTGCGCCTGTCGCGGCGACCGGATATCGTAGGCTGGGACCATGGGGAGGCCTATCTTTTCGAAACGGCCGCCTCGGTCGCGATCGATCGCCACCGCCGCGCCCACACACGCCGAGAGGACCAGCACACGGCCTATGACGAGGCCCGGCACGCCGTGCCCGACCATTCTGTCGAACGCATCGTCGAAGGTCGGCAGGAACTGCAGCGCCTGATCGAATGCCTGCGGCTGATGCCGGAACGCACCCGCCACGTCGTGATGCTCGCTCGCCTGGAACGCCTGACCCATGCGCAGATCGCGCGACGGTTGGGGATATCGATCAGCACGGTCGAGCGTCGGCTGGTCAAGGGCATGGCCCAACTCGCCGCGCAGCTCGGAGAGGCGGGGCAATGAGGAGAAACACGAAGCGATCCGCTCCCGATCTGCTTGAAACGGCGGGCGAATGGGCGCTTAGGGCGGAGGCCGGCCTCAGCCCCCGGGATGAGGCGCGGCTCGCCGCCTGGCTCGAGGTCGCGCCGAATCATCGGGCCGCCTATGATGCGGTCCTTCACGCGGACCAAGCGTTGGGAAGGCATGGCGCCGACGAGGCGATGATGGTCCTGCGCGGTGCGGCGCTGAAGGCGCGACCGGAAAGCCGATGGCCGTCGCTGCGCGCGGTGGCGGCCAGCTTGGTCGCGGCCCTGCTCGTCGCGGGAGCCATGGGTTGGGGGGCGGGGCCTCTTTCCCACCTGACGGCGGTGTTCGGCGTCGGCGGGATGCAGACCGCGCGCTATGTCACCGCCGCGGGCGAACGCGCCTCCGTGACCCTCGAAGACGGGTCCGTGCTTGCGCTCAACGCCGACAGCGCCGCAGAGGTGACCTTCTCCGGGCGCAGCCGCATGGTGCGCCTTGAGAAGGGACAGGCTTTTTTCACGGTCGCACATGACGCTTCCCGCCCGTTTGAGGTGCTGGCGGACGATCGCCGGGTCACGGCGGTGGGAACTGCCTTCGACGTGCTTCTTTTGCCCGGCGCCCTTCGCGTCGCCATGCTCGACGGCGTCGTGCGCGTTTCGTCGGACGGCCAAAGGCCGACGCAGATTCTGTCGAAAGGCGAGGTGATGACGGCGCGCGCCAACGGGACGACGACCGTCCGCAAGGCCGACGCGGCTCGGTTGGCGGGATGGCGCGACGGCGTAGTGTATTTCGAGGAAACGCCGCTGAGCGAGGCGGTCGCCGAAATGAACCGCTATACGCGCCGGCCCATAGTGGTGGCCGAGGGCCCGGCCGGCGCTTTGCGTGTAAGCGGGGCCTTCCGCGTCGCCGAGGCGGACGCCTTCGCCGAAACGATGACGGACATTTTTCCCTTGTCGACCAAGCATTCAGCCGACGGACGGACAATCCTCATGCCTGCGACGATGTAGCAAAAACTTCACGGCGAAAGTTGAGGGGATTCGTTCCCGCCTGCCGTTCCTGTGTGGGAGACCGACCCCGTCGGGGGGATCGGACGGGGGACGAATTCCAAAATGACGATTGATCAAGGGCCGCGCCGCAAGGCGCTTCTTTTGCTGAGCGCCGCTGTCGTGATTCTGGCGCCGCTATCCGCCCAGGCCAAGGCCCAGGCCAGCCGCCCAGCGGCCTTCAGCATCGGCGCCCAGGACCTGAGCGCCGCCCTGACGCAACTGAGCCGGGACAGCGGCCGCAACATCGTGTTTGCGGCCGATCTGGTGCGCAACAAGCGGACCTCGGGCTATCGCGGCCAGGGTGGGGTGGATCAGGCGCTGGGCGCCCTGCTGAACGGCAGCGGCCTGGCGTATCGTGTCAACGGATCGGGGACCTATCTGATCACGCGCGCGGCGCAGCCTGCGCGACCGACACAGGAGGCGCCCGTGACGCCGCGCCGCCGTCCGGCCACGCCCCCGCCGGGCGCGGAGCCTGCGCCTGAGGCCACGGTGATCCAGGACGTCGTGGTCACTGCGCGGCGCATGGAGGAGCGGATCATCGACGTGCCGGTGGCGGTCTCGGCCTTCTCGGCCCAGCAACTGGACGACCGCAAGATCGAGGGCGGGTCGGAGCTGCTGCGCGTCGTGCCGAACGTCAACTTCTCCAAGGACAACTTCACCGGCTACAACTTCTCGATCCGCGGCATCGGGGCCAAGGTTCTGGCCACCACGGCCGACCCGGGAGTGGCGATCAGCTTCAACAATACGCCGTTGCTGCGCAACCGGTTGTTCGAGCAGGAATATTTCGACGTCCAGCGGCTGGAGGTGCTGCGCGGGCCGCAGGGTACCCTGTACGGCCGCAACGCCACGGCGGGCGTGGTCAACCTGCTACCCAACCTCCCGGAACTGGGCGAGTTCTCGGGCGACATCCAAGGCGAACTGGGCAACCACGGAACCGAGCGGGCGCGGGGTTACGTCAACATTCCGATCGGCGACACTCTGGCGCTGCGCTTCGCCGGGGCGATGACCAAGCGCGACGGGTTCGACTACAACTCCGTCACCGAGCAGAACGTCAACGGCCGCGACCTGTGGTCCACGCGCGTCGGCGTGCTGTGGGAGCCGACCGACAACTTCCGCGCCAACTTCCTTTGGGAACGGTTCCGCGAGGACGACGACCGCGCCCGCACCGGCAAGAACCTGTGCACCCGCGGCGAGACGCCGGAAAGTTTCGACTGGACCGCGCCGGATGGTACGGCGCAGACCTCCAGGGTGTTCTCCTATTGGACACGCCACACTCTGACCCCGCCTTGTACGGCGTCCTCCCTTTATACGGACGAAGCCTACGGCGTTCCGGACGGTCGGGGCTTCCCGGTCACCGCCTCGCTGAACGACATGTATGTCTTTGAATCGACGCCTGGCGGGACGGCTCCGAATGGCTTCGACGGCACCTATCTGTTCCCGCTGGAGGTCGATCCCTTTGCGGTCGAGGGCAACCGCCAGGTAGCGGATCTGCGTACGATTTCGACCTCATACGATCCGAAATTCCAAGCTGAGAACGACATCTTCCAGCTTAATTTCGAATGGAATCTGAGCCCCGGCCTGACCCTCCATTCGCAAACGCTCTACATGGAAGATTCCTACTCCGGATTTCAGGATTTCTTTCGCTCGCAAGCCACTGGCCAAATGTATCGTTGGGAGACGCCCGGCATCGTCAATGGTCTTCCGCGAACGGTAAAGAATTTTTGGCGACCCTGGATCGGCGACTCCGTCCCGGAGGTCGGGGTTGTGTATTCGACGTCGTGGGCAGGCGGCCAAGTGTGTGGTCCGTTGGCGGACTGCGGGATTCCTACCGGCGGGGTCTTCCTCGATCCCCAGTTGGGCGCCACGGACCGCTTCATGGCCCTGGACATAAGCCAGGCTGAAAGCACCCAATGGTCGCAGGAATTCCGTCTGCAATCCAGCTTTGACGGACCGTTCAACTTCAACCTTGGCGCCAACTATTTGAAGTATGAAACAGAAGAAAATTACTGGGTCATATCCAACGTCTTCTCGATGATGGCTGTGAAGCAAAACGAGTTTATGTATTCGACCGGTGATTTCGATAAAAACTGTAACCTGACCGCGCAAGGTCAGGGAAAAATCGATGCAGGCGACGCCTCCTTCGATTCTCACACCTGTGCCTATATCGATCCGACACCGCTCGACAGGCTCCTCCAAGGGGAGGGCGGGGATGGACACAACTACGCCCGAAACACGAGCATTAGCGAGACTGAATCCTGGGCCGTCTTCGGCGAGGGCTATTGGACCGTCCACGACGACCTGCGCCTGACCCTGGGTCTACGCTACACGGATGATACGAAGACCATCACACCGGTGCCAGGCCAGTTGCTGGCGGCAACACCATACACCATTGATGGTGTTCCGATCATCGACAACACCGGTCTGGTTGGTAGAGATTATCCCCGATACCCAGACGAAGAGATGAACTGGGGCGAATGGACGGGCCGAGTCGCCATCGACTGGAAGCCGGACCTGTCGTTTACCGACGACACTTTGGTCTATGCCTCTTTCTCTCGTGGCTATAAGGGCGGCGGCGGCAATCCGCGCGACCGAGACTATAACCCAAATCTGATTAACGTGGCTGAATTGCCGTCCCGCTACGATGCCGAGTTCGTCAATGCCTATGAACTCGGCCTTAAGAACGCGATGCAGGGTGGGCGACTGACGTTCAACGCTACCGCCTTCTTCTATGACTATGAAGGCTATCAGGTCGCCCAATTGATCGAACGGTCGATCCACAATGAGAACTTCGACGCCAAGATCTGGGGTGCCGAGTTCGAGACCGCGTGGCAACCCACCCGCAACTTCCGGCTCGACGCGACCGTTGGTCTGTTAAGGACCAGGATTGGCGACGGGATGGAATCCGTCGACGTCATGAACCGCACCCAGGGTGATCCCAATTGGCTGGTCCTGAAGCCGTGGCCGGGGAGCCCCTCCACCTGCATCGTGCCGGCCGATGTCGTGGGCCGCTTGATCGGCATCAATGACTGGAGCCGTCCCTATACGGCTAGGGCGACCGAGAAGATGCTGGGCTCAACCCAAATTAGGACGCTGTGCCCCGCCCGTCAGTTGCTGGGCAGTTGGGTGCCGGGGAGCGGATCACAGTTCAACTATGCGGACAAGTGGGGAAGAACCTCCGACCCTTGGCAGTCCGAATACCCCCTCGCATGGGATCCGCTCACGGCTCCGAACGGAGGGCGGGGCATTTCGGCCGACCTATCCGGCAATGAACTGCCCAACGCCCCGCGCGTAACGTTCAACATCGGCGCCCAGTATCGCATCGAACTGCCGCAAGGGTGGGATGTGATGGTGCGCGGCGACTATTATCGGCAGTCCGACAGCTGGATGCGGGTCTACAATTACGCGCCCTACGATCGGTTGAAGGGTTGGGACAACGCCAATCTCTCCGTCACCCTGAGCAATCCAACCGCCGACCTCGTCGTCCAAGCCTATGTGAAGAACGTCTTCGACAAGACGCCTATCACGGATGGTTTCACCGGACCGGACGAATTGGGCAATCCCACCAACGTGTTCACGCTCGATCCGCGCATCATCGGAGTGTCGGTCAGGAAATCATTCTAACTAGAATTAGAATAGATTTGGGCTTGCTGCGATGTGCGGCATGTTTTCGTGTGCGCATTTTCTGTAATGATGGCGGTATAAATTTAGAATCGATTCATTTCATCAAGTCGAATCTAAGTTGTCGCAATCACCATCTAAGGTTCTCGTGTCGCCAAAAAAGCGGCGGCCTGCGTAAGAGTGCTGCGAAGTCTAAATCCAATCTCGTTAACCTCCAAAGCAAGGAAACACTTTCATGACCAAGTTCGAAAAGATGGCTGCGGCCGCGATTTCCGCTCTGGCCCTCGTGGCTGGCGCTTCGGCCGCGTCGGCCCAGAGCTACAGCTTCAACCAAACCGCCGGCACTGCCGTCACCGCCTCCGGCCAACTTGTCCAGTTCGTCGACTACCCGGGCGTCATCGAGACGGTCTGCAACGTCACGATCAATGGCGTGGTGGGCGCTGGCGGCGAAACCATCGTCTTCAACAGCTATACGGGCGTCCGGGCGCCGGGCAATAACGGCAATCTCGCCTGCGACAACTCGCTGAACTTCCCGATCGAAGTGACGCCGGCTTCGCTGAACGAGATCGTCCTCGACGAGTTCATCGTCGGAACGCGCGGCGGCGACTGCGAGGAATTTGAGTATCCTCTCGCCTATAACAACACCACCGCTACTGCGACCTTCGACGGCGACTGGTTCGGCGAGAGCGGCATCTGCCGCGCCGGCGGCCAGTTGGCTCTGCGAACCAACATCGGCAACAATCTGGTTCTGATCCAGTAGGATCCACTCATCCCCCAAACACGGAGGCAAGGCGCGGCTTGGTGGCGCCTTGCCTTCTCTTTTGTCCGGTTGGTCAGGTTGCTGGGGGCGCGGCCCGTAGGACAAGCGTCGGGTCTGTCGGGATGCCGCGCCCATCGGAGACCTCGCCGTGGCTGACCTCGCCCTCGTGCTGATCTCGACCCTGGTCATCGGGCAAGCGCCGGACCCGCAGGACGCCCCGTCCCCGGACGGCGAGCCCGCCGTCCTGGACGATGTGGTGGTGCAGGGCCGTCGCGGCGTCGCCCTGGTCGAGCCCGAGGTCGAACTGGACGGGTTCGAGATCGACGCCCTGGGCGCCGACGACATCGGCCAGGTGATCCGGCGCCTGTCAGAGGACTTTGGCCTCGGCGATGGCCCCCTGATCATCGTGAACGGGCGGCCCATGGCCGATCCGGGGGTCTTCTCCGGATTTCCGCCAGACGCCCTGATCCGGGCCGAGGTCCTGCCCCCTCAGGCCGGAGCCCTGTATGGCGAGACCGATCCTTCGCGCCGCGTGGTGAACATCGTCCTGCAACGCCGCTTCCACAGCCGGGACGCTCGCGCCAGTCTGCGCCTTCCGACCGCTGGGGGCCGCTCCGAGACATCGCTCGATCTGCGTCAATCCTCCATCATCGACACACGCACGCGCCAACTCGGGCTCAAGCTCGACCTCGACACGGCCCTGCGCGCCGGGGAGCGCGACCAGACGCGCGCTGACGGGTCGGCCGCCGAGACGGTCACGCTGCGTCCTGCGTCGAAATCCCTTTCCGCCAACTGGGCCCAGACCGCTTCGCTCCGCGACTGGGCCCTGAGTCTGAGAGCCGACGGTCGGATTCAGGAGCGTCGCTCGACAGCCCTGCGGGAAGACGAGCCGACGGGCAGCCGACAGACCTCGCGGTCACTGAACATGGTCGGTGGCCTGAATGGGAAACTGGCGGGCTGGTCGGTTCAGGGCGCCCTGAACGGCGCCGTGTCCCAGAACGAACGATCTGGCCTGTCGCCATCCGATTCCCGCACCCGGATCGTTTCGGCGAACCTGAGCCTGAGCCGCCCCCTGTTCGACATCCCGGCGGGACCGGCGGCCGTCAGCCTTGCGGGGCGCGCATCCCGGTCGCGGTCGGAGACCGAAGGTGCGGCCTTTCGCACGACCCATTCGGGCCGGGCGGAGGGTTTCAGCGGAAGCCTGTCCGTTCCCCTGCTGCGAAGGCCGATCGGCGAGGACGCGCCTGCCTTTCATCCGGGCGACCTCTCAGTGACCGTCGGTGCGAATGTGAGCAAAACGGACTCCGGGCGAGGGGAGGGAACGAACCTAGGCTTCGCCTGGAATCCACGTCCGTCCTTACGGATCAGCGGGCACTGGTCGACCTCGGCGCAAAGCCTCGACGACGCCCAGCGGTTCGAGCCAGAATACTATGGCGACCCCGTCGTCGTCTTCGACTTTCTGACGGGAGAAGCCGTCGAGGTGCTGCCGATCCTCGGCGGTAATCCCGACCTGCGCGCGCCGAGTACCGATCAACTGTCCCTGTCGCTGGCGGCGGGGCCGTTCAGCGGCTTCCCGCTCCAGGGGGGGGTCAGCTACAATAGAAGCGATGCGGTCGATGGCGTCGGCGGCTTGCCGGCGCTGACGCTCCAGGTCGAGGCCGCCTTTCCCGAGCGGTTCCACCGCGGGTCCGACGGCCGTCTCGACAGCATTGACCAGCGTCCGATCAACTATGCCTCCGCGCTCGCCGAGACGCTGAACACGAGTTTCGGCGTGAGCGCCTCACTGGGGCAGGGGGGCAGGCGCCGGGACGCGACGCTCCGTCTGCGCTTGAATCACACCTGGAATCTGAGCAACGCCACGACCATCCATGACGGCCTGCCGTCGATGGATCGTCTGGCGGGTGACGGCGGCGGAGTATCACGACACAGGCTTGGGCTGGCGGTTGACGTGAGCCGGGGCGCCTGGGGCCTGAATGCGGTCGCCAACTGGCGCGAGGGCTACCGGACTCGTCGAATGATCGGACAGGACGGTCCGGACGACCTGCGCGTTGACGCCTTCAGCACCGTCGATCTGAAGGCCAGCTACCAGTTCGCCGGCCCGCCGCCAGAGGATGGAGGACGGCCGCGACGTGGAACGGGCCTTCAGGTCCAACTCGACATCTCCAACCTCCTTGATGCGCGGCCGAGCGCCCGTCTGGGCGACGACCGCTCGGCGCCGGGCTATGGACGCGATGATCAGGATCCCATGGGGCGAACGATCCTTATCAGCCTGAAGCGCCGATTTTAGCGGGCCAGCGATCTATGATTCTCCAGTTCCTTCATCGGCTGCTGCTCCGGCTTGCTCGGAAGGAACGCCTCCTGTGAACGACGTCAGGCCGCTGGACAATTCCACCTAAGCCGCGGTGAATCCGAACGCGTCAACAACTCAAGCAGGGCGCGCAGTCGGGCCGCGGTGACGGCGAGGCGACGGAACATGGTCAGTGGCCGGCTCCCGTCCGGACGCGGCGGCTGCCCTACGGTCACCTAGAATTCCCCGCTTCGTCCGCCCTGCGGACGCAACGCGTTCCGGTTCTGTTCGGCGGAGATGGACGCGCTTCTGAGGAATCGCCTCTCGAGGGAGCCCGGCGGTCGCTGAAGCAGGGCGTCATCCAACCTTCATGCTTCGTCCCTATCGAAGGCGGCGCTCGGGTTCGGCTCGACGAGGACTAGCCTTCAGATCGGATCACACCGAGTGGCGTAGCATGATGGACAGCCTGCACCGCAGATATCATGCTGATCTGTTGAAGGCCTTGCGCCGGCGTTTCGGCGTCGATCACGACGGGCTGGAGGACGCGATCCAGACCGCCTTCCTGCGCTTCGGCGGCTTGCCGGACCGCCGCTCGGTCGGCAATCCTCGCGCCTTCCTTTTGGTCATGGCGCGAAACCTGGTCCTGAACCAGATGCGCCACGCGGCCGTGGCGCAACGCACGCTCGATCAGGAGGCGCAGGCGCCCCTGCTTCCGATCCTGGAAGAACGAACCCCCGAAAGTGTCCTTCTGGAGAGGGAAAGGCACAGGCGATTGAATCAGGCGATCCTTGACCTGCCCGAAGAGGAGCGCAGCCTGCTTGTTATGAGCCGGATTGAAGGCATGACCTACGATGAGATTTCGAAGCGGACCGGTCGGTCTCAGGCGGACATCAGCCGCCGGATTTCGCGCGCCCTCTCCACACTCAAGGCGCGCATGACCGCCGAACTGGACAGGAGCGTGCGTTGACCGCGCCCGTCGTCCCCGATGAGGCGCCAGATGAGGTGATGGACGCCGCCTTCGACTGGCTGTCGGAGTTGAACAGCGGCGCGCCTCTGCCGGCCGAACGGCGGCGGGCGCTGACGACGTGGCTGGAGGCTCAGCCGGCGCATGCCGACGCCTTCGCTGAAGCCCGCGGGCTTTGGGCGGATCTGGACTGGTCCGAGGCCCTGAACGCGGCCGTCTTGCCGGCGGAACCCGTGGCGACGCCGAATCGACGGCGGCTGCCCCGCCGCGAGACCCGTTCAGGGCGCTGGAAACGCTGGGGCGCGCCGGCGGCCGTCGCCGCGGCCATGCTCGGCGCCGTCATGATCGGACCTGATCTGCATCGCCAGGTCGTGGCGGCGCTTTGGGTCAGAACCGTGGAAACCGCGACTGGCCCGGCGGAAATCCGCCGCATCGTCCTCTCCGACGGCAGCCGCGTGACCCTGGGCGGTCGATCGACCCTGCGCGTCCGAATGGAAGACGACAGGCGCAAGGTCGAACTTCTGGAAGGCGACGCCTACTTCGACGTCGCGGCGGCGCCCCAGCGTCCGTTCACGGTCGCGGCCGGTGATCTGACCGTCACCGTCATCGGCACGGCCTTTGAGGTGAATCGCGGCAGCCGGGGCGCCCATGTCGCGGTGTCCCGAGGACGGGTCAGGGCCGCGTCGGCCGAAAGCGTCGCCATCCTGACGCCGGGAGAGGCCGCCACCGTGCGCCCCGACGGATCGCTCGCCGTCCAGACCTTCGACCCGGCGAGCGCGGGGCGCTGGCGCGACCAGCGCGCGGCCTTCCGCGACGCGCCCCTGGGGCAGGTGGTGGAAAGCCTGAACCGCTATCATCCGGCTGGCGTGGTCCTGGAGGATCCCAGTCTGGCCGACCTGCCGGTCACAGTGGCCTTCCGCTTCGATCAGATGGAGATCGCCCTGACCGCCCTGGCGCAAGGCAAGGGTCTGAGCGTGAGACGAGACGCCGCCGGACGCATGGTCATCGGCCGCAAGCGGGGGGCGTAAGGCGAAGTTTTTGTGAAATTTTGCGCAGGCCTGAAACGCCGGTCTTCGTCCGCTGTCCTGTGTAGGTGAGGCGCGCCCAAAGGGAAGCGCCCGCCCCGCGTTCCAACGCGGGATTTCACACGGGGGACTTCATGAAATCTCATTGTTCGAGCCTGAAGGGCTTGTTCCTGGCTTCGACCGCCGCCGTGCTTGCGGCGGGTCTGGCGACGACGCCCGCTGCGGCGCAGGCGGCGTCGGGCGCGTCCGCACACGGTCGCGCCATCACCATTCCGGCCCAGCCGCTCGGCGCGGCCGTCCAGGCGCTGTCGGAACAGACCGACGCCGTGGTCATCGCCGCCGGCGTGCGGCTGAACGGCCGCCGCAGCGCCGCCGTCTCCGGCGCCGGCACCGTCGAACAGGCCTTGACCACCTTGCTGCGCGGCACCGGACTGGGGTGGCGGCGCGATGTGAACGGGGCCTATGTGATCGCGCCGGCCGCCGACGAGCCGGTGCGGCGCCGTCAGACGACCGCGCCCGCCGCCCTGTCGGCGCCGCAACAGGCGCGCCCCGACGTCGCGGCGCTGGAGGACATCGTCGTCACGGCGCGGCGGATGGAAGAGCGGATCATCGACGTGCCGGTGGCCGTCTCGGCCTTCTCGGCCCAGCAGCTGGACGACCGCAAGGTCGAGGGGGGTGCGGAACTGCTGCGGATCGTGCCGAACGTCAGCTTCTCCAAGGACAATTTCACCAGCTACAATTTCTCGATCCGCGGCATCGGCTCAAAAGTGCTGGCCACCACGGCCGACCCGGGCGTGGCCGTGTCGTTCAACAACACCGCCCTGCTCAGAAACCGCCTGTTCGAGCAGGAGTATTTCGACGTCGATCGGGTCGAGGTGCTGCGCGGCCCGCAGGGCACCCTGTATGGTCGTAACGCCACGGCGGGCGTCATCAACATGCTGCCGAACCTGCCCGAGCTGGAGCAGTTCTCGATGGACGCCCAGTGGGAGGTCGGCAATCACGACAGCCGCCGCGCCAAGGGCATGATCAACATCCCGATCGGCGATACGCTGGCGCTGCGTTTTGCGGCCGCGGCGACCCAGCGCGACGGCTTCGACTACAACAGCATCACCCAGCAGAACGTCAACGGCCGCGACCTATGGGGCGCGCGCCTGGGCGTGCTGTGGCAGCCGACCGAGAACTTCCGCGCCAACTTCCTGTGGGAACGGTTCCGCGAGGACGACGACCGCTCACGCACGGGCAAGATGCTGTGCACGCGGGGCGAGACGCCCGCCAGCATCGACTGGACAGACCCCGCCGGCGGCGATCACTCGCACCCGACCTTCGCCTATTGGACGAAGACGACCATCACGCCGGGCTGCACGCCGGATTCGCTCTACAGCGACGACGCCTATGGCGTGCCGGACGGGCGCAGCTTCCCGATCACCGCCTCCCTGACCAACTTCGTGAACATCTTCGTGAATCCCGTCTGGCCCGGCCCCGGACGACGGCCGAACCAGTGGAACAGCGCCGATGCAAACGGTTACGACGGCACCTATCTGTTCCCCCTCTATCTCGATCCTTTTGCGGTCGAGGGAAACCGCCAGGTCGCCGATCTGCGCACCATTTCCACCGCCTATGATCCCAAGTTCCAGGCTGAGAACGACCTGTTTCAACTGAACCTGGAATGGAATCTGACGCCGGGCCTGACCCTGTATTCCCAGACCCTCTATATGGAAGACAGCTATTCCGGCTTCCAGGATTTCTTCCGGTCCTACGCCACGGGCCAGATGTACGCCTATGAAACGCCGGGCAAGTTCACCGGCCTGCCGCGGACCGTCAATCCGAACTGGGCGCCCTGGATCGGCGCTTCCATTTCGGGCGGCAAGCCGGTGTATGGCGCGGTCACGGGCTCCTTTGGTGAGAAGACGGTCTGCGGCCCGCTTCCGAATTGCGGCGTCCCCACGGGGGGGGTCTGGCTCGACCCCCAGTTGGGCGCGACCGATCGGTTCATGGCGCTGGACCTCAGCCAGGCCGAAAGCACCCAATGGTCGCAGGAGTTCCGACTGCAATCGGCCTGGGACGGCCCGTTCAACTTCAATCTCGGCGCCAACTGGCTGAAATATGAGACCGAGGAGAATTATTGGATCATCTCCAACGTCTTCAGCATGATGGCGCTTCAGAACAACGCCAGTTACTTTGGGGACGGCTTAGTCGATCAATATTGCAATCCGACCGCCGCCGGCCAGGCGGCGGCCGCTGCGGGGACATTCGACCCGAACGTCTGCATCTATATCGATCCCACGCCCCTGTCCGGCCTGCTGAACGGCGAGGGCGGCGATGGCCACAACTATATCCGCAGCACCAGTATCAGCCAGACTGAATCCTGGGCCGTGTTCGGTGAAGGCTATTGGAAGGTCCGCGAGGATCTGCGCCTGACCCTGGGTCTTCGCTATACAGACGACACAAAGACCATCACGCCTGTGCCGGGGCAACTGCTGGCGGCGGCCCCCGACATCTATCATCCCGATTCCACCGGCCTGGTCGGTCGCGGTTATCCCCGGTATCCGGACGAGGAGATGGGCTGGGGCGAATGGACCGGTCGGGCGGCCATCGACTGGAAGCCGGACCTGGCCTTCACCAACGACACCCTGATCTACGCCTCCTATTCGCGGGGCTACAAGGGGGGCGGGGGCAATCCGCGCGATCGCGACTACAATCCCAAACTGGTCGATACGCCGGTTCTTCCGTCTCGCTACGATCCTGAGTTCGTCAACGCCTATGAGGTGGGGATGAAGAACAGCCTGTCCGGCGGCCGTCTCACCTTCAACGCCACCGGCTTCTACTATGATTATAAGAACTATCAGGTCGCCCAGCTGATCGAACGGGCGATCCACAACGAGAATTTCGACGCCAAGATCTGGGGCGCGGAGTTCGAGGCGGCTTGGGCCCCCACGCGCAACTTCCGCCTGGACGCCACCCTGGGCTTGCTGAAAACCCGTATCGGCGACGGCGAGGAATCGATCGACGTCATGAACCGGACCCAAGGTAATGAGGACTGGCTGGTCCTGAAGCCTTGGCCGGGCAGCCCCTCGACCTGCATCGTGCCGAAAGACATCGTGGGTCGGGTCGCCAACTACCAGGACTACCAGGGGGGAAGCAACACGAACTACCTCGGCAGCATGCCTTACATGCGAAGCCTGTGTCCATCGATGTACTACGGCGGCACCTGGGTGCCCGGCAGCGGGTCGACGTACAACTACGCCAACGGCCTGAAGGATGAGTGGTACGCCACCAGCCCGATCAACTGGGACCCGTTGACCATGGCGCCCAACGGCGGCCGGGGCTTCGCGGCGGATCTGTCGGGCAATGAGCTGCCCAATGCGCCGCATGTCACCTTCAACATCGGCGCTCAGTACCGGATCGAACTGCCCCAGGGCTGGGACGTGACGGTGCGCGGCGACTATTACCGCCAGTCCGACAGCTGGATGCGGGTCTATAATCTCGCCCCCTATGATCGGCTGAAGGGTTGGGAGAACGCCAACCTGTCCCTGACCCTGGCCAATGCCAGCGCCGACTTCGTCGTCCAGGCCTATGTGAAGAACGTCTTCGACGACACCCCCATCACCGATGGCTTCACCGGGCCCGACGACCTGGGCAATTCGACCAATGTCTTCACCCTGGATCCGCGCATCATCGGAGTATCGGTCAGGAAATCATTCTGAGTAAAAATTTTACTGCGAGCTGATACTGGCGCCGGACTGCTCAGCAGTCCGGCCCTTCAGCATGTCTAAATTTTCTGTATTCAATCTGGGCTATTCGATTTCATCAAGGCGCGCCTGGGCGACGGACGCCCTGCGCCCGGCTATGGACGGGATGATCAGGATCCGCTGGGACGCACGGTTCAACTGAGCCTGAAGCGCCGATTTTGAGGCGGGTGGTCGATGTCGCCCGATATCAGGCTGAATGTCGGGGTTCGATCCCCCAAACCCGCTTCAGGCGCCCGCCCGCGTCTTGAGGATCAGCGCCGAGGCGCCGAACGCAGCCTGGCCGAGCGGCCAGCGCCGCCGCATTCCGCACTGAAACGGCACAGGTAGCGGCGGAACAGTTCGCCCTGTTGGTAGGCGGTCTCTTTCGTGGTCGTGTCGCCGGTCACGGCCGCTTCGCCGTCATCGCCCAGCACGCGCCAGTTCCACAGGCCGGGGCGGACCTCGGCCAGATGCAGGGCGAAATCGGTGTGTTGCGCGGCCATGCCTGATCCGTCCCAAAGCGAGAAGCTGGTCCGGCGTGACGCAATTTTGCGGCCACCCGTGGATCAGCTCAGGTCGGGGTCGGGGCGGCTGCCCGGTTCAGCGCGGGGCGCGCTTGGCCAGGATGCGTTGCAGGGTGCGGCGGTGCATGCCCAGACGTCGTGCAGTCTCCGAGACATTGTGGTCGCACAGTTCATAGACGCGCTGGATATGTTCCCAGCGCACCCGGTCGGCGCTCATCGGATTGTCCGGCGGCTCGGGCGCCTCGTCGGCGGTGGCCAGCAGGGCCTTGACCACGTCGTCGGCGTCGGCGGGCTTGGACAGATAGTCGACGGCCCCGGCCTTGACTGCGGCCACGGCCGTGGCGATGGCGCCGTATCCCGTCAGCATGACGATGCGGGCGTCTGCGCGCCGGTCGCGCACCGCCTCGACGACCTTCAGGCCGTTGCCGTCCTCCAGCCGCATGTCCAGCACGGCGAAGGCCGGGGCCTTGTCGCGCAGCAACCGGGTGGCCTCGGCGACGGACTCGGCGGTCGTCACCTCGAAGCCGCGCGCCTCCAGCGCCCGCCCCATTCGGGTGCGCAGGGCCTGGTCGTCGTCCAGCAGCAGCAGGGACTTGTCGGGCAGGGCGGCGATACGGGCGTCTATCTCGGGCATGGGTCTCTCCTGCCGGTTCAAGTCGGGGCGGGGCGGGGCGGGGTCAAGGCCAAGGTTCAACCCTGCGACTCTTCGACCCAATACGCAGGTTGGGCGGGACTGGACCCGTTCACGCCGCCACCTCCAGGGCCGGGCGCGCCCACCGCACCGCCACGCGGGCGCCGCGCGCAGGGCTGCGGGCGTCGGAGGGGACTTCGGGCCGCAGCAGACCCTGGCCGACGCTGACCACCCCCCCGGTCCGCTCCAGCAGGGTGCGGGCGATGAAGAAGCCCAGACCCATGCCGCCCTGGCTGGGGGCGATGGGCGTCTCGGCCCCGGTGTTGCGCCGCCGGGACGTGGCGGCGGCGATCTGGGCGGCCAGGGCCAGGCGCGCCTTGCCCTGGGGGCGGCTGGTCACATAGGGCTCGCCCAGCCGGGGCAGGATGTCGCTGGCGAAGCCGGGGCCGTCATCCAGGATGGCGATCTCGATCCAGCCGGCGTCGACCAGGGCCTGGACCCGCACGGTGGAGGCGGCGAAATCGGCGGCGTTCTCGACCAGAGTCGACAGGCCGTGGACCACCTCGGGCATCCGACGCACGCGCGGGGCGGGCTGGCCGGGCGGGGTCTTGACCAGAACCTCGAAGTTCAGATCGAACCCCCGGTGCGGCTCCACCACCTCCTCCAGCAGGGCCTTCAGGGCGACGTCGGCATACAGGGCGTCGTCGCCCTCGGGCTGTTGCGAGAGTTGGGTCAGTATGCCCCGGCACCGCTCGGCCTGTTGCAGGATCAGGGCGGCGTCCTCGGCCGCGTCGCTGTCGGGGGCCGAGGCGCGCTGAAGCTCCTTGGCCACGACCTGGATGGTCGCCAGCGGCGTGCCCAGTTCGTGCGCCGCCGCCGCCGCCAGCCCGCCCAGGGCCGCCAGCCTCTGCTCGCGCTGCAGCACGTCCTGGGTCGTAGCCAGGGCCAGTTCCAGCTTCTCGGCGTCGGCCGCCACCCGCCAGGCGTAGCCGGCGGTGAACACCACCCCGGTCACCAGGGCCATGGCCATGCCGAGCCGATAGAGCAGGGGCAGGTGGAAATTCTCGTGGGCGCGCCAGGGCAGGGGCTCGGACCAGAAGAACAGCACCCCGACCGCGATCAGGGCCAGCAGGCCCAGCAACAGGGCCTGGCGGGCCGGCAGGGCCGCCGCGGCGATCGTCACCGGCGCCACCAGCAGTAGGCAGAAGGGGTTCTCCAGCCCGCCGGTCAGGCCCAGCAGCAGGCCCAGCTGGAAGATGTCGAACCCCAGATGGACGGCCGTGGTTCGCCCGTCCGGCAGGCTGGCCTCCAGTCGTCTCACCCGCGCCATGGCCCCGACATTGACGGCCGCGCTTACGGCGATGACGATCAGGCAGGGCCACAAAGGCAGGGGGAAGTGCAGGCCCTGCGACGCCGTCAATATGGCCACGCTCTGGCCCAGGATCGTCAGCCAGCGCAGGACGATCAGGGTCCGCAGCGAAAAGCCGCGCCCCCGCCGCGGCGCCTCGCGCCAACCCGCTTCGGACAGGCCGGCGTCGGCCAAGGAAGCGCCGGACAGACTCCCCTCTGAAGGGGCCGGGGGCGCATGCGGCGCGATGCGGTCTTCTGTCGAGGTCACGGGCCTTCTATAGACCGGGTCCGAGGTTTTCGTCAGAGGTCGTCATGCCGCGTCGTTCCATCCTGCTGTTCGCGGGCGCCTGTATCGCCATCGCCGCCGCCCTGGCCATCGTCACCGTGGTGGTGGTGTCAGGCCGTGGCCCGGCGGCTGGCGAGGTCTCCTCCACTGGCCAGCCGCTGGTCGGCGGCGACTTCCAGCTGGTGAACCAGGACGGGGCGCCCGTCGATCAGACGATGCTGAACGGCAAATGGAGCCTGGTCTTCTTCGGCTTCACCTACTGCCCCGAATTCTGCCCCACCACCCTGGCCGAAATGGCGGCGGTGCAGCAGCGGCTGGGCGACAAGGCCGACAACCTCCAGATCGTCTTCGTCAGCATCGACCCCGAACGCGACACGCCCCGGCAGCTGAAGGACTATCTGTCCTCCGACGGCTTCCCCAGGGGGACCATCGGCCTGACAGGCACGCCGGAACAGGTCGCCCAGGCGGCCAAGGCCTATCGCGCCTATTACGAGAAGGTCGGCGAGGGGGAGGGCTATACGATGAACCACTCCCTGACCGTCTATCTGATGGGGCCGGACGGCAAGTTCCGCACCGCCGTCGCCTATGGCCTGGGTCCGGACAAGGCGACCAAGATCATCGAGGACGCGATGGCGCGGGGTTAACCCCGCTCCTTGGTCTTGGTGAAGGCCACCTTGGGGAAGCGTTCGCCGACATAGCCGGTCTCCCAGCTGGACTTGGCCAGGAAGACCGGGGCCTGGTCGATGTCGCGGGCCATCTGGGGGCGGTATTTGCCGCTGAAGTCTTCGATGTCCGCGTCGGTTCCCCCCGAGGCTGGAGTGACCCAGCGCGCCTCGGCGTAGGGGCTGGGCTCGAAGATGACGTCCAGGCCGTATTCCTCGCCCAGTCGGTCGGCCATGACCTCGAACTGCAGCTGGCCCACGGCGCCGACGATGAAGTCGGACCCGATCTCGGGCCGGAACAACTGGGTGACGCCTTCCTCGGCCAGGCCTTCCAGCGCCTTCTTCAGGTGTTTGGCCTTCAGCGGATCCTTGACCCGCACCCGTTGCAGGATTTCCGGGGCGAAGTTCGGCAGGCCGGCGAACCGCACCACGCCGCTCTCCGACAGGCTGTCGCCGACACGCAGCACGCCGTGGTTCGGAATGCCGATCACGTCGCCGGCGAAGGCGTCGTCGGCCAGTTCGCGGTCGCTGGCGAAGAACATGATCGGCGCATTGACCGACAGGGACTTGCCCGTGTTCTGCACCTTCAGCTTCATGCCGCGCTTGAAGGCGCCGCTCGCCATGCGGAACATGGCGATCCGGTCGCGGTGGTTGGGGTCCATATTGGCCTGGACCTTGAAGACGAAGCCGGTGACCTCGTCGGCGCCCGGCTCGACCACCGTCTCGACGGGAGGCGGAGCGTTGCGGGTCTCGGGCGGAGATTCCTTTTTGGCCTTCATCACCTTGGGCGCCGGGGCCCAGTCGCCGATGGCCTTCAGCAGTTCGTCGATACCGAAATGGCGCAGGGCCGAACCCCACAGCACCGGCGTCATATGGCCTTCCAGGAAGGCCTGCCGGTCGAAGGCCGGATAGCCGCCCTCGACCAGTTCGACCGCCTCGGCCAGGTTATTCTGCTCGCCCGCCTCGAAATATTGCGCCGCCTGGTCCAGGGGCAGGGCGGCGGGGTGGTCGGGGTCCTCGGCCGAGCCCGCGATCTTGCGGGTATAGGGCTGGAACCGGCCGGTGCCGACCTCGACCATGCCGCGCAGACGATTGCCGCTCTCGGCCGGCCACCAGATGGGGGCCGGGTCGAGTTGCAGCCGCGATGCGATGTCGTCCAGCAGCGTCATCGGATCCTGGGCCTCGCGGTCCAGCTTGTTGATGAAGGTGATGATCGGGATGTCGCGCAGGCGGCAGACCTCGAACAGTTTCAGCGTCTGCGGCTCGATCCCCTTGGCGGCGTCCAGCACCATGATGGCGCAGTCGGCGGCGGTCAGGGTGCGATAGGTGTCTTCGGAGAAGTCCTCGTGCCCCGGCGTGTCGAGCAGGTTGAACATCTTGCCGTCGTGCTCGAACGTCATGACCGAGGCGCTGACGGAAATCCCGCGCTCCTTCTCGATCTTCATCCAGTCGGACCGGGTCCGCCGGTTCTCGCCCCGCGCCCGCACGGCGCCGGCCGCGCGAATGGCCCCGCCGGCCAGCAGGATATGCTCGGTCAGGGTCGTCTTGCCCGCATCCGGGTGGGCGATGATGGCGAAGGTCCGGCGGCGGGCCGCCTCCTCGGGCAGTGTCAGCATAGGCATAGGGTGTCCTTCGGCGCGGGGGTATCTCGCAACGCCGTTGGTAGCAATGGCGACAAATCGGCAAAGTCGCCGTGTCGCCGCTTATGCCGTGATTTTCAACGTGAAGAAGCCGCTTCAGGCGCTGGGGAATCCTCTTCTGGCGGCTCCTCGAACGGCTCGGCCGTCTGCCCCAACGAGAGGTGAGCCTGGTTGATCATTATCCGAGCCTGTCTCGAAAAGCCGCTGCGGTGCGGGCTGTTCGCGACGGGAGTGAGAACATTGATCGCGGCGCCCGCCATGTTGCGCGCCATATAGGCCTCGCCCAGTCTCAGCCGTGTATCGAACGACTGAGGCGCCAGGGCGTAGGCGGCCTCCAGTGTCGCGAGATCGTTTGGAGTGGGGTATTGGGCCTGCCCGCGTCGGGTGTCGTTCAAGCCCAGATAAATGCGAAAATCCAAAGGATCGGCCTCCATCGCCCGGGCTAGATATCTGCCCGCCTTGCGACGAAGCGCCGTAGCGGCCTCTGGGGACTGCGCTGTCTGGACCTGATCCAGCAGCGCCATGGCTGCAACGCGCAAGACGTCGGCGTCGGTCGACTGGTCGTTCAGGAACGGCGCCAAAGCTTCCAATGCCAAGTCTGGTTGTCCGCTCAGCCGGTGCGCGCGAGCGGCGAGCAATGCTCCTGTCGCCTCGTTCCGATACGCTTCGGCCAAGGCCAAGGCGGCGCTGATTAGCTCGGCGCGGCTGGCGGCCTCTTCACGTTCCTCGCGAGCCTTCTGCGCGGCGGATTGTCTCACGTCGCCATCATCGTCGTTGTCGTCGGGCTTCTGGATGACAGGCGTATTGTCCAGTCGGACGTCCAGCCAGATTGCGTCCGCTTGGGAGCTGGTCAGGCGTGAAATGGCGACGGTCGGCTCGGCCAGTTTAATCTGCGGCGACAGGATGTTGATCCGCCCGGATATATAGCTCCAAATGTCGTCTTGGAGTTGGCTTGTCGTTCGCCCCGCCGCTGTTTGCATGGCGGCGACCGAATCTTCGCCCCCAGCTACCGCCGCGAGGTATCGTCCCAGAATTTGGGTGCGATCCGGAGTGCTCATGAAGTAATGGGTCATCGCCCAGGCTTGGGCGTAGTATTGATGCGCCGGATAGCGCCCCGACGCCGTCACCCTCCACTTCAGCACATCATCCATTTTTGCCCAGGTATTCGCTCCCGCTGTCAGCGAGTTCATTCTGCCGGGGTTGTGGCGTCCGAACTGAATCTCGTTTCCATCGAGGTCGGCAGTTGAATAGTATTCAGCGAATCCTTCGACAAACCACGACGGGTAAGCATTGGATTTCATTTGAAACATAAAGTGGTGGGCGTATTCGTGATAAGCCACGACGTCTCCCATCGAGCTTTTCGTATTGATTACTGCGTAAATTCGACCGCTGTTGGGCGAGTAGAAGCCAGCGACACTTTCGCTTATGCCGGGATAGGCGCGAACCATATCGCGTCTACCGTCAGCCATGAATATCTCTAGCTTCGGTATCTGATATTCGGTGTTGATGGGGTAGTAGGTTCGCAGCAAGGCGTCGAACCGCTCGATTTTGCGGGCATACCGGCGGAGGCTGGCCTCCGACGTATCTCCGTAGACAACGAAATGTTCTGTTTCCGCCCTAAGCCAGTCAGCCTGGGCCGGAGCGGCTGCGGTGACAAGTCCCAGCGCAGCAAGAGCGCCGACGATACTGCTGCGTACGATGTTAAAATTCATGAACCCCTCCACTCGCCAACATCAATCGCAGATTGCGGTTCGGGTAAAGGGCTTCCAAAGCGCTCCATTGAAAAGTGCGCATTTGCGCCACATCAAATAACCCCTCGCCATAAGGGGCTATTGGAGTCATTGTCGGGTCTGAGGAGACGATCAGGCCGTCAGAGCCCGGCGCTTCTCTCCCGGATCGATCCGGGACCATAGGGAAAGGAAATGACGATGGCTGTTATCCATCCTGAGGACCGCGCCGTCGGTCTCGACCGTTCGAAATTCGAGCGTCCGCACAGGCTGCACCCCGCTTTCGGACTGGTGATCGGCTTCGGCTTCATCTTCGCCGCAGCGGCCGTCGTCCACGCCTTGTTCACGGCGTTCTGAAGGCGCGACGACATTTGGCGCGGCCGTTTGATCGGTCGCTTCACGGAATAAACAGGCGTCTGGGGATCCGCCTCAGACGATGAGCAGAGACGGTCAGGCGGCCAGACGGTTCCACACGGCGCGATCCGCCGCGATCGCGTCCAGTCGGCGGCCCTTCTCCTGCAACTGCCTCATCACCACGTCGGGCAGGGTGCAGAAGCGCGGCTCGACCAGGTCGGGATTGCAGGCGGCTGTCGGCGCGGCGAACAGGGCGGCGTTGACCTCGGGGCTGCGCTCGGCGATCAGCCAGGCCAGACGGCGCGCCCGGCCGGGATCGTTGCGGTGCAGCAGCGGATCCCCGGCGAACAGTTCGCAGCCCAGTTCCAGCACATAGTCGAAGCCCAGCTTCTCGAACCGGCGCGCGTCGGCGGGCGTGACCGGACAGGCCTCGTCCAGGTCGAACACGACGTCGTTCAGAAGAAACAGCATGGGCGAGACGCTTCTTGCGATCCGGACGGGAGGTCGTCCGTACAGACAGCCTTACGCCCCAGTCGCTTGCGGTCCCGTTCACGGACGCGGTTAAGCCTTTCTGACCGGGCGATCCGGGAATTCTACGAAACGCCCACCAATCCGACCGCCAGATTCACCGTCAGGGCCAGGATCACCGTGTTGAAAACAAAGGCGGTCAGGCTGTGCACGGTCGACAGCCGACGGATGCCCCGATCGGCGATCTGGACGTCTGCCGTCTGGGACGCCACCCCGATGATCAGGGCGAAATGCAGAAAGTCCCAATAGTCGGGCTCGGTTTCGCCGGGGAAGATCAGGCCGCCCCGGTCCTTGCCGTGGTCGCCGTGCTGATAGAAGGCGTGGGCGTAGTGCAGGGTGAAGATCAGGTGGATGAAGGTCCAGGACAGGGTCACGGTCCCCAGGGCCAGCAGACCAAGGATCGGCGAGCCGCCGGCCTGCACCGCCTCGCCGACGACCACCACGATACTGGCCACCGCCGCCAGCAGGCTGAGAGGCAGCACGGCGCCGCCGGTCTGGTCCAGGGCCGCCGCGCGCCTGCGAATGGCGTTGGCGTCCTGGACCAGGGCCATACGGGTCAGGGTGGCGGCGATAAAGACCGCGACCCCCGCGATCCAGCCATAGGCCATCCGGGTCAAAGCGCTTTCACCGGCCGGGATCAGCAGGGCGACCAGGATCACCACACCCAGGCTGGAAAACAGGACGCCGTACAGGCGCAGGGTGCGAAACAGACTCATGGTCGGATCATGACGCCCCATGCGCGTGCCGCAAGCGCTAGACGAAAAGCGAAGCGCCTGACGCAACGTGACCCTTGCGAAGCCCTGCACGGTCGGCTTAGCGTGATCACGCATTGTTACAGGTCCGGCGTCGCGCCGGAGAAAGGCCGCCATGACGTCCTATGAAGATCGCGCCGGATTGAAGGTCGCGGCCGAGCTCGCGGCCCTGATCGAGCAGGACGTATTGCCGGGTCTGGGACTGGACCCGGCGGACTTCTGGTCCGGTGCGGCGGAGGTCTTCGCCCGGTTTGCACCGGAGAACCGCGCCCTGCTGGCCCGGCGCGACGATCTTCAGGCCCGGATCGACGCCTGGCACGCCGCCCGCAGGGGCCAGCCCTATGACGTGGCCGCGTCCCAGACCTTCCTGCGCGAGATCGGCTATCTGGTCGAGGAGCCGGCGCCCTTTTCCATCGGCACGAGCGGCGTAGACGCCGAGATCGCCCGCATGGCCGGGCCGCAGCTGGTCGTGCCGGTGCTGAACGCCCGCTTTCTGCTGAACGCCGCCAACGCCCGGTGGGGCAGCCTGTACGACGCCCTCTACGGCACGGATGCTCTGGGCGACCTGCCGACCGGCGGCGGCTATGACGCGGCGCGCGGCGCCCGGGTCGTGGCCCGCGCCAAGGCCTTCCTGGACGAGGCGGCGCCCCTGGCTGAGGGGACGCACGCCGATGTCGCCGGCTGGTCGGTGGTCGACGGCGCCCTGGTTCCCGCCCTGCAGGATCCGGCCCAGTTCGTCGGTTTCACCGGAGACCCGGCCTCGCCGGCCTCCATCCTGCTGGCGCACAACGGCCTGCATATCGAACTGGTGATCGACCCGTCCCATCCCGTGGGCCGCGGTGATCCGGCGGGCCTGGCCGATGTCGTGCTGGAATCCGCCCTGACCACCATCGTCGATCTGGAGGATTCAGTCGCCGCCGTGGACGCCGCCGACAAGGCCGAGGCCTATCGCAACTGGCTGGGCCTGATGCGCGGCGACTTGGCCGCCACTTTCAGGAAGGGCGGCGAGACACTGACCCGCGCGTTGGAGCCTGACCGCCGCTGGGCCGCGCCCCACGGCGGCGACGTGACCCTGAAGGGCCGCAGCCTGCTGTTCGTGCGCAACGTCGGCCATCTCATGACCAACCCCGCCGTCCGTTTAACCGACGGATCGGACGCGCCCGAGGGGATCATGGACGCCGTCGTCACCAGCCTGATCGCGCTGTACGACATCAAGGGGCTCGGCACCTTCGGCAACAGCGCGACCGGATCGGTCTATATCGTCAAGCCCAAGATGCATGGGCCGGACGAGGCGGCCTTCACCGACCGGCTGTTCGACGCGGTCGAGGACCTGCTGGCCCTGCCGCGTCACACGATCAAGGTCGGGGTGATGGACGAGGAACGCCGCACCTCGGCCAATCTGGCGGCCTGTATTCATGCGGTGAAGGACCGGATCGTCTTCATCAACACCGGCTTCCTGGATCGGACCGGCGACGAGATCCACACTGCCATGCAGGCCGGGCCTGTGGTGCGAAAGGCCGACATCAAGTCCAGCGCCTGGATCACCGCCTATGAGGCGCGCAACGTCGCCATCGGCCTGAAGTGCGGCCTGTCGGGCAAGGCCCAGATCGGCAAGGGCATGTGGGCCGCGCCCGACCGGATGGCCGACATGCTGGAGCAGAAGATCGCCCACCCCAGGACCGGCGCCAACACCGCCTGGACCCCGTCGCCGACCGCCGCCACCCTGCACGCGCTTCACTATCACGCGGTGGACGTCTTCGCCGTTCAGGCCGAGGTGGCGAACCGCCCGACGCCGGGTCTGGACGCCTTGCTGACCCCGCCTCTGGCCAACGGGATCAACTGGTCCGAGGACGAGGTCGCAGCCGAGCTGGACAACAACGCCCAGGGCATTCTCGGCTATGTCGTCCGCTGGATCGACCAGGGCGTCGGCTGTTCCAAGGTGCCCGACATCCACGACATCGGTCTGATGGAGGATCGCGCCACCCTGCGGATCAGTTCGCAGCATATCGCCAACTGGCTGCTGCACGGCGTCTGCACCCCCTATCAGGTGGATGCGGCCTTCCTGCGGATGGCGGCCAAGGTCGACGCCCAGAACGCCGGCGACCCGCTCTATCGCCCCATGGCCCCCGATCCCGCCGCCAGTCTGGCCTACCAGGCCGCCCGGGCCCTGGTGTTCGAGGGCGCGGCCCAGCCGAACGGCTATACCGAGCCGTTGCTTCACGCCTACCGGCTGAGGGCCAAGGCCCAGCATTAAAATCCCTCACCCTCGGGACGAGCCCGAGGGTGACGGGGCTGTGGTTTAACCCCCCGTCCGTCCCGGCGGCAGGCCGGGCGCCGGTTCCAGGGGGCCGTCCTCGTCTTCGGCCATCATCAGGTCCTCGGCGGCGTCGTTGCTGGCGCCCGAAGCGGAGACAGAGGGCTGGGCCTGGGGCGTGACGGTCGCCGCCGTCGCCGGGCGGGCGCCCCGGCCGTAGCCCAGCCGCCCCAGGGCGTCGTCGCCCTCCAGGCCGAAGGCGCTGCGGATCCGAAGGTCGGTCTGGGGGAAGGGCACCTCGATCCCGGCGCCGTCCAGGGCGTCGGCGATCAGCCAGGTGTAGGCGGCGTGCATGGCCGCCGGCCGCTTCACCGCCTCGCGTGTCGGCCAGACCAGCAGTTCGAAATCCAGCCCCTTGTCGCCGAACCCCACCAGCCAGACCTGGCTCTTGCGCGCCTCGGTCTCGGGCAGGGTGAAGGGGCTGGCCCGGGCGCAGGCCAGAACCGCCTCGCGCACCTTGCCCCGGTCCGATCCATAGGCGACGGCGAAGGGGATGTGGATGCGCCGGGTGTCGCCCTTCAGCGTCCAGTTGGTCACCGGCTGTTCGATGAAGCGCGAGTTCGGCACCAGGACATTGACGTTGTCATTGGTCCGCACCCGCGTCGCGCGCGGCCCGATCTCCATGATGGCGCCACGAATGCCGATGTCCTCGATC
This sequence comes from Brevundimonas sp. FV1ye7S, assembly GCF_058680995.1. Classification (NCBI taxonomy): domain Bacteria; kingdom Pseudomonadati; phylum Pseudomonadota; class Alphaproteobacteria; order Caulobacterales; family Caulobacteraceae; genus Brevundimonas; species Brevundimonas sp. FV1ye7S. Next base: position 2,920,473 of record NZ_CM178726.1, on the reverse strand, counting down.
TCGATATAGTCCCCGACCGACACCATCCGGTCGAAGATCAGGAACAGGCCGGACACGAACTCCTTGACCACCCCCTGCAGGCCCAGACCGACGCCGATGCCCACCGCGCCGGCGAAGACCGCCAGCGACGACAGGTTCAGCCCTGCCGCCGACAGGGCCGACATGACGCCGACGATGATGACGGCGTAACCCGACAGCCGCTCCAGCAGGTACAGGGCCTGGCGGCTGCGTTCCGACCGCTCGCGCACCCGCCGAAGGGCGCGCGTCACCAGCCGCGCGACGATCAGGGCGACCAGCAGGATGACCAGGGCGCTGACCAGGCCGCCGACAGTGATGCTCGCGCCCGCCACCCGAACGATCTGGGTGTCGTCGAGGGATTCGAGGCCGGCCTGGATGGGGGATGTCATAAGGGCGCAAGCGCGCGGCGAACGGCTCAGGTTCCAGAAAGCAAAGAAGCCCGGCTGTTTTCACAGCCGGGCTTCTGGAAACTGGTGGAGCTTAGCGGAGTCGAACCGCTGACCTCTTGCATGCCATGCAAGCGCTCTACCAACTGAGCTAAAGCCCCGGACCTTGCGGTCTGGTCCGCCCGGTTCATCTTGCGATGGCCCCCGGCGAGGCGGCGGAACCTATGTCAGAGCTTTTTTGCGATCAAGCCCGTTTCGACATTTATTTTCGCATCGGTTCCGGAAGCGAAAAAACACAGCGATTTCAAACCAAAAGGGAGCTGAAATCGACCGTCCGCCGCAGTTCCTAGCGGGAAATGCGGCGGACGCAACAAGAAAGATCAGTCGTCGTCGCGCGACGGCTTGGCGATCTCGTCCTCGATGGAGTCATCGTCGTCGTCTTCGATGAACGGCACGGAGTCGTCATCGTCGTCGGCCAGGTCGTCGTCGCCGTCGGTGGCGCCCATGCCGGCTTCTTCGGAAGCGTCAGCGGGGGCGTCGTCGTCATCGTCGTCGGGCGTCAGGATCGGCTCATGGCCTTCCTCGTCGATCTCCGGAGCCCGGATCTCTTCTTCCTCGTCCTCGTCGGACTCGGCCTTCTTGTCCTTGACCTGATCTTCGGTCTCTTCGTCGTCGGCGGGATAGCCGGGACGAACGCGACGGCTGCGCAGCTTCAGCGCCTCTTCGGGATCGAAGTCGGTCGCGCATTTGGGGCAGTGTGCGGGGCGGCGGTTCAGGTCGTAGAACTTAGCCTGGCAGTTCGGGCAAACCTGTTTGGCGCCCAGTTCGGGATTGGCCACGTTTGGAACCTTCAACGGGTTGAATTCGGGGCGGTCCCTTGCCACCCCTAGGAGCCGCTGTCAAAAGCCATCTTTCGCGCCGCCCGCGCGGCCCTTTCGCGAACGCAGCCTGAAGCGGGTGATTATGCCGTCCCAACTGACTTCCAGACGCTCTGACGCCCTTGCCGGAACGGCTCGCGCGCCCGGCGACAAGTCGATGTCACACCGCTCGATGATTCTGGGCGGCATGGCCTCGGGCGTCACCGAGGTCGAGGGTTTGCTGGAGGGCGACGACGTCCTGGCCACCGCCCGCGCGGTCGAAGCCTTCGGCGCCAAGGTCCAGCGGACCGGTGACGGCAAATGGCGTATCGAGGGGGCGGGCGGCTTCAGAACGCCTTTGACGGTGATCGATTGCGGCAACGCCGGCACCGGCGTGCGGCTGCTGATGGGGGCGGCCGCCGGCTATCCGCTGACGGCCACCTTCGACGGCGACGTCTCGCTGCGGAAGCGGCCGATGAAGCGCGTCACCGGCCCGCTGGCCGACATGGGCGCCCGGTTCGACTGGCAGGCGGCCGAGGACCGGCTCCCGGTCGCCCTGACCGGCGGGAGGCTGACGGCGATCGACTATGTGCAGACGGTGGCCTCGGCCCAGGTGAAGTCGGCCATACTTCTGGCCGGCCTGAACGCCCAGGGCGTCACCTCGGTGACGGAGCCGGAAAAGAGCCGCGACCACACCGAACGCATGCTGCGCGCCTTCGGCGCCGAAGTCGGCGTGGAAGAAATGGGCGAGGGCTGGACGGTCACGCTGAAGGGCGGTCAGCCGCTGACCGGAACCTTCGTCGCCGTGCCGGGCGATCCGTCCTCGGCCGCCTTCCCCCTGGCGGCGGGTCTGATCGTGCCGGGCTCGGTGGTGACGGTCGAGGGGGTGATGCTGAACCCCCTGCGCACCGGCCTGTTCGACACCTGGCTCGAAATGGGCGCCGACCTGACCATATCGAACCGGCGTCAGGCCGGCGGCGAGGACGTCGGCGACATCACCGCCCGCCATTCGGCCCTGAAGGGCGTGGTCGTGCCGGAAGCCCGCGCCGCCTCGATGATCGACGAATATCCAATCCTGGCCGCGACGGCGGCCTTCGCCGACGGCGTCACCGTCATGCGCGGCGTGGGCGAGATGCGGGTCAAGGAAAGCGACCGGATCTCGCTGATGGTCGAGGGCCTGCGCGCCTGCGGGGTGCAGGTGGAGGAAGAACCCGAGGGCTTCATCGTCACCGGCGCTCCCAGGGTTCCGGGCGGCGCGACTGTCCACACCGCCCACGACCACCGCATCGCCATGAGCCATCTGGTCCTGGGCTTGGCCGCCGAACAACCGGTCTCGGTCGACGAGCCCGGTATGATCGCCACCAGCTTCCCTGGCTTCGTCGAGATGATGAACGGCCTGGGCGGGCGGATCGCTTGACGAAATGTCGCCCATAGACGACAGTGAGCGGGTTGCGTTAGAACTGACGCCGCAGTTCGTGAGCTGGCGTTCAAGACTGCGAGATGCTCGGGCGCTGGCTAGGATCGCCGACCGGCTGACCCGGCTTCAGTTTGGACACTGGGGCGACGTCAAGCCCGTAGGCGAGGGCGTCAGCGAACTGCGGATCGACGTCGGCCCTGGCTATCGGGTGTATGTGGTTCAGCGGAACCGCACCTGGGTCGTCGTGCTCGGAGGCGGCGACAAGTCGTCTCAAAAGCGGGACATCGAGGCGGCGTTGCTTCTGGCGAGAGAGTTGAGACATGCCGATTGAAACTGTTCCCTTCGACGCGGCCGACTTCCTCGATACGCCTGAGGCGGTCGAGGAGTTTCTGGTGGCTTCGTTCGAGTCCGCCGCCGAGCTCGGCGATCCGCGCATCATCACCAACGCCCTGGGCGTCGTCGCCCGGGCCAAGGGCATGACCCAGATGGCGCGGGACGCGGACCTGTCGCGCACGGCCCTCTATCGGGCGCTCAGCGAGGAGGGGCGGCCCGAGCTTTCGACCATTTTCAAGGTGATGCAGGCCCTGGGCCTTCGCCTCGCCCCCGTTCGCGTGGACTCCGCCGCCTGATGTCGCTGATCATCGCCGTCGACGGCCCCGCCGCCTCGGGCAAGGGCACCATCGCCGCGCGGCTGGCGCGGACCTATGGCCTGCCGCATCTGGACACCGGCCTGCTGTACCGCGCCGTGGGCGTCAAACTTCTGGAGGCCGGCGGTTCACTGGACGACGAGGCGGCGGCGACCGAGGCGGCGCGTGGCCTGGACGCGGCTCAGGTGTCCGACGATCCCCGCCTGACCACCGGCGAGGCGGGCGAGGTGGCCAGCCGTGTCGCCGGCCATCCCGGCGTGCGCGCCGCCCTGCTGGACCTGCAACAGGCCTTTGCGGCCCAGGCGGGGGGCGCCGTGCTGGACGGCCGCGACATCGGCACGGTGATCGCGCCTGACGCCCCGGCCAAACTGTTCGTCACCGCCACGCCCCGGGTCCGCGCCGACCGCCGCTGGAAACAGTTGACGGCGCGGGGTTTCGACATCGGCTTCGACGACATGCTGGCCGACATTCAGCGCCGGGACGAGCGCGACGCCGGTCGCGGCGCGGCGCCGATGGTCCAGGCCGAAGACGCGGTCTTGCTGGATACCACCGACATGGGTATAGAGGCGGCCTTCGATGCGGCCCGCCGTATCGTCGAGGCGGCGCGCGCGAAACACGGTCTCTGACCGGTCTTGCAAATCCAACGCGCCCATCCTCGGCTTCCGCGGGCGTTTTGATCGTTCTGAACGGCCTCGCATCCTGACGACCTGCCTATCTTTTCCTCTCGCCTCGGCGCAGCGCTTTGCTGTGTGAGGGGCGTCCACCTCGCGCGGGGCCGTTCGGTCGCGCGCCACAGCCCTACCGGAAACACCAGAGCTTCATGTCTGATACTCTCAATCCCACGCGCGACGACTTCTCGGCGCTGCTCGACGAACAGCTTCAGGGTCGCGACTTCGGCGAAGGCCAGGTCGTTCACGGCCGCGTCGTCGGCATCGAAAAAGACATCGTCATCATCGACGTCGGCCTGAAGACCGAAGGCCGCATCTCGATGCGCGAATTCGGCCAGGGCGAAGACGCCAAGCTGCCGAAGGTCGGCGACAACGTCGAGGTTTACCTGGAGCGCGTCGAGAACGCCCTGGGCGAAGCCGTCATCAGCCGTGACAAGGCCCGCCGCGAGGAAGCCTGGACCCGTCTGGAAGTCGTGTTCGCCGAAGGCCAGCCGGTCAACGGCGCCATCGTCGGTCGCGTCAAGGGCGGCTTCACCGTCGACCTGGGCGGCGCCTCGGCCTTCCTGCCCGGCTCGCAGGTGGACATCCGTCCGGTGCGCGACGTCGGCCCGCTGATGGGCAAGGAACAACCGTTCCAGATCCTGAAGATGGACCGTCCGCGCGGCAACATCGTCGTCTCGCGTCGCGCCATCCTGGAAGAAGCCCGCGCCGAACAGCGCACCGAGCTGGTCGGCCAGCTGCAAGAGGGCGAAGTCCGCGAAGGCGTGGTCAAGAACATCACCGATTACGGCGCGTTCGTGGACCTGGGCGGCATCGACGGCCTGCTGCACGTCACCGACATGTCGTGGAAGCGCGTCTCGCACCCGTCGCAGGTTCTCGCCGTCGGCGACACCGTCAAGGTCCAGATCGTCAAGATCAACCCGGACACCCAACGTATCTCGCTGGGCATGAAGCAACTGCAGTCGGACCCCTGGGACGGCGTGGAAGCCAAGTATCCGGTCGGCGCCAAGTACACGGGCCGCATCACCAACATCACCGACTACGGCGCCTTCGTGGAGCTGGAAGCCGGGGTCGAGGGTCTGGTGCACGTCTCGGAAATGTCCTGGACCAAGAAGAACGTCCATCCGGGCAAGATCGTCTCCACCTCTCAGGAAGTGGACGTGGTCGTCCTGGACGTCGACGCTTCCAAGCGCCGCATCTCGCTGGGCCTGAAGCAGGCTCAGGACAATCCGTGGGACGCCTTCGTCGCCAACAACCCGATCGGTTCGACCGTCGAGGGCGAAGTCAAGAACGCCACCGAGTTCGGCCTGTTCATCGGCCTGGACAACGACATCGACGGCATGGTGCACCTGTCCGACCTCGACTGGTCGGTTTCGGGTGAAGAAGCCATCCAGCGCTACCGCAAGGGCGAGATGGTCAAGGCCAAGGTCCTGGACGTCGACGTCGAGAAGGAACGCGTCTCGCTGGGCATCAAGCAGCTCGGCGGCGATCCGATCGGCGAGGGCGACACCTATCGTCGCGGCCAGCAGATCACCGTCACCGTCTCGTCGATCGAGACCGGCGGCATCGAGGTCAAGTTCGGTGAAGACGACGCGCCGGTCACGGCCTTCGTGCGCAAGTCGGACCTGTCGCGCGACCGCAACGAGCAACGTCCGGAACGCTTCGCCGTCGGCGACCGCGTCGACGCCATGATCACCGCCGTGGACAAGGCCTCGCGCCGCGTCTCGGTGTCGATCAAGGCGCTGGAAATGAAGGACGAACAGGAAGCCATCGAACAGTTCGGCTCGTCCGACTCGGGCGCTTCTCTGGGCGACATCCTGGGCGCCGCGCTGAAGAACGCCGGCACCAAGGAGTAGGCGCTCAAGCCGCGGAGCGCCGCGCGCTCCGCAGTAGCGTAAACAGATGAGGGCGGCGGGAGCGATCCCGCCGCCCTTTTCTCTATTTGGCGCACTGGCATGAGCGGAACCGGACATAAATCATGCGAATGCCGCCCCTCCTTGGCGGATAAGGGCTTTTTCACGCGGCGAGCGAGGGTTAGTGTGCGGCTTCTGGATCGTCGGCGAGCGCTGGCCTGTCGATCGCGAGCTGGCAGGGGCCCTGATGATCAAGTCTGAACTGATCGAAAAGCTGGCGGCCGAGAACACCCACCTGACCCATGCGGAGGTGGAGCGGCTGGTGAATGTCATCCTCGGCAAGATGACCGGGGCCTTGTCCGAGGGCGGCCGGGTCGAGTTGCGCGGCTTCGGCGCCTTTTCGGTGCGGTCCCGTCCGGCGCGCCTGGGTCGCAATCCGCGCACCGGCGAGACGGTCGAGGTGCCGGCCAAGGCCGTGCCCTTCTTCAAGAGCGGCAAGGAACTGCGCGAGCGTCTGAACGCGTCCGGCGACGCCTGAATCTCCACGTCCTGACTGCCAAGAGAATTTTCGAATGAGCCTGCTGTCCGAGTTCCGCGAGTTCGCGGTCAAGGGGAACGTCGTCGATCTGGCGGTCGGGGTGATCATCGGCGCGGCCTTCAACGGCATCGTCAAGAGCCTGGTCGATCAGGTCGTCATGCCCCCCATCGGCCTGTTGACCGGCGGCATCGACTTTTCCGAACTGGAATGGGTGCTGCGGCGCGAGAACCCGGCGACCGAGGCGGTCGAGAAGGTCGCGATCCAGTACGGCGCCTTCGCCAATACCGTGATCCAATTCCTGATTGTCGCCTTCGTGGTCTTCCTGGTGGTCAAGGGCGTCAACAGCATGCGGCGCCAGGAAGCGGCCAAGCCCGATCCGGCGCCCTCGGCCCCCACGCCGATCGAATCCCTGCTGGTCGAGATTCGCGACGCGCTGAAGGCGCGTCCCTGAAGCCGGAATTTCCCGCCGGCCGGTCGGGGTCAGGCCTTCCAGAACCGACCCTGGACCGCTGAGGCGCGGACCGGCGCGCGCCGGGCGCGGGGTTGAGGCACGGGGCGGGCGCAGACGGCGTAGTCGCCGTCGAACGGCGTCGGAGCCCAGGTTTCAGCCAGGACCGGGTCATCGACGCGCGCGTGACAATGCCCCCAGCCGCCTTCGCGCCGCGCCTTGGGCGTCAGGGCGCCCAGATGGTCCAGGATGTCCGGATTGGTCACCGGCAACCGCACCTTGGCCGCGCCCAGCGCCCGCGCATTGTCGATCAGGACGCCCGCCAGGACTTCGATCGCTTCGGGGTCCGTCTGCAGCGCCGTCAGATCGATGATGTCGAGGCACGGCGGTTCGATCGGGCTGGTCTTGGTCATCATCGCCGTGGCCGTCCCCACCAGTCGTCCGTCGCGCATCCGCCCCAGCAGTATGGGGGGCAAGGTCTGGTCCGGGTCGGCCAGGCGCCACGCCATGATCTCGGGCCCCCGGTCCGCCAGCAGCCGCCCCTCGGCCGTCAGCGCACGCCAGAAGTCGGCATAGGGCGAGTTTTCCCTGACATCGCGCAGCACGACGACGTCGTCCGGCAATTGCAGGCGTGGAGGCTGGAACAGGCGTGCGTTCATCAGGGGCTCGCCCAGACGTCGGGCCTGCTCCGCCGAAATCCCGCCCAGCAGACGCCGCAGCAGTCGACCCTTCAGACAGGTCAGCGGATCCACCATCCAGGACAGTTTCAGGGCGTGGGTCTCCGTCGGCCCCGGCTTGAGGCCGAACAGCCGATAAAGCGGCGCTGCGCGGGGATTGGCGTTCAGCGTATAGCAGGCGAACAGGTCGGGCTGAGCCAGGATCGCCTTGATCAGACAGCGGCTGGCGCCGGTGCGTTCCGGCGGCACGATGATGGAAAAACCCGTCGCCGCGTACAGGCTTTCATCGTCCTTGCAGAATCTCTGGATCAGATTGCCCAGCATGGCGACCGGTTCGTCCTGCCGATCGGCGACGACCCAGCCGAAGGGCGCGTCGATGTCGCGCCGCGCCGGATTGTCCTCCAGCCAGCGCCACCCCGCCTGCGATCGCTCCGGCCAACCGACCTGACGATGCAGCCTGTTCAGGGCCTCGTAGTCGGATCTGCGGATGGGTCGCACGGACATCGGCGCTCCTTCCCATAATGAAACCGGGACTGCTGCTCGAGGGCGCACAGTGCAGAAGCCGCGCCAAAGTGGCCTTTGTCCGACAGTGAAGGGAGGGGGCGCGACAGCCTTAACACTTGTTCGCATTTGCCTGCTGTGCTGGGTATGCGCCTTTCGCGCGCCCAGTTGCGGCGCGGCAGTTGGGAGTGAGCCGTTGACAGCGACGGATGGGGGGGCGCTGGCGCCTCGCAAGACTTTCCTGGGGCACCCGAGGGGGCTGGTGATCCTGTTCTTCACCGAGATGTGGGAACGGTTCTCCTTCTACGGGATGCGGGCCCTGCTGGTCCTGTATCTGACGCAGCATTTCCTGTTCGGCCCGGCCGAGGCCCAGGGCATCTACGCCGCCTATGCGGCTCTCGTGTATCTGATGCCGGTCATCGGCGGCATGATCGCGGACAAATATCTGGGATCGCGCAAAGCCGTCATCATCGGCGCTGTCCTGCTGGTCATGGGCCACTTCACCATGGCGTTCGAGGGCACAGGCGGTCGTGAAAGCCTGACCATCGGCGACACCACCTATCAGATCCAGGTCGAAGGCCGCGATCAGAACCGTCAGATGTTCGCCGTCAACGGCGACCAGCGCGTGCCCATATCGATCACGCCGGAAGGGGTTTCCACCCTCGGCGCCGAACCCTCCGCCGCAAACGCCGCGACCGCTCCTGCCGCCGCGGCCGGTTTCCCGGCCTTCACCGCCACAGGCGGATATACGCTGGAAACCGAGCGCGATACGGCGCTCGGCGAGCCGGTCCTGTTCCTGGCCCTGGCCCTGATCATCGTCGGCGTGGGCTTCCTGAAAGCCAACATTTCGACCGTCGTCGGCGCCCTTTATGAAGAGAACGATCCCCGTCGCGACGGGGGTTTCACCATCTTCTACGTCGGCATCAACCTGGGTTCGTTCCTGGCGACGGCGGCCTGTTCCTATCTCGGCTTCAACTATGGCTGGGCTTACGGCTTCGGTCTGGCCGGCATCGGCATGTTGTTTGGGCTTCTGACCTTCGTTCTGGGCCAGTCCTGGCTTGAGGGTCGCGGCGCGCCGCCCGTTCCGGTCGAGGGACGTTCGATTCTGGGCGTGCCCCTTGTTCCCTTCTTCTGGATCGCCGGCCTGGTCGCCGTCATCCCGACTTGGCTGCTGATGCAACGCCACGAGATCATCGAGACAGGTCTGCCCTGGATCGCCGGCGTCATCTTCGCCTCAGTGGTCGGCTATACGGTCTTCCGGCTGAAGGGCGCCGAACGGAGCCGCATGCTGGTCGCCCAGCTGCTGATCTTCTTCTCGGTGCTGTTCTGGGCCCTGTTCGAACAGGCCGGGTCGTCCCTGACCCTGTTCGCCGACCAGTCGACCCAGATGCCCGACTGGTTCAACGCCGGCTACACCCAGATGTTCAACCCCGGCGTCATCATCATCGGCGGTCCGATCATCGCGGCCCTGTGGGTCTGGCTTGGGAAGCGGAACCTTGAGCCCTCGACACCGGTCAAGTTCTCGTTCGGCCTGGTCTTCGTGGGCCTGGGCTTCCTGGTCCTGACCTGGGCGGCGGGAACCCAGGCTAATGACGCCTTCCGGGTGCCGCTGCTGTTCCTGTTCCTGACCTATGTCTTCCACACGATCGGCGAGCTGTGCCTGTCGCCGGTCGGCCTGTCGATGATCACCAAATTGTCGGTGGCGCGCGTGGTCGGCATGATGATGGGGATCTGGTTCCTGTCCAGCTCGGTCGCCCACATCGTCGCCGGCCTGATCGCCAAGGCGACGGCGACCGACACGGTCGCAGGGGTTGTCACCAGTCCCGCGCTGGCGTTGCAGACCTATGGGTCGATCTTCGGCACCATCGGTTGGACGGGCGTCGGCGTCGGCGTCTTCCTGCTGCTGATCTCGCCCTTGCTGAAGAAGGGCATGGCCGGGGTTCACTGATCCCGACCGCCTGAAACAAGGAAAAGCCCCGGCGGAGCGATCCGCCGGGGCTTTTTGCTGGCCTTTCGCCTCAGAAGGTCTTGCGGACCCGGATCGAGACGAAGGTGCGGGGATCGACCGTGCTGTCCTCGATGAAGGCCACGGCGCGGGTCTCGCGGTCGGCGAAAACCGTCCGGCTGTTCGTGAAGTCGTCCCACAGGTTCAGCTGGGCGCGGATCGCCAGGGTCGGGCTCGGCTTGTACTCGGCGAACATCTCGAAATAGTCCGTGCCGCGCCATTTGGAGACCTGGTCGGGCGAATAGTTGGGCTGGCCCAGATAGGGCAGCCAGTTCACGCCCCACTGCAGTTTCCAGCGCGTGATGTCCTGCTCGATGCCGATATTGGCCTGGGTGGCTCGAACCCCCGAGATGGGCCGTTCTTCGCCCGTGGTCGGGTCGGTGACGGCGGTCTTGTTCCAGTCGTTCTTGAAGGTGAAGCGGGCGCCCGGCGCGCCCAGCTTGTCCAGCGGCAGGGTCACGTTCAGCGACAGCCGGTCCAGCGTGCCTTCGCCGATATTGCCCACCGCCGACAGACCGCCGGCCAGGGGGATCCGGTCGATGGCGTCGATGATCTCGTCGTGGCGATAGCCGATGGAGACGACGCCCTCGCCCCAGAAGCGGCGTTCGTAGGTCAGTTCCGAGATCCAGCGCTGCTCCGGCTCCAGATCGACGTTGCCGCCATAGACGTTCTCCTCTTCCAGGTCGGCCGAGGCGGCGAAGTCGGAGAAGTCCAGCTGGCCCAGCTCGCGCTCGAAGCGGAGGCGCAGCTGGTTGTTCGGCATCGGCGTCCAGGTGGCCATGAAGCGGGGCTTGGCGAAGAAGAAGCTCTTCTCCTGGTCGGCGTCGCCGGACTGGCTGATGGTCGAGGCTTCCAGGCGCAGGCCGGCCTCCAGCGTCAGGTCGGGGTGCAGCCGCCAGGTTCCCTTGGAGAAGGCCTCGCCGCGCGTCTCCTCGACCTTGACCGAGGCGCTGGGCAGGGGAATGGGCGCGCCGCCCTCTGTATAGGCCTGATCGGCCTGGCGCATGTTGTAGGCGATCTCGCCGCCGGTCTCGATCGTCAGCTTCGGCGAGCGCTCGTGGCGGACCAGGGCGCGCAGGATGGTCTCTGACCTTTCGCCGGAATAGGCGAAGACCTGTTCGGGGGCGTCCACGCCGTTGTTCAGCACGTTGTAGGTCGAGACCCCGTCCCAGCTGCCGAACTCGTGCATCAGCCGGGTTTCCAGCTTGAAACGGTCGTTCAGGGGACGCTCCCAGGTCACGCCGAACTCACCGCTGTCGCTGTCCTCGCTGTCCAGGCTTTCGCGGAAGGCGGTGGCGGATCGGCTGGTGTTGTAGCCCTGCCAGTCGTTGACCCCGTAGCGGGCGGTCAGATCGACCTTGCCGCCCGCGAGCGGGCCGGCGTAGGTCCCGCGGATCGAGTTCCCGCCGCCATAGCCGTCGGTGTCGGTGAGCTCGTCGCGCAGTATATTGCCCGAGGCGTCGCGGCGGATCAGGCGGCCGGGGCCGTTGGAATCGCTCATGCTGACGCCGTCGGACAGGGTGACGCCCCAGCTGCGGTCGCCGCTGCGGGCCGTGAACTGGTAGCTGCCGCCGTACAGGTCCTGACCCGATCCCTCAAACTGGGTGGTGTTCCAGGTCAGGATCGACTGGCGGCTGGTCTCCTTCTTCAGGATGACGTTCACCACCACCGAGAACCCCTGCATGTCGATGCCGGGCGCGCCGCCCCGGATCAGCTCGATCCGCTCGACCTGACGGGCCGGGGTGCGGCTGAGCACGTTGGAGCCGGTGTCGTTCTTGGAGGCCGGCCGGGCGTTGCCGATCAGGACATTGCCCACCGCCCCTTCAAAGCCGCGCGCGCCCGTGCCGTCGTCGAGGTCGAAGCCGGGCACCCGGTTGACCATGTCGAGCGCGGTGTTGGGCTGTTGAGCGAGAAAGAAGGCGGGCGTGAAGACCAGCACCCCGCGCTGGGCGGCGTCGGCCAAGGGCGCCTGGCTGACCGGTCCGGTCGGCACGGGCGTCTGAGCCACCTGCGGTTCGTCGCCGGCGAAGGCGGCGCCCGTCGTAAAGAGCAGGGCTGTACCGCCCAGAAGTAAGGCCTTCGTCATCGATCTTCCCCTCGGTTTGTTGGCGAGAGGTGTGCCGATCCGCCGCATTATTCTCCAGTTACAAGGCGGAAAGGTGGATTAAATCGGCGACATCATTACAAGGCGTTCATTAAACTGTACTTGGTTTGGCAAGTATACAGATCTGTAATAGTTACAGGCTCTCCACCCTGCGGGGCGGAGAGCCTGCGGTCTTCAGTTGGCCGGGGCCTGGCGGTCCGGGACGGCGTCGCGGGCGGCGTCGCCGATGTTCTCAGCCGCGCCGCCGACGCTGTCTGCGGCGCCGGCGATGGCGTTCGACTCGACGGCGTCGTTGCGGTTCATGTTGATCAGGAACCAGCCGATCAGCCCGACCAGGGCCAGGCCGATGATCAGGGCGACGACGCCGCCCAGGCCGCCGCCGCGACGGCTCTCGACGACGACGGGGGCTGCGGCGGGATCGTTCTCGGTGATCCGTTCGACCCGGCCGTCAGGGTGTTCGACAGTGCGTTCGGTGGGCATGGTGTGTCCTCTCCAGTGTGGCGAGGAAACACGCGCTCGGCGATTAGGGTTCCGCCCTCCTCAGACCGCCGTGCCGCCGACGGTCAGGCCGCCCATCTTCAGCGAGGGCTGGCCGATGCCGACGGGAACGCCCTGGCCGGCCTTGCCGCAGACGCCGACGCCGGGATCGAAGGCGAAGTCGTCGCCGATCATCTGGATCCTGGTCAGGGCCGTGGCGCCGTCGCCGATCAGGGTGGCGCCGCGGACGGGTGCGGTGATGACCCCGTCCTCGATCAGATAGGCCTCGTTGCACTGGAACACGAACTTGCCGTTGGTGATGTCCACCTGGCCGCCCGAGAAGTTGGCGGCGTAGAGGCCGCGCTTGGTGTTGGCGATCATGTCGGCCTTGGAGTCCCGGCCGCCCTCCATGAAGGTGTTGGTCATGCGGGGCATGGGCATGTGGGCGAAGGACTGGCGACGGCCGTTGCCGGTGGCGGCGACGCCCAGCTGACGCGCGGACAGCCGGTCGTGCATCAGGCCGACCATGATTCCGTCCTCGATCAGGACGGTGCGCGAGGTGGGGGTGCCCTCGTCATCGACCGACAGGGAGCCGCGACGGCCGGCGATGGAGCCATCGTCGACCACGGTGACGCCGGGGGCGGCGACCCGCTGGCCCATCATGCCGTTGAAGACGGACGAGCCCTTCCTGTGGAAGTCGCCCTCGAAACCGTGGCCGATGGCCTCGTGCAGCAGGACGCCGGGCCAGCCGGCCCCCAGGACCACGTCCATCTCGCCCGCCGGGCAGTCGATGGCGTCGAGGTTGACCAGGGCCTGGCGCAGGGCCTCGTCCACCTGGGCCTGCCAGCGTTCGGGCGCCACCCAGGCCTCGAAGCCCGCACGGCCGCCGGCGCCGGACGAGGCGCTCTCGCGCTTGCCGTTCTGTTCGACGGTGACGGAGACGTTCAGCCGGACCAGGGGGCGGACGTCGCGCACCACCCGTTCGTCGGCGCGCAGGATCTCGATGGCGCGGCGCTCGCCGACCAGGGAGGCCGAGACCTGGACCACGCGCGGGTCGCGGGCGCGGGCCCAGGCGTCGATCTCGGCCAGCAGGGCGATCTTGTCCGAGAAGGCGGGCGAGGCCAGGGGATCGACCGCGTCATAGAGTTGTTGATTGGTGGCGCGCGGCCCCTCGGCGACCCGGGCGGCGTGGCCCTGTTTGGCCAGAGCCGCGCTGTCGGCGGCGCGGCGCAGGGCGGCGGCCGAAATCTCGTTGGCGTGGGCGTAGCCGGCGGTCTCGCCCGCCACGACCCGCAGGCCGAAGCCCTCGGTGGCGTCATAGGCGGCGGACTTCAGCCGGCCGTCGTCGAACACCAGGCTCTCGCTCTCGGACCGTTCCAGGAACAGCTCGCCGTCGTCGGCGCCGGCCAGGGCCGTCTTCAGGATCGACAGGGCTTCGTCGGTCTCGACGCCGGCGGCGTCGAGGATGGGGGGCGGGGCGGCGTGAACGGTCATGGGCTGTAGGTAGGGGCTGAAGGGCGGTTCGTCACCTGCCGGGGCGGATTCAGACGCCGGGACGAAAAAAGAGAGTCTGAATCGTCTGAATAGTCTGAAATCGGCGACGGCGGCGTTCAGGAAAAAACACAGTCTAATTTGTCTGAATCGTCTGAAATCTCCGGCGACGGCGGCAAGACCAGAAGACTAGCACGCGCGGGAGGGGCGCCCGGTCGAAAGGCCCAGCCGTTCAGCAGGGCGTTGAAATCCATACGGAGGGACCAGCGTCATTATGAGGGCAAAGACCCTTTTCGTCATTCCGGGTCTCCGCTGCGCTGCGCCCGGAATGACGAAAGAAAAGGGGAGCGGCTCAGCGCGCCAGCCTGCCCTTGGCCTTGTCGGAGTCGAGAACGATGTCGGGGTCCGGGGCCGTGATCTCCTCGCCGCAGTGGTCGAGGATCTTCAGAATGTGGCGGATCAGGTTCAGCCGGGCGGTCTTCTTGTCGTCAGTGGCGATGATGGTCCAGGGGGCGAAGGCGCGGTCGGTCTCGTCCAGCATCCGGTCGCGGGCGTCGGAATAGGCGTCGAACCGCGCCTCGGCCTCGGCGTCCAGCGACGACAGCTTGAACCGTTTCAGCGGATCGACGCGGCGTTCCTTCAGCCGTTTCGCCTGTTCCTTGCGCGAGATGTCCAGCCAGAGCTTGATCAGGATGATTCCGTCGTCGGTCAGCATCCGCTCGAAGCGCGGCGCATCGGTCAGGAACTGGGCGTACTGCTCGGGCGTGCAATAGCCCATCACCGGCTCGACCCCGGCGCGATTGTACCAGGAGCGGTTGAAGATGACGGTCTCGCCCGCCGCCGGCAGATGCGGGACGTAGCGCTGGAAATACCACTGGCTGGTTTCCCGGTCGCTGGGCTTGGGCAGGGCGACGACGCGGGTCTGGCGCGGGGACATGTATTCCGTCAGCCGCTTGATGGCCCCGTCCTTGCCGGCGGTGTCGCGCCCCTCCAGCACGACGACCACCCGCAGCCCATGCTCGATGGTCCAGGCCTGGGTCTTCACGACAGCGAGCTGCAACTGTTCGAGTTCGGCGTCGTAGGCGTCTGTCTTCTTTCCCATTCGATCAGAGTGGGACGGGACGGGGGCGAGGGCAAGCGGGGCGTTGACGGGCGATGCAAGATGACGCGCTTCTCACGTGCCGCCAGCGACGACCGGGGCTAGGATATTCCAAAGTGGAGGCTTCGATGACGCTGAATCGCCGCAGGCTTTTGGCCGCCGGACTGGTCGCTGCGGCGACCGGAGGCGTGTCGTCCGCTTCGGCGGGCGACGCCGCAGACTATGAGGCGGGGCTGGACGCCGCCTTTGCGGAGACCGGGCCGGTCGCCCTGGCCGGGGGCGTGGTCACGCGCGAAGGCCTGGTCTGGTCCGGGGTGCGGGGCGTGCGAAGGATCGGCGGGACCGATCCCGCGACCCTGGACGACCGCTGGCACCTGGGGTCGAACACCAAGGCGATGACGGCGGCCCTTTACGGGCGGCTGGTCGACCAGGGACGGGCGGACTGGGACGCGCCGCTGGGGAATCTGTTCCCCGGCGTCCGGATCGACCCGGCCTGGGACGGGACGACGATCCGCGACTTCATGCATCACCGGGCGGGGGTGAAGGACGCCGACGCCCTGGGCATGGTCTTTTTCCTGACCGCGAGGGGCGACCCGCGGTCCCTGCCGCAACAGCGGCTGGCCGTGGTCGAGCGGATGTTGGGCGTCGCGCCGACCGGGACGAAGGGGGCGTTCGAATACGCCAACGCCAACTATATGCTGGTCGGGGCGGCCATCGAACGGATCACGGGCCGGTCGTGGGAACAGGTCGTTCAGGCCGAATTGTTCGCGCCCCTGGGCCTGACGTCGGGCGGTTTTGGCGCGCCGAAGACCGATACGGCGGGCGGCCCCAATGTCTGGGGGCATCGCGGCGAAGGGGCGGCGCGGGTCGCTGTGGATCCCGTCGATCCGGGCGCGGACAATCCCCCGGCCCTGGGGCCGGCGGGGACGGCGCACATGAGCCTGGACGACTATGCGAAATGGCTGAGGCTGTTCGTGACGGACGGCGGCGGCTGGCTGAAGCCGGAGACGGCGGCGCAACTGGCCACGCCGGGCGCGGGCGAGGGCATGCCCTACGCCCTGGGGTGGATTGCGCCGCCGCAGATTCCCTGGGCGGGCGGGCCGGTGCTGACGCACGACGGGTCGAACACCCTATGGTACGCGACGGCCGTGGTCGCCCCGGCGCGGGGCGTGGCCTTCATCGCCCTGAGCAATCAGGGCGCGGGTCAGGCGGCGACGACCGCCCTGATGCTAAAACTGATCGGACGGCTGAACGCCTGAGCAGATTCCAGACCCGTTCTAAATGCTCTGTAGACCACTTGCGGTTATTCCAGAGCGGTGAGTGAGTGAAGGCGTACACAGTGCTGAGTTACAATGTCTTACGAGGCGGCTGGGAGCGTGACGGGCGTCAGGTCGACCACGTCTCGCTCGGCCAGGGCGAATTCTGCGTCAGCGACGATCCCGACACCGTGATCACCACGGTCCTGGGATCCTGCGTTGCGGCCTGTGTGCGCGATCCCAAGGCCGGAATCGGCGGGATGAATCATTTCGTCCTGCCTCGGCTTCCCTCCGGCTCGCGGAGCGACCCCTCCCGCTACGGCTCCCGGCTGATGCCGCTGCTGATCGACCGCCTGCTTGAACGGGGCGCCAGTCTGAAGCGCCTGGAGGCCCAGGTGTTCGGCGGCGCAAGTCCCGGCCCGGTCCAGAATCCCATCGGCCAGAACAACGTCGATTTCGCCATGGCCTATCTGGCCGAGCGCGGCATAGCGACCGCCGCTCCCGTTCGCAGCGGGGCGGCGGGCTGCAGGCTCGAGTTCTGGCCGGAATCAGGCCGGCTGATTCACACGCCGCTGACCGGGGTGAAGAAGGTCGCCGGCGCCAGGATCATGCTGCGCCCGGTCAAACCTCTGGTGCTGCCTACCGCCGCCTAGGGGCGCGGGCGGCTGTATTTGAACGCTTCGCCCCCTCGCGGCGTTTGCCAGCGGGGCCGTGGGCGGTCCATGCTGGGGCTGCATGAAGCGCGACTTCGCCGATTTCTGGAATCTGCTGTGGGAGGTCGGGCTGCTGGCCTGCGCGGCCTTCGCGCTGCTGAACGCCTATGCGCCGCCGCAGGACCTGCCGTGGAAGCCGCTGGACCTGAGCCAGCCGCTGGGCCGGGCGACGGCGGCCAAGGTGGCCGACTTCGACATCGCCCCGACGGCGGCCTCGGAAGAGGTCCAGGGGGCGACCGAGGCCTGTATGCAGGTGCTGCGCGAGGCGGGGATCGAGGTCGAGCGGGCGGCGGATCGCGACGACGGCGGCTTCTGCGTCGTGCGCGGGGCGGTGCGGATCACCGGCGGGGCGGTGACGCCCCTGGCCCCGGCCGATGTGGTGATGCAGTGCCCGCTGGCCGTCCGCTATGTCATCTGGGACCGGCAGGTGTTGCAGCCGGCGGCGCGCAGCATCCTGGGCTCGGCCCCGGCGCGGGTCGAGAACTACGGGACCTATTCATGCCGGCGCATCTATGGCTCGCAGGACGAACAGGAGCGGCCCAGCGAACATGCGCGGGCCAACGCCCTGGACGTGGCGGCGGTGCGGCTGGAGGACGGGCGGACCGTCAGCGTGCTGAACGACTGGCGCGGCCAGGGTCCGGCGGGCGAGCCGGGCGGGCGGTTCCTGCACGCGGTGCGCGACGGGGCGTGCCGACTGTTCTCGACCGTGCTGACGCCCGACTACAACGCCGCCCACGAGAACCATCTGCATGTCGACGGGGCTGAGCGGGGCCTGTGCCGTTAAGGTTGAATCGCCCCTGACGCGAATCGCTTTGCTGTTGACCGACCGGAAAAGCCGGGTGACAACAACAGCACAGTCCGGATTTTGCGTGGGGTCCACACCCGCGTCTCGCTCCTTCGCCTGAACGAGCTGTCCAGATGGACTGTCGGGTCACCCTGAGGGGGATCCGCCTGGAAAAGCGCGTTTACGGAGACGCAGACATGGCGACCGGTACGGTCAAGTGGTTCAACCCCACCAAGGGCTATGGATTCATCCAGCCCGACAGCGGCGGCTCTGACGTGTTCGTTCACGTCACCGCCGTTCAGAAGGCCGGCCTTCAGGGCCTCGATGAGAACGCCAAGGTCGAATACGAGCTGGAAAACCAGCGCGGCAAGACTTCGGCGATCGACCTCAAGCTCCTTTAAGCCGAACGGCAGACAAGGCTAGGAACCAGGCGCGGGGGCTAAGGCCTCCGCGCCTGTTTTCGTTAAAGTGAATTGGCGAGGAGTCGGTCTGTCGATCCGGAGGCGAGGAATTCAGCAGCCTCATCAACGCGATCGCTAGCAGCCCTGATCGCCAGAATCTTAAGCGTTTCGACAGTTTGTTGATCTTCGCAGGGTAATGTGACGATCATTTCGACATGATCGAAAAACTCGCCGTCTTTCCCAAATGTCTGGGGAATCGTGACGCGAACTTTGGCTCTCCAGATGTCGCCAATTCCTGACGGACCCAACTCTAGAATTTTCAGTTTTCGATTTTCCAAGGTCGCACTCCTAATGCCCCGGCATATTGATTGGATTCAGGGCTAGGTCTCTACGATTTGCTCTTCACAGATGTGTCAGGGACGGCTTTGACGCGTTGTGATCTCTGCGCCATCACGATGGCGCCCAGGACCAGGGCGCCGCCCAAGGCCTGGATCGGGGTCAGGGTCTCGCCGAAGATCCACCAGCCCAGCAGGCCGGCGACGACCGGCTGGATCAGTATGGTGACGGCGGTGATCGAGGCCGGCAGCTTGCCCAGCGCCCAGGCGACGCCGCCCTGGCCGAAGACGTGCATGACGCCCATGGCCAGGCAGGCGGCCCAGCCGGACAGGCTGGCGGGGATGATGTCCTCGCCCAGAACCAGGGCCACGATCAGCAGCAGGGGCGCGCCCAGCAGGGTGGCCCAGAAGGTGACGCGCATGGCGCCGGCCGTGGCGCGCGCCGCCTTCACCGCCAGGAAATAACCCGAGTACCAGACCGCCACCGACAGCGAGAAGATGTCGCCCAGCGGCGGGTTGGTCCCCTGTCCGCCGTCGGCGCCCGCCGCCATGGCGAAGGCCCCCCCATGGCCAGGGCCAGGGCCAGCAGGAACAGCCGGTGCGGCGTCTCCTTCAGCACGATCCAGCCGAACAGGGTGACGACGACCGGCGTCAGGTTGCATAGGACCGTGGCGTTGGCGACCGAGGTCATGACGATGCCGTAGTGCCAGAAGCTGAGGTCCAGGGCGAAGAACAGGCCGGCCAGCAGCGCCCATTTCGACGGGGCGGCGATCCCGCCCGGCTCGCGCGACGCCAGCAGGGTCAGCAGGGGCAGGGCGAAGACGAACCGCCAGAAGCCGGCCGCCGCCGGACCGGTCTCGGTCAGGCGCACCAGGATCGGCGCCAGGCCCAGGACGCAGGCGGCGATCAGCAGGACGATCAGGGCGAAGGCGCGGGGGGAGACGCGGGCGGCGAGAGCGGACATGGCGGGCCTCTTACGCCGCCCCGCGACCTCCCGCCACAGGTCAGGCCAGATCGGAGGCGGGATCGATCCGGGCGCGCAGCGCGACTTCCAGACCGGGGGCCAGGTCGCGATAGTCGATACGGCCGTCCAACTGGGTGACCAGGCTGCCGATCATCAGGGAGCCGAAGCCCTTGCCCGCCTTGTGGCCGCCCTTGCCGTCGTCGGCCACGACCAGGCGGAACCGGTCGTCGCTCTCGCTCAGGGTGATGCGCAGCGGGCCGGGCCGGCCGTCATAGGCGTATTTCTGGGCGTTGATGATCAGTTCGGTCAGGATCAGGCCCAGGGTCACGGCGCGGCCGGCGTCGATGCAGACCGGGGCCAGGTCGGTCTCGATGGCGGCGGCCCAGTCGGCGCCCATGCTGGCGCCCAGGTCGTCGACCAGTTCGCTGATGTAGCGGGACAGGTCGATCGTCGTGTCGTGGTCGCCGCGATAGAGGCGGCTGTGGACGGTCGAGACGGCGCGGACGCGACGACGCGCCTCCTGCAGGGCCGAGCCGGCGGGACTGTCGCCCAGGTCGCGGGCCTGGAGGCCCAGGAAGCTGGAGACCAGGGTCAGGCTGTTCTGGACCCGGTGATTGACCTCGCGCATCAGGAACTGCTGCTGCTCCAGTCGCAGGTCACGCTCGGTCAGCCGGGCCTGGAGCGACCGGTTCTGGCTGCGCAACTGATTGACGGCGGCGAAGTCGAACAGGGCGTCGCGCAGGCGGGCGGCGGATTCCACGGCCGCCGCGCTCCAGCGTCGGGCGCGGCCGGTGACGGTCTGGGACCAGCCCTCGAACGAGGCGCGGGGCGTCAGGGGGCCGCCGTCGGCCGCCGACTTGACGGCGGTGGACGGATCCCCGGCCCAGCGGACCGTCTCCAGGATCTCGGACCGGAACCACAGCAGCGACAGGGGCTGGTCGCCCGCCAGGCGCACGGCCAGCAGGCCGCTGGCGTGGACGCGCCAGGCCAGGGCCTCGGGCAGAAGGGCGGACAGGGCGTTGGAGGCGACGGGGCGCAGGCCCGGCTGCTGGCCCAGCCAGTCCGACAGGCGTCGCACGGCCTCCTGCGGCGGGGTGTGGCCGAAACAGGCGATGCGGTCGCCGCGCACGATGGCCAGGCCGTCGGCCCCGACCAGCTCGGTCAGCTGCCCCGAATGTTCGGCCAGGGCGGCGTCCAGATCGCGGTCGGTGGACAGGCGCAGGATCAGTTCGTCCTCCAGCCGGCGCAGGCGGACCCGGTCGCGATACAGTTCGGCGTCGGCCTTGGTCTTCAACTGACGGGCCAGGGTGCGGGCCAGGGTGGTGCAGGCGACCCGCATTTCATAGGGCAGCAGCAGCGGCGTGGCGCTGTGGCAGGCGACCAGGCCCCACAGGACGTCGTCGACGATGATCGACACCGAGGCCGAGGCCCGCACGCCCATGTTCTTCAGATACTGGATATGGACCGGCGAGACCGAGCGCAGGCCGCTGTCGCTCATGTCCAGCGGCGGCTCGCCCGGCGCGACCGGCCGCAGGGGCTGGGGCGTATAGCGGCAGTCGGGGATGACCCGCACCGGATTGCGCAGATACAGGGCGCGGGCCTGGCGGGGAATGTCGGTCGCCGGGAAATGGTGGTTCAGGAAGGACGACGCGCCGGCCGCGCGCGATTCCGCGACCACCTGGCCCGCCTCGTCGTCGAGGAAACGGTAGATCATGACCCGTTCGAAGCCGGTCAGGCTGCGGAAGGCGTCGGCGGCGCGTTCGCACACGGTCTGGACCGATGCGGCCCGTTCCAGGGCGGCGGCGGCGGCGTCGAGCCTTGTGATCAGCTCGACCCCGAGACGGGCCTGCTGCGAGCTCTGCTCGACCTCGACCACCATCCGCTCCAGTAGACCCCGGCCCGGCGCATAGTGGACGACGATGTCGTATTCCAGTCGATTGGTCGCGCGCCAGCGGCCGGCGAAGCCCGTCTCGCGGCTGCGGGCCATGTCGCGCAGACGACGGCCGACGATCTCGCCCAGAAGATCGGACGCCGACTGATCGAGCCAGGTCGTGCGGCCGGTCAGTTCCTCGACAGCGCCGGCGACCTGTTCGACGGTCTGGGCCTCGAGATTGAGCACCAGCAGGAAGCCGTGCGGCTGGATGGCCTGGGGGACATGGATCGGCTCGCGATCACAGTCGGTCAGGTCGATGAGGGCGGCGGGCGCGCTCATGCGGCGGACGTCCGGTCGCCCGCGCCGGAGAAGCGTGGCGGTTCCGGGACGTTTCGCCGGGTTTCGCTTGTGGGGAGGTTCATGCGACCGACAAGGTAACACACGGGCGGCGCTTGTCTATTTCGCGTTAGAAGTGTCCGGTGGCGGACAGTGTCGCGCCGCTGGCCGAGGCGGGCCATGGACACGGAACGGCCGCAGTCCCATGGCGTTGGGATACGGTTCCCCTTTCCAGTTGGCAGCCCTTCATG
The DNA here is from genome assembly GCF_058680995.1 of Brevundimonas sp. FV1ye7S. Taxonomy (NCBI): domain Bacteria; kingdom Pseudomonadati; phylum Pseudomonadota; class Alphaproteobacteria; order Caulobacterales; family Caulobacteraceae; genus Brevundimonas; species Brevundimonas sp. FV1ye7S. Next base: position 2,898,374 of record NZ_CM178726.1, on the reverse strand, counting down.
AAACTGCGCGTCCGCGCCGAGCTCGTCTATCGTTTCGATCCGCCGACGGACGCCATCTACAAGATCCAGGTCGCCCACTGGCCCGGCCAGGACATCCTGCAGGAGACCCTGACCTTCGATCCCCCGGTGGAGTTCCACGAGGACGAGGACGTCGATTTCGGGGCCCGGACCCTGCGCTGCCACGTCGAGGGCGAAGTGACCCTGACCTATGAGGCGGTGGTCGAGAACGGGGTGCTGAAGGGCCTGCCGCCCAGCGTGTCCCAGCATGACTGGGGCGAGCTGCCGGCCGAGGTCCTGCCCTATCTGCAGCCCAGCCGGTACTGCCCTTCGGACCAGTTCGGCCGGTTCGTCACGCGGGAGTTCGGCGACACCTCGGGCGGGGCGCGGGTGCTGGCGATCCTGAACTGGATCACCGAGAACCTGGACTATGAGCACGGCGTGTCGGACACCGAGACGACGGCGGCCCGGACCTTCATCGACCGGGCCGGGGTGTGCCGCGACTTCACCCACCTGGGCATGACCCTGTGCCGGGCGTCGGGCATTCCGGCGCGGGCGGTCAGCGCCTTTGCACACCAGCTGAATCCGCCCGACTTCCACGCCATCTTCGAGGTCTGGCTGGATAACGGCTGGTGGCTGGTCGATGCGACGCGGCTGGCGCCGGTCGAGGGTCTGGTGCGGATCGCCTGCGGACGCGACGCGGCGGACATCGCCTTCCTGACGACTCAGGAGCGGTGCCAGATGGTGCGGCAGTCGGTGACGGTGGCGCCGGCTTAGGGTCTTTTCCAACACCCATCCGTCGCTTGACCCGAGGATCGGGCGTAGTGGCGGGCTGCGCCTAACGCTTCTGTATGAGCGGCAGATCATCCGATCCTCGGGTCAAGCCCGAGGATGACGGAGATTGGGAGCGATGACGGAGATTGCGCGTGAGGAGCTACTGCGTCTTCGCCTTCTGCTCCGCCTTATAGGCCTGCAGCGCGTCGATCACGTCCATCTGGCGTAGCACCTTGTTCTGAGGATCGATCAGGACGTGCGCCCCGGCGGGAACGGCGATCTCACCCCGGCCGCCGGTCATGGCGACGGTCTGGACGCGGCCGTCGATTTCGACGTCCAGCGGCATGGGGAAGGTCTCGCCGTTGCCGGTCGCCCATTCCAGCCGCAGCACGCCGCCCTCTCGCGTCTGGGTCAACACCGGCAGGGCGGCGTTGTAGAGATAGCCGCGGAAGAACCAGCCGTAATCTTGGCCCGTCACCTGGTTGACGATCTGGAGGAAATCCCGCGTCGAGCGGTACAGGGGCCTGAAGGCGCCGGGCCGGGGATCATCGGTTCCATAGACCAGGCGGGTCAGGGCCTGGTGGAAGGCGGCGTCCCCGATCAGCATCCGCAGCGAATGGCTGATCAGCGAGCCCTTGGAATAGATGTCGTTCCCCGGGCCGACGTCGCCCTTGTAGACCTCGTCCTCGGTTTTGGGCGTGCCCGAGACGACGGGGAACTTGTTGATCAATCCCTCGCGCTGGTTCGCCAGTTCGCGCTGCATATAGCGGTCGCCCAGCAGCCAGCGGGCGTAGAGGGGCTGCATATAGCTGCCCAGGCCTTCGTGCAGCCACATGTCGTCGGCGTTCTGATTGGTCAGCTGGTTGCCGAACCATTCGTGGGCGAACTCGTGCTGAAGCAGCCAGTCATAGCCGCGTCCGTCGATCTTGTAGCCGTTGCCATAGGCGTTGATGGTCTGGTGCTCCATGCCCAGGTGCGGGGTCTCGACCACGCCCATCTTCTCGTCGCCGAAGGGGAAGGGGCCGACATTGGCCTCGAAGAAGTCCAGCATCTTTGGAAACTGGGCGAACAGGGCCTGGACCTTGTCGGGCGCGTCCGACTTCAGATGCCAGTAGTTCATCGGGATCGTATTGCCGAACCGGCTTTCGTACTGACCGCTGACCTCCTCGTAGGGGCCGACATTCAGGGCGATGGCGTAGGTGTTGGGGCTCTTCGCCGACCAGTTCCAGGTGGTCCAGCCGTCGCCGTGATCGACCGTGCCCAGGAACCGGCCGTTGGACGGCGCCGACAGGGTCGAGGGGATGGTGATGTGCAGGTCGACCCGGCCCGGCTCTCCGTGCGGGCTGTCGATACAGGGCCAGAAGATGTCGCAGCCCTCGCCCTGGACGGCGGTGGCGATCCAGGGCTCGCCCGACGGGGCCGTGGACCAGACAAAGCCGCCGTCCCAGGGGGCGCGGGGCGCGACGCGGGGCCGGCCGGCGTAGGCGACGCGCAGGGCGACGCTCTGACCGGCGGCCAGGGCGCGGGGCAACTGGACCGTCAGACGGCCTTCGGGATTGGCCCAGCGGTCGGCGGCGACCTCGACCCCGTTGATCTGGACGGAGGAGATGGCCAGCAGGGTGTCCAGTTCGACCTCCAGCCGGTGCAGCGGGGCCGTGGCGGTGAAGTCCAGAACCGCGACGGCGTCGATGGCCCGGTCCTCGGGCAGGACCCGGATCGACAGGTCGGCCTGGTCGAACCGCATCGCCTGCTGTTCAGGCGTCAGGGGCTGATCGGTGGCGAGGGTGAAGGCGGTCGACTCGCGCGGAGCCAAGGACGGCGGCGGCGGCGGGGTCGTGGCGCAGGCCGTCAGCGCGAGGCCGGCGGCCGTGCAGGCCAGGGTGCGCGCGATCGTCATGGAATCCCCTCCGAATACGGCTGAAGCCTAGCCGTCGGCCGGGGCGGGGGGCAAAGAAAAAGGCCGGCGTCGCCGCCGGCCTTTTCCAGAAACAGATGCAGCGGTCGCCGATCAGGCGGCGGCGGCTTGCTCGGCCAGCTTGGCGCGGACCTGACGCTTGATGCGCTGGGCGGCGATCGACAGCTGCTCGTCGCGGGCCTTGACGATGAAGGCGTCCAGGCCGCCCTTGTAGTCGAGGGTGCGCAGCGCGGCGTTCGAGATACGCAGCGAGAAGGTCTGACCCAGGGAATCCGAGGTGACCTTGACCGTCTTCAGCGACGGCAGGAAGCGGCGCTTGGTCTTGATGTTCGAGTGGCTCACGCTATGGCCGACCATCGGGCCGATACCGGTGAGTTCGCAACGACGCGACATCGTCAGATCCTTAAGGTGCGGCGTCCAGCCCGAAACAAGGGAGAAGACGCATGAAACAAGTACGCGCGGGAAGCAGCCCGCGCGAGAGGGGGCCGTATAAGGGAAGAGGAGGTTCGGCGTCAAGCCGAGTCTTGGGCTTTCGAGGCCCGTCGCGCGTCGGCCGGGACACGACTTCGTTCAGGCGTCATTCAAATGACGCGCGCTATGGGTCATATCATGAAGATCCACGCTGAACAGAAGGCCGCCATGTCTCGCCCGTCCCTGATTGATCGCCTGTCCAAACGCGCCCTGTCCCTGAAGGTCTGGGCCGTGCTGGCTCCGGTCATGGCCGGCGGCGTCCTGCTGGCCGCCCCCGCCCTGGCCCCGGCCCAGACGGCCGCCCAGAGCGAAGTCCTGCCCGGCTACTGGGAATATACGACCAGCGCGCTCGGCCAACGCGACACCGAACAGAAATGCGTGCGGCCCAGCGAGATCAACCGCTTCTTCGGCGGTCTGTCGACCAACCGCTGGCGCTGCACCTATCCGACCCGCGTGGTCGGGGACGGCCGGGCGCGGTTCGAGGGGACGTGTCAGGACAAGAAGGGCCGCCGGGTCAATGTGCGGCTGACCGGCGCCTATGAGGACACCAGCTTCAGCTTCCGCGGCGGGGCCCAGTTGCTGCGCGGCACCCCCTATATTCCCGCCACCATCACGGCGCGCCGCATCAGCGCCCAGTGCCCGGCCGATGCGGAGTATTTCTGAGCCTCAGACGGGTTCGGAGCGGGCGACCACATAGGTGTGCATCTGGTCGTCCGTCGAGAGACTGACGTATTCGCCGGTCTCCAGGCGTTCGTCGGCCAGGCGGAAACCGTGGACGTCGTCCGCGTCGCCGGGTTCGAAATCCAGGAACCAGCGGTCGGGGGCGGCGTGACGCAGCCGACCGAAGGCCAGGGTGGCGCCGTGCGAAAAGCGGCGGACCCGGCATTTTTCCGGCGCTTCTCGCCAGACGGCGGCGTCCAGGCGGCGCTCGGCCGTCAGCGGCGCGAGAATATCATAGCCCGCCTCGGGATCGCCCGCCGGGGCCTGCGGCTCGCGCGCCAGTTCCAGACGGATGTGATGAAAGCCCAGCGGGGCGGCGGGGTCGGCGTCGGTCATGGTCGGCTCCTGATCAAGGGCCATGTGGACGTCGAAGCCGCAGGCGCGCCTTGATGTCGGTCAAACCAAAAAGGCCCCGGATCGTTCCGGGGCCTTTCCGTTGGTTCGAGGCGGAAGCCCCAACCTGTATTCAGGCGGCTTCGGCGGTCGGGATCGGCTTCTTGGCGCTGAGCGACTTGGCCAGCAGTTCGACGGCGGCGTCCTTGTCGATCTTGTTGGCGGCGGCGACTTCGCGCGCCATCCGGTCCAGGGCCGATTCATAGAGCTGGCGCTCCGAATAGGACTGTTCCGGCTGGGTGTCGGCGCGGTGCAGGTCGCGGACCACTTCGGCGATGGAGATCAGGTCGCCCGAGTTGATCTTGGCCTCGTATTCCTGGGCGCGACGCGACCACATGGTGCGCTTGATGCGGGCGCGCCCCTTCAGGGTGGTCAGGGCCTTGGTCACGACGTCGTCGGCGGCCAGCGAACGCAGGCCGGCCGTCGCAGCCTTCTTGGTCGGGACGCGCAGGGTCATCTTCTCGTGGTCGAAGGTCACGACATAGACTTCCAGCGACATGCCCGCGACTTCCTGAGTCTCGACCGCCGCGACTTTGCCGACGCCGTGCGCCGGATAGACGACCGCGTCGCCAACCTTGAACTCCAGACCAGTCTTGCTCGTCATATTCGTCCTTTCCCGGTCAGGGCCGGGCGACGCGAAGGCGCAGGAAACGCAAACAGGATCTCGGCCGCCGGATCTCTCCGTCGGTCGGGATGATGCTGGGCGTCAAATGCGGAAACGGATCACCAAACCTCTGGCCGATCCCGTCTGTGGGCGGGATTCTGTCGCAAACACGGGCGGCGCGAAGATTTCGCGGACCGCCCGATCCAATGAAACAGAACCTATCACAAATTTGCGGAATTTCAAAACGTCCACAGGGCGGACGTGGATTTGCGACAGTTCAACCTTGGCCGTTCGGCGGGGCGAGGCGCCGAAAGTCGTCGAGAAATCAGGAGCCCTTGCCGGGCTTGGGGCTGAAGTATTTCTCGTACTTGCCCGTCTCGCGCTCATATTGTTCGCGGTCGGCGGGGGGCGTCCCCTTGACGGTGATATTGGGCCAGACCTTGGCGTATTCGGCGTTGACCTGCAGCCACTTGCCGTCCGGCTCGTCCTCGGTGTCGGGCACGATGGCGTCGACGGGGCATTCGGGCTCGCACACGCCGCAGTCGATGCACTCGTCCGGGGCGATGACCAGGAAGTTTTCGCCCTCGTAGAAGCAGTCCACCGGACAGACCTCGACGCAGTCCATGAACTTACATTTCACGCAGGCGTCGGTGACGATGTAGGTCATGGGGCGGCGAACGGGGGCGAAACTGTGGGTGGGAGGCCTGCGACATGGCGGCCACGCAACCAACTGTCAACAGCGCGGCTTAAGGTGGGAGACGTTCGCAGGCGGTCTGACACGACTTGACAACAGTCAGGCTTAATCGCAACTGTGTTGATTGCATATAACGATCCTCTTCAACCGGAACATTCCCCATGCGCACCCCCTTCATGAAATACGCCCTCGCCGGCGCCCTGGCCGTCAGCCTCGCCGCCGGCGGCGCGGTGGTGGCCCAGGCCGCCCTGACCAAGACCCCGTCGGAAGTGACCGCCGGCGCCTATGATCTCGACTCCGGCCACGGCAAGATCACCTGGTCGGTGAACCACCTCGGCTTCTCGACCTACACGGGCCAGTTCGTGAACGTGAAGGCCGAGCTGAAGCTGGACGTCGCCAATCCCTCGGCCTCCACCCTGACCGCCACCATTCCGCTGACCGACGTGGCCCCGAACGACGACAAGCTGAAGGCCCACCTGCAGACCGCCGACTTCTTCGACACCGCCAATCATCCGACGGCGACCTTCGTCTCGCGTTCCGTCACGGTCGACGCCGATGACGCCAACGAGGCGACCGTGGTCGGCGATCTGACCCTTCGCGGTGTGACCAAGCCGGTCACGATCGAAGTCGAGTTCAACCAGGCCGGAACCGCCATGGGCGCCTACAAGGCCGGCTTCGACGGGGAAGCTGTCATCAAGCGCTCCGACTTCGGCATCAACTACGCCTTGCCGGCCGTGTCCGACGAGGTGAAGCTGCACATCGAGGGCGAGTTCGTCCTGAAGCAGTAAGCGATTTTCGCGCCGGGCCCCTGGCCCTCAGGGCGCGATAATCAGGGAATAGAGGGCGCGGGCTTCTTCAGGCGGCCCGCGCCTTTCGCCCATCGCCTCCACCCGCAGGGTCGTGACCCGGCCGTTCTGGGCGAAGGTCAGCAGATCGCCGGGGCGGACGCAGCGACTGGGCTTGTCCAGCCGGGTCTCCCGCCCCTGATGCGTCAAACGCACCGCGCCGCGTTCGACGAGGGCGGCGGCCAGGCTTCGCGTCTTCAAGAAGCGCGTCCGCCACAGCCAGATGTCGATGCGGCAGGCGTCGTCGCTCAAGCCTGGGCCTTTCGGCGCGGGCGACGGCGTTTGGCGCGCGCCGGCGGCGTCGGGGGCGCTGTCAGGACGGCCAGGGCGGCGAAGGGCGAATCCTTGGGCGGCTTCGGCGCGACGCCGGGCTTGTCGGGCTGGCGGGCGCGCTCGGTCTTCAGGGCGGCGATGACCTGTTTCGCCTGATCGGCGGTCCAGCCGAGGTCGATCAGGGCGGCGTCGGACAGGCGGCCGCGGTCCGCGGTATTGGCGGCGCGCAGATCGGCCATCTTCTCCAGGGTCTCGACGGGCGCCAGCCAGCGGCCGGCCGCGCGCAGGCCGTGGGCCGAGAGCAGGCGGGGCGAGGGCGGTTCGGGCGGCGCGGGGATCAGATCGGGCGTCGCGGGAATCAGGGGGGCGTCCAGGAAGGCCTGGGCGAAATGGCGGGCGCGGGGCTTCTGCAGGCCGGGCAGCCAGACGGAATGGGCGCCGACGCGGATGGCGAAGCTTTTCAGCGTGCGGCGCTCGACCTGGCTGAAGGCGGCCAGGTCGCGTTCGACGTCGCGACGGTCGATCAGGCCCCCGGCCTCGATCAGGCGGAAGGCGATGCCGCGCGGCAGGCCCTTCAGGGCGCCGGACTCGACCGCCTGACGCAGGCGGCGCAGGTCGCGCAGGGCGCGGCCGGCCTCGAACGCCAGCCAGGCCTCGATCCGACGCTTGGCGCGCTCGCGGGCGGGCGTCGGACCCAGTTCGCCCAGCAGGCGGACGGAGGGCGAGAAGGGATCGGCGCCGGTCGGCGTGGACTGGATCTGGGCGGTCAGGACGCCGCGCCAAAGGACGGCCCCGTCCGGCGTGACGGCGAAGGCCTCGTCGGTCTCGGCGGCCAGACGGCCCAGGCGGCGGTTGATCTCGGGCGTGACGGCGCGGACCGCGGCCTGGCGCAGGGTGCGGTCCTCCAGGGCGGAGGCGCCCTTCTCCATCTGAAAACGGACGCCGTCCAACTGGCCCACCACCTGGCCCTCGACCGTCACCTCGCCGTCGTCGGCGACGCCCGCGAACGTATCCTCGCGGACGTTCAGGGCCCGCATCAGGGCGGTGGTGCGGCGATCGACGAACCGGGCGGTCAGCCGCTCGTGCAGCACGTCGGACAGACGGTCCTCCAGCGCACGGGTCCTGTCGCGCCAGCCCTGGGCGTCATGAACCCAGTCGGGACGGTTGGCGATATAGGAAAGGGTGCGGACGGCCGAGAGCCGGGCCGACAGCTGGTCGATCTGGCCGTCGTCGCGATCCACGAAGGCGAAGCGCGGCGCCATCCAGTCGTCGGTCAGCCGGCCCCGCTTGCCGGTCAGGGCGTGGAAGACGTCCCTGGCCAGGCGGGCGTGCTCGTCCAGCGTCGTCTTCTGGAAGTCGGGCAGCTGGCAGGCTTCCCACAGCCGCATGACGGCGCCGCGCGAACGGCCGACGCGGGCCACTTCCTCGTCCTTGATCAGGCGGCGCAGCAGGGTCTCGTCCAGGGCTTCGGCCGTCAGGCTGAGGCCGCTGCGCTGGGGCGTGACCGTCAGGGAGCGCAGCAGGTCGGGCAGGGTGTCGAAGTCCAGTCTGGCGTTACGCCATTCCGCCGCCTCGACCGGATCGAACCGATGCTCGACCACCTGTTCCACCAGATCGGCGTCCAGATCCTCGGCCTCGGCCGTGACGCCGAACGTCCCGTCGCGCAGATGGCGGCCGGCGCGGCCGGCGATCTGGCCGATCTCGTGGGCGTGCAGCCAGCGGGTCCGCCGACCGTCGAACTTCCTCAGGCCGGCGAAGGCGACATGGTCCACATCCATGTTCAACCCCATGCCGATGGCGTCGGTGGCGACCAGGAAGTCCACCTCGCCCGACTGGTAAAGGGCGACCTGGGCGTTGCGGGTGCGGGGCGAGAGGCTGCCCATGACCACGGCGGCGCCGCCACGCTGGCGGCGGATCAGTTCGGCGATGGCGTAGACCCGCTCGGTCGAGAAGGCGACGATGGCGCTGCGGCGGGGCAGGCGGGTCAGCTTCTTGGACCCGGCGTAGGAGAGGGTGGACAGCCGGTCGCGGGTCACGATCTCGACGTCCGGGACCAGACGGCGGATCAGGGGCTCCATGGTCCCGGCGCCCAGGAACATGGTCTCGAACCGGCCGCGCGCGTGCAGCAGCCGCTGGGTGAAGACGTGGCCGCGCTCGGGGTCGGCGACCAACTGGATCTCGTCGATAGCCAGGAATTCCACCGACCGTTCCAGCGGCATGGCCTCGACGGTGCAGACGAAATAGTGCGGGCGCGGCGGGACGATCTTTTCCTCGCCCGTGATCAGGGCGACGGCGGCCGCCCCCCGCTGTTTGACGATACGCTCATAGATTTCGCGCGCCAGCAGCCGCAGCGGCAGGCCGATCATGCCCGAGGCGTGACCCAGCATCCGCTCGACCGCCAGATGGGTCTTGCCGGTGTTGGTGGGCCCCAGCACCGCCGTGACGCGGGAAGGGGCGAGGCCTGCGGACCGGTCGCTCATGACCCCTGCAAGGTGGCGATGATCGCCGTGCGGCTCAAGGGCCTTTTCAGACTTCGGCGCAGCGGAGCCCCATCCGCACCAGCATGGACAGGCTGGTGGCCTGCATCTTCTGCATCACCTTGGCGCGGAAGATCTCGACGGTTCGGGGGCTGATGCTGAGGCTGATGGCGATTTCCTTGTTCGACTTGCCGTCGATCAGGGCCTCGAACACCTGACGTTCGCGCGGCGTCAGACTGGCCAGGCGGGACGTCGCCTCCTCGCGCGCCTCGCTCTCGACCTCCTGGCGCTCCAAGGCGGACAGACAGCCGCGCACGGCCTCGAGAATACGGTTCGGGTCGAAGGGTTTTTCGATGAAGTCGACGACGCCCGCCTTCATCAGCTGAACCGCCAGAGGCACCTCGGCGTGACCGGTGATGACGATCACGGGCCAGGTCTCGCCGCGCAATCGAGACAGATGACGGATCAACTCGGCGCCTTCCATCTGCGGCATGCGCAGATCGGTGATGACGCAGGCCGTCTTTTCTTCGGGCAGGGCGTCCAGGAAGGCGGTGGCGCTGGGGAAGCCGCGGGCGCGAATGCCCTCGCCCCTCAGGAGCATCAATAGCGAATCCCGCAAGGCCTGATCGTCGTCGATCACGAAGACGGAGTGTTGAGTCATGCGGCTTCGAGCTCCAAGACGGGAGAAAGACAGAAGGAGAAGGCCGCGCCGCCCAGCGGACTGCGGCCGACGGTCAGGACGGAGTCATGGCTCTCGATGATTGAGCGGGTGACGGACAGGCCCAGGCCCATTCCGCTCGCCTTGGTCGTGGTCATCGGCTGGAAGATCCGGTCCATCTGGTCCTCCGGAATTCCAGGACCATCGTCTTCTACGATGATCTCGTAACCTTGGTTTCCAAGACTGCGGCCGGTGATGCGCACCAGGCCGAGTTCGCGCCCCGCGACGGCGTCGACGGCGTTGCGGACCAGATTGTTGATCGCTTGCTGGAACTGGATGCGATCCGCCAGCACATGATCGCCGACGTCGCGCACATCGACGCGAATCACCACCCCTGTGTCCATGCGGATCAGGTCGAAGAGGGGGCGCAGGTCTTCGATCATCGAGGAGACGCGCTGGTCCGTGAGTTCGCGGGCGCCGGTCGAGACGAATTCGCGCATGCGGCGAATGATGTCGCCGGCCCGAATGAGCTGGGTCTTGGCCAGATCCAGGGCGCGGCCGGCGCTGTCGCCCAGCGGCCCCGCCCGGGCGATGTCGGTCTGGCCTGCGTGCAGATAGACGGTGGCGGCCGTCAGAGGCTGGTTCAGTTCGTGCGCCAGGGTCGCCGCCATTTCGCCTATGGAGTTCAGCCGCCAGCTCTTGCTGAGCTGGTTCATCAGGTCGCGCATGCGCTCATTGGCGGCCGTGGTTTGCCGCTGGTCGCCGAGGGACAGCACCATCCGCTCGGGATCCACGCTGGGGGAAAGAAGGCTGGCGTGGATCGTCATGGGGACGATCTCTCCGTCCGGCCGCCGCGCCAGCCATGATCCGGTCGCCGGAAGGGACAGCGGGGCGCCGTCCATCACGGCGGCGAACGCGGTCGTGTCGAAATCGGCGGCAAAGGTGCTGAAGGGGCGGGAGAGGGCCTCATCAGGCGTGACGCCGAGCAGATCGGCGGCGGCCGGGGTGATTCGCAAAATGCGGCCCTCGCCATTCAAGGTCACGACCGGAACGGAGGCCAGTATGCTGTCCAACAGGGCGCTGCGGCTGGCCAACCGGTGACAGACCTCCGCCATCACGAGGGCCACGGCGACGAACAGGGCGGCGTGGACGACGGCGTTCGCAATCCCCTGTCGAGGCAGGATCAGCATGTCGGCGATGACGGACAGGACGATCGCCGTGAAGGTCGCCGGGCGCTGAGCCACCAGGGCGGTCGCCATCACCGCCGCCAGCATGGGCAGATAGTGGACGTGGCCGACAGTCTGGATAGTCAGGCGGAAAGCCGATCCAACCAATACGCACCCGGCGGCAAGCAAAAAGCCGCCCCAATACGTCCGGGCAAATCGAACCATAAGCCGGGGCAGAGCAGGTCTAGTAGAAGCCGCCGGTCGTGCTTGCATCATGCGATATTTCGCATCTGCGAAACCATTGTCGTCACGTCCCTGCCGCTTTTTTGACCCAATCTCTATATCATTCCTGAAGTTAGGGAAAAGCACGCATAATTAATTTTTGCGATCAGGTTCGCCTGATGGGCGAAAATTCCCGTCGGCGCGGAGTGGGCCGCCACGCTTACGCATTCCTACCTAGGGTGCGGTTCAGAAATCATATTAATCATCATCTCATGGTTCCCGGGCAGAATGCAGATGCTCCGAGGTCGTTGATGTTCCCCGAAATCCTTCTCCAAAGCCTGTCGACGTCCAGGCGTTTGACCGATCCGCGCCAAGCGCAGGTCGGCGGATGTCCGGCGGTCGCGGCGGCTGCAGGCGGATCGGGATGCGACCTTGGGAGACTCCACTCGGACGGGTTCGCCGTCTCTGCGGATTCGATCTGATTTTTTGCGATACCGAGGAGAGTACGCGTGAAGTTTACTGAAAACATGCCGGTTGGGCGCAAGCTGTTCAGCGCGTTTGCGCTGGTGCTGGTCGCCATCGCCGTCATGGGCGCCGTCGTCGTGGCGAATCTTTTGGCCCTCCAGAGCGCGGGCGAGGCCCGCAGCACTGAAAACGCCATGGCGCAGGCCACGGCCCGGGCGGAATTCTATCTGGCCAGGCAGGAAAACGCCTATCGAGGCTACCTGCTGTCGCAAGATCCCTACTACATTGAGCGACTTGACGCCCACCGCGCCAAATTCATCGCCGCCCTGGAAGAAGAGCGCGCCGGCCTGCCTGCGGATCGCACGGCGCCGATAGACCGGGCGACCCAAGCCAACGCCGAATGGTACAAGAACGTCGTCCAGGTCGGAAAGGTCCTGGTGCGCGAAGGCCGCCTGGAGGAAGCCGAGAACATGGTCGGACGCCAAGGCGTCGCGGACACCTATATCGCGCCGGCGGAAGAGGCGGTCGATGAGCTGAAGGCCGCCAACGACGCGGCGCTGGTGGTCGCGCGCGACACGCAGGAGACGGCGACCAAGAACGCCATGATGGCGGTGATGATCGGTCTGGTCTCCGTTCTGCTGCTGTCCCTGGCCGTCGGTTTCGGCGTGACCCGCGCCATCGTGCGGCCGACGATGAGCATGATCGGCTATATGCAGAAGCTGATGGCGGGCGACACCTCGATCCAGATCGTCGGCGCCGACCGCAAGGACGAGTTCGGCAAGATGGGCCAGGCGATCGTCGCCTTCCGCGACGCCGCCGTCGAAAAGACCCGCATCGAGGCCGAGGCCGCCTCGACCCGCTCGATGAGCGAGACCGAGCGTCTGGCCAATGAAGCCGAGAAGGCGCGCATCGCCGAAGAGGATCATGTCGCCCTGACGGCCCTGGCCGACGGTCTGGCCGCCATGTCGAACGGCGATCTGACCCACCGGTTCACCGCAGAGGTCGCCCCGCGCGCCGAGAAGCTGAAGACCGACTTCAACACCGCCATCGCCCAGCTGCAGCAGGCCATGAGCGTGGTGCTCAGCAATGTGGCGGGCATCCGCTCGGGAGCCGGCGAGATCTCGCAGGCCGCCGACGACCTGTCGCGCCGCACCGAACAGCAGGCGGCCTCTCTGGAGGAAACCGCCGCCGCTCTGGACGAGATCACCGCCACGGTGAACAAGACCGCCTCGGGCGCGCGTCAGGCCTCTGACGTGGTTCAGGCCGCCAAGGGCGACGCGGAAACCTCGGGCGTCATCGTCCGCGACGCGGTTTCGGCCATGCAGGCGATCGAGGGTTCGTCATCCCAGATCAACCAGATCATCGGCGTCATCGACGAAATCGCCTTCCAGACCAATCTTCTGGCCCTGAACGCCGGGGTCGAGGCGGCCCGCGCGGGCGAGGCCGGTCGCGGCTTTGCGGTGGTGGCGTCGGAAGTCCGCGCCCTGGCCCAGCGTTCGGCCGAGGCGGCGAAGGAGATCAAGACCCTGATTTCCGCCTCGACCACCCAAGTGGGCTCGGGCGTCAAACTGGTCGGTCAGACCGGCGAGGCCCTGCAACGGATCGTGGACCGGGTCGCCGAGATCGACGGCCTGGTGTCGGAGATCGCGGCCTCGGCCCAGGAACAGGCCGTCGGCCTGGCCGAGGTCAATACCGCCGTCAACCAGATGGACCAGGTCACCCAGCAAAACGCCGCCATGGTCGAGCAGTCGACCGCCGCCAGCCATTCGCTGGCCCAGGAGGCGGAAGCCCTGCAGACGTCCGTGGCCCAGTTCAAGGTCGGGCAGGGTTCAGAGGGTCATGCCGCCGCCGCCCGGCGCAGCCCGGCGCCCGCTCGCCCCGCCCCTGCGCCTCAGGCCGCGCCCAAGCCCGTCAATCGCATGATCCAGGCCCTGAAGACCGTCGGCCGCGGCGGCGCCGCGCCCAAGGTCGAGGCCGATCCGGAAGGTTGGGAGGAGTTCTGATGATTCCGTCTTCAAAGGCTATTTACCAAAGCTGTGCCATGCATGGTCTTGGGGCAGACGAAGGGAACTTCTCATGACGGACGCCATCGTGCTGGCGACGGTGCTGGATATGAATGCGGCCGAGCCTTTGAAGGCGGAGCTGCTGGCGCGACGGGGTCAGCCGGTCACGTTGGACGCCTCGAACGTCGAGCGTCTGGGCGGTCTCTGCCTGCAGGTGTTGTTGTCGGCCCGCAAGACCTGGGCCGCCGACGGCGTCGATCTGACGATCACGCCTCAATCCCAAGGTTTTTCCGAACAGTGGACCGCCTTCGGCGCGTCCGAAACCAATGTCCCCGACCCCCTTGCCCAAGATCCCCTTGAAGGAGCTCTCGCGTGAAAAAGACAGTCCTGACCGTCGATGATTCCCGCACCATGCGCGACATGCTGCTGATGGCCCTGGAGGACGCGGGTTACACCGTGATCCAGGCCGTCGACGGCATTGATGGTCTGGAGACCCTGGCCGCGCAAGGCGCGGACGTGGTCATCACCGACATCAACATGCCCCGCATGGACGGCTTCGGCTTCATCGAAGGCATGCGCGCCGATCCGAACCACCGGACCACCCCGTGCCTGGTGCTGACGACCGAGAGCGACGCCGAGAAAAAGGCCCGCGCCCGCGCCGCCGGCGCCACCGGCTGGATCGTCAAGCCGTTCGATCCCGTCAAGCTGGTCGACGCCGTCCGCCGCGTCGCGGCCTAACCCTCACAGATCGATCGGCCGCAAGCCATGGACGCCTTCGAAGCCATCAAAGCCACCTTCTTCCAGGAATGCGACGAACTGCTCGCGGAACTGGAATCGAAGCTGATGCTGCTGGAACAGGGTCAGACCGACCTTGAAACCATCAACGCCGTCTTTCGCGCCGTTCACTCGGTGAAGGGTGGGGCGGGGGCGTTTGGTCTGGAGGCTCTGGTCCGTTTCGCCCACGTCTTCGAAACGCTGATGGACGAGCTGCGCGCCGGTCGCAAGCCGTGCGACACGGTGACGATCAAGACCCTGCTGCGCGCCTCCGACGTGCTGGCCGATCATATCCAGGCCGCGCAAGGCCTGGCCCCGCCGGTCGATGAGGAGCGTTCGGCCGGTCTGGTTCACGAACTGGAACTGCTGACCCACGGCGGCGAGGCGCCGCCGGTGGTCGAGGAGGACGAAGACGACTTCGGCTTCGTGCCGATGGCCTTCGACGTCCCGCTGGACGAACCCCTGCCGTCCCTCGGCGAGCCTGAAGCCGCCGCAGCCGAGGCCCAGACGGGCTGGCGCATCCTGTTCAAGCCCCATGGCCGCATGTACGGCAGCGCCAACGAAGCCGGCCTGTTGCTGCGCGAACTGGGCCGCCTGGGACCGATCACAGTGTCGGTGGACGACAGCGCGCTGCCGACGCTGGACGTGCTGGTCGCCGAGGACGGCTATCTGACCTGGACCATCGATCTGACCGCGGCGATCGAAGAGAAGGTCGTGCGCGAGGTGTTCGACTTCGTCGAGGCCGACTGCGACCTGACGATCTCGCCCCTGGGCGGCGGATCGGAACCGGTCCTCGTCTTCGAGGAAGAGCCGCCGGCGGTGCTGCCCGCCAGCGACGAACTGGATATCGCGGCCCTTCTGGCCAAGGCCGCAGGCGACGCGCCCGCCGCCGAACAACCGACCCCCGACGCTGTCGCACCCGCCCCAGCCCTCGAAGCCGTCGCCCCGGCCCCGGTTCCCGCTCCGGCCGCTCCGGCCGCTCCGGCTCCCGCTCCCGCTCCGGTCGCCGCCGCCCCGGCGCCGGCCGCGCCGATTCCGCCCGCCCAGGTCGCGGCGCCCGTCGCGCCGGCCCCTGTCACCATCCGCGTCGATCTGGACCGGGTCGATCGCCTGATCAATGTGGTCGGCGAACTGGTCATCCAGCAGGCCATGCTGTCACAACGCGTGCTGGAAAGCGGCCTGGCCCGCTCGTCCGGCATCGCCCTGGGCCTGGAAGACCTCGAGCTTCTGACGCGCGAGATCCAGGACAGCGTCATGGCCATTCGCGCCCAGCCGGTGAAGTCGGTGTTCCAGCGCATGCCGCGCCTGGTCCGCGAAGTCGCCGACATGGTCTCCAAACAGGTTCGTCTGGTCACCGCCGGCGAGGACACCGAGGTCGACAAGACCGTGGTCGAACGCCTGGCCGAGCCCATCACCCACATGCTGCGCAACGCCATCGACCACGGCCTGGAGACGCCCGACGAGCGGATCGCCGCCGGCAAGACGGCCGAGGGCACGGTTCGCCTGGCCGCCCTGCACCGGTCCGGCCGCATCGTCATCGAAATCTCCGACGACGGGCGCGGCATCAATCGCGAACGGGTCAAGAAGATCGCCATCGACAAGGGGCTGGTCGCACCTGACGCCGCCCTGACCGACGAGCAGATCGACAATCTGATCTTCCTGCCCGGCTTTTCGACCGCCGCCGTGGTGTCCGACATCTCGGGCCGCGGCGTGGGCATGGACGTGGTCAAGCGCTCGATCCAGGCCCTGGGCGGCCGCATCTCGATCAGTTCGGTTCCGGGCAAGGGGTCGACCTTCACCCTCAGCCTGCCGCTGACCCTGGCGGTGCTGGACGGCATGGTCGTGTCCGCCGCCGACCAGATCCTGATCGCCCCGCTGCCCGCCATCGTCGAAAGCCTGACGCCGCAAGAAGGCGACCTGCATTATGTCGGCGGGGTCGATCCGGTGATCCGCTTCCGCGACCGCTTCCTGCCCCTGATCGATGTGGCGATGACCATGGGCTTCCGCGACACCCCGGTGGTCCCGTCCGAAGGCGTCGCCGTGGTCGTCGAGACCGAGGGCGGCCAACAGGCGGCCCTGCTGTTCGACGCCATCCAGGGCCAGCGCCAGGTCGTGATCAAGAGCCTCGAGACCAACTACCAGCAGGTGGAGGGCATCGCCGCCGCCACCATCCTGGGCGACGGTCGCGTGGCCCTGATCCTCGACGTGGACGTCCTGGTCACAGACATGCGCCGCCGATCTTCCCGCCCCGATTTCAAGCTTGCGAGCTGAGCCATGACCGAAGCCAACGACTCCCAACGCGAACTCATCGCCTTCCGCATCGGCCGCCAGGAATTCTGCGTCGACATCATGTCGGTGCGTGAAATCCGCGGCTGGACCCCGGCGACGCCGCTGCCGCGCTCGCCCGGCTATATGAAGGGCGTCATCAACCTGCGCGGCACCGTCCTGCCGATCATCGACCTGGGCGCGCGCTTCGGTCTGGAGACGTCCGAGCCGACGGCCCGTCACGTCATCATGGTCGCCCATATCGGCGGCCGGATGGTGGGGCTGCTGGTGGACGCCGTGTCGGACATCCTGGAGATGAACGAGGCCTCGGTCCAGCCGACGCCCGACGTCGCCAGCGACCAGGTCAAGACCTTCGTCAAGGGGATATTCTCGATCGACGGGCGCATGATCAGCCTGATCGAACTGGACCACATCCTGCCCCATATCGAGGCTGAAGCCGCATGAATCCCGCCCCAGGACGGGGATCCATCGTCGAGGGCGAATTCGTCTTCACCGCCGAGGATTTCCGTCAGATCGCCGAAATGCTTCATGCCCACGCGGGCATCGCCCTGAACGAGGGCAAGGCGGCTCTGGTCTATTCGCGCCTGGCCAAACGGCTGCGGACCCTGGGTTTGTCGAGTTTCCGCGACTACTGCGCCCTGGTCGAGGGCGTGGACGGGGTCGACGAGCGGCAGAAGATGACGGCCGCCCTGACGACCAATGTCACCCGCTTCTATCGCGAGCCCCACCATTTCGACGACCTGCGCGACCGGGTCCTGCCGAAACTGGTCGAGCGCGCCCGCGCCGGCGGCCGGGTGCGGCTGTGGTCGGCGGCCTGTTCGAACGGGCAGGAGCCCTATTCGATGGCCCTGACGGTGCTGTCGGTCCTGCCCGAGGCGGCGGACCTGGACGTGCGCATCCTGGCCACCGACATCGACCCCAACATGGTCGCTCAGGGCCACGACGGGACCTATTCCGAAGAGGCGCTGGAACCGGCGCCGGTCACCCTGTGGCGCAAGTATTTCAACCGCGCCGATCGTGGCGCCTGGACCGCCGGGCCGCAGCTGAAACGCCTGGTGTCGTTCAAGGAACTGAACCTGATCGGCGACTGGCCGATGAAGGGCAAGTTCGACGTCATCTTCTGTCGCAACGTGGTGATCTATTTCGACGATCCCACCCAGGAGCGGGTGTGGAGCCGCTTCGTCCCCCTGATGAACCCCGGCGCCACCCTCTATATCGGCCATTCCGAACGCGTGGCTGGGCCGGCCGCCAGCCTGCTGCAGACCGCGGGCCTGACCACCTACCGCCTGGGAGCCGCATGATGAGCGCCAAGATCAAAGTCCTCGTGGTGGACGACAGCCTGACGATGCGCGGCCTGATCTCGGCCGCCCTGAAGTCGGATCCCGAAATCGAGGTCGTCGGCACGGCCGCCGATCCGATCGAGGCCCGCGCCGCCATCAAGGAGCTCAATCCCGACGTCCTGACCCTGGATGTCGAGATGCCCAACATGAACGGGCTGGAGTTCCTCGAGAAGATCATGCGGCTGCGGCCCATGCCGGTGGTCATGGTCTCGACCCTGACCGCGGCGGGCACGGACGTGACCCTGGCGGCGCTGGAAATCGGCGCGGTGGACGCGGTGGCCAAACCGGCCGTGGCCAGCGTCGACGCCTTCCACGACCTGATCGAGAAGGTGAAGACGGCGGCGCGTTCGCGCGTCCGCGCCCGCGCCGACATGCCGGCCTCGGCGGCGGCGCCCAGCGCCTATCGCCCGGCCGCCAGCCATATCCTGGCCATCGGCTCCTCGACCGGCGGGGTCGAAGCCCTTCTGA
This sequence comes from Brevundimonas sp. FV1ye7S, assembly GCF_058680995.1. Classification (NCBI taxonomy): domain Bacteria; kingdom Pseudomonadati; phylum Pseudomonadota; class Alphaproteobacteria; order Caulobacterales; family Caulobacteraceae; genus Brevundimonas; species Brevundimonas sp. FV1ye7S. The sequence goes on along the minus strand of NZ_CM178726.1, from coordinate 2,879,829 downwards.
CCGTTCTGAGCGGCTTCCCGGCCAACTGCCCGGCGACCATCATCACCCAGCACATGCCGGCGACCTTCACCGCCAGCTTCGCCGCCCGTCTGGACCGCGTCTGCGCCCCGACCGTGACCGAAGCCTATGAAGGCGCGCAACTTAAGGCCGGCCACATCTATCTGGCGCCCGGCGGCGCGGCTCATCTGGAGCTGACGCCCGGCATGACCCCCCGCTGCCATCTGGTGCAGAGCGACCCGGTCAACGGCCACCGTCCGTCGGTCGACGTCATGTTCGAGTCCCTGGTCCGGCTGAAGCGGCCGATGACCGGCGTGATCCTGACCGGCATGGGCAAGGACGGCGCCAAGGGCCTGAAGGCCATTCGCGACGCCGGCGGCCGCACCCTGGGCCAGGACGAATCGACCTCGGTCGTCTACGGCATGCCGAAAGCCGCCTTCGAACTGGGCGCCGTGGAACGGCAGCTGCCGCTCCACCGCCTGTCCCCCGCTATTCTAGAACTGTGCGCCGACTCGGGCGCACGGTCGATCGCCTGACCCCCGGGAGCGCCATCATGCCCGCCGCCGCCTCTCTCCACTGCCTGGTCGTCGATGATCAGATGACGATGCGCTCGCTGGTTCGCACCAGCCTGCAACAACTGGGCGTGCGCGAGATCCGCGAAGCCGCCGACGGTGAAATCGCCCTGCGCGACATCATTTCCAAGCCCGCGCACCTGATCATCTCCGACTACAACATGCCGAACCTGGACGGACTGGGCCTGCTGCGCGCCGTGCGCGCCCACCCGCCGACGTCCAAGACCGCCTTCATCATGCTGACCGGCCGCGCCGACCGCGAACTGGTGCAGCGGGCGGTGCAGTTCGGCGTCAACAACTATCTGGTCAAACCCTTCACGGTGGCCCAACTGAAGGGCAAGCTGGAAGCCGTCTTCGGTCCGCTGACATGAGTTTCTCGGCCCTCAAGGACAACAAGGAAAAACGACTGCACGTCGGCCAGGGCGAGCATCATATCACGTCCGACCCGGACGTGGTCCTCAGCACCATTCTGGGCTCCTGCGTGGCCATGTGCCTGCGCGATCCGGTCGCCGGGATCGGCGGGATGAACCACTTCCTGCTGCCCGAGGGATCCGGCGCGGGAACTGACGCGGGGCGTCGCTACGGCGCCTATGCGATGGAGCTTCTGATCAACGACTTGCTGAAGGCCGGCGGACGCCGCGAGCGGCTGGAGGCCAAGCTGTTCGGCGGCGGCCGCATGTTCGACAGTCTGCGGGACGTCGGCCGCTCGAACGCCGACTTCGCCGAGAAATTCCTGCGTGACGAAGGCATTCCCGTGGTGGGCGGCAGCCTGCGCGGGGACGGCGGACGCCGCCTGCACTACTGGCCGGTGACCGGCAAGGCCATGCAGCGCGCCGTCACCGACACCGTCGCGCCCAAGCCCGTCCCCGTCGTTCGGCCCCCCGTCGATACGGGCGCCCTGGAGCTCTTCTGATGCACGCCCCTCCCGAACACGCCCACCTCCTGGTCGCCGTCGCCGACGAGCTGATGCGTGTGCGCGAGGGGATCGATCACGTCGAGGCCCTGGTCAGCCGTCTGGTGCGGCGCGCGCCGGCAGAGGATCGGGCGGAGGCCCTGACCGAGGCCCAGGCCCTGGACGCCCTGACCCAGAGGCTGGAAGCCCTGTCCGGCGTGCTGAGAATGCTGGGCGACGGCGCGACACCGGCGGAATCCGTGAGCCGGATCTCCCTGGCCGACATGGCGGTGCGCCTGCGCCCCGCCGCCGGCGTCAAGACGACCGAGGCTGCCGATTCGGGCGACCTCATGCTGTTCTGACGCCGTGCCCAAGACGCCGGACAAGATCAATCTGGCGCATTCGACGGTTCTGCTCGTCGATGATCAGCCGACCTCGCTCGATCTTCTGAGTTCGATCGTTCAGGGGTTCGGAGTTCGCGAACAGCTGAAGTGTCCCTCGGCCAAGGATGCGGTCGAGTTGGTGCAGCGCCGGTCCGTCGACCTGATCCTGATCGACTGCGCCATGCCCGAGATGGACGGCTATGATTTCGTCCGCTGGCTCAGGCGAGAGGCGTCCGAGCCGATCCGTTTCACGCCCGTCATCATGATCCTGGGCCACGCCGCCCGCGCCCTGGTCGCCAAGGGGCGCGACTGCGGCGCCAGCTTCATCGTCGCCAAACCCCTGACTCCGGCGGTCCTGCTGAAGCGGATCATCTGGCTGGGCGGCGAAACGCGCCAGTTCGTCGAAGTCGAAAACTACGTTGGACCCGATCGCCGCGTGCGCAACTATGGTCCCCCGCCCGGAGAGGAAGGCCGCCGCCAGACCGACCTGTCGGGTGAACTGGGCGAGGCCGTCGAGGCCAATATGGATCAGGACGATATCGACATGCTGTTGAAGCCGATGAAGGTGGCCCTGTGACCGCAGATGCGACCCCGCCCCGTCTCCGAAATGTCCAGACGTCGCTTCAGCGCCAGATGGCGCGCCCAGGCGGCGTGCCCATTGCGGACGCCGTCGCGCGCGCCGAAGAGGGGCTGGGGGAACAGCGCGGCCGGACCTTGCTTGTGCTTCAGGACAAGGTCGACGCCCTGAACCGCCTGTGCGCCGACCGCCCGGCCGGCGCCGACGGCGAGGTCTACGCCCTGGCGTCGGCCTTGGTCGACATGTCCGGCTTCATGGAGATTCCGCCCTTCTATGCGGCGGCCTACAGCCTGTGCGACGCCGCCCATCGGATGGCCGCCGCCGACGCCTGGTCCTGGCCCGAGGTTCAGGTCCACGCCCGCGCCCTGAGCCTGATCCTGGCGAACGACTGCCAGGGCGGCGAGGCCGTCGATCAGATGCTGGCGGGTCTGCGCGCCGTGGCCGAACAGGCCGTCCACCCCGGTTAACGCCGCCCTTCGCGAATCCGGAACAGGGGCGAAACGAATCAGGACCGAATCGGACACAGGCTTCGATTCGCGATTTGTTCACCGCAAGATATTGTATCTTAAGATCTATTAACCACAACCGGATCGTTGCGGCAAGGTCCCGGTCCAGAACCGAAATCGCACATCGACCCCCGCCCCATCTTTCCCCCCGCCCGACGAACCGCTAGGTCATCCCGCGTGGCCCCGTAGCTCAGCCGCATAGAGCAAGGCTTTCCTAAAGCCGAGGTCGGAGGTTGGAGTCCTCCCGGGGTCGCCATGTTTTTTGTTGAGCCAAGTTAAGGCTGTCCTGAATCCAAGCTAAAGCTGTCCTAAAACGGCTCTGGACAGGCTTTTTCTGGAAAATATCATCGAGATATCAGAGAGATGTCTCTTGGGAAGGGCTGGACAGGCTTAAGTTGGCGTCCTGCGGTAGGTGGGCTGAACCTCTCTAAGAGCACCAGCCCATCCAGACCGTTGTGTTACTCCGCCGCGCCTAACCCGTGCTGTACGTACGGCTGTTTTTCTCTCGGCGCGCCCAGCCTCACGCCGCTGAGGCCCGCCGACCTCACCCCTGGTGGTCGCAGCCTAAGCGTCTGTTCCAAGTAACACGACACGATGGTATCTGAGCGAGGTATGCATACGTTGCTCTGACGTTCCGACGGCTGTCGAATCGCCAACCATGGGAGATGCTGCGAATGTCTTTGACACCCTACCAACAATCAATCTGGCTCGTGATGTGGGCCAGAAATCTAGGCTACGCTGGCGTCACGTTCATCATGATCGCGATTCTTCCCGTGATGGGGATACGGTTTATGGATCACCAGATCCTTATAGGCCTGGGAGTGGGCCTGATGCTCTTCTTTCTGAGTGATCGTTTAATCCGGTACATTCCGGATCCGGACCGCCCTAAGGAAGAGCGCGAACCAGAGTAGAAACTTCTCACGGCGTCGAGATCCAAGCCGACAGACGGCGCATGTCGCTTACGCAGCCCGGAAGTTGGCAAGGTCCGACTTTGACTCATTGCGGCGGTTCGGAATGTCTGCATTTGAATAACGTCGGCGGGAGGTCACCCGGCTGCGGATGCGCGGCACGTCTGGCCGGTCGATGGGAAGCTGGCGGTTTCCACAGCGGACCCGCGCTTCCGGCCGAGCGAACCATAGTGAGGTAGGCACCGGATACCCATCTGATCTCTTCGACCCGGCCAGACCTAGGTGTGGCTTCGGGCGTGGGAGGAGGGTATTGATCCATGGGTTTGCAGCCGGACGAACTGCATCTGATTGACGCCGAGCTCTGGGCGCGGACGCGGAGCGGCGCGCGCGCCGGCCGGGGCTTCCGGTATCAGGATTCGGTTTCGGCCTGGCTGGCCGCTGAGGCCTGGTCCGGCGGAACGGCGTGGGTCACGGTCGTCCCGGAAGGCGTCGATGACGCCACCCTGCACGGCGAAGGCCTGGAGACCCGGGTTCAGATCAAGTCCCGGCACGATCCCAGAGGCCTGTTCAGCACGACCGAGATCGCCGGCTATGTCGCAAAGGCGGCGCTCGACCTCCCGGAAGGATGGAGCGATAACCCCACATACCGGATCGCGATCGTCCTAGAGCGACCACCCGTCGACTTGGTGGAGACCGGATTCCTCAATAGCCTCGCATCCTCGGGTCAGTCGCTGGATGCCTTCACCGAGGCGCTGAGCGCTCAGCTCCCTGACGGGGTCGATCTGGTCGCGCTGATGGATCGGATAGGCGTGGTCGTCGAACCCGAGCCGCTCGCCCATTGCGCCAAGGTCCTCGTCCCTTCAGACCTTGACCCGGCGGCGCGGACGTTGGTCGCCCAGATGCTGCGGGACATCGCAGGCGATCGCGCGGATCGGAATTATCGGGCCTCGCCTCCCGAGATCTTCACCCTCGGCCGAACAGACGTTCAAGAGCGGCTCGACCACGCCGCCGGCCTGATCGATCCGACTGGATATCTGGACTTGACGGCCGGATTGGCCGACATCGCGGACTTCGCGGCTGCGACGCCGACCGAGGGCTTCTATTCCGGCGTAAACACCGCGCCCGGCCACGTCGGCGCGGGCCTCGTCTTCGATCGGCCCGAGGCCGTCGCCGAGGTTCTCGAGGCGCTCGAGAGCCGCCGGGCTGCTCTGGTCGTCGGACCGTCGGGCGCGGGCAAGTCAGCGCTCGCCTGGCTAGCCGCCTACCATTCTCGCCATACGGTCCGCTGGTACCGGTTGAGGGGACTGAGGCAAGTAGACGTGGGGCGTATCGCCACCCTGGCCAAACGCCTCGAGGCCACGACCGCGCGTCCGGTCGGCTTCGTTCTCGACGATGTAGGCCGTGACGCGACCGACGGCTGGGATGATCTGGTCAAGGAGGTCGAACAGACCCCTGGTCTGCTCGCTCTGGCCACGGTTCGCGAGGAAGACCTGTTCCTGCTAGCGACTGCGACCCGGACCCGCGCCATCCGTCCGACCCTGAAAGAGGATATGGCCGCACGTCTCTGGGCGGCGCTGCACGCGCAGGGCTCGGTTGAGTTCGCCCATTGGCGAGAGCCTTTCGAGAAGAGCGCCGGGCTCCTCCTCGAGTACGTCCACCTTCTCACGGCGGGCCAACGTCTCGCCGAGACGATCCAGGAACAGGTGCGGCGTCGTCTCGCCGAGGGCCGAGGAGCCGAGCTTCGCGTGCTGCGCGCGGTCGCGTGCGCCTCGACTCATGGGGGTGCGGTGGACCCGATCCGTCTCCGTGACCGCGAAGATCTCGACGAGATCGTTTTCGCCCAAGCAATGCAGCGGCTGGTCGATGAGCACGCCATCCGGGTCCGTCCGGACGGGTCCATCGCGGGGCTTCACGAGATCCGATCACAGCACCTGGACGAGGCGGTGCGATCCCTGCTCGGCGAAATGCCGGAGGTCGCGATCGCCGCAGCACTCGGGACGCTCACCCCCGCCAGTCTGGCCGCTTTCATTCCGGGTGTGCTGCGGCGCTGGCCGGAGGCCGAGGCAGTGGTGATGGAGGGCCTGGTCGAGCGCCTCGGGGACGCGGACGCCGCGACCTGGATCGGCGCGTTCCATGGCCTTGGTCTGGCGACGGCGGACGATGTGGCCGCGCGTTGGCTGGACATTTCCAGGGAAGCCGAGCTCGACGATCGCAGCACGGACACCCTGTTCATGCTGGCGTCGATGAACTCCGAGTTCGGCGACGATCCCATCTTCGCGAACTTCAACCGGGCTCGTGCCGCCTTTACGAAGCTCGTGGTTCCGGATCGACGACGCGCGCTGCTCGACCGCATTGAGGACGGCGTGTCGCCGCCTGAACTGGACTGGGCCGAAGCAAATGCCCTGGCCGCCGCGCTGCTTCCCCTTCATGGTGCGCCCGAGCCGCCGACCATGACGCTGGTTCCTCCGGAGCTCGGTGATCCCGACCTGGACTCGCTGATACCGCTTCTTGAGACGGCGCGGATGCGCGGCGTTGAACCGGCGCAGACCCTCGTCGACGCCGCAGGCGGGGCCGACCATTTGTTGAACCGTCTCTATGCCGAGACGGCGTGGGCGACGCCGCCGACCCTCGGAGAGTTGGAAGGGCAGGCCGCAGTGTTCTCGAACCTGAAGTTCGTTCACCCCGAGGTGCAGCCTGACATCCACGCTGCTGCGGTCGCCTACTGCCGCAAGCTGGGAGCCGTGGCCCCCGGAGCTGAACGGATTGTCTGCGACGCTGTGTGGGCGGACGGTCAGCCTGCCGGGATGGGCGATCACACGATCGCCACGCTCAGGCTTACCCGAATTGCTGTGACACCAGACGCCGCCGTCGCCTGGAACCGAGCGCAGTCCCGCGCTATCAGCCGGCTGGTCGCAACGGGGACCGCGACGGGGCGGGTCACCTTCCTGGCCTCGGCCATTCGGGAGGTTGCCGGTTGGGTCGAGCAGGCGGGCGACTTCTACTGCCGTCAGACACGGCCTGACACGCGCTGGCTGGCCCTCCTGCAGGTCCGCAAATTGCTGACCACCTTCGTCAGTCCGCCGCCAGTCGACAATGCTCAGGGCGGACCGCTGGCCGCCGGCGCCATGGCGGGTCACGATCATCTGCATGGGTTCGTCACCGGGCTCGAGCGACTGATGACGGAGCTGACGGATGGGATCAGCGACAAGCCTAACCTTATCGCCGCGCGTACTGTCGATTTGGCCCGCGAGGCGTTGAAGCTCCAGGATTCGACCATCTGGCGCAACACCGCTGAGCCCCCAATCGAGCCGCTCAAGGCGCTGGAGGCGACGCTGTGGAATATCCGCGCCGTGCTGGGCGACGCCGTAAACGACTCCTCGTCTCGTCAAACGGCCGCGCTCCAGTTCGGCACTGTGAGCCGCCGTCACAGCATCCTGCAACGGGCCGCCGACCGGGCGCGAGCGCGGGCCGAGCGGAGGACGGAACAGGCCCGCGAAGCCATCCGGGTCGCCCTAGATTCGCGCGGGGTGACTGCTACGGTGATTTCGCGGCCCGCCGAAAACGCGCGCGGCTGGCAATGGCCCGAGGTGGAGTATGCGGCGCTGGTTCCGATGGAGACGGTGTTCGACCTGTTCCCGCTGGAGCCGGTTCTCGGCGAGTGCGGCCTTGCTCTCGAGCTGGACGGCTCCCTGAGCCTCGCGCCAGTGGTTCAGGGTCATGTGGCGCCCGTCGGGTTCGTCTACATCTCCTCCGTCTTTCCCCTCACAACTTTTCTGCAGGACTGGAAGGACCACCTGCCGTTCCCGCCCCTGCCGGAAAGCGAAGCCCGCCAGCGCTTCGAACGCGGCATCGACGCGGCCTTCGCCCTGTCGTTCATGAGCCGACAGCGTGACGGATTGCTCAATGAAGAGGAGGAAGTCTTCTTCAATATGATGGCGGAGCGACTGACCTCGGATCTCGAGACCCTCACGCTCTTCCTGGGCGACAATCCGCATCCAACGGTGGGCGATTCCGCCATGTTCCTGTGCGAGGCGGCGCAGCGGGTCGCCACCGAAGGCTCCAACCAGATGATCTCTCCGACCTTGGCGGAGGATTACATCGGCGTGGTCCGAGGAGTCGTGACGCCCTTTGCCGAACGTCTCATCTTAGCCCGTCTGGGCCTGATCGACCATGAGGCGACCGAGGCCGCTGCAGCGCGTCTCGACGACGGTGAGGTGAAATGACAACCACTGGATCGAGATTGGCTTTAACTTTCGCATTTCAATCTGGAGTGTGGCGCAACTTGGTGCGAGATTACCGTCAAGGTTGAGTCGGGGTCCGGAAAATGTGTCCGACGCCGGATCACTAAGGGGGGGCACAGGTTGAGCGTCAGCGTCCACAATCCCGATCAGTATATGGCCGCCTTACGCACCCTGATTGCGCAGAGCCGCAAAAGGATCGCCGTACTTGTCGGGGCGGGCGCGCCGGCGGGAATGTGCCGGGCTGACGGCTCAAGGCCGCTCATTCCGGCCGTGGCGGGCCTGACGACCCAAGTCCTCAACACCCTCGGTCCGAAATACGCGGCGCAGATCGAAGGATTGAAGGTTGACCTGACTACCCACGATATCGAGACCCTGCTGTCTCGCATCCGGTCCCTGTCGACCGTCATCGGCTCCACCCAGGTGCATGGTCTGGACGCCGATGGTTACCGGGAGATGGCCGAAGCCATCTGCGCCGAGATCGGCAAAATCGTGGATGTGCGGCTTCCCCCGGACGTCTCGCCCTACACTGAACTGGTGAGCTGGATCACCGGCGCGTCGCGCGCCCATCCGGTCGAGGTCTTCACCACGAACTACGACCTTCTGTTCGAGGAGGCCTTCGAACGCGCCCAGGCGCCGTATTTCGACGGCTTCTCCGGATCCCGCGAAGCCTTCTTCGATCCTGCCTCGGTGTCCGAGGACAGTCTGTCGCCACGCTGGAGCAAGCTCTGGAAACTGCATGGGTCGCTGGGATGGCGGGCCAACGGGCGAGGAGAGGTCATCCGGACCGGTCAACCCAATGCGACCCACCTGATCTTCCCCGAGCATCTGAAATACGACCAGACCCAGAAGGCGCCCTATGCGGCGCTGCTCGACCGTCTGCGGGCGTTCCTGGCAACCGAAGACACCCTTCTGGTGTCGGTCGGCTTCTCTTATGCGGACGCCCACATCACCGCCCGGATCAGCGAAGCGCTCGCCGCCAATCCGGCCTCCAGCGTGTTTGCCTTTCAGTACCAGACCCTCGACAAGGAGGTCTGCGCAGTCGATCTCGCGACGAAACGCTCGAACTTCAGCGTCTATGCGCGGGACAAGGCCGTCATCAACGGAGTGGCCGCGCCTTGGTCGGCGCCGGGGGACCTGCCGACAAAGGACTGGGGGCCGATCCGCAAGAGTTACTGGGCACCGAGCGCCGAGGGGGAGCCGCCCGAGTTCCAGCTGGGGGCCATCGACGCCTTCGCCCGTTTCTTCGCCAACTCCAGGTCTCCGCAGGCCTTCGATCCGGCACCGGCGCCGGCGCCGGTGCCTGCCGCGTGACCGCGCCGACATTCCTCGGCCGGGTCGGAAACGTCGCTGGCTCCACCGTCAGCGTGCGGCAATCGGAGTCGGTCGCCTCCGGCATCTCCATCATCGGCGGACGCAGCTATCGCGTAGGCCAGGTCGGCAGTTTTGTGAGGATCCCCCAAGGGTATCACGACCTCTACGGCGTCATTTCGGAGGTCGGAGCCGAGGCGACGCCCGGGACTCTCGTGGACGCCCGGCAGCGGGGGGAAAGCTGGATGACGGTCCAGCTGGTCGGCGAAATCGTCGAGACCAGTTTCGAGCGCGGCATCAGCCAGTATCCGGGCATCAACGACGAGGTCCATCTGGTCACCGAGGACGATCTCGGGCGGATCTACGGCCTCGACGACATGGGACAGATCGTGATCGGCCGGCTGGCGGGGGCCGAAAGCATCCCGGTCAGGATCGATCTGGACAAGCTGGTCACGCGACACAGTGCCGTTCTCGGCTCGACCGGGTCCGGCAAGTCCACGACCGTGGCCAGCTTGCTTCGATCGATCTGCAAATCCGGCGGGCGCAACGAGAGCCCCGGTGCCCGCATTCTCCTGCTCGATATCCACGGCGAATACGGCGACGCGCTCAAGTCGATCGCGACCGTGTTCCGGATCAATCCGACCGAGGCGGACGACCGGCCGCTTCACGTCCCTTACTGGGCGCTGGACACCGCCCAGCTGATTGAATTCCTGTTGGGCAAGGTGTCGGAGAGCGCTCACACCGGCATACTCGACCGGATCCAGGAGGCCAAGCTGGCGGTCGCCCCGGGTGTCGCAGGCGTAGACGTCAATGCTCTGACGGCCAACACGCCCCTGCCGTTCAGCCTGAAGCAGCTTTGGTTTCATCTCGTCGATCCGGAATACAGGACCTGGTCGGACGCGGCGCGCACCGTGCCGGCGCTGGAGACGGAGGGGGATGCGGAAGCCCTCCGCATGCCGAAGTATGAACCGGCAGGGGCCGGGTCAGCCCTGCCGCACCAGAACACGGTCGGTGTCTTCGGCCTCCGCCGTCAACTGAACCAGATGCGATCGCGTCTGCTCGATCACCAGTACGACTTCATGCTGCATCCGGGCGAATGGGAGCCCGACCTGAAGGGCAAGCCTGCGAAGGAACTGCCGGATCTCTTGGCTGGCTGGTTCGGTCACCCCAAAGCCATCACCGTTCTCGACCTGTCCGGCGTTCCCAGCGACGTCCTGATCCACCTGATCGGCGGGATTCTCAACATCACCTACGAAGCGATGTTCTGGGGGCGCTCGCTTCCCGAAGGCGGGCGGGCCCGTCCAAGCCTGATCGTCATGGAAGAGGCCCACCGCTACCTCGGCAAGGATACCAACAATCCGGCGCGCGACATGGTGCAGCGGATCGTCAAGGAGGGCCGGAAGTTCGGCGTCGGCGCCATGATCGTCAGTCAGCGACCCTCGGAGATCGACGAGACCATCCTATCCCAGTGCGGATCGCTGATGGCGCTGCGACTGTCCAACAGCGCGGACCAGAGCAAGGTCAAGGCCTCCCTGCCGGACAGCCTCGGGGGACTGGTCGACACCCTCCCGGTCCTGAGGACCGGCGAGGCCATCATCATGGGAGAGGCGGCGCGCCTGCCGATCCGGTGCCGGATCAATCTTCCACCGGAGAACGAGCGGCCCAACAGCGCCGATCCCGATGTCGCCGAGGCCTGGGCCAGACCCAGGGGAGACGAAGATTACGAACGACTGGCCGCCGCCTGGCGGTCGCAAAACCCGAATTGGTCGAAACCGAAAATCCAGAAAGTTAAGCCATGAATCGCCAACCCGTCAGCTCCAGCAATATCGCGTCCATCGGCTACGATGCCGCCCTCCAGATCCTCGAGGTCGAGTTCCTCAACGGGTCTGTCTACCATTATCTGAATGTGCCGGAGGCGGAGTACGACGCCCTAATGGCCGCCGGGTCCCATGGGACCTACCTGAACGCCTACATCAAGCCTCGCTACCCGTATCAGAAGCAGTGAGGCTGCGGGTCTTGATGGCCGCCGGAGTGGCGGTCTAGGACAGGGGCCTCATGGTCAAGATCGTCCACACTGCGGACTGGCAGCTCGGGAAACCCTTCGGCGGGTTTCCGGACGATGTCCGGTCCGCGTTGACGGAAGCGCGTTTCGAGGCGATCGACCGGATCGCGGCGGTCGCGCTGGCCCACCAGGCGTTACACGTCGTGGTGGCCGGGGATGTGTTCGACAACATTGACCCGGGAGACCGCATCCTCGGCCAGGCGCTGTCCAGAATGCACCAGGTGCCTGTGACCTGGTGGCTGATGCCGGGCAATCACGATCACGCCCGGGCGGCCGGCCTGTGGACGCGCGTGCGCGCCAGGGCGCCCGACAAGGTCCGGATTTTGGACGCGCCCGTGGCAACGATGCTGGAGGAGGGAGCCTGGCTGCTGCCCGCCCCGCTGGACCACAGGCGAAACCGCGACGATCCCACGGCGGGCTTCGGCGAAATAGCCACGCCGGCGGGCGCGACGCGGATCGGGCTGGCCCACGGCTCCATCACAGAGTTCGGCGGGTCGAACGACTCCTCCAACCTGATCTCCCCCGATCGCGCCCGGACGGCGGGGCTGGACTATCTAGCTCTTGGGGACTGGCACGGGCATTTGGAGATCAACGCCCACACAGCCTACAGCGGCACGCCGGAGGTGGATCGCTTCGGTCGCGACGAGGCCGGCAGCGTCATCGTCGCCGACGTCCGGCCCGGCGCGCCGCCCAGGCTGGAGCGTGTCGAGACCGGCCGGTTCCGGTGGCTGACCCGGCGTTGGGAGCTCTCCGACGCGAAGGATTTCGAGCACCAGCTCGACGCGTTTCGCGCATCCTGTAAGCCCGCCCGAACCCTGCTCAAATTGACCGTCGCGGGGTCCGTTTCCCTGGCCGCGCGGGTGGCGGTGCTCGAGCGGCTGGAACAGGACGTGGCGCACGCCCTTCGCTGGCTGGAGGCGAGAAGCGAGGATCTGCTCGCCAGCCCTACGGACGACGACCTATCCAATATCGATGTGCAGGGCGTCCTGGCGCTCGTCGCCGAACGCCTGCTGGCCTCCTCCCGGTCGGGAGATGCGAGCGCCCAGACGGCTAGGGCCGCGCTTGAACGGCTCTACATCGAGGCCTTGCGGGTCGGTGACGAGGCGTCGTCATGAAGGTTCGCAATCTCACGCTCGCCAACTTTCGCAAGTTCCGCAAACCCGTGACGATCTCCGAGTTCAGCGACGGGCTGAACATCGTCGTCGAGCCGAACGAGACGGGCAAATCCACGCTTCTGGAGGCGCTTCGCGCGGCCTTCTTCGTGCGTCACTCCGCCAAGAGCGAGCTTGTACGGTCCTTCTGTCCCTTCGGCGACGATGTCGCGCCGCGTGTCGCGGTGGAGTTCGAGATCGATCAACAGCGCTGGCGGCTGGAGAAGCAGTTTCTCAAGGCACCTTCGGTCTTGCTGGAGGGGCCGGAAGGGCGGCTCGAGAGTGACGCGGCCGAAGAGCGACTGCAGGATCTGCTCGGCTTCGAGAAGGGCAACAATCGAGGGAGCGATCCCGAAACGCGCGGCGTTCTCGGTCTGCTTTGGGTCGAACAAGCCACGGCCCTGTCGGTCGTTGCGCCGGGCCAACTGGTTCGGGAAAGCGTGCGCGAAGCGCTCGAGGCTGAGGTCGGCGTCGTCCTGGGCGGGCGCAGGTTCGATCTGGTCAAGGCGCGCGTCGAGGAGGCCTATGCCGAGTACCGGACGAGCCGGGCCGGCAAGTCCACGGGCCGGCTCGCGACGGCCGAGGCCGAGGTGGAGGCGACCCGCTCAAGGCGCGACGAAGCCGCCGCGAAGCTGGCGGCCTATCAGGGCGCTCTCGCCAGCCTCGAGGAGGCGCGCGCGCGCCGGCGGCTGCTCGATCGGGATCTCGCGGATCCGGAAATCGCCGAACGGCTACGCCGGCTTCACGATGACAAGAAGGCGGCGGACAACAGCCAGCTGAGGCTGTCGAGCGCCGAAGCGCGTTTCGGCGAGACGGCGGCGGCCGTGCTGAATCTCGAACAGCGCCTGCAGCGCCATCGCTCGGCGATCAAGGAGGTCGTGGACCTGTCTGAAGCCCTCGCCAGGTCCGAACTCACCCAGTCCGGGGAAGAGGCCGAGTTCGCGGCGGCGCTGAAAGTCCTCGATGCGAACCGTGACCGCCTCGCCAAAGCCCGTGAGCGTCTGGGCGTGGCGGACAAGGCCCTGATCGAGGCCAGGGCGTATTTCACGGAGCGCGAAAAACAAGGCGCCGTGGAGCGCATCCGGGCCCAGCACGCGGAAATCCGCCGGCTCGAGGAGGTGATCGCGCAGCGCGACGAGACGGCGAGGCTTCATATCGACGCTGCGGACCTCAAGGCCCTGGACGCGCTCGACCTGAAGGTCACCGAGGCGCGGATCGCCTTCGAACTGGGCGCAGTGGCGGTCGAGATCGAACTCCTGTCGGACGTGGCGTTGACGGTGGATGGCCAGGCCGCCGAACCGGGGCGGCGCGACCTCGTTCGTCCGACCGAATTCCTTGTGGAGAAGGCGGCGAGGATCGTGGTGACGCCGCCCGGGGCGACGGGGCTGGCCGCCGAATCCGAACTGAAATCCGCCGAGGCGGCGTTGGCGAGCGCCTTGGAGCCGCTAGGATCGGAGACCGTGGCCGCCGCGCGGGCGCGCGCCGAACGCGCCGCCAATGCGATCGAGGAGATCGCCTCACTCAGGCAACAGCTAGAGCGGCTTTGCCCGGGCGAGCCGGTTTTGGGGCTGGCGCCCGGCTCGGCGGCGCTGAAGGCTCTGCTGATCGATCTGGGCGATGTGGCCGATACGGCGCCCGACGGCCCGGCCGTCGACTTGGCCGCGCTCGAGGCGGCGCTTCAATCGGCGCGCGAAGAGGAACAAACGGCCCGGACGCGTCTGGAGGCCCAGCAGGCCGTCGCGCACGAGCATGACAAGACCCTGGCCCGCCTTGGAGCCGAACGCGCCGACCTGGTGCGTGGCCTGGGACAGGCCCGCCAGACTCTCGAAGCAGCCGAGCAGGAGGGCGATCTGCAGGCGGTGGAGGCGTCCTGCCTGGCGCTCAAGGAGGAACTCGCACGTCGATCCGAGGCGCTGGAACAGGTCAGCCAGCTGGCAGGGACGTTCGATGTCGCTCGGATCGCCCAGGGCATCGCCAACATCGTCAGGGAACAGGCGCAAGGCCAGCAGGAGCAGATCGATCTCGCCAGCCAGATCGGCGGGCTGGAATCCCTGATCGACAACGAGGGCTCCAAGGGGCCGGCGAGCCTAGCGGCTGAGGCGGACGAACAACATCAGGCCGCACTGGAGCGACAAGCCAGGCTGGCGGCGGAAGCCGACGCGCTGGAGCTTCTGCGCCAAACCCTGTCGGATGTGGGCGGTGAGACGGCGCGGACCTTCCTCGAGCCGGTCACGCGGCGGGTGGCCCGTTATGTCGAACAGGTCCTGCCGGGGGCCGAGCCCCGGTTCAACGAGGAGATGACCCTGACGGCCCTGACCAGGGGATCGACGGCGGAGGCCAGCGGCGACCTGAGCCGGGGCACCCAGGAGCAGCTGGCGGTGCTTACCCGCCTGGCCTTCGCGGACCTCCTGCTGGACAGGGGCGGACCTGTGTCCCTCATCCTCGACGATCCCTTGGTCTATTCGGATGACGGTCGGTTCGAGCTGATGACCAATATCCTGACCACCGCCAGCGAGCGCATGCAGATTATATTGCTGACCTGCCGCACGAAAGCGTTCCGCCATGTCGCGGGCCATCGCCTCTCGTTGGCGCAGGCTTAACGCCTAGGTCGGGACCGGTCGTGGTCGCCAACATCCGCTCCGCCGGATAGAAATCGCGTGGCGCGATCCCGACATCAAGACCGAGTTGTTCCACGAGAGCCTCCATCTCGCCGACAATGACGTCGTTGGAGGATTTTATGCGTGTGGATCTGAGGCTGCGGCATGCGTGTTTTGTCAGGCCGGCCGCATGGCTCGAATGCCGAAACGGCAACGGAGTTATTCATGCGCTGGACGAACTGAAACTATTAGTCGGTTACGATCGACGGTCTGACTATTGGTCGTTATGCGCCCAGATAGGTCTCCTTCCCGGCCAAAGTTCTATGTTCGCTCCTAGCGCCTCTCAGACATTGGCGGACGGCGGGGGAAGGGCACCGAACGCCCCGAAGACCTTGAGCTTCGCACCGGTGCCGCCTCTGACTCTTAGCGGTGATCCGGGAGGTCGGCTTTGGGCACCGCCCGCTTCCCATGCTGAATGTTCCTTCGTTTACTCCACGCAATAGCTGTAAACCAGAAGATCTGGCGGTCCTTGTCAGCACTCGTCGATATGGCGGGTCTGTAAAACAGCCAGACTGAAGCCGTGGCGCAGGCACTTGTGGCTGAAGGCACTCAGCGACAGTGGTCAGGCAGCATTTACGGGCGGGCCAGAATGACGAGTCCACGTAATCGTTCCGGCAGTGTTTAGCCCGTCAGTCCAGTTTCGGTTGGTCCAATAGAGACCTTCGAGAGTCATTTCCGCCTCCACCCCAGTTACGTCCACGTAGGCTGATCCGAAATGATGGGAGCTATCGGTCTCAAGAGGGTTTTCTGTCGTGTTCTCATAGGTGTAGTAAATTCGAACGGCCCCATCATGTTCATCTCGATGAACGCTAACACTGACTGATTTCGACTTGGAATACTTGGTGTCGGAGCAGAACCTAATCTTCACATGCAGAAGCCTGGCGACAACGTTGATGTCCGCAGTGATTGGCGCGCCGCTGCCAGGATTATGCCCGGAGAGGTTCGCGATTGTCGGCCAATTGCTGCGAAGGGTCGCCCGCCAAGCACCGCTGATGTCTGGGGCGAGTTCGCGCAGCCAACTCAGCCTGCACAACCACGGAAACAGGGGAGATTGGCCTATACCCACAATCAGCAAGCTACTGGCAGTCATCCCGAAACTCACGGGCTTCCACCAGCCCATAAGGTTGGCTGGAGGGAATAGAAAGATCGTCCCAACGGCGACCACCCCTGCAATCATAGCAAAAAGCGTCAGGATCTTCCCCAGACCGATGGATTGATACACCGTTCACCCCTTGTTCCCGACGGTAGAGCTTCCTAACTTGGGAAAACGATGTTGCCTTATCAAGGGAGGGGGCGATGGCTCTCAACGCGCACCGGGTGTTCGACAACACCACGGGCAAAAACTATCTGGCGGCAATAACGGTCGAGAGCGACCAGCAGGCACAGCTGCGTTCGGTGCGTGACACTGTCCGCGACACTCTCAAGGCTGCCTTCAGGGACTGGGCCAGCTTCTTAGCGACGGACGCTCTCTTCGAGACCGCCTCAGCCTCCCAACAAACCCTGCTGCCGAAGTTCCGTATGCAAGGCAGCTTCGCCTATCATACGTTGAATGAGCCTGCGCAGAAACCGCAGGAAATCGACTTGGACGACGGGATGTTCCTCCCCGTTTCCTACCTTGCCGAGCAGGGAGGATCCCATCCGACCCTCGTTCATACCGGCTATTTCACAGTGGTCGAAACGGCGCTCCAACCCCTCTGCGATGAAAACGGGTGGGAACTCGAAACGGATCTCCCGTCTTGCGTGCGGATTCGCCTCGGCGAAGGCGTTCATATGGACGTGGCGCTCTATGCGATCCCTGACGAAGAGTTTGAGGTTCTCGTCGAGAAGGCGGCGTTCGACGGAATGGCTCGCGTCGCGATGCGTGACGCCACTGAAATCAGTGAAACGACCTACCGAGCGCTTGACCCCAACCAGATCATGCTGGCTCATCGGGAAGAGGGCTGGAAGCCGTCGGACCCTCGGAAGCTGGAGGACTGGGTACGAGATGGCGTGTCCGACTATGGTCCACAATTCCGGAGGATCTGCCGGTATCTGAAGGGCTGGCGTGATCATCAGTGGTCAGAGTGCAGACTCGCCTCGATCGCCCTGATGGCCTGCGTCCGCGAGGCTTTCGACGCGAACCCGAAGATCCCCGAAAACCGTGATGATCTCCGTCTTCTCGATGTCGCCGAATGTCTGCCGAACCTGCTCCGGAATCGGATCGACAACCCAGTGGTCGAGGGCCAACGCCTAGATGAGAAATGGTCACCGGAGCAACGCGCGGACTACGCTGTGAAGGCGGAGGAGCTTGCTGCCCGAGTTGGTCACGCCCTGCGTGGGACGGACGCCCAGCAAGCGGCGCTCAACGAACTCATCTCGGCCTTCGGGGAGCGGATCCCCAACGACATTACCCTGATCAGCTCCGATGATCCCAACCCGCCCGCGATCTCGTCGCCTGCCGTCCTGTCGTCGGGCTTGTTGAGTGAAATGGCGGAGCGCGCCCAAGAACGTGAGGCTGTCGAAAAGGACGGTGACGGTCGGTACGGCTGAATGGCACCAAGAGACGGTCGCATCGGCGCAGTTTCGCAAGAGGCTGCGAACGCGATAGCGGAATGGATGGCTAAGGCCGAGGCTTCCCCGGCTGACATCATCGAGGATCGATACCCGGGTGCCATTGGTGCTTGGCGGTTTCTTCTGCCGGTCCTTGATCAAGAGATTGAAGTCGAGTTGTGGCTTCCGCCGGGCTTCCCTTGGGAGGCGCCGAAGGTCGCACTCGTCGATGCGCCCCCGTTTCCGAGCTTTCCCCATGTTGAGCCTGACGGCGGGCTTTGCCTTCTGACCGGCGCGGCCGAGTGGGTGACGACGGATCCTGTTGGGCTGGTCGAGGATCAAATCCTCGCTGCACGGAACCTGCTAATCGATGGACTGAGCGGGGCGAACGAGGGCGACTTCCGTGCTGAGGCGCTCTCGTATTGGCGGGCTGATTCCGGATGGAAGCCTGTTAGGGCGCTCTTGGATCGGGAGGGCCCGAGTCGTCTCATCTATGTCTGGGAAGGCAAGACCTTCGCGGTTGTCGGTGATGACCCCCGTGCGTTGACAGATTGGATAAAGCATCGCTTTCCGAGCATGCGGAGTAGACCCCACCTGGTCCGGGGATTGTTCTGCTGGCTCGATGAGCCGCCACTGCCGAGTGGACTTCCGCGTTCGTGTGGCGAGCTTGAAGAACGTCTTGAGCAATCTGGCCTGTCCGACGACCTCCCCAATGTGGTCATGGGGGCTCCAGACGGGGTGATGGTGGTTTTCGGTTTTCCCACGCCTCCAGGCGCGTCGTATGTCGCGGCCACGGTCTACCCGTCGAAGTCCGGGCGAGCGTCGCGATACCCGAACCGTGAGTGGCTAACCCGTGGATTTCGGCCCACGGCACGCGCGGGGCGGAAACCTGCCGCCATGCGGTTCACCAATCGCGCCCACATCGCGCGGCGACAGGTAGAGCGTATTGACGCAGATTGGGTCCATGGCCGCGACACGAACCGGGATGTCGAGGCCCTCCGCATATCCACTGTTGCTCTCGTCGGCTGCGGTTCTCTAGGATCGGCGGTCGCGCGGTTGCTCGCCCAAGCCGGAGTAGGCGGCTTCACCCTCGTCGATGGCGAGAACCTGACAGCGGCTAACACTAGCCGTCACGCACTTGGCGCGTCGTCCGTTGGCTTGAAGAAAGCTCGGGAATTGGGCCGACGGCTGGAACTCGACTACCCCCACATCTTCGATGTCACCGTCGCAGAATACGAGTGGCAGGTTGCGGCGGATGCTCGCTCCTCATTGTTTGACGTCGATCTAGTGATAAGCACGGTCGGAAGTTGGACGGCTGAAAGCATGTTGGACCTATGGCTGCAGGACCGTCAGGCGTGCGTCCTCTATGGGTGGGTAGAGCCGGAAGCAGCGGCTGGACAGGCACTCCTGCTTGATCACTCCCAGAAGGCTGCATGCTTTGCTTGCGGGATGTCGGAAAGGGGCGAGCCGCACTTCAAGGTGACCGACTGGGCGTCGCGGACGCTGGTTCAGGAACCGGCATGCGGGGCTTTCTTCCAACCCTATGGAGCTCTGCAGCTTGAGCGAGGCGCGATTTCCGTGGCTGAACTCGCTCTCGACGCACTCTCGGGCAGGGCGAAAGCGGCGGAGCATCGTCTTTGGTCCGGACCGGCATCGAACTTGGAAAGGGCGGGCGGTGCTTGGACGAACGAGTGGATCGAGGCGACGGACAAAATGCCGTCCAATCGGGCCATCACCCGTTATTGGCCTCGAATGGACGGCTGTCACGTTTGTGGAAGGGCATGATGCGATACGTGGTTGGCGTGTCGGGGCAAATCGTCGAGATATCCCCGTCCGTACTGGAGCGCTTCGATAAACACCGCCAGCTTCGGTTCTGGCAGTTGGAGGCGGGAGGGCAACTCTTCGCCAAGTTCAGTACCGATGTCATTTCCATTGGAGTCGCGACTGGGCCGCGTCCGACGGACATCCGGAGGCCGTTCTCATACATTCCTGATAGAGCCGCCGAGAAGCGCGAGATTCAGGAAATGTGTGCCTTGGGCTGGCACTATGTGGGCGACTGGCACACCCACCCTCAAGCTGTTCCCGAGCCGTCTGGACGCGACATCCGGACGGTCAAAAGTACGGCTAGGAAGTCACGGCTGGTCTTGGCTGGCGTTCTGATGGTGATCGTCGGACGGACTTCCTTTCCGGGCGGACTCTACGTCGGCGTTGGCGACGAAGCTGACCTCTATCCTCTAACGGTCGAGTGGTAGGTGAGCCTCGCTGAAGTATGCTCCTGTGAGACGTCTCGCTGCCGCTGGCGCGGATGACGAGCACGGCTGAATTTGAGCGAACCGGATGTTCGGAGAGGTGGTGTAGGCTCAAGCGGAACGTCTGAAGGTCGCTTAGGTCTGAATGTCCGGTCCGGGCGGATACTGTTGAAAAAGTCGGGGGACCGCTGAAACGGCGCAAATTGCGTGCTGGCCTCGAAATCCGACTCCAACGAAATCAATCGCTTAAACTTTCGCAGCAGCACTAGATCTGCCCAAAAAGGTCGATCACGGCGGGCCTGCGGACTTTTTCAACAGTATCGGCGCACTGCGGCCATCCGACATCCCCGCCTTTGCAAAGATCGCGTCGGCGGTCCTCAGCTCGACCGGCCGGCCCTTATCAGGCTGATCGCCCGGCGAACCTGTTCGGGGTTGGCAGCCGAGATCTGATTGCCCTCAACGCGGGCCACGATCAGCACGACCTGCTTGCAGGCGCTTGACGATCACCCCGCCAGACGCCGTTGCGATCAGTGTCGACAAAAGCCAGCTCAATCCGATCACGAAGAAGCCGGCGGTCACAAGCGCGCCAGTCCAGCCAAAGGCTGTCGGGCTCTCTAGGGAGTTAACGGCTTTGATCCATTCCGGTGCAACCGCGGCCAGTCCCATCGACCAGTAGGCCGTACTGGCTGAGGCCCATGCGCTGATCAAAAGAAGCAGGCCTGTGGAGGCGTGTTCGAGACCTTGGCGAGTAGATGGGACAGACATGTTCACCTTCAGGTTTCTGTGGTGCTTTGACCATCAGGGAGAACACTCGAGAGCGCCAGCCCCTCCCGCAAGGGTTCCTAAGGGCGGCGTGTCGAGGACGTCCCGACTTTCTGGGCGCGATGCTGCGCGTTCTTGCGACGGGCCGGTGCGGCCGCATGAGTAGCCGAGTCTAAAGCCGCGCAGTTTTGGGGCTGTCGAACAGTTCTGTGTGAGGCAGTTAAGCAGTTCTGCGTGAGGCAGTTAAGCAGTTCTGTGTGAGGCAGTTAAACAGCTTTGGGTGAGAGGGTGGGGCGTCATTGTTTTTGTTGTCAAATTTGTGTGCGTCGCTGAACGAAATCATCAGTCCGAAAGTGGAGAATTTTACTGTATTGACTTCATCATATTTGTTTGCGGTATTTCATCAGAGGCGAATCCGCTGGGAAGGCGCACTCGCATTGTAGTAGTCTAAGGATGGCCGCGATGATGGATGCCAAAGCCAATCATGAGCGGGTCAAGGCGGCATTGGCCGTCAACGGCTGCACCCTGGCTCAGGTGGCCAGAGAGCTCGGCGTCGCGGCCAGCACGGTCACGATCGTGAGCCAAGGGGATCGTCGCTCCCGACGGGTGGAGACGGCAATCGCCCGCGCGGCGGGGAAAGAGCCTGCTCACCTTTGGCCAGAACGATACCCAATGCCGGTGCGTGTTCAGGAAGGGGCGGTCGACATGCCCAGTCCCTGACGTACCCACCAGGTCCAGAACTGAAGAAGCCCACGCTCGCCAAAGCGTGGGCCTCTCGAGGGGCGAACCCCGAAGTCGTAGGATGCGACGTCGGACTCTCCCTCAAACAACTGATCGCGTCAAGCAACCCGTCGCCATCGTCGGCGCGGGAGCCCTGACGCTCGTCCGCAACTCGCCGAGGGCCTCGACGCCGGTCGGCTGTGAGGCATGAGGAAGATTATCCGATGTCAGCATTTCCGTTGGCGGGAAGCCGGGAGCACCTGGCTGAGCCCCCAACCGCAAACCTGCAATCTCGGGCGCCGCTGAGGGGTGAAACGCCCTCGCTTCTGATGGCGGCGGTCAAAGGCGCCTTGGCCCAGCCCGGGCATCGCGAACACAGCGTGGCCGGCCGCATCGTACTCACGCCGGACGGGCGGCCGATCCGAAGCGTTCTCACAGGGCGCAAACGCAACATGACCGGCAAGTACGCCAGCCGTAAAGCCGGCCGCGGTCAGGTCTTCGAAAGCCACAATGAACTGGCCTTCTACCAGGAGTGCGAGGTTGATCCGCGCGTTGTCGATTATCGGGCCCAACCCTTCCGGTTCGAGTTCGTGCTTGATGGCCAGCTGAGGCGCTACATCCCAGATTGCGTCAGGCTGCTTGACAGCGGTCGGATAGAGGTCGTCGAGGTGAAGGCGGACAGCCGGTACCTGCGTGACGCGGACTACAGCGGCAAGCTCAGCCAGGTGGCGAAAATCTGCGCCATGATCGGCTGGACGCTCGCTTTTGCCGTCGGCGAACGCATCCACCTTCCCCGCGTGCGCCGTGAGAACATCAAGCTCATCCAGCAGGATAGAATGGTGCTGTTCGACGAGCGGCACGTCTACAGAGCCCGAGCGGCGCTGGCTGAGCGGGGCGGGGAGGGACTGTTTGACGAGATCGCCTCAGTGATCGAGGCGCCGCCGAAAGGTGAAGCCATCTTGCGAGCGCTGATGGTCGCCCGGCTGGTTCAGATTGATCTGGAGGAGCCACTGACGGCCCACAGTGAAGTCAGGGCCTACAGCAGTTTGATTGAGGGAGAAGTCTGATGCCCTCACCGATCAGACTGGAACCGGGCGAGCGTTGGGCGTTCGAGGGTTTAGTGTTGACCTTTGAGCGCGAACTCGGCGGCGACCTTTTACAGTTCCGGATCGAACGCTCCGGCGCACCGTTCCAGCTTCAGGACGACATGGGCTACCGTCTGCCTGACAGCGCCTGGGCCATGGACGCCTACCGATCAGGAAAGCTGCGGCGTCTTCCTCCGATGAAGGCCACGCTGGCGCGTCGCGTCGCGGCGGAGCGAGAATATGATCCCGGCGCCATCCATCAGATGGACCGTGATGCGCGCAGACGTGTGTTCGTTCTGCGGGGGCTGGATGAACTGGGTCTGGTCAAGCGTAGCGAGACCCAGATCAGCTACGCCATGGCCAGGCTCTGGTCTGAACAGGCGGAGAAGGCGGCGCAGTTCGAGAAGCCGCATCCACGGACAGTGATCCGATGGCTGGAGGATCGCGGCGAAGCGGGACGCCGATCGTTAGGGCAGATGATGTCGATGACGGGACGGGTCCCTCGCGCTGTCCGCCATCCCCAAGCCCTGCATCGCGCTGCAGACCGCTATGCGGTGCTTTACTGGACCCGGATGGGCTGGTCGCAGGCTGACGCCTACGCCGTCTTCGCCAGTCGCATACATCGCCTAAACCGCTGGCGAGAGCGTGCGGGTCTTCAGCCGCTCCCGATGCCGTCCGGCGAGTTCTTCCGGTCCAAGATCAAGAAGTGCGACAGCCGACGGGCCCACGCGGCGAAATGGGGCGACAAGGATGCGGCTGCCCGATTCAAGGCGGTGAAGGGCCAGCTGAGGGCGTCTCGCTTCCTTGCCATTGGATGCATGGACAGCACCTCCCTGGATGCGATCGCCGCCTTCGACGCAGTCCATATGCTTCCAATCGGAACGCCTTGGCTGACGGTTATCATCGACGTGAAGACGCGGTGCGTGGTCGGGTTCGTCCTGAGCTTTGAGCCGCCCTCCATCTACACCGTCGCCGAGTGCGTGAAGCGCGCCGCCTTGCCGAAGAAGGTCTACTTCGACCGCAAGGATGAGAGCCGGGGGTTCGATCAGATCTTCGGCAGGTTCGATCACATCATCATGGACAACGGCAAGGAGTTCTCCGGCATTACGGCCGAAGATGGCCTGACCGATCTCGGCACGACGTTCGAACTGGCGCCGATTGCGTCTCCCCAACACAAGGCCATCGTCGAACGCTTCTTCCGCACCCTCAACACCCTGGTCGTACACAAGCTTCCCGGCGCCCGTCTTTCGATCCAGCGGTCGAGGGAGCTGGGATACAATCCGCTCGCAACGGCTATCCTGACGATTGAGGAAATCGAAGACCTCATCTGGGAGGCGCTGCGAATCTATCACCTGGATGTGCATACAGGGACGGGCTTTCCGCCCGGTCTTCTGTGGAAGCGTGACGCTGCCGCCTACGGCATACCGATCTATGATGATCCGTCCGTGCTCGACAAAGTGCTTGGCGTGCCCATGGAGCGACAGCTGAGCCGATCCGGGATTCTGCTCAACAACCTCACCTACCACGACCCCGCCTTGGTCGGACCCTTGCTGGAGGATCTCGTGTTCTCGGCCCCAGTCAGGGAGCAGAGGAACTCAGGCTCTGCGGTCTGCAGAGTGAAGGTCAAATACAATCCCGCGAACCTGGGAGCGGTGCACGTCTATAATCACCGGCGGGACGTCTATGTCCGCCTGCCCTGCACGGAGCCGGACTATGCCGAAGGATTGTCGCTTTGGCAGCACGAGCAGGTCCAGGCCTCGGCCCGTGAGGAGGGCCTGAAGTTCAGTTCTCAGCGGGAGCGCCTTGAAGCCCGGGCTCGGCTGGTCGCCAAGGCCGAGCGGCTGATGCCGGACGCCAAGCAGCGACAGCGCAGAGCCCTGGTTCGGATGCTCCGTGCGCCAGTGGTTGAAGCGGCGCCGTCCGGGGTGGTCGAAATCGAGTACGCCGCCTCACGACATGACGGACTCGCGCCGATCATTCCCCAGATCGCCCTGGCGTCGGAGCGGACGGACGGCGGCATACGTCCCAGTCGTCCTGCGCGACCGAAATCACGCCAGAAACCAGCATCCAAGCGGAAACCGAAGGGAGAAGAGGGCGCCGAACCGAACGCCTTCGCGATCGTCTCAACCAGCCGCAACTGGGATGAGTTCAAATGACGCGCTTTCGATCCCTTGGTGAGGGCTTCGCGCCCGAGACGGGCGATGTCGTGGAAGACACTTCGTCCGTCGCCAACGCGAAGGTCGCCGCTGCAGTCGCGACCTATAAGGAGATTTTCCTGCCTTACCCGCGGCACGTCACCTTCCACTCCGACTGTGATTATCTGCGTCAGCTCGGTTTGGCGACGAAGGGGCGTCCGCAAAGCGGCTTGCGGGTGCTGGCGCCGTCCGGCTCCGGCAAATCCACTGCGGCGCGGACCTTCATCGCCAAACTGGAAACCCGGGAGCGTTCCGACCCAGACGTAAAGCCTGTGGTGATGGTGAGCCTCACGAGCGCTGCGACCCCCAAGAAGCTGTTTTCAGACATCCTCACCGAGATGGGAGACGGGTTCGCAGACAGGGGGACCGAACAGACCCTGAGGCGTCGTGTCATTGCGTGCTTTGAACACTTCCAAACCCAGCTTCTGATCATCGACGAGGTGCAGCATCTCAATTTCAGAAGCTCGGCGAAAAACGACTTCACGGATGCGCTGAAGTCGCTTCTGGATACGGGCGTGGTCCCCATCGTCTTCCTTGGCACGGAAGACGCCGAGGCCATGTTCAATCGGAATTTGCAGCTCAACGGGCGGCTGCTTCCGCCTTGTGATTTCAAGCCTCTGAGGGCCACGGTGGCGGAAGACGCCGAGCTGTTTAGCGGCTTCTGGCAGCGGCTGGATGCGGAGGTCGTGAAGCGCGGCCTGATGCGGAGCGCCTCCGGTCTGGATGGAGCGGAGTTCCTTGGTGCTTTGCACAATGTGTCCGGCGGCGTCGTCGGCACGGTGTCCAGGCTGGCGAAGGAGGCGATGACGATCGCAATCCGGCGGTCTGCCGAACGGATCGAACTCTATGACTTCGTTCTCGCAACGGATCGATGGGCGATCCCGAACAGCTTCTGTTCGACCAACCCGTTCCGGTCCTTGCTTCGGTGAGAGCGGCCAACGCCCCCCGCCGGCGTCTTGTGATCAGGATCCAACCCGCCCCCAATGAGAGCTTGCTGGGTTACCTTACGCGGGTGGCGGACCATAACGTCCTTCAGCGCCCTGCCGACATTCTCGACGGAGTGTGTGACTGGCCGCCGGGCAAGCTCACGAGGTTCCAGCAGGACGGCATCGCCCAGATCATCGGGATTCCGATCCAGACGTTCAAGGCGGTCTGCGAAAGGAGCGTTTTTCCGGAGCTTCCCCGTAAGATGCTGAGCTATGGGCGTCGCCGCGTCGCTCCAGCGTCGCTGCGCATCTCGCCTCACCACAGGGCGAGTTGGTTCATCAGCGCCGCCGATTTCTGCGTCGAGACTTGGCAGATGTTGATCGAAAGTTGTCCCTCATGCCGCGCTCCGCTGGGTTGGGGTCAGCCTTCGGTCCACACATGCCCCTCCTGCACAGCGGACCTCCGCAAAGCAGACAGCGACTATGTGCCCGACAGTTGGCGACCGGTCCTCACACAGGCCATGCGCTTGGCCACTGTTGAGCGCCAAGACCTAGGCGCCGAGATCGCTCTCCATGAGGACCTGGGCTCCCTGAGTCCTGTCGAAGTCTTCCAGCTTGTGGTCGCTTGCGGCCGCGCTCTGAAGCCCCCTCGATCCGGCCAGAAGCTGCAAAAGGACGAAGGGTGGAGCTATCTAAGCCTAGCCGCTGGGATGGAATTGGTGATGGGCTATCCAGCCTCTGTCCACGCCCTGACGGAGGCGGCGGCGTTAAATGCGCTGAAGCCTGTCTTTTTCCGTCGCATGGAAGTGGCGGCAGAGGCGAGGGGCGGTGATCTGCGCAAGGTCATGATCGCGATGAGCGCTATGGACCCCAAAGTCCCTGGCATCGTAAGGCTCAGGAACATTCGGCAGAGCAACAATCTCCTTTCAACGACAGAGCTGGCCCGTGCGTTGAGAGTCGAGAATGCGTCCGTCAAGGCGATGGCGGACGCCGGCGTGTTTGGTCAGCGCAATCCGCGCGGGGTCGTGCGGAAGTGCGACTGGTTTACGGACCGTGACGTGGCCTTGGGGCGGGAGTGTCTGGACGGTAGGACCTTCGCTTCGACCTGGGCCAAAGAGGTCGATCTCAGCGTGGCGGACGTGCGCCAGCTGATGGCGTCGGGACTCCTCCAGCGCTGCTCTGAGACGGTTGATCGTGCTTTTCAGGGCAGTCTCCAGATAGAAATCGGAAGTCTACGAGCGTTCGAAGAAGCCCTCCTTTCCAAGGTTCAGTTCTCAAGCGAGGGCGAAGACTTTGTTCCTATCGAATGGGCTTTCGCCAGCATTGGTGGGGGCTACAAGCCTTGGGCTGCGGTCATCACAGCAGCTCTGGCGGATTCCTTACCCCACGGACTTAGATACCCTGGGTCACGCGAGCTCAAGTTGGGACGGTTGTTGGTCCATGAATCGGTAGCGTTTGACATCCGCCAACGCGCCCTCAGCCGGCACCCAGTCATGTGCCATGTGCCGGCCGCCTCCATGGGCTCCCTGAGGCCGAATATCCTAAGCCGCACCGAAGTCGAACGCCTTCTGAACTGCCTTCCCGCTGATATTAGCCGTCTGTGCAAGTGCGACCTTCTCAATGTCGTGAGCCAAAAGCCGACTGTGTTTGAGGCGCGTTCTGTGGAGCAGTTCGCCCAGAACTACATAAGCATTCAGGAGATTTCCGCGCTGCTATGTATGAGGACAGCCGCTCTGAACTGGAGGCTCCCTTTTAAGGGCTTTGAGCGAGATCGCTCTGGCTTCTGGGAGCGCAAAAGTCTCTGGGGACCCGACGGTATCATCGCTGCTTATCGGCGACGTCTCCTCGTTTCTGCATGGGAGAATCCGGGGCCGCCAAAACCGGTTCCCTTTTGGCCAGGCCTTGTACCGGCGACCGCTGCAAGGCCGTTGGAGCTATTCAGTCGCGAGCAGCCGGATCAGCCATGATGGGATCCCGTTGAGGTCTGTCTAGTGAACCAGTTGGCGGCTCAGCGGCGATTTCGTCAGCAGGCTGGTATCGATGCGAGGCGAGGCGAGGGCCTAGACTCGCGGCGCTGCGCTTCGTCGGGACGCAGACCGGATACCCAGTATCTGCGGGGTCATTCGCCTTATAAGCGAGTAGTCATCTATTTTATGTTGCTAGACGCCACGATCGGCGCCAATCTACGGATGTCGGCAAACTACCCTGGGTCATCGACGGGGTTGTCGTTGTTTTTGCTGCGGTTCGCGGGCGTTCCTGCAGTTCCGGCTACCGTTCCTTACAATGCGTCCCCTGCAATCTGGCTATCGAGGCTTCAGAATGCCGACCGATCCGCGAACTGATCGTAGCTATGTTTCGCTCGCGCTCGACGCCCTCTCCAGCGCCCAGACGAGCGCGGCGGCCGGGGCGCTTTTCACCGCGAACAAGGCGGTCTCCGTTGATGCCTGGGTTCGGTTCAACGGTCTGCCCGCCAGCACCGTCGCAATAGGCCAGGACGGGGTGTTCGCCTTCGGCAGCCAGGGTCCCTCGGTCTATTTTGAGTTCAACAATTTGCCCATCGTCCTATCGGACCTGACCCAGGCCCAGCTTAAGGACGACAGTTGGCACTACATCTGCATGACCTTCGATGGGGCGATGGTCAGGCTTTATATCGACGGCCAGTTCAACACCGGCCAGAGTTGCATGGGGCAGGTTGCGGCGAACGCCAACCAGGTGACCATCGGCCAAGGCGTCCAGGGCCTGATGCGCCGGTTGCGAATCTACAACACCTCCCTGAACGCTGAGGATGTGCTCAACAACATGTTCGGGCCGCCCGCAGCAGGGACACTTGTGGCGGATTTCGACTTTAGCAGTAATCCTCCGGTCGATCGCGGGCCTAGCGCCTATCCGATCACGCTTCAGGGCAATGCCGTTCCCATCAAGGTCTCTCCCGCCGCGTCTCTCGGCACCGTCGGCTTCATCCGGCCGATGGGAGAGAAGGCGATAAATCCCGGCGGCGGCCAGGTCGATCCGTACACCATCCAGACCTCGGTCTATGTCTCGTCGGCCCTCAATCCGGTCCAGGCGGTGTTCGTCAACAGCGACCTTTCGATGGACACGGGGGTGGCCCTCTATCTGCAATACGACACCACGGTGTCCGCCTTCCGGGTGGTGTCGCAAAGGGGCTCGGATGGGGATAGCGGGCAGGTTCTCACCTCGTCTGGCTCGGTTCGGGTCGGGGTCTGGACCAATATCGCCACGACCTTCGACGGCGTGACGCTGTCGATCTACATCAACGGCGTCCTAGACAGCACCAAGGCCTGTCCACCCATTCCGCTGTACAGCCAGTTCAGCGACCTGCTGATCGGCGCAGCCATCGCCCGGGGCATCCCCTCCGGAGCGACGACCCTGCAAGGCTTCCTTAAGGAGGTCGATGTCTGGTCCACGGCGCTGAGCGCGGCCGATATCCTGACCTATATGGGCACACCGCCCGACGTCACCTCGACGAACCTGTCGGCGGCCTATGTCTTCACCAATTCTCCGGCCCGCAACCAGGCTAACGGTCATCCGGTAGGTTTGGCGGAGGGCGCGGTCATGGCCGGGCAACTCGAGCCCGCGCCCGCCATGCCGCCGCAGGCGGGCGGTCAGGAGGATGCGCCTCCGCCGCCCATGGGTCTTGATCCGAAGGTCATGGCCGCGCTGCGGGCCGACCTGGACTTTTCGGATTTTCATGCACGTAACAGCGCCGAGTTCGACGCCGCCATGGCCAGCGACCTGGCGGCCTTTGACGACCCGAAAGACGTTGCGCTGGTTGAGGCGGCGTGGACAGATGCCCGACGCAAGCTGGCGGAAGACCCGACGGCCTTGCCGTTCCTGGTCGCCCAGCATGACATCGATGGCGAGCGCCTGATCATCGTCCATCGGCCGAGCGGGTCCTATGTCGCCTATCGGGGTGATCCAACGGCCATCGACGACTGTACCATGTGGAAGGTGCGGCTGATCTTCACGGTCATCGGCGGCGCAATAGACGCTTTCACTGGGGTCGGCAGCGCACTCGGTGATAAGGCCATCGTCCTGATCGGCCGGATGCTGACCATCCCCAGCGTCGCGACCCAGATGGCAGCCGGTGCAAGAATGACGGCCGCCGGTGCGTTCGCCATCCTCGGGTCGGCCTATACCGCTGGTCTCCTCAGGCCCCTGATACTGGCCCTCATTGATGTTGGCTTCTGGAGTCTCATCAGGGTCGTCGCCAATCTGCTTCTGATCGCCGCAGGCGTCGGTACGGCGCGGGTGATCGCGTCGCTGGCGGCGACCGTCGTCACCTTCGTCAAGATCTACCTCGAGAAGCCGGCGACCTGCGACCCCCTGCCGACAGTGGCTTTGGCCAGTGTCGCGTTTGACTATGATCCCACGGCCGCCACCGTGGAGGCCCTAACCATACGGCGCAATTTCGGAACGGACGTTTCCGTGCCCGAATGGGTGCCCGGGCGGGTTTCGGCCAAGGAGGCGCCCTGCGCGTATGCGCTCGCCAGTGTCGCGGGCAAGACACCCTCGATCCAGGTGGTGGTCAACATCCCGGCCCCGACGACCCATGCCGTCAGGATACAGGCGACCGGCGGCGGCATCCTCGGCGCCCTGGATCCCATCGCCGTGACCTTCAGCGGCACGACGGCGACCGTTACGATTCCCCTCACGCACCATGCCTTGGCGGGCGGCGGCGTTCAGCGCCAAGATGTAACCTGGACGTGGCAGTATCAGGTCGATGACGGCGCCTGGGCCAACATGGCAACGACCAGTCATCGGGTCTATGTGACGCTCAGCCTGCCCAACGCGCCGTGGCAGCAGGGCGCGCTACGAACCAACCAGCAGCTGCCGTGGACGGACTTGTTGGACTATGCCTGCGTATGGGCCAAGGGCGTCACCACCCCGGATCAGCTCCTCAGCAAGATCACAACCCAGGTCAATTCCGGTATCGGCCTTCAGTACGATTTGACGGCTGGCGCCTCCTTTTACACCGGGCCGAGCGCAGGCGTTTCCCGATTCCTGTGTGGGCTGTTCCTTGACTATCTCACAACGGGCAAGGGCAACGGCAAAACGGTGAACTGCACCGACTGCGCCACCATCGTCACCACCTTCTCCAACGTGCTGGGAGCCAACGTCTTCGCTTCCATGATGCTCAATACGGCGGATTTCTCGACGGGCTTCACCTGTAACCAGATCCTCGCCATCGGATATACGACCTGGTCCGTTCCCTTTCCGCCGCCCCACGGCAGCGGCGGCTTCAGCTATCATGAAGTGACCTGGACCGGGACGGGGAGCTATTCTGATCCGCTCTACGACGCCTGCCTGCAATACGACACAGGCCCCAACCCCTGGGGAATGGGGCCCCATACCGCAGGCTTGCCCGTTAAGGTGCCGTTCTCGACCCTGGGCGCGAGCCCCTCGCCGTTCGTCCCCATACCGACCCCCTTCACCGCCACCAGCTATCGGGAGCGCCTCGCCGCCAATACGGCGGCAGGCATCGCGCGGTGCATCCCGTATGGCCCTGACGCCAACACCAACTCTGGCCGCAGGCCGGTGGCATAGCGAGACTGCTCCATGACCGATCAAGCCTGGCTCGAGGGCGCCAAAAAAAGGTTCGAATTTGAGGCGTGGCCGCGTCGCGTCGGCGCAGCGGCGGAGCTCCGGACCCGTGGGCTAGCCCTGTTTGAAGTACCGTCCGAGAACTGGGTTTTCGAACGGCGTGTGGCCCAGGATGCGCGGGTTTATACGGATTACTTCCATGAAGCGGCCCACCCCGAGCATCGGATTATGGTGCGGGTGAGCGAGCTTGAGGACCACGGGGCTGCCCTGGCCGCCTTGCTGGAGCTCCTTTCGCACTCCATGGCCGTCACCCTGCCGCGCTTCGGCGGTTCCGATGGCCGAACTGAGGAGCCAAAGGTCGGGGATGTGGCCTTCCGCGGACACAGCGAACTGGTCACTGTCGTTTTCTTCGTCCGCCACAATGTGCTCGGGGACGTCCGCAGCATCGGCGACGAACCTGTGTCGGTCCTACCCTTCGCCACTGTGGTTGACCGTCAAATTCTGGCCGCAGCGTCCTGACGTTCAACGATCTCAACCGCTCACAGGAGCCCACTCATGCTTGCCCTGATCCGCAACGCCGTCGCTGCCACCATGTACAATGACCTCTATGTCCGCGACAATTTCGGCGACACCGGCCTCTATCCGTCGGGCGGAAATCCCTGTCAGTCTCCGGACATCATCCCCGTCCAGAGCGGGTCGCTCACCTGGGCGACCGCGAACTCCACCTACGCCGGACCGGATCAGGGGCAGGGGATCATCAACGGCGGCGTCAACAACATCTATGTCCGGGCCAAGAACCTGAATACGGTCGCGGGCGCCGGCACGGCCAGCCTCTACTATGCCGACGCCTCTCTGTTTCTGCTGCCGACGACCTGGACCCAGATCAACAGCGCCGGCGGCGCTGGCGCGCTGTCTCTGGTGGACGGTACGGGCAACACCAACATCGCCGCGAGCGGGATCGCGATCAGCAGTCCATCCTTCCTCCTGACGGGTCTTCCTCCCGGGCCGCACTATTGTCTGATCTCCGTCCTCCAGACCGCAACCCACCCGATCCAGATACCGGCAACCTTTCCGTCCAATGCGGCCTTCGCCCTGTGGGTCCAGAACAATCCTGCCGTGGGCTGGCGGAACATTAGCTACCAGTCGAATACATCGACGCAGATCATCCGGACCTTCAGCTTCGCGAGTATCAACCCCACGCCAGCCTATTTCCATTTTCGGGTGCTCGGCCGCGGTTTCGCGACAGGCACGGCGGTTAGCGCTCAGTGCACCGACCAGACCTGCCCGATCAACCAGAACATGACGCTGCCCGCGCCCGACGTAAACGGTAACCAGATCACGGGTTTCGACGCCAGCGTGCCGGCGAATTTCTCCGGCAACCTAGTGGTCACGGCGACCTCGCCCTCTGGCGCCTTCCCAAAGGGCGCTACCCTGACAGTGACCTATTACCAGTATCCCGCGCTGGGCGATGAAGTGGACATGTCCGCTGCCTTCGCCTTCGAAACCGCGCGCGTCTCCGACGCGGGCCCCATGTCGGTCGCCGCCATGCTCATCCAGATCGGCGAATGCACCGTCGCCATCGCTAGCACCTCGGAGGTGGAGGACCGCTAACGCCGACCTGACCCCTTGAACCTCTGGACGAATAGTTGGAGTCCGTCCTAGCGGAGGACGGACAGGATGAAGCGATCAAGGTTCAATCGAGAGAAGATCACGGGGATTCCGCGGGAGTAGGAGGCCGGTTTGGCGACGACGGAGGTATGTCGGCGTCACGGTGTCAACTCGGCGACCCATTACAAATGGAAGGCCATGATCCGCGTGACTGACTTTTGATGCGGGGCGAAGGCCATCGTGACTGCTCTTGGCTAGGGGACGAACCGAGACGCTCGGGGGCCCTGTAGTGGCAGCTTTAGCTTGGGACAGGTTCCTTGCTGTTCGCCGTCGTTCAGAGACCACTTAGAACTGGCTCAATACACATTAAGGTCGCGATCCGGACGGCGTGTGGCCCGTCGCGCCAGGATGATCATTCCGATTGACGTCAGGATGGGGCCGGCGGCCATGAAGCCGCGCAGCCGTTCCGCTGTCGCATCCGGATGGATTGCGACGGCGACGATCAGCACCCCCAGCGCCAGAGTGATCTTCGCCAAGGCGCTGAAGACAGCGAAGGCCGGGCCTTGGCGGTCGGCCGGAAGGCGAGACGCCAGGTCGCTGAAACTGGCCCACTTCGCCATCCCCAAACCGCCGTTGCCCAGGCCGAACAGCCAGGCGCCGGCGATGAAGGCGATCGGCGCGTCGAACGGCGCCAGAACGAAGACGACGGCTCCCGCCGCCTGCAGCAGAGCCGAAACCATGAACAGGGCACCGCGGCGCGCCGGAGGAAAGAACGCGAGCCAGAGCGGTTGGCCGCAGCAGACGCCGGCGGCGGCGGCGACGATCAGGGCGCCGCCCGTCGTCGATGAGACGAAGGCGCGGGTCGCGAAATAGGGTTCCAGCTTCTGAAACAGAGAGGGGCCCGACATCATCAGGACCATCATGGCGAACAGGGGCCACAAGGCCGCCAGACCGAGACCCGATCCTTTCATCGGGGCCGGGGCGTCCAGAACGGCTGGATCCGCCGAGCGCCGCAGGCGCCAGTTCAACAGAACCGCCGTCGTTACGGCGACCAGGGCGGCGAGCAGCGAAAGGCCGATGAGCATGACGCCCCCGCCGCCGCGCCGCTCGGCGGCGATCAAGGGACCGACGACGGCGGCGACGCTGAGATTTCCCAGGCCGCTGGCGAAGATACGCGTGACCGCCACACGTGACCGCGCCTCGGCTTCCGAGGTCGCATTGGCCATCAGGGAGTTTTGAGAGACGTCGTAGACGGCGAAGGCGAGGCGAAACAGGACGCCGGTCGCCAGGGCCCAGGCGACGCGCATCGGTTCCGGAAGCAGGGCGGTGGCGACCACGCCCACCAGGGCGACGCCGCTGAAAATCGCGCCCAGGGCTTGCAGGCCGGCTGCGCGCCTCACGCCCGCCGGCCGGCGAAGCAAGAGACGGCCCGCCTGAAGGTCAAAGACTGCGCTGACAAGAAAGCCGGCCGCCAGGACGCCGGCCATATGGACGGGGGTCAGGCCCGCAACCTCGGTCAGGAAAAAGGCGAACAGGACCTCGCCGCCGTACCAGAACAGGCTCTTGCCGTAGTGAGCCGCACCATAGGCGGCGGTCGTGGTCCATCCGTCGCGCCTGCCGAGCACTGAAACGCCCCATCTTCCAGAAGCTTTCCAGAAGCTCTCGCTCTTACCAGCCGCATATGACGGTCCAACGTCAGACGGCGGGCGCTAGCCGAAGAAGTGGGCCTTCAGCGGCAGGACCGCCGCGCCCAGGGCTGTCGGTTCGCCTGTCACCCGGGCCGGGACAAGCGACGGCAGAGGGCGGGGCGCGCCCCGTCGCGGGATTTCGAAGGGCCGGACGTCGGCGATCAGGGCTTCGGCGAGAGCGGTGGGCAGGCGGCCGCCCAGGACGATCACCTCCGGGTCGGCGACCGCGCCTAAGGCCGAGACGATGGCGTCGAGCGGCGCGCGCACGACCTCTCTCCAGAGGGAGACGCCCGGCATGTCCAAATCCAGTCGTGCGACCAGTTCGGAAATCGACGACACCTCCACCCCGGCCTCGCGACACAGCCGCAGCAGCAAGGTCAGGGTCGGCCGCGTCTCAAAGAGATCAAGCGGCAGGATTCCCGCAACCTCGCCCGCATTGCCGCGTGCGCCGCGCATCAGTCTTCCTTCGACGACGATCGCCCCGCCGACGCCGCCGGCGAAATGGATATAGGCGAAGGTTCCATGGTCGCGCCCGACGCCCAGGAAACTCTCCGCCACGGCCGCCGCGCTGGCGTCGTTCTCGACGATGACCGGCAGCCCTAGCCGACCGGCGAACATGGACTGTAGATCGACGAGGGCGAAATCATCCAGCGGTTCCGGGGGGTTAAGTTTGCGGCCGCCTTCTAGAAAATAGCCCGTCACCGCCACGCCGATCCCGAGCATCCGGCTGCGATCGGGCACATGGGCGGCGATCAAGGCCTCCATCGCGGCCTGAATGGCCTTTAGAACCGCTTCGGCCGACATGTCCTCACGGGGTTCAAACCGGCTTTCCAGAACCTCGCCGCGGAAGTTCATCAGGACGATCGACAGGGCGTCGGTCATCAGGGAGACGCCCAGGGTGAAGGCCCCGTCCGGCGCCAGTTCCACCCCATAGCCGCCGGACGGATTGCCGCGGGTGCTGATCCGGTCGCCCCGACGCACCAGGCCGCGCGCCTCCAATCCTTCGATCAAGCGCGAAACAGACTGGATCGTCAGTTCGGTTTCCCGCGCCAGCATCGCCCGGCCAAGGCAGCCGTGACGCAAGATCAGATCGAGCAAGGCGCGCTCGTTGCGACTGGCCGCCACGTCGAGCCGTCTGGAAAAGGCCGCCGGCGCCTGAGGGGCGAGTCTCTGGATCATGGAGGCTGTGTGGCCTGACGGCTGGCGGGGGGTCAAATACGGAATCGTCCACCATTGTCATAAAATAGTGAGTTTGAGTGAGTAATAGGCGTCCCACGCAGACAGGGGGATGTCATGACGTTTCAAATCCGCTTCAGAACCGCACTTCTGGCATCGACCGCCGGTTTCGCCGTCGCCGGCGCCGCCATGGCCCAAACGCCGGCCCGGACGCCGCCCCAGCCTGCGGGCCAGCCCTCCGAGGTCGCCGAAATCGTGGTGACCGGCGCCAGGCTGCAAAACCGCAAGGCCGTCGCAGAGCGTCGGGAAAATCTTCAGGTGACCGATTCCGTCACATCGGACGACGTCGGGCGTTTGCCGGACTTCAACATCGGTGAGGCCTTGATGCGTCTGCCGGGCATCGCGGTCCAGAACGACCAGGGCGAAGCCCGCTTCGTGACGGTGCGGGCGCTGAACGCCAACTACAACTACACCCTGGTCGACGGCGTTTCGATCGCCGTGCCCGACCGGAACGGCCGCCGGGTCTTTATGGACGTCATGCCGGCCTCGCTGGCCGACCGGATCGATGTCTACAAGACCTTTACGGCGGATCAGGAAGGCGGCGCCATCGGCGGAATTATCGACATTCGGACCGCAAGCGCCTTCAACCGACGCAGCCGGGGCCTGTCGGTCTCCGGTCAGATCGGCCAATATGAGAACCATAAGGGCTTCGAAGGCGCGGGACCGTCCGGAACCCTGGACGCCCGCTATCTGACGACCTTCGGCAGCGCCGATCAATTCGGCCTGGTGCTGTTCGGCAACTACTACAAGCGCGACTCCTATTCGGGTCAGGCTGAATACGGCAGTTCCCGGTATTTCTATGACGCCTCCGGGGTCAGCGCCGGCCAGCCGGGCGCCAATACGGGCGTTTATCCCGGCACAGGGATCGCCGTTCCCAGCGAGCGGCGGTGGTACTTCTACCACAATGACAGGACCCGGGTGGGCGGCGGCGCCAAGCTGGAGTATCGCGGCTCGGCGGACGACTATCTGTTCATTCGCGGCTTCTGGAACACGGCGACCGACGACGAGGCGCGCCAGACCGACCTTCTCACGTACAGCGGCGGCGGCGTCCTGACGAACGCGACCGCCACGGGCGGCACGCTGCAAAACCCTTCGGGCCTGTCCATCCAGGAGAATCTGGGCCAGTTCGATTTCGAACGCTCGGTCTGGGCTGTGACCGGCGGCGGCGATCACGGGGCCATGGGCGGCGATCTGTCCTGGCGCCTGAACTACTCGGGCTCGCACTTCAGAAACCCCGAGCACTGGGCCGAGTGGCGACAGAACGGCGCTGGCGCGGCCTTCTCCTACCAGCAGGTCGGCGACCACTACGTCTTCACGCCGCTGAATCCGAGCGCCTTCAACGACTACGCGGCCTATGCGCCCTATCGCCGCCAGTTCGATGATCGGGAGTTGGATGAGGATGTCTATGAGAGCCGCATCGACTTCGGCCGCGACCTGAACCGACTGGGCGACGGCTGGCGGTTCAAGGTCGGAACCGGGGTGCGACGCATCGAGCGGGCCTTCGACGAGAACCGGGACCGCTATCTGCCGCAAAAGGGAAACACCTATAATTTGCTGGCCTCGGGCGTCCTGCGCCCGGACCTCTGCCTGCGTCCGCCCGGCGCCGGCGCCGGCCAATGTATGGTGGCGATCGATCCGGGCCGTGCAATCACAGCCTTCGAGGCCCACCTCGCCGCCAATCCCGGTCAGTGGCGTTTCGATCCGATGGCCACAGAGGACAACAACCTCGACTATTCCATGGAGGAGACGGTCTGGAACGCCTACGGCCTGATCGCGCGCGCCGGTCCGGTCTGGAGCCTGAACCTGGGTCTTCGCTATGAAGACACCCGCACCAACGGCCGGGGCCAACGCCTGGTCGGCAAGGTCTGGGAAACGGTCGACAACGACGGGGGCTACGACGACCTGTTGCCCTCGGTCAATCTGGCCTATGCGCTGGCCCCGGCCGTCAAACTGCGCTCGGCCTATTCGAAATCCCTTGGCCGTGTGCCCTTCAACGCCATCGCGCCTGTGGGCGAAAAGCTGACCGAAGACGGGTCGGACGTGAGGCTGACGCGCTCCAATCCCGACCTTCTGCCGCGCCGTGCGGACAATCTGGATCTGGCGATCGACTGGTATCCGGGCGGGGGGCGCAATCTGTTGTCCGCAAGCCTGTTCTACAAGCGGGTGAAGAACGAGTTCTTCACCTCGGCGGACCTGATGATGATCGACCTGGACGGCCGCCAGGTCGAGGCGATGGTGACGCAGCCGAAGAATGCGGGCCATCCGGTGGACATCTACGGCGTCGAATTCAACCTCGTGCAGGAGTTGGACGGCCTGCTGCCTGGTGTCTTGCAAGGCCTCACCGCGACGGCGAACCTGACCCTTCTGGACACCAATTTCAGACAGCAGATGAACGACGGGTCCGAAGTCGAACTGGAAACCATGATCGGACAGCCGAAGATCGCCTATAATCTGGCCCTGACCTATGATCGCGGACCGGTTTCGGCCCGACTCGCCTACAACTACGCTGGCGAGCGCTTGTCGGAACGGGTGAACACCACCTCGGTCTATCGCAACAGGTTCGACGGCGAGAACCAGTCCCTGGCCTTCAAGATCCGCTATAGGGTCAGCAAGGCGTGGTCGGCCTCGTTCACAGCATCCAACATCACCGGTGAAGGACGGACCGAATGGATCGGCTGGGACCAGGAATTGCCGATGGTCGCGGCCGATTACGGCGCCGCCTATTTCTTCGGCTTCAGCTATCGCCACTGAGGACGCCGATGATCAGTCGTTTTGCGGGTCGTGCGGCCCTGTCGCTCGCCCTGGTCGGCGTCGTCGCCCTGGCGGGCTGCGCGCCTCTCTCGGACCCTCGGCCGTCGAAACCGACGGTCGAGCGCGCTGACCGGGCGTCCGAGTTGCGACGACGGTTTCTGGATTCGAACGGTCCGGCCATGGTCGTCGCCCATCGCGGCTGCTGGACCACGACCGCCGAGAACTCTCTGGCCGCCATCGCCGCCTGCCGTCGCCTGGGCGTCGATATGGTCGAGTTGGATGTTCAGCGCACGCGCGACGGCCGCCTCATGCTGATGCACGACGCCACGGTCGATCGCACCACAAACGGGTCGGGCAGGGTCGCCGATCTGACCCTGGCGCAGATCAAGGCCTTGCGTCTCAAGGTCGGCGCCGGCGGCCCGACGGCGGCCCTGACGGACGAGGCGCCGCCGACCTTCTCTGAAGCCATGGAGGCCGCGCGTGGCGCGATCCTGGTCAACGTCGACGCCAAGGGCGAGGTCAATCTTCAGGCGGTGCAGGAACTGGAGCGTATGGGCCTCGTGGATCAAGTGGTGATCAAGAGCCCGGCGCCGGCGGACGATCCGGAACTTCGCGCCGTGCTTGATGGGCGCAACCTGCTGCTCTTCATGCCCATCTTGCGCGAACGCGATGGAACGGTTCTTTCGACGGCGCCTGATCGCTACAGGCCGCAGCCGCCCGCTTATGAGGTCGTTTTTACGACAGAGGCCTATCTGGAAGCCGGCGCGCCCCTGCTTCGGGCGCGTTCGGGGCGGGTGTGGGTCAACACCCTCGAACCTGCCCATGCGGCGGGCCATGTCGATGAAGAGGCGTTGCGAAATCCCGACGCCCATTGGGGACGGCTGATCCGGATGGGCGCCAACATCATCCAGACCGACGAACCGGGCGCGCTGATCGATTGGCTTAAGATGTGCGGCTGCACCCCGGAGCGCTGAAGTTCGAAGAGCGTCCGCCTGGCCGAGCGGCTGATGGTCGGCCTTGGCCGTCGCAGCAGGGTGGGGCAAGGTGGCGATATCCCACCGGCGCAAGGCGGCGACGACTTCGCTGATGATCGGTGATAAGAACACGTCAATGCTCAAACCTCTGCGGGTCATGGTCAGTCGATTTGGCTTCGTCAGCGTCCTGCTGCTGACGCTGGCCTTTGCCGTGCCCGCTTTCGAAACCCACGCCTGCGCGGTCCAACCTGCATCCGTCGAAGCGGCATCTCTGGCCGACGCCGCCGGCGATCGCCAGTGCCCCGACTGCGGGCCTGCGTGCGCCAACGGCTGCTGCCACGCGCCGCATTCGGCCGTGTCCAACGACATGGCCACGCCGCGTTTCATTGCGGTCTTCGGCCAACCCCACGCCTGGAGCGACAGCGTCGCCTCACCGCTCGGGCGGCCTGACGGTCCTGAGCGCCCTCCCAGAATCTGATCCTCGGCCGGACCCGGCGTCCGGCCCTGACTGAGCCCTGCGCGCGGCGGCGACGCCGCGCGTCCTGAACTCTGGGCCCGGCCGTGCGCCGGGCGAGGATCGATCATGACCTTGAAGAAACACTGGCTGATGAGCGGCGCCGCCGTCGTCATCGCCCTGGGCGCGGGCTTCGGCGCCGCCCGACTTATGGAGCGCCCGCCCGCCGAGGCCGACCACGCAGAGGCGGACGGCCACGCCGACCCATCCGCCGAGGCGGCTTTCGTCGCCCTGACGCCCCAGGCGGCCGCGCGGGCCGGCGTCTACGTCGTCGCCGTTCAGCGGGGCGGCGGGGCCGAGCTGAAACTGCCGGGCCGGGTCGCCTTCGCGCCCGGCGCCGAGGCGGTCGTGGACGCCCCTCTGGGCGGCGCCGTCGTGCGCGTCCACGTCGGCCTGGGCGATCGCGTGGCCGCCGGTTCGCCGCTGATCACCGTGCGCAGCCCGGACGGCGCAGCTTCCCGCGCCGACGCCGACGCGGCCGGGGCGACGGTCGAGGCGGCCCGCGCGGCCGAACGCCGCGACCGCACCCTGTTCGAACAGGGCTGGGTTTCGCAGGCCCGGCTGGACGTCACCGCCGCCGAGACGCGTCGCGCCGAGGCCCAGCATCGCGCCGCCCGCGCCCGCGTCGGCGCTTTCGGCGCGCCGGGCTCCGACGGCCTGACGGTGGTCCGCAGTCCCATCGCCGGCGTCGTCACCCGCCTGAGCGCCGCGCCGGGCCAGGTGCTGCACGAAGAGGCGTTGCAGGTCGCCGCCGTCGCCGATCCGGGGCGCGTCGAACTGCTGTTCGAGGCGCCGCCCGCCGCCGCCGCCATCCTGAAGGTCGGCGACAGGCTGGAAAGCACAGTCGCCGGATCACGCGTCGTGTCGGGCGTCGTCATCGCCATCGCCCCCGCCAATGCGAACGGCGTCGTCATCGTGCGCGCCCGCCCGTCCGGCGATGTCCCCCCCGCGGGGGCCGTCGTCTCGGCCCGCGTCTCGGCCGGCGCCGGGACGGGAACGCCCGTCGCGCCGCTGGACGCGGTGCAGACCCTAGAGGGCGGGCCGTCCGTCTTCGTGCAGGAGAATGGAGGGTTCCGCGCCCGGCCTGTCGTGACCGGCCGAACATCCGATGGTCGCATCGAGATCGTGTCCGGCCTGTCCGGCGCCGAGCGTATCGCCGGCGCCGGGGCCTTCCTGCTCAAGGCCGAACTGGCCAAGGGCGAAGCCGAGCACGGACACTGATCATGCTGAACCGGATCATCGACGCCTCCGTGCGTTTCCGCTGGCTGGTCGTCGGACTGGCCGTGGTGCTGGCCATCCTGGGCGGACGCGAACTGCTGCACCTGCCCATCGACGCCGTGCCCGACATCACCAACCGTCAGGTGCAGATCACCACCGTCGCCCCGGCCCTGGGGCCAGAGGAGGTCGAACGCCAGGTCACCTTCCCGCTGGAGACCGCGCTGGCGGGCCTGCCGGGTCTTACAGAGACGCGGTCCCTGTCACGCCACGGCTTTTCCCAGATCACGGCCGTCTTCACCGACGCGACGGACATCTATTTCGCGCGCAACCTGGTCAACGAACGGCTTCAGGCGGCGCGCGAGGACCTGCCCGCAGGGCTTTCGCCGTCGATGGGGCCGGTCGTGACGGGCCTGGGCGAGGTCTATATCTGGACGCTGGAACTGACCGGCCCGGCGGCGCGGCCCGGCGCCGCCTATGTCACGCCCGAGGGCGAACGTCTGGTCTCCGATCAGGAGAAGGCGACCTATCTCCGCACGATCCAGGACTGGCTCGTCGCCCCCCAGCTGAAGACCGTTCCCGGCGTCGCCGGCGTGGACGTGCTGGGCGGCTATGTGAAGGAGTATGCGGTCCATCCCGACCCCGGTCGCCTCGCGGCCTACGGCGTGGGTCTGGTGCAACTGGTCGAGGCGCTGGAGCACGCCAACCGCATCGCCGGCGCGGGCTACGTCAACCGCGCGGGAGAAGCCTACATCGTCCGCGCCGACGCCCGGCTGAAGAGTCGGGACGATCTGGCCCAGACGCCCATCCTCAATCGCGGCGGCCAGGTGATCCGCGTCTCCGACGTCGCGACGGTCGAGATCGGCCGCGCTCCCCGCCTGGGCTCGGCCAGCGCCGACGGCCGCGAGACCGTGGTCGGCACGGCGCTGATGCTGCAGGGCGGGAACTCGCGCGAGGTGGCCCGCCGCGTCGGCGCACGCCTCGAGGAAATCAAGCCCAGCCTGCCGCCCGGGGTGCGCCTGCGGCCTGAACTGGACCGGACCGAACTGGTGGAGGCGACCGTCCGCACCGTCGAGCACAATCTGCTGCTCGGCGCCCTGCTGGTCGTCGCCGTGCTGTTCTTCGCCCTGGGCAATGTCAGGGCGGCGATCATCACCGCCCTGGTCATTCCGCTCAGCTTCCTGTTCGCCGCCTCGGCGATGAACCGGTTCGGCATCAGCGCCAATCTGCTCAGCCTCGGCGCGCTCGACTTCGGCCTGATCGTCGACGGGGCCGTGGTGGTGATCGAGAACACCCTGCGCCGGCTCGGCCTCAAGAGCGCGGAGACGGGGCGCGCCCTCACGACCGCCGAACGTCTGTCCGTCGCTGCGGCCTCGGCGCGTGAGATGGCCCGGCCGGCCGCCTTCGGCCAGGCGATCATCCTGCTGGTCTACGCTCCCCTGCTGATGTTCGAAGGCGTGGAGGGCAAGATGTTCGGGCCGATGGCCGCGACCGTGATGCTGGCCCTGGCCGCCGCCTTCGTCCTCAGCTTCACCTTCGTGCCGGCCATGGCGGCCCTGCTGGTCAGGGAGCCCAGGGCGGATCACGAGGAGACGCGCCTGACACGCGCGGCCAAGGCCCGCTATCAACCGCTGCTGAAAGGGGCCATCGGCCGGCCGCGGCTGGTGCTGACGGGCGCGGGGATCGCCCTGCTCGCGGGTCTGGTCGCCTTCCTGACCCTGGGTCGCGAGTTCGTGCCCCAGCTCGACGAGGGCGACGTGCTGGTCCAGGCCCTGCGTGCCCCCTCGACCTCGCTGGAACAGAGCCAGGCGATGCAGTTCCAGGTCGAACGCACGCTGAAGGCCATACCGCAGGTCGAGCGGGTCTTCACCCGGACAGGCACTGCCGAGGTCGCGTCGGACCCCATGCCGCCGTCGATCTCGGACACCTTCGTCATCCTGAAGGACCGCCGCGACTGGCCTGAACCGGGACTGGCCAAGGCCGATCTGGTGGCGGACATGGAGGAACGGCTGTCGAGCCTGCTGGGCAACAACTACGAGTTCACCCAGCCCATCGAGATGCGGTTCAACGAGCTGATCGCCGGGGTCCGGTCGGACGTGGCGGTCATGATCTATGGCGACGATTTCGCCGCCATGGACCGCACGGCCCAGCAGGTGGCCGGCGTGTTGAACGGCATCGAGGGCGCGGCCGATGTGCGGGTCGAACAGGTGTCGGGCCAGCCGACCATCACCGCCAGCGTCGATCGCACCGTGGCGGCGGCGCAGGGCGTCCATGCGTCCGACGCCGCCGACGCCCTGGCCATCGCCTTCGCCGGCCGCTCCGCCGGTCAGGTCAACGAGGGCGATCGACGCTTCGACGTCGTCGTGAGGCTGGACGACGCCTTGCGCGCAGACCCCACGGTCATGGAGCAACTGCCGGTCATGCCGGAAAACGCCCAGGCCGGCGCTCCGACCGTGCCCCTGTCCTCGGTCGCCCGTTTCGACGTGGCCGAGGGGCCGAACCAGATCAGTCGCGCCGACGGAAAGCGTCGCATGATCGTCCAGGCCAATGTGCGCGGTCGCGACCTGGGCGGTTTCGTCGCCGAGGCGCAAGCCAGGGTCGCCGCTCAGGTCCAGCCGCCGCCGTCCGGCTGGATCGACTGGGGCGGACAGTTCGAGAACCTGCAGCGGGCCTCGGCCCGCCTGGCCCTGATCGTGCCCATCGTCTTCCTGACCATCGGCGGCCTGCTGGTCCTGGCCCTGCGGTCGTGGAAGGACGCGGCCCTGGTGTTCGCGGGCGTGCCCCTGGCCCTGGTCGGGGGGGCGCTGGCGCTTGCGCTGCGAGGCATGCCGCTGTCGATCAGTGCGGCGGTCGGCTTCATCGCCGTGTCAGGCGTCGCGACCCTGAACGGCCTGGTGCTGATGCAGGCCATTCGCCAACGCCTGACGGACGGCGACCCGCCGGGCGAGGCCGCGCTTCACGGCGCCGTCAGCCGTCTGCGCGCCGTCCTGACGACGGCCCTGGTCGCGGTGCTGGGGTTCGTGCCCATGGCGTTCGCGGCGGGGGCGGGGGCCGAGGTGCAGAAGCCGTTGGCCACGGTCGTCATCGGCGGGCTGACCACCGCGACGGTGCTCACACTGATCGTCCTGCCCGTTCTTGCGGCGCTGTGGCGAGAGGTTCCGGAGCACGAATGACCTGAATCGAACGGAGTATGCCTGGGCGACCCTGCCGGGCTCGGGAACGAGCCCGGCAGGACATCACAGATCATGCTCAGCGGATCGACCCGTCCGCCATCGCGCGAGCGGCGCTACGACGCACCAGACGGCTGATCGTCGCGCCCTGAACCAGGACGGAGAAGAGGACGACCATATAGGTCGCGCCTAGGATGAGGTCCTTCATCGGGCCGGCTGGCAGCGAGAGCGCCAGGGCGATTGAAAT
Organism: Brevundimonas sp. FV1ye7S; assembly: GCF_058680995.1. Classification (NCBI taxonomy): domain Bacteria; kingdom Pseudomonadati; phylum Pseudomonadota; class Alphaproteobacteria; order Caulobacterales; family Caulobacteraceae; genus Brevundimonas; species Brevundimonas sp. FV1ye7S. Next base: position 2,835,144 of record NZ_CM178726.1, on the reverse strand, counting down.
CCCGCCGCGAAGGCCGCCCCACGTCATGACCGGAAAGGCCATCCGGATCGGGAGGAGGCGTCGCCAGAACAGCAGCGGGGCGCCCACGGAAACCGCGCGCGCAATCAGCACCAGGGGAATGGTGAGCAGACCCAGCCCCAGCAGGCCGATGCTGTCCGCAAGCACCACGGCCTCCAATCCGATCAGGAGGAAGAGGACGGCGTTGAGGATTTCGTCGATCAGGGCCCAGAACTTCAGCACATAGTCCTTGGTGGTGTCGCTCATGGCGTAGCTGACGCCCTGATTGCCCACGATCAGTCCCGCCACCGCCATGGCGACCGGACCGCTGACCTGAAGCGTCATGGCGACGGCGTAGCCGCCCATCACGGTCGCCAGGGTGATCATGACCTCCACGGAATAGTCGTCGATCATCTTCATGGCCCGATAGGCGATCCAGCCCACGACCGCGCCCAGCAGCGCCCCGCCCAAGGCTTCGACTAGGAACAGCTCGCCGGCGTGGGAGATCGAAAAGGCTTCGCCTCCGACGGCGCTGGCCAGAAGGATCGAGAACACCACGACGCCCACGCCGTCATTGAACAGGCTCTCCCCCGCGATCGTAGCCTGGAGGGTCGGGGGGACCTTCGCGGTCCTCAACACGCCCATGACCGCGACAGGGTCGGTCGGACTGATCAGAGCCCCGAACACAAAACACCAGATGAGCGGGACGTCGAAGCCGACAAGACCGGTGAGCGCCTTGAGGCCGAAGCCGACGATCAAGGTCGAAGCCGCCACCCCGATCGTGCTCAGTATGGCGATCTGCCAGCGCCCGCGCCTGAGATGTTCGATATCGACATGAAGGGCGCCGGCGAACAGCAGGAAGGACAACATGCCGTTCATCAGAGTGTCGTGGAAGTCGATGTCCTCGAGAAACCGGCTGACCCGCGCCGAGATGTCGCTTCCCTGGAAAAGCGCGTCGGCGCCGATGACCGCCAGCGAGGCCAGAGCTCCCATCAGCGTCATCGCGACTGTGCCGGGCAGTCGGAAATAGCGGTGATTGATCCAGCCCAGCACAGCGCTGAGCACGATAAGAATCGCGGCGGCGTCAAACGGGGACAGATGGAGCGGGGTCATGGCGTTCTTGCGTGACGAGGGCGGCCGAGGTTCTACGCACCACTTGCCACGGGGACGCAACTCCCCCGGGGCCAAGTCGTTCGCTTGCCATGCCTTCCAATCCTCTTCCTGAAGCCCTGTTCGACGGCTGGTCAGGCGTTCTGCGCATCCTGATCATCGCGCCCGCGGCCTATGCCGCTCTGGTCGTGATCCTGCGGCTGTCGGGCAAGCGGACGCTGTCCAAGTTGAACGCATTCGACCTGATCGTCACTGTGGCCATCGGCTCGACGCTGGCCTCGATCATCACCAGCAAGTCGCTGGCGCTCGTTGAGGGGCTGACGGCGCTTCTGTTGCTCGTCGCGATGCAATTGGCGGTCACCGCCGCTTCCGTCCGATTCAAGCTGATCGACCGGCTGGTGAAAGCCGAGCCGACCCTCCTTTTGCGAGACGGCCAGCTATTGCCGCGCGCAATGCGACGCCAGCGCGTAACCGAGGGAGAGGTTCAGGCGGCCGCGCGCGCCGCCGGCGTCCAGCGTCTCGACGATCTTGAAGCCGTGTTTCTCGAAACCGACGGCTCTCTGACGGCCTTGCCGCGCTCAGCGTGACCATGGATTTGATCTAGGCCTGACTCGCTCGGAAACGGTCCGGGCGTCCTCACTTCGCCGTCGGCGTGCTGGCGGCGCGATCCGTCGGGACCCGCGCCTTCGGCAAATGGAGCCCGCTCGATATCAGTGCGGGACGGCGAGTGCGATGAAAACGCCATCCGCGCCGCCGGTGTCGGATAGGACGATCTGAACATGGCCCTGAGAGACACACGCACACAGATCTGAGCGGCGGAGCTCAGTGGAAATCTCGCGAGCCCGGCAGGATGCGGACGTCCCGGGGGTGGCGGTGTGGGGCGTGACGGGGCGGTTGGGGATTGGCGACAATGTCCGCGCGGGCCAGTTGGACGGAGGTGTCGTGGTCTTCGGACAGGCGTGACAGTTCGCTGGAGCGGTCGATGACGCGGCGGGCGACCAGGTGGACCACGCCTTCCGGGCTTTTTTCCACGACGCCTTCGACCTCCATCAGCCGGGCGGCCATGACCTCGCGACGGAACTGTTCGAACATCCGCGCCCACAGGACGACATTGGTGATGCCGGTCTCGTCCTCCAGTGTGACGAAGATGGCGTTGCCCTTGCCTGGACGCTGACGGACCAGAACCACCCCGGCGACCCGCACCAGGGCGCCGCCGCGTTTCGCCTCGGTCCGGGCGCAGGTCAGCATCCGCTCGGCGTCGAACAGGGGCCGCAGGATGCTCATGGGATGTGCCTTCAGGGACAGGCGCAGGGTCTGATAGTCGGCGGCGACATGTTCGCCCAGCGGCATGGTCGGCAGCCTGGCGTCGGGTTCGGCGCCCAGTTCGCGCGCATCGGCGGCGGCGAACAACGGCAGGGGTGCATCGTCCGGCAGACGGCGCACGGCCCACAGGGCTTCGCGTCGATCCAGGCCCAGCGAGCGGAAGGCGTCGGCGTCGGCCAGCTTGCGCATGGCGGCGGCGGGCAGGGCGGCGCGTCGCGCCAGGGTCTCGACGTCGCAGGGGCGGGCGGCGGCGCGAGCGGCGACCAGCGCCTGGGCCCAGTCCTCGCGGAATCCGTCGATCTGACGCAGGCCGAGCCGCAGCGCCGGCGCGCCCTTCGGGCCTTCCAGGCTGTTGTCCCAATCACTGCAGGAGACATCGACCGGGCGCACCTCGACCCCATGCTCCTGGGCGCCCCGCACGATCTGGGCCGGGGCGTAGAAGCCCATCGGCTGGCTGTTCAGCAGGGCGCAGGCGAAGGCCGCCGCATGGTGGTGTTTGATCCACGACGAGACATAGACCAGCTGGGCGAAGGAGGCGGCGTGGCTTTCCGGAAAGCCGTAGGAGCCGAACCCCTTGATCTGGTCGAAGCAGCGCCGGGCGAAGGCCGGATCATAGCCGCGCTCGATCATCCGGCCGACCATCCGGTCTTCGTAGGTGTGCAGGGTGCCGTCGCCCCGGAAGGTGCCCATGGCCTTCCTCAGACCGTTGGCCTCTTTCTCGGTGAATTCGGCGGCGACCATGGCCACCTTCATCGCCTGTTCCTGAAACAGCGGCACGCCCAGGGTCTTTTCCAGAACCTGTTTCAGCTCGTCCGCCGGGTATTGCGGCCCCGGCTTGGAATAGTCGGGCAGTTCCAGCCCGTTGCGACGTCGCAGATAGGGATGGACCATGTCGCCCTGGATCGGACCGGGCCGGACGATGGCCACCTGGATCACCAGATCATAGAGTTTGCGCGGCTTCAGCCGGGGCAGCATGTTGATTTGGGCGCGGCTCTCGACCTGGAAGACGCCGATGGAGTCGCCCTGGCACAGCATGTCGTAAACGCCGGCGTCATCGGCCGGGATGGTATGCAGCGCCCAGTCCTCCTCCGAATGGGTGCGGATCAGATCGAAGGCCTTGCGGATGCAGGTCAGCATGCCGAGCGCCAGCACATCGACCTTCATCAGGCGTAGTTCGTCGATGTCGTCCTTGTCCCATTCGATGAAGGTGCGGTCGGCCATGGCGGCGTTGCCGATGGGGACCAGTTCGTCCAGCCGGTCCTGGGTCAGGACGAAGCCGCCGACGTGCTGGGACAGGTGGCGGGGAAAACCCAGCAGCCGCGTCGCCATCGCCACGGCGCGCCGGATCATCGGATTGGTTGGGTCCAGCCCGGCCTGTTCGACATGGCGGTCGCCGATCTCGCTGCCCCAACTGCCCCACTGGCTGGAGGCCAGACGGGCGGTGACGTCCTCGGTCAGGCCCAGAGCCTTGCCCACGTCGCGGATGGCGCTCTTGGGACGATAGCGGATGACGGTGGCGGCGATGCCGGCGCGTTCTCGGCCATAGCGTGTGTAGATGTGCTGGATGACCTCCTCTCGCCGCTCGTGCTCGAAGTCGACATCGATGTCGGGCGGTTCGCCTCGGTCCGACGACAGGAAGCGTTCGAACAACAGGTCGGATTCCGCCGGGTCCACCGCCGTGATGCCCAGCACATAGCAGACGGCGGAATTGGCCGCCGAACCGCGCCCCTGACACAGGATCCGCTTGTCGCGCGCCACCCTCACGATGTCGTAGATGGTCAGGAAGTAGGGTGCGTAGTCGGCCTTTGCGATGAAGGCCAACTCCTTCTCCAGCAGCACCCGCACCTTATCGGGGACGCCCTGGGAATAGCGCATCTCGGCGTGCAGCCAGGTCAGATGTTCCAGCCAGGCCTGCGGCGTCTGGTCGGGCGGGGTCGTCTCCTCGGGGTACTGATAGCTGATGTCGCTGAGGTCGAAACCGACGCGGGCCAGCAGGTTCGCGGTCTCGGCGACGGCCTCGGGCGCGTTGCGGAACAGGCGGGCCATTTCGGCGGGCGGCTTGAGCCAGCGTTCGCCGTTGGCGTTCAGACGCCGCCCCGCCGCCTCCACCGTGACGCCTTCGCGGATGCAGGTCAGCACGTCCTGCAGGTCGCGCTGGTCGGCGTCGTGATAGAGGACGTCGTTGACCGCCAGCAGCGGGACGCCGCTCTGTTCCGCCAGCGCCTTCAGCCGCGCCAGCCGCCGCCCGTCGTCGCCGCGCCGGCCCATGGCGACGCCCAGCCAGACCGCGCCGGGCGCCGCCTCGGTCACACGGTCAAGCGTCCGGTCCAGACCGTCCAGCCGGGCGTCCGGCATGAGGATCAGCAGCAGATCCTCCGGTGCGGCGAGCAGGTCGCGCAGCCCGATTTCGCACTGGCCCTTCACGGCTCGGCGATTGCCAAGGGTCAGCAGCCGCGTCAGTCGCCCCCAGCCGGCTCTCGTCTCGGGATAGGCGATGATGTCGGGCGTTCCGTCGTTGAAAGCCAGACGCGCGCCGGTCGCCAGTTTGAAGGTCGCGGCCCGTCGTCTGACCTCTTTCGACAGGGTCGGATCGTTCAACCGATCCTCGACATAGGTCGCTTCGCCAGGCCCTGCGCCGTCGCGCACGACATCGGGCGGCGACAGGCCGTCTTCGCGCAGGCTACGCAGGGCGCTCCAGGCCCGCACCACCCCGGCGACCGTGTTGCGGTCGGCCAGGCCAAGGCCCGCATGACCGCGCAGAATTCCGGTCATCACCAGATCCTTCGGATGCGACGCCCCCCTTAGGAAGGAGAAGTTGCTGGCGCTGGCCAGTTCGGCATAGGCGGGCGCGTTCATGCGAACAGGCCGTGTACGAACCAGCGCGGCTCGTCGGTCTCGCCGTACAGGCCCTGCCGAAACAGCCAGAACCGGCGGCCTTCGCGGTCTTCGACGCGATAGTAGTCGCGCGTCTTCTGATCCGGCGCGCGCCACCATTCGCCGCCGATCCGCTCCGGTCCTTCGGCGCAAGCCACCTCATGCAGCACCCGGCGCCAGCGGAAGCGCAAGGGCGAACCGTCGGGCACCTCGGCCAGGGTCTCGACCGGCTGGGGCGGGTCGAACATCTGCAAGGGGCGTAACGGCGGATCGTCAGGCGTCAGATCCGGCCAGTCCTGGGCCGCTCGCCCGACCTTCATTGTCGCCGGGACCATCCGTGCGGCGCGCTCGGGCATGTGCGACCCCAGAGGTTCGAACCGCAGCACGGCTTCAGGCCCCAGCCGCGCCGTCAGCCGGTCGATCAGGCGGCTGAAATCCTCGCCGTCCGGTCTGTCGCCGTCCAGGCTTGGCTGGTCGGGTTTCAGCGTCTGGGTCTCGAGAACAGACAGCCTGATCTGATCGAAGCCGAAGCCGGGGTCCAGGGGATTGGCCAGGGCCGCGAGCCTTTCACGGAACAGACGAAGCACCGCGATCCGGTCGCGTGTGGCCCGGCCGGTCCGCACGACGATGCGTCGGACCTCGCCGTCGACGCGGTAGAAGCCCGCCTCGAAGGCCCGGCCGCCCTGGCTTGCCTGATCCAGTCGATCCGCAGTCTCGATCAACAGATCGGACAGGACGCGTTCTACATCCGCGTCATCGACGATGGGTTCGAAGAAGATGCGGTCGACGGTGATGGGCGGCGGCGGCCGGTACGGCGTGATGCGCATGTCCTCGTCACCCAGGATCCGCGCCAGCCGGGCGGAAAAATCGGCGCCGAAGCGCGCGGCTAGCGGCGCGCGCGGACGATCGTCCAGATCGGCGATCCGCTTCAGACCCGCGCGCTGCAGGGCCTGGGTCTCGCGTTGCGAAAGTTCCAGCGCCGCAACAGGCAGCCGACGCACCTCCTGTCGATCCTGTCCCGCTTCGAACCGTCCGCCCGGCCCGAAACGGGCCAGAGCGCGCGCCGCCTGGGGCGTGGACGCCAGGGCGCTGCGGATCCCCAGGCCGATACGCCCCGCACGCTCATGCGCCGCGCGGACCAGTCCGGTTTCGTCGCCGAACAGATGGGCGCAGCCGGTCACGTCCAGCATCAGCCCATGTGGCGAATCCTCGGCGATCATGGGCGTGAACCGGCCGAAATCCTCCATCACCTGCAGCAGCAAGGCCGCGTCCATATCCGGTCGATGAACAATGGTGCGCAAGGCGGGCGTTCGCGCGCGGGCGTCGGCCAGCGTCAGGCCGGGGACCAGCCCCGCCCCGGACGCCGCCGGATCGACGGCGGCCAGCCGCAGCGCGCCGCCGATCTTCTCGACCAGGACCAAAGGCCTTGGATCGGGCTCAGGCGACCCGTCTGCGGAACGGGCGCGACGCTTCAGCCGGTCGCTGGGCAGCCAGGGGAACCACAGCGCCAGATAGCGGCGCCGGTTCGCGGAACGATCGCGTGTCACGATCCCACTCCATGATCCAGGTTCTGGGCTCGCCCCCGCCGCGTCGCCGAAGCAGGGTGGCGGAAAAAGACGGTCTGCCCGGCGCTCCGCCCTCGAGCGGCGCGGACGCCACGGCGCGCACCGACCATCGGCTTTCGGCGGCGCTGGGCGCCGGAACGGCGCCGGCCCTCGCCAGGAACAGCGTCCCATGACCACCCCCGGCCGCAAGCGCCAGCCGCCGACTGGCCGTCAGGGACAAGGCCCTGGCCTCGCCCCAGGCGCTGAGCAGCACGGCGCCCACCGCCGGTGTCCGTAACGCCTCCTCGCCGATAATGAGCAGCGTCTGAATGTCCGGCGCTCGCACCAGCAGCATGTCCGACGGCGCCAGCCCCATCTCATGCAGCCCCGGTCCATGCGGCCGCCCCGCCTCCAGCCCCATCATGTCGTGAAGCCCCCAGACGATGGCCCGTCCGTCCGCCGCCTGAAGCGCGCCGCCCAGGCCGAAGGCGTTGATCGCCACAGCGTCGGCCGGTGTTTCGGCGTACAGGTCATGTACTGCCCCGCGCGCCCAGCAGGATGGAAAGACGCTGGCGTCCCGTGTCTGGCGGGGAGCAAGCGAAAGGGTGCAGGCATTGAGCGATTCAAGCCGCGTCCTCAAGGCGGCCAAACGGTCATCAGGTCCAATGTTCTCCATTTGTTCCAAATGGCGCGCTATGCCGTGCGGAGTCAAGCGGGGCGATCTGAGCCTGCGCTCCTGTTCAGCGTTCCGCCAGGCCGGCGTCCGCACCCGGCATGACGCCGCTCGCCCGGGCCGGCGCCGCTTCCAGAATTTCCGTCACAGGTTGAAGCGTGTCGCGGGCCTGACGCGCCAGGGCCAGAACGGCGGGCGGCGCGTCGTCGGGGCTCTCGGCCACGAGGTCCATCAGACTTTCGGCGAGTTGCATCAGACGCGGCGCGGCGGCGATCAGCCGGGACTGGAATTCAATGCGCTGGGGGTCGCGGTCATATTCCGCGCCGGGCACGCGCCAGCCGCCCCAGTCGGCCGTGTCAGTGACGACGACGGGATAGGTGCCGGGCTGGGGGTGGTGCAGGCAGTCCTCTTCCGCCTGCCACTTGTTGCGGGCCCGCAGCACGCGCCAGTCGCCGACCTCGGCCCCGGCGGCGTCCGCGGCGGCCATCATCAGTTCGGCGGCGGCGAACTCACGCCCCAGGCCGACGTCGTAGGTGACGCGCACCGGCTCGTCGAAACCCTTGGCCCAGACCGGCTGAACCTTCTCGATGGTGGCCCAGGCGCCCACGCACTCGACCCAGACCTTCTGACCCTTCTGGAACTGCGCGCGCGCCATTCTGATCTCCCACCGTTCAGGGTGCAGGATGACTGACGCCGGTTAGCGCGTGGTGAGGGGGGAGGGTTAACGCGAGATGCTCTCCAGCGTCTCGCCGGCGTATTTCTCCTTCACCCGGGTCGACAGGTCGCCCAGCGAGATGACCCCGACGATGCGGCCATGCTTGTCCACCACGGGGGCGCGGCGGATCTGGCGCGACCCCATCAGGTCCAGCACGGATTTCAGGTCGTCGGTGTCCAGCACCGTCTGCGGGTCGCGGGTGATGTATTCGACCACAGGCGCGGTCGGCGACGCACCAGCGGCAATGGCGCGCACGACGATGTCGCGGTCGGTGATGGCGCCGATCAACTGGTCGCCGTCGGCCACGGGCACGAAGCCGAAATCCCCCTTGGCCATCCGGGCGGCGACCTCCTGAAGCGTGTCGCCGGGTCGGGCGAGGTGGACATCCTTGGTCATGACGTCGCGGATCTTCATGGCGGTCTCCTGGGGTGTAGCGTCACCGTGAAAACCCGCCGCGCACGGCGGGGTTCCGCCGCTGTGCGCCCGCTTGACGCCGCTCGGCCTTAAGGCGCGCGGCGTTCAGGCAGGTCCTTGGCCGCGCGCACCAACTGGACGAACTCGGCCCGGTCGCCCCAGGGATCCTCGCCGCGCGCGCCCTGGGCCTGGGCCAGCACCTGGTCCCAGCCGTAGTCGGCGTTCATCCACGGGTCGTTGCGAAGCTTCTGACCGAACGCGGCGACGGCCAAGGCCCAGCGCGTGGCCTCGGGCGGTTGGGCGCCGGCGGGGCGGCTGGTCAGAGGCTGCTGGATCAGGTCCGATCGGCTGCGGCCCGGCTGTTTGTAGCGGACCTGGATGAAGCCGATCTCGCCGTTTGGATCGCCGCCGCCGGCGCCGATCCGATTGTCGGGATAGCGGCGCTCGGGAACCTGGGTCGGACCGCCGACCGGGGTGATCTCGTACAGGGCCGTGACGCTGGCGCCCGATCCCACCTCGCCTGCGTCGACGCGGTCGTTGGCGAAGTCCGCCTCGTTCAGCAGCCGGGTCTCATAGCCGATCAGCCGCCATTCGGCGACGCGGGCGGGATTGAACTCGACCTGGATCTTGACGTCGTCGGCGATGGGGAAGGCGCCCTTGTCGAACATCGGGCCGAACAGGCGTCGCGCGTCGCGCAGGTCGCCCACATAGGCCGCCACGCCATTGCCGGCCTGGGCGATGGTCTGCATCCGGGCGTCCTGGTAGTTGCCGCGCCCGAAGCCGTAGACCGACAGATAGACGCCGGTTCCGCGCTTTTCGGCGACATAGTCTTCCAGCCGCTTGTTGTCGGTCACGCCGACGTTGAAGTCGCCGTCGGTGAACATCAGGATGCGGTTGACCTTGTCGCGGGCGAAACTGGCCTGGGCCTGGTCATAGGCGTTGGTCATCCCGGTCGCCCCGGCCGTGCCGCCCGAGGCGCGAAGGCTGGCGACGGCGCAGCGCATCTTCAGCTTCTGGTCGCCGGGCGTGGGCTGCAGGGTCGTGCCCGCACCCTCGGCGTAATAGGTCACGGCCAGGCTGTCCTGCGGCCGAAGCCGGTCAATGGCCAGGTTCATCGCCTGTTTGGCCAGGTCCAGCTTGTCCGGGCTGCGCATCGAGCCCGACACATCGACCAGGAAGGTCAGGTTCAGCGGCCGCTGCTCGCCCTGCGGCAGCTCATAACCCTGCAAGCCGATCTGGACGATCTGGCGGCCGTCTGCCCAGGGCGAAGCGGCGACCGCGGTGGTGATGGCAAAAGGTCGAGCCTGGGACGTCGGGCGGGCATAGCCATAGTCGAAGGCGTTGATCAGCTCCTCGACCCGCACCGCGTCCACCGGGGGGCTGCGGCCCTCGTCGATGAAGCGGCGGACATTGGAATAGGCGGCTGTGTCCACGTCGATCGAGAAGGTGGAGACCGGCTGGTCCGCCGTCCGCTTGACCGGGTTGGGCGTGGCGTCGGGATAGGTTTCGGTGTCGGACGGGGCCGGGGCGCCGGGCATGATGCGCGATCCGGTCACGACCACGGCGTTGAGCGGAGCCTGCCCCGGTGCGGCGGCGACCACCGCCGGACGCATGGGTGCTGGCGGGGCCGGCGGCGGCGGTGGAGGAGGAGGGGGCGGCGGGGGAGGCGCCCCGCCCTCGATACGGCTCAGCGTCGGGGCCGGGATCGGCGTCGGCCGGACGGGGCTGGTCAGATGTTGCATCGGTTCGCCCGGCGGGGACAGGACGAAGCCCAACGGCGCGCAGGCGGCCGGCGTGGCTTCGCCATCCAATGACGGGCGTTGGGGCTGGGCCAGGGCGAAGGTCGGAGCCGCTACGGGCGGCGCCGCGACGGACAGGCCCAGGGTGGCGGCGACGGCGATCCTGACGAGACGCGACATGGCTTCCTCCGGTTGTTCTGGACGCTACTCCGCTTGTCGCCTGAGGCGAAACTGTGGCGATGCAGGCGCCTGTCGCCGCTCCATTCGTGATCGTGTCGTCGGCGCCATCTCGCAATCCTACGGCTTCTCCCCCACTATGAATATCCTGCGAAGGGGTGACGATGGCCGAGGCGACGACGGGACTGGATCTGGGCGCGGCGGCGGCCCTGCTGGCGGCGGGCGTGATCGCCGTGCCGGTGTTCAAGCGGGTCGGTCTGGGCTCGGTGCTCGGCTATCTGGCGGCCGGGCTGGCCATCGGGCCGTTCGGCCTGAAACTGTTTCAGGAGCCCGAGACCATTCTTCATGTCGCCGAGTTCGGCGTGGTCATCTTCCTGTTCATCATCGGGCTGGAGATGCGGCCCAAACGTCTGTGGGGTCTTCGGAAAGAGATCTTCGGCCTGGGCGCGGCCCAGGTGCTGTTCTGCGGCCTGATCCTGACCCTGACCGCCATGCTGGCCGGCTTTTCCGCGCCGGTCGCGTTTGTCGGCGCCATGGGCTTCGTCCTGTCGTCCACCGCCGTCATCATGCAGATGCTGGAGGAGCGGGGCGAGATCGCGGGCGGGGCCGGTCAGCGGTCCGTCTCCATCCTGCTGCTGGAAGACCTGGCCATCGTGCCGTTGCTGGCCATCGTCGCCGTCCTGGCCTCGGTGCTGGGCGTGGCGAACGAACAGGCGCCCCCCCTGTGGCAGACCATCGGCTTCGCGGTGGCGGCGGTCGGCGGCGTTCTGCTGGCGGGCAAATATCTGGTCAATCCGATCTTCCGCCTGCTGGCCCGTTACGGCGGTCGCGAGGTGATGACGGCGGCGGCCCTGCTGGTCGTGGTCGGCGCCGCCTGGGCCATGTCGCTGGGCGGGCTGTCCATGGCCATGGGCGCCTTCCTGGCAGGCGTGCTGTTGTCGGAATCCACCTTCCGTCACCAGCTGGAAGCCGATGTGGAGCCCTTCCGCGCCATCCTGCTGGGTCTGTTCTTCCTCAGCGTCGGCATGTCGCTGGACCTGTCGGTGGTGGTCGCCGACTGGCGTCTGGTGGTCGGCGGCGTGATCGCCTTCATGGCGGTCAAGGCGCTGGGCATCTATGGCGTCGCGCGACTGTTCAAGGCCTCGCACCACGAGGCGGTCGAGCGGGCGGCCCTGTTCGCGCAAGGCGGCGAGTTCGCCTTCGTCCTGTATGGCGCGGCGGTGACGGCGGGTCTGTTCGACGCCCAGATCGGCGCCATGCTGTCGGCCATCGTCATCCTGTCCATGGCCCTGACGCCGCTGACCAGTCTGCTGACCCAGCGCCTGCTGCCCAAGCCGACCCTGTCGGCCGAGGACGCCGAGGGGGTGGACTTCGCCAAGGACCTGCGCGGGCAGGTGCTGATCATCGGCTTCGGCCGTTTCGCCCAGGTGGTGTCACAGCCCTTGCTGGCGCGGGATGTGGACGTCTCGATCATCGAGAACGACGTCGAGATGATCCAGGCCGCCTCGCAGTTCGGGTTCAAGGTCTATTATGGCGACGGCGCTCAGCTGCACACGCTGCGGGCCTCGGGTGCGGACGAGGCCGAAATCGTCCTGGTCTGCGTCGACAAGCCCGAGGTCGCCGACCGCATCGTCGAACTGGTCAAGTCCGAGTTCCCGACGACCAAGATCATGGCCCGGGCCTTCGACCGGGGGCATTCCATGCGGCTGATCCAGGCCGGGGTCGACTATCAGATCCGCGAGACCTTCGAGTCCGCGTTGAAGTTCGGCGAGCGCGCCTTGATCGAACTGGGCATGGACGAGGGCCAGGCGGCCGAGGCCATCGGCGACGTTCGCCGCCGCGACGAGGCGCGTCTGGACCTGCAGCTGACCGGCGGAATCAAGGCCGGGCGCCAACTGATGCGCGGCAATATGCCGACGCCGCAACCCGCTCCCTATGTGAAGCCGCGTCGCGAAGGCCGACTGCTGAACGAGGACGAGGCGGGTCCGGCCGCACCGGACACACGGCGCGAACCCGCCGAGACCTGACGCCCTATTGGGCGCCGGCCTCCTGTTGTCGCGCGCCGATCAACTCGGCCCGGGCCCGCAGGCCAGCGTCCTGGGACACGGCGGTGGCGACGGCGTTGAAACGGTCCACCGCCAGGCCGGACCCCTCGACCGCCGCCGTCAGCTGGGCGCTCTGTTCCGGGGTGGCCTGGCCGTTCTGGACATTGGCGGTGACGGCGCGAATCTTGGTCATGGCTTCAACGAACTGGCGCAGTTCCGCGTCGCTGACGCCGGCCGCGACCGATCCGGGAGCAGGCTTCGGCGCCTTCATGGCGTTGATGCGGGCGTTGATCACCGGGCTTTCGGCGGCGGCGTTGGAGATGGCGTTGAAGCGCACGACCTCGAGGCCGGATTCCTGAACCGCAGCCGCCATTTCGGCCTGTTGTTCGGGCGTCGGCTGGGTGCCGTTCAGGGTGTCGCTGACCGCGCGGACGCGGGTGATGGCGACATCGTACTTGCGCAATTCTTCGTCGGTGAAGTCGGCTGCGCCCGGGGCAGGCGCCGCGGTCGGGGCGGTCTGGCCCGAGGCTTCATAAGGGGTTTGGGCGTGTGCGCCCGCGGCGGTCAGCAGAGCGGCGGCGGAAGCAAAAAGAGCGAGGCGGGGCGCGCGCATGGTGCGTGGTCCTTTCGATCTGGCGTCCACTTATGCCGTGCAAGGACGGCGACGACGCAATCACGTCATCGCTCCCCGATGGCTGTGGCGCCTGTAAGGATAAAGGAGCGGGGAGCCCGCTTAATCTAGGCGTTCGCGGCGTGATCGCCACCCCGGCGGGCTGGAGAGCCGATCAAGGATACGTTAGACGGGCGTGATCTCACTGAGGTTTGTCCGTCATGAAACGTCTCGTCATCGCCGCCCTGGCTCTCGTCGCTGTCGCCACCCCCGCCGTGGTCGACGCCTGGGGCAACACCGGCCACCGGCTGATCGGGATCGCCGCAATGCGCGCCCTGCCGGCCGACATGCCGGGCTTTCTGAAGACGCCCGGCGCCATCGCCGACGTCGGCGAGCTGGCGCGCGAACCCGACCGCTGGAAGGGCGCGGGCCAGCCCCACGACCGCGAACGCGACACCGCCCATTTCATCGACCTGGACGACGCCGGCCATGTCTTCGACCCGCGCGGCATGACCCTGGCCGAACTGCCCCGCCTGAAGTCCGAATATGACGCCGCCCTGACCAAGGCGGGGCTGGACGTCGATGACGCCGGCTATCTGCCCTACGCCATGATCGACGCCTGGCAGAATCTGGGCCGCGATTTCGCCTACTGGCGCGTGCTGAACGCCGCCGAAAGACGTGAGACCAATATGGAGCGCCAGGCCTGGTACCGGGCCGACCGCCTGCGCCGCGAGGCCCTGATCCTGCGCGACATCGGGGTCATGGGCCACTATGTCGGCGACGGGTCGCAACCCCATCACACGACGATCCACTACAATGGCTGGGGCGAGTTCCCGAACCCCGAAGGCTTCACCAATTCGCGCCAGACCCATGCCTTGTTCGAAGGCGCCTTCACCAACCGCGTCGCCCGCCTGGACGCGGTCGAGGCCGCCATGCCGGCCGCCGATCTGGACGGTTTCGACGTCAAGGCGCGCACCGTCTCCTATCTGACCACCACCCTGGGCACGGTCATCCCCTTCTACCGGCTGGAGAAAGCCGGGGCTTTCCGCGACAGCGATCCGCGCGGCGCCGCCTTCGTCAATGAGCGTCTGGCGGCCGGCGCCGCCGAACTGCGCGACTTCATCGCCACCGCCTGGACCGCCTCGGGCAGCGCCTCCATCGGCTGGCCCGCCGTCAAGGTGGCCGAGGTCGAGGCTGGAACCGTTGATCCCTGGATCGCCATGGTTGGTGAAGACTGATGTCCGACGCGGGCCAGGTCCGCCTGGCGCAAGGCGCGACCCTCGAGCGCCAAGGGCGCATCCCCGAGGCCGTGGTCCTCTATCAATCCGTCGTGGCCGAGCGGCCCGAGCTGGGCGACGTCTGGTACGATCTGGGGCGGCTTCTGAGGCGTATGCGTCGCCTTGACGACGCCCTGGCCGCCTATGACCAGGCCCTGGCCCAGGGCGCGCGCGATCCGCAGGAAATCCACCTGAACCGCGCCGTGATCTTCGCGGAGGATCTGAACCGGCCAGATGCGGCCGAGACCGAACTAAGGACCGCCCTCGCCATTGCGCCCGCCTATGCGCCCGCCTGGCTCAACCTGGGCAATCTGCATGAGGACGCCGGGCGACGCGACGAGGCGCGGCAGGCCTATGAGTCCGTCCTGGCCATAGATCCCGGCCATGGAACCGCCCTGGCGCGGCTGGCGGGCTTGCAGGCGGCGACGACGTCGGACGATCCCCTGATCGGTCGGCTGCGATCCGCCCTGGCCGCCACGCCCGAGGGGCTGGAACAGGCGGACCTGGGTTTCGCCCTGGGACGAATCCTGGATGTGGCGGGCGAGTATGACGCCGCCTTCCAAGCCTATGTCGCCGCCAACCAGATCAGCGCAGCCCTGGCTCGCGCCAAGGGCGTGGTCTACGATCCAGCCCTGGCCGAAGCCTATGTTGATCGGCTGATCGCGGCGACGCCGGCCCCGGTTGCGGCGCTGGACGACGACGATCGCGAGGCGGCGCCGATCTTCATCTGCGGCATGTTCCGGTCCGGTTCGACCCTGGTCGAGCGTATTCTGGGCGGCCACAGCGGCGTGCGTGCGGGCGGAGAGCTGGATCTGCTGCCGACCCTGGCCGCCAACGTCTTCAATCCCTTCCCCGAAGCCCTGGGCGTGTTCGACGACGCCAGTCGGCGCAAGATCCGCGACGTCTATCTGAACGCCGTGCGCGAGCGCGTGCCCGGCGTCGGCGTCGTCACGGACAAGCGGCCGGACAACATCCTCTACATCGGCCTGGCCAAGACCCTGTTCCCCAAGGCTCGGATCATCCACACCGTGCGCAATCCGATCGACAACGCACTGTCGGTCTTCTTCCTGCACCTGTCCTACGACATGGCCTATGCGCTGGACCTGGAGCACGCCGCCCACTGGACGGCCCAGGAACGACGGCTGGCGGCGCACTGGAAATCGGTCTGGCCGGATGACGTGCACGAGGTCGACTACGACGACCTGGTCGCGCGGGGCGAGCCGGCCGTGCGCGATCTGGTGGCGGCCTGCGACCTGGCGTGGGAGCCGTCGGTGATGGACTTCCATCAGCGCCAGGGGCCGGTCCGCACCGCCAGCGTCTGGCAGGTGCGCGAGCCCCTGTACGCCCGCGCCTCGGGACGATGGAAGAACTATGCGCCACATCTGGACGATCTGCGCGCCGCTCTGGTCCGTTACGGTCTGGACGGGTAGGGAGGCGGCATGTCCGCTTCCCCCGATTTCGCCGCCGCCGACCTCACGCCTCCTGCCGTCATCCTCGACAAGTCGCAGATGGCCGAGAATATCGGCGCCGTGGCGCGAGTGATGGCCAACTTCGGCCTGACGGACCTGCGTCTAGTCACGCCGCGCGACGGCTGGCCCCAGGAGCGGGCCTGGGCCACGGCCTCGGGGGCCGACTGGGTGCTGGAGGGGGTGCGGGTGTTCGACAGCGTCGCCGAGGCAGTCGCCGACCTGAACACCGTCTTCGCAACCACCGCCCGTCCGCGCGAGACGCGTCAGCCGGTGCGGACGCCGCGCGAAGCCGGCCGTATCCTGTACGACGACACCGCCTCGGGACTGAAGACCGGCCTGTTGTTCGGCGGCGAGCGCGCGGGGCTGGAGACGACCGACATCGCCCTGTGCGCCGGCATCGTCACCATTCCCATCGACCCGAAACACCATTCGCTGAACCTGGCCCAGGCGGTGGCGATCAACGCCTATGAGTGGCGCACCCTGATCCTGGACGCCCCGCCGCCCCGTTTCCGCGACAGCGAGCCGCCGGCGTCGAACGACCTGCTGGTCGGCATGTACGAACATCTGGAGGCGGAGCTGGAGAGCGGCGGCTTCTTCTATCCGCCCGAGAAGAAGCGTTCGATGAGCCAGAACCTGCGGGTCATGCTGGGCCGCGCCGCCTTCTCCGAACAGGAGGTCGCCACCATGCGCGGCGCCATCCACGCCCTGGCCAAGGGACGGGGGCGGGTGCTGGCCAAGCTGGCGGCCGAACGGGCGGCGAAGGGGAATGCGAGCGAATAAGGAGTCGCTCCTTCTCCCCGTCATCCTCGGGTTAAGCCCGAGGATGACGCAAGAGGTCGTCATCCCGCCCCCAGCAGATCCGACCAGCGCCAGCTGCCCTTGCCCAGGGCGATCCGCGCGCCGTCGGCGCCGTCCTCAAGCTTCAGCACGGCCAGGCCTGTCATCCGCTGGGTCCTGCACTCGGCCGGGGCGAAGGCGACCTCCAGGGCGATGGCCTGGCGCACCCCGGCCAGGCCCTTGCCGGACTGGTTGCGGCTTTGCAGCCAGTCGCCGTTCCAGACCAGGATGGCGCGGCCCGAGGCGTCCATCTCTTCGCTGGCGGCGATGACGGCGCGGCGCACGGCGGCGTCGTCACGCACGGCGTCCTGAACCCAGCGGACCATGTCGCAAGTCCCGCCGCCCGAGCCTGATCCGGCGCCGGATCCGCCCGTCCCGCCGCCTCCGCCCACGCCGTTTCCAGCGCCGCCGCCCGGACCCGATCCGACCGTGGCGGCGCCGGCCAACTGAGCCGCGCCCAGCAGGGGCAGGGGCGGTCCCGGCGGCGCGGGGGCGGCGGGCAGGGGCTCGACGTCCAGGGGCGGCTTGGCGACGACTTTTCGGGGACGCGCAGCGGCCACGGCGGGCGGTCGAAGCTGGGGCGCGGGTTTGGGCGGCGCCGGGGTTTGAGCCGCTGCGGCCGGCGCGTCGGGCGTCGGCGCCGGATCGGGCGCGGGGATGGGAGTGGGCGGAGGCGGCGGATCGACCAGTTCGACCATCACCGGCGCCGCTTCATGGGGCGCCGCGAGCGGTTCCGGCCGCGCCGCTGTCATGACCAGCACCAGGGCCGCATGGCCGGCGACGACGCAGGCGGCCGCCAGGGGCCAGCGCCGGGTCCGGTCGGGACGCGCGGCGCTCAATCGCCGATCCGTGATGTGTCGAAGATGATCGGTCGCATGGTCATCCGTCGCCAACCCCTGTAAAAAATCACGACGTCCTGTTGAAAACATTCTGTCGCGGCAGGACGGTGGCATGGTTGCGAATACAACCGCTCGCTGTTCAAGATCAGCGATAGATCAGTTCATCCGCCACAGGGCGTAGCCTGTTGGCGGGCTAACGTACCAGCTCGCGCTCCGGTTCCGATCTGACGCAATAATCATGCGAATTCGGTTCGGATTATATAGCTAAGCTGACATTTTCCGGCCTAAAGCACGTCATTACTCCGCCTTGTCGCCTACGCCATTTTCATCTGGCGCATGAACTGGGTGTGGCGCCCCCGGCAAGAAGGAGACAGAACTTGAGCAGATCGAAACTCAGGACGGCGGTCGTCGGCGGCGCCCTCATCGCCCTCGGCTTTGCGGCCAGCGGCTGCGCCAGCCATCGTTTCGTGCGTGATCAGGTCGAGGTGGTGGACACCCGCGTCACCGGGGTCGAAGGCACGGCGGGCCAGGCCCTGCAACGCGCCAACGACGCCCACAAACTGGCCGAGGGCAAGTTCCTCTATCAGGTCGTCCTGTCGGACGATTCCGTGAAGTTCCCGACCGACGCCTCGGCCCTGTCGCCCGAGGCCGAGCAGCGCCTGGCCCAGTTCGCCCAACGTCTGCGCGACGAGAACAAGAACGTCTATCTGGAAATCCAGGGCTATACCGACGCCACCGGCCCGGTCGAACACAACAACCAGCTGGGCGAGCAGCGCGCCGAGGCCGTGCGTCGCTTCCTGAACCGCCAGGGCGTCGCCTTGAACCGGATGTCGACCATCTCCTACGGTCCGGAAGAGCCGGTCGCCTCCAACGACACCCCCGAGGGCCGGTCGCAGAACCGCCGCGTGACCATCGTGGTCCTCGCCTAAGGTTTCGCAGACCTGAAGACCCGAACGGCGGCCGCATCGCAGCGGCCGCCGTTTTCGCATCTACAACGTTTCGAAGAAGGCCGGCACGGCCTGGGTTGCCGGGCCGTACACCCCCTCGTCGAACAGGCGCGCACCCTGCGTCGGCTCCAGGTTGATCTCGACCGTCCGCGCCCCCGCGTATCGGGCCGACTGCACGAACCCCGCCGCCGGATAGACCGCCCCCGAGGTGCCGATGGAGACGAACAGGTCACAGGTCTCCAGCGCCGTCTCGATCCGCTCCATGGCTAACGGCATCTCCCCGAACCAGACGATGTGCGGCCGCATCCGCCCCTGCGGATGATGCGGCGAGGCTTCGTCGGCCGCCATGTCGCCGGCCCAGGCCATCACCACCCCCGACCGGGTGCAGCGGGCCTTCAGCAGTTCGCCGTGCATATGGATCAGTTCGAACCCGGCGCGCGGCGGGACCTCGGCGTGCGCCCGGTCGTGCAGATCATCCACGTTCTGCGTCACCAGCAGGAAATCCCCCTCCCACCGCGCCGCCAGCTCGGCCAGGGCGCGATGGGCGGCGTTCGGCTGAACCTGCGCCAACTGCCGCCGCCGCTGGTTATAGAAGTCCTGCACCAGGGCGGGATCCGCCGCATAGCCCTCCGGCGTCGCCACAGCCTCGACCCGATGCCCGCACCACAGGCCGTCCTCGGCTCGAAATGTGGGCACGCCGCTTTCGGCCGATATGCCAGCGCCGGTCAGGACGACGAGGTTCATGATGCGATTGTTTGCCTGACCTGCGGCTCGGTCAGCAAGCGCCAAAATTCGCCAGATAGGCGGCGTAGTCGGGCCGGCCAAGAATCCATCGGCGCGCGATGTTGTTCCGGCCGTTCCGGGTCCTCTGTCGGCGCAGGGACCCCCGCGGCTGGATCAGACACGATCATTGCGCGTGGACGATGCAGACCCGTGATGTGTCAAGCCGCCAGGCTGGCGCGCAGATGTTCGATCATCAGCCGCACCTTGGGTGGAACATGGCGGCGGTGCGGATGGACGGCCCAGACGCCTTCATCGGGCGGGCGGTGCTCTGTCAGCACGGCGGTCAGGGCGCCGGCGCGAAGCGGCTCGGTGACATAGAAGTCCGGCAGTTGGCACAGGCCCAGCCCTTGGATCGCAGCATCCAGCACGGCGGCGCCCGAGTTGCAGCGCCATCGGCCCTGGGGGCGGAAACTGGTCTCGCGCCCGCCCTCGCTGAAGCGCCAGTGTTCCGATGATCCGGTCAGCAGATCGTGGGCCGGCAGTTCGGACAGATCGCGCGGCGCGCCCCGCTGGGCCAGGTAGGCTGGCGCGGCGCACAGGATCAGCCGTCGTGACGCCAGTCGGCGGGCGATCAGTCGCGAGTCCGTCAGATGCCCGAACCGGATCGCCAGATCATAGCCGTCGCCGACAAGGTCGCGCAGCCGATTATCCAGGTCCAGCTCGATCGACAGCTCGGCATGATCGCGGGCGAAGCGGTTGACCGCCGGGGCCACGAAGCGTTCTCCATAGGAGACGGAACAGGTCATCCGCAGCAGGCCGCGCGGGGCGCTGTCATCCGGCTGAACGGCCGCCAGGGCCTCGTCCCTTTCGTCGATCAGCCGGCGACAACGCGCCAGGAAATCGCGGCCTGCATCGGTCAGTTCGACCCGGCGGGTCGTCCGGTTCAGCAGCCGGGTCTGCAGTCGGTCCTCCAATCGCGCGATCTCTCGGCTGACCGCAGAGGTGGAAAGGCCCAGCCGCTTCGCCGCCGTCGAGAAACTGGCCTGTTCAGCCACCGCCGTGAATTCGTCGATCCCGTCCCAACGACTGCTCATACGGAGGGTCCAACACGATTGTCCCTGCCTGGCAATAATGTTTTGCGTTTATCGCCGTTTCATCGATGCCGGGAGCGGCCTAGAACAGGATCACATCATCCAGCCTGTTCCTCATGTAGCAAGCCGCCGCGCGGCGAGCGGTAGGGACGTCCGAAGGACCAAAATTATGAAAACCCGCGCCGCCGTCGCCTTTGAGGCCAAACGTCCGCTCGAGATCGTCGAGGTCGATCTGGAGGGGCCGCGCGCCGGCGAGGTGCTGATCGAGATCAAGGCCACAGGCATCTGCCACACCGACGCCTATACGCTGGACGGCCTGGACTCCGAGGGCATCTTCCCCAGCATTCTTGGCCACGAGGGCGCGGGCGTGGTGGTCGAGGTGGGGCCGGGCGTGACCTCGGTCGCGGTCGGGGACCATGTCATTCCGCTGTACACGCCCGAATGCCGCCAGTGTAAGTCGTGCCTGTCGCGCAAGACCAACCTGTGCACCTCGATCCGCGCCACCCAGGGCAAGGGGCTGATGCCCGACGGCACGTCGCGCTTCAGCTACAAGGGCCAGGCCATCGCCCACTACATGGGCTGCTCGACCTTCTCGAACTTCACCGTCCTGCCCGAGATCGCGGTGGCGAAGATCAGGAAAGACGCCCCGTTCGACAAGGCCTGCTACGTCGGTTGCGGCGTGACGACGGGCGTCGGCGCCGTGGTCAACACCGCCAAGGTCGAGCCGGGCGCGAACGCCGTGGTCTTCGGCCTGGGCGGCATCGGCCTGAACGTCATCCAGGGGCTGAAGATGGTCGGCGCCGACATGATCGTCGGCGTCGATCTGAACCCGGACAAGGAGGAGTGGGGCCGTCGCTTCGGCATGACCCATTTCGTCAATCCGAAGGACGTGCCGGACGTGGTGGCCCATCTGGTCGAACTGACCGGCGGCGGCGCCGACTACACCTTCGACTGCACCGGCAACACGGTGGTCATGCGCCAGGCGCTGGAAGCCTGCCACCGCGGCTGGGGCGAGAGCATCGTCATCGGCGTGGCCGAGGCGGGCAAGGAGATCGCCACCCGCCCGTTCCAGCTGGTCACGGGCCGGGTGTGGCGCGGCTCGGCCTTCGGCGGCGCGCGCGGCCGCACCGACACGCCGAAGATCGTCGACTGGTACATGGACGGCAAGATCGAGATCGACCCGATGATCACCCACACCTTCCCGCTGGAAGAGATAAACAAGGCCTTCGACCTGATGCACGCCGGAGAGAGCATCCGGTCGGTGGTGGTCTTCTAGTTCAAGGGAGAGAGACGCATGTTCACCCACGTCACCGTCGGCGCCAACGATATCGAGGCGTCGCGCCGCTTCTATGACGCCGCTCTCGGCGCTCTCGGCATCGACTCCGCTCAGGGGCCGGATCCCAAGGGCCGCTACTGGTGGCGCACGGCGCACGGCGCCTTCGCCGTGGGCAAGCCGATCGACGGCGAGCCGGCCTGTCACGCCAACGGCGGCACCATCGGTTTTGCGGCCAAGGACACGGCCATGGTCGACGCCTTCCACGCGGCAGGCGTCGAGGCCGGCGGAGCCACGATCGAAGATCCGCCCGGCCTGCGCCAGGGCGCGTTCGGCAAACTGTATCTCGCCTATCTGCGCGATCCCTCGGGCAACAAGATCTGCGCCATGCACCGGGTCGTCGACTGATGCAGACCACCAAGACCCACATCGTCCACGGCGGAACCCTGCGCTATCTGAAGCACGACAGCGCCGTGACCGGCACGCCGATGACCCTGTCGGTCTTCACGCCGGGCGGGCAGGGGCCGTTCCCGGTGCTGATCTGGCTGTCGGGCCTGACCTGCACCGAGGACAATTTCACCACCAAGGCCGGCGCCTACCGCGCCGCCGCCGAGCACGGCGTCATCATCGTCGCGCCCGACACCTCGCCGCGCGGCGAGGGTGTGGCCGATGATCCGGCCTATGACCTGGGCCAGGGCGCGGGCTTCTATGTCGATGCGACCCAGACGCCCTGGGCTCCGCACTTCCGCATGGAGTCCTATGTCACGGACGAACTGATCGCCCTGATCGACGCCGAATTCCCCACCACAGGCGCCCGGTCGGTCTCGGGCCATTCCATGGGCGGCCACGGCGCCCTGACCCTGGCGCTGCGCCATCCCGACCTGTTCCGCTCGGTCTCGGCCTTCGCCCCCATCTGTTCTCCGACCCGCTGCCCCTGGGGCGAAAAGGCCTTCACCGCCTATCTGGGCGAGGATCGCGCCGCCTGGGATCGTCACGACGCCGCCAGACTGATCGAGGCCGGCGCCGCCAAGTCTGTCTATGACGACATCCTGATCGACCAGGGCGACGCCGACAGCTTCCTGACCGACCAGCTCAAGTCCGAACTGCTCCAGGCCGCCGCCGACGCCGCCGGTCAGAAGGTCACCATCCGGCTGCAGCCCGGCTACGACCATTCCTACTTCTTCATGACCAGCTTCATCGGCGACCACATCGCCTTCCACGCTGAACGGCTGAAGGCCTGAGGATGATGCGCCTCGGCTCGGTCCTGATGCTGGGGCTGCTCGTGGCCTTAAACGCCTCTTTGGCCGCAGCGCAGGAACAGGCGGGCGATCTCGACTGGCGTCCGCAGGTCGCCGTTCCAGCCTATACGGCTGATGGACCCCTGATCCGTGTCGATCAGGGGCATGGAAGCCTTCAGACTATCGACGGCCGATATGCCGGGTTTGCCGCCCTCATGCGGGCCGACGGCTATCGGGTTGACGCGGGGCGCGGGCGACTGGATGCGCCGGGCGCGCTGGATGGGGTCGCGGTGCTGGTGATCGCCAACGCCGCCAGTCCCGAGAACGGCTCTCGCGTTTCCGCCTTTGACGAGGCCGAGATCGAGGCCATGGCGCAGTGGGTCGAAGGTGGCGGGTCGCTACTGCTGGCGGCCGATCATGCGCCGCATGGAACGGCGGCCGAGGCGCTGGGCGCTCGGTTCGGCGTGACGATGGGCAAGGGCTACGCCTTTCAATCTGTTCGCAACGACGGCACGGCCAATCTGGTCTTTCCGCGACAGGCGCTGGGGGATCACCCGATCATCGCCGGTCGTGGGGGCGGCGAGGGCGTGCAGATCGTCAAGACCTTCACCGGCCAGTCCCTCAAGGGGCCCGACGGATCGACCGTGTTGCTGGCGATGAGCGACGACGCGTTCGAAGCGCCGGATCTCGCCACCCTTCAGGCCATTCGGCAGCGCCTGCGCGCGGGCGAGGATGTGGATGTCGTGACGGCGGAGCTGGCGCGGCCCGCCCTGCCGGCCCAGGGGCTCGCCTTCCCGTTCGGCGCGGGCAGGGTCGTGGTGCTGGGTGAAGCCGGCATGCTGACCGCGCAGATCGTGCGTTTCCCTCACCAGCCGGACCGCGAACCCTATCATTTCGGCCTGAACACCGGCGGCCATGACGACCAACAGTTCGCACTGAACCTGATGCACTGGCTGTCGCGTCTCATCCCCTGATGCTAGAGGGGCGCGATGAGCGCCACCGATCCCTATGAGCCGATGTTTTCCGCCCTGTGCCGCGAGGTGGGCTTCTGTCTGCATGAGAAGGGGCAAAAGCGCGTGATCGCCGCACTGCCGGCCGGTCTGGACGCCGCCGTGCGCGCCGTCTTCGCTGCCGAGGGCGTGGACGAGCCCAATGCGCCGGGCGACGTCAAGCGCGCCGTGCGCGAATGCCTGAAGGCGAACTTGCCCGTCGGCTGACTTTATCCCTTACGGCGTCGGCACGATCTCGGTCGTTGTTCCCGACGGCGTCGTGACGGTGCGGGTGGTGACGGGCTCCTTGCCTGTTTCCTCTACGGTCGTGGTCGTGGTCGTGGTCGTTGAGGACCGAACGGTATGAGTGATCGTGCAGGTCTTGCCGCCATAGTTGTCGATGCCGACTGCGGGTTCCTGGGTGCAGGTCGGCGTCTGGTTGGCCAGATCGGTCGCGGCCTGATCCAGCGCCCGCAAACTGGTGCAACCGCTTCCGGAAACGGCCAGCGCCGTCAGGGCGATGAATCCGATGCGCGACATGACAGCCTCCGATTGACGTATGGACAATCGTTCGTCTTGTCAGGCAATGCAAATGGCCAAGCTGAACAAAAACTGGATTAATTCGCTTGGGTCAGACGCCACAGCCCCTAAATGGGGTTCAGAACAACCGTCTTCAGGAGACAGACATGGCCTTCACCTTGCCCCCGCTGCCCTACGCCTATGACGCGCTGGAGCCGGCCATCGACAAGGAGACGATGACCTTCCACCACGACAAGCACCACCAGACCTATGTCGACAACCTGAACAAGGCCATCGATGCGGCTGCGGATCTGCAGGGCAAGTCGCTGGAAGAAATCTTCACCAGCATCTCGACCGCCCCCAAGGCCGTGCGCAACAACGGCGGCGGTCACTGGAACCACAGCCTGTTCTGGGAACTGCTGGCCCCCGCCGATCAGACCGGCGAACCCTCGGCCGAGCTGAAGGCCGCCATCGACAGCGACCTGGGCGGCATGGACAAGTTCAAGGAAGACTTCAACGCCGCCGGCGCGGCACAGTTCGGCTCGGGCTGGGCCTGGCTGATCGTCCAGAACGGCAAGCTGAAGATCACCTCCACGCCGAACCAGGACAATCCGCTGATGGATGTCGTGGAAGAGCGCGGCGAGGTCGTCCTGGGCGCCGACGTCTGGGAACACGCCTATTATCTGAAATACCAGAACCGCCGCGCCGACTACCTGAAGTCCTTCTGGTCGGTGGTGAACTGGAACAAGGTCAACGAATTGTACGCCGCCGCCGTCTAGGCTTGGCCTAAGCGACAAGACGACGCCCGCCGGAACCTCCGGCGGGCGTTTTCGATTCAGCCTGCACACAGGAGTGAAACGATGCGGATTCTTATGGCGACGGCGGCCGTGACGGCCCTGACCCTGGCGGCCTGCTCCCCGGCGGCGAACGATCAGAAATCCGGCGAGCCTGCGCCGCCGAACCCGACCCAGACGGTCGCCGCCCCGGCGGAGAAGCCTGTCTATCGGTTCAAGATCGGCGCACTGGACGCTATCGCCCTGTTCGACGGCCAGAACCCCGTGCCGAACGACAACAAGGTCTTCGGCGTGGGCCTGACGCCCCAGGCGGTCGCCGCCCCACTGACCGCCGCAGGACAACCGGCCGATCCCATCATGCTGGAGATCCATCCGCTGCTGGTGCGGAACGGCGCCCGGACCATGTTGTTCGACGCCGGTCTGGGCGCGGGCAAGGGTCAGTTGATGCAGAGCCTGCAGACCGCCGGCGTCGATCCGGCCAGCATCACTGACGTGATGATCTCGCACGGCCACCCCGACCATGTGGGCGGTCTGGTCGCCGACGGCGCCCCGGCCTTCCCCAACGCCGCTATCCGGATGTCGGATGCGGAATGGGCGTCGATCCGCGCCAATCCGGAAATGGCGGACCTGGTCCGCGTGATCGCGCCCAAGGTCCAGGCCTTCCGTCCAGATGAAGAGGTCGCGCCGGGCGTGGAGGCCCAGGACACGGCCGGGCATACGCCGGGCCATGTCGCCTATCTGATCGCCGATGGTCAGAACCAGCTGCTGTATACGGGCGACCTGATGCACCACTGGGTCCTGTCGGTCGAACATCCGGACTGGACCGTCGGCTATGACGACGACCCGACGGCGGGCAAGAAGGCGCGTCTGGATGAAATCACGGCCCTGCGGGCGTCGGGCGCGCACATCTACGCCTATCACTTCCCCTTCCCTGGCCTGGGGAAGATCCAGACCCGGGAAGGCCGGGCGATGTTCATCAGCGAGGCGCAGCCGGCCGCCTGATCGTGGCCTGGCGTCGCGGGGTCAGCTCAGCGACGCCAGGCGCGCGCGTTCCGTCATGCGTTCGGCATGATGCTGCCGCAGGGTGCGTCGCTGACGCAGCAACTCGTGGATCCCATCGGCGAGATCCAGCAACTGGCTGTCGGACAGCGGTTCGACCAGGTCGATCAGCTTTTGCTTCAGCCTGTCAAAGGCCTCGTCGGTCAGGCCGGTCGTCGTCGCATGCGCCATTTCGCCCTCCGCGAGGGGATCAGGAGATGTGCCTCCGACGACAAAAAGATCGGCCGAGGTCGTGGGGTTCCTGTCCATCGTGCTTAACGCTCACCACGGCTTGACTCCGGGGGGCTGTGTGGCGATAAGCGCCGCCTTCCACGTTTCCGGTTCGCCGGAAGCGGGATTGATGACGGAAGATGCGTGGACCGCCGTTGAGATCGCATTCCCAATCGAGGGGATGCCGGGCCGTATCGTCGAAAAGAGAATAGAATGTCCAAGCGCCACAGCGCCAAATACAAGATCGACCGGGCCATGGGTGAGAACCTGTGGGGCCGCGCCAAGTCGCCGGTCAACAAGCGTTCTTACGGTCCCGGCCAGCACGGTCAGCGTCGCAAGTCGAAGGTTTCGGACTTCGGTCTGCAACTGAAGGCCAAGCAGAAGCTGAAGGGCTACTACGGCAACATCACCGAGAAGCAGTTCGCCAAGACCTATGACGAGGCGGCTCGTCGCAAGGGCAACACCTCGGAAAACCTGATCGGCCTGCTGGAATCGCGTCTGGACGCCATCGTCTACCGCGCCAAGTTCGTCCCCACCGTCTGGGCCGCCCGCCAGTTCGTCAGCCACGGCCACGTCCTGGTCAACGGCAAGAAGGTCGACATCTCTTCCTACCGCGTGAAGCCGGAAGACGTCGTCACGGTGAAGGAAAAGTCGCGCAACATGGCGCTGGTCATCGAAGCCCAGCAGTCGTCGGAACGTGACGTGCCGGATTATCTGGAACTGTCCGACCGTTCGTTCTCGGTCCGTTACGTCCGCGTGCCGGAACTGACGGACGTGCCGTATCCGGTGAAGATGGAACCGAACCTGGTCGTCGAATACTACGCTTCGTAATCGAAGCCTTCTCTGGCGCGGCGATCGTCCCTCGGGCGATCTGAGCGGCAGCAGAAAATTGAGTTGGAAGGGCCCCGGATCCGTCCGGGGCCCTTCGTTTATCGGCCTGTTCCCTTCCGGGGCGAACAGGCGCATTCTCGGGCTGTTCAGGGTTCGACGGAGCAGGGGAGGCCGCCTAAGCGATGCGCGCCGTCTTCAAATCTATGGCGTTTATCGCCGCTGTGTCGGGCGTATCCGCCTGCGCGGGGGGGGATGCGCCCAGTGTTTCGACCTTGGGCATGCCCGGCGCGCTTGAACCGATCCACGCCGCCGCCTTCACCAAGGACGCGGCCGTCTTCTGGGTCAGTTCCAACGGCTGCACCCGCAAGGAAGACCTGATCCCCATCGTCAGCATCAAGGGCGCCGATGCGGTCATCACCCTGCGCCGCCTCGACGAGGACACCTGCAAGGAACCCCTGGTCGACGGGGTCGAGCTGAAATGGTCGTTCGAGGAACTGGGCCTGGCGCCCGGCTCGCCCGTCAGCGTCAACAACCCCTATCAGCTGCCCCAGACCTGAGCCGCGCTTACCGGCCGTAACCCGGCCAGTGCGCCTTGCCCGCCCGTTCGTACTGGCGCGGCAGACCCTCGCCCTGGCCCAGGGCCACGGCGGCGTGGTGGGGCCAGTTGGGGTCGTCCAGAGCTGCGCGGGCGATGGCGATGATGTCGGCCTGGCCCGAGGCGACGATGTCTTCGGCCTGTTGCGGATCGAAGATCATGCCCACCGCCATGACAGCGGCGTCCGGCACGGCCTGCTTGACCGCCTCGGCGAAGCGGACCTGATAGCCGGGCTCGGCGCCCGGAATCTCGGCGCGGGCGACATTGCCGCCCGAGGTCAGGTGCAGATAGTCGTAGCCCATCTCATGCAGGGCGCGACCGAAGGCGATCACCTCGTCCAGGGCCACGCCGCCCTCGACCCAGTCGGACCCGTTGAAACGCACGCCCAGGGCCTTGGTCCTGGGCCAGGCCTCGCGCAGAGCCTGGGCCACCCGTAGCGGGAAGCGCATCCGGGCCTCGGCTGAACCGCCGTACTGGTCCGCGCGGTGGTTCGACAGGGGCGACAGGAATTCGGTGAGCAGATAGCCGTGGGCGGCGTGCAGTTCGACCAGGTCGAACCCGGCGCGGTCGGCGCGGCGAGCCGCGTCCTCAAAGGCGGCGATCACCCGGTCCATGTCCGCCTCGGTCATTTCGGCGGGGGTGTGCCAGTCGTCGCGGAAGGGCAGCGCAGACGGGCCGTAGGTCTGCCAGGCGCCCTCGTCCGGGCCCAGGGCGCGACCGCCCTTCCACGGCGCCGAGGTCGAGGCCTTGCGGCCGGCGTGGCCCAGTTGAACCCCGATGGGGGTGTGGGAATAGGTTCGGATGCCGCGCAGGATCTCGGCGAAGGCGGCCTCCTGTTCGTTGTTCCACAGGCCGGTGTCGTCGGGCGTGATCCGGCCGGCGGCCTCCACCCCGGTGGCCTCGATGATGACCAGGCCCGCGCCCGACACCGCCAGACGGCCGATATGCTGGACGTGCCAGGGCTGGGGCACGCCGTCGACCGCGGAATACTGACACATCGGCGCGATGACGATGCGGTTCTTCAGCGTCAGGGGGCCGATGCTGCGCGGCGAAAAGAGCTGGCTCATGGGGGCGTCCGGGGAGGGGAGAAGGACGGTAGCTATGCCGGTTGCAGTCGCGATCAAGGCCCGACCTTTCCGATTGTTCACCTGGCTTGCCGAAAATTCACGTGCCTGGCGCGTCGACGCGCGCCACAAAAGCGTCAAGCTCATTAGGGGATCACACCAATGCTTCGTCTCGCTCTCGCCATCGCCATCGCCGCCCCGCTGCTGTCGGGCTGCATCATCGTCTCGACCGAAAAGCCGACCACGCGGGTCATCACCGCCCCGGCGTCGGACCAATGATGCGCGGCCTGCTGAAGGGTCTGGCGGTCGCAGCGTGCGTCGCGCCGCTGCTGTCGGCCTGCGTCATCTATGACAGCGATGCGGGCGAGAACGTCTCGGTCAACGTGACCCGCAACGACGCCCCGCCGGCCGAAGCCATTCGCGAGGCGCGCTTTGCAGACGGCGCCCTGGTCGTCCGGGTCGATTCCAACGGCTGCACCCAGGCTTCGGACTTCGAAGTGTCCGTGGCCGAGAATTCGCCGACCGAGATCACCCTGCGTCGCACCAAGCCGGACCTGTGCAAGGCCCTGCTGCCCGACGGCGTGGAACTGCGCTGGACCTACGCCGACCTGGGCCTGGAGCCCGGCGCGCCGGCGCGGATCCTCAATCCGCTGAAGTAGTCTCGAACACCTTCAGCATCGACGACGGTATGCGCTGCGGCCTCAGGGTCGCAGCGTCCACCAGACACCATTCCGAGACGCCCTGGGCGCAGACCCGGCCCTCGGCGTCCTCGATGCGGACATAGCGGTTGAAGCGTGGTCCCTGCGGGTCGCCCACCCAGGTCCGGGCCACAATCCCGGTCGCGCCGGGCGCGATGGCGCGCAGATAGTCGATCTCGTGCCGCAGGGCGACCCAGGAGCATCGCGCCCGGGTCTCCGCGTCGAAGCGGGCGTTCCAATGGGCCGTGCCGACGTCCTGAAGCCAGCCGACATAGACGACATTGTTGACGTGGCCGTTGGCGTCGATGTGTTCGGGGCGGACCTCCAGCGGCACGACGAAGACCTCGCGATCCTCGCGCGGCGTCAGGACCGGGCGAGCCATCAGGCTTCGCCGAGCGGCACGCCCTTCTCGGCCATCAGGGCCTGAAGTTCGCCGGCCTGGAACATTTCGCGGATGATGTCCGACCCGCCGACGAATTCGCCCTTCACATACAGCTGGGGAATGGTGGGCCAGTCGGTGAAGCTCTTGACGCCCTCGCGCAGGGCTTCGTCCTGCAGCACGTCGACGCCGACGAAGGACGCCCCGACATGGTCCAGGATCTGGACGGCCAGCGAGGAGAAGCCGCAGCGGGGCTGGTCCGGCGTGCCCTTCATGAACAGCACGACGTCATGCTGGGCGACAGTGTCGCCGATGAAGGCGTGGACGGGATCGGCGGCAGGAACGGTGTCGGTCACGGGAGAGGGCCTTTCGTGAAGGTCGTCAGCTAGGGAGAGGCGACGGCCGGGTCAAGGCGTGGTCGCGTCTATGCTTCGAGATCAGGCCGCGGCCGAGGCCGTGACCCGGCCCATTTCGATCTGGGCCGCCAGGCCCGGGGGCAGGTCGCGTTCCGGCGTCGAGGCCAGCATGCTCAGCCGTTCCACGTCATTGGCGCGTATGATGACGCTGGAGATGGTCGGATCGGTCAGGACATAGCTGAGGCAGATCGCCTCGGCCGGCCAGTTGGGCGTACGATACAGGAAGCCGAAGGCGTCGCTCTGACGCGATTGGGGCGGACGTTTGGGCGCGCCGCCCAGGCCGAAGAAGCCCTTTTTCGCAACAGGCTCGGTTCCACGCGGTTTGGCGCGGCGGTCCGTGAAATAGTCGTAGGCGAAGACCGACATGTCCTGTTCGCGGGCGGCGCGGACACGATTGCGCAGCCTCCAGTCGGCGTTGATGTCGAACGGGGTCACCAGGGCGTCGAAGGCGCCGGTGGAGACATAGGTGTCCATGACCTCGCCGCCGCCCGCCACGCCCAGCAGCTTGATGCGCCCGGTGGCGCGCAGGGCCTTGAGCGCGTTCAGCGACGACTGCGGCAGCTCGTGCTCGCCCGGCTCGTGCAGCACCGCGACATCGATCCAGCCCAGGCCCGAGAAATGCAGCACCCGGTCGATGGCGCCGGTCATGCCTTCGGCCGAGAAATCGCGCGCCGCCTCGCGGCCTGCGCCGACGCCCAGGGTCAGGCTGACACAGACCAGCTTGCGATCCACATGGGCCAGGGCTTCGCCCAGCACCTCGGCCGCAACCGGATCGGCGGTCTCGAGCCGATAGGAGTTCACCCCGGCTTCCAGGGCGGAATAGAGCAGGTTCAGCGCGCCCTCACGACCGCGCGCCAGATTGTCCAGCCCGAAGCTGAGGGTCAGGTTGGAAATGGCGGCGCCGGACACGCCGAAGGGGCGATAGCGCATGGGATCAAGCCTCCTTGGGCCGGGCGGCGGTTTCGAGCGCCAGGGCGTGCAGTTCGCCGCCCATCTGTCCCTTCAACGCGGCATAGACCAACTGGTGCTGGCGCACGCGCGGCATGCCGGCGAAGGCGCTGGAGACGATGCGGGCGCGATAGTGGTCGCCGTCTCCGGCCAGGTCGTCGATGGCGATCTCGGCGTCGGGAAAGGCCTCGACCAGATGCTGGCGCAGGGTTTCGACGGACATGGGCATGGGCGGGGCTCTCGGATCGTTCCCCTTCAGCATGCCCGATAAACCTTAATGCCGGGCTACGCCTGTTTCGGCCGTTCAAAGAGCTGAACCGGACTGTCCTTGTATGTCGTCGTCGCATAGGGGCGGTAGCCGACCCGTTCCGCCAGCCGAACGGAGGCGAGGTTCTCCGGCGCGATCATGCAGACAGTGCGTGCGGCCGGCAGGCGGACGTCCGCCCAGTCCAGAACCGCTTGCACGGCTTCAAAAGCGAAGCCCTGGCCTTGGCAGGCCGGCGAAAGGCCCCAGCCCAGTTCGGGGTCGGCCAGAGGCGGATCGATCAGTCGTCGGTGATCCAGTATCGAGACGCTGCCCAGATAGGAGCCGTTGTCCGCCAGGCGGACGGTCCAGGCGCCGTAGCCGGCGACGCTCCACTGTCCCAGGTCGCGTAGCAGCCGAAACCAGACCTCCTCGCTCGTCAGGGCCCGACCCGTGATGTGGCGGGTGAATTCTTCGTCGGCCCAAAGCGTGATCAGGGAGCTTAGGTCGTTCACCTCGACCGGCGTCAGAACCAGCCTCTCAGTCTTGAGAATTTCAGAGTTCACATCAGGCCCAGTTGCTTGAAGCTGGCCACCCCGTCGCGGCCGACGACCAGATGGTCGTGAACCTCGACGTTAAGGGCTCGGCCGGCCTGCACAACCTGTTTCGTGATCTCGATGTCGGCGCGGCTGGGGGTGGGGTCGCCGGACGGATGGTTGTGGACCAGGATCAGGGCGCTGGCCGACAGCTCCAAGGCGCGCCGCACGACCTCGCGGGGATAGACGGGGGCGTGATCGACGGTGCCGCGGTTCTGCACCTCGTCCAGGATCAGCTGGTTCTTCTTGTCCAGATACAGAATGCGGAACTGCTCGCGCGGCTCATGTTGCAGGGCCACGCGGACATAGGCCAGCAAAGCGCTCCACGACGAGATGACCGGCCGTTTCGCCGTCGGCTCGCGCGCGATCCGGCGCGTCACGTCGAAGATCAGCTGCAGGTCCAGCGCGACCGCCCGCGTCGCCTTGCCGGGCACATAGGCCAGGGTCCGCGCCACCTGGTCCTCGACGGCCTCGTGACTGGCGGCGCCTATGCCCTCCAACCCGCCGAACCGGGACAGCAGATCCTTGGCCAGCGGCTTGACGTCCTTGTACGGGATCGAGCGGAACAGCAGCAGTTCCAGCAGCTCATAGTCGGGCAGGGCGCCCAACCCGCCCTTGGCCGCCCGCTCGCGCAGCCGGTCGCGATGACCGCTGTGGCGCGGCTTCGGTTTGGGTTCGGGTGTCAGGTCGTCCAGCATGTCCCCTGCCTCTCCCGCCGCAACCTGTGCGGAAGACGAGGGGGGATCAAGGGTTCAGTTGGGGCGGAACAGTCCGGCCGGGCTGACGGTGAAGATTTCCAGCCCGTCTTCCGTCACCCCGATGGTGTGTTCGCACTGGGCCGACAGGGACTTGTCGCGCGTCACGGCGGTCCAGCCGTCGGACAGGACCTTCACATGGGGCTTGCCCAGGTTCACCATCGGCTCGACGGTGAAGAACATGCCGGGCTTCAGCACGGCGCCCTCGCCCTTGCGGCCGTAGTGCAGGACATTGGGGCTGTCGTGGAAGACCCGGCCGATGCCGTGGCCGCAGAAGTCGCGCACCACGCTCATGCGCTGGGCCTCGACGAATTTCTGGATGGCGAAACCGATGTCGCCGAAGGTATTGCCCGGCTTGACCTGTTCCAGGCCTAGCTCCAGCGACTGATAGGTCACATCGATCAGCTTCTTGGCGCGGGCGTTGATTTCGCCGACCGCATACATGCGGCTTGAGTCGCCGTGCCAGCCGTCGACGATGACCGTGTGGTCGATGTTGACGATGTCGCCGTCCTTCAGCACCCGGTCGCCGGGGATGCCGTGGCAGACGACGTGGTTGATCGAGGTGCAGACGGTCTTCTCGTAACCCTTGTAGCCCAGGCACGCCGGCAGGCCGCCGTGGTCCAGAGTGAACTCGCGGATCAGGTCGTCGATCGTGCTGGTCAGCACGCCCGGCTGAACATGGGGGGTGATCATGTCCAGCGCCTCGGCGACCAGACGACCGGCCTTGCGCATCCCCTCGAAGTCCTCCGCCTGGTGAATGCGGATGGCGCTGGTGCGGACCAGGGCGTCGGTTTCGAGATCGGGCGTTTCGTACATGGTTCAATCAGCAGCGGCGGGTATTTTCAGATGACCATCCTATCATGGATACGCAAGGCGATTGTGCGGCGGTCAAGGATTCCTTACCCGACGTCATGCCAGACTGTGTGTTGCACGACACTGTCGCCTGACGGAATGAACCTGCCGCCGCGTAACCTCTCGCCGGTGTGATCGTGTGCGATTTTTCCGACACAGTTTCGCCCGTTTCCCGGCCGAGACCCGCCACGCATGCAACGTTTTCCTGACGAAAGCGCTGCCGTGCACAACCCTCCCCGATACCCACCGCCGCGTTTGATGGCGGGGGCAACACTATAGGAATGGCTTAATGACTCCCAGGAATCTCGCTCGTATGGGCGGCATCGCCCTGACCACCGTCCTGCTGGCCGGCGTCGCCGCGCCTGCCATGGCCGGTTCGTTCTACGTGCAGGAACAATCGACCCGCGGCCAGGGCCGCGCCAACTCGGGCGAAGGCGCCGACAAGGGCGTGCAATCGCTGTGGTGGAACCCCGCCGCGATCGCCGGAACCCAGCGCCAGGTCTACACCGGCATGCACGGCCTGATCCTGGACTCAGACGTCAATGATCGCGGCTCCAGCCTGACCTACAACGTCCCCACCCCGGCCATCGTCAGCCGGACTGCGCCGGTCAACGGCGATCCGCACGTCCATAACGTGGTCGAAAGCGGCATCATCCCGAACTTCGCCGTCTCCATGCCGATCGGCGAGCGCTTCAACGTCGGCATGGCCGTCCAGGCGCCGTTCAACTTCACCACCAAGTACGAGCCGACCGATTTCGCCCGCTACGACGCCCTGACGTCGGAACTGCGCTCGGCCAACGTCAGCCTGGTGGCCGCCATGACGGTCACGGACTGGCTGGACATCGGCGCCGGCTTTGACGCCCAGTACGCCAAGGCGACCCTGAGCTCGGCCCTGCCGAACGTGGCCATCCCCGGCGTCTTTGCTCCGACCTATGCCGTCTCGCCCAGCACCGACGGCCGCAACCAGCTTGAGGGCGACGGCTGGGATTACGGCTGGAACGCCGGCGCCCAGATGCATTTCGGCAAGCTGGACCTGGGTCTGTCCTATCGCTCCAAGATCGAGCACGAGCTGGAAGGCACCGTGAACATCTCGGGCCTGACCGGCGTTCTGGCGGCCGCCAACGTCTCGGCTGACGGCGTCGCCAGCTTCACCACCCCCTGGTACGCTACCGTCTCGGCCCGTTACGCCGTCAACGACCGCCTGACGCTGAACGCCCAGGTCAACCAGATCGGCTGGAGCGAGTTCGACGCCATCCGCGTGACCTATGGAACGTCCGGTTCCTCGACCATCGTTCAGGACTATGACGACGTCACCTCCGGCGCGATCGGCTTCGACTACAAGATCGATCCGACCATGACGGTCCGCGCCGGCCTGGGCTACGACCCGACCCCGACGCCGGACGATCACCGCACCGCGCGTATCCCGGACGGCGACCGGTTCCTCTACACCGCCGGTCTGTCGAAGAGCGTGGGCTCCATGACCTTCGACGGCGCCGTGACCTATATCGACATCGATACGGCCACGATCAACGACACCCGCGACGTGTATGGCAACGGCCTGGTTGTCTCGACCCTGCGCGGCGAGGCCAAGGGCCACGGCGTCGGCTTCTCGATGGGCGCGACCTGGAACTTCTAAGGTCCACAGCCATCGGCTGAAAAAAGAACGGCGGCTCCTGCAAAGGAGCCGCCGTTTTTTATCGCCGATTTCCGGTCCGCCACCCTCGGGGCAAGCCCGAGGGTGGCGAGCGGGGATCAGGCCTTGGCCGCGCCGCCGTAGCCCTTGCCGCCGTTCGACGGACGGCGACGGGGACGGCGCTTCATTTCGCCTTCCGCAGGCTTGGCGTTGTCGTTGATCGAGGGCACGCGCTCACCGGCCAGGGGGTTGTAGGCGCGCTCGGGACGCGGAGCCGCCGGAGTCTCGCCGGGACGGGCGCGGCGCTGGCGATGGGGCTGGCCGCCGCCTTCCGGACGGACGCCGTCGCGGTGCGGCACGCGGCTGCGTCCACGACCGCCCCGGCCGCCTTCATTGCGCTCGCCGCCTTCGCGTTCAGGCATGGTCGCCTTCTTGCCGACGCCGGTCGCCATGATGGTGGCGTCCAGCTGGCCCAGGGCCTTGTCGTTGCGGCGGTCGATGGCCGGGATCTTCTGGCGCGTGACCTTTTCGATATCCTTCAGCAGCTTCATCTCGTCGCCGGCGACGAAGCTGATGGCGGTGCCGTCGGCGCCCGCGCGGGCCGTCCGGCCGATGCGGTGCACATAGGCCTCAGGCACATGGGGCAGCTCGAAGTTCACGACGTGCGAGACGCCGTCCACATCGATGCCGCGCGCGGCGATGTCGGTGGCGACCAGGACGCGCAGCTTGCCCTTCTTGAAGGCGTCCAGCGTGCGTTCACGCTGGGGCTGGGACTTGTTGCCGTGGATGGCGCCGGCCTCGACCCCGCCCGCTTCCAGATAGGCCGCGACCTTGTCGGCGCCGTGCTTGGTCTTGGTGAAGACCAGGCAGCGCGTGTACTCGGGATCGCTGAACATTTCGGTCAGCAGGGCGCGCTTGCGGCCCTGTTCGACGTGGACGACCGACTGGCTGATGCGCTGGACGGTGGTGGATTGCGGCGTGACCTGGACCTTGACCGGGTCCTTCAGCAGCTCGCCCGCCAGCTTGCCGATCTCGGTCGGCATGGTCGCCGAGAAGAACAGGTTCTGGCGCTTGGCCGGGATGCGGCTGACGATCTGGCGGATCGGCTTGATGAAGCCCAGGTCCAGCATCTGGTCGGCTTCGTCCAGGACGAAGATCTCGGTCGAGGACAGGTCCAGGTTCTTCTGCTGGATGTGGTCCAGCAGACGGCCGGGCGCCGCGACCAGGATGTCCAGACCCTGTTGCAGGGCCCGCTCCTGGGCGCCGTATTTCACGCCGCCGAAGATGACCGCGACCCGGAAGCCCAGGTGGGCGCCGTAAGCCTTGAAGCTGTCGCCGATCTGGGTGGCCAGTTCACGCGTGGGCGACAGGACCAGCACGCGCGTCGTGCGCGGCTTGGGGGCGATGCGGTTCTCGGCCAGGCGGTGCAGGATCGGCAGGGCGAAGGCGGCGGTCTTGCCGGTGCCCGTCTGGGCGATGCCCAGCAGGTCCTTGCCCTGCATGACGTCGGGGATGGCCTTTTCCTGGATCGGGGTCGGCTTGGTGTAGCCTTCCGACGCCAGCGCCTGGAGAAGGGCCTTGTTCAGGCCCATGGATTCGAATGTGGTGCTCACAGCAGTGTCTTTCGCGTGCGGCAGGGCGCTTTCAGCCATGGCATGACGCCGTAGGGCCGCGCACCGCCAGTCCCGGCCGGGCTTCGGAATGAAGCCTGCGGGGTGGATCGGGCGCCGCCCCGCGTGTCCGGGCAGCGAATGAACTTGAGGGGCCGGCGGCTTCTACAGACAGGTCCGAGATGGACTTACACGCGCTGGAGACGCCGGAGATCGCGATTGTGCGACGCAGCGCAAATGGAGGTTCGCGGACGTAAAGTCAAGCCTGAAGCCCTTCAGCCCGCCAGGGCGGCGGCCACGAGCGTCTTGGCCTCGGCCTGGACCTGGGCCAGGTGATCCGCTCCCAGGAAGGACTCTGCGTAGATCTTGTACACGTCCTCGGTGCCCGACGGGCGGGCGGCGAACCAGGCGTCGGCGGTCACGACCTTGAGCCCGCCGATGGCCTCGCCATTGCCGGGGGCCTTGGTCAGGATGTCGGTGATCGGCTGACCGGCCAGGGTGGTGGTGGCGGCGACGTCGGCGGAGCTCAA
The DNA here is from genome assembly GCF_058680995.1 of Brevundimonas sp. FV1ye7S. Taxonomy (NCBI): domain Bacteria; kingdom Pseudomonadati; phylum Pseudomonadota; class Alphaproteobacteria; order Caulobacterales; family Caulobacteraceae; genus Brevundimonas; species Brevundimonas sp. FV1ye7S. The sequence continues at coordinate 2,797,507 of NZ_CM178726.1, read as the reverse complement.
GGCGGCCAGACGCGCCTTCTGCGTCCGATCTGCGGGGGCGTCGATCCGGGCATAGGCGGGAGCGCCGTATTGTTCGGTCAGGCCGGCATAGAGCTGGCTGGCGCTCTGACCCGTGCGGGCCTGGATCTCGGCCGCCAGCAGACACAGCAGCAGGCCGTCCTTGTCTGTGGACCAGGCCGTGCCGTCGCGCCGGAGGAAGGTCGCCCCGGCCGATTCCTCGCCGCCGAAGCCGACGGTTCCGTCCAGCAGGCCGGGCACGAAATGCTTGAACCCGACGGGCACCTCCAGCAGGCGGCGGCCCATGCCGGCGACGACGCGGTCTATCATCGAAGACGAGACCAGGGTCTTGCCCACCGCCACGTCCGGGCCCCAGCCGGGACGGTTGACGAACAGATAGGCGACGGCCGCCGCCAGGAAATGATTGGGGTTCATCAGGCCGCCGTCGGGCGTGACGATGCCGTGGCGGTCCGCGTCGGCGTCATTGCCGAAGGCCAGATCATAGGCCGATCCGCCCTGCATCATCTGGATCAGATTGGCCATGGCGCTGGGCGATGAACAGTCCATGCGGATCTTGCCGTCGGCGTCCAGCGGCATGAAGGCCCAGCGCGGATCGACGGCGTCGTTGACCACGGTCAGGTTCAGCCGGTGGCGATCGGCGATCTCGCCCCAATAGGCCACGGCCGCTCCGCCCAGCGGATCGGCCCCCATGCGGACCCCGGCGTCGCGGATGGCGTCCAGGTCCAGCACGCTGGGCAGGTCGTCGATATAGGCGCCCAGGAAGTCGAACCGGCCCGCCGTGGCGTAAGCCCTGTCGAACGGGACGCGCTTCACCTCGGCCAGGCCGCCCTCGATCAGCTGATTGGCGCGGGCGGCGATGGCGCCGGTGGCGTCGCTCCCGGCCGGACCGCCGGAGGGGGGATTGTATTTGATGCCGCCGTCGCGGGGCGGATTGTGCGACGGGGTGATCAGGATCCCGTCGGCCTGGCGCGTATTGGCGCGGTTGTAGGCCAGGATGGCGTGGGACACGGCCGGGGTCGGGGTGAAGCCGTCACGGGCGTCGATCAGCACCTCGACGCCATTGCCGACCAGCACCTCCAGCGTAGTGCGCCAGGCGGGTTCGGACAGGCCGTGGGTGTCGCGCCCGACGAACAGCGGGCCGTCGATCCCCTGCGCCGCGCGATATTCGGCGACCGCCTGGGCGATGGCCAGGATGTGGCTCTCGGTAAAGGCGCCGTCCAGAGCCGAGCCCCGGTGTCCCGAGGTGCCGAACACCACCCGCTGGGCCGGGTCGGCCATGTCGGGCCGGCCGGATCCATAGGCGCCGATCAGGGCGTCGAGGTCGATCAGGTCTTCCGGTAGGGCCTGGCGGCCGGCGCGAGCGTGCATGAGAGTGTATCCGTCGGTCTGTGCGTCGCTGGGGCGCGCGAGGCGGTGTTAGGGGCGCGGGACCACACCCGCAACCCGCAGAATCCATCACCGAAAACCTTGTTCAGGCGCCGCTGAAGGTGTCGCAGACGGCCGGGTCGCCCGACTGATAGCCGCGTTGCAGCCACTCGACCCGCTGGGCTGCGGAGCCGTGGGTGAAGCTCTCTGGCGAAACGCGCCCGCCGCCCCGGCGTTGCAGGGTGTCGTCGCCGATGGCCTGGGCGGTCTTCATGCCTTCCTCGATGTCGCCGGGCTCCAGGGCGACCTGGCCGTTTGAGACGGCCGAGGCGTTTCTGGCCCAGACGCCGGCGTAGCAATCGGCCTGAAGCTCCAGCGCGACGGAATACTGGTTGGCTTCGGCTTCCCCTTGCGCGCGCTGCTGGGCCTGACGGACCTGGGCCGAGGTTCCGGTCAGGGTCTGGACGTGGTGGCCGAACTCGTGGGCGATGACATAGGCGCGGGCGAAGTCGGCGCCCGAGGCGCCCAGTTGCGTCTCCATCTCCTGCCAGAAGCCCAGGTCCAGATAGACGGTCTTGTCGGTCGGGCAATAGAAGGGGCCCATGGCCGATTGGCCGAAGCCGCAGCCGGTCGATGTGCCCTGTTCATAGATGACCACCTTGGGCGGTTCGTAGCCGTTCAGCTTCTGGGTCCAGACGTCGTTGATATTGCCCCCGACGACATCGACGAACCGACCGGCCTGATCTTCAGGCGTCCCGACCTGACCCTGCTGCTGCTCGGCGCCGACGCCGCCGAACTGGCTGGCCAACTGGGTTGTGGTCGCCGGATCTATGCCGAACACGAGATAGCCGATGATCGCCAGGACCCCGACGCCGATCCCGCCGCCCGCCAGCGCCCCGCCGCCGAGACCGCGCCGATCCTCGACCCCGCCGCCGCCTGTCCGTCCGCCCTGCCAGCGCATGCCCGTTCCCTCCGCCTGATCCGTCTTGAAGCTAGGCCGGAACGAGGAGGAAAGGGAAGGGATGCGTCAGTTCGGCCGATCCAGCCAGTCGTCGATCTGGGTCACGCCCTGGCGGGTCTGTTGGCGACGAGCGGCGGCGCCTTCGCGCAGGCTGCGCTCCTGGGCGACGTCATACAGGGGGCGGGCGGGGACGGCCGGCGACACGGTCGGTTCGCGCGCGGCTTCGATCTGCATCAGGCGCTGACGGGTTTCGATCTGCTGCTGTCGGGCCAGGACGGCGTTGGCCTCGGATTGTCGCCGCAGCCGGTCGTTTTCATAGCGATGCTGGTCGGCGATCGCCGCAGGACCGCCGCCGGGATAGGCGCCGTAGGGCGCGGCGTAAGGCGGGACATAGGGCGGGGTTTGCGCCACGGCGCTGGAGGCCATGGCGGCGATCACTATGGAAAGGGTCGTGATCGGTCTCATGTCCTTGAAGATGGGCGGCGACGGCGCGAGAGGCAAGCGCGGCCGCGCCGTGACATCAGGGCATGGCCCAGACGGAGGATCGCTTGATTTCCAGGTCCTCCAGTTCTCTGGTCGTCGGCACGCTGTATTCGGCCAGGAAATCCAGGCCCGAGCGGGGAAAATAGGTGCGGCCGGGATCGCCGATCAGGACACGGGTTCCGGCGGCGCGGGCCTGGCCCAGCCAGGCCAGCACGGCCTCGGTCATCGGCTTTTCGTAGCAGATGTCGCCGGCGCAGATGACGTCCACGGCCGGCGGCGGGGCGTCCAGCAGATTGAGCGGTGTGAAGTCCAGGACCACGCCGTTGGCCTGGGCGTTGGCGGCGACGGCGGCCTGGCAGAAGGGATCGATGTCGGCGCACAGGACCGAGGCGGCGCCCGCCCGCATGGCCGCCACCCCGACCAGGCCCGAACCGGTCGCGAAGTCCAGCACCCGCTTGCCGACGACCTCTTGCGGGTGATCCAGCAGATAGCGGCTCAGCGCCTGGCCGCCGGCCCAGGCGAAGGCCCAGAAGGGCGGCGGCAGGCCCAGTTCGCCCAGTTCCTCTTCCGTCATCCGCCAGATCGGCGTGATCTCGTCCGCCAGCCACAGCGAGATCTCCGGCGCATGGGGCACGGGCTGGAGACGTGTGTTGGCGTGGATGAAGGCGGCCGGATCGGGGATGGTCATGCCCGGCGACGCGTCGCGGTCTTCAGCACGTCGGCATACCCGGGCGCGACCTCCATGCCGGCGGCCTGGGGACGGGCGTGGACGGCGCGGTGCAGGGCCGGCAGCTTCCAGCACGGCACATGCATGAACAGGTGATGTTCGGCGTGGAAATTGACCCAGTAGGGGGCGATGAAGGCGCGCTCCCACCAGGCGGCGCGGGTGGTGCGGGCGGCGCGGAAGGCGTCGGCGGCCGAGCCCTCGACGCAGGCGTGTTCGGCGATGTTTCTCAGCCGCGTCACCATCGGGAACCAGGTCGCCATCGGCAGCAGCCACAAGGCGAAGAAGGCCCACCAGACCCCCGCCGCGACGAAGCCCGCCAGCAAGAGGGCGTTGAAGGCGAGGAAGGGCAGGACCGAGCGGCCGGTGACGACGGCCTCATATTGGTGGGCGCTATCGCTCATTGTTTGTGCGCTATCGCCCTTCGGGCTGCCTGAGCGCCGTTGGGCCAGCGGCAGCAGCACCCGCTGCTTGAAGAAGGTCTGGCCGGTCAGGTCGCGGATCAGCTTGCGCCGCAGGGAGGCGGGCGAGACGGGGAAGGGCGCCGACAGCATCAGGTCGGGATCCTCCGGCTGCTGGGCGAAGCGGTGGTGGGCCAGGTGATAGGGGCGATAGGCGGTCAGGCTGGCGCCGATGGGCACGGCGCACAGCCAGTGGCCGAGAAAATCGTTCAGCCGCAGGTTCCGGGACAGGCCGCCGTGCGCCGCCTCGTGCATCAGGATCGCCAGGCCCAACTGGCGCGTGCCGATCACCATGACGCACAGCGGGATCAGCCAGGGGATCAGCACGCCCGTGACGACCGCAATCGCGATCACGGCCCAGCAGTGGGCGACCAGCAGCGGCCCGACCCATGCCGAGCGGGCCTGGAACGGAGCCCATTCCTCGGGTGTGAACAGGGCTGACGGAGCGATGCGCGGAGCGGCGAGCATGGGGGCAGTCTAGGCCTTGACGCGCGTCTAGAAAAGCAACGCAATTACGTTAGGTACGCATTACAAAAAGTCAGGTTGACATGACATTTGGTTGGTGTCAGGTTGTCCTTACACAAGGAGACCGACGATGTTTGCAGCATGGAAGAACGGAACACCGGCGCACCGGCGATATGTCATTCGCATCATGGCGTTCACCATCCCCTATGTGGCCATTTGCGTGGCCATGATGACGACCGACGCCTTTGACGAGGTGATGGGAAAGCCGGCGGCCTGGGGGCTGGCGGCGGTGGTCTCTGCGCCGGTGATCGGCCAGATCTGGGCGGTGCTTTCGCTGATGCGGGAGAGCGATGAGTTCGTGCGAGGCGTGACGGCGAAACAGTTCATCGTCGCCTCGGGACTGGCCATGGCGGTCGCCACCTTCTGGGGGTTCGGGGAGAGCTTCGCCGGCGCGCCGCATATGCAGACCTGGCTGATCGTGCCGCTGTTCTGGGGCATGTACGGCCTGACCGCGCCCTTCATCCGGAGCAGCCGATGAAGAACCGGCTGAAACTGCTGCGCGTCGAGCGCGGCTGGACGCAGGAGCAACTGGGCCAGGCGCTGGGCGTGTCGCGACAGGCGGTGATCGCCCTGGAGACCGAGCGGCATGATCCGTCGCTGGACCTGGCCTACCGGATCGCGGCGGTCTTCGAGCGGCCGGTGGAAGAGATTTTCGAGAACCCGCACGCCTGACGGCGGCGGACCAAACCTAAAATCCAAGGGAGACATCCGATGTTCAACGCCTTCTTCAAGGCGCGCCCGCGCCTGCGCGCCGCTCTGTTCGGCCTGGCGGTCTGCACCCCGTCGCTGGTGGTCGGCGTCACCGCCGCCTTCGCCCAGCCAAGCGCCCAGGCGCCGGCCTTCGTCTCGGACAGGCTGTCGGTCGAGGTGGTGGGGGCGGGCCCCGATGTGATCCTGATCCCCGGCTTCGGCTGTTCGCGGGAGGTGTGGCGGACCACGGCGGATCGGCTGAAGGCGACGCACCGGGTCCATCTGGTGCAGCTGGCGGGCTTCGCGGGCGAGGCCTGGAGCCATGGCGACGGTCCCTTCGTCCAGCCGGTGGTCGAAGAACTGGACCGCTACATCCGCAGTCAAGGGTTGGAGCGACCGGCGGTGATCGGTCATTCGATGGGCGCCCTGGCTGGGCTGGTGCTGGCGCAGCAGCATCCTGAGGCTGTCGGCCGGTTGATGAGCGTGGACAGTTTGCCCTTCTTCGGCGCGCTGCGGGGGCCGCAGGTGACGGTCGAGGCCATGAGACCGGCGGCGGAGCAGACGGCGCAGACCCTTCTGGCCCTCTCGGCCGAGTCGTTCCGCGCCGCCCAGGTCGGCAGCGCCCAGGGCATGACGCGGGACGCCGCGCTGCGGGTCAGGCTGGTCGACTGGACGACCGGGTCGGACCGCAAGGCCATGGCGGCGGCGATGCGGGATGTCCTGCTGACGGATGCGCGGCCAGGTCTTGCGAGCCTGAGCGTGCCGGTGACCGCCCTCTACGCCTCGGACGCCGACGGCGGGGCGCCGGCCGCCCAGGCGGATCAGGCCTGGGGTCACGAATATGCGACCCTGCCCGGCGTCAAGCTGATCCGCGTCGACGGCAGCCGGCATTTCATCATGGCCGACCAGCCCCAGCGGTTCTCCGAACTGGTGGATCAGTTCCTGGCCGACTGATCAGCCGTTCTTCGGCGTCACGTCCCCCGCCTTGACCGGCGCGCCGGCGAACTCGTCGGCGTAGGCGGGGTTCAGCAGGGAGCGGAAGACCGACTGGGGCAGGGCGATCTGGTAGGGGCCGTCCGAATAGGGGCCGATCTGATAGGCGCCGAGCAGGAAGGTGATCCCGCCCGCCTTGCCCGGCGTCGTGCCCGGCGTCAGGACGAAGGGGGTGGCGACGGCCTTGGGGCAGGTCCACATCTTGCCGCCCAGGGTCGCGGTCTCCGACCCCGGCGAGCGGGCCTGTTTGGCGGCGTTGGCGGCGTCGCACAGGGCCTTGTCCAGGCCCGCCAGATCGGCGCCGGGGCGGAACAGGTCGGCGAAGCCCAGCCGCTTCTTCATCGCCTTGTCCCACAGCACGGCCGAGAAGCTGGTGTTGGGGTGGGCGCCGCCGGTGAACTCGAAATCGGTGCGGGCCAGGCTGAACAGCTTGCCGGTCTCGGCGCCGGGGTCGAAGGCGATGGTCTTCTCGTAGCCGCCGGGGCCGCCGCCGGCCTCGGACAGGTCGGCCTGGGCGCCTTCGGAGAACTGGCGCAGGTCGCGCACGGCGGCGGCGTAGAGGGGGGCGTGCAGGTCGGGCTTGGACTTGATCGCGTCCGGCAGGGTCAGTTTGACCGTGGCGTACTGGGTCTTGGAGTCGAAACTCATCGGCGCGCCGGCTGCGGCCGGGTTGACGGGCGCGGCCGGGGCGGGGGCCGGAGCCTCGACCTTGTCGTCGCGCCTTTGGCAGGCGGCGACGGTGGCCGCGACGGCGACGGACAGCAGCAGGATGCGAACGGAACGGTTCATGGGAGACTCCTTCACAGGCCGATGGATCCGAGGGCGAGGGCGGCCAGCAGGATGAAGCCGGCCTCGCGATTGGACTTGAACAGTTTCAGCGCCAGGGCGCCGTCGGTGCGGTCGAGGCGGACGACCTGGCGGGCCAGATGGGCGGCGTAGGCGGCCAGACCCAGCCAGAACAGGGGGCCGAGTCCGGCTGACAGACCGGCCAGGACGGCCAGGACCAGGCTGACGACATAGAAGACGGCCACGCCGGGGCGGACGGCCGAGGCCAGGCGGCGGGCCGAGGATTTGACCCCGACCATGGCGTCGTCCTCGATATCCTGAAGGGCGTAGATGGTGTCGTAGCCCAGGGTCCAGAAGACGCCGCCGAGGTAGAGGAGGACGGCGGGGATATAGGCCTGCCAGACCAGGGTGACGGCGTGGTCGCTGCCGCTGGGGGCGGACCAGAGGAAGGGGCGGAACTCGCCCAGGATGTCGGCTGGCAGCAGTAGGGCAGCGGCGGCCAGGGGCAGGGCGGCGGCGAAGCCCATCAGGGCGCCCCAGTTGAAGGTCAGGCCCAGCCAGGCCTGGGGCCACCAGGTGATCCGCTTCATGAAGGGGTAGGCGGCGACCAGGGCCAGGGAGCCGACGCCGAGGGCAATGGCGACGACGGGCAGGGTCAGCAGGATCAGCAGGCTGATCAGGCTGCAGCCGATCACGAAGGCCCAGGCCTGTTTGACGCTGATCAGGCCGGCGGGGATGGGGCGGAGCGCGGTGCGGGCGACCTGGGCGTCGAAGTCGCGATCGACGATGTCATTGAAGGCGCAACCGGCGGCGCGCATCAGACAGGCGCCGATGCCGAAACCGACGAACAGCCATAGGTCATAGAGGCCGGGCGCCTGCCGATACTGGGTCAGGGCGAGGGTGACGCCCTGCCAGCCGGGCAACAGCAGCAGCCAGATGCCGATGGGCCGGTCGAACCGGCCCAGCTTCAGCCAGGGCTTCAGCCGCTGCGGCGCATGGCGATCCACCCAGTTGGCGCCGGCGTCGGGAAGAGGGGCGGAGGTCATGGGCATGGCTTAGCGGGAATGAAGGGCAGGGTGAAGAAGGTTCAGTCCCGCACCACGTTCATGCAGTCGCGGACCCTCCCCCGCAAGCGAGGGAGGGTCTGGTCCTTTCAGTTCTGATAGACGTCGCCGGAGCCGGCGATTTCGCTGGTCAGCTTGGCTGGACGGGTCGCCAGGCTGACGTCGCCGGAGCCGGCGATGCTGACCTGGACGTCGCCGGTGGGGGCGATGTCGGCGTCGCCGGAGCCGGCGATGTCGACCTTGGCGTCCTTGGCGTCCAGAGCCCGAAGATCGGCGTCGCCCGAGCCGGCGATGTCGAGGTCCAGGGCGTCGGTGCGGCCCGAGGCGGTGACATCGGCCGAACCCGAGATCGACAGGGCCATCGAGGGCTGGTCATAGCCGCTGATGTCCAGGTCGCCCGAGCCGTTGGAGGCGAAGCGGCGGACATTGGGCGCCGTGACGACGACGCGCAGCTCGTCGCGTTCCGACCGGGCGGAGAAGTTTCCGTTGTCCCAGCCGAACACGATCCGTTCGTCGCCGTCGCCCATGGACAGGCGGCCATCCGTCAGGGTGACGCGGTCGGTCAGCCCCTTGGGCCCGGTGATGACCACGGTATTGGCCGGCCCCTGGACGTATTCGACGTCGATGCTGGAATCGATGGTCAGGGCCTCGCCGCCGGTCCAGGCCAGGGTGCGGGTGGTGAAGGGGCCGAGATCGTCGGTCCCGCCGCCCCTGACCCGTTCGAAGCGGATCGACTCGCCGTCCCGGTCCTTGATGGTCCAGGCCCAGCCGTGGCGTTGCAGGTCGTGGCCGCCGAGGGCGATGGTGCCGCCCAGGGTGACCATGCAGAGCACCAGGGCGGCGCCGGCGATGATGAACAGTGTGCGGATCATAGCGAGCCTCCCGTGCTCGAGACGTCAGATTGGGTTTCAGTTTGGGGTTCGAGCGCCGGCTTGAGCAGCCGGTAGTGCAGGCGGGCGAACCAGACGATCCCGTTGACCAGCCAGATGGTGACGATGGTCAGAAGGGCGCCGATGAAGACGGCCCCGGCCATCAGGCCCAGACCCATCAGGACCGCCGCGAACGGGCCGCCGGGGAAGCCGGCGAAGGGACCGGCCACCATGACGCCGCCGCCCGAGATGAACAGGGCGATGGCGGCGATGAAGAAGCCGAAGAGGGTCCCGACCACGCCCATCAGAATGGGCAGGAGGATCAGGATGTCGATGGCCCCCAGGCCCAGGACCGCGAAGACGGCGGCCGCGGCGGCGGAGGGGTTCTTCTCCTGGCGCCAGCGCTGGATCCCGGCCTCGGCCTTCAGCTCGCGGGCCAGCCGGCCGGGATCGCCCAGGGCGGCGGCCACCTCGGCCTCGGTGCGGCCGGCGGCCAGACCGTCGGCGAAATGGGTCTCATAGTCGGCGACGATGTCGGTCGCCGTGGCGGTCGGAAGGCCGACCAGGCCGCTTCTGAGACGGGCGATGAATTCCGCGCGCGTCATTGTTCCGTTTCCTCCGGTTGAGCCTCGGCCGCCTGGGGCGCCGAAGCCTGGATCGTGTTCGCGTCGCTCGCCAGGACGGCGTCGACAGCCTGGGTGAAGGCCGACCATTCGGCGGTCTGGGCGGCGAGGGCCGTCCGTCCGGCGTCGGTCAGGCGATAGTATTTGCGGGACGGGCCGGACGAGGATTCGACCAGATAGGTCTCGACCTGTCCGTCCGACTGCATCCGCCGCATCAGGGGGTAGATGGTGCCTTCCCCCATATCGATCGCGTCCGACAGGCGGCTGGCGATCTCGTAGGCGTAGCTGTCGGCCCGGTTCAGAAGCGCCAGGACGCAAAGTCCCAGAACCCCCTTCTTCAGCTGTATCTCGATGGTTTCGGTCACCTCGATGTCTCCTTTGATGGAGATTGAGTACGACAAGGTACCTTGCGACGCAAGGTACCTGTTTAAACATGACGAAGGTTTAATCCAACGGGGTTCGATGAGGGGGCGGACGGGTTTGGGGCGAGTTTGCGGCGGATGGAGCGGGGATCGCTTGGCAAGCGAAGGGCGATCCGATAGGGACTCAAGGAAGTGACGGGTGGAGAACACGCCCGCGCGAAGACTTGAGATTCGTTCTCAAGTCTCTGCTGAAAAACGATATTGTGGGGACTTCGTATGGGAATGGGGACGCGAGCCCTGGGAAGAGCGAAGGCAGGAGCGACGGCGGCGACGACAGCCGTCGGGATCGCACTGTTCTCCGCCGCGCCGACGTGGGCGCAGGATCTGATGGGCCAGCCGACGCCGGGCGGCATCGATCTTCAGCCGGCCGCCGCGCCGCTGAAGCACGACGCCATCTGGTTCCATGACATCGTCCTGATGCCCGTCATCACCGGCATCACCCTGCTGGTGCTGGGCCTGCTGGCCTGGATCGTGTTCCGCTACAACAAGAGATCCAATCCGACGCCCGCGCGCTGGAGCCACAACACCACGGTCGAGATCATCTGGACCGTTCTGCCGGTGGTGATCCTGGTGGGGATTTCGCTGTTCTCCTTCCGCCTGCTGTTCGCCTATCACGACATGCCGGAACCGGATCTGACGGTGAAGGTGACGGGCAACCAGTGGACCTGGGCCTATGAATATCCCGACCAGGGCGTGGCCGAGTACATCTCCAACATGGTGCCGGAAGGCGAACTGGCCGAGCGCGGCCTGTCGCACGCCGTCTATCGCCTGGCGGCGGACGAGCCGATGGTGGTGCCGGTCGGCAAGACGGTGCGTCTGCTGATCACGGCGTCCGACGTCATCCACGCCGTGGCCCTGCCGGCCTTCGGCCTGAAGACCGACGCCGTGCCCGGCCGGGTCAACGAGACCTGGTTCAAGGCCGAGCGCACCGGCGTCTTCTACGGCCAGTGCTCGGAACTGTGCGGCGTCGATCACGCTTTCATGCCGATCCAGATCAATGTCGTGACCCAGGCCGAGTTCGAACGCTGGATCGCCTCCAAGGGCGGCTCCATGACGCCGAAGACGGCCGAGGCCGCGCCGGGCGGAACCGCCGCCCAGGTCGAGGCCGGCACGACCGGCGCCCCCGTGGTCGGTACGGCGACGACCGGCCCCGAAGCCGGCGCCCAGACCGGCATACCCACCGCCCAGACGGCGACGACGCCGACCGCGCCGACCGTTCAACCCGCTCCCGCCGTGGCCTCCGCCGCGCCGGCCGCCCAGTAAGAGGCGAGCAGTTCCATGGCTGACGCAACCGTTTCGACCCGCGACGTCCTTCCCGCCCACGACGCCCACCACCACGACGATCACAAGGTGGGCTTCTTCACGCGCTGGTTCCTGTCCACCAATCACAAGGACATCGGCACCCTGTATCTGATGTTCGCCATCATGGCGGGCATTGTGGGCGGGGCGCTGTCGGGCCTGATCCGCTGGGAGCTGGCCGAGCCGGGAATCCAGATCTTCAAGGAAGGCTCGTCGATCCAGCTTCTGGGTCTCGTGGAGCAGTCCAAGCACGGCTATAATGCGGTGGTCACCGCCCACGCCCTGATCATGATCTTCTTCATGGTCATGCCCGCCATGATCGGCGGCTTCGGCAACTGGTTCGTGCCGATCATGATCGGGGCGCCGGACATGGCCTTCCCGCGCATGAACAACATCTCCTTCTGGCTGCTGGTCGCCGCCTGGTGCCTGTTGATCCTGTCGATGTTCGTCGACGGCGGGCCGGGCAAGGGCTTCGGCGGGGGCTGGACGGCCTATCCGCCCCTGTCGACGGTGGGCCACGTCGGCCCGGCCTTCGACCTGGCCATCTTCGCCCTGCACGTCGCGGGCGCCAGCTCCATCCTGGGCGCGATCAACTTCATCACCACCATCCTGAACATGCGCGCGCCGGGCATGACCCTGCACCGGATGCCGCTGTTCGCCTGGTCGGTGCTGATCACCGCCTTCCTGCTGCTGCTGTCGCTGCCCGTCCTGGCCGGCGCCATCACCATGCTGCTGACCGACCGCAACTTCGGCACCCACTTTTTCGACCCGGCCGGCGGCGGCGACCCGATCATGTACCAGCACCTGTTCTGGTTCTTCGGCCACCCGGAGGTCTACATCCTGATCCTGCCGGGCTTCGGCATCATCAGCCACATCGTCTCGACCTTCAGCCGCAAGCCGGTGTTCGGATACCTGGCCATGGCCTACGCCATGGTGGCCATCGGCTTCGTCGGCTTCGTGGTCTGGGCGCACCACATGTACACGGTCGGAATGAGCGTGAACCTGCGCGCCTATTTCATCGCCGCGACCATGATCATCGCCGTGCCGACCGGGGTGAAGATCTTCAGCTGGATCGCCACCATGTGGGGCGGCTCCATCAGCTTCAAGACGCCCATGCTGTGGGCCATCGGCTTCATCTTCCTGTTCACCGTCGGCGGGGTGACCGGCGTGGTCCTGTCGAACGCCGGCATCGATTACAGCCTGCACGACACCTATTACGTGGTGGCCCACTTCCACTATGTGCTGTCGCTGGGCGCCGTCTTCGCCATCTTCGCGGGCTTCTACTACTGGTTCGAGAAGATGTTCGGGGTGAAGTACAACGAGTTCCTGGGCGCGACCCATTTCTGGATCATGTTCGTGGGCGTGAACCTGGTGTTCTTCCCGCAGCATTTCCTGGGCCTGCAAGGGATGCCGCGCCGCTATATCGACTACCCGGACGCCTTCACCCTGTGGAACCAGATCTCGTCGATCGGTTACGCGATCACGGCCGTGGGGGTGCTGGTCTTCCTGGTCATGCTGGCCGAGGCCGCCATTCGCCGCCGGCCGGGCGTCGCCAATCCGTGGGGCGAGGGCGCCACGACCCTGGAATGGACCCTGTCCTCGCCGCCGCCGACCCACCAGTTCAACGAACTGCCGGTGGTCAAGGGCGACGAGCACTGATCCCGGGCTGACATTCCGAACGGCGGGCCGCTCTTTCCACGGAAGGGGCGGCCTTCTGCTTTGGGGTATGCTATGCGGCCCTCATCCATGACACCCGAACCCATGACCCAGGACGTCCAGACCCGCCCCGCGCTCTCGACCGCCCAGCCGGAAGACTTCTTCCAGCTGCTGAAGCCGCGCGTCATGTCTGTGGTGGTCTTCACCGCCGCGACCGGACTGGTCATGGCACCGGGATCGATGAACCCGCTGGTCGCCGCCATCGCCATCCTGTGCATCGCCGTGGGCGCGGGCGCCGCCGGGTCGCTGAACATGGCGCTGGAGGGCGAGACCGACGCCCTGATGCGGCGCACGCGCGGTCGGCCGGTGGCGGCGGGGCGGGTCAGAAAGAATGACGCCATGGCCTATGGCGTCATCCTCAGCCTGTTCTCGGTCATGCTGCTGGGGATGAACACCAACTGGTTCGCGGCCGGTCTGCTGGCCCTGACCATCGTCTATTACGCCGGCTTCTACACCCTGCTGCTGAAGCGTCGGACGCCGCAGAACATTGTCATCGGCGGGGCGGCGGGCGCCTTTCCGCCGGTGATCGGCTGGGCGGCGGCGACGGGCCAGGCGCCGTGGCAGGCCTGGCTGCTGTTCCTGATCATCTTCCTGTGGACCCCGCCGCACTCGTGGGCCCTGGCGCTGTATTCGGCCGGCGACTACGCCAAGGCGGGGATACCGATGATGCCGGTGGCGCGGGGGGCCAAGTCCACGCGGTTGCAGATCCTGATCTATTCCCTGGTCTTCATCGCCTCGGCCGTGGCGCCGGCCCTGGTGGGCATGGGCGGACTGATCTACGCGGTCGTGTCGGTCGCCGGCGGCCTGGGCTTCCTGGGCCTGGCCTGGCGGCTGTATCGCTCGCGCGCCGGCGACGAGCCGGACAAGGCCGATACGGTGGGACGCGAGGCCGCATTGTATGATGTGAAGGCCCAGGCCAAACCGGCGCGTGACCTGTTCGCCTTTTCGATCCTGTATCTGGTCGCCCTGTTCTCGGCCTTTCTGGTCGAGGCGGTGGCGGGCCTGGGAGCCTGAACCATGCGTCTGAGCCCTGAGGAACTGCGCGCCCGCAAGCGGCGCAACGTCTGGATCGCGACGGCCCTGGTGGCCTTCATCGTCCTGATCTTCACCACCACGGTCCTGCGCCTGCAACAGAACCAGGCGGCCGAGCGCGCCCTGTTGCAAGAGGCGACGGGGGCGCCGCGATGAACAATCCCGGCCGCAAGAACCTGATCGCCATCGTCTGCGTCCTGGGCGTGATGGGGATGACGGGCGCGGCCTTCGCGGCCGTGCCGCTGTATCGGATGTTCTGCCAGGTCACGGGCTTCGACGGCACGGTGCGTCGCGCCGACAAGGCGCCGGACACGGTGCTGGATCAGACGGTGCTGGTTCGGTTCGATACAAACGTGCGCGGCCTGCCCATGACCTTCCGCGCCGAACAGACGACCCAGAGGGTGCGGATCGGCGAGACGGGCCTGGCCTATTTCGACGTCACCAACACCTCGGACCAGCCGATCCAGGTGCGGGCCGGGTACAATGTCGTGCCCGAATACACCGGCCCCTATTTCCAGAAGCTGCAATGCTTCTGCTTCTCGGATCAGACCCTGGCGGCGGGCGAGACGCGCCAATTCCCGGTCCAGTATTTCATCGCCCCCGAACTGGCCACGGACCGCGAAGCCAAGGGCGCGCGCGAGATCACCCTGAGCTACACCTTCTATCCGTCGGTCGATGCGCCGGCGGGGCCGAACGCCTGATTTCGTGGCCCGACCGGGTGTGGACTTTCCGGGCGTCGGCTGCGGTCTCGTGATCCAGCGCGCCGACGGGCGGGTGCTGCTGTGCAAGCGGCTGAAGGCGCCTGAGGCGGGACACTGGAACATCGTCGGCGGCAAGGTCGATCACATGGAAATCTCCGCCGAGGCCGCGCGTCGCGAGGCCGAAGAGGAGAGCGGCCTGACGATCGGCGCAGTCGAGTTCCTGTGCCTGTCGGAAGAGATCATTCCGGCGGACGGCCAGCACTGGGTGTCGCTGATCTATGTGACGCGGGACTTCTCCGGCGAGTCGCAGCTGACCGAGCCGGACAAGCTGTCGGAGATCGGCTGGTTCGATCCGACCGATCCGCCGCAACCCTTGTCGGTGTTCTCGAGGACGGCCTTTGAGGCCCTGAAGGCGCGGGTGTAGCGCCACAACCCCGTCACCCTCGGGCTCGTCCCGAGGGTCCACGCCTAATGCGATTACAAGCTGTGGAGTTTAGACACCGGACCCTCGCCCGACCTGAGGTGCGGCGGACAGGTGTGCCCTCGGGACAAGCCCGAGGGTGACACGTTTGGGAGCAGCCCGGAGATCGCGGCGGAAACACGGCGGCGCACTGGCGCGACGCAAAAGCGGCGGTTATAGCTGGGGGATAAGGCGAGTTCATCGCCAGCCCAATATAGAGATGAAACGCATGGCCGACGCGCACGCCGCTCCGCACCACGACTATCACCTCGTGCCGCCCAGTCCGTGGCCGCTGCTGTCGTCCATTGCGGCGACCATCATGTTCATCGGCGCCGTGATCTGGATGAAGGGGCTGGCGCCGGCCGAGAACGGGCCGATCGCCGCCAACTTCCTGGCCGAAGGCAAGCCGGGCGTCTTCTTCGCCGGTCTGGCGGGGGTTCTGCTCTCGGCCATCGGCTGGTGGTCGGACGTGATCAAGGAATCCAAGGCGGGCGACCATACGCCGGTCGTCTCGATCGGCCTGCGCTACGGCATGATCCTGTTCATCGCCTCGGAGGTGATGTTCTTCGTCGCCTTCTTCTGGATGTTCTTCGACATGGCCCTGTTCCATGAATCGCGGGCCCTGACGCCGGAAGTCGGGACCTGGGCGGACACGGCCAAGGCCTGGTCGACCTGGCCGCCCAAGGGGGTGGAGGTTCTGTCGCCCTGGCAGCTGCCGCTGCTGAACACCGTGACCCTGCTGCTGAGCGGCTGCACCGTGACCTGGGCCCACCACGCGATCCAAGTCGGCGACCGCAAGGGCGCCAAGATCGCCCTGATCATCACCGTGGCCCTGGGCGTCTTCTTCACCAGCGTTCAGGCCTACGAATATCAGCACATTCTGCACGAGCACCTGTTCTTCAACGAGGAAGCCGCCAACTCGGGCCTGTATGGGTCGATCTTCTTCATGGCGACGGGCTTCCACGGCTTCCACGTTCTGATCGGCACCATCTTCCTGGCGGTCTGCCTGATCCGCCTGCTGGCCGGCGACTTCACCCCGCAGAAGCATTTCGGCTTTGAGGCGGCGGCCTGGTACTGGCATTTCGTGGACGTGGTCTGGCTGTTCCTGTTCGCCTTCGTCTACGTCGTCTTCGGTTGATCCCGGACACCACCGACAAGATCGCGGCGGCGGGGGACGAGGGATCGTCTCCCGCCGTCGCCGTTTCCGCCGTGCGGGCGGGACTGAAGGGGCGTTGCCCGCGCTGCGGCCAGGGGCGTCTGTTCGCCGGCTTCCTGAAGGTGCGGGCGGGATGTGAGGCCTGCGGGCTGGATTTCTCGACCATCCAGACCGGCGACGGGCCGGCCAGTTTCATCATGCAGATCGCGGGCTTTCTGGTCGGGTTTTCGGCCCTGGTGGTCGAGATCAAATTCCATCCGCCCATGTGGCTGCACCTGATCGTCTGGCTGCCGTTGGTGGTGGCCCTGTCGCTGGCGCTGATGCGGCCGGGGCGCGGGCTGATGATCGGTTTGCAGTACAGGAACCAAAGCGCCCCCTCCACCGCTGCGCGGTCCCCCTCCCCCGATCCGCTTCGCTCCACGGGGGAGGATATATGAGGCGGTTTCCCTGGATGTTGACGCTGCTGACGGTCGCGGCCCTGGTCCTGCTGATCGGGTTGGGCCTGTGGCAGGTCGAGCGGCTGAAGTGGAAAGAGGGGCTGATCGCGGCGTCCGAGGCGGCGGCGGCCAAGCCGCCCGCGCCGCTGGATCAGGTGCTGGCGGCCGATCCGGACGGGGGCGATCTGGAGTTCCGCAAGGCGTTGATCGTCTGTCCGGGTCTGGCGACCGCGCCCTATGTCGAACTGCAGTCCATCCATGACGGCGTGGCGGGGGTGCGGCTGATCTCGGCCTGCCGGCCCGTCGATGCGGATTTCAGCCTGCTGATCGACCGGGGCTTCGTCGCCGACGAGATTTCGGGCCGGCCGCGCGTGGCGGAGTCCACCCTGCCGCTGGTGCTGATCGGCGAGTTCCGCCGCTTCGATCCGCCGGGCGGCATGACGCCGCCTGCGGCGAACGGCCGCTTCTATGGCCGCGACACGGCGGCCATGGCCAAGGCCCTGGAGGTCCAGGGGCCGGTGCGGCCCGAGGCGGTGTTCGCCGTCAGCCCGACCAATCCCGAGTTCGGCGCTCTGAAGCCGTCCGCCCCGCCGGCGGCCTTTTCCAACAATCATTTCGGCTACGCCCTGACCTGGTTCGGGCTGGCGATTGTGCTGGCGGGCTTCTATGTGGCCCTGCTTCGAAGACGCCTGAAGAAAGACACCCCCTGACCGCCACCCTGCACACCCTGTCCAACGGCGTCCGCGTCATCTGCGACCCCATGCCCGGCCTGAAGACCCTGGCCGTCGTCGTCACCGTCAAGGGCGGGGCGCGGTGGGAGGCGGAGGATCGCTCCGGCTGGTCGCACCTGCTGGAACATCTGGTGTTCAAGGGCGCCGGCGACATGGCTGCGCGCGAGATCGTCGAACGGATCGAGGCCGAGGGAGGCACGATCAACGCCTCCACCGGCTATGAGCGGACCAGTTTCGAGGTACGGGGGCTGGAAGGCACCCTGGCGTTGAACATGCAGGTGCTGTCGGACCTGGTGTTCCGGCCTGCCCTCGACCCCGCCGAGATCGAGCGCGAAAAGGACGTGGTGGCCCAGGAGATCGCCGAGGCCTTCGACACCCCCGACGACCATGTGTTCGAGATGGTTCAGACGCGCGCCTTCACCGGCCAGCCGCTGGGCCGGCCGATCCTGGGCTCGGTCGACAGCCTGAAGCCGGCGGACAAGGCCAGCGTCGAGGCCTGGCGCGCGCGGCTGTATTCGCCCGACCGGATGGTGGTGTCGGCGTCCGGCGCGGTGGAGGAGGGCGAACTGCTGGCCCTGGCCGAGCGCTGGTTCGGCGACGCGGTCGCGACCCCGGTTCCGGCCCCGGCGTCGGCGGCCTTCGTCGGCGGGCATGCGACCCTGACGCGCAAGATCGAACAGGCCAATCTGGTGTTCCAGCTGCCGGCCCTGTCGGCGACCGATCCGGCCCTGTCGTCGATGCGGCTGTTCGGCGAGATCCTGGGCGGGGGCATGGCCTCGCGCCTGTTCCAGAGCGCGCGCGAGGAGCGGGGCCTGGCCTACGCCATCGACGCCTATCAGGAGCCTTACGAGGACACCGGGGTGCTGGGGATCTACGCCGGGGCGGCGGCGGATCGGGCCAGGGAACTGGCCCAGGTGGCGGCGGCCGAGGTGCGGGCCCTGGCCGAGACCGGGCCGACCGAAAAGGAGCTGTCGCGGGCCAAGGCGGTGATGAAGGCCGGTCTGTGGATGTCGGACGAGAACCCGATGAGCCGGGCAGGACGCAACGCGGCCCAGACCCTGATCTTCGGCGCACCCCGGTCCAGCCTCTCCATGACCGAACAGCTGGAGGCCCAGACGGTCGAGGACGTGCGGGCGGTCGGCGGTCGGATGCTGGCGGGGGGCCAGGCGGCCAGCGCCGTGCTGGGGCCGAAGTCGGCGGCGCCGGCGGGGGAGGCGTTCGCGGCGGCCCTGTTCGGGGGGTAGGGAACATCCACCCTCGGCATCTGTTATGCTGACGCTTGAAACATCCAAACCCGGAGCCGCCCCATGTCCGTCCGTGTCGCCCTGATCGTCGGCAGCCTGCGCGAGGGCTCCTATTCCCGCGCCATCGGGCTCGAGATGAAGGCCCTGGCCGCGCCGGAGCTGGAGCTGGACCTGATCGAGATCGGCGACCTGCCGCTGTATAATCCCGACCTGGATACGGAGACGCCGCCGGCGGCCTGGTCGCGGTTCCGCGAGGAGTTGGCGACGACCCAGGCCGTGCTGTTCGTGACGCCGGAATACAATCGCTCCATCCCCGGCGCCCTGAAGAACGCCCTGGACGTCGGCTCGCGCCCCTACGGCCAAAGCGTCTGGGCGGCCAAGCCCGCCGCCATCGTCAGCGTCTCGCCCGGGGCCCTGGCCGCCTTCGGCGCCAACCACCACCTGCGCCAGCCCCTGGTCTTCCTGAACATGCCCACCATGCAGCAGCCGGAAGCCTATATCGGCAATGTCGCCGGTCTGCTGAACGAGGAGGATGGGACGCTGAAGAACGAGGGGACGCGGGAGTTCCTGAAGGGGTTCCTCGATGCGTTCGCGGGGTGGATCGAGAGGACGAAGGGGTGAGGAATCCGAGGTGAAAGGGCCTGCTTCTCACCCAACGTTCGCTACCTGTATCAATCGCTAAATACGTGGCAAGCAGTTTGATCTAGGGCTCAATGTATCGGTTTACATTTCCGATGTAGCGTCATGGCGATAATCCTATGATCACGGCAGCAATCCTGATGGTCGCAGTCACCGCGCTAATCACGCCGGATACTGTCGCTGCTGGATGGCTTGAATGCGAACGTGAAGGCCGCACCAGGCAGTTCGCGCCCTTGGTGTCCGTCACACGGGTTCTCAGGCTCAATAGCGCGGAACAGCAACAGGGGCAGCCGGTTCCGGCAGGCCTTCAGGCGATGACCGTCTCGCGAGAACACGTCGATTACATGATTGGCCTGGGCTTGAGCTCCATCGACATAGTGATGGACGGAAAGCCAGCTTATACGCCGGGGTTCGGACCGTCAGCACGCGGCGTGTATCGGCTTGAAATCGCGAACGCCGCAGATCAGCGTTGCGACCAATACAATGACGCAGTCACGGGCATGCGAGCAATTGGTTTGGAATACGAAAAAGTCGATTTCGCGCCGGCTGGACATTGTCTGACGCTCACGCGGGTCGATGAAAGCATGTCGGCCTACTCTCATTTCGTCGTCAGCTATGGCGATGAAGCCGCGACGCGAGTTGGATATTTTCATCGAGGTACTGAGCTACGCTCCAAGGATGGAGAAGTGGTGGCCCGCGCGATGATCTATGCGTTCGAACCCCCACGTCAGCCAACCTGCCCGGCTAACAGCAATGCTAAGCCTCTCCCGCAATTCCTGCTGGAGCTTACTGGACGCCCCAATTGAAAACGGCGGCTCCTTTCGGAGCCGCCGTCGCCATATCAGCCGAGAAGCTGAAATCAGCCGATGGTTTGCAGCTGGCCAGCGGATTCCTTGCCCGAACGCTTGTCGCGTTCCAGCTCGTAGGAAACCTTCTGGTTTTCATCCAGGCCGCGCAGGCCAGCGCCTTCAACGGCGGAGATGTGGACGAAGACGTCCTTGCCGCCGTCGTCGGGTTGGATGAAGCCGTAACCCTTGGTCGGGTTGAACCATTTGACAGTGCCGGTAGCCATTTTGAGACCTCCGTTAGAAGTTGACCGAGGGAACGCCCCTTCGGCCTGTCGGGTCTGAATGGGAGCGGCCTTGACTCGTGCGTTCGCAGAGAGAGTGGGCGTTACGCAGAGAGATCGACGAAGTCTATGTACTCAGGTCTTCGTGACAAATGCAAGCGCGGCCGCAACAAGGATTTTACAGTCGGTGGAACGGTCCAGCTTGGAGTGCGTTAGATTGGTACACGCAAAGGCTCTACCATGAACCGCATCCACGTTGTGGAGCGCGCCTACCAGCTCGCCCGCACTCCTGACTGTCTGAACACCGGCGACGTCGTCAAGGCCCTGTCTGCCGAAGGCTATTCCGGCGCCGAGATGTCCCATTTCCAGGGCAGCTCGATCCGCGCCGATCTGAACCGCATCTGCAAGATCCCGGTCGAGACCGAAGTCGCCTGATACGGCCCTTGGCCCGGCCTGGAGATCAGACCAAGCCGGCCAGGGTCGGCGCCTCGGCCGCGCTGTCGGGGAAGACGCGGGTGTCCAAGGCCGCGCGATCAAGGCCCATATGATCGCGCAACACGCCCTTGAACACGGATCTGATGTCCAGGGTCGGGGCCAGGTCGCGCCCTTCGAACAGGCGATTGTCCGCCAGGGTCGGCCAGTCGCCGATCAGGCCGCCGGGCTTGAGACCGCCCCCCGCCAGCAACAGGGACGAGCCCGTGCCGTGGTCGGTGCCCTGGGTGCCGTTGGCGCGGGCGGTGCGGCCGAACTCGGTGGCGACCACCACGACGGTGCGGGACCACTGCTCGGCCAGCCCGTCCTTCAAGCCTGAAATCAACTGATCCAGACCGGTCAGCCGCGTCTGGAGCTGGCCGCGCTGACCCGCGTGGGTGTCCCAGCCGTCCAGGGAGACGGCGACGATGTCGGCCCCCTCGGCCCCCGTCATCAACCTGGCGACGGCGCGACCCAGGGCCTCGACGTCGTTGCGGCGGACGGTCTGGCCCGAACCGTCGGCGACCAGGGCCTCGGTCGCCAGACCGCGCGCCAGATTCTGACCCAGCATCGGATCGTCGACATAGAGGTCCTGCAGCAGGGCGGCGATCCGGTCCTCGCCCGTGACGCGGCCGCCCGGCGCCCAGCTGGAGACGGGGGCGTCGCCGCGCAGGATCAAGGGCGTCTGGGCGCCGATCGACAGGCCTTGCAGCCGCGCGCCGCCCGCCGCCACGATGGCGCGGTTCAGCCAGCCGTCCTCGCGTTGGCGCAGCGCCTCGCCGCCGTTCTCCAGGACGTCCTGGGCCTCGAAATGCGAGCGGATCCGCACCGGCAAGGCCACGGCGGGGGCGAACCGCATCTGGCCCTGATCGTGCAGCCGGTGCAGCCCGGCGAGGGCGGGGTGCAGGCCGAACCCCTCGTCGAGATCCAACGCCCCGTTCGGTTCGCCCGGCGCCGCCAGCGCCAGGCCGCCGCGCAAGGGGACATAGTCGGGATCGGCGTAGGGAATGGTGACGGACAGGCCATCCATGGCGCCCCGGGCGATGACCACCACCAGTTTGGGGCGGGAGGCATCGGTCTGGGCGGCGACACGTCCGGCGAAGGCCAGGCCCATGCCGGCGGTCGCGGCGCCCAGCAGGGTGCGGCGGTCGAGGGTGAGACGGGTCATCGGCGCTGGAACTCCGGCGACATCAGGAGAAGGGTGAGGGCCTCGGTCCGGCTTTCGGCGCGGGCGACGGCGAGGCGGGTGCGTTCGGACAGCCGGTCGCCCAGGGCGTCGCGCGCCGCGGCGGCGATGTCGGCGGTCCGGGCGGTTTCGGCGGCGGTCCGCGCCCAGTTCAGGCGCTTGACCAGGGCGTCGGGACCGGCCCAGTCGGCCGCCGTGTCGGGCCAGCCCTCGGGCGAAGGCGCGGCGAAGGGGGGCTGGCCCATTTCAATCAGGGCCTGACGCAGGGGCTGGATTCGCTGGGGCGGGACGTCCAGGGCCCGATGGGTCGAGACGATGAACTCGTAGGGCGTCTTGATCTTGGTCGGCTGCGGCGTCCAGGTCTCGGGGGCCTCGACCAGGGCGCGAGCGACCTGGGCCAGGTCGCCGTCGGACCGGCGCCAGGCCTGCTCCAGCCGCGCCACGAGGGGTTCAGGCGGCGTGTCCGCGACGAAATGGGCCGCGATCCGTCGCGACAGACGCCGGGCCGTGGCCGGATGCCGGGCCAGGTCCCGCAGGATGGCCTCGCCCTGGGCCGCGCCCCTCTGCGCATAGGTCCGGCCCATCACGGTGCGGGGGCCGGGTTCATGAATATTGGCGCGGAAGACGAAGCCGTTCGGGCCGGGTTCAACCGCCTGGGCCGCCCGGCGGGCGCGGTCCCGGCCGGGCGCGGCCTGGCGATCCTGGGGCCGGGGGATCGACCAGCCGGTCAGGGCGCGGGCCAGTTCTGTGACGTCGGCCTGGGTATAGCCGGCGTCGGCGCCCACGGTGTGAAGCTCCAGCATCTCGCGGGCCAGATTCTCGTTCAGTCCGACCTTGCGTCGCGTCCCCGCCGGGCTGTCCGGCCCGGTCGAACGCGCCTGGTCGAGGTACAGAAGCATGGCCGGATGCTGTTCGGCGGCGACCACCAGATCCTCGAACCGGCCGAAGACGTTCGGTCGGACGGCCTCGCGTTCATAAAGGTCGATGAAGGCGCCGCTGTCGAACTTGACCGCCGACACGGTCAGGGCGTTGGCCCAGAACAAGGCCCACCGCTCGGCGAAACCGTCAGCCGTCGTGGCGCCCAGCCGGGCGCGCGTCAGAAAGGCCTGGGCGGTGTCGTCGGCGAGCGCGCGACGGGCCGCCTGGCGCGCCGTCCGCACCGCCTCGGCGTCCGCAGATGCGCCGGCCCGCTGGCCCCGATCGCCCTGATAGTCGAGGAAAGCCGCCATCCGCTGGCCGGAATCAGCGAAGGGGCCGGCCGGTTGAGGCGCGCCTTCGGAGCGGATCTGGGCCAGGGCCCAGGCGCGCGGATCGGCCGCGACGCGCGCGATCTCGCCGGGGCGGGCGCCGAGGCCCAGTCGGGTCACGGCGATGGCGGCGTCGGTCGAAGATGCGGCCATGAAGGGCTCCTGATCGTCGGTCTGAGTGTAACGCCTCGGAAACAAAACTCCGTCGCGGATCAGATTCGCGTGCATCTGTCGCCAAGCGGGCGGCGGCGCGCTAGGTTGTGTTTCGATGGCCCTCCTGGACTGGATGAGCGATGTAGCCGGACCCGTGGTCCGGGGCGACGGCGTGCTGTTGAGGCCGCCGCGGGCGTCCGATTATGCGGCCTGGTCCGCCCTGCGCGACGGGTCGCGCGACTATCTTCAACCGTGGGAGCCGGCCTGGCCGGACGACGATCTGAGCAAGGGCGCGTTCCGGCGTCGGCTGTCGATCTATGCGCGGGAGATGGAGCTGGGCAACGCCTGGCCGTTTTTCATCTTCGTCGACGGCGGCAAGACCCTGGCGGGCGCCGTCACCCTGTCGAACGTGCGCCGCGGCGTCGCCGAGACCGGCACCCTGGGCTACTGGATCGGCCAGCCCTACGCCGGGCGCGGCTATGCGACGGCGGCGATGCGGGCGGTGGTCGGCTACGCCTTCGACCGGCTGAAACTGCACCGGCTGGAGGCGGCCTGCCTGCCGACCAACCAGGCCTCGCGCCGGGTGCTTGAGAAATCCGGCTTCCAGAACGAGGGTCTGGCGCGGGCTTATTTGAAAATTAACGGCGAGTGGGCAGATCATCTGCTGTTCGGCCTCGTCGAGGACGAGATCGATCGCGGCGGCCGGACGCCGTCTTGAGAGGGCGACAGCTTTGACCGCGCGACCCCGATCCCTGGCCTGGGACGCCACGAGCGCCATCGAGGCGCTGGCGGCCGCCGATACGGCCCTGTGGGTCTGGACGCCGTCGCAGGATCAACTGCGGTTCACCGGCGCGACGCGCGTCCTGGGCCTGGGGCCGCTGGCGCCGGAATGCTCGGGCGCCGGCTTCGTCGCCTCGACCCTGCCGCAGGACCGGTCGCTGGCCGAGAAGATGCTGAAGCCCCAGGATGAAGGGACCGAGGTCGCGGTGCGCCTGCGCATGCGCGGATCCGACACCTGCATGTGGCGCGGGGTCTGGCTGGAGGACGGGCTGCGCGCCGCCGGGGTGGTGGCGCTGGAGACCAAGTTCGCCGGCTCGGACCGGGATGCGCTGACCGGCCTGCTGGATCGCCGGGCCTTTATCACGCGGGTCGGCGAGGTCCTGACCCAGGCCGGCGAATACGAGATCGTGGTCGGCGACGTCGACCGTCTGAGGCGGCTGAACGAGGCCCTGGGCCACGAACGGACGGATCTGGTGCTGTCGGCCCTGGGGTCGCGCCTGGCGGCCGCCTTCTCCAAGGAGGCCTCGCCTGCGCGGATCGGCGAGGACGAGTTCGCCGTCATCGTGCAGAAGACCGCCTCACACGCCAGCTTTCGCCTGCGCGAGGCGCTGGAGCAGCCGCTGCGGGTCGCGGGCTTCGACATCTATCCGACCGTCTCCATCGGGGCCGTGGTGGTCGAGGGCGGGCCGGACGCGCCGGACGCCTCCGAACTGTTGCGCCGGGTCGAACTGGCGGTCGAATCGGCCAAGGGCGCCGGGCGCGGCGGATCGGCCGCCTATGGCCGGGCGCTGGAGAGCGACAGCCTGAGCCGTCTGGCGCTGGAGGCGGATCTGCGGAACGCCTTCGTGCGCGGCGAGATCGTGCCCTTCTTCCAGCCCATCGTGAACCTGAAGACCGGGGCGGTGGCGGGCTTCGAAGCTCTGGCGCGCTGGCGTCACCCCAAGCGCGGCCTGGTCCCGCCGGACGAATTCCTGGGCCTGACCGCCGACCTGGGCATGATGAACGACCTGGGCCTGCTGATGATGACCCAGTCGGCGCGGCAACTGGCCGAATGGATCCAGCGCCACCCCCTGGCCGGCAAGCTGTTCTGCAGCGTCAACCTGTCGGTCGGCGAGATCGAACGCCCGCACCTGTGCGAGGACGTGGCCCGGATCATCCAGGAAAGCGGCCTGCCGAAGGGGGCGCTGAAGCTGGAAGTGACCGAGGGCGACATCATGCGCGACACCGCGCACGCCGCCGAGGTGCTGCAGTCGCTGAAGGACGTCGGGGCGTCGCTGGCGCTGGACGATTTCGGCACCGGCTTCTCGTCCCTGTCGTATCTGGCGCGCCTGCCGTTCGATACGCTGAAGATCGACCGCTATTTCGTCCTGACGATGAACAAGGACGAGGGCTCGGCCAAGATCGTCAAGTCGGTGGTCAACCTGGGCCGCGACCTGTCGCTGGAGGTCGTCGCCGAAGGGGTGGAGAACGGCGAACTGGCCGCCCTGCTGCTGGAGGCCCAGTGCCACTACGGCCAGGGCTTCGGCTATGCGCCGGCGCTCCCGGCGCAGGAGGCGGAGGTCTATCTGGCTGAGAGCCTGGCGGACGGCACGGCGCCGCTGAAGCAGCGGTCGGCTTAATACAGGCTAGTGGGCCACGCCCCAGGCGGTCAGACGACGCTCGGCGAGCGTCTGCATGAAGCCGTCCAACGCGATCAGGCGGCGTTTCATGTCGCTGGGCTCGACGCTTTTCCAGATGGCAGGATCATAGACGGCCTTGGCCTGCTGAAGGTCGTCCCCGGCCTCGAAACGCTCGGCCAAATACAGGATTTCAAGCAGGGCCTGGGGGTCGGTCTGCTGTTCCAGCTTCAGCGCGCCGAACCGGGTCAGACAGGCGGTCATTATGGCGTCATCGGATGTCGGGGACATGATCGGCTCCAAAGCTGTGACGCTGAGATAAGAGCGCTTATCGCCTTGTCCAGACGCGATCTCGTGGAGCCTAGGGGCGAGCGCCTCGTCTCAATGTGATGAAGGCCGCAATCGGCGCGGCCAATACGCTCATCGCGAAGCCTGCGATGCCGATGAGCGAGGCCGGGTCCGAGGTGGCGACGAACGTGTGAGCGGCCGCCAGGCTGAGCATGAAAATATAACCGACTGGAGCAAGGCAGGCGATGCCTATGACCAAACTGAGCCAGCGTGCGCGTGCCCGCCAGCCGATGATGCAAAACCCCATCCCCAATAGGGTCGCCAGCCAACCGCCGTTGAAGACGTAGAGAAAAAAGCAAACCATGGCCAGGTCGCTGAACAAGAGGCCGCTGCTGTTCATCTCATTCTCCAATCTTGAGCAGGTTTCATATTCAAGGCGCGGTAGGCAAGATTTCTCCGTTTCGTCATCCTAGGCCTTGCGCCTAGGATCCATGGACTCCGGCGGTGACGGTGAGCCACGGTCGCGCCGGGAGTCTGGATCCTCGCCGCGAGGGCGAGGATGACGGACCGGGGGAGCGGTGTGTGACAAACGCCAGACTGGAGATCGCCGCCGGCTTCGCCACCGCTCAGGGGCCGAAGGCGGACAATCAGGATTTCGGCGGGGTGCATCTGGGCACCCCGGCCGAGCAGCGCGAGCATGGGGTCGTGGCGGTCATCGCCGACGGGGTGTCGGGCTCGAAGGCCGGGCGGATGGCGGCCGAGCTGACGACGCGCAGCTTCATCGACGGCTATCTGGACCAGAACCCGCTGAACGGCATCGCCGCCAACGGGATCAAGGCGCTGCGGGGCTTCAATCGCTGGCTCCATGCGCGGGGCAGGATCGATCCGGCCATGGAGGCGGCGGCGACCACCTTCACCGCCCTGATCCTGCGCGGGCGGGAGGCGGTGGCGCTGCATGTGGGGGACAGCCGGGCGTATCATTTTCGCGACGGGGTGCTGACGTGCCTGACCGAGGATCACACCCGGGCGCAGCAGGGGTTGAGCCATGTGCTGTACCGCGCTGTCGGGATCGAGGCGGACGTCAAGCTGGACGTGCGTCATGTCGGCCTGGCGCCGCACGACCGGCTGCTGCTGACCACGGACGGGGTTCACGGAGTGCTGACGGACGAGGCCCTGGCGCGGCTGCTGGCGCGGCGCGGATCGCCTGACGCCGACGCCCAGGCCATTCTGGCCGAGGTGGCCGAGGCGGGCGCGCGGGACAACGCGACCGTCCTGGTCATCGACGTCATGGGAATCGGGGCGCCCGACTGGGAGGCGATCACCGCCGAGGCCGAGGGCCTGGCCATCCTGCCGCCGCCGAAACAGGGCGAGACGGTGGACGGGTTCCATCTGGAGCGGCTGGTGGCGGACGGCCGCTACACCCGGCTGTTCCTGGCGCGGTCCGTGGACGCCCGGTCCAGCGACGCCCGATCCAGCGACGAAAGGGTCGTGCTGAAGTTTCCCAAGCCTGCGGCGGTGTCGGAGCGGGGGGCGCGGACCGCCTTCCTGCGCGAGGCCTTCATCGGCCGGCGGATCGACAGCCCCTTCGTCGGCAAGGTGCTGAGCCTGGATGCGGGGCGCCAGAGCCGGCTCTATATCGTCCAGCCCTTCTATCCGGGCCAGACCCTGCATGCGCGGCTGGCCGAGGACGGGCCGCTCGAGATCGCCGAAGGGATCGGCGTGGCCCTGAAGCTGGCGCGGGGCGTCGCGGCCCTGCACCGGGCGGGGGTGACGCACCGCGACATCAAGCCGGACAATGTGATCCTGGAGACGACCGGCGGGCTGAAGCTGGTCGATCTGGGCGTGGCGCGGCTGAAGCGGGCCGAGGAGTTCGCCGAGGCCGAGGCGCCCGGCACCCCCGGCTACAAGGCGCCCGAAATGTACGACGGCGAGAGCGGGAACGCGGCCACCGACCAGTTCGCCCTGGGCGTGACCCTGTACCGGCTGTTCACCGGCGCCTATCCGTGGGGCGAGGTCGATCCGTCGGACGCGCCACGTTTTGATCGCGCGCCCGTATCGCTCGGACGACGCCGGCCCGACATGCCCGCCTGGCTGGAGGCCGCCGTCATGCGCGCCGTCGCCGTCGATCCGGATGAACGGTTCGAGGACGTGGAGGAGCTGATCCATGTGCTGGAGACGGGCAGCACCGCCGCCGCGCCCGCGCCCCGCCCCCTGTCGCTGATCGAGCGCGATCCGGTGCGGTTCTGGCAGGGGCTGTGTCTGGTCCTGGTCGTGCTGCTGATGGTGTCGCTGGCGACGCGATAGGCGCGGCCACGACACGCCGTTCGGCAATATCGCCGTCGGGTCAGGATTCCGGTCGGGTCAGGACTCAGGCGGCCTCGGCCAGCGGCGGCAGCACATTGTCCAGGTCCAGCAGGCTGATCATCTCGCCGTCGACGGCGAATATGCCGGCGATCACGCCGGGGCCGCCGTCGTCGCCCATGTCAGGCGTCTGTTGGCGCATCCCGTCGTCCAGTTCGACGATGTCCGACACCGCCTCGACCAGAAGACCGACCGTGCGCGAGCCGCATTTCACCACCATGATGGCGTGACGGGCCGAGGGTTCCTTGGTCGGCAGGCCGAGGCGCGCCGCCAGGTCGATGATGGGCAGGACGACGCCGCGAAGATTCACGACGCCCTTCATGTAGTCAGGCGCACGGGGCAGGGGCGTGGTGGGCGTCCAGCCGCGGATTTCCAGCACCGAGGTGATGTCGATGCAGAAGGCTTGCTCGCCGACGCGGAAGCCGACCAGTTCGCGACGATCACCCTTGGAAATCAGCATCACAAATTCCTCCCGACCCAGGCCAAACCGATTGGCTGATCCCGAGGCAGACCCCAGTCTCGCGCACCAGCCTAGCGATTTCGTTAATGCGGACCGAGTTTCGGATGGCGCGGCCGAAGCCGGGTTCAGGCCCGCCCGCCCTGGCTGGAAAGCCGGCCCGCATCGACGCCCATGCGGGCCAGGGCGCGGGTCCATTTGGACTCGTGGTCGCCGTCGAAAATCAGATCCAGGTCGGCGTCGGCGGTCAGCCAGACGTTTTCGGCCAGTTCGTCCTCCAACTGGCCCTCGCCCCAGCCGGCGTAGCCGAGCAGCAGGGCCGACCGCCGGGGGCCGGCCACGGCGTCGGTCATGGCGGCCAGGGCCTCGCGCGTTCCGGTCATGGCCAGGCCGTCGCCGAAGGGCAGGGTGTCGTCGCCCGTGCTCCAGTCGTCGGTGTGCAGCACGAAGCCCCGTTCACGTTCGACAGGTCCACCCATCAGGACGACCCGACCGACCGAATCCTCCGGCGCCGGCGCGTCCAGCTTGTCCAGAACAGTCTTCAGATCGACGCCGGGCGCCGGGCGGTCGATCCGCAGTCCCATGGCGTGATCCGGCCCGTGCGCGCAGATCAGGATGACGGCGTGTTCGAACCGGGGGTCGCCGATGCCGGGCATGGCGACCAGGAGACGGCCCGTCAGGGATGAGGCGTCGGTCATGATGATCCTATCATCGGGCGTGAAACGGGCGGGCGCAAGGCGTTGCCGCTTGCGATGACGGCGGCGACGTCTATCTGTCGCGGGCGCACCCATCCAACCCGCGCGGAGAGAGCCCCATGACCATCCAGATCGGCGACCGGATTCCGAACGCGAGCTTCGCCCGGGCGACGGCCGAAGGCCCCAAACCCGTCAATACGGCCGACATCTTCGCCGGCAAGACCGTGGCCCTGTTCGCCGTGCCGGGCGCCTTCACCCCGACCTGCTCGGCCCGCCACCTGCCGGGCTTCAAGGACAATCTGGAGGCCATCAAGGGCAAGGGCGTGGACGTGGTCGCCTGCATCTCCGTCAACGACGCCTTCGTCATGAAGGCCTGGGCCGAAAGCCAGGGCATCGACGACGAGTCCATCGTCATGCTGGCCGACGGCAACGGCGACCTGACCCGCGAACTGGGTCTGGTGCTGGACGGCTCGGGCTTCGGCCTGGGTCAGCGGTCGCAGCGCTATTCCATGCTGGTCAAGGACGGCACGGTCACCCAGCTGAACATCGAACAGGGCGGCGAGTTCAAGGTGTCTTCGGCCGAGCACCTGCTGGCGCAGCTCTGATGGTGGTTGGTCCAGGCTACCGCTTCGTTACTTGAGCCTGGACCAACGTTCGGGGCGGTCGGTCCAGGCTGCCGCTTCGAGACTTGAGTTCTGGACCGATCATGAGCACCGACGTCTTCAGTCCTGAACAGCGCAGCGCGGTGATGCGGCGCGTGAAGGGGCGGGACACGTCGCCGGAACTGGCCGTGCGCAGGATCCTGCGCGCGGCCGGGATCGGGTATCGGCTGGGCGGCCAGGGCCTGGCCGGTCGGCCGGATGTGACGATGAAGGGGCGCAAGGTCGCCGTCTTCGTCCACGGCTGTTTCTGGCATGGGCACGACTGCGCGCGGGGGGCGCGCAAGCCCAAGGCCAACGCCGAATACTGGAGCGCCAAGATCGACCGCAACCGCGCCCGCGACGCGCGGGTGACGGCCCAATTGCGGGATGACGGCTGGCGGGTTCTGACGGTGTGGGAGTGCGACCTGCGCACGCCGGGCTTCGCCGAACGGCTGGTCGCGGATGTCCGGGATCAGGCGGCGGCGATCTCGGCCGCCTGAGCGGAGTCGTCCAGCACATGCTGCAGCGCGCCCAGCAAGGCCGGGGGCGTCAGGGGTTTCGAGACGAAATAGGCCATGCCTGCGGCCTGACAGGCGGCGACGTCTTCGGGGGCGGTGTCGGCGGTGACCGCGACGACGGGCGTCCGGGCGTTGGGGCCGCCCTCGGCGCGCAGGCGGCGGGTGGTCTCGCGCCCGTCCAACTCCGGCATGCGGACATCCATGAAGATGACGTCGAAGACCGTCTCGGCGCAGCGCTCCAGCGCGATCATGCCGTCGGCGGCCGTGACGATGTCGCAGCCGAGAGGCTGCAGGATCAGTTGGACGGCGCGACGGTTGATGTCGTGGTCGTCGACCACCAGCAGGCGCAGCGGACGGTCGTCGTCGGTCTGATCGGCGGTTTCGGCCGTCGTCGAGGCGTCGGCGTCCCGTGGGACGGCCGGCGGCGTTCCCGCGTCCGGCCCCGCGGCCAGCGGCCGGGCCGCCAGGGCCAGGGCGATGTCCAGACGGCTGTCGTCGCCGGGAACCAGGATCGGCGCGGCGTTCTCGCCGAAGGGCAGGCTCAGGGAGACGGTGAAGCTGGCGCCCTGGCCCGGCGCGCTGCGCGCCGTCAGGCGGCCGCCCATCAACTCGACCAGGTCGCGGCTGATCGCCAGACCCAGGCCCGAACCGCCGTACCGGGCGCTGACGCCTTCGGCCGTCTGGTCGAACGGGTTGAACAGCCGCGCCAGCTGATCGCCGGTCATGCCGGGGCCGGTGTCCTGAACCTCAAGCAGAACACAATAGCCGGAGGGCTCTTCGGCCCAGGCGTCCAGGCGCAGGGTGATCCGGCCCTGGGGCGTGAACTTCACCGCATTGGACATCAGGTTGTTCATCACCTGCCGGATCCGCATGGCGTCGCCCTTGACGCTGCGGGGCATGCGCGCGGCGCCCTCGACGCGCAGCTTCAGGCCCTTGGCCTCGATCGGTCCGCGCCACAGGCGCAAGGTCTGGGCCAGCGTGGCGCGCAGGTCGAAGTCGACGGCCTCGACCGTCATCCGGCCGGCGCCGATCTTGGAGTGATCCAGCAGGTCGTCCAGCAGGGCCTTCATCATCAGCCCGGCGTCGGTGATCAGATGGGCGTTTGACCGCGAGTTCGCGTCCAGCGCCTGAAGCTCTGCGGCGCCGGTCAGTATGGCGCCGATCGGGGTGCGCAGATCGTGACCGATGGCGGCGAGGAAGGCGGTGTGAGCGACCAGGCTCTCTTCGGCCTTCACACGCAGGCGCTCGGCCTCGGCGTGGGCGCGCATCTGGTTCTCGGTCGCCTCGCTCATCTTCTGCCAGCTGATGATGGTGAAGAAGATGACCAGGACCACGGCTGCGGCGGCCGTCATCACCAGGGGCGGCGGCGCGCCGAACCAGGCGGCCAGGAAGGGAACCGCCAGCAGATACAGCATCGGCGGCGTCAGGGAGGAGACCAGTATCGATTTCGAGCGCGGCGAATTGATCATCGAGAAGAGCATCAGGGCCGGCAGCATCAGGGCCGCGCAGACCCCGCCCAGCGGACCGCCGATCAGCCACATCGGAATCGACAGACTGCCGAACAGCGAGGCGCTGGCGAACAGGCTCAGGCAGGCCGTCACCCGGCCCCAGAGGGGGATCTTCCCGTCGCCGTCACGATTCACGCGCGCGAAGGCGAGCAGTTCCAGACCCTGCATCAGGCCATAGGCCGCGAACCAGGCCAGGCAGATCCGCCAGCCGATCATGGGCGTCACGACAAGGGCGACGGCGGCCCCCAGTCCCAAACGCTGCAGCAGATTGCTGCGGCGATGGCGGGCGGCCACTGTCCAGCCGCTTGCGGCGGTGTCGACTGCGGTCGTCTTGGACATCCAGCTTCCCGGCAATACGAACCGTGGTCGTTCGCTTGGCGGTACTAGACGCAGATCGAGGCTAACGCTCTGTCAACGCGAGGCCCCGATAGCGGCCGAAATTGAGGAAAAACCATCGGCGCGCAGTCGCGCCGCCAGATCACGCTTGATGCGGGTGATCAAACCGGGCCCGTCGTAGATCAAGGCGGAATAGACCTGAACGGCGCTGGCCCCCAGACGGATGCGGGCATAGGCCTCGGCCCCGCTGTCGATCCCGCCGACCGCGATCAGGGGCAGGCGCCCCTGGGCCGCTTCGGCGGCGGCGCGCAGAGCCTTTTCCGCGAACGGGCGGATCGGGGCGCCCGACAGGCCGCCCGTCTCATGCGCATCGGGGGATCGCAGGGTCTCGGGCCGTTCCAGTGTGGTGTTGGAGACGATCAGGCCGTCGATCCGGTGCGCCAGCGAGGCCTCGACGATCATGCCGATCTCGTCGGCGATCAGGTCGGGCGCAATCTTCAGGAAGACCGGCACGCGGGCGGCGGCGTCCGTGGGGCGGGCGGCGTCGATCCGGCCCAGCAGATCGTCCAGCTGTTCACGCCCTTGCAGGGCGCGCAGACCGGGGGTGTTGGGCGAGGAGATGTTGACGGTGAAATAGGAGGCGCGGCCGGCCAGGCGTTGCAGGCCGGCGACATAGTCCGCCGCCTTGTCCTCCGTATCCTTGTTGGCGCCCAGGTTGGCGCCGACGACCACGTCCGTGGGGCGGCGATCCAGACGGGCGGCGAAGGCCTCCAGGCCTTCATTGTTGAAGCCCATCCGGTTGATGATCGCGCGGTCCTCGGTCAGGCGGAACAGGCGGGGCTTGGGATTGCCGGGCTGCGGGCGGGGCGTAACCGAGCCGCATTCGACGAAACCGAAGCCCAGCCGCGACAGGCCGCGCAGGGCCTCGCCGTTCTTGTCCAGGCCGGCGGCCAGGCCGACGGGATTGGGCAGGGCGAGCCCCGCCAGCGTCGTATGCAGGATCGGATCGTCGGCCGCCGGGGCGGGAAGGGCGGCGAGGGCCAGGCCCTTGATCGCCACCTGGTGGGCGGTCTCGGGATCGAGGCGGCGAAGGGCGGCGGCGCCCCAGTCGGCCAGCAGGCTCATGCCGGATCCTCGAACAGCATGGCTCCGTCCTCGGCGACCGAGAGGGCGCGCAGGGCGGCGACGGCGGCGACGGGCAGGGGCGCGTACAGATGCGGGAACAGGTCGCCGCCGCGCGACGGCTCCCACACCAGATCCGCGCCGAACCGCGCCAGATCGACCGTCAGCAGCATCAGATCGTCGCGGCCCGCGTAATGGCGGCGCACGGTCTCGACCAGTTGTTCGCCGGTGGACATGTGGATGTAGCCGTCCGCCAGATCGACGGCGGAGCCTTCGTAATGGCCCTCGGCCAGGGCCGCGCGCCATTCCTCGGCGGCGAGGATCTTGTAGGCGGTCCCGGTCATGCGACCCCCAGGTCGCGCGGAGTCAGGAAGCCTTCGAAGACGCAGCGCCCCGCGACATCGACGGTGAACAGGGCGGCGGCGGCGGTCGGGAAGCCCCCGGCCAGACGGTCCAGAATGGCCGGCGAGGCCGCGCTTTCGGACAGGTATTCGGTGGCCAGCACATGGACGCCGGGATTATGGGCCAGCAGCATCAGGCAACCGGCCTCGTCCTCGCAGGCCTCGACGAAGCGACGCAGCACGTCGGACGGCGCATTGTACAGGCGCGGTTCGTCGCGGACTTCGACGTCGCCGAAGGCGTCGTGCATCTGGTCCCAGGTCTGGCGCGTGCGGACGGCGGACGAGACCAGGGCCAGGTCGGGCTTCAAACCGCGCTCGGCCAGGGTCTGGCCCATCCGCACGGCCTCCTTGCGTCCGGTGTTGGACAGGGGGCGGGCTTCGTCGCCGCCGGACGGGCTGGAGGCCTCCGCCTGGGCGTGCCGCATGAGGATCAGTCGATGCATGAGGCTCGCCATAAGGCCGTTCGCGTCCGACGAACAGATGGGACGATCTCAACTCCCTGTCAGGGGTGCGGACGGGGCGTCGGGGAGGAGGTCGAGGCGACGGGCTGGGGCGTCAGCGCCGGCCGGGCCGGAACGCGCTGGGCCAGGCCGCTGGGACGGATGCGCGCATAGGCCTGTCGCGACGCCTCCAGCAGGATCACGCCCGCGGTGTTCGGCGCGATGCGCCGCCCGACCTGTTCGAAACCGTCGGCCAGGGGCAGCAGCGGCGTCCACGGCGGGACATACAGGGTCTGGGACCAGGCCGCCGGCTCCAGCCCCGCCTCGCGCACCAGCCGCTCCAGCTGGCCCCGGGTGAAGGGGCGGCCGTGGCCGAAGGGGGTGTTCTCGGCCCGCGCCCACAGGCCGCCGCGCGCCGCCGCCGCCAGGATGATGCGCCCGGTCGGGGCCAGGGCGCGCACGGCCTCCAGCAGCAGGGCGGCGGGATCGTCGGCCTCTTCCAGGGCGTGGACCAGCAGGATGCGGTCGAACGACCCGGCGGCGAAGGGCAGGCGGCGGTCGTCGACCAGAAGGGTGCGGTTGCGCCCCACGCTGGGCCAGTGTTCGACGCCCTGGCCGCTCGGCATGGCGGCGACCACGCGGCGGGCGCCGACGAAGGCGTCCAGCCAGGGCGTGGCGTAGCCGACGCCCAGAACGTCGCAGTCGGGCGCCTCGCCCCAGGCGTCGTCCAGGCGCCGGGCCAGCAGACGGCGCACCAGGGCCCCGGTCGGCTCGCCGTAGAAGGTTCGAAGCTCGTCGATGCTGCGCCGCATGGGGTCCACCATAGGCCCGCCGGAGCCGTCCTGCTAGAATGACGTCATGACCCTGGATGTTCACCTGT
Source organism: Brevundimonas sp. FV1ye7S (assembly GCF_058680995.1). Taxonomy (NCBI): domain Bacteria; kingdom Pseudomonadati; phylum Pseudomonadota; class Alphaproteobacteria; order Caulobacterales; family Caulobacteraceae; genus Brevundimonas; species Brevundimonas sp. FV1ye7S. The sequence goes on along the minus strand of NZ_CM178726.1, from coordinate 2,761,939 downwards.
TTCCGTGCCGCAGCGACAATTACGGCTTCCTGATCCGCGATACGGCGACCGGCGTGGTCGCGGCGGTGGACACGCCGGATGCGGAGCGAATCCTGCAAGAGCTGGAGGCCCTGGGCTGGGGGCGGCTGGACCTGATCCTGAACACCCACTGGCACCCGGATCACACCGAGGGCAACGAACGGCTGAAGGCCGAGACGGGCTGCGAGATCGTGGGGCCGGAGGAGGTGCGCCGCGTCGCGCCGCTGGACCGGGTGGTCGCGGAAGGCGACGAGGTGATGGTCGGCGAGACGCGGTTCGAGGTCACGGCCACGCCCGGCCATACGCTGGGCCATGTCGTGTTCCGCTCGGTCGAGAACCAGCTGGCCTTCGTCGGCGACACCCTGTTCGCCCTGGGCTGCGGCCGGTTGTTCGAGGGGACGCCGGAGCAGATGTGGGCCAGTCTTCAGGCCCTGGCCGCCTGGCCCGAGGCGACCGTCGTCTGGTGCGCCCACGAATATACGGCGTCGAACGCGCGTTTCACCCTGACCCTGGACGACCGGCCCGAGACCCGGGCCCATGCCGAGGCGATCTTTGCGGCGCGGGCGCGGGGCGAGCCCACCGTGCCGACGACGATCGGGACGGAGCGGCGGTTCAATCCGTTCCTGACGGCGGTCGATGCGGCCCAGTTCGCCGCGCGGCGGGCCGCGAAGGACGGCTTCAGCGGCTGAGAACGTCGTCCGCGACCACGCGGACGATCAGGGCCGAGGACGGACGGCCGGCCACGCCGGCGCGCGGCATGATCACGATGCGCAGGACGCCGCGTGAGAAGGTCGCCTGGGGGCCCCGGCCCTGATCGACGATCTCGATGCGGCGGATCTTGTCCGCCTCGCGGCGCAGGGCCGGTGATCGGGCCATGCGGGCGATGGCGTCCACGGCGGTCGACAGGGCGTCGGCGGCCACGGCTTCCGAGCCCGGCTGAATGTCCACGTCCACGACCACCAGTCGGCCCAGGGCGCGGCTGGCCCGGTCGCTCTGGCGGATGATGTAGTTCCACAGCTGGACGGCCGTCAGGGCCGGGGCCAGCAGGGGCGCGGCCTCGCCCGACGGCGAGACGGGCGAGCCCTGGGGCGCCGTGGTGGTGTACAGGGTCATGCCGCCGTCGGCCGTGACGCGCAGCACCTGGTCGCCGTTGTCGTTGCGATAGACGATGTCGCCGCGCGGGGCGGGGGCGGGACGCAGCACCCAGATCTCGGTCGAACGGTCGAACCGCAGCAGGGGGCGCGACCCGGTCACGTCCAGCACGAACCCCTGTCCCGTGCCGGCCACGTAGCGGGCCGAGGGCGGCAGGTTGCGGCGCGACTGGGCGTGGCAGTCCGAAGGCAGGACCGCAGGCGCAGCCACGGACAGACCCACGGTCACGACGGCCGCCAGGGCCATCGCGGTCACGCGAGGCGACTTTTTCGCCCAGTCCGTTTCCGTCAACTTCATGAGACTGTGGATGAAACCGTCACGCGGCGGATTTTGGGCGAAGCGGCTTCACCCGACCAGGTACTGACCGCCGTTCAGAGACAGGGTGCAGCCTGTGACATATCCAGCACGCTCGCCCACCAGCCAGGACACCATGTCGGCGATCTCCTCGCCCTTGCCCAGGCGGCCCACGGGGATCTGGGCCACGATGGATTCCAGCACCTTGGGGTCCATGGCGCCGACCATCTCGGTGTCGATATAGCCGGGGGCGATGCAGTTGACGGTCACGCCCTTGCGGGCGTTCTCCAGGGCCAGGGCCTTGGTGAAGCCGATCATCCCGGCCTTGGCGGCGGAATAGTTGGTCTGGCCCACCTGGCCCTTCTGGCCGTTGATCGAAGAGATGTTGACGATCCGGCCGTGGCCGCGGTCGCGCATGCCGTTGATGACCTGGCGGGTGGTGTTGAAGACGCTGTCCATGTTCACCCGGATCACGTCGGACCACTGGTCATGGCTCATCTTGTGGAAGAAGCCGTCGCGGGTGATGCCGGCGTTGTTGACCAGGATGTCGACCGGACCCAGCTCGGCTTCGACCTCCTGCACCGCGCGCGCGCAGTCTTCGAAGCTGCCGACATTGCCCTTCACTACGAAACAGCCGGTGGCCCTGGCCGTGGCCTGGGCGGCTTCGTCATTGCCGGAATAGCCGGCGGCGACGCGAACGCCGTCCTCGCTGAGGCGCTGGACGATCGCCCTGCCGATGCCTCGGGTGCCGCCGGTCACGAATGCCACACGCGCCATGATCGTTTCCTTGTCCCTTTGGTCCGTCTGCTGCGGACCGTGGTTAAAGGTGTAGCGACGCCTCGGCCGCAGGCAAGCCCGATTTCCGCGGGGGAAACCGGGCTTGATGTCGCACGGATCAGGCCGCCAGCTTCTCCATGTCGATGACGAAGCGGTAGCGGACGTCGGATTTCAGCATCCGCTCATAGGCCGCGTTGATCTGGTCGGGGGCGATGGTCTCGATGTCGCAGGCGATGCCGTGCTCGGCGCAGAAGTTCAGCATCTCCTGGGTCTCGGCGACGCCGCCGATCAGCGAGCCGGCGATGCGGCGGCGACGCCACAGCAGGGGCACGGCGTAGACCGGCAGGCCCTCGGTGGTCAGGCCCAGCATCACCATGGTGCCGTCGCGGGCCAGCAGCTGGACCTGGCTGGAGATCTCGTGCGTGGCCGAGACGGTGTTGATGATCAGGTCGAAGCTCTCGGCCGCAGCCTTCATCGCCGCCTTGTCCGAGTTGATCAGGAAATGCTTGGCGCCCATCCGCTCGGCGTCGGCCTTCTTGCGGTCCGAGGTGGACAGGACCGTGACCTCGGCGCCCATGGCCGCCGCCAGCTTGACCGCCATATGGCCCAGGCCGCCCAGGCCGATGACCGCGACCTTCGAGCCCGGTCCGACGCCCCAGGTCTTCAGCGGCGAATAGGTGGTGACGCCGGCGCACAGCAGGGGGGCGGCGACGTCCAGCGGCAGGCTGTCGGGGATGGACAGGACGAAATGCTGGTCGACGGTGATGTGATCGGAATAGCCGCCCTGGGTGATGGTCTCGGCCGTGCCGCCCTTCCGGTCCTTGCCGCCGTAGGTGCCGGTGAAGCCGGGCACGCAATACTGCTCCAGCCCTTCCTGGCACGACGAACATTCGCGGCAGCTGTCGACCATGCAGCCGACGCCGACGCGGTCGCCTTGCTTGAAGCGGGTGACGTTCGAGCCGACGGCCGCCACCACGCCGGCGATCTCGTGACCGGGCACCAGCGGGTACTGGGCCTGGCCGGTCTCGCTGCGGGCCATGTGCAGGTCGGAATGGCAGATGCCGCAGTATTTGATGTCGATCAGCACGTCGTCGGGGCCGGGATCGCGCCGTTCGAAGCTGTAGGGGGTCAGGGGCTTGTCGGCGGCGGTCGCGGCGAAGGCGCGTGTGGCGATCGGCATGGGGGAGGTCCTTCAGGCTTGGGGGCAGGCTTTGGGGCGTGGGCGCCAGATGTGGCCCGGCGTGACCGGTCGCAAGGCGGCGCGCGTCATTTCAACTGGGCGATCAGCGCCTGGGCCGCCGCCGGGTTCCGCACCTTGGCCCCCGAGATGAAATAGGCGAAGACCTCGCCGCGTTCGGCCCAGGCCCTGGCCTGGTCGGCGACAGCGGACAGTTCGGCGGCGGTCATGCCGGTCGGCTCGTCCTCGCGGCTGGACATCAGCCGGGCATATCTGAAGTCAGACGTTTCTTCGTCGATCTGGGGCCAGGTCGGCTCCTCGTCATCGACGGCGTAGACGATGGCCGCGCCGTATTTGCGCGCCAGATCGTAGAACTGCTCGGTGGCGAAGCTCGGGTTGCGGACCTCCAGGGCGTGGCGCAGGCGCAGGCCGTCCTTCTCGGGCGGCAGCAGTTTCAGGAAGCCCTCGAAATCCTCGGGGTCGAACTTTTTCGTGCCCATGAACTGCCAGTTGATCGGCCCCAGCCTGTCGCCCAGTTCGGTCAGGCCCTGGGATAGGAACCGGTCGAAGCTCTCGCCGCCGTCCGACAGGATCTTGCGATTGGTGCAATAGCGGCTGGCCTTGACCGAGAAGACGAACCCGTCCGGCGTCTCGTCACGCCATTTGCGCCAGCTATCGGGTTTGAAGGTCGAATAATAGGTGCCGTTGATCTCGATACTGGTCAGTTTCGACGCCGCGTATTCCAGCTCGCGCTTCTGCACCAGGCCCTCGGGATAGAAGATTCCGCGCCAAGGTTCGAAGGTCCAGCCGCCGACGCCGATGTGGATGGGGTGGGTCATGGCCAGTCGCTTCCCAGAGGTGAGGCCGTCCAGTCCTCGCGTGCGCTGCGGATGCGGAGGACTGCGACGATGTCGTCGATGTGTTCGTAGATGATGACGTGAGCGCCATAGGGCTGAACCCTGACGGGCGGCTGGATATCCGTGTGCAACCGGCCCGTATCGGGGAACAGGAGCAACTGCTGCAACTGGTCTTCCAAGCCTGAAATATAGGTTTCGGTCTGGCGGGCGCCGAACATTTCCAGGCCCTGCCAGAAAATCAGGCGCAGATCCGCTTCGGCGTCTTCGCTCAGCCGCAGGCGGGTCACGCCGCGCCCTTGCGTCTTTCGAATTCGGCGCGGACTTCCTCGAAGATCTCACGTGGGGTCTTTTCGCTGATCCCGCCGGCGCGCGCCTCGTCCACCAATCGCTGCATATGGGCGATCTTCTCGGCCTTGACCTGTTCGCGGCGGATCAGGTCACGGACGACGTCCGAGGCGTTGGCGTAGCGGCCTGATTTGGCCTGTTCCTCGACCCAGGCCTTCATCGGGTCGGGCAGGGAGATGTTCATCGTCGCCATGGGGTCTGCTCCTGTCCGGTCAGAATGGGGGTTTGGCAATCTTTGTCAATTGTCGCAGGGGATTTCAGACGGTGCGGCGAAAAAACAGTGTCTGAATCGTCTGAATTGTCTGAAATCGGGGTGGGACGAAATTGCGCGGAGCCCTCGAACCCAGGGCGAGGCGCCAGAGTCTGCAACTGAATGAGCCTCCCTTCCAATGCCGACGACGGGAGTATAGGCCCGCAGGGAAGGGCGGGGGGTGGCGACGGGATTTTTCAGTCAGGCGGTTGTTTCGTCGACAGAATGTCTGCGGAATTAGGATAGGTGGCGCCTGCGCCGACCGTCCGCGCGCCGGCCCTTATGATCGGCGCGTCATGGTCACGGCGCCGATATGGCCGCCGATGGGGAGCAGACGGACCCTCAGGCTCGCATCGCCCTGGAACCCGCCGCGCGACCGCCCCGTCAGGGTGAAGGTCATGCGCACCCCGCCCGAGGCCATGACCACGACCAGCTTGCCGTCCCTTATGCGGCAATCGGCCGGCTCGCCGTCGAGAACGCACGAGAGCCGGCCGCGCGGCTGGGGCGTGACGGTCAACGGAAAGTCGAGCTGATTTCCGCTCTTGGACTCAAAGGAGATGTTGAGGTCCTGCCGCTCGGCCGGCGTGATCTTCAGCATCCAGTCGCCGGCCACCTCGCCACTGGTGATGGGCGGCGCGGCCTGAGCCAGGGCCGTTCCGCAAAGGGCGCCGGCCGCCAGGACGCCCGCCAGGAACGCTCGCCGCTTCGCCATGCCCGCCTCCGACCGTTCAGCCTGGAGTAGGGTAGGGCGATGATGCTGGATTGCCGCGTGAATTATTGGAAAGGTTGGGGATCAGCGGACTGTGCGGAGGTCTTAAAGGGGTGAAAGGGGTGAGAAGCGGACGACCATGGATTATGCAGCCCGTGTTTCTCCGACGTTCAAAAACGGCGTCACCGCCGCCATCGCGCGCTGGACGTATTCAGCCTTCTCGCCGACGGGCGCGACGTAGTGAATGGCTTCTTCTGCGTCACGCAGGGTCGCCAAGCGCGCAATCATCCAAGCGGCAAGGTATTGCGAGGCTAGGCAACCGCCGGCGGTTGCGACATTGCCGTGCGCGGCGAACGGCGCATCAACGACATTTACGCCCGCCTCGATAACCCAAGGCTTGGTCGTCAGGTCGGTGCAGGCGGGCAGGTCGCCGATCAGCCCCAGCTTGGCCAGTAGAAGCGTGCCGGAGCACTGAGCGCCGATTAGCTGGCGCGACGGGTCCAGCGGGAGGCGCGACAGGAACGTGGGATCGGCGGCGTAATCGCGGGTCTTGATCCCGCTGCCAATCAGCACCGCGTCGGCGTCGGCCAAGAACTCCAGCGGCTTCTGGCGCTGAATCGTCACCCCGGCCATCGAGGTGACCTCCGGCGTGGGGCAGGTGATGTGGGCCGCCCAGCCCTGTGATTTCATCCGGTTTAAGATGCCTGCTGCGATGAAGGAATCCAGCTCGTTGAAACCATCAAGGGTTAGGACGGCGATCTGCATGACGGGCACGGCGCTAGGAGATGATGAGGAAGACGGCAGGGTCGCCGAGTTATAGGGCCGCCGCAAGAGCGGACATTCTGGTTGCCCGGTTCGGGTCGTCTTGCGAAATCGCCGCCGGTTCGCAAAGCAGACTTAGGGAGCGGGGCTCTCACCCGCTGCTCCGGTTGTGACCGGTATGTTCGATTACACCATCCCAGGCCCAGGTTCAGCGAACCGAGACGCCTCGTCAACTGATGTGAGGCATGGCGTGGTCGGATGCTTCCCCCCTCATTCCGCGTCCAAATCCCCCCGCGCCGCGTCCGCCAGGGCGAAGAAGCGGTTGCGGACTTCGGCGGCGAAGGGGTTGTCGCGTTCGATCGCGCGGAAGACGGCGGGGCTGTCGTGGCGGACCATGTCGACGGCCTGCATCAGGCGGTCGAAACTGGCGGTGGTCATACGGGTCGGCAGGGGCTCCATGGCCAGCAGCAGGCGGGCGATCAGATGGGTCAGGCCCTGGACCGTGGCGGCTTCGCGGTCGTGATCCTCGGGGCTGACCTGAAACACCTTCAGGGCCAGGGCGCGGCGGCAGAAGGCGGCGACGCGGCGGGCGTCGCGTTTGCCGCGCACTTCGCAGACGGCGAGGCGGAGGCCGGCGATGCCGGCCTTGCCGCTCTGGGGGCCGAACAGGGGGTGGGTGCCGACGATCCGCACGCCGGGGGGCAGGAGCTCGGCCATCAGCCGGGCGGGTTTGACCTTCACCGAGCCGACGTCGATCACCAGAGCGTCGGGGCGCAGGTGGGGGCGGATTTCGGTCAGGGTGGCGGCCAGGGCCTCGACCGGGACGGCCAGGATGATCGTGGGGCAGGCGGCGGCGGCAGCCAGGTCGGTCAGGGTGGCGTGGCCGTCTGCGTCCGTAGCGGCCGGGTCATGGGCGTGGATGTCGAACCAGGGCGACAGATGCCGCGCCGTCAGCCGCCCGAAGGCGCCGAAGCCGATCAGGCCGAGTTTTTCCTTCTCCCCCGTCATCCTCGGGTCAAGCCCGAGGATGACGGGGGTGGGGGTGGAGCGGGTGACGGATTGTGTAGAGGCCGACCTCACAGCGTCTCCATGAACCGCACCGGCCGTCCATGGGCCGATCCGATCAGTTCGCCGTCCTGCATCACCACCCGGCCACGCACGATGGTGGCCATGGGCCAGCCTGTCGCCTCGAAACCGTCGAACGGGGTCCAGCCGCAGCGCGACGCCTGCTGGTCATGGGTGATGGTGCGTTTGGCCTTCAGGTCGACGATGGTCAGATCGGCGTCATAGCTGACGGCCATCCGCCCCTTGTTGGCCGTGCCGAACACCCGCTGGGCGCCGGCCGAGGTCAGGTCGATGAACCGCTCCAGGCTGAGCCGGCCCTGGGCCACATGGGTCAGCATCAGGGGCACCAGGGTCTGCACCCCCGGCATGCCGGACGGGGAGGCCGGATAGGGTTTGGCCTTCTCCTCCTTGGTGTGGGGCGCGTGGTCGGACCCCAGCACGTCGGCGACGCCCTGCTGCATGCCCCACAGCCACAGGGCGTCCACATGCTCCTGCGACCGGATCGGCGGGTTCATCTGGGCGTAGGCGCCCAGCCGTTCATAGGCTTCGGGGGCGGCCAGGGTCAGGTGTTGCGGCGTGATCTCGACGGTGGCGACATCCTTGTGGAAGCGCAGGAACTCCATCTCGTCCTTGGTCGTGACGTGCAGGACGTGGATGCGGGCGCCGGTCTCCTGGGCCAGGCCGACCAGGCGACGGGTCGAGCGGATGGCGCTTTCGGCGTCGCGGACCTCGGGGTGGCTGGTCCAGTCGCCGGTGCGGGCGAGACCGCGGCGTTCGACCAGGCGGTACTCGTCCTCGGAATGGAAGGTGGCGCGGCGGCGCACGTTCGACAGGACCTTGCGCACCCCCTCGTCGTCGGCGATCAGCAGGTCGCCGGTCGAGGCGCCCATGAAGACCTTGACCCCGCAGCAGCCGGGCAGCCGCTCCAGCTCGCCCAGATAGTCGGCGTTCTCGTGCGTGCCGCCGACATAGAAGGCGTGGTCGGTCCACATCCGGTCCTTCGCCCGGACCAGCTTGTCGGCCATGGTGTCGGGGTCGGTGGTGTTGGGATTGGTGTTCGGCATCTCGAACACGGCGACGACCCCGCCCAGGGCCGCCGCGCGTGACCCGGTCTCCAGGTCTTCCTTCCACTCCAGGCCGGGTTCGCGGAAATGGACCTGGGTGTCGATGACGCCGGGCAGGACCGTCAGGCCCGTCGCATCGAAGGTCTCGCCCGCCGAGGCCTGGGACAGGTCGCCGATGAAGGCGATCTTGCCGTCGATCACCCCGACGTCGGCCCGGCCGCGCCCGGCGTGATTGGCCACCTCGCCGCCGCGGACGATCAGGTCATAGGTCTGGGTCATGGGGGCGGCTCCTGGCTGGTTATGCGAGCTTCTAGCGGATGCGGCACGGGTCGCGAAACGGCTAAACCTCTCCCTCCCCGTCCGGGGAGGGTGGCCGAGCCGTAGGCGAGGACGGGTGGGGCGGGCAGGGCGACACAGCGGGTCTGTTAGAGATGGCGCCGGCTCGCTCCCCCTCTCGCTCGCCTTCGCCTGGCCGCCCCCGCCCGGCCGCTGCGCGGCCCCCCTCCCCGGACGGGGAGGGAGATTGTCGTCAGCCCCGTTCCTTCAACAGCCGAACCGACGCCTTCAGCACCCGTTCCCACGGCAGGTCCATCATGTGCTGGATCGCCTGGTTCAGCCGGGGGTCCAGCGCCTTGAACTCCTCGAAGCTGCGGGGGCCGCGCACGGCGACGCCGTTCCAGGGGCCGCGCGTCGCCTCGTCGGAGGGGCCGAAGGCGGCAACGACCGGCACGCCCGAGGCGACGGCCAGATGGGTCCAGATCGAGTCGGCGCCGACGTAGAGGCTGGCTTTCGACAGGGCCGCGACGGTCTGGAGCCGGGTCAGTTTGCCCTGGAGTTCGATGACGCGGGCGCGCGGCACGGCGTAGCGGATGGTGTGGGCCGCCTCGCGGTCGATCTCCTCGCCGACCAGCATCAGCCGGCCGCCCGCGAGCGGCCCGTCGTCGGCCAGCAGTTTGGTCGCCACCTTGGCGTAGCGTTCGGCGGGCCAGCGGCGGCCCATCCATTCGACGCCGGGGCCGATGGCCAGGATGGGCCGATCCTTTTCAGAATTGGCGCCGCCGGATACGGGGATCAGGGCCTCGACCTGGGCGCGCGTCTGATCCGAGACATGGAGGCGGGGGGCCGGAACCTCATGCGGCTCCAGCTTCAGCACTGCGGCCGCCGCCTGGACCGCGTGCAGGCCGGGCTGAGCGGTCTTGTCGCGCACCGCCCGCTTCACACGGCGCAGCTTGCCCGACAGGTCCGAGCCGCGCATGTCCACGATCAGGCCCCACTTGGTCCCGCGCACCTGGTTCCACAGGGCGATCCAGTCGAAACGGCCTTCGCGCTCCAGCACCAGCAGCCGTTCCAGGCGCGGGGTGTCGGCGAACAGGGGGGCGCTGGCGGCCGAGCCGACGACGGTGAAGCCGGCCTCCGGCAGGCTGTCGACCAGATGCGCCAGAACGCCCGAGGACAGCACGGCGTCCTCAGCGTCGGCCTCGGCGATATAGAGGATGGGGAAACGCCCGATCATCCGTGGACCTCATACAGGGATTCTGGCCGGGGTTCAGCGTCAAACGCCCGTATCCACAGGCTGGTTTCCCCTGAAGACGCGATGGGCTAGAGCCACGGCCATGAGCAAGACCCCCAATCCGGCCCCCGATCCCGCCGCCCAGGCCGCCCTGGAACGGTTCAGAGCCCAGCGCGTGACGGCCATCTACCGCCTCGATCTGATCGCTCAAGGCGCGACCATCGCCTATGAGGACGGGACGCCGGTGGACATGGCGTCGGAGAAGACGCGGCTGGAGGCCGTGGTCGCCGACATGGACCGCCGCATCGCCCGGCTGGAGCGGGCGGGCGAGTGAGCCTGCCCCTGCTGCCCGACCGGACCTGCGGGGCCTGCGTCGAATGCTGCCGGGCCATTCCGCTGGACCTGCCCGAACTGGCCAAGCCGACCGGCGAACTGTGCGCCTATTGCGTCGAGGCCGCCGGCTGCTCGGTCCATGCGATCCGACCGAACACCTGTCGCGTCTGGTTCTGCCTGTGGCGGGTGGTCGAGCTGTCGGACGACTGGCGGCCGGACCGCAGCGGGGTGATCGTGCGGCCCGACGGGATCGAGGACGGGGTCATCACCCTGTATGTCATCCGGCCGTCTGACTTCCTGGCCTCGCCGGACTTCTTCGCCACAGTGGCCGGCTGGATCGCCGAAGGGGTCGAGGTGGCGCTGAGCATTCCCGGCCCGGTCGGGACCTACCCCGCCCGCGCCGTCGTCACCGACTGGCTGCGGCCGGCGGTGGAGGCGGGCGATCCCGCCGCCTTCCTGGCGCGGGTGCTGCGGTCGCTGGACAAGCTGGCGGAGCATGATTTCCAGTCGGACGGGGTCGTGGCGCGCTACGCCGTGGCCTGAGCTGACGGCTTTGGGACGCGCGGCGCATACGGGGTTTCCGCAGGTTCGACTTAGCCGGTTCTTAACAGCGTTCCGTCAGTGATCGTCCTACAATAACCGTCGTCCAGAAAGGGCGCCGCAGCTATGCACGAATGGGACGCCCTGCGTCGCCCGATATGGTTGTTCGATCCGGTCAACCGGCGCGGCGTCTACGCCAATCCGGCGGCGCTGGAGCTATGGGAGGCGGACAGTCTGGAGGCCCTGCTGGCCCGTGGCTTCGGCCAGTTGTCGCCGGCGGCCGTGGCGCGCGTCGAACGGCTGGCGCGCGAGACCGCCGACGGGTCGGTCGTCTGCGACCAGTGGACCTTCTACCCCAACGGCCACCCGGTGACGGTAGCGGCGGTGATCTCGACCTATCTTCTGGAAGACGGGACGCCGGTGCTGCTGGTCGAGGCCTCGCCCATCGCGGCGGACGGCGACGAGAACCGCGCGGCCGAGGCCCTGCGCCATACCTCGACCCTGATCAGCCTGTTCGATCCCGAGGGGCGGCCGATCTTCTCCAATCCGGCGGCCTTCGCCGCCTACGGCACGGCGACCGACGGGTTCGAGGCGCGGTTCGCCGAGCCGGAGCGCGCGCCGCCGCTGCTGGCCGCCGCCCTGGCCGGAAACGCCGTCACCGACGTCTGCCAGGTCGTCACGCGTGACGGGCTGCGCTGGCATCAGCTCGACGTGCGGCCGGTCACGGACCCGGCGACCGGCCAGATGAGCGTGCTGCTGGACGAACGCGACGTGACCGCGCGGGTCCAGGCCCAGAACGCCCGCGCGGCGGCCGAGCAGAAGGCCGCCATGGCCGAGGCGCGCCAGGCCTTCCTGACCGAAATGTCGCACGAGCTGCGCACGCCGCTGAATACGGTGATCGGCTTCTCGGACCTGTTGGCGACGTCCAGTCTGAATGTCGAACAGGCCGACCATGTGGGGCGGATCAACAACGCCGGTCAGCGCCTGCTGTCGGTCGTCAACGAGATGATCGACCAGTCGGGCAGGGACGCCTCGGAAGGCGACGCCGCGCCCGCAGCGACCGGTCTGACCGTCGTCGAGTCAGAGGTCGGGGCGAAGGTTCCGGCCGAGGTTCCGGCCGAGGTCTCTGGGGCCTGCGAAGCCATCGAGACGGAAGGGTCGGGGCGGACGCCCAGGATCCTGTATGTCGATGATCACGACTGCAACCGGGCCCTGGTGGTCGCGGTGCTGGAGGTCCAGGGCATCGCCTGCACCACGGCCGAGGACGGCGCCCAGGGGCTGGAAGCCGCCCGCACCGGCGACTGGGACCTGATCCTGATGGATATCCAGATGCCGGTCATGGACGGGGTCGCCGCCACCCGCGCCATCCGCGCCCTGCCGGGCCATCGCGGCGCCACCCCCATCGTCGCCCTGACCGCCAACACCCTGGCGGAACAGAAGGCCGAGTATTTCGCCGCCGGCATGGACGACTGCATGGCCAAGCCGATCAACATCGTCGAGCTGACCCACATGGTCCTGAGCTGGACCAGCAGCGACTGGCGCCGAAGCGGGCCGCCGCTGATCGCCGCCGTCGCCTGAGACGCGCGCCCCGAGGCGCGCTTGTTTTTCAGGCGGTCTTCAGGCCGGCAGGACGGACTGGATGCCCGCCAGCAGACTGGCGGCGGTGATGGGCTTGGGCACATGGATGTCGGCGCCGGCCTGGATCGCCTGCTCGCGGTGCTGGGCCATGGCGTTGGCGCTCAGCATGATGATCGGCGTGTGGATGTTGGCGGCGCGCGTCGCTTCCAGTTCGCGGATCATGCGGGTCGCGGTCAGCCCGTCCATGCCGGGCATCTGCATGTCCATCAGGATCACGTCGAAGCTGCCGGCCTGGAAGGCGGCGACGGCCTGGGCGCCGTCCTCGACCGTGATCAGTTCGACGGGGTGTCCGGCCAGAATCAGCTGAACCACGCGCTGGTTGGTCGGATGATCTTCCGCCAGCAGGACCCGGATCGTGTGCATCGGCGCCGGGACCTCGGCCGCCCTGGCGCGTTCGCCGGCGACATAGTCGGACAGGGAGGTGCTGCGGGCCAAAGGGACGTCGATCCTGAAGCGGCTGCCCTGTCCGGGCGTCGATTCGGCCGTGATCCGTCCCCCCATCATCTCCACCAAGGCGCGGCAGATCGACAGGCCCAGGCCCGTGCCGCCGAAGCGCCGGGTGATGGTGGCGTCGGCCTGGCTGAAGCGGTCGAACAGGCGGGGGGCGTGTTCGGCGTCGAAGCCGACGCCGGTGTCCTGGATGTCCACGATCAGATGGGTCAGGCTGTCGTGGTCTTCGTCCAGGGCGATGCGGACTGAGACGCCGCCCTGGTGGGTGAATTTCACCGCGTTGGACAGGAGGTTGCCGATCACCTGGCGGATGCGGGTGCTGTCGCCGACGAAGACGCCGCGCGCCTCATCGTCGCGGATGACGTCGAATCTCAGGCCCTTTTCGTCGGCGCGGACACGCATGACGTCCAGCGGCGCGTCCAGGGCCTCGTCGAGGTCGAAGGGGCGGGTCTCCAGCGTCAGCTCGCCCGCCTCGATCTTGGAGACGTCGAGGATGTCGGACACCAGCCGTTCCAGGGTGACGCCGGACGCCCGGATCAGATTGACCATCTCGGTCTGGGCGGGATCCAGGGCGGTGCGGGACAGCGCATCGACGATGCCGATCACCCCGTTCAGGGGCGTTCGCACCTCGTGGCTCATATTGGCCAGGAAGTCGGACTTGGCGCGGCTGGCGGCCTCGGCGGCGGCCTTGGCCTCGATCAGGGCCTGTTCGGCGGCGACCTTGGCCGTCACGTCGCGCGCCACGCCATAGATGCGGTCGCCGAACCTCTGGGCGCGCCATTCCAGGGTGACGTAGTGACCGTCCCTGTGCCGATAGCGATTGGTCTGACCCAGAACCGGGTCGCCGGGGCGGCGGTTCGTGACCTCCAGGATGGCCGTCTGTGTGGCGGGCTGGTCGTCGGGATGCACGAGACTGGGCAGAAGCTGACCGACCAGTTCATCGGGCCGATACCCCAGGACCGAGAACCAGGAGGCGCTGGCCTTGACCACCGGCCCGTCCAGTTCACGCACGACCAGAAGATCCAGCGACACGTCGAAGAAGGTGTCCAGATCCACATCGGTCGGCGGTGGGCGCAGCGCCTCGGCGGGCGAACGGATCATTGCAGCAATTCCTCGCGAAGTGATTCAGCCACTACGCCAGATCGGTTAAGGCCGCATTTGCGTGCACGAGGTTGTTTCAACTGGGCTCATATGTCGCGTCTGTTAAGGTGAAGCCATGATCGCCACCCTGTTTCTGTTCGCCGCCCTCCAGACCTCGCCCGCCGTCCCTGCTGAGGATCGGTTGGAGGATCTGGTCCTGACCGACAACCGGGCCTGCACGGCCGACGGCGCCTGGTGCGTCAGCCTGGTTGAGGAGGTGTGGGAGGGCGAGGTCGTGGTTGCGCCGGTCGTGAGGGCCGCCGGCGATCCGGCGGCGGGCGGCGAGATCGAGGCGGGTGACATCGAGACCTATCAGCCGTGGACCGGCCTGGTTCGGCTGGCGGACGGCGGTTTCCTGGCCGGGGTCGAGGCGGTCGCCCGCAGCATGTATTCCGGCGGCGGGGGACAGGCGTCGGAACTGCGGCTGTATCGTCTGGATGCAGCCGGGGCGGCTGAAGCCGGGGAGTATGGGGCCGCGCCGGTCCTGACCGTGCCGCTGCGGGGGTCGCTGATGATCCGCGCCTGTTTCAGCGAGGCGGACATGAAGCAGCGCGCAGGCGCCTGCCATGACGAGTACAGTTTCGACGCCAGGCTGAAGACGGCGGGCGGCTGGGACGCCCTGCCCATGCTGGATTATGAGACCGTCGCCACCGCCTTTCCGCGCGGGGTCTCGCGGTCCGAGGACTCGCTGGAGAAGGCTCCCCTGACCAAGGCCGATCTGGTGGCGGAACGGGATCCGAAATGCAGCTACCAGCGGCGTTTCGTCTTCGACGCTGCGGCGGGCGTCTATCGCCCGGACCAGCCGCTGCCGGACTGTTCGGACTATACGGTCCCGTAGGTTCAGTAGGCGAAGTCGGCGTAGATCCGTTTCACGTCGCCCTGCCAGACGCCGTGATACAGGTCCAGCAGGCGTTCGGCCGGGGTGATCCCGCTGTCGGCGATGTCTTCCAGTTCCGACAGATAGCCGCGCTCGTCCACCATGCCGCCCGAGAAGCGGGCGCGGTTCTTCAGGCCCTGTTTGGCGATGTTGACCAGATCGACGGCGATGTCGCGCACACTGCGGCCCGCCACCTCGGCCTTCAGGCCCAGGCGGGTCACGTCGCGGCGCAGGCGCTCATGGTCGGCGATGTCCCAGTCCTTGACCAGGTCCCAGGCGGCCGCCAGCGAGGGGGCGTCGTATAGGACCCCGGCCCACAGGGCGGGCAGGGCGCAGATCCGGCTCCACGGGCCGCCGTCGGCGCCCCGCATCTCCAGATAGGCCTTCAGCCGCACCTCGGGGAAGAGGGTGGTCAGATGGTCGTTCCAGTCCTTGATCGTCGGATATTCGCCCGGCAGGGCGGGCAGTTTGCCGGCCTGGAAGTCGCGGAACGACTGGCCCGAGGCGTCGACATATTTGCCGTCGCGCTTGGCGAAATACATCGGGGTGTCCAGCGCATAATCGGCATAGCGTTCGAAGCCGAAGCCGTCCTCGAACACGAAACCCAGCATGCCGGTGCGGTCGGCGTCGGTGTCGGTCCAGACGTTGGCGCGGGCCGACAGGAAACCGTTCGGCCGACCCTCGGTGAAGGGCGAACAGGCGAACAGGGCGGTGGCGATCGGTTGCAGCGCCAGCGAAGTGCGGAACTTGGCCACCATGTCGGCTTCGGAATCGAAGTCCAGATTGGCCTGGATGGTGCAGGTGCGCAGCATCATGTCCAGGCCCAGGGTCCCGACCTTGGGCATATAGGCGCGCATGATGTCGTAGCGGCCCTTGGGCATGACCGGCACCTGTTCGCGCGTCCACAGCGGGTCGAAGCCGGCTCCCAGGAAGCCGACGCCCAGCTGGTCGGCCACCTGTTTGACCTCCATCAGGTGCTGGCCGGTCTCGTTGCAGATGTCGTGGATGGTCTTCAGCGGTGCGCCGGACAGTTCGAACTGGCCGCCGGGCTCCAGGCTGACCGAGGCGATGAAGCCCTCGTCGTTGCGACGCTCCAGCCCGATCAGGACGCCGTTCTCCTCGACCCGGGACCAGCCGAACCTTTGCAGGCCCTCCAGCATGGCCTTGATGCCGCTCGGCCCGTCGTAGGCGGGGCGGGCCAGGGTGGTCTTGTCGAAGCCGAACTTCTCGTGCTCGGCGCCGATCCGCCACTGGTCCTTGGGCTTGGCGCCCTTGGACATGGCTTCGATGAGGACGTCCCGGCTCAGCGGCGCGTTGTCGGTCATGCGTCAGATCCCCTCCGGCGCATCTCTGAGCGACCGTGTGTCGCGGCTAGATGGGCGAGGTTTGGGTCCGGCTCAAGGGGATGAGCGGAGGTTTTAACGCTCCCAATCCCCGACCGCCGCCTGCCACAGGGTCATGGCGGCGATGGCGGCCGTGTCGGCGCGCAGGATGCGCGGGCCCAGAGAGACCGCCGTGGTGAAGGGCAGGGACCGCAGCCGTTCGCGTTCTTCCGGTGAGAAACCGCCTTCGGGGCCGATCAGGATGGACCACGGACCCTGGCCCGCGGCGGTCATCGCGGGCATCGCCGGGGCGCCGCCGGTCTCGTCGCAGAACATCAGCCGGCGTCCCGCCTCCCACCCGTCCAGCAGGGCGTCCAGTTTCACCGGATCATCGACCGGGGGCACGTCCAGCCGCCCGGTCTGTTCGGCGGCCTCTTCGGCGATGGCGTCCAGCCGGTCCAGGCGGATGCGGTCGGCGTTGGTCCGTTTGGTCAGGACCAGCCGCACCCGGCGCGCCCCCAGCTCTGCGGCCTTCTCGATGATGGTCTCGACCCGGGCCTTCTTCACCACGGCGACGATCAGCTCCAGGTCGGGGCCATAGGCCTGGGGCCGCGCCTGTTCCTCGGCGCGCAGGATGACGCCCTTCTTCAGGACTTCGGCGATGGTGCAGCGCCATTCGCCATCGCGGCCGTTGAACACCAGCAACTCGTCCCCGAGCTTCAGCCGCATGACCTGGGTCAGGTAGCGCGACTGGTCGAGGGTGGGGGCGACGGGGGATCCTGCCGCCAATGCGGCCTTCACGTGCAAACGTATCATCTCAAATCCGCTCATCCCCGCGAAAGCGGGGACCCAGTGAGAGCCTCAGAACAGGTCATCGAACAGATCGCGCCAGCCTGGGTTCGACCGTTCGATCAGCTCCATTTCCAGACGCGGTTCCATTTCTTGATCCGGCGCTCGCGCACGAACGCCGCGTGGCGTGTCGGATGCGCTTCGAACCAGACCAGATTGGCGCAGCCATACTTGGCGGAAAAGCCTTTGAACAGTTTGTCCCGATGCTGGGCGGTGCGCAGGATGATGTCCTCGGTCGAGCCGGTGTAGAGGGTTCCGTTGCGGCGGCTGGCGACGATGTAGGTGAAGAAGGCCAACGGCGTGCATCCCGAAAGCACTGGGTCCCCGCTTTCGCGGGGATGAGCGGAAGGAGGGTTTCAGCTATCGTCAGCCTGGGCCGAGGCTAGGGCCTTTGCGGCCTTGCGCTCACCTTTCCAGAAGGCGCGCTTGGCCCATCGAAGGTGTTTCCACCATTCGTTCGGAGGCGTGAGAATGTCCTTCTTTACGGTTGCCACCCCGCAGCCATAAATCATTGTTCGCCGTGTGTCGCCTGCCTTTACAACGTCCGCGCGATCAGCAGCTTCATGATCTCGTTCGTGCCGCCGTAGATGCGCTGCACCCGCGCATCTTTGTACAACTGGGCGATGGCGTATTCGTTCATATAGCCATAGCCGCCATGCAGTTGCAGCATCTCGTCAATGGTCTCGCCTTGGATATCGGTGACCCAGTATTTGGCCATGGAGGCCGTGGCGGCGTCGAGCTGGCCCTTCAGGTGCAGGCCGATACAATGGTCCACGAAGACCTTGGCGACGGTCAGTTTTGTCTTCACCTCGGCCAGTTTGAACTGGGTGTTCTGGAAGTCGATGACCCGCTTGCCGAAGGCCTTGCGTTCCTTCACGTAGGCGATCGTCGCCTCAAGCCCGCGCTCGGCGGCGGCGACGCCCTGGACGGCGATGTTAAGACGTTCCTGGGGCAGTTGCTGCATCAGCTGGACGAAGCCCTGGCCCTCGGCGCCGCCGATGATGTTGTCGCCGGGGACCTTCACGTCGTTGAAGAACAGCTCGGAGGTGTCGTTCCCCTCCATGCCGATCTTGTGCAGGTTCCGGCCGCGTTCGAAGCCTTCGGCGCCGTCCGTTTCGACCACGATCAGGGAGGTGCCCTTGGCGCCCTCGGCCGGGTCGGTCTTGGCCACGACGATGATGAAGTTGGCCAGCTGGCCGTTGGTGATGAAGGTCTTGGAGCCGTTGACGACATAGCCGTTGCCGGACTTGACCGCCGTGGTCTTGACGCCTTGCAGGTCGGAGCCCGCGCCCGGTTCGGTCATGGCGATGGCGCCGACCAGTTCGCCGGACTGGAGCCGGGGCAGCCAGCGCGCCTTCTGCTCCTCGGTGCCGTAATGCCAGATGTAGGGGGCGACGATGGCGTTGTGCAGCGAGATGCCGAAATGGTCCGCGCCCTTCCAGCCCAGCTGGCGCATCAGCACCACCTCGTGCCGATAGTCGCCGCCCATGCCGCCGTCTTCTTCCGGCATGGACAGGCCCAGCAGGCCGTCGGCGCCGGCCTGGCTCCACAGGTCGCGCGGCACGGACGAGTTGGCGATCCAGGACTGGACCTTTTCCGGCGGCGCGTGCTCCTCGATCCATTTGCCGACGCTGTCGGAGAAGAGGACAATCTCCTCTTCACGCATGAAATCGGGGTCGGGGCTGTTGAGGATGTTCATGAGCGTTTCCTGGACGTCTCCCTCCCCGTCCGGGGAGGGGGGCCGCGAAGCGGCCGGGTGGGGACGGCAGGGTGAGCGGGCTCGGTCTTTGTGTCGCCGAGCCCTCCCCACCCGGTCGTCGCTGCGCGTCGACCGCCCTCCCCCGAGGGGGAGGGAGAGGTTAGCGCCGGCTCAGAACGCTTCGGCCGGCATGGCCATCAGCACGTCCGCGCCGGTCTTCAGCTTGGCCAGGTGGGCGCCGGCGTCGGGCAGGATGCGCTCGACGAAGTAGCGGCCGGTCTGGAGCTTGGTGGCGTAGTAGGGGTCGGTCGAGCCGGCCTCGACCTGGGCTTGCGCCACCTTGGCCATCTGCGCCCACATATAGGCCAGGGCCGTCAGGCCGAAGACGTTCAGATAGTCGGTCGAGGCGGCGCCGGCGTTGTCCGGGTTGGCCATGCCGTTCTGCATCAGCCACATGGTGCCTTCCTGCAGCTTCTTCTTGGCGTCGGCCAGGCCGTCGACGAAGGGCTTGATCGCCTCGTTCGCGCCGTTCTCGGCCACGAAGGCGTCGATCTCGCCGAACCAGGTCATGATGGCGCGGCCGCCGTGGGCCGGCAGCTTGCGGCCGACCAGGTCCAGCGCCTGGATGCCGTTCGTGCCCTCGTAGATCATGGTGATGCGGGCATCACGCAGATACTGGCTGGCCGGGAAGTGTTCGGTATAGCCCGAACCGCCGTGGACCTGCATGGCCAGCGAGGCGACGTGGAAGCCCTTGTCGGTCAGATAGGCCTTCAGCACGGGCGTTAGCAGGCCCATGTAGTCCTTGGCCTTGGTTGCGACGGCCTCGTCTTCCGACTTCTCCAGATCGGCGTGCAGGGCGGTCCACAGGATGAAGGCCTGGCCGCCTTCGACGAAGGCGCGGGCCTCCAGCAGCATGCGGCGCACGTCGGGGTGGACGATGATCGGGTCGGCCGGGCCTTCGGGGTTCTTGGGTCCGGTCAGACTGCGGCCCTGCAGGCGGTCCTTGGCGAACTCGGCGGCGGCCTGATAGGCGGCGGTGCCGATGGCCAGGCCCTGCAGGCCGGTGCCCAGGCGGGCCTCGTTCATCACCACGAACATGTTGTTCATGCCGCGGCCTTCCTCGCCCAGCAGCCAGCCCTTGGCGCCGTCATACTGCATGACGCAGGTGGCGTTGCCGTGGATGCCCATCTTGTGCTCGAGGCCGGCGCATTCGAGGGTGTTGCGCTCGCCCAGCGAGCCGTCCTCGTTGACCAGATATTTGGGCACGACGAACAGGGACAGGCCCTTGATGCCCGGGACCGCGCCTTCGATGCGGGCCAGAACCGTGTGGATGATATTGTCCGAGAAGTCGTGCTCGCCGGCCGAGATCCAGATCTTCTGGCCGGTGATCGAATAGGAGCCGTCGCCGTTCGGCACGGCCTTGGTGCGGACCATGCCCAGGTCCGTGCCGCACTGGGGCTCGGTCAGGTTCATGGTGCCGGACCATTCGCCCGAGACCATCTTGGGCAGGTATTTGGCCTTGATCTCGTCCGAGGCGCTGGCGTGGATGCCGGCATAGGCGGACGACGTCAGGCCCGGATACATGGAGAAGGCGGCCGAGGCGCCGGCGGTCATCTGACCGAAGGCCGAGGCGACGATGCTGGGCATGCCCTGGCCGCCGTAGGCCGGGTCGGCGGCCAGCGCCATCCAGCCGGCTTCAGACATGGCCTTGTAGGCTTCCTTCCAGCCCTTGGGACCGGTGACGACGCCGCCCTCGGACCAGTGGCAGCCTTCCTTGTCGCCCGGATTGTTGATCGGGGCGATGACCTCGTCGGCGAACTTGCCGCCTTCTTCCAGAATCTGGCCGACCAGGTCCGAAGACACGTCCTGGAAGCCGGGCTGGTTGGTGTAGCGGTCGATCTCCAGCACTTCATTCAGGATGAAGGTGAAATCGCGGACGGGCGACTTGTAGGCCATGGGTCAGGCTCTCGCTTTGAAGGGGTGATGGTCGTGGTTGAGGCGTGCGCGCAGCAGCTTCTCATAGTCTTCCGCGCCGGGCAGCAGGTCCGGCCGGTGTTCGCCCAGCTTGGACTCCATCCAGGCGCAGGCGTCTTCCGCCGTCTGGATGGCGCCTTCGATGTCTTCCAATTGCTGCTTCAGGGCGGCGATCTGGGCGCGGTGGCGTCTCAGGGCCACCGCCATCTGGTGGACGTTGTGATCCTTGCGGTCATACAGGTCCAGCATCTCCTGGATTTCCTGCAGGGTGAAGCCGATGCGGCGGCCTCTCAGGATCAGTTTCAGCCGCGCGCGGTCGCGGGAATCATAGACGCGCGTCTGTCCCTTGCGGGCCGGCGTCAGCAGACCCTTGTCCTCGTAGAATCTGAGGGCGCGGGCCGTGGCGTCGAACTCGCGGCACAGCTGGCGAATGGAATAGGTGCGGTGATCGTCGGCGGTGGCCATGCGGGCACCATAACTTTACGTGCGCGTAAAGGAAAGGCTTTACGTGCGCGTAAGGGTAAGCTTTCGCCGAGATGGACGGCAGGCAAAGAAAAGCCCGGAGCCAGGGGGGAGAAGGCTCCGGGCGCGACACACCGGGACAGGAGGGGGGAGAGGGTCCCGGCGATCGATCTTCAGGGGCGGGTCAGGCCGTGCGGCGACCCAGCAGAACCGGGATGGTGAAGCCCAGCAGAATGAGGTTGACCACGGCCAGGCCGATGTCCTGGCTGAGGGCGTGGATGATCAGCATGGTCGATTCCAGCACGATCAGGCCGGCGGCCGAGGTCAGCAGCAGGGGGCGGCCAACGCGCCAGGAGATCAGCGGGGCCAGAACGCCCAGCGCCAGCACCAGCTCGACCACGCCCATGCCGCGCACCATGTTCTCGGGTGCGACGGCGGGCCAGCCCATCAGGGTGATGAGGTTGGTCATCGGCTCCGTCAGCTTGGCGTAGCCGGCGGCGATGAAGAACATCGCGATCCAGCCCTGCAGCGTCCACAGGGTGATGTTCTTGTAGGCGGCGCGGCTGCGGGCCTGGGCGACGGGCAGATGGGTTGTGGTCATCGGGAGGGGCCTGATTGGTAACAGTTGCGATATCGGATTGAGCGGCTCCGTTCGCAAGGGGGTATCTAGAGACCCTTTCGTCATTTGTCATCGGGCGATGACATCAATTGATGACATCGGCTGATGACTTTGTGTTTCAGGGGCGGCGCGAGTGGCCCGATTCGCGCCGCCCCTGCAACGGGTTCTGACGATATTTCAGCCGATCAGGGTTCTTCCGATTGGGGTCCCGGCGTCTGGACGATCAGGTCGCCGGGCTGGCAGTCCAGTTCGCGACACAGGGCGTCCAGGGTGGAGAAGCGGACGGCGCGGGCCTTGCCGGTCTTGAGGATCGACAGATTGGCCAGGGTGACGCCGACGCGGTCGGACAGTTCGGTCAGGGACATGCGGCGTTCGAGCAGCAGCCGGTCCAGCTGGATCATGATCATGGCGCGCCTCTCAGACCGTGGTCAGCTGTTCGTCGCGCATGGCCGACCCCTGGCGGAAGACCTCGGCCAGGATGAAGACCACCAGTATGCCCAGCCAGGATCCGAGGTCGAAATCATAGTCGGAAGCCGACTGGCCGATGGCCTGGGGGGCGACGATGGACAGCATCAGGGCGGTCAGCTGAATACCCAGCAGGCCGAAACCCACGGCCTGGAGCCGTTTGACATTGGCGAACTCGAAGGCGTCGCCCTGGTTCACCGAAAGCAGGATGCGCCGCAGCCGGTTGATGATCCACCAGGTGAAGCCGCAGGCGAGGAAGCCGCCCAGAATGGTGAGGCGTTCAGCCAGGCCCAGAGGGGTCGTCGGGTCGCTCGGCGCGTCCCTCAAGCCGTCGATCAAGCCGGCGGCGAAGTCGGGCGAGACGAGGCTGATCAATAGGGCGCCGCCCGCAGCCACGGTCGCCAACATGACGAAGACATTCAGGAAGCCAAGCAGCCACCGCAGCGCGCTGGCGGCCGAATATTTGCCTACGAGTTTCATCCGATAGCCCTCCATTGGGTCGCCCTCCGCGACACTTGGCGACTATCGATATGGATTTATCGATAAACGGGCAAGAAAATTATCGATAAACGAGATGAAGCTTTCGTAAGGTTCGGCTCAGGCGGTGAAGCCCCAGGCGGTGCGGGCGGCCTCCAGCCGCGCCAGCTTGGCCTGGAACGGCCCCCAGTCGTCGGCGGCGTCGATGGCGGCCCAGATCGTCTCGACCTCGTCGATCAGCATCTCCTCCGGCTCGCGGGCGGCGAACATGGGATGTTCCAGCCGTTCGATCCGGTCGGGCTCATGTTCCATCAGGGCGAAGCGGAAAACGTCGAAGGCCTCGCCCTGGTACAGTCTGGCGCGCGGCCCCGACAGGGCGCGGGCCGAGGAGGCGAAGCCGCCGAACCAGTCGAAGAACAGAGGCTCCCAGCGCAGGGCCTCGCCGCCTTCCCGCAACAGGGCCAGGGTCGCATCGACCAGCCGCTGGTCCGCCGCCTCCCCCAGGCTGAGCACGCCCAGCCGCATCAGGAAGGCGGCGCGCAGTTCGCGGATATAGGCCGGGCCGAAACTGTTCAGGGCGTCGGTCAGGGGCTCGGCCCCGGCGACCAGTTTCAGACAGCCGGCCAGTTGCGTCAGGTTCCAGAACACCGCCTCGGGCTGGCGCGCGAAGGCGTAGAGGCCGGTCTGGTCGAAATAGGCGGCGGTGAAGGCCGGGTCGTATTCGGGCAGGAAGCGCCAGGGGCCATAGTCGAAACTCTCGCCCGTGACGTTCAGATTGTCGGTGTTCAGCACGCCATGGACGAAGCCGGCCGCGATCCAGCGGGCGGTCAGTCGGGCCGAGGCCTCGACGACGGCGCGCAGCAGGCCGGGCGCGTCCCCGGCGGCGACCGTCGGGTGATAAAGAGTGCGGACGTGTTCGATCAGGGTCTCGATCTGATCGGCGCGACCCAGATAGGCGGCGCGCTGGAAGGTTCCGAAGCGGATATGGGAGTGTGACAGGCGCACCAGCACGGCCGAACGAGTCGGCGACGGCTCGTCCCCCCGCTCCAGCGCCTCGCCAGTCTCGATCAGGGAGAAGGCCCGGCTGGTGGGGACGCCCTGGGCCTCCAGCATCGCGGCCGCCAGCACCTCGCGCATCCCGCCCTTCAGCGTCAGCCGCCCATCGCCGCCGCGCGACCAGGGCGTCTGACCCGAGCCTTTTGTTCCCAGGTCGAGAAGTCGACCTGGGGCGCTATCACTCGCGACGTGGTCGCTCGTTGCTTGAGCGCGCGGGGTTTCGCGCATCTGCGCGGCCAGGAAGCCGCGCCCGTCGCCCAGGTCGGGATTGTACTGGCGGAACTGGTGCCCGTGATAGCGCATGGCCAGGGGGCCGGGCTGACCCGGCAGGGGCGCGAACCGGCCGAAGGCGGCGATCCATTCGGCGTCGCTCAGCCCCTCCAGCCCCACATCCGCGGCGGCGCGGTCGTTGCGGAACCGCAGCACGGCCTGGGGAAAATCGGCCGCCTGGACGGCGTCGGCGAAATCGGGGCCCAGATCGAAGACGCGCGCTTCGGGGCGATAGGCGGGGGAGGGGGGCATGGGGGCTAGGTGCGACCGCCGCATCTGTTTCGCAAGTCGCCTATGGTGACGGTTTCGGTTGAACCTCTGGGCCCATGCCGTATTCTTGTCGGCAGACATCAGGCCGCGCTTGCGGCCAGGCCGGCGCCGTCTTCACACGATGAAGCGGCGAACCCGGTCCGACGCCCGTCGATAACCTGGCGTCACGACAGCTCATCCTTTCGATCGGAGGCCGCCGTGGCGCGCAAACTGACTCTCGACTTCCTCAAGACCGAGGCCGCGTCCGGCTCGGCCCTGGCCCTGGCGGCCATCGCGGCGGTGCTGGTGGCCAACTCGCCCTGGTCGGCGGACTATTTCACCTGGCTGAAGAGCTATCATGTGCTTCAGATCGGTCCGATCCGGCTGGAGGAATCGATCTCCGACTGGATCAAGGAAGGCCTGATGGCGATCTTCTTCCTCGTCGTGGGGCTGGAGATCAAATACGAGATCGTGCGCGGCGAGCTGAGCGATCCGCGCAAGCTGGCGACGCCGGTGCTGGCGGCTATCGGCGGCATGGCCGGGCCGGCCGCCGTCTATCTGCTGTTGTCGGCGACGATGGGGGCGCCCCATGCGGGCTGGCCCATTCCGCTGGCCACCGACATCGCCTTCGCCCTGGCCATCTTCGGCTTCGTCGGCAAGGGCCTGCCGTCGTCGCTGCGGGTCTTCCTGCTGACCCTGGCCATCGTCGACGACCTGGGGGCCATCGCCCTGATCGCGGTCCTGTTCAGCGAGGGGGCAAACTGGGCGCCGCTGTTCTGGGCCCTGGGCCTGATCGCCGTGGGCGGCCTGGTGGCGCACCGGATCCGGATCCCGACGCCCTTCTGGGTGCTGGGCTTTGCGGCGGTCTGGTATCTGACGGTCCTGTCGGGGCTGAGCACCTCTCTGACCGCTGTGGCCTTCGCCATGATCGTGCCGATCGCGGCGCGCAAGGAGGATCACCAGAGCCCGCTGAAGGAGGCGATGCACGACCTGCATCCGTGGAACGCCTTCCTGGTTCTGCCCCTGTTCGCCTTCGCCAAGGCCGGGGTCTCCTTCGCCGGCCTGACGATGGACCAGGCCTTTGCGCCCCTGGTCGTCGCCATCGCCCTGGGCCTGTTCTTCGGCAAGCAGATCGGCGTGCTGGGCATGGCCTGGCTGGCCTCGGCCCTTAAGATCGGCGCCCGGCCGACCGACGCCACCTGGCTGCAGGTCTATGGGGTGTCGCTGCTGTGCGGCGTGGGCTTCACCATGAGCCTGTTCATCGGCGTCCTGGCCTTCCCCGGCGCGGTCGATTCGCCCGAACAGGTCGAGGTCAAGCTGGGCGTCATCGGCGGCTCGATCCTGTCGGCCGTGGCGGCGGCTGTCGTGCTGGGTCTGGCGGGCCGGACCCGGCCGAAGGTCGGGGGCGAATAGCCCCCGATTTCGCTGCGAAAGCCGCGACTGCGGTGCAAAAACTGACCTAGCGTAAGCGTTTTCTGTCTCTTCCTTGTCACAGGAAGGTCGAACTGCGGCGAAAAATCGTCGCGGGTAACAACGCTCGCTTGTAGCTCACGCCCAAGCGGGCTTAGCCTCTGCGGTACTGAACGCGTCTCCACGCAGAGGCGCGTCGATTGGGAACTAGGAAACGCTGCGGTCTCGCTCCGCGTGACCGGGCTTCAGAGCCGGGAGGACGCTTTCATGCGCCACACTAACCGCTATCTCCGGACCACCGTGTCCGCCGCCGTCGTCGGCGCCGCCGTGTTCGGCTTCGCCGGGATCGCCGCCGCCCAGGAGGCGCCCACCAGCGTGGACGACATCATCGTCACCGCCCAGAAGCGCGAACAGAGCCTGCAGGACGTGCCGATCGTGGTCACGACCCTGTCGCAGGAAGTGCTGGACGGCGCCGGGGTGCAGGACATCAAGGATCTGCAGATCCTGACGCCGGGCATGACCGTGACCTCGACCCAGTCCGAAGCCTCGACCACGGTCCGTATCCGCGGCGCCGGCACCGTCGGCGACAACCCCGGTCTGGAATCCTCGGTCGGCGTCGTGATCGACGGCGTCTATCGCTCGCGCAACTCGGTCGGCTTCGGCGACCTGGGCGAACTGAGCCGCATCGAGGTGCTGAAGGGGCCGCAAGGCACCCTGTTCGGCAAGAACACCTCGGCCGGGGTCATCAACATCATCACCGAACGCCCGTCGTTCGACCCGTCGGTTTCGGCCGAACTGACCGCCGGCAACTACGGCGCCATGGGCGGCTCGGTCTCGGCGACCGGCCCGCTCAGCGACATCATCGCCGGCCGCATCTTCGTGGCGCACCGCGAGCGCGACGGCTTCTATGACGTCAACGTCGGCGACGGCCCGCGCACCCTGACCGAGGACAACACCCAGGACTACTGGACCGGCCGCGGCCAGCTGCTGATCCTGCCCAGCGACGAGGTGTCGATCCGCCTGATCGCCGACTACACCAAGCGCGACGAATTCTGCTGCTCGGCGGTTCAGACCCGCGTCGGCCCGACCCAGGCCTTCATCGCCGCCCTGGCCGCGCCGAACGGCCCCGGCCAGCGGCCGCCCGTCGCCGGCTTCGGCACGGTGCCCTTCAGCCGCACCGCCTATTCGAACCGCGAGACGCCTCAAGAGATCGAGGACATGGGCCTGTCGGCGGAAGCCACCATCGACCTGCCCAGCCTGAACGCCACCCTGACGTCGCAGACCTCGTGGCGCGACTGGTCGTTCCAGCAGGGGATGGACCTGGACTATACGGGCGCCGACATCCTTCACCGCGAGAATGACGGGTCCAACGGCTACGGCGTCGACAACCTGACCCAGGAATTCCGTCTGGCCGGCGCGACGGACAAGTTCGACTGGCTGGTCGGCCTGTTCGCCACCAAGGAAGGCGTCTATCGCGACGACTCCTATTCCTACGGCGCGGACTACAACGGCTTCGCCTCCTTCCTGCTGACGGCGACCCTGCCGGCCGCCGTGGGGGGACCGAGCCCCAGCCGCCTGGGCTGTTTCACCAATCCGCAGGGCTTCCTGGTCACCGCCGCCGCGCCGAACACCCCGCTCTGCGTCGTCGGCGCCGTGGCGCCCAGCGCCGCCGCCCCGACCTTCGCGGCGGGCAAGGCCTATGAGGACCACTATTCCCAGAAAGCGGAGTCGGTGGCCCTGTTCACCAACAACACCTGGCGGGTGACGGAAGCCTTCGACCTGAACCTGGGCCTGCGCTACACCTATGACAGCAAGCGTCTGCTGGGGGTTCAGGACAATCTGGGAAGCAATGGCGCGGCCTGCGGCGGCGCCCTGGCGAACCAGAATCCGGCCAACCGCGCGCCGTCGGCCATCCCCGGCACCGTCAATGTGGGGACCCCGGCCGCGGCTGTGGGCCTGCTGTGCCTGCCCTGGTCGAACCCGCTCTATGACAATCGCCGGATCCAGGAGAAGTTCAGCGACACCGACATCAGCGGCACGTTCAAGGGCTCCTACCGGTTCAACGACGCCGTCATGGCCTACGCCTCCTATGCGCGGGGCTACAAGGGCGCGGGCTACAACATGGACCGGGTGCAGACGGGGGTGACGCCGGACGCCTCGCTGTTCTTCGACGCCGAGACGGTGGACAGCTACGAGCTGGGGGTGAAGACGACCCTGTTCAACCGCTCGATGCTGCTGAA
This sequence comes from Brevundimonas sp. FV1ye7S, assembly GCF_058680995.1. Classification (NCBI taxonomy): domain Bacteria; kingdom Pseudomonadati; phylum Pseudomonadota; class Alphaproteobacteria; order Caulobacterales; family Caulobacteraceae; genus Brevundimonas; species Brevundimonas sp. FV1ye7S. The sequence goes on along the minus strand of NZ_CM178726.1, from coordinate 2,733,889 downwards.
CCTCACCTACTTCGACCAGAAGTTCGAGAACTTCCAGCTCAACACCTTCCTGGGCACCGCCTTCGTGGTGGAATCCATCCCGGAACTGACCTCGCGCGGCGTTGACGCCGACATGGTCTGGTTCACCCCGGTCGAGGGCCTGATGTTCCAGGGCGGCGTTACCTATACGGACGCCAAATACAACGACTTCACCGCCGCCGACCTGTCGAGCCCCGGCCGCTTCCCGCAGCTGTCGCTGCTGCCGGGCGCCCGCGCCTCGTTCGCTCCGGAATGGTCGCTGACCGGCGCCCTGGCCTTCGACCGCTCGCTGGGCGGCGGCCTGCGCGGCGGGTTCAACCTGTCGGCCAAATATTCGACCGACTACAACACCGGTTCGGACCTGCTGCCGTACAAGGACCAGGAGGCCTTCACCGTCGTCAACGGCCGCATCACCATCGGGTCGGAAGACGAGCGTTGGACCGTGGACGTCTGGGGCCAGAACCTGCTGCAGGAAGAATACACCCAGGTCGGCTTCGCCGCTCCGCTGCAGGGCACGGCCATCGCAACGACCCCGGCCGTCATTACGCCGTCCGGTCCGTACGCTGGCACCTACTACAACCCCGCCACCGACACGGCGACCTACAACGCCTACCTGGGCGCCCCGCGCACCTGGGGCGTGACGCTGAAGGTCAAATACTGATCGTCCAGCCGCCCGGGCCGTAAGGCTCAAAGGGGGGAACGACGAAGGGCCGACCGGGAAACCGGTCGGCCCTTTTTCTTGGGTGATGGCGGGAGGGCGGGAACGTCTGGTCTCAGACGTGGCCCCTAGTTCGGCTTTCGACCCATTGCCGACATTGAGGGGGCAGGGCTATCTACGGCCATGACCTTGCTTACGGAACTCTCGCTCCGGCTGCCCATCATTCAAGCTCCCATGGCGGGCGTATCCACCCCAGTGCTGGCGGCGTCAGTTTCCAACGCGGGCGCGCTTGGGTCGATCGGTGTGGGGGCGACGAACTCCTCCGGGGCCGCGGCTATGATCGATGAGGTCCGCCGGCTCACGACTGCCACGTTCAACGTCAACGTCTTCGTGCACGCCCCCCCTCGGCGCGATCTGGATCGCGAGGCGACGTGGCTTAACGCGTTGAAGCCCCTGTTCGAGACGTTCTCGGCTGAGCTGCCGCCCTCCCTTACGACCATCTATCGCAGCTTCGCCGAGGACGATGACATGCTGCGGCTGATGATCGACAGGGCACCGCCGGTCGTCAGCTTTCACTTCGGCCTGCCTGACGAGCATAAGGTCAGAGCCCTTAAGCAGGCCGGATGCCTGCTGATGAGCACCGCCACCAGCCTAGACGAAGCGCTTGCTGCGAAACGCGGCGGCATGGATGCGGTCGTCGCACAAGGCTATGAAGCGGGCGGGCACCGAGGCGTCTTTGATCCCGACGGAGAGGATGCGCAGCTCGGAACGCTGCCGTTGACCCGCATGCTTGTCCAAAACTGTGGGCTGCCCGTCATCGCTGCCGGCGGCGTCATGGATGGGCGAGGCGTTCGCGCCGTCCTAGACCTCGGCGCCGTAGCCGCGCAGCTTGGCACCGCCTTCATTGGTTGTCCGGAGAGCGCGGCGGATGAAGCCTATCGAGCGGCGCTCCGAAGCGAGTCCGCGCACCACACGATTATGACCAAGGCGATATCCGGCAGACCCGCCCGCTGTCTCCGCAACGGCTTCACACGCTGGGGGATGACCGCCAGCGTCAGCGCACCCGACTATCCTGTGGCCTACGATGCCGGAAAGGCGCTGAACGCAGCAGCCAAGGCGACAGGTAACGGCGACTTCGGCGCCCAGTGGGCGGGGCAAGGAGCGCCGCTGGCGCGCAGCTTGCCCGCGGTCGACCTGATCGACACCCTGGAACGAGAACTGGTGGCGGCAGACTAAGGCCCGCTAACCACCCTTTGCGGACCCAATGAGGGTCCGCAAAGCCGATCGACCTCACTCCACCAACGGCGCCTGCCGCGGTTTCGCCAGTTCCCGCTGTCCCGCCGTCGAGCGGCGCAGGATGCGCCGCGCCCACTGGGCCACGTCGTCGACGATGGTGAAGATGGCGGGGATGTAGAGCAGGGACAGGAAGGTCGAGGAGATCAGCCCGCCCAGCACGGCGATGGCCATGGGCGAGCGGAACTGCACGTCGGCCCCGATGCCCATGGCGATCGGCACCATGCCCGCGCCCATGGCGAAGGTGGTCATCAGGATGGGGCGGGCGCGCTTGTGTGCGGCGTCCATGATGGCCTCGCGGCGCGGCATCCCGTCCTTCTCGGCCATGATGACATAGTCGACCAGCAGGATGGAGTTCTTGGCCGCGATCCCCATCAGCATCAGCACCCCGATCAGGGCCGACATGGAGAAGTTGGCGCCGCCGATGGCCAGGGCGATGAAGGCGCCGCCGATGGCCAGGGGCAGGGCCGCCATGATGGTGATCGGATAGGCGAAGCTTTTGAACAGCAGGGTCAGCACCGCATACATCAGCAGAATGCCCGAGGCGAAGGCGATGCCGAAGCCGGTCAGCATCTCCTGGATGAACTCCTCGTCGCCGGCCGGCACCTGGCGCACGCCGGCGGGCAGGTTCTGGACCGAGGGCAGGCGGTTGACCGCCACGCTCGCCGCGCCGGTGGTGATGCCGTCCAGTTCGGCGCTGATCGAGGCGATGCGCGACCGGTCCTGACGGGTGACGGTGGCCGGACCGGCGCCGAACTGGATGTCGGCGACGGCGCTCAGCGGCACCGAAGCCCCGCCCGTCGCCGGCACCCGCAGGTTCTCCAGCACGCTCAAGTCCTCGCGCGCCGCTTCGGTCAGCTGCAGCCGGATCGGGATCTGGCGGTCGCCCAGGTTATATTTGGGCAGGTTCTGATCGACGTCGCCGATGGTGGCGACCCGCACCGCCTGGGAGATGGCGCCGGCCGACACGCCCGCCAGGGCGGCCTCGTCCGGACGCGGCGTGACCAGGATTTCGGGACGCGCGATGGCGGCCGAGTTGACGACATTGGCCAGACCCGACACGCCGCGCATTTCTTCCTCCACCTTGCGCGCCGCGGCGTTCAGGGCGACGGGATCGTCGCTCAGGATCGAGAAGGTGTAGGTGGTGCCGTCGCCGGGGCCGCCGCCCTGCTGGCTGATGCCGGCGCGGATGCGGGCGCCGGGGATCTGTTTCATCTCGTCGACCATGACCCGCGCGAAGGCCTGCTGGCTCAGCTCGCGGTCGCCCTTGGGCACCATGTCGGCGTAGATATTGGCCTGGGTCACGTCCTGGCCGCCGACGGCGGCATAGACCGAGGTGACCTCGGGGCGGGCCTCCAGCTTGCGGGTGATCTGCTGCACCACGGCGTCGGTCTGGCGCAGGGTCGAGCCCGGCGGCAGTTCCACCTGGAAGGCCGCGCGCGCCGTGTCGCCGGGCGACATGAACTCGAACGACATCTTGGCCACGATCGAGGTCGCGATCGACCCGACCAGGAACAGGATGCCGATGATGAAGACCTTCCAGCGGTTGCCCAGGCACCAGTGCAGGGCCTTCAGATAGCCGCCCATCCAGAACGGGTCGCGATCCTCGTGGTGGGAGTGTTTCAGGATGAAGGCCGCCATCAACGGCGTCAGGGTCCGCGCCACCAGCAGCGAGAAGGCCACGGAGACACAGGCCGCCAGGGCGAAGGCCTTGAAGAACTGGCCGATGATGCCGGGCATGAAGCCGACCGGCGCGAAGACGGCGATGATGGTGGCGGTGGTGGCCACGACCGCCAGACCGATCTCGTCCGCCGCCTCCAGCGAGGCGTCATAGGGCGGTTTGCCGTCGCGCATGTGGCGGACGATGTTCTCGATCTCCACGATGGCGTCGTCGACCAGGATGCCGATGGTCAGGGACAGGGCCAGCAGGGTGACGACGTTCAGCGACTGGTCCAGCGGGCCCAGGATGGCGAAGGTCGGGATCAGCGACATCGGCATGGCCGTCGCCGCGATCAGGGTGGCGCGCCAGTCGCGCAGGAAGATGAAGACGATGATGACGGCCAGGACGGCGCCCAGCAGCAGGGCCTCCAGCGAGGCCAGATAGCTCTCTTCGATCTCCTCGACGCTGGCCGTGACCTGGCTGATGGTCAGCTCGGGATGGGCCTCGTCGATCTTCTTGACCTCTTCGCGGACCTTTTCGGCGACCTTGACCTCGGACGCAGTGCGCGAGCGCAGGAAGTTGAAGGTGACGGCCTCCTGGCCGTTGTAGCGGGCCAGGCGGCGCGGTTCGCTCCACTTGTCCTCGACCGTGCCCAGATTATCCAGGCGCACGGTCTTGCCCTCGCCCAGCGGCACCAGGGTCTCGCGCAACTGCGCCACCGAGGTGGCGGCGCCCAGGGTGCGGACGGCGCGCTCGGACCCGGCGATGGTGACGCGGCCGCCGGGCAGGTTGTTGTTGACGTTGGTCAGGGCCTGGCTGACCTCGGCCGCCGTGACGCCATAGGCGGCCAGCCGCTGCGGATCCAGCTCGACCCGCATTTCGCGGTCCACCCCGCCCGAGCGGTTGACCTGGCCCACGCCGCCCAGGGCCAGCAGGGCGCGGCTCATCTCGTTGTCGATGAACCAGCTGATCTGTTCCGGCGTCATGGTCGGCGAGCGGACCACATAGGTGATCAGGGCGTCGCCGGTGATGTCGATGCGCTGGACCCCCGGCTCCTGCATGTCCTGGGGCAGGCTGGCGCGCAGGCCGGTCATGGCGTTGCGCACGTCATTGGTCGCGCGGTCGGTGTCCGTGCCCAGTTCGAACTCGATCACCGTTGTCGAGACGCCGTCGCTGATGTTCGAGGTGATGTGGCGCACGCCCGACAGGCCGGCCAGCGAGTCCTCGATCAGCCGCGTGACCTGGACCTCCATTTCCGCCGGGGCGGATCCGGGGCGGGCGGCGGTGACATTGACCAGCGGGAAGTCGATGTCGGGGTTGGAGTTGATCCGCATCCCCATGAAGCCGACCACGCCGCCGAGGGTCAGCAGCAGGAACAGCAGGATGATCGGAATCGGGTTCTTGATCGCCCAGGACGAGATCTGGTTCATGGGTCGGTCCTACTTGGCCGCGGGCTGGGCGGCGGCGGGGCCAGCAGAACGGGCGCCGCCGGGGGCCTGGGCGACGTTGACGCGGTCGCCCTCGTTCAGGAAGCCGGCGCCGCTGACGATGACCTGGGCGCCGACATTGACGCCGGTGACGGCCGTCTGGGTGTCGGTCCGCGACAGGATGACGACCGGCTGGAAGTGAACCCGGCCGTCGGCGACCAGGGTGAAGACCCCCGGCTTGTTGTCGCGATACAGGACCGCGCCGGTGGGCACGGTGGTGGAGGGCTGGTCGCCGACGTCGATGTCGGCGCGGGCGAACATGCCCGGCCGCAGCTGGGCGCCGGGCGACAGCGAGATGCGCGCCAGGCCCAGGCGGGTGCTGGCGTTGACCTCGGGCGTGACGATCCGGACCGTGCCCGCGGTGGTTCCCGCCTCGCTGGAGGTCACGGTCGCCGACTGGCCGGCGCGAACCTGGGCCAGCTCGGTCTCGGGCACCTGGGCGTCCAGCTCCAGCCGGCCGTCGCGGACCATGCGGAACAGCTCGGTCCCGGCCGAGATGATCTGGCCCTTGGTCACGCTGCGGCTGATGATCAGGCCGGCGACGGGGGCGCGGATGGTGGCCTGGGCCAGATGGGTCTGGGTCTGGGCCAGGGTGGCGCGGGCGGCGGCCAGATTGGCGTTCGACGCCCGCTGGTTGGCCAGGGCGGTGTCCAGCGAGGCCTGAGACAGGAAGCCGCGCGCCTTCAGCTGCTGCGCCCGCTCCAGCGCCGCGTCGTCGCGCGCCACATTGGCTTCGGCCAGCTGCACCTGGGCCTGCTGCTGGCGCAGCTGGGCGCGCAGCAGGACGTCGTTCATCTGCACCAGGACCTGGCCCTGACGCACATACGAACCTTCATCCACATAGACGGCGACGGCGGTCAGGCCGCCGGTCTCGGCCGCGACCGGCACTTCCTCCCAGGCCGAGACGGTGCCCGAGGCGGTGACGGTGCGCCGCAGGTTGGTCAGGGTCACGGTGGCGGCGGTGACGGTCTGGCGCGAGCCGCCGGCGGCCTTCTCCTCGGTCTTCTCATCGCCATGTCCGCCGCAACTGGCCAGCAGGAAGGCCGACAGGGCCATGGCGCCGAGGTTGAGAGCGTTTCGGGTCGTCTTGGACACGGGGAGTTCCTCGGTTGCAGGCCCCGGCTCGCGCCGGTTATCGGGAGGCGCGACCCATACCGCGTCCGCGAGCCGTTCTCAAACGCGGATACATATTGTTGCAAAGCCTTAATCTAGCACGGCCAGCGGGCGCGGATCGCCGCGCCCGCTGGTCCCGGACCTCTACGCGTGATAGGGCCGCGCGGATGACGACTCCCCCTATCTCGAACATTCGGAACTTCAGCGTGGTCGCGCACATCGACCACGGCAAATCCACCCTGTCCGACCGACTGATCCAGTTCACCGGCGGCCTGACCGCGCGCGAGATGTCCGAGCAGGTGCTCGACAATATGGATATCGAGAAGGAGCGGGGGATTACGATCAAGGCGCAGACGGTGCGCCTGAACTACAAGGCCAAGGACGGGCAGGACTATGTCCTGAACCTGATGGACACGCCGGGCCACGTGGACTTCGCCTATGAGGTGTCGCGCAGCCTGGCGGCGTGCGAGGGCTCGCTGCTGGTCGTGGATGCGTCGCAGGGGGTCGAGGCGCAGACGCTGGCGAACGTCTATCAGGCCATTGATAACAACCACGAGATCGTCCCCGTCCTGAACAAGGTCGATCTGCCGGCCGCCGAGCCCGAGCGGGTCCGGGCCCAGATCGAGGACGTGATCGGCATCGACGCCTCCGAGGCCGTGCTGTGCAGCGCCAAGTCCGGCATCGGCATCGAGGACGTCCTCGAGGCCATCGTCACCAAACTCCCGCCCCCCAAGGGCGACCCCGACGCCCCGCTGAAGGCCATGCTGGTCGACGCCTGGTACGACCCCTACCTCGGCGTCGTCGTCCTGGTCCGCGTCTTCGACGGGGTGCTGAAGACCGGCATGCGGGTCAAGATGATGCGCAACGGCTCGACCCACCTGATCGACCGGGTCGGCGTCTTCCTGCCCAAGAACACCCCGGTGGACCAGCTGGGCCCCGGCGAGGTCGGCTTCATCACCGCCCAGATCAAGGAAGTCGCCCACGCCGCCGTCGGCGACACCATCACCGACGAGAAGAAGCCGACCGCCGAACCGCTGAAGGGGTTCAAGGAAGTCCAGTCGGTGGTCTTCTGCGGCCTGTTCCCGGTCGACGCCGCCGACTTCGAGGACCTGCGCGCCGCCATCGGCAAGCTGCGGCTGAATGATGCGTCATTCACCTACGAGATGGAATCCAGCGCCGCCCTGGGCTTCGGCTTCCGCTGCGGCTTCCTCGGTCTGCTGCACCTCGAGATCATCCAGGAACGGCTCAGCCGCGAGTTCAACCTCGACCTGATCGCGACCGCCCCGTCGGTGGTCTACAAGATCGGCCTGCGCGACGGCTCCGAGATCGACCTGCACAACCCGGCCGACCTGCCCGACGTGATGCAGATCGAGACCATTTCCGAGCCCTGGATCAAGGCCACCATCCTGACGCCCGACGAATACCTCGGCAGCGTCATCAAGCTGTGCCAGGACCGCCGCGGCCAGCAGATCGAACTGTCCTACGTCGGCGCCCGCGCCATGGTGGTCTATGAGCTGCCGCTGAACGAGGTGGTGTTCGACTTCTACGACCGGCTGAAGTCGATCTCGAAGGGCTACGCCTCGTTCGACTACGAGATCACCGAATACAAGGTCGGCGACCTGGTGAAGATGAACATCCTGGTCAACGCCGAGCCGGTCGACGCCCTGTCCATGCTGGTCCACCGCGCCCGCGCCGAGACGCGCGGCCGGGGCATGGTCGAGAAGATGAAGGAGCTGATCCCGCCCCACCTGTTCGTCATCCCGATCCAGGCGGCCATCGGCGGCAAGATCATCGCCCGCGAGACGGTGCGCGCGCTCCGCAAGGACGTGACCTCGAAATGCTACGGCGGCGACGCGACGCGGAAGAAGAAGCTGCTGGAGAAGCAGAAGGCCGGCAAGAAGAAGATGCGTCAGTTCGGCAAGGTCGAAATCCCGCAGGAAGCCTTCATCGCCGCCCTGAAGATGGACGAGGATTGATCACCCGCGCACCGCCCTCTCCCTCCCCCTGCGGGGGAGGGGCGTTGCGAAGCAACGGGGTGGGGGCGGCCAGGCAAGGCCGCACCGTTCTGATTTAGGCAGGTGCGTGGGGCGTCGCCCGGCCGTTGTGATTTGGGCAGGTCGGTGGGGCGTCGCCCTGCCGTTCCCACCCGGTCTCGCCTCCGGCTCGACCCCCCTCCCCGGAACGGGGAGGGAGAGGAATTAGGAGCGCTGGCGGGTTTGAACTGACATATCGACTTGTGTGATTTCAGGCGCTTAACCCTGAATATCGCCGATTTTCCAGCCAGGGTTTCTCCATGGCCCATACTGGCGGCATGGAAAGACGCAAATACAAGATTCAACCCGCCGAAGTCTGGGACAAGGTGCGCCAGGACTATCTGGCCGGACTGGGCGCCGAAGAGGTCGCGGCCAAATATGACGTGACCGCCCACGCCCTGCGCGCCCGCGCCACGCGCGACGGCTGGTCCCGCTATCTGCACGCCCCGGCCGAGCCGGTCGATCCGCCGCCCCCGCCGCCGAGCCTGTTCGACGTATCATCCGACGATGCGGCCGGCGGGGACCCGGCCGTCCTGGCCGAGGCCGCCGCCCAGGCCTCGGGCCGGGCCATGCGGGCCGGCCGGCTGTTGGAGGCGCGCGCCCTGGCGGGGCTGGCCGCCACCTATCGCAAGCTGGAGGCGCGGGGCGAGACGGCGCACGGGGCCATGACGGTCGAGAACGCGCCGCTGCAACTGGTGTACGACATACTGATGAACCCTCTGGCGGCGAGCGACCGATTGGCCATCCGCCCCGGCGCCGCCGACACCCATCTGGCGCTGAAAGAAGCCTACTGGACCCAGCAGCAGACCCTGGGTGAGAAGAACCAGGAGTTTCGGCACGCCCAGCTGCACCGGCGCGCGGCGCTGGACCGTCGGGTCGCCGCCCTGGAGGACCAGCTGAAGGCGGCCGGGATGGAGCCGGTCGCCGAGACGGAAAGCGCCCGACGCATCCGCACCGGGGTCGATATGGTCATCGACTGCTGCGGCAAGGTCATGTCCGCGAAGGACTGGGACAAGACGCTGGACGGGTTGTGAGCGGCGTCTTCCTTCTCCCCTTGCGGGAGAAGGTGGCCCGCAGGGCCGGATGAGGGGGCAGAAGGACGCCCGCTACGTCTCCGGCGTCAGCACCGTCACGCTTTTGAGCGGCGAATCTCATCCTATGAACTAAGACGTTCTGTCTCAGTCGAGATGGCCTTCCCGTCGCAAAATTTCTAGATCCCGTTGGCTGTCCGGGCGAATGCTGATGAATTCGTCAGACAGTACAGGGCCGAGGCTGAGTTCAGCGATGGTCGCTCGATCCTTTTGCCCCCAGAGAATAGCTATCCCTCGGGGCCTCAGTATGTCTCTCGCCCCGCCATTCGCCCTGACTCTTTTCAAAGGATCAAGCTGCGGTGCGATAGCAGGAATTGCAGAGCGAGGAATCGGTGTTTTCTGGATGTTCTCGAACAGTTCGGCGACTCGATTTGCTCCGCCTCTATGAGAGTTGATAAGAGCCATGAGCTTTGGATCGAAACCCTGCCAAATGTTGCGAGGGTAAGGCATGTCATGTGCGATCCAGAGGGCTTGGTTTCGACCGTATGCCGAGACTTGCAACTTCTGATCTCTATTTCCGCCCGTAGTTAAGTTTTCGGTTCTGCACACGATCAGCCCAAGGCTAAATCGGGCCGTGAGTTCATTTTCCGTAATTAGAACGCACGGTTTACCTAAGGCCTCCCTTGGTATCATCCAGGCAGTACCTATTGAATGCTTTATATCTGTATCGATACCGCCTAGGTCGAGATCTAGGTATTTTCCCTTTGGTTGGCCGATTGCATCTCGGAACAAGATTTCGATCTTGGTTCCTAGATAAGTTTTCTCTGTCTTTTCACACTCGGACAAAATAAATCGCTTTGTTCTCGGAGCGTCGATTACTTCATCAATCGCTCGTCGAATTAATTGCGCTGTAGCGCCGACAATTCCATCGGGGTCTGATACCGATGAATGCAAAACCTTAGCCAGGTATTGCAGGAGTGACTGGTCGTCTGAGAAGTCGGAGGTCTTCATGCCTCCAGTATCAGACAATTTGGGTTAGCCTTATCCTAAGCTGCGATTCTTCGTTCTGATAGAATCTCGCGAACCATTTTGCCCAACGCCCCGGCCAAGTTCGGCGGCACTGCGTTGCCGATCTGTCGGGCGACTTCAACCTTGGTGCCATAGAACTGGAACTCGTCAGGGAAGCCCATGAGACGCGCCGCTTCGCGGTGGCTGATCGGGCGGTCGGCCTCGGGATGCAGGTAGCGGCCCTTCTCAGGCTTGTAGAATTCCGTCCGGATCGTCACCGACGGGCGATCCCACCATAAGCGGCCGAACAAATCCGTGCCGCCGCTCGTCTTGCGGACCCAGCAGTCGGGTGTGATGTCGGGGCGGTTGGCGAGAAGGTCGAAACGATTTCCGCCGGGCGGCACGGCCTTATAGCGCTGAATGCTCTTTTCGGTCGGCGTGCGGCCGAAGTGTAGGTTTATCGTCTTTTCCGAGCCGATTTCCGTGCCGACAGTCGCCAGTGGCAGATTTGCGATCACGTCCCGAACGGTTCTCCAGCGGGGCAGGTTCGATTTCAGTTTCGGGTCGGCGTGAGAGGGCAGGGGGGGGAAGGTCGGCAGATTGAACGCCCCGCGCCAGCCGAGGATGATCGTTCGCTTCCGTGTCTGCGGCGCTCCGTAATCGGCGGCGTTCAGAATGGCGGCCGACGTCTGGAAGCCGTGTTGTTTCGCCTTAGCCTCGATCAACTGCCGTTCCGGCGAACGATAGAGTTCAGCCACGTTCTCCATGACGAAGACGCGAGCGCCGGAGCGTTCAGCAATTTCGATGAAGGGTTCCCACAGGGCGCGTCGAGCGTCGCCGTCGCGCTTCTTGTTGAGAAGGCTGAAGCCCTGGCAAGGCGGCCCGCCGATGACCACGTCGGCCTGAGGCACTTCGTTTTCGAGGAGCCACTCTTCGATATTGGCCTTGATCGAACGTCCCGGGAAGTTGAGCCCGTGCGTCTTAACCGCTGCTGCGTCGTTGTCGATCGCCAGAACGGTTTCAAAACCGCCGCAGAATTGTTTGTCACAGAAGCCGAGGCTCATACCGCCGGCGCCGCTGAAAAGATCAATCAGTCGCAAAGACATGTGGGCCTCGAAAAGGTTGGAGCTGAAACAAAGCGCGAACATCGCGGCCGTGTCAATACGCTACAACCTATGGTTAATCGTCGTCGGAAGTGCTACCGACGTTAAGTGATCACTTATGGTCTCTTTGAGCCGAGTCGGCTGTCGCGTCTCGCACTCCCAAAGCGTCAGCACAGACAGCCCCAGCTTTTTCAGCGCTTCATCAACCTCAACGTCACGCGCGCGGTTCCGGGCGAATTTTGCCTCCCAGGCTTCGCGGTTGTGCGCCGGTAAAGTTCCCCGCTTGCAATCATGCTGATGCCAGAAACAGCCATGCACCTGAATGGCCCATCCTTTAGAACGGTTGGCGAAATCGGGCTTGCCGGGCAGCGTCTTAGCGTTGCGTCGATAAGCAATGCCGAGTTCGCGGAGGACGGCCGCGACACGTTCTTCCGGAGCGGTCTTGGCTTGTCGCACCCGGGACATGGCGGAAGAGGTCCGCGCGTCCTTCGGTTTCATGCTCACTGGCAGCGACCCTCTCCCTACAGCCGCCCCTTCCTAAACGCCTCCGCCTTCTCCGCCGCCGCTTCCGCGCGCCATTTCTTCGGCGCCGACCGGTCCACCTCTTCCCCCGCCCCCGTCAGGGCCTCGTTGGCGAATTCCAGGTCCAGCAGCTTCATGCGCTTGATCTCGTCGCGCAGGCGGCCGGCTTCCTCGAACTCCAGGTTGGAGGCGGCCTCGCGCATGCGGCCTTCCAGGTCCTTGAGGGCGGCCTGGAAGTTTGAGCCGACGAAGGGTTTGGAGGCTTCGGCGACGCCGGGGCGGGTCAGGCGGTCCATCTCGCGGGACTCATAGGGGCTGTCCATCAGCTCCTTGATGTCGCGCTTGACGCTTTCGGGCGTGATGCCGTGTTCGGTGTTGTAGGCCATCTGGCGTTCGCGGCGGCGGTCGGTCTCGGCGATGGCGCGCTCCATACTGCCGGTCATGCGGTCGGCGTACAGGATGACGCGGCCGTCGATGTTGCGCGCGGCGCGGCCGATGGTCTGGATCAGACTGGTCTCGGAGCGCAGGAAGCCCTCCTTGTCCGCGTCCAGGATGGCGACCAGGCCGCACTCGGGGATGTCCAGCCCCTCGCGCAGCAGGTTGATGCCGATCAGGCAGTCGAAGGATCCCAGACGCAGGTCGCGCAGGATCTCGATCCGCTCAAGCGTATCGACGTCGGAGTGCATGTAGCGGACGCGGATCCCCTGTTCATGCATATATTCGGTCAGGTCCTCGGCCATCTTCTTGGTCAGGGTGGTGACCAGGGCGCGGTAGCCGGCGCGGGTGGTGGCCTTGACCTCGTCGATGACGTCGTCGACCTGGTTGCGGGTCTGGCCGGAGACCGGGCGGATCTCGACGGGGGGGTCGATCAGGCCGGTGGGGCGGATGACCTGTTCGACGAAGACGCCGCCGGCCTGGTCCATCTCCCAGGCGCCGGGGGTGGCTGACACGTGAACCGTCTGGGGGCGCATGGCCTCCCATTCCTCGAACTTCAGCGGGCGGTTGTCGATGCAGGAGGGCAGGCGGAAGCCGTATTCCGCCAGGGTGGATTTGCGGCGGTAGTCGCCGCGGAACATGCCGTTGATCTGGCCGATGGTGACGTGGCTCTCGTCCACGAACAGCAGGGCGTTGTCGGGGATGTATTCGAAGAAGGTGGGCGGGGGCTCGCCGGGGGCGCGGCCGGTCAGCCAGCGGGAGTAGTTCTCGATGCCGGCGCAACTGCCGGTGGCCTCCATCATCTCCAGGTCGAAACGGGTGCGTTGCTCCAGCCGCTGGGCCTCGAGCAGTTTGCCGTTCTCGATCATCCAGTCCAGCGTCTCCTTCAGCTCGGCCTTGATGCCGTTGGTGGCCTGGTTCAGCGTGGGGCGCGGGGTCACATAGTGGCTGGCGGCGTAGACGGTGATCTCGGTCAGGTCGGCGGTCTTCTTGCCGGTCAGGGGGTCGAACTCCTGGATCGCCTCCAGCTCGTCGCCGAACAGGCTGATGCGCCAGGCGCGGTCCTCGAGGTGGACCGGGAAGATCTCGATGACGTCGCCGCGCTTGCGGAACATGCCGCGGTCGAAGTTCAGGTCGTTGCGCTTGTACTGCAGCGCGATCAGATCGGCCCGCAGCTTCGCCTCGTCGATCTGGTCCCCGACCTTCAGGGTGAAGGTCATGGCCGTATAGGTCTCCACCGAGCCGATGCCGTAGATGCAGGAGACCGAGGCGACGACGATCACATCCTCCCGCTCCAGGATCGCCCGCGTCGCCGAGTGCCGCATCCGGTCGATCTGCTCGTTTATCGACGAGTCCTTCTCGATATAGGTGTCCGTACGCGGAACATAAGCTTCGGGCTGATAATAGTCGTAGTAGCTTACAAAGTATTCGACAGCGTTGTCCGGGAAGAAACTCTTGAACTCGGAATAGAGCTGGGCCGCCAGGGTCTTGTTGGGGGCCAGGATCAGGGCCGGGCGCTGGGTCTGTTCGATGACCTTGGCCATGGTGAAGGTCTTGCCCGAGCCGGTGACGCCCAGCAGCACCTGATCGCGGTCGCCCGCCTCGGCCTGTGCCACCAGTTCGGCGATGGCGGCGGGCTGGTCGCCGGCGGGGGTGTATTGGGTCTCGAGCCGGAACCGGCCGCCCTTCTTCTTGCCCTCGTGCGAGGGGCGGTGAGGGACCCAGTCGGCGGGGGCGGCGACGGGCTCCTCCGGCGTCAGGCGCGGGCCGGTGACGGGGGCGAACATCGGCATCTTGCCCGTATCGCGTTTGAAGGCGGCGGCGGCCTCGCGCACGCCGGGGTCGGGCGTGTGCACGGGCTTGGCGGGCTTGGCGGCGGCGGGCTTCGGCGTCGAAGAACGGTTCATGAACAGAACTTAGTGCGCAGGAAGCGGCGGCGCCAGAGAGGGGCTTGCGGCGGTGACGGGCCGGTTCAAGGCCTAAAAATGGCGACAAAGCGGCGTGATTTGGAAATAAAATGCGCCAATGCGTCGCGACATGTGACGTTATGCGTCTAATTTCTCCAGTTTTCGTACAATTATGCGACTTTTTGGTTGCGGTATGTAAAACACGTGCCTACCAAGGACATAGAACGGATGTATTTACCATAGCGTCGGTATGTATCCGTGATATCTAGCTGTTTCCCTAAGTATTGTTAAATACTGTTTGTGAATGAGGCGTATGCGTACTCGTAAAAATTACCTCCTGTCGTCGACTGTGGTCGGCGGAATTGTGGCGGCTTCGCTGTCCATGCTTTCAGCGCCTGTGGCGATGGCTCAAGACGCCACCGTTACTCAGGCCGGCGAGTCCGCAAGCGTCGAAGACATCGTCGTCATCGGCTCCCGTATTCGCCGCGACAACTATAACGCCCCGTCGCCGACCCAGGTCGTGACGCGCGAGGAGGCGACCCTGCAGGGCTTCGCCTCGACCACGGAGGCGCTGCAGAGCACGGCCGTCACCGGCGGCACCTCGCAGATCAACAACTCGTACGGCGGCTACGTCACCGACGGCGGCCCCGGCGCCAACACCATCGGCCTGCGCGGCATGAGCCCGAGCCGCACCCTGGTGCTGCTGAACGGCCGTCGCGTCTCGCCGGCCGGTTCGCGCGGCTCGGTCGGCGCGGCCGACCTGAACGTCCTGCCCACCGCCATGATCGACCGGGTCGAAGTGCTGCGTGACGGCGCCTCGTCGGTCTATGGTTCGGACGCCGTCGCCGGCGTGGTCAACATCCAGACCCGCCGCAACTTCGAGGGCGTGACGGTCGAGGTCCAGCGCAACGAGCCGCTGGAAGCCAATGGCGCGGGCGGCTCGACCCGTCTGTCGCTGACGGCCGGCGTCCGTGGCGACCGCTGGCGCGCGGCCGGTTCGGTCGAACGCTACGAGCGCGACGAGCTGACCCTGCGCGACCGCGAGTTCACGCGCTGCCAGACCGACGGCTTCCGCAACGGCCAAGACTATATCGACCCGCTGACCGGCCAGTCGAAATGCTATCCGCTCACCACGACCGGCTCGAACGGCGTGACAATCAACACCATCGCCACGGGCGCGACGACGGGCGTCGCCGCTCCCGGCGCGGTCGGCACGACCTTCAACCGCTGGCGTCCGAACTCGGCCGTCACGACCGGCCTGGTCGGGTTCGAAGGCGTCGGCGGCGCCGGCAACAACGTCAATGTTCGTGACACCTTCGAAGACCGGATGCTGAACGAGTCGCTGGTCACCCCGGTGGACATCACCACCCTGTACGGCGAAGTCGGCTATGACCTGCAAGCCTTGGGCAACGCCGAAGTCTACGGCGAAGCCCTGTTCAACCAGCGCAAGTCGTCGCAGACCGGCTATCGCCAACTGGCGCTGGACTACGCCGTCGGCAGCCCGCTGATCCCGACCAACCTGCAGGGCAGCGTCGCCTTCGCAGACCAGGGCCTGAACCAGGGTGATGACGTCGGTGTCCGCGCCTTCATAGGCTTCGGCAATGACCATTCCCAACAGGAAGTCGATTTCGGTCGCTATGTCGTCGGCATCAAGGGCGACTTCTTCCTGCCGGAATGGCGCTATGACGCCTACGCCAGCTATTCGCGCTCCAAGTCGACCTACACCAGCGAACAGTTCCTGACCGACAACCTGATCGCGTCTCTCGACGTGGTCAGCAATGGCTCCGGCGGTTTCCAGTGCGCTGATCTGGCCTCGAACCCCGGCTGTATCGCCGCCCCGGCCCTGACGACCCAGACCATCGCCGGCGTCCTGCCGCAGAACTGGGTCGACTATGTCTTCCGTCCGGTGACCGGCACGACCGAGTTCATCGAGAAGGTGGTCAGCTTCGGCATCGACGGCCCGCTGTTCAGCCTGCCTGCCGGCCGCGTCATGGGCTTCTTCGGCGCCGAATGGCGTGAGTCCGAGATCGACGACACCCCGGGCCTGGATAGCCAACTGGGCAACACCTACAACTACTCGACCTCGGCCATCACGCGCGGCTCCGACTCGGTGAAGGAAGTGTTCGGCGAGATCGAAGCGCCGATCCTGGTGGACCTGCCGGGCGTGCGCGAACTGACCCTGAACGGTTCGTTCCGCTATACCGACTATGACTCCTACGGCGACGACACGACCTACAAGGTCGGCCTGGTCTATCGTCCGATCGACTGGATCACCCTGCGCGGCACCTATGGCACCTCGTACCGCGCCCCGGCGCTGTTCGAGCAATATGTGGGCGCCACCTCGGGCTTCCTGTCGAACGCCAGCGACGCCTGCAACGAGTTCGGCGCAGACGGCGTGAACGCCAACCGGGTCGCCAACTGCCGGGCCGAAGGCCTGCCGGACACCTATGAAGCGACTTCCGGCGTTCAGGTCATCACCCAGGGCGGCGCAGATGCCGGCCTGTCGGCTGAAACCTCGACCAACATGACCGTCGGCCTGGTGATCCAGCCACCGCTGCCCTCAGGCTGGGGCGATCTGGCCTTCGCCGTCGACTACTATGAGATCGAGGTCGAGAACGGCGTGTCGCGCACCGGCGCCACGGAAATCCTGGATCGCTGCTACGACTCCAGTCCGAGCGATTTCGCGGCCGACGCCGGCTTCTGCCGCCTGGTGTCGCGTAACCCGGCCGACAACGGCCTGACCGTCTCGGACAGCTACGTCAACCTGGCCACCGACAATGTGAAGGGGCTGGATTACACCGTCCGTTATCGCAAGGACGTCGGCCCCGGCACGGCGCTGTTCAACCTGGCGATCACCCAGTACACGGAAATCTCGAACAAGCTGTTCGCTGAGGATCCGCTGGTCGACTACACCGGCATGATCAACAATCCGGAGTTCACCGGAACGGCTGACGTCTCCTACGCCTGGGACAAGTGGCGCGTGCGCTACGGCGTCGAATGGATCCAGGGCACCGACAGCTACGCCTACTACGAAGAAGATCCGGCGACGTCGGACCTGGACCTCGCGGTGGACGACTACTGGCTGCACAACGCCTCGGTCCAGTATGCGGCCAACGGCTGGACCGCCACGCTCGGCGTCCGCAACCTGTTCAACGAAGATCCGCCGACCATCTCGTCGGGCTATTACAACCGGGTCGGCAACGCCCCGCTGTACTCGGGCTATGACTACCTGGGCCGCACGGCCTTCGTGAACCTGACCAAGTCCTTCTAGGGATCGCGGTCGATTCGAAATGAAGAGGGCGGCGGGCTTCGGTCCGCCGCCTTTTTCTTTGTCACTCGACTAAGTTGATGGCGGAACAATCAAAAGGCGCAAACTTGTCACCAAATTGATACGCAGGCGCCAAACATATGTCTGTTTTGCTGAAATGAAGTGGCGTTGCCTCGCTCTCATGTGCATTGCGGCGACTATTAGTCGCTCAATTCGGGGAGTTATGCATGCGAGTGAATTTGGACGCTGGACGGACTTTGCGTGGGGCACTTCTGGCCGGAACAGTGCTGGCCGGAGTGATGGGGAGTGTCGGCGCCGCCGCCGCGCAGGAGGCCGAAGGCTCGCAGGCTGCCGAAGTTGGGGAGATCGTCGTCACCGGGTCGCGCATCCGCCGCGACGCCACCACCGCCGCGACGCCCCTGATCCAGATCGGCCAGGAAGAGGTTTTGCAATCGGGTGAATCTAACGTCATCGACTTCCTCGCCGACATTCCCGCGCTTTCATTCTCTCAAGTGCCGGAAGACACTACAGGATCGAACCTGAACGATGGCGGCCTGTCGCTGCTGAACCTGCGCGGCTTGGGCTCGGCTCGTACGCTGGTCCTGGTCGATGGCCGTCGCCATGTCGGGTCCTCGCCCGGTTCTCTGGCCGTCGATGTCGATACGATTCCGCGTCTTTTGATCGAGAACGTCGAAGTGATCACCGGCGGTGCTGCGGCCGTTTACGGTGCAGACGCCGTGTCGGGCGTGGTCAACTTCACGCTGCGCAAGGATTTCGACGGGCTCGAGGTCGATGCATCGCTGGCCGAGGTCAACCAAGACGGACAGATGAGCGAGCGGCTCTCCGCCCTGTGGGGGGGCAAGTTCCTGGAAGATCGTCTGAACGTCTATGTCTCTGGCGAGTATCAGCGCAGCGACGAGGTATTGGACCGCGATGTCGACTGGCGTCGGGAGGGCTGGGGTTTCATCAGCAACGACGCAGACCCGTCCTCAGCGTCCAGCGACGGCGTCATCGATCGGATCCTGGTCAACAACCTGCGCACCTATATTCGCGGCACAGACCGAGGCGGGATCACGATTCTGTCCACCGGCGTGCAACGTAGCCCCGCCAGCGATCCGGACGTGCCGTTCGCGACCTGCTCGGCCACCTCGTTCTCGGCGAACTGCTTCTCGGTCGCGCCGACCAACAATCCGAACAACAGCTATCTGTATACCGACGCCGGCGCCTCGCAGGCTGTGGTGTTCGGCCCGATTCGCCAGCAGACGGGTCTGTCGCGCACCGTCAGCAACGGGGGGCTGGGTCAGAACCCCAATACCGAGCAGGGCCAGAACAGCCGCCTTCCGGAATCGGAGAACTACCGCTTCCAGACCGGCTTCAACTTCAAGCTGACCGATTCCATCGAGGCCTTCGGAGAGGCCAAGTACGTCAAGGAAGAAACCTATGACGCCGGTCAGCGGGTATTCCACGACTTCAACATCCGCCAGTTCGCGCCGGGCACGGTCGGGGCGATCACGGCGACGTCGGCGTTCGAGATCGGGCTGGACAACGCCTATCTGCCGGAAGATGTGCGCCTGGCGATCACGAATAACCGCCGGCAAGTCTATAACTCGGCCGGGGTTCTGACCGGAACGGTCGCCGACCCGCGCGCCCAGCACAAGCTGTATGGCCCATCCCGGACTCAGGAAAACACCCGCGAACTGCAGCGTTATGTGCTGGGTCTGCGGGGCGATGCGCCGGACTTCGGCTTCGTGCGCAATATTCGGTGGGAAGCGGCCTATACCTATGGCCAGATGGACAATGAAAACGTCGAACTGGGCGTGGATATCGTTCGTTATCAGGCGGCCGCTGACGCGGTGGTTGACACCGCTGGCATCGTCAACGGCCGTGCGGGCGAGGTGGTCTGCCGCGTGCAACTGCTGAACGCCCAAGGCGTCGCCGTGCCGAACGCAAGCCTCACCAGCGGCGGCGTCACCACGACCTATTCGCGCCAGGGCGACGTCATCAGCGACTGCACCCCTGTGCGGGTGTTCGGCGCCGGCGGCTTCTCGCAAGAGGCGCTGGATTATATTCAGGCTTCGATCAAGGTCGAAGATCAGAACAAGCAGCACGATTTCGTCGCCTTTACCGGCGGCGATCTGTGGGACTTCTGGGGCGCCGGTCCGATCGGTGCGGTCGTCGGTTACGAGTACCGCAAGGAGATCACCAGCGGCATCGGGCGTGATCGGGACCGCGCAGGGCGTCTGCTGTTCCTGAACAGCGGCGCGGATTTCAAGGAAGCGTCGTATGACACCAACGAGATGTTCGCCGAGCTTCAGGTCCCGATCATGCGCGACACCTGGTTGGGCCGGTCTATGGACATCAACGGGGCTTACCGCTTCTCCGATTATTCCAACGTCGGCGAACAGGAAACGTATAGCCTGGGCGTAACCTATCGTCCGTTCGACCAACTGCTGCTGCGCGCCACCAAATCGACCGCGATCCGCGTGCCGAACCTCAGCGAGACCAACGAGCCGCTGGGGCAGACCTTCGCCAACGGCTTCTCGGATCCTTGCAGCGCGACCGTCATCAACAATCTGGCTGACCGCTCGATCGCGGCCAACCGGATCGCCAACTGCGGCGCGCTTGCCTCGGCCGCGGGTCTGAATCTGAACTTCGCCGACCTGGGCGCGACGAACGCCTATTTGCCGAACTACGGCAGCGGTTCGGTGCCCGGCCTGGCGGGCGGTAACCAATTCCTGCAGCCCGAGACTTCGGAAAGCTTCAGCTACGGCTTCGCCTGGACGCCGGACTACCTGCTGCCGAACCTCGCGATCACGATGGATTACTACGATATCGAGATCAACGACGCCATCGACTCGGTGAGCGCTCAGGCGGCCGCAAACCAGTGCGTCAGCGGCGATCAGGTCAATACTCTGGCCTGCTTGACCCAGACGCGGGACGCAACCAGCTTCCAGGTGACCAGCTTCATCCAGGGCTCGCTCAACTATGCGGCGTTGACGGCTAAGGGCGTCGATTTCTCGGCCCGATGGGGCGGCGATCTGTTCCGCTTCGGCGGGCGTGGATGGGGCTCGTTCCGTCACGCCATCCGCGGCAACTGGCTGATCGAACAGGTCGATTACGTGAACATCGACGATCCGGCGGACGGTACGGACTATCAGGACACCGTCGGTTCGCCGCGCGTGCGCCTGCTGTCGACTCTGACCTGGTCGCCGACCGACACCCTGTCGTTCAGCTGGGACTGGGACTGGCAGGCCAGCCAGGAAATCGAGGATATCGACAATATCCTGGCCAATCCGGACCGCTACGAGAGCCTGAAGTACATCGAGACGGGCGATTTCAGCCAACACGATTTCTCGGTGCGTTGGGATGTGCGGGACGACGTCACCCTGCGTGCAGGCGTGGTCAACGCCTTCGACGCGGAGCCGGCGCGCTGGCTCGGTAATACGACGGCGGATAACTTCGATCTGTTCGGCCGACGCTTCTTCATCAGCGCAAACTTCCGCAGCTTCTAAGCGGATCGACGCATCGTCGGCATTGGGGCGCGGAGGGGAAACCCTCCGCGCCCTTCTTCATGCGGAAACCATCGCTCGCTTGACTCTCTCGCACAGTATGTCTCATACACTGTGCGTCACACACTATGCGACGTCGTGGATCGGGAGCGCGGGTTTGAGTCAGGATGAGGAACTGCTGTTCGAGAGTCTGCGGCTGGAGCTGCGGCGGGGGTCGTTGATCCTGGCTGTGCTGGCGAGCCTGCGGCGCGAGCAATACGGCTATTCGCTGCGGGTCGCCCTGGGCGAGGTCGGGGTCGAGATGGAGGAGAGCACCCTGTATCCGCTGCTGCGGCGGCTGGAGAGCCAGGGGCTGCTGGACAGCGAGTGGCGCGAGGAGGAGCGGCGCAAGAAGCGGTTCTACCGCCTGTCGCCGCGCGGGGAGGCCATGCTGGCGCGGCTGGCGGCCGAGTGGCGGGGCCTGTCGGCCTCGCTGGAGAAGATGCTGTGAACATCGGGAAAGAGGGAGAGTGCGGGATGGATCTGGTTGAATCCTATCTGAAGGCCGTGGCGGCCCAGTTGCCGAAGGCGACGCGCGAGGACATCGTCGCCGAACTGCGCGACGAGATCATGGGGCGGCTTGAGGCGCTGGAGGCGCGGCTGGGCCGGGCGCCGAGCGACGACGAGGTCGAGGCCCTGCTGCGCGAGGTCGGGCACCCGCTGACGGTGGCGGCGCGCTATCGGTCGGGGCCGCAGGCGCTGATCGGGCCGGAGCTGTATCCGTGGTGGCTGTTCGCGGTGAAGACGGCGCTGCTGGTGATGGCGTGCGTCACCCTGATCGGACTGGCGGCGCGGGTGCTAGCCGGCGACATCTACGCGGGTCAGGCGATAGGCCAGGCCTTCGCCAGCCTGTTCAGCGGTGCGGTGTCGGTGATCGGGGTCGTGACCCTGATCGGCTTCGTGCTGGAGCGGCAGGAGAAGAAGCCCGACTTCATCGCCAAATGGCGGGTCAAGGATCTGGGCCTGTTCGAACTGGGCGGCGATATCGACGCCGAGACCTGGGGCCAGAGGCTGGCGCGCGGCGGGGCGACGCTGCGCGAAGACGCGGCCGTCAAGTCGGGGCCGGCGGTGCGCAAGAGCGCCGAGATGTCGCCCGCCGCGCGGGCGGTGTCCAGCGCCATCGCCTGGGGCGTGCTGCTGCTGTGGTGGACCGGCCTGTTGCCGATGGCCTCGATCCGGCCGGAGGAACTGGCCGGCGTTGTGGACGGCGTCGACTATGGCCGGATCCTGGTCCAGGTCGTCGATGCGGCCTACTGGCCCGTGACCCTGTTCGTCGTGGCGCGGATCCTGTTCGACCTGACGCGGGCGGCGTCGGGGGGGAATGTGCGGCTGACGGCCCTGGGCGACATGGCTTTCGGCGCCGCAGCGGCCTGGGGCGTGGCGTGGCTGTGGTTCTGGTCGCCGCTGACGCCGGTGATCTGGGTGGGGACGGTGACGGAGTTCGCCGAGCGGGCGCGGGCGCTGTTCCATCCCACGGCGGACGACTCGGGCGGTCTGGCGGCGATCCTGATGATCATCGTGGTCTGGGCCTTCCTGGCCGAGATCTGGCGGATCCTGCGGGCGGCGGGGCGACTGGTCGTCGGCCGGTAGGGGACGCCGGCGCGGATGTGTTGAACCTCCGGCCGTTTCCGCCGTTGCTGTCCGTCGGCGGCGCTGGGCGGCCGGGGGCGAGAGCATCTGAGTGACACTACAACAGGGTTTGGCCTTCGGCCTGGTCGGTCTGACGGTCGCGGCCTTCATCTGGGGCCGGTTCCGGTATGACCTGGTCGCGGTGGCGGCCCTGGTGGCGGGTCTGGCCATCGGGGTGATCCCGGCCGAGGCGGCGTTCGAGGGCTTTTCCAACGATGTGACGGTGATCATCGCCTGCGCCCTGGTGGTGTCGGCGGCCTTCGCCAAGTCGGGCATCGTCGAACTGGCGCTGAAGCGGATCCTGCCGCACCTGAAGACCGAACGCAGCCAGGTGCCGGTGCTGACGGCGGCCGTGACCCTGTTGTCGATGGTGACCAAGAACGTCGGCGCCCTGGCCATCATGATGCCGGTCGCGCTGCAGGTCAGCCGGCGCACCGGGACCAAACAGTCGCGGCTGCTGATGCCCATGGCGTTTGGGGCCATGGCGGGGGGGATGGTGACCCTGGTCGGGACCGCGCCCAACATCCTGGTGGCCGAGGTGCGTCAGGACATGGTCGGGGCGCCGTTCCAGATGTTCGACTATGCGCCGGTGGGCCTGATCCTGACGGGGGCCGCCCTGGTGTTCCTGACGTTCGGCTATCGGCTGCTGCCCAAGGACCGGACGGGGACCATAGGTCTGTCGGCGGCCCTGTCGGCCAACGCCTATCTGACCGAGGCGCGGGTTCCCGACGACTGGACGCTGGAGACCAAGCCCATCAGCGCCCTGAAGGCCATGGCGCCGGACGAGATCCAGGTGATGGCCCTGATCCGCGACGGCAAGCGCAAGGCCCGGCCGCGCGGCAACACCCTGATCCGGGCCGGGGACACCCTGCTGATCAAGGGGGATCAGGAGGCGCTGGAGGAATTCATCGTCGCCACCAAGCTGAAACTGGTGCGCGGCGACCGGCCGGTGCTGCTGGAAGAGGCCAAGGACGAGGTCCATCTGGTCGAGGCGGTGATCGGGGCGGACTCGTCCCTGACCGGACAGTCGGTGCGGTCGCTGGACCTGTACGGCCA
This sequence comes from Brevundimonas sp. FV1ye7S, assembly GCF_058680995.1. Taxonomy (NCBI): domain Bacteria; kingdom Pseudomonadati; phylum Pseudomonadota; class Alphaproteobacteria; order Caulobacterales; family Caulobacteraceae; genus Brevundimonas; species Brevundimonas sp. FV1ye7S. Next base: position 2,710,120 of record NZ_CM178726.1, on the reverse strand, counting down.
GTACGGGCTGAACCTGCTGGGGGTGTCGCGCAGCGGCTATGAGCTGACGCAGCATCTGCGGACGGCCAAGCTGCAGGCGGGGGATGTGCTGTTGCTGCAGGGGTCCGAGGCTGGCCTGCCGGGGCGGCTGGCGACCCTGGGCCTGCTGCCCCTGGCGGAAAGGGACATGCGGCTGGGCGGCCAGCGGCGGAAGTTCCTGCCCGCCGTGGTTCTGGCTGTCGCCATGGTGATGGTGGGGTTCGGCCTGATCCCCGTGGCCATCGCCTTCTTCGGCGCAGCGGTGGTGATCGTGGCCCTGGGCGGGCTGAAGATGCGCGAGGCCTACGCCGCGCTGGACGGGCCGCTGCTGGTGCTGATCGCCGCCCTGATCCCGGTGTCGGACGCGATCCAGCAGACGGGCGGGGCGGATCTGATCGCCGGGGGGCTGAAGTCGATCTTCCAGGGCATACCGCCCGTGGTGGCGGTGGCCGGCATGATGTTCGCGGCCATGGCGGTGACGCCCTTCCTGAACAATGCGGCGACGGTTCTGGTGGTGGCGCCCATCGCCGCGACCCTGGCCCAGCAACTGGGCTATCGGCCCGACCCCTTCCTGATGGCGGTGGCGGTCGGGGCGGCGTGCGACTTCCTGACCCCCATCGGGCACCAGTGCAATACGCTGGTCATGGGGCCGGGCGGGTACAGGTTCTCGGACTATCCCAAGCTGGGGGCGCCGCTGAGCCTGCTGGTGCTGGTGATCGGTCCGCCGACCATCCTGCTGTTCTGGCCGATGTAATCAGGCCGGCCCCGGCGCGGTCCGGGGCCGGTTGAGCGTCAGCGTGTGCGGGCGGCGGGCGCCACGTCGCAGGTCAGGCGGCCGTTGTCGTTGCGGACCTGGGCGCCGCGGCAGGCGCGAACGCTGAGGGTCGAGGCCACCGACTGGCCGTCCTTGGCGATGCAGCGTGCGCGCAGCCGATCCCCGTTCAGCGAGATGTTGCGGCAGGTCTCGCGATAGCTGCCGACCGGCAGGGCGCGGCCGGAAACGGCCGGCTGGGGATCAGGACGAGTTTGGGCGACAGCGACGGCGCCCACGGCGAACAGGGCGGCGGCCGCCCCGACCGAGGCGCCGATCGAGACGAGTTTGGAAACAGACAGACGAACCAAGGCGTAACTCCCATTTTTCTATTTGCGCCTCTGCGGGCGAAAAACGAGGTTATGCGCGTCTGAGCCTGTGTCCAGTCCTGATCGCGATCAGGCGTCTGGGACTTCACCAGCGCGGCGAGACGTGGGCCGGTCCCTTGAACACCGCATTGGCGAACAGGGGCTTCAGGCCTTCCAGATAGCCGCGCACCGTCGGATCCTGGGTGAAGGCGATCATCTGGCCCGACCCCAGGGACTCGACCATGACCACGGGCTTGAAGCCCAGCTGGGCCTGGTTCTCGGCCCACAGCTGGCCCGAGGCCAGCAGGCGGTCCGAGCCTTCGAACCGCACGGCGTTGGTCCCTTCGCCACGCTTCAGGGGGGCGTAGATGTCGGCCCCTCGCACCAGGACGTTCAGCGTTTCGGGCAGGCCGGCGCCGATCCAGTGGTCGGGATCGACATGGGCCCGGGCCAGGACGCCGGCGACCGAGTCGGGGCCGTGGTCGCTGTGGGCCAGCAGGGCGGCGTAGTCGGTCTGGTTGGCGATCCGGGCGGGGGCGGCGGGCTTGTCCTCGTCCTTGTCCAAGGCGCCGTCCTCGCGGCGCGAGGCCAGCATGTCGCTGTCGGCGTCGGCCAGCAGGCGGGTGGCGGTTCCCAGACTGATCAGGGTGCCGCCGCGCGAGACCCAGTCGTGCAACGCCTTGACCCCGGCCTCGCCCAGGACGGAGGCGTAGTCGCGGCCCTCTGGCAGGATCAGGACCTGATAATGGGCCAGGTCGGCCTCGCCGAAGCTGGCGGTGCGGATGGCGGTGACGGGATAGCCCAGGTCGCGTTCCAGCAGCCAGCGGGTCGCGCCGGCGGCGTCGGGGGCGGTCGGACTGTCCCAGGCCAGGGCGATGCGGGGTGCGCGGAGACGCACCACGTCGCTGGAGCCGAAACCGGCGCCGCGCTCGACCCAGGATTCGTCGACGCCCACGACTTCGGCGCCCGTGTCGGCGGCGAGGCGGTTCAGGGTGGCGATCAGGTCGGCGGGCGCGCCCGCCTTCGGCAGGATCAGGGTTCCGGCGGGCCAGTCGCGGCCGTTCTGGGTGAAGGGCTGGTCGGCCGAATTGACCGTCAGTCCGGCCTGAAGGGCGGCGGCCAGGAAGCGGGGCTGGGCCGAGCCGGGCGCGACCAGGAAGCCGTAGCGGGCCTCTGCGTTCCGGACGGCGGCGGGCGTGACCAGTTCGGGGCCGCGCGCCTCGACGGCGACGCTCGGCGCGCTGTCGCAGCGGGTCGCATCGACGCCGAACATCAAGGGCAGGGACCAGGCGGTGACGTCATAGATCTCGTCGCCCAGGCCGCGGGCGCGACGGCGCTCCTGTTCGGCCAGGAAGTCGGGCGGGACAGGCACGTCGCGGGTCAGCAGCACCTCGGCCATCCGGCGCTGGGGCTGGGCCAGGTTGATCACATAGTCGCCCGCGCGGTGTTGGCCGGCGCAGGCGAAGGCCTGGCGCGCGACCCCGACCTCGATGCCCGATCGGACCAGAAGTCCAGCCAGACGGTCCGCCGCCGCCGCATCCGACGCGCGCGACAGGACATAGGCGCCGCGTCCCGCCACCCCGTCGCGGTGATAGGCGTAGAAGTCGTTCAGCAGCCGGTCGTGGTTGCGCGAAGCCGTCTCGATGGTGGCCAGGGTGGCGGTCAGGTGGGCGCGCACGGTGTCGGCGTAGGTGAAGATCTCCCCGGAGCTGCGCCGGGCGGCCAGACCCCGCGCCGAACCGGCTTCGTAGGTCATAGAGACGGCGCCGAGATAGCCGGGCCAGCCGTCGCCATAGCCGGGATAGAAGGCGTCATAAACCTTGCGGTTGAAGTAGGGCAGGCCGGCCGCGTCGAACCGGGCACCGGTGTTGCGGCCGAACAGGGCGCGGTTCTCCAGGGTGCGCGGCCAGATCCACGGGTTCAGCGGCTCGGCCTCGGGCGGGAAGAAGAAGGTTTCGTCCGAGCCCATCTCGTGGCTGTCGACGACCACCTGGGGCCGCCAGTCGCGGACCAGTGCGGCGTGACCCTGGGTCTCGGGCTGGGTCTGGATGAACCAGTCGCGGTTCAGGTCGAACAGATAATGGTTGTAGCGGCCGCTGGGCCAGGGCTCGTCCCGCTCGGCCGAGGCGGGGTCGGGATTGGGCAGGGAGCCGCGGCCCGAGGCGAAACTGTTGAGGAAACGCTCGCGCCCGTCCGGGTTCTGGGTCGGGACGAAGACGACGACGGTGTTGGCCAGCCAGGCCTGGGCGGTCGGGTCGGTCAGCAGGCGACGGGCGGCCTGCATGGCGGCGTCGGCGGGGCTGATCTCATTGCCGTGGACCGAATAGGCCATCCAGACCAGGACCGGCTGATCCGCGATCAGGGCGGCGGCCTGCTGGGGCGAGGTGCGGCGCGGATCGGCCAGGGCGCGGGCGTCGGCCTTGATCTGGTCCAGCCGGGCGATGTTGGCGGGCGAGCCGACGGCGGCCCAGAACAGGGGGCGGCCCTGCCAGGTCGTCGCATAGTCGCCGATGGCGACCTGGTCGGGGGCGGCGGTCTTCAGCGCTTCGAAATAGCGACGGACGTCGGCGGCGCGGGTGATCTCCTGACCGCTGTCATAGCCCAGGGTCTGGCGGACGGTGGGGATGTCGGCGGCGGTCTGACGCGCCGAGACGGGCTGAACCGCCAGCAGGGCGGCGGCGCAGGCGCCGGCCAGCCCGAAGGCGAGCGGACGCACGGAACGACGATGACTGGACATGAACTGAACCCCCGGGAGGCGGACACCTTAGTCGGGGCACGGAAAAAGAAAACGGTCTTGACGTGTAACCTATAGGTGATATGTCACCTCAAGGTTACGTCAGGAGGGCGACATGAGCAACAGCGACGATCAAGCGATCCAGCGCGCGAAACTGGAAAGAAGCAGGTGCTGGTGGACGGCGCTCGCCCTGACAGCCGTCGGCGCCGCAGCCATGGTCGGCGGTGCGGGGTTCGCGATGGTTTCCGGCGTAGAGGGCGACCAGGCGACGGCGGCCGGCGTGGCGGCGGGAGTGGGTTTCGGTCTGACGCTCATCGGCGCGATCTGGGCGTGGAGCGCGCGTCCGGGCCAGTCGATCATCGTGGCGGCGAGCGGAGAAGGGGCGCGGCGTGACAAGTTGGAGCGGGCGCGCACCCAACAGCTGGTGATGCTGCCCGTGGTGCTACTTCTCTTCATGGCTCAGGCGCATCGGGCGATGGAGCGGATCCTGGGTGGAGACCATAATCTGGGCGCCTATGTGCAGGTTCTTCTGCCGGTTCTTTACGGCTGGCTGATCCCGCTTATCGTCATGGGCTGGGACGCACACACACGCAAAAACCGCCGGTTCCTGGAAGACGAGCTGACCCAGCTCATGCGGGCAAAGTCGATGATCCTGGCCTTCGTCGTGCTGATGGCGGGCCTGACCGTGGCGCTGGGCCTGGGGCTGTGGCGTCCACAGTACGGGGTCATGGCCTTGCCCTATGTCCTGGCTCTGGGCGGGGCCTCCGCGGGGCTGCGGTTCGCCTGGCTGGATCGGGAGGCCGGGCGCGATGGGTGATTTGCAATCGGAGTGCGGGCGGAGAGTCTTGAGGAGCGTCGCCTATGGATGAGGATGAGAAGGAGGCGACCCTGGCGCGTGAGCGTCGCCGCCGCCGCCGGCACGGGTTCGCCCTGGTGGTCTTCACGCTGGGCATCGTCGGGATCGGCGCGCTGGCCGCCAGCGAAGATAGTGGTGATGCGCAATGGGCCATGGCGGTCGCGGCGGCGGGCGGCGTCGCCATGCTGGTCGGGGCGATCCTGGCCTGGTTCAGCAAGCCCGGCCAAGATCGACGACGCCTGGACGCGATCATGCCTTATCGGGATCGCGTTCAACGGAATCGGACCATCCAGTTGTTAACCATGAGCCTGGTGGTTCTGATCGAGGGGATCATGATCATCGGCTTTTCGGACGACCTGCTCGCCGGGCGTGTCAGTGAGGCTGTGGTTCCATTGCTGATGGCCGTCACGGTCAGTTGGATCATTGTTATGACGGTTATGGAGTGGGACGGCGGTTCGCGGAAAGTGAAGAAATTCCTCGACGACGAACTGTCCCGTCATATCCGGGCGCGCGCGACGGGCCTGGCCTTCATCGTCCTGATGGCGGGCGCCACCCTGGCGCTGGCCGCCAGCGTGTGGGCGCCGAACTGGACGCCGCTGGTGCTGGCCTTCTCGCTGCTGGCTTCGGCGGGGGCGGCGGCCTTGCGGTTCGCGCTTCTGGATCGAGAGGCGTCCGGCGATGGGGAGTAGTCGGCTGGGGTTGAGGCTGAAGGAGGTCCGCACGGCGGCCGGCCTGACCCAGGCCCAGCTGGCCGACGCCGCCAAGGTGTCGCGCAAGACGATCAACACGGTGGAGAACGGGGTCTTCATCCCCTCGACCATTGTGGCCCTGGAACTGGCGCGGGCGCTGAACACGACGGTCGAGGCGATCTTCTATCTGAAGGACTGAGCATCCATGTCCGAAAACCGCGAGACATCGCCGGGCTGAGCCGCCATCCTGCGGGTCATGGAACAGTCGTTGGATCAGGAGGCCTGCTGGCGGGCCTTGGGGGCGCGGGACGCCCGGTTCGACGGGCGGTTCTTTACCGGCGTGACCTCGACGGGGATCTACTGTCGGCCGGTCTGTCCGGCGCGGACGCCCCGGCGCGAGAATGTGGTGTTTCATCCTACGGCGGCCTCGGCGGAGGCGGCGGGGTTTCGCGCCTGCCTGCGTTGCCGGCCCGAGACGGCGCCGGAGATGGGGGCGTGGCGGGGGACGTCGAACACCGTCAGCCGGGCCCTGGCCCTGATCGAGGCGGGGGCGCTGGACGGCGGCGATGCAGACGCCCTGGCGGCGCGGCTGGGGGTGGGCGAGCGGCATCTGCGGCGGCTGTTCCGCCAGCACCTGGGCGCGGCGCCGGTCAGCGTGGCCCAGACGCGGCGCGTGCTGCTGGCCAAACAACTGATCCACGAGAGCGACCTGTCGATGGCCGAGGTGGCGATGGCGTCGGGCTTCGGCAGCGTGCGGCGGTTCAACGAGACCTTTCAGGCCCTGTATGGCCGTCCGCCGTCGGAACTGCGGCGGCGCAAGGCGGAAGGCGAGGGCGGAGGCCCGGTGAAGCTGGGCCTGGCCTATCGCCCGCCCTATGACTGGAGCGCGATGATGTCGGCCCTGACGGTGCGGGCCGCCCCGGACGAGGCGGTGGCCGACGGGGTCTGGCGGCGCAGGCTGCGGGCGGCGACGGACGGGACGGACGGCGAGGTTTCCGTGCGGTCGGGGTCTGAGGGCAAGGCGGCGGTCGAGGCGCGGGTGGACGAGCTGAAAGCCCTGCCGGGCGTGCTGGCGCGGGTGCGGCGGGTGTTCGACCTGGCCGCCGATCCCGAGGCGATCCGGCGGGACCTGTCGGCGGATCCGGACCTGCGTGCGGCGCTTGAGGCCTGGCCCGGACTGCGGCCGGCGGGCGACTGGATCGACGCCGGGGAGGATGCGCCCAGCGACCGGCTTGCGACCTTGGATGCGGCCCTGGCGGCGCGGGCCGAAGCCTGGCGCCCCTGGCGCGCCTATGGCGCCCTGTACTGGAACCGTGTGACGGAGACGGCCGATGCCTAGACAATCAACGCCGATGACCCTGACCCTGGATCGGATCGGCTCGCCGGTGGGCGAGGTGCTGGTGGCGACCGACGCCGAGGGGGCGGTGCGGGCGCTGGATTTCCATGATTACGAAGACCGGATGCGCCGGCTGCTGCACCGCCACTACGGCCCGGTCGAACTGGTCGAGGGGCGGGCGCCGGAGGCGGTGCGTCGGGCGGTCGAAGCCTATTTCGGCGGTGATCTGACGGCGTTTGATGCGGTGGTGGTGAAGACCGGCGGGACCGTGTTCCAGCAGGCGGTGTGGGCCGCGCTGCGGGCCATTCCTGCGGGCGAGACGCGCAGCTACGGGCAGCTGGCGGCGGCGATCGGGTCGCCCAGGGCGGTGCGGGCGGTGGGTCTGGCCAACGGCTCCAACCCGGTCGGGGTGATCGTGCCCTGCCATCGGGTGATCGGGGCGAACGGGACCCTGACGGGCTATGCCGGGGGGCTGGAGCGGAAGCGCTGGCTGCTGGCGCACGAGGCCGGCGGCCGGCTGCTCTGATCGGCGAGGCAACGGCATCGGTCCCCGACCGTTACCCAAGTCCACAGACCGAAAGAGTATCGACGATGAAACTATCCAATGGCGCGCTGGTAGCGGTGGTCGACGGCGAGAAGCTGTCCCTGTTTAAGAACACCAATGCCCAGGAGATCCGGCTGACGGCCCTGGAGACGCCGGCGATCGAGGATCGGGTCTCGGGGTCGGCGGGGCGGCGCTCCAGCGAGGCCAACCCGGACAATGATACTCAGGCCGAGGACGGGTTCGCGATGGGCGTGGCCGAGGTGCTGAACAAGTGGTCCCTCACGAACAAGCTCGACGAGCTGCTGGTCATTGCCGCCCCCAAGACCCTGGGCGAGTTGCGCAAGCACTGGCACAAGGATCTGCAGGGGAAGCTGGCGGGCGAGATCGCCAAGGACCTGACGGGGCACAGCACCGATCAGATCGCGGCAGCCATCGAAAAAGCTTGATTTACTAAGTGGTTAAGAGGGGACGGCCGGCGACGGTCGCCCCCTTTTTTCATGGATCAGGCGCCGTCGAGGAACAGGCGGCAGGCGGGGTTGGCGGTTTCGTCGACATAGGGGTAGCCCAGGTCGGCGAGGGCGGCGGACAGTTGGGCCTGTTCTTCGGGGGGGACGCTGACGCCGGCCAGCACCCGGCCGACGTCGTCGCCATGATTGCGATAGTGGAACAGGGTCAGGGCCCAGGCGGGCTGGAGGCTGTTGAGGAAGCGCAGGAAGGCGCCGGGCCGTTCGGGGAACTGGAAGCGCAGGATCCGTTCGTGGGGCAGGCCGACGGTGCGGCCGCCGACCATGTAGCGGACGTGCAGTTTGGCGGTCTCGTTGTCGCTCATGTCCTCGACGGCGTAGCCGCCGGAACGGAGGGTCGCGATCAGGTCGTCGCGCTCGTGCGGGCCGTTCCGCAGGGCGACGCCGACGAAGATCTGGGCGTGGCCGTCGCCGGACCAGCGATAGTTGAACTCGGTCACCGAGCGGCCGTCGAGACTGTCGAGGAAGCGGCGGTAGTCGTCGCGGTCGTCCTTCATCGCCACGGCCAGCAGGGCCTCGGCGCCCTCGCCGATCTCGGCCCGTTCGGCGACATGGCGCAGCCGGTCGAAGTTGAGGTTGGCGCCCGAGTTGATTGCAATCAGCGTGCCCGCGCCGGGATGGGCGGCCGCCCAGGCCTTGAGGCCCGCAAGCGCCACGGCGCCCGAGGGTTCGGCGATGGCCCGGCTGTCGTCGAAGATGTCCTTGATGGCGGCGCAGATGGCGTCGGTGTCCACCAGGACGATCTCGTCCAGCAGGTCCTTGCACAGGCGGAAGGTCTCGGTCCCCGCGCGGCGCACGGCGACCCCGTCGGCGAACAGGCCGACCTCGTTCAGGGTCACGACCTCGCCGGCGTCGATGGCGGCCTTCATGGTGGGGGCGTCGACCGGCTCCACGCCAATGACGCGGGTGTCGGGGCGCAGGAATTTGATGATGGACGCGACGCCGGCGGCCAGGCCGCCGCCGCCGATGGGCACGAAGACGGCCTCGATGGGGTCGGCGTGCTGGCGGGCGATCTCAAGCCCCACCGTCCCCTGGCCGGCGATGACCTCGGGGTCGTCGAAGGGGTGGATGAAGGCGGCCCCGGTCTGGCTTTCCAGATGGCGGGCGTGGGCGTAGGCCTCGTCAAAACTGTCGCCGTGCAGGACCACCTCGCCGCCCAGGGCGCGGACGGCGGCGACCTTGATGCCGGGGGTGGTGGTCGGCATGACGATGGTCGCCGGGATGTTGCGGCGGGCGGCGGCCAGGGCCACGCCCTGGGCGTGATTGCCGGCGGAGGCGCAGATCACGCCCTTGGACAGCTCGGCCTGCGACAGGCCGGCGATCTTGTTGTAGGCGCCGCGAATCTTGAACGAAAACACCGGCTGTAGGTCTTCGCGCTTCAGCAGCACGGGCCGGTCCAGCCGCGCCGACAGGCGGCGCAGCGGATCAAGCGGGGTCTCCTCCGCCACGTCATAGACGCGGGCGGTGAGGATGCGGCGGATGGTGTCTTGCATCAAAATGTCGGTCGAGGCGTGGGTGAGGAAATGAAGTCGCCGTTCGTCTAGGCGATTTTGCCCCATTTGTGAAAGGTTCGTGCGCTCAAGACGGCGAGTCTCCCGTGCTTGGCGGGGACGCGATGATTTCTCTTGCGCGCGGCCCCCATCGGCCTACATTGGATGTGCTTATGCTAACTTTGAGCATAAGGGTCGAGAGGAGAGGCTCATGGCGGACGGCGCCTTTGGTCTGACGAAGGAACTGGAGCGGGAGACCGCCGGGGTGTGGGCGAAGGTCAAGGACCATGTCACGCCGCTGGAGTGGCCCGAACAGGCGCGGCTGATCAGCGAGATCAACCGGCTGAAGCGCGAGCGCGACGCGGTGATCCTGGCCCACAACTATATGACGCCCGAGATCTTCCACGGGGTCGGCGACTATGTCGGCGACAGCCTGGGCCTGGCCAAGGAGGCCGCGCGGTCGGATGCGAAGGTGATCGTCCAGGCGGGCGTGCACTTCATGGCCGAGACCTCGAAGATCCTGAGCCCGGAAAAGACGGTGCTGATCCCCGATCTGCGGGCGGGATGCTCGCTGGCCTCGTCGATCACGGGGGCGGATGTGCGGCTGATCAAGCAACGCTATCCGGGCCTGCCGGTCGTGACCTATGTGAACACCACGGCCGAAGTGAAGGCCGAGACAGACATCTGCTGCACCAGCGCCAACGCCGTCCAGGTGGTGGAATGGGCGGCCAAGGAATGGGGCGTGGACCGGGTCATCCTGATCCCCGACGAATATCTGGCGCGCAATGTCGCGGCCCAGACGACGGTCGGGATCATCGCCTGGAAGGGCCGCTGCGAGGTGCATGAACGGTTCACGGCGGACGACATCGCCGAGATGCGCGCCGCCTATCCGGGCGCGGAAATTCTGGCCCACCCCGAATGCCCCGAAGACGTGCTGGCGGCGGCGGACTTCGCCGGTTCGACGGCGGCCATGACCGACTATGTCGAGGCGCGTCGGCCCAAACAGGTGGTGATGATCACCGAATGTTCGATGGCCTCGAACGTCGCCGGCGACGTGCCGGGCGTGCAGTTCATCGGCCCGTGCAACCTGTGCCCGCACATGAAGCGGATCACGCTGCAGAACATCCGCGACTGCCTGCTGCACATGCAGTTCGAGGTGACGGTTCCGGCCGACATGATCGAACGCGGACGGCTGGCGGTGCAGCGGATGATCGACCTGCCGCCGCCCGCCGTTCCGGCGCGCTACGACCTGGTCAAGGCGCGGCATCACGTCGATGTGGAGCTGATCTGAGCGAGACGCGGCGATCGGTCCCGTGGTCGGGACCGGCTGCTGCGCCCATCTGGACGCCATGAGCAATATCGACACCCCGAACCGCACGCCCGATCGCATCCCCGGCCCCTGGGATCCCAAGCCCGAGGACCCGGCCGTGCGCGCCGCCCCCGCAGCCCCGGCCGAGATTCCGGTCGAGAAGGATCAGAGCCTGGTCTGGGCCCTGCTGTCCACGGCCCTGATGGGCGGCTTCCTGTGGTGGATCACCGGCAGCGCCATTGTGGCGGGCGCCGTGCTGATCGGCCTGTTCGTCCATGAGGCGGGGCACGCCCTGGCGATGAACCGGATGGGGATGGGGCCGGCGCGGATTTACATCATTCCCTTCCTGGGCGGGCTGGCCAAGGCGCGGCGGGAGCCGAAGAGCGAATGGGACGGGGTGCTGGTTTCGCTGGCGGGCCCGGCGTTCGGTCTGTTGGCCATGATCCCGTTTGTCGGGGTGTGGATGGCGACCGGGCAGGGCGAATGGCTGATGGGCGCCTTCTTCATCGCCATGCTGAACCTGGTGAACCTGGTCCCGGCGCCGCCGCTGGACGGGTCCAGAGCCCTGGGGCCGGTGCTGACGCGGGTGCATCCGCGGCTGGAGCAGATCGTGCTGCTGGTCATCGGCGTGGCCGTGGTCTGGTGGGGACTGTCCACCGGACGGTTCATCCTGGCCGCCTTCCTGGCCCTGTCGGTCTTCGCCCACTTGAAGCGCGGCGTCTGGCGCGCGGCCTGGGGCACGCTGAGCTGGCCCGAGGCGGGCAAGAGCCTGGTCCTGTACCTGCTGACCCTGGCCGTCTGCGCGGCGGCGGCCCTGGGCGCATTGCTGCCCATGGTCGGGGGCGATCCGGTCGGGGCGGTGAGCCTGGGCCTGAACTCTCTTGGAGTGCGCTGATGAACCGAACGCGACATGACGGGCCCTTGGTCGTCGGCGCCGGTCTGGCGGGCCTGTCGGCCGCGCTGGACGCGGCGCGGGCGGGGGCTGAGGTTCTGGTGCTGACGCCGGAGCCCCTGTTGAACGCCTGTTCGTCCGCCTGGGCGCAGGGCGGGATGGCGGCGGCCCTGACGGCTGTGGATTCGCCGGAACTGCACGCGAAGGACACCGAGGCGGCGGGCGCGGGTCTGGTCGAGCCGATGGCGACGCGGGCCCTGACCGATGCCGGGCGCGAGACGGTGGAATGGCTGGCGGCCCTGGGCGCGCCGTTCGACCGGGACGCGGACGGCGGCTTCGTGGTCAGTCTGGAGGCCGCCCATTCGGTGGCGCGGGTGGCGCGGGTCGGCGGCGACGGAGCCGGGCGGGCCATCCTGTCGGCCGTGGTGGCGGCCGTGCGGGCGGAAAAGCGGATCACGGTCTGGGAAGACGCGCGGCTGAAGGCCCTGTTGCTGGACGCCGACGGCCGGGTGGTCGGGGCGGTGGCGGCGCGCGGGCCGGGCGGGCGTCTGGTCGAGATCACGGCGACGGCGGTAGTGCTGGCCACCGGCGGGGCGGGCGGTCTGTTCGCGGCCACCACGACGCCGGCGGCGCTGAAGGGTGAAGGCCTGGCGCTGGCGGCGCGGGCGGGGGCGGAGATCCTGGATCCCGAGTTCGTGCAGTTTCACCCCACCGCCATCGACGTGGGTCTGGATCCTGCGCCCCTGGCGACCGAAGCCTTGCGGGGCGAGGGTGCGCGGCTGATCGACGGCGAGGGCCGGTTCCTGCTGGGCGAGGCGCCGGACGCGGACCTGAAGGCGCGCGACGTGGTGGCGCGGGCGGTCCATGCCGCGCGGATGGAGGGGCGGGGCGCCTATCTGGATGCGCGCGCGGCCATCGGCGAGGCCTTCCCGCACGAGTTTCCGGCCGTGTTCGCCGCCTGTATGCGCAGCGGCCTGGACCCGCGCCTCAGTCCGATCCCGGTGATGGCGGCCTGCCATTATCATATGGGCGGGATCGCCGCCGACGCCGACGGGCGCACCACGGTGGCGGGCCTGTATGCGGTCGGGGAATGCGCCGCGACGGGCGTGCATGGGGCGAACCGGCTGGCGTCAAACTCCCTGCTTGAGGCGGCGACCTTCGGGCGGCGCGCGGGACGGGCGGCGGCGCTGGAGACCGGCGGCGGACGGCCATTGCCGGTCGAGGTCACGCCGGACCTGCCTGAGGCGGCGATGTCCGAACTGAGAACCGCGATGACGGCTCATGCGGGGGTGGTGCGGGATGAAGCGGGCCTGTCGGGCCTGATCGCCCTGATCGACCGGCTGGAGGCGCAGTATGGCTCGGCGGCGGCGCTGGAGGCGGCGCGTCTGGTCGTGCAGGCGGCGCTGGATCGGCGTGAGAGCCGGGGCGGCCACTATCGCTCGGATTATCCGCAGACGGCGGCTGTGGCGGACCATACGCGGGTGCGGAATGTGCGCCCGGCGATGCGTCCGGCCGTGCTGGAGCCCGCCGCATGAGCCGGTCCTTGCCGGATGTTCTGATCGAGCCGGTCGTGCGGATGGCCCTGGCCGAGGATCTGGGCCGGGCGGGCGATGTGACGGCCATGGCCTGTATTCCCGCAGACGCCCGGATGAAGGCAGGATTCGTGGCGCGCAGGCCCGGCGTCCTGGCGGGGATCGACTGTGTGCGGCTGGCGGTGCTGGCGATGGACCCGCAGGCGTCGGTCGATCTGCGGCTCGAGGACGGCGACGCCTTCGAGGCCGGGGCGGTGCTGGCGGTGGTCGAGGCCGAGGCGCGGGCCTTTCTGTCGGCCGAGCGGACGGCGCTGAACCTGGTCGGGCGGTTGTCGGGCGTGGCGACCCTGACGCGGGCCTATGTTCGGGCGGTCGCCGGGACCAAGGCGCGGATCGCGGATACGCGCAAGACCACGCCGGGCCTGCGGGCGCTGGAGAAACACGCGGTGGCGTGCGGCGGGGGGATCAACCATCGCTTCGGCCTGGATGACGCCATTCTGATCAAGGACAACCATGTGGCCGTGTGCGGCGGGGTGGCCGAGGCGGTCCGCCGGGCCAGGGCCTTTGCGCCCCATCTGATGAAGGTCGAGGTCGAGGTGGACGGGCTGGATCAGCTGGAGGCGGTGCTGGGCCTGATCGCCGAGGGAGCGGCGCCGGACGTGGTCATGCTGGACAACTTCAGCCTGGACGACCTGTGGACCGCCGTGGCGAGGGTCGCGGGGCGGCTGACGCTGGAAGCCTCAGGCGGGGTCGATCTGACGACCGTGTGGGGCATCGCCGAGACCGGGGTGGATGTGATCTCGGTCGGGGCCCTGACCCATTCCGCGCCCGTGCTGGACATCGGTCTGGACGCGCTTTGAGCCTTTAGAGCGGGAGCGGCCCCTCGAAGCCGCTCCCGTCCATGGATCAGACCGGGTTGGAGACGTCCGTGGCCTCGGCCTTTGCGGCGGTCTTGGCCGACGTGACCGCAGGGCGGCTCGTGCGGGCGGCGGCGGTCTGGGCGGCCGGCTGGGGCGACGGCTGGGCGCGCGAGGCGGCTTCCGGTTGCGGCTGGGCTTGCGGGCGCGGCTGAGGGGCGGGGGCTGCCGGCTCGGGCGCGGACAGGCCCTCCTGGGCCAGGACCAGGGAATAGGCCACGGCCTGTCCGGCCTGGCGGGCGGCCTCGACCGGATCGAGCCCGGCCTGGATCAGACGGGGCTGGTCGCCCGCGGTCGAGGGACGCGCCGCGTAGGTGAAGGCCCCGCTGGCGCCCGAACGTCCGCCGAAACGATAGAAGAGGTGGCTGCCGACCTGATTCACCCGGATCAGCGAGTTGCGCCAGACCGGCGAGACGCCGGTGGTGTGGAAATGGGTGGCGTTGCCGACGGCCGAATAGACCGATCCCGACAGGGCGCCCGAGGCGATGCTCTTGGCGCGGTTCCAGGCCCCCGAGTTGACGCGACCGCGCATCGCGCCGTTGCAGGTGAACGAGAACTGGCAGCCGGTGCGGCGCGCGGCGCCCTGATAGACGACCCCGCAGATGGTCTTGGGGAAGGCGGGGTGGCGGACGCGGTTCAGGACCACCTGGGCCACGGCCTTCATGCCGTCGCGGCCTTCGCCGCGGGCTTCGTAATAGACGACCTGGGTCAGGCAATCGAGATCGCGGCTGGCGTCCAGGGCGTTGGCCATGCGGAACGGCCGGGCGCCGACCGGCGTGGTCAGATTGGCGCGACGCAGGTTCGGATCGCGGTTGTCGTTCAACTGGTCGAGGCGGGCGGCCAGGAGTTCCGCCTGGCGGTCGCGCTGGGCGGCGCCCGCGCTGGTGTAGGGATCGTGTCGGCGTGCGATCGAGAGCGCGCTGGCGTCCAGGCCCCCGGCGGCGGCCGAGAGCGCTTCTTCGGTAAAGCCGGCGGCGGTGGCGCCGTGAATCCGTTCGGCCTGGGCGCGCAGCGTATTCGCCTGCGCCAGGGTTCCGCCCAGATAGGCGCCGCCGATCGCCAGTCCCACCAGACCGCCAAAGGCCGCTGCAGCCGTCATGGGCTTGATCTTCGCCACACGATCGGCGCGCGACGCGGCGCGCGTCTGAGAGGAATGCGACAACGAGTTAGTCCTGTTCAGCAGGGCGAGAAACGCTGCCCCCGGGGTAGTCTCGCCTGCTGGGCGACTCTGACGGTCGCGTTCCAACTGCGGTCAACGCACGGCTCATGCTGCCCGGCGTCGAGGACGGGCCTATATAGCGAAGTTTGTGACCTGAATGTGGCTGATTCGCAAGCCTGCGGTTAAGGCGTCGAAACGATTAGGTATTTTCACTGTATCGGACGGGGGGAATGACAATCCGGGCCGAAATGTGACAGTCGTGACGACGAATACTGTATTGTATTGCAGTAGGTCTTCATTCGCAAATGTGACAGCCTGCGATATCAGCTAAAGCGGCTGCCGGGTTCTGTTCATTTTGCGATCAGGGGCCGTATTCGCGACTTGACGCTGGGAAGGGAACCTGTGCGTTGCGGTCGCGTTGAAGCGTGACCTTTGGAGAGAAGCCCCATGTCGAGACCCCTTGTGATGGCGGCTGTCGCCGCCGCGACCCTGGCCCTGACCGCCTGCGGCACCACGATCGAACAGAAGGCGGCGAGCGGCGCGGTGGCCGGCGCTGTCGTCGGCGGACCGGTCGGCGCGGCTGTCGGCGGCGCCGCCGGGGCCGTCGTCGGCCAGGCCCAGAAACCCAACTAGAACGCGCCGCGCCCTTGTTTCGGCAGGGGCGCGACCTATCTGCATCACTGGACGGGCGATGCGCGGCATATGCGCGTCAAATCGTGCGTCCGTCCGATTTCGCTGCGGTGAACCTTGCTTTTGGCGCGCGTATCGGCTTTGTGCGGCCCGCTTCTGGCCGTGCGTTTTTTCGTCGCCGCCTGATCCCCGATAGCCGCCCCTGGCTGTTCACAAGGAACCCTGACGCTTTCGCATGAAAGATCTGAAGACCGGATTTTCCGACCGCATTACCGCCCAGCAGGAGGCCAAAAAGGCCCTGCTCGCCAAATTCAAGCCGAAGGCCGCCGCCCCCGACCCTGAATTCGAACGCCTGGCTGAAAAGCGCGCCGCCGAAAAGGAGGCCCTGCGCCAGCAGCACGAGCTGGCCAAGGCCGAGCAGCGCCGTGAAAAGGCCGAGAAGGACGCCGCCCGCATGGCCGCCGATCTCGAAGCCCAGGAAGCTCTCGAGGCCGAGAAGCGCGCCGACCGCAAGGCGCGCAAGCAACTGACCAAGGAAGAGCAGAAGGCCAAGCGCGACGCCCGCTACGCCGCCCGCAAGGCGCGTCGCTAGGTCGCTCAAGGCCCTGCACTGAAGGATCGACGCGTCGCGGGTTTCTGCGGCGCGTTTTTCTTTGGCCGCCCTATTGGGCGGACGGACCTATTCAGCAGGAAGGCTGGCGCGGCCGTCGATGATGCTGCGCAACTGTTCCGTCGAATAGGGTTTGCGCAGGAAGGGCCAGGGGGTGTCGGCCAGCACCTGGTCCACGTCGTCGCCGACATAGCCCGAGGTCAGGGCGATGCGCATGTCCGGCCAGTCTCGGGCCGCCTGCCGGGCCAGATCGACGCCGCTCATGCCGCCCGGCATGACGATGTCGGTCAGCATGATGTCGAAGCGCGCCGCCTGTAGCGCCTTGAGCGCGTCGGGACCGCTTTCGGCCAGCACCACTTCGAGACCGAAACTCTCCAGAAGATCCAGAGCCACGGCCGCCACGCTGGCGTCGTCCTCGACCAGGAGCATCCGGCCGCCCTTGGCGAAGGCGACGTCCGCGCTGACGGGAACGGGGGCGGGGGCCGCGGTCTCCTGGGGCTGGAGGGGCGGCAGATAGAGACGGATTTCGGACCCGCGCCCGACCGTGGAGGCGATATGGACCCCGCCGCCCGACTGGCGTGCGAAGCCATAGACCTGGCTGAGCCCCAGTCCCGTGCCCTTGCCGACGGGCTTGGTCGTGAAGAAGGGTTCGAAGACGCGGTCGATGACCTCGGCCGGCATGCCGGATCCGTTGTCCGACACCGACACGCAGACATAGTCGCCGGGCGCCAGTTCGGCGACCTGACCGGGTTCGACCGAACAGGTCATCGTCTGGACGGTGATCCTCGCTCCCTCGCGGACCTGCGCGGCCGGGGGCGCGCCCATTGGGGCGCCGTCGCGCATAGGGCCGCCGGTGACGTCGCCCAGGGCGTCGCGGGCGTTGACGATCAGATTCAGCAGGGCGGCCTCGAACTGGGCCGGGTCCACGTTCGCGCGGACGCCCCCGCGCTTCAGCTTGACCTTGAAGTCGACCGCCTCGCCGACGGCGCGACGCAGCAGGGGTTCGCCCTCGCGGATCAGGCCGTTCAGGTCGATGGCTTCTGGGCGCAGGGCCTGGCGGCGCGAGAAGGCCAGCAACTGGTGGGTCAGGCTCTCGCCGCGCCGAGCGGCGGCCAGGGCGGCCTCGCCCAGTTTCTTCTTCTTGGCCGGGTCGTCCGAGCGGAGGATGATGTCCAGGGCCCCGATGACGACCGTCAGCAGATTGTTGAAGTCGTGGGCCACGCCTCCGGTCAGCCGGCCCACGGCCTCCATCCGCTGGGCATGCATCAGGTGGGCCTCGGCGGCGGCCTTTTCCGTCAGGGCCTCGGCCACCCGGTCCTCGAGCAGCTCATTGATGCGTTTCAGGTCGTCCTCGGCCCGTTTGGCGTCGGTGACGTCCAGGCTGGCGCCGACATAGCCCTGGAAGACGCCCGAGGCGTCGAAGCGCGGCACGCCCTCGGTGCGGATCCATCGCAGGCCCAGGGTGGGATGATTGACCCGGCTGAGCGCCTCGAATCTGTCGCGGGCCTGGAAGGCGCGGGCGAAGGCGGCGTCGAAGACCGTTTCGTCGTCGGGATGGATCAGGCGCCGCCAGGCGTCGGCCAACTGCCGATTGGAGCGGATGCCGCAGAAGATGCGATAGCGCTTGTTGCCGAAGATGATCGACGGCGTGGCGTCCGTCATCCAGATCAGGGCCGGGGCGCTGTCGGCGACCGTGCGGAAGCGGACTTCCGATTCAGTCAGCCGCGCCTGGGCCTCGCGCATGTCGGTGACGTCGAAGGCGACGCCGACGAAACCGACCACCGCCTGTCCCGTCAGGCGGGGACGCGAAAAGGACTTGAGCCAGCGCCATTCGCCGTCATGGCGACGATAGCGGGCCTCCATGGAAAAGGGCTGGCCGGTCGCCTCGCCGTCGGCCGATTCCTGGACGATGCGGGCGACGTCGTCGGGATGGAGGGACGAACGCCAGTCTGCGGCCCGCGCCGATTCATAGTCGGCGCCGAAGAAGTCGACATAGGCCTGGTTGACGAAGGAGCGCTGGCGATCCTGATCCGTGACCCAGATCAGCACCGGCGCCGTATCGGCGATGGCCCGGAACCGTTCCTCGCTCTCGCGGGTCTGGGTCTCGGCGCGGGCGCGCTCGACCTCGGTCCAGGTGCGGGCGGCGACTTCCTCCAGAAGGCGCGCCTCGGCCTCGGTCCATCGACGGGGACCAGAGGCGTGGGCGAACAGGAAGGCGCGCAGACGGCCTGCGCGGATCAGGGGCGCGCGGATCAGGGCGCGAGTGCCGATGGCGTCGAACGCGCTCGCGACGTCGGCGGTGCGCGGATCCTCGTACACGTCGTCGATCCGGACGGTGCGGCCCTGGGCCAGGTCGGCGATCAGGCCCTCGCCAAAGGCGTCAAGGCTGATCCTGTCCCGAACGGCCCCGTCGTCGGCGGCCCACTGGCCGGTCACCGAGATGAGGCCGCTGTCGGGATCGATCTCGCCATAGCCGACGCGGTCGGCTGCGATCAGACGTCCGATCGACGCCTCGACCTCGCTCATGATGAGACCGGGGTCGGACAGGTCGCGCAGCCGGTCGCTGAGGGCCAGCAGGAAAGCCTGCTGCCGTTCCGCGCGGGCGGCGGTTTCGAGCGCCTCCCGGTTCTCGGTGGTGTCGAAGGAGATGCCGGCGTAGCCGAGAAAGACCCCGGCCTTGTCAAAGCGCGGCTCCACGGCGACGCGCATCCAGCGCCACGCCCCGTCGTGACGCCGGAACCGAGCCTCGAACCCATAGGGGCGAAGATCAGGCCGGGCGCCGGCCTGGGCGGCCTCGACCTGCGGCTGATCATCGGGATGGATGGTCTGTTTCCAGCCGTGGCCGCTCAGGGAGGCGGCCGTGCCGCCGTAGAAGTCGGTCAGGGCGATATTGGCGAACTCGACCGCCCCATCGACATCCGTCAGCCAGATGGGCGAGGGGGCCGTGTCCGCCAGAAGACGGAACCGGGTTTCGCTGTCGCGCAGGGCGGCCTCGGCGGCGCGGGCCTCGGTGACGTCGATGTTGACCCCGATCATGCCCATGAAGCGGCCGTCGGCGTTCAGACGAGGCCGGGCCTCGCTGCGCAGGACGCGCCATTCGCCGTCGTGGCGACGGTGACGCCCCTCGACGACATAGGCGACATGGTCCCGATCAGCCTGACGGCAGACGGACAGCACGTGGTCCCGGTCGTCCGGGTGAAGGAAGGCGTCGGCGTCGAAATCGCTGGGATCGTCCAGCCCGCCCCAGAACAGGCGCTGGTCGTTGTTCAGATGGATGACGCGGCCGGTCTCGTCGGTCATCCAGAGCATGACGGGGGCCAGTTCGCTGACGATCTGCAACCGTCCTTCGGTCTCGTCGATGCGCGCGTTGGACAGGGACAGCGCCGAGACGACCGCGTCCAGCTGCGCCAGCGCGCCGCGCAGGCAGGCGCCCATCCAGGCGCAGAACAGGCCGACCACGATGAAGTTGAAGGTCGCCACGACGCTGAGACCGGGGGGCATCCCCGGCTTCGAGCCGCTGCTGACGATCACCAGGGACCAGCCCCCGATCAGGCATGCCGCCAGCGCCGTGGCGCCCGAAAGCCGGCCCCCCGCCAGGGCCGCCAGGATGACGCCGGGCAGAAGGATCATGAAGCCGGTGATTTCGCCGTAGAAGGCCGCTCCGGCTGCGCGCAGCAACAGGGCGGCGCCGGCCCCGATCAGTCCGATGAAAATCCGGGTCCAGACCGAACCCGGCTTGAGCCGCGCGAGCGCCAGCAGACCTCCGTCGGCGTCCCGAAGTCGCCTGAAGACCACGGCTGGGTCCATGCTTCGCCCGCTCCCGACGCGTCGTTCTAAAGTGACGCTTGTTCATGCAACGCTCGCTCGCGCTTCGCGTTCCTGACAGCCATATTCGACCGGACCCGGTCCGGCGTAAAGTCAATCAACCCATGGAGCGCAACATGACTGACACGATCGACACCGGCCTGTCCCAGACCGAGCGTGGCGACGTCGCCCAACAGCTGACACGCGTTCTCGCCGACGCCTACGCCGTCTATCTGAAGACCCACGGCTATCACTGGAACGTGCGGGGGCCGGAGTTCTTCGCCCTGCACAATCTGCTGGAGCAGCAGTATCGCGACCAGTGGGAGGCGCTGGACGACATCGCCGAACGTATCCGGGCGCTGGGCGAGTTCGCGCCTCAGGGCTATGGCACCTTCGCCAATCTGACCAGCATCCGCGACGGCGATCCGGAAAAGGACGCGCCCGAGATGCTGCGTGAGCTGATGCGCGACCACGAGACCCTGATCGCCACCATGCGGGCGGCTCTGGACGTGGCCGACGGCGACGGGGACGACGTGACCGTCGATCTGCTGACCCAGCGCCTGGGCTCGCACGAAAAGTTCGCCTGGATGCTGCGCTCCACGCTCGGCGGCCGATAACATCGGTCTGCGGGCGCCCGAAAACCGCCCCGAAGTCCGCGCATAGGGCTGACGACGATGACGCTCCGGCTCCCGGAGCGTCGTCTCCTTTCTGGATTTGAATGACACTGGCCCACTGGAAGATGATCTGGACGGCGCTGAAGCGCTCGGCGGCGGCCTTGCCTGCGGCCGGCGCGGTGCTGGGCGTCGCCATGGCCGCCGGGTCTAGCGTGCGTCCCGACGCCGACCGGACGGCCGAGGCCGTGGCCCGGATCACCGGCGGGGACATGAGCGCTCACGGCCTGGACGCCGTGAAGGGGCGTCTGACGCCTTCGCAACTGGCCCTGGCCCAGCGTCATGACCCGAGCCTGCTGCAGCCCGCGGCCTATTCCACCGACGGGGCGATCCTGGCGACCGGCGCCCTGCGTCCCGCCCGGTCCTTCGTCTTCAAGGGCAGCGCCGAGGATCGGCGCCGCGCCCTGCGATGCCTGACCCAGGCCGTCTATTTCGAAGCGGCGCTGGAGCCGGACGCCGGTCAGGCCGGCGTGGCCCAGGTGGTGCTGAACCGGGTGCGCGATCCCAACTACGCCAACACCATTTGCGGCGTTGTGTTCGAGGGCGCCGAGCGGACCACGGGCTGTCAGTTCAGCTTCACCTGCGACGGATCCCTGTCCCAGGCGCCGGTCGCCTGGGCCTGGGAGCGGGCGCGCAAGGTGGCGGAGAAGGCGCTGAACGGCGCGGTCGCCCAGCAGGTCGGGACCGCCACCCATTACCACGCCGACTATGTGAACCCCTGGTGGTCGCCGTCGGTGGCCCGGGTCAACAAGATCGGCGTGCATGTCTTCTATCGCTGGAAGGGCCTGTACGGCGAAACCGCCGCCTTCCGCACCGTCTACAAGGGCCATGAGCCGATGATCGACGAGGCGCGGTTCTCGCGGCCGCGGCCGGGCGTCCAGCCCGGTCAGGCGACCGGCGGCGCCGATCCGGACACTGTGGCGGCGCCGGGCGGGGATGCGCCGATCAAGACCGTCGAGATCAACGGCCAGCAACGCGTCGTCGGCGTGGTCAGTCTGGGCGGCCGTCGCCTGCCGACCCAGGAGGAAGTCGTCGCCATAAACGCCCGGCTGCGGACGCTGGAACAGCCCGCTGCAGCCGTCGCGGTCGCGCCCGAAGGCGTGGCGGACATGCCGGTCGAGGAGGTCGGCCGACCGGCGTCCTGAGACGAGCCGCCTCGCACATTGAAACACTTCGCGGGGTCAGAGCATTCACATGATCGACCGGAACCACCGGCCCAGCGAGGACGCCTGCTTGACCCACGCCGATAAAGACAGTCCGCGGTGGGACGAGTCCAAGCGCCTGGCGATCCTTCGGGACTACGGGGTCCTGGACACCGACCGGGAGGCCGCCTTCGACGACATCGTCGCCCTGATCGCGCGGATCTGCGAGGCGCCCATCGCCGTGGTCAATCTGATCGATGCAGACCGCCAGTGGTTCAAGGCCGAGGCAGGGCTGGGCGTGCGCGAGACGCCTCTGGCCACCTCCTTCTGCGCCCATACGCTGTTGCAGGCGGACGGAATGGTGGTGCGCGACGCGTCCCTGGACCCGCGCTTCGCCGCCAATCCCCTGGTGACGGGCGAACCCCATTTGCGTTTCTACGCCGGGCGGCTGTTGAAGACGCAGGACGGCGTGCCGCTGGGCGCCCTGTGCGTGCTCGACACCAAGGCGCGTCCCGAGGGACTGACCGATCTGCAGCAGATGGCGCTGCAGACCCTGGCCGACCAGGTCATGTCCCAACTGGAGCTGCGCCGCGTCCTGCGCCAGCGTGAGGAAAGCGAGGACACCACCCGCCGGGCGTTGCAGGCGTCGAACTATGTCGGCGCATGGGACTGGGACATCGTGGCGGACCGGGTCGTCGCCGACGAACGGTTTGCGGCCATGTACGGCGTCGATCCCGTCGTGGCCCGCGCGGGCGCGCCGATCGCCGACTTCACCCGATCCGTGGATCCCCAGGACGAAGCGCGGGTCCAGGCGGAGATTCAGGCCGCAATGTCGGGGGAAGGTCGTTTCCATAGCGAGTACCGGGTGCGCGACGCCCAGGGCCAGGCGCGCTGGATCGTGGCCCGCGGCCAGGTCTATTTCGATCCGACCGGCGCGCCCGTGCGGTTTTCGGGCGTCGTCGTGGATATCACCGACCGGAAACAGGCGGACGCCGAGCTGGAGGCCATCGCCGCGCGGCTCAGCGCCAGCGAGGCCCAGTTTCGGGTCCTGGCGGACGCCATGCCGCAGATGGTATGGTCGACGCGACCGGACGGCTTCCACGATTATTACAATGCGCGCTGGTACGAGTTCACCGGCGTGCCCGCCGGATCGACCGACGGCGAGGGCTGGACCGACATGTTCCATCCCGAGGACCAGCCGAGAGCGATGGAGCGCTGGAGGCGATGCCTGGCGACCGGCGAACCCTATGAGATCGAATACCGGCTGAAACACCATTCCGGCGTCTATCGCTGGACCCTGGGGCGGGCGGCGGCCGTGCGGAACCCGGACGGCGAGATCAGCCGCTGGTTCGGCACCTGCACCGACATCGATGAGCTGAAGCGGCTGGAGCAGGGGCGGGAACTGATCAGTCAGGAGCTGAGCCACCGCATCAAGAACATCTTCGCCGTCATCACGGCCCTGGTGGCCCTGTCGGCGCGGCAGTATCCGGAGGCGCGGGCGTTCGCCGCCTCCTTGCGGACGCGGATCACGGCCCTGGCGCGCGCCCACGAGTTCGTGCGGCCGCACACCGAGACGTCGCAGCCGACAGTCGGCGCCAATACGCTGCACGCCTTCCTGTCGGACCTGTTCCAGGCCTATGCCGATGACGCAGGCGCGGCCCGGGTCCATCTCGCGGGCGACGACGCGGTTTTCGACGATCAGGCGGCGACGTCGGTGGCCCTGCTGTTCCATGAACTGGCGACCAACGCCGCCAAGTACGGGGCCCTGTCCCGGACCGGGGGGCGGGTGGATCTGGCGACGCGGCGGGAAGAGGACCGGTTCATCCTGACCTGGATCGAAACCGGCGGCCCCCCTGTGTCAGAGGCGCCGACACGAACGGGATTCGGATCGTCCCTGGCCTCGCTGTCCGTCGAAGGCCAACTGGGCGGGCGGCTGGTTCGGGATTGGCGTCCCGAAGGCCTTCGAATCCTAGTGGATTTGCCGGCCACGGCGCTTTCCCGTCGCAGGGCTGCCGAAAAGTCGCATTAGATCGCCTTGGCCTGAAACCGATCCCGTCCATCTGCGTTGTGTTCGTTCCCGCACACAAGTTCAGTATCCATGACCGCGCGTATCCTCATCATCGAAGACGAAGCCCTGGTCGCGATGGAACTGCGCTTCGTTCTGGAGGATCTGGGTCATGAGGTCGTCGGCGTGGCCGCGACGGCGAAGGGCGCGCGCGACATGGCGCGAGAGATCGATGTGGATCTGGCCCTCGTCGATATCCACCTGTCCGACGGACCCACCGGCATCAGTCTGGGTCGGGAACTGGGTCAGGACATGGGCGTGACCGTCTTGTTCATGACGGCCAATCCCGGCATGGTGCGCGACGGCGTGGCCGGCGCCATGGGCGTCCTGTCGAAGCCGACCGACGAGCGATGCGTCCAGACGGCGATCGACTACGCCCTTCGCTGCAGACACGGCGAGCCGGTGGAATACGCGCCGCCGGGCCTGCAACTGTTCGTTTGACGTCCTCCCGGCCCCTGAGGTTTCAGACGGCCGGGCGGCAGGCGTTCACCAGACCCCGATCTTTTCCGCTTCCTTGTGGCTGATCGGATTGTGAGCCTTGGCGTGGTCTTCCTCGGCCAGGAAACGGCTGACCTCCAGCGCGGCCATACAGCCCATGCCGGCGGCGGTGACGGCCTGGCGATAGATGTCGTCGGTCACATCGCCCGCAGCCCAGACGCCCTCGATGGCCGTCGCGGCCGTGCCCGGCTTGACCCGCAGATAGCCGCCCGAGTTGGTTTCGAGCTGGCCCTTGAACAGTTCCGACGACGGGGCGTGGCCGATGGCGATGAAGACGCCGTCCGCCGGGATTTCCTTGGTCGAGCCGTCCTGGACGTTCTTCAGCCGCACGCCGGTGACGTTCTTGGCCATGCCGTCGACGACGCCGACGATCTCCTCGATCGCCGAGTTCCAGATCACCTCGACCTTTGGATTGGCGAACAGGCGGTCCTGCAGGATCTTCTCGGCGCGGAACTCCTCACGGCGGTGGACCACCGTGACCTTGGCGGCGAAATTGGTCAGGAACAGCGCCTCTTCCACGGCGGTGTTGCCGCCGCCGACGACCACGACTTCCTTGCCGCGGTAGAAGAAGCCGTCGCAGGTGGCGCAGGCCGAGACGCCGAAGCCCTGGTAGGCGGCCTCTGACTCCAGACCCAGCCATTTGGCCTGGGCGCCGGTGGAGATGATGACGGTCTCGGCCAGGATCTCGTCGCCGCCGTCCAGCTTCAGCCGGAACGGACGCTGCGAAAGGTCGGCGGAGACGACGATGTCGTGGATGACTTCCGTGCCGACGTGCAAGGCTTGGGCCTGCATCTGCTCCATCAGCCACGGACCCTGGATGGTCTCGGCGAAGCCGGGATAGTTCTCGACGTCGGTGGTGATGGTCAGCTGGCCGCCGGGCTGGATACCGGCGATGACGACGGGGTTCAGCGAGGCGCGGGCGGCGTAGATGGCGGCGGTCCAGCCGGCGGGGCCGGAACCGATGATGGCGACGCGGACGGTACGAGCTTGGGTCATGACGCCTATTTAGGCGCTGATTCCCGTTTGCGCGATGCTAGTCTCGCCTCGGGTGCAAAGGGAGACGGGGATGGGCGATATGAATGCGACGTTTCTGCCGATAGGCTTGGGCTTAGGGGTGGCCATTGGTGTGGCGACGGACAACCTGGGTCTGTGGCTGCCTATCGGCGTGGCCATCGGCGCCGGGCTGGGTGTGGCCTCCAGCGCGAAAGCCAAGTCAAAGAAGAGCGACGGTTCGGATGGTGGCGGGACGGTGATCCCGGATGGCGGGGACACGCATCGCCACGAGCATGACGGGGGTTCCGACGGTGGTGGCGACGGAGGAGGCGGGGACTAACAAGCCCCTATTCCGCTCATCCCGGCGAAAGCCGGGACCCAGTTCTTTCGCTCGGCACTGCGCTGGACCAAAGGCGGTGAGTCCGCCTCACATCTAAACGCCCAAAGCTCTGGGTCCCGGCTTTCGCCGGGATGAGCGGAACGTAGTTGGGCTTAGCGTGTCGCCATCGCTTCCAGCACAGCCCGCGCCGCGCGCTCGGTTTCGGCCAGGGGGTCGTAGGTCCAGCCGTCCAGCGTTCCGTCGAACGGACGGGTGGCGCCGCGTTCGGCCAGGTCGTCGTGCAGCCGGGCGAACTTGTCGCCGGACTTCAGCGGGATCATGGGCAGGACGTGGACGGGCTTTCCGGTCGAGGCGGCCTCGGCGGCCATGTTGGCGCTGTCCTCGGTGACCAGGATATGGTCGGCGAAATGCAGGAAGCCGAACAGGGGATTGTCGCCGGTCCCGTCCCAGATCCAGCCCGGCAGGTCGGACAGGCGCGCGGTCATGACGGCCCTGGCGGCCTCGGGCGTGCGGCGCGAGAAGGTCAGCATCAGCGATCCCCCGGATGCGCGGACGGCGTCCGCGATCTGGTCGGCCAGGTCCGCCGCATGGGCCTCGGTCAGGTCGAAGGCCTTGGATCTGCCGCCGATCAGCACCGCGACACGGGGATGGGGCAGGGGGGCGATCCGGTCCGCGAAGGCCGGCGCGGCCTGGGCGATCCGCGCGGGCGTGATGCGGTGGGGCGAGCCGGTGATCTCGAAGACATTGTCGCCCGACAGGCCGTCGTGTGCGGGGGCGACGATCATGTCGTAGCTGGCGTTCGACCAGCGCGGGTCCTGGGTCTGGACCACGAAGGTGCGGCCCTGGCTCCAGGCCTTGACGCGGGTCGAGAGCGGCAGGGTGGCGCGGCCGGTGGCGATCCACAGATCGGGCCAGGGCGTCGTCAGCGGGTCGGACGTCGGCGCCAGCATGGCCGGGGTCTTGAAGGCCGACGGCAAGCGGTCGAACAGGGGGCGCCAGCGGATGTGTTTGACGGCGATCTCGGCCGGGGTCAGGCGTTCCACCGCCTCGGCGAGGCCCAGGGCCTGGTTCTCGATCCCGGCGCGGCCGTCCGAGACGACCCAGATGGTCAGGACGCGGGAAGACGAGGGGGCGGTCACGCGTCGATCAACGCCGGCCTGACCCATGTCATGGCCTCGAGCTTGTTTCCGTCAGGGTCGCGCAGGAAGGCGGCATAATAGCCCGGCGCGTAGTCGGGCCGGAACCCGGGGGCGCCGTCATCGCGGCCGCCGGCCGCCAGGCCCTGGGCGTGGAAACGATCAACAGCGTCCCGATCGGATGCGGCGAAACAGACATGCACGCCATTGCCTGCGGAGCATGGCTGGCGATCATGGGGGATGGAGGCCCAGAATTCGGGAAAGGCGCGGCCGTAGGCCATGCCCATGACATGGTCCATGACCCTGCCGATCCCCAACGCGCCGAGCGCGGCGTCATAAAAGGCGCCCGCCTTCTCAAGATCGGAGACGCCCACAGAAACATGCGACACCAGAGGCGGGCGTGTTCCTGCGGCGTCGGTCACGATCTTACTTCCACTCGACCTTGAGGATTTCGTAGGCCTTGACGCCGCCGGGGGTGTTGACCTCGACCACGTCGCCGACCTCCTTGGAGATCATGGCGCGCGCGATGGGCGAGGCGATCGAGACCTTGCCCTTTTTCACGTCGGCTTCGTGTTCGCCGACGATCTGGTACCGGGCCTCGTCCTCGGTGTCCTCGTCGACCACGGTGACCGTGGCGCCGAATTTGACCTGGCTGCCCGACAGTTTCGACACGTCAATGACCTGGGCGCGGCTGATCTTGTCCTCGATCTCGGCGATCTGGCCTTCGATCCAGCCCTGACGCTCCTTGGCGGCATGGTATTCGGCGTTTTCGGACAGGTCGCCATGCTCGCGGGCCTCAGAGATGGCCGCAATGACGCTCGGCCTTTCGACCGACTTCAATTGCTTCAGTTGATCGTCGAGGACACGGTAGCCCTCGGCCGTCATCGGCACTTTTTCCATTGGTGTCGTGATTTTTCTGGTTCGCCCGGAGACTGGAAAGACGCGGAGTAGGCACACAAAAGGCCGCGGGGCGGGCGCGGCCGGGCATCAATATTAGGGTTTCTCGTTCAGGATTTCAAGAGCGAGCCCCGTTATCGATGGAGGCGTCAGGCGCGGGCCGGCGGTTCGGACTTGTCGTCGCGGTGCACGACGCCCTTGATCAGGCTGTAGGCTAGCCAGGCGACCGCCGCGAGACCGGCCAGCATGAAGAGGCCGGACACGAGGGCGGCGCCGGCGGCCATGAAGGCCAGAACGAAGGCTACCGCCGCCGTCAGGCCCGCTACGATCTGAATGGTTCGAAACTGCATGGGCTCTTAACGCCCGTGACGTCGCCGGGTTGCGTCCGAGCCGTGTCTTCGCCTCAGGCGTAGCTGTAGGCCCCGCCCCGTTCCAGTGCGCGGCGATAGGCCGGGCGGGCGTGGATCTTGTCGAGGAAGGCCCTCAGTCGGGGTTTGGTCGCCGGGTCGAAGGCCCGGTCGGCGCCGGCCTCCACCGGGAAGCTCATCATGATGTCGGCGGCGGTGAACTGGTCGCCTGCGAACCACTCCGACCGTCCCAGTTCGTCCTCCCAGAAGCCGACGTGGGCCCGCAGCTGCGGATCGACGAAACCGGTCAGGGCCTTGGCGGCTATGCTCTTGACCAAGGGTCGGACGAGGCCGGGCGCGCGCCGCGGCAGCATGGAGAACACCAGCTTCAGCAGCAGGGGCGGCATGGCGGAACCCTCGGCGTAGTGGAGCCAATAGGTGAAGCGTCGGGCGTCCTCGGAACCGGCGGCCGGGCGCAGGCGGCCCTCGCCATAGGTGTCCAGCAGATACTCGACCACGGCGCCGGTCTCGGCGACCGTGACGCCGTCGTCCTGGATCACGGGCGACTTGCCGAGCGGATGGATGGCCAGCAGTTCCGGGGGCGCAAGCCGGCTGGTCGCGTCCCGTTCGTAACGGACCACCTCATAGTCCAGGCCCAGTTCTTCCAGCAGCCACAGCACGCGCTGAGAACGGCTGTCGTTCAGATGATGGACTTTGATCATGGAGGCTCCGTTCGAACGGGTTCGACTATCCCCATCGTGAGGCCGGAAGTCGAGGCCTATCGCGGGGAGCGGCCGCTCCAGCGCGGACGGGGGCCGGGGCGGACCTTGGGGCGGGCGCCCTCGCGTCGGTTGCGCCAGACCTCATAGGCCAGGGTGGCCAGGGCCAGCTTGCCGGCGTGACGCCCGGCGACGCGGCGGCCGCCCCGGGACAGCAGCAGGCCGCCGAGCAGGGGAACGAGTTTGTGCAGACGGGACATGGAATCTCCTTCGTCGGCTCAACGCCTCGGCCGGCGGCGCGTTTCGACCTGCGACGACATGAACTGAAGGCCGATCACAGAAGGTTTGGCGCGCGCGACGGCGAAAGCGATGCTAGCCGTGCGTCATGAACAGATCTCGCGTCGCCGCCTTCTTCACCTCGCTGAGCTTTTTCGTCATCGCGGCCCTGGCCGCCGGCGTCGTCGTCGGCGCCCTGGCGCAGGAGACTGACGCCCCCTGGCTGACCGGCGCGCTGGGCGTGGTCGAGAGCCTGGGCCAGGTGTGGTTGAACGCCCTGCGGATGACCGTCATCCCCCTGGTGTTCAGCCTGCTGGTGACGGGCATCGTCTCCATCGCCGACGCGGCGGCGACGGGGCGGATCGCGGTGCGGGCGTTGACGGTGTTCGGCCTGCTGCTGGTCGGGGCGACGGTCTATGCGATCTTGGCGGGCCTGGGGCTGCTGGCCTTGTGGCCCATCGATCCGGAGGCGGGGCGGGCCCTGTTGGCCGGGGTTCCGGCGGACTCGCTGGCGACGGTAGGCGAGGCGGCGCGGACCGACGGGTTGCGCGCCTTCCTGGCCAGTCTGGCGCCGGCCAATCTGATCAAGGCGGCGGCGGACGACGGGGTGCTGGCCGTGGTGGTCTTCGCCCTGGCCTTCGGCTTCGCCGCGACCCGGATCAAGGCCGAGCTGCGTCGCCCCCTGGCGGGCTTCTTTGAGGCGGTGGCCGAGACCCTGGTGGTGATCGTCCACTGGGTGCTGCTGGCCGCGCCGTTCGGGGTGTTCGCCCTGGCGCTGGGCGTGGGCCTGAGAGCGGGCCTGGGGGTGGCGGGCACCCTGGCCCATTATGTCGCCATCGTCTGCCTGAGCCAGATCGGCCTGATCCTGCTCATCTATGTCGTGGCGACGGTCTGGGGGCGGATCTCGCTGGGCCGGTTCGCGCGCGCCGTTGCCCCGGCCCAGGTGGTGGCGGTCTCGACCCAGTCGTCGCTGGCCAGCCTGCCGGTGATGATCGAGCGGGCGCGCGACTGGCTGGGCGTGCCCCAGACCTCGGCGGGTCTGGTCCTGCCGCTGGCGGTGGCGGTGTTCCGCATCACCAGCCCGGTCGCCAATCTGGCCGTCTGTCTGTATGTCGCCCAGCTGAACGGGGTGGAGCTGAGCCTGACCGCCCTGATCGCAGGCGGGCTGACGGCCATAGCCGTGTCTATCGCCTCGGTCGGCCTGCCGGGCCAGGTCAGCTTCTTCGCCAGCGTCGGCCCCATCTGCCTGGCCATGGGCCTGCCGCTGGGGGTATTGCCCCTGCTGCTGGCGGTCGAGGTCATCCCCGACATCTTCCGCACCGTCGGCAACGTCACCGGCGACCTGGCGGCGACGCGGATCGTGGCGGGCGAGGACGGGGAAGAAGAGGCGGCAGAAGCCGCCTAATCCGTTCCTAGTTCGTGCGGGGCATCAGGCCTTCGGCCGCCGCGACCGAGGCCTCGACGCCCAGGGTGACGGCCGGTTCCGGCGTGATCTTGAACAGGGGCGAATGGTGGCCGGCGGCCTGCTCAAGCTCGGCCTCGGGCGTGCCGCCGACGCTGAAATAGACGCCCTTCACCCCGGTCTCGGGCTGGACGAAATAGGCGAAGTCCTCGGCCCCCATGCCGGTGCGCGGGCTGTCGCGCAGCACGTCCGGCCCGAAGGTCGAGGCGAAGATGTCGCGCACCCGCTGGGCGGTCTCGCGGTCATTGATGGTCGCCGGCGTGGTCTCGGTCGCCGAGCGGGTCACGACGGGCAGCCGGTCCTCGGGCACGTTCAGGGCCAGGGCCGTGTTGCGGGCCACCCGGTCGATCCCGTCCAGCAGGGTCGTGCGGACCTCGGGGCTGTCGGCGCGGACGGTCAGTTGCAGATCGACCTGTTCGGGAATGATGTTGTGCTTGATGCCGCCGTGGATCGATCCGACGGTGACGACCGCCCCCTCCAGCGGATTGACCTCGCGGCTGCGCAGGGTCTGGAGCGAGACCACGATCTGGGACGCGACCAGCACCGGATCGACGCCCAGATGCGGATAGGCGCCGTGCGTGCCCACGCCGCGCACCGCGATATCGACGCTGTCCGAACTGGACGAGGTGATGTCCAGCGGGGCCTCGATCTTGCCGGTCGGGGTGTCGGCCGAGACGTGGAAGGCCAGGGCGTAGTCCGGCCTGGGGAAGCGGGAATAGAGGCCGTCCTGCATCATGGCGCGGGCGCCGAAGATCCGCTCCTCCGCCGGCTGGCCGATCAGGACCAGGGTGCCAGACCAGTTGGCCTTGCGCGCCGCCATCTGGCGGGCCGTGCCGACCAGGGCGGTGATGTGCACGTCATGGCCGCAGGCGTGCATGACCGGCTTTTCGACCCCGTCGGCGTCCAACTGACGCGCCGTCGAGGCGTTGGCCAGGCCCGAGCGTTCCTGCAGCGGCAGGCCGTCCATGTCGGCGCGGATCATGACCGTGGGGCCGTCGCCGTTCTTCAGCACGGCGACCACGCCCGTGCCGCCGACGCCGGTCGTGACCTGATAGCCCAGGGCCGTCAGCTCGCGCGCCAGCCGCGCCGAGGTCTGGACCTCCTGCCCCGACAGTTCGGGATTGCGGTGGAACCAGTCGAACAGGGTCGCGAGATTGGCGTCATAATCCGCCTTCACCGCCGCCTTCAGACCGGCGTCCTGCGCCACGACGGGCGTCCCGGCCGCCAGGGCCAGAGCCAGAGCGGCCGTGGTCAATATCGCGCGTTTCATGTTCGATCCCCTGTCCCTTCCCGACCTTAGACCGGGATCGCGGCGAGACAAGAGGGCGTCAGCCGGGCGCGATGACGAACTGGTCGGCCGCGACGATGGCGGTGACGGCGACAGTGGAGACCAGATAGGTCATCAGATTGGTCTTCCAGCCCAGACGCAGACGTCGGCTGGCGACGACCGTCAGGACCAACAGCGCCCCCACCATGATCAGGGGCAGGACATAGAGGCCCAATCCCATGGCCAGACTGATCCGGGCCTCGTCGTTCGGGTTGATCAGGCTGATCACCGCCGCCATCAGCCGCATGAACAGGGCGAAGAACAGGACGCCATAGGCGGCCAGGCTGTCGCGGGTCAGGACCAGGGCGAAGGCGATCAAGCCTCCGGCCAGGGTGACCAAGGGCCCGGCGGCCGCGATCAACAGGTCATGGTCGCGGGGTACGGCGCCGACCGGGGCGCTGCTGTTCAGGGTGACCGTCATCTCGTGCCCCAGGACGACGCCGGCCAGCCAGTGCGCCCCTTCGTGAAGGACGAAGGTCGCCACGGAGATCAACAGCAGGAGGACGTAAAAGCCCGGTCCAACCTTGCGCGGCTCAGCCATATCGAAAGTCCCCCTCGTCGATATCGACAGGAAGGGGATCATGGGGCGCCGGGGCGCGTCCAGTTAAGCTTTGCTCATGATCCGCCGAGAAGGCGGCCGATGCGCGCCGCCGCATTGGCGGCGCCGTCCTGGGCGCGGACCTGAGGGGCGACCGCCTCGGCGCGGGCCGAAACCAGCGGATCCTCCGCCAGCGCGCGAAGGGCCGCCGCGACCGTGTCAGACCTGTAGCGAGGTCGCGCCAGCGACCGACCGCAGCCCAGCCGAACCACGCGGGCGGCGTTGTCATACTGGTCGCCGAGGTGAGGCACGACCAGTTGCGGGCGACCGCTGCTCAGGGCCTGATGTACGGTGCCGATCCCGCCCTGATGCACGATCGCCGCCGCGCGGGGGAACAGAAGGGAGAAGGGGGCGTAGGCCGCAACATGGATTTCGGGGTCGGCTTCGGCCAAGGTTCGGTCGCCGTCGGGACCAACCAGCAGGACGGCGCGACGGCCTAGTCGGCGGGCGGCCTTCAGGCTCTCGACATAGAAGTCGCCGGGGATGTTCACCGCCGCGCTGCCGAGGGTGAAGACCAGCGGCGGAGGCCCGGCCTTCAGGAAGGCCTCGAGGTCGGGAGCAAGGGCGGAGGGCGCGCCGGTCTCGCTGTCATAGGCGGCGTAGCCGACGACGTCGAAGTTGGGAGCGGCGTCGGCTTGGCGGGGGCTCAACAGGGGCGAGTAGAGCCCGAGATACAGGTCCGCCGAACGGCCTGCGTCGAAGACGATGTTGTCCTTGGTCTGCGGCAGACCCAGCGAGGCGCGGATGGCGTTCATCGGCGCGGTCCAGCGGGCCGTGCTCATCCGACCCAACGCCCTGGTGAGATCATTCAGCCAGAGTTGAGGCCCGCTGGTCGCCGGTTTCAACCAGGGCGCGGCGGGAAGGAAGGGCGGGTCGTAACGCGAGAAGACCATTGTCGGCTGGAGCGACACGGCCACGGAGGGAATGCGCCAATGCTCGGCCGCAAACTGCGCCCCGATGGCGAGGGTGGAGCCCACGACGGCGGCGGCGCCCTCGGTGACGGCGATCAGCTGTCGTGCGGCGTCTTCTGCGCGGGGCAGCAGGATGTCGCCGAACAGGAAGCGATCAGACTTGGCGATGGCGGCGGTGAGGGCCGACAGATCCATGCCGGTGTCGCGCGTCAGGTCGGCGATGCTGGGGCCGACCTGATGAAAGCTCAGACCCGCAGCCTCGATCTTGTCGCGATAATCGACAGCCGTGGCGATCCCGACGTCATGGCCGAGCGACTGCAGGGCGCGGCCCAGGGCGATGAAGGGGTGCAGATCCCCTAGGGAGCCGCCGGTCGCCAGAACGATGCGACCGGCGGCCTCCATCACGCGTAGTCCTGGATCGGCCTCACATCCAGGTCGCCGGCCTTGATGGCGCCGATGGCCTGTGCGGCGGCGAGGGCGCCGGCGGTGGTGGTGTAGTAGGGGATCTTCATCATCAGGGCGGTGCGGCGCAGGCTGAAGCTGTCCTGCAGCGACTGCTTGCCCGAGGTGGTGTTGAAGACCAGGTGGACCTCGCCGTTCTTCATGGCGTCCACGATGTGCGGGCGGCCTTCCAGCACCTTCTTGACCAGGCCGACCTCGATGCCCTGGGTCGCCAGATAGTCGCGGGTGCCGCTGGTGGCGATGATGGAGAAGCCTTCGGACAGCAGGGTGTTCACCGCCTCGACGATGAAGGGCTTGTCGTCCTCCTTGACCGAGACGAAGGCGCATCCGGCCGTGGGCAGGGTGGTGCCGCCGCCGATCTGGGACTTGGCGAAGGCGCGGGCGAAGGCGGGGGCCATGTCGGCCTCGCCCTCACGCTTCCAGTCCAGGCCCATGACCTCGCCGGTCGAGCGCATTTCCGGGCCCAGGATGGTGTCGACCCCTGCGAAGCGGGCGAACGGGAAGACCGCTTCCTTGACCGCGATATGGTCGTAGGGCTTGTCGGTCAGGCCGAAGGATTTCAGCGGCACGCCGGCCATGACCTTGGCGGCGATAGAGGCGATCGGCTGGCCGATGGTCTTGGCCACGAAGGGCGCCGTGCGGGACGCGCGCGGGTTGACCTCCAGCACGAAGATGCGCGGGTTCTCGCTGTGCGGTTCTTCGATGGCGAACTGGACGTTCATCAGGCCGCGCACCTTCAGGGCCTTGGCCATTTCGGTGGTCTGGCGCTTCAGCTCGGCCACCGTCTCGGCTGACAGGGACCAGGGCGGCATGGAGCAGGCGCTGTCGCCCGAGTGGACGCCCGCTTCCTCGATATGTTCCAGCACGCCGGCGACGAAGACCGTTTCGTCGTCGCACAGGGCGTCCACGTCCACCTCTGTGGCGCGGTTCAGATAGTGGTCGATCAGGACGGGGTCCGAGCCCGAGACGCGCATGGCCTCATGGACGTAGCGGTCCAGTTGCTCGCGGTCGTGGACGATCATCATGCCGCGTCCGCCCAGGACGTAGGAGGGGCGTAGGACGACGGGATAGCCGACCTCTTCGGCCTTTTGCGCGGCCTCTTCGGCGCTTCGGGCCAGGCCGTTGGGCGGCTGTTTCAGGCCGATGGCCTCCAGCATCTGCTGGAAGCGCTCGCGGTCCTCGGCCAGGTCGATGGAGTCGACGCTGGTGCCCAGAACGGGGATGTTGTCCTCCTGCAGGGCGTGGGCCAGCTTCAGCGGGGTCTGGCCGCCGAACTGGACGACGCAGCCGATCAGGTCGCCGTTGGAGCGTTCAACCTCGATCAGCTCCAGCACGTCCTCGGCCGTCAGGGGCTCGAAATACAGGCGGTCGGAGGTGTCGTAGTCGGTCGAGACGGTCTCGGGGTTGCAGTTGACCATGATCGACTCGACGCCGATGTCGTCGAAGGCGAAGGCCGCGTGGCAGCAGCAGTAGTCGAACTCGATCCCCTGGCCGATCCGGTTCGGACCGCCGCCCAGGATGATGGCCTTCTTCTTGTCCGACGGCTGGGACTCGCACTCGGGGATCTGGCCCAGGGCGCCGGTCTCATAGGTCGAATACATATAGGCGGTGGCGCTGGCGAACTCGGCCGCGCAGGTGTCGATCCGCTTGAAGACCGGGCGAACGTTCAGGCCGCGACGGGCCAGGCGCACGGCCTTTTCGGTCGCGCCGGTCAGTTGGGCCAGGCGGGCGTCGGCGAAGCCCTTGGCCTTCAGGCGGCGGAACTCGGTCGGGTCGGTCGGCAGGCCCTTGACCCGGACATGGCCTTCCTCACGCACGATGTCGGCGATCTGGCGCAGGAACCAGGGCTCGTAGGAACAGGCGGCGTTGACCTCTTCCACCGTCAGGCCGTGGCGGAAGGCCTGGGCGATGACGCGGATGCGGTCGGGCGTAGGGATACCCAGGGCGCGGACCACGGCGGCGCGGGCGGCGCCGGCGTCCTCGACATCGGCGACGCCTTCGATCTCGATCTCGTCGAAGCCGGACAGGCCGGTCTCAAGCCCGCGAAGGGCCTTCTGCATCGATTCCTGGAAGGTGCGGCCGATGGCCATGACCTCGCCCACCGACTTCATCGAGGTGCCCAGCAGGGGCTCCGAACCGGGGTATTTCTCGAAGGCGAAGCGCGGGATCTTGGTGACGACATAGTCGATGCTCGGCTCGAACGAGGCCGGCGTGACCTGGGTGATGTCGTTCTGCAGTTCGTCCAGGGTGTAGCCGACCGCCAGACGCGCCGCGACCTTGGCGATGGGGAAGCCGGTGGCCTTGGACGCCAGGGCGGACGAACGCGACACGCGCGGGTTCATCTCGATCACCACCATGCGGCCGTCGGCGGGGTTGATCGCCCACTGGACGTTCGATCCGCCGGTCTCGACGCCGATCTCACGCAGGACGTTGATCGAGCCGGTCCGCATCCGCTGATATTCCTTGTCGGTCAGCGTAAGCGCAGGGGCGACGGTGATGGAGTCGCCGGTGTGGACGCCCATCGGGTCGATGTTCTCGATCGAGCAGATGATGATGCAGTTGTCCGCCGTGTCGCGGACAACCTCCATCTCGTATTCCTTCCAGCCCAGCACCGATTCCTCGATCAGCACCTCGGTGGTCGGAGACAGGTCGAGGCCGCGCAGGACGATCTCCTCGAACTCCTCGCGATTGAAGGCGATGCCGCCGCCGGTGCCGGCCAGGGTGAAGGAGGGACGGATCACGGCGGGCAGGCCGACGAACTCCAGTCCGTCCAGCGCCTCTTCCATCGAATGGGCGGCCTTGGAGCGGGGGCTTTCCAGGCCCAGCTTGTCCATGGCGTCGCGGAATTTCTGGCGATCCTCGGCCTTGTCGATGACGTCGGCCTTGGCGCCGATCATCTCGACGCCGTACTTCTTCAGCGCGCCGGACGCGTCCAGGGCCAGGGCGGTGTTCAGCGCCGTCTGACCGCCCATGGTCGGCAGAAGCGCGTCGGGGCGTTCCTTGGCGATGATCTTCTCGACCATCTCGGGCGTGATCGGCTCGATATAGGTGGCGTCGGCCACCTCGGGGTCCGTCATGATGGTGGCGGGGTTCGAGTTGACCAGGATGACCCGGTAACCTTCCGCCTTCAGCGCCTTGCACGCCTGGACGCCGGAATAGTCGAACTCGCACGCCTGACCGATGACGATCGGGCCGGCGCCGATGATGAGGATGGATTTTATGTCTGTGCGCTTGGGCATCGCCAGCTCTTCTTCTTATTGAACGCTAATGGGTCACGACCGCGCATTCCCAGCCGTCGTACTCCAGCTGGAAGGCCGCGGCCCAGGTCTGCATCATGGACGAGACGGGAGCGAAACTCTCCGCGTCGACGGCCATGGTGGTCTCGAGAATCGTCATGTCGCCGTCGCCGCGCGCGATGAAGCCGGCGCGCCGCGCCACCTCGCACAGATCGCCATGGGCGTCTTCGTCGCCGAGGAAGAAGAACAGCGTGTGGCGCGGGGTCACGCCGCTGTCGCCCTGTTCGGCCAGCGCCGCGCGCACCATGGCGTCGCGTTCGTCATGACTGATGTCCGAGGCGTCCAAGGGGCGACGTCTTCCTTCATAGTTTGCGCGCGCGTAGCCGCCGCAGGGCGTCGCCATGCGGAGCTCGCGTCGGGTTGTCGGTTAAGCGGCCCGTTTAGAGAGGGAGGGGCGGGGGGGCAAGAGCTTATCCATTGCCGATCGCCGTGATCCAGTCGGGCAGTTCGTCGATGCGGCTCAGCGAGACGTAACGCGGCTCGTTCACCGGGGCGTCGGCCAGTTCGTGGGCCCAGGTGACGTGGTAGGGGATGTGGACGCCGAAGGCCCCGGCGGCGATGGCGGGCAGGACGTCGGACTTCATCGAATTGCCGGCCATGACGGCCTCGGCCGCGCCGGTGCCGTGGCGGGCGAAGACGCGGTCGTAGGTGGCCCGGTCCTTTTCCGAGACGATCTCGACCGCCGCGAACCGGTCGCCCAGGCCCGACGCCGCCAGTTTGCGTTCCTGATCCAGCAGGTCGCCCTTGGTGATCAGGACCAGGCGGTAGTGTTCGGCCAGTTCGGAGACCACCTCGTCCACGCCGGGCAGGGTCTCGACCGGATGGGCCAGCATTTCACGGCCGGCGGCCAGGATCTCGCGCACGACCTCGGGCGGGGCGCCGCCGTCGCACAGCTCCATGGCCGTCTCGATCATCGACAGGGTGAAGCCCTTCACGCCGTAGCCGTAGAGCCGCAGGTTGCGCTGTTCGGTCTCGGCCAGCCGCGCCTCGATGGTGGCGGCGTCGCCGTGATCGTCCAGCAGGTCGACGAACCGCGCATGGGTCAGGCGGAAGATCGTCTCGTTGTGCCAGAGGGTGTCGTCGGCATCGAGGCCGACCGTGGTGATGTTCATGCCGCGCCCCTATCATGGGACGAAACGCGAGGGGAGACGGGATGAACGGATCGGCGGTGGTGATCGGGGCGACGGGCGGCCTCGGCCGGGCCCTGGTCGATCGCCTGATCGTGGAGGGCAAGCACCAGACCGTCTGGGCGATATCGCGAACCGGGGAAGAGGTCGCGGGCGCACAGGCCCTGGCGGCCGACCTGGAGGACGAGGCCAGTCTGGCGGAGGCGGCGCGGCGAATCGGCCAGGGCGCGGCGCCGACGCTGATCGTGCTGGCGACGGGCGTGCTGCATGACGGGTTCCAGCCCGAACGGAGCCTGCGGCAGCTTGAGGCGGATCACATGCTCAGGGACTATCGCGTCAACGCCGTGGGGCCGGCGCTGGCGGCGAAACACCTGCTGCCGCTGACGCCGCGCGACCGGCGGGCGGTGTTCGCGGCCCTGTCGGCGCGGGTGGGGTCGATCGGCGACAACCGGTTGGGCGGATGGCACAGCTATCGGGCGTCCAAGGCGGCGCTGAACATGATCCTGCGCAATCTGGCGATCGAGATGGCGCGCAGTCATCCGCTGGCCGTGATCGCGGGCCTGCATCCCGGCACGGTCGATACGGGCCTGAGCGCGCCGTTCCAGAAGGGGGTGGCGGAGGGGCGGCTGTTCACGCCCGACTATTCCGCCGAACGGCTGCTGGCGGTCATGGCGGCGCTGACGCCGGCCGACAGCGGCGGGGTGTTCGCCTGGGACGGGGCGCGTATTCCCGAATAACGCATATTCGTGACTTGAGGACGGGACCGGTCTTGCGTCACATGGCCGGCATGTCCGTCAAAGGTTCCGCCCGGCTTTTCAGCCTCTTGTTGCTCAGCTTGCCGCTTTGCGGCGGGCCGGCGGCCCTGGCCTACGCCGAGACCCCGGCGGCGGCGGTCGTGGCCGCGCCCAGCCGCGAGCGGGCGCGGATGAACCAGCGGGTGTTCGACACGGTCTGGAGCGAGGTGCGGCGCGGCTATTACGATCCTGATCTGCATGGGGTGGACTGGGGCGCGGCGCGCGATCGGTTCCGGCCCCAGGCCCTGGCGGCCTCGGATGACCGGGCGCTGTACCGGGTCGTCAACACCATGCTCGACCTGCTGGACGACGGCCACGCCGGCGCCAGCCCGCCGGCCGCCGTGCGCCGTCAGGACGCCCAGTATGCACGCCGGGCCGTCATGGGCATGACCCTGATGCGGGGCGAGGATCCCGATCTGTGGACGGTGGAGCGGGTGCGCGACGGTTCTCCGGCCCAGGCGGCGGGGGTGCAGCTGGGCTGGACCCTGGACAGCGTCGATGGTCGGCCGTGGGGACCGGACGTGGAGGTGCAGGAGGGGACGCCGGTCCATCTGGTCCTGACGGACGAGACCGGGGCGCGCCGCGACACCATCCTGACCCCGCAGCTGATGGACGGGCCGCAGCCGTTCACGGCCGACAAGTCCAGGCCGGGGGTTCTGGTGCTGACGGTGGAGCAGTTCGATGCGGGGCTGGGGCGCTGGCTGGGCGGCGAGCTGGACGGCCTGCCGTCGGATGTGGACGTGATCCTGGACCTGAGAGCCAATCCGGGCGGCCGGCTGTGGGAGGCCGAGTCGGTGCTGACCTGTTTCCTGCCCCGCGACCAGGTCTGGGCGACCCGGACCGGACGGAA
This sequence comes from Brevundimonas sp. FV1ye7S, assembly GCF_058680995.1. Lineage (NCBI taxonomy): Bacteria > Pseudomonadati > Pseudomonadota > Alphaproteobacteria > Caulobacterales > Caulobacteraceae > Brevundimonas > Brevundimonas sp. FV1ye7S. The sequence goes on along the minus strand of NZ_CM178726.1, from coordinate 2,670,046 downwards.
CGGGCGGCCCGTGATCCTGCGGGCCTCAGGCGACTGCGGCGACCGCAGCGCGCCGGTGGCCAATCCGGTCGCGGTCCTGGTGGACCGGGGCAGCCGCAGCGCGGCCGAACTGACGCCCGCCGCCCTGCAGGAGGCCGGGCGGGGCATAGTGGTGGGCGAGAAGACCATCGGTTCGGTCCTGATCGCCCAGGAGACGGACCTGCCGGACGGGGGCAAGCTGACGCTGAGCCGGGCGAACTTCGTCACGGCGGGCGGGGTGCGGCTGGAGAAACGCGGCGTCACCCCGGACATCGCGGCGCCCCGCACCGTGAGCCAGCGCCGCGCGGGCGAGGACCCGACGCTGGAGGCGGCCATCGCCGCGCTCCAGGCGCAGGGAGCGGACCGGGTCCGGTCGGCCGACCAGCCCGCCGGCCTTTAGATCAGCAACACTTGAAGGCGCCCGAGCCGCCGAAGCGACGCTGTTCGTGCAGGCGGAAGAAGGCGATCTTGTCCAGCGGGGGCTGGTCGGGATGGGTCGTGGCCGCGTGGCGGACATAGGCGTCGTAGTCGGGCTGGCCGATCATGGCCCCCGCCGTCCGCTTGACGCCGCGACCCCACCGCAAGGCGGCATCGCGGCACAGGCAGAGCAGGTCGTCCGGCGTGGCGGCGGGAGCCGGCCCGGACTGGAGCCCGGACTTAGGCACGGGCGATATCCGCCGCGTCGTCGGACGCCGTCAGCTCGTGCGCCTCGGGATATTCGCGCACGGTCGGCCGGTTGCTGCGATAGGCCTTGAGGCAGGCCAGGACGCCGTAGACCACCATGGTCACGACCACGAACAGGAAGGCCGCCGTCAGCGTCGAGTTGACGTAGTCGTTGACGATGATGCGGTGCATGTCGCCCACGGTCTTGGCCGGGGCGATCAGTTCGCCGGCGCCCAGAGCCTCCTGGTACTTGCGGGCGTGGGCCAGGAAGCCGATGCGGACCTCGGGGTGGAACAGCTTCTGCAGGCCCGCCGTCAGGGTGCAGATCAGCAGCCAGGTCGCCGGGACGACCATGACCCAGGCGAACTTCTCGCGCTTCATCTTGAACAGGACGACCGTGCCCAGGATCAGGGCGATGGCGGCCAGCATCTGGTTGGCGATGCCGAACAGGGGCCACAGGCTGTTGATGCCGCCCAGGGGATCGACCACGCCGGTGTAGAGGAAATAGCCCCACAGGCCGACCGTCAGGGCGGTGGCGACGACATTGGCGCCCCAGGACTTGGTTTCGCGCATCTTCGGCACGGCCACGCCCAGCAGGTCCTGGATCATGAAGCGGCAGACGCGGGTGCCGGCGTCGACCGTGGTCAGGATGAACAGGGCCTCGAACAGGATGGCGAAGTGGTACCAGAAGGCCATCATGGCCTTGCCGCCGATCACGCCCGACAGGATGTGGGCCATGCCCACGGCCAGGGTCGGGGCGCCGCCCGCGCGCGACAGGATCGAGTGCTCGCCCACGTCGCGGGCCAGTTGCTCCAGCTCGCCGGGGGTGATGTGGAAGCCCCACTGGGCCACGGCGGCGGCGGCCGAGACCGCATCATTGCCGATGATGGCGACCGGGCTGTTCATGGCGAAATAGACGGCCGGGTCCAGCACCGTGGCGGCGATCAGGGCCATGACGGCGACGAAGCTTTCGCACAGCATGGCGCCATAGCCGATCAGCGGAATCTGGCTCTCGTTCTCCAGCAGCTTGGGCGTGGTGCCCGACGAGATCAGGGCGTGGAAGCCCGAGACGGCGCCACAGGCGATGGTGATGAACAGGAAGGGGAACAGCGCGCCGGCGAAGACCGGGCCGGTGCCGTCGATGAAGGGGGTGACGGCGGGCATCTGCAGGTGTGGACGCACGATCAGAATGCCGATGGCCAGGGCGACGATGGCCCCGATCTTCAGGAAGGTCGACAGATAGTCGCGCGGGGCCAACAGCAGCCAGACCGGAATGACCGAGGCGATGAAGCCATAGACCATCATCAGTATGGCCAGGGTCGGGCCGGTCAGGGTGAAGGCCGGGCCCCAGAACGGGTCGGCCGCCACATGGCCGCCGCCGATGATGGCCAGGATCAGCAGGACGACGCCGATGACCGACACCTCGCCGACGCGGCCGGGGCGCAGGAAGCGGGTGTACAGGCCCATGAAGATGGCGATGGGGATGGTGGCGGCGACGGTGAAGGTGCCCCAGGGGCTTTCGGCCAGGGCCTTGACCACGACCAGGGCCAGGACGGCCAGGATGATGACCATGATCATCAAGACGCCGACCTGGGCGATGATGCCGGGGATATTGCCCATTTCGGTGCGGATCATGTCGCCCAGCGACTTGCCGTCGCGCCGGGTGGACATGAACAGGACCATCATGTCCTGCACCGCACCGGCCAGCACCGCGCCGACCAGGATCCACAGCACGCCGGGCAGATAGCCCATCTGGGCGGCCAGCACCGGTCCGACCAGCGGCCCCGCGCCGGCGATGGCGGCGAAGTGGTGGCCGAACAGGACGTTCCTGGGCGTCGGCACATAGTCGAGGCCGTCGTCGCGACGGACGGCGGGTGTCGGGCGCGAGGGCTGCAACTGCATGACCTTGTTGGCCAGGAAGCGGCTGTAGAAGCGATAGGCGATGGCGTAGGTGCAGACCGCCGCCACCACCATCCAGACCGCGCTGATGCTCTCCCCCTGGTGCAGGGCGATGACGCCGAGGGAGACGGCCCCCAGAATGGCGATGACGCCGAAGATGATAGGGGTGCTGAGTTTGCCCACGAAAATACTCCTGCCTGACCGCCTGGCGGTCACTCAACGCCTGTTTGCACGACAAGCTTCCGCAAGGCCAATCGACTAAAGTCGTAGGCGGCCGAGCGGCGGCCGTTTCAGACCCTGTGCCCGAAAAACAGGGTCTGAATAGTCTGAATAGTCTGAAATCGACCGAACCGCGTTCGCCGTCATGCCCGTTCTCCTGCGCGACGCCTATCACGTCCCGACGTCGGAATTGGACGCAGACACCCCCGTGCATTCCGCCCGATCCCTTGCTAAGCGCATCGGATGATCGCTCGCCTTCGCCCCGTCCCGTTCGACCTCGGTCCCGTCCATTTCGTCGGCATCGGCGGCATAGGCATGAGCGGCATCGCCGAGATCATGCTGAAGATCGGCTATTCGGTTCAGGGCTCGGACGCCAAGGCCAGCGCCAACACCGAACGGCTGGAGAAGCTGGGCGCGCGGATCTTCATCGGTCACGACGCCGCTCACGTCAGCGAGGGCGTGTCGGCCGTGGTCTATTCGACGGCGGTCAAGGCCGACAATCCCGAGATGAAGGCCGCCCGCGAGCGCCGCATCCCCCTGGTGCGCCGGGCCGAGATGCTGGCCGAACTGATGCGGCTGCAATTCTCGATCGCGGTCGGGGGCACCCACGGCAAGACCACGACGACGTCTATGGTCGCCGCCCTGCTGGATGCGGCCGGTCTGGACCCGACGGTGGTCAACGGCGGCATCATCAACGCCTATGGCACCAACGCCAAGGTCGGCGACGGCGACTGGATCGTGGTCGAGGCGGACGAGAGCGACGGCAGCTTCCTGCGGCTCAAGTCTACTGTTGCGATCGTGACCAATATCGACCCGGAGCACCTGGACCATTACGGCGACTTCGACGCGGTGCGGAAGGCCTTCGTCGATTTCGTCGAGAACATCCCCTTCTATGGTTTCGCCGCTGTCTGCCTGGACCATCCCGAGGTGCAGAAGCTGGTCGCCTCCATCGATAACCGGCGGCTGGTGACCTATGGGACCAATCCCCAGGCCATGGTGCGGGCCGACAACTGCCAGATGGGGCCGGACGGCGCCCGCTTCGACGTCGTGATCCAGAACGGCGAGACCCACCGGATCGAGAATTTGCACCTGCCGATGGCCGGCTGGCACAATGTCTCCAACGCCCTGGCCGCCATCGCCGTGGCGCGCGAGCTGGACGTGTCCGACGAGGCGATCCGCGAGGGTCTGGCCGGCTTCGGCGGGGTCAAGCGTCGCTTCACCACCACCGGCGTCGTCAACGGCGTGCGCATCGTCGACGACTATGGCCACCATCCGGTCGAGATCGTCGCCGTGCTGAAGGCCGCGCGCCAGGTGACTGAGGGCCGGGTCATCGCCGTGGTCCAGCCGCACCGCTACACCCGGCTGCGCGACCTGATGAACGAGTTCTCGACCGCCTTTTCCGACGCCGACAGCGTGATCGTCGCCGACGTCTATCCGGCGGGCGAACAGCCGATCGAGGGGGTGGACAAGCACGCCCTGACCGACGGCATCCGCCGCTATGGCCACCGCCATGTCCAGGCGCTGGAGAACGCCGCCGTCCTGCCGCGCCTGATCAAGGAAGAGGCCAAACCGGGCGATGTGGTCGTGCTGCTGGGCGCCGGCGACATCACCAGCTGGGCCTATGGCCTGCCGGCGCAGCTGGAGGCGTTGGGGTGAGGCTCGGCTTGTCCGGGGATTTCGAAAGTATATATTACGGTGTGACGGTATATCCCTGGAGGATGTCGTGGCGCTTTATGTGAAGGACCCGGAAGTCGATCAGATGGCTGAACGCCTCAGCCGCATCGGAGGGATCAGCAAGACGGAGGCGGTGCGCCGCGCGCTGCGCCGTCAGTTGGAGCAGGTCGAGACGCCGTCCGACTTTGTCGAGCGCGGCCTTGCCTTCACCCGCGCTCTAATAGCTCGGGGCGACCTCGCCGAGGGCCAGCCGGTGGACAAGGCTTGGATCGACAGCCTCTATGAGGACGACTGATGTTCGTGGACGCTTCGGCGCTTACGGCCATCCTGACCGACGAGGACGACGCGCGGCTACTCTATGCGCGCCTGGAAGCCTATCCTCTTCGGACGACGTCGCCCATGGCCGTCTGGGAGGCGGTCCTCGCGGTCGCGCGTCGGCTGAAACTGGACATCACCGACAGCGAAGCCGCCGTTGAGGCGTTCTTGAAGACCTTCAATATCGAGGTGGTCGCCATTCACGCCGAGGTGCGACACGAGGCGATCCGCGCCCACGTCCGATACGGCAAGGGCCGTCACCCGGCGGCATTGAATTTCGGCGACTGTTTCGCCTATGCCTGCGCCCGCCACGCGCGGTCGCCCCTGCTGTACAAGGGCGACGACTTTTCCCGGACCGACATCGAAGCCGCATGACCGAGATCACCCTTCCCCCCGTTCGCGGCAAGCTTCTGCGGGACGAACCGCTCGGCCCCTACACTTGGTTCCGCGTCGGCGGCGCGGCTGAGGCCCTGTTCATTCCGGCGGACGCCGAAGATCTGGCTGATTTCCTGAAGGCGCTGGACCCGTCCGTCCCCGTGACCGTGCTGGGCGTCGGATCGAACGTCATCGTCCGCGACGGCGGGGTCGAGGGGGTGGTCATCCGCCTGGCCGGGCGCCCCTGGGCGCAGGTGACGACGGACGGCGACGCCATCACGGCCGGCGCCGGCGCGCTGGACTCCATGGTGGCCAAGGCGAGCGCGAAGGCGGGGCTGGCGGGGCTGGAATTCTACGCTGGGATTCCGGGCACCGTCGGCGGCGCCCTGACCATGAACGCCGGCTGCTACGGCGCCGAGACCAAGGATGTTCTGGTCTCGGCCTGGGGCCTGACGCGGTCGGGCGAACGGGTCGATTACGCCCTGGCCGACTTCGGCTACACCTATCGCCATTCCGAGGCACCGGCCGACATCATCTGGGTCGAGGCCGTCTATCGCGGAACGCCCGACGCCCCCGCCGCCGTCCAGGCCCGGATCGACGAGATCACCAGCCGCCGCGAAACCACCCAGCCGATCCGCGAAAAGACCGGCGGTTCGACCTTCAAGAATCCGCCCGGCCATTCGTCCTGGAAACTGGTCGACGAGGCCGGCTGGCGCGGCAGACTGCACGCCGAAACCGGGGGAGGCGCCATGTTCAGCGACCTCCACTCCAACTTCATGATCAACCCCGGCGAGGCCACCGCCGCCGACATCGAAGGCCTGGGCGAGGCGGTGCGCGCCGACGTCCTGGCGAAGACCGGCGTTCAGCTGGACTGGGAGATCAAGCGGATCGGCCGGCGCCTCTGATCGTCGGGGTTTGACACACATTTTTCACGCCGCGCGGGCGATAAGGTTGACGGCCTGTTAAACAAGTCGGCCGCAATCGGAGAGCCCATGACCCGCGCTTTCAAAGACCTTCATGTCGCCGTCCTGATGGGCGGTCTTTCCGCCGAGCGGGAGGTGTCCCTGACCTCCGGCGAGCAGTGCGCTCAGGCGCTGGAGCGGCAGGGCGTGCGCGTCAGCCGGGTGGACGCGGGTCGCGACCTGGCCAATGTGTTGTCGGGTCTGATCAAGCCGGACGTGGTGCTGAACTGCCTGCATGGGGCCTGGGGCGAGGACGGCTGCGTCCAGGGCGTGCTGGAGACCCTGCGGATTCCCTATACCCATTCCGGCGTCCTGGCCTCGGCCCTGGCCATGGACAAGAACAGGTCCAAGGCCGTGCTGAAGGCGGCGGGCGTCAAGGTGCCCGGCGGCGGCTTGTACGACCGGCATGAGGTGGCGGCGCGCCACGTGATCGAGCCCCCCTATGTGGTCAAGCCCAACGCCGAAGGCTCGTCCGTCGGCGTCTATCTGGTGACCGAGGGCGCCAATCGGCCGGTCGCCGAGGTGGGCGAGCCCAGCTGGGGCTATGGCGAACAGGTGATGGTCGAGCCCTATATCGCCGGCAAGGAGCTGGCCGTCGCCGTGATCGGCTATGCGGACGGGCCGCGGGCCCTGACCGTGACCGACATCACCCCGACCAAGGGCTTCTACGATTACGAAGCCAAGTACGCGCCGGGCGGCTCCGTCCATGTCCTGCCCGCCGTCCTGCCGCCCGCCGTGTTCGAGGCGGCCCTGCGTCAGGCGGAGGCGGCGCACGTCGCCATGGGTTGCCGAGGCGTGTCCAGAAGCGACTTCCGTTATGACGATGTTAAGGACGATCTGGTTCTGTTGGAGGTCAACACTCAGCCGGGCATGACGCCGACCTCGCTCGCTCCCGAGCAGGCCGCCCATACCGGAATGAGCTACGAAGACCTGGTTCGGTGGATGGTGGAGGACGCCTCATGCCCGCGGTAGTTCGCGGCGGTCGGCGACAGAGTTCGGGTTCCTCGCGTGGCGTCGCCTCCAAGAAGGGCGGGCGGCCACGCGGCGGCGCGCCCAAGCCCGCGTCCGCCATCCCCGGCAAGATGGCCGCCATCGGCCGTATCGATGTTTCACCCCGCACCGTCATGATCGCCCTGGGCGCCAGCGCCCTGCTGGTGATCGGGGTTCTGGCCACCGGCGCCCGCGCCGAACGGATCGGCCAGTCGGTTTCCCACGGGATCGACGGGGTGACGGCGGGCATGGGGCTGACGCTGAAGCGGGTTCATATCACCGGCGCCTCGGCCGAGGCCGAGCCGGCGATCCAGCAGGCGCTGGGCCTGTATTCGGGCCAGCCGATCACAAGCTTGGACCTGAACGCCATCCGCGAACGCGTGCAGGGCGTCGGCTGGGTGCGCGAGGCGCGCGTGGTGCGCCTGTTGCCCGACACCCTGATCGTCGAGATCAAGGAACACGATCGTCTGGCCGTCTGGCAGGACGCCGGCCAGATCAAGGTCATCGACGCCCAGGGCCAGGTGATCCAGGGCGCCGACGCGCGCCGCTATCCGACCCTGCCCCTCGTCGTGGGCAAGGGCGCCGACCTGGCCGCCGGCGAGGTCCTGCCCCTGCTGGCCCAGCGCCCGCGCCTGATGAGCCGGGTGGACGCCCTGGTGCGGGTGGACGAACGCCGTTGGGACCTGCGCCTGAAGGACGGCAGCCTGATCCAGCTGCCCGCCGTCGAACAGGAGGCGGCCCTGATCCGTCTCGATGCGCTGGATCAGCGCGAACGCCTGCTCGACCTGGGCTTCGCCCGGGTCGATCTCAGAACGCCGGACGAGGTCGCCGTGCGACCCGCCGCCGACGCTTGAAGGACCAGTAAGACATGGCGGGCAAGCAGCGCGGATCGGCGAATGACCAGGGCCGGGGCATGGACCCCCGCGCCGGCCGCGCCCCCGTGATCGCTGCGCTGGACATCGGCCAGTCCAAGGTCTCGTGCTTCATCATGAAGCCGGACGGCGTGCGTCACGCCGACCGCACCATCCGCGTCGCCGGCGCCAGCCATGTCCAGTCCAAGGGCGTGAAGGGCGGCGCCATCATCAACATGGACGAGGCCGCCCAGGCCATCGGCCACGCCGTCGAACGGGCCGAACGCGCGGCCCAGAGCCCGGTCTCCGGCGTCGTCGTCACCACCGCCATCGGCCAGATGGCCAGCCACCGGGTCCAGGCGCGGGTGTCCCTGGGCGCCAATCCGGTGGGAGACGCCGACCTGGCGCGCGCCATCGGCATGGCCCTGGCCCAGATCCGCCTGCCCAACCGCCGCCCGATCCACGTCCTGCCGATCACCTGGTCGGTGGACGGCGCGCGCGGCGTGCATGATCCGCGTTCGATGCGCGGCGGCTCGCTGGGGCTCGATCTGCTGGTCGTCTCCATGGCCGAGAACGTCTTCACCACCCTGAGCCACTGCCTCGAGCTGGCGCACCTGGACCTGCAGGGCGTGGCCGCCGCGCCCGTCGTCTCGTCCCTGGCTGCGCTGGAAGAGGACGAGATGGACCTGGGCGCCGTCTGCATCGACATGGGCGGCGGCTCGACCAGCGCCGCCGTCTGGGGCGGCCGGTCCCTGCTGCACATCGAAAGCCTGAACGTCGGCGGCGACCATGTCACCTCGGACATCGCGCGCGGCCTGTCGACGTCCAAGGCCGGCGCCGAACGGCTGAAGACCCTGCACGGCTCGGCCATGGCCAGCGCCAACGAGGACCGCGAGATGCTGGAGGCTCCGCCGCGCGGCGAGGACGCCTCGGCCGGCCCGGTCATCGTCCCGCGCGCCATGCTGAAGACGGTCATCGCCCCGCGCGTGGAAGAGACGCTGGAACTGCTGCGCGACCGGCTGAAGAACGCCGGCGTGGGCCTGGAGCCCGGCGCGGGCCTGGTCCTGACCGGCGGCGCCAGCCAACTGAACGGGGTGCGTGAACTGGCTGTGCGGGTGTTCGACCGCCCCGTCCGCCTGGGCAAGCCCCAGCGCGCGCCCCATTTGGCCGACGCCGCCTCCGGTCCGGCCTTCTGCGCCACCGCCGGAGTCTTGCTGCGCGCCGCCTACGGCCCGCGCGAAGCCGTGTCGGCCAGGAAGCTTATGGCGCGGCAGATCACGGCGGCGGACGCGCCGAAAATCCATCGCGGGAATGTGGTGGGGCGCGTGGCTGGGTGGCTGCGGGATAATCTTTGACTTTGTGCGGTCAAACGTAGCCATATCTTGCTCTATTCGTGGCGCCACTCAGCAAGAAATGCTGCGTATTCGACATTGAGTAAGTGCGTGTTGTTCGGCTGCGATTTGGAGCACATGACTTTGGGTGTGTCCTGATCGTAACACAATTGACGTGTGTCAGCCTGATTTGCGTCACAATGGTTGCCCTCTCGTCACATTCGGCTAGACCGAAGTTACGGCAGGCGGGTTTCTTCGACTCGTTCCTGTTTTGGAATTTAGTTGGGGGCCAAGCCAAAATGAATTTGAAGCGCAAATACTTGTTCGGCACGACCGTGCTCGCTGGCGTTATCGCCGCGACGGCGCCGGCGTTTGCTCAAGCGCAATCGTCCGACCAGGCGACGGAAGCGGATACGGTTGAAGAAATCATGGTGACCGGTTCTCGGATCCGCCGCGATCCGACGACGTCGCCCACGCCGATCATCACGGTCTCGCAAGAGCAGCTTTTGAACACTGGCCAGACGTCGGTCATCAACTATCTTGCCAACATTCCCGCCCTGTCCAGCTCGCAGATCCCGTCGGATACGACCGGTAGCGGCCTGAATGACGGCGGACTTTCCTTTGCCAACCTGCGCGCTCTGGGCTCGAACCGCACGCTGACGCTGGTGAATGGCCGTCGTCACGTGGGTTCCAGCGCGGGGACCTTGTCGGTCGACGTTGACACCATCCCGCGTCTGCTTATCCAGAGCATCGAGATCGTGACGGGCGGCGCCTCGTCTGTGTACGGCGCAGACGCCGTGTCGGGCGTCGTCAACTTCATCACGCGCGACGATTTCGAAGGCCTGGAAATCGACGCCAACTATGGTCAGATCAACTCGGACGGCAAGACCAACCAGCGCATCTCGGCTCTGCTGGGTCAGAACTTCTTTGACGATCGCCTGAATGTTTACATTCATGGCGAATATGAAGACATCGAAGAGGTCAAGCCTCTCGACCTGCGTTGGCTGCGCCGTGCGCCTACTCTGGTTTCGGTTGACTCCGACCCGACGAACGCTGCGAACGGTCCTGTCTATGACGGCGTGACGGACACTCAACTGTTCACGGGCTTGACGCGAATTGACCGTCCTCGGTGGGGGCAGACGACTTTGGCCAACGGTCAAGGCGGGACCCCGCTGAGCAACCCGTTGATCCCGAACTCGCCTTGCTCAACCTACACCAGCTCCAACTGCTATGGCGTGAACCCGGGCAAGACCTTCTGGTATGACGGCGGCACCGCTCGCCTGGCCAACTTTGGCCAGCGTATCGGCAATGTTGGTGTGAACCGCCCGCTGAACATCGGCGGCGACGGCGAGAACCCCGCGCTGTTCTCGACCGAGTCGTCTCAACCGCGTTCGCAGTCCGCTCGCTTCCAAACCGGCGCCAAGTTCGCGATCACCTCCAATATCTCGGCCTATGCCGAAGCAAAATACGTCAAGGAAGACACGTTCGACGTTTCACAGCCGTCGTTCTTCGATATCAATCTGGTCAATTCGTACGCCGCTAACGAAACCAACACCATACAGACCGCATCGCAGTTCGATCTGCGCTGGGACGACAACGCCTTCCTGCCGCAGAATGTTAAGGACGCCATTCGGACCAATATGGTCCAGAACTACTCGGCGCCGACGCGAGACAATCCGGGTGTCCCGACAACGATGACGCTGCGCCAGTTTGCGCGCCATTCGATGTTTGGTCCTCAACGCACCCAGGACAACACCCGTGAGATCCAGCGGTATGTCGCCGGCGTTCGCGGTTCTTTCGACAAGGTGTCCTTCGTCAAGAACGTTGATTTCGACATCGGCTACACCTACGGCAAGCTTGACAACGTCAACGTGGAAGCCGGTCTCGACATCCTGCGCTTCAATCTGGCCGCCGACGCTGTGGTCGACACGGCAGGCATAGTGTCGGGCCGCGCGGGTCAGATCGTCTGCCGTGCCCAACTGCTTCAAGCGCAAGGCACGCCGCGGACCGCCTATGACGAGGACGGCAATCTGGTCACCGCCGGCATCATGGATCAGGCCATCACCGGTAACGATCTTCGCGACACCGCCTATGGTCAGGCTTCGATCAACGACTGTAAGCCTCTGAATGTCTTCGGCAAGGGCAACCAGAGTGCAGAGGCGCTGGACTATATCGGCGCTTCGGTTTCGGTGCGTGAAATCAACGAACAAGAACAGGGGCTGGCGACTGTCTCGGGCCAACTCTGGGACTTCTGGGGCGCCGGGTCCATCGGCGTGTCGCTGGGTTACGAACATCGTCGCGAGTTCACGAGCGGCATCGGTCGTGACGGCGATACCGCCGGGCGCCTGCTGTTCCTGAACACCAGTCCCAACCAACCCGGTGCGGAATATAAGAGCGATGAAGTGTTTGGCGAATTGTCGCTGCCGCTGATCCGCGATTCTTTCCTGGGTGAATATGCGGAACTGAGCGGCTCGTATCGCTACGCCGATTACACCACGGTCGGAAACCTGGATGTGTACGGCGTCAACCTGGTCTATCGTCCGGTTAAGGACGTCACGTTCAAAGCCAGCTACAACAAGTCGGCTCGTGTTCCCGACTTGGAGGAAAACTTCAAACCGCTGGGTCAGACGTTCATCAACTTTACGGACCCTTGCGCGACGTCTGTGATCAACGGCCCCTTCACGGCCACTTATACGGCTGAGAACAAGGCCAACCGGATCGCCAACTGCACGGCCTTGGCCCAGGCCAAGGGGTTGAGCTACGACTTCGCCAGCGCGACCGCCACTCCTGAAGATGATTACACGCCGGATTATAGCGGTGGTGGCACGGCTGGTGTGTCGGGCGGCAATCCATTCCTGCAGCCCGAGGAGTCCAACTCCTTCACCTTCTCGATCGTGTACCAACCCCGCTTCGTGCCGAACTTCACGCTTGCCCTGGACTATTTCGAGATTGAAATCGACCAAGTCATCTCGGCTGTCTCGGCTCAAACCGCTGTGAACAACTGCGTCAACGGTTCAGGGCTGAACGCTTCGGCGTGCGGTACGATCTTCCGCAATGTTGCGGCGGTCGCCAATCCGACGACGGTTCAGGAACGTTCGCAGGCCTTCAAGATCGGCGCGCCCTTGGGCGATCAGTTCGGCGGCTTCATTCAGGGCTCGATCAACTACGCCGCTCTCACGACCCGGGGACTGGACTTCGACGCACGCTACCGCTTCGATTTCGATGAGATGCTCGGCCGTAACTGGGGCCGCCTGGACTATTCCATCGCGGGCACTTGGTTGATTGAACAGCAGGAGTTCCTGGACTCGACCAATCCGGCAAACTTCGTCGAGTACGCCAGCCGCGCTGCAGTGGGCGGGTCGTATCCTCGCGTTCGTTTCGCCTCGTCTCTCACCTACACGCCGAACGACACGTGGAGCGTCAACTGGACCGCTGACTGGCAGTCGTCGCAGAACATCGTGTTCCCGCGCGACTTCATCAACAATGCGGACAGCCGCTCGGATGACTACCTGTCGACCGGAAACTTCGTCCGGAACGACTTCACCGTGCTGTGGAACGTGCGCGACGATGTGACGGTGCGCGCAGGCGTGGTGAACGCCTTCGACGCGGAGCAGGCGCCGTGGCTCGGCACGACCCTCTACAGCAACTTCGATCCCTACGGTCGTCGTTACTTCATCGGCCTGAACTTCCGTCCCTGGTAAGTTCTGACGAGGAGCCTTGGGAAAAGGGCGGTCCGTAAGGGCCGCCCTTTTTCTTTGGATGGAAGAAATCTGCAGCCAAGCTCGCAGTTTGTGCTTCTCTTGAGTCCGACTCACATTATCGCCGTAACCTTCTCTTAACCCTCATGGGTGCAATCCTTAACACGCTCATAACCAATGTGATTCGGCGGGGCGGTCGCATCGGTTTGAAGGGGTCAGGGTCGGAAGGTCGGAAAAGAAATGTCGCTCTCATTGGTCAAGCCGCAACACACTGAACTGAAGCCCCGTATCGTCGTGTTCGGCGTCGGCGGCGCCGGCGGCAACGCCGTGAACAACATGATCGACGCCGGCCTTGAAGGGGTCGAGTTCGTCGTGGCCAACACCGATGCGCAGCACCTCAGCTTCGCCAAGACGGATCGCCGCATCCAGTTGGGCGAGACCATCACCCAGGGCCTGGGCGCCGGCGCACACCCCGAAGTCGGCATGAACGCCGCCGAGGAATCCGCCGACGAGATCCATCAGCACCTCGAAGGCGCGCACATGGTGTTCATCACCTGTGGCATGGGTGGCGGCACCGGCACGGGCGCGGCGCCTGTGATCGCCAAATGCGCGCGTGATCGCGGCATTCTGACCGTCGGCGTCGTGACCAAGCCCTTCACCTTCGAGGGCCGTCACCGGATGCGCCTGGCCGATGCCGGCGTCGCCGAGCTGCAACGCTATGTCGACACCCTGATCGTCATTCCGAACCAGAACCTGTTCCGCGTCGCCAACGAACGCACCACCTTCGCCGACGCCTTCGGCATGGCCGACCAGGTGCTGCACTCGGGCGTGCGCTCGATCACCGACCTGATGATCCTGCCGGGCCTGATCAACCTCGACTTCGCCGACGTCCGCGCCGTCATGTCCGAAATGGGCAAGGCGATGATGGGCACCGGCGAGGCCTCCGGCGACGACCGCGCCCTGCTGGCCGCCCAGAACGCCATCGCCAACCCGCTGCTGGACGAGACCTCGCTGAAGGGCGCCAAGGCTGTGTTGGTGAACATCACCGGCGGTCTGGACATGACCCTGCTGGAAGTCGACGAGGCCGCCAACGCCATTTCGGCCGAGGTGGACGGCGACGCCAACATCATCTTCGGCGCCGCCTTCGATCCGGCGCTGGACGGCAAGATCCGCGTCTCGGTGGTCGCCACCGGCATGGACGAGAGCGGTGTGCAACGCGCCGAACCCTCGGCCCCGGCCGCGCCCTCCCAGACCGCGCCCCTGGCGGATCACGGCGCGCGCCGTTCCGCCGGCGGCCTGTACGGAACCCAGGCTTCGCGTGCCCCCGAGCCCGCCCGCGAACCCTACCGTGAGCCGGTCCGCGCTGAACGCGCGCCGGAACCGCGTCCTGAGCCCCGGATCGAGGCGGCCCCCGTCGTCCCCAGCTTTCAATCCCCTCCCGCGCCGGAGCCCCGGCCCGAGCCGGTGATCCGCGTCGCGGAACCGACCTCGCGCGCCCTGGACCCGATCGTCGATCCGTGGGTCGAGGAGTACGAAACCACCCGCGCGCCGGCCGCGCAGTCGAGCCGCGCGCCCGAGCCCCAGGGCGACCTGTACGCCGCCCGTTCGCCCGAGCCGGCCGTTGATGACTATGACGACCGTGACCACCGCCGCAGCGGCTGGAGCCTGTTCGGTCGCGGCAAGCGCGCCCAGCCGCAGCCCGAGCCGACCTACAGCCCCCGTCCGACCTCGCAGATGCGGTCGGCGGCCCAGCCGCAGGCCCAGGCCGAGCCCGAGACGGGCCATGCGGACGACGACCTGGAGATTCCTTCTTTTCTCCGCCGTCTCGCAAACTGACCGACTGAAATTCTGAAAGCCGCGCCCCGAAGCCACTGGCTTCGGGGCGTTTTCAATTGCGACGGTCCCATAACGAAACAATCCGAAACCCGACTTTCATTTCGCACTTGCGGGGGCAGGGCTAGATCACTCGAGGGGCGTAATCCGCACTTAGAGGCGGGACCCAATCAGATTGAAGCGAGTTTGAGTTTGTCGGTCAGAAACGACCATCACGAGCGCACCATCATCGCGCCGGCCATCATCGCCGGCGTCGGGGTGCACACCGGCCGCCGGGTGCGGCTGGCGGTTCGTCCTGCGCCCGCGGGGGCGGGGATCGTCTTCGTGCGCACCGACGTGACCGACCGCGACAACCGCATCCCCGTCTCGGGCGAGGCCGTTGTCGACGCCCGCCTGAACAC
Organism: Brevundimonas sp. FV1ye7S; assembly: GCF_058680995.1. Taxonomy (NCBI): domain Bacteria; kingdom Pseudomonadati; phylum Pseudomonadota; class Alphaproteobacteria; order Caulobacterales; family Caulobacteraceae; genus Brevundimonas; species Brevundimonas sp. FV1ye7S. The sequence goes on along the minus strand of NZ_CM178726.1, from coordinate 2,654,817 downwards.
CATGATCGAGAACGCCGCCGGCGTGCGGCTGTCGACCATCGAACACCTGATGGCGGCTTTCTGCGCTCTGGGCGTTTCGAACGCCGTGGTCGAGGTGGATGGGCCGGAACTGCCGATCCTGGACGGGTCGGCGCTGGAGTTCGTGCAGTTGCTGGACCGGGCGGGCTTCCGTCCCCAGGCGCAGCCGCAGCGCTATATCGAGATCCTGGAGACGGTTCACGTCACCGAAGGCGACAAGCACGCGGCCCTGTTGCCGTGCGACCGCTATGAAATGCGGTTCGAGATCGACTTCCCGTCGGCGGTGATCGGCAACCAGATCATCGATTTCGTCGTGGACGAGCCGACCTTCCGCAAGGAAATCATGGCCTGCCGCACCTTCGGCTTCGCCCATGAGGTCGAGGCCCTGCGTCAGGCGGGCCTGGCCCGCGGCGGCTCGCTGGAGAACGCCGTGGTCATCGACGGCGACGACATCCTGAACCCCGGCGGCCTGCGGATGGAACGCGAGTTCGTGCGGCACAAGGCGCTGGACGCCATCGGCGACCTGTATGTCCTGGGCGCGCCCCTGCTGGGCCGTTACGAGGGCTACAAGGCCGGGCACGCGGTCAACAACAAGCTGGTCCGTGCGCTGCTGGCTGCGCCCCATGCGTGGCGCGAGGTCACACGCGTGCCCGAGATGGCGCAGGCGGGCTGACAAGCGCATCAGCCTTTCCCTCCCCCAGCGGGGGAGGGGGGCGAAGGCGCAGCCGAAGCCGGGTGGGACGGGCAGGGCGCCGGTCCACTGATTTATCTTTTCGGAAATAGTGCGTCCCTGCCGGGCCGCTCCCACCCCGTCGCTGCGCGACGCCCCTCCCCGGACGGGGAGGAAGAATTATCGTGCGCGCGCCTAAACCCCGATCACGCTGATCAATCGGCCGAAGTCCGGTTCGCCTTGCTGAAACGCCCGGCGGTTGGAGTAGAAGCGCGCCGCGTCGGTGCACGTGTCGTGGCCGGTCCAGACTGCCTGGCCGACGCCGGCCTGTTGCAGGCGCCACAGGACGAAGCCGGGCAGGTCGAACCGGCGTTTGTCGTCGGTCTCGCCCGGAAAGAAGAAGCGCTCGCTGCCCGGGTCGTGGTGGGCGAAACGGTCCTGGAAGTCGAGGCCGACCTCATAGCTGGCGGGGGCGATGCAGGGGCCGACGACGGCGCGGATGTGACGGGGATCGGCGCCCAGGGCCTGCATGGCCGCGACAGCGGAATGGACCACGCCGCCCAGGGCGCCCTTCCAGCCGGCGTGGACGGCGGCGACGATCCGCGTCTCGGGATCGGCCAGCAGAATCGGCGCGCAGTCGGCGGTCAGGACCGAGCACAACAGGTCGGGTTCGGCGGTGACGACGGCGTCGCCCTCGGGCCGGTCGCCCTGCCAGGGGCCATCGGCGACGCGGGCGACGGCGGAATGGATCTGGTAGCAGCCGTTCAGATGATCGACGTCGGCGCCGAAATGGGCGGCGACGCGACGGCGGTTCTCGGCCACGGCGGCGGGGTCGTCGTTCGAGCCGACGCCGGCGTTCAGGCCTTCATAGAGGCCGGTCGAGACGCCGCCGGCGCGGGTGAAGAAGCCGTGGTCGAAGCCGGCGGCCGTCAGCAGCGGATGGGTGATGGGGGCCAGGTCGCTCACAGGTCCCACCCCGGCACGATCAGCGCGCGGGGGGAGAAGATCGCGGCGGCCTTGAACAGGCTTCCCATCTGGTCCTCGGCGGTCAGGCGGTGCAGTTGGCGGTCGATCACGGGGGCGGCGTCGGGCCGTCCCGCCTTCAACCGTTCAGCGCGGGCTTCGATCCCCAGCCGTCTCAGGAACTCGCCCTGGGGCAGGCAGCCGGTGACGTCGGCGCCGGCGCGGACCGCCGCCTCGAGCACGCGCGGGAAGTCGGCCCACTGGGTCAGGTCGGCCTCGCCGGGGCTGTCCAGCGGATCGACCTTATGGTGGCGGCGCAGGGCCTGGAGGGTGTCGCCGGCCTCGGGTCGGGCGCGGCCGTAATCGATGAGCAGGGCGGCGCCCGAGGCGGCCTTCATCAGCCCGGCCAGGTCGCGGCCGAAGATCGCCTGTTGTTCCGAAATCTCGAACACCTCGCCGGGCGCGATGTCGAAGCCGGGTTTTTCGAACCCGCCCGAAATCGCGGTCAGGCCGAAGATCAGGTCGTTGTCGTCGGTGACGCCGATGCGGCGCTCGGCCCAGCCGCCGTCAGTGCGGACAAACTGGCGCGCGGGCAGGCAGTCCAGAACCTCGTTGGCGATCAGGATGACGGGGGCGTCGGTCTCGATCCGCGTCAGGTCGCGCACCCAGCGCGGCGACAGGTCGGCGCCGGCCAGGGCCTTGGCCTGGAGATCGCGCAAAGGCGCGCTGGGCTCGATCAGGATCAGGTCGCAGGCCTCTAGGAAGCCGGGAACCAGGCGGGCGGCGCGCAGCGCGTCGCTCATCAGGGTTCCGTCGCCAGGGCCGACTTCGACCAGCCGGAACCGTTCGGGCGCGCCCAGGCGGTTCCAGGTCTCGACCGCCCACAGGCCGATCAGTTCGCCGAACATCTGGCTGACCAGGGGCGCGGTGATGAAGTCGCCGCCTTCCCCCAGAGCAGGGCACGAGGCGTAATAGCCGCCCCTGGGATCATGCAGGCAGCGGGTGACATAGTCGGCGACCGTCATCGGCCCCGTCAGGGCGATCTCGCGCGCCAGACGGGTTTTCAGGGTTTCGGCGTCGCTCATGCCTGGACGGGCGGCCGGTCCCAGGCGCGCCAGATCAACCAGCCGCCGACCAGGATCATCGGGATGGACAGCATCATCCCCATGGTCAGGCCCAGGGGGAAGTCGGGCATGCCGAAGTCGGGCTCGCGCACATTCTCCAGCGCGGCGCGGCAGACGCCGTAGCCGACCAGGAACAGGCCGGTGATATAGCCCGGCTTCTTCAGCAGATCGAACTTCCAGATGCCCAGCGACAGGATGGAAAGCAGGACGATCCCCTCCAGTCCCGCCTCATAGAGCTGGCTGGGGTGGCGAGGCGCGTCGCCGGCGGGGCAGAAGCCGTACATCTGCTGGATACGGGCGTTGCAGAAGCGGACGGCCCAGGGAACGGTCGTCTCGCGACCCCACAGCTCGCCGTTGATGAAGTTGGCCAGGCGGCCGAACATCAGGCCTATGGGCACGACCGGGGCGATGACGTCGCCGAGGCGCAGCATGTCGATCTTCTGGGCGCGGGCGTAGAGGAAGATGGCCAGGCAGACGCCCAGGAATCCGCCGTGGAAGCTCATGCCGCCGGTCCAGAGCTGGAACAGCTCGAACCGCTCGCCCAGGGTCTGGCCGGTGAACAGCTGGGCGTACATGATCGGCTTGTAGAACAGGGCGTAGCCCAGGCGGCCGCCCAGGATGATGCCCAGCACGATCCACAGGACCAGGTCGTCCAGCTGGGTGGTGTTGATCGGCGGCTTGCCCGGCGCCCACAGGCGTTCGGTCTTGACCAGACGGGCGGCGTACCACCAGCCCAGGACGATGCCGGCGACATAGGCCAGGGCGTACCAGCGGATCGGAAGCGGTCCGAGATGGATCAGGACCGGATCGAATTCGGGAAAGGGCAAGGGGCGTTCCTGTGCAAGCCTGTCTCAGAAGGGCGGTTTAGCAAGCGTCGCCGGCTGCGTCGCCTGTGAAGAAAGATCACGACGCCTTGATGGCGTCCGCGAAGCAGCAGAAAGAAAGGTTTCATTCACCATAGTCGGTGAAGCTTCGTTAACGACGTTGAAGTCGGAGACCGCCATGCAGACCCGCAATCCCATCCTGGACGAGTTCGCCAAACTGACCACCGGCGCCATGGGCTTGGCCCAGGCCGCCGGCGAGGAAGCCAAGACCGCCTGGCGCGCCCAGGCCGACCGGATCGCCGCCGAGATGGATCTGGTCCGCCGCGACGAGTTCGACGTGCTGAAGGATGAGATCGCCGCCTTGCGGGCCGAGATCGCCGAACTGAAGGCGGCGAAGAAGCCGGCGGCCAAGGCGTCGAGCAAGCCAGCGGCGGGAACGTCCACAGATGGAACTCAACCCGGGGACGCAGCCGGTTGAGCCGAATCCGCGAACAGGCTTACCACTCTGTTAACGGCCGCGATTCTCGCGGACGCAGCGCGAATCGAGAGACTTGATGGACATCGCCCGGCCCGAGGAAATGGACACGCCCTTCGACCCGCTTGAGGTCGTCGAGCATGTCCTCACGGCCGAGAACCTCCCGTTCGACCGCACCGACGACGGCGACCTGGCCTTCGCCCTGGCGGGGGACTGGAAGGATTACGAGCTGTGGTTCGCCTGGCGGCCTGAGGGCGATTGTCTTCAGCTGTGCTGCGCCCTGGATCTGCGTGTGGCCAAGAGCCGCAAGACGGCCGCCTATGAACTGGTCGGCCTGATCAACCAACGCACCTGGATGGGGCATTTCGAGGTCTGGGCCGAGGACGGGGAGATCGTCTTCCGTCATTCGCTGGCCCTGCCGATGGGCGAGCGCCCGACCCTGGCCCAGGCGGCCTCGATGATCGATGCGGCCATTGAGGCGGCGGATCGCTATTACCCCGCGTTCGACTTCATGGTGCGCGGGAACAAGAAACCGCAGGAGGCCATCGACGCCTGCCTGTTCGAGACCGTCGGCAACGCCTGATGGCGGGGTCCGTCCGGTCCGGGGGACCTGTCGTCCTGGTCGGCTGCGGCCGGCTGGGCTCGGCCATTCTGGAAGGCTGGCTGCTGACGGAGACGGTCGCGCCGGCCGATCTGATCATTCTCAGTCCGTCGGAAAAACCCGCCGCCGAGGCGGCGCGGGCCCAGGGCGCGCGGATCAATCCGCCGCTGGAGGCCCTGACCGGGGCGGGTGTGATCGTGCTGTCGGTCAAGCCGGCGATCTGGCGCGAGGTGGTGACGCCCCTGACGCCCTTCCTGAACGATCAGGCCGTGATCCTGTCGGTCATGGCAGGGGTGACGGCGCCCACCCTGGCCGAGGGGATCGGCGGCTGGCCCATCGTGCGCGTGATGCCGACGACCGGGGTGTCGCGCGGGCGCGGCGTGGCCTCGATCTGGTCGGCGGATGATCGCGCCCAGGCCCTGGGACGGGCCTTGTTCGAGCCGATGGCCGAGACGGTCGTTCTGGCGGACGAGGCCCTGATGGATGCGGCCACGGCGGTGGCCGGATCGGGCGCGGCCTATTTCTACGCCTTTACCGAAGCCCTGGCCCGAGCGGGTCAGGCCAGCGGCCTGGACGCGGCGACCGCCGACGTCCTGGCGCGAGCCACCCTGCGGTCGGCGGCGGATTCGATGGGCGACGATGATCTGGAGGCCCTGATCGGCCGTATCGCCTCGCCGGGCGGCTCGACCCGCGCCGGGCTGGACGCCCTGGCGAAGGACGGCCGCCTAACGCGGATGCTGGACGAGACGGTCGCGGCGGCCGTGCGGCGAAACCGCGAGATGGGCTGAAACCCGACGCCTCTCTCCCGTCGCGAAACGGGAGAGAGGCCTGCGGGATCAGAATCGGCCCTGTTCGATCTGGTCGCCCAGACGTCCGAAGGCGCGGTCCGCGTCGCGCCAGACGCCGTAGCCCCAGACGTCGCGGATGTTCGGCGAGAAGTAGGAGAAGTCCACCGGCCGGGACTGGCCGTCGGCGGTGACGATCTCGCCCTTGATCGCCGCGCCGCCGATGGACACGCTGCGGATCGGGTCCAGGCCCGGCGTCTGGCGGATCTGTTCGAAGGTGGGGCGGTTCGGCTTCAGGTCGACCAGGACCAGATTGGCGGTGGCTCCCGGATAGCGGTGCTCCAGCGCCTGACCGACTTCAGCCTTCAATTCGTCGATCTGTTCGTTGACTTCACGTTCGCCGAGCTTCTCGATCTGACGTTGCAGTTCGGGGCCGACGGTGACGTTGACCGTGGGGGTTTGCGCCTGGGCCATGGCGGCGACGGCGAGCGCCGCGGCCAAAGGGGCGAAGAAGGCGAGTTTACGCATCGTGTTTTGTCTCCATGCCCTGTCGGCATGAAGATGATCCTTCCTGCACGGTTCCGCTAGACGCCGGACATCCAAATCTCGCTCCGACCGCCCGTTTCAGCGCCCTGGTTCAAAAAATACGCCGTCAGGCGGCGGGAACGACGGTCGCCTGGCCCGGCACGCGGATGATCGCCTTCAGCCCGCCCAGGTCGCTGCGCTCCAGGGTGACGTCGCCGCCGTGGCCGCGCGCCACGTCGCGGGCGATGGCCAGGCCCAGGCCGACGCCCTTGCGGTTCTGGTTGCGGGACTCGTCCAGACGGGAGAAGGGACGGAAGGCCTCGTCATACAGATCTTCGGGAATGCCGGGGCCGTCGTCCTCGACGGCGATCTCCAGCCCGCCCGAGGCCAGCGACCGCGCCGACAGGCGCACATGCTCGCCGTGAGAGGCGGCGTTTCCGGCCAGGTTGACCAGGGCGCGCTTGAAGGCGAGCGGGCGAAGCGAGGCGGTCAGGCCCTGGGCGACCGACAGTTCGACCTCGGCCCCGGCGCGCCTGGCGTCTTCGCCCGCCGCCTTCAGCAGGTCGAGGATCGACACGGGTTGGGGCGGTTCGCCGGCCTCGCCGCGGGCGAAGTCCAGATATTCGTCGATCATATGCTCCATCTCGTCCAGGTCGCCGCGCATGGCGGCCTGACGCTTGAACGGCGGGGCCAGGGCCAGTTCCAGCCGGAGCCGGGTCAGGGGGGTGCGCAGGTCGTGGCTGACCGAGGCGAGCAGGGCGGTGCGCTGGTCGATGTGGCGCTGGATCCGGTCGCGCATGGCCAGGAAGGCCACGGCGGCGGCGCGAACCTCGCGGGCGCCGTGCGGCTTGAACCGGGGCACGGTCTCGCCCCGGCCGAAGGCCTCGGCGGCGTCGGCCAGGCGTTCGATGGCGCGGACCTGATTGCGGATGAACAGGATCGCCACCCCCATCAGCAGGACGGTGGCGATGGTCAGCCACAGCACGAAGATATGGGCCTGGGTGGCCACGGCGCGTTCGCGCGGGGCGATGATGCGCAGCACGCCCTGCGGCTCCTGCACCTGGATGTCGACATAGGCGGGGTAGCGGGTGGTGTCGAACCAGTAGGGGCGGTCCAGTCGGGCCGCCAGCGCCTTGTCCAGCACGCGGTCCACCACCCCGATGGGGCCGCGCCTCTGTTCCGTCGGCAGGGTCCGGCCCTCCTGCAGCGCGATCGACAGGGACATGGACCGCTCGGCCCGATCGGCCAGTCGCTCCAGATTGCGTTGGCTGGGGTCGTCCTCATAGCTCTCGACGGCCCAGGCGATATCGCCGGCCAGGCCCTCGGACAGGCGCGCCGTCACGGTCTGCCAGTGGGCGTCGAAGAAGATCCAGGTCACCACCACCTGCATGACCAGCACCGGCAGGACGATGATCAGCAGCGACCGCCCCCACAGCGAGGTCGGCAGGCGCCGCTTCAGAAAGCGCGGCCACAGATAGGCGGGCAGCAGCCGCATGATGTTCGTCGCCGCCTCAGTCGGGCGCGAGCATATAGCCGACGCCGCGCACGGTCTGGAGATAGCGCGGGTTCTTGGGGTCGGCTTCCAGCTTGCGCCGCAGGCGGGTGACCTGAACATCGACGGCGCGGCCGGTGATGTCGGCCGTGTCGGGCGACAGGCTCATGCGTTCGACCGGGGCGTGGGCGTGAAGCGCCAGGGTCTTCAGCAACTGGGCCTCGGCCTCGGTCAGGCGTTGGGGCGCGCCGTCGCGGATCAGCTCCAGCCGCTCCATGTCGAACACGGCCGTGCCCAGCTTGATCTCGCGCGGGCCGATGGGCTTGCCGCCCGTGCGGCGCAGGATGGCCTCGATCCGCAGCACGAGTTCGCGCGGTTCGAACGGCTTGGACATATAGTCGTCGGCGCCCCGCGACAGCCCCTCGATCCGATCCTCGGGATCGCCGCGCGCCGTCAGCAGCAGGACCGGCGTCTTCGAGGTCTCGGCCTTGGCGCGAACCCAGGAGGTCAGGTCCAGGCCGCTTTCGCCCGGCATCATGACATCCAGCACGACCAGGTCGAACTCGATCAGCTCCATCATCCGCTTGGCCGCCGCCGCGTGGGCGGCGCCGGTGACACGGTAACCCTCGCGCGACAGATACTCCTTCAGCAGTTCGCGGATGCGGTCGTCGTCGTCGACGATCAGCAGATGGCGACCCACGCCCGGCCCGGCGATGGGACCCGAGCGGCCATATGCGCGCGTTTCGGCCATGCTCATCCGCGATTCTCCCGATCCCGGCCGTTGACCTGAGCGATTCGGGGAGCTCTAACAGACAGACTTCTGCAGGAGACGTGTTTCAATGGCCTTCGTTCCTTTCGACGATCGTGATGGATGGATCTGGTTTGACGGCGATTTCGTGCCCTGGCGGGAAACGAAGACGCATATTCTGACCCATGCCCTCCACTATGGCTCGTCGGTATTCGAGGGTGAGCGTATGTACGGCGGCGAAATCTTCAAGCTGACGCCGCATTCGGAGCGCCTGAAGCGGTCCGCGAACCTGCTCGATTTCGAGATACCTTACAGCGTCGCTGAAATCGACGCCATCTGTAACGAAACCTGCGCCAAAAACGGTCTGACCGACTGTTATGTGCGCCCGGTCGCCTATCTGGGCCCGGAACAGACCAGCGTTTCGGCCCTGAACAACAAGGTTCACCTGGCGGTCGCCGTCTGGGACTGGCCCAGCTATTTCGACCCTGAGGTCAAGGCGCGCGGCCTGAAGCTGGAATGGTCCAAGTGGCGCCGCCCGGATCCGGCGACGGCGCCGACGACCGCCAAGGCGGCCGGCCTGTACATGATCTGCACCATGTCGAAGAACACGGCTGAGCGGAACGGCTTCGCCGACGCCCTGATGCTGGACTGGCGCGGCTATGTGGCCGAAGCGACCGGCGCCAATGTCTTCTTCGTCAAGGACGGCGTGCTGCACACGCCCAAGGTCGAGCACATCCTGGACGGCATCACCCGTCAGACGGTGATCGAGATCGCCAAGTCCAAGGGGATCGAGGTCGTGGTGCGCGACATCCTGCCGGAAGAACTGTCGGACTTCTCGGAGTGCTTCCTGACCGGCACCGCCGTCGAGGTGACGCCGGTGGCCGAGGTGGGCGACTATCGCTTCACGCCGGGCGCCCTGTCGCTGGACCTGATGGAGACCTACGGCCGGCTGGTGCGTCGCCAAGCCTAAGGCGGCGTCACCAACGCAGGGCGAAGCGGCCGACGGCGGCGCCGATCAGGCCGGCGGCCGCGACGCCCAGCGTATACCAGGTGGCGACGAAGGCGGCGGTCGCCTCGCCACAGTGCAGCAGACCATAGGCGGTGGCGGCGATGCCGCCCGTCGCCAGACCCAGCGCCAGACCGGCCGTCGTCGGCCGTGTCGGCGCCAGCCGCCGCGCCGACAGAAACACCAGCGGCGCGGCGAAGGCCGAGACCAGCACGATGTTGCGCCCGCAGATGTCCCAGGTCTGGCCCAGCCAGCCGGCCATGCGCTGATCCGGCGGGGTCAGGCTCATCTCGATCACGCCCCACAGTCCCGCCGCCGCCACGACGGCGAGCAGGGCGAAGGCGGCCGGGCGCGGATCGACGCCGGGTCGCCCGAGCCGTGTCGCCAGCCAGATCCCGGTTCCCGCCAGGGCGGCGGTGTAGATTCCCTTCAGCCAGGGGATCGGCCCCTGCAGCGCCTGCGCCAGATCAGGCCGGACGCCCAGCAGCAGGGCCACGGCCGCCACGGCTGCCGCAGCGGCGGCGCCCAGCAGGGCGGGGCTGGGCCGTGCGGGCTTGGCCGGCTCAAGTCCGGCGGCCAGGGCGTCGATCAGGTCGTCAGTCTTCATTTGGGTTCACGCTGGCGACCAGCGTCTTCATGGAGCGGTGGACGCTGACCTTGGCCGCGCCCTCGGTAAAGCCGTTGCGCTGGGCGGCCTCGGCCAGGCTGAAACCGCCGACGCGGACATCCTCAATGAGGCGGCGCTGGCGCAGCGGCAGGATGGACAGGACCTTCTTCAGATCCCGGCGGACGACGCCGTCCTCGACCGTGTGATCTGCCAGCAGGACCGACGCCTCCTCCAGCGGCACGTCGTGACGGCGGCCCTGGCGGCGGAAATGATCGATCAGCTTGTAGCGCGCGATCGCATAGGCCCAGGCCGTGAAGGGCAGCGACCGGTCATAGGTCGCGCGCTTGGCGTGAATGGCGATCAGGCAGTCCTGCACGAGATCCTCCGCATCGGCCTCGCAGCCGGTCAGGCGACGTTTGAAGAAGGGGGTCAGGGCGCCGCGCATTTCGGTCAGCAGGGCGCGCCAGGCCACGGGGTCGCCGTCGAGACCCCGCAACATCAGACGTTTGAGCTCGGCTTCCTTGTCGACCACGCAGCATCCCATTCGCGCCGGACGGGGCGAAGGTTACACGCCCGGCGGCGGACGACGACGAAATATTTCTCGTAACCTTCGCCGCGCCGGGACCGAAACCTCTGCTGTCAGGCCGCTCCGCCCCGGACGGCTGTCACACAGGAAATCGTCCCATGAATATCTCCGCCAAGATCCTGGTCGGCGCCGGCGCCTTGCTGGCCCTGGGCGCCAACGCCGCCGCCGCGCAGAACCGGCCCACGGCCCAGCAGGAAAACGCCATGGAGAAATGCTATGGCGTGGCCAAGGCCGGCCAGAACGACTGCGCCGCCGGGCCCGGCACCACCTGCGCCGGCACCTCGGTGCGCGACTATCAGGGCAATGCCTGGAAACTGGTCGCCAAGGGCACCTGCGCCTCGATCCAGACGCCCAGGGGCCATGGCTCGCTGACCCCGATCGCGAACCGCTGATGTCCGCCGCTCCGACCGCCGGACTGGGTCTGAAGCCCCAGCACTATTCGGAGGCCGCGGCCTGTCCGGCGGCCGGAGCCCAGCGCGGCCTGTGGTTCGAGGTTCATCCCGAGAACTACATGGTCGCGGGCGGCCCCCGCCTGAGTTGGCTGGAGACGGTGCGCGCCGTTCGCCCGCTGTCTCTGCACGGGGTCGGCCTGTCACTGGCTGGAGATGAACGCCCTGATCGCGACCATCTGGCCCGGTTCCGCGCCCTGATCGACCGGTTCGAACCCTTTGTGGTGTCCGAACACCTGGCCTGGTCGCGGCGCGGCGGCGTCTATCATCCCGATCTTCTGCCCGTCCCGCGCAGCCGCGAGGTGTTGAACCTGGTGTGCGACCATGTCGACGAGGTGCAGCGCGTCCTGGGGCGGCGGCTGCTGATCGAGAACCCGTCCGCCTATCTGGCCCTGGCCGGTCATGAGTGGGACGAGGTCGAGTTTCTGGTCGAGATCGCCCGGCGGACCGGGTGCGGCCTGCTGATCGACGTCAACAACGTCCATGTCAGCGCCTCGAACATGGGCTTCGCCGCCGAGGCCTGGCTGGACGCCGTCCCCGGCGAGCTGGTGGGCGAGATCCATCTCGCGGGCCATCGCCCCGATCCCGTCTGGGGCGAGGCCCTGCTGATCGACAGCCACGACGCCCCCGTGTCCGAGACCGTCTGGGCGCTTTATGATCGTCTGATCGCGCGCATCGGTCCCCGGCCGACCCTGGTCGAGCGCGACGGCGATGTTCCCGAATTCCCGGTCCTTTTGTCTGAACAGGCTCGCGCCGCTGCGGCGCTGGCCGCCGTGGAGGCGGTGGCGTGACCGGGTTTCACGCCGCTTTCGACAGGGCGTTGACTGGCGACCTGGACGCCCTGTGGCCGCACCTGGAGCCGGGCGACCGGACGCTGGGGGCGCTGGCCGTCTATCGCAACACGACGATCAAGGCGCGGATCGACGCCCTGGAGGCCAATTATCCCACCGTGTTGCAGATGGTCGGCGAGGACTGGTTCCGCGCCGCCGCCGCCGCCTTCGTCGCAGAACAACCAGGCGATACGCCGGTCCTGGCTGACTACGGCGCAGGCTTTCCCGACTGGCTGGCCCGCTTCGAGCCGGCGCGGGACATGACCTATCTGGCGCCCTGCGCCCGGCTGGACCGGGCCTGGACCCAGGCCCATCTCGCGGAGGATGCAGCGCCGTTAGAGGCGCGGGAGGCCGCCGCGCTCGGACCCGCCCTGGCGGGGGCGACGGCGGCTCTGCACCCATCGGTCCAGCTGTTCTGGTTCGAGTGGACGGCGCCCTCGCTCTGGCTCGCGCATCGCTATCCGTCCGCGGACGCGTCTCTTGAATGGCGGGCCGAGGCTGAAGGCCTGCTGGTGCACCGCTCGTGCGCCGAGGTGCAGGCGCGGCGGTTGGGTCGCGCGGAATGGGTCTTTCTGGACGCCTGCCGCCTCAACCGGCCGTTCGGCGTCGCTGCGGCTGCGGCCCAGGCCGCCTCGCCCGGCCTGGATCTGTCCGCTGTTTTCGCCGCCCTCATCGCGCTCGGCGTCTTCACTTCACCCTCAATCCCAAAGGACCGACCATGAACCGCATCGCGGATATCCATAGACGCATCACCGCCGCCGTACCCGAGGCCGGTCTCGCCCTGTTGCTGCGCGTGGGCGTCGCCACGCCCTTCTTCCTGTCGGGGCGGACCAAGGTCGAGGGACTGCTGACGATCACGCCCTCGACGCGCTACCTGTTCGCCGAGGAATACCGCCTGCCCCTGCTGGCGCCCGACCTGGCGGCGCATCTGGCGACCTATGCCGAACATCTGGCGCCGATCCTGATCGTGCTGGGTCTGGCGACGCGGCCGGCGGCGGCGGGCCTGCTGTTCATGACCCTGGTGATCCAGCTCTTCGTCGAGCCGGGCGGCTGGCCCGTCCACCTGCTTTGGGCCGGACCGCTGGCCTATCTGATCGCGCGCGGGCCGGGTGCGATCAGTCTGGACCGTGTGCTGAAGATCGACTGATACGCGCACGCCCCTTGTCAGCCGCGTCACTTTGTCCTTGAAGCGGATGAAGCCGGCGCGGGCCGGTCAGGGATCCATCTTTCATGTTCAGCCTTCTGAACCTCCAGAGCCTGTTCGGCCTGGTCGTCATCATCACCCTGTGCTGGGCGATTTCAGAGAACCGCCGGGTCTTTCCCTGGAAGCTGGCCCTGGGCGCCGTGGCGGTTCAGGCCGGGCTGGTGCTGGCGCTGTTCGGCATTCCGGGGTCGCGCACGGTGCTGGCGGCGGTGACGGGCGCCATCGACGGGCTGGCGGTTGCGACGGCCCAGGGGACGCGGTTCGTGTTCGGCTATCTGGCCGGCGGGGACCAGCCCTATGCGGTTCAGAACGAGGGGGCGCTGTTCACCTTCGCCTTCAACGTCCTGCCGCTGATCATGGTGATCTCGGCCCTGTCGGCCCTGTTGTGGCACTGGAAGATCCTGAAGTGGTTGATCCGCGGCTTCGGCCTGCTGTTCCAGCGCACCATGGGCCTGGGCGGCGCCTCGGCTCTGGCTGTGGCGGCCAACATCTTCCTGGGCACGATCGAGAGCCCCATCGTCATCAAGGCCTATCTGGACAAGCTGAGCCGGTCCGAGATCTTCCTGATGATGACCGTGGGCCTGGCGACCGTGGCCGGTTCGACCATGGTCGCCTACGCCAGCATCCTGTCACAGACCCTGCCCAACGCCGCCGGCCACGTCCTGGTCGCCTCCATCGTTTCGGCCCCGGCCGGGGTGCTGCTGGCGCGGATCATCGTGCCCGAGCCGGACAAGGAGGCCATCCAGTCGATCAGCTATGACTCGGCCCTGAAGTATGACAGCGCTATCGACGCCATCTCCAAGGGCACGTCGGACGGCCTGATGGTGGTGCTGAACATCTCGGCCGTGCTGATCGTCTTCGTGGCCCTGGTGGCCCTGGTCAACCTGATGCTGGGCGGCATCATCATCTTCGGCGAGCCGCTGACGGTCGAACGGATCCTGGGCGTCCTGTTCACTCCCTTCGCCTGGCTGATCGGGATCGAGGCGCGCGAGGCGGCCCTGGGCGGCTGGCTGCTGGGCGTCAAACTGACCCTGACCGAGTTCGTGGCCTTCATCAATCTGGGCAAGCTGCCGGCCGAGGCGATGAGCGAGCGGACGCGGATGTTGATGACCTACGCCCTGTGCGGCTTCGCCAATATCGGCTCGGTCGGCATCACCGTGACCGGTCTGTCGGTGCTGATGCCTGAACGCCGGCACGAGGTGCTGAGCCTGATCTGGAAGGCCCTGTTCGCCGGCTTCATGGCCACCCTGATGAGCGCGGCCGTCGTCGGCGCCTTGCCAGCGGCGGTGTTCGGGCAGTAGGTTTTTCAAAAGAACGGAGGCGTCCGATGAAGCTCTACACCTCGCACCGCGCGCCCAATCCGCGCCGGGTCCGCTGGGTCATGGCCGAGAAGGGCGTCGAGGACGTCGAACTGGTCGAGATCGACATTCTGACGGGTGATCACAAGAAGCCGGAATATCGCGACAAGGTCGGGGTGCCCCACCTGCCGGCGCTGGAGCTGGACGACGGCACGACCATTTCGGAATCCGTGGCCATCGGCCGCTACCTGGAGGCCCTGTATCCGGAACCCAATCTGTTCGGTCGCGATGCGCGCGAACAGGCGGTGGTCGAGATGTGGACCCGCCGGTGCGAATTTTATCTGTCCAACCCGATCATGCTGAACGTGCGCCACTCGCATCCGGCCCTGGCGGCGCTGGAGGCGGTGCAGATTCCCCAGGTGGCCGACTACAACCGGCTGTCGGCGGAACGGTTCATGAAGACCCTGGACCGGCATCTGGCCGAGCGGGAGTTCATCGCCCTGGACCGGTTCACCATCGCCGACATCGTCGCGGTGGTCGGCCTGGATTTCGCGCGGATGGTTCGCTATCGCCCCCCGGCCGAGTTCGAGAACCTGCACCGCTGGTTCGACGCCTGCCGAGACCGACCGGCGGCCAAGGCCGGGGTCTGAACGGCCTTGCGGTTGCTGACGCCGTCGGATCGTTGGCTGGCCCTGCTGCTGGCGGGGTTGGCGGGCTATGTGGACAGTCTGGGCTTTCTGCATCTGGGCGGCGTCTTCGTCTCCTTCATGAGCGGAAACTCCACCCGGTTCGCCGCCAGCGTGGCCGAGGGACAGTGGCCGGCGGCGGCGCATCTGGCCGCCATACTCGGCCTGTTCGTCCTGGGATCCTTCGCCGGCGCCCTGGTCGCGGGCGGCGAGGACGTACGCTCGCGTAGTCGGGTGCTGATGTTTGAGGCCTTGCTGCTGGCGCTGGCCGCCGCTGCGGCGGGCGCCGGGCTGACGCCTGCCGCCGTCGGTCTGATGGTCATGGCCATGGGCGCCGAGAACTCGGTCTTCCTGAGGAACGGAGAGGTCGGGGTCAGCCTGACCTATATGACCGGAACCCTGGTCAAGCTGGGGCAGGCCTTGGCCGGCGCTGTGAAGGGCGGAGACCGATACGCCTACAAAGCTTATCTCACCCTCTGGGCAGGGCTGAGCTTCGGGGCGGTGCTGGGCGCCCTGACCTTCGGCCGTCTGGGACTGGCGGCCCTCTGGCCCGCCGCCGGCTTCGCCGTGCTTATGGCCCTGATCGTGCGGCTCAACCGCGCGGCGTGAACTTGCGGATCACGCCCGAGAAGGTCATCAGCAGCCGTTCCCCCGTGTTGATCTGGCCGCGCACGAAGATCAGGCTCTTGCCCGCCTTGGTGACCTGGCCGGTCGCCTCGATCAGTTCGCCGACATAGGCGCCGTCGATGAAGGTGGAGTCCAGCTGGACCGTGACGCCCGAGGCGCCCTCCATCTCCTGATAGGCGATCTGGAACATGGCGATGTCGGCGAAGGTCATCAGGCATCCGCCATGCATCCGCCCGCCGGCGTTCATGTGCTTCTGCTCGGCGCGGAAGGCGCAGCGCATGTGACCGTCAGGATCGAGCTTGCCGTAGAAGGGCCCCACCACGACGTCGAAGGTGTCGTGGAGGTCATAGGTCTGCCAGCCGGCGAATTCGCCCTCGGTGACGGTGATTTTCTTCGGCATGACGACTCGGCCTTACTTCTGGTCTCGCTGTGCAGCATATAGGCGCAATGAGCGATCCGATCGAAACCGCAATCCTGAACAAAATCGCCGGGCTGGAGCCCGGCAAGAGCATCGAGCCGGCTGACGTGGCCAAAGAGCTACAGCCCGAGCAGTGGCAGCGCATGCTGCCCAAGGTGCGCGCCCTCGCCCTGAGCCTGATGCGCCAGGGCAAGCTGACCATCACCAAGAAGGGCAAGCCGGTCGATCCGGACAATTTCCGAGGGGTAACGCGTCTGCGCCAGCCGACCGAGGAAGAGACGGCCCTGGCGCTGAGCCGCCGTCCGCCGGTCGTCGAGGATGATGACGACTGATCTGGACGCAGTCCTGAGCGACATCCGCGCCTGTCGCGCCTGCGCGGGCATGCTGCCGCATACGCCGCGCCCGGTGGTGCGGGTCTTTCCCGAGACGCGGCTGCTGATCTGCGGCCAGGCGCCGGGGCGGCGGGTGCATGAAAGCGGCCTGCCGTTCACCGACCCGTCGGGCGACCGGCTGCGCGACTGGATGGGCGTGGACTACGACACCTTCTACGCCGACCGCCGCATCGGCGTGGCGGCCCAGGCCTTCTGCTATCCGGGCACGGCCCCGAAAGGGGGCGACCATCCGCCGCCGAGCCGGTGCGCCGACCTGTGGCGGCCGCAGTTGCTGGACGCCCTGCCGCAGATGGAGCTGACCCTGCTGGTCGGCGGCTACGCCCAGGCCTGGGCGCTGGGCGAGCGGGCGAAGCGGAACATGACGGAGACGGTGCGCGCGTGGCGGGACTATGCGCCGGACCTGCTGGTGCTGCCGCATCCGTCCTGGCGTAACACGGCCTGGCTGAGGAAGAACCCCTGGTTCGAGGACGAGGTGGTTCCCTATCTGCGGGAACGGGTGCGTTCGATTCTGACGCCCCCCGCAAGGATGCGCGCATGAAGCCCGCTTTCCCCGCCGCCGCCATCGCTCTGACCTTGGGAGCGTCCGCCTGCGCCGCGCCCCACATCCAGCCGCCGCTGACGCCGCCGCCGGGGTTCGCCGGCGCTCACGTCGAGGATCGCGCCCTGGTCATGTCGGACGGGGCGCGGCTGCCCTATCTGCGCTGGGGGCCGACCGATCGGGCGCCCTGGGCGGTGATCGTGGCCCTGCACGGCATGAACGACCACGACGCCAGCTTCCGTCTGGCGGGGCCGTGGTGGGCCGAACAGGGGATCGAGACCTGGGCCTATGACCAGCGTGGCTTCGGCGCCGCACCGGGGCGGGGCGTCTGGGCCGGGCAGGCGCGGATGACCGACGACCTGCGCGAGGTCACGGCCCTGGCCCGCGCCCGCTATCCCGACGCCGTCATCGCCGTGGTGGGCGAGAGCATGGGCGGATCGGTGGCGGCGGCCGCCTTCGGTTCAGACAATCCGCCGGACGCCGACAGGCTGGTGCTGCTGGCGCCGGGGGTCTGGGGGTGGTCGACCCAGGGGCCGCTGAACAGCGTGGCCCTGAACATCGCGGCGCGCGCGCTCGGCGATGTGGCGCTGGAGCCGCCCGAGTTCATCACCCGCGACATCCACGCCTCCAGCAATACGCTGGAGCTGATCCGCAACGGGCGTGATCCGATGAACATTCTCGCGACCCGGTTCGACACCGTCTATGGCCTGGTCGATCTGATGGAGACGGCGTCGCGCAGCCTGGGCCGCATCCGGGGCGACGCCGTGCTGATGTATGGCGCGCACGACGAGATCGTGAAGCGGGGGCCGATGCGTCTGGCCCTGGAGCGCGCGCAGGCTGACGGCGGCGCCCTGAAGACGGCCTGGTATCCGAACGGCTGGCATCTGCTGAACCGCGATCTGGACGCCGAGATCGTTTACCGGGACGTCGCCGCCTGGCTGAGGAATCCCGACGCGGCGTTGCCGTCGGGCGCGCCCGCGGTGCTGCCGGAGCTGGAGAAGCCGGCCGCTCCCGATGGCCGAGCGGCGAGCCGGCGGTGACCCCGTAAACGTCTCTTAACGTGACGTTTACCATCCAGGCGGCATTTTCTGCCTAGCGGGGCGTCAGTGTCTCCCGCGAGTTTGGGGCGGGAACGCGTGGGCGGCTTTACGGCGGCGTTGCAGAAGTTCGGGATCGGTCGTCTGGCTGCGGTCCTCGGCGTCGCCGCAGGCGTGACCGCCGTGCTGGTGGCTGTCATGCTGCGCATGGGTCAGGCGCCGGACGCCCTGCTGTATTCCAACCTGGATCTGCGCGAGGCCGGCGAGATCACCTCGGCCCTGCAACAGGCCGGCATCAAATATACGTCCAAGGGCGACGGCTCGACCGTGATGGTGAACCGCGACGACGTCGGCACCGCGCGGATGCTGATTGCGGAAAAGGGCCTCGTGACCTCGGGATCCGTCGGCTACGAAATCTTCGACAACCAGTCGGTGCTGGGCCAGACCGAGTTCCAGCAGCAACTGAATGAACAGCGCGCGCTGCAAGGCGAACTGTCGCGCACCATCATGTCCATGCGCGGCATCACCGCCGCTCGCGTCCACATCACCATGCCGCGTCGCGAGATGTTCACCGCTGCGGCCGGAGACCCCACAGCGGCCGTTCTGGTCGGGCTGGGCGGTCGGGATCTGACGCCTGACCAGGTGCGGGCGATCCGCAACCTGGTGGCCTCGTCCGTGCCGAACCTGAAGCCCGACCGCGTCACCGTCGCCGATCAGAACAACCGCACCCTGGCGGCCGGGTCCGATGACGGAACCTTCTCGTCCGCCTCCGCCGCCGAGACCAAGGGCAATACCGAGGCCCAGCTGCAGTCGCGGATCAAGGATATCGTCGAAGGCGTGGTCGGCATCGGCGCTGCGCGCGTCCAGGTCACGGCCGACATCGATCAGAGCCGTTCCACCACCCAGGAGCAGAAGTTCGATCCCGACGGTCAGGTCGTGCGCTCGACCACCGCCAACGGTTCGCAATCCTCGGACACCACGGGCCAGAACGACGGCGGCGTGACGGCCGCCAACAACATCCCCGGCGGCGCGCCGCCTGCCACCACGCCGGCCGGCGCGACCAGTGCGGAAAACGCCGAGACGACAAATTACGAGATCTCGAACACTACGACCACGACGACCAAGGAGCCGGGCGAGGTCAAGAAACTCGCCGTCGCCGTCGCCGTCGATGGCAAGTGGACCCCGGCCGCAGACGGCAAGGGCGAGCCGACCTATGCGCCGAGAACCGCCGAGGAGATCGCCCAGATCAAGTCCCTGGTCGCCGCCGCCGCAGGCATCGACGAGGCGCGGGGCGACAAGATCGAGGTGATCAACGTCCGCTTCAACCACGACACCGGCATCGCCGGCGGTCTGGAAGGCAAGTCGTCGCTGCTGGACTTCTCCCGCACCGACGTGATGCGGCTGATCGAACTGGGCATCCTGGCCGTCGTGGCGTTGCTGCTGATCTTCTTCGTGCTGCGTCCGCTTTTGAAAACGGCGGGCGGCGCGGCGCCTGGGGCTGTGGCCGCAGCCCCCGCCGGCCTGCCCGTGGCCACGGTGACGACGACCGTCATCGGCGCCGACGGTCAGCCCCAGCTGGTGCAACTTCCGGCCCCGAACGAGATGGATCAGAAGATCGACATCGCCCGTATCGAGGGTCAGGTGAAGGCGTCTTCGGTCAAGAAGGTCGCGGATTTCGTCCAGGCGCACCCCGATGAGGCCGCCGGGATCCTGCGCAACTGGGTGGCCGAAGGCTGATGGCCAAGCTCGTGACCAAGAAGCTGTCGATCGACGATCCCAACAAGCTGACGGGGCCTGAAAAGGCGGCCGTCATCCTGCTGGCTCTGGGCGAGGAGCACACCGCCCTGTGGGAACGGCTGGACGACGAGGAGGTCAAGGAGATCTCCCAGGCCATGGCCACCCTGGGCAATGTCACCGCCGAGGCGGTCGAGGCCCTGATGATCGAATTCGTCTCGGGCCTGGCCGGCTCGGGCTCGGTCATGGGCAGTTATGAACAGACCCAGAGGCTGCTGGCCGCCTTCCTGCCCAAGGACCGCGTCGATGGCCTGATGGAGGAAATCCGGGGTCCGGCCGGCCGGACCATGTGGGACAAGCTGGGCAATGTGAACGAGGCGGTTCTCGCCAACTATCTGAAGAACGAATACCCGCAGACCGTCGCCGTCATCCTGTCCAAGGTGCGTTCGGACCACGCCGCCCGCGTGCTGACCGCACTGCCGGAAGATTTCGCCCTGGAATGCGTGCAGCGGATGCTGCGCATGGAGCCGGTCCAGCGCGAGATCCTGGACAAGATCGAGGCGACGCTGCGGACCGAATTCATGTCGAACCTGGCGCGCACCTCCAAGCGCGACAGCCACGAGATGATGGCCGACATCTTCAACAGTTTCGATCGCCAGACCGAGGCGCGCTTCATCGGCGCTCTGGAAGAGCGCAGCCGCGAATCCGCCGAACGGATCCGCGCCCTGATGTTCGTGTTCGAGGATCTGTCCAAGCTGGACCCCGGCGGCGTGCAGACGCTGCTGCGGGCGGTGGACAAGGACTCCCTGGGCCTGGCCCTGAAGGGCGCGTCGGAGCCGCTTCGCGAGATGTTCTTCTCCAACATGTCCGAACGCGCCTCCAAGATCATGCGCGAGGACATGGAATCCATGGGGCCGGTCCGGTTGAAGGACGTCGACACCGCCCAGATGGCCATGGTGCAGGTCGCCAAGGATCTGGCGGCGCGCGGCGAGATCATGCTGGCCGGCCAGGGCACCGACGACGAGTTGATCTACTGACATGAGCACTCCCTTCGCCTTCGATACCGAGTTCGACGCCGACGGTTCGGTGGTGCGCGAAAGCGCCTGGAAGCCGACCAAGCGCAGCTATCTGCCTGCCGAGGTGGACGCCCTGGTCGCCCATGCGCAGCTGGAGGCGCGCCAGCAGGCGCTGAACGAGATCGAGAACATCCGGGCCATGGCTCTGACCAATATCGCCCAGGGCGTGGCGGCGGCCTTGCCCTCGCTGAGGAACGTGGCCCAGACGCATCGTGAACAGTCGGCCGACCTGGCCCTGGCGGCCGCCCGGGCCATCGGCGGCGCGGCGCTGGAGCGTTTCCCCCAGGCCCCCTTGCGCGCCGCCCTTGAGGCGCTGGCCCAGGAGATCGACGCTTCGCCGCGTCTGGTCGTGCGTGCAGCCGGTCTGGACGACGAGGGCCGCGCCCAGATCGAGCGGGCCTGCGCCGACAGCGGTTTCACCGGCGTCGTCGCCTTCCGCGACGAGCCGGGCATGGGAGTTGCGGCCTTCCAGCTGGAATGGGCCGACGGCCGCGCCGACCACGATCCGGAAGGCTCGGCCACACGCGTGGCCGAAGCTCTGACCGCCGCCCTGGCCGCCGAGGCCGGGCATGCCGAACCCCCTATCAATACTGAC
This sequence comes from Brevundimonas sp. FV1ye7S, assembly GCF_058680995.1. Classification (NCBI taxonomy): domain Bacteria; kingdom Pseudomonadati; phylum Pseudomonadota; class Alphaproteobacteria; order Caulobacterales; family Caulobacteraceae; genus Brevundimonas; species Brevundimonas sp. FV1ye7S. The sequence goes on along the minus strand of NZ_CM178726.1, from coordinate 2,633,509 downwards.
CGGAGTGATTTCTGATGGCCTCCGACGATCTTTCGCTCGAGGAGTTCCCGGACTCCACCGCCCTGGCCGTGGTCGATGATCATGGCGACAAGACCGCCGCCGACCTGGCCACGGTCTTCGAGGTGCCGGTGAACATCTCGGCCGTGCTGGGCAAGTCGCACATGTCGGTGGCCCAGCTGCTGAAACTGAACAAGGGGTCTGTGCTGGAGCTGGACCGCAAGGTCGGCGAGGCCATCGACATCTTCGTCAACAACCGTCTGATCGCGCGCGGCGAGGTCGTCGTCGTCGACGACCGGCTGGGCGTGACCATGACGGAAATCATCAAGACCGAGGACTCGGGGGGCTGAAGCGACCCCGCGCAGGTTCTGCGCGGCTGAACGACGGCGACCCGGATGAAAGTTTAGAGGAGAAGAACAATGCGTCTTCTGGTGGTAGGCAGACTGAGCGGACAGCTCGCTTCGGCGGTGAAGATGGCCATGGCGCACGGCGCCAAGGTCAGTCACGTCGAGCGTGCGGACCAGGCGACCGAGCAGTTGCGACGGGGGCAGGGCGCCGACCTTCTGATGGTCGATTACCAGCTCGACATCGCGGCCCTGATCGCCGCGAACGAGGCCGAACGGATCACGGTGCCGGTCGTCGCCTTTGGCGTCGACGCCGACGCGCGCGAGGCTGCGGCGGCGATCAAGGCCGGGGCCAAGGAGTTCATCCCCCTGCCGCCCGACGCGGAACTGATCGCCGCCGTCCTGGCCGCTGTCGCCGACGACGAGAAGCCGATGATCTCGGCCGACCCGTCGATGAAGGCGGTGCTGCAACTGGCCGACCAGGTGGCGCGCTCGGAAGCCTCGATCCTGATCACCGGCGAAAGCGGCGTCGGCAAGGAGGTGATGGCGCGCTACATGCACGACAATTCGCGCCGGTCGGAACGCCCCTTCATCAGCGTCAACTGCGCGGCCATTCCCGACAACCTGCTGGAATCCGAGCTGTTCGGTCACGAGAAGGGCGCCTTCACCGGCGCCGTCGCGCGCCGGATCGGCAAGTTCGAAGAGGCCGATGGCGGCACCCTGCTGCTGGACGAAATCAGCGAAATGGACGCCCGGCTTCAGGCCAAGCTGCTGCGCGCGATCCAGGAACGGGTCATCGACCGCGTCGGCGGCTCCAAGCCTGTGTCGGTCAATATCCGCATCATCGCCACGTCCAACCGCGACCTGGCCCGCGCCGTGTCGGAAGGCACGTTCCGCGAAGACCTGCTGTACCGGCTGAACGTCGTCAATCTGCGCCTGCCGGCCCTGCGCGAGCGGCCGGGCGACATCGGGGTTCTGGCCGAGCATTTCATCAAGAAATACGCCGCCGCCAACGGCGTGCCGGTTCGGCCGATCTCGGCGCGCGCACGCCAAGCCATCAGCGCCCACCGCTGGCCCGGCAACGTCCGTGAGCTGGAAAACGCCATGCACCGGGCGGTGCTGCTGGCGACCGGGCCGGAGATCGACGTCGACGCCATCCGCCTGCCGGACGGTCAGCCCCTGACCCCGGCTTCGGGCATGATGGGCGCGGCCTCGACGGGTCAGGAAAACCCCTACGGCGGCGGCGTCGCGGCGCGGGCGGCCCAGGCGGCCGATGCGGTGACGCGCAGCTTCGTCGGTCAGACGGTGGCGGCGATGGAAAAGACCCTGATCCTGGACACCCTGACCCACTGCCTGGGCAACCGGACCCATGCGGCCAACATCCTGGGCATCTCGATCCGCACCCTGCGCAACAAGCTGAACGAATACGCCGACGAGGGCACGACCATCCCGGCGCCCCAGTCGGGCGTCTCCGCCTCGGGCTACGCAGCCTGAGCATGGGGCGCGGTGTGGACAGACGAAAGCTGATCGCCGGCGCCGGTGCGCTGGTCCTAGCCGCCTGCACGCCGCGCACACAGGACGAGATCCCGGCCGAAAAGGCGCCGGACTTCTTCCTGAGCGATCTTGAAGCGCGTCACGGCGGCCGGCTCGGCGTCGCGGCCCTGGACGTCGCCAGCGGCCGACGCGTGCTGTGGCGCGGCCAGGAGCGGTTCGCCTTCTGCTCGACGTTCAAGGCCTTTCTGGCCGCCGCCACCCTGGAACGGGTGCAGCGCGACGAGGAGAGCCTGGATCGCGCCGTCGCCGTCACCCGCGCCGATATCGTCCCCCATGCGCCTGTGACCGAAAAGGCCGTGGGCCGCACGCTGACGATCCGTGAACTGATGCAGGCGACGGTGGAGGTCAGCGACAATCCGGCCGCCAACATCCTGATCCGCGAAATGGGCGGAATCGCCGTATGGCGTTCGTGGTGGCCGACGTTCGGCGACACCACCACCGTGATTTCGCGCCTGGAGCCGGACCTGAACACCGCCCTGCCCAACGACCCGCGCGACACCTGCCTGCCCGAGCAGACGCTGGCCAATATCCGCGAGATGGCCTTCAGCGAGCGGCTGACGCCGGAGAACGACGCCCTGCTGCACGGCTGGCTGACGGCCTCGCCAACCGGCCCGAACCGGATCAAGGCCGCTGCGCCCGAAGGCTGGACCGTGGCCCACAAGACCGGGACCGGCGCCAACGGCACGGCCAACGACATCGCCATGCTGACGCCGCTGAGCGGTTCGCCGGTCATCGTCGCCGCCTATTTCACCGGCGCGACCGAGGCGACCGACGATCAGCGCGACGCCGTGATCGCCGAGGCGACCCGCCGCGCCCTGAAGGCGCTGGGCCGTGACTGATACGCCCATGATGATGAAGGACGGCATGGCGCGCCCCACCGGGCGCGACGTCCTGGGCTGGGTCAATCGCGGCGAAGTGCTGATGGCCGTCGGCGTGATCGGCGTGATCATGCTGCTGATCCTGCCGGTCCCGAAGATGCTTCTGGACCTGCTGCTGGCGATCTCGCTGGTGTCCAGCGTGCTGATCCTGATGACGGCCGTGATGATGAAGCGGCCGCTGGACTTCGCCATCTTCCCGACCGTGCTGCTGGTCTCGACCCTGTTCCGCCTGGGCCTGAACCTGGCTTCGACGCGCCTGATCCTGACCCACGGCCAGGAAGGCCACGACGCGGCGGGTCAGGTCATCAACGCCTTCGGCCAGCTGATGATGGGCGGCAACTTCATCATCGGGGTGATCATCTTCGCCATCATCCTGGTGGTGAACTTCGTCGTCATCACCAAGGGTTCGACCCGGATCGCCGAGGTCTCGGCCCGCTTCACCCTGGACTCCATGCCGGGCAAGCAGATGGCGATCGACGCCGATCTGTCGTCGGGCCTGATCACCGAGGATCAGGCCAAGCTGCGCCGCAAGGAGCTGGAGCAGGAATCGACCTTCTTCGGCGCCATGGACGGCGCGTCCAAGTTCGTGCGCGGCGACGCCGTGGCCGGTCTGATCATCACCTTCATCAACGCCATCGGCGGCGTCCTGATCGGAACCCTGACGCACGGCATGCCGGCGATGGAGGCCGCCAACACCTATGTGCAGCTGACCATCGGCGACGGTCTGGTGACGCAGGTGCCGGCCATCATCATCTCGATCGCCGCCGGCTTCCTGGTGTCCAAGGCGGGCGTCGAGGGTACGGCGGACAAGGCCATGGTGACCCAGCTGGCCACCAACCCGGTGTCGCTGGGCGTTGTGTCCGGCGCCGCCGGCCTGATCGGCCTGATCCCCGGCATGCCGCTGATCCCCTTCGCCGCCCTGGCCATCGGTTCGGGCTTTATGGCCTGGAAACTGGGACGCAGCCGGCTGAAGCCGCAGCCGACGGAGGCCGAGATCGCCGCCGCAGCGGCCAAGCCCAAGGAGGAGGTCGAAGAGCCGATCTCCAGCATCCTGACCATCGACGAGGTGAAGATCGAGCTGGGCTATTCGTTGCTCAGCCTGATCAATGATCTGGAGGGGCGTCGCCTGACCGACCAGATCAAGGCCCTGCGCCGGTCGCTGGCTCAGGAATACGGCTTCGTCATCCCGCAGGTGCGCATCCTCGACAATATGCGCCTGCCGACCCAGGGCTACGCCATCCGCATCAAGGAGATGGACGCCGGCGCAGGCGAAGTGCGTCTGGGCCATCTGATGGCGATGGACCCCGCCGGCCGCCAGGTGGAACTGCCGGGCGAACACATGCGCGAACCCGCCTTCGGCCTGCCGGCCACCTGGATCAACGAGAACCTGCGCGAGGAAGCGACCTTCCACGGCTATACGCTGGTCGATCCCTCGACAGTGCTGACGACCCACCTGACGGAGATCCTGAAGGAAAACATGGCCGATCTGCTGTCCTACAGCGAGGTGCAGAAGCTGCTGAAGGAACTGGGGGTCGAGGAGAAGAAGCTGGTCGAGGAACTGATCCCCAGCGTCGTCACCGTCACCACCCTGCAGCGCGTGCTTCAGGCCCTGCTGCGCGAAAAGGTCTCGATCCGCGACCTGCCGGCGATCCTGGAGGGCCTGGCCGAGGCGGCGCCCCACAGCACGAGCGTCACCACCCTGGTCGAACACGTCCGCGCCCGCCTGGCCCGCCAGCTGTGCTGGCAGCACCAGGGCGGCGACGGCGCCCTGCCCATCGTCACCCTGTCGCCGGAGTGGGAGAGCGCCTTCGCCGAGAGCCTGGTCGGCGGCGGCGAGGACAAGCAACTGGCCATGGCGCCGTCACGGCTTCAGGACTTCATCCGATCCGTGCGCGAGACCTTCGAACGGATCGCCATGTCAGGCGAAAATCCCGTCCTGCTGACCGGGCCCCAGACCCGCCCCTATGTCCGCTCGATCATCGAGCGCTTCCGCGGGCAGACGGTGGTGATGAGTCAGAACGAGATCCACCCGCGCGCCAAGCTGCGCACCCTGGGGCAGGTTTAGACCAGACTGGATCGCGGCCTAGTTCGCGATGGTCCAACCGCCGGCCGAGGCGTTGCGTGCGACGTCGTTGACGGGGCGGGCGACCAGGCCCGACTGGGTGATCCAGACCTCGTAACGGGCGCCGTCGGCCATCGGCATGTAGGCGGCCGAGCCGTACAGGGTGTCCGCAGCATCAACATAGCGCCGGTAGCGGCGGATGGCGTCCCAGGCCTCGACCTTGAAGGGGACGGCGCCGTTGCGGGCGTTGGCCTCGGCCGCCGCCAGGTCATAGGCGCTGCGTTCGCCGTGCAACTCCTGTTCGATGGCTCGATACCGGCCGGACAGCCGGTCCAGCCGGTATTGCGCATCCAGCCCCAGAACATTGGCCCAAGGCTTCCACCTCAGGACCTGGGCCTCGATCCGCCAGTCGTCGCCGTGAACCGGATAGAGGGCGCCCGCAGCGGCGGCCTGGCCCTCGCGCGGGGGCTGGACCAGGTTGATCTCGTAATACTGCGGCCCGATCTGGCGCAGGGTCAGGGTGGCGACCGGACGCTCGTAGGTGAGGCGGGCGTAGGTCTGAATATTCATGCCGAACAGGGCGGCCAGACAGGCGGCCCAGAGAATGGCCCCGCCGAAGACTGCGCCCAGGCCCCCGCTCAGAGGCTTGCCGCCGAACAGGGCCCGCAAGCCCCGGATCAACAGAACCAGCCCGATCAGCGCCACCGCCGTCGGCAAAATCCACCACCACCCGATCATCGTCCCGTCCCCGATTAAGCCCCGCCCCCGCAAGGTCATGCCGGGCCATATTAACCACAAGCCGCGAAAAGCCCGCAGGTTTCGTGCAACAGGCGTTTGACGCACGCCCCGGCGCCGCTAATGCTCGTGGCATGACACCTCGACAAAGCCAGAACTGGTCGCGTTTCAGCACCTTCCTGCGGACGCCGTCGCTTGTGCGATCCGTCTCGGGTTTGCTGATCCTGGCCTTCGTCCTGCTGCTTACGGTGAATATCTCGACCTTCGTCATGATCCGGCGCACCGCGACGGTGAACGACACGATCGAACATGCACAGCAGATGCGGCGGGCGTCACGCACCGTCCTGATCTCCATGCTGGACGCCGAGACGGCGCAGCGCGGCTTTCTGCTGACCGGACGGAGCGACTTCCTTCAGCCCTTCGAGGCCGCAAGGGCGGAGCGGGAGCCGGCCCTCAGCTTTCTGGAGCAGGGCGTGGTCGGCGACCCTGTCCTGGAGGAGCCGGTGGCGCGCATACGACGCCTGGCGGACGCCAAGCTTCAAGAAATGGAGGGCACGCTGGCCCTGGCGCGCGCGGGTCGCATAGGGCAGGCGATCCAGTCCGTGCGCTCCGGCGAAGGCAAGCGCTACATGGACGAGCTGCGCGTGGCCATCGACGACTTCGACGCCCTCAAGTCCGCCCGCATCGCCGACCGCACCCATGCATCCGAGCGATCCGCCTTCGTCACGGTGTTGATGAACGCCATGACCGGCCTTCTGGTGCTGATTCTGGCCCTGCTGTCGGCCTGGATGGTGCGTCGCTACGTCGGCGAGATCCAGAGGGCGCGCGAGGAACTGGATGCGGTGAACGCCGGCCTGGAGGACACGGTCCGCGACCGCACCGCCGCCCTGACCCGCGCCAACGACGAGATCCAGCGGTTCGCCTATATCGTCAGCCACGATCTGCGCGCGCCCCTGGTCAATGTCATGGGTTACACTTCCGAACTGGAGCAGGCTGGCAAGGTGATCGATGCGGCGATCCGCGAGGCGGAGGCCGAAGGCCCTGTCAGCGCCGACGTCGTCACGGCCGTGCGCGAGGACATGCCGGAGGCCCTGGGCTTCATCCGGGCCTCCACGGAAAAGATGGACCGGCTGATTAACGCCATCCTGAAACTGTCGCGCGAGGGGCGGCGCAATCTGGCGCCGGAGCGGCTGGACATGACCGCCATGGCCCAGAACATCGCCGACAGCGTCCACCATCAGACCGAGGCCTCCGGCGCACGGATCGTCGTCGAAAGCCTGCCGCCGATCGAGAGCGACCGTCTGTCGATGGAACAGATCCTGGGCAATCTGATCGACAACGCCGTCAAATATCTGGACGCCGGCCGGCCGGGCGAGATCGTCGTCTCGGGGGAAGAGGTGCCCGGCGGCTGGATCGTCTATCGGGTCGCCGACAATGGACGCGGCGTCGCGCCCAGGGACCATGAACGAATCTTCGAACTGTTCCGTCGTTCGGGCAAGCAGGACCGCGCCGGGGAGGGACTGGGCCTGGCCTTCGTGCGCAACAGCGTGCGCAGGATCGGCGGGGTCATCGATCTGGAGTCCGAGCTTGGCAAGGGCTCGACTTTCCTTCTGAAATTCCCCAAACGACTGATCCTGTCCGAACCCGGAGGCGTGCTGTGACGCAACCCGTCAAAATCATCATGGTCGAAGACGACCACGGTCATGCCAAACTGATCGAGAAGAATATTCGCCGTGCGAATATCAGCAACGAGATCAAGCATTTCGACGAAGGCGGCGCGGCGCTCGACTATCTGTTCAGTGCGGAAATCCTGGCCAACGGCCCGCTGCTGATCCTGCTGGACCTGAACCTGCCGGATATGTCGGGCACCGACATTCTGGAGAAGGTGAAATCCGACGACCGACTGAAGCGCGCGCCCGTCGTGGTTCTGACGACCACGGACGACAAGGTCGAGATTCAGCGCTGCTACGACCTGGGCTGCAACGTCTACATCACCAAGCCGGTCGATTATGAATCCTTCGCCGGCGCGATCCGCCAACTGGGTCTGTTCCTGTCGGTGATGCAGGCCCCGGAGATCGAGTGACCGCAATCTCCGGCGCCATTCGACTGCTCTATATCGACGATGACCGCGGCCTGTCGCGGCTGGTCGAGAAGGAGTTGAGCCGCCACGGCTTCGCCGTGACCTGCGCGCCCGATGGTGACGCCGGGCTGGCGCTGCTTGCGGCCCATGAATACGACGTCTGCGCCCTGGACCACTATATGCCCAGCCGCGACGGGCTGGACGTTCTGCCGGACATCCTGACCCTGAACGCGCCGCCCCCGGTCGTTTACGTGACCGGCGCCCAGGAGGGCCGGATCGCTGTGGCCGCCCTGCGTGCGGGCGCTGCGGATTATGTCATCAAGGACGTGTCGGAAGACTTCACCTCCCTGTTGCGGTCGGCCCTGGAAGACGCCGTTCTGCGTCGCCGGCTGCAGCGTGAGAACGACATCGCGCAGGAGGAAGTCCGTCTGGCCCGTGACCGTGCCGAGGCCATGTTGCGCGAGGTCAATCACCGGGTCGGCAATTCGCTGCAACTGGTGTCCAGCTTCATGTCCCTGCAGATGCGCCAGATCACCGATGAGGGCGCGCGCGAGGCCTTGCGGGAATGCCAGGCGCGGATCGAGGCCGTGGCCCACGTCCATCGCCGCCTCTACACCTCGGGCGACATGAGCCGGGTGGCCATGGACGAATATCTCGAAGGCCTGATGCACGAACTGTCCAAGTCCGTCGGTCCGGGCGAAGGCTCGCCGCGCCTGGTCGTGGACGCCGCGCCGATGTGGGTGACGACAGATCAGGCCGTGTCCCTGGGCGTCGTCGTCGCCGAACTGGTCACCAACGCCGTGAAATACGCCTATCTGCCGGGGCAGGGCGGCGAGATCCGCATCAAGCTGCAGCCCGAGGGCGAACATCGCGCCATATTGACGGTCGAGGACGACGGCCCGGGCCTGGGCGACGGCGCGCCCAAGGGCACGGGCCTGGGCGGCAAGATCATCTCGGCCATGGCCTCGGGACTGCGTTCGGCCGTCGAGTTCGACGCCGCCCACAAGGGCGTGCGCGCCCGGCTGGCCTTCGACCTCTAGGGTCAGTTTAGTCATGCTTCAGTTCGGCGTTCGCAATCCTGCAATCGACTACCGCCACCGGGCGACGGCGTTCGGCGTCGTCGAACGCGACGGCCTGATCGCCTGCGTGCGGGTCGAGCGGACGACCGGAGCCTATTTCGACCTGCCCGGCGGGGCCGTGGACGGGGACGAGAGCGAGGTTCAGGCCCTGGTGCGAGAATTCGTCGAGGAGACCGGCCTGGACGTCAAGCCGCTGAACCGCATCGCCGAGGCGGGCCAGTATCACCTGAAAAGCAATGGCGAGCCGCTGTGCAACATCGGCGGTTTCTGGACCGGCGTGGTCACGGGCGAAAATCCTGACGCCAAATGCGAGGACGATCACACCCTGGTCTGGCTGGACCCGACCGTCGCCCTGTCGCGCCTGCGGCACGACGCTCACGCCTGGGCGGTGGCGGTCTGGCTGCGTCGCGCAAGCTGAGCCTTACGGAACAAGCCCGACGGCTTTCCCGTTTCTTCTGTGAGTCGCGACGTCATGACGACGTCGCTCGAACAGGAGAATTAGCATGGCCGATCATGACCGTATCGAAGGCTCCGCCAAGAACATGGGCGGCAAGATCAAGGAAGGCGCGGGCAAGCTGACCGGCGATTCCAAGCTGCAGGCCGAAGGCAAGGCCGATCAGGTTGAGGGCAAGGTCCAGAACGCCGTCGGCGGCGTGAAGGACAGCTTGAAAGACGATAAGTAAGCCTTCCCCCGATCCGTAACCGCCCGAACGCCGTCCGCGAAAGCGGGCGGCGTTTCGGTTTGGGCGGACCCTGTTTTCAGTCGTCCTTGCCACCCCAAAGACGTAGCGACAGACCCTTGTTTTTGGCCTCATCGACCGGCCGGCACTCGGAGCTGAACCCGCCTTCGACGGGACGAGGGCGACAGTCCATTTCCTGCGGGGTGGACGACGCGGCGGGCGTCCGCGACTGCGGCCCGCATTGCAACCCATAGGGCGATCCGCGCTCCGTCGCCTGCGTCATCTGGCAATCGCCCGCCATGCCGACGGGTCGCAGCGCATCCGGCAAATCCTCACCCAGGGCCAAGGCGAGTTGTCCACGCACCTCGGCCTGACAGTCCTCCAGCGTCCTGGCGCCGCGCAGTTGGGGGCTGCAGCGCGCGCGCTCATAGCCGAAGGGATCCGCCAGGCCCCATTCCGGCACCGTATGTCGGGGCGCCGCGACCGGCGTCTCCGCAGCGGTCTCGGCGGCGGGCGCCTCCCACACGACCGAGGGGGCGGTCTGTTGCAGCAACAGCAGGGCGAAGGCGGCGGCGATCATCGGTCAGGCCCTTCGTAATGGGGCGCGTTCGCTTCGAACGCGAAATCTACCTTGTCAGGGCGCGCATCGCCTTGTCGAGGCCTTCCAGCGTCAGGGGGAACATCCGCTCGTCCATCACCTCGCGCAGGAGGCCGACCGAGGCGGTGTAGCTCCAGTATCGTTCCTGCACCGGGTTCAGCCAGATCGACTTCTCCCACTGCTGACGGGCGCGTTTCATCCAGACCGCGCCGGCCTCCTCGTTCCAGTGCTCGACCGAGCCGCCCGGCATGGTGATCTCATAGGGCGACATGGTCGCGTCGCCGACAAAGATGGCCCGCCAGTCCCCAGGATACTTGTGCAGCAGGTCCCAGGTCGGGATCCGCTCGGTGTGACGCCGCTGGTTGTCCTTCCAGACGCCCTCGTAGAGGCAGTTGTGGAAGTAGAAGAACTCCAGGTTCTTGAACTCGGTCCGGGCGGCCGAGAACAGCTCCTCCACCAGCTTGATATGGCCGTCCATCGACCCGCCGATGTCGAGGAACAGCAGGACCTTGATCGTATTGCGCCGCTCGGGCCGCATCTGGATGTCCAGCCAGCCCTGGCGCGCCGTGCCGTCGATAGTGCCGTCGATGTCCAGCTCTTCCGCCGCCCCCTCGCGCGCGAACCGGCGCAGGCGACGCAGCGCCACCTTGATGTTGCGCGTGCCCAGTTCGACCGTGTCGTCCAGGTTTCGGAACTCGCGCTTCTCCCACACCTTGACCGCGCGGCCATGCTTGCCCGGCCCGCCGATCCGCACCCCCTCAGGATTATAGCCACCGTGGCCAAAGGGGCTGGTCCCGCCCGTGCCGATCCATTTCGATCCGCCGGAATGGCGTTCCTTCTGCTCCTCCAGCCGCTGTTTCAGCGTCTCCATCAGCTTGTCGAAGCCGCCCAGCGCCTCGATCTGCGCCTTCTCCTCGTCGGTCAGATATTTTTCGGTCAGCAGCCGCAGCCAGTCCTCGGGGATGTCGGTGGTCAGATCCTCGCCCGCGCCGATCGATTCCACGCCCTTGAACACGGTCCCGAACACCTGGTCGAACCGGTCATAGTGTTTCTCGTCCTTGACCAGCACCGCGCGCGACAGGTGATAAAAGGCCTCGATCTCGCGCCCGGCCAGATCGCGATCCATGGCCTCCATCAGATGGAGCCATTCCTTCATCGACACCGGAATCTTGGCGTCGCGCAGGGCGGTGAAGAAGGGGAGGAGCATCAGATGTCGCTCAGGCTGCGAAGCGCCTGGTCCAGTTCGGGCAAGCTTACGCTGGCGATCAGCCATAGAACGTCCGGCTTCAGCGTCTCATAACTGTGCGCCACACGATTCCGCAGATTGACGATGTCGGGCCACGGAATGTCTGGGAGGCGCGTCTTTATGCCGTCGCTCAGGAAGCGTGCGCATTCTCCCGTCCGCAACAGGTTCATGCAGACAGCGTCATAAACCAGCGTCTGACGCATGAAGCCCTCCCGGCCTTCAGATGCGATGTAGAAATTTACACGACCGGCGGCGTCTAGGATTTCCGCGATCAGGTTCGCGTCGGCTTCGTCAGACAAGGATCAGGTCTTTCTCGACCTTCGTTCTGACATAGGGCCGCATGACTTCCCAGGAACAGAACTCGACCGGCGTCTCCAGTCTTTCGGCCAGCAGGCGTTCCGTGGTCAGAAACTCGATGCCCATGGGCCTGGAAGTATCCACCAGCAGGTCCACGTCGCTGTCGGGTCCCGCCTCGTCGCGGGCATAGCTGCCGAACAGGCGCAGGTTCACGATGCCCTGCTCCTCGAGCCAGGGCTTCAGCTCACGCAGCTTTTCCAGCAGTTCGGCGCGGGTCATGCCCGCACCATAGTCTATCCGCGTCGCAAGATGAACTCGTGGTCGCGCCAGGCGCCGACCGGGTATTCGTATTCGCCCGCCTTCTCGAACCCATAGGCGGCGTACAGACGCTGGGCCTTTTCATTTCCGCTCCAGACGCCGATCCAAAGCGGCCCCTGGTTATGGGCCTCCATCCAGTCCAGCGACAGGGTCAGCAGTTTCGTGCCCAGGCCCAGGCCTTGCGCGGCCTTCGACACATAGAGGCGGCGCAACTCCATGTGCTCCGGGTGCGCCTCGGGGTGGGGCAGGCCGTTGGGACCCGCGTTGGCGAAGGCCAGCAGTTCGCCGTCCCGCTCGGCCACCCACCAGGCGGAGCCGGGTTCGGTCAGCTTCTTCAACGTCGGTTCGGGATCGAAACTGGCGTCGAGAAAGGCGTTCAGGTCGTCCTGCGGATAGGGGATGCCGAAGCCGGTGACGAAGGTGTCGATGAAGGTCTGGCGGCCCAAAGCGCCCAAGGCTTCAGCGTCTTCGGGTCGGGCGGCTCGGATCACGGTCTCGGTCATGGCTCGGCTCTACATTGCGCCGCGTCGCGCGTCACCGGCGACAAGGTCCGGCCGACGGCGTATCGTCGTCGGAATGTCCGCGCCGCTCTTCACCCATCCGTCCATGCTGGATCATACGCCCGGCGCCGGCCACCCCGAGAGCCCGGCGCGGCTGAAGGCGGTGTTGGAGGCGCTGGAGGACGCCGGTCTGGCCGGTGACCGCCGCGCGGCGACCCTGGCCGAGGTCGCGGATCTGGAGCGGGTGCATCCGGCCGCCTATGTCGCCGCCTGCTTGAGGCTTCCCCTGCCGAGGGATTGAACCGGCTCGACGCCGACACCGTGCTGTCTCCCGGCAGCGTTCCGGCGGCGCGGCTGGCGGCGGGGGCGGCGATCGACGCGGTCCGGGCCGTGGCGCGCGGCGAGATGAACCGCGCCTTCGCCGCCGTCCGTCCGCCCGGCCACCATGCGGAGCCGGATCGCGCCATGGGCTTCTGCCTGTTCTCCTCCGTGGCGGTCGCGGCGCGGGTCGCCCAGTCCGAGGGCATGGCCCGGGTGGCTGTGGTCGATTTCGACGTTCACCACGGCAACGGCACCCAGGCCGCGTTCGAGCATGACGACAGCCTGTTCCTGGCTTCCATCCACCAGATGCCGCTGTATCCCGGCACGGGCGCGGGGGATGAGGTCGGCGTCGGCAATATCGTCAATGCGCCGGTGGCGCCCCATGCGGCGCGCGAGGCGTGGCGCGCGACCTTCGCCGGCGGCCTGATGCCGGCGCTGGAATCTTTCCGGCCGGACCTGATCCTGATCTCGGCCGGTTTCGACGCCCATCGTCGCGACCCGCTGGCGCACCAGTCGCTGGAAGCGGAGGATTTCGCCTGGGCGACCCGCGCTGTTCTGGAAGTCGCGCGCCGGACCTGCGCAGGCAAGGTTGTGTCCGCGCTCGAGGGCGGTTACGACCTTGAAGGACTAGGCCGCTCCGCGGTCGCACACGTCGCCGCGCTCGGGGAGGAATAGGACGTCTAAAGCCTTGAAACTTAAGGGCCGTCCGATCGCCATGTCATCCCCCGCCCTGTCCCTCGATTCGACCGATCAGCCTGCGCCGCAGGCCGCAGGATCGACTGAGTCCGGCGCTGTAACGGCTCTGCGCCCGGGCGCCATCACCCTGACGCGTCACGGCGAGCCCGCCCTGTCGCGCAAATGCCTGATCACCGCGCGTCAGTACGGCGACTGGTGGGCCAAATACGAGATCGGCGGCCTGCTGGCCGGCCAGACTCCGCCGCCCGAGCTGGTCGCCACGGCCCAGGGCGCCGGCGCCATCTACGCCTCGACCCGCCAGCGCGCCCAGGAGACCGCCGCCGCCGCCGCCGCGGGGCGTGAGGTCATGTCGGACGTCCTGTTCATCGAGGCGCCCCTGCCGCCGCCGCCAATTCCCGACTGGATCAAGCTGTCGCCGAAATGGTGGGGCGTGGTGTCGCGCTTCTGGTGGCACGCCTTCGACCACCACGGCGGCCAGGAAACCCGCGCCGAGGCCGAGGCCCGCGCCGAACAGGCGGCGCGCAAGCTGATCGCCCGCGCCGAAACCGGCCAGGACGTGCTGGTCTTCGCCCACGGCTATTTCAATCACATGGTCGGCGCCCGTCTGAAGGCCGACGGCTGGAAACTGGTGCATAACCAGGGCTTCAAATACTGGTCCCAGCGCCGATACGAGAAGCGATAGCCGCATCCACCGTTGATGCAGGCTTCGACCCCCTCTAGGGTCCGCGCCATGACCGATACCGCCGCCGCCATCCCCGCCGACCTCAGCTTCGAAGACGCCCTGCAGCGCCTGGAGACCATCGTGTCACGCCTGGAATCAGGCCAGGCGCCGTTGGAGGAATCCATCGCCCTGTACGAAGAGGGCGCTCGGCTGAAGGCCCATTGCGAGGCCCGTCTGAAGGCGGCCCAGCTGCGCGTCGAGAAGATCGTCGTCGGACCCGACGGCCAGGCCAAGGGCGTCGAGGCGGCGTCGTTCGAATGACCCCGACCATCGCCTTCGACGACTTCATGAAGGTCGATATTCGCGTCGGCCGGATCGTCAAGGCCGAGCCGTTTCCTGAGGCGCGCAAGCCGGCGTTCAAGCTCCAGATCGATTTCGGTCCCGAGATCGGCGTCAAGAAATCCTCGGCCCAGATCACCCGCCACTACACGCTGGAAGAACTGGAAGGCCGCAAGGTCGCCGCCGTCGTCAACTTTCCGCCGCGCCAGATCGGGCCGGTGAAGTCCGAGGTGCTGACACTCGGCTTTCCCGATGCGGACGGCGAGGTGGTGCTGGTCGGGGTGGACCGCGACCTGCCGCTGGGCGGGCGACTGTTTTGACCCCTATGCTCGCCGCCAATTCGCCCGAACAGGCCGTGATCGACCGGGTGGCCGAGGTCGCCGATCTGGTCACGGTCGCGCTGGACCAGTTGTTGCCGCGCGCCGACGGACCGGAAGCCCGCCTGACCGAGGCCATGCGTTACGCGGCCCTGGGCCCCGGCAAACGGCTGCGCCCCTTCTTCGCGCTTGAGGCCGCGCGCCTGTTCAATATCGACGAACGGTCGGTGCTGCGCGCCGCCTGCGCCCTGGAATGCGTCCACGCCTACAGCCTGGTGCACGACGACCTGCCGTGCATGGACGACGATGACATGCGGCGTGGGCGCCCAACGGTCCATCGCGCCTATGACGAGGCCACGGCGGTCCTGGCCGGCGACGCGCTTCAGACGGCGGCCTTCGACATCATCCTGCACGAGGACACCCACGAAGACGCGGTCGTGCGGTGCGAACTGGCGGCGCGGCTGTCGATGGCCTCGGGCGCGCGGGGCATGGCCGGCGGTCAGATGATCGACCTGCTGGGCGTGCGCGACGATCTGGGCGGCGTCGCCCGGATGCAGCGGCTGAAGACCGGCGCCCTGTTCGCCTACGCCTTCGAGATTCCGCTGATCATCGCCGAGGCCTCGGCCCAGCACCAGCACGCCCTGATCAGCTTCGCCCACGATGTCGGCCTGGCCTATCAGATCGTCGATGATCTTCTGGATGCGGAAGGTTCGGCCGAAGAAATGGGCAAGGCCGCCGGCGGCAAGGACGCCGCCCTGGGCAAGACCAATTTCGTCACCCTGCTGGGGCTCGAGGCGGCGCGACAGAGGGTCGCGCACCTGTCTGACCAGGCCAGGGCTCACCTGGAGCCGTTCGGGCACGAGGCGGAAATCCTCAAGGCGAGCGTGGACTTTGTGCTAAAGCGCCGGTCCTGATACGAAACATTGATCTCCCCCAGGGGTTGATTGATCAGACTTTCAAGGTTTTCCCGGCTGATGCCCGACACCCCGCTTCTCGACACCGTCAAGTTTCCTGCCGACATGCGGGGCTTCGACATCGCCCAGCTGAAACAGCTGGCGCAAGAAGTACGGGCCGAGACCATCGACGCCGTATCGGTCACGGGCGGCCACCTGGGCGCGGGCCTGGGCGTGGTCGAGCTGACTACGGCGCTTCACCATGTGTTCGAGACGCCCAAGGACATCCTGATCTGGGACGTCGGCCACCAGTGCTATCCCCACAAGATCCTGACCGGCCGTCGCGACCGCATCCGCACCCTGCGCCAGCCCGGCGGCCTGTCGGGCTTCACCAAGCGCAGCGAGAGCGAGTACGACCCCTTCGGCGCCGCCCACGCCTCGACCTCGATCAGCGCCGCCCTCGGCTTCGCCGCTGCACGCGACCAGAAGGGCGAGAAGAACAAGGTCGTGGCGGTCATCGGCGACGGCTCCATGTCGGCCGGCATGGCCTATGAGGCGATGAACAACGCCGCCGAGGCGACCAATGGCCAGCTGATGGTCATCCTGAACGACAACGACATGTCCATCGCCCCGCCGGTCGGGGGCATGAGCGCCTATCTGGCCGGTCTGGTGTCCGGCGGCGCCTATCAGAACGTCCGCCGCCTGGGCCGCTCGGTCGCCCAGCACCTGCCGCGCCCGTTCCGCAACGCGGCCAAGAAGGCCGAGGAATACGCCCGCGGCATGGTCACCGGCGGCACCCTGTTCGAGGAGCTGGGCTTCTACTACGTCGGCCCCATCGACGGGCACGACATGGAGAATCTGGTCCCGATCCTGAAGAAGGCGGCGGCTATCGAGGACCGGCCGGTCCTGGTCCATGTCGTCACGCAGAAGGGCAAGGGCTACGCCCCGGCCGAGAGCAGCGCCGACAAGCTCCATGCGGTGGTCAAGTTCGACGTGGTCTCGGGCAAACAGGCCAAGTCCGTGTCGAACGCGCCCAGCTACACCAAGGTGTTCGGGACCGAGCTGATCAAGCACGCCGCCCTGGATCCCTCGATCGTGGCCATCACCGCCGCCATGCCCTCGGGCACGGGGCTTGACCTGTTCGGCCAGGCCTTCCCCGACCGCACCTATGACGTCGGCATCGCCGAACAGCACGCCGTCACCTTCGCCGCCGGCCTGGCCGCTGACGGGATGAAGCCGGTCTGCGCCATCTATTCCACCTTCCTTCAGCGCGGTTATGACCAGGTGGTCCATGACGTGGCCATCCAGTCGCTGCCGGTGCGGTTCGCCATGGACCGGGCCGGTCTGGTGGGCGCAGACGGCGCGACCCACGCCGGCTCGTTCGACATCGGCTTCATGGGCGCCTTGCCCGGCATGGTGCTGATGGCCGCCGCCGATGAGGCCGAACTGGCGGGCATGATCTCGACCAGCCTGGCCATCGACGACCGCCCCAGCGCCTTCCGCTATCCGCGCGGCGACGGCGTCGGGGTCGAGATCCCGGAACTGGCAGCCCCGTTCGAGATCGGCCGGGGCCGGATCGTGCGCGAGGGGACGTCCGTCGCCATCCTGTCCCTGGGCACGCGCTTGCAGGAATCGCTGAAAGCCGCCGATCTGCTGGCCGCCCGGGGCGTGTCGGCGACCGTCGCCGACGCCCGCTTCGCCAAGCCGTTGGACGCCGACCTGATCTTGCGCCTGGCGCGGGAGCACGAGGCCCTGATCACGGTGGAGGAGGGGGCCATGGGCGGCTTCGGCGCCTTCGTGCTGCAACTGCTCGCCGAAAAGGGCGCGCTGGATCGCGGTCTCAAGGTCCGCACCCTGAACCTGCCCGACGTCTTCCAGGACCAGGACGCCCCCGCCGCCATGTATGCTCTGGCCGGGCTCAACGCGGACCATATCGCCGCCGCCGCCTTGCGCGCTCTGGGCGTCGAGACGGCGCGGGCCGCCCGGGCCTGAGACCCGCAGCATGACCGCCGGCGTGTCTCCCCGGCCGGTCGGGTCGGCCTTCCTGATCGGTTACGCCGTCGCCTATATCGGCGCCTTTATCGGCGTGGCGCCCCTGCTTCAGGTGCTCGCGCCCCTCCACGCCGAGATGATCGACGGTCAGGCCAAGGGGCCGTTGCTCAGCCAGGCCCTGTTCTGGGGCTGTATGGCCGCCGGGCTCGGCAATATCGTCGGCGGCGCCCTCAGCGACCGGACCCGGTCGCGGCACGGCCGGCGGCGCCCCTGGATCGTGGTCGGCGCGGTGCTGACCATCGGCAGCTACGCCGCCATCCAGCAGTCCTCGACCCCGCTGGGCCTGGTGCTGGGCCTGGTCGCTTTCCAGCTGACCTTCAATATCCTGCTGGCCCCTCTGATCGCCCTGTTCGCCGACCGTGTGCCCGAGAACCGGCGCAGCGCCATGTCCGCGGTCATGGGCATGGGCTATCCTCTGGCCGCCATGATCGGTTCGGTCGTGATGGCCTGGGGGCCGCAGGGCGAGGTCGCGCGGTTCGCGACCCTGGCCGCCGTTGTCCTGGCGGCGACCGTGCCCTTCGCCCTGCTGTCGCGCGAGGATCCGGCGCCCGCCGACCGGGTGCGGGCGCCCTTGTCAGGGTTTTCTCTGCCCAGCCTGCTGCACCCCTTCGCCGTTCGCGACTTCACCCTGGCCTGGACCTATCGGTTCCTGGTGGTGACCGGCTATTCGCTGGTGGCCTTCTATCTGCTCTTCTACATCGCCGACGCCATCGGCTTTCCGATCCTGTTTCCCGGCCGCTCGGCCGAGGCCGGCCATTCGCTGCTGACCGCCATCGCCGTCGTGGGCGTGGTCGGGGTCAGCACCGTCGTCGCCATGGGCGGCTCGCGGATCACGCGGCGCAAGCCGCTCGCCATCGCCGGCGGGGTGCTGCTGGCCATCGCGGCGGCTGTGCTGGCGACCACCCAGGACTGGACCACCGTGGTCGTCGCCTTCGCCCTCTATGGCGTGGGCCAGGGCTGCTATGGCGCGATCGACATCGCCCTGATGACCGACGTCCTGCCCTCGGTCGAGGACCGGGGCAAGGACCTGGGCCTGATCAATCTGGCCGTGACCCTGCCCCAGGCGATCGCGCCCCTGATCGCCCTGGTCCTGCTGGAGAACCTGGGTCTGGACTTCCGCAGCCTGTTCCTGGCCGCCGCCGCCTGTTTCGGCGGGGCGACCCTGGCGGTGGCCTCGATCAGGCGGGTTCGGTGACGTCTTCCAGCGGACCCAGACCGGTCGCGGTCTGAGCCAACCGATAGCGTTTCACCGTCTTGTTCTGATACGGCTTGGCCAGGATGGTCGAGACGGCGCGCAGTTCGCCCACCGCCTGATCCCGGTCCAGGGTCAGCAGGACATAGCCCTTGGACGCCTGGTCGCAGAACTTGACCTCGGGATTGGCGGCTTCCAGCGCCAGGCCCAGCGGCAGGCCGCCGACCATGTCGCCGGGCGACGGACTGGAGATGGCCGAGGTCCCGAACTCGACCGCGCGACGCTGGCCGCCGTTGTCGTACAGTTCGTTGACCCAGAAGGCGTGGCTGTCGCCGGCTAGGACGATCGGCTCGACGCCCGCCTGTTTCATCGTCTCGTACAGACGCTCGCGACCGGCCGGATAGCCGTCCCAGCTGTCCAGGTTGAACGGCAGGCCCAGCTTGAACAGCTGGATCGCGGCCTCGACCTGGGGCTGGATATCGGCGGGCAGGCTGGCGATCATCTGCGCCACCTGGGCGGGCGGCAGCATCTGTTCGATGTTCGGGCCCTTGACCCGGGCCATGACGACCTGGTTGCCCAGGATCTGCCACGGACGACCAGCGGCCTTGGATTGGCTCATGGCCTCGCCCAGCCAGCGGCGTTGACCCTCGCCCAGCAGGTCGCGCGACGGCTCCTGACGCTGGGCCTCGAAGGCGGCGATGTCCGGGCGGCCGTCGGCGGTCTTGGGGATGTTGGCGAAGTCCATCTGTTCGGCGCGGGCCGTCAGACGGGTTTCGACCATGTGCAGGCTGGCCAGATCGCCGAAGTGGAAGCTGCGGTTGATCGCTTCCTTCATCGCGCCGGCCTTGGCCTCGCGGATCGGCATCCATTCGTAATAGGCGCGCAGGGCCGCCGCCTTGCGCGTGGCGAAGTCGCCTTCGGTCGCCGGCTGATGGTTCTCGGCCCCCATCATCCAGACGTCGTTGGCGACCTCGTGGTCGTCCCAGACGCAGATGAAGGCGGCGCGGGCGTGGGCGGCCTGCAGATCGGGATCGGTCTTGTATTGAGCGTGGCGCGTCCGATAGTCGGCCAGGCTGACGATTTCGTGGGGCGGCAGGGGCGCCCGGTTCAGCGGCGCGCCCGTCGCCATGCCGTAGTCGCCCGGCGCCGCGCCGTATTCGTAGATGTAGTCGCCCAGGTGAACGACCGCGTCCAACCGGTCCAGCTGCGAGATGGCCTCATAGGCGTTGAACAGGCCGCCTGGATAGAGCTGGCAGGACACCACGGCCAGGTTCACCTGCGGCGTCGCGCCCTGGGGCAGGGTGCGGACCCGACCCGCCGGCGAGGTCACGCCATTGGCGATGAAGCGATAGAAATACTCCCGACCCGGCTCCAGGCCGCGACCGTGCAGGTCGTGCTTGACGGTGAAGTCGCGCTCGGCCCGGGCGGTCAGGTCGGTGAAGCGACGCACCATGTCGGTGAAGTCGGCGTCCCTGGCCACTTCAAGAACCACCGCAATCTCCCCGACCGACGGATCGGTCGGGGAGACGCGGGTCCAGAAGACCGCGGAATGCTGATCCGGATCGCCGCTGGCCACCCCGTGAAGGAAGGCGACCTGACCGGCATGGGCGGTCTGGGCGACGGCGGGCGTCGCCGCCCCCGCGCCGATCAGTCCCAGAAGGCTGCGGCGATCCAGATTCATCGTTCGATCCTCAGAGTTTCAGTTTGAACACCAGGCCGTACGCCGCCGGGCGACCGGCGATGAAGGTCGGCATGCCCAGGGCGTCGCCGGTGTTGCCGGCGTCCTTGATGTATTCCTCGTCGAGAATGTTCTCGCCGAAGGCTTCGACGCCCCAGTTGGTCGAGTCCGGGGTGTAGCGGATACGCAGGTTCAACAGACCGTAGGCGTCCTGATATTCGTCCTGGATCAGGTCTGCGACGAAGGCTCCGCTCGCCACAGTTTGCAGGTCGGGGCGGTCGTTGTCGTCCTCGAAGAAGACCTTGGACTGCCAAGTGTAGGTCGGCTGGACCTCGATCTCGCCGCCGGTCACCGGCAGGCGCCAGGTCGCGCCGATCGACGCGGCGTTGTCCGGCGACAGCCGGAACTTGTTGCCGTCGTAGATGCCGTTCTCGAAGCGGGAGTGGTTGTAGGCGTAGGTCGCGAACAGGTCGAAGTTGGACGCCACGGCGAAGTTGGCCTGGCCCTCGAAGCCGTAGGACTTGGCCTCGCCGGCGTTGGTGGTGATGAAGGTCGTGCCTTGCTGGATGGTCGTCTGGAAGTTTTCGTAGTTGTACATGAAGACCGCGCCGTCGATCCGCAGTCGGCTGTCCAACAGGGCTGACTTGGCGCCGACTTCGTAGCTGTCGACGGTTTCGGCATCGACCGAGCTGAAGCGCGGCGCGCCCCCGGGGGCGGACGGACCCGAGGCGCTGATCACTTCCGGACGACGGCCGCGTGCATAGTTGGCGTAGACATTCGTGTCGTCGGTCAGTTCGTAGCGGGCCGTGACCCTCCAGGTGACGCCGTCGTCTTCCGAGTCGTAATACGAGAAGTCTCCGTTGTTGGCGGTCGGCTGCGACGTCAAGCCGAGCAGCGGCAAGCCGGGGCGCGTCGAATAGTTCGGCTGAACCAGGAAGCCGGGCACGCCCGTCGAACTGACGATGAATGAGCTCGGCACCGCGCCCGCCTGGATCGCCAGAAGCGTGCCCAGCGCCGAACGGCCGGAGTCGATGCTGGCTGCATAGCCGGTGGTCTTTTCATCACGGGTATAGCGAACGCCTGCCGACACTTCGAAGCGGTCGGTGAAGGCGTAGGTGGCGTCGGCGAAGACGTCGTAGGAATCCAGCTCGGAGCTGTTGATCGGCGTTTCGATATAGGCCGACTGCAGGTTCGAGGCGATGCCGGCCGCCAGGGTCGGCACCAGCGGCTGAGCAGCAGACGGCAACAGTGAGCCCAACAGCGCGCCCAGCGCGCCCGTCGCCACGGTCGGATAAACCGCCAGCGGCAGGGTGTTGTCACCGACGCCCAGCGGTGAACCGTCCAGCAACCCGGCCAGCTGCGCCAGGACCAGACGCTCGTCGAACTGTGCGGGCGTGCGCTGGTAGCCTTCCTCGTGGAACCAGCCGGCGCCGACGAAGCCCGTCAGGCGACCGCCGTTGTCGAAGCCCAGGCGCAGGTCCTGGCTCCATTGTTCGCCATGGGTCTCTTCCGCCGCCGTCAGGATGGGCAGGGAGACGCCGTCCGCGTCGAAGGTCTCGTAGTTGTCGAACTCGCGATAGGCGGTGGTCGAGTTCAGGGTCCAGGCCGAATTCAGATTGATCCGGGCCAGACCCGTCACGCCCCAGACTTCGCGGCTCAGGCCCAGCGACTTGCCGCCGTCGAAATCGCCGCCCGGCGTCAGGGCCGCGCCCTCCCAGGGTTCCTTGCCGCCCAGGACGACGCCGGTGTTTGGATCGGCCGGTTCGTAGGCGATCGACTTGAACGAGGTGCCCGAGGCGTGGTCGTTCTGATAGTTGCCGATCACGTCGAACCGCATGGCGTCCGACGGCGCCCAGGCGCCCGACAGACGCACGGCCTTGGTCTCGATGGCGTTATAGTCTTCGCCGCCCAGCAGGTTCTCGACCGAACCGCCGCGCGTCTTCAGGCGGGTGGCGAGGCGCAGGCCTCCCGTCTCGCCGACGGGCAGGTTCAGCGCGCCCTCGACCATCCGGTAGTCTTCGTTGCCGGCCTCGATATTGGCGTAGGCTTCGGTCTCACCCGGCTGAGCGCGGTTCTGGACCAGGTTGACGGCGCCGATCAGGGCGCCGCGGCCGTACAGGGTCGATTGCGGACCCTTGGCGATCTCGACGCGCTCCAGGTCGAACAGTTCGACATAGGAGCCGCGCGACTTGGAGATCGACACGCCGTCCTGGAACACCGACACGCGCGGCTCGGCCGTGGCGGCGCCCGAGTCCGAGGTGATGCCGCGCATCACGAAGCCGGGGTTGTTCGGCGACTGGTTCTGCACCAGGAAGCCGGGCACGAAGGCCGACAGCTGTTCGAATTCCTGGATGCCCAGGTCCTCGAGGAACTGGCCGGAATAGGCGGTCAGGGCGAACGGGACCTCAATGGTCTTCTGTGCGCGCAATTGGGCCGTGACGATGATCTCGTCAAGCGTCGCCGGCTCCGCCGACTGGGCCTGGGCCCCGTGCGCCGCCGCCATCACGCCGGTCAGCGCCGCCGCAGCCATAAGCCGCGTCTTGAATTCATTCGCCATCGTTTTTCCCCAAGCTTGGCCTGAACGGCGATCAGTAACCGGCGGTGATGTCGCCGAGGCGACACTGCGAACGCCGATGCATGACGTTGAGGCGGCGGATGAAAGACAATTAAGCCGTGTACGTTTCATTAACCGCCCAGGCCGCGACGACAGCGGCGTCGGGCGTGTAGCCGAGCGGGTTCGGACGACGGATCAGGACTTCGGCGGCGCCGTGGAGCCTCTGGGGGCGAAGCCGAAATCGACCATGCTCTGCCGGGGCAGGTCGGCGTCGCCGGCCGTGGAGCGGATCAGCAGTTCGGCGGCGACGGCGCTCATTTCGGCGATAGGCTGAATGACGGCGGTCATGTCGGCGAACCGGGCCAGGGGCGTGTTGTCGAAGCTGATGACCGACAGGTCGGCAGGGACCGCCAGGCCGTTCCGTCTGGCCGTGCGCAGGGCCGCGTGGGCCATGCGGTCGTTGCTGGCCAGAACGGCGGTGGGCCGCGACGGCAGGGCCAGCAGGGTCTCCATGGCGGCGACGCCGGACTCGTAGGAAAAATCGCCGCGCGCGACCAGCGTCTCGTCCAGGCCGTGCGCCGAGGCCGACATGGCGCGGCGATACCCCTCCAGCCGCGCCCCGCTGACCGCATATTCCTCGCTGCCGGTGATGAAGCCGATGCGGACATGGCCCAGGCCCAGCAGGTGATCGACGGCGAAGGCCGACGCCTTGGCGTCGTCCATCGACACCGCGAATCCGTCCCCTTCTGCGATCGAGGCGATCCGGGCGAAGGGCAGGCCCAGCTGGCTCAGCAGGCCGGTGATGGCCGGGTTCTCAGAGTGGGGCGGGGTCAGGATGACGCCGTCGGGGTGCAGGGCGGCGATGGCCCCGCGCACCGCCGCATCGACGTGGTCCGAATGGGTGTCGACCAGTTCGAAGATCATCCGATAGCCGTGGGCCTCGCACTTCAGCATGCCGCCCATCAGCATCTGGTCGACCCAGTCGGTGCCTTCGCCGGACTTCCAGCCCTCGATGGTCCGGTCCCGGTCGTTCAGCGCCATCAGCAGATAGGACCGCGAGCCGCCCATCCGCCGCGCCGCCAGACTGGGGACATAGCCCAGCTTGGCCACGGCGGCGCGCACCCGCTCCTGCACCACCGGACGTACATTCGGCTCGTTGTTGATGACTCGCGACACGGTCTGCAGCGAAACGCCCGCCTCGGCGGCGACGTGTTTGATGGTGACGGCGCGACGCAAACTCTGATCCCTTATCCCCTGAGCCATTGTGTCAGCCTTGGCCGCGCCAAGGCAAGCACGCCGGTATCAGGCCGGCATGACCAAAGGCGCGGGCGCTTCCACGGGCGGGGCCTGACAGTGGGTGTCGATGAAGGCCTGATGCGTCGGCAGATCGGCGACGAAGGCGTTCAGGATATTGGCGGCGCGGTCCATCTCGTCGGTCAGGCCGTTGAAGTCGATCCGGTCCACCAGCGGCGGATAGGACCGGGGCCGCACGCCCATCCCGTCCATCACCGCATACCAGCTGACATTGCGGAACAGCGGGTCCAGCGCCTCGACCAGGCTGCCGTTGGCGCGGAAGACCTCCAGCTTGTGCTGCAGCCCCTCGGGCAGGACCATGTCGCGGCAGGCGCGCCAGAAGGCCGTGTCGTCGCGTCGCGTCAGGGCGTAGTGCAGGATGATGAAGTCGCGGATCTCCTCGTAATCCACCGTCATCCGCCGATTGTACTCGGCGATCAGATTCGGATCGCAATCCAGGTCCGGCATCAGGCGGAACAGGAAGTCCATGCCGCGATAGATCAGGTGGATGGCCGTCGATTCCAGCGGTTCGATGAAACCGCTGGCCAGGCCCAGCGACAGGACGTTCTTGTGCCAGATCTTCTCGCGCACCCCGGTCTTGAACGGCACCACCATCGGATTGACCACCGGCCGCCCTTCGACCTGCTCCAACAGGCGCGCCGTCGCCTCGTCGTCGGACATGTAGCGGCTGCAGAAGACATGGCCGTTTCCGGTCCGGTGCTGCAGCGGGATGCGCCAACGCCAGCCGCAATCCTGCGCCTGGGCCAATGTATAGGGCTTGGGCGGGCCGACATTCTCGGTCTGGACCGCGATGGCCCGGTCGCACATCAGCCATTCGGACCAGTCCGTGTAGCCGACGCCCAGGGTCTTGCCGATCAGCAGGGCGCGGAAGCCGGTGCAGTCGATGAAGAAGTCCGCCTCGACCGTCTGACCCGACTTCAGCTTCAGGCTGCTGACGAAGCCGTCGGGCCGTGTCGCCACATCCTCGACGATTCCCTCGGTGCGCTTCACCCCCCGCGCCTCGGCGAAGTCGCGCAGATAGCGCGCCACCCGTTTCGCATCGACGTGAACGGCGTAGGAGGCGCCCCCGATCGGGGTGCGCTGGGCCTTGAACGGCAGCATGAACCGCCCCTGGGCCGCCATCCGCGCCGCTGCGGCGAAGTCCATCAGCGGCCGGTCATAGCCGTTCATCCGCGCCTTCAGCCAGACGGGATAGAAGTCGCTGACATCCACGGGCGCCCCGATGGCGCCGAACGGGTGGAAATAGCTCTCGCCCTTCTGCGTCCAGTCCTCGAACTGGATGCCCAGCTTGAAACTGGCCTGGGTCTTCTGGATGAAGTCGCGCTCGTCGATACCCAGCCGCTTCAGCATTTCCAGGAAGGGCGGCACGGTGGATTCGCCGACGCCGATCGTGCCGATGTCGTCGGATTCGACCAGTTCGATCTCCGCCATCCGCCCCTTGAAATGTTCAGCCATAAGGGCGGCGGCGACCCAGCCGGCGGTGCCCCCGCCGACGATGCAGATCTTCTTCAGGGGGCGGCGGGGCTGGTCCATGTCGGGTCTCATGCGGCTGAGGCGGGGGCGGCGGAGGCGGCGGGATCGAGCCCCGCCAGGAAATGGGCGTGGTCGGGGGTGCGGGCGACCAGGTCGGCGATATTGGCGCGCATCTCGGCCAGGCTGCGCGCCAGATAGGCGGGGTCCATGGCGTCCACGGCGGGGTCGTAGCCGTCGGGATACAGGCCGAAGCCGTCATAGATCGCCAGCCAGCTGGCCGGGTGGAACATCTCCCACCGATAGCGGACGAACTGGCCGCGCGCCGTCCACAGGGCGATCTTGCGCTCCAGCGTCTCGGGGATCGCCATCGCGCGGCAGTCGCGCCAGAAGTCCGTGTTGGTGCGCCGGTTCAGCTTGTAGTGCAGGATGATGAAGTCGCGGACCCGCTCCATCTCGCGCGCGGTCTGGTCGTTGAACTCATCCAGGATCGGCTGGGCGAAGCGGCGGTCGGGGAACAGGGCCTTCAGCCGCTCGATCCCGGTCTCGATCAGGGCGATACTGGTGCTTTCCAGCGGCTCCAGGAAGCCGGACGACAGGCCGATGGCGACGCAGTTCCTGGCCCAGGCCTGGGTGCGCCGACCGGGGCGGAACGGAATGCGCCGCGGCTCCGTCAGCGGATCGCCCAGCAGATGAGGCATGAGCTCGGCCAGGGCCTGATCGTCGCTCAGATGGGCGCTGGAAAACACCAGACCGTTGCCGGCGCGGTGGCGCAGCGGAATCCCCCACTGCCATCCGGCCGACCGGGCGGTGACGCGGGTGAAGGGGGCGGGGGCGTCGCCGGGTCGGTTGGCGCTCTGCACCGCATAGGCCGCGTCGCAGGGCAGCCAGCGGCCCCAGTCCTCGAACCCCACGCCCAAAGCTTCGCCGATCGCCAGCCCCTTGAAGCCCGAACAGTCGACGAACAGATCGCCCTCGATCTCGCGCCCATCGTCCAGCGTCAGGGCGCGCACGAACCCGTCCTCGGGCCGCAGTTCCACCGAGCGGATGCGGGCGTCGATCCGGGCGCAGCCCCCGGTCTCGGCATAGGCGCGCAGATGCTGGGCGAACAGGCCGGCGTCCAGATGAAGCGCCCAGTCGAACACCGACAACTGCGACGGCGGATTGGGCGAGGGCAGGGTGAATTTTCCGCCGGCGGCCAGCGACGCCCCCAGCGAATAGGCCGCCAGCGGCGAGCGGTCGCCCGCAGCGCGCTGTTTCAGCCAGTAATGATGAAATCCGATCCCTTTCACGTCCTGACCGTACAGGCCGAAGGGATGGATGAAATCCGAGCCCGACCCGGACCAGTCGATGAAACGGATGCCCAGTTTGCAGGTCGCCTGGGTGGCGCGCATCACGTCGTCGTCGCGCAGACCCAGCTGCGCATAGAACCGGCGGAGGGTGGGAATGGTCGCCTCGCCCACGCCGATGGTGCCGATGTCGGACGACTCGACGACGGTGATCTTCAGCGGGGTAGTGCGGAAATGCTGAACCAGGGCCGCAGCCGTCATCCAGCCGGCGGTGCCGCCGCCGACTATGACGACAGAACGGATGCGAGGATCGTCGATCTCATCCATGGCCGAATACCAATACGCGAAAAAAAGAGGCCGGCGACACGAATGTCGCCGGCCAGTTTGCTCAGGAAGAGATCAGAACCGAGCGCGAACGCCGATGGTGTAACGCGGCTCGAACTCGTTGCGGCTGTGGAACTGCTTCGCGCCGTCCTTGAACTCGAGGTAGTATTCCTCGATTTCGCCCAGGACGTTGGAGCCGTTGGCGTAGACCGTGACCATGTCGTTGACGTCATAGGTGACGTTGACGTCTACGTACTGAGAGGTGTCCTGATAGATCGGGATGTTTCCGAAGGTGCTGCTCAGGCGAGGCGTGCGATAGTTCCAGGCCACGCGGGCCTGAAGCTTGTCGCCCTGATACCAAACGGCGGCGTTCAAAGACTGCTCGGAGTTGTCTTGGAAGGGCAGAAGATCTCCGTCCAACGCTTTGTCGTTCGTCGAACTATCGGAGAAGGTGTAGCTGCCATCGAAGCCGAAGTCAGACCAGATCGGGGTGTCGATGAAGTCGGACAGGCCGATCTTCGCGCCTAGCTCGATGCCCTGCAACTCACCGCCGTCGGCCTGGATCGGACGGTTGACATCCACACAACGACGGATAACGCCGTCGCCGTCCGGGTATTCAGCGCCGCAGGTCACGGTGCCGCGACGGACGAAGCTGTCGATGTTCAGGCGGAAAGCCGCAATGTTGAACATCGTCGCGGGGCCGTAATAGTACTCCAGCGCCAGATCGAAGTTGCTCGAGCGCCATGGATCTAGATCCGGGCTGCCGGCCAAGGTGGCGCCGGTCACGCGACGGATGCCGCGTGGCGGAGCCGTCGGATCCAATGGCGTCGGGCCGTTGGAATCGGCGGTCGAAATGGTGACGCCCCCGCCGTAACTTCCCAGGTCCAACGGGATCATCGTCTTGGCGTAGGCGGCTCGCAGACGAAGCTTGTCGCTGAAGTCATAGGCCAGGTTCACCGACGGCAACCAGTCCGTGTAGCTGCGGCTCGCGATCGTGTCGCCGATGTCGTTATTCGTGTCGCCATAGGCGCGGACGTCGCCGGTTTGGTTCTGGCGGACGCGGAGTTCGGTGCGGACCATACGCACGCCGATGTCGCCGTGCAGTTGGCCGACCTCGATCGCCCCGTTCACATAGGCGCTGTCCTCATAGAGGTCGACGTCATACGAGTTGCCGGGGATGATCACGTCATAGGCGTTGCCGAACACCCGCTGCTGGAAGGCGCGGGGATCGTCGAAGTCGCGCGGATCCGCCACCCACACCCCGGGAATGCCCGAGGCGACCGAACCGAAGTCGGTCAGGAAGTAGGTGTTGTTGTTCTCGCGCAGCAGCGTGGGCCGATTGACCGTATAGCCCTGGAAGCAGGTCGGGGTGTTGGCGACCGTGCCGGCGGTGCAACTGCTGGGGGTGGGGTCGACGGCGAGGGCCGCGTTGAAGCCGGGGTTGGAGACGAACTCCCCGGCCTGGCACTGCGGATTGTCCATGACGACGTCGATGGCTTTCCACTGCGCCGAACAACCCGCCTGGTTGCCTGCGCCCTGTCCGGCGTAGAAGTCCGAGAACAGGTGGAAGTTTGTGACCTCGACCTCGCGGCCGCTGTGGCGGACGCCGGCGTCGACGCGGGTCAGGAAGCCGAACGCCGGCGCCTCCTGGAACTCGTACGACCCGTCGAACCGGACCACAGTCAGGTCCGAGTTGTTGCGCTGGTTGCCTTCCGACGAATAGGCCCCGACTGTATAGGAGTCCAAGTTCGACATATATTGGCTTAGCGGGACGTTGCCTAAACCGCCGACAATGTTGTTCTCGAAGCCGCTCCAAGCCAGCTTCGAGCCGCCGGTGTCGATATGCAGTTGAGGGTCCGCTCCATAGCCTAGCGGGTTGGGGTTTATGTAGCGTCCGCCCTGGCTGCCCACGACACCGTTTGAGTATTGTGAGGCCGGGTACATGGCGGCGATGGAGGCGGGGTAGAAGGTGCCGCGCGTGCGGTCCGCGCCCTGACGGAATAGGGTAAAGGCCCTGTCAGCTCCGTACTGCCAGTTCGACAGGTCACCCTGCACCTGGCCGTTCATGCTCAGCAGCGAGGCGTCGGCCTTGACGGCCCGCGCGTTGAAGGTGAAGGGGCCGCCCTTGTCGTAGTCCAGCTCCAGGTTGAAGTTCTTGGACTCGTTGTTTGTGACACGGTTGACGGTGAAGGAGTTCACCCACCAGGCGTCGACGTCGTATTCCTCGACGTCCAGCCAGCCCAGGCCGGTGTCGATCGACTCAGTCGGCGTCAGCCAGCCCAGGCCGCTCCAGCGGTTGGAGACGTTCAGACCGGCGGCGCGGTTGTACTCGTCCTGCTTGGTGTAAAAGGCTTCTGCCGTTAGACGGATGCCGTCCTCGATATCGAACTGGAAAGCGGCGTTCAGGCCGACCCGCTCACGCTCGACCACACGGTTGAACATTTCATAGCCGTGCGGCGCAAGCCAGGCATTGCCCGTGCCGCCCCAGTCGTTGCTGCCGAACAGGCTGCCCGCGACCCCGGCGTAGTTATTGCCCAGGTTAGACTCGCTCATGACGCCGGAGACCATCACGCCCATCCGGTCGCCCCGCCAATTCAGCAGGCCGTTGATCAGATAGTCGTCCTGACGAGTGCGTTCGCCCGTCTGGTATTCGGCCGCGCCCGTGACGGTCGTGCCGTAGCTGAAGTCCATCGGGCGACGCGTGCGCAGGTCGATCGTACCCGAAATCCCGGACTGAGCGTTCGTCACGTCCTGCGACTTGAACACGACGATCGAGTTCATCAGCTGCGACGGCACGTCGTTCAGGTTCGGTTCGGCTCTCCCCAGGTTACCGGGGCTCAGATATTGTTCGCCGTTCAGCAGTGTCACGACCTGCGGCAGGCCGCGGATGTTGACGGTCGAGCCTTCGCCGGCGGTGCGTCGGATCTGGATGCCCGCGATGCGTTGCAGGGCGTCGGCCACGGTGACGTCGGGCAGTTTGCCGATGTCTTCGGCCGAGATCGCATCAACCAGCGCCGTCTCGTTGCGCTTGACGTTGATCGACTGGGTCTGCGACGCGCGGATGCCGGTGACGACGATTTCGCCGATCTCGGTCGGGTCTTGGGGCGCCGGGATCGGCGCCTGTTCCGCGGTCTGGGCATAGGCCGGCGCGACAAGCGCCGAACTCGCCATCAAGGCCGCCAGCATGGGCCTCTTGTGGATTCTCATCTCGTTTTCCCTCCTCATTGGCGCCGCGTTTTTGTTGTGCGGCATTGGCTCAAGGCTTGATGATCGACCCTGAAAGCGTGACGTTCGCGCTCAACCCCGCCTCGGCGGCGTCGCGGGCGACGGTGATGCGGTAATCGCCCGGTGCGATGCGCCAGCCGGGCAGTGCGGTGTCATATTCGGCCAGGATGCGCGGCTCGGCCTTCAGCACGATGCGACGCGTCTCGCCCGGCGACAGCGTCATCCGCGCAAAGGCGGCCAGACGCCTGGGCTGGTTGGCCGAGGCGACATACAGCTGGGCCACCTCGGCTCCCGCCCGGTCGCCGCTGTTGGTCACATCGACGGCGACGCTCAGACCCTGGGTGTTCGAAACCGCCAGGTTGGAATAGGCGAAGCTTGTGTAGCTGAGGCCGTAACCGAACGGGAACAAGGGTTTGCGTCCCTCGCGTTCGTACCAGCGATAGCCGACGTCCGATCCCTCGACATAATCGACGGCGAAGGGCTGCAGCACGGCCCCCTGCGGCGCCCCGGGGTTGGAGGCGGCGGCGGCGTCCACGGCCTTCATCTCGGCCAGGCCTGGCACGGACGGGCGCGGCGCCTGGTCGGCCGAGGCGGGGAAGGTGATCGGCAGGCGGCCGGACGGATTGACCTCGCCGAACAGGATGCGGGCGATGGCTTCGCCGCCGCGCTGGCCGGGGTACCAGGCCTGGATCACCGCCGGGGTCTTTTCCAGCCAGGGCATCAGCACCGGCCCGCCGGTCTCCAGCACCACAACCGTCCTGGCGTTGGCGGCCGCGACCGCCTCGATCAGTCCGTCCTGGTCGTCCGGCAAGGACAGGCTCTCGACGTCCTGGGCCTCGGTGGTCCACTGGGTGGCGAAGACGACCGCGATGTCCGCCGCGTGCGCCGCAGCGGCCGCCGCCGCAGCATCCCTGCCATCGACATAGGTCACGGTCGCGTCCGGCGCGACGGCGCGGATCGCGTTCAGCGGCGAGGACGCATGCCAGGTCATCCGCGCGAAAGACGCCGCAGCGCCTGAGGTCAGCGGAATCTCGACCGGCGCGCCGCCGACCGACCGCACCTGGGACGATCCTCCGCCCGACAGCACGCCGACATCAGCATGGCCGCCGATCAGCACGATCCGTTTGGCCGTCTTGGCCAGGGGCAGGACCCCGCCCTGGTTCTTCAGCAGCACGATGCCCGCCTCGGCCGCACGCTGGGCGACCTCGGCGTTCCGGGCGTAGTCGATGGGCTGCGGGGTCGTGACCACAGGCGCATCCAGAACCCCGGTCTCGATCAGGCCGACCAGCAGACGGCGCACCATGTCGTCCAGCCGCGCCTCGGGAATCCGCCCGGCGTCCAGGGCTGCACGGAACGGCGCGTCGAAATACAGGGCCCGGTCCAGTTCCTGGCCCGAAGCCTGGTCCAGACCCGCCAGCGCCGCCTTCTCGGTCGAATGGACCGCGCCCCAGTCGGACATGACCCAGCCGTCATAGGCCCAGTCGCGCTTCAGCACCTGGTTCAGCAGGAAGTCGTTCTCGCAGGCCCAGTCGCCGTTGACCTTGTTGTAGGCGCACATGACCGAGCCGGGATTTCCCCGCTCGATGGCGATCTGGAAGGCCAGCAGGTCGCTTTCGCGCAGAGACGCCTCGTCCAGCCGCGCGTCCATGATCATCCGCCCGGTCTCTTGCGAGTTGAAGGCGAAATGCTTGATGGTCGAGACGATCTTGTTCGACTGGACGCCGCGGATATGGTCCCCGGCCATGACCCCGGCCAGCAGCGGATCCTCGCCCAGATATTCGAAATTCCGTCCGTTCCACGGGTCGCGCGTGAGGTTCACCCCGCCGGCCAGCAGGATGTTGAAGGTCTTGGCCCGCGCCTCGGACCCGATCATGGCCCCGCCGGCATAGGCGATCTCGGGATCGAAGGTGGCGGCCGTCGCCAGGCTGGAGGGCAGGGCGGTGGCGACGTCGCCCTTGCGCTGTTCGACCTGGTTGGCGACGCCCAGGCTGGCGTCGCTTTCGCGCAGGGTCGGTATGCCCAGGCGGGGTATGCCGGGGATATGGCCGGCCGAAGGAATCATGTCGGCGACGGGGGCGCCGGGCGTCTGCGCGGCCATCGGCGGGAAATAGCCGTGGATCAGCTGCAGCTTCTCGTCACGCGTCATCCGGGCCAGCAAGGCGTCGGCCCGGGCGGCGACTTCGGTTGCGACGGGGGTGGCCGAGGCGGGTTCGCTCGAGACTGGCCGGCCGTCCGTCTGGGCGAAGACCGCGACAGGCGTCATGCCGATGGCCGTCGCCAGGGCGAGACGACTGATCAGCGACAACGAGAGGAAATTCATACCGGCTCCCAAACTCATCCAGAGACGGCGACGGCCGTCAGAACAGAAGTTGGGACGCGGCGCACACCATCGGGGATGACGGCGGGCAGCCGACATCGTTGCTCGCCGAGGCGAGCTTTTCGATCATGTTTGCGGATGGCGTTTGTCGCGCCGTGGTTCGCCGGCCCGAATGGCCGATGATCGTTCCGCTCCCTGCACGGAGGATCTTCGTCCTCTCGCAGGCAAAGGAAAGCACGGATTGAGAGCGTTCACAATACGAAATGGATGTAATGGAACGGCGTTATGCCTGATGAACGGATCACAAGTCGTTTCAGTCAGAGGTCCAGTCAAACGCCGCAGCGCAAGTCCGTCCGGGCGCACCCAAGCGTAAAACCCAGGCGCGCACTGCGCCTGGGTTCGCCGGTCCGTCTGACGACATAGAGAAGCTTGGATGCAGGGCGGTTCGGGCTCAGATCACCCCGATCATCGAGGCCACCAGCGGGTGGCGCACGATGTCGCGTTCGGCGAGGCGCACCACGGCGATTTCGTCGATGGCCTCCAGACGGGCCGAAATATCGGCCAGGCCGGAAATGCCCGGCAGCAGGTCGGACTGCTGGGGGTCGCCCGTGACCACCATGGTCGAATGCCAGCCCAGCCGTGTCAGCAGCATCTTCAGCTGCACATAGGTGCAGTTCTGGGCCTCGTCGACGACGATGAAGGCGTTGTTCAGGGTGCGGCCGCGCATATAGCCGATGGGCGCGATCTCGATCAGGCCCTCCGCCATCAGGGCCTTGACCCGCTTCATGCTCAGCCGGTCCGAAAGGGCGTCGTAAAGCGGGCGCAGATAGGGGGCCAGCTTGTCCTCCATGTCGCCGGGCAGGAAGCCGATCGACTCCCCGGCCTCGACGGCGGGGCGGCTCAGCACGATGCGGCCGACCTTGCCGGCCTCCAGCGCCTCGACCGCCTTGGCCACGGCCAGATAGGTCTTGCCCGTGCCTGCCGGGCCCAGCGCCATGACCAGATTATGCGCGTCGATGGCCGCCATCATTTCCGTCTGGCCCTCCGACTTCGGCTTCAGCGTCTTCAGATAGCCCTGCTCGCGGTCGTCGTTCGAGGAATGGGGCGACCATCCCGACCGTTCGTTATGGGGGGCGTGGAGCCGACGCACCTTCGACTCCTCCATGAACTCCCGCGAATCCAGGATTCCGTTTTCACGGGACTGACGCTTCATTGCCGCACGCTTTGTCATGGACGTCTCCAGGGCATGAAAAAAGGCGGACCCATACGGGTTCCGCCTTGGCTGGTCTTGGGGAGGAAAAGGCCGTGGCCCGTGTCGTGACGGCCGCCCGGATCGACAGCTTGGCCGTCAGAAACGGGACTGACCCGCCGCCCAACAACCGAACCCGGATCCCAACGCGCCACGCGAAGCCCCGACTAATGACCGGATCGGGCTTGATCCGGCTTCGGATCCGGGGCCGAAATGGCGACCCACGAATCGCATCAACACTCTGATGCTAACGTGGTTAGAAATCTGTTAAAGCCCTCGTTTTTAGAAGATTAGGCGGCGTTCTGATGACCATTTACACATTGGGCGACAGCAAACCGCAGTTTCCCGCGCCCGGCGAATACTGGGTCGCGCCGAGCGCATCGGTGATTGGGAACGTGATTCTGCACCCCAACGCCAGCGTCTGGTTCGGCGCGGTGCTGCGTGGCGACAACGAGCCGATCACTGTGGGGCCCGACAGCAACATCCAGGACGGCAGCGTCCTGCACACCGACATGGGCTCGCCCCTGACGCTGGGCCGGGGCGTCACCGTCGGGCACCAGGCCATGCTGCACGGCTGCGAGGTCGGCGACTACAGCCTGATCGGCATCGGGGCGGTGGTGCTGAACGGGGTGAAGATCGGCCGCAATTGCATCATCGGCGCGAACGCCCTGCTGACCGAGGGCAAGATCATTCCCGACAACAGTCTGGTCGTGGGCCAGCCGGGCAAGGTGGTGCGAGAGCGCGATTCCGACCAGATCGCCGTCCTGCAGATGTCGGCCGAACATTATGTGCAGAACTGGAAACGGTTCGCGGCGGATCTGCGCGCCCTCTAATCTCCGCTCAACCCGGCTTGCGCCGGGATGCGCGGGATCAGGAGGCTAGAATCCTTCGCGCCGCATCGGCGTCCTTGTCGATCTGGGCCTTCAGGGCGCCTAGCCCGTCGAAGCTTTCCTCGCCGCGCAGCCAGGCGACCAGTTCCGTCTCGATGACCTGGCCGTACAGGTCGCCGTCGAAATCGAACAGCCAGACCTCGAGCAGCGGGGTCTCCAGCGCATACATGGGCCGCACGCCCAGGCTGGCGACGCCGTTGACGACCCGCCCGTCCGCCAGACGGCTGCGGGTCGCATAGACGCCGTAGGCGGGGCGCATGTAATCGCCCAGCGCGATGTTGGCGGTCGGCACGCCGATGGTGCGGCCGCGCTTGTCGCCGTGGATCACCTCGCCCTGAAGAGCGAAGGGGCGGCCCAGGATGGCGGCGGCCCGGTCCATGTCCCCGGCCTTCAGGGCCTCCCGCACGGCGCTGGATGACAGTTTCAGCCCATCGGCGTCATCCAGGCGTTCGGCCACCGAAACCGTGAAGCCCAGCCGCTCGCCATAGGTCTTCAAGGCTTCGGGCGAGCCGGACCGCCCCTTGCCGAAGGTGAAGTCGAAGCCGACGGCGGCATGGCGCACGCCAAGCCCCCGCGCCAGCACCTTTTCGGCGAAGTCCGCATCGCTCATGCCCGCCATCTCGCCGTCGAACGGCAGCAGATACAGGATGTCGACCCCCAGGGGCGCCAGGGCCTGGGCCATCTGGTCCGCCGTCATCAGGCGAAAGGGCGCCGCCTCGGGCTGGAACCAGCGGCGCGGATGGGGATCGAAGCTGACCACGCCGAGCGGCGCGCCCAGCCGTTCGGCGGCGGCCTTTGCGCCCGCAATGACCGCCTGATGCCCCCGGTGCACGCCGTCGAAGGCGCCGACCGCGACCGCTGCGCCTCTCAGGGCGTTCGGCAGGTCGCGCCAGTCGCGGACGATCTGCATCAGCGCTGGGAGGGCTTGCGCCGGCGCGGAACGCGGACGACGGCGACGCCGTCCATGATCATGGTCTCGCCGACAAAGCCTTCGCAGCTCAGCTTGACCCGCGCGCTCTCGGCCTCGACCTCGATCACCGTAATCAGGATGCGGACGACGTCGTCGATCCGCACCGGCTGATGAAAGGCCAGGGTCTGGGAGATGTAGATCGACCCGGCGCCCGGGAGGATGGTGCCGACCACGGCCGATCCGAACGAGGCGCTCAGCAGGCCATGCGCGATCCGGCCGCGATAGGCGGTCTTGGACGCAAAGGCCTCGTCCAGGTGGACAGGGTTGAAGTCGTCGGACGCCTCGGCGAACAGCCGAATCCGGTCCTCCGTGGCGACCACGATTTTCTCGGCGGCCATGCCGACGTGAAGTTCGTCCAGGATGTAACCACCGGACGGATGCTGCTGTACCAATTCGACCATGCTGCAGGCTTTAGCTGCGGTGCGACAAAATGGCGAGCCTTACCAGGCGAGTTCGAGCGCGGCGTATCGCGCATATGTTGTTTCAGCCTTCAGCAGATCGCCGGCGCGGGCGGGATCCAGCGTCCCGTCCTCGCCCCGGGCCTGGTCGCCGTGGATGCCCTGGGCGATGAACAGGCAGTCCAGGGCCTGGGCGTTGGCCCCCATGATGTCGGTGACGACGCCGTCGCCGATGCACAGGACGCGCGACCGATCGACCGGCCGGCCCAGCAGCGTCTGCGCCTCCTTGATCGCCAGATCATAGATCGGGGCATAGGGCTTGCCCGCCATGACGACCCGGCCGCCCAGCGACTCGTACAGGTCGGCCAGCGCCCCGCCGCAGTAGATCAGCTTGTCGCCGCGCTGAACCACCCGATCGGGGTTGGCGCAGATCAGCTCCAGATCGCGCGCCGCGCCGACCGCGAACCGCTCGCGATAGTCCTGAGGCGTCTCGGTCGTGTCGTCCACGGGGCCGGTGACGGAGATGAAGGCGGCTTCCTCTGCGCCGGCGGCGCGGTCCAGACCCAGCCCGGCGTAGAGGGGGGCGTCACGCTCTGGCCCGACGATCCAGGCCGGG
The DNA here is from genome assembly GCF_058680995.1 of Brevundimonas sp. FV1ye7S. Lineage (NCBI taxonomy): Bacteria > Pseudomonadati > Pseudomonadota > Alphaproteobacteria > Caulobacterales > Caulobacteraceae > Brevundimonas > Brevundimonas sp. FV1ye7S. The sequence goes on along the minus strand of NZ_CM178726.1, from coordinate 2,596,376 downwards.
CCGGGCGCCCGCTTGGCCAGTTCGGCGCGCGTGGCGTCCCCGGAGGTGACGAAGGCCTTCCAGGCCTCGCGCGGCACGCCCAGGCCGTCCAACTGGGCGATCACGTCCGAGGCCGGCCGGGGCGAGTTGGAGATCAGCACCACATGCCCGCCCTCGCGGTTGAACCGCATCAGAGCCTCGCACGGGGTCGCCCAGCTTTCGCGCCCGTTGTGGATCACCCCCCAGACGTCGCAGAGCAGGATGTCATAATCGCCGGCGACGGCGCCGAGGTGGGGCAGGGCGTGGGGGAGGGTCATGGGCGTCTGAGTAGCCGCTCGGACGCCATGACGAAAGTCTCCTCCCCATGAAACGGGGAGGAGGCAGACAGGCCGGTTCAGCTGAACCGACGCCTTTGTTCAGCGCTGCGCAGGGTGGAGCGCAGGAAGTCGGCGGGCGGGTCGGTCTCGGCCAGCACCTGTTCCTTGATGGCGCGGGGTTCGCCGAACAGGTGGCCCTGGCCCATCGCGACGTCCAGCTCGAGGATGTCGACGACCTGACGCTCGTTCTCGACCTTTTCGGCGATGACCTCGACGCCGTAGCGGCGGGTCAGGGCGGCGAAGTCGGCGGCCTGGATGTCGGGCATGGAGCGCAGCGGCGCCCCGCCGTCGAGATCCAGAAGCTGTTCGATCAGCAGGTCGGCCGACACCTTGATGAACTTGACGTCCGCCCGCTGCAGGTCAGCGAAGTCGAGGTCCAGCGTCTGGACCTTGTCCAGCGAGAAGCGGAAGCCCATGTCGGCCAGCCGCGCCATGTTGCGCGCCTCCACGGCGCCGCGCGCGTCGAAATTGGCCTGGCCCAGCTCGAAGATCAGGGCCTGGTTCAGATCGCGGTTCTCGCTGAGGAACTCCAGGAAACGCGGGAAGAAGGTCTCGTCGCCCAGCGAGGTCAGGGCCACGTTGCAGAAGACCCCGACCTTGCGGTCCTGGCGCGCCAGCCGGCGCACGATCTGGGCGCAGCGGAACAGCAGCAGATTGTCGATGGCGGGCACCAGGCCCTCGCCCTCGGCCAGCGACAGATATTCGGCCGGCATCATGACCCGGTCGGTCGCGTCGCGCAGGCGGGTGAAGCTCTCGTAAAAGATCGTGCGGCGCTGGGGCAGGGATACGACGGGCTGGAGATAGAGGTCCACCCGACCCTCGCTGAGCGCCTCGTGGATGGTGCGCAGCAGGACGTTCGACTGGGCCTGGCGCCGGCCTTCGAAGGTCTCGACCCCGATGCTGGGGGCGGCCGACAGCCGGTGGTCGATGCTCTCGCTCATCTGCTGGACCAGGGTCTCCAGCATTCGCACTTCGCCGGTCAGGGCGTCGGTGTCTGACAGGGCGCCGCTCTCGATGGCGTGGGCCAGTTCGGTCAGGGCGCCCTGGGTCGACTCCATCGCATCGGCCAGCAGGCGGTGGGCCTCGCGGACCTGGTCGATCTCCTTCTTCAGGGCGCGACGGGCGGCGACGCCCGTGACGATGCCGTGGAAGGCGCCCAGCAGACCCAGCGCCCCGAGCGCGCCCGCTACGCCCGCGCCGGCGCCCAGGCCCGCACGCCACAGGAAGGCCCCCACGGTCATGCCGAGGAACAGATAGGCGAAGTACAGAAAGCCCGTGGTCAGGTTACGCATCGGCTGGCGGTGGCCACTCCCGGATGGAATCGCCTGAGTATCAGGCTATCAATGTCGTTCGGCTAGAGCCGGGGCGCAAATAACCCGGCGGAACTCAAGGGAAACCCAATGGAACTGTTCGATCTCACCGGCAAGGTCGCCATCATCACCGGCTCGTCGCGGGGCATAGGCAAGGCGATCGCCGAGCGGCTGGCCGAACACGGGGCCAAGGTGGTCATCTCCTCGCGCAAGGCCGGGCCGTGCGACGAGGTCGCCGCCGAGATCAACGGCAAGTACGGCGAGGGGCGCGCCATCGCGGTTCCCGCCAATATCGCCTCCAAGGAGGATTTGCAGCGGCTGGTGGACGAGACGAACGCCGCCTTCGGTCAGATCGACATCCTGGTCTGCAACGCCGCGACCAATCCCTACGCCGGGCCGATGGGCGGGATCGCCGACGATCAGTTCGAGAAGATCCTGCAGAATAACGTCATCTCGAACCATTGGCTGATCCAGATGGTCGCGCCGCAGATGGTGGAGCGCAAGGACGGGGCGATCCTGGTGATCTCGTCTATCGGCGGCCTGCGCGGCAACGCCCTGATCGGCGCCTACAATATCTCCAAGGCGGCCGACATGCAGCTGGTGCGGAACCTGGCGGTGGAGTGGGGACCGTCGAACGTGCGGGTCAACTGTATCGCGCCGGGCCTGGTCCAGACCGATTTCGCCAAATATCTGTGGGAGAATCCCGAGCTGCTGAAGACGGTGACGGAGCCCGCGCCGCTGAAAAGGATCGGCCAGCCGGATGAAATCGCCGGCACGGCGGTCTATCTGTGCAGCCCCGCCTCGGCCTATGTGACGGGGCAGACCCTTGTGGTGGACGGTGGATTGACGATTGCCTGGTGAAAACACGCGAGAAGAGCCGAAGTTTGAACGCGCCACAGAGGCGCGCTCAAACAGCCCGAAGGGCGGCAGCGCCACAAGCGTGCGGCAGGATCTGATCTGGCGCCTGCAGGCCGTCGCCTTCCAGGCGTTGTTTTCGTTCCTGCGTCTGCTCGGGGTCGAGCGCGCCTCGGGCCTGGGCGGGTGGCTGTTGCGGACGCTGGGACCGAAGACGGGCACCCAGAAGACGGTGATGCGCAATCTGCGGATCGCCTTCCCCGACATGGCGGACGCCCAGCGCGAGGCCCTGGCGCTGGAACAGTGGGACCGGACGGGTCGGACCTTCGCCGAACTGGCGGTCATGGATCAGCTGACGCCCGAGGGCGGGCGGGTCGAGGTGGTCGGGATGGAGCGGCTGCACGCACTGCGTGACAGCGGCAAGGCGGCTGTGCTGATCTCGGGCCATCTGGCGAATTTCGAAGTCATGGCGGCGGTGATCATGGCCTCGGGCCTGCCGTGCCAGGTGACCTATCGCGCGGCGAACAATCCCTATGTGGACGCCCTGATCCGCCAGAGCCGCGAGCGCTACGGCATTCGCCTGTTCGCGCCCAAGGGCGACGGGACGCGCGAGCTGATGGCGGGGATGAAGCGGGGCGATTCCATCGCGCTTCTGGTCGATCAGAAATACAATCAGGGGCCGGAGGTCGAGTTCTTTGGTCAGCCGGTCAACGCCTCGCCGGGGGCGGCGCGACTGGCGCTGAAGTTCGGGGCGGTGATTCAGCCCCTGTCGGTGGTGCGTCTGCCCGGCGTGCGGTTCCGGGTGACGGCGCATGAGCCGATCATGATCCCCGAGACCGCGGACAAGGCGGCTGACGTGCTGGCGGGCGTCCAGGCGGTGAACCGCTTCGTCGAGGATCGGGTTCGTGAGGTTCCGGAGGACTGGTTCTGGGTTCACCGGCGCTGGCCGGACAGGGTCTATGCGGCCCTGGGCGATCGCCTGGAATCGGCCGCGCGGCGGAACGGCCCGGCATAGGCCTCGACGTCGCGACGTCGGCGGCAGGGACCGCAGTAGGCGCTCGTCTTGATGAAGGCGCGGGGCTTGAGGATGACCGCGTTTATCCGGTCGAGGATGGCCTTGGCGGTGATCGGCTTGACTAGGAATTCGGTGACGCCGGCGTCGCGGGCCGCATAGATGCGGCTCTTTTCGGCATGGCCGCTCATCATGATGATGGGCAGGTAGATATTGGCGCTGTCCGGGCCGGTGCGGACCAGCCGCGTGAACTCGACGCCGTCCAGCGGGAACATGTTGTAATCGACGATGGCCAGATCGACGGGCTGGTGGCTGAGAATGTCCAGGGCGACGGCGCCGTCGGGCGCTTCGTGAACCTTGTGGATGCCGGCGGAATTCAGCACGGCCGAGGTGATGGCGCGCATATGCTGATTGTCGTCCACCAGCAGAACGGCCAGCGATTGAAGCGATGACATCGGAGCCCCCGAAGCGAGGCGGGGAAACTACGTGTTTATCCTTACTCTCGCAAGCTGAGCCATAAAATCAGGCCAGACGCCGGGGCGCGCGGGCGCCGACCAGCAGGGACGGGTCCAGATTGCGGTCGCGCCATTTCAGGCGCCAGCACAGATGGGGGCCGGTGGCGCGGCCCGTCATCCCGACGCGGCCCAGGGGATCGCCGCGCCGGACGGGCTGGTTCGGGGTCACGTCCAGTTGCGACTGGTGCAGATAGGCGCTGATCAGGCCCTGGCCGTGGTCGATCAGGGTCAGGCCGCCCTCGAAATGCATGTTCGGGCGGGTGAAGATGATGCGGCCGTCGGCCGGGGCGCGGATCACGGTCCCGGCCGGGGCGGCCAGGTCGACGCCGTAGTGGGGCCGCGCCGGCGTGCCGTTCAGGATACGCTGAGCGCCCCATTCGCTGGAGATGCGGTAGGTTTCGAGCGGCCAGATGAAGCCGTCGCGGAAGTCGTCGGCCTCGGCCCGGCTGGCGAAGGCCTCGGTCTTGAGGGCGACCTCCTGGCGGATGCGGTCCAGAAGCGCCGGATCGCTGGGTTCGACCGTGGCGGGCGGCAGGCCGTCCACGCGGGTCGAGGGGAAGGCGTAGGGCGCGACGTCCAGGACGCGGCGGGTTGATCGGGCGCCGGATCGGACCTCGATCTCGGCCAGGGCGGGGGCGTCGCGGTCGAAGCCGACGATGAAGAGGCCGTCGGTCGAGGCGGTGGACAGGGCCTCGCCGTCCACGAGGATCAGGGCGCGCGGCTCGGTGCGTCCCAGGGCGTAGCCGCCCTGACGCCAGGCGCCGTTCAGGACCAGATCGACCGCGCCCTGAGCCGGGGCCGAGGCGCCCAGCCTGTGCGGGGTCGCCAGGGCCGCGCCGAAGCCGAGCAGCAGCGGGCGGCGGCCGATCAAGGGGCGGTCATCCGGGCGATGAACTCGGCCGGGCCGAAATAGGCCTCCTGCCGGGTCGGGCTCCAGTAGCGCAGCACCTCCAGCGGGATCGGCTTTTCCGTGACGGCGCAGCGCACGAACCGTCCCGGTTTCAACACCGCGAATTCGCCGTCGCCATAGTGGAGGGCGGCCTGTGTCGTGTTCGTCGCGTCCATGGGGTCAGTTAACGATGATCGGGGTTCGAGGCCAAGGACAGTTTCACGCCGTCGCCGGGTTGGGGCCGGCCATTTCGGCCTTGTGATCGATGGCGGCCTGTTTGGCCTCGGGCGAGCCCGAAACCGGCGGGCGGGGCCGGCCGCCCATCCGGTCGGTGAACAGGAAGACGAAGGGGTTCAGCGAGATCGACAGCAGGGCGGCGGCCAGGATCAGGTCGTGGGTCTCGCGGCTCATGGCCCCCAGGCTGACGCCCAGGGCGGCCAGGATGAAGGAGAACTCGCCGATCTGGGCCAGGGAGGCGGCGACGGTCAGGCCGGTGGACCGGTCCAGCCTGAAGACGCGGGCGATGGCCAGGGCGGCCAGCGACTTGCCGATGATGACGATGCCGAGGACGCCCAGAACGGCCCAGGGCTGGCGCACCAGGATCATCGGGTCGAACAACATGCCGACCGAGACGAAGAACAGCACGGCGAAGGCGTCGCGCAGGGGCAGGGACCGTTCGGCGGCGTTGTGGCCCAGCGGCGAGGCGTTCATCACTAGGCCGGCCAGGAAGGCGCCCAGGGCGAACGAATGGAACAGATAATAGGCCAGCCAGGCGATGCCCAGGGCGATGGCCAGGACGCCCAGGGTGAAGAGCTCGCGCGAGCGGGTGTGGGCGATGCGGACCAGCAGCCAGGGGATCAGCTTGCCGCCGACGACCAGCATGCCGGCAACGAACAGGGCGACCTTCAGCAGGGTCCAGCCGATGCCCATGCCCAGGGCGGCGAGGTCGGTCTGGGTTCCGGCGGGCACGATGATCATGGGCAGCATGACCAGGGCGATGACGATGACCAGATCCTCCACGATCAGCCAGCCCACGGCGATGCGGCCGACCTCGCCCTTGACCTGTTTGCGCTCTTCCAGGGCGCGCAGCAGGACCACGGTGGAGGCGACCGACAGGGCGAAGCCCATCAGCAGGGCCTCGACATCCCCCAGGCCCAGCACCACCCGGCCCAGGGCCCAGCCCAGGACGGTGGCGACGGCGATCTGGACCAGGGCGCCGGGCACAGCGACCTTGCGCACCTGCATCAGATCCCTGGGCGAGAAATGCAGTCCGACCCCGAACATCAGCAGGATGACGCCGATCTCGGCCAGTTGCGGCGCCAGTTCGGTGTCGGCGACGAAACCGCCCGTATAGGGGCCGACGGCCACTCCCGCGACCAGATAGCCGACCAGGGGCGACAGCTTCAGCCGATTGGCCAACATGCCGAACACGAAGGCGAGGACGAATCCTCCGACCAGGGTGAGAATCAGGCTGTCGGCATGCGGCATCGAGGCTCCTGTCGCGGGCGAAGGGGTGATTTTTGGATAGGTTCAGGTGGGGCGCTTTGCCCCGTCTGACAAGATGACGCAGTGTCGCGTCGGGTAGAATTGGCGTCATCTTCGCGCTTTCGCTGCGAAGTTATGGAGGGCTGGGCGGGGCGCCGGGCCTTCGCCCGGAGTTTTGTGTTTTGAGTACCGTTTCGACGAAGGTTTGACGCCCCGCGCGAATGGTTGGCCTGCAAGCTCGGGGCGCCGAGCGGTGGCGGTCTTATCGCCTAACCCCATAAGCCTGCGACGGGTCGGCGGTCCCTGCGAAGAACCGTCCCGAGTGCGGCCGAGTATCCCCCTCGACCCTCCGACGGCGTCCTGAGACGCCGTCGGCGCGGAGGGATCACACCCCCGCTCCCGTTCCATCCGCTCTCGCCGCCGCAAGGTCGCAGGCCAAGCGAGCCCTCCAAGCGACGAGACCGGGCGTGACTATAGGGGGTGGGGAAACCCTGGCGGGAAAGTCGGGGCGAGAATCTGGCAAGGGGTTGGAATCATTGGAGTGAGACCAGCGTCATTGTGACAGTTGGCGCCGTTCGGGCCCCCTCCGTCACGGCGCTCTGCGCCGCGCCACCTCCCTAAGGGGGGAGGATTTCGGTGCTCGCATTCCTCCCCCCTTGGGGGAGGTGGATCGCCGGCGAAGCCGGCGAGACGGAGGGGGCGCGGACCTAGAACCAGCCGCCGCGGCGCCAGCGGTCGTCGCCGCGGTAGCGGTCGTCGGGGATGTAGCGGCCGTCCCGGTCGTACCAGCCATAGCCCTGCTGGTAGCGGTCGTAGCCGTCGAGGACGTAGGCCTGGTCGAAATAGGGACCGTCTTCCGCCTCCCACCAGTCGCGGGGGTAGGGGGTCTGCTGGCAGTCGTACCCGCCGTCGTTGCCGTTCCAGGACGGGGCGTAGCGGTCGCGGTAGCGGTTCTCGAAGCGGGGGCGGCACAGATCGCGGGACCAGACGCTGTTGCCGCGCGCCTGGATGGTCGCGCGTTCTTCGGCGTAGATGGCGTCGCGGACGCCGGCGAAACTGTTGCCCGTGACCACGGCCCGGCCCGAGGCGGCCGCGACCCCGACCTGGTTCACGCGGACGCGGTTCTGATCGAACAGCAGCTCGCCGTTATAGAGGACCGCCCCCTTGTCGCCCTTGCAGATCCGGCTGTTGGAGACCGAGACCGAGGCGCCCTCGACCGCCACGCCCTCGACATAGCCGCAGATTTTGGCGTTGCTGACGGCCACCTGGCCGTAGTCGCGCGCGGCGCGGACGATCAGGCCGATGGCGCGGGGGCCGAAATTGTTCGGCTGTTCCGAACCGATCAGGGTGACCGAGGTCAGGGTGGACGGCGCGCCCGATCCCGGCGTCAGGTCGACGCCCGACTGGGCCCCGGCGACCGCGGTCTCGTACAGGGTCACGGCGGCGCCGTCGGCGACGATGGCGGCCGAGACGGTGCGGGCGTCGATCAGGACGTCGCGCAGGTCCAGCAGGCCGCCGTCGACATAGAGGGCGGCCTCGTCGCCGACATGACGGAAGCCGACCCGGCTCATGACGATCTCGGCGTTATAGCCGACCACGCAGGCCGCATCGCCGGCGCGGGGCGAGGCGAAGACCAGGTCGCGGACCTCGACCCGGACGCCGGGCGCGACGGTCAGGCAGGGCAGGCCGTCCGGCGCCTGAAGGGTCGGCGTCGCCGCATCCCAGCGGCGCGGATCAAAGCCGCTGTCGCCGATGACGGTCATCGGCTTGTCGATGTTCAGCCAGCCGACGCAGGCGCCGGCCCGGGCGCGGATGATCAATGTGCCGCCGGGGCGCACGCGCTGGACCGCGCTTTCGATCGCGCCCGAACCGGGATTGCCGCCGCAGTCGACCAGGACGACTTCTTCCTGATGAGGGGGGCGGGGCAGGGGCCGCCAGTCGGGGCCGCGATAACGGCCGTAGTCGTAGCGGCGATGGGCGCGCGGGCGGCTGCGGGTCGGCGGGTCCAGCAGGACGCCGAAGTTGGGCCGGGTCTGGGCCTCGACCTTGGCGGCGACCTGAGCCTGAACCGGGTCGGGCAGGGCCGCCAGGGTGGATAGGGCGAAGGCCGCGAGGAGCGAGACTTTCGCGAGCGAGCGGATGTTCATGCGACCAGACCCTCCCTGTTAACGGCGCTGTTGTTGGGCGCGGGACACCTGGGACAGCAGGGCCTGCAGGCGCGAGGCCGAGGGGCCGAAGCCCGACAGCGCGGATTCGATGCGGTAGGCGACGGCGTCGGCCTTGTCCTGATCCGCCACCCCGGCGACGCCGAGGGCGAAATAGGTGGACATGGCGAACTTGGCCTCGGGGCTGCCCTGGCGGGCCGCCTCTTCGAACCACTTGAACGACCGGGCGTAGTCGGCCGGCAGGCCGATCCCCTCGGCGTACATGACCGCCAGCACCAGCTGGGCCTCGGACGAGCCGTTGACGGCGGCCAGCTGGATGGCGCGGACCCGTTCGACCGGGGACAGCCGGCTTTCGGTCGCATGGCCGATCATGGCCTCGAAGGCCTCGATCTGCTGACGGGACAGTTGCTCGGGCGCGGTGACGGCCTCGGGGGTCACGCCCAGATAGCGCAGGGCGCGGCCGACGTGGACGAAGGGCAGTTCGCCCTGCATCCGCGACAGGGCGTATTCATAGGCGTCGCCGCGCGGGCGGCTCTCGTCCGAGAAGGGCACGCCCGAGGCCGGGGCCTCCAGCGGATAGAATTCGAACGGCGGCGTCCACTGGCGCGCCTTGGCCTCGACGAAGCCGGCGTACTGGGCGCGGCCGGGCGAGGAACGTTCGAAATCCTTCATCAGCACATAGGCGCCGACGTCGCCGGTCTGGACCGCCAGATAGTTGTACAGATAGGCGTCGACGTCGTTGCGCTGGAACAGGTTGATCGCGGCCCAGTAGCCGCCGCGCGGACGCTTCTGGCCGAGGCCCTGGCCGTCGGGCGCGCGGCCCAGGGCCTCGCGCGCCTCGGGATTGTCCTCGGGCTCGCCGAACGGGCCGTACAGACCGTCATGCAGCCGGGCCAGGGTGCGATAGCCCTCGGCGTCCTGGGTCGAGAGGACGTAGATGACCCGGTCGCGCACCGCCTCCTGCTCCTCGCGGCTCATCCGCGACAGCTGGCGGTCCAGCACCTGATAGGCGCGGTGGCGTTCGAAGGCGCGGCAGTCGTCGTAGCGCGACAGCGGGCGCCAGCCGCCGGCGCCGAACAGTCCGCCCCTGTTGCGTTCGACCCGGTTGATCGGAGCGTAGCCCTCGTCATTGGCCAGGGCCATGGCGTACCAGACCGCGCTTTCGATCGGGTCCTCGATATTCTTGTCGGTGGCGCGGACGGCGGCGTAGCGCGAGCCCAGCTCCAGCTGGGCGAAGACGTCGCCGCGGAAGGCGGCGCGGCGCAGGGCCCGCAGACCGGCCTCCTGGGCGTTGAACTCGGACCCCGTCACCGAGGCGGGGCGGGGGCAGGAGAGGGCGGCGTCATTCTGGCCGCCCCGACGCCAGAAGCCCGGCCGGCCGTCGCCGCAACTGGCCAGGAGCAGAACGGCGATCAGAAGGACCACGATCGCCAGGGCGCCGCCGGCCAGGGGCGTGCGATGCCGCTGGAGACGGAAGGGGTCGTGCGCCGTTTTGTCGTGCTCCTTCATCAGTCGCTGTCGCCCCCGGTAATCCTGTGTACGCCATGACGCAGGACGACGCCCACGTGCGCCGACAGGTCCGATCGTTCATCATGGTTAACGCTGTTTTGCGACAAAGCTGTGCGGCAGCAAGCCCCTATTTTCAGGCCGGAGAACCTTGTTGTTTGATTTCCGATGCTTAGAAAATTCGGTCCTGAGACGAAAGCTCGCGTCGGAGACGACCGCCCCCTATATCGGCTGCGAATCGAAGGAGCCGCCCATGTCCCACGTCGCCCGCGACGACCGCCCCGCCGACAAGGCTGACCGTTACGCCGAGGTCGAGGCCGAGGTGCTGGCCGTGCTGGAGGGGGAGCCCAATCTGACGGCGCGGATGGCGACGGTCGCCTCGATGCTGGCCGACGCCTTCGACGACTTCTTCTGGACGGGCTTCTACGTGGTGGTGCCGGACAAGGCGGATGAACTGGTGGTCGGGCCCTATCAGGGGACGCTGGGCTGCCTGCGGATCGCCTTCGGGCGCGGGGTGTGCGGGACGGCGGCGACGACGCGCCAGACCCAGATCGTCGAGGACGTCCACGCCTTCCCCGGCCATATCGCCTGCGACAGCCGTTCGGCCAGCGAGATCGTCGTGCCGGTGCTGGACGCCAAGGGCGATCTGATCGCTGTGTTCGACGTGGACGCGACCACGCCGGCCGCCTTCGACGCCGTGGACCAGGCGGGGCTGGAGCGGCTGATGGCCAGGGTCTTCGCCGCCGGCTGAGTTGAAGAACAAGAGGGGGAAGGGATGGAGGACGAGATGACGCAACGGGTGATGGTGATCACCGGCGGGCACGGGGTGCTGGGCCGGGCTGTGCTGGAGGCCGCGCGGGCGGCGGGGCTGGCGGTCGCCGTCATCGACCACGCCGAGGGCCATCCGGTTCCGGCCGGGGTGCTGGAGATCGGCGGGGTGGACCTGACCGACGCGGCCCAGGCAGAGGGGGCCGTGGCCTCGGTCATCAGCCGGTTCGGGCGGCTGGACGTGCTGGCCAATATCGCCGGGGGCTTCGTGTGGCAGACGACGGACGACGCGGCGCCGGCCTGGGACCGGATGCAGGCGCTGAACCTGACCACCGCCCTGAACGCCAGCCGCGCGGCCCTGCCCTATCTGAAGGCGGCGCCGGACGGGCGGATCATAAATGTGGGCTCGGCCGCTGCGCTGAAGCCCGGCGCGGGCATGGGGGCCTATGGGGCGGCCAAGCTGGGCGTCCACGCCCTGACCCAGGCCCTGGCGGAGGAGCTGAAGACGACGTCGGTGACGGTCAACGCCGTCCTGCCCTCGATCATCGACACCCCGGCCAACCGCAAGGACATGCCGGACGCCGATCCGGCGACCTGGGTGGCGCCGGCCGATCTGGCGGCGGTGATCCTGTTCCTGGCCTCGCCCGAGAGCCGGGCCATGACCGGGGCCCTGGTGCCTGTGACCGGGCGGGTCTGATGCGGGGCGATCTGGTCCGCAGCGTCCTCTATTTGCCGGCGTCGAACGGGCGGGCGGTCGAGAAGGCGCGGACGCTGGACTGCGACGTGGCGATCCTGGACCTGGAGGACGCGGTGGCGCCCGAGGCCAAGAGCGAAGCGCGGGCGGCGGCGGTCGCGGCTGTGAAGGCGGGTGGGTTTGGGCCGAGGCTGGGCGTGCGGATCAACGCCCTGGATACCGACTGGGGCGAAGACGATCTGGACGCCCTGGCTGAAGCGGGCGCCGACCTGATCGTCGCCCCCAAGGTGGAGACGGTCGAGACGGTCTACGCGATCTCGGTTCGTGCGCCGGAGGCTGCGTTGTGGGCCATGGTCGAGACGCCGCGCGGGCTGATCGCGCTGAACGACATTGCTGCAGCGGGCGGGCGGCTGGACGGGCTGATGCTGGGGGTCAACGACCTGGCCAAGGCGCTGGGGACCGGGGCCTCGCCGGATCGCGAGCCGTTCAAGCCGTGGCTGGCGGCCCTGGTCGTCGCGGCGCGGGCGCATGGGCTGCTCGCGGTGGACGGGGTGTTCAACCGGATCGAGGATGCGGACGGACTGGCGGCCGAGGCGGCGCAGGGGCGGCTGTACGGGTTCGACGGCAAGAGCCTGATCCATCCGTCGCAGATCGCCGCCGCCAACGCCGCCTTCTCGCCGTCGGAGGCCGAGGTCGCCCGGGCGCGCGACATTGTCGAAGCCTTCGCCGCGCCGGAGGCCGAGGGGCGGGGCGCGATCCGGGTTGGGGGGGCCATGGTCGAACGCCTGCACCTGGACCAGGCCGAAGCCTTGCTGGCGCGACACGCCGAGGCGACGAACCGCCGGTAAAGCGCCGATCCGGCGTTTCCTATTGCGCCCGGACGCTGTAGGAAGCCCGCCCTTCGAGGAGCCGGGTCATGACCACGCCACAGCCGCTGACGATCGGCATAGATTTCGGCACGACCAATTCCGTGGTCGCCCTGGCCGATCCGAAGACGGGCGCCGTCCTGGTGCAGTTCGCGATCGAGGGCGGCGAGACCGCCACCTTCCGCTCGGCCCTCAGCTTCCAGTTCCACGCCGCCGAGGGCGAGGGGCGGCCGGAACGGATCGTCGAGGCCGGCCCCTGGGCCATCGAGGCCTATGTCGAGGATCCGCACGACACCCGGTTCATCCAGTCGTTCAAGACCTTCGCCGCCAGCGCCGCCTTCACCGAGACCCGCATCCACGACCGTCGCTATACGTTCGAGGATCTGCTGTCCGCCTTCCTGCTGAAGCTGCGCCACCATGCGGGGGCGGCCATGGCCGACCTGCCGCCGCGCGTCATCGTCGGCCGGCCCGTCACCTTCGCCGGCGGCCGGCCCGACGAGGCCCTGGCCCTGGAGCGTTATGAGACCGCCTTCAAGCGGCTGGGCTTCGAGGACGTCCGCTACGCCTATGAACCGGTCGGCGCCGCCTTCTATTTCGCGCGGACCCTGAAACAGGACGCCACCGTCCTGGTCGCCGACTTCGGCGGGGGCACCAGCGACTTTTCGATCATCCGTTTCGAACACACGCCTGACGGGCTGAAGTCCACGCCCCTGGCCCGGTCGGGCGTGGGGGTGGCGGGCGACGCCTTCGACTATCGGATCATCGACAATCTGGTGTCGCCGGAACTGGGCAAGGGCAGTTTCTACACCAGCCTGGGCAAGACCCTGCCGGCGCCCCAGCGCTATTATTCCGCCTTCGCCCGCTGGGACCAGCTGGCCCTGCTGCGGGCCTCGCGCGACATGCGCGACATCCGGGGCCTGGCCTCGACATCGCTGGAGCCCGAGAAGATCGAGCGGCTGATCGAGGTGCTGGACGACAACCACGGCCACGCCCTGTACCGCGCCGTCTCGACGTTGAAGCAGGACCTGTCGCGCGCCGAGACGGCCCAGTTCTCGTTCGTCGCCGGCGGGGTGCGGATCGAGGCTCCAGTCGCCCGCGCCCAGTTCGAGGCCTGGATCGCGCCGGAGCTGACCGCCATCGAGACCGCCCTGGACGAGGCGCTTCAGGCCTCGGGCCTGCCGCTGGAGGGTATCGACCGGGTCTTCCTGACCGGCGGCACCTCCCTGACCCCGGCCGTGCGCGCCCTGTTCCACCGTCGCTTCGGCGCATCGCGGATCGAGACCGGCGGCGAGTTCGAATCCATCGCCGCCGGCCTGGCCCTGATCGGGCTCCAGCCCGACGTGGAGCGCTGGACCGAGGGCTGAGCCGCCGCCGCGGTGCGGGAACATCGGCGGCGCGCGGGTCTTATTTCCTGAAACCCAGGAGACAGACCATGACCGACCGCAACCGCGAGCAACAGGCCGAGGACGCCCTGCCCCAGGGCGTCGCCCGGGGCCGATCGCTGAACACCCCGCCCGAGGAGCTGCGGCTGCGCGCCGGCGGAATAGGGCCGGGCGGCCAGATCGGGCCGGACCCCCTGACGCAGCGGCTGCAGGAAGGCCCGTCGTCCAGCCGCCAGCCCGAAGGCGACCTGCCCCAGGGCCCCCTCAGCGCCGATCCCCGCACGCCGGTCCCGACCACCGCGAAGGACGAGGACGTCGACGACCTGGACCAGAGCTGAGGCCGATGGGGGCGGGAAGGCGGCGTCGCCTCAAGCGGAACCATTGCCGCCGCCCTGCGGTTTGAGCTGAAACCTGAGGAGACAAGCCGTGGACGAGTTCAAGCGAGACGATCCGAACGTCATCATCCCGCTGACCAGCACATTGCCGCGGGTCGAGGAAACCATCGTCATCCAGCGGGAAAGCAGCGCCGGCTGGTGGGCGGTCGGCATCCTGTGTTCGCTGGTCCTGGTCGTCGCCGTGTGGCTGCTGACGCGGCCGGACGGCGCGGACGATATGACCGACCTTCGCCTCGCCCAGGCCGAAGCCGCCGCAGCGGAGGCCCAGGCGACGGCGGCGAACGCCGTGACCGCGACCAGCGCGACTGTGAATGATCGTGTGGCCATCGCCCAGGCCGAGGCCATGGAGGCGCGCGCCGACGCCGTCCGCGCCACGCAGGAAGCGCGGGCTGCGGAAGCCCAGGCCGCGGAACCGATTGTTGTGGAGCGGGCGACGGCGGTCCGGCCGGCGGCGTCCAACGGCACGGCCGTGGTGACGAGCACGTCGCCGCAGCCTTAGGGAGGGTTGGGCTGACGTGGGGGGGGGGCGAGCGCTGGCGGAGCTCCACGCCGGGTCTCGCCATGGGGGCGGACAGCCGGCGGAAGGGGATTTCCCGGCAGCTCTCAAACCTCTGTCGACCAGTCCGCGCGAGATTTAATCAGGGGGTCGGGAATAATCGCCGTGCGTCGGCTGTCTATTGCAGGTCCAGCCCACAGAAGGAGTTGACCTGTGATAACCCGCGCCATCATCGCAACCGTGCTCGCGCTGTCCGTATCCACCGCCGCGCTGGCCGCTGATCCGGCCAGAACGGGGGAAACCGCAAAAGGTCCCGCGCTCACGAACGCGCAGGGCATGACCCTCTACACGTTCGATAAGGACAGCGACGGCAAATCGGTCTGCAATGGACCCTGCGCCGCAAACTGGCCGCCCTTCGCCGTCGATGCGGATGCGCAAGCGAGCGGAAGCTATAGCGTCGTCATCCGGGACGACGGCTCCCGTCAATGGGCCTACCAGGGCCGCCCCCTCTACACCTGGACCAAGGACGCCAAGCCGGGCGACATCACCGGCGACGGCTTCCTCAACGGCGCTTGGCGCATCGCGCAGCCCTAGGCGCTCTAGGCTGCGGACGCGAGACGAGCAGCTGGCGTGACGGCTGTCCGGACACGACCTCGCCGTTGCGACTATCGGCAGCGGCCGGGGCTCGTTCGGAGCCGCACGGACCTGGCCTCGCAATGGCTCAGCTGAGCCTTCGCAAGCGACTTTCGTCCTAATTCCTGCGGCGAACGTCGTTCGCATTCAACCTGGAGGAGTGCCATAATGCGCCGACTAGTCATTGCGTTAGCCTCGCTTGCCGTCGGCCTTTCTGTTGCGGGCGCCGCCCTTGCCCAAGCCGAAGGGACTTACTTCATATACAACAACTCAGCCGAACAAGTTACCTTGGCAGCTTTGTCTACGAGCGCCAGGAAACTGGAAATGGATGCGTATTCACCACGACAATGATCCGCTCTAATTCCACAGGACGGTGGTCGTTCAGATTCACAGCTACGCCCTACGGTACCGGCGCGACAACGGTCTGCACGTTCGTCCCTACATCGACGAATCCCGCCACCGGCAAGTACTACGCAGATGCGACGATGTCGGGCTTTTGATCTTAGTAAATTTTTAAGTGAAGAGACCACAACCTGCGGTCTATTTTTTAGCTTCGGGGCCCAAGAATGTCCGCCACAATTGATGCGGTTCCCGCGGGGAGCAAAGCTCAGTCTGCAGCTGCCAGTCCACAGATTGCAGAGAATTTGGCCGAGAACCTGGTGAAGCTGGCCAGATTGGCTGAGGTCGTGACGGATGAAAGCGGCAAAACAAGCGCCAGCGCCAAGTACGAAGCCTACGTGCAGGTTAAGCGCATGGGTGTTAATGGGCAATTCTACGGTTCTGGCGCTGAGGGACGGGCCCTGCTCAACAAAGTCGCTTATAGTGAGCTTGGAAAGAAGATCTATGACCTTCAGGCAGGCTATACAAGCGCGGTAGCAGCTCAGAATGAGTCAGATCGTCGGGGTCTAGGAGTTGTGATGGTCGATATTTTCGACAGTCACTCTGCCGAAGAGCAAAAAATACTATTTGACAGTGTTATCAGCCCTAACCTGAAAGGAAACGTCAGGAGATATGAGAGTGTTGAGAGCTGGAAAGCTAATGTTTCAGCACAGTCTCAACTCAAGGAATATATGAGTGAGGCCAAAGGCAGTTCCTCAGCCAAATCCGATACGAAATTCGCCGAAGCCGAGCGCCTTTGGAAGACAGAGAACAACACCACAGCATCGTGGACGTCGCTCGTTCTCCAGCTGTTCGGGAACACGTCTAGTACAAAATTAGATCTCTCTGAGACTGCTCAGAAGATTGTGGGCGATTTGTCGCCTACGGTTCGCGCAGCGCCCTATGAAGCTGGCTCTGTAGCGTCGAAGCGCATCTGAGCGCGTCATCAGCCCTGGGCTCAGGACTCATTCGTCATAGCCAGAAGATGACGGTTGCGGCGATGGCTATGGCGGACATGAAGGTGTGGGCGTATCGGTCGTAGCCGGTGTGTGGTCGGGCCAGGCCGAGGTGGCGCCATCCGTCTTGAGCTTCGGCCTGTTCATGGTATGTCCAGCTCAACGCCTTCCATGTAGCAAACCTCGAAGCGCCCCCTTATGGGCCAATGCCCGCGATGAAGCTACGCCCGGGCCGGCGTTGACAACGCAGGTAGTGAATCCATCAGCCACGATCTGAATCCCGTCATTGCGGGCGTCTCCGCCTTCGACTGCAGGCGGGTGAGCCAGTAACCGCCTCTCGGGACCTCGATATCGAACGGCTGGATGATCGCGCCGGAAGACAGGTGGCGCTCGAACATCAGGGGTGGAGCCAGCGCCACGCCCGCGTGCTGGAGGACGGCGTCCATCATGGCGAGCGACGAGTCGAACGTCATGCTCCGGATCGGCGACGGCCTTTGGTCCACGCCCGCCGCCCGAAACCACGCGTCCCATTCGTTCGCCCTGTAGGATCGCAGGAGAGATCGTCCCAAAAGGTCCTCGGGCGCGCGGACTGCCTCGGCAGTACGAGGTGTGCAAAGCACCGACAGGGGTGCGTCGAACAGGGGGTCCGCGTGGGTTCCATGCCAGGCCCCGTCGCCGAACCGGATCGCGTAATCGAGACCCTCGGCGGCGATATCGACGTGGTTGTTGTTGGTGGATAGGCGCAGGTCGATGTGGGGGCTGTGTTCCCGGAACCCGTTCAGCCTCGGCAACAGCCAGCCGACCGCGAACGTCCCCACCACGCCCAGGGTCAGCACTTCGCGCAGGGCACCGCGTTGGAACCGGTCGAAGAGGGCGTCAATCCGGTCGAAGGAGTCTCTCAAAGGCGGCAGCAGGGCCTCACCCTCAGCGGTCAGGGTGACGCCGCGGGGCACGCGTTTGAACAGCGTGGCCCCCAGGCGCGCTTCCAGCGATTTGACGTGGTGGCTGATCGCCGTCTGCGTCACGCAGAGTTCCATCGCAGCCCTGGTGAAGCTCCCGTGGCGAGCGGCAGCCTCAAAGGCGCGCAGCGCGTTCAGAGGAAGGGAAGACCGGGTCATTCCAGATATGAATTTTATGAATGGCTTGCCACTATTATCATCAATTGTCCGCAGCGCCACACCAGGAATAGAAAACCCCACCAGCCTTTGCTCGATTGATGAGTGGGGCTGGAGGACGAATCTCTGCTCTCCTTCTTGAAACAACTACAGCTCATCGCGGCTCTGGTTGAGGGAGCGATTGATCGTCGGTCGGACCGTCATGGAGCGAGCGCGTGAAGATCTTCCTGGGAACGCTGGTGACACTCTGCGCCGGACTGTGGGGTGCCGTTGCCGCGGGCCAGACACAGTCCCCGCCGCCGACGGCCCCAGCGGTGCCCGCGCAGATCTCGGTCGTGGAGGATGTGGTCGTCGAAGGCCGCAGGCGCGCGGTCACCCGGACGATCGACGGCGTCAGGTACGATGTGCGGGACCATCCGCAGGCCCAGTCAGGCTCTGCCGCCGACCTCCTGAACACCGTTCCCTCGGTCGCGGTGTCCGCCGATGGAGCTGTGACTGTCAGAGGCGATGGCAATGTCCAGATCTACGTGGATGGCCGCCCCTCCAGCGTTACGCGCGGCCCCGGGCTTCAGGCGATGTCGGGCGACCGCATCGCCACAGTCGAGGTGTCCACCAATCCTTCGGCGAAGGTGGACTCTAACGGCGGTGCGATCTTGAACATTACGCTGCAGAGGAGCGCCGATCTGGGACCACACGCGACCGTGACGGCCAACGCCGGAGACCGTGGAAGGGGAAACGCCGCCTTCAACGGCTCCTATGGTTGGAGCCAAGTCGCAATCAACCTCAATGCAAGCCTGCGCGACGATGTTCGTCTGACGAGGATTGTTACAGATCGCGACTATATCCTCACTGAGGACGAGGCTGCGGACGGCGGCATTGGCCGGAGTCGGATCGTCTCGAACTACATGCCGACGCATCCCCGCACCCAGTCCCTGGATGGTGACCTCAACTATGCCGTGACGCCTCGGACGGATGTCGGCTTCACCTTCGATCTGGCTCGCTCCCGATTGCATAATTTCGTGACCGAAGAGCACACGGAGTTCGACTCGAACGGTGAATTGCTGGACGACTACCTCCGCTTCAGAGACGGCGGTTTGACCGAACGCAGTCATGACGTAACAGTGTATTTCGAGCGGCGGCGCCCCAACGGCGACGGAGGCCTCAAGGTCGTCGCTCAGAACGGGGCGGAGGATCGGCGGTCCGACCGGATCCACAGCACGCGACAAGACGCCGAGGGCCCCCTATCCGAGGCCGAGACGGTTCGGCACCACAGCGCGTCTCGCCTGGACCGGGTCGCTATGGATTACGAGCGGTCCTTCGAAAACGGCTTCCTCTATGCAGCAGGATTCGAATGGCGGCGCGATGAGAACCGCTATCTCGACGACAGGATCGATCTTGATCTTCAAACCCTCCTTCCTCTTCAACCCGGCCCGCCGATGTCGCAGTTCACGGTGATCCAGAACGCCTCCGCCGCATACCTCAATGTCCAGGCGCAGCGCGCGGGATGGACGCTTCAGGCAGGCGCGCGCGGCCGAACCGTCGATGTCCGCATTGTAGACGAGACGAAAGTTGGCCCGTCCACAGAGCAAACGATTGGCGGCGTGAACGGAAACCTGTCGGTGTTGCGAGAGCTCGGGATGGGCCGCCTCCGGTTTACGGCCGCACGAAACCAGCAACTGCCCGACCCGAGGGATTTGAGCCCGGTGGCGGTCTACAACGATGCGGACAATGTCTCCGTCGGGAATCCGGACCTGAGACCTCAGGAGGTCTCCAGCGTGGAACTGGCCTACGACCTCTCCCGTGGCCACGGGACCGTCAATACGGCGGTCTATTACCGCAATACGGACCACACGATCGTCGAGGAATATACACTGAACGCGGACGACGTGCTCGTGAGAAGCAAACAGAACGCGGGTCGGTCGCAGTCCTATGGCACCGAGTGGACCCTGGCCGGCAAGGTAACCAATGCGCTCAAGCTTAGCGTCACCGCAAACCTCTTCCACGCCGAACTTTCTTCGATTGAGGGGGGTGTGCTACGCGACGAAGCTCGCTGGTCCTACACCCTTCAGGGGTCGGCCGATTGGACCCTATCTGCCTCCGACCAGTTGAACGTTACACTGAACGCGCGGGGACCGAGCCTGATCGCCCAGGGGATACGTGGCGAAGGCGCTTACGTCAGCGCGGTCTGGCGGCGAAAGTTGTCAGATGACCTGAGCCTGTCGGTCTCGGCGCAGCGGATCGTCCAGAACGCCTATGAGGTTTCAGAAATCACGACGCAGGACTTCCGCAGCCGTGAGCGCAGATTGAACGGATCGCAGGCGATCCTCATCGGTCTCAAATATCGCCTTTGGTAACCTGAACAATCCGGCCCCGCCGGAGATCGTGGTGATCACGCCGGTGCAGTTACACCACGCGATGGGACACGACCCCGCCGCAGACAAGCGGCGTGGGCCAAGTCAATAGTGAAATAGTTCTTCTGAAAGCCGTCGTGCGCCCGCGAGGGCCACGACGGCTGCGCGGTATGTAAGCTGCGCCGCCGTGGCCCTCGCTCCCTCAGACAGTGTGCAAGTTCGTTGGCGTAAGGTGGGCGCCTTCGCTGGCGACAGGTGGGCATTCGGGTGGCTGACAACACTGAGGAGGCTATCCGCATCGAACATCAGCGTTGGAAGGTCTGTCAATTGATCCGGTTGAGGCGGTGGCGTTACCCGTTCCAGCTCTCGACCCGATGGCCCTCATCCGTACCGCCGCGACCTCCTCTAAAACACTGGGCTAGGCGCCCGCGATCCGCTGACGGCAGCCTTGAATAAGGTCATGCAAAACGCGGCCGACATTCTTCAGAAAGGGTCGCGATAGAAGGCTCATGCGGCATGACAAGCCGCGCGAGCCGGATCGCTATGCCCGTCATCAGATGCGGCGGCTCCTGTTACGATATCAGCGATCTCTGGAGTGACGAAGAATCCAGGGCAGGCTCGAGAGTTGGGCGCATCTGTGTCAGGCCTTGATCTGACTGCGTCGGTCGGCCCATGACCAAAAGGCTGCGATCACCAGGCACAAGATGGCCCCGACCGCCGGAATCGTGGTCATCAACGCCACGAGCCCCCTGTTGTCACCGCCACGGTAGTCAAACCCGCTCAGAACAACGCCGAGGCCCAGACTTCCCAGACCCAGGGAGGCTTTGGAGACGGCCGTGAACACCGCATAGGCCAAACCTTCCCGCCCTTTTCCAGCCGTTGCGACGACCTCGCTGAAGCCCGCCCACTGGGCCATCCCAACGCCGCCGTTGCCAAGCCCGAACACGAAGGCCGCGCCCGCCAATGCGAGCGGGTACGACATCGGCAGCAGCCAGAAGGCCGACAGAGCGACCACCTGGAGCGTCGCTGCCGCCACAAGCGTGGTGATCCGGGAGAAACGCCCGCACAAGATCCTCCAGACCGGTTGACCCAGGATGATGCCAAGAGCCATGGCCGTCACGATCATGCCGCCCCAGGTTGGCGAACGCAGTGCGTAAGCGGCGAAGAAGGGCTCGACCTTTGAAAAGGCCGGCGTCGCCAGAGACGTGACGACCATAAGACAGAGGAGAAGCCAGAACAGCCGTAGCGGTCGGCCCGGCCCGCCGGGGACCGGGATCGGCGCTGGCGGATCCTTGGGGCTTTGGGCCAAGGTATGCGCCAGAAGGCTCGCGCTCGCGATGGCGGGAACAGCTACGGCCAGCGCCAGGGCCACATAGAGCGTCGCCCCTTCGACGCCACGTCGCGCGATCAGAGGACCGACCGAGAGCGCCACCAGCAGGGTCGCCGCGCCGCTGAACCAGATGCGGGTGGCGGCGACGCGGTCGCGACCGGCGGCGTCGTCGGTCGCCAAGGCCATCAGGGCGTTCTGGGGCAGGTCGTAGACCGCATAAGCCAGTCTGAAGACCAGTCCGGCCCCGATGGCATAGGCGAACCTGGCGCCCTCGGGAACCCAGAAGCCGAGGAACACACCGGTGAAGGCCGCCGCGCAGCAGATCGAGCCCACGAACTGGAGGCGGGCCGCGCGGCCGGCGTCCGACAGTCTGCTGGCGAATCGTCCGCCCACCACAAGGTCGATGCTCGCGCTGACCAGCAAGCCCAGGGCAAGCACCATCCCCATGTGCGAGGCGGGCAGGCCGACCAGTTCGGTCAGGTAGAAGGCGAACAGAAGCTCAGAGCCATACCAGAACAGGCTCTTGCCCAGATGAGCGAAGCCATAGACCGCCGTCGCCTGCCAGCCGTCTGATCTGCCCAAAGCGATGGTCATTCCTCCCGTTTAATCCTGACCGCCTCCTATACAGAGGGATTAAGACGCGGAGATTTCGACCCTTATGCGCGCCGGAGGGAGCAACAGCCGGGCGGCGCTACGAAGCAGACGATCCCTTGATATCGGCAGGGAGGCAGCGCCCATGGCCCCAACCGTGGTGTGGACCGAAGGGCGATGACCGGCAACGTGCGCCTCTGGGGATCGCAGACCTGGATTGCGACGCGCAGATGATACGGAGGCGAAGGATCAGTCGTGCGCCATCGGCTTGACAGCCGGTCGGCGCCCCATTTCCTCCACATAGGCGATCAGGGCCGCCGGTTCGTCGGTCTGGATGATCGTGACCCCCATGGCGATCAGCCTGCCCCACACGCCGTCGGGGTCAAGCCTTGCGCCCTGGTCCTGAAGGCCGGCCGCGTGTTCGGGCCGGAGGGTGTTGACCCAGATGCGCGTTCCGTCTGCGGCCGTATCGCGTCGTACGGCGGCGAGATAGTTCAGGTCCGTGAAGATCGTCTCCACGGCGGCGGCGCCGTGGCCGATCTGGCCAGCCAGCAACGCATCCGCCGATCCGGCGGCCTGATCGACGATGGGCATGGCCAGGACGCGGTCGAACGGCGGCTGACCGTTCAAAGCCGGATCACCCGCCGCGACCCGGCGTTTCATGATGACCTGGTCGATCGTCCCGGTGCGTTCCAGGACGGCGAAGGCGTCGTCGTAAACGTCCGCCTTGGCGTCCAGGTTGACCAGAATACGCCCCTTGGCCGCCCGCATCGCCGCCTCGAAGGTCGGCGGAGCCGCTTCGGTCAAAGGCGCGGCCGGCCCGCCGGAGCCGCCTCTCAGGCGCAGGGCCGAGATCTGGGCCAGGGTCAGATCCTCGACCCGACCGTGACCATTGGTCATCCGATCCACCGTGGCGTCGTGCATCAGGACCAGCGCGCCGTCGGCGGTTCGCCGGGCATCCAGCTCAACGACATCGACGCCCAGGGCGATGCAGGCCTCGATCGCCGCCAGCGAGTTCTCCGCTGTGTCAGTCCAGCAGCCCCGATGGGCCACGACCAGGACGGGCCGATCGGCGGCGGAGTTGGGCGCAAACTCGTGACGCAACATCGCCAGCCGGTCGGTCTGGGCCCAGCTCGCGGCGGGAAGGCCGGCGAGAACCGATACGGCCGCCGTGACGAATAGGGATTTCAGGGTCATGATCGCACTCCGCCGGGATCAGAAGATCAGAACTTGCCACGCAGACCGAACTGCACGGTTCTGCCGGTCGTAAACGTCCCGTCGGTCAGGCGACGCTCGAACACATATTCCTCTTGCACAGCGTTGAGGATATTTTGCACGTCAAGCGTCAGGGAAACCTGATCGTTCAGCTTGTAGCGAACCGCGACATCGACGGGCGCATAGTCGTCACGATATTTCAGTCCATCCTGTTCGTTCGGCACTTCGCGCAGGAAGACGCCGCGGAAGTTCTGGGCGGCGCGCAGGCTGAACCGCTCATTCTCGTAGTAGACGACGAGATTGTAGCTGTCCTTGGAGTTGTTCGGCAGACCGTAGGTGACCGATCCACCGCCGGCCAGGACCTGTTCGTAGGAAGTGTCGGTGTAGGTGTAGTTCACCGCCACGCCCAGGCCGTTGAACGGCGCCGGCAGGAAGTCGAAGGTCTGCTGATAGTTGAACTCGAACCCTGAGAGGGTGGCGTCATCGAGGTTGACCGGACGGGTCAGACGATAGGATGCGCCGTTGAAATCGACCGTGGTCGTCTCATTGGCGATGAAGCCGGTCACATCCTTGTAGAAATACCCGAGCGACAGGATCGCGCCCTCGTCGAAATACCATTCGGCGGCGAGGTCATACTGGTTCGCCCGGGTCGGATCGAGGTCCGGGTTCTGAGCCGAGATCCTCAGGTTGGACTCATTGATCTCGCGATAGGCGGCCAGGCTGGCCAGGCCGGGGCGCGTAAGAACCCTGGCGGCCGCCGCGCGGAGATAGACCGTCGGCGTCAGGCGATAACGGAGGCTGGCGCTGGGCAGAATGTCGGAATAGTCGCTCTCGACCGTCCGCTCCGTATAGAGGTTGGCGGGGCGAAGTCGTTCTTCGCCGAAAGAGGTCACTTCGGTCTTCTGCGCCCGGACTCCGGCGTCCAGCAACCACGGCCCGCGATCCAGGGTCGCGCGAACATAGCCGCTGTAGGTCCGCTCATCGACCTTGTAGAAGTTGTTCCGTTCTTCGGACGTCTCCAGATTCAGCCTGGGTGCATAGAGAGAAATCGCCTTGTCGAAGTCATAGGTCGCCCAGGACGAGGGCCCCGTGGCGCGATCCTCGTCTTCGAGGAACCCGCTGAACAGGCTGGAGACCGGCGCGAAGGGGTCGGTCAGGCCGCTGAGGGTGCGCGAGAAGCGGATACGTTCCTTGGACCGATCCCGCAGCTTGAAACCCGACTTGACCTTCAGATCGCCGAACTGACGGCGAAGATCGAACCCATAGGCCAGTTCGTCGTCCACCACCGAGGTGGTGTTGCGGCGCGCTTCGCTGGTGGTGAACAACGTCGGATCGGCGATGTCATAGGGTGTGACGATGGTGAAATAGTCGTCGTCCTGGCGGATGTCATAGGAGGCGCGGCCGCGACGATCAGCGAAAAACCGATAGGCCTCCCCGGCGAATTCCGTCCGCGAGGTCGTCACATAGGGCTCGAAGCGCCACGGGCCGAAGTCGATGTCGCCCCTCAAACCGATCTTGTAGAGGTCGGTGGTTCGGTCGTCGGTATTGTTTTCACTGCGATAGCGGACGTTGTCGTAGTCGGCGGCGACCACGACGCCATCCTCGACGACCAGGCTGTTCAACACTTTCGCCCCGGCGAAATCCCAGATCGGCGTGAGGCGATCCTGAAGCTGGTCGGTGCGGATATAGAGGCCGTCCACGATGACCTCGACATTGTCGGCCAGGCGATACTGGCCGGTCGCGGTCAGGGACAA
The DNA here is from genome assembly GCF_058680995.1 of Brevundimonas sp. FV1ye7S. NCBI lineage: Bacteria > Pseudomonadati > Pseudomonadota > Alphaproteobacteria > Caulobacterales > Caulobacteraceae > Brevundimonas > Brevundimonas sp. FV1ye7S. The sequence continues at coordinate 2,571,359 of NZ_CM178726.1, read as the reverse complement.
TCGTTCCACTGTCTGCTGCTCCTGCACATAGCGCGGGAGATCCATCAGGAAGACATTGGTGAAGTCGTTCACCCGATCGCCGTTGGTGTCGAAATTCCGTCGTGTCCAGCGCACCGCGTCATAGGACTGGGAGGCGGCCGAGAACTCCGAATAGCTGGCCCCGACCACGACGCCGCCTCTGTCACCGGCGCGGCCGTAGACCAGGGTCGCGCGCGGCGAGGCGTCGCCTGTGATCTCGTTGTAGACCCCCTCCAGCGAGGCGATCATCCGCTTGTCGCCGAAGTCCCTGGGGCGGATGGTTTCCAGAGACACCGTGCCGCCGATGCCGCCCTCGTCAACGTCTGCGGTGATCGACTTGTACACATCGACGCGGCGGAAGAGTTCGGCCGGCAGGACGTTGAAGTTGAACACCCGGCTTTCGGCGTTGGACGGCGCCGATTGGCCGTTGATCAGCACCTGGGTGAACTCGGGCGGCATTCCACGCACGCTGATCTCATTGCCGACGCCGCCGGCGAAATCGCGTCGAATCTGGACGCCCGAGACCCGCTGCAGCGCCTCCGCGAGGTTCGACTGCGGAAACTGCCCGATGTCCTCGGCGACGATGGAATCGACCACGCCCTCCGCCGTCTTCTTGGTTTCAAGCGCCGCTTCGAGACTGGCCCTGACGCCCTGGACGACGACTTCGTCGAGCAGGGTCGGCTCTTCGCTGGCCGGGCCTTGCTGGGCCAAGGCCGGTGTGGCGATCAGCATGGCTGAGGTGGCGAGCAGGATGGAGCGGCGTGCGCGCGAAATACGGATCATGTCCAGGTTCCCCTTTGCGCCGCACCCCGGCGCCTGGACCGTCTTGTAGATATTTATGCGTCATGCATTCAATGCGTCACGCATGAATTTTTGACGACAACAGCCGAGGGCATGGCTATGACGAAGGAGAACAAGCGAGGCCGAGTCTTGAACATCCCGACGCCGCACACCTTTCACGTCCCGACCGACAGCGAACGTCGCCTGTTGGGTCTGATCCACAGGCGCGGCCGGGCGACTCAAGCCGAAATCACGCGCGCCATGGATCTGACCCAGCCCCAGGTTTCGCGCCTGGTAACAGGCCTCGCGGCCGAAGGCCTGATCCGGCTCGGCCCCGCGACCGCGAACGGAAGAGGACATCCCAGCGCCGCCCTGACCCTGAATCCGGACTATGCCTTCGGCCTTGGCGTGTCCCTGCTCGGCGACGCCCTGTCGATGGACCTGATCGATTTCGCCGGTCGCCTGCTATGGCGAGGCAGCCGGGCCATGCCGGACATGACGCGGCCGCGTGTCCTGGCCCAGTTGGCGGCCTATCGTCAGGAGATGCTGGTCGAGACGCGCGTCGATCCGGCCAGGATCTTCGCCGCAGGGGTCGGGGTTTCCGCCTTCTTCGTCGGCGATGGGCCGTTGATGAATCCGCCGGCCCTGCTCGACGACTGGGCCCTGGTCGATATCGCGGCCGTCCTGGAGGACACCCTTGGGGTCAGGGTCAGCGTCGATAACGACGGCAACGTCGCCAGCGTCGGAGAAGCCTACCTCGGCGCAGGACGACGCCATGCCTCCTTCGCCTATCTGCAGGTGACCAACGGATTCGGCGGCGGCCTGGTGCTTAACGGCCGACCGCACCGGGGAACCTTCGGCAATGCGGGGGAATACGCCGCCGTATGGCAGGCGATGGGAATCCCTCATCCCAATCTGGAGCGGCTCCGCACCCTCGTCAGCGATCATGATGAACCCCTTGGATCCGTGTCGGCCATGATCGAGGCGTTCGACATGAACTGGCGCGGGGCAGCGCTTTGGCTCGACGAGGCGGGACCAGCCTTCTCCGTCGTGGCTACGGCCATCTCCGCCGTGGCGGATTGCGAGGCGATCGTGCTGGGCGGGCGTATCCCTCCGCCATTGGCCAGGGCCCTGGCCGACCGCATCGTCATCGCGGGAACCGATCGCCGTCAACGCCCCAGACCGCTTCCGGTGGTGATCGAGGCCGAAGCCCCCGGCGACGCCGTGTCGCTCGGCGCCGCCGTCCTGTCCCTGCAGCAGGGCTTCTTCCTTTGACCTTGAGCCCCGGCCGCGCCCGTCAGCCGTCGTTCAGCGGCGACCGCTCGCGTTGAGGTAGTCGATGAGCCGTCCGGGCTCGTCGGTCTGGATGACATTGGCGCCCAGGTCGATCAGTCGGCCCCAATGGGCGTCGGGCGCGATCAGGGCGTCGGCATCCACATGGCCGGCTGCGTGGCGCGGCTCCAGAGTATTGACCCAGACACGCGCGCCGCGGGCCCGCAGTCCCGGTGCGCCGAGCCGGAAGTAGTCCTCGGTATCGAAGGTGACCTCGAAAGCAGGTAGCCGTCTTGCATAGCGGTCGGGCGTGGTGACCAGGGAGGTTCCATCGACCTCGGCAGGATCGGCATGAACAACAGGTCGCGACCGTCCAGCACCTGGCGAAGCGCCCGGTCCTCCGGCGGGGCGGCGCTTTTGAACAGGGCGTGATCGACCAGACCCAGGCGTTCAAGCTCCTCGACCGCCTGGAGGTTGACCTCTCCCTTGGCGTCGACATTGACGAGGACCCCGCCGCGCGCCGCCAGCATGGCTTCCGCAAAGGTCGGGGGCGCCGCGTCGGTCGGGGGCGCATCGGGTCCGCCCGCCCCGGCTCTGAGCCGCAGGGCCTTGATCTGGGCCAGGGTCAAATCGGCGACCCGGCCGTGGCCGTCGGTGGTGCCGAAACTCTCCAAAAGTTCGGCCGCACGCCCTTCCTGGATGTGCTGAACGCTCAGGCCAGTCACGCCGACGCCCAGGTCAGTCTTTCAAAAGCCCGAACCACCCTCATCGACCGCCAGATCGACCTGTTCCTGGCGCTCGGCGGCGGTTGGGAGTGACCGGGCGGAATCGCGACCTCGCGAGAGACCGTGACGGCTTCGGCGAGGGTGAATCGAGCAAAGCGGGGCCGCAAAGCGGTCATTCCGAACCACCCTTTTGCGCCATCAGCAGTCTTTGTTGTAGCCTCATAAAGAGGACATTCAACTCGTCTCGCCGCGCTTACTCCCGACTGCCCTGCCCCGGGATTGCGCGCCCCAGTGAGAAGCTCACCCGCAGCCCCGTTGCGCCTATGTCGGACAGTCCAAAATCAAGGCGGCTGTTATGGCCGGCGATGATCTGAGACACGAGGCTGAGACCGATGCCGGCGCCGTTGGGCCGGCTGGTGAAGAAGGGTTTTAGGATGGTCTCCGGGTCCAGGCCGCCGAGGCCGGGGCCGTTGTCCGACACCTCGAACCGAACCACGCCCTTTTCGACGCCGACCGACAGACGAACGCGCGGCGCTTCGGCGGCGCCGGGGCTCGAAGCGACCGCCTGCGCGGCGTTAAGCAGGAGATTGATTATGGCCTGCACCAGGAGGTCTGGGTCCGCCAGCACGGTCGCGTCAGGCATCCGCGACAGCTCCAGCGTGACGCCGTCTCCTGCATCGTGCCTCTCGAACAGGCGTTGGACGTCCGCCATCAAAGGCGCAACCTCCACCGGGCGCAGCACCGGCAGCGGAAGTCTGGCCAGCGCCCGATAGGATTCGACGAACCGAAGCAAGCCGGCGGACCGGCGCTCAAGGACGGCCAGCGCGTCCCCGGCGCCCTCCCTGTCGCCGTCGGCGAGCAGCAATCGCGCGCTCTGGGCCAGGGACGTCACTGGCGTCAAGGAGTTCATGATCTCGTGAGAAAGGACGTCAAGCGTCTCCCGGAAGGTCGAGGTCTCGCGCGCGCGGAGTTGCTCTTCGATGTCGGCGAGAGCGATCAACCTCGCCGGGCCATCCTCCTGCACGATGTCGGCGAGCGAAGCCGCATAGGCCCGGGGGCGGGGCAGCCCAAGCATCAGCGGCGTAGCGTCAGCCATCAACGGGCCGCCGGCCACGCGTGACAGCTCATCGGAAACGCTCAGGATCGGGCCATCCGTGACGAACAGGGTCCGAGACGCCCGGTTGAGGGCGAGGAGACGACCATCGGGGGACCGGCTGACCAGGGCGGTGGGGACAAGGTCAAGTACATGAGCCAACCAACGGCGCTGTGCCTCGGCGGACCGTCGATCATCAGGATCGACTCCCGAGGCCGCGCCCCCGCCCGTGGGGGACCAGACCCGGGCGAGACGCCCAAGCGCGGGGAGAGAGGCCAGAACCGCCAACACGCCCAAGGCCGCCGCCGTCGCCCATAGGCTTCGATCAATAGCGGCCCAGAAACCGACCCCCAGGACGAAGGCTCCGAGGAAGGCGACGGTCGCGCCGAACCGTTGGCTAGAGGCCATGCTTTTCCATCCGGCGATAAAGGGCGGCCCGGGTCAGGCCCAGATCGCGGGCGGCGTGGCTGACGTTGAATCCGTGACGCTTCAGCGCCGCCTCGACCAGCCGGCGTTCCTGACGATCCAGATTGAGGTCGTCGCCCGGCTCGACGAAGCGCGGCGAGGCCGCAGGCTCGCCGGAGGGCTTCAGATCTGAGAGGTCGAGCACATCGCCTTCTCCCAGGAAGACCGCCTGTTCGACAACCGCCCTGAGTTCGCGAACATTGCCCGGCCAGTCGGCGCCGGTCAGCCAGGCCTCGGCGTCCGGTGAACCGGTCGGGGAAGACGGCCGGCCCCAGCAGCGGCCCGCCGAATGAAGTGTCGGGTCAGTTCGAGGATATCGCCACGTCGCAGGCGTAAAGCCGGAACCTGAAGCTGGGTCCCGGCAAGACCGAACCTCAAGCGATCGGGCCAATGTGAAAGCGCCTCCGTCCGGGTCGTCGTGGCGAGGGTACGGACCGGCGAAGCGGCCTCGATCACGCCGGCAAGAAGGCCGAAGACCTGGGGGGCCAGCGCCTCGGCCGATTTGAGGACCAGAACGCCTTCGGCGACCGCCTGAACACGCGCCATCTGTTCCTCCGGCGAGAGCGCCGCGAGATCGAGCGACACGAAAGGCCGGTCCCGCTGGGTTGAGGCGGCGTGGATCGCCTGAGCCGCGAGCGTCTTTCCGGCGCCGGACTCGCCTGTGATCAGGACCGGGCTTTCCGTGCCGGCCAGCCTGCCGACCCGGGCGCGCAGTCGGTCCGCTGCGGGAGAGGCGCCGATAATAAGCGTGTCCGACGGGACGGCGGGCGGCTCGCGCCCTTGCTCCCGCCGGCGGCGTCTCAAGGCCACGGCGTCGGTGACGGCCGTAGTCAGCCGCGCGTTGCTCCAGGGTTTCATGATGAAATCGCCGGCCCCGGCGCGCATGGCCGCGACGGCGATCCCGACCCCGCTATGGCCTGTGACGACAAGGACGACCGCATCCGGATCCAGCGCCACGATCCGACGCAGGGCGTCCAGCCCCTCCTCGCCCGACCGGGCCCCCGGTCGGAAATTCAGGTCAAGGAGGATTGCGTCGACACGCGCTTCAGCCAACGCCGCCCAGATGTCCTCCGGCCGCTGGATCGTCGCGACCTCGAACCCGGCACGCCGGAGAACGAGCGTCCCCGCCTTCAACACGTCAGCGTCGTCGTCGATGAAGAGCACCCGGCCAGCCGTCGCTTCGTTGGGGAGTGCAGCGGTGACGGACATAAGGACTTTCGGTGTTCGAAAATGAACACAGGTAAGATCGCGACGACGAAAAGATCAAGCCGAGCGGGGCTTTAGGTCGATATCACGCGGCACGGTAAGCTTTGTTGCATGAGCCAGGCCGACCCGTCTTCCGATCCCCCGCCTTCCGCCACGCCGCCGGCGGGCGCCATGGATCGTCGCCTGCCTCGCAAGCGGTTCAGGCCTGGCCGCGTCGTCATGGGCGTAGCGGCGGCCGCCTTCGTGACCGTGATCGCGGTGCTGATCTGGCGCACCCTGCCTGGAAGCGGCGAGCTGGTGGTGAACGAGGCCGACCTCGTCACCGCAACGGCGCAGCAAGCGATCTTCGAGGACGCCCTTCCCGTCCGCGCCGTCGCAGCGCCCCTGCGCACGGTCCAGATCGTCGCGATCGAGGGGGGACAGGTCCAAAACGTGCAGGTCGAGGACGGCGCCCGTCTGACCGCCGGCCAGCCCCTGGCGATCCTGTCCAACCCGCGGCTGCGCATGGAGGTGACGGCGAGCGAGGCCCAGATCGCCGGTCAACTCGGCGACGCCCGGGGCCAGCAGCTCCAGATTTCGCGCAGCCGGTTGGATCGGGAACAGGCGATCAGCGAAACCGCGTTCAATCTGCTCAACGCCGAGCGCGAACTGGGCATCCGCTCAAGCCTGCACGCCAAGGGCATCGTCTCCGACGCCGGTCTGTTGGAGTCGCAGGCTCTGGCCGACTACCATCGCAACCGGCTGCAGAGCCTCAGGCGAGCCGAGCCGTCCGAAAACCAGTTGGCGCAACGCCAGCTCGAGGGCGTCTTGTCCTCATCCAACCAACTGCAATCCAACCTCTCGGCCGTCCGCGCCAGCTTGGACGCCCTGACCATTCGCGCGCCGGTCGCCGGTCGCCTGACCGCGTTTGACCTCCAGCCCGGCCAACCCCTGACGGCGGGCGCCGTGGTCGGCCAGATCGATTCAGAAGACGCCTACAAGCTCGTCGCCGAGGTGGACGAATTCTATCTCGCGCGCGTCAGCGCAGGCCAGGGCGCGACAGCAACCCTTGAAGGCAAGACCTGGCCCCTGACGGTTTCACGGGTTCTGCCGCAGGTCGCCAACGGCCGGTTCACCGCCGAACTGGTGTTCCGGAGGACGACGCCGCCGAACCTGCGTCGAGGCCAAACCCTAGATCTGCGCATCACGCTCGGCGAGAGCCGTCCAGCGCTCGTCCTGCCGACGGGCGCCTGGCTTGAAGGGTCCGGCGGCGCCTTTGTCTATGTGCTCGACGCCGACGGTCGCCGCGCGACCAAGCGGGCCATCCGCCTGGGACGGCGCAGTCCGACCCAGGTCGAGGTTCTCGACGGCCTCGCCGCCAACGACCGCATTGTCGCCTCCTCCTACGCCGCTTTCGACGCGCGACCGCGCCTCGTTCTCCGCTGACGATTTCTCCTCGACGAAGGAACATTCATGATCACTCTGGCCGGAATCCAGCGTCTGTATCGATCCGATGAGGTCGAGACCGCCGCGCTTCGCGACATCGAACTGAACGTCGAGAAGGGCGAGTTCGTCGCCGTCATGGGCCCCTCGGGCTGCGGCAAGTCCACGCTCCTGAACATTATCGGCCTGATCGATAAACCGACCGGCGGGCGCTATCTGTTCAAGGACGAGGATGTGGCCCAGGCCGAGGAGGCGGCCCTGGCGGCCATTCGCGCGCGGCACCTGGGCTTCATCTTCCAGAGCTTCAACCTGATCGACGAACTGACCGTCGCCGAGAATATCGAACTGGGCCTCATCTATCGCCGCAAGATGGCGGGTCCGGAGCGGAAAAGCCGGATCGCCTCGGCCATGGACCGGGTCGGCATCGCGCACAGGGCGGGCCACTATCCGCATCAACTCTCCGGGGGTCAGCAGCAGCGCGCGGCCATCGCCCGGGCCATCGTCGGCCAGCCCGACCTGATCCTGGCCGATGAACCGACCGGCAACCTCGACAGCGAGAACGGCGCCCAGGTGATGGAAATTCTCAAGGGTCTGAACGCCGAGGGGGCCACCATCGTCATGGTGACCCACTCCGCGGCCCAGGCCGATGAAGCCGGTCGCATCGTCGACATGCTGGACGGGCGCATCGTCGCCGGCGTCCGTCGCGCGGCCTGAGGAGAGCGCCATGTTCGTCCACTATCTGAAGACGCTCTACCGGTCCCTGAGCCGTCACAGGCTCTATACGGCGATCAATATCGGCGGTCTGGCCGTCGGGATCGCCGTCTTCCTGATCCTGTTGCTGACCGTCCGCTACGAAATGGGCTTTGATCGCTGGACGCCCAACGCCGATCAGATCTATCGCCTCAGCGCCGTCACCCGCTGGCCCGGCGGAGAGCCGGGCTTTTCCGGCAATGTCCAAAGCGTCGCTGTCGACCTGATCAAGGAGGACTATCCCCAGATCACCGCCGCAACACGGGTGATGGGCGGCGGAGCCAGGATCAGGGCGGGAGGGCCTATCATCGAAGAGAGCATGGCCCTTGTCGACACCGACTTCTTCAAGGTGTTCGACCTGCCCCTGATTGAGGGCGACAAGGCCCACGCCCTGGACGACCCCGGCTCGGTGGTGCTGAGCCAGACGGTCGCCAAGCGTCTGTTCCCCGAGGGTTCCGCCCTGGGTCGATCGGTCGTCCGCCTGGTGCGAGGCCAGGAGCGGGCCTATCGGGTCACGGCGGTGATGAAGGATCTTCCGGCCGACAGCTCGCTCGACCTGAATATGCTGTTCCCGATCAATCGGGCGGATTTCGACATCGACGAGGCCGCCAACACCTTCGACCGCTGGGGCAGTTTCAACACCTCGGCCTATTTCCGGATCCCCAATGCGGACCAGGCCCGGGCGGTCGGCGCCGATCTGGCGAACTTCGTGACACGGCGCATTCCGCCGGACGCCCTGCCGTCCCCGATCAACGAGACCCTCAAATACAGCCTGACGCGCCTCACCGACATTCATTTCGCCGACGCGCGCGATCCGAATGCGGAACGATCCGCCAATGCGACCGACGTGGCGGTGCTTGGAATCGTGGGGCTGATGACCCTGGTCATCGCCGCCCTGAACTATGTCAACCTGGCCAGCGCACGGGCGGGTCTGAGGGCGCGCGAGGTGGCGGTGCGCAAGGCGCTGGGGGCGACGTCACGCGTCCTGACGTTGCAGTTCCTGGTCGAGGCCCTCGTCCTGGCGTCCGCTGCCGCCCTGTTCGGCCTGGCCCTGACCGAACTTATCCTGCCGGTGGTCAACGCCTATGGCGGGACGACGCTGAAGCTCCAGTATCTCGGTGTCGACGGCGTGGTGCTGATGGTCGCCGCCACGGCCCTGATTGTCGGCGTCGGCGTCGGCGCAGGAGCCTGGCCCGCCCTTGCCCTCTCGCGGTTCGCGCCCGCCGGGGTTCTGGCCTCGGCCCGCTCGCCTGGGGGCGGCCGCGCCGGATCGCAGCTTCGCAGCATCCTGGTGGTCGTCCAGTTCACGGTCGCCCTGGTGTTCAGCATCTGCACCTTCGTCATGCTGGTCCAGAGCCACCATCTGCGCACCGCCGATCTCGGCTTTAGGCGCGAGGGCATCCTGATCCTGGAACGGTTCTGGGGATCGGAGTTGGACGGTCGCCGCGCCGGTCTGCTGGATCAATACCGGCGTATCCCCGGGGTGGTCTCCATCGCCGTGTCCAGCCGTTCGCCCGCCACCGGTTCGGTGTCGCAGACCAATGTCTCCAGGCCGGGTCATGTCGGCGAGGAACCGGCGGTGGTCATTGAGGAAATTGGCCCCGACTACTTCAAGACCTATGGCGTGAACCTGGCCGCCGGACGCCCGTTCAATCCCGAGAACAGGCTGGACGACTCCAGAGCCGAAGACGGAGATTCCCCGGAAACCGGCGCCATCGGCCATAACGTCATGCTGAGCGAAAGCGCCCTTCCGATACTCGGCTTCTCCAGCGCGGCCTCGGCTGTGGGCCAGACCGTGCGATTCGGCGGCGAGCCCATGACGGTGATCGGGATCGTGCGCGATGTCCGTTTCCGGTCACCGCGTGACCAGATTCCGCCACTCCTCTATCGATACCGCAGTGATGACATCCCCGGAGGCGTCCTCGTCGTGCGCTACAACGGCGATCCGATCGCCATTCGCGCCGCCATGAAACGCGCCTGGAGCCTCGCTGCGCCGACCGTCCCCTTCGAGGCCAAGACCGTGGCTCAGATGCTGGAGCCGTACTACAAGCCCGAGGACCAGCGCAGTCGCCTGTTCGGTCTCGGGGCGGGGGTCGCCATCCTGATCGGCGCGCTCGGTCTGTACGGCATGGCCGCCTTCGTGACGGCGCGACGGACGCGCGAGATCGGCATTCGCAAGACCTTGGGCGCCTCCACGAGCGAGGTGCTGGGTCTGCTGGTCAGCGAGTTCCTCAGGCCCGTGGGTGTGGCCGCAGTCATCGCCTGTCCGTTGGCCTTCCTGCTGATGAGCCGCTGGCTCGAGCGGTTCGACGATCGCGTCGGCCTGTCGCCTTTGGCCTTCATCCTGCCAGTCGTCGGGGCGGTTCTTATCGCCGTTCTGACCGTTCTGGGTCACGCCGTAGCGACAGCGCGATCCGAGCCGGCCAAGGCTTTGAGAAGTCTCTAGGAGCGACCCGGCACACCATCGGAGGGTCCAGCCCGTGCCGCACGGACAGCGGACCTTCCGGAACCCCTCCTGAACCGACAGGGCGCGCGCATCCAAGTCCTCTCGGCGCACGAGCACGAGACGCCCTACGGCCGTAACACCCGATGATCAGTGGCTCACAAAGCGACCACCGAGAGCGATTTCAGGACAGCTGAAAGCCCCATCATGCGTTCTGCGTGTGGCCAGTGCTGCGGCGAAAAACAGACTTTCCCAACCGCCGCTTTGAGTCAGTAGGAGCGGTTGTCGAGAAAGGTCAGATTGCCGCCACGTCGGCATAATCCCGAACATTAGGATCGTACCGTTCCGTCGCCGGTTCAGCCTGAACAGGCGTCCATCGTGGATCTGAAATCTTCGGGTCGCTGCCTGGATCATCGCCGGACGATGGGCGACGACTATTCGCGTCATCGATAAGGATTTCACCAGAGTGGTAATGACCTCTTCCGACGCCTCGTCCAGGTTCGCGGTTCCTTCGTCGAGCACCAGAACTTGGGGGTTTCCATAAAGGGCGCGAGCCATGAAAATCCTCTGCTTCTGGCCACTCGACAGGGTCGAGCCCATGTCGCCGACCCGGGTGAGGTATTGGAGCGGCATACGCTCGATGTCTCCACGAAGCCCGACAAGATCGATGACTTCGCGAACTCGCGACATGCTCAGCTCTGGATCGAAGAACGCGACGTTCTCGGCGATCGTTCCCGCGAGGAGGCGATCATCCTGAGACACGAAGCCGAGACGCGTACGCCAGTGCCGCCAGCGTTCCGGCGATGCCGGAACCGAATCGACCTCGACGACGCCATCGGTAGGCTTCAGCAGACCGACCATGAGTTTCAGCAGCGTGGTTTTTCCTCCGCCGGACACGCCGCTGATCGCGATGAAATCTCCGGCTTCCACGTCGAGGGTGATGCCCTTGAGGACGTCGCGGTCCGCGGCGCCGTATCGAAACCTGACCTCTGCGAATCGAAGCGCCCCTGAAACCTCGAACGTGGCGATCGTCGCCATCGGTGGAGTTTCGGGCGGCGTCTGGATGATATCCCCAAGGCGATCGAGATGGAGTCCCAGAAGGCGAAACTCGATCAGCTGATTTATGAAGGTCGTGGTCCGGTCGGAAAAGATCTGACGGAAGGCCAGGAAGGCCACCAGCATCCCAGTCGACATCCTGTCTTCCAGAACCATGGATGCGCCCAGGGCAAGGACCGCCACGACCTGCAGGCCGTTCACCAGCGTTTGGGAGGCGTTGATACCAGCATGGAACTTGGCGATCGACGCCAGGCTGTTCATCGCCGCCGCATAGCGCGAGCGCCAATCGGAGACCCGCTCGGCCTCGCGCCCCATGGTCTTGATGGTGGCGGCGGCGCGAACCGTTTCCATCAAATGGGTCTGCTCGCTCGCATACGCTGCGATCCGTTCCTGCATTCGCTGCTGCAGGGGGCCATAGGCGAGTTGGGTGACGAGGAGATCCGCACCGGTTGCCCCACCTGGATACGACCCATGGCGCGAAGCGGCAGATAGACTTCCGCCTCCAGGCGCGCGCCCTCCGGCACGATGACCGCGACCGTCTGTCCGCCTTCCGCGGCGTTACCTTCGCCGACGGGCGAGGAAACGATTCTGCCGCTGATCGGGGCGACGACCAAGTATCCATTGTGTGCCGCCGCCTCACTCTGCCTCTGCGCGAACTGCGCTGCCCGGCCGCTGGTCTCCGCGTCGAGGGTGGCGAGTTCGATGGGGATGGCTGAAATGCGCGATGCCGTCTCCGACGCCTCGCGCTCAAGGGTGTGGACGACATTGAGCATTTGGCTGTGACGGGCTTCGGCTGAAAGAGCCGACACCCGCCGCGCGTCCAGGTCCCGTCGGGTCAGATAGCCCCGCGCCGCGAGTTCTTCGGACCGGGCGAGCTCGCTCCGGGCAAGCTCCCATTGTTCAGTGGAAATCCGAAGCTGATTGCGGGTCTCTGCGAGCTCCTGTTCGATAGACAACCGGCGATCACGGAGCCCGCCGGCCTCGTGAAGCAAGGCCGTTCGCCTGTTCCGGGCCTCGGCCTGAGCGGCCGCCTCTTCTCGCGCAAAGCTCTCGCGCACCATCACGCCGGAATCTCCATCGGGCAGGTGCGGCGAGAGGGTCATGACGGCGATGACGTCTCCGGCGACGACCGTATCGCCTTCCTCGCGCCGAAGCTCGACAACCTCTCCACCCTGCTGTGCGACGACCTCGACCAATCCGCCCTGCGGAGTCAGGGCGCCGGCCAAGACCTCGGTCTCTGGGAGGCGGACGACGCTCACAAAAATCAATCCGAGAAGGCAAGCCCCCGCGGTGACCGCGGCCAGAATTCCGGCCCCGGGCAGCAAAGGCAAGGTTATGGCGCCTTCGAGACGCCCTGGGCGCGGGGAGGCGTCACCGCGAAACAAGGTCGTCATCGGGGGAGATCACTCCACCGCGCAGTCGGCGCTGGTGTAGGCGTCGTTGTAGGAACGGTCGAAGCACTTCTGAAGCCGGCGCAGCACCTTGGCGTTCATGCTGTTGCGGACGCCAGGCGCGGTGCCGAGCGTCGTCACCGCATTGTCCAGACCAGTGCGATCCTTGACCAGAAACGACCAGGTCCCGACGATGTAAGTGTTCCAGTCGAACCCGTCGGGCTCTTCCACCGGCAGGCGTCGCGTGGTGGCGACAACGTGAGCTGCCTCCGCCTCTCGCCCGGCGCTGGCAAGATACTGGGCGAGGTGCCAGCTGAGCACGTTCCGCTGATACTCGGTCACCTGCGGCCCGAAGAGCAGATAGTCTTCCGTCGCCTGCGCCGCCTCGATTTCACATCCGCGTTCGTCGAGGGCGCGGGCCGTTGAGGGCGTCGTCCCTCTCTGATCGAAATCTGCAAAACTCAGCGTCCGGTTGGCGGCACGCTCCTCGGCCGTCAACTGACACGGGGATGAGGCGGGCGCGGCATGGGCCGGAGCGGAAGCCTGGGCAAGCAGCAGCGTGGCAAGCAGGGTCAACATGGAGTTCGTACTTCTGCTGGGCCGCCCTCAGGCGGCGGAGACCAGACGGTCGGCCGGCCCAACCAGTCGCCGACGAGCGGCAGCGCCGGAAACCGCATCATTGGATGCGTCTCTCGCCCGAACCCGCCCGGTGCGGCCAGCACGGCCTTGTCGACACGCTCCAGGTTCTCGCCGGAGAATCGCACAATCACGCTGCCTCCGAGGAAACTGCCCACGAGGTGCCACGCCTATTTGGAGCGTATCGAGCAAGGCCTTCAGTTAATCGACAAAGAAGGCTGAATCATAGGCCGCGACGGGCCGGTCAGGCGCCACCGCAGCGTTGCGGCAGGGGAACGGGTCGAAAATGAAGACGCTTGGGTCCCCCCGATCAGCGAACTGGCGCTCCAGATCGTGCAGCGTGTAGCGCAGTGGATATCGGGCTCCGCCTTCGGCGACCTTGCGCCAAGCATCAACGTCGGGGGCGACCGATTTGGCGTCCGTGACGTCAACATAGGCTTGCTGGACGAACTGAAAGATCACCAGCTTGAGGAAAGCAACTTGTCGAGTTGGCGGTCGTCACCAAGGATATTTATGCCGGTGTCGCTGTTCACACCCCGAACCCAGGTGCGGACGGGCGTATCCTTCAGGGATCGATGAAGGGCCTGATGATAAGTTCCTATCGCGAGGTCCAGGAGTGCTTCCGTCTGCTCAAGCGTCAGGACCGCGAATTTTTGGGGGTCGAGCTCCCATTCCCTGAGCTTCTGCAGCGGGAAGGTCCCGCCTGGCAGCTTCTTGTGGAGCATGGAGTTTAGCGTGGAGAAGAAGCGCTCCACGATGGCCTTGTAGGTCGGGCTTCTTATGGGCGCCCAGCGGATGCTGACACCAAGATCCGTCATTCCGCTTTCGAACGACGTGCCGATGAACTCCAGGCCATTATCGACAACAATCTCGTCGCACTTACCGTAGATGTCAGCGAGCTCCGGGCAGTCTGGAAATAGACTTCGCATCCTGGGTTTAGGCCGATTGGCCCGCCTAATGCACTCGATCACCGAGTACAGCGAAGGCGGTTCGAAGCTCAAAACCCACCCGAGGATGCATCTTGAATGAACGTCCACGATCAGCGTCAGAAACGGCCGCCCGACGTAGCGCCATTGATCCGCATCCATGACGATATGGATGTCCGCAAGCGTATGGTCGATCGTGGCCAGCAGCAGCGGGCGGTGCGCATTCAGCCCCTCGCCAGTGGCCTTGAAGCGCTTGTTCGCTTCCTTTTTCCCGTAACGTGCAGCGACGGTCTCAAAGCACTCCAGGCTGCGAAGATGCTTTCGGAATGCCTCTCTCGACGGCACCGGGACGCCGACGCCCGATCGACTTTCAATCGCGTCGTTGATCCGTTGAAGGCGGTCCACCAGGTCGTCGTAGGCATCGCCGACGCTCAGCTTCAGATTTGACCAGTACGCTGCAGCAGCCTCGTGCATCCGTCGTCGGACCGAGGCTGGCAACCGGTTCCTACGAGAGACACGTCCGGATGCGGAAACCATGGCCCGGAGTGGGCGATCGGTGACTGCGCCTCGCTGGCGTAGCCAGCGGCGGACGGTTGATGCCGATGGCGGCTGATGATGCGCTAGCTGCCGCGGTTTACTTTCCCAGATGACGGCTAGCGCCCTTTGGAGGCTGGCGTCGCTTCGGGAGAAGTCACCCATCCGGTCCAGCGATCGCAGCACGATCTGCCTTACGATCTCTGCGCAGGCCTTTCGCATCCGGGTGTGAACTCGGCCGGCAAGACCAAGAAATCCCCGGTGGACGGGGTCTGCTACGCCCCGGGCGACCCTGATCACCTGATCGTCGTCCATCACACGATCGCAGTGGCCCAGAAGTCCAAATGGCTGACCGATCCGGCCACCGTCAGGCGGCGGTCGGGAAAGACGCCGCCGACCCCGGGCGACGTGATCAAGACGATCGACCTCGTGGCGGCGCGCCGGTGCCGTAACCCGGCCCTGCGCGCGCTCTTGATCCTGACGACCAACCGGGAGATCGAAGAGGACCTGATGTCAGAGGTCACCGCCTATGGGGCGGAACGAAAGCTGGCCGTGGAATTCTGGTCCGGAGCCCGTATCGCCCAGGTGCTGGACACCGACCCGAACGGCCAATGGATACGCCGCAAACGGCTTGGAATCGCGCAGGAACGGTTGTCGACCGACCTGCTTGCAAGCCTGTCCGAAGTCAGCGCCGGACGGTTCTCTGCGGGCGACGACCCGGCCAAACGGGTCGCGCGGCGTCTTGACGAGGCCCTGCTGGTCGACACCCGTCGCCTCGCCTTCGTGGTCGCCCCTTCCGGTTTCGGCAAGACGGTCGCCTGCCATCGGGCGTTGGCGGCGCATGTGGCGGGCGGCGGCTTCGGTCTGGTGCTGGCCCACGAACACGTCGAGCGATCGGCGTCGCTCGAACAGGCGCTCCATGCCGCCCTCCAGGATATCGAACCCTCCCTTTCTGCGACGGAAAGCGTTCTTGGCCTAGCGAGCGAGGACCGCCCTCTCCTAGTGCTGGTCGAAGATGTCAGCCGTTCGCGCGAACCCGGTCGGCTGATTGACAAACTCATGCTCTGGTCGGCTCCGGCGCAGACCGCGCCCGGCGCGTCGAGCGGCCGGGTCCGCATCCTCTGTCCCATCTGGCCGCACCTTCTGTCGCTGGCCAGCCCGGCGCTGGAGCGTGAGCGCGAGGGGGCGCTGTTTCGTCCTCCAGCATTGACCGAGTCGGAGGGGCGGCAGGCGGTCGAACGCGCGGCGCGCGTCGACGGAGCGCCGCTGTCCAAAGCCCGGGCGGGGGCGATCGCCCGGGCGCTGGGCGACGATCCGCTCCTCATCGGCTTGAATCGGGACTGGGACACGCCCGATCCGACAGCGGTGATCGGACGGTATGTGGAGGAATCCGCCAACCGGACCTGCGGGGGATCGGCGACCCGGGCGATCGCGCTCACACGCGCCTTCCTTCGGCTCGGCCGCGAGATGATGGTGCGACGCGTCCTAACCCCTTCATGGACGAAGGTGCTAGCGTGGTCGCTCGATCCGGACGTCGTCCAGTCTCTTGAACGATTAATTGACGCCGGCGATCTTCTCCGGCTCGAGGGCGCAGCGGACGGGCCCTTGCGGTTCCGGCACGACCGAGTCCGCGCCTGGATGCTGGCCCGGGCAGCGCTCGCCCTGCTCGAGGCCGGCGAGCTCGATGACGATCTCGTCGCCGAGCCGGCCTATGCAGAGATCATGGCCGGCCTGTTGCAGCTGATTCCGCCGCGTTCGTCCCTCATCGAGCGGATTACGAACCTTAATCCCCTCGCTCTTTTTCAGGCGCTCGGGATGGGCGGCGCATCGTCCGATCCCTCGGCCGGGATCATTGCGGCCGCGGCGGCGGAGTGGTTGTCCCGGCCGGAGGCCCGGGGGCCGGGTTTGCGCCACCTGCGATGGGAGGCCATGGTCGCCCTCGAGCCAGCGCAGGGCGACTACATTCCCTCCCTCATCGACGCCTTCCCAGAACCCAATGCCGCAGCCCAGCTCGCCAAGCTGAAGAACGGCGACATCGAAGGCGGCGTCGCGGTCTGCGAGCGCTGGGGCCTCAACGCCGCCGCGAGCTGGCTTCCCCGCGCTTGGGAAATCGCCTGCGATGCCTGGGGCGATGGCCTTGTCGCTGCACTGGCCACCGCGCTTGACCAGAGCGAAGCGGGAAGTCCTCGACGCCGCGGGCTCTTGATCCTGGCCGGGATCGCGGGCGCGCCCAGCCTGCGCCCGTGCCTCAGCCGCGCCTGGGACGAAGCCGGCGACCGGATGGCCTTTCTGCGGGATTATCTGTGGGCCTTCGCTCGCTGTACTACGCCGGAGCAGGCAGCTGCCGATCTGGATCCGGTGTGCGGCCTGTGGGCGACCCTGCCGGCACCCAAACAGTATGAACCGGATCGTCGTGGCGCGACGGTCTATAATCTGGCGTCCAATGAGGTCCGCTTAGCCGTCAACCGCCTGCCGCCAATGGGCGCGCTGGATTATTTCTTCGCTCGCGCGCGGTCGCCGGATCTCGACTGGCCGATCCAGCACATGCTGCAGGATGTCGATGACCCCAAGGTCGTGTTGTTCATCGTCGATGTGCTTGCGGAGGCGCGGCGCCGTTCGCTCGACAGCTATACGACATCCGGGCTCCGCTCGATGCACTGGCGATATCAATCGGACGCCGAATGGGCCCCGATGAGCGCGGAGTCGCGCGCCGCCCTTCTTGCGGCGTGGCGGGACACAGACGCGGATCATGCTCGCCGCATCGCCGCGTTCGACTGGTGGAGTTCCAGCCGCGATTCTCGAGATTTGCCGATACTGAGAGCGCTGCAGGATGATCAGGACCTGTCCGACCGGGCCTTCTCCAAGCGGTTGGAACGGGGCGATGTCTCCGCTCACCCGGAGCTCGTTTCAAGGCTGCAGGGGCCGGACCGCTCACGCTGGCTCTACTCCTTGCGCTACGCTTGGTCGCCGCTGCTCGCCGCTGCGTTCGAGGCCCTGCTCGTGGAACTCGGCGAGCGCCCCGAGGCTTTCGGCCTGCCGGAAGGAGAGGTTCCATACGTGCTGGCTGAAGTCTTCCTGCGCATGCCGCGGGCCGACGCGCAAAGGCTGCTGCTGTCGCATTGGCCGGTTTTGGCCCGGTCGCCGCGGTTCATCCAGATCGCGCTCTACGTCGGCACGCCCGAGCTCTACCGCAGGGTGGCCGCCATCGTTGATCACCATGATGATCCGACGACGCTCTTTGACATGTTCACCTCGACCTGGGGCATACGCACCAACGACAACGTCGGCGTCACCCGCGAGGATCAGATCCTCGGCATAGCGCCCTATCTGAAGTTTCTTGAGCCGCATGAAATCAATCAGCTCGCAGACTGTTGTGACGAGCGCGGCTGGTTTGCGACCCGCCGCCGCCTGCTGGATCCACTTATCACGGACAGCCATGTCGACCGGACCGTCGATGACCTGCTGAAGTCATTCGAAGATTGGACCGTGCGCGGATTTCCGATCGAGTCCGCCCTGGACCGGGCGCTCGGCGCAGGCCTGACCCGGCAGGGCATCGTCGGCGCCCTGAGTCGTTGGCTACCGGACGCTCCCTCGAACCGCGCGCTCGCGGTCGCCGCGCAGACGATCTGTCATGTCGGCGGCCGAAGCGATGTCCGCCTGCTTGAAACCTGGCCCGGAACGGATCACGACGCGATGAAGGCCGCTCTCCGGGACACACGGTTCGCCGTAGCTCGACGAACGTTCTAGTGATCGTCAGGCTCGTGGCTGAAGAGCGGGTCGCCGCAGCAACCCGCGCCTGGCGTCTCTCGCGCTCAGCGCCCTTGAGTATTCACCGCGTCAGCGCCATCCTGCCTGATCCACCACGACGGCCAGGTTTTCTTGAAGGACGCCGATGAACTCGGCGTCTCCGTCCGCGAAACCTGCTGCGGCGAGGCTCGTCTGAACGGAGGGGACGGAAAGGCGGTCGAACAAGCGTGGACCGGTTTCGCTGTCATATGTCATCCGGCCGATTGGACTCGGCAGATACCCTCGCCCGTTCCCCGCCCTCGCCAGGACCATCCGCAAGGTTTCCTTATCGGTGCGCGCCGCCGTGAACTCGAGCCCGGACAGGATTTCGACCCAGCCCCAGGCGAGGTCGAAGGCCTTCGGCGTCAGGAACTCGTCGGTCAGCCATTCCGCAAACATCGGGTGCAACAGGTCGCAGGCCGGGAGGTAATGTCGCGCCATGCCCTCGAAGGTCTGCCAGAGCGCCACGTCCTGGGCCGACCAGACCTCAGGAACGAAACACTCGACGGCCTTTTCGGAGGTCGAACGGTGCTCCTTGTGGATCGGGACATGAAGCATGCGCAGGATGACGTCAGGACGCTCGGCCTTGGCGGCGCCCAGGCAATAGGCCCAGAGGCTGAGGACGGCGGGAAAGGTGGAGAGGTTGAGGAAGGGGGCATATCCGCCCGACGGTCGCTCTGAGACCGAGAGCATCAGGTCCCTGGCGAGGTTGAACTCCGGCCCGTCGCCCCACCGTCCGAGCGTGAAGGCCATTCGAACCATGGGTTCGCACAGGGCCCGATAGGCGAACACCCGCTGCCTGAACGTTTCCGGTGTGAATTGCGCGTTCATCGCGAAGGCGGCGCCGGCCAGCATCTTGCGCACTCGTCGCACCTCCTGTTCCACCGTCTCGCCCAGGGCGATGCGGTGTTCCGGTTTCGCCAACTGCTTCTTGAGCGTGGCCACAAGAAGTTCGACGCTCAGCGGGTTCGGCCGTTGAAGCGCCGCCTGCGCCTCCAGCTTCTGCTGCAGGCCGACGAAGAAGCCGTCCGCGTCGTCGATGCGCACCACCTTGCCGCCTCTCTGGGCGATGATGTCCATGGCCGACGGGCCGGGATCGGCGCGGCTGGCCCAGAACAGCGGGTAACGGCGCGACGGCGCGCGGGTGATGGCGGCGCGAAGGGCTGCGTCCCAGTCTGACGACCAGCCGCACACGATAAGGCCGTGCTCGTCGAGGATGCGATCGAGCAGGGCGTCCTGGGCCGGACTGTAGCTGGCCAGTTCGCCTTCGGTGTTCCGCAGGCGGGTGTCCAGATAGTCGCCGTGGACCTTGAGAATGTAGCAACGCGCATGGGGAAGGGGTGCCGCGCCGGCCAGATCGTCGTCGGACCGGATGACAGTGGGCTCGATGCCCTCCGTCCGGAGCGCGCTCTCCATCAGGCGGTCGAAATTGGTGGTCACGATCACGCGCACGTAGCCGTCGCGGACGAGGCGCGCGATGGCCTTATGGGCCGGGGTCGGTAGACGGCGGCCTTCTTCCCGGTCCTCGTCGGTCGGCTCGATGTAGCTGTGTAGCAGGGCGCGGCGTTCGCCCGGGGTCTGCGCCAGGGCGTCGAGCAGGTCGGAATAGCCGGGTGCCTTGCCGAAACGCTCCTGATACCACCCCGCCCAGTCGGCTTGATCCTCCACCCCTTCGAGATGTCCGAGCCGGCGGGCGAGATCCAGGGTGATCTCCCAGCCGGTCGGGATCCGGGCACCGCGCGAGACGCCGCTTCCCAGGATCAGGGCGTAAACGCCCCGGTTTTCGAACATCGAGAAAGCGAGCGCAGTGGCAGAATCGATCATGGCGAATGATCGCCCGCGGATCGCCAGGGGTAAATGACCTTCGTTCTGGGAAGCAGAGGCCGAAGCGTTTCGCGAGGCGGCGGTGCATCAGTGGCGGGACTATGAGCTAGGTCTCCGGCCCGAACTGGCTGAAGCATGGACATACTGATCGGCCCGACCTTCGCCTTCGAGAAGACCTTGCCAACATCTACTATGCGTCAGCGCCGGACGATCAAGCGGCCGCTGTGTCCTAAGGTGCTGAGCCACTCTTAAGTGGTTTTGAGCCACTTTTAAGTGGTCCCGACAAAAAGGTGGTAGGCCCGGAGGGACTCGAACCCCCAACCAGACCGTTATGAGCGGTCGGCTCTAACCATTGAGCTACAGGCCCCCAGGACGCGACGGGACCGGCGGTCCCTGGCGCGCGGTGCGGCGGGAGGAACCGCCTAGCAGGGGTTGGCGCGGCTTGCCAAGGGGCGCGGGGTCGTCGGACGGTTTTCGGCGAATTCATGAAGATGAACGGAAACCGACGGGGAGGCGCGGACGTTGGTTCAGGTGTAAAAGGCCAAGGTTGCGGCCATGGATCGACGAACCCGTCGGTCGGGATCGTTCTACGGAGACTTCTGCATGAAACGCGCGTTCAAAACCCTGATGCTGGGCGGGGCCCTGACGGCCGCTGTCGCCCTGGGCGCGGCCGCGCCGACGATGGCCCAGACCCTGCAGCCGGGCGCGATCCAGATGATGCAGCCCGCGCCGTCGCTGAACCTGTCGGCCTATGGCGAGGTCAAGGCCGCGCCGGACATGGCCACCATCAGCTTCGGCGTCCAGACCGAGGCGGCGACGGCCCAGGAGGCCATGCGCGACAATGCGACCCGGATGATCCAGGTCATGGCCGCCCTGCGCCGCGCCGGGATCGCCGAGCGCGACGTCCAGACCTCGGGCCTGAACCTGTCGGCCCAATATGACTATGTGCAGAATGAACCGCCCAAGCTGCGCGGCTATCAGGCGGTGAACCGGGTGACGGTGACGATCAACGACCTGAGCAAGGTCGGGACCACCGCCGACGCCGTCGTCGCCGCCGGGGTCAACCAGATCGACGGCATCAGCTTCGGCCTGAAGGATTCGAGCGCGGCCGAGGATCGCGCGCGTCAGCTGGCCGTGCGCGCCCTGCAGGCCAAGGCGCAGCTGTACGCCCAGGCCCTGAACGTCCAGCTGGCCGGCATCCGCAACCTGAGCGAAGGCGGCGGCTATTCGCCCGCGCCGCCGCAGCTGTTCGCCGTGCGCGCCATGGCGATGGAAAGCCGCGACAGCACCCCGGTCGCCGCCGGCGAACTGACGGTCCGGGTCGACATCACCGGCGTCTACGACATCGCCCGCTGATCCCCGGTTCGGAATGAAGAAAGGCCCGCCGGCGACGGCGGGCCTTTTTTGCATTCGGCATGAGGGTCGATCGTTTCCCTGGGGGGAAAGGGGCGGGCGTCAGCCGGCGCGCTTGATCTCGTTATTATCGTCCAGCAGCACCACGTTCGGCGTCCACTGGCGGGCTTCTTCCTGGGGCAGCTGGCCGTAGGTGACGACGATCACCTTGTCGTTCTTCTGGACCAGGCGGGCGGCGGCGCCGTTGACGCCGATGACCCGAGAGCCGCGCGGCGCCTCGATGGCGTAGGTGGTGAACCGCGCGCCGTTGGTGATGTTCAGCACATCGACCTGTTCGTGCGGAAAGATGCCCGCCGCGTCCAGCAGGTCCATGTCGATGGCGATCGAGCCTTCGTAATCGAGGTCGGCCTGGGTCACTGTGGCGCGGTGCAGCTTGGATTTCATCAGGGTGACCAGCATGGGGCGGTCTCCGGTCTATGGCGCGGGGGCGACAGGCCCCAGCTCGCTTGCGGCTCATATAGGGATTTCCGGGACGCGCATCAATCGTCACGCGGCGCCGCAACATGGTGGATCCGGGGCGATCCGACGCGCCTACGTTGCGGGACGTTCATTTGACGGTGACCGTTCCGAGGCTATGGTGAAGCCGAGCCATTTTCGGCCCCTTGCGAGCGCGCCTTCTCCCATGAAGCAATTCTTCCTGACGGTCCTGGGTGTCTTCACCGGACTGATCCTGTTCGTCGTCGTCATTCCGGTGGTGCTGCTGACCGTGGCGATCGCCGGCTCGTCCAAGCCGACGGCGCCAGCGACCTCGGTGCTGGAGCTGGACCTGCGCGAGGGCGTCAGCGACCAGCCCTCGACCAATCCGTTCGCGGCCTTCGGCGGGTCCGGCCTGTCGGTGACCCAGGTGGTGGACGGCCTGGCCCAGGCCGAGGAGGACAAGAGCGTCAAGGCCCTGCTGATCCGCCTGCCGGAAAGCGGCATGACCCCGGCGACGGCGGACGAACTGCGCCAGGCGGTCCGCCGCTTCCGCGCCTCGGGCAAGCCGGTCATCGCCCACAGCCAGGGCTTCGCGCCCATGGGGGCGGTGATGTCCACCTATATGGTCGGGGCCTCGGCCTCGGAACTGTGGATGCAGAACACGGCCGGCTTCCAGGCGACGGGCTTCTCGGCCGATAGCATCTTCCTGGGGCGGGCGTTCGAGAAATACGGGGTGCGCGCCGATTTCGAGCAGCGCTACGAGTACAAGAACGCCGTCAACGAATACACCCAGAGCGACTATACCGGCCCGCACCGCGAGGCCATGACCGCCTGGATGACCTCCCTCTATGACAGCGCCCTGGCCAATGCGGCCCAGGACCGCAAGACGACGCCGGCGGCGCTGAAGACCGTGATCGAGGCCGGCCCCTATTCGGCCGAACAGGCTCTGGCGAACAAGTTGATCGACAAGGTTGGCCAGGTCGAGGAGGCCGAGGCCGAGATCAAGCGCCGCGCCGGCAAGGGCGCCGAAATCGTCGAGTTCGACCAATACACGTCGGACAAGGGCGAGCGGACCGGCTCGGGCAAGAACGCCATCGCCATCGTCGGCGGCGAGGGCGCCATCGTGACCGGACGCAGCGACGGCGGCGGCTTCGGCGGCGGCTCTTCGATCCATTCGGACGACACGGCCGAGGCCATCTATGACGCCATCGAGGACAAGGGCGTGAAGGCCATCGTCTTCCGCGTCTCGTCGCCGGGCGGATCGCCCGAAGCCTCGGAACAGATCCTGGCCGCCGTGCGCGCGGCCAAGGCCGCCGGCAAGCCGGTGGTGGTGTCCATGGGCGCCTATGCGGCCTCGGGCGGCTACTGGATCAGTTCGGAAGCCGACTGGATCGTGGCCCAGCCCTCGACCCTGACCGGCTCGATCGGCGTGTTCGGCGGCAAGTTCGTGATCGCTGACGCCCTGGGCCGGTTCGGCGTGGACATGCGTGAACTGACGGTCGGCGGTCCTTACGCCGACGCCTTCTCGCCGACCCAGTCCTTCACCAACAGCCAGCGCGCCGCCTTCGCCGGCTCGATGGACCGGATCTACGACGACTTCATCACGCGGGTGGCCACGGGCCGCAAACTGGAGCCGGCCCGCGTGCGCGAGATCGCCAAGGGCCGGGTCTGGACCGGCGCCCAGGCCCTGCCGCTGGGCCTGGTCGATCAGTTGGGCGGCCTGACCGAGGCGGTGGCCAAGGCCAAGGCCCTGGCCAAGATCCCCGCCGGGGAATCGGTCCGCTTCAAGCATTTCCCCAAGTCGAAGTCGCCGTGGGAAGCCCTGTCCGAGATGTTCGGGGTCCAGAGCGAGGCGGCCCAGGCCCTGGTCATGCTGGGCGGCGTCATGGCCGATCCCCAGGCCCAGGCGGTGATGCGCCGCATCGAAGGCGAGCGGATGCGCAGCGAGGGCGCGGTGGTCCTGGCCGACCAGCCGATGTTCTGAGGCCGGCAGTGACGATCCATCGCACGCAGGCTTGAAGGCGGATCCATTGACCGCGAGGCCCGATGGACCGACATTGTGGAATGGGCGTTCTTCGGGACGCCTGAAAGGATGACCCATGTTCCAGCCTGAACGTCTCGCCACCATCGGAATCGCCGCTCGCCGCCGGCCCAACGGCCTCGTGGCCTCCGTGATGTGGATCGCCGGCATGATCGCCGCCGTCGCCGCCATGGCCGTGGGCGCGGTCCTGGCCGTGTTCACCGCCGCCGCCGTCGCAGTGATCGCCCTGTTCGCCGGGGTGCTGGTCTTCCTGGCCGGTCTGGCCATGCGCGCGCGCCGCAACCTGGCGCCGCGCCGCCGCGCCGGGGATCCCGACGTGATCGAGGCGCACAAGGTGGACGGGACCTGGGTCGCCTACGGCTGGGAACGCCACGGCCGCTGAGGCCTGAAGCCATGGTTGACCTGATCCCGGCGCCCTCGCCGAACTTCGACACGCGCCGGTCGCCGCCCGACATGCTGGTGCTGCACTACACCGGCATGGAGACGGGCGAGGCCGCCCTGGCGCGGCTGCGCGACCCCGAAGCCAAGGTGTCGGCCCATTATCTGGTCGAGGAGGACGGTCGGATCTTCCAGCTTGTGCCCGAAGAACGGCGCGCCTGGCATGCCGGGGCGGGGGTCTGGCGCGGCGAGGACGACTGCAACGCCGCCTCCATCGGCATAGAGATCGTCAATCCGGGCCATGAGTTCGGCTATCGGCTGTTTCCCGAGGCCCAGATCGCGGCGGTCATCGCCCTGATCGGCGACATCCGGGACCGCTGGACCATTCCCGACAACCGCATCATCGCCCATTCCGACCTGGCGCCGGCGCGCAAGACCGATCCCGGCGAACTCTTCCCCTGGAAGCGCCTGGCCGAGGCCGGCCACGGCCTCTGGTTCGAACCGGCGCCCGAGCGGATCAAGGCCCTGGGCGGCCTGCTGCAGAAGGGCGATCAGGGAATCGGCGTGGTCGTGCTCCGCGCCGGCCTGCACAGGCTGGGCTATGGGCTGACGCCCGGCGGCGACTATGACGCCGAGACCGAAACCACGGTCCGCGCCTTCCAGCGCCACTGGCGCCCCGACCGCATCGACGGCGTCGCCGACGGCGAGACGCGGGCGCGGCTGGTCGGCCTGCTGCAACTGGCCAGCGTCGAAAGCGTCACGGGCGTGCTGGACTAGGGGTCTGTGCGGTTCTGGAAGGGGCCGAAGACGCGCAGTAGAGATATCGTGTGGGCGCGATCATCGACCTGGTAAAGGATGCGATGGCCTTCGACAGGGCGCTCTCGAACGCCTGACGTTTGACCTTCCGGCCATCGGAATGGCGTGAACTGGAGTTCGACGATAGCGCGAGTGATGCGGGCGGATCGCAAGCGCGCCTTCAGCCCGCTGCCAGGCTGAGACAGCCAACGCCGCGCGGCCAGCAGGTCGGCGCGCGCTCGAGCGGTGAAGATGACCCGATAAGGCCCGCCCATTCAGCTGAGGCGGGGTTCTTCGAGGTCTTCACCGGCTGCCCAGCGATCCAGCCACTCTAGGGCTTCGTCACCGGAAATGACGCGCCCGGCGGCGATGTCGGCATAGGCTTCGGCCAGGAGGGCGCGCTCATGGACGAGCCGACGCTCGCGCTGCTCCGCGCTTTCCGGCGTCGTCATCTTCGAGGCGGGTTCGGCCATGGGATAATGATATCCCATTTACGGCCTCGACGCATCCGTTGGTTGACCTGCACGCTGCGGCGGCGCATCTAGCCCCCGCCAGACGGCTGGGCGGTCGCGGCGGGACTTGATCTCGTCGAGGAAAGTCCGGGCTCCACGGTGAAAAGGCGGCGGATAACTTCCGCCCGGGGCGACCCGAGGGATAGCGCCACAGAAAGCAAACCTCCGGCCTCGCGAGACCGGTAAGGGTGAAAGGGTGGGGTAAGAGCCCACCGCGTGCCTGGCAACAGGGACGGCATGGCAAGCCCCGCCTGGAGCAAGACCAAATAGGGACATCGCGCGGGGTTCGCCTCGCGGGGCTCACCGCCTCAGATGTCCGGGTAGGTCGCGAGAACCGTTCAGCAATGGACGGTCCAGAGGAATGATCGTCGTCGTTCTAGGTTTCGGCCTGGGGCGGAACAAAACCCGGCTTACAGGCCGTCTGGCATTTTTTAAGGCCTATCGCGCTTCGCGCTGCTTGAGGCGGTTCTTGGGCCTATCGCGCTTCGCGCTGCTTGAGGCCGGTTTTTCTCGGGCCTATCGGCCTTCTTGAGCCCGTGGGGTGGGAAGTTGGCGCCTCCCCATTGTGCGTCGCCTGGTCCGGGTTCGGATTATCCCCGCATTTCAGCGTTCTGGCGGCGCTCCCGCAGTTTTGCGGTCGTTAACCTGTTGACGGGTCAGGGAAGGTTAGAACGCCCCACAGCCTGTGAATACTAGTCGTGTTCCGTGTATGTTCTGTATGTTCAAGCGTGCCTAAGTCGTCACATGTCAAAACATGGTTAAATCTTGGCTTCGATCCCATTGAGACCCATTTCGTCCCATGCTATCCCAGTCGCATGATTTGGGGCTGAGAGGCGGGCGCGTCGGGCGTTCGTCAGGGCATCTAGGGGCGGGCTGAAGGGCTCGATGGACAGGGCGTGTTTCTCTCGACCTACGAGAAACAGTTGGACGGCAAGCGCCGTCTCCTGATCCCTAACGATTTCCGCACGACCGAAAACGGCGCAGCCGGCGGCGTGTTCATCTTCCCTTCCATCGAGGCCGACTGTCTGGAAGCGGGCGGGGATCGCCTGTTCGCCGTCTATGCCGAGATGATCGAGTCCCTGCCGTTCGGCTCTGAAGAGCGGTCGGCGCTGGAGTGGCAGGTGATGGGCGAGCAGGTGCGCCTGGCCTATGATTCCGGCGGCCGCATCACCCTGCCGGAGGGTCTGTGCGCCGAGGCGGGGCTGGAAGACACGGTCGTGATCGTGGGTCTGAAGGACCGGTTCCAGATCTGGTCGCGCGAGAAATGGGCGGCCCGGCGCGCCGAACAGCGGGCTGCGGCCAAGGCCGGCATGGCCCAGATCGGCGCCCTGAAGCTGGCGGCCCAGATGAAGCTGGCGGCGGGAGGCGGATCGTGACCGAAGCGCCCCACGCCCCCGTCCTGTTGGCCGAGGTGATCGAGGCGTTGCAGCCCGGTCCCGGCGACGTCGTGATCGACGCCACCTTCGGCGCCGGCGGCTACGCCCGCGCCATCCTGGCGACCGGCGCCCAGGTGATCGGCCTGGATCGCGACCCGACGGTTCAGCCGCACGCCGATGCGGTGGCCGCCGCCTTCCCGGACCGGTTCCAGCTGGTGCGGACGCCCTTCTCGGGTCTGGCCCAGGCCTTCGCCGACAGCGGCAAGGCCAGGCTGGACGGCGCCGTGTTCGACATCGGCGTCTCGTCGATGCAGCTGGATCAGGCCGAGCGCGGCTTTTCCTTCATGCGCGACGGGCCGCTGGACATGCGGATGTCCGATGACGGCGCGACGGCCGCCGATATCGTCAACAGCTGGGACCACGGGCCGCTGGCCCATATCTTCAAACTGTATGGCGAAGAACGCCAGTCGGGCCGCGTCGCCACCGCCATTTTGCGCCGCCGCGTCGAACGGCCTTTCGACCGCACGCTGGACCTGGCCGAGGTGGTCGAAAAAGCCCTTGGCGGACGTCGCGGCGCGCCGATCCATCCGGCGACGCGGGTGTTCCAGGCCCTACGCATCGCGGTGAACGACGAACTGGGCGAGCTGGAGCGCGGGCTGGAGGCGGCCGAGGCGACCCTGGCGCCCGGCGGCCGCCTGGCGGTGGTCACCTTCCATTCGCTGGAGGACCGGATCGTCAAGGCCTTCCTGACCGAGCGGACCGGCAATACGCCGGCCGGATCGCGTCACGCCCCCATCGCCGTCGATCCGCGCAAGCCCAGTTTCACGCTTCAGTTCAAGGGCGCGCGCGAAGCAGGGGAGGGGGAACGCTCGACCAATCCCCGCGCCCGTTCGGCCAAGCTGCGCGCCGCCGTCCGCACCGAGGCGCCGGCCTGGGGCCGGATCGGCGGGAGGGCTGCAGCATGACCACGGCGCCCTTCTTCACCTATTCCCGCACCGCGCTGCATCGCCTGTTTGACTGGAAGGTGCGCGGCGTGCGCTGGATCGAGATCATCGGCGTGGCTTTGGTGGCCGTGATGATCGTCTCGGTCTATGCGGCCAAGGCGGCGGCGGCGCGCGAGAGCAGCCGCATCGCCCAGCTGGAGCAGGACATCCGCGAGAACGGCCAGCGGGTCCGCCTGCTGCGCGCCGAGGTCGCCCGGCTGGAGCAGCCGGCGCGGCTGGAAAGCCTGTCGCGTCAGATCGGCCTGGCGCCGGTCGAGGTGCATCGTCAAGCCAAGGAAGATCAGCTTCCTGCGCTGAAGGCTGCGCCCGCCCCGGCGCCGGCCACGCCCGCCGTTGCGCAGGCGGCCCCCGCCGAGGTCGCCGCCGCTGCGCCGGAGGCGGTGCAATGAGCGTTCAGGATCATCGCTATCACCGTCCCGCGCCGGGCGTGGACCTGCAGGGCCGGCTGTCGCCCTTCTGGCGCGGCCTGTCGGAACTGGTCTGGCGGCTGGAGCACGGATTCGAGCGGGCGCGCGCCGATGGGCGGCCCGAAGAGGACACGCGGGTCCGCATCTTCCTGATCCTGATCGTCTTCTCCTGCGTCTTCGCCGGTCTGGCCATCGGCGCCTCGTACAAGGCTCTGTTCGGCGAGGCGGGCGGCCGCTGGGCCGGGGTCAATCCCGACGCCCTGGTGCGCGGCGACCTGACCGACCGCAACGGCGAACTGCTGGCGACCAATATCGTCCACTACGGCCTCTATCTGGACCCGGCCGAGATCTGGGATCGCGACCTGGCCTTCCGTCAGCTGCGTCGCGCCCTGCCGCGATTGCAGGCGGCGCGGCTGCGCAGGGTGCTGGACGGGGATCGGCGCCTGATCGTGCTGACCGGCCTGACGCCCCAGGAGAAGGCGGCGGTTCACGACCTGGCCCTGGGCGGCGTGACGTTCGAACCGGAAGACCGCCGCGCCTATCCGCTGGGAACCTCGGCGGTGCATCTGATCGGGGATGCGGACACGGGCGGCCAGGGCGTCTCGGGCGCCGAACTGGCGTTCAACGACGAGATCCGGGCGGCGGGTCAGCGGGGCGAGAGCTTCCCCCTGTCCATCGACCTGCGCGTCCAGGGCGTGCTGGAGAACGAATTGGCCGCCGCCGCCGTCAAGAACCAGGCCAAGGGCGCGGTCGGCATCGTCACCGACGTCCAGACCGGCGAGGTCCTGGGCATGGCCAGCTGGCCGAACTTCAGCCAGTCCAATCGCGGCGCCGCGCCCGACGGGGCGACGCTGAACCGCGCCGTCTCGGGCCACTATGAGATGGGGTCGGTGTTCAAGACCTTCACCGTCGCCGCCGGGCTCGACACCGGGCGGGCCGACATGAACACCCTGTTCGACGCCTCGCAGGCCTTCCAGATCGGCGACCGCAAGATCAAGGACTTCCACGCCCAGAACCGGGTGATGACGCTGGAGGAAGTCTATCTGCACTCGTCCAACATCGGCACGTCGCAGCTGGCGGTGCAGATGGGTCCGGACACGATGCGCGACTATTTCCGCCGTCTGGGCCTGCTGGACGCCGCCGGGATCGAGCTGAAGGAATCGGCGCGTCCGGTCGTGCCGCGCCGTTGGGACAGTTCGACCCTGGCCTCGCTGTCGTTCGGCTACGGCATCATGATCACCCCGGCCCAGATGGTTCAGGCCATGGGCGCCCTGACCAACGGCGGGCGGATGGTGCCGCTGTCCCTGCGTCGCGGCGGCGCGCGCGGGGCCCAGCCGCACCAGATCGTCACCGAGGAGACCTCGCGCGCCATTCTGGAGCTGATGCGCAGCAATGTGGTCAAGGGGTCGGGCGGGTTCGCCGATGCGCCGGGCCTGCGGGTCGGGGGCAAGACGGGGTCGGCCAACAAGCTGGTCAACGGCCGCTATGATCCCAGCCGTGCGCTGGGGTCTTTCGCCGCCGTCTTCCCGGTCGATGGGCCGCTGGACGCCAAGCGCTACGCCGTCTTCATCCTGATGGACGAGCCGGGAACCTATCCCAAGACCGGCGCCTATGTGGCCGCGCCTGCGGTGCGCAATGTCGCTGACCGGATCGCCGGCTTCCTGGGCGTCGAGCGCCGCGCCGACCGCTGGCGCACGGCGACCGGCGAGAAGATTCCGGAATATCAGGACGTGCAGGGAGACGGCCTGTGAGCGCCCTGCACCTGTCCGATCTGCTGCGCCGCGACGTGGCCAGCGATCCGATCATCACCGGCGTGACCTCCGACAGCCGCAAGGTCGCGCCCGGCGCCCTGTTCGTCGCCCTCCCGGGCACGGCGGCGGACGGCCGCGCCTTCATTCCCCAAGCCCTGGCCCAGGGGGCGGCCGCCGTGCTGGCGCCGACCGACACGCCGGACAGCGCCGCGCCGGTGCTGGTGACCTCGGGCGACGTGCGCCGGGCCTACGCCATCGCCGCGCGCGGCTTCTACGGCGCCCAGCCCAGGACCTGCGTGGCGGTGACGGGCACCAACGGCAAGACCTCGGTCGCCGCCTTCTGCCGCCAGATCTGGGCCGGCCTGGGCCACAAGTCGGCCAGCATGGGCACCCTGGGCGTCGTCGGCCAGAAGGGCGACAGGACTTACGCCCTGACCGGCCCCGGCCTGACCAGCCCCGACGCCGCCGAGGCCGCGCGCCTGATGGCCGAGCTGGCGGCCAAGGACGTGACCCATGTGGCGGTCGAAGCCTCGTCCCACGGCATCGACCAGCGGCGTCTGGACGGGGTGGCGCTGAAGGCGGCGGCCTTCACCAACCTGACCCAGGACCACCTCGATTATCACGGCACGATGGACGACTATCGCGCCGCCAAGATGCGCCTGTTCGAGGCCCTGCTGCCGCGCGGGCGGACGGCGGTGCTGAACGCCGATTCCGACGCCTATTCCGCCTTCGCCGCCGCCTCGATCATGGCCGGGCTGGGCGTGATGGGCGTGGGCGAGCGCGGGCGCGACCTGGCCCTGATCGGCCGCCAGGCGACGCCGGAGGGCCAGCGCCTGACCCTGGACGTGCGCGGCGATGTTCGCGACATCCTGCTGCCGCTGGCCGGCGCCTTCCAGGCCTCGAACGCCCTGGTGGCGGCGGGTCTGTGCATCGCGGCCGGCGACCGGCCCGAGGATGTGATCAGCGCGCTGGAAGGCCTGACCGGCGCGCAAGGCCGGCTGCAACGCATCGGCGCCGAGACGGGACGCGGCGAGGTCTATGTCGACTACGCCCATACGCCGGACGGGCTGGAGACGGTGCTGACCGCCCTGCGGCCCCACGCGACCGGCCGGCTGATCGTGGTCTTCGGGGCCGGCGGCGACCGGGATCGCGGCAAGCGGCCCCTGATGGGCGAGATCGCCGGCCGCCTGGCCGATGTGGCCATCGTCACCGACGACAATCCTCGCAGCGAAGACCCCGCCTCGATCCGCGCACAGGTCCGCGCGGGCTGCCCCGAAGGCGTCGAGATCGGCGACCGCCGCGCGGCGGTCGAAGCGGCGATCGAAATGATGCGCGACGGGGATGTGGTGGTCATCGCCGGAAAAGGGCATGAACAGGGCCAGATCGTCGGCGGGACGACTCATCCGTTCGACGACGCCACCGTCGCGTCCGAGGCCCTGTCGCTGAATGCCTGAATCCACCGCCCGCCCGCTCTGGACGGCCGCCGAAGTCGCCGCCGCCACGGGCGGCGTGCTGCACGGCGACGACCGCCCGATCACCGGCCTGACCTACAACAGCCGCGAGATCGTGGCCGGCGACCTGTTTCTGGCCCTGAAGGGCGCGCGCGACGGGCATGAGTTTGCGGCGAACGCCTTTGCGGCGGGCGCTGCGGCGGCCCTGGTCGAACGGCCGGTCGAGGGCGGGGCCTATGTCGTCGTGCCCGACACCCTGCACGGGCTCGAAGCCCTGGGCGTCGCCGCGCGCGAGCGGGCGCCCCACGTCAAGCGCGGCGCCGTCGCCGGCAGCGTCGGCAAGACCAGCGTGACCCAGGCGATCAAGGCCGGCCTTGATCTGGCCGGTCCCGCCCATGCTTCGATCAAGAGCTACAACAACCATATCGGCGTGCCCCTGACCCTGGCGCGGATGCCGGTCGAGACCCGGCGCGCCGTGTTCGAGATCGGCATGAATGCTCCGGGCGAAATCGCGCCCCTGTCGCGCTTCGTCGCGCCCCACGCCGCCTGCGTCACCACCGTCGGCCCGGTCCATATCGAGGCCTTCGCCGACGGCGAGGCGGGGGTTGCGCGCGAGAAGGCCTCGATCTTCCAGGGTCTGGTTCCCGGCGGGACGGCTGTCGCGAACGGCGACGTGGCCTTCTCCGGCGTCCTGTGCGACGCGGCCAGGGCGGTCGGGGCGCGGCTGGTCGTCTTCGGGACCGATCCGGGCCACGACGCCCGGCTGCTGGACTTCCGCCCGGACGCCGAAGGGGCGGCGGTCGCGGCCGAGCTGTTCGGACAGCGGATCGACTACCGCCTGGCCCAGTCCGGCGCCCACTGGGGACTGAACAGCCTGTGCGTCCTCTTGATGCTGGATGCGCTGGACGTGGCGTTGGAGACGGGGCTTCAGGCCCTGGCCGGCTTCCAGCCGCTGGCGGGGCGGGGCCAGACGCGCACGGTCGCCGTGCCCGGCGGCGCCTTCACCCTGATCGACGAGAGCTACAACGCCAATCCCCTGTCGATGACCGCCGGGTTCAAGAGCCTGGGCGCTCGCCCGACGGCCGGCCGGCGGATCGTGGTCCTGACCGACATGCTGGAACTGGGCGACCAGAGCCATGCCCTGCACGAGGGTCTGGCCCAGCCGATCGAGGCCGCCGGTCTGGACCTGGTCCATGCGGCCGGGCCGGAGATGCGGCGCCTGTACGACGCCCTGCCAGCCTCGCGACGCGGCCTGTGGCGCGAAACCGCCGTCGAACTCGCGGCGGAGGCGTCCGCGCTGGCGGAGGCCGGCGATATCGTCATGGTCAAGGGATCGAACGGATCCAGGGCGTCCCTGATCGCCAAGGCCCTGGCCGACCTGCAAACCGCCTCTTCAAGCCCAGACGCGCCGCGCGCGACCCGATAGAGACCCCCGCATGTTCTACCTTCTGTATCTCTATTACGCCGACGTCGCGCACCAGTATCCGCTGCTGAACCTGATCCAGTACCAGACCGTCCGCGCGGCCCTGGCCCTGGCGACGGCGGCCATCGTGGCGGCCGCCATGGGCAGCCGGTTCATCAACTGGATCCGCGCCAAACAGGGCAAGGGCCAGCCGATCCGTGACGACGGCCCGGTGTCCCACCTGTCCAAGGTCGGCACCCCCACCATGGGCGGGCTGATGATCCTGGCGGGCATCGGCGTGGCGGTCTTCCTGTGGGGCGACCTGACCAATCCCTATATCTGGATCGTCTCGGGCGTGACGGCGGCCTTCGGGGTGCTGGGCTTCATCGACGACTACGCCAAGGTGACGAAACAGACCTCGGCCGGCCTGACCTCGAAACAGAAGCTGGCGGCCCAGACGGTGGTGGCGGTGATCGCGGGCGTTCTGACCGTGCTGTGGATGAAGGTCTCGCCGACCTCGCCGGGGCTCGAGACCTCGATCGCCTTCCCCTTCTTCAAGGCCGTGCTGCTGAACATCGGCTGGTTCTATGTGGCCTTCGCCGCCTTCACCATCGTCGGCTTTTCCAACGCCGTGAACCTGACCGACGGCCTGGACGGGCTGGCGACCGTGCCGGTGATGATGGCGGCGGGGGCGTTCGGCCTGATCGCCTATCTGGCCGGCAACTTCGTCTTCGCCCAGTATCTTCAGGTCCACCATGTGCCGGGCGCCGGCGAACTGGCCATCTTCTGCGCGGCCATGATCGGCGGGGGCGCCGGCTTCCTCTGGTACAATGCTCCCCCGGCCAAGATCTTCATGGGCGACACCGGGTCGCTGGCCCTCGGCGGCGCCCTGGGCGCCATCGCCGTCACGACCAAGCATGAACTGGTGCTGGGCATCGTCGGCGGCCTGTTCGTGATGGAGGCCGCCTCGGTCATGATCCAGGTCGGCTATTACAAGCTGACCAAGAAACGCATCTTCCTGATGGCCCCGATCCACCACCATTTCGAGAAGATGGGCTGGCCGGAATCGACCGTCGTCATCCGGTTCTGGATCATCGCCGGGGCGCTGGCGCTGATCGGCCTGTCGACGCTGAAGCTGAGATGAGCGGGCTCCCCCATTCTCCGTCATCCTCGGGCTTGACCCGAGGATCGGGCGTGGACCTGACTGTGCGGCCGGCCGTTCGCGCCAGCGGCGGATCCTCCGATCCTCGGGTCGAGCCCGAGGATGACGGGGGTCAGAGATGATCCCCGTTCCCGGTTTCGAGGGCAGGCGGGTCGCGGTCTTCGGCCTGGGACGGTCGGGGATCACGGCCGCGCGCGCGCTCAAGGCCGGGGGCGCGACCCCCGTCCTGTGGGACGACGGGGTTTCGGGCCGGCTTCAGGCCCAGGCCGAGGGGTTCGTGGTCGAGGATCTGACGGCCGCCGACTGGTCCGGCTTCGCCGCCCTGGTCCTGTCGCCCGGCGCGCCCCTGACCCATCCCAAGCCGCACTGGACCGTGGACAAGGCGCGCGCGGCGGGCGTGCCGGTCGTCGGCGATATCGAACTGTTCGCCCGCGCGCTGGACGCCCTGCCGGAAGGCCGGCGTCCCTGGGTGATCGCCATCACCGGCACCAACGGCAAGTCCACGACCACGGCCCTGATCGGATGGGTGCTGCAGCAGGCGGGTCTGACCGTCCATGTCGGCGGCAATATCGGCATCGGCGTCCTGGCCCTGCCGGAGCCGACGCCGGGCGCCGTCTATGTGATCGAGGTCTCCAGCTATCAGTTGGACCTGACGACCCGCTTCGCGCCCGACGCGGCGATCCTGACCAACATCAGCCCCGATCACCTGGACCGTCACGGAGGGATGGAGGGCTATGTCGCCGCCAAGCGGCGTATATTCCAGTCGCGAAAGACCGCGCCCTATGTGGGGATTGACGATCCCTACGGCTTCGCCATCTGGCAGGAACTGAAAGCGGAGGGGAGAGCTGTCGATCCTGTCTCGGTCGAGCGGCCGATGGATGACGACCTCGGCATGTATCTGATGGACGATTGGCTGACCTATAATGCGGGCGGTCGTCCCGCCCCCATCGTCGATCTGTCGAAGGCTCGTTCCTTGCCGGGTCGGCATAACGCCCAGAACGCAGCCTTCGCCTTTCTCGCCGTGAATGACATGGGCATTCCCGAGGAGACGGTGGTCAAAGGCCTGCTGACCTTCCCCGGCCTGGCCCACCGGATGGAGGCCGTCGGCCATATCGGCCACGTTCGCTTCATCAACGATTCCAAGGCCACCAACGCCGACGCCGCGCGTCAGGCCCTGGCCTCCTATCCCAAGGTCTTCTGGATCGCCGGCGGCAAGCCCAAGGAGGGCGGCATCGACGACCTGGCCGATCTCTTCCCGCGCGTGGCCAAGGCCTATCTCATCGGGGAGGCGGCCGAAGCCTTCGCCGCCACCCTCGGTGACACGCCCCACGTCATCTCAAAGACCATGGACGCCGCCGTCGTCGCCGCCGCCGCAGACGCCGCGTCCGCAGGCGGCGACCAGATCGTGCTATTGTCGCCCGCCTGCGCCAGTTTCGACCAGTACCCCGACTTCGAGGTGCGCGGCGAAGCCTTCCGCGCCGCCGTGCTGGCCCTCGGCGCAACCCCGGAGACAGCCCGATGAGCGCCTCCTACACCCCCGCCTTCTCGCGCAACGACCAGAGCCCGGTCGCCCAGTGGTTCTGGACCGTGGATCGCGGCCTGCTGGGCGCGGCCCTGGCGCTGATGGGCCTGGGCGTGGCGCTCAGCTTCGCCTCCAGCCCGGCCGCCATCCTGGCCGATGAATCGATCACCGATCCCTTCCACTATTCTTGGCGGATGATGGTCTTCTCGGGCGCGGGCCTGACCCTGATGCTGACCAGTTCGCTGCTGTCGCCGCGCGGGGTGCGGCGGATCGCCGTCCTGGCCCTGTTCGGCGCCATTGTGGTGATGATGGCCCTGCCGTTTATCGGCGACACGGTGAAGGGCGCCGCGCGGTGGGTGAATTTCGGCCCCTTCAGCCTGCAGCCGTCCGAGTTCGCCAAGCCGGGCCTGATCGTCTTCGCCGCCTGGATGTTCGCCGAGGCGCAGAAGGGGCAGGGGGTGCCCGGCGTCACCATCGCCTTCGGCTTCTACGCCCTGACCGTCTGCCTGCTGCTGATCCAGCCGGACATCGGCCAGACCCTGCTGATCACCACCACCTTCATGGCCGTCTTCTTTATGGCCGGGGTGCCGTTCAAATGGATGGCGGTCCTGGCCAGCGCCGGGATGGCGGGCCTGGTGTCGCTGTATTTCGTGTTCGGCCACATGCGCGACCGCCTGAGCCGCTTCTTCTCGCCCGAGACCACAGACACGCATCAGATCGACAGCGCAGCGGAGGCCATTCGCGCCGGCGGCCTGGTCGGACGCGGCATCGGCGAAGGGGTGATGAAGCGCCATGTTCCCGATCTGCATACCGACTTCATCTATTCGGTCGGCGCCGAGGAGTTCGGCCTGGTGCTGAGCCTGACGATGATCAGCCTGTACGCCTTCATCGTGGTGCGCGGCATGCGTCGGGCCATGAAGCTGACCGATCCGTTCGAACAGACGGCGGCGGCGGGCCTGTTCATGCTGATCGGGCTTCAGGCCTGCATCAATGTGGCGGTGAACCTGAACCTGATCCCGACCAAGGGCATGACCCTGCCCTTCATCAGCTATGGCGGCTCGTCCATGCTGGCCATGGGCCTGACCATGGGCTTCGCCCTGGCCCTGACGCGGCGCCGGCCGGGGGCCTATGAACCGGGGGCCAGCCTGTCGCGACCGGGGCGGCGGCTGCTTTAGACCCCGCCGCCGTCCAGACCCCGCCTTGTCCGGATTGACGAAAGGGCGAGGGTCAGGTTGCGTCCATGGCCGCGCACGGCCATTGTCGGTCGCGAATCCAGTCGCTGCTGCGGCGTGAGAGAAGCGTTCGAGAGTCATGGCCGAACCCGGCGATCCGACAGGCCCAGGGGCCGCGCAAGACGACCACGATCACGACGCCCATGTCGGCTTCGTCTCGCCCGCGTCGCTGGCGGGTCGTCCCAGAGCGCCAGAGCCGCAGCCCGCTGTGTCCTCCAAGCCTTTGGAGCGTGAGCCGGACCTGTTCGACCCGCCGGAACCTGCGCCGGTGTCGCCTGTGTTCGCTGCGGAAGCCCGCCCGGAGCCCAGGCCTGAACCGGGACCTTTCGATCGCACCGAGCCCTTCACCGCTGCGCGGGAAACGCGGTTTTCGGCGGGGCGCGAGCGGGCGGCCAAGGACGCTCAGCCCCCCCGACGCGAACCCGTGGGCCGCAATGCGCCGCAGACCGCGCCGATGAGCCTGTACGCCGTCTATGTGCTGATCCTGCTGGCGGTGCCGACGCTGGGCGTGGCGGCCGTTCTGGCCCTGCTGGCGGTGACGGGCCGCGACGGGCCGCAGGAGCCCGTGGCCGCCAGCCACTTCATCTATCAGCAGCGCACCCTGTGGAGCGCGGCCGTGGCCGTGGTGCTGGGCGCCCTGCTGGTGATCGTCAATATCGGCGTCTTCGTCCTGTTCCTGCTGGCCCTGTGGGTGCTGGCGCGCGGCGTCTTCGGCGTCATGCGGCTGAAGGCCGGGCGGCCGATCGACAATCCCCGCACCTGGCTGTTCTGAAAGGACGATCATGACGACCGAGCCGAACTTCACTGCAGGCCAGGAGCCGGAAGGCAAGGTCGCCGCCCTGATCGCCTGGGCCCTGTTCATCCTGTCGATCCCCAGCGCCAATGTGCTGGTTCTGGTCGGGCTGGTCGTGTCCTATGTGGCGCGGGGGACGGCTGTGGGCGTGGCGCGCCAGCATATCGAGGCCCAGATCAGCCTGTTCTGGTCGGTCTTCTGGTGGACCATCGCCGCCTGGATCGGCATCGCCGTCAGCGCCCTGGCTTCGGTGTTTCTGGTCGGCATTCCCTTCCTGCTGCTGTTCGTCCTGATCTGGTTCCTGCTCAGCGTCTGGTTCACCGTGAAGAGCGTCCTGGGCCTGATCAATCTGCTGCAGAACCGGCCGATCTGACGCGATCCGCCGATGGAACATCCCGCCTCCCAAGCTGTTGAAGGCAAAAGGGAGTTGAGTATGGGACCGTTCACGGACGCGACAGATGAGAACCGCTTCGAACAGGAGTTCGACAGCGAGACCGAGCATGGCCGGGTCTGGGCCGACTACGCCGTGCGCGGCGGGGCGCGGATGATCCTGCATGTCGAGGCCGAACAGGGATTGCGCGGCTCGGGCGCGGCCGGCCGTTTCATGCAGTCGATGGCGGAATACGCCCGCGAGAAGGGGCTGAAACTGTTTCCGCGTTGCAGCTATGCGGTGGTGTGGCACAAGCGGCATCCCGACTACGACGACGTGCTGGCCTGAAACCTTTCAGCGCGGCCGGGACGCCGCCTCCTCGCGCGAGGCGGCGGCGTTTTCAATTCAGCCGCCCGAATAGCCGCCGATGATGGGCAGGATCTCGCCGGTGATGAAGCTCGACATCTGGGGCGAGGCCAGGAAGACGTAGGCGGGGGCGATTTCCTCGGGCTGGGCCGGGCGTTTCATCACGGTCTGGGCGCCGAACTGCGACGTGGCCTCGGCGTCCTTGTCCGCCGGGTTCAGCGGGGTCCAGACCGGGCCGGGGGCGACGACGTTCACCCGGATGCCGCGCGGCGCCAGATGCGTCCCCAGCGAGCGGGCGTAGGCGTGGATGCCGCCCTTGGTCATGGAATAGTCCAGCAGGGCCTGGCTGCCCATCAGGCCGGTGACCGAGCCGGTCATGACGATGGCGCCGCCGGACTTCATGTGCGGGACCGCCGCCTTGGTCATGTTGAAATAGCCGTAGAGGTTGGTCTTCAGCGTCCGGTCGAAATGCTCGTAGGTCAGGTCCTCGAAGGTGTTGACGTGTTCCTGGAATGCGGCGTTGGGCACCAGGACGTCCAGGCGACCGAAGGCGTCCAGCGTGGCCTTGACCGCCGCCTCGGCGAAGGCCGGATCGGCGACGTCGCCCTTCAGCACCACGGCGCGGCGGCCTTCGGCTTCGACGGCGGCCTTTGTGGCTTTGGCGTCATTGTCCTCGTCCAGATGGCAGATGACGACGTCGCAGCCTTCGCGGGCGAACAGGACGGCGACCGAACGGCCGATGCCGGAATCGGCGCCGGTGATCAGGGCCGCGAAGCCCTCCAGCTTGCCCGAGCCCTTCCAGAAGGGGGCGTCGTACATCGGGGCGGGGTCCAGGGCGGCCTCGTCGCCGGGCTTGGTCTGGTGCTGTTTGGGAAAGGGCGGCGCGGGATAGGGGCGGGCGCCGGCCTGGACGGCGCCGGAGGATTCATCGCCGCCGGACTGCTGGTCCTTGGCGTCGATGTCGCGCTGGATGGCGCGTTCCTGGTCGGCGATGTCGTCGGCGCGGGCGTTGAAGCGGTCGTCCATGACGGGTCTCCTGAAGACTGGGGGGGCTTCAGGAGAGCGATCCGGGCGGCGAGCCGTTCCCCGTTTTTAGCCGACCCGGCCGACGATGGTGCGGATGGTCTCGGCCCGGGGCGGCAGGTCGGCGGCGAGGCGCGCAGCGATTTCACGCACGCCGACCGGATAGGCGTCGCCGCCCGAGGCGATGTCTTTCGCCTTTTCCGCAGCCTGGGTCAGCAGTTTCTCGAACTGTTCGATCTCCTCCAGGGCCAGGGCGTGAGCCTCGAGCTGGAGGCGTTTGACCCGTTCGGCGTTGCTCTGGGGCGCGCGCATCAGGTCATAGACGGCGGCCTCGGTTCCGACGAGCCGCAGGTCGGGTTTGGAATCGGCGCCGGTTTTCTTGGTCATGGAATCGGGTCCCCAGCAGAGCTGAGGATCGAAAATGGCGGCTGCGCCCCGGCGCGTCGAGCTTGACCGTAGCGGTTGTGGCGGCGCTGTGGCTGCCATGCATCGGTTTTCGCTGGCTTAAAGCCGGGACCTACAGTTCCGGGGCGCGGGCGGGGACCATGGCCGGGGCTGCGACCGGGGCCAGGACGCCGCCGGCGACCGCCCGCAGGGGCGAGCGCGGCGCGTGCAGGACGGCCGGGTTGACGCTGACGCCGTCCTGAACCGGGGTGACCAGGAAGCCCTTGGCGGCCAGGGCGTCGCCCGAGCGGACGCGCGAGGTCCAGACCGCGATCGGGGCGGCCAGCAGCAGCGGCAGGACGATCGGGGCGAACCAGGTGGCCAGGTCGGGGCGGACGCACAGGGGCAGGATGAAGCCGACGCCGGCGACCATCTGCCAGCGCATGGCCCGGAAGGCGTCGGACCAGGCCAGGCCGTCGGCCTCGCGCTGCTGGGTGGTCCAGCCGGTGTCGTGGCCCGACAGGATCTGGATGAAGGCCTTGGTGTTGGCGACCATCAGGATGGGGGCCAGGATGGCCGACAGGGCGATCTCGGCGGCCATGCCCTTGGCGATGGCGCGACGCCCGCCGAAGGCGCGCAACTCGGCCGGACGGCTGAGGACCAGGGCGGCGCCCATGAACTTGGGCCCGATCAGCAGGACGCCTGACAGGAAGGAGGCCAGCATGAAGGGGGTGAACTGGGGGTTCAGGATGTAGAAGAAGCTGGTCCAGTCGACCGGATAGAACATCTGGATGAACAGGCCGACCATCAGCGACGCCAGCCACAGGGGCGAGGACAGATAGGCCATGCAGCCCATGGCCAGCTGCAGGCGGCTCATCGGCGACAGGCCCTTGGCGCCGATCAGGCCCAGGTGCTGCAGATTGCCCTGGAACCAGCGGTGATCGCGGCGGATGAAGTCGGTGATCGACGGCGGGGTCTCTTCCCAGGAGCCGTCCAGGGCGGCGGTGACGTGGACGGCCCAGCCCGCACGGCGCATCAGGGCGGCCTCGACCACGTCGTGGCTCATGATGTGGCCGCCGAAGGGCTTGCGACCCTTCAGGTGGGGCAGGCCGCAGCAGGCCGCGAAGGCGCGCGTGCGGATGATGGCGTTGTGGCCCCAGTAGCTGGATTCCGAACCGGTCCAGTAGGCCAGGCCCGCAGCGGCGACGCGGCCGTACAGGCGCACCGAATACTGGGACACGCGGGCGAAGATGGTGCGGGCCTTGATGATGACCGGGGCGGTCTGGATCAGACCGACGCCGGGATTGCGCTCCATGGCGTCGACCATGCGCAGCAGGGTCTCGCCGGCCATGGTGCTGTCGGCGTCCAGGACGATCATGTTCTCATAGGCGCCGCCGAACCGACGGACCCATTCGGCCAGGTTGCCGGCCTTGCGCTCGGCGTTGTCCGAGCGGCGGCGGTAGAAGGACTTGCAGCCGGCGGCCAGGCGGAAGGCCTGGAAGACCGAACGTTCGGAGGCCGCAGCCTCTTCCTTGGTGGAATCGCTCAGCACGAAGATGTCGAATGCCGAGGCGGCGCCCAGGCGGGTCAGCGACTGGTCGATCATCGCCAGACGGGCGAAGGAGGCGCGGGCGTCCTCATTGTACAGCGGCATCAGCAGGGCGGTGCGCGTGCGCGGCAGGGCCGGGTGGGGGGCGAAGGCCAGATCGGCCTGATCCTTGCCGCGCAGCATGACGGCCAGGCCCATCAGGCCGCTGACGAACCAGCAGGAGATGGCGGTGATCAGCAGCATGAAGATGCCGAAGGCCAGCATCTCGGTCGGGTCCCAGCCCTTGCGGGCGTACAGGTAGAAGGGGGTGATGGCGGACAGGCCCGTCAGGGCCACGGTGCCGGCCAGCAGCATCAGGCGGCGCAGGGCGACCGTGCGCGGGGCGGTGGCCGGGGTCGTATCGGCGACGGCGTCGGGCGCGGCCAAGGATTGAACCGGCATGGCCAGCGGCGCCTCGTCAGGCAGCCAGGACCACGACGGCCCTTGAGCCGCCTGGTTCGTCGTCTCGAAATCAGCCTGTTCGACAGGCCGGATCGCCAGCTTGTTCATGCCGCTCTGGACGCCCCCGTGTTGACCGACCCCGCTTCCGAAGGCAGGAAGGGGGCGGCGCGCTGCATTGCAGCACGAGCCCTATAGTCGATCACATTCGCGCGACTTTCAATCACGCAATGTTGATATGGGCAAAAAATATCGGGAATCTTTACCCAGGTTTGACCGCCGGGGCGGCGTCAGGCAGGCGCTGCGGGAATTTCACCGCGTCCTGCAGCAGTTTACGGTCCAGAACCCAGGCCGCGATCCCCACCCAGCACACCAGAACAATGGCGTAGGCGCGCTCCCACCAGCCGACATTGTCGTCGTTGACCGTGCCGGGGAAGACGAGGTGTTTTGTAACAACCGTCAGAATCGCCATGATGACAAAAGTGGCGGCCAGGAAGATTTTCAGCCGGGGCACGTCCCGGCGCGACGCCAGCCCCCACAGCAGCAGAACCGGCGCCAGCTGGATGCCCAGGGCCAGATTGATGATCATGTGGCGCGGATCGGGCCAGGGATACAGGGTCGAGGCCGACATGCCCGCCCCGGCCAGGACGAAGACCACGGCGATCACGGCGGCGGCGATCCGCTTTTCCGTCAGGGCGTAGACGGCCAGGCCGAAGCCGATCCCCGCCAGGGCCGCCATCACCCCGGCGACGAAGACCCCGCCGTTGAAGATGATCGGCGCGGGGGCCGTCGTCCCGCCCAGTTCGCTCAGATACTGGGTGGCGTTGTCGAAACCGGGATAGGCGGCGATGGCGGCGGCCACCACCGTCAGGGCCAGAAGCGGTGCGGCCACGCCGATGGCCAGCAGACGCCGGCGGCGGTGATAGCGGGCGGTTGGGCGTCGCAAGGCCGCCAGGTCCACCGGCCAGGGCCGGCCGTCCAGCGGCTTCAGCCCCCACAGGGGGCGGATGGCGGGGATTCGCTTGACGACCTCGAAGACGGCGAAACTGCCCGCGAAGGTGATCAGCAACAGGAACAGGGCTTCCAGCCCGACGGGCAGGCGGGCGGGCCGGATGATCCAGACGGCGGCGACCAGGATGGTCTGGTGCGCCAGATAGAGGGGGAAGGTGGCCTCGGTCAGGTATTTCAGCACCGGTCCGCCGCGCGACCGAAGATGTCTGCTGCCGAAGCCGAGGATGGCGACGATCGTCGCCCACTGGTCCAGGCCATAGACCATGGCCTTGGGCACGCCCCAGAAGGCCCGCCCGCCCGGATGCCAGACCTGGGCCATCATGACCGGCAGGGCGACCGCGGCCAGACCCAGGGCGACCCAGCGATACCGCTCCATGTCGCGCCAGATCGTCT
This sequence comes from Brevundimonas sp. FV1ye7S, assembly GCF_058680995.1. Taxonomy (NCBI): domain Bacteria; kingdom Pseudomonadati; phylum Pseudomonadota; class Alphaproteobacteria; order Caulobacterales; family Caulobacteraceae; genus Brevundimonas; species Brevundimonas sp. FV1ye7S. The sequence continues at coordinate 2,527,842 of NZ_CM178726.1, read as the reverse complement.
CGCGCCCGACGATGCAGAAGCCGAAGACGAAGGCCCCCAGCGACAGGGCGTGATTGTACCAGTCCCAGTGCAGGATGTTCGTCACCCCGAACCAGGGGAACAGCAGGATGCGGATGGCGATCAGGTAGAGGATCGGCAGGATCAGCACCCGCGGTCCGGCCAGAGCCTTCTCCAGCCACGCGCCCATCTGGTCGATCAGGCCCGGCCGACGCCACAGCAGCACGGTGACGACGCTGTAGGCGGCGATATAGACGATGAACCACAGGTGGTTGACCGGAACCCCGTCGGCCAGGCCGCTCCAGCTGAACTCATGCACCATCCAGGCGGCGAAACCCGCCAGGCCGCTGGGCCAGCCGGCCTTGTCCATCGCCTCGATCCACGACTGGATCGGCACCAGGATCACGGCGCCGAACAGCAGGGGCGGGACCAGTCGCGCGAACCGGGCGCGCGCCACTTCGCGCGGACTGCGCCGGAAGGTCATGAACCGCAGCGCCGCCCCGGACACCAGGAACAGCAGGGTCAGCCGCCAGGGATTGGTGATCAATATGGCTTCGCGCATCCACTCGAAGGTGTGGACGCTGTGCACATGCCAGCCATAGACCCCGTAGACTAGGCCGACATGATACAGGATCAGCAGGCCAAAGGCCCCGACCCGGATCCAGTCCAGATCATAACGGCGCGCGGACGAGGGAGCAGAGGGGGGCACGGCCGCGTCTATGATCCGGTGCGCGGCGTCAGGCAATACGGGTATGATCTGGAGAGGGGTTCGTCAGGCTGCGGCCAGCGGACGCACCCGGATGTCCTGCTCGTGGGCGCGGGCCTTGGCGAGGTCATGCCTGGCCTGCATGCGCACCAGGGTGTCAGCGCTGACACCGAACAGTTTTTCGAAGCGGATGGCCATTTCGGCGGACACGCCCGACCGCCCGTTCAGCAGGTTGCTGGCGGCCTGACGCGTCACGCCGAGCGCCTCGGCCAAGGCCGTGACGCTGAGATTCCGGGGCGTCACAAGCTCGTCCCGAAGCCAGGCGCCCGGGTGGACGGCGAAGGCGGAATGAAGTCGGATAGCCATCAGTGATAATCCTCCAAGTCCATGTCCTCGACCGCGAGGGCGTCGTTGATTCGGAAGGTGAGCCGCCAGTTCCTGGTGAGGGTCAGGGACCAGACGCCCGCGCGATCCCCCGTCAGTCGGTGTGCGCCAAAGTTGGGCGGCGCCAGCAATTCATCTTCTGTGGCGATGGCGTCGAGATAGGCCAGGATATTGGTGATCCGGCCTACCAGCGCGGCGGGCAGACCCTTGGCTTTCCCCGTTTCCGCGAAATGCCGCAGAGCCTTGTGCCTGATGCTTTCGATCTCCAAGTGGCAATGTCAGGTCCGGCGTGATAACTGTCAAGTGACAGTTGACGGATTTCGAGGTTCAGGCCGGCGCCGTGGTCAGCCCCAGGGCCTTCAGCGTCGCGGCGATCGAAGCCTCCTGCTCCGCCTGATAGAGCGCCATCTCATCCAGCACCGACCGGCCCAGGGCCTGTTCGAAATCGGCCTTGGCCGGGTCGACGGCATAGGCTTCGCGCACCTCGGCCCCGAGGTTGGACTGGAAGATGCCGGCCGCGCTGACGGGCAGGAAGTCCTCGTAGGTGATCGGCTCCGCGACGACGTGTCCCAGGGCGATCAGGGCCTCCAGATCGGCGGTCTCGGCGCGGGCCGCCAGGCCCTGGGGCGTCGCGCGATAGCGGAACCAGGCCAGGCCGTCCCGGCGCAGGGCGGCCCAGTCGTCGGGCAGGGCCGAGAAGTCCTTGTTCGCCAGGGCCGCATCGTACAGGGCCCGGCCGACAGGGGTCAGGGCGCAGCCGCGCTGTTCGATCTCGCCGAACCGGGCGGTATGGACGCCCTGGGTCGTCCCGTCCGCGTCGGGGAAGGCGATGGCCTCCTGCAGGGCCTTGAAACTGGTCTGGCGCAACAGGATGGCGCAGGCGCGGTCGGGCGGACCCTCGATCGTCTCCTTGGGCGTGATGCCGCGTTCGGGCATGGCGGCCTGGGCGGCGTCGATGTCGAGCGTGCGCGGGGTCAGGTGGTTGATGTGCGGTCCCTTGAAGCTGACCACGTCGGCGATCAGCCGGTGGGCCGCGACCAGCCGCTCATAGGTTGGTGCGCTGACCGTCGCCTGGGCGTGCCAGCGGAAGGTCTCCAGCAGTTCGGAGACGAACCGGTCGGCCTGATCCTCGTCCAGGCCGCCGGCGGTCTCGGCCGTTTCGATCAGGGTGCGGGCGCCGGGGGTGAAGATGTCGCGCCGGGCCAGGGCGGCGGCGGCCTCCGCCCTCAGGGCCTCGTCCTCGATCAGCTCCATCCGCAGCAGGGAGCAGAAGACCCGGAAGGGATTGCGCGCCAGGGCGGCCGGATCGACCGGGCGGAAGGCCGTCGAATGGACCGGCACCCCGGCGGGCGCCAGATTGTAGTAGCTGACCGGCGCCATGCCCATGACGGCGAAGGCGCGGGCGATGGTGGCCAGTTCATCGGCCGTGCCGACGCGGATGGCGCCGTGACGTTCTTCGGACAGCCGCGCCAGTTCGCCCGAGGCCGCCAGACGGTCCGCCGCCGCCGGATCGGCCTTCAGAACCCCGGCGTTGACCTCGGCCACCAGGGCCAGAAGCTCGCCGTACTGGGGCACCTCGGCCCGGTACATGGCGGACAGGGCGGCCGAGAAACGGCTGCGAATCTCATCGGGCTGGACGAAGTCGGACATGAGGGCTCCCTGGACCTTTTCGCCGTTCCCTACGCCTGTCGGCCGCCGACGCCTAGCCGGCGGCCACAGGACATTTCGCCCGATATCGGGGGATCAGGCCTCGACGCCGACCCCGATGGGGCAGACCACGCCGGTGCCGCCGATGCCGCAATAGCCGGCGGGGTTCTTGGCCAGATAGCCCTGATGATAGGCCTCGGCGTAGAAATACTCGCCCGCCGGTTCGATCTCGGTGGTGATGGTCCCACGCCCCGCCGCCGTCAGGGCCGCCTGATAGGCGTCGCGCGACGCCTCGGCTTCGGCCTGTTGTTCGCCATTCAGGGTGTAGATGGCCGAGCGGTAGGTGGTGCCCACGTCATTGCCCTGGCGCATGCCCTGGGTCGGGTCATGGTTCTCCCAGAAGGCCTTCAGCAGTTCGGCGTAGGTGATCACCTTGGGGTCGAACACCACCTTGACCACCTCGGCATGGCCGGTGCGGCCGGTGCAGGTCTCCTCGTAGGTCGGATTGGGCGTGATCCCGCCCGAATAGCCGGCCGAGGTCACCCAGACGCCCGGCAGGTTCCAGAAGATCCGCTCCACGCCCCAGAAACAGCCCATGCCGAAGATCGCCGTCTGGAACCCGTCCGGATAGGGGCCCTTCAGCGGATGGCCGCTGACATAATGGACCTCGTCGGTCGCCAGCGGCTCGGCGCGGCCGGGCAGGGCGGTCTCTGCGGTGGGCAGTTCCGCGCTTTTCTTGAACAACATCGGGGCTCCTCGGACGAAAAATGACTTCGACGCCTATATGGGGATGTCAGAGGCGCTTGCCGAGGGGGCGAGTGTGTTCTATCAGGCCCGCCTCCCGCCGGATCGACCTCCGGCGGCGCGCAAGACGTGGCGTGAAACGGACAGGTGGCGGAGTGGTCGATCGCGCACGCTTGGAAAGCGTGTGTAGGTGAAAGCCTACCGAGGGTTCGAATCCCTCTCTGTCCGCCACCCCGTAAAAATATCTATTTAAATTCAACATCATAATTCTCCATGTGTCTAACCTTTCCCGTTTAGTTAGACAGATTTGTTCCGCCTTCGTGCTTCAACCAATGCGCTTCATGGCCCCATCCGCGAGGCCGCGACGATTGGCTTCACGCGTGTAGCGCTCGACTTCCTTGAGGCTCTGATGACCCGTGATCGCTGCGATTTCATGAGTCGTGCAGCCAGCTTCTGCCAAACGGCGGGCGGCAGCTTTCCGCAGCCCGTGTGCCGAGCAATGCGGCAAACCGGCGCTGACCGCCGCCTTTTTGATCCAGTTTCCGAAACCCTTCTCACCGTATGGCTTCCCGTCCTTTGTGATCAGAAGCACGACGTGTCCCAGCTTGCTCGCTCCGAGTGACGCTTGAAGTCGGGGGTGTTGGGGAATGTCGATCGGCTGACCGGTCTTTTCTTGACGCACGATGACTCGGTCACCGGCGATCTGATGAATGGTCATCTGCCTCACGTCCGCCGAACGTTGAGCTGTGTGGAGCAGAAGATCGAAGCCAAGCCGCTGTTTGGAACCAATGGGCCATCGGCGCTCGAATTGAGCGACCTCGGCGTCGGTCCAGGTGTGGAAGCCTTCGGCTCGATACTTCAGCATCCGCACGCCGGTTGTCGGATCCGATTGCGCAAAGCCGCGATCTACGGCGAACCGCATGACCGCGCGTAGCACCTTGAGCATGTTGTTGGCGGCGGTTGGACGAGCCGCCAGCTTGTCCATTTGATTCCGGATATGCCTGGGTTCGAGCAGTGCCACCGGATTGTCGCCGTACTTGTCGCGGTAGCGGTCGAAGATGCCCTTGTAGGTCCGCTGGGTGCTCGGTCGCAGCCTCAAGAAATCGGCTGATCCATAGTACGCGACGCCGAGCGCATGGATGGAGCCAGGCTTAGTCCGACTGGACGCCGCCGGCTTCGGCTGCGCCACCGACGCGCCATGATACCAAGCCCACCAATCCTCAGATCCAAACAGAGCTGTAGTTTGAGACTCAGGCAAACCGACGCGGCGATATCGCCACCTGAGCTTGCCTCTGATGTCCCTATAGGAGGAGGTGTGGGGCGGCTTTTTCTTCACGCCGCGTCCCAGGGGTTGTCTTGAGGGTCGGGACCATCCTCGGGCAACGCCCAGAACGCTGTGTCCAGGGCATCTCGATCCCACAGCTTACGACTGTCGATCCGTTTGGCGGCCGGCATTCTTCCTTCGTCAACGAGCTGATCGAACTTGGAGACGCTGATGCCGATATATCGGCTCGCCAAGTCGCGGCTCAGGCCGCGAGGGGGAAGGCTGTTTGGAAAGTCGGGCTGTTTGCGGGACATAGACGGCCATACGTTCTGAGACTGCTGTTCCGATAAGAAAGATTCAGAACGGTCAGTTTGTCAATGTTCGTTCTGATTTTTTCAGGTAAGAGGCGGTATGGCTACAGCGCGTGACATGATCAAAGAGATAGCGGGTGCGATCGGGCGCCCTGAGGCGACGGTCACGTCCTATTACTCCGTGCTGCGCAAAGGCGGACTGATCTCGACTACGGGGCGAGGAAGAAGCGCTCAGCATCTTTCTTCGTTAGATGCTGCCCGCATCCTCATCGTCATGCTGTCCGCCGACTCATTGCAGGAAGGTGAGGCCATCACCCAGCTGGTTGGTGAGCTGCGGCATGAGCGTTTTAATCGGAACATGGAGCTCATCGGCGACATCAAGTTCGAAGACGCTTTGGCTCATATGATCGAGTTCCATGCGGCCTTGCTACATGGGCGTGCACCCCCGGAATGCAGCCTTCTGGGAGACCTTCAGTCGGACGATGTTCAGATCAGGGTCACTGCAACCCACATGCGGGCGGAGATCGTCGTCGAAGAGGAGGAGATCCAGTTCATCGACACGATGATGGAGAACCCAGGCATGACTTATCCCGACGATTGGGAAGGGATCTCCATGAAGGACCGTCTGATCAATAGGGCCATCATGGATGGGATGTCCGTCACCCGCGCGATCGATCAGCTGGCGATCAAGCGGATCGCGGCGGCGATGCCGTAGCGGTCACCATGTCCCGATCACCCATCTCTACGTTCGGTTCGATTTGGCTTAGGCCGCCGACCGGCTGCCGCCGCCCGGTCTCCTCGCGTCCTGGGCCCTCATGAGATGCGAAAGGATGCGAATAGATGCGAATAGATGCGATTCCTTGCCTTCACGGGCGTCGGCGTTTCGTGGCGTCGGAAGGCAAAACAAGGCAAATCAAGGCAATAGCTGCGACGCGCGGTTGGAAGTCTGACCCGCTTTCCTTGATTTGCGTCCTTTTGCCTGCCGTTAGAGGGCAGGATATGCATTCCGATATCAGTTCGCGATGCTCTCCTCTTCGGAATGCGGCTTACTCGCCTTCGGCTCGACGCTCCGCTGACGCGGGGATTAGGGAGGCGGCGGCATGAGCACCGCTCGTCAGCGCGGGCTCCGCGTGGTGCTGAGCAACGAGGAGCACGCCCGCATAAAGGCGCTGGCCGCCGCGACGAAGATGTCGATGGCCGAGGTGGTCCGCCGGCTCACGAAGGGCGTCGAGCTCAAGTCCCGATTGGACGGGGAGCGAGTCGAGGAGATCATCCGCACTAGGGGCGATCTGAATCGCCTGGGCAACCTTTTGAAGCTGTGGCTCGATCAGCGGCCGGGCGAGGGCGCGAGCTCTCAAGAGGTCGCGGCCCTCGCCGAGCAGATCGCCGCCACATCGGAGGAAATCCGTCACAAGGTGCGCGCCCTTTGATCGCGCATCACATCGCGCGCAAGGCCGGGGCTAGCGCCTATACGCGGCTCGGCTGCTATATCCTGGACATCAAACATCCCACCGACGAACAGGCCTTCGACCGGCTCGCTGGCTATGTCGTTGATCGCGTCGGCGGCGGGCATCGGGTGGTCGCCGCGCGGGTGAGCAACTGCGCCGACGACGATCTCGAGATGGCCATCACCGAGATTGAACTGGTGCAGGCCCGGAACACGCGGTCGCAGTCGGACAAGTCCTATCACCTGGTCATCAGTTTCCCCGACGGCGAACGGCCGACCCTGGAGCAGCTGCGTGACATTGAGGATCACCTCGTCGCCGCCATAGGCTTCTCCGAGCACCAGCGGATCTCCGCCGTCCACGACGACACGGACAATCTTCACGTCCATGTGGCGATCAACAAGGTGCATCCGACGACCCTGAGGAATGTCGCCCCCCATCACGACTATCCCAAGCTGATGGCGGCGTGTCGCGAGCTGGAGCTACGCCATGATCTCCTTCTGGATAATCACGGACTGATCAGCGACCAGATCCACAATCTTGGCCAGGAGGCGGAGCCGACGCGGAGGCCGGAACGGGCCAAGACGATGGAGGCGCATTCGGGGCGTCAATCTCTTTCGGGCTGGATCGCGACCCACGCGCGCGATGACATTCTGACGGTCGCTGCCACGGCCTCATCTTGGGAGGTCATTCATGAGGTCTTCGCCCGATACGGTTTGGAGCTTCGGCCAAAGGGGGCAGGGCTTGTCGCCGGCGTGCCGGGCTCAAAAACCTGGGTGAAGGCCAGCAGCATCGACCGGAGCCTATCCGCCAAGGCGCTGACCGACCGTCTCGGCGCCTATAAGGCGCAGTTCTACGACTATGGGCGACCGCAACAGACCTATGACGGCGCCGTCCAGCGCAGCGCCCAGGCCCGCCGTCTGCACGCCGACTATCAGGCGGCCCGCACGGCGGCCGAACGAGGGCGCGCCGCCGCAATGGCCGAGGTCAATACGCGGCACGGCGACTACGCTCAGCGTCTCCGCGAGCATTATCGCAAGGAGAAGGCGGGCATCCGCATAAGACACGACTTGCGAGGGCCGCTGCGCCGCGAAGCCCTCAGTCGCGTCGAAGCGTCCAGAAAGTCGGCCTATGTCGAGCGAGACCGGCTCCTGGCCGATGATCGGGCGGCGGTGAAGGCCGCGCATCCGCTTCCGACCTGGCAGGGGTTTCTGGAGGAGCAAGCATCGCGTGGGGATGAGGCGGCGCTGTCGGCTCTGCGGTCGCGCACGGTTCGCCGGGCTGGCGCCTTTGGCGACATCATCACCGCCGAGGATCTCCGGGCCGTGCAGGACGTCCTGTATCAGCCGCGCATGCCGACCGTCATGCGAAACGGCGATGTGGTCTATCAGACCCCGGACGGCGGCCGTGTCACGGATCGAGCCGCCGAGGTGCGGACCGACACCCTGTCGCGCGAAGCCGTGTTTTTGGCCTTGGCCCTGGCGTCGGATCGCTTCCCCGGCCAGCCGCTTGTTGTGGAAGGCAGTCCTGCCTTCCGGGCGGCGGTCCTCGAAATGTCGGCTCACCCCATCTTCCAGGTGACGTTCGTAGATCCCGCCTTGGAGAAGGCGCGCAGAAGCGTCGCGCACGAGGAAGAGCGGAAACATCCGGCGCCGGAGCCAGTCCGAAGGGCGACCACGCCTATTGCTGAACTGCGAGGTGACGAACGGTTGATCCAGATCGAGAGGGAGCGCGATCACTCACGGGGTCGAAGCGGCCCAGAGCTCAGCCTTTAGGAGCCCGAATGGCAAAGTCACGCCGCGCGAAGAAGGCCGCCCAGTTCACACTCGAACGGGTATTGTCCCACCTCGACAACAAACATCCTGGGCTTTCGCCCGAACTGCGTCAGCGCTTTGGCGGCGAGACCGCCGACCGGCTTTGGCAGCCGCCGGTCAGCCTTGGACAAGCCGTGGGCATCGTGATGTCCACCTACGTCCGACACGAACAAACCGACTACGACACCCTTATGCGGAAGCATAAGCTGTCGCGCGACGAAGCGCGCCTGGTGGTGAAGGCGGAGCATGATGAGCTGCTGAAAGCTTGGTCGAAGGCAAAGGACACCGACTTATGAATGCACCGAGAGGAACTAGTTCGAGTCGATCACGCCGAGCGACACTGCAATTTCAAAAAGCATTTTGGCATCTTTTTTTCGAAGTCGAACCAGGCGCTCGTTATACGCCTTTTCTATCCACTTTTGCTCGTCCTCATCGTCCATGCCGAGGCGATTTTGATAGCATTCCGTCAGCATCAGCTTGATGCTGAAGTCGAAATACTTGGTTACAAATTCGCTGTCATCTCTCGCATCTAACAGCCATTCGGCTTGACGATGACTAAGCTCGACGCGTTCTGTTTGGGCGTTCAGGCTTTCAATAATCACGAGGTGTCGGTCATCGACACCATTCTGATCTGCAATTTCCAGAAGGCGTTTCACGATGCCGCGCCATTCGACTGGATCGTGGCGCACTCGAAATAGCTCACGCTCAGTAGCCACTCAACACGCTCCTCATAGGAGGTTGACCGGAACTCAGTACTTAGCGTGTTTCATATATCGCGATTCTCTAATTGACCGAGTGTCGCTGGATTGGCTTTGACTGTACCTTCTGGAAGCGCTGTCAGGTTGAGTGACTGAGCCGGGCCTGTGGATCGATGTCATTCATCTTGGCTGTGACGATGAGGCTGTACATGCACGCGGCGCGCGGAGCGGACACATCTCGTTGACATCGAGGGGGGCACGGGTTCTATCCCCGCCGTGTCCACCTTTCCCGGAGCGTCGCGGGACCCTTTTAACAACTGAGGTCGGCCGATTCTGTAGGCCAGTCCACCAGCTTAGGGCCCTCGGGCACTTCCCGAATTCGCGACGCCGTACTTAACCCCAGCCCTCTCGCTTGGAGAAAACAGTTGGATTTGTTTGAGCGCGTCGACGCGATCTGTAGGACCCAGAAGACACGTCCGGCCGTGACGCTTGATCTCCCGAAGAAGGCGATCGGCTACAGCCAAGACATCCGGGGCGGCGATCGCCTAAAGGTGCTGACTGGAAGGGAGGAGGCTGTCCGCGCGTTCATCGTCAACCGTCTTGTCCATGAGTTGGGCTATCGCGCCGACCGGCTTCAGCTTGAGCGAGAATATTCCGCAGGCCGCAGTTCCAGCAAGAGCAAGCCTAGGGCGGACCTTATCCTGGAGGATGCCGACGGAGCCGCTTTCTTGTTGATGGAGTTGAAGGATCCGGACAGGTATGAAGCCGACAAGGTGGACATCAAAGGGCAGCTGTTCGCCGTCGCGGGCTTGCACGAGAGTGAAACCGGCAAGCCGGTTCGCTACCTCGTCTACTACACGATTGAGGATCACGCCGGGGTATTGGTCGACAAAGCGATCATCATCGATCGCACGAAATACCTTAGCTACGACGCATGGTCCGATGACGGCCAACCTTCAATCGGCGTGGAGATCCCGGGGAGCTACAATAGGCCACGCCGGACGCCTCTAACAAAGGAGGGCGCCCGCGACCTCGTACACAACTTCTCCATGGCGGAAATCGAGGGCATCGCCAACAACCTCCACAATGTACTCTGGGGTGGTGGAGCGACGGGCGACACTGAGGTCTTCTCGAGCCTGGTCAACCTAATATTGGCCAAGGTGCAGGACGAGTACGACACCCAGACCGGCGAGGACTACAAGTTTCAGGTTTTCGCCCATGGCGATGATCTGGAGGCACCGGAGGAAGTTTTCAAACGTATCAACCAGCTGTACCGGACCGCACTTCAGCGCCAGCTCGGTAAAGAGGGACCGGCGGAGGACCAGTGGGTCGTCAATCGGGAAAAATTTTCACTTAACAAGGTGATGTACACTGTAAATCAGATCGAGCGCTTCTCCTTTATCGACGGGAAGGACAGCCTGACGGGCCGCGACATTCTAGGCGAGTTCTTCGAGCGCATTCAGCGTGACGGCTTTAAACAGACCAAAGGCCAATTCTTCACGCCTCCGCCGATTGTACGGTTCATGCTCTATGCGCTTGAGCTCGACACGCTCGCCGTAGAGGCCCTGAACCGGTCGACTCTTCCCTACATCATCGACCCCTCATGCGGCAGCGCGACTTTCCTTATCGAGGCGATGAGGATGGTCACTCATGAGCTGAAGCGGCGCCGGAAGGGCGACCTCCTGCGCGCTCGCGCGGTGCAGCAACGATTTGATGACCTGCTCATGCCCGATAGCCGCGAGCACAAGTGGGCGCGGGATTTCATCTACGGCGTGGAGCATAATTTCGATCTGGCAACCGCGTCGAAGGTCAACATGATCCTGCACGGCGATGGTTCATCTAACATCTTCCACCAGGACGGCCTGAAACCGTTCCATCATTACGCATGGCCGACGAGCGCGGGTCAGCGGTTGCGTCACACAGAGCGCTCACGCGTCTACGGCGAACGCGATGTGAATGCTCAGTTCGACGTGATCATTTCCAATCCGCCGTTCAGCGTTGATCTCGACCCCGACACGAAGCGATCGCTAGGGGGTAGCTTCATCTTCGGCCAAAAGAAAAACTCCGAGAACCTCTTCATCGAGCGTTACTACCAGCTCCTCCGTGAGGGCGGCCGGCTCGCGGCTGTGCTGCCTGAATCTGTCTTCGACACGACCGAAAACAAGTACATCCGACTTTTTCTGTTTTGGTATTTCGACGTGATTGCCGTTGTCAGCTTGCCGCAACTCGCGTTCGAGCCGTACACCCAAACCAAGACCAGCCTTCTTTTTGCGCGCAAGAAAACAGAGGCGGCGGTCGCCGCCTGGGCCAGTGACTGGAACGACGCCGTCAGCGCCTACGGCAAGCTGCGGACGATCGCGACGAACTGTATCGAGGTATACATCAACGGTCGCAGCCCCAACAGACTGACCTCACTCGCGGGCAAGAGCGAGGGGGATCTCCGCAACGCGATCGAAGCGTTCATTGGCGCTGACGCCGCGCCTCTGGAGGCGGAGACCCTCGCAGAGTTTGTCGCTAGGCGGCGGCTCCTTATCGAGGAGGTCGCGGAGCGGGACTCAGAGCCAGGCGACTTTTTCGGAGCTTGCAACACGGCGTGGGTCTTCGACAGGGTCGCGCGGGCTCATGATAGGGAGCTCTTTGCGGCGGAAGCCACGAGCGTTGGATACAAGCGGAGCAAGCGTGGGGTCAACGTGCAGCCCAACCAGCTGTTCGAGACCGAGGCAGCGCCGCAGGTGCTTGACGTCGAGGCGGTGCGCCGAGAGCTCGAGGACGACGTCGGTCGCGCTAAGGCTCTTGTCGCGGTGCTGTCCGCCAAGGCTGAGCGGGCGAAGTCGAAAGCAAGTGCAGGGCCCGATACCTTGGTCGGGCCATCACTGCCCGATCAGAGGCTGTTGCGAGCCCGCAGCGCCCTAGAGGCCGCCGAAGTCGTCGCGCAGCGCGTCCATGCAGCTCTGACGCGGTTCTACGAGGGCGGCGTCCTCCTCGACGCCTTCAGGGATCGAACCGATCCGGAACTTCGTGCGGTGTTCGATCTTCCCATCATGGCCTCTTACCGCAGCGGGGACATCATCACCTCGCGCGCCCAACCCCAGACGATCCTGGAGACGATGCGTGCTGCCGGCTTGTGGGTGGACCCTTGACGATGCTCCATCGCCTGGCGGCCATCCCGGCTCTGCCACTGACTGCCCGATTCATCAGCCTGGCCAGTCAGAAAAGGCCATTGGCCATCTTCCCTGCCAGCCAACTTCCGCAGGCTCCTATCGGCACCTTCTGCACGCCTGTCGAAGAGGGGAAGGTGCAGGCTGGGCCGCTGGACGAAGAGACAGTCGTTATCGACCTTGAGCACGCGGACTCAGTGGGGAATCTGCGCTTCTGCCCGCTTCAGACCCAAATCGGCTCGACCCGGGTTCGGCTCGAGGACGCCGACATCATTACAACTCGGCTGAGACCCTATCTCAGGAAGACGCTAATCCTGGCCCGGGAACCGGTTCTGGTCAGTCCAGAATGGATTGCGATCAAGGTGGACAAGACTAGGATCAGGCCGAAATTTCTACAGCTGATCCTATTGAGCGATGCCTATGCGCGGCTGGCTGCATGTCTCTCGACAGGCAAACAGCATCCGAGAATTCATGGGGACGTTCTTCTTCGGCTCCAGATCCCCGTCGTCAGTCTGGACGAACAGGATGAGCTCCTGCGTCAGGTTGAGCCCCTTCGCGCGAGGGCGCTGGGTCTGGCGCAATCCGCCGTTCGGCTCGATCGGCTGGTGGACCCGGTTTTCGCCAAGACTTTCGGGCTGCATCCGGCCGAGATCGCTGCGCGACCCTCTCCGCAGATGAAACGGATAGCCTTGTCCAGCATCTCCGCCAATCCTGACGCCCGATTCTCCTGGAGGTACCACGCTCCGGACGTGCAGGAGGCCCGGCGAATCCTAATGGATTGCTCGGCGGGTCGTCTTGGAACTTTCCTGTCCGAACCCGCCGTGCTGGGACATGGGGTGCGCCCCGAAACCGACTACAGCGAAGAGTCAAACGTCAAGTATGTCACGATGGCCGCGCTGCGCGACTGGCGTCTGGATGTGACACCGTGCCCGAAGGTGACAGATACTTACGCCAAGGACCATCAAAGCCGAAGCCTACAGGTTGGCGATGTTCTCATGGCGCGATCGGGCGAGGGAACAATCGGCAAGGTGGCGGTCGTTGAGGAAGAAATTGATGGCCGCTTCGCCGACTTCGTTATCCGCCTGCGACCGGACGAGACCCGGCTTCGGTCGCGATTCCTACGATACGCGCTGACCGGCACCTTCTATCAAAAACTGATCTACGGCGAGAAGAAGGGCCTAGGCAACAATACGAATATATTCCCGTCACAGCTGCACCGTCTCCCGTGGATCGACGTCGATTTAAGGACGCAGGACCAGGTGGTCGAGGAGTTGGACAGCCTGGCTGCGGACTTGAGGAGGTCGGCGCTAGAAGCGGAGTCAATCTATCGCAGGGCCGACGATCTCTTGCTTGCCTGCGCAGAAGGCCAAACGTTTAGGGAGCCGGGATAATGGGGCGTTGCACCTAAGGCGGCGAAAGGCGAACGCTCAGGCTGTCAGGTTAGGAGTGCGAGCGAATAGCTCGTGCTCCGCCCACCGCCCGCGTCTCTCTTCAGCACCCCACGCTGCCCCAAATCGTTCACATCCCGCAGCGCCGTATCCGATGACGTCTTCGCCAGCGCCGCCCACGGCATAGAAATGGCGTCAGTCCTGGGGCGCGAGAAAATAGACCGGCACCAGCGGCAGACGACGGCGCGCCTCGTCGGCCAGCTTGTTGTAGGTCTCCACCCACAAGGTGACGAAACGGCGCGCGTCGATCAGGGTGACGCGCCGGTTCTCCTGATTTCGGGCGTAGTCCTGAGCATCCTTGGTGAAGCCGGCCAGGCAAACATATAGGCCCACATCGCCGGTTGAGAGCGACGCCAAGAAGGACTTCAGGCCGTCACTGTCGACCTTGGACTGCCAGCGCTTCACCTGGACCTTGATGCGCGGCCCGGTGGCGCCGAGCGGGTCGGTGAAGGCGATCACATCGACTCCGCCATCCTTGCCGGGCGGCGAGACCCAAGGAACGTGATAACCCATGCCGCGCAGCAGATCGGCGACCATTTCCTGAAACTCGAACGGGTCACTGGCATGCAGGAAGGCTGAAATCTCGGCCCAGGCATGATCCTCCGCCGCCTCGACCGTGACGCTCAGCTTTTCAGCCGCATCCTCGATCGCCTCGGGTTCGGCGGCAGGGCTGGCCGGCACAGCCAAGGTCGCATCTCTCTCAGCCTTCCAGATGCCGTAGAGGCGGCAAGCCTCCTTGTAGAACGCCTCCGGGCTTTTGAACGCGCTGTGCGCTTTGGCGCCGGCGTCGGTGACGGTCCAGACACCGTCGTCCTTGCGCAACCAACCAGCCTTCACACAGTCCACGGTCGCGAACCGCAGGATCTTCTCGAACCGCTGTCCGCCGGACGGATAAGAACCAGCCTCATAGTCGCTCAGCTTCACTGCGGATCGGACCATGCCGATGGCCGCTGCTGCGTGCAACCCTTCAGGCTCCGCCAACAGCACTTCAAACAGCTTACGCAAAAATTCGCCCGTGCGGGCCCGTGTGATATTCGCCATGACGCCTCCCAGACGGGCTTAGCCTATCGCCGATGTGGCGACCAGAAATTGAATGCGGTGAGGCAGTGGTCGGGTCAGGTCCATCCGAGCACCTAAGTTCAAGCCCGATCATTTTCGCTTGTGAAGTTACTGGCGCCGGCTTTTGCCTCAAAGTTTCGGTTCCAGATGTCTGCTGCTGGGCCAGCCTTCCCGCGCTTGGCATTGGGCTGCACCAAGCAAGCCCAATGAGGGAACGAGCGCATTGTCGCTGTCGAGGTCGCGGACCTTATCGCGACGAGGCGAGCTCCGCTGAATCTAATTAATGAGCGGAGGCCAGAGTCTCGAGTTTGGCGACAAGCTCTCTCGCGGCATTGCTCCAGGTGAAGCGGCTCTCCATACGTGTCCGTACTGATGCCGCTCGATTGAAGGCCGTGTCCAAATCCGCGTGCAAAGCCCGGATCTGATCCGACCACCTATCTTGGGTTACCTGCTCGTTGACGCCGGACGCAACTATGCATGCCGCTGCGAACCCAGCGTCGATCAGAAGGTTCGTCTCAGCGTATTTCATGAGATCAGCAAGGCCACTATCCTCACTCATGAGAATTGGGACACCTGCGGCAATCGCCTCGTAGCCAGTGAGCCCGAACCCTTCCGAAAGTGAGGGCATCAGGACGAGCGTGGACGTCTGAATGTCCGCGTAGATGTCGGCTGCGTCTTCGCTGTATGGTCGCGGCCGCAGCCATCCGCCGCGCTGCTCTTGGTCCAACCCCGCTTCACGCAGCTCGTCCTCGCCATAGATTGTGTCCAATCCCCGTACGACGAGGGAAGGCGCACTAACCTCCAGCGCCGACGTACGGCTGCTTCGGAGGTTTTTGATAGCCTGCGCCGCGGTTCTCAGGCCCTTGAGGTCCGCATCCTCCATGCGACCTGTCAACAGGCAGCTCGCTTCTCCGGCTCGAGTGAACGACAAGCTTAGAAGCTCTGTATTGAGCCCAGGGATCAACTCGTGTGACGGCGCGGATCTTCCTATCGGGATCTGCCGAAAAATCCGCGGCCCGATTCCGATGACCAAGCTTGCTTGCTTACACAGCTCGTTTTGAGCTTCACGTTTGTTGTGACCCCTAAAGAACCCGCCGCGCGCTGCTCGAGTGCGCCCCTTTTGCGGTTCGATCTCCTCCGGAATTGTGTGCAAGACGTGGACGTAGGGTCTCTCGAACTTGTTGGCGAGGAAAAGCCCGTGAGGCCCGGTGATCTGGTCGTGGCCGATTATCACGTCGGTCGGGGCGCTGCCGAAGTCTTCCGGCTCGAGTGCGAGAAGCGGTTCGGCTCCGCTAAGCCCCACGATCGGCGAACACGTCACGAGCTGGACGCCGGCGTCGGCGGCGTTCAACTGCTCGTCGGCCGATGCCGAGGTCACGGCGCAATAGACGGTGTGACCGAGCGTGGCGAGGGCGATACAGAGCTCACGGTTCAGGGTGGAGACACCGCCGTGACCCGACCGCCACTCGGTTGCTACGGCGACGATTTTCAGGGGGCGTGACGCCGAGCCGCTGCCAGAAGGGCTGGGCAGGGTGTTGGGGGCCGTTGGTCCTGTGTCATACGATGGGACTTGTTGGACCGGTTCGACCTCAGCCTGCCGATCGGCGAGCGCTTCGATCTCGGACTGCTCGGGATAGTCCCGACCGAGCACCGCGATCTCTTCGAGCACCGCGATCGGGTCGCGGTTGCCGGTGTTCGCGCGGTACTTGCGACGCGCCTCTGGCAGTCGAAAGCGAATATCTTCGCCACGCACGGCGGTTGTCGCCAAACGTTCGAGGGCGGCGATGGAACCCGGCGTGCCTCGCGTGACGAGGGTATTGATCAGGCCGGCGCGAAGCCGCTCGACGAAGTCGACCGTGGTCAAGAACCTGGCGCCGGTTTCGTCTTCCTCGGCGCTGAGTGGGAATAGCGCTTCCAGATCGAGATAAGCAGTTGCGATCAGCGCGTCGCCAATCTGAGAGACGTTCGGATATCGACCGAAGCTATGGTTCGAGACCGCAGTTTCCCAGATTTTTTGAGCCGCCCTAGGCTCGGTACGACCAAGGTCCGTCACGAGCCTCCACGGCTCCTCCTGGCCGTTTGCCAAGAGTTCCGCCGCTGCGCCGACGAGAGCGTCGGTCAGATCGCCGTCTTCAGCGCTGTCGGATCGACGGCCAGCCTTGCTCGCCAGAACGGCGATGGTCTCGTTGATTATCGGCGCATAGTTCTGACGGACCAAGAAGCCGATGATGAGCGCTTCTGTGTTCTCGCCGCGCAGTCGATGGCCTCGGAGTCGAGACAGCAGGTCGCCGAGCGCATCATCGTAGACGGTGCTTAGAAGCTCGAATGTTCGGCTCGACAGACCCCTGGACTTGGGCCCCCAAGCCATCCTCGTCAGCGCCGTGTGGACTGCTGGCGCCGCTAGCTCATAGGCTCGCTTCAGGATCTTCGGCTGCACATTCGCCGCGCCCTTAGCGTCGTTGTCGAAAAACGAGACGACGCTCCCGCCCCAGGCAGCCCAAGCATCTGCGTCGAGAGCATGGAAAGCCTCTTGCCTGCGCTCGAACAATAGGCGTGCGGCTCGATAGCCAGCCGACGCCGGGCGGTGCTGGGTGTCGGTGCCAAGCCAACGCAGGGTTTCGAGCCGATAGCGGCGAAGGTATCGATCAGCGCCGTCGATAACCCGCGCTTGGTCCGGTTCGCCTAGGCGGAGCCACCCGGGAGTGGTTGTGAGATCTGACTCGAACTCGAGCTCCGGTTTAAAGTCTCCCTGGTCCGAAACGAAGAGCTGTAGATTGATCCGCCACCAAACGGATGGGTCGGTCTCCGACTCCGCCAAAAGCGTCTGCAGCACCTCATCGGCCCGTTGGCGTGCTTCGGCTCTTTCGCCCTGCCTGGACGACGTCGTGGCCTTGCGGGTTTCGGCGTTGCGAAGCCATTCGACAACGGGCGAGTCGATGGCGATCCAATAGTGGCTCCGCCAAGCGGCCCGGAGCTCGTTGTCGCGCTCAGCGAGCGCCCAGACCGCGCCCAGTTCGTCGAGATCGCGATCGCGCGTTAAAGAGATAAGCAGTTCCGAGAATGCGGCCTTGATCGCATCGGGTTGGAGCCGCGTGATCTCGGCCAGGTAGAAGTCAAGATCCGAGGGATCGAATAGCGGTCCGGCGAAATGTGCGAGATAGCGTCCGGCGATGACCGGATCCTTTGCTTGGCGCAGCACCTCGAGCACTACAGCCAGCCGGCTTTCTGAAGTCCCTAGCTGTTCCGGCTTCGGATCCTCCTTCTCGAACAGGAAGGTCGCTTGATGGTCGAATGCGTGAAGGATCAGGTGAGCAAAAGCGCGCCTGACGGCGGCATCATCGATCCTCGCCACGGCCGCCCAAAGCAGTCTGGATCGGACGCCTCGATCCGACCACTCGGGGTCGTCCCCATCGGCCGCTCTTTGCACAGTGGCTTCGAGCCAGGCGAACACAGCTCGAGCATCATCGTTCGACAGCGTTCCAGGCTGGAACCTGTACAGGAACATCGAATAGACGCCGATGAAGTTCGGCTGCTGCGGACGGGTCAGAGACGCCAGGAGCTGCGGCACCGAAAGACGCTCGGGCCAGGTCGCGGTTAGAGCGGTTCCTCGGATTTCATCATCGAGCTGGGCTACGTCCTTGTCGGTCAAGAAATCGACCAACACGGCTTTCTCGGCGTCGTTTCCGAGCTCCTCGATCGCGCCAGCAGCGGCGCGACGTAGCGAAATATGCGCCTCCGGGTCTCGCACAAGCTGAGCGAGCTCTGGGACGAAGGTTCGGACTCCGGTCTCTTCTGCGATATCCAGCGCGCCTCGTCGCGTCAGGAAGTCTCTATCGGGATCGAAGATGACGCCACGCAATTGGTCCGCGAGGCCGGGATGGCTGAGACGGCTGAAGGACGGCCGCAACTGCCAGAAGCCGGGAGCCAGTTCTCCGCTGTCCAGTCGGGATAGGAGCGCGTCGACTAGACGCGCTCGGCTGCGATCTTCGACCGAGGCGACATCGCTCTGAAGGAGGATGTCGGGTTCGCGATCGATCAGGGCGTCGAAGATCGCTGGCGACAAGGTCGCGGTCCAAGCCGCGATTTCCCGAAACTGCGGGACGACCCCTTCCGCCCGGTTGTCTGGATCCTTGACGCTCAGCAGGTCTAAAGTTCGACCGGCCTCGATCTCGTGATCGACGAGATAACGCGCGGCCAGGAATTCCAAGAAGGTCTGATGGGACCAGATGAATGTGTCGGCGCTGACGGCGATGAACAGAGGTGACTGGATGACATCGAGTAGGTCGGTCGTGCGGACCCGGAAAGTGTAAGGCGGGCTCGGCTCTACCCCCACCGCCAAGCTCTGCAGACTCAACACTCCAGAACGGGGCTCGCCAATCGTGACGCTCCCAGCTCCCGAAATGGCCATGGCCAAGGCGATCCGACCGGCGAGGACGATCAGGCGCTCAGGCGACAGGGGCATGCGGACAGAGCCACCGCCCGCGGTTTCGCCCTCGTAGGATGTTTCGCCGGATCGTGGTCTGGTCGCATCGATCAGGAGCGCCCGCAGGCCTTGTTGGAAGATGTCGGCCTGTCTCGCTGGCAACCGCTTATGACTCGCGAACAGGTTCACGAGCATGCGGTAGGACACGGGGCGCGCGGCGAGCGCTTGGAGGTGCGCGCGGGACACCGCGTCCATGAAGGCCCGAACCTCATCGGGCCTGCTCAGATCTGACTCCGCTGCTGCTCTTACGTCGGCCTCGCGGAACGGAGCCAACTGACGTTTCTCTCGGTCGGCGTCCGGCCAAACCGAAGCGAGGGCGTCATCGAGCGTTGCGGCCCAGTCGACCGTGCGACAGAAGAGCCGAAGCCGAAACGTCGCGAGGTCGCCCCCACGAGCGACCAGCTGCTCGAGGAAACCTATGAGACTTTGGATGAAGGCGGCGGCTCCGCCTTCCAGCTCGTCAAGGCTGTCGACGAGCAGTTCCCACCCGCCCTGCCTATTTCGCCACGGGGCGGCTATGTCGCCGTTTAGAATGTTGAGCAATGCCTCGCCGGGATTTCTGGATCTTGGAGCGTCCAGGAGGTCGATAGCCTCTCCGCGGCTCTTCCCAGCCTCATAGGCGGCTCGGGCTTCATGGCTTTTGCCCATGCCTGGCGCACCAAGAAGCACGAGGCACGGGACGGAGGCCAAGGCCCACAGGGTTGCGCCCAGATCGCCGCTTCTAGGGGTCAGGTATCCGTTTTCGAGCGGCACGGAGGCGTCGAGCGGATACCAGAGACGTTCGGAAAGATGGGGCGTCGGCATATGGGGTCCGGGCATGATAGCTCAGCATCGTCGGAAGCCGAGTCGAAGTTACGCAGTACTCAAGGTTGTCTGCTTGGACAGCTAGGAAGCGACTTTTGCAAGCTCCGAGGAAGAGTTGGGACAGCCTGCTGCCGATGCCGATAATCCGTTTTGGACTCATAGGCGACGTTCGGAGCGTCGGCTTCCAGCTTGTAGGTGGATGGGTGCGGCTGCGGGCTAGTCGATCGCCAGCAGTTAGTTGATCCGCGCTCCGTACGGCATTCGAAACGCGTTCTGCTCGGGCATGGTGCCTCGCTTGACACCCTTGGAGGCCGCTGCCTGATCTTCACACACGGCTTCCCAGGCACCTGTTCGTCAGACGTCGGAAAGGGTCTCGGCACAGACTCCTTGAAGCCATCGGACCAGATCGATCCCCCCGACCTCGACCTTGAGGACGATGTCGAGGTCGTCGCGCCGTAGCTGAAGCCGGCGTGTCCCTAAGGCCAATAGGAACTCAGCGGCGGCACCGCCCCGATCGACACCCGCCGCCTTGAGAATACGGGCGATCAATCGACCCATTTCGCGGCTATCCTCAGGGCGATCCCGGTAGTTAAGCTCCGCCGGCAGCGCCGCCCGTAGGATGCTCGCCTGGATGACATCGTCATTAAAGCGACCGAAGTTTCCCGGGGCGAGCAGGGTCTGCTGGAACCAGTTGGTGCGGATCGCCGATTTGCCGGGCTTGCCGCCCCTACCCGCGTTGGCGCGCAGCTGTTGCAGGACCGACGCGATGGTGAAATAGACCTCGGCTTGAGTGTGATCCCCTTCGGGCAATCCCCGTGGCCAGAACACAAACCCTGGTTGCAGTTTCAGGGACCGATCCGAGCCGTTGCCGAGGAAGAGGTCGTCCGCGAGGGGCTCCGAAGCCCGTCTCAGCCGGTCGAGACGCGCCTTGACCAGAGCCGCCACGGGGGGAGGGACCACGGACGCAGAAGCTCGCTGTAGAAGCTGCGCCTCAGCGGCCCAAGCGTTGTGGCTGCTCGAGGCCGGGAGGACGATCTCCTCGATGGCGAGGAATTCATAGGGGTAGGGATTGTGCGTTTTCCTCAGGCTGGCAGCGAGCGACGACCGGCCGGGATCGCCAGTGCCCTTGGAGAGGCCAACCAGGTAGGTGAGCGGCGCGTCGGGGGCAATGCTCCTCAGGTCCCGGCTCAAGTCCAGCAGGGTCCGACCGCTCTCTATGACCGTGGCGACGATGACGATGGCGGTGTCAGACGCCTTATCGACTTCGGCATCGATCGCCTCACGGCCCACCACCTTCGCCTGCGGCGCTGCGGTCGCCCTGATGTGGTGGGCAAGCGTTTCGGATTGCGGGTCGGCCGCGATGATGTGGCCTGTTCTCGCCGGGATGGATCGCCGCGCCGCGTAGTCCAGACGCTCCAGGAAGGGGGGCGCGGCCATCAGCTGCGTGGCGGACACCTCGAATTGGCGGGGCGGCTTGCCGCTAGCGCCGAGACCCACAGCGAAGACACCAGTTCCTGCAAGGCGAGCCATCAGACCGTCGAGACCTGGCGGTCTGTCGTCACTCTTGATCAGCAGGGAGTCGTGCTGGGGACCCGCGAACTCGAACTGGTCGCCTTGGAGCTTGATGGCGTGCGAGCCGTTTCGGCAGGGCACGCAATCGTTCGCTGTCGACACGGTCGTCCTTGTAACACCGTCTGGATTTAGCAGCGCGTCGAGCTGGAGGTCGCCGACGACCGTATGTTGTGCGGCGTTGTCGCCCAGGAAGAGCAGGTGCACGACCTGTCGAGCCGCGAACCCGCGCAGGCCCGTCAACTCATTCGCCAAGGACCCGCTGGAGGAGGCCGAGATGAGTACGAACGACCTCTCGGTGTCGAACTCCGCCCCCTTGGCCCCCGCGTAGGAGGAGAAGTTGTCGACCAGCAACCCCTCACGGTCGAACGAACGCCATTGCTCGTTGATGGCGGCCACCACGGTGAATAGAGCAGGGGTGTCGATATAGGCTTGGCGCACATCGTCGGGGATCATGGGCAGTGCGCAGAAGGCGATGAAGGTGATCTCCGCCCCTTGGGTAAGGATGTTGGACACCCTGATGAAGCGGTCGGAGTGGCGGCCGGACGGGTTCTCGAAATGATAGGTCGACGTAGACTCCACGAAGCCGTGGCGGTGGCTGAAAATCGCCGCTAAGGCGCGCCTGCGAATATCCTTCAGCTCGACCTTAAGCGCTGGGGTGCTGCCGTCGAGCGTGCGTCGCGAGGCTTCTTCCCCCTTTAGGTTGTAGCCGATTAGGGTCACGACGCTTCGTCCGCCTAGGCGGGCGAGGGCCGTCGTCACCTGTGGGTCTTGGGAGAGCAGCTCGAACGTCTGCTCGAACATAGGCTCGCGGACCACCAGGATCACCTGGTCGGGCACAAGGTTGGCCTCGACTTCGTCCTCCAGCAGGGTGCCAAATTCTTCCACCCGCAGCGTCTCGAGGGCGTTGAAAATGAACAGCACGTCTTGGGAACGCACCTTTCGGCGGACCTCCAGCCTCAGAGAGTGCAAGGTTCTCATGGCCGCCTCATCGGGACGAGGAGGGTAAGCAGGCTGCCGGCGACCAAGGACCAACCTTGGCCATCTGGCGGATCGTGGCGTTGAAGGGCGCGTCCGTCCATCGGGTTCTCGGAGGCGAAGTCGACGAAGAACGAGAGGCGCCCGGTGCGTAGTCGGAGGAACCCCTTCTGCCTCTCGAGCAGGCGTAGTACGTGGGGGAGGCCTTGTCCGAAACGCTCCGCTCCCTTGGTGCTCCCGACGCCGAAGCAGTCCCGCACGGCCTTCTCCTCCTCCTTGAGGGTCAGCGTTTCGGTGGATGTGCGTGTCCAGCTGCTGGCGAAGCCGGGGCCAGCGTCTATGACCGAGAGCTCGAACAGGTGTGCGTGGGTGCCTCCGGAGGGAGGCTCCAACGAGCGGCAGTAGGACTGTAGAGGCCCAAAGCCCTGGGTGATCCGGTCGAAGTCATTCGGCGAGCTCGAATGGTGCTTTGCGCTCAGGACGCGGACCGAGAGGGGCAAGAGATCGCCGGCATGATCATGGAGGGCGTGCTCTTCGGTGTTCTTGAACACCTCATAGAGCATGGCACCCAAGGCCTCGTCGGCTTGGGCGTCGAAGTGGGCGCGGTAGGTCCGCCGGAGAATCCGTGTGAGTAGCCATGCGGCGAGGCTCCGGAAATTCTCGCGCGTGCGCAGCCGGTGTCCGCCGCGAGGGTCTGGGGTGTAGAGCAGATAGGGCGTACCGAGGCCAAGGTGGTCGGCGCAGACCACCTCCACGGTCTGGCCGCGATAGGCGTCCTGAGGCCTAATGCCTTGGAGCAAGTCGAGGCGTTCGATGGCCACGGCCCTCACAGCCGCTGTCCTGTCGTGCCCTTTGGAGTCCTCGATGGCATGACCGCATAGCCCCGCGACCAAGCCTGGCAGCTTGCGGACCAGCTCCGTCGCCTGCTCCTCGGAGTCCGCCCAGGTCTCGACCTTGGCACTGGATCGGCGAGCCCAGGTCAGAATGGCCTGGACGAGCGCGGCTTCCGCACCGATGCCGGTGTGCAAAAGGTTACTGGGCAGGACTAGGGGGGCGTCGAACGCCTCGACTTCGGCCAGGGTGGCCTCCGTCGCCGCTATAGTGGAACGCTTCGCAATCCGCACGGCCGGCTCCCCAAGTTTAGCGCCTGCGACTGAGCAGGATCACAGCGATTGATCAAGGGGGAGGTGCAGGCTGCCGGCCCCCACACCCACACTTGGCGGCGGCCTCCAACGAAGGTCGGCTTCCAGGCGTGATAACGATGAGCGCTCTTGGCGCAACCGCGACGGATGGCCAAGCAGTCGATACTTTCCACTTGCGATCTGTCAGGCTGAAACGCAGAACCGCGGCATGGCCACAACTCCGGTAAATCCCTTTCTGCAGTATGTGCCTGCCATCTCCGCCTTGGCTGGGGTTGTCGTCGGGGGGATCATCCAGACGGTGACGGCGTTTCTTCTCGCCAAAACAACGCGCTCAGACCGTCTGAAAGACGAACAAGCCGCGAGAGACCGAGATAACGCTAAGCTTCAGGCGCGGGAGAACTATTCTAAAGCCCTTGTCGTCCGGCATCTGGAAGGGTTCGCCAGGAGCTGTGCAGAGACGATCTGGGCGAACGGCGAGTACGACGCCGAAGGGGCCATGTCGCCGCCGACATTCCCCGAGTGGCCTGCCGATATCGAATGGCAACTCCTCGGCGCGCGCGAGATGATGAAGGCGAGGGACATCGAGCTTCGGGTCGAAATCCGACGTCAGGGTGTGCAGGGCCACTTTGAATACGTTGCGACTGATGAGAGTGACGCGCGAGAAATCTTCTCCGAGGGTGCCGCGAGGATCGGCTGGGAGGCTTGGACGATCGCCAAGGATATCCGCGACGATATCGGCGTAGAACCGTTTCGGTATCCGGATATCGGCGGGAATCATGCCGAGACGCTAGAGAACGCGGTCGCTGCTCTCGAAGAGCGGGCGCGGATTCATACTGAGCGCCAAGAAGAGAAGCGCCGGGTGGCTGAAGCCGCTGGCAAGGAATACGATTCGCTGGACTGATCGCTTCGACCACGTAGTAACTACTAAGCACACATTAAATGGTGGCTTGCCAAAGCCCCCGTGGGTTGGCGCTTCCGAAACTGAGACCTTGACACGGTCGTGGTATATTGGTGTCAACTGCAACCACGCTAGCAAGTTGCCAGAGCCAGAACTAGCCTGCGTAGGTCCGCTTCCGGAATGAATATAGCGTCCGCTTTTGTGGCGCAGTGCCGACCCGCGGCCCGACCGTCGGCGCGACAAGCGCTGAGTGTGCCGAGCCGCGTAGGTTGCGCCAACGGCAGGTTCAGTCAGGAATAGGACGCGCAGCTCAAGCGGGGGCGTGTAGCTTGCATTCTAGCGCGGAGTTGATCGGGAACACTCATGGGGGTCGATATGTCACTAGGAAACGGAGGTGGCGACTTGCTCAGCGCGGCGATCGGCTTCGGCGGCGCCGTTGTTGGTGGAGCCTTCACGCTAGCCGGTGTGATGATGCAGCAGCGTGGCGAAGAGAAGCGCCGAAAGGTCCAGGACGCGGAAGCGCTGCGCGCCTTCCTCAAGGCCCTCGGGACAGAGATGGATACCGTTTGGGCGACTTATATGGTCAACGTCGGGAGCGTGATCGAAGCTGTGCCGGCCGACGAGTACTGGGACCAGGTCTGGGAATCGACCACGGAGTATTTCGCGGTCTATAGATCGGGTGCCGGGCAGCTGGGCCACATCAAGGCGGACGAGCTCCGCATGTCGATCGTTGCCGCGTACACAACGGCAATGGGACTTTTGGAGAGCTTTCGGACCTACAGCGACCTTGTGCGTAGCGCGTGGGCGCTCGAGCTCGACGCCGAACGTCAGCGGTCAATCGCACCTGATCAATGGCATGTAGTTGAACAAGCTTGGCCTAAGCTCAAGGCCCATCATGACCTGACGAAGCGGCTCGTCGCCGAAATGCAGGAAGAGATCAGTCGGAACCTGTATTAGGTCGGCTAATCTCAGCTCTCGGTCCATAGAAGACCTTTAGCGCTTCGCCATCGAATGTCCGTTAATGGGCAGCACGCCAGTGTCTGCTCCTGGCGCATTTGTGAAGTCGCATCGGGTCTAGGAGCGGCGTGAACCGTGGCGTCGTTTCATTCAGCTTCTTCGCATTAAGTTTGCTCGTTTAACGTGTTTGATTCCCAGCGAGTAGCTGGTGCTCCGCCCACCACCCACGTCTTTCTGCAGGACCCCACGCTGCACCAAATCGTTGATATCCCGCAGCGCTGTGTCCGGCGACGTCTTTGCCAGCGCAGCCCATTTGGCGTTGGTGAGCTTTCCGTCAAACCCGTCGAGCAGGCGGTTCAGCACCTTCCTTTGGCGTTCGTTCAACGGCTGATCGGCCAGGGTTTCCCAGAAGTGCGCCTTGCGCATGACGCTGGCTAGAACGATCTCGGCGCCATCGAAGGCGCGGTCGAGGCAAGCGATGAACCACAGCAGCCAGGCGGTGATGTCCAGGTCGCCTTTCTGGGTCGCCTCCAAGGTGTCGTAGTAGGCCTTACGCTCGGCGCGAATTTGGGCGGACACGCTGTAGAAGCGCTGGGGCGTGCCCTCGGCGCGGGCGAGGGCGAGGTCGGCGATGGCGCGGGCGATGCGGCCGTTGCCGTCGTCGAAGGGGTGGTTGGTGACGAACCACAGGTGGGCGACGCCGGCCTTCAGCACCGGGTCGGGCGCGGCCGCTTCGAACCAATTTAGGAAGGCGGTTATCTCGGCGTCCAGTCGCTCGGCGGCTGGCGCCTCGTAGTGGACGCGTTCGCGGCCGACCGGTCCTGAGACGACCTGCATCGGGTCGCCGTCCGACGTGCGCCAGGCCCCGACGGTGATCTTGGTCATGCCGCTGCGGCCCGTCGGGAAAAGGGCGGCGTGCCAGCCGAACAGGCGGTCGGCGGTAAGCGGCTGAGCGTAGTTCTGGGTGGCGTCGAGCATCATTTCGACGACGCCCTCGACGTTGCGATCTGCTGGGACCAGGCCGACTACATCCATGCCCAGGCGGCGGGCGATGGAGGAGCGGACCTGTTCCCGGTCCAGGACTTCGCCCTCGATCTCGCTGGACTTCAGCACGTCCTCGGTCAGGGTGCGGAGGACGGCTTCCTCGCGCAGCGGAAAGCCCAGGGCCTCCATCCGTCCGATCAGCCGGCCTTGGCGATGGCGGACGGCAGCGAGCGGTTGGGCGAGGGCGCTGTCGTCCCAGGTCAGGTTGGGCCAATCGGCCAGTTCGTGGATGTAGGTCATATTTGCCGCGCTTTCTGCGGTGAATGTGGAAGCTATTCGCCGCAAGGGCAAGGCGTAATCGACGCAAATTGTGCGGTGAATGTCGGGTGTATTGGCCGCATGCCTCTCGATCAGGCCGCGAGTTGTTGGGGACTAAAGGGCTGCAAGGCGATGGACACGCCTCTCGCCGCCAGCGGCCCGCCGACGCGATCCTTCAGTCGGGCGAACGCCGTGGGGCTGGTGCAGAGGATGCGCCGTTCGTCGGGCTCCCATCTGGCGTGATCCAGGTAGCTTACCGCCGCGTCTTCCCCCGCGATTTTGACGACCGCCTGGCGGATGTCGGCCTGGGCGAACGGGATGAGCCGCGCCGGCGTCCCTACGCCGCCATCTGGTCGTCGGCTTTCGGCGGCGCGAAATCTTTTAATGGGTTCATAAAGGTATTGTCGGTCACCGGTGACCGGTTTTCGTGTCGCTGATGTCCTGTTTTTCGGCGCTTGAACGGTCGCCTGTGACCGCTTTCCTCGGTTTTGATCGGTCGCGGATGACCGGTTTTGCGACGCCTCGACCGCTTCGTCGGGAACGGTTGCGCGGCAGATGTTGGTGCGGCCGCGCCCCCGACGGACCTCGACCTCGAGATAGTCGGCGTTCTGCAGCTCGCCGAGTAGGCGTCGCAGTTGGCGGGGGCTGACGCCCAGGCTAGTCGCCATACTCTCCTGGCCGCGCCATGCGCCGCCCTCGCGGGGGTTCAGGTCGTGGAGAATGAGGCCAGCGGCCGCCTTGGCCTGAAGGCTGATTTTGGGATCACGGGCGATCCGCTGATGCCAAGCTAGCTTCTCTGCGGCGAAGTTTTCAGGATCGAGGCGGCGGCTCATTGGCGAACCTCCGACGTTGCGGCCGGGCAGGGCAGGGGGTAGAATCCTTGCGGCCTTGAGTGTTGTGCCAAGCCCATCCGAAACCCGTCGAGCGCTGCAACGCTGGCGGGGTTTTTCGTGTCCGAGAGGCGTCCCGAGGGGTTAGCCAAACGGGAAAAATCCCTAAGGATTTCAATATGCGCCTTACACCCCGTTAGACGATACAAGGCGTTGAATTCACGAGAAGAAATGACTTCCTCTCTGTCCGCCACTCGCGTTGTTTTTAAAAGATTTTTTGACCCTGTCGGGTTCTCGCCCACCAACTAGCCCGCCAACGGGTTTGCGCTTGAGTTTAGCTCTCGAAGGCTGTTCATCGCGTCTCAGGCTTGTTCGAGCGTGCGGACATAGGTACCCAGAACAACTTAGGACACTTCAGTCGGACCTAAACATCCCATTTGATGGTCATCTCCGATAGGTCTCGCCCTGCTTCTGGTCGCTACGGCCTGAGATGAGACGTCTGCGGATGTGATGTTCTGGCGGCCGTCATAGCCGACAGCCCGAGCTGCTTTGCCAGGGCCGACCGCTGAGCCGAATATTCCGGGGCCGTCATGGGACGGGCGTCTCGGGAATCTCGAAGCCGAACGGAAAAACTGGCTGGGGGGGCTCTGCCACGCTGCGGATCTTGCAAACATCTTATGGCTCGCTCGCCGCCAGAGTCATACAGACGTCAGCGGTCCAGGGGGTGACTGATCCCTTTTCAGCCCCATCTGACATCGTCACGTCCAAGTTGAAACGGGCCACGGCTGCGCACTGATCGGGTGTGATGGAAAGCTCATATCGGCGGCGTCCAGCCCCCAGGATGTACCACCCCTCCCAGCTTTGCCGGATCACTTCATTTCCTGCGGCGTCAAATCCGATGACCTCGACCCTTTGCGGACGCACGAAGCCGTCGCCGTGGTTGACAAGCAACGCCGAAAGCATCCCGGCGTGAAACTGAACGCCGTCGAGGTGAAGATCGGCCGGATGAAGGGGCGTTCCCACGAAGACGGGAAGGTCGATCACGCGGAGGATTTTAGTCCCCTGATTTGCTTCGGGAACATTGTCGGACGGACGAATGGAAATGCGATACGAATGCTCGCCCTGTGGCAGCCCTTCGCGAGACCGCACCTGCACGGTGGCGCTTGCTCCGGCCTTGATCGAGAGCGTCTCCTCAGAAAGCGCGATGTCTTCGGTGGCCAAAAGCTGAGGGACGCCATCTTCCCCTTGCTGCCACTGAAGGGGGGTCAGTGTGAATCTGCTCGGTTGCGCGCCGGTGTTCGTGATCGTCAAGGGTGCCGACTGGCCCGGCGCTGGGATGATCACGCGGGTGGGCGAGGGGATGCCGTCCGCCAGTACAGGACCGGCGAGCGATGCGGCTATCAAGAAGAATAAGATGTGGAGACGCGCCATGGGAATGACGGCAGGCGATGGTGTCGCGCGCCGATCTTATCCTGATCAGTACGAATAGTAGACGGTGAGTTGAAGGGGCGTGCTCACATAGCTGCCGCCTAAGGTGTAGGTGCTGGAAGCGTTGATGCGTACGTTGAAGTAGAACTGCTGAAGTGCAGCCGCGCCCGAGTGGAAGGTGCTGGTGCCGGAGTTGAAGCCGCTGTACGGCGAGCAGGTGCTGGTCGCAGTGCGGCAATGGCGAATTTGGAACGAAGTACCACCCGGCGCGGAAGGGTAGGTCGAGTACCAGGCTGTGCTGGTGACCACTGCGCCGCTGGGTGTCGCGCCGGGCCAGATATTGCCGGACGTGTAGGTGGTGTTGGTCTGCCGGATGACCGGTGCAGAGACCGTTCCGTACCAGTCGCTGGTTTGTGCTTGCGCGGGGGCGCTGGCGACAAGGGCGAACGCCCCCATGGCCGCTGACATCAGAGCATTCTGCAGCTTCGTCATACTATTCCTCCAACGGATGATCGCGGGATCGCGACAAGGTCAATATACAACCCCAACGTGATTTTTAGAAGGCGGCTTTCGTCGTCGATCTGCCGAGTCACTGGGAATCTTTTGCATCCAAAAGGGGAGTTATTTGGCGACGTGTCAGTGTGCTGGCTTTTGTCGCTTAGCAAGTGATTGATTTCAAATAGAAATATATATCGATTGCGGGGGCGCGCATTTTGCGAGCACATACGCAGGTTGTCTGGAGAGCCCCATGTCTGTCGGATCGGCGACACAAGGTGCGTACACGCGTCGGTTTTGTACGGCGAGCCAAACTCCGCCGCCCGCATCTAGGTCCGAGGTTGCGGGGTCGCCAAAGGCTTCGAGCGAGTCCGTCAAGGCGCCTTCGCTCTTTTCCAACGGTCAGTTTATCGGTCAGTCCGCACTGACAAATCCGTCCACACTGGCGCAGCTTTTTCAGTTGAATGAAGATGGAACGGTCAAGGTTAGCGATCTTGGCAGTCCTGTTACCAAACAGGGCGTGTTCATTGAGACACCACAGGACTCGATGACCAAGTTCTTGATGCTCGGACCGGAATCGACCTGGACTGAAGCGGACAAGGCGACCGCAGCGGATCTGTCTAAAATCACCGACGACGACAAGGCGTTGTTCCGTGCCGTCACCGGCTACAATCTATTCATCAGTGGTCCGGCAATGCTGATGGTGGATGATCAGGGGAATTCGCCGTCTCCCACGGATGCTGCCGCAGCAGATGAACTGTTCCAGCGCATGAAATTTGCGCGTGAGACGGATCAATCGGTGAGCCTAGAATGGTTCAACAACGTCGCGAAAGATATCGAAGCCTGGAAGGGCCCTGTTTTCCCGAGCGATTGGATGGATAAAGCGGACGCTTGGTTTGGCGACATGCTCGCGTCGCGCCAGGACGCGTTTGAACGCCGAGAGTTTGCAGATGCGGGAAGTATCTCTCCATCGGCTACGCAATTGAGTTCTGCCTTGGACGCCTATGAAGATGCGGCTCGTCTTTCGGACGCTGCCTAGTTTTCGTTCCTGGGCATTGGCCTGTCCCGCTTTTCCAACGACGAAGCGAATACGCCGCGAACGGATGTAGGTGAAAATGGCTTGGCCAATCTTTGCCCTCTGTCTGTCCGCGCAGGTCGAGCTTTCTGCCCAACGAACGCCACCGTCCCAGCATGAGGAAGACGCACCGGCGGTCGTGCTTGAAGACGTGGAGGTGTTGGCGCGACGTGGTTCTGCGAGGATCTCGGCCGAGCGTGAATTTGACGGCGCGGCCATCGATAATCTGGCTGCCTACGACATCGCCGAGGTCGTGCGGCGCGTATCCGAACGGATCGGCGATCACGAGCCCCCGGTGATCCTTATCAATGGCCGTAAAGTCGCCGATCCATCGATATTCACGGGCTTTCCGCCGGACGCGATGGTCCGGCTTGAAGTCCTCCCCCCTCAGGCGGCGGCCATGTATGGTGAAGCGTCGAACCGGCGCGTCATGAATCTCGTTCTGGAGCAACATTTCCGAAGCGCGACGCTACAGACCGGTGGCAGCCGTCCCGTTTCGGGACGGACCTCCAGCATTCAGACCGATCTCCGAAGCTCCGTGCTGGCGGATCAATCCGCGAGCTTCATCGGGGCGCAAGCGACGATCGGCACGGCGCTGCGTGCGGGAGAACGATCAGGATACACCCTCGCAAAGCCCGGCGGCGACCTGACCACGCTCCTGCCGCAGACGCAGTTATTCTAAGCTAATTTGGGTTTCAACCGTCCCCTTGGTGAATGGTCATCGAGCCTGCGCATGGATGTTCGTTCGATGGAAAGCCGTGCCACAACGAATGTTGCAGACCAACGCGTGGCCTATCGGAATCGATCCGATGCCTTCACGGTGCAGGCGGGTTTGAATGGCGATCTCGCGGGCTGGACCACCCAAACGTCGGTCACCCTTGGTCTGGCGCGGAGCGAACAAAGCGGTCTTTATGACAGCCGGCAGCGTGTCGAATCCGTTGGCGTCGATGCACAGGGAAGCCGTCGCCTGTTGTCGCTGCCCATGGGCGAAGTCTTGGCAAATCTGTCCACGAATTTTTCCGCCTCACGCACCGCTGCCGAGGGCGCAGCTATCGACGGCCAGAACGGGACCACTGTCGGCACGTTTTCATCCGCTGCGTTCAGGGGGGGAGTGACATTGCCGCTTTTCGGTGGCGGCGAGCCCCGCAGTACTCGGCGCAGCCGGTACGGTGACGCGACCCTCAGCCTTGGGGGCAATATGGCGACCGGCCATGCCGGCAGCGGACAGGGCCTGAGCGCCGACTTATCCTGGAACCCTGCTGAGAAGCTTCTTCTCAATGCGGTGATCACGACTGGAACGGCCGCGCCTTCCCCGCAACAGCTTTACGCACCCCTGGTCTATGGTCAGCCCACGACGGTGTTCGATTTTATCACCGGAGAGGCTGTTCAGGTCGTCCCGATTTCGGGCGGCAACCCTAACCTTCGAGCCCCCCGTAGCGACCAGATCTTAGCGAGCTTGAACGCCGGACCTTTCACGTCGCGGGTTCTCATGGTCGGATTCACTTACATGCGGTCGGATACGAAGGACGGCATTGGCCAACTGACGGCGCCCAGCACCGTCCTTGAGGCCGCCTATCCTGATCGGTTCATCCGCAACGCGGCGGGACGCCTTATCGCCATCGACCGGCGCCCTTTGAACATGGCGTCCAGCCTCTCGGATACCGTGTCCGCCACGCTGAGTGTGGCGTTACCTGTTCCCCACGGAAAAGATGAGGAGCGGCAGGCAGTCACCGTCAACCTCAACTCAAGCTATCACCTGCGTGATATCACCCGGTTCGGTTCGGGGGAGCCTGTCCTTGATCGCCTAGCGGGGATCGGAGGTGGGCAGCCCCGCCGGGACGCCACCGTTCATGTCGAAACTAATCGCGGGCGCTGGCACGCAGGCGCATCGGCGCGATGGCAATCGGGCTACCGCCTTCGGCGCGCCGAGGCGGCTGGCCCCGACGACCTAATCATCGATGATTTGGCGCTCATCAATCTGCGGTTAGTCTTCAAGATGATGCGCTCAAGCCCGCGACCAGAAGGAGGCAGAGGCGACCCTCGTGCTGTCGCAGGAGGGCAGTTGGTGATCGAGATTGAGAATCTTCTGGATGCGCGCCCGGAAGCAACCCTCGGTGAGGGCCGACAGGCTCCGGGCTATGGCAGGGATGATCAGGACCCCATTGGTCGGCTTGTTCGCATTCAACTATCTCGCCGCTTCTGACGCCTTTTTGCGGTTCGGAAACAGGCGGATAGATTTCGTCCGCAGTTGGTGACGCAATAGCCTGCAACTGACGTTGTGTGGGGTCTGAAGGACGGTCGTTTTCGGCGGCGCGCGATGGGCGCGTACCGCGCCATGACGTCGAACGAGCAACTGGGTCTGTGCCTTGACCATCGGGGCGCGCTGGTCGCGCCCCGGCTCAGTGCCTTCTATGAGCCACGCGTGTTGCTCGGGCGGCCCCTGTCCTTGCGCGCTCAGCCCGCCACCTCAGTCCGCATCGCCTTCAGGAACTTCGCGACCCCCCGATTGCCCGCGGCGGCCAGTTCGCCGTCTAGCGTATTGAAGCCGTGCGTGCCGCCGGGATAGATCGCCAGGTGCGCGCGGTTGCCCGCCGCCTGCCAACGCATGAACATGAACAGGCTGTCGTCCGGCAGGGGATCGGCCGATCCAACAATGAACAGCGCCGGGGCCAGGTCGTGCAGGTCGGCATAGAGCGGCGAGAGCGCGGGATCCTTCAGATCCGTCGCGCCTGCGAACGCGCCCGTGAACTCCCGCATCACCTCCAGGTTGATGAACGGTGCGCCCGTCACCCGAAACACGCTGGGGGTGAGCGACAGATCGAAGACGCCGTACAGCAGGCTCGCGGCCTTGAAGGCGTCGCCTTTCCCGGCCTCGCGGAGCCGAAGCAGCGTCAGGACGGCGAGATTGGACCCGGCGGACTCGCCGCCGATCGATAGCCAGGACGTGCCGACCCGATTTCGACGACTTTCTTCAACCCGTCCGCCCTGGGGGCGATCGGCCTCTGGTCCTTCACCCCCAGGTTCAGCATGGCCGGCGGCGTGCTTGATCCCGACACCGAGGCGGACAGCTTCGTCACGTCCGAGTCCTTCGAAAAGGTCAATATCTATTTGACCTCAGCAATATCCTACGACATGGGCGGGCGCCCCGGTCAGGTCTCGGCCGTCTACACCTGGTCCAACAAGCCGAAGATCGATCTGGACTCGCCGTTCAAGACGCTGGGTTCGGCCGCTGAACGGGCGCAGGCGATCGGCAGCCTGCTGGGCCTCGCCTCGGACGAGGGTCTGCCGACCAACTTCAGGGATGAGAGCTGGTTCGTCTATGGCACGGGCTCGCAATTTCTGTTCCTGAAGGACGATGCGGCGACCGTGGCGCGCAAGCGCAAGGCTGGGGAACAGATCCACGGCATCGGCGTGTTTGCGCGGGCAGGCTATGCCCCCGAAGACACCAATCCGATCACCCGCGATGTCAGCGTCGCCTTGTTCGCCCACGGCATGTGGGACCGTCGGGAGCACGACAGTATCGGCCTCGGCTTCTACTACGACGAGATCAGCGAAAAACTGAAGACCAGCATCAAGTCAATCTCGGGCGGCCAGACGGCTGTCCACGACGAGAGCGGCATGGAGGTGTTCTACAATTTCGCCGTCACACCCGCGGTGCGGCTGATCCCGAGCTACCAGCATATTTGGCATCCGCTCGCGGCCGAGGTCATCGAACGCCGCAAGAGCACTGACCTCTTTCAGATACGCCTCTCGGCCGCATGGTGACGATACGGGAATGCGCGGCGGCCGGCTCGCTAGATGTGCGCCCGGTGAGAAAAACGGCCCGCAAGGCCGCTAAACGCGCGAGTAAACTGACCCGCCAACAGCAGGAAAGAACAATGTCGATTCCACTTCGCGCATCCATAACCTTAGCGATCCTTCTGGCCATACCTGGCTCGGCCTCCGCACAGCAGGCGCCGCCGAACTTGCCGTCCGAACAGCAGCTCGCGAGCGACAATAAATTCTTCCTCTTCTGGGCGAACAAGCTGATGAAATGGGAAGAGCCGGCCGACCCTGTTAGGATCGTTGGCCCGATCTACTTTGTCGGCACCGAGGGGCTGGGGGTCTTTCTGATCACCACGTCGGAAGGCCACATCCTGATGAACACGGGCATGCCGTCATCGGGACCGATGATCGTGGACTCGATCCGCAAGCTTGGCTTCAAGCCGGAAGACATCAAGATCATCATCAACGCCCATGTTCACATCGATCACGCCGGCGCGATAGGCTTCTTCAAGAGGCTTACAGGAGCGCAACTGGCCGTCATGGACGCCGATGTCGCGGCGATGGAAAGCGGCGACCGCGATGACTTCAAGTATGGCGACGACCTGGCGTTCGAAGGCGTGACAGTGGATCGCGTCCTGCGCGACGGGGACACCATCAAGCTGGGCGACGTGCTCCTTACGGCTTACCACACGCCCGGCCACACCCGCGGCGCCACCACATGGATCGCGAACCTGGTGGTCGACGGCAAGGCCTATGTGGTGGCGTTTCCAGACGGTGCGGGATTCAATCCGGGCTACCGCTTGGCGAAAGATCCTTCGTACCCCGGCATCACAGACGACTACCGCAGTACCCATCACACGCTCGAGATGATCAAGCCGGACATCTGGCTGGCGCAGCACAACGAACACTACGGCTTCGAAGGCAAGCGGAAGCGGGCCGAAACGGAGGGCGTGAGCGCATGGATCGATCCGGACGGCTATAGGCGCTTTATCGCCGGCAAGAAGCACGCGTTCGAAGACGAGGTCGATCATGAACTCGCCCCATCCGATACGTCATCGTGAGGATGAGCGTCCGCGAGCCCTTGTCGATCGCGCGGATCGCCCCGACTCTACGACGGTTTCGCCAGGCTCGGCAGGGGCATGGCCCCCACACGACGGATCGAACGGGGCGGCGGCGATCCTGCCGCTTCGATGGCGCCCCATGGCCGACGCGCCGGGCCACAGTCAGAAGCCCGGTCGTTGCGCAATGTGAGCCGAGACGCCGGGAGGCGGCGCGGTGGCCAAGCTGAATCCGGTTATCCTGGCCGCCGGCGGCGCCAATCTTGGGATCGCCGGCGCCAAGTTCTGCGCCTGGGCGTACACGGGCAGTTCGGCCATGCTGACCGAGGCGATCCACTCCTTAGTTGACACCGGCGACCAGGCGCTGCTTCTGCTCGGCGAAAAACGGGGTGACAGGGCTCCGGACGCGTCCCATCCGTTCGGCTACGGCCTGGAGGTCTATTTCTGGTCGTTCGTCGTCTCGCTCATGATCTTCGCGCTAGGCGGTGCGGTGTCGATCTATGAGGGCCTGCACAAGCTCCAGCACCCTTCGCCGATGGCGATGCCTTGGGTGAGCTGTCTGGTGCTTGGCGTGAGCCTGTTGTTCGAAGGCGCCTCCCAGCTGGTCGGGTTCCGAGCTTTCAACAAGACGAGGAAGCCGGGGCGCGGCGTGCTGTCGTCTGTGCGACGGAGCAAAGATCCCTCGGTCTTCACGGTGGTTCTTGAGGACGGCGCTGCCTTGGCGGGGCTGTCCATCGCCCTCCTGGGCGTCGCGGGCGCGAGCCTCTTCAACCTGACTTGGGCTGACGCCGCGGCTTCCATCGCCATCGGGCTGTTGCTCATCAGCGTCGCGACCCTTCTCGCCCATGAAACCCGCAGCCTGCTGACGGGGGAGGCGGCGCCTGATGATCTGGTTCGGCACATACGACAGACCTTGGAGCGACATGCCGCGGTCACGGAGGTGACGGAGGTCCTCACACTGCAATTGGGCCCGAAGCGTATCCTGGTGGTGGTTTGCCTGCATCTTGAGCCGGCGGGAGAGGTCAATGTGGCCGTCCGTCAGGTGATCGAGGCTGTCAAAGACTGTGACGCGCTGATTGATCGGGTGTTCCTTAGTCTTCCTCAAAATCTGTCGCGGAACTGACTTGGACATCGTCGTCAGCTTGACGATGAACCGCGACCGATTGTGGCCCTCTCTGCGGGTTCGGTCTCCGCCGTGTCCGGCGCGTATCCGGCTGACTTCAGAAACCGGATCATGGACTGGTTGAACAGTTCCGGGCTCTGCCAAGGCGCGAAATGCCCGCTGTCCGCCAGATACTGAAGACCGGCGCCTGGGATGGCGTCGGCTATATAGGCGGCATGCTGCGGCGTTATGAATTCATCCTCCGAGCCCGCGACGATCAGAACCTGGGGCGCCCGGATCAGGGCGAGTTGACCGGGGCCGTAGTGAAGTCGCGTTGTCTGCATGGTCCTGACCGACCGGGTCAGCCCGGAGAAATCCGGGGCGGGCGAGAGCTCGGCATAATCGGCGGCGAGCCGTGTCCCCACCTGTTTCAGGATCGGCGCATCGCCGGCGTCCTTGCGGACACCCTGCAGATCCATATTGGCGCCGAACGCATAGATGGGGCCGAGTTGATCGCCTCGGTCCATGCCGAGCACGAGCGCCGTTATGGCACCGTCGCTCCAGCCTATGATTGCGGGTCGGTTCAACTGCAGATGATCGATCACCGCTCCGACATCCTCGGCCAACTGATCGTAGCTCAGAGGTGTCGAACCCAGGGTGCTGCGACCGTGGCCCCGGCTGTCAATGAGGATGACCTGATAGCCGGCGTCAAGGAGAGCGGGAACCTGTCGGCCCCAGGCCCGGTGGCTGGACAGTCCTCCGTGCAACAGGATCACAGGGGGACCGCTGCCGATCACGCCGTACCAAAGATGGGCAGCCTCTCGCCAGACGCCGCCCTGTATGGGGATCCTAGGCAGGGCGCGCTCGGGCGGAAGGCTTTCGAGCGAGGATGGGTGCGGCGAACAGCCGAGAAGGCCGGGCAAGAGGACGAGCCCCAGACCGAGGGCGCGCCATGTCATGCCGCGCGATCGTTTGAAGTGGATCTGGGTCACCACGTCACCTGCAACTGGCCGATGCGTCGGATCCCCGCATAGCCCTCCACCTTGACCGGCGGCCCGGCGAGCCGGAGGTGGGGCAGTTTCCGGCAAAGGGCCATCAGGCCCTCTTCGAGTTCCAGTCGGGCCAGGGCCTCGCCGATGCACCGATGCGCGCCGGCGCCGAACGCCATGTGCCAGCGAACATGATCTTGCCGGTTGATGAGGAAGGCGTCCGGATCCTGGAAGCGGGCCGGATCGCGCATGGCGGAGAGGGTGGACAGAGACACCAGATAGCCGGCCGGAATGACCATGCCGTCCAGCGTGATCGCCTCTGTCGAGAACCGGGGGAAGGAGCCCACCGGCGGTTCGAACCGCAGCGCCTCCGCCACGGCCGCACGCGCAAGTTCAGGATTGTCGCCATAGTCGGACCAGTCTGCACCGCGCTCGGCCAAAAGGCTGACCTGCACCGCCAGTGCGCCCCGGGTCGTGTCGCTGGCGCCGATGATCAAGGTCACGATCTGGACGGCGGCTTCGGCCTCGGTCAGATCGCCCGCGCCGATGGCGGCGAGCATGTCTTCAAGCAGCGCGGCGGGGGGCGTCTGGCCGGAAGCCGCGTCCGCTAGACGCGCCTTTACATAGTCTGTGAGCCAACGGGCCCCATCGACCATTCGGTCCATATCTTCGCCAGGCAGGGCCGGAGCGAAGGCGGGTGAGACTTTGTAAACCGCCCGGGCGAACTCATGCGCGTCGCTCGCCGGGGCGCCGAGGAGTTGGCTCATCACCAGGGGCGGCAGGGGCGCGCAGAACGCCTGGACCAGGTCCGCCGCGCCATCGGCCTCAAAGCCGTCGATCAAGCCTTCGGCGGCCGTCCGCACCATATCGCGTAGGGACTCGATGGCCCGGAAGGCGAAGGTGCGCGACAGGGGCGCCCGTCGTCGGCGATGCGCCTCGCCTTCTGACAGCAATACGGATGTCGCCAGGAGGTCGAACAGCGGACCCGGCGGGACGCCCCGCATGCGCGCATAGAGAGCGCCGTCGATCTGCTGCGTCCTGGGATCGTTGAGAAGCCGCTCGACATCATCCGCGCGGAGAACAAGGCAGGCCCCGTCCTCTCGTTGGATCACGGGGCTCTTTGAACGCCATTGGCGAAACAGGCCGTGGGGGTCGCGCTCCAGGTCCAGTGAGGAGACGACAGGGATTGGCTCGCCTGACGGGGATAGCTCAAGAAACGGAGCGGGTTGCTGGTCCGCAGTGGTCTGATGATCGTCCTGGGCGGCGGTCAGTGTCGTAGTCATCGCTGGTCCTGTAGGTCGGAGCGGCGGCCGTGCAGGCGCTGTGGGCCACGGCCGATGCGACATGTTCAGCGCGCCGTGTCACCGGCGAGCTTCAGGATCCGTGATCATCGATGACAGATGAAACCACTTGGTCGGCGCATGGGCGCGGATGATCGGACCGACCCCTCGATCCGTCCGATCAGAGTGCGCCGGGTCAGTGAGACTTTCGGTCCAGGGCCTCCATGGCCCGCCGCAGACGACTGTCGGTCGCCCGCAACTTGATCTCGTCCGACACCAGCGCCGCCAGATTCGTCAGGATCGCCCTCTGGCTGTCATCAAGCGTGCGTGGACGGGTGTCGATGACGCACAGGGACCCGAGGGTGAAACCGTCGGGATCGACCACAGGACATCCAGCATAGAAGCGGAAGTTCGGGGCGTCCGCGACAGCCGGGTTGTCGGAGAACCGAGGGTCGGCGGACAGATCCTCTGAAATCATGCAGCTGTTCTGCAGGATGGTGTGGTTGCAGAACGCCCAGCTTCTCGGCGTATCGGCCATCTCCAGCCCATGCCGCGACTTGAACCACTGCCGCGTCGGCGTCAGCAGGGTGATCAGCGAGATGGGCATGCCGAGCGTCTGCGCCGCCAGCCATGTCAGTCGGTCAAAGGCGTCCTCGGGCGGCGTGTCGACAAGGCCGGAGCGTTCAAGAGCGAGTAGACGCTGCGCCTCATTGCCGGGAAGGGGAAACAAGGAGGTCGCCTCCAGACCCTCGCCCGGCTGAGCAGGTCCCCTTACGGCCGCCTCAGCCGCCTCGGCCAGATCGTCGATGTCGTTGATGAACCGAACCCGGCCCGCTCCTTGGGACGCGTCGACGACAGTCTGGCGGCCTTCAGGACCGACGACCAGTATGACGGTGTGTTGCAGGGCGACATCGGAGCCCAGCGCATGGAGCACGCCATCAGCGATGGCGAACGACTCTGCGTCGATGACCACGGCGGCCGGCGAGCGGCCGCCTATGTCCAACAAGGCGGTGAACGGCTCGGGATAGGTTTCGACAAAGCAGGAAGGCGCGCTCTCAAGCGCGGCCTTGAACTGCGGCAACCGTTCGGGCCGCGCAATGACGATGACCCTGGCCGAGGCCGGCGTGGCCGGGAGTTCCTGACCCTTGACGAGCGCCACGACGTCGCTCCGGTAAACCCGCCGATGGCCGCCGGGCGTCTTCCACGAAGGGATCGATCCGCCCTCGATCAGCAACTGGGCGGTTCTGACCGACACGCCGAGAATCTTCGCGGCGTCCGTGGTGGTCACGATCTCCTTCTCGGCGGCGTCCATGGTCTCTCCTGCGGCTGATCGCGGTCTCGCGTCAATATGGAGGCGCGCTCCCGCTCCGCCACACCTCCGCCAGAATCTGATGCATTTGATGAAATTGGTAGATTTGATACCTAAATCGTCAATGTGGAGATTTGAGAATGTCGGATGGACTGCAAACCGATGAGGGGGAGTTCGCGGCCCGCGTCGCGGCCAATCAGGCTCAGCGGCTGGCGAACCTTCGGAAAACATACGATTTCATCGTCTGTGGCGCGGGCAGTTCGGGCTCGGTCCTCGCTCGACGACTGGCGGAAAATCCGGCTGTCCATGTGCTGCTGATCGAGGCCGGCGGGAGTGATGATCGGCCGAGCGTCATGGAGCCGGCCGCCTGGCCGACCAACCTGGGCAGCGAGACAGACTGGGGGTTTGTGGCCGAGCCAAATCCCGAGCTGAACGGACGGGCCATGCCGATGTCCATGGGCAAGGTTCTGGGCGGCGGTTCAAGCATCAACGTCGGCGTCTGGGCGCGCGGCCACCGCAGCGACTGGGACTATTTCGCCCAGGAGAGCGGCGACGAGTCCTGGGGGTATGAATCCGTCCTCGGCCTCTACCTTGAGATTGAGAACTGGCAGGGCGCGCCCGATCCCCTGTATCGCGGCACGGGCGGGCCAGTCTTTGTGCAGCCGACGCCCGATCCGGGGCCGGCGGCTCTGGCGATGCTGGACGCCGCGCTCGAGCTCGGCATACCCACTTACGATAGTCCGAACGGCCAGATGATGGAGGGGGACGGCGGTTGCGCCATCTCCGACGTCCTGACGCGGAACGGCAAACGGCATTCCATCTTCCGCGCCTTTACCTATCCCTACCTCGACCGGCCCAATCTGACGCTCCTGACCCGCACCCAGGTGAACCGGGTGATCGTTCAGAACGGTCGCGCCGTCGGGGTCGAGGCGGTGCGGGACGGGGTGGTCGAACGGTTTGACGCCGCCCATGAGGTCATACTGTCGCTCGGCGCCATCATGACGCCGACCGTCCTGATGCGCTCCGGGATCGGCGACGAGGACGAGTTGCGCGCCGCAGACATCAAGGTCCTTCATCATCTGCCCGGCGTAGGCCGCAACCTGCAGGACCATGTGTCCTTCGGCTGTATCTGGGAATACCGCGAGCCGATCGCGCCGCGGAACAGCGGCAGCGAGGCGACCCTCTACTGGAAGTCCGACCCCGCCCTGAGCGAACCAGACTTGCTGTTCTGTCAGGTCGAATTCCCGGTGCCCAGCCCCGAGACCGCCGGTCGAGGCCTCCCCGAGCACGGCTGGACCATGTTCGCCGGCCTCGCCCACCCCAAGAGCCGCGGTCGGGTTCGCCTGTCGAGCGGGGATCTCCTGTCCCTGCCGCGCATCGAACTCAACACCTTCAGCCATCCGGACGATCTCCGCGCTGCGGTCGCCTGCGTCCAGCTGTGCCGCGATCTGGGCAACACCCGGGCCTTTGAGCCGCTGGTCGCGCGTGAAGCCATGCCCGGCCCGTTGGGGCAGGCGGACATGGAGCGTTACGTTCGAGACGCGGCGGTGACCTACTGGCACCAGACGTGTTCGGCCAAGATGGGGCGGGACGCGCTGTCCGTCGTGGACGGCAGTCTGCGCGTCTATGGTGTCAAGGGGCTGCGCATCGCTGACGGATCGGTGATGCCGCGGGTCGCGACGGGCAACACCATGGCGCCCTGCACGATCATCGGTGAGAAGGCCTCGCGCTATATCCGCGCGGCTCACGGGGTCTAGGGCCGGAAAAACGGGCGGCCGCTGGTTGGAGACCGGCGGCCGCCTGCCCGGTCAAGGTCGAAGCGCCTGTTCAAGTGCGGGGCGGGCCTCGTCCAATCCTCTGCAAGTCTGTTCATGTCAGGAAAGTGCTTCTTCATGATGTACGCTCAAAGACACGTCCTCGTCGTCGACGACAACGCCTCAGCCCGTGATGCGCTTGGCGGATTTCTCAACGAGCATGCCTTTCAGGTCAGCACGGCCGCCGACGGCGCGGCCATGCGGCGAATTCTCAGGGCCCGGCCCATCGATCTGGTGGTCCTCAATCTCGGGATAAGGCGCGAGGACGGCCTCGATCTTATGCGGGGCGTCGTCGATCGGGACGAAGCCCCCGTGATCAGCATCACCGATGCTGGCGGCGGCGAGCCGGACAAGGTCGTTGCGCTGGAGCTGGGCGCTGACGATTGCATGAGCACGCCCGTCAGCCCGCGGGAACTGCTGGCCCGCATTCGCACCGTCTTGCGTCGCGCGCGCCCGGCGAAGGCGCGGGAACGCGTCCGGTGGCGGTTCGCCGGGTGGGAGCTCGACCTGCGTCGGCGAAGCCTCACCTCGCCGGACGGCGCCTTGGTCAAGCTCACGACAGCGGAGTTCAACCTTTTGACCGCCCTCTTGAGGAGCCCGAACCAGATTCTGACCCGTCATCAGTTGGTCACGGCCAGCCGAGTCCATCCGGACGAGGTGAATGACCGCAGCATCGACGTCATGATCCTGCGGTTGAGGCGAAAGCTTCAAACCGCGCCCGGCCCTCAGCGCATCATCCGAACCGAGCGGGGCGTCGGATATGGGATCGCCGTTTCGGTTGAAGCCTTTTGACCGGTCAGTTGGGGATCGCTCGGACCGATTTCTGCGGTTGCATCAGGACGCCTCCACCTCCGCCTTGAACATATAGCCCAGGCCCCTCAGGGTCGCGATCGCCTCGGCGCTGTCCGGTCCGATCTGGAGCTTGCGCCGGAGCCGCAACACCTGAGCATCAATACTACGGTCCGACAGGTCCTCGCGCATCCCCGTGGCGTCGAGCAGATCCTGACGCGACAAGACGCGTTGCGGCGCGACGATGAAGGCGTTGAGAAGCCGGAATTCGCCCAGGGTCAGGACGACGACAGCACCCTCCCGGGACAGGCGCCGTGTGCGGCAATCCAGTTCCCAGGGGCCGAACCGGACGTGCGTGCGGGGATGCAGGCGGACCGCTCCGGACAAGCGGTTGCGTCGGCGCAGGATGTTGCGGATTCGGGCGCTGAGCTCGCGCGGATCGACGGGATCGTCGAGATAGTCGTCGGCCCCCAGTTCGAGGCCGACGATCCTGTCGGCGGCGTGGCGCGAGTTCGCTGCCGTGAGGATAATCGGAACCTCCGACGCCGCACGCAGGCGTCGCAGAAGGTTGAGGCCGTCGCCGCCGAGCTCGAGGTCCAGGATCACCAGGCTTGGATGGTCGCCGAGACGCCGAAACAGGCCGGCGGGGGTTTCCGTCGTGACAACCCGCATCCCGTCTTTCTCAAGGGGCGAACAGAGGTCCTGAAGCGGACTGGCGGCGCGGGCGGCGAAAAGGATGCGAGGCCGGACGGTCAGCAGGTCGGACGGATGACCGACCGCCGCCGGAGCCGTCTGGGGTCGCCCATGGTCGTTCGCTGCGCCCGCGTCCGCCAGGGAGGACTGACGGTTCGCCGGATCCATTGTGGAACGGGCTTGGGGAGCAGGCGTGGTCATAGGTTATCGATACAGGTCGGGCGCGCAGAGAGGTGCGAGAAACCGGTTGCGGCTGAAACAGTCCCGCATTGTCCCTATTTTGCGAATGACCCCATGGGCCTGGATGTGTCGGATCGAGCGGAGGGGCGGCGCTCCGCCGTCATGCCGCCTCCATCGTCTTGATCGCGCCGCCGTCAAGCTCGAAGGCGAGGACGAACCGCCGGGGGCTCCCCTCGAAGTCGCCGGTCTTGACGCCCTCGACGACGATTCTGCTGGTCTCGTGGCATAGGGTGTCCGGAGTGAGGACCGTCCCGTTGGCGGCCGACGTTTCCTTGATCCATGTGCGTATCGCCGGGCGGCCCTGATGACGCCGGCCGTCGTCACTGACGACGACGCCGTCGGCGGCGAAGGGCTGCACCATGCCTTCGACGTCGCCTCGCGCGATGGCGTCCACATAGTCGGCGATCGGATTGGGAAGTCTCACGTACATCTGGGTCTCCAAGGTTAGAAATGAGCAGTCGGGGACCGAACCCCTCGTTCAGTGGCCCGAGTTCGCGCCGCCGATCCGACCTGAGAGGGTGGTCAGGAGAAGGGTGTCTGCCGTCGAACATCCTCGGCCACGGGAAGCAGATCCGTCGATGCACGGGGCGCCACGACGCTGAAACCGAGACCGTCCCGCGACCATGTCACGCCGTCCAGCGCGCCGTAGGATTGCTCGGACATGGACCGGTTCTTTTCGATCTCCATCGGCCGCATCATCACGGCCAGCCGCTCGGCCGCCGCCCCCTCATAGATGAACAGGGCGGCGGGACCATTCGGCGTCGTCACCAGTCGGCCGCCGAGGAAGCGATAGCCGGCGCCTTCCAGATCCGGGGGTTGCACCGGCGTGTCGAGACGATCGGACACCCAGCGCGTCAGCGTCGCACGCTGGTCAGACGCCAGTTCGAC
This sequence comes from Brevundimonas sp. FV1ye7S, assembly GCF_058680995.1. NCBI lineage: Bacteria > Pseudomonadati > Pseudomonadota > Alphaproteobacteria > Caulobacterales > Caulobacteraceae > Brevundimonas > Brevundimonas sp. FV1ye7S. The sequence continues at coordinate 2,483,279 of NZ_CM178726.1, read as the reverse complement.
CGGACGACGCGTATCGGAGGCGTAGACCACATAGTTGTCGACGGCCTCGCGGCCGAGGGCCTGAATCCCCCGCGCCGGGGGTGAAACCGCCTCGCGCCCCATCCAGCCCGACAGGCCTCCGATGCAGAGAATGGCCGCAGCCGCCGCAATCTGACGCCTTCCGGCCAAAGTCTTTCGGCGACGCTCGACAAGGGCCTTCAGGTTGAGTTCCGCGGGCAGGGGTCGGTCGGAGACCGGCGCCAGCGCGTCGCGCAACGCCTCGCCGTGTTCGCGGTAGGCCGCGAATCTCTCCTGCGCCTCGGGATGGGTGTCGAGATAGCGTCGCACCGCGTCGCGCCGGCTTTCTTCGAGCACCCCGTCCAGAAAGGCGTGGAGGTCGTCTTCGCTAATCGGGCGGTCCCCGGTCATTTGATCCTCCTTAAATGACATCTGACGGGCGTGTCTTCGGCCATCGCACTGGCCAGCCGGGCGCGCCCGCGAGAGAGCCGAGACATGACGGTGCCGAGCGGCACGCCCAGAATACGGGCCGTTTCGGCATAGGACAGGCCTTCGACCGTCACCAGCAGGATCACGGCTCGATATTCGTCCGGCAATTGATCCAGTGCGCGCAGAACGTCGGCCCGGGCCAGTCCGTGCTCCTGGGCTGGCGCCACGGACAGAAACGCCGGATCGACCGTCTCGATCGCGGCCATCACTCCCCTTCGGCGAAGCGAGCGCCAGCGATTGACCGCCAGATTATGCAGGATGGCGTAAAGCCAGCTGCGGGTGTCGCCATCGCCGCGGCGTTGCCCCCACCGCGTGACTGCGCGCTCCAGACAATCCTGGACAAGGTCGTCGGCCTCGGCTGGATCGCGAACCAGGGCGTTGGCGTATCGCCGCAGCCCCGGGATGACCGGCTCGATCAACTGGCCCATGTCCGTCATGTGCTCATCCTAGGGCGCCGCGACCTGAATCTGAACCGGAGCCCCGGGCATGGCCGCCGTGCCGGGGGCGATCACCAGATAGCGCCGCGACACACCCTGTTCAGCGCGGACCTGCTGGCGAATAGGCCCCAGAGCATTGACGATGGCGGCGCCGGCGGGATTGCTCGTGAAGGCGGCGATCGGCTCCAGGGGGCCAGAGCCGTCCGCAGCGTTCGCCAGGGCCAGGACATAGGGCGAGCGCGGCGTCAGCCCCGACACCGATCCCTGTACGACCTGGATCAGGCCTTGATCATACAGGCTGATGGTGGTGTCGGCCTCCGTCCCGTCGCTGACGCGCATGCGGATCAGGACAGAACCGGCGTCAGACCGAGGCTGCAGGTTCCGGTCGCCGGCGCCCGAGGGCGCAGCCCCGGGCACATAGACGACGGCCTGGGGCGCCTGGCCGACGCCGACATTGGCGACCACCGTGTTGGAGGCGGTGTCGATCACCGCCAGTTCGCTGGCGTTCTCCAGACCGACATAGACGCGCGATCCGTCCGGCGACGCCCAGAGGCCGTGCGGCAGGGCCCCGACAGGGATGGTCGCGACGGGGCTGAAGTCGTCCGTCCGGAAGATTTTGACCGCATTCTCCCCGCCCACGGTCACATAGGCCAACTGGCCGCGCGCCGTCCGGGCGAAGTTGACGTGGTTGGTGAGAGGGCCGGTGTCCAGGGTCGCCAACACGTTGAACGGAGGACGGGCGTTGAAGGCCACCGTCTTGCCGATGTCCTTCAGGGTGAACCACACCTGCGACCCGTCCGGAGAGGCGGCGATGTTGGGGCAGAAGGCGCTAGGCTGGGCCACTTCCCCGACAATCTCATGGGTGGCGGCATCCACCACCACGGTCTTGGGATTGAAGGACGAACAGATGTAGCCGTAACGACCGTCCGGCGAGAAGATCGTCATTCCCGGCCCGCCAGGCGTCTGAATGCGATGGATCTCGTTGTAGCTGACCGGGTCGATCACCGAGACATAGTCCTCGCCGCGCACGGTGACCCAGAGTTCCTCGCCGTCGGGGGTGAAGAAGGCCTCGTGCGGAGAGCGGCCGATGTAGGTGACATGTTTCACCGCATTTGTGGCGGTGTCGATGAAGCTGACGGAGTTGGAGCCGATCGACACGACCGCCAGCGTCTTGCCGTCCGGCGAGAAGCCCAGGCCGTGAACCAGCAACTGTCCGCGGTAGAGAGGGCTGAAGTTGGCCGGCGACGGATCTCCCAAACGGATCAGACCCACCAGGCGGTTGGTGGAGGGATCGGTGACCGACACGGTGTTCGAGAACTGCTCCGCCGCATAGACGCGATCGCTGGACTGGATGGTGGCGACCTGGGCCTGGGCCGCGCCCGCGACGAGAAGGGCGGTCGAAAGGCTTGCGGCGAGGCCAAGGATGGGACGAGTCATGGGGCTTCAGCCTTCGTGATGGCGGCGCGGGGCTTCGACGCCGACGGGCGCTGTGGGCGGGGGGCTGGTCGGGGCCGGATAGGAGGCAGGCAAGGGCTCGCCCACGGCGAGGCGCAGGGCGGCGATCTCCTGCTGTTGCTCGACGATGATTTCCTGGGCGAGACGACGAATCTGTTCGTTGTTGCTGTGGCGAAGCACCGCCACGGCCATATCGATGCCGCCCTGATGATGCGGGATCATCATGGCCACGAAATCCCTGTCGATGTCGCCCGTCGGCTGGATTTCCATGGCCGCGTGCATCCGGGCCATGACCGCGTCGTTTTCGGCCATGAATTGCTCCGAAGGCGTGCTCGCCGCCAGCGGTGTGGACAGACCAAGCGCAGCGAGCACGGCGAACCGGATCACGGACTTGCGGGAGGAGATCGACATTGATCGCGGCCTTTGATCGGACAGGGTGGACTTGATCGATAGACACCGCGAGGCGGCCTATTATTCCCGGCGATGGCCTTTTCCTGCGTCTAGCCCTGATCCACGGCGCCTATCCGCCTTGCACTGCGGGCCGAAACCCAGGGGCCGTGGGGTATTTCCTGCCGCGCGGAGGCAAGCGACGCCACGCCGGTAGCGACCGCTGACTGATACCAAAGATGAGGTGTCTCCACCGCAGGGCGACTGACGGCTCGCCGGACGTGCGGGCGCCGTCGGTTGCAGAGCCGCCCCGCCGGGGGCGCCTAGCCCCCGCGGCCACCCGCGATGAAGGCGGCGATGGTCGGCCAGGGCGCGCCCTGGGGACGCATGTCGTCGCAGGCGAAGGACTTGAGGGCGCCGTACACGCCGCCGGAGGGGGTGGCGTCCCAGGGGGCGTCTTCGGCGATCCGTTCCGCTTCCGCGCCGTCCGGGCCGTGGACAATGGTGGCGACGGTGCGGGACTGGCCATCCGAGCAGCGGACCGCCAACTCCTCGACCTCATGGCTCTGATCGGCCGCGTCGCCGTGTGCGGGAACGCGGGCGAAGCGGGCCGTGGCGACGCCGTCGACCGGCGTCAGGGTGTCCTGATCGATCAGATAGACGGTCCGGTCGCTGGCCGAGAAACGGGTCCAGGTCTCGGCTGCGGCCGGCGTCGCCGCCGTCAGGGCCGCGACGCCGACAACCGTCAGTGTGGCAAAGGTCAGTTTGGCGATTCCGCGCATGTCTTCCTCCCGTGAATGAGAGGATTTGATACCCGCGGCCGCCCGATTTCAAGCCGCCTCCGCGACCGGCGGCGGATCAGGGTCTGGCGCGATCCGGCAGGGCGGCCACCTCTTCGGCGGTCAGAGACTTGGTGACGAAGGCCCGGCAGGTGCGGCGACCCGGGTCGGCGTTCGGCACGATGATCTGGACCGGATCGCCGACGCAGACGGTGTCGGATCCGCCGAGGGTCGGCGTTACGGCGATGGACACCGCCGAATCCAGATCCCAGCAGGCGCCGCTGGTGTTGATCTGGAACACATCGTCGCGCAGCGACCGGATATAGAGGTCGGACTGGCGATCGGCGCGGAAGTTGCGCACGCTGTCTGTACGGAAGCAGCGGGCGATCGACTTTTCACCGTCGGCGGCGGCGACGGCCTTGGTCGCGGCGGGCGCGCAGGCGGAAAGGCTCATGGCCGCCACCGTCGAGGCGGCGAGCGCGGAGGTCAGCAGGATACGCATCGAAGTCTCCAATACGGAATCTGGAACAAGGAAGAGACGCCGCACATGAACACAGCCTGAAGGCCGATCAAGCCGGCCCCTGACGGTCAGGATCGATCCGTCCAAAAAGCGTTGCAGGAAGCGGCGAAGGCGTACCGGCGATCAGGGCGGCGACATGTTCGCCCAGCAGAGGCGCCACGCAGAAGCCGCGTGAACCCAGGCCCGACAGCAGATAAAGCCCGTCCGCTCGACGCCCCGCCAGCGGCAGCCGGTCGCGTGTCGTGGCCCGGATGGCGACCCGACGATGGCGGACGCCCGTCTCAGCCTGGGCGGCCAGATGCGGCAGGCGCGCGCGCAGGGCGTCCAGGTTCCGGGCGCTGTCCGCATCGCGCGCCTCCAGGGTCACGTCGCCGCGGTCGTGGGTTGCTCCGAACAGGACGCCCGTGCCGGTGGGCGCGACATAGCCGCCCCAGGCCACGCCCGGAGACGCCGGACCCTCGACCCAGTCGGCCTGGCCCCGGACGGGCGACAGGCCGGCGTCCGCCAGCAATCCGGCCGTTCCCCAGCCGGCCGTCACCACCGCCGCGTCCGCCTGGGCCAGGATCCGGCCCTCGGCGTCACTCAGGGTCCAGCCGGCGTCGCCGCGCTCGATCCGGGCCACGGTCGCGGTGATCATGGGCACGGCCTTCAGCCAGGCCGACAGGATGGCGGAGGCCTGGATCACGCGGGCGTCGGCCATCATCAGCCCGCCCTCGGCGGTCGGTTCGCCCAGTCGGTCTGCGGCGGCCTCGGCGTCGATCACCGACATGGCGCCGTCGCGCCACAGGGGCTGTGCTGCGATCTTGTCGAAGCGCGCAGGATCGCGCGCCGCCTGGGGCATTTGCAGGACCCCCTGGCCCAGCACGGCCCCCGGCGTGGCGTCATACAGATGCCGCGCCCGCTCCAGCGCTTGGGCGTACAGGCCGGCGATGGCCGCATCCCCGGCGTCGAGGCGCGGCGTCGCCAGTCCGGCCGGAAACCCCGATCCCCCCGCGCCGGGCCGCTCGCCCTCGATCACCACCGGCGTGATTCCTGATGCGACCAGGGCGCGGGCCACGGCCGCCCCGGCCACTCCGGCCCCGATGACGGCGACGCGGGGGGCCTGGTCGGGTGTCGGGGCGCCGTCCCGCCGCGCCTCCAGCCGTTCACGCTTGCGGCCGTGGCCGGGCTTCTTCTCGACCACGAAGCCGCGTTCCGACAGGCCGCGTCGAACCGCGCCGGCGACCGTGAAGGTGGCGACTCGCGCGCCGGGGGCCGACCGGGCGGCGATCCGGTCCATCACCGTTTCGGACCACATGCCGGGGTTCAGGGCCGGCGAGAAACCGTCCAGGAACCAGGCGTCGGCCGATCCCGACCACTGGTCCAGGGCCCAGTCGACGTCGCCGACGGCGACGTCGAGCACCGCGTGGAACCCCGGCAGATCGACCCGGTGAAAGCCCGGCGTCCGCTCCGGCCAGGCCTCGATCAGGGCCAGGGCCGCCTCCGCCAGTTCGGGCCAGGCGTCCAGGGCGCGTCGCGCCTCATCGGCGGTCAGGGGAAACCCCTCGACGGAGAAGACGTGCAGCCGCCCGCCCTCGGGCCGGGTCCGGCGCCACAGGTCCAGCAGAGCGGCGATGTTCAGCCCGGTGCCGAACCCCAGCTCGGCCACGGTGAAATGGCGTCGCCCGGCCCAGGCGTCCGGCAGGCCGCAGCCTTCCAGGAAGACGGCGCGGGTCTCTGCCAGACCGTCGTCGCGTGAGAAATAGACGTCGCCGAACCGGCCGGAGCGCGGTTCGTCGTCATCGGTCCAGGTCAGGTGCGGGGCGGTGTCGTCGGTCGTCATGGCGCGGCTCTAGCACCTCCGCCGCCGATACGAAAAAGGGGCCGCCCGCGGGGCGGCCCCGTCGTGGGGTCGGGGAAGGACTCAGTGGCCGGTGTCGTGGCCGGCGGCCTGGGCCGATCCGTGGTCGGTCGCCGGGGCGGCGGCTTGCCCGGCCGCCGTGTCGGTCGCCGCAGGCGCGCCTTCGGCGGCCGGTGCGGAGGCGGTGGCGGCGCCGGCGTCCTGAGCGGCCTCATTGGCGGCGGCGGCGGCTTCCGCAGCGGCCTGGTCGGCGGTCAGGGCGGCGTCGGCGGCGGTTCCGGCCGCTTCGACCGCGTCGCTGGCGGCTTCCTGAGCCTTTTCTTCCGGCGCCTTCTGGCACCCGGCGATGATCAGGGCGGCGGCCGAGGCGGCGATGAGGGCGGTGATGCGCATGGGACAATCCTCCGAAGGCTGTTCGCGAGGCCGAAAGCCTCGCTGGAAACGATAACGCCGCCGTGAACCTCGGGGCAAGCCGGGATCACGGCGGCGTCATGCCGTGTCTGAAACTCGTCGCGCGGCCGGACGTTCCGGCCCGCTCAGCTTCAGTCGTTGCCGATATTGTTCAGCACTTCTTCCATTTCGGCGAAGGACGGCTGGGAGGCGGAAGGAATGTCGCCGCGGCCGATCTCGACCGAGATCTGGGCGGCGTTGCCGTGCAGGTGGGCGATCAGCACGGACTGGATCATCTTGTAGTAGGCCGCCTCCTCATTGATGATCGAGGTCAGGCGCGCCGCGAACGGGCCGACCAGCCCATAGGCCATGAACACGCCCATGAAGGTGCCGACCAGGGCGCCGCCGATCATGCCGCCCAGGATTTCCGGCGGCTCGGTGATCGAGCCCATGGTCTTGATGACGCCCAGCACGGCCGCGACGATGCCCAGTGCGGGCAGGGCGTCCGCCAGGTTCTGCAAGGCGTGGGCGTTGTCGAGATGCTCGTGGTGATGCTTCTCGAGCTGCTTCTCCATCGCATCCTCGACCTGGTGCGGATCCTCCAGGTTCATCGTCATCATCCGCAGGGTGTCGCAGATGAAGTCGACGGCGAAATGGTCCTTCAGCACCTTGGGGTACTTCTGGAAGATGGTCGATTCCTTGGGCTTTTCGATATGGCTTTCCAGCGCGACGACGCCCTTGGATTTCATGGTCTTGGTCAGCTGGAACAGCAGGGACAGCAGGTCCTTGTAGTCCTGCTTCTTCCACTTCGGCCCGGCGAAGGTCTTGCCCAGACCCGCCAACGAACCCTTGATCACCGTCATGGAGTTGGAGATCAGGAAGGCCGCGATGCCCGCGCCGCCAATCGCCATCAGTTCGTGGGGCGCGGCGTGCATGATGACCTCGAACTTGCCGCCCGAGATGGCGTAGCTGCCGAACACGAGGCCGAACAGCAGTACGATGCCGATGATCTGGAACATGGAGACGCGGTATCCTGACGCGAGAGGCGTCAAGTGATGACCGTTATTGATTAAGACGGCGTTTCGGGAAACGCCGTCTTATACCGTCACAGCCGGCCTTCGCCGTTCAGAATGGCCGTCCGCCCCGCCGTCGTCAGCTTCTGGTAGCCGGTCTTGCCGCCGCGCACATACAGGGTCGCGCCGGTTTTTTCCGGATCGAACCCATCGGCCACCAGATCGGCCTTGCGGTATTTGAAGGTGCCGGTCGTCTCGGCCGCCTCGATCAGCCGCACGAAGACCGGCTGGGCGTAGGCGGGCAGGCGGGCCTCGACGTGTTCGGCGAAGGCCTTGGGGTCGAACTTGGCGTCCGTCACCAGGGCGGCCATCCCCGCCTTGCCGTCCTGACCGGGCACGGGGACGCCGTAGACGATGGCCTCGGACACGCCGGGGCCTTCCATCAGCACCTGCTCGACCTCGGAGGTCGAGACGTTCTCGCCCTTCCAGCGGAAGGTGTCGCCCATCCGGTCGACGAAGTAGAAATAGCCCTCGGCGTCCTGTTTCATAAGGTCGCCCGTGCGGAACCAGCGGTCGCCCTTCTTGAAGACGTCGGTCAGGATCTTCTTCTGCGAGGCGGCCTTGTCGGCATAGCCCGAGAAGTCGTGGCGGATGTCATTGCCGATCTCGCCGATGGCTTCGCCGATCTCGCCGACGCGGGTCAGGCGGCACAGGCCGTCCGGGCCGCGGATCGGCTGTTCGCTGTCCACGTCGAACTGGACCAGGCGGATATTGATCTGTTTCTTCAGATAGCTCGGCACCCGGCCGATGGCGCCCTGTTTGCCGTCGAAGTTGAACAGGGAGACATTGCCCTCGGTCGAGCCGTAGAACTCCAGCACCTCGGGAATATGGAACCGGCTCTGGAATTCGGGCCAGACGTCGGCGCGCAGTCCGTTGCCGAAGGCCAGGCGCAGCTTGTGCTTCTGCTCATAGGCCTGGGGCTTGCTGTTCACCAGATAACGGCACAGTTCGCCGATATAGACGAACATGGTGGCCCCGGACGCCACCACGTCGGGCCAGAAGCTGCTGGCCGAGAACCGCTTGCGGATCACCAGACGCGCCCCGTTCAGCAGGGCCGCGCCGACGCCGACCAAGCCCCCGGTCGAGTGATACAGCGGCAGGACGTTGAAGATCCGGTCCTTGGGCGTCGAACGGGTCGCGCCGGCGAAGGCGCGCATATAGGTGCGGGCCCGCGAATGCGGGATACGGGCCGCCTTGGGCAGGCCGGTGGTGCCGGAGGTGTAGATATACAGGGCCGTGTCGCGGTTCGTCAGGCCTTCGCGCACCGACCGGGACGGCCGCACCGAGGAGGCGCCGCGCACCGGTTTGTCCAGGCCGCGCCGGTCGCTGGATTCGTCCTCGTCGCCCAGGTCCAGGACCCACAGCATCAGGGTGTGGCCGACCAGGGGGCGGGCCGCCTCGACCTGGCGCCAGCAATCCTCGTCCGCCACCACCTGGAAGGCGTTGGAGATGGTCAGGCAGTGGGCCAGCCCCTGGCCCGTCAGATTCGTGTTGATCAGGGCGGTGGCGATGCCGACCTTGGAGAAGCCGATCCAGGCCGCCAGATATTCGACGCGATTGGTCATCATCAGGGCGATGGTGTCGCCCCGGTTCAGGCCGCGCCCCTTGGCCCAGTGGGCGTAGCGGTTGGCCATGGCGTCCAGGTCGCGATAGGTCAGGCTGCGGCGCTCGTCCTCGACGGCGACGTTGTCCGCGAACTTGTCGACGGCTTCTTCAAAGTCGTCGCACAGCAGAATGTCGCTATCCAGCTCGATCGGCTTGATACGCTTGAGCAGGCGGAACAGTCCGCGCGCGAAGCGCACGTCCCTGCGGATATTGGCTACAAAACCCATGCTCGCCGTTACTCCGGTCTTTGCGTGTTCCACCCGCGCTCGTGATGAACGAAAGGAGCCTGTTCGGTCAACCGCGAGGCGGACAAACGCCTTAGAAACCACCGCGATCAGACAAGGCCGTGTCCCATTTGTTTCGGTGACGTCGGGGAAATCCAGAGCGAAACGCGCATTTTCCGCCTTATTTGCTCTTTTCTGGCCTATAATAGATCTGATTTCGCCTTAGCCGGGGCCGTATCAGTGCATCTTCAAGGTCATTGACCGTTTATCGGAACGACCTCGAAGAACGGCGTGTTTTCCTGCCGATCTCATGGAGGACACATCATGTCGATGACTTATGCAGACGTTACGACCAACACAGCCGCCGTCGATGCGACGGGGCGTTCCGCGGACGAGGTCTTCGTGCCGCGCTATGCTCAGCGTCGCAGCCGAAGCAACAAATCCGTCAAGACCTGGATGATCATCGCCCCAATCGGCGCCCTGGCGGTGATCGGCACGGCCGCAGCCCTGATGATGGGCGGCGACGCGCCGGCCGCGCCGGCGTCTTCGGCGCCGCCGCTTTCGACACCTGCGCCGCAGATACAGACCGCGCCGACGGCTTTGACGCCGGTTGAGACTCCGCTCGCCCAACCCGTCCCTGTCCAGACGACGCCGCAGACGACGCCTGCCCCGGTTCCGCGTCGCGCTGAGCCCGCTGCGCGTCGGGCGGCCCCGTCGGCGACACCTGCGGAACGTCCGGCCCCGCGTGTGGATACGCCTGTCGAGCCGACCGGCCCGCGTCCCTACAGCGCCGCCACGGCGGCCTTGAACACGGCGGCCAACCCTGCGGCGTCCGCCCCGGCCTCGGTTCAGATCCAGCCGCCCCCGACCGTGTCCGTCGAGCCGGTCAACTGACGCCGTCACCCATGAAAAAGGCCCCGGCGTTCGCCGGGGCCTTTTGCTGTCGGCCTATCGCCTGGGCAGGGCGGGAAACTCCAGCCGACTGACGTCATAACCCAGGGCCCGCGCCCGATCCGTCAAGGCGCGCACCTCCGCCTCGCTGGGAACCTCGCGGGTGTAGATGAACAGCCGCTCGAAGGTCGGATCCGCCGAAATGAACCAGCTGTAGTCGTCCGCCCGGTCCAGCACCCAGTAGTCCCAGGTCACCAGACCATGCAGGTACCGGACCCGCAGCTTGGCGTTCATGCCGGGGTCCAGAATACGGCCGCCGCCCTCGATGGCCTTTTCCTTGCCTTCCGGTGAGCCGACCTGACAGGTGTCGCGCACATGGATGCGGTCCGCCTTGACCGGAGTGTAGATCGAAGCGCCGGCGACGCAGCCGTCGGTCAGCCGGTCGGGCAGGCGGGCGACCTCATGCCAGCGCCCGGACCACAGACGATCCACGTCGACGGCCTTGATCGGCTGGGGCGCACGGTATTCGGCGGGGGAGGGGGCTGTGACGCAGGCCGCCAGCGCGGCCGAGGCGACGACGGCGGCGATCAGGGATTTGACGATGGGCATTGCGACTCCATTTCAACGCCATAAAGTCGCCACACGCGGCCCAGTTCCACAAGGCGGACGCCGCCCCTCGACCGCCAGGTCCGAAAATCTCACAGTGTGTGGCAGTATCAATCGCTTGCGACCCGTCGCACACTGGCGTTTCACGTCAGCGTTCGATGGAGACCTGACCTGGTGGACGCCGCTATTCTGACCGAAACCCCGACCCCGTCCGCGCCGCCGCCCCGTCCCGAGCGGCTGACCCATCTTCAGCGCCTGGAGGCCGAGAGCATCCACATCATGCGCGAGGTGGCGGCCGAGGCAGAGCGCCCGGTCATGCTCTATTCGGTCGGCAAGGATTCGGCGGTGATGCTGCATCTGGCGCGAAAAGCCTTCTATCCGTCCACGCCGCCTTTTCCCCTGTTGCACGTCGACACGACCTGGAAGTTCCGCGCCATGTACGCGATGCGCGAACAGGCCGCCGCCGACCTGGGCGTCGAACTGCTGGTCCACCAGAATCCTGAGGCCCTGGCGCGCGGGATCAATCCCTTCGATCACGGCTCGGCCCTGCACACCGACCTCTGGAAGACCGAGGGGCTGAAACAGGCCCTGTCGCACTATGGGTTCGACGCGGCTTTCGGCGGCGCCCGGCGCGACGAGGAGAAGTCGCGGGCCAAGGAGCGGATCTTCTCCTTCCGCACGGCCGAGCATCGCTGGGACCCCAAGAACCAGCGGCCCGAGCTTTGGCGACTCTACAACACCCGCAAACGGCCGGGCGAGAGCATCCGCGTATTCCCCATCTCCAACTGGACCGAGCTTGACGTCTGGCAATACATCCACCTGGAACAGATCCCCATCGTGCCCCTGTATCTGGCGGCGCAGCGGCCGGTGGTCGAACGCGACGGCGCCCTGATCATGGTCGATGACGACCGTTTCCGGCTGCGTCCCGGCGAGACGCCGCAGATGAAGTCCGTCCGCTTCCGCACCTTGGGTTGCTACCCCCTGACCGGGGCGGTCGAGAGCACGGCCGCGACCCTGCCTGAGGTCATTCAGGAAATGCTGCTGACCACCACCTCCGAACGCCAGGGCCGGATGATCGACCACGACCAGTCCGCCTCGATGGAGAAGAAGAAGCAGGAGGGCTATTTCTGATGGCCCACCAATCGGATCTGATCGCCCGCGACATCGACGCCTATCTGGACGCCCACCAGCACAAGAGCCTGCTGCGCTTCATCACCTGCGGCAGCGTGGACGACGGCAAGTCCACCCTCATCGGGCGGCTGCTGTACGACTCCAAGATGATCTTCGAGGATCAGATGGCGGCGCTGGAGGCCGACAGCCGCCGCGTCGGCACGCAAGGGGGCGACATCGACTTCGCCCTGCTGGTCGACGGTCTGGCCGCCGAGCGCGAGCAGGGCATCACCATCGACGTGGCCTATCGCTTCTTCTCGACCGAAAGGCGCAAATTCATCGTCGCGGACACGCCCGGCCACGAACAATACACCCGCAACATGGTCACCGGCGCCTCGACCGCCGACGCCGCCGTCATCCTGATCGACGCCCGGCGCGGCGTTCTGACCCAGACGCGGCGGCACGCCTATCTGGTCAGCCTGCTGGGCATCCGCCACGTCATTCTGGCGGTGAACAAGATGGACCTGATGGGCTGGTCGCAGTCCGTGTTCGACGCCATCGTCGCCGACTTCCGCGTCTTCGCCGACCAGATCGGGCTGAAGACCTTCGACGCCATCCCGATGTCCGCCCTGCGCGGCGACAACATCGCTGAGCCCAGCCGCCATTCGCCCTGGTACGCCGGCCCGCCGCTGATGGGCCTGCTGGAGATGCTGGAGGTCGGTGACGATCTTCAGGCCGATCCGTTCCGCCTGCCGGTTCAGTGGGTTAATCGGCCCAATCTCGACTTCCGCGGCTTCTCCGGCCAGATCGCCGCCGGGACCGTGCGCCCCGGCGATCCCGTCCGCGTCCTGCCGTCGGGCAAGACCTCGACCGTCGCCCGCATCGTCACCGCCGACGGCGACCTGGCCCAGGCGGTCGCCGGCCAGTCGATCACCCTGACCCTGGCTGATGAGATCGACGTCTCGCGCGGCGACGTTCTGGCCAGCGCCGACGCCCCGCCCGAGGCTGCCGACCAGTTCGAGGCCACCGTGGTCTGGATGGACGACGAGCCCCTGCTGCCGGGCCGCCCTTACTTGCTCAAGATCGGCGCTAAATTGGTCGGGGCGACCATCACCGAGCCCAAGCACAAGGTGAACGTCAACACCCTGGAACAGCAGCCGGCCAAGCGGCTGGAGCTGAACGAGATCGGGGTCTGCAACCTGTCGCTGGACGCCCCGGTGGCTTTCGCTCCCTATGTCGAGAACAAGGACCTGGGCGGCTTCATCCTGATCGACCGGATCTCGAACCGCACGGTCGGGGCGGGCCTGCTGAACTTCGCCCTGCGCCGCGCCCACAACATCCACTGGCAGGCGCTGTCGGTCGACAAGGCCGCGCGCGCCACGATCAAGAACCAGAAGGGCCGCGTCGTCTGGCTGACCGGCCTGTCGGGCGCCGGCAAGTCCACCATCGCCGATCTGGTTGAAAAACGTCTCTACGCCGACGGCCGTCACACCTATCTGCTGGACGGCGACAATGTCCGCCACGGCCTGAACCGCGACCTGGGCTTCACCGAGGAGGACCGGGTCGAGAACATCCGCCGCGTGGCCGAGGTGTCGAAACTGATGGTGGACGCGGGCCTGATCGTCCTGGTCAGTTTCATCTCGCCCTTCCGCGCCGAGCGTCGCCTGGCGCGCGACCTGCTGGGGCCCGGCGAGTTCGTCGAGGTCTATGTCGACACGCCTCTGGCCGTCGCCGAACAGCGCGACGTCAAGGGTCTCTACAAGAAGGCCCGCGCCGGCGAACTGAAGAATTTCACCGGCATCGACAGCCCCTACGAAGCGCCCGAGGCCCCCGAGATCGTCGTGGACACCACCACCATGTCCGCCGAAGACGCCGCCGAACGGATCGTCGCCTGGCTGGACGGCCGGTTCTCGACCGAAGACTTCAGCATCTGATCCGGCCGGGCAGGGCGCCGGTCACCCGTTTTCGTATCCCCGCCACCATTTGACGAAGCGCGGCAGGCCCTCGGCCAGGGTCACCTTGGGCCTGTACCCGGTCAGGGCGTTCAGCTTGGAGACGTCGGCGTAGGTGGCGGTGACGTCGCCGGGCTGCATGGGCCGCATGACCTTGTCCGCCTCGGCGCCCAGAGCGTCTTCCAGGGTGGTGATCATCTCCATCAGGCCGACGGGCGAACTGTCGCCGATGTTGTAGATCTCGTGCCCGCCCTGCGCGGGCGGATGGTCCAGCACCCCCACGATCCCGTCGACGATGTCGTCGATATAGGTGAAATCGCGGGCCATCTCGCCTTCGCCATAGACCTCGATCGCCTCGCCGCGCGCGATCTTCCGCGTGAAGCTGAAATAGGCCATGTCGGGCCGGCCCCAGGGGCCATAGACGGTGAAGAAGCGAAGGCCCGACTGGGGAAAGCCGTACAGTTTGGCGTAGCTCTGGCTCAGCAGTTCGCACGACCGTTTGGTCGCCGCATACAGGGACACGGGATCCGTCGTCGGATCGTCTTCCCGAAAGCCCGAACCTTCCAGCGGCCGGTCGCCGTAGACCGAACTGGACGAGGCGTAGACCAGGTGTTTCACGCCGTTGTGGCGCGCGGCCTCCAGCATCGACAGATGGCCCGCCAGGTTGGACCGCTCATAGGCGAAGGGGTTTTCGATCGAATAGCGAACCCCGGCCTGGGCGGCGAGATGGACGATCCGCTCCACGCCGTGGTCGCGCACCAGGGCCAGCATCCGCTCGTGGTCGGCGATGTCGGCCCTCACCATGGTGAAGCCCGCGCGGGTCTCCAGCCTGGCGGCGCGAGCCTCCTTAAGGGCGGGATCGTAGTAGTCGTTGAAATTATCGACCCCGATCACGGTCTCGCCGCGATCCAGCAACCGTTCGGCCGTGTGCATGCCGATGAAGCCGGCCGCGCCGGTGACCAGGATCGGCGCCGCCATCAGCCGCGTCCGATGCCGGAATATCTGAAGCCGCGCTTCAGCATGTCCTCGGGGCGATAGACGTTCCGCAGATCCACCAGCACGGGCTGGTTCATCAGCAGCTTGACCCGGTCCAGGTCCAGGGCCCGGAACTGGTCCCATTCAGTGATGATGACGACGGCGTCGGCGCCTTCGACGGCGTCATAGGCGTTGGCCTTCATGACCACGTCCGGCAACAGCTTGCCGGCCTCGTGCATGCCCTCGGGGTCGAAGGCCTGGACCCGTGCGCCGGCGGCGATGAGGGCCGGGGCGATGTCCAGCGACGGGGCGTCGCGCATATCGTCGGTGTTGGGTTTGAAGGTCAGTCCCAGCAGGGCGATGGTCTTGCCTGCGACGCTGGCGCCCAGGGTCGTCTCGACCCGGCCGGCCATGGCCTTCTTGCGCGCGTCGTTGACCTCGACCGTCGTCTCGATCAGCCGCACCGGCGCGCCGTACTGCTGGGCCGTGCGGACCAGGGCGATGGTGTCCTTGGGGAAGCAGGAGCCGCCGTAGCCGGGGCCGGCGTGCAAGAATTTGGAGCCGATCCGCTTGTCCAGACCGATGCCCCGCGCGACCTGCTGCACATCGGCGCCGGCGGCCTCGCACAGGTCGGCCATCTCGTTGATGAAGGTGATCTTCATCGCCAGGAAGGCGTTGGCCGCATATTTGATCAGCTCCGACGTGCGCCGGCCGACGAACAGCAGGGGGCTCTCGTTCAGGTTCAGCGGACGATAGAGTTCGCTCATCACCTCTCTGGCGCGCGGCGCCGTCTCGCCGTCGTTGACGCCGATCACGACCCGGTCGGGGCGTTTGAAGTCGCCGATGGCGGCGCCTTCGCGCAGGAACTCCGGGTTGGACACGACGGCGAAGTCGGCGTTCGGATTGACCCGGCGGATGATGGCCTCGACCTCGTCGCCGGTGCCGACCGGCACGGTGGACTTGGTCACCACCACGGTGAAGCCGTCGATCAGGCCGGCGATCTCCTCGGCCGCCGCATAGACATAGCTCAGGTCCGCATGGCCGTCGCCGCGGCGGGTCGGGGTGCCGACGGCGATGAAGACGGCGTCGGCGTTGCGGATGGCCTCCGCGCTCTCCAGCGTGAAGAACAGCCGGCCTTCCTCGACGTTGGCGGCGACCAAATCGTCCAGGCCGGGTTCGAAGATCGGGATTTCGCCCCGCTCCAGCCGTTCGATCTTCGACGGGTCCTTGTCGATGCAGGTCACCACATGGCCGAAGTCGGCGAAACAGGCTCCAGACACCAGGCCCACATAGCCTGTGCCGATCATTGCGACGCGCATCTAGAAAATCCCGTTCATCGTTGTGCAGCCTTAGAATCCGGCACGTTTCAACGCAACGGCGCGGGAGGCCCATGCGTCAAACGTAGTGTCGGGCGCCCCCTATATACGGCCGGGCTTCCTGGCGGGTCAGGCCGGATGCATAAATTCGCCGGATGGGGCAAAACGCCATCCCATCAGACGCGCGCCGCCCGGCGTGTCCGCCTGCGAATCGAGCGAAGGACGCGACATGGAACTGATCATCGGCCCCCGCACCTATTCGACCTGGTCGCTGCGCGGCTGGCTGACCCTGAAGCACACCGGCGCGGACTTCGGCGTCATCGACGTGTGCTACGACACAAAGGCCCAGAAGGCGGCGCTGCGGGATCTCTCCCCGTCCGGATTCGTG
Organism: Brevundimonas sp. FV1ye7S; assembly: GCF_058680995.1. Taxonomy (NCBI): domain Bacteria; kingdom Pseudomonadati; phylum Pseudomonadota; class Alphaproteobacteria; order Caulobacterales; family Caulobacteraceae; genus Brevundimonas; species Brevundimonas sp. FV1ye7S. Next base: position 2,466,845 of record NZ_CM178726.1, on the reverse strand, counting down.
CCCGTGCTGCGGGTGGACGGCGAGATGATCTGGGACACCCTGGCCATCGGCGAATGGGCGGCTGAACACTATCCCCAGGCGCGGATGTGGCCCGCCGATCCCGTTGTCCGCGCCCTGGCCCGGTCGGCGACGGCCGAGATGCATTCCGGCTTTTCCGCCCTTCGGACCTTCTGCGGCATGGGACCGGACCGGCCCATGGTCGGCGACGCCCGGTCAGAGACCCCTTCCGACCCGGCGCTGGACCGGGATCTGGCGCGGATCGTCGCCCTGTTTCGGCAGATGCGGCGTCGGTTCGGCGGGGACGGTCCCTGGCTGTTCGGCGACTGGTCGATCGCCGACGCCTTCTTCACTCCGGTCGCGGCGCGTGTCCGCCATTTCCAGATCGATCTGGCCGACCACGGCGACGACGGCGTCGCCTCGGCCTATGTCCAGAGCCTGCTGGCTCACCCGGACTTCCGTCTGTGGGAGACGGAGGCTCTGACTTAAAAGCCGGGAAACCAAGCTTTCGCACCGGGTGTTAAGGCGACGTCGTTATCCCGGATGTGAACGCGGATCGCGCGTCTCGCCGGGGAGAAAGACCGATGCCGACCCGCTTAGTCGTGGCGAAACAGGGGGCGGAACTCCCGGTTCAGGCCCGCCCGCTTAATCCCGTCATGGCTTATGTGCTGGCCGCCGTCGTCGGCGCCGCCTTCTGGGCGATGTTGCTCACCGCCCTGTTCTGAACCCTATCGACCGCCGCCGACGGTGGCCGCCTGGGCGACCAGTACGGGTTCGGCGACCGGCGCGGGCGGCACATAGTCCAGCGAGACCGGAACCAGTTTCGCGCCCGAGGCCACGGCGTCCAGGGTGTTCAGCGGTCCGCCGAACATCCGCTGATAGATCCAGTAGCTGGCCACGACCTTTTCCACGTAGTCGCGCGCCTGGGGCACGTCGATCGTCTCGATCAGCAGCAGGGGATCGGCGTCCGGCCCCAGCTTGCGCACCGCCGTCAGCATCGGCCCCGGTCCGGCGTTGTACGAGGCCACGGCCCGCAGCAGGTCGCCCTGGAAGGCCGGCAGCTGGAGCATCCGGTTGATATAGGCCTGGCCCAGCCGCATGTTGGTCGCGGGAACCAGCAGTTTGGACGGATCGGTGACGAAGGTCCGGTCCCCGGTCATCTCCGCCGCCGTCGTCGGCATCACCTGCATCAGCCCATAGGCGCCGGCGCTGGACCGGGCGTCGGGATTGAAGTCGGTCTCCTTGCGCGCCAGGGCGTAGACCAGCGCCTTCTCGATGACGAAGCCGCCCTCCGGCTCCAGCACGGGCATGGGGAAGCGCATCGCGTCGATCCGGGTCGCGTCGCCCCCATTGCCCGACATCATCACCCGCGCCAGAGCCGTCCACATGCGCGCGGCGTCGCCCACGGCGGTGCGCAGGCCCGAGCGCAATTCGCTTTCGCCCTCGGTGCGTCGGCCCACTTCATAATAGGCGACGGTGCGTTTGGCGCGGGCGTCGGTCTGGACAAAGGCTTCCAGTTCGCCGGTCTCGACCCGCGCGCCCTGGGGCACATAGACGGCGCGTTGCAGGCGCGGTTCCGCCTGGTAGGCGCGCGGCCCCATGTTCTCGATGGTCGGCTCCTCGCCCAGCTGACGCAGGGCGATCTGGCCGTAGAAGGTGGCCGGCCACTGTCCGGCGAGGCGCAGATAGTCGTTGACCCGGTCCTGCCGGCCCGACTGCGAGGCGGCGCGCGCGGTCCAGTAGGCGGCGCCGGCGCGGACCCAGGGGTCTTCGGTCGGATCGTTGGCGACGCGTTCGAAGGCGGCGAAGGATTCGTGGAACTGGCCCAGCCGCCATTCCGCCAGCCCGACCGTCCACCAGTCGCCGATCTCGCGCCCGACGGCCGAGGCGCCGGTCAGGTCGTCATTGTTATAGGCGATGCGCGCCGCCTTCATCGGATCGACGGCCGGGCCGCCCGAGACGGCGGAGACGACGCTGTTCCAGGTCCGACCCAGAAGACCGCCGGGCTTGACCGGTTCGGGCGCCCCGTCGGGCCGGCGGCGCAGGGCCAGAGTATAGACCCGGTCGGCGCAGGGCAGGTCGGAATAGGTTTCAAGCCAGGCCGTCAGTTCGTCATAGGTGGCGACGTGATCGGGGTGGAACAGGCTTTCGAACTCGACCTGGCCCAGGAGGACCCGGTCCTGGGCCTGACGGGCCGAGGCGCGGGCGGCCTCGATGTCGCCGCGCCGCAGGGCGTCGAAGGCGGTGGTGTAGGATAGGCGATCCGCCGAACTCAGAGCCGTCGGGCGGACGGAACCGGAAGCGGCGCCGGACATTCCGTCAAAAGGCGTCTCCGCCAGGGCCGAGCCTGCGGCGGCCCAACCTGAAGCGGCGAGCGCAAAAACCAGCGTCGAGGCCAGACTAGCCCGGCGGAACATATTCATACGCGGCGGCCCCGTTGGCGTCACCCTGCCCGTTCTCGTCAGGCGGGGATCGTTTGGCGTTGGTCGTCAAACGACCAGCATGCCTTAAAGCGGCGCTAACCTCAACCTGAGCCGTCCAGTTTTGCTGCAAGTGCGAGAAGATCGGCCCAGACCTGCCGTTTGGCCTGGGGCTGACGCAGCAGGAAGGCGGGGTGCAGGGTCGGCAGGGCGGGGGCGGACACGCCCCCTTCAGCCAGCCGCCACTCCCGCCACTGGCCGCGCATCTTCATGATCCCGTCTTCGGTCTGCAGCACTGACTTGGCCGCCGCCGCGCCCAGCAACAAGACCGCCTTGGGCTGCAGCAGGGCGAAGGCGCGTTCGACGAAGGGGGCGCACACGGCCTGTTCCTGCGGGGTCGGGGTGCGATTGCCGGGCGGGCGCCAGAAGACGGTGTTGGTGATGAAGACCTTGTCGGTCAGGTCCGCCGCCGCCAGCATCCGGTCCAGCAGCTTGCCGGCCCGACCCACGAAGGGCTGGCCCAGCCGGTCCTCGTCTGCGCCGGGGCCTTCGCCGATCACCATGACGGGGGCGTTGGGATTGCCCCGCCCGAACACCGACTGGCTGGCCCCCATGCCGCGCAGGGGACAGCCCTCGAACGCCGCCACCGCCGCCGCCAGATCCTGCAGGGTCGAGGCCCCCGCCGCCAGACGCCGCGCCTCGGCCAGGGCGTCCTGGGCGCTGGGTCCGGCCAGGGGCATGACGACCGAGGCGGTGGCCTTCTGCACCGCCTTCAGGGCCGGGGGCGGGGCCAGATGGGTGTGATCGACCGGCGCATCGCCATAGCAGGCGTCCACCCCCGCATCCCGCCAGAAGGCGAGCAGGCTTTCGACTGCAGCTATGTCATGGGGTTGCGCGTTCATGTCTAAGGTACCGATAGGCCTTGACCGCCCTCGCGTCACCTTCCGATAAGCGGCATAACCATACGAACAAGCTGGATTTCAGGGGAAGACATGGCCGAAGAAGCCATCGAGGGCGGCGCAGAGAACGCCCGCCAGGAAGCGATCATCGACAATCTGCCGCCGCTGGAGGCGCTGCAGGGCGTCGAGCGCGAGGTGATGGAGTATGACGTCGTCATCGTCGGCGGCGGCCCCGCCGGCCTGTCCGCCGCCATCCGCCTGAAACAGCGGGCGGAAAAGGACGGCAAGGAGATCACCGTCGCCGTGCTGGAGAAGGGCGCCGAGGTCGGCGGCCACATCCTGTCGGGCGCCGTGATCGATCCCAAGGCGTTGAACGAACTCTTCCCCGACTGGAAGGACCGTGGCGCGCCGCTGGAGACCCCCGTCACCAGGGACAAATTCCTTCTGCTGGGTCCGCAGGGGGCGGCGTCCCTGCCCATGCCCCTGTTGCCGCCCTTCATGCACAACCACGGCTGCTACATCGCCTCGCTGGGCAATGTGGCGCGCTGGCTGGGCGAACAGGCCGAGGCCCTGGGGGTCGAGGTCTATCCCGGCATGGCCGCCAGCCACGTCGTCTGGGAAGAGGGCACCGGCCGGGTGAAGGGCGTCGTCGCCGGGGTGTTCGGCATCGACCGCGAAGGCAAGCCCACCGGGGACTTCCAGCCGGGCATCGAACTGCACGGAAAATATGTCTTCATCGCCGAGGGCGTGCGCGGCTCCCTGGCCAAGACCATCATCGCCAAGCACAGGCTCCAGGACGGCAAGTCGCCCCAGAAATACGGCATCGGCCTGAAGGAGCTGTGGCAGGTGCCCGCCGACAAGCACCAGCCCGGCCTGGCCCAGCACACCACCGGCTGGCCGCTGGACGAGCACACCGGCGGCGGCAGCTTCCTGTACCATTTCGGCGACCGCTACGTGGCCATCGGCTATGTGGTGCACCTGAACTACAAGAACCCCTTCCTGTCGCCGTTCGACGAGTTCCAGCGTTTCAAGCACCATCCGTCCATCGCTTCGCATCTGGAGGGCGGCACGCGCATCTCCTACGGCGCCCGGGCGATCACCGAGGGCGGCCTACAGTCGATTCCGAAGCTGTCCTTCCCCGGCGGCGTCCTGATCGGCTGCTCGGCCGGCTTCGTGAATGTGCCCCGCATCAAGGGCAGCCATAATGCGATGAAGACCGGCATGCTGGCCGCCGACGCCGCCTATGACGCCGTTCAGGCCGGGCGTGGCGGCGACGAACTGGTCGAATACCAGACCGCCTTCGAAAAGAGCTGGGTCCACAAGGAGCTGTCCCTGGTCAGGAACGCCAAGCCCCTGCTGTCGAAGTTCGGCACCACCCTGGGCGGGGCGCTGGGCATGTTCGACATGTGGTGCCGCACCCTGCTGGGCGGCTGGTCGCCGATCCCGACGCTGAAGCATGACAAGACCGACGCCGCCTCGACCGAACTGGCGGTCAAGCACAAGCCCATCGCCTATCCCAAGCCGGACGGGAAGCTGTCGTTCGACAAGCTGTCGTCCGTCTTCATCTCCAACACCAACCACGCCGAGGACCAGCCGGCCCACCTGAAGCTGCTGGACCCGTCCAAGCCGATCCAGGTCAACCTGCCCAAATACGGCGAACCGGCCCGGCTGTACTGCCCGGCGGGCGTCTATGAGGTCGTCTATGCGGACGAGGTCGCCAAGACCGACCCGCGCTTCGTCATCAACGCCCAGAACTGCGTCCACTGCAAAACCTGCGACATCAAGGATCCGTCGCAGAACATCGTCTGGGTCACGCCCGAAGGCGGCGGCGGCCCGAACTATCCGAACATGTGACGCAACACCGGCGCTGGGGTCATAGCCAGCGCCGGATCGTCTCCATGACAACGGCCAGTCGCGCCTCGTCCAGCCGGCCGATCCTTTCGGCGGCTGAGGCTTCAATAGTGGCGATCTTCGAGGGGCGCACGACCGAAGGGGCGGGCAGCCCTGCCTCCCCGTAACGGTCCTCCAGATCCAGATCATCGGGCCAGCGTCGGTTGGCGGCGCTGGTGATCATCACCACCCAGATCAAACCGGCCTCATCGCCGATCCCGCCTGCGGACACCACCAATCCCGGCCGATGCTGGCGGGTGCTGCGGTCGGTATAGGGAAAGGGGATGCGGACGACGTCGCCGCGTTCAAAGTCCGGCATAGGCCTTGCGGTCCGCCTCGCTGTCCCATTCCTCGAAGGTCGCAAAGGGATCGTCGGCCGCCGTTTTGCGCGCCTTTTTCAACAGAACCCGTTCTCCCTCGATCTCGTAGATCAGCTCGTCGCCGTCCTGCAGTTTCAAGGCGGCGCGCACCGGCTGGGGGATGGTGGTCTGGGCCTTTGACGTCAGGCGGCTTGTGATCATCATCGCCTCGGTAAGGATTTTCCTTACGATACGCCGTCGCCCGCCCTCGTCAACCATCTGTCCTCTTGCGGGGGCAGGGGAAACCGTGAAGGGTCGCGGCATGATCGCCTCCCGTTCGCGCCTGCTCGCCGCCTCCCTGACCGTCCTCGCCCTGGCCCTGGCCCAGGGGGCGGCGGCGCAGGACATGGGCCCCGCTTCGGCGCCCGCCAATCCGTCCGACGCCCATCCGCCCGCCGTCATACTTGAACCGGACCAGGTTCAGGAGGCCGCGCCGTTCGAGGACGAACCGGAAGACGGCGCGCCCCAGACGCCCGAGGGCGATGTCCCGCCCCATATCGTCATCGCCGACGACCCTTCCGAGCCCGCCATTCCCGAGGTCTGGGCGCCGGTCCCGCTGAACGCCCAGGGCCGCAGCGCCTATGGCCTGTACCTGGCCGGCAAACTGGCCCTGATGACGGGCGAGGGGGCCAAGGGCGCCGATTGGCTGGCCCAGGCCGCGGCCCTGACGCCCGAACAGCCCCGCGTGCGCGAACAGGCCTTCACCTCGGCCCTGCTCAGCGGCGATCTGGACGTGGCGGGCCGACTGGCGCCGACCGCCGACGCCGCGCCCGCCTTCATCGAGATCGGCCGGCTGATCTCGGCCGTCCAGACCTTCGTCCACGGCGACGCCCGCGCCGCCAACGCCGCCCTGGTCGCCCGGCCCATCGCCGCGCCGCACAGCCGCGCCGGTCTGATGGTCGCGCCCTGGATCGCGGCGGCCGCCGGCGACTGGACCCGCGCCCTGGCCGCGCCTCCGGCCCAGGGCGACGTCCTGACCCTGGCCTTCGCCCGCCAGAACCGGGCGCTCCTGCTGGAGAAGCGTCGGAAATACGCCGAGGCGGAGGCCGAGCTAAAGGCCCTGTCCGACATGCCGACCATCGGCGCCCTGTTCCACCGCCCCTATGGCGAGTTCCTGGAGCGACGCGGCAAGCGGGACGAGGCCCTGGCCGTCTATCAGGCGGCGATGGAGGGCCAGCAGGTCGATCTGGCCACCGCCCGCGCTCTGGCGCGGCTTCAGGCCGGGAGGCGCGCCCCTGCGTCGCCCGACTACCGCCAGGGCGCGGCCCAGGCCCTGACCACGGCGGCGGCCCAGGCGGTGGCCGAGCGCGGCAACGAGTTCGCGGTGGTCTATCTGCGCCTGGCCCTGAACCTGAAAGAAGACGCCGCCACCCAGATCCAGCTGGCCCAGGTGCTGGACCGGGTCGGACTGAAGGCCGCTGCCCGCACCGCCCTGTCGCGCGTCGGGCCGGAGGATCCGGTGCTGTACGCCAACGCCCGCGCCCAGCTGGCGCTGAACCTGGAAGAGGACGGTCAGTCGCAGGCCGCCCTGACCGAGCTGCGCGCCGCCGCGGCCGCCGAGCCTGACGATCCCCGTATCGCCCTGGTCATGGCCAGCCAGCTGATGCAGCTGGAGCAGTATGAGGCGGCCCTGGCCCTGTTGAGCGGCCCGCTGCTGAACACGGCGACCCAGGGCGCCCAGATCCATTTCCTGCGCGGCGCCGCCCTGGAATCCCTGGACCGCATCCCCGAGGCCGAGGCGGAGCTGTGGGCCGCGCATCTGGCCGATCCGAACAACGCCAACACCCTGAACTATCTGGGCTATCTCTGGGTGGACAAGGGGCTGCGCGTCGATCAGGGCGCGGGCCTTCTGGCCCAGGCCTACGCCATGGAGCCCGAGAACGGCAACATCCAGGACTCCCTGGGCTGGGCCCAGTTCAAACAGGGCTATTTCGACACCGCCGTCGTCACTCTGGAGGAGGCGGTCGACAAGGAGCCCGCCAATCCCGAGATCAACGACCACCTGGGCGACGCCTATTGGCGGGTGGGCCGCCAGCGCGAGGCGGTCTGGCTGTGGAACCGCGTCCTGAGCCTGGATCCCGAGCCCGAACGCAAGGCCGAGGTCGAGCGCAAGATCGCCAAGGGCCTGGACGACGCGGCGCCCGCGACCAGCGGGTCGCACTAGGCCTCATGTCCGCGCTGACGGCCCTGGCTCCGGCCAAGATCAATCTGTTCCTGCACGTCGGCCCGGTGGACGCCGACGGCTATCATCCGCTGTCCAGCCTGGTCGCCTTCGCCGATGTGGGCGACCGGGTGACGGTCGAACCGGCGGCGCGGCTGTCGCTGACCGTGACCGGCCCGTTCGGCGGGGGCCTGGCGGCCGAGCCCGACAATCTGATCCTGCGCGCCCTTCGCGCCGTGGGCGAGGCGACCGGCGCAGGCGAACCGCTGCTGAAGGTCACGCTGGACAAGCGCCTGCCCATCGCCGCCGGCCTGGGCGGGGGCTCGTCGGACGCGGGGGCGGCGCTGAAGCTGGCGCGTCAGGCCCTGGGTCTGGACATCGACGATGCGGCCCTGGAGACCGTGGCGGGGGTGGTCGGCGCCGACGGCCCCATGTGCCTGCGGATGCGCACCGCCTGGGCCGAGGGGCGGGGCGACGTCCTGACCGACGAGCCGCGTCTGCCGCCGCTGTGGGCCGTCCTGTTCAATCCGGGCGTTCCGTCGCCCACCGGCGCCGTCTACCGGGCCTATGACGCCAGTCCGCCGCGCGCCGCCGACCGGCCCGCGCCGCCTTTGGACTGGAGCCCGGTTGCCGTCATCGACTGGTTGGCCGGCCTCCGCAACGATCTTCAGCCCCCCGCCGAGGCCATGACGCCCGCCATAGCCGACGCGGTTCGTGCGGTGGCGGCGACGCCCGGCGTGGCCCTGGCGCGGATGTCCGGCTCGGGCGCCACCGTCTTCGGCCTGTGCCGGTCCAGCGCGGACGCGGCCGCCGCCGCAGCCGCTCTGTCGGCCGCCCATCCCACGGCCTGGGTCGTCGCGACCCGCCTCGCCGCCGCCTGAGCCATAAATCCCCAGCGCGTGTTGAAGCGCGCGGCGCCGGGCCCTATGGTCCGCCGTCCTTTTTCCAGCCCCTCCCGAGCCCGATTTGACCACCTCGACCGAGCCGCTCGCCTTCCAGGATCTGATCCTGACCCTGCACCGCTATTGGGGCGAGCAGGGCTGCGCCATTCTCCAGCCCTATGACATCGAGGTCGGGGCCGGCACGCTCCACCCCGCCACCGTCCTGCGTGCGCTCGGCGCCAAGCCGTGGAAGGCCGCCTATGTCCAGCCCAGCCGCCGCCCCGGCGACGGCCGCTATGGCGAAAACCCGAACCGCCTCCAACACTATTACCAATACCAGGTGATACTAAAACCGAACCCGGACAATCTTCAGGAACTGTACCTCGGCTCGCTGGCGGCGATCGGGATCGATCCGAAACTGCACGATATCCGCTTCGTCGAGGACGACTGGGAGAACCCGACCGTGGGCGCCTGGGGCCTGGGCTGGGAGGTCTGGTGCGACGGGATGGAGGTGACGCAGTTCACCTATTTCCAGGGCGTCGGCGGCATCGAGGTGGACGTGGTCTCGGGCGAGCTGACCTACGGGCTGGAGCGTCTGGCCATGTATGTCCAGGGCGTGGACAACGTCTATGACCTCAAGTTCACCAAGGAAGGCCTGACCTATGGCGAGGTCTTCCTGGAGAACGAGCGCCAACAGAGTGAAGCAAACTTCCACGGCTATGACGTCGACGGGCTGAAGCGCCGGTTCGAGGACATGGTGTCGGAGGTTTCGCGCCTGCTGGACATGCGCGGCCCGCAGGATCAGCCCCTGGTCCTGCCGGCCTATGACCAGGTGCTGAAGGCCAGCCACCTGTTCAACCTGATGGACGCCCGCGGCGCCATCGCCGTCGCCGAACGCCAGAGCTACATCGGCCGCATCCGCGAACTCTGCAAAGCCTGCGCCCTCGCTTACGTTGAACAAGAGCGGAAAACCGCCTGATGCCCCAACTCCTCCTCGAAATCTTCTCCGAAGAAATCCCCGCCCGCATGCAGCAGGGCGCCGCGCGCGACCTGGAGCGCATGGTCTCCGACCGGCTGAAGGCCGCCGGCCTGACCTGGGACGCGCTGACGACCTATGCCGGTCCGCGCCGCCTGACCCTGGTCATCGACGGCCTGCCCGCCGCCACGCCCGACCGCGAGGAAGAGCTGAAAGGCCCGCGCGCCTCGGCGCCGGAACAGGCGCTGGAAGGTTTCCTGCGCAAGACCGGCCTGACCCGCGATCAACTGACCGAGCGCGACGGTGTCCTGTTCGCCGTCCTGTCGTCCAAGGGCCGGGCCACCACCGATCTGGTCGCCGAGACGGTGGACCAGGTCATCCGCACCTTCCCCTGGCCCAAGTCGATGCGCTGGGGCTCCGGAACCCTGCGCTGGGTGCGCCCGATCAAGCGCATCCTGTGCCTGTTCGACGGCAAGGTGGTCCCGTTCGAGATCGACGGGATCCCATCCGACGCCATCACCGAGGGCCACCGCTTCATGGGCTCGGGCCAGCTGCTGAAGGTCAGCGACTTCGTCGACTACCGCACCCAGCTGGAACAGAATTTCGTCCTGCTGGACGTGGCCGACCGCAAGCTGCGCATCCTCGATCAGGCCAAGGCCGCCTGCGCCGCCAAGGGCCTGGTGCTGGTCGATGACGACGGCCTGCTGGACGAGGTGGCGGGGCTGGCCGAATGGCCGACCCCGATCCTGGGCGACATGGACCCGCAGTTCCTGGCCCTGCCGCCCGAGGTCGTGCGCCTGTCGATGAAGGTGCACCAGAAGTATTTCGCCGTCCGTGATCCCTCGAAAGACGGCCTGGCTCCCAACTTCCTGGTCGTCGCCAATGTCGAGGCGACCGACGGCGGCAAGGCCCTGGCCGCCGGCAACAGCCGCGTCCTGTCCGCCCGCCTGAACGACGCCCGCTTCTTCTGGGACGAGGACCAGAAGGTCGGCTTCGACGCCTGGAACGCCAAACTGTCCGGCGTCACCTTCCACGCCAAACTGGGCACATTGGCCGAACGCGTCGACCGCATCGCAGCGCTCGCCCGCGAGATCGCCCCCCTGGTGGGCGCTGACCCCGACGAAGCCGAGATGGCGGCCCGCCTGTCCAAGGCCGATCTGCTGTCGGGCATGGTCAGCGAATTCCCGGAACTACAGGGGATCATGGGCGGCTATTACGCCCGCACCGCAACGAACTTCCCCACCCGGGCTTCGCTGCGCTCCGCCGTCCCTCCCCATAAAGGGGAGGGAGAAACCGCGCCCGATCCTCTCCCTCCCCTTCATGGGGAGGGACCGGGAGGCGAAGCCGACCGCGGGTGGGGCCGTGACCAGCGCGACCGCATCGCCGACGCCGTCCGCGACCACTACAAGCCGCAAGGCCCCGCCGACACGGTCCCGACCGCGCCCGTCACGGTCGCCGTCGCCCTGGCCGACAAGCTGGACACCCTGGTCGGCTTCTTCGCCATCGACGAAAAGCCCACGGGCTCGAAGGACCCGTTCGCGCTGCGGAGAGCGGCGCTGGGCGTGATCCGGCTGGTGCTGGAGAACGGGGTGCGGGCTGAATTCGGTGACCTGATAGCGCAGGCTCAGCACCGATTTTTCGCACTGCCTTGGGACCGTTATCACGCAGTGTTCAATGCTCTAGTTGATACCGACGAGGCGCGCCACGCCAAGACCTATCTAGTTGAAACCGAAAAACGCGTCGTTGGCGGATATCTGAGCGGGCTAGACTTAGCTGTGGTGTCTGGAATGGTTGGAGCGCTTGGAGTTCCAAGCGAAGCCCTTACAAAACCGGCGTCGCGAGACCTCTATGACACTCTTTCTCTCATACTGACCGCTAGTGAGCATTTTGATCCCCGCATTAGAGATTTCTATCATTCTAATCCGGCTGAACTCGATGATTGGAAGTCAAAGGCCCTACTAGCATTTCCCGAAATTTCGTTGCGCACAGCGAAAGCGCGTGATGAACTGCTGAACTTCTTCGCCGACCGCCTGACCGTCCTCCTGCGCGACCAAGGCCAGCGCCACGACCTCGTCGCCGCCGTCTTCGCCCTGGGCGACGACGACCTCGTCCGCATCGTGCGCCGGGTCGAGGCCCTGGCCGCCTTCCTCGCCACCGACGACGGGGCCAATCTGCTGGCCGGCTACAAGCGCGCCTCCAACATCCTGCGCGCCGAGGAGAAGAAGGGGCCCGTCCCGACCGGCATGGTCCAGACCGGCCTGCCGAACCAGCCCGAGCCCGAGACCGTCCTGGCCTTCGCCGTCGGCGCCGCCCGCACCGCCGTCGAGACCGCGCTGGAGACCGAGGACTTCGCCGCCGCCATGACCGCCCTGGCCCGTCTGCGCGCCCCGGTGGATCGGTTCTTCGAGGACGTGCTGGTCAACTCCGACGTGCCCGCCGAACGCGACAACCGGCTGAAACTGCTGGGCCAGGTCCGCGACGTCATGGGCCAGGTCGCCGACTTCGGCCAGATCGCCGGCTGATCTCCCGTCTCCTCTCCGCTGTGCGGGGAGGAGACGACGACTCGGGCGGGGTGAAGGCCGCGAAGGCCTTGCCCTCTCAATTCCGCCTGTCCGGTTCCAGGGATTCCAATGGCTTGCAACAATCTTGCCCACCTGATCCCGGCGCCCTCCAAAACCATGCGATCCTGGTTTCGCCTCCGGCCCGGGGGCGGGGCAGGGGGATTTCAGACTAATTAGACTCTTTAGACGGTGTTTTTTCGACGCCGAGTCTGAATCCGGACGACTCGACCGCCCTGTCGGCGCCCCGGCGACCGCTGTTTTCCGCCCACAGGCGCATCCGACCCCCAAGGAAACCGGTTTCGTGCTCACGTTTTGTTACATGCGCCATGGTCAAGCCGGTTTCGCCACGCTAGTCATGCCGCGTGCGAGCGGGGCGAACCCGCCGGACCTTATACAAAGCTCAGGGACTGCAAGATGACTCAGTGGGTGTACGGCTTCGGCGGAGGCTCCGCCGACGGCGATGCGTCGATGAAGAACCTTCTCGGCGGAAAGGGCGCCAATCTGGCGGAAATGTCTTCGCTGGGTCTGCCCGTCCCGCCGGGCTTCACCATCACCACCGAGGTCTGCACCCACTATTACGCCAACGGCGAGACCTATCCCGCCGATCTGGAAGCCCAGGTGAAGACCGCCCTGGACAAGGTCGAGGCGATCGTCGGCAAGACCTTCGGCGACGTGAACAATCCGCTGCTGGTCTCGGTTCGCTCGGGCGCGCGGGCGTCGATGCCCGGCATGATGGACACGGTGCTGAACCTGGGCCTGAATGATCAGACGGTCGAAGGTCTGGCCAGGCTGTCGGGCGACCGGCGCTTCGCCTTCGATTCCTACCGCCGCTTCATCACCATGTATTCGAACGTGGTGCTGGGCCTCAGCCACGATGATTTCGAGGAGGTGCTGGACGCCCACAAGGACCGGCTGGGCGTCAGCGTCGACACCGACCTGAAGGCCGAGGACTGGGAGCGGGTCGTCGAGGACTACAAGGCCGTGGTCGAACGCGAACTGGGCCATCCCTTCCCGCAGCACCCGCGCGACCAGATGTGGGGCGCGGTCGGCGCCGTCTTCGCCAGCTGGATGAACGAGCGGGCCAAATTCTATCGCCGCATGCACGACATCCCCGAAAGCTGGGGCACGGCCGTCAGCGTCCAGTCGATGGTGTTCGGCAATATGGGCGAGACCTCGGCCACCGGCGTGGCCTTCACCCGCAACCCCTCGACCGGCGAGGCGCGCCTGTACGGCGAGTTCCTGATCAACGCCCAGGGCGAAGACGTGGTCGCGGGCATCCGCACGCCGCAGTCCCTGACCAAGATCGGCCGCGAGGAGATGGGCGAGACCGCCCCCTCGATGGAAGAGGCCATGCCCGAGGTGTTCGGCCAGTTCGTCGAGGTGGTGAACACGCTGGAGAGCCATTACCGCGACATGCAGGACATCGAGTTCACGGTCGAACAGGGCCGGCTCTGGATGCTGCAGACCCGCAACGGCAAGCGCACCGCCAAGTCGGCGCTGAAGGTCGCCGTCGATCTGGCGGCCGAGGGGGTGATCACCCAGGAGGAGGCCATCAGCCGGGTCGAGCCCTCCGCGCTCGATCAGCTGCTGCACCCGACCCTGGACCCCGAGGCTGTCCGCACCGTCATCGCCGCCGGCCTGCCGGCCTCGCCGGGCGCCGCCACCGGCAAGATCGTGTTCGACGCCGACGAGGCCGAGCGCCTGGCCGGTCTGGGCGAAGCCGTCATCCTGGTGCGCGAGGAGACGAGCCCCGAGGACATCCACGGCATGCACGCCGCCCGCGGCATCGTCACGGCGCGCGGCGGCATGACCAGCCACGCCGCCGTGGTGGCGCGCGGCATGGGCCGGGCCTGCGTCTCGGGCGCCGGTGAGATCCATATCGACGAGGCCAAGGGCGTCTTCACCGCGCGCGGCCGCACCTTCAAGGCCGGCGAGGTCATCACCATCGACGGGTCGAAGGGCGAGGTGCTGGACGGCGCCGTGGCCATGATCGAGCCGGAACTGACCGGCGACTTCCAGACCCTGATGGCCTGGGCCGACAAGGTGCGCCGTCTGAAGGTGCGCGCCAACGCGGAAACGCCGCTGGACGCCAAGACCGCGCGCGGCTTCGGCGCCGAGGGCATCGGCCTGTGCCGGACCGAGCACATGTTCTTCGACGACACCCGGATCGCCGCCGTGCGCGAGATGATCCTGGCCGACGACGAAGCCGGGCGCCGCACGGCCCTGGCCAAGATCGCGCCGTTCCAGAAGTCGGACTTCGTCGAACTGTTCGAGATCATGACCGGCCTGCCGGTGACGGTGCGCCTGCTGGACCCGCCGCTGCACGAGTTCATCCCGCATACGGACGAGGACATCGACGCCCTGGCCGCCTCGTCGGGCATCGACGCCGAGAAGCTGAAGCGCCGGGCCAAGGAGCTGCACGAGACCAACCCCATGCTGGGCCACCGCGGCTGCCGCCTGGGCGTGGCCTATCCCGAGATCTACGAGATGCAGGTCCGGGCCGTGCTGGAGGCCGCGCTGGAGGTGAAGAAGACCTCGGGCCAGGCGCCGATCCCGGAGATCATGCACCCGCTGGTCGCCCTCGGCCTGGAGATGAAGTACCTGCGCGAACTGACCGACCGCACGGCCAAGGCTGTGTTCGCCGACGCCGGCGACAGTGTCGAATATCTGGTCGGCACCATGATCGAACTGCCCCGCGCCGCCATCCGCGCCGGGGACCTGGCCGAATACGCCCAGTTCTTCAGCTTCGGCACCAATGACCTGACCCAGACGACCTTCGGCATCAGCCGCGACGATTCGGGGCGGTTCCTGCAGGCCTACCTGGACAAGGGCATCTTCGAGACCGACCCGTTCGTGCGTCTGGACCAGGACGGCGTCGGCGGCCTGATCGAGATCGCGGCCGAGCGCGGTCGCGCGGTGCGGCCCGACGTCAAGCTGGGCATCTGCGGCGAACACGGCGGCGATCCGTCGTCGATCGCCTTCTGCGAGAAGGCCGGCCTGGACTACGTCTCCTGCTCGCCCTACCGCGTGCCCATCGCCCGCTTGGCGGCGGCCCAGGCGGCGCTGAACGTGGAACGTGAAAAAGACCGCTAGGCCCGCACCGTCATCCTCGGGCTCGACCCGAGGATCGGATGATCCGCCGCTGGTGAGATGCCGTTGACGCACAGCTGTCCAACGCTCGATCCTCGGGTCAAGCCCGAGGATGACGGAGTGAAATGAAATCAGGGGCGGCGCCGCAGGGCGCCGCCCTTTTTTGTTGTGCGTCGCATTTCTGTCGTACTTGGCGGAACGCAGTGTGTGTCTCGCCGCGCACAGACGGCGTCATGTGACGACAGCCTATGGAACAGACGAAGGCGTCACCTATTTAAGCATTCGCTGGATGGGGCTGATGATCCAACCGGTCATCACATCTAGGAGTTAATAAGAAACAATGCGTAACATTCTTCTCGCCGCTGTCGCCGTTTCCGCAATCGCCGCTCCGGCCTTTGCTCAAACCAATCCCGAACCGCGTGGTTACGGATCGCTGGGTTACACTCATCTTGAAGGCGACAATGCAACCACGGGCGCCGTCACCGGTCGTCTGGGCGTAAACCTGAACCGTTACCTGGCGGTCGAGACCGAAGCCTCGGTCGGCGTCAAGGACGACGACTTCACCGTCGCGGGCGTCGACGGCTCGATCAAGCACGAGTGGGACGCCGCCGGCTATGTGGTCGGCAAATACCCGGTTTCCGACAAGCTGGAGCTGTTCGCGCGCGGCGGCTACGGCCACACCGAGCTGAAGCAGGAGTTCCCGGGCGCCAACACCGACGTGGGCGGCGACAGCTGGAACTATGGCGCCGGCGCCAACTACTATCTGGATGGCGTGAACGGCGTGCGGGCCGACTGGACCCGTCGCGACTACCGCGACGACGCGGGCGAAGCCGACGCCTATTCGGTCAGCTACATCCGCCGCTTCTGATCGACACGATCAGGCGAAAGAACAAAGGCGCGCTCCGCAAGGGGCGCGCCTTCTGCTGTGTGGTTTAGGCGAAGTCGCCGGCGAGGGCCCAGCGCTGCGAGCCTTCGCCGAACGGACGCACGAACCAGTCGCGATACTGTTCGAAGGTCTCGATGATCTTCTGACGCAGGTCCGGCGTGTTGACCGCCTCGCCGCGCTGACGTTTCAGGGCCGCGACGCAGTCCACGACCAGATTCTGATGGGCCGAACCGCCCATGCTCTTGAGCACGGCGGCGATATCCTGAGCCAGGCTTTCCAGCACCGTCTTCGGTGTCGTCTGAGCCATCTGGGAACTCCCCTGTTCTCGACAATCAAAGGCCTCGCAAAATCCAGTACAGGATTCAAGCGTAGCCTGAGCAATTATCTTCTCAGATCAGGATTAACCTGACGTAACGGCGGTCAAACTTTTTGGTTCTCTCCCGTCGGGTCCATTTATCCGGCTTCTGTCGGCGGGGCTCGCGTCGGCAACCGACCGCGCGCCGAGGCATTGATGAACCCTGCCTGCGGAGCCTTTGTCCTATGATCGATCTGTATCGCGGCCTGGGCCTTGGCGCGCCTGCGCTGATGGATGTTGCGCTGCTGGTCGCGCGGATCGTGGTCGGGGGAATGTTCTTCCTGTCGGGCTTCTACAAGCTGTTCGCCCCCTCCCAGGCGGAGAAGATGCAGCAGACGATGGTGGAGGCGGGCGTCGTCGCGCCACGTCAGACCGCCCGGTTCGTGTCGGTGTGCGAGTTCGTCTTCGGAGGCCTGCTGATCCTGGGCCTGTTCACCAGCCTGTCGGCCCTGGTGCTGATCGTGATCTGCATGGTTGCGCTGGCGACGGTCGCCGCCAAGTCGGTGGAGGGCGCCAGCCTTGGCTATCGCCTGTCGAGCTATTTCGACCTGCCCGAGACCCTGCTGATGGTCATTCTGTTCGGGCTGATCGCCAGTGGGCCGGGGCGGTGGAGTCTGGACGTCGTCCTGTTCCTGCCCCGGCCCTGATCGTCAGGCGCGCTTGCGCACGAACACCGTCCCCGCCGAATAGCCGGCGCCGAAGCTGCAGATCAGGCCGGTCTCGCCGGGGGCGAAGCCGTCGTTGTGCAGGTGGAAGGCGATGATCGAGCCGGCCGAGGAGGTGTTGGCGTAGTCGTCCAGGATGATGACGTTCTCTTCCGACGAGGGCTCGCGGCCCAGCACCTTCTTGCCGATCATGGTGTTCATGTTGATGTTGGCCTGGTGCAGCCACAACCGCTTCAATTCGTGCGGATCAAGGCCCAGTTCGCCGGCGTGGTCGATGATCATGTCCGACACCATCGGCACCACGTCGCGGAAGACCTTGCGGCCCTGCTGGATGAACAGCTTGTCGTTCTGCACGCTGTCGTCGGCGACGGGCGAATCCAGATGGTCGGTGTCGCGGGCGTTGCGGTTCAGGAAGCCGAAGTTGTTGCGGATATTGTTCGAGAAGACCGTCTTCAGACGCGTGCCCAGCACATCCCAGCCGCCCGGACCGGCCGTCTCGGCCGATTCCACGATCACGGCCGTGGCCACATCGCCGAAGATGAAATGGCTGTCGCGGTCGGTGAAGTTCAGGTGGGCCGAACAGACCTCGGGATTGACCATCAGCACGGCCTTGACCGAACCGCCGGCGATGAAGTCCGCCGCCGTCTTGACGCCGAAGGTGGCCGAGGAACAGGCCACATTCATGTCGAAGGCGAAGCCCTCGATCCCCAGGGCCTGCTGCACCTCGATGGCCATGGCCGGATAGGGGCGCTGCATGTTGGACGCGGCGCACAGGACGGCGCCGATCTCGCTGACCGGCTTGCCCCAGGCCTCGATGGCCTGACGCGCGGCCTTGACCGCCATCTCGGCTAGGATCGACAGCTCGTCATTGCTGCGTTCCGGCAGGCTGGGGGCCATGCGCTCGGGGTCGATCACCCCGGCCTTGTCCAGCACGAACCGCTGTTTGATCCCCGACGCCTTCTCGATGAACTCGGGCGAGGAGTGCGCCTTGGCCTCCAACTCGCCGGCTTCGATCTGGGCGGCGTGACGGGCGTTCCAGCCGTCAGCCCAGGCGTTGTAGCTGTCGACCAGTTCGGCGTTGGAGACCGATTGTTCGGGGGTGAAGAGGCCGGTGGCGGCGATAACGGCGTGGGTCACGGGTAGACAGTTTCCTTTACGAACGCCTTCAATAGGACGGCGGCGGCCTGCGGTCGAGAGAAGCGATGATCCCGGCGGCCCAGCGCTGGACCTGGCCGCGCGGCGCCCTGGGCGGCGGCTGGTCGCGGGCGGCGATCAGGGCCTGGACCAGATCCTCGGCCTCGCAGGGCCAGCCCGTCGGGGTGACATAGAGGGGATAGTGGATCAGGGCGGCCAGGATCAGATGATCGACCGTCGCCCGGCGGCTGCGGCGTTCGAAGGCCAGCCGGTCGTCGGTCAGGCCCCATCCCGCATAGAAGGGCCGGCCATAGACCGACACCGCCTTGCCTCGCATCAAGGCCTCGAACCCGGTCAGGGAGGTCAGGGTCGCCACCCGACGGCAGGCGTTCAGGCAGTCGATGATGTCCAGCCCGTCCGCGCTGGCGTCCACCGAGGCCAGGGCCGAGGCCTCCAGCCGACCCGGCCGGTTGCCGGCCAAAACGTCGGGATGGTTGCGATAGACCAGGAAGGCGTCGGGATGATCGGCCCGCGCCGCCTCGACCAGGGCGGAGTTGGTGGCCAGATCGGGTTCGCAGCCCAGCAGGATCGACTTGTCGTTCTCGACCTGGCCGACGACCAGCAGGATGTCGCGGTCGGGCGGCCAGTCGGCCGGAGCCTGGCCCTTCAGATTGTATTTCGACAGGCCCGCCTCGACGATGCGGGTCCGAAGCTCAGCGGCGCGGGCCAGCTGGGCGGGCGTAGCCTCCGTCGTCTCGATCAGGGTCTCCAGCCGCGACGGGCGCGACGGGTCGTAATAGACGCCCTGGTCATCCAGGGCGACCGACAGGGCGCCGACGAAGTCCGACCCCAGGCCGCGCGAACGGATGAAGCCGTCCTCCATGCGGACCGTCGGGCCGCTAAAGTCGGCGGCGGCCCGGCGCACGGCCTCGCTCTCCTTGCCCGCCCACCAGATCAGCCGACCCTGGGTCGCGGCGGCGTGGGCGGCGGCGCGCGACGGCGACATGAAGTATCGCATCCGCGCCTTGGGCGAGTTCAGCAGGCGGCGCACCGGGGGGCGTTTGGCCGGGGCGAAGCCGACGGCGGACCAGGGCCCCGCCAGACGGTCGGCGCGGTCGCGCAGGGCGATCAACCGCTCCAGCGCCTGTTCGGCCTCGCACCGCTCGCCGGTGACGGGATCGACATAGCGGCTGTAGGCGATCAGGGCGGCGGCGGCGACCTGCTCCACCGTGCGGGCGACGCCGCGTCGGCCGGTGGCCACGGCGTCGGTGGTCAGGCCCCAGCCGGAATAGAAGGGCGCCCCGAAACAGCGCACCGGCAGGCCGCGCAACAGGGCCTCGAACCCCAGGGCCGAGGTGACGCAATAGACGGCTTCCACCGCCGCCAGCAGGTCGGCGGGCCGCACGTCGGCGTCCACCAGGGTGACGCCGGACAGGTCCGTAACGCAGCCGCGCTTCCTGCCCGCCGCGACCGCCGGGTGGCGTTTGACGATCAGTTGGGCGTCGGGTTCGTCGCGCCGGGCGGCGGCCACCATGGCGTCGAAACTGTCCTGGGTCGCCAAGCCGTAACCGATGGAGGCGTCGCCGAAGGTCTGGTCCACGATCAGGACGCGGCGGCCGGGCCGCAGCAGGCCGGGGTCCAGCGGCCCGCCCATATTGGTCTTGGACACGCCCGAGGCGACGATCCGGTCGATCAGGGCGCGGGCGCGGGCGGCCGTTGTGGCGTCGCACCAGGCGTCGGCGGTCTGGATCAGGTGTTCGAGCCGGCTGGGCCGGGTGGCGTCATAATAGACGCCCAGGTCATCGACGATCAGGCTGAGACTGGCCGCCCCCGCCTCGCCGATGCCGACGGAGCGCAGGAAACCGTCCTCCAGCGCCACATAGGGGCGGTCGTTGGCTGCGGCCCAGCGTCGCCCCGTCGCGGCCGTCGGCTTCATCCCCCAGCCCAGCACGGCCTGAACCTGATCACCCGGCAGGCGGTGCAGGGCGTAATCCGCCAGGAAGACCTCGAGGAAGGGGACCTTCAGCACGCCGGGCGCGCAGACCCAGGCGGGGGTTTTGGCGACGATGTCCGAGGCTGGGGTCAAGGCGGGTCCGATTCAGACGCGAAAAACAGGGTCTGAATAGTCTGAATAGTCTGAAATGGCCGCGCTGAAATTGAACGGCGCAGGGGGAAACCGGTGCAATGGGCAAAAGAGTGCAATTCGGCGACGCCTCGTCCCAAGGCCTTCCCCCGCTTGCGGGGGAAGTGTCAGGCCGTGGCGCGCAGCGACACGCCTGACGATGGGGGAATTCTTCTTTAGGCGACACTTCCCCCTCCGAGCCTGGTCCGCTGCGCGGACGCCGGCCCACCTCCCCCGCAAGCGGGGGAGGGTCTGAGCGTCAGCTCCGCGTCTGGTCCCAGTATCGGACCGCATCGGCGTCGCGGGCCGACAGGTCGGGGTAGGCGGGGTCGGAGCCGACGTCGGGGACGCGGCGCCACGAGCGGGCGCATTTGGGGTAGTCGGCCAGGGCCACGGCCACGGCGAGCGCGTCGCCTTCGACCAGTTCGGCGCCCGAGGTGCGGAAGATCTCGGCGGCGTCCAGACCGTCGAAGGGGGCGAAGGTTCCCGCAGGGGCCGTGACGGTCGGCCAGGCGTCCAGCGCCCCGCCGATCAGCTTCTCACGACGGGCGGCTTCCAGCGATTCATTGACCACTTCGAGGACGGTGTTGATTGCGGCCCACCGCTCGGCCTCGGTCGGGTTGTTCCATTCCGCAGGCGTCTCCGGAATCACCCGCGCACAGTTCGTCCCCGCATCCGGGAAGCGCGTCGTCCAGGCCTCTTCCATCGTGAAGGGCGTCAGCGGCGACAGCCAGGCGGTCAGGCGCATGAAGACCGCGTCCATCACCGTGCGGGCGGCGCGACGGCGCAGGCTGTCGGGGCGGTCGCAGTAGAGGCTGTCCTTGCGGATGTCGAAATACAGGGCCGACAGGTCGTTGGAGCAGAACTCCAGCACCGGGCGGACGACGTCCTGGAAGCGGTATTCGGCATAGGCCTGGCGCACATGGGCGTCCAACTCCCACAGCCGGTGCAGGATGAACTTCTCCAGCGGCGGGAACTGGTCGTAGTCGGTCAGCCGCTCGGCTTCGTCGAAGTCGGCCAGGGCGCCCAGCAGATAGCGGACCGTGTTCCTCAGCTTGCGATAGGCGTCGACCGTGGTTTGCAGGATCTGTTTGCCGATCCGCTGGTCTTCCGAATAGTCGACCAGCGACACCCACAGACGCAGGATGTCGGCGCCGCTTTCCTTGATGACCGTCAGCGGATCGGTCGTATTGCCCTTGGACTTGGACTGTTTCTCGCCCTTCTCGTCGAGGGTGAAGCCGTGGGTCAGGACCGCCTTGAACGGGGCGCGGCCACGGGTGCCGCAACCTTCCAGCAGAGACGACTGGAACCAGCCGCGGTGCTGGTCCGAACCTTCCAGATACAGGTCGGCGGGCCAGTGCGCCGGGCGGTCGCCCGTATAGCCGTGCTCGGGCAGGCGCGGGTCCAGGGTGAAGGCGTGGGTCGAGCCGGAGTCGAACCAGACGTCCAGGATGTCCTCGACCTTTTCATACCGGGCCGGGTCGTGGGCGCCCAGGAAGTCGCTGTCGGGCGCGGTGAACCAGATGTCGGCGCCGTGTTCGGCCACGGCCTTGACGATCCGGGCGTCGACCTCGGGATCATGCAGGGGCTGGCCGGTCTGTTTGTCGATGAACATGGCCAGGGGCGTGCCCCAGGCGCGCTGGCGGCTGACCAGCCAGTCGGGACGGCCCTCGACCATCGAGCGGATGCGGTTGCGGCCGGCGGCGGGGTGGAATTCGGTGTCGTCGATGGCGGTCAGGGCCGTTTCGCGCAGGGTGTCGCCCGACTTCAGGGGCTGATCCATGCGGATGAACCACTGCGGCGTGTTCCTGAAGATGATCGGGGCCTTGGACCGCCAGGAGTGCGGGTACGAGTGTTCCAGTCGGCCGCGCGCCAGCAGATTGCCGGCCTCGATCAGCTTGTCCATCACCGCGCCGTTGGCGGGACCGAACTTGCCGGTCTTCTTGCCCTCGGTCTCCAGCACCTTCAGCCCGGCGAACAGGGGGACGCCGGGGTAGTAGGCGCCGTCCGGATCGACCGTGTCCGGCACCTCATGATGACCATGGGCCTTCCACACCTCGAAGTCGTCGGCGCCGTGGCCCGGCGCGGTGTGGACGAAGCCCGTGCCGGCGTCGTCGGTGACATGGTCGCCGGCCAGCAGCGGCACCGAGAAGCCATAGCCGCTGTCCAGCGCGGCCAGGGGGTGGGCGCATTCCAGACCCGACGGATTGATGTCGTAGACGCGGGTCCAGGCGGCGATCTTGGCGGCCTTGAACACGTCCTCGGCCAGCTTGTCGGCGACGATCAGACGGTCGCCCGGCTTGGCCCAGGGCGCGAACTCCAGACCCTCTTCCATGGCCGTGACCTCATACAGGCCATAGGCGATCTCGGGGCCGTAGCTGATGGCGCGGTTGGCCGGGATGGTCCAGGGGGTGGTGGTCCAGATGACGATGGACGGGGTGCTGGTGCGGAAGGCCAGCAGGTCGTCTGGGTGGTCGTCGGACACGCCCGTGACCGGGAACTTGACCCAGATCGTGGGCGACACATGGTCGTGGTACTCGATCTCGGCGTCGGCCAGGGCGGTGCGCTCGACCGGCGACCACATGACGGGCTTGGAGCCGCGATACAGTTGGCCCGAGTTCTTGAACTTGTGGAACTCGGCGATGATGGCCGCCTCGGACGTGAAGTCCATGGTGGCGTAGCGGTTGGCGAAGTCGCCGGTGATGCCCAGGCGTTTGAACTGGTCGCGTTGCAGGTCGATGTATTTGCCGGCGTATTCGCGGCAGGCGGCGCGGAACTCGTCCTTGGACACCTCGTCCTTGCGGCGGCCCTTGGCGCGGAACTGTTCCTCGATCTTCCACTCGATCGGCAGGCCGTGGCAGTCCCAGCCGGGGACGTAATCGACGTCATAGCCCAGCAGGAACCGGCTGCGGACCACGAAATCCTTCAGCGTCTTGTTCAGCGCATGGCCGATGTGGATGTCGCCGTTGGCGTAGGGCGGGCCGTCGTGCAGCACATAGAGCGGGGCCTTCTGCGCCTGGCGTTCGGCGCGCAGGGTCCCGTAAAGGTCGCCCCACTGCTCCAGGATCACCGGTTCCTTCTGCGGCAGGCCGCCGCGCATGGGGAAAGGCGTCTCGGGCAGGAAGACGGTGTCGCGATAGTCGCGGCCGGAGGGGGTGTCGGTGGTGTCTGTGGCGTCAGCCATGGGTCGTCTCGGCGTCGTGAAAGTGATGTCGCTGTCTTCGTTCGCCCTGTCGCGCTTCGCGCTGCTCGAGGGCGGCTTCGTTCGCCCGAACAGAGGGCGGTCTTCCCGGCGTGCACGGGGCCACAGGGCCCGGAAGCGCTACGCCGGGCGGCTAATCGAAATCAGGCGAATGGAGACGCGGACGGTCATGATGCGGGCGGTCTAGCAGACGGATGCGGCATTGCGCCATCCCCGAAGACTTTCCCATCTCAACGGAAACGAAAGGCTTTTGTCGTCTTGGTTAAGGTTGGATCGTCCGGAAGTCTGTCCAGGCGACGTGAGAATTCGTTCGGGAGTCCCGCCGATGCGGCAGCGGATCAGGAATTGGATGCTGGGTCTGGCGGCCGGCGGGGCCATGTTGGGCGTCGCGGGCGCGGCGACGGCCCAGAGCTGTGGCCAGCCGGCGTGCGAACCTCCGCCGCCGCCGTGCTGCGAGCCGCCGCCTCCGCCGCCTTCCTGCGGGGGTGGATCGTGCGGGGGCGGGAACGGCGGCTGGAACTCGAACACCAACGTCAATGTGAACGTCAACGTCAATGCGGGGGCCAGCGCCAATGCGAACGCCGGGTCGCGGGCCTTTGTGAATGCGCGGGCCGGCGGCTTCTCCGGCGGTTACGGCGGGGGCGGCGGCGCGGCCTATGTGACCGTGGACCAGCCCTATCCGACGACCATCCAGGGCCTGGCCGTCGAAGGCCTGGCCCAGACGGTGCGGACGCCCTTCACCGCCTGGCGTCGGTCGATGAAGCGGGTGGTGATCCAGGCGGTCTGCATCGACGACCGCCAGGTGCCGCACCCCGCCTCTCAGGTGAAGCCGGATCGCGAGATCGCCGACGGCTATGACGGCGAGATCTATCGTTGCCTGGCCGGCACCTGGCTCCAGGCGACGATCGCCGACTATGAGGGCGACATCAAATTCGACCACGGCACGACCCTGACCTGCAGGAAGCACGAGGCCCTGTGGTTCGGCGGCGAAGGCAAGCTGGAATGCCGCCCCGAAAAGCCCGAGCGGGACTGCAACGAACGCTCGCTGCTGCGTCGCTACGGGGCCGGGGTGAAGATCCTGACCATGTACCGCGAGGAAGAATACACCGAATACCGCGAGGAACAGGTCCAGAGCGCGACCGTCATCACCGGGGCCATCACCCTGGACGGCGGCGTCGGCGGCCGGGTGTTCTGAACCGGACCTGACGCGACCCGTTCAGGCGCGGCTCAGGCCGTGTGGCGCAAGACAAGACCGTCGGCTCTCCGTCGACGATCCTGAAGACTGGCCCCCAAAAGGCTCGGCCCCGGTTCCTGCGAACCGGGGCCGTTTTTCTTATTGGGCCAGCTTGTCCGAGACGACCTCGGCGCGCCAGGCGGCGTCGGGCTTCAGATACTGCCGGGCCAGGCTTTGCAGGTCGGCGGCGGTGACGGCCTCCAGCACCGCGATATTGTTGCGGGTCTGGTCCAGCGAGGCCGGGTCGGACTGGGCTTCGGACAACTGGGTCAGCCAGTAGCCGTTGTCGGCCATGCTGCGCCGCAGCCGCTCCACCGCCGGACGGCGGGCGCGGTTCAGCTCATCCTCGCTGATCGGATTGTCGCGCAGGTCGGCGGCGATCACGTCCACGGCGTCGAACAGTTTCGTCAGGGACTCGGGGGGCGTTTCGGCGCCGACGGCGATATAGCCGTAGCCGGGGAAGGCGTCGGAGCTGGTGGCGCTGGCGCTGGGCGAATAGGCGATGCCCTGTTTCTCGCGGATCTCCTCGTTCAGGCGCAGTTGCAGCACGGCCGACAGGATCGCCAGTCGCCGGGCCGTGGTGCGGTCTTCGATCTGGTCGGTGGTGGGCCAGGCGACGAAGCCCAGAGCCTGTTCAGCCTGGCCCGTGTGGGTCAGACGGATCGGGGTCGCGGTCGGGGCGGGGAAGCGACGTTCGGCCGATCCGGGCGGCGGGGTCGGGGCGGGACCGCGCGCGGGCAGGGCGCCGAAGGTCGAACCCACGGCGGCGATGACCGCGTCCACGTCCACATCGCCGACGACCGTGATCTCGATCGGGCCGGAGGCGAGGGCCGCCTTGATCTGTTCGCGCAGGGGTTCGATCTCGACCGACTGGAACTGTTCGTTGGTCGGGGCGGCCGCGCGCTTGTCGCCTCCGGCCAGCAGTTCCCCGGCCTTCAGACCGAAGGCGCCGCCGGGCGTGGCGGCCTGTTGTTCCAGCGCCTGCGGATAGGAGGATTTGGCGCGTTGCAGCGGCGCAGCGCGCAGACCCGGATCCGTCAGGAAGGCGGCCAGAACCTGAAGTTCCAGTTGCAGGTCCTCCGGGCGGGTGGAGCCGCCGAAGCTGTAGCTGTCCGTACCCTGGCTGACGCTGGTGTTGACGACATGGCCGGCCAGGACGCGGTCGGCCTCATCCACCGTCAGCTTGCCCAGGCCGCCGGCGTTCAGCACGGTGTTGGCGGCGAACAGGGGCGAGAAGCGGTCGGCGGGAAGACCCATGCCGCCGATGCCCGTATTGGCGCGGATCAGGATCTGGTCATCGCGGAAGTCGGTCTTCTTGATGTTCAGCAGGGTCCCGTTGGGGAAGCGGACCAGGGTGGCGCCCAGATCGGCCACCTCGGTGCGCGCGGCGGGAACGGCCGGCGCGCCGAAGTTCGTGTAGGGCCATTCCAGCGCCGACTGATCGCCGGGCGCGGCGACGGGAACCTGACGCGAGGCCTCCAGCGCGGCGGTGACGGCCGCCTCGCCGCCCTCGACCGGGACCGGGCTGGTGAACAGGACCAGAGGCCCCTGGCCTTCGAACACCGGACGCACGGCGGCGTTGACCTGTTCCGGCGTCAGATCGGCGACGATCTTCTCGAACTGGTCCAGGCTTTCCTGGGGCGAGGTGAAGACCGTGTCGCCATTGACGGCGTTCAGCAGGGCGCCGGCCAGGGCGGGGGTGGAGCGGGTCGCCTCCGTGGCCACCGCATTCTGCAGGCTGGTGCGGTATTCGGTGATCTCGCGCTGCAGCTCGGGGGCGGTGACGCCGTACTGGGTTAGACGGCGGGCCTCCTGCTCGGTGGTCTCCAGCGCGCGTTTCCATTCGCCCGGCGTGAAGGCGACCGACAGGATACCGGCGTCCAGGCTGTCGAACAGCGACTGATAACCGCCGCCGGCGCCCAGGAAGGGCGAATTGTCGGCCCGCGCCATCTCGCCCAGGCGGCGGTTCAGCACCGCCAGGCCCAGGCTGCGGCGAACGGCCTCGGTGCGTTCGGCCAGGCTGTCGGGGTCAAGGTCCGGCGCCTTGATCCAGTTGATCTGGATCGACGACTGGACGCCCGGCTCGACGATGATGCTGGTCTCCGGCTGGCGCGCGGCGACGGTTCCCAGGTCGGGTTCGGGCCCGTCGGCGGCCTTGGGCGTCCAGTCCGCGAAGGTCGTGCGGATCTTGGCCTCCATCGCGTCCACGTCGAAGTCGCCGACAGCGATGAAGGTCGCGCGCGAGGGGCGGTAATAGGCGTCATAGAAGTCGACGAACCGTTCGCGCGGCGCGGTGCGGATCACCTCCAGGTCGCCGATCGGCAGGCGTTTCGACAGGCGCTGGCCCGGCGCCAGCAGGGCCAGCTGGGTCTTCAGCACCCGCATCTGCGGCGAGTTGCGGGTCCGCTCCTCCCCGACGATGACGCCGCGCTCGGCGTCGATGGCGTCCGACGCCATCAGGGCGTCGCCCATCATTTCCCGCATCACATGCAGGGACGTATCGACCGTCTCGTCCTGGGTGTTGGGCAGTTCCAGCATATAGGCCGTCTGCTCGAAGCTGGTGAAGGCGTTGGTGTCGGCGCCGAAGGCCAGGCCGAGGCGTTCGAGAATGCGCAGCATCTCGTTCTCGGGGATGTCCTTGGTCCCGTTGAAGGCCATGTGCTCCATGAAGTGCGCCAGCCCCTGCTGGTCGTCCCGCTCCATCAGCGAGCCGGCGTCGATCCGCAGCCGGAACGAGGCCTGACCCGGCGGGGTGGCGTTGTGCATCAGGGCGTAGCGCATGCCGTTGGGCATCAGGCCGTAGCGCACAGCCGGATCGGCCGGAACATCACTGGCCGCCTGGGCCCAGGGATCGGAGGGCGGGACCTGGGTCTGGGTTTGGGCGGCGGGCGCGAAGGCCAGGACGGGGACGGCGAAGGCCCCCGTCGAAAGCGCCAGGCCAGAGGCCGCGACAAGCAGAAGGCGACGCGCAGAACGCATGAGTTTACTCCGAAACGCCGCAACCCCCGATGGAACGGCCGATGTCTGGAGTAGGGGAGGGCGGGGGCGAGGGCAAGGCGACGTTTGGCCTCTGGCCAATCCTCTCCTCGGGAGCGGGCGTGCAGGTGGTGCGCTCGGCGGGTTGGAGCCGTGACTCAACCCGGCGGTTACGAACGACTGATTTTAGGCCAGTGAAAGCGATGTGGGCGCAGTTGCCCAAAGCTGGTCAAAGTGCTGGTCTGATTGCACTCGTCGTGAAGTGATCGCTTTAGGTTTGGTTGGTGCGATCGACCACCTTAAAGCGGTGGCTTCGGCTCGCTCCGCTTTGATACGAAATTTGGAAGGCCTTACCTAAGCGCCCTTCAATGCGTTGTCGAACGCGCGAAGGGCCTCTTGAGGATCAAACCGCATATCCGCACGAAGTTTATCGGTGGCGAGACGAAGCTCTTCCAGCTGTGCTTGCAGTTCCAAGTTCTTATTGCGCAGCTTCTCGGTTTCTAAGACGGCTTCATCGGCGCGGGCTTTCGCCTGCGATACTTCGACCTGCGCGGTTGCTTGCGCCGCCGCGAGGTCTCGATCTTTCTGTTTGGCTCCGGCCAAAGTGAGGACGGCAACCAAGACAGCCGCGCTAATGGCGACGATTGCTGTTGCGAAGTCGTAGTTCATTTGGCCGCCCGCGATCCGTTGAGGCTACCAATACACCGCCTTATATTGTTGCTCGCCATCCGTCCCTCCTTGGATTCGGGTGGAGGCTATTCGGAACGAGCGGCTAGGTCACGCGCTTGGCGAAGCGCGTTGCGAGCATTCTTCACGGCGACCTTTGCCTCGCCAAGCTCGACGGCGTTTCTCTGAGAGCCATTCCCGAGGAAGAGCTCCCGAAGCGCTTCCTCGACATCCTCGGCCTCACGGAGTTCGGCTTCCAGCACAGCGATGTCAGCTTCGGTCATTTGCCTGACGATTCCAGGTGTTGATAAGTTGCATAGTCCCACCTTCGCCTTGGAACTCACGTATTTCGATTTGTGGGTGATCGGCCACAGCGCGAGCTAGGAACCGGTCGAACACGCCGTCCTCGTCCGATGGCAGGATTGACGATATTGCATGTCCCTCATCTGTCAAAACGTAGACTGGAACCGCTGGCCTTCCATCATGTAAGGTCAAGCTACGGCTGATCCCCACCGCCGCAACGCCGAACAGTACGGCTTTCGCCGCTATGCCGATGCCGCGGTTTTTCAGGCCGAAAAAGTTTAACTCCTCACCTTGAGTGTCAAGCAACGTCTTGGTCTGGATCAACTGCCCGTTCGGTGTTGGATCAACAATCAAGCCCGCTCCGACCAAGCGAGCGGTCTCCATGAACGGCAGTTGCCCCGCTAGACACGCGATTATAGCGTTGTGCCAGCGATTTAGGCAGAGTTGCTCAAACATACGCGCCGTGACGGAGTCCATTTCATCGACGATCCGCATCACCTTTGCAGAAAAGGTACCAGGCGTTCTAATTTCCGCAGCTAGAACACGCCCCCACCGCTCGCGCAGCTGCTCGGTCGTTGCATCCTCAGCATACCGTTCGAACCGGTTGAGGAAGTCCGGATCGAGCGCTTCAGGACCGGTCTCGTTCTGCTCTTCGGTCGGCGGCGTCGCGCGCAGGTCCTCGATAGCGAGCCGCACCGTCTCAGCCTTGTTTTCCAGCCGCCGGCCCGATGTTCTGAGCTGCTGCTCAAGGACTTGCTCTGCATAGGATGGGTCTTGATCAAGCATCTGAACCCTCCTTTCACCCAGTGCCTCGATCAGCTTCACATCCTGGGCGCTCCTTGCCCGTTCACGCAGGTTAATCCCTTCGAGCTTCGGGTTGAGCAGATCGACGGCATTTCCGAAAAGCAGATCGATCGCCGAAATGAACCGGCTTTTAGCGCCAGCCTTCACGCCCGTCGGTGTCAGTTCCGCCGACACCGATACTTCGCCCTTCAGATGGTCTTCAGACATTCGTCTCTCCCTTGCGGGAAGCGTTGTCGAGATTCGTGAGCGGTCGCAATCTAGGCGAGGTTGGGCTGCTATTCAGAATATGGCTCAGCCACACGGTCAGAATGTCGTCTTTCCGGCATGGTCCGCATGATCGCTCCTGGCGCGTTTCAGACGCCAAGCCACTGCAGTCCGCCGGGAAGTTCGCCGACGGCATAGTCCACCTGTAGAACTCGGCGATGCGTCGCCGCAGACGCCCTATCTGACGCGTGCAGGATTGGCGTGGCGTAGGTCCAGACGTCGCCCGCTTCAGCCAGACACATAGCGACGCCGCACCTGCTCACCACCTCTGGAACATCAGACTCGGGGATTCTACCAAAGCGGTGCGAGCCCGGCGCGACGAGCAACGGAGCGTTGGGCTGAGGTACAGGATCGAGATGGGCGCGCAGCGTGAGCATGCTAGCTAGCAGCTCAAATGGAGGCGCGACGTGCAGGGCGCCATGCTTGCGTGTCCAAGGCCCGAAGCCTTCGACTTCCTTTCGGTCACGCACTGCAATCACGCGGTCTTGGTGCCAAGCCAATGACCAATTCGCGGACGCTGTCTTGTCGAACAGGATCGCCCGCACCGGCCGCGCCATCTCACCCAGATTTCGTGCAGCAATGGATCCGATCGGACCGTTGGTGGCGAGGAAGCCCAGCAGCCCCTCAACGTCGAATAGCCTGACGCCGGCGACGTCTCGCGGCTGGCCGGCGAGCACCTGTTCCAAAGCAGCGAGTGTGGAGCTGTCGAGCGCCTTTGGCGCTAGCTCAGCGCCGTCTCGTCCGAGTTCAAGCGGGGCAACCGGAGCAGGCATGCCGCTGCTTACCGCCAACCGGTCACGCGCTCAACGAAAGTCGGCTGTCAGGCGCCACTTGGGCCCCGCCTTCTATCCTAATTCCCGCGCAAATCCCCGGCCTTTTCAACGCCCCGACGCCCGAATCCGCCCCTCTACCCACCACGCCCCGAAACCGTGCGATACTTCTCCCGCACGGTCTTTGAAAACCAAATCCCCCTCCCGTCGCCCTCTCGGGAAATGGCGCTTTGGCGCTTTGTCACCCTGTTTTTACGACAAGGTCCTTTCCGCCCAGCCCCCGCGTCCCCGCGAAGACTAGACGAAAATAGACTCCATTTTTTGCCGTGGATTGAGTCTAGTCCTCACCCGCCCGGCCGGCTCACATAGAAGGTGGCGCTGTTGCCGACGGCGGTGGTTCCGACCACGGCGGCGCGGCCGGAGCCGATGGTGGCGTTCGTCGTGGCGGTGACGGCGGCGTTGTTGGTCTGGTTGTTGGTGATGTTGACCTCGCCGCCGCACTGGGAACAGGCGGAACCGGTGACGCTGTTGCCGACGGCCTCGGCGCCGACATAGGCGTCATAGCCGCTGACGCCCGTATAGGTCGCCGTCGCCTCGACCCCGCCGGTGTTCAGCTGGGTGTTGTCCAGCGCCAGATAGATGTCGGTGTTGCCGGCGATCACTTCATTGGCGACGGCGCGGGCCGAGACGGTGGTCTGGCCCTGCAGATTGGTCCGGGCCCGGGAGACGGCGCGGACCCGGCCCTGGTTGGTCTGGTCGGTCGCGGCGACCAGGGAGCCGCCGGCGTTGGACAGGACGGTCTGGTTGGCGCCGGCCTTGGCGCGGGCGGCCAGGTTCCAGGCGTTGTCGACATAGACGTCGGTGCGCGCCTCAATCGTCGAGGCGGCGTTGGTCTGGCGCACCGTCAGATCCTGGTGAGAGGCGCCGGTGGTCGAGGTCTGGACGGCGTTGGCCACGGCCTGGGACGAGAAGTCGGCGGGGGCGGGGATGTACTGCACGTCGGCGACCGTCTCGGCCAGGACGGTGGTCTGGGCCGACTGATCGACTGCGCCGGTGATGGAGGAGGACGGACCGCCCAGGGCGACGCTGTTGGCGACGGCCGCCGTGCCGACGGAACCGCCGGCCAGCATATGGCCGGTCGGCGACTGGACGACGGTGCGGGCGGTGACGGTGTCGCCGCTCGCGACCTGGGCCGCATCAAGGGCGAAGGTCGCGCCGTCGGTGGAGACGCCCAGATAATCGCCGCGCGCCAGGGTCGTCGATCCGATCACGCCTTCCGATTCGCCGTTCAGGACGAGGGTCGTGTCAGCGCGTGTCGCGCCGGTCATGGTCTGGCGCGACGCCAGCGAACCGGACGAATCCTCGATCCCGCCCGCGAGCGAATTGCCTGTGGCCGAATTGGTCACCTCGAGCTGATCGACCGTGACGTTCAGGTTCACCGTCCCGGTCACGTCGCTGGACTGGGTCTGGGTGCTGGAGCAGGTCGAGCCGGTCTGCGGATCGCAGAGCGGCGTCTCCTGCGCCGTCGCCTCAGTAGCGGCTAGGGCGAACGTCGCCGTCGCGGCGATCATGCCAGCGAGACGGATCGGCGCGGGTCTGGCCATTGTTCGTCTCCGTGGTGGGGTAGGCCGGATAATAGCCGCCGGTCGGCCCGACGGCGGAATCGCCAAGCGGGTCGTTGGCGGCGTTGAGGCAGATTTCGGGGCCGGGCGCCCCATAGAGATTGGCCATGAACTCGACCGTGGCCCGTTCGACCAGGGCGCGCACGGCCAGCTGGGTCGGCTCCATCCCGCCGGACCCGGCCGAGATGTCGAAGACATTGCCGTTCAGGAAGTCGAACACCCCGGCCGAGATCTCGCGGCCGATGATCTGCTTCTGGTACGAGACGACGTCCACGACCTCGAGGGTGGTGGTCTGAACCAGCCGCAGGTCCATGGCGATGTTCATCACATAGGTGCGGTAGGTGGCGATGCCCGAGCCGGGACGGTCGCTGTCCACCTGGCCTCCAGCGGCGTCGAAGCCGCCCGAACGGATGTTGTAGTTCACCTCGGTGACGCCGCCGACGATGTAGAAGTCCGAACCGGGCACCTGGCCGGCCAGGATGCGGCGGTACTGGGTGTCTTCCGGTCCCTGGGCGCCGGGGGTGTTGTCGCCGATCAGCTTGTTGTTGGCGTAGCGCAGCTCCAGCTCGGACACCGAGGTGTCGTAGCGTTCGACGATCCGGGCGCCGGCCTTGGCCAGGGCCGAGTTCGCCATCAGCGAGGCGCCGCCGGTGATCTGGCGTCCGCCGTCCGACGAGACCGTGCCGGTGTAGTCGCTGATCCGGCCCACGGCCATGCGCGGCGAGGGCAGGTTGTAGCGGCGGGCGTAGTCGGCCAGGCAATAGAGCGCCGCCGAATAGGGGGTGGGATTGGCCGTGACCGGCGCATTGCCGATCGGCGTCGCATATTGACCCGACGGCCCGGCCACCGGGCTGACGCAGCCGGCGAGCAGCAGGGCCGCAGCCGTCACGACGGCGCCGCTGCGAAGGAGAGGAGGGCGGCTCATGGCAGGGTGATGTTTCCGTTCAGGGCCGTGCCGGCGTTGATGTCGCCGTTGTTGGTCTGTTTCGAATTGACGATGACGGTGTTGTGGCTGCCCTGGACCACGACGTTCAACTGATTGCCGATGGCGGTGGAGCCGCCGATGGCCGTGCCGCTGCCGGAAGACGAGCCCGCCCCGGCATAGGCCGAGGCCACGCCGCCGGACTGGCTGGAATAGGAAGAGGCGCCGGACTGGATGAGGCCGTTGACGATCAGGCGATTGCCGTTGGCGTCGCGAGTCGAACCGGTGGCGGCGGTGTTGGTCAGGTTGCGCGCGGAGCCATAGCCCTGCTGGAAGCGGGCGGCGCCGCCGGAACCCGTCGTCTGGGCCATGGCGATAGGCGGGGCGAGCGACAGGGCGGCGGCGACGAACAGGGTCGCAAGCACGGTCGGCAGGGGGGCGATCAGCCTCTTGACCGGCATGGATAATACTCCTGGCGCGCAAACGGACGACGGACCGAAACCACGATCCGCATCCCAAACTGCGTTAAGGTTATTAAGAAGCGCTTGAGATCGCAGAAATCGTTGCGCATTGGTGAGGCATGTCCGACCCCGATGGCCGATTCGCAGCGCCCCCGAATTCAGAAGGGCCAAAGTCCGAAAGACTGTTCAACGCCCCGGTCGCGGTGGTGCTGACCGCCCTGTCGATGCCCGTGCTGTTCTTCTTCCAGCGCCAGTTGCCGGACATGGGCGCAGCCATGGCCTTCGCACCCATCGATCTGCAGAACGGGCGGTGGGGCGGCTTGTTCACCGCCATGCTGCTGCACGGCAGTTGGACCCACGCCCTAATGAATGCGATCGGCGCCCTGGCCTTCGGCGCGCCGGTGGCCCGGCTGTTCGGCGACCGGATCGGGCCGACCGTCTTCCTGCTCTTCTATATCGGGTGCGGCGTGGTTGCGGCCCTGGGCTACGGCCTGGTCCACTGGGGCTCGACCGAGGCCATGGTGGGGGCGTCGGGGGCCGTGTTCGGCCTGATTGGAGCAGCGACCCGCCTGATGGGTGGACGGGGCAGGGTGCTGAGCCTGTTCGACCGGCGCGTGATCGGGGCGTCCATCGCCTGGATGGCGGTCAACGCCGTCACCGGGCTGATCGGCTATGCTCCGGGAGCGGACGGCGCCCGCATCGCCTGGGAGGCCCACGCCTTCGGCTTCATCGCCGGATTGCTGGTCATCGGTCCCTTGGGCCGCGCCTTCGGCAAGGGGCCTTTACCCATGGGGACGTCGGCCCGCCCCGAATCGGACGTTTGATTCCGGGGCGCGGCTGCGCGATCATGGTTATCGAGCGGCCCTGTCGCCATCCCGGCCCGGCGGTCGTCTCCTAACCATAGAGAAGGAGCCGCGATGTTCGTCGCCGAGATCCTCAAGACCAAGGGAAACGCCGTCTTCTCCATCGCCTCCGACCTGACGGTGGCGCAGGCATGCGGAGAGCTGGAGCGCAAACGCGTCGGCGCCCTGGTCGTCCGCGACGGCGAATCCGTCGCCGGCGTCTTTTCCGAAAGGGATGTGGTGAAGGCCCTGGCGGTCGATGGACCCAACGCCCTGGGCCGTCCCGTCTCCGACTACATGTCCGCCCGGGTGATCTTCGCCGAACCGGGAGAGACCCTGTCCGCCGTGATGGGGCGGATGACCGACCGGCGGATTCGCCATCTGCCGGTTCTGAGCGAGGGCCGGCTGGTCGGCGTCATCTCCATCGGCGACGTCGTCAAATGTCAGATCGCCGATCACGCCCGCGAGGCCGAAAGCCTCAGAACCTATATAGCGACGGGCTGAAGCGAGCGCTGGCACGGGTTCGAAGAGTCCGACTCCGCGAGAATTTTCATGGTTTGGTCAGAATCCGGTTGCGGCGGAAAAGAGCGGCCCGTATAGGACCGCCTCGCTCGGAAACGGGCCGGCCCTGAGGGCTTCGGAGCTTTGGTTTCGGGGGTTTTGAGGGGAAGAAAGAGTTGAGAAACTTCTTGCTTTCCTGGGTTGGTTTCAATAGGTTCCGCGCTCCAATCGAATCGCCGAACGGTTAAGAGGAAAGCCTCTGCGTTTTCCTCCGGTGGTTTTTGTGGTTTTGAGGCTTCGGTCTTGGGTCTGCAAAATCTCTGAAAAGAGCGATTGACACGAGGTTCGCGGTTCTCTAAATCGCCGCCTCCGCCGACGACACGGCGCTAAACAAGTCGGGCCGCCGAGGCGGTTCTAGGTCTTTGACATTGTTGATATGGAAAGAGAAACGCAGGCGGCGGTGTTCTAGCGATGACCTTACGGTCATTATACGACACTGACTATCTGCGGTCTTTTTGAAAAGATACCATGCGTCGGTCTTCGGATCGATGACGTGGGAACTCGTCAATAAAATACGTAGAACTAATGCCAAGATCACTTCGGTGGTCTTCAAGCTTAGGTCAGAAGTCAACTCAACCTGAGAGTTTGATCCTGGCTCAGAGCGAACGCTGGCGGCAGGCCTAACACATGCAAGTCGAACGAACTCTTCGGAGTTAGTGGCGGACGGGTGAGTAACACGTGGGAACGTGCCTTTAGGTTCGGAATAACTCAGGGAAACTTGTGCTAATACCGAATGTGCCCTTCGGGGGAAAGATTTATCGCCTTTAGAGCGGCCCGCGTCTGATTAGCTAGTTGGTGAGGTAAAGGCTCACCAAGGCGACGATCAGTAGCTGGTCTGAGAGGATGATCAGCCACATTGGGACTGAGACACGGCCCAAACTCCTACGGGAGGCAGCAGTGGGGAATCTTGCGCAATGGGCGAAAGCCTGACGCAGCCATGCCGCGTGAATGATGAAGGTCTTAGGATTGTAAAATTCTTTCAGTAGGGACGATAATGACGGTACCTACAGAAGAAGCCCCGGCTAACTTCGTGCCAGCAGCCGCGGTAATACGAAGGGGGCTAGCGTTGCTCGGAATTACTGGGCGTAAAGGGAGCGTAGGCGGACATTTAAGTCAGGGGTGAAATCCCGGGGCTCAACCTCGGAATTGCCTTTGATACTGGGTGTCTTGAGTGTGAGAGAGGTATGTGGAACTCCGAGTGTAGAGGTGAAATTCGTAGATATTCGGAAGAACACCAGTGGCGAAGGCGACATACTGGCTCATTACTGACGCTGAGGCTCGAAAGCGTGGGGAGCAAACAGGATTAGATACCCTGGTAGTCCACGCCGTAAACGATGATTGCTAGTTGTCGGGATGCATGCATTTCGGTGACGCAGCTAACGCATTAAGCAATCCGCCTGGGGAGTACGGTCGCAAGATTAAAACTCAAAGGAATTGACGGGGGCCCGCACAAGCGGTGGAGCATGTGGTTTAATTCGAAGCAACGCGCAGAACCTTACCACCTTTTGACATGCCTGGACCGCCAGAGAGATCTGGCTTTCCCTTCGGGGACTAGGACACAGGTGCTGCATGGCTGTCGTCAGCTCGTGTCGTGAGATGTTGGGTTAAGTCCCGCAACGAGCGCAACCCTCGCCATTAGTTGCCATCATTTAGTTGGGAACTCTAATGGGACTGCCGGTGCTAAGCCGGAGGAAGGTGGGGATGACGTCAAGTCCTCATGGCCCTTACAGGGTGGGCTACACACGTGCTACAATGGCGACTACAGAGGGTTAATCCTTAAAAGTCGTCTCAGTTCGGATTGTCCTCTGCAACTCGAGGGCATGAAGTTGGAATCGCTAGTAATCGCGGATCAGCATGCCGCGGTGAATACGTTCCCGGGCCTTGTACACACCGCCCGTCACACCATGGGAGTTGGTTCTACCCGAAGGCGCTGCGCTGACCGCAAGGGGGCAGGCGACCACGGTAGGGTCAGCGACTGGGGTGAAGTCGTAACAAGGTAGCCGTAGGGGAACCTGCGGCTGGATCACCTCCTTTCTAAGGATGCTTCTCCAGGCCGTCTCTCACGAGGCTGTCTATTGAGGCTCCGATTTAGCGGAGCGCTTCACAGCGCCGAGCACTATGCGGAATGCCGCCGTCTCCGTTTCTCTTTCCACTTTCGTCATCGACGCATCGACCATACGGGTTGATGTATTGGTGACGCGATCGCGAGCCTGGGTCTCTTGACCTGGCTGTCGCTGCCATAGGCCCGTAGCTCAGGTGGTTAGAGCGTACGCCTGATAAGCGTAAGGTCGGCAGTTCGAGTCTGCCCGGGCCTACCAGCTGATGCTGGTTGCTGGGGTTGGCCTCCAGCCCACAGGCAGTATCGTATGACAGCTCTCCTGGGCTTTGCACCATTCCTGTTGGAATGGGGCCATAGCTCAGTTGGTAGAGCGCCTGCTTTGCAAGCAGGATGTCGTCGGTTCGACTCCGTCTGGCTCCACCAGGATCTTGTGATCGCATTCAAGTTTGCCGTTGGCCGTAAGGCCGGCGTGCATTGAAATCGTAAAGGAAGAACGTGACCGGCTCCCCTGAGCTTGTAGGTCTTGTTCGAGAAGAAGACATTGTCTGACAAAAATCAGGCTCGGTCCCCCGGCGACTTTCCAGTCGGGCGGAATAAACCGAGCATGAGTTTTGCTGAGAAACGATCAAACGTTGAAGGGCTTCTGACGGATGCCTTGGCGTAGAGAGGCGATGAAGGACGTGGCAAGCTGCGATAAGAACCGGGGAGGCGCTAGCACCCTTTGATCCGGTTATTTCCGAATGGGGAAACCCACCTTTACAGTCTTCCAACTCTGCTTCGGTTTCGGCCGGAGCGGCGATTGGCGGATTGTTGAAAGGTATAATGAGCTGAATACATAGGCTTCATTAAGCGAACCCGGGGAACTGAAACATCTCAGTACCCGGAGGAAAGGACATCAACCGAGACTCCCGTAGTAGTGGCGAGCGAACCGGGACCAGGCCAGTGCTCTTGTGAAATAAAGACGAACGATCTGGAAAGGTCGGCCATAGTGGGTGAAAGCCCCGTAGTCATCAAACAGCAAGAGACTCGAGTAGGGCGGGACACGTGAAATCCTGTCTGAACATGGGGGGACCACCCTCCAAGCCTAAGTACTCCTCTACGACCGATAGTGAACAAGTACCGTGAGGGAAAGGTGAAAAGCACCCCGACAAGGGGAGTGAAACAGATCCTGAAATCGGAAGCCTACAAGCAGTCGGAGCCCCCAAGCGGGGTGACGGCGTACCTTTTGTATAATGGGTCAGCGACTTCATGTGTCGAGCAAGCTTAAGCCGTTAGGTGTAGGCGCAGCGAAAGCGAGTCTGAATAGGGCGCTAAGTTCGACGTATGACGACCCGAAACCAGGTGATCTATCCATGAGCAGGTTGAAGGTTGGGTAACACCAACTGGAGGACCGAACCCGTGAATGTTGAAAAATTCTGGGATGACTTGTGGATAGGGGTGAAAGGCCAATCAAACCTGGACATAGCTGGTTCTCCGCGAAATCTATTTAGGTAGAGCGTCCGACGAATTCCTTGGGGGGTAGAGCACTGGATGGTTGCGGGCTGCGCGAGCGGTACCAATACTAACCAAACTCCGAATACCCAAGAGAACTATCGGGCAGACACACGGCGGGTGCTAACGTCCGTCGTGAAAAGGGAAACAACCCTAACCATCATCTAAGGCCCCCAAGTCACGGCTAAGTGGGAAACGATGTGGGATTGCTTTGACAATCAGGAGGTTGGCTTAGAAGCAGCCATCCTTTAAAGAAAGCGTAACAGCTCACTGATCAAGCGATCCTGCGCGGAAAATGTAACGGGGCTCAAGCCGTGCGCCGAAGATATGGGTTTGCAGTTTACTGCAAGCGGTAGCGGAGCGTTCCGTAGGCCGGTGAAGGTCAGGCGTGAGCCTGGCTGGAGGTATCGGAAGTGAGAATGCTGACATGAGTAACGATAAGAGTGTGAGAGACACTCTCGCCGAAAGACCAAGGGTTCCTGCGTAAAGCTAATCTGCGCAGGGTTAGTCGGCCCCTAAGGCGAGGCTGAAAAGCGTAGTCGATGGGAAGCAGGTAAATATTCCTGCACCAGCTGGAAGTGACGGATGGCTTAACTCGTACCCACTTATTGGATTGTGTGTGCGGGGGCGTTGTCCCAGGAAATAACTCCAGCAGAGACCGTACCCGAAACCGACACAGGTGGTCAGGTAGAGCATACCAAGGCGTTTGAGAGAACTATGCTGAAGGAACTCGGCAAATTGCACGCGTAACTTCGGAATAAGCGTGACTCACCCTGGGCAACCAGGACTGAGTGGCACAAGCCAGGGGGTAGCGACTGTTTAGCAAAAACACAGGGCTCTGCGAAGCAGCAATGCGACGTATAGGGTCTGA
This sequence comes from Brevundimonas sp. FV1ye7S, assembly GCF_058680995.1. Classification (NCBI taxonomy): domain Bacteria; kingdom Pseudomonadati; phylum Pseudomonadota; class Alphaproteobacteria; order Caulobacterales; family Caulobacteraceae; genus Brevundimonas; species Brevundimonas sp. FV1ye7S. Next base: position 2,427,401 of record NZ_CM178726.1, on the reverse strand, counting down.
CGCCTGCCCGGTGCCTGAAGGTTAAAGGGAGTTGTGAAAGCGACGAACTGAAGCCCAGGTAAACGGCGGCCGTAACTATAACGGTCCTAAGGTAGCGAAATTCCTTGTCGGGTAAGTTCCGACCTGCACGAATGGCGTAACGACTTCCCCACTGTCTCCAGCATAGGCTCAGTGAAATTGAATTCCCCGTGAAGATGCGGGGTTCCCGCGGTCAGACGGAAAGACCCTATGAACCTTTACTATAGCTTCGCCTTGGCGTTAGCGACCGTATGTGTAGGATAGGTGGGAGACTATGAAACCGGGGCGCCAGCTCTGGTGGAGTCGTCCTTGAAATACCACCCTTACTGTCGTTGACGTCTAACCGAGGGCCGTTATCCGGTCCCGGGACATGGCGTGGTGGGTAGTTTGACTGGGGCGGTCGCCTCCTAAAGTGTAACGGAGGCGCGCGATGGTGAGCTCAGAGCGGTCGGAAATCGCTCGTCGAGTGCAATGGCATAAGCTCGCCTGACTGCGAGACTGACAAGTCGAGCAGAGACGAAAGTCGGCCATAGTGATCCGGTGGTCCCGAGTGGAAGGGCCATCGCTCAACGGATAAAAGGTACTCTAGGGATAACAGGCTGATTTTGCCCAAGAGTCCATATCGACGGCAAAGTTTGGCACCTCGATGTCGGCTCATCACATCCTGGGGCTGGAGCAGGTCCCAAGGGTATGGCTGTTCGCCATTTAAAGTGGTACGTGAGCTGGGTTCAGAACGTCGTGAGACAGTTTGGTCCCTATCTGCCGTGGGTGTTCGAAGCTTGAGAGGATCTGTCCCTAGTACGAGAGGACCGGGATGGACATACCTCTGGTGTACCTGTCATGGCGCCAGCTGTGCAGCAGGGTAGCTAAGTATGGAATAGATAACCGCTGAAAGCATCTAAGCGGGAAACTAACCTCAAAACAAGGCTTCGCTGAGGATCGTGGAAGACTACCACGTTGATAGGCCAGGTGTGGAAGTGGGGCGACCCATGAAGCTTACTGGTACTAATAATCCGATCGGTTTGATCGTTTCTCAGCAAAACTCATTCGATGATCATCCTTGACCCGATGATCGTCACGACAATGTCTTCTTCGCAATCTCTCTGTCCGCCCCGTTGACCCGGTGGCTATGTCGGAGGTTCCCCACCCGATCCCATTCCGAACTCGGTCGTTAAGCCCTCCAGAGCCAATGGTACTTCGTCTCAAGGCGCGGGAGAGTAGGTCGCCGCCGGGTCTACCGGGCGGACAGAGTGATTGCTAAATACTTGGACTATCGCGCTTCGCGCTACTTCAGCCCAGGCTTCTCGAACCGTTCTTCCTTCACGACTACCGCTTGCCGCGGGATGGAGCAGCCCGGTAGCTCGTCAGGCTCATAACCTGAAGGTCGTAGGTTCAAATCCTACTCCCGCACCCAAACAAAACAGCCGCTGAGCACTACGCTCAGCGGCTTTTTGCTGGCCGAAGTCCGACGCCTCGAAAATCCACCGTCGAAGCCACGTAAAAGCTCAGCGGGGGGTAGAAGCCCCATACCGTTCTGCTGGCGGGTGCCTGGTGAATATGCAAGCCCACGCGCGCCCCAGGGAGAAGGCGAACTGACCGCGCTCTGACAAATTTTCGAACGAGGTAAAGGAATGTCGATCCCCGCCCGTCTAGTTCAAAGGGGCTGAGGGGCCCTTTATTCTTGGGGGATGCCATATGAACGCCTTCGGCCCATGCGCGCGCAGCGCCTTGTTCACGTCTGTCGCTTCTATCGCGGTCTTGTCGGCGAGCGCCGCCTGGGCCCAGACCCGGACCTTCAACGTTCCAGCCCAGCCTGCCAGCAGCGGGGTCGCTGCTTTCGCTCGCCAAGCCGACGTGCAAATCCTCATCTCGGCCGGCCACGCCGAGGGACGTCGAACCAATCCGGTAGTCGGTCAGTATACGGTGCGGTCAGGCTTGGCCGCTCTTCTCCAGGGCACCGGACTGACCGTCGCACATCCCTCGGAGGGGGCCTATGTGGTGGTGCCCTTTCCGGAAGAAGCGGGGAATCAGGTCACGGTGCTCCCCGAGGTTCTTGTGCAGGGCGGTGCTGGATGGTCTCTGAACACTAGCGTGCGCCATACCGAGGATGACGCCCAGCCTTATCAGATCTTCACTCAGGAAGATTTGCGCCGGTCGGGCGCGGTAAGCCTGGAACAGTTCTTCCGCGACAATCTCGCGGCCAGCGTTTCGCCCGTTTCGAGCGATCAAGCATCTGACTCCACCCGTGGCCGCAGCCAGCTCCGCCTCAGGGGGCTCGGCACAAATGAGACGCTAATTCTCCAGGACGGCCGTCGTCTGGCCAGCGTCAACACGGGGGCCGGCTTTCTGGAGCAGCCGACCATCGTCGGCATACCCATGGCCCAGATCGAGCGAATTGAGGTTCTGCCTTCGTCAGCTTCTTCTGTTTACGGCGGCGGAGCCACCGGCGGCGTCATAAACATCATTATGAAACGCGATTACCGCGGTCTGGAGACGACGACAGTCTACGCGGACGTATGGGACGGAGACGCCCCCGACTATCGGTTTGATCTTTCCGGCGGGTTGAATCTCGCCGGCGGGAAGACAAACCTCTCGGTGTCAGCCAGTTATCGGGACGCCAGCCCGTTGCGTATGGGAGACAGGAGTTTCCTGTCCGAGGGCTATGAGCACATACGGGCTGCCGGCAGCCCGTACTTCGACCAGAATTTGATCCTCGGCGCGACACCCAACATCCGCAGCCAGAACGGAGCCAATCTGACCCTCGATCCTGCCTTTGGCGGCGGTTCGCTGGGCGCGAACCACACGTTTGCACCCTATGGTTTCCGCGGCGTCGGTGTGGATGGAATCGCCGCCCTGGTCGCAAACGCTGGACAGTATAACCTCGATCCCGCGCGAAACTCGCTTGGCGAGGGAGTGACGCTCACATCGGGTGAAGAGAGCTTCAGCGGCTCGTTCGCCGTGCGACACGAGCTTACCTCCTGGCTGCGTCTGTACGGCGAGGTTCAAGCCAGTGAAGCGCGAACGACTAGCAGTGTTCTCAGGGCGCCATCGACGATCGCCCTTGCAGCTAACGCCCCGAACAACCCCTTTCAGCAAGCTATTCAGGTCGCGGTGCCCCATATCGGCGCGGACGCCGAAGGCGAGTCTTTGAGCGAGACACGCCGGTTCCTCGCGGGCGCCATTATCCAGCTGCCGTTCAAATGGCAGGCGAACCTCGACTACACCTACAACTGGAACCGTTTCACTGACAATCTTGCAGCGCCCGGAATCGACGTTGCTACATTGACCGCGCTGCGTAGCGGCGACATCGATGTAATTCGGGATATCAACGCTGATCCGATCGACTATGCCTTCCTCGATTTTGGCTCCATGCGAAGCCCGGCGGAGGCGACCACCCAGATTGTTAGCTTAAGGTTCGCTGGACCGTTGCCCATCAAGCTGCCCGGCGGCTATCCGACTCTCAGCACCCTGATCGAGAGAACGGAGTTGTGGAACGGAGACTCCAGGACGGCCCAGAGCACTGCCGAATCCTCTATCGTTCTTTTTACGCCCGAGCGCTGGCAAGACACCAACAGCGCCTATGCCGAGTTTTGGGCGCCCCTGATTGGCTCGGAGAACAATATCCCCCTCGTTTATGAACTCGGCTTCGGCGCCTCGGCGCGGTACGACGAGATCGAGGGGAGGGGAGGACTAGTAGGCATCAACTGCCTCAGCGTGCCCCGTCCACTGACTGAGGCGGAGCTGTCGACACCCTGCCCCGCAAACGGCGCGTCGCCGGACTATGCCACCTCCACGTCCTCCCGCACAGATCCAACCTACAGCGCCAAGTGGGCGCCCTTCAGGGATTTGGCCTTCCGCGGAAGCTACGGCACCGGCTATCTGCCGCCTTTTCTGCATCAGCTGATCCGGCAGGCGACGCCAGTCCAGATTGTCAGGGTCACGGATCCCGAACGGGGGGGTGAACCGATTGGCACCCCGCTGCTTCCGGGCTTCAACATCCTTCAGGGACCGGGCAATTTCCTTGGCGGCAATCCCGATGTGTTACCGGAGCGTTCAGAGACCTTCTCTGTAGGGATAATCGCTACGCCGCGCTGGATCGAGGGGGTCCGTGTGTCGGTTGACTGGACCAGGACAGAAAAGCAGGACAACTATTTCAGTCCGGGCGCCCTTCTGGCGCCACAGGTTGGAGACACCGACGGGCAAAGGCTGTTTGAGGACTTTCTGCGAGAGCACCCGGAACGTTTTATCCGCGCGCCAGCGAGCGACGGCTTCGCCGTCGGCCCCATCATCGCCGCCGACATGTCGATCGCCAATCTCGCAGGCGTCAGGGTTGAGGCCTGGGATTTCGCTCTTGAATACAGTCGCGATCTCTTCGGGGGGCGCCTGGATTTGAAGGCGGACGCGACATACCTGGCCGAACTGTCGATCAAGCGGTCAGAGAACACTCCGGCCTTGGACTGGGCGGGCGTCGCCACGGGCGCATTCGCGGCGGGCTTCGGCGGTTCCGGCGGCACCACCTGGAAAGGCAACTCCACAGTGGCGTTCGTCAAGGACGACACCTGGTCTGTGGGGTGGAGATCGCGCTTTTCGAACGACTATTACCTGCGTCAGGATCACAGCGTACAGCCGCTTCAAGGCAGCGCCCGCATACCCAGCCAGATTTACCATGACGTCTTCGCCACGTGGGCCGTTCGCGAGGACACCGATTTGCGCGGTGGCGTTACCAATGTGCTGAACACCCAGCCGCCGGTGGATATCACAACCGGCTCTTTCTACAGTCGGTATGGCGACCCGCGTCTGAGACACTTCAATATTGCGCTCACAAAGCGGTTCTAGGCGACATCGTCGGCGGCGCGGATAGCGCCGCCGATACGGCTAACGGTTTGTCTGCGGACGACTGAGCCGAATTTCCGCCGCGTCCGATGTCGCGGTAGCCTCGAGACTAACGGCGACGCTCCGGGCAAAGCCTTCGGGATCGTCGAGGCGAAAGACGCCGTAGAGCCGTTCGGAGGCCAAAGCCTCGTCGCCGATGACCAGCGCTCGGGCGTTGTAGCGGTTGAATTCGGCGACCGCTTCCTGAAGCGTCTCGCCGGCAAGATCGATCTGCCCTGAACGCCATGCCAAATCGCGATCAATCTCCGTGGGGGCCACCACGGGGGGAGAAGCGCTGTCGCGGCCCTCGCCCACGAAAGAGGTCGTTCCCGCAGCCAGTTCGACGGTCCGGCCCGCTGTGCCTTCGACCCAAACCTTCACCACACCCTCTGTAACCCGTACCTCGACGCCGTCGTGGAGCCGGCGCACCGAAAACGCTGTGCCTACGGCCTGTACGCGAACCCGGCCAATCTCGACCCGGAAAGGCCGCGATGGATCACGCGCGACCTGGAACCAGGCTTCGCCCCGCTCGAGCGCGACACGTCGAAGGTCCGTCTTGAAGTCGACGTTCATACGGCTGGAGCTGTTGATGGAAGCGGTCGATCCGTCCGCAAGCGGAAGCCGACGGATTTCGCCCAAGGTCGTCGCATAGCTCCGCGGCTGCTGCGGGATTATAGCGACACCGGCGATGATGGTGGCCGCGGCCGCCGCGAAACCCCCAAGTAGAATGCGACGCGACGGCATACGCCATGCCCCGCGTCGGGCTTTGCGGGACTCCCGGCTGACCGTTCCAGCAGCCCGGTCGAGCCGCGTCCAGGCTGCTTCCGCCTGCAGCAGGGCGCCCGCGCGTCGGATATCGCCTTCTAGCCAAGCCTCAAGGTCCGCTCGGACCGCCTCTCGGCCGTCGCGGTCTAGACGCATGACCCAGCGAGCCGCGTCCGCCTCTATTTCACTGGCGCTTTGTCGAACGTTCATGTCGCACCTTGAGGCGATAGTCGTTATCGCCGGTTTCCTCTCTCATCGCCTTGAGTATTTTCTGGAGGCCCTTGACCCCCTGGTTCTCCACCACGCTCTCGCTGACGCCGAGTCGCGAAGCTACCTCCTTTTGGGACAGGCCCTCGATCTTGAGCAGGATAAACACACGGCGGCATCGGTCCGGCAGGGCGTCGATCAGTTCTCCAACGCGGGCCAGTTCACGCCGAGCGCCGGCGATCCGTTCCGGTGTCGGCTCATCTGCATAGAAGGACGGGACGTCGAGCTCCGCCGCCGCTTCTATACGGACCACCCGACTGCGCCGAATCTGGTCCACGAGAAGATTACGCACCACCTGAAAGAAGAAGGCGTCGGGACGCTTGATCTGCTCGAGGGACGACATTGCGGCGAGTTTTGCGTAGGCCTCCTGGATCAAGTCGTCGATGTCGTCTGGCGACTGAAGTCGCTGCCGCAGCCAACTGCGAACCATCGGTTCATGTGGCATGACCTGGGACGCCACCCAGGCGACGAGCCGCTGTCTTGAGTCATCGCGCATGCCGCCGCCCCCGACGAAATCTCATCTTGTATTCAGCATAAAGACGAGCGGCTGTGAGACTTCCTTGTGCTCTAAAACATTATTTTTGAGTAAGTTGCGCAGCTCTTCGTCTTTCCAGAAACGTCGTCTCCCGGGGGCTTCGGAGCGCGTCCATTCAGGATGGCGCGCCCGTAAGCAGTCGAGCGATCCACGCTCAGGGAGAGATCAACAGAATGCGTTTCAAGAGTCGACAAATCCTGCTCGCCGCCGCCTCGGCGCTGACACTCAGCGCCGTCTTCCCGGCCGCCGCTCAGACGCCCCCGGCGTCGGATCCGTGGGCTCACGCCGCCAGCGATGTTCCGGCAGACCCAGCGGTTCGGTTCGGCCTGATGCCCAACGGCATGCGCTATGCGGTGATGCACAACGCAACACCTCCCGGACAGGCGGCCTTGCGTCTCTACATCGACGCGGGTTCGCTAATGGAGAACGACAATCAGCGCGGCTTGGCGCACTTTATGGAGCATATGGCCTTCAACGGGACCACCAATGTCCCAGAAAATGAGCTCCTCGCAATCCTCGAGCGCTTGGGCCTGGCCTTCGGCGCCGACACCAACGCCTTCACCGGCTTCGACCAAACCGCCTACGTCCTCGAACTGCCGCGCTCGAATGACGAGACGATCGACACGGCCCTGCACATTCTGCGCGAGCAGGTTTCGCGCGCGCTGATGGACCCTGAGGACATCGACGCCGAACGTGGCGTGATCGAGGGCGAGGAACGGCTGCGCAACACGCCGCAGTCCCGCGCCAGCCATGAGCAACTGGCCTTCTTGGCCCCGGGTCTGAAGCTGGTCGAGCGCTTCCCGATCGGAGACATGGAGGTCATACGCACCGCGCCCCGCGATCGCTTCGTCGAGTTCTACCAAGCCTACTACCGCCCTGAACGCGCCACCATGATTGCGGTGGGCGACTTCGACGTCGACGCCATGGAGCGCAAGATCGTCGCCGGGTTTGGGGACTGGACCGCCAAAGGGGAGCCGGGTCCGGAGCCGGACCTTGGCGTCGTTTCGCCCCGGACGCCTGCGACCAAACTCATCGTCGCACCGGGCCTGTCGCACACCATCAGCATGTCGTGGTCGAGCGCGCCAGACAAGGATCTGGATTCGATCGCCGAGAGGCGTGAGGGCGTAGTTCGCGCCCTGGGTTTCGCCGTCTTCAATCGTCGGATCGGCGAGTTGTCGCGCATGGACGACGCGCCGCTCCTGACTGGCGCAGTCTCGGCTGACGATCTGGTTGAGAGCATCCGCCTCTCCACAGTTTCCGCAACCTACCTTCCCGGGCAGTGGGAGCGGGCGCTGCAGACCCTCGACCAGGAACGCCGCCGGCTGATCGAGTTCGGCGTCTCCGAAGCGGAGCTTCAACGTGAGATCGACAACTGGCGCACCACGTTGGAAAATCGCGTTGCGTCCGCAGCGACGCGCCAAACCTCCGCACTCGCTGGAGGGCTGCTCGGCTCGGTCAACGGCCAGCGTGTCTTCACCTCGCCTCGCACCGATCTGGACCTTTTCAACGCCTCGGTGCAGGGGCTGACGCCCGCGGCGGTCAACGAGGCTGTCCGCAAGGCGTTCGACGGCGACGGCCCGCTGACAATGATGACCTCCCCTGATCCAGTAGAAGGGGGAGAGTCGCGTATTGCATCCGTTCTCAACGCCTCCTCTCAGGTGGCCGTTGCGCCGCCTAAACCCACAACTCGCATGGAGTGGCCCTATACGGACTTCGGTCCGGCTGGTGAGGTTGTCGCCAGCCGCGAGGCGCCAGAACTGGGCGCCACAATTGTTACGTTCAACAACGGCGTCGAACTCACGGTTAAGCAGACGAACTTCAAGGACGAGGAAATCCAGGTCCTGGTGTCGACAGGCCGGGGCGAGCTCGCCTTTTCGCCATCGGAGGACGATCCGCGACAGTCCGCGATCGGGACCCTGAGATCGGGCGGCTTGGGCCGGATGACGGCGGACGAGATGAGCTATGCGCTAACCGGCCGCGTGGTCGGCGGTGGTTTGAGCACGGCCGAAGATCGGTTCATTTTCTCCGGCGGTACGCGACCCCAAGATCTCGAGCTCGAGATGCAGCTTCTGACTGCCTTGCTCACCGATCCGGCGTTCCGCAGCCAGCCGTTCAACCAGATGAAGGCCAACTATCCGGCGGCGATTGCGATGACCCGGGCCACCCCGGGAGGCGTCTTCGGCATGGATGCAGCGCCCCTGCTGGCGGGCGGAGACCGCCGCAAGGCGCCGCCGCCGCCTGAACTGGTCAGCCAGTGGAGCATTGAGCCGCTCAGGGATGATCTCAGGCGACTGCTGTCCGAAGGACCGCTGCGTCTGACCGTGGTGGGCGATGTGACCGTCGATCAGGCCGTTGCGGCGACGGCGAAAACCTTCGGGGCCCTGCCGGCCCGTCAGCCCGCGCCCCCGCCCGCTCCCGGCGCTGCGCAACGTCGCTTTCCCGCTCCCACCGCAACGCCCATCGTGCTCCATCATGATGGGACCTCGGAACAGGCGTTAGGCGTGGTGGCCTGGCCGACGATCGATGTCATCGGCGATCGCACTGAGGCGCGGCAGGTGGCCGTGCTGGCTGAGGTCGTCAAACTGCGAGCGCTGGCCGAAATACGGGAACGGCAGGCCCTAGCCTATTCGCCTGGCGTGTCGTCGACTTTCTCGGACGTCTATCCGGATTACGGCTACCTTGCTGTTCAGGCCGCTACAACGCCACGGAACCTGCCAGCCTTCTTCGCCGCCGTTGACGCAATCGCGATCGATCTGATCGAAAATCCGATTACCGAGGATGAACTGACCCGCGCGCGCGCGCCCATGATCGAAGCGACACGGCGCGGCATGAACACCAACTTCTGGTGGGCTGGCCAGCTGGCGGACGTGGGCGTCAAACCAGGGGCTGTGGAGGAAACGCTTAACACCATTCCGGACCTGGAGTCGGTGACCCCAGCCCGTGTTCAGGAACTCGCGCGTCAGTACCTTGCGCCGGAGCGTGCATGGCGCACGACCGTCGTCCCTCAGCCTGTCGCCCCAGCCGCCTGAGGGCGAAACCAGATGGTCTGGGCGCCGAGCCGCCCAGACCATCATATTGCTCAAATGAACGGCCGAATTGTCGCGGTTTTGGCCCGACGCCTCGGCCAGCTGCTTTCACGCGAAGGGCGACGGCCGAATGCAGAGAGGCCCGGTTCCCTGCATTCGGCCGCTAGACCCTGCCTATCCTTGAATGAACGCCAGCAGGTCGGCGTTGACGACGTCCGGATGGGTGGCGAACAGCCCGTGGGACAGGCCGGGATAGGTCTTCAGCGTTCCGTTCGACAGCAGCTTGACAGCCTGGTGCGCGGACGCGTCGATCGGGACGACCTGATCATCCTCGCCGTGCAGCAGGAGCACCGGCAGAGAGACCGCTTTCAGGTCCTCGGTGAAGTCGGTTTCGGAGAAGGCGGTGATGCAATCGTATTGAGCCTTTGCGCCGCCGGCCATGCCCTGGCGCCACCAGTTGCGGATCAAGCCTTCGCTCACCGCCGCCCCTTCGCGGTTGAAGCCGTAGAAGGGCCCTGACGGCACATCGAGGAAGAACTGTGCGCGGTTCTGCTTGAACGCGTCGCGGAACCCGTCGAACACCGCCATCGGCAGGCCGCCGGGATAGGCCGCCGTAGCCAGCATGATCGGCGGCACGGCGCCGATCAGCACGGCCTTGGCGACGCGGCCGGGCCGGCTGCGGGCGACGTAGCGGATGACCTCGCCCCCGCCGGTGGAGTGACCGATATGGATGGCGTTCTTCAGGTCGAGCGCCTCGGCCAGTTCCGCGACGTCCGCGGCGTAGGTGTCCATGTCGTTCCCCGTATCGGTCTGGTCCGATCGACCGTGGCCGCGGCGATCATGGGCGATGACGCGAAATCCCTTGTCCAGGAAGAACAGCATCTGGTTGTCCCAGTCGTCGGCGCTGAGCGGCCAGCCGTGGTGGAAGACGATGGGTTGAGCGTCCTTGGGGCCCCAGTCCTTGTAGAACAGGCGGGTGTCGTCGGAGAGGGTCAGGTAAGTCATGGCTATGTCCTTTGAGAGGGTGGTTTGAGGCGAAGGTTTCGGTCGGTTTGCAGGCGTCAGTTCGGCCGGTCGCCGGCGCTGCGGGCGGCCTGATCGATCACGTCGGCGACGGCGTGCGGTTGTGAGATCATCGGGACGTGGCTGGCGCGAATCTCGACCTTGACGGCGCCGATCTTCTCGGCTTGCTGACGCAGCATGGCCGGTGCGATGGCGGCGTCCTCGGTGGCGACGATGAACCAGCTCGGGCGCGTCCTCCAGGCGGCCTGGGTGACCGGCGTGGCGAAGGCCGACATGGCGATGGGCACTTGAGAGTCGCGCATGAAGGCGGCGTCCGCGTCGCCGACGTCGGCGGCGAACCCCTCCTGGAAGCGTTCGGCGCTGATGAAGCCGAATCCGTCGGCCTGTTCCTCGATCACGAAGGTCGAGGGGATGCCGAAGCCCTCGTACTGGTCGCCGGCCGTCTCGCCGACATCGGCGGTCAGGGCGGAGACATAGACCAGGCCCTTCACCTTTTCGTCGACGCCGGCCTCGGTGATCACCACGCCGCCCCACGAGTGGCCGACAAGGATGGTTCCGCCGTCCTGGCGGGCGAGGGCGCGCCGCGTGGCGGCCACGTCGTCGGCCAGGGAGGTGAGGGGGTTCTGGACGATGGTCACCCGGTAGCCGCGAGCGGTCAGGTCGTCATAGACGGCCCTCCAGCCCGAGCCGTCGGCGAAGGCGCCGTGGACGAGAACGACGTTGCGGACGGTCTGAGCCGCCGGAATCGTCTGGACGGACTGGGCCTGAGCGGCTCCGCCGATGCTGGCGGCGCCGACGGCGGCGAGGAGGATGTTGCGGAACTTGATCATGGTCGTTTCCTTTGGAACTGGGTTGGGACGGTGGTGGCGGACGTGAGAGTGAAGGAGAAATCGCGATAACAGTTATCGCGCTAAAAGAAGATGCATGAAGCGCCGGAATTATGTCAAGCCAATATTTATCGCGATATATAACTTTCTGTCGCCTCCCGGTCTGAGGCGGGGCGCCGGGCATGGCGTCAGCCCTCCGTAATGGTCGGAATGAACGCCAAGCTGGCCAAGAGCGGCGGCTGGTCCACCACCCGTCGCAGGACTGCGAGGGCCGCTGCGGATATGCACAAGTAAGGTGTTCGGCATGGTCGGCCTTGGCTCGGGCGGGCGGCTCTGACGTTAGACGTCTCAAGAGGGCCAATTATTCCCGCCGGCTGCCCCTTTCGCGCGTCCACTTCGAAGCGCGCCGCATCCAGTCTCGCGACTGGCTCACGATGAGACGGGCCTGGCGAGGCAGGCCATCGGTCTTGTTAAGAGAATAATTATCGCGATATAACTCTCGTCCTGTGCAGGAGCGAGTAGGTCGGAATGTCCAAATCCAAAGGTCCGGTCCCGATGGAGGACCAGCTTTGCTTCACCGTGTATTCGACCGGCATGGCCATCCAGCGGGCGTACAAGCCCCTGTTGGACGATCTGGGCGTCACCTATCCGCAGTATCTCGTGATGAACGTCCTGTGGCGGGAGGACGGCCGGACGGTCGGCGATATCGCCGACGAATTGGCGCTGGAGCCCAGCACCATGACGCCCTTGCTGAAACGGCTGGAGGTCGCCGGCCTTGTCCGGCGGGCGCGCAACCCCGCGAACGAGCGCCAGGTGGTGATCACCCTGACCAGCGAGGGCCAAGCCCTGCGTGAACGCGCGGGGTGTCTGGGCGAAGCCCTGCTGGACGCCTCAGGCCAGACCATGCCCGAACTCAGCGACCTCAACATCCGCCTCAAGTCTCTGCGCGACGCCGTCTACGAAAGCCTTGCGTCGCGCAAGTCGACGCAAGGCTAGGGGCCGGGCCGCCTCGGCGGGGCTGGGCTCGAGGCTCAGAAGCGTCGGCTGAGGCTGAGGCGAATGACGCGGCCCAGGGGGTCCTGATCGTCGCGACCATAGGCCGGCGCCGGGCGGCCATCTCCCAGGGTCGCGGTCGGCCGCGCGTCGAAGAGGTTTTCCACCCCCAGTTCAAGCCGCAAGCCCTGGGTGCGACGGCGCGGCCCCGTGTCCGAGGCCTCGCTCCTGGGCGACGACAGGACGGTGCTGAGGGTGAAGCCGATCAGGGTGAGGGGCGACAGAAGCAGATCGTCAGGGCCGTCCTGCCCCAGATCGCGACGAAGGCGCGCGCCGCTTCGCCAGGTCGCCGCAAGGTTCAAACCCCAACGCGCGTATCGTCCGTCGAGCCGCAACGCCAACTGATGACGCGACAGGCCGCCGCCGTCTCCGGCGAGTTGATCAAGGCGGGGCAGGGCTTCGTTTATCGTGATGCGATCCTCCAGCCGCCAGGTGTGGTTGAAGGCGACCTGGACGGAGCCCCGCCTGGACGCCTCCGGCGCCCCGCTCCCGAGCGGAATATTGGCGGTCAGGCCCGACGAGAGGGTTTGGGACGAGATCGCCTTGAGATTGATCGGCCGCTGGTCGATGCCCGTCAGGCGGCCTGAGGCGTCGCGCAGGATACGGTCCGGAAAGGCCGTCTCGGTCGCCGGCGTCAGGGCGGGAAGGGCTCCGATCGCATTCGTCGCCCGCGTGTTCTGAAGATCGACACTGGCCTGAAGACCCCACGCGCCGAAGGGGCCCGTCGATCCCGAGAGGGACAGGGTCTGCGTCTCCTGGGCCTGAAGATCCGGGGCACCGCCGAGAATCGGCTGGATCTCGACGGCTTCGCCGCGGCGGAAGTCATAGAAGGTGCGCGGCGGCCCATAGCGGATCGGGTCGAACCGCTGTTCACGGGTGGGCGCATCGGTCGCCTGAGCGAATTGCGCCCCCAGACGGACCCTCCCGGACGGCGACCAGGCGACGCCGGCGTTCAGCCCCGTCCCCTGGGCGTCGGCCTCGTCGAGCAGTCTCAGGCGGCCGCCCAGATTGAGCGCCAGATCGCCGAGCAACCGCCGGGGTCCGTCCCCGTCTGACTGCGAAGATGTGACCGGCAGCGTCAGGCCGGATCGGAGCTCGAGCGCGCGGGACGAGGGGGTTGCGGTTACGCCGGCGGCCCTGATGTCGGATCTGGAGCGAAGATACTGCGTATCGACCGTCATCTGGGCGGGCCCCGCCGGCAGGTCGATCAGGGTCCGGTCGGCCGAGAGCTTCGCGACGGCCGACACCGTGCGGGCCGTCACATCCGTCGCGCCCCTTTGCCGGCCTTCCGAGACCAGACCATCGAGCCCCCATCTCACCGACCATCCCAGGGCGCGCCCCGCCAGGCCCCCGGCCATGGTCAGGGCGTCTGTTTCCTGTCGGGTCTCCGCCCTGTCCGCAGCTGCGACCGAACTTGAGACGAAGCGGTCCTGCCGGGTCTGCAGACTTGCGCTGAACGAGGTCGACCAGTCTGACAGGGTTCCGGTCGCCGATAGATTCACCGAGCCCGTCTGCGCCTGCGGGCGGAGCGTGTTTCCGCCGCCGCCCGGATGGTCTCGACCATAGCCTGGCCGCTCGTCCGCCCAGAGCGGCGTGGTCCTCGCGCCCTGAAGGCCCATCTGGAAGGTCGAGGATCCCTGGATTTCTGATTGGCGTGCGTCGAGCGAGAGGGTCGTCGTTCCGCCGGCTGTCGGCCGGGACGCCTTCGCCAGAGCGTCACGGCTTCTGAACTCGGGCTCTAGAACGATGTTGACGACCCGCCGCCCAGGATCGCCGCCGTAGAGGGCGCCCGCCTGCGGCGGCAGGGCTTCGACGCGGACCAGGGCGTCGGGCGGGAAGCCCGTGAAGTTTCGGGCGTCCACGACCGGGCGGCCGTTCACGATCACAACGGGCGGTTGCTGGAAGCCCAGACGTTCGCTGAGGCGAGCGATCACCTCGCCTATGTCATAGGCGCCGAGGTTGTCGATTTCTTCGGGCCCAAGCTCCTGCTCTGGCGCGACTCTGGCCGCACCGCGCCGTCCGACCACTTCGACCTCTTCCAGCTGGGCGGGCGAAGGCGGAGCGGGCGGCGCCTCCTGGACGGCGATGAGAGCCAGAAGGGCCAGCATGGACGATCAACCCCCGTCCTGGATCGCAAGGCCCATGAAATACGCGGCCTTGATCACGGCATGACGATCCAATTCGCCTCGCCGCGGAGGGAAGCGAAAAAGGCCGGGCGTCAGAGACGCCCGGCGAGGTTTTTCAGGTTTGGGATCCAGGGGAACGCCGGCCTTAGAGAATCTGCAGGCCGGGAATGCGGATCGAGCCGCTGCGGATCGTGCAGTTCCGGCCGCCGGCGTTCACGGGAGGCAGCACGTTGTTGTTGAAGGTGGCCGTGCTGGTCGCATTGTTCCAGGCGACGACGACGGTGCCGTAGCAGGGATCATTGGCCACGGTGTTGGCGCCGATGGTCAGGGAGATCGAGGTGGTCGATCCCGGCACCACAGCCGCGCTCCAGGCGCCCGTCGGTGCGACCGCCAAGCAGCCGATGCTGCCGGGCGAGATGCTGCGCGTCGGAATGGGCGCGCTGGTCGCGCTCAGCGGGCTGGCGGTGATGGAGACGTTACAGGTGACGGTGATCGATTGCGATAGGATCACCGATCCCGATCCCGATACGCTGCCGGAACTGGGCGAGAAGGATTGGGCGAAGCTGGGGGAAGCCAGAGCGACGGAAGCGAGCGCCGCGGCGGCGATGGAAAGCGTCTTGATCATGATAGTCCTCCCTTTGAGTGGGTCCTTGGATGGACCCGTTGAGCGTGTGTTCACCCGCTAGGGGCGACCTACTTACAGCGCCGTAAGCAACCTGGAGTCAAGGGAAAATACGTATAGTTTTCAATAGCATAAAAAAACAAAAGGCCGTCCGCTCGGCGTCTCTCGACGCCGGGGACGGCCTTGCAAGGCGGCCGGTCGTCGACCGGCCTGTCGGCGATCTCAGAACGACTTGGTCAGCCGCACGGCGAACAGCCGCGGGTCCAGGGTGAAGACATTGGTCGTCAGGCCGGTGTCGTCCGAGTTGGTGAAGGCGTCGACGATGGGCGCATCGTCGAAGACGTTCTTGACATAGGCCTGAAGCTTCAGGCCCCGCGCCTCGTTGGTCAGGGACACCGACAGGTTCAGATTGTCCCAGCCCTCCAGCCGGTCGTATTCGGTGTTGTAGACGCGGAAGAAGCTCTCGCCCTGGCGATAGTAGTCGCCACGCAGGGTCAGGTCCCAATCGCCCAGGAACCAGCTGTACTGGGCCCCAATGTTGGCGGTCCAGTTGGGCGAGTTGGGCAGTTCGTTGCCGCTCAGGTCGGCCTCGAAACCCCGCCCGCCGTTCGGCGCCTCGGTCAGCGGATCATAGGTGAAGCCGTAGAAGGCCCAGAAGGGAAGGCTGGACTCGAAGTTGGGGTTGAAGGTGCCGAACCGCGACGAGCCGGCGCACAGGGCGCTCAGCGCCAGATTGGCCGCCTCGGGTCCGAACGGACTGTTGAGGATGGTTTCGGCGAAGGCGCGAGGAGCGATGCAGTTCGACGGCACCTGGATCCAGGGACGGATGGTGATCCAGTCGGGGTCGCCCTGGGTGCGGTCCATGACGTTGATGGACCGCTCGCCGTCGGCGATGCGGGACTTCAGATAGCCGAGATTGCCGTCAATCTGGAAACTGGGCGTCGGTCTGTAGACCGCCTCCAACTCCAGACCCCAGATTTCGGCGTCGAAATTCTCATTCAATGAGATGCGATCGACGATCTGGGAAACCTGATAGTCCTTGTAATCATAGTAGAAACCGGTCGCGTTCAGCCGCAGCGCCCCGTCCATCAGCGTGTTCTTGGCGCCGATTTCGAAGGCGTTGACGTATTCGGGCTCGAAGGTGCTGGCCAAGGGCTGATATTGGACGACCTTGGGGTCCAGCTCCAGGCGAGGCGGGTTGGTGCCGCCCCCTTTGTAGCCGCGGGACAACGAGGCGTAGATCAGGGTGTCGTTGGTGAAGGACAGATCGGGCGTCCAATCCAGCACGATCCGGCCGGTGACCGCCTCCCACTTCTGTTCAATATCCGGCAGGGCGTAGTAGCCCTGACGCACGAATCCGCCCGACCCCGGACCAGACCCGCCGCCAAGCGGCGCGCCCAGCAGCAGCTGGCTGGGATAGGGCGTCGTGTCCTTGCGGTCCTCGGTGTAACGCAGGCCGGTCGTCAGCCGCAGTTCCGGCGTCAGATCCCAATAGCCCTCGCCGAACACCGCCCAAGACCGTGTGTGGACGACGTTCTTGCTGCGGAAATAGTTGTGACCTTCGCCGTTGATCTCGCTCAGCGGATTGGGATCGACATAGACGCATTCAAACACGCGATCATCATCGCAGGGGACGGTTTGCGAACTGCCGTCCGGCCCCAGCTCGAAGTTGTAGAAATACTCGGCGATATAAGAGAAGGTGTTGTTGAAAACGTAGTAATCGTCTTGGGACTTGAAATCCAAATAGTTGGCGCCGAGGCTGAAGTTGAAATCACCCTCCATGTCGGACTGAAGGCGGAACTCCTGATACCATTGGCGATTGTCCGACTGGCTGATGTCGGCCGACAGGATCCGGCTTGACGGCCCCAGCTGCGGGTCGGTGTAGACGCCGCCGGGCGCGGCCGGCGAGGGAATCAGGTCGCCGAAAAAGTCGAACACCTGGCTGCTGTCCGAGAAGGCGGGATTGGAGACGTAACGCGCATAGTCCTGCGACGCATAATAGTCGTCCTTGGCGTAGGCGGTCTGTGAGAACAGGGTCAGGGTGTCGGTCAGGTCGAATTCCAGATTGACCTGGACGACGTCGTTCTCGGCCCGGAAGACGGGATCGTAGTTGGTGGCGATCTCACGAAGGTCTCGCGACTGCACGACGCCCTCATAGGGGTCGAAGCCCTGAGGGATCGGATAGACGTTGGCGCCATTCGCGTCGAAGCCGCCCAGATTGAAGAAGCCGGACAGCAGCCGGATCGGTCCGAAGGAACCGCCGTTGGGTACGCCATAGGCCGCGTCGGAATACAGAGAGCCGGGCAGGCATCCCTGGCTCAACTGGTCCTGATTATAAGAGACGGGGATAGGCGTCGATCCGACCTGGGTCGGACCCGGATCGGTGGTGCACAGCTGTTTGCCGGTGCGCGAGCGATTGTCGTCTTCCTCGAAATGCTCCCAGATCGCATTGGCGCGGAACCGCGCCGTCGGCTCCCACCGGGCGGACAGACGCGTGGTGAACAGGTCGCGGTCGTTCACATGGGTGTCGTTGAAGCTGTTGTAGTCGAAGCCGTCCCGCTGGGTGAAGCCGAAGGCGCCGCGCACGGCGAATGTGTCGCCGAAGGGGACATTGAGCATGGCCTGGCCGCGCCGGCTGTCATAGTTGCCCAGTTCCCCGGCCGCGAAGCCTTCGGACCGGAACTTGGGCAGTTCGGGGAACATGTTGACGACGCCGCCGGTGGCGTTGCGGCCGTACAGGGTGCCCTGCGGCCCGCGCAGCACCTCGACTCGGGCGACGTCCAGATACTCCTGCTCGAACAGGCGGTTGCGGATAAGGGGCGTGTTGTTGAAGCTGACGGCCACGGCCGGATCGCTGGAGGCCGAAACGGCCTTGGTCCCGATCCCGCGGATCGAGAAGTTGTACATGCTGAAGTTGGACTTGGAGAAGGTGACGTTCGGCACGGCGCGCAGCAGTTCCGAACCCCCATCGATCTGACGCGACTGCAGGGCCTCGGCCGACAGGGCGGTGACGGCGATAGGCACGTCCTGCACGGACTGTTCGCGTTTCTGGGCGGTGACGATGATGTCGTCCACGACGACGGGAGCAGAATCCGGCTGAGGTGGGGTTGTCTGCGCCAGCGCGGGCGCGCCGGTCATCAGGAAGGCTGTCGCCGATACCGAGAGCGCGAGGCGCGCGCGAATGCTGACCGCTGAAGCCATGAAATCCTCCCGAAGCGCGCCGGTCTGTCGGCGGCGCGTGATGTGCGTTTCCTCCCGCCTGATGTTTCCGCTCGACGGGGCGGGGCCACCGGCGGTTGTCGGCAACTTCGCACTACTCACCGCCATGTCAATACATATTGACAGCAGTGTTGGTTGACGGTCATCCGGAACGGGGGAGTTCGGATGTCGATCTTCGCCCGCGCGCGTCGCGAAAAAGGGGAAACAGGATGGACTGTGATGCCGTGATCGTCGGCGCCGGACTGGCGGGCCTGGTCGCCGCCAACGAGCTGGTTCAGGCCGGCCGCAGAGTGGCGCTGGTGGATCAAGAGAACGCCGCAAACCTGGGCGGGCAGGCCCACTGGTCATTCGGCGGCCTGTTCCTGGTCGACAGCCCCGAGCAGCGTCGCCTGGGCGTCCGCGACGGCTTTGATCTCGCCTGGTCGGACTGGCGGGGCAGCGCGGCCTGGGATCGGCTGGATGGCCCGCTTGCCGAGGATGAGTGGGCGGTGCGGTGGGGAAAGGCCTATGTCGAATTCGCGGCCGGCGAGAAACGCGCCTGGTTACGGCGTCACGGGATACGACTGACGCCTATGGTCGGCTGGGCCGAGCGGGGGGACGGTCGCGCCGACGGTCACGGCAACTCGGTCCCCCGGTTCCATGTCGCATGGGGCACCGGGACCGGCGTGAGCGGCCCGTTCGCGGCCCGCGTGCGCGATGCCGAGACACGCGGCAGGCTGGCGTATCACCCGCGCTGTCGCGTCGACGACCTGATCGTTGAAGCGGGGCGGGTCACAGGGGTGTCAGGCGTTCGACTGGCGCCGGACGCAGCCGGGCGCGGCCGGGCCTCCAATCGGGATGCGGTGGGGTCCTTCACCCTGCGGGCTCCGTCGGTGCTGATCGCGACGGGCGGGATCGGCGGGGATCATGACAAGGTGCGGCGTCTGTGGCCCGCGCGCCTGGGAAGTCCTCCCCGCGAGATGGTCAGGGGCGTGCCGGCCTATGTCGATGGACGGGGGCTGGACATCGCCGAGGCGGCCGGGGCCCGCGTCGTGAACCGTGACCGGATGTGGCACTATGTCGAGGGTCTGCGGAATTGGGACCCGATCTGGCCGGGGCACGGCATCCGCATCCTGCCCGGCCCGTCGTCCCTCTGGCTCGACGCCCTTGGGCGCCGCCTGCCGTTCCCGGCCCTGCCAGGCTACGATACGCTTTCGACCCTTCGCCACCTGCGCACCACGCCCGACCTGGCGGCGCACGATCACTCCTGGTTTGTTCTGACCCAGGCGATCGTCGAAAAGGAGTTCGCGCTTTCCGGATCGGAGCAGAATGGCGACATCACCTCTGGAGACTGGCTGAGAGTGCTCAGAACCCGATTGGGCAAGGGCGCGTCGCCGGAGGTGGAGGCGTTCAAGGCGCACGGCGCCGACTTCGTGGTCGCCGACGCACTCGGCGACCTCGTCGCCGGGATGAATGCTCTGACCCCGACGCCCTTGCTGGACGTCGAGGGGGTTCGGCGGGTGATCGCGGCCCGGGACGCGCAGATCGACAACCCCTACGCCAAGGACCTCCAGGTCCAGGGCGTTCACAACGCCCGCCGATACCTGGGCGATCGTCTCGCCCGGGTCGCAAAACCGCATCGCCTTCTCGATCCCCGGTCCGGTCCGTTGATCGCCGTCAAGCTGCATGTCCTGACGCGCAAAAGCCTGGGCGGGATTCAGACCGATCTGGACAGTCGCGTTCTCAAGCCTGACGGAACAGTGCTCGAAGGCTTGTACGCGGCCGGCGAAGCCGCGGGGTTCGGGGGCGGCGGCGCCCATGGGTACAACGCCCTGGAAGGCACCTTCCTGGGCGGATGCCTCTTTACGGGTCGCGCCGCCGGTCGTGCCATGGCCTGACCGGCGGCCCTAGGGCAGCCGCACCCAGGTCTGGGTTCGGCAGAGCAGGGGAGCGATGCAGCCTCGCACCGCAAGGTGATCGGGATCGATGAGGACCAGACGCCCGCTGGCGGCGCGCCGCCCGCTGTCCGGGTCGTAAAGCGGTCCGCCGGTCCAGGTCGTCGGGCCGCCCCGAAATCCCTCCAAAACCCTCAGCCCGCGCAGCGGACGGTCGCGCAGCGCGGGATCGTGATTGCGAACATCCCTTTGGTCCGGATTGCGCCGGAGCGGCGCGGCATCGACCAGCCGACCGCACAGGGCCGAGCCGCAGGCGTGGATCTCGACCACGCCCCCCTGGGCGGCGGTGCGCCATCGTCCCAAAAGCCGACTGTCCGCCGCCGCAGCCGGCCCCGCCACCGCCGTGCACAGAAGTCCGGCGATCAGGACGGCTGAAAGGGGCGCCATCAAGCCGCGACCAGGAGGCTGTTGCGAAGTTCGACCGGAATCCGGTCGTAGAGGGTCGGACCGGACAGGCCGAGACGGGCGCGGGCCTGCTCCAGCGGCACCGACATCAGCGCCTCGTAGTCCAGCGCCGGCAGCCAGGCCGCCCGGCGGCCCCGAAGCCAGGCCTGAAGAACGGCGCGCGCACACGGGTGGCCCGTGCGGGCCCGGGCGGCTTCGATCGCAACCCCGGCCGCGATCAGCCCAAAGCCCGCGCTTCGCGTCTGCGGGAGAGAGAAGGCGACCACACAGGCTTCTCCGAGCGCGTCGGTGCGATAGCCGGTGAGAACGTGCCAAAGATCGTGCACGTCGCGCAGTCGGCGCGCATACCAGGCGTAGGGGTGAGCCGCTTCGATCTCGGAGTCCGCGACCTTGCGGCTTTCCCCGGCCAGACCGTAGGCCGAGAGGTTCCGCTCGTCGATGAAGTCCAGATAGGCGCGGCCGACCGTGCCCGGCGGGAGCGACTCCAGCCACGCCCGATCATGCAGGCGGTCCGCCAATTCCACCATCATATAGGCCTGCCGAGCGCCTTCAGGCTGTTCGAGCATCTTCTCATAGCCCCGGCGGACGGAACGCCCGGCCAGAGCGTTCATGATCTCGAACACCTGAGTCGTGTCTTCCTTGTCGGCGATGAGACGGCGCAAGGCGCGAAGCGCCCGGAGCGGCTCGACGCGTCGGGGACGCAGCCGGCTGGGCGTGCGGGTTTGCGGATCGAATTTGGCGTCCGCGACCATTAGTTCGGCTGTCACTTGCTCTCTCCCAGGACTGAGCTTAACCAGTTGCTATCTACATGGATGTAACTAACACTGATGTCAATAGAGCGCGTTCGTCGTCGTCGTCGCACCCCTGATGAAGCCCGTCTGGAGGCCCTGGTCTGCGCCCGTGCGCGACTGCTGTCCGGAGGGCCGGACTCCGTCACCCTGAAGGCCGTCGCCGATGACCTCGGAATGACCCACGCCAATCTGATCCATCACTTCGGGTCGGCCGAGGGGCTCCAGTCGGCCTTGATGGGTTCGATGGTGGCGGATCTGTCTCGCGACCTCGAGGCGGCGATCGCCCGCCTGCGTACCGATGAAGGGGCGCCGTTGGAATTGGTCACTGCCGTATTCGACGCCTTCGCCGAAGGCGGGGCGGGCAAGTTGGCGGCCTGGATCGTGCTGAAGGGCCATCTCTCTCATCTCGAACCCGTTCGGGACGCCGTCAACGGGCTGGTCCACGTCATTCAGGAGAAACTGGGCGACCCGTCCGACGCCAGCCGGGACCGATTGTCTTCGGCGGTCCTCTTCATCGCGCTGAGCGCGTTCGGCGAGGCCCTGATCGGAACTCCGCTCAGGAACATGCTCGACCAGGACGATGACGCCAGTCGGCGGGTGGTGGCGGGGCTGTTGCCCTATTTTGTCGCCCGATCCGAGCGTGCGAGCTGAACGATCAGAATCGGTTCGCCTCCGATGACGATCTGATGCGGGGCTTGCCGTTCGCCTGAGGCGCGGCCTAGGACCGGGCCATGAACGCGTTGCGCCGATGGATCGACCCTTACCTGCTGATGCTGATCGGCACGGTGGTTCTGGCCGCCCTGGCTCCGGCTCGCGGCGCGGGCGCGAACGTCGCCGAAGGGGCGGCGACGGCGGCCATCGGCCTGTTGTTCTTCCTCTATGGCGCGCGCCTGTCGCCCGGCGCCGTCTGGGCGGGCCTGTCGCATTGGCGGTTGCAGGGGATGGTGCTGTCCTCCACCTTCCTGCTGTTCCCGCTGATGGGCCTGGCCGTGTTCTGGGCGACGGGGCCGTGGTTGGCTCAGGATCTGAGGATCGGCCTCTTCTATCTGTGCCTGCTGCCGTCGACGGTCCAATCCTCCATCGCCTTCACCGCCATCGCGCGGGGCAATGTGCCGGCCGCCTTGTGCGCCGCCTCGGTGTCCAATCTGGCCGGAGTGGTCATCACGCCCCTGTTGGTGATGCTGCTCCTGCCCGTGGGCGGCGCGGGCGTGTCGCTGTCGTCCATCGAAGGCATCGCCCTGCAGATCCTGGCGCCCTTTGTCGTCGGGCAGGCCGCGCGGCCCCTGATCGGCGGTTGGCTGACGCGGCACGGCCGTCTGACCTCGGTGGTGGATCGGGGTTCAATTCTGCTGGTCGTCTATGTCGCCTTCAGCGCCGGGGTGGTGTCCGGGGTCTGGACCCGCCTGTCTCATCTGGACCTGGGGCTGGTGGTGGTTCTGGACGTGATGATCCTGGCGGTCGCTCTGGCGGTTACGACCCTGGTCAGCCGCCGGCTGGGCTTTTCGCGCGAGGACGAGATCGCCATCGTCTTCTGCGGCTCGAAGAAGAGCATGGCCAGCGGTCTGCCCATGGCCGCCATCCTGTTTGCGGGGCAGAGCGTCAGCCTGATCGTCATTCCCCTGATGCTGTTTCACCAGATCCAGCTGTTCGCCTGTGCGGTCCTGGCGCGACGCTACGGCCAGGATGCGCAGGACGGGATCAGATGACGCGGTGAAGCACGGCGGCGTCGGAGATCTGGCGCATGACGGCGTCATAGCCCGGCGCGTCGATTCGGCTGGAAAGGCCGATGGAGCTGCACCCCTTGCGCGCCAGATCGCAGGCGGCGGCGACGAGCGGTTCGATCAGCTTTTCCGGTCGCAACAGATCGAAGGCGACCAGGGTGTCGACCATGAACTGCCGCTCGCCCGAGGACGTCGTCGAGATGGAATAGGCCAGTATGGCCCGGACGCAATCATTCGCCACGGCCGCGATGACCCCGCCGACGGCCGGAGCCGAATCCACGACAGCGCGCCAGGATTCCAGAGTCAGACTGGGGTTCCCCATGTGGGCCAACACATAGGCTTGGTCGGCTTCGTCGCTGTTCAGGCGGCGATACTGGAGGGCGCTCATTTTCGCCGCCATAGGCCATGGACGAAATGGCCGCCTTGATCTCCATCAATCCGTTTGCGTGCGTCGGTGACGAAGTCTAACCTCCCTCGTCATGCTCGAACTCCGATCCCTGCCCACGGACTGCGCCAAACGCCGACAGGAATCGGTGTGTTCCGCTTGTGGCGCGCGGGCCTTCAGCGTGTGCAGCAGCCTGGATTCCTCCGATCTGGCCAGTCTCGACGCCATCGCCGAACGGGTGACGCTGAAGGCGGGCGAGGCCCTGATCCGCGAAGGCGATCCGGCGGTCCATCTGTTCAACATCACCTCGGGTTCAGTGCGGATCTACAAGCTGCTGCCGGATGGGCGGCGCCAGATCACGGGCTTCCTGTTCGCCGGCGACTTCGTCGGTCTGGCCACGGGCCAAGACTACGCCTTTTCCGGCGAGGCCATCGAGGACGCCACCCTGTGCCGGTTCCGCAAGACCGACTATCGCGCCCTGATCCGCGAGCGACCCTTGCTGGAAGAGGCCCTGCTGGATCGGGCGACCCACGAACTGGCAGCGGCGCAGAATCAGATGCTGTTGCTGGGCCGCAAGACGGCCCAGGAACGGATCGCCTCCTTCCTGCTGGACCTGCCGACGCGCGATCCCCTGCGGCCGTCGACCGAGGATCAGGTCCGACTGCCGATGACCCGGTCTGAAATCGCCGACTATCTGGGCTTGACCATCGAGACCGTCAGCCGGGTTCTGACCAAGCTGAAGACGACCGGCGTGATCCGCCTGTTGTCGCTGAACGAACTGCGGATCGAACAGCCCGACCGCCTTCGCGACATCGCCGAAGGCGAAGTCTGAAACGCGTTTCCTCGTCGAGCGATAGAACCGTCTAGACCGGCGCCAACTGACGCGTGACGGTCAGGCGGACCTTTCCGTCTTCGGCGATCCCCTCCACCCGGATGACCCGGTCGCACAACTGTGTCGGGGCGGGGCGGTGGCTGACGACGATCAGGCCCTGGCCCGAGTGTTTCAGACGCCGGTCGAGCGCGGTCAGCACCTGGGCCTCGGTCGTCGGGTCCAAGCCTTCGGTCGGTTCGTCCAGCACCAGCCAGGGCGCGGACCGAAGATAGGCGCGAGCCAGGCCCAGCCGTCGCCGCTCGCCGCCAGACAGTCTCTCGCCATTGGGGCCGACGCGGGCGTCCAGGCCGGCCGGATCGGAGCGGACCCGTTCGGCCAGGGCCGCATCCTCCAGCGCGCGCCACAGCGCGCCGTCTTCGGCGGGGCCGGCCAGCAGCAGATTGTCGCGGATCGTGCCGTCGATCAGGCGGATGTCCTGGGCGGCGTAGGCGAACAGGGGGCGGCGGTCGTCGGGGGCGACGCCGGCGATGTCCAATCCGCCCAAGCGCGCCTCGTCCGCCAGGGCGTCGCGCAGGCCGACCAGTCGTTCAGCCAGCGTGGTCTTGCCCGACCCGGACGGGCCGATCAGGCCCAGGCGCATCGGCGGGGCCATTTGAACGCCGTCCGCCGACAGGACCAGGCTCGCCTCCGAGGGGGCGGGCGAAGACGCAAGCGACGGGGCCGAGGCCAGGGCGTCCAGCCGCCGGGCGGCTTCGACGGCGGCGCCGTTCTGTTGCAGGGCGCCGACCAGTCCGGCGGCGGCCTCAATCCCCATGACGGCGGCCAGGGCGGCGAGGGCCGTCATCGGCAGGGCGGCGCCCAGGGTGGCGGGCACGACTGCGGCGACGGCCAGGCCTGTGACGGTCGCCTGCCAGGCGGCCATCCAGCCGCCGGCCTGGCTGAGGACGATCTGGCTACGGTCGAGACCGGCGGCGGCCTGGGCCGCCTCGCCGGCCGCCCAGCGGTCCAGGCCATAGGCCTTCAGCTCCGGAGAAACGGCTTCCAGGGCGGTCAGCCGATCCTTCAGAACGCCCGTGGCGATCTGAACCTCTCGTCCGGCCGGGGCGGCCAGGCGACGGGCGATCAGCACCGAACCCGCAGCGCTCAGTGCCATGGCGAGCAGCAGCATCAGGCCCGCCATGGGGCTGGCCATGCCGGCCAGCAGGGCGGCCGAAACGGCGCCCGCACCCAAGGCCCAGGGCGCTGACAGACGCACGAACAGGGTCTGTACCGCATCCACGTCCTGCACCAGTCGGGCCGAGGCCTCGCCGGACGACAAGGCCAGGGCCTGGGCGGGCGGGGCGGAGGCGAGGGCGTCGAACAGTTGCGGGCGCAGCCGCGCCAGGGCTTTCAACGCAGCCTCGTGACCGGCGACCCGTTCGATATAGCGGGCGCCGGTGCGCAATATGGCCAACAGGCGAATGGTCGCGCTGGGCATCATATAGTTGAAAGCCTGGACCGCCGCCGATCCGGCGACGCCGGCGATGGCGGCGCCCGTGATGAACCAGCCCGAAAGACCTAGCAGGCAGGTGGCGGCCACCGCGACGAACGCGCCGCCGGCTGCGGCGATGCGCAGGCGGCCGCGCTGGGCGCGCCGCTGGGCCGCGATCAGTTCGCCGATTCGCGAGGGCGAGGTCGTGTTCACAGTCATGGTCACAGGCGCACCACGCGGTCGGCCATCGCCGCGACAGCGGCGGAATGGGTGGCGATCAGGGTCGTGCGGCCGCGCGTCGCCTGACGAATCAGGTCCAGCATGGCCTCTTCGGAGGCGGGGTCCAGATTGGCCGTCGGCTCGTCCAGCAACAGGATGGGGGCGCGTTTCAGAATGGCGCGGGCCAGGCCCAGCCGCCGACGTTCGCCGCCAGACAGGCCGCCGCCGCGTTCGTCGATGGGCCGGTCCAGATCGCCGAACAGGCCGGCCTCGCCGGCGGCCACCAGGATACGGCCGGGACAGGCGGACGGGTCGGCCAGGCGGATATTGTCACCGAGACTGCCGGGCACGACGATGGGGTTCTGGCTGGCCCAGGCGATCTGGCCGGCGAAATCGCCCGCCTCGCTCAGGCGCGCCCCACCGACCTCGACCTCGCCGGCCGTCAGGGGCGACAGACCCAGGAACAGATGCAGCAGGCTGGACTTGCCGGAGCCGCTGGCGCCCACCAGGGCCACGATCTGACCGGGACGGACCTCCAGGTCGAAATCGGCGATCACCGGCGCGGCCTCGCCATAGGCGATGGCGACCTTGGTGAAGCGAATCGCCGGCGTCTCCTCGGGCAGGATGTGGCGATCCCGCGTGGGGCTTTCCGGCGTGACCAGGGCGGGCACGGCGGATTCGGCGGCCTGGCGGTCGTGATAGGCGGCGGCCAGTCGGCGCAGCGGCTGATAGACTTCGGGCGCCAGGGCCAGAACGAAGAAGGCGCGCGGCAGGTCCAGCGTTTCAGGCGCAGGGAAGGGCAGAAGCTTCAGTAGGTTGAAACCGCAGTAGACGGCGATCAGGGCCACGGCCAGGGCCGAGAAGAACTCCAGCACGCCGGACGACAGGAAGGCGATCCGCATCACGCGGTTGGTGCGGCGTTCCAACTCGTCGGAGGCGCGGGCGATGTCGGCGGTGGTGCGGGCGCGGGCGTCGAAGGCCAGGATCGCGGGCAGGGCGCGCACCCGATCGACGAACAGGCCCGACAAACGCTCCAGCGCCTGGAACTGGCGGCGGCTTTCACCCGCCGCAGCCGTGCCGGCCAGGATCATGCCGAAGATGAAGGGCAGCAGGGTGAACAGAAATATGCCGGCCGAAAACGGGCTGGCGACGGCGGCCACGGCGATGATCAGCAGGGGCGAAAGACCCGCCGCCATCTTCAGAGGCGTGAACCGCGACACATAGCCGTCCAGCGCGCCGACGCCCTCGACCACGGCGGTCAGCCGGTCGTCGGCGCGGCCGCCGCGTCCGAACAGGTCGGCCAGCAGCCGGTCGCGCACGTCTGTCTTGATCGACCGGCCCAGGCGCGCGCCGACCACCACCGCCGCCTGGCCGATCAGGCCTCGCGCCATCAGACTGAACACGGCCAGCAGCAGCCAGGGCAGGGCGGCCAAGGGCGAGGATCCGAAGGTCGCGACCGTCATGGCCAGGCCGCCCGCGAAACCCACGGCCGGCGCCACGTCAGCGACGGCCAGAAGGCCCGCCAGGATCGTCAGCCGACGCCAGGGCGCCGCCGTCTGTTTCAGCCAGGCCGCAGGGGAGGAGGCTGTGATCGGCGCCGATGTCATTTGCGGACTCCAGCCGTGGGGCGGCCTCAAAAGCCATTGGACAAACCGTCGTTGGGCGAAATGTCCAAGGACGATCAGTCCACTACGACCTGGGGCTACAGAGGGCTTTGATCGAAATCAAGGCGACCGCCCCGCCTTCGTTTAAGGGCGTATGAAACGTCGGTCGTCGGGGCCGGCTACAAGGAGCCTTGAGCCATGATCGACCTCGCGGTCGTCGACCTATCCAGGCTGCAGTTCGCGCTGACAGCCCTTTATCACTTCCTCTTCGTGCCCCTGACCCTGGGGCTGTCCTTCATGCTGGTCATCATGGAGTCGATCTATGTCATGACCCGCCGGCCGATCTGGCGCACGATCACCCGCTTCTGGGGCGTGCTGTTCGGCATCAACTTCGTGCTGGGCGTCGCGACCGGCATCACCATGGAGTTCCAGTTCGGCATGAACTGGAGCTATTACAGCCACTATGTCGGCGACATCTTCGGGGCCCCGTTGGCCATCGAAGGGCTGATGGCCTTCTTCCTTGAAGCCACATTCGTCGGGCTGATGTTCTTCGGCTGGGAAAAGCTGAAGCCGTCGGCGCACCTGTTCGTCACCTTCATGGTGGCGCTCGGCACCAACCTGTCGGCTGTGTGGATCCTGGTCGCCAACGGCTGGATGCAGAACCCGGTGGGCTCGGCCTTCAATCCGGACTCCATGCGAATGGAAGTCACGGACTTCATGGCCGTGGTCTTCAACCCGGTGGCCCAGGCCAAGTTCGTCCACACCGTCAGCGCCGGCTATGTCTGCGCCTCGGTCTTCGTTCTGGGCGTCTCGGCCTTCTACCTGCTGCGCGGCAAGCACGTCGGCTTCGCCAAGCGCTCGATGACCGTGGCCTCGGCCTTCGGCCTGGCGGCTTCGCTGTCCGTCGTCGTCCTGGGCGACCAGTCGGGCTATAACCTGACCGATAACCAGAAGATGAAGCTCGCTGCGCTCGAGGCCATGTGGCACACCGAGCCTGCGCCGGCCGGTCTGACCCTGATCGGCATTCCCAGCATGAAGGATCGCGAAACCCACTACGGCGTCCATGTGCCGTGGGTCATGGGTCTGATCGCGACCCGCACCATCGACAAGCCGGTCGAAGGCATCTTCGAACTGGTCGCCACCGCCGAGGACCGTATCGAATCCGGCGTCATAGCCTATGACGCCCTGGAGAAGGTCAAGGCCGATCCGGCCGATCCCGTCGCTCGCGGCGTGTTCGAAACCCATCGTCGCGACCTGGGCTATGGTTTGCTGCTGAAGCGTCACGTCGCCGATCCGCGCATGGCCTCGCCTGAGCTGATCCAGAAGACGGCGTGGGAAACGGTGCCGAACGTGCCGGCCCTGTTCTGGAGCTTCCGCATCATGGCCGGCATCGGCATGTTCATGATCCTGTTCTTCGCCACGGCCTTCTACCTCTGCACCGTGCGCAAGCATCAGACCCGCTGGTTCCTGCGTCTGGCCGTCCTGTGCCTGCCGCTGCCGTGGGTGGCCATCGAGTTCGGCTGGATCCTGGCCGAGTTCGGACGTCAGCCCTGGGCGGTCGAAGGCGTGCTGCCGACCTTCCTCGGCGCCTCGTCCCTGAGCGTGCCCCAACTGTGGGCGACCATCATCGGCTTCACCGCCCTGTACGGTGCTCTGGCTGTGGTCGAGGTCCGGTTGCTCCTCTACGCCATCAAGAAGGGGCCGTTCCACGAGCAGGAACTGTTCGGCGAACCTACGCCTGAAGCCCCGGCCCAATCGCCCAGCCAGCGCCCCGCCGCGCCCGCCGTGGCCTGACCCAGAGAGATTTTAGGACATCCGACCATGGATCTTCCCCTCGACTTCGCCACCCTACGTCTGATCTGGTGGGGGCTGCTCGGCGTACTGCTGATCGGCTTCGCCCTGACCGACGGTTTCGACCTGGGCGTCGGCTCGCTCCTGCCCTTCGTCGCCAAGACGGATGAAGAGCGCCGTATGGTGATCAACACCGTCGGCGCGACCTGGGAGGGCAACCAGGTGTGGTTCATCCTGGGCGGCGGCGCCATCTTCGCCGCCTGGCCCTTCGTCTACGCCGTCAGCTTCTCCGGCTTCTACCTGGCCATGTTCCTGGTCTTGTCGGCCCTGATCCTGCGGCCCGTGTCGTTCAAGTATCGCTCCAAGCGTCCGTCGCCCAAGTGGCGGTCCTTCTGGGACTGGGCGCTGTTCACCGGCAGCTTCGTTCCGGCCCTGGTGTTCGGCGTCGCGGTCGGCAACGTCCTGCTGGGCGCGCCCTTCCGCCTGGATAGCGACCTGCGCTCCTTCTACGAGGGCAACCTGCTGGGCCTGTTCACCCCCTTCAGCCTGATCGCCGGCCTGTTGTCGGTGGCCATGCTGCTGCTGCACGGCGCGGCCTGGCTGTCGATCAAGGCTGAAAAAGGCCCCGTGCTGGACCGGACGCGCCTGATCGGCACCGTCGCCGGCGTCCTGGCTCTGGTCCTGTTCGCGGCCGGCGGCCTCTATATGGCCTACGGCGGCGTGGGCTTCCGGATCACCGGCGCCGTTGACATGCAGGGCTTCTCCAACCCGCTGCGCACGACGGTCGAAGCCGCGCCGGGCGCCTGGCTGGACAACTACAGCCGCTATCCGTGGATGATGATCGCCCCGACTCTGGGTTTTGTCGGCGCGGTGGTCGGTCTGGCGGGCATGTGGCTTCGGTCGGCCCCCCTGGCCTTCGGCGGTTCCTCGCTGTCGACCGTGGGCATCATCTCCACCGTCGGCCTGTCGATGTTCCCCTTCATCCTGCCCAGCTCGGTCGATCCCCAGTCCAGCCTGACCGTCTGGAACGCCTCGTCCAGCCACCTGACCCTGTTCATCATGCTGATCTGCACGGCGATCTTCCTGCCGCTGATCCTGATCTACACGACCTGGGTCTATTCCGTCCTGTGGGGCCGCACCTCGACCGCCGCCCTCAAGACCAACCCCGACCTCTACTGAGCTCAAGGAGCATCAAGCCATGTGGTATTTTTCCTGGATCCTGGGTGTCGGACTGGCGGTTGGCTTCGGCGTGCTGAACGGCCTGTGGCACGAGTTCCACCTGTTCGACGAGGGCGACGAGGGCCTGTCGGTCGATGCGTCGAAAGAGGTCGATGTCCCTCTCTAGCCCCACCGGCGCGCTGACGACGCGCGAGCTTATCGCCCGCTACGACGCCCACGCGCCGCGCTACACCTCCTATCCGACGGCGGCGCAGTTCACGCCCGCCGTCGGGGCCGCCGATTGGGGGGCGTGGCTCGGCGCCGCGCCCCTTGATCGTGCGGCGTCTCTGTATCTGCACATCCCCTTCTGCAAGCGGCTGTGCTGGTACTGCGGCTGCAACACCCGGGCGATGAACCGCGTCGGGGTCATGACCAGCTATGTGGACCTGCTGCTGAAGGAAGCCGATCTCGTGCTCGAACGGATCGGCCGCCCTGTGCGGGTCGGTTCGATCCACCTGGGCGGCGGCACGCCCAACATGCTGCCCCCCGATGAGCTGGAGCGGCTGTTCGCCGGTCTGGCCGCCCGGTTCGACCTGGGCGACTGTTTCGAGATCGCCGCTGAACTGGATCCCGAAGTCCTGACCCAGGCATGGGTCGAGGCGGCCGGCCGCATCGGTCTGAGCCGCGCCAGCCTGGGGGTTCAGGACCTGTCGCCCAAGGTGCAGGCGGCGGTGAACCGGCCGGAATCCTTCGAGACCATCCGATGGGCGGCCGAGGCGCTGCGCGGCCAGGGGGTCACGTCGCTGAATCTGGATCTGATGTACGGCCTGCCGCTTCAGGGGGCCGAGCATGTCGTCACGACCGTGGCGCAGATCGCTGTCTTGCGGCCCGAACGGATCGCCCTGTTCGGCTACGCCCATGTGCCGTGGATGAAACCGCACCAGAAACTGATCAAGGAAGCCGATCTGCCCGGACCCGAGGAGCGCTTCACCCAGAGTCAGGCGGCGGCGCGGTATCTGGTGCACAAGGGTTGGCAAGCCATCGGTCTCGACCATTTCGCCCTGCCGCATGATTCCATGGCCGCCGCCGTCCGCGCCGGTCGACTGCATCGCAATTTCCAGGGCTATACGACCGACGAGGCCCCGGTGCTCATCGGCCTGGGCGCCTCTTCGATCAGCCGCACCCCCCAGGGCTTTGTCCAGAACCATGCGCAGGAGCGGGATTGGCGCGCGGACGTCGCGGCCGGAACCTTGCCGGTCGCGCGCGGCGTGGCCCTGAATCCGCGTGACGCCTTTGTGGGCGAAATCATCGAACGCCTGATGTGCGACTTCACGGTCGACGTGGCCGAGATCGCCCGCATGCGCGGTCGTGATCTTGCGGAAGTCGCTGCGGTCTGGCCGAGGCTGCAGCGGTTTCAACTGGACGGCTTGATCGAGGTGAACGGGACGACCGTGACCGTCACGGATCTGGGCCGGCCGTTCGTCCGCGCCGTCTGCGCCGCCTTTGATCCGGGCGCCGCCGACATCGAGAAACGCCACGCCCGCGTGGTCTGAATGGACAGATTGTCCAACCCTTGGCGGGGTTTGCGCTAAATCAAGGCCGAGGCGGGGCAGGGGGCGCATTTCCCCGTCAAGACGCTCGGACAAGTCGCATGAGGCGGCAGCGGGCGTCGGGGATGAGCAAGATGAAACTGAAAACCCTGATCCTCTCAGCCGTCGCCGCCGCCGCCTTCGCTGCGCCGGCCCTGGCGCAGAGCCCGGCCGCTTGGGAGATGCCCAAGAAGGGCGACTGGATCATCACCGGCCGCGTGACGGATGTCTTCTCTGAGGCTGACAACGCCATCACCACGGCCGCCGGCGTCGATTCCGGCCTGAAGGTCGATGTGGGCGACAGTGTCATGCCGACACTGGGCTTCACCTACTTCCTGACCGACCATCTGGCGGTCGAGGCGATCCTGGG
Source organism: Brevundimonas sp. FV1ye7S (assembly GCF_058680995.1). Taxonomy (NCBI): domain Bacteria; kingdom Pseudomonadati; phylum Pseudomonadota; class Alphaproteobacteria; order Caulobacterales; family Caulobacteraceae; genus Brevundimonas; species Brevundimonas sp. FV1ye7S. Next base: position 2,394,778 of record NZ_CM178726.1, on the reverse strand, counting down.
CACGACCAAGCACGAAATCCGCGCCCAGGGCGGAGCCACCGACGTCGCCGTGCACGAGACCTGGGTTCTGCCCCCGGTCGTGACCCTGCAATATCGCCCGCTGACCGAGGGTCGTTTCAGCCCCTATGTCGGTGCAGGCGTCAACTACATGCTGTTCTACAGCGGCAAAGACAAGAACGACTTCAAAGTCGATCTGGACGACAACTTCGGCTACGCCCTGCAGGCGGGCGCCGACATCGGCATTCAGGGGCCGTGGAACCTGAACGTCGACGTCAAGAAAGTCTGGGTCAATATCGACGCCGACGTCAACGACGGCGCTCTGAAGAGCGATGTGGATCTGGACCCGTGGGTCGTTTCTGTGGGGGTAGGCCGTAAGTTCTAAGAAAAATCGACATCGGAAATGCGTTCGAAATGGAAGCCCCGCCGGTTCGCCGGCGGGGCTTTCGCTCTTGTGCGGATGCGCTCGACAAAACGGGCGGCGCGCCCTAGGCGGGAGACGAGCCGTTTGTTGCGGCGCAATCTCGGGATTTCCGCATGCCTTCCGGTCTGATCGCCCTGCTCGATGATGTGGCGGGGATCGCCAAGATGGCGGCGGCGTCGATCGACGACGTCGGGGCGGCGGCGGGCAAGGCCTCGACCAAGGCCGCCGGGGTGGTGGTGGACGATGCGGCGGTGACGCCGCGCTATGTCACCGGCCTGTCGCCCAGCCGCGAACTGCCGATCATCGGCAAGATCGCCCTTGGGTCGTTCCGTAACAAGCTGATCTTCATCCTGCCGGCCGCCCTGCTGCTGAGCGCCTTCGCTCCCTGGGCCATCACGCCGCTGCTGATGTGCGGCGGGGCCTATCTCTGTTTCGAAGGGGCGGAGAAGTTGATGGAGGCCTTCGGGCACGGCGGCCATGCTGACGCCGCCCCGGTCGTGGGCGACCCGGCGACCCTGGAGAAGACGACGGTGGCGGGGGCGGTTCGGACCGACCTGATCCTGTCGGCCGAGATCATGGCCATCGCCCTGGCCGACGTCTCCGCCCAGCCGATCCTCACCCAGGCGGCGGTTCTGGCCGTGGTCGGGATCGCGATGACGGTCGCGGTCTATGGGGCTGTCGGCCTGATCGTGAAGATGGACGATATCGGCCTGCATCTGGCCGAGCGCCCCAACGGCGGAGTGCGCGCCCTGGGCCGCGGCTTGGTCAAGGGGATGCCGGTGGTGATGGACGCCCTGTCGGCCATCGGCACGGCCGCCATGTTGTGGGTCGGCGGCGGCATTCTGGTTCACGGAACCCATAAGCTGGGCCTGCACTGGCCGGCCGAACCGCTTGAGCATCTGGCCCATGCGGTCGGGGCCGCGACCGGTCCGCTTCATGGGATCGTCAGCTGGTTCGTGACGGCCCTGGGGGCGGCGATCATCGGCGTGATCGTCGGCGGACTGATCGCCGTGCTGGTCCATCAACTGGGCCGGCTGCGGGCCAAGCCCGCGCACTAAATCTCCCAGGGCCGTAGCTGTCACGCTGTTGCAATCCCGGCCCGCTAGACCCCCACGCCTGTCTTCGGAGTAAGCTCATGTCCCTGTCGCGCACCGCCCTCGCGGCCCTGGCCGCTGTTTCGCTTGTCGGCGCCGCCGTTCCGGCGATGGCGCGACAGAGCCAGACGCCGACCCCGGCTCCACAGGCCTCCGTTGCGGCCCTGACGCCTCCGAAGCTGATCGTCACCATCGTGGTGGACCAGTTTAGCGCCAATCTGTTCGACCAGTACCGCGGCCGCTACACGGGCGGCCTGCGCCGGATGGCGGACCAGGGGCTGGTGTCGATCAACGGCTATCAGACCCATGGCCTGACCGAGACCTGCCCCGGCCACTCGACGGTTCTGACGGGCATGCATCCGACTGAGACCGGAATCCCCGCCAACGACTGGATCGACGGCAAGACCGGCAAGGAAGTCTATTGCCTGGCCGCGCCCGCCAACCACCTGGCGAATGGACGCGACGACGTCGACAACGGCCCGGTCGGCCCGGAACAACTGCGCGCCACGACCCTGGGCGACTGGCTGAAGGTCGTCAGCCCGCAAAGCAAGGTCTTCGCCGTCTCGGGCAAGGACCGGGGCGCGATCAATCTGGCCGGCCATCAGGGTCAGGCCTTCTGGTTCACCGAGGGGTTCGGCCTGACCACCTATGTCGAGCCGGGCGAGACGGCGCAGGCCAAGCTGGCGCCGGTCGCAGGCTTCAATCGCGATTTCAACGCCTGGATGGCCGCGACCCCGGTCGCCTGGGACTATGCCCATGAGCAGTGCCGGGCGCTGGCCGGCGACTGGACCATTCGTGGCCAGACCTTCCATTCCGTCCTGCCGCCGGCGGGGCTGAAGTTCGACACCTCGCCCCTGCTGGACGAGCAGACGCTGAAGGCCGCCGAATATCTGCTGGACAGCCAGAAGCTGGGGCAGGGGGCGGCGACCGACATGCTGGGCGTCAGCTTGTCGGCGACCGACCGGATCGGCCACATGTACGGCACCCAGGGCCCGGAGATGTGCGAGCAGATGCTGCGGCTGGACGCGGCCCTGGGCGCGTTCCTGGACCGGTTGGCCCAGGTTCCCGGCGGCGCTCTGGTGGTGCTGACGGCGGACCATGGCGGTTCGGACTTCGTCGAGCGGCTGCACGACCACGGCTATCCCCACGCCCGCCGCGCCGACCTGTCGGAGATCCAGGGCGTGAACGACGTCCTGAAGGCCCGCTTCAATCTGGACGCCGATCCGCTTCAGGCGGGCGGCAGCGGCCTGATGGTCGCAGACGCCCAGCATCGGTCGCTGCCTGATCCGCTGCGCACCCAGGTGGCCGAGGCCGCCGTCGAACTGCTGCGCGCGCTGCCGGACGTCGGCTTCGCCGAAACGCGCGACCGTCTGCTGGCCGAACCCCTGCCGGCCACGAACGAGCCCGAGATGATGAGCCTGCGCGAGCGGATGCGTCTGTCCACCGTGGCGGCGCGGTCGCCCGACATCCAGTTTTCCTTCGCCCAGAACGTCGTTGCAGGCGGCCGCGTCGGCAGCACCCTGGCCGGCCACGGCAGCCCGTTTGAATATGACCGCCGCGTGCCGATCATCTTCTGGTGGCCCGGCGCGACCGGCGAAGAGCGCTTCCTGCCTATCCGCACCATCGACATCGCCCCCACCCTGGCGCATGTGATCGGGGTGCCCGCGCCCAAGGTCGAGGGGCGCTGTATCGACCTGAACGGCTTCGCCGTGGCCGACTGTCCGGCGACGGAGGCCAGCCCGGCGCGATAAACTCCTGTTTCGCGTCGTAAACTCGTGTTTCCCAGCGGGGGCGTGACCTTACGTCGGGGACGTTTCATCGGCAGAAGGGGGCAAATCGTCCAACCGTCCCTTTCGGGGCGTGATTTGGGCGGCCTCGGAAGCGAACAGGAAACGTCCCCATGAACAGAGCCCGCCGCGCCCGCATCGTCGCGACCCTGGGTCCCGCGAGCCGCGCCCCCGGCACGGTCAAGGCCTTGGCCCAAGCCGGGGTGGACGTCTTCCGCCTGAACTTCAGCCACGGCACGCATGAGGACCACGCCGCCGCCCTGAAGGCCGTGCGTGGGGCCGAGATGGCGCTGCAGCGTCCGTTGGGCGTTCTGGCCGACCTGCAGGGGCCCAAACTGCGGCTGGGCCGGTTCAAGGACGTCGAGATCGCCGTCAAGCCGGGCCACAAGATGCGGTTCGACCTGGACCCGACGCCCGGCGATGAAACCCGGGTGCAGATGCCGCACCCCGAGATCTTCAAGGCCCTGCGCACCGGCATGTTGCTGCTGCTGGACGACGGCCGGGTGCGGCTGCGGGTCAACGACCGGACCGACGACTGGGCCGATGTGACGGTCGAGAGCGGCACGAAACTGTCGGACCGCAAGGGCGTGGCCGTGCCTGAGGCCGTCATTCCCGTCTCGGCCCTGACCCCCAAGGACCGCGAGGACCTGGCCTTCGCCCTGCGTCAGGGCGTGGACTGGGTCGCGCTCAGCTTCGTGCAGAAGCCCGAGGACATGGCCGAGCTGAAGCGGATCGTGAACGGCCAGGCGGCGTGTCTGGCCAAGATTGAGAAGCCGGCGGCTCTGGCCGATCTCGAGGCCATCCTCGACTACTGCGACGGGGTCATGGTGGCGCGTGGCGACCTGGGCGTCGAGCTGGACCCCGAGGACGTGCCGGTGGCGCAGAAGCAGATCGTGCGCGCGGCCCGTAATCGCGGCGTGCCGGTGATCGTGGCGACCCAGATGCTGGAATCCATGACCAGCGCCCCGTCGCCGACCCGCGCCGAGGCCACCGACGTCGCCAATGCGGTCTATGAAGGCGCCGACGCCCTGATGCTGTCGGCCGAGACGGCGTCGGGCGACTACCCGCTGGAATCGGTCGAGATCATGAGCCGGATCATCGAACGGGTCGAACGCGATCCGATGTGGCCCAAGCTGATGGGCGCCGAACACGCCGGCATGGACGAGCATGACGTCGACGCCCTGGTCGGGGCGGCGGCCATGGCCGCCAGCGCGCCGTCCACCGGTTGTCTGGTGGTCTTCACCACCCTGGGCGGCACGGCCCGGCGGATGGCGCGCGAGCGGCCGCTGAAGCCGATCCTGGTCCTGACGCCCAATCCGAATACGGCCCGTCGGTTGGCCCTGGTCTGGGGGCTGGAGCCGCGCCTGGGCGACCAGCCCGATTCGCTGGAAGCCGTCACCGACGACGCGGTGGAAGGGGCGGTCAAATACGGCCTGGCCGAGCCCGGCCAACGCATCCTGATCCTGGCCGGCACGCCCTTCGGGGCGCCCGGGGCCGCCAATCTGCTGCGTCTCGCCCATGCGCCGGCGGCCAAGGCCAAGGGGCGCAAGAAGGGCTGAGGGGGGCTTTTTCGGAAGGCTGGCGCGGGCGAACTATAACGCTACTGTGCGCTGATGAATCGGCGGCCCGAATGATCAAATACATCGGCTCCAAGCGCGCCCTGCTGGGGCACGTGACCGGCGTGGTCGCGGGGCTTCTGCCGCAGGGCGGCCAGGTCTGCGACCTGTTTTCCGGCACGGCCCGCGTGGGTCACGCCCTGAAGAAGCAGGGGTTCCAGGTCTGGTCCAACGACCACAACGCCTATGCGCACATCCTGGCGACGGCCTATGTCCAGGCGGATCGCGAGCGCTGGGTCGAGCGGGCGGAGACGGTGCTGGGCGAGTTGCGGGCGGTCACGCCCCAGGCCGGCTGGTTCACCCAGGCCTTCTGCCACGACGCCCGGTATTTTCACCCGGACAATGGCGCGCGCATCGACGCCATGCGCGACCGGATCGAGGCCATGGGTCTGGAGCCCGAACTGAAGGCCGTCGCCCTGGTCAGCCTGATGGAGGCGGCCGACCGGGTGGATTCCACCGCCGGGGTTCAGATGGCCTATATGAAACAGTGGGCCCCGCGCGCGCTGAAGCCGCTTGAACTGCGCATGCCCGATATCCTGCCTTCGGTGGGCGGCGCCTGTCGCGCGACCCAGGGGGATGCGGTCGAAATGGCTGAACAGGTGGAGGCGGACCTCGTCTATCTCGACCCGCCCTATAACCAGCACTCCTATCTGGGCAATTACCATTGCTGGGAAAGCCTGGTCCTGTGGGACCGGCCGGAAACCTACGGCGTCGCCAACAAGCGGGTGGACGTGAGGACGCGCAAGAGCGCCTTCAACAGCCGGCCCGGCATCGGCCCGGCCCTGCGGTCCGTGATCGAACGGTTGCGCGCCCCCAACCTGATCGTCAGTTTCAACGACGAAGGCTATCTGAGCCGGGCCGACCTGGTCGAGATGCTGTCGTCGCGTGGCCATGTTCAGGTGGTCGAAATCGCCCACCCCCGCTATGTCGGCGCCCGGATCGGCATCCATAATCCCAAGGGGGTCAAGGTGGGCCAGGTGGGCCGGCTGAAGAACGTCGAACACCTGTTCGTCGTCACGGATCGGCCGGTCGAGCTTCCCGTGGCCGCCTGATTACAAATGGGTTTTGGCAGACTCTGTCGGGAACCCGACACAGCCGGTGTCGTTGAAGAGACATGCAACCGCTCGTCTCTCACACCCCGGCCTCCACGCGCGAAGAGGATTACCGCCTGCGGTCCGCGCCCGAGCCGAAGTCGTGGATTTCGGCTGAACCGGTCGTAGAGATTTCGTCGGACCGGCTGGCGCCGCGCATCTATACCCACAACGCCGAACGGTATGGACGGCGCGAGCAGGTGGCGGTCGAGACCGCTCAGGATGACGTGGAGCCCAGTCTGGCGCAGCCGCCACACTGGATGATGATGTTGGCGGGCGCCGCCGTCGCCGCCCTGATGGGCGCATTGCTCGGCGGGTTCATGCACATCTGACGCGCGGTTCCGCGCTTCAGACCTGTTCCAGCAAAGCCTTGATGGGCGACCAGCCGCGTCGGTGGGCCGGGCACGGACCCAGTGTCTTCAACGCCGCCTGATGAATGGGGGCGTTGTAGCCCTTGTGCCGCGCAAAGCCGTAGCCGGGATACTGCGCGTCCAGATCGATCATCAGCCGGTCGCGCGCCGTCTTCGCCAGGATCGACGCCGCCGCAATCGACAGGGACAGGCCGTCGCCCCCGACCACGGTCTGAATCTCGCACGGCAGTTTGAACCGGTAATTGCCGTCCACCAGAGCCGCCACCGGCTGGACCGCCAACTGCTCCACCGCCCGACACATGGCCAGGCCAGTGGCGTGCAGGATATTCAGGTCCTCAATCTCCTCCACCGACGCAAACCCGACGCCCCAGGCGACGGCGCGGGCCTTGATCTCGGGCTCCAGCGCCGCGCGGCGCTTTTCGGTCAGGGCCTTGGAGTCGTCGATGCCCGGCGGCAGATCGTCGGGGTTCAGGATCACCGCCGCCGCCGACACCGGCCCCGCCCACGGCCCGCGCCCCGCCTCGTCCACGCCGCAGACGGGGCCGTTGACGCGCTGGATCAGCACAGTCTCGAGCGCCAGGGTGGGGAAGGCTTTCGGATTCGCAGGGGCTCTAGCCATGGCCCGCCATCGCACGAACCTGGGCGTGACGGAAGCGGGGTGGGGGGGCGTGCGTCATGACGGCTGCCTTCATGATCGGGGCATCACAGACATCCAAAAGCGGTCTTGGGGTGTCTGAGAGGGCCGGACAGCGGACATGCAGAACTTCCCACGATGCTAAGCCATCGGCTCAGACGTCCTTGGCCTTCAAGCCCTTTTTCTCTTGCCGGGCGACAATCACATCGATGGCGAGTGAGATAGCGGTTAGCACGAGAAAGCCAGCGATCATGAGGTTTGCATCAAAACTAATCAGCTTGAAGAAACGCAAAATGACAAAAGCGGCATAGACGAAGCAGGCAATGCCGAAGGCTCTTCTGAACGCGCTCATTCCCACTCTCCGACGGTCCCGTCTGGTTGCATATTATGCTCCAGCTGCGCTGTCGGCTACGGGTCGATGTCGGTCAATCGTTCAACACCTGAGTCCTGATCTTTGAGTCAGAGGCTCATCGCCCGGACTTCGCCATGTCGGAAGCAGGTCGTCTGGTGGTCGTTGACCATGCCCACGGCCTGCATGAAGGCGTAGACGATCACCGGGCCGCAGAAATTGAAGCCGCGCTTCTTCAGCGCCTTGGCCATGGCGACGGACTGTTCGGTCTGGGTCGGGGCCTGGCGGTAGTCGGCGAAGGGGGTGTGGATCGGTTGGCCGCCGACGAAGGACCAGAGCCATTCGGAGAAGTCTTCTCCGTCATCACGCATCTGAAGCCAGATCTGCGCGCCGCGGATGGCGGCGTTGATCTTGGCGCGCGAGCGGATAATGCGGGCGTCGTCCAGCAGACGCTGGATGTCGGTCTCGTCATAGCGGGCGACGATCTCGGGGTCGAAGCCGTCGAAGGCGTCGCGGATGCCTTCGCGTTTGCGCAGGATGGTGATCCAGGCGAGGCCGGCCTGGAAGCCGTCGAGGACCAGCTTTTCCCACAGGGCGCGGGGGTCGCGTTCGGGCACGCCCCATTCGGTGTCGTGGTAGGCGATGTAGAGCGGGTCGGTCCCGCACCAGCCGCAGCGGCCCGAGGTGTGTGAGTCGGTCATACGGCGATGTTGCCGGTTTGTTCGATGAGGGGGAAGGGGCGCGACCCTCTCCCGCTTGCGGGAGAGGTGGCCCGGCGTCCGCGAAGCGAACCAGGGTCGGAGAGGGAAGTCTTACTCAGAAAGAGGACTTCCCCCATCGTCAGGCGTGTCGCTTCGCGCCACGACCTGACACTTCCCCCGCAAGCGGGGGAAGGTCTTGCGGCTCAGTCCCTGACCAGTCCCCCGTCCACCACCAGGTTCTGACCCGTCACCGCGCGGCTCCAGGGGGAGGCGAAGAACAGGGCGGCGTCGGCGAATTCCTCGGGCGTCGTCACCGACCGCAGCGGGGTCATGCCGGCGATCAGATCGAAGACCGCGTCCGGCGTGGCGGCGCTGGCGTCGGTGGTGCGCAGCAGGCCGCCGGAGACCATGTTCACGGTGATCCCGTCGGGACCCAGGTCGCCGGCTGCGGTGCGGGTCAGGGACAGGAGCGCGGCCTTGGCGGCGGTATAGTCGTGATAGGGCACGACCGGGTTCTGGAACAGGTTGGTGCCGATGTTGATCACCCGCCCGAACCGACCGGCGGCCATGCCCGGCGCCGTCGCCTGGATGGTGTTCAGGGCGCCGCGCACCACGGTCGAGAACTGGGCCGCCAGTTCGTCCCAGCCGATGTCGGTCATCTGCGACCGGGCGTCGCCGTTGAAACTGTAGTCCAGGGCGTTGTTGACGACGGTGGTGACGGGCGCGCCGAACCGGGCATGGGCGGCGGCGACCAGGGCGTCGACGGCGGCGCGGTCGGTCACGTCAGCCTGGAGGGCGATGGCGCGGTCGCCGATCTCTTCCGCCAGGGCGTTCGCGGCCTCGCCGCTGGCGCGCCAATTGATGATCACGCGCGCCCCTTCACGCGCGAAAGCGCGGACGGCGGCGGCGCCGACGCCGCGCGCGCCGCCGGTGACGAGGACGATCTGGTCGGCGATCTTCATGGGAGACGACTCACGCGTTGGTGGAGGGGATCACGTCCTGACCCATCCAGGCGGGCCGACGCAAGCGCACGGGACGGCCCTCGACTGTCAGGTCGCCGTCGAGACGGTCGATGCGCACAAGCGCCATGGCCGAACCGTCGCGGCCGGACAGTACCTCGCCCGCGCGCAGTTCGCCCTTCAGAACCTCGGCGCCGAAGGGGGGCGGGGGACCGTCGAAGTCGATGGCCAGCATGCGGTTCTTGATCGCGCCCCGGCGTTTCATGCGCGAGGTGGTCTCCTGGCCGACGAAACAGCCTTTTTGGAAGTCGATGCCGTTCAGCAGGTCGAAATCGGCCTCGATCGGATAGGTCTTGTCCTGTGGGGCGTCGGTGGTCGGATCGGGCACGCCGACAGACAGGCGGTGGGCGTCATAGTCGGCCTCGGTCGCGTCCGCAGCCGCTTCGCCGTACAGGCGGCCGCCCATCAGGGGCGTGCGGGGGTCGGGAATGAAGCCGGCGGGGGCGTCCGGCCAGGCGGCGAAGACCGGGCGGTCGTCGGCGGCGACCTGGACCTTGGCGCGGAGCTTGTACATCGACAGCCGCTGGATCAGGGCCTCGCGGCGCTCGGCGGCCACGTCCAGCAGAACCCCTTCGGCCTCGCCCAGGATGAACAGGTCGAACAGCAGCCGGCCGGGCGGGGACAGCAGGGCGCCGAACCGCAGCTCGCCGTCGCCCAGCGTCTCCACATCCTGGGTCAGCAGATTGTGCAGGAAGGGCCTGGCCTCCTCGCCCATGACGGAGATGAGGGCGCGGGAGGAGAGGCGGGCGATGGGCATGGCGCCAAGATAGGGACGCGCAGGCCTGGGCTCCAGACCTGTTGTCGCCGCAAGTCGTCAGTGCGGCGTTCGGGCCTGGATGAAGGCGGCCACATCCTCGACCACGCCGGGCGCCAGGGGCAGGTCGGGGTTGGAATAGGCGGCGATGTTTGCGGCCCGGTCTGCGGGCGCCGTCTTCAGCACATGATTGACGCCATCCCACAGTTTCAGCGTCGCCTGCGGATCGGCGGCGGCCAGGGCCTGGGCGTCCGCGACGCCGACCTGGATGTCGGTGGTCCCCTGGCCGATGAAGACGGGGCCGCCGTAAGCGGCGATCAGGGCGGCGGGGTCCAGCGGCAGCCACGAGATCAGATAGGGCTGGACCGACGGACGGAACAGGGCGGCCAGGGCGGGCGGCGTGTCGGCGACGGTGCGGCCGGCTTCCAGCTCGGTCAGGGCGGAAAAGGCCTGGGTCTTCATCGGTTCGGGTAAGGAAGCCAGCTGTTCGCGGATGACCGCGCCCGCCGGACGGCCGGCGCCGGACAGCAGGACCAGGCCGCAGACTTTGCTGGATTCGGGGTCGTCGCCGCCCTCGACGGCCTTCAGGGCGATCAGGGCGCCCTCGCTGTGGCCGATCAGCCAGGCGCAGGGCTTGCCGGCGCGACGGGCGGCTTCGGCGGCCCAGGCGCGGGCGTCGGCGACATAGGCGTCAAAGCGCAGATCGAACTCATCTCCTCCGGCCGCCGCGCTCTGGCCGACGCCCCGCTTGTCGATGCGAAGAGTGGCGATTCCCTGCGCCGCCAGCCCGTCCGCCAGCAGGCGGTAGGTCGAAGCTGAGACGCCCATGGGGCTGTTCCCATCCCGATCCGTCGGGCCGGAGCCGGGCAGGATGACCCCGACGGCGCTGGCGTTCTCGGGCGCCAGCAGGGTTCCGTGCAGGGGCGCGGGCTGGGCGGGCAGGGCGATCTCGGTCGAGACCGGGCCGGCGAGCAGGGCGAGGGCGAGGCTGAACATGGCGGTCTCCTTGACGGGGCGGATCGGGTTCAGAAGGGCTGGCGGTCGGGATCGCTGCGCCAGACGCGCCAGCTCTCGAACACTGAGAGGGCGGCGACGATCAGGGCGGCGATGATCAGGGACAGGGCGCCCAGCGGCTGGGGCGCAAGGGGTGCGGCGATAAGGCCGGCGAGGCCCAGCAGGAAGAACAGTCGCCCGGCGAGCCTGTTGGAACGGTCCCAGGCCAGGCGGCTCTTGTAGCTCCAGGGCGTGCGGACCCCGACCACCGGATTGGGCGCGACCCGGCCGAGGAAGCCGCCCAGGACCAGAAGGATCAGCGACACCCCCGCCATGGTCACGACCGGTCCGGTGTCGGTCGTGGCGTCGCCCAGGCCCGTCCAGCTGATCAGCAGGCCGATGACGGTGAAGACGAACAGGCTTATGCCTTGGCCGATCCGAAAGGAACGACCGCGCGAGGCGTCGCCTTCCGACACGGCGCGCAGGGCGGCCAGGCCCAGACCGGCTGTGGCGATGAAGCCGATCAGGGTCATGCCGCCGAGGAAGGTCCCGAACTCGACCCGGCTGCCCCACCGATCCACCTGGAACTGGCCGTTCCAGTGCATCGGCATCGGCGTGGTCGGGCCGTTGAGGCTGACATGCAGGGCGAAGGCCGCCTGGAGCGCGAAGACGGCCAGGGTCAGATAGTCCAGCAGCGACAGGCGGTCTTTCATCGACGGGGCGCCTTCCGGGAGATGGACGGGACTTCGGCGGTCTCGCCCGTTCCGGCGATGTCCATCAGAAAGGCCATGGCCTCTTCCACCGCCGAGATCTCCAGCCGGTAGCGAATGGTCTGGCCCTCGCGCTCGGGACTGACGAGGCCGGCCTCCTTCAGGGCGTTGAGATGACCGGTGATCGTCGGCCAGCTCACGTCGAAGCCGGCGGCGATGTCGCCCGACGCCAGGGGACCGGCGCGCAGCATGGCGATGATGCGGCGGCGCACCGGATGCGACAGGGCTTTGAACAGGGCGTTCATAGGTCTCACCCTAATTAGGAATATGACTAATTGCAAGTCGGGTGCGGCAAGACGCGCGGCCACGAGAAGGCGTTCGCCATTGCAAAGCAATCGCATCGGGGCGTATGCAGCCGCCACTCCCTGATTTTGAGAATATTTTGCAAGTCATGACCCGCCCGACCCGCCGTTTCGCCTGCGCCTCCAGCCTGCTGGCCCTTGCCGTCGCCGCGCCTGCCCTGGCCCAGGAGGCGCCGGCCGCGCCTGCCGAACTGGATGAGATCGTCGTGACGGGATCGCAGGTGCGACTGACCTCGGCCTATGCCGGCGGGCAGGTGGCGCGAGGCGGCCGGGTCGGCCTGCTGGGCAATATGGACGTGATGGACACGCCCTTCTCGACCAGCAACTACACCGAAACGCTGATCCGCGATCAGCAGGCGCGCGGCATCGGCGACGTGCTGCAGAACGATCCGACGGTGCGGGTGTCCAAGGGCTTCGGCAATTTCCAGGAGCTGTATGTGATCCGGGGCTTCCCGGTCTTCTCGGACGACATGAGCTACAACGGCCTGTACGGTGTGCTGCCGCGTCAGTTCGTGGCGGCCGAACTGATCGAGCGGGTCGAGGTGTTCCGCGGCGCCAGCGCCTTCCTGAACGGCGCCGCGCCGGGCGGGACGGGCGTAGGCGGCGCCTTCAACCTGACGCCCAAGCGCGCCGGCGAACCCCTGACGCGCCTGACGGCAGGGGTATCGGGCAATGACGAGATCTACGCCGCCGCCGATCTGGCCCGTCGCTTCGGCGCCGAGGAAGAATGGGGGGCGCGCCTGAACCTGGTCAGCCGCGACGGCGAGGGCTCGGTCGAGAACGAGAACGGCCAGCTGCGCGTCGTCGGCCTGGGCCTGGACCGCCGGGGCGAGCGCGCCCGATTCTCGGCCGACCTGGGCTGGCAGGACCACCGCATCGACGCGCCGCGTCCCAGCGTGACGCCGGGGACCGCCATCCCGGACGCCCCGTCGGCCGACAAGAATTTCGCGCAGCGCTGGACCTACACCGACGAGGAGCAGCTGTTCGGCGCGGTGCGCGGCGAGTTCGACCTGACCGACAGCGTGACCGCCTGGGCGGCCTTCGGTGGGCGTCACGGCAAGGAAGACAACAGCCTGGCCAATCCGCGCGCTGACGCCGCTGGCGCGATCCGCGGCTATCGCTTTGACAACATCCGCGAGGACACGGTCTGGTCCGGCGATATCGGCGTGCGCGCCGACCTGACGACCGGGCCGGTCGAGCACCGTCTGGTGGCCTCGGCCTCGCAGATCCAGTCGAAGTCGAAGAACGCCTGGGCGGCCTCGAGCTTCAGCGGCTATGCGTTCGGGACGCTGAGCAACCCGACCCTGTCGCCTGCGCCGGCCATCACCAGCGTATCGGGCGATCTGGATGATCCGAACGTGACCGAGCGGGTCAAGCACACCAGCGTCGCCGTGGCGGACATTCTGTCCTTCCTGGACGGCCGCGTCCTGGCGACGGTCGGCGTGCGCTATCAGGAGATCGAGACCAAGTCCTACGCCTATGCCGACGGGGCCTTCGGCTCGGGCTATTCCAGTGATGCGATCACCCCGGCCTTCGCCCTGGTCTACAGGCCCAGCGACAAGATCTCGCTGTACGCCAACTATGCCGAAGCCCTCGTGCCAGGAACCACGGCGCCGACGCTGGCGAACGCGGTGGTGGCAGGGTGGGGAGACGCGGCCGTGCCGGTCACCGTCACCAACGGCGGCGAAGTGCTGGAACCTTTCCGCGCTGAACAGGCCGAGGTGGGGGTGAAGTATGACGCGGGGTCGTTCGGCGGCACGCTGAGTGTCTTCCGCACGACTCTGCCCAGCGCGCTGGTCTCGATCACCTCCAATGGAGATCCTGTCGCGGGCGCCCGGCCTACAGGCGTCTATACCGACGGCGGCGAACAGGAGAACCAGGGCGTCGAACTGACCGTCTATGGCGAGCCGGTCGCCGGCCTGCGCCTGATCGGCGGCGCGACCTGGTTGGAGGCCGAGATCAACCGCTCGCTGACCGCCGCGAACGCGGGCAAATCCGCCATCGGCGTGCCGGACTTCCAGATCAACGCCAATGTCGAATGGGACGTGCCGATGTTCAGCGGCCTGACGCTGGAGGGCCGTGCGGTCCATACCGGCGCGCAGCCCGCCAATGCGGCCAACACGCTGGAGCTGGAAGAATGGACCCGGTTCGACGCCGGCCTGCGCTACGCCTTCGTCGCCGGCGGCAAGGATCTGACGGTGCGGGCGCGGGTCGAGAACCTCGCGGACGAGGACCAGTGGGTCGCCGTCGGGGGCTATCCGGGGTCGAACTATCTGACCCTGGGCGCGCCGCGCACCTTCCGCCTGTCGGTCTCGGCGGAATTCTGATCGGATGAAGACGCGGACCATCCGCGCCTGGTCCTGGACGCACAAATGGTCGAGCCTGGTCTCCACGCTCTTCCTGCTGATGCTGTGCGTCACGGGCCTGCCGCTGGTCTTCACCCATGAGATCGAAGAGGTCCTGCTGGAGCAGGCGTGGACGCCGGCCGATCCGGACGGGCCGCGTCTGACCCTGGATGAAGTGCTGGCGGCGGCCCTGGCGCTTCACCCCGGCGAGGTCCCCGCCTTCATGAGCTTCGACGAGGACCGGCCGGTGGTGAACGTCACCAGCGTGGATCCGAACGGCCCGGCCGGCGCCTACAGCTTCGAGCCGATCGACCAGACCAGCGGCGCGGTCGCCCCGCCGGTGGCCGGCCATCCGGTCATGGAGTTCCTGCTCCAACTGCACACCGACATGTTCCTGGGCCTGCCGGGCATGCTGTTCCAGGGCCTGATGGGTCTGATGCTGATCGTGGCCGTGGTGTCGGGGGTGGTGCTGTACGCCCCCTTCATGCGGCGGCTGCCGTTCGGCACGGTGCGCGCGGCCAGGTCGGCCCGGACGCGGTGGCTGGACTATCACAACCTGCTGGGCGTGGTGACCGTGGCCTGGGTGCTGGTGGTCGGTGCGACGGGCGTCGTCAACACCCTGGCCACGCCGATCCTGGCCTATTGGAAGAACACGGCGCTGAAGGAACTGACCGTCGCCTATGACGCCCCGGCGCTGGCGGGTGAGCGGGCCTCGCTGGATGCGGCGGTGGAGCGGGCGAAACGGGCGCTGCCGGGCAAGACGCTTCAGTTCATCGCCTTCCCAGGCACCGACTATTCGACCGACCACCACTACGCCGTCTTCTTCCACGGCGACACGCCGCTGACGACCCATCTGACCACTCCGGCCCTGATCGACGCCCGGACCGGGGAACTGGCGGCCGTGGCCCCGACGCCCTGGTATGTGAAGGCGCTGTCGCTGTCCCAGCCGCTGCACTTCGGCGACTATGGCGGGCTGGGGCTGAAGATCCTTTGGGCGCTGCTTGACCTGGCGACCATCGTCATCCTGGGGTCCGGCCTTTACCTCTGGCTGGTCAAGGCGCGGCGGAAACCGGCATGAGCCGCAAGGACCTGAATCTGTGGGCCATCTTCGGAGCGCCCGTCGCGGTCTTCGTGCTCAGCCTGACGGGGCTGATCGGCGCCCTGCTGGGAGACGACGTCTGGGATGCGGTCTTTTCGGCCCTGCTGGCCTCGACCGTCGTCGTCACCGTCTGGGCCTTGATCCGACGCCGACGCTGACCGCGGTCAGATCGAGAAGCTGACGCCGCAGCCGCAGCTGGAGGCGGCGTTGGGGTTGCGGACCACGAACTGGGCGCCGGCCAGTTCGTCGACATAGGCGATCTCGGAATTCTTCAGGAAGGGGACCGAGACGGGGTCGATCAGGGCGGTCTGGCCGTCGGCCTGGATGCGCAGGTCGTCGTCCTCGGCCGTCTCGCCCAGTTCGAACCGGTACTGGAAGCCCGAACAGCCGCCGCCGTCCACCGCCACGCGCAGCATCAGGGTCTTGCCCTCGGCCGCGCCCAGTTTGGCCAGGCGTTTGGCGGCGCTGGCGGCCAGGACAATGCCTTCCGGCGCGCGCGTGGCGACGCTGAAGGCGGGTGTGGACGGTTCTGTGGATTGGACGGTGCTCACGGCTGTCTATATGAGGCGCGCAAGGGCGTTCGCAAAGGGCCGCCCGCATCAAACCAGCCTCAAAGTTGATGACTTGAGCCAGACAGACCTCGCCCCCTACGCCGAACGCGCCGATCTGACCAAGGGCCGCCGCTTCTTCGAGCCGCCCAGCCGGACCCGCACGGCCTTCGCGCGCGATCGCGACCGGATCATCCATGCGACCGCCTTCCGCCGCCTGAAGGAGAAGACCCAGGTCTTCGTGGCGCATGAGGGCGATCACTACCGCACCCGCCTGACCCATTCGCTGGAGGTGGCCCAGATTGCGCGGTCCCTGGCCCATGCGCTGCGGCTGGACGACGATCTGGCCGAGACGGTCGCCCTGGCCCACGACCTGGGCCACCCGCCCTTCGCGCATGCGGGCGAGGACGAACTGGTGATCCAGATGGCCGACCACGGCGGCTTCGATCACAACGTCCAGAGCTTCCGCGTCGTGACCGAGCTGGAGAACCGCTATCCGCAGTTCGACGGGCTGAACCTGAGCTGGGAGACGGTCGAGGGGGTCATCAAGCACAATGGCCCGGTGTCGCACCGGCTGGACGAGCCGGCCTGGTCAGTGGTGCGGCCCTACAGGACGGGCGGGGAGGCGGGCTGGGATCTGCGCTTGGGCACCTTCGCCTCGCTGGAGGCCCAGTGCGCCGCCATCGCCGACGACATCGCCTACAACAACCACGACGTGGACGACGGGGTGCAGGCGGGGCTGATCACCCTGCAAGACCTCGATCAGGTGCCGCTGATCGGACCGATGCTGGCCGAGGTGCGGCGCGACTGGCCGGCCATCGACGACCGGATGCTGCGGATCGAGGCCGTGCGGCGGATGATCGGCGTCATGGTCGAGGACGTCCTGGCCGAGACGGCGCGGCGGCTGGAGGAGGACCGGATCGGTTCGACCGAGGACGTGCGCACGGCGACGCGGACCATGGTGGACTTCTCGCGGTCCATGCACGCGGACCTGGCCGTCCTGCGCAAGTTCCTGTTCGAACGGATGTATCGCCACTACCGGGTCAACCGGACGCGCAGCCAGGCGCGACGGGTGCTGTCGCAGCTGTTCGAGCTGTTCATGGCCGAGCCGGAGGTGATGCCGCCGGAGTGGGCCGTGCCGGCGGCCACCGAAGACCGGACCCAAAGGGCGCGCGCGGTGTGCGATTACATCGCCGGGATGACCGACCGCTACGCGATAGAAGTCCACCAGAAACTGTTCAGCCTCGACCTGGCCCTCGATCTGTGATTCGAAAGACGGCGGCGGGGCGTTAAACTCATTATTCGGCGCGCCGATTCGCAGCGCCGGACCCACGGCGGAGTGCGACCATGTCTTTCGATGACGAAAACCGACCGGGCCGGGGCGCCTATACGCCCCCGACCGACGACGACCTGCCCTTCCGTCGCAACTCCTATGATCCGCGCAGCGGCCGCAACGTCGGTTCGGGCGGGGGCAAGGCGCCGCCGGTGACTTTGATCATCAGCGCGGTGGTCCTGCTGGTCCTGATCATCGCCGTGATCTTCTTCTATCGTTCGGGCATGCGCGCCTCGACCGACGCGCCGCCCGCCGTGGGCCAGCCCGTCGGCGAGATGAAGACCGCCCCGCCCGTGGACGCCCAGCCGGTGGATCCGGCCGACGGGGTGCGGGTCTATCGAGACGAGGCCGAGACGACCGACGCGCCCGTCACCTTCACCCCGCCGCCCGAGGCGCCCCAGCCGCGTCCGGCCGCGCCGCCCGCCGCCGCCCCGACCGGACAGGGCTTGCCGCCGGCCAAGGCCGCCCCGGCTGCAACCCCGGCCGCCCCGGCCCCCGCAGCGGCGACGCCTGCGCCGGCCGCCGGCGCCGCCACGGGTTCCGCCTCGGTCCAGATCGGCGCCTTCTCCTCCACCGAGATCGCCGACCGCGAATACGCCGCCGTCGCGGGTCGCTTCGGCCAGTACGCCTCGGGCGCCCAGAAGCGGGTGACCGAAGTCACCTCGTCCAGCGGTTCAACCCTGTACCGCACCACCTTCTCGGGCCTGTCGCGCGAGCGGGCGGTCGCCTTCTGCAACGCCCTGAAGGCCGCCGGACGGGATTGCATCGTTCGGTGACCTCCGCCGCCATCTACGGCTGTTCGGGCCACCGGCTGACGGAGGAGGAACGCGCCTTCTTCGCCGAGGCGCGGCCCTGGGGCTTCATCCTGTTCCGGCGCAATATCGACACGCCGGAACAGGTGCGGGCTCTGACGGACGAACTGCGGGCCGCCATCGGCGACGCCGACGCCCCCATCCTGATCGATCAGGAAGGCGGCCGGGTTCAACGGATGGGCCCGCCGCACTGGCCCAAATACCCGCCGGGCGCCGCCTATCTGAAGGCGTCGAACGACCCGATGGACGCGCGCGAGCTGGTCCGCCTGGGCGCGCGGCTGATGGCGCACGATCTGCGCGAGGTCGGGATCAACGTCGATCTGCTGCCGGTGCTGGACGTGCCGGTGCCCGGCGCCCACGACATCGTCGGCGACCGCGCTTATGGTCAGGATCCGGCCACGGTCGCCCTGCTGGGCCGGGCGGCGTCGGAAGGCCTGCTGGCCGGCGGGGTGCTGCCCTGTATCAAACATATGCCGGGCCACGGCCGGGCCTTTGCCGACAGCCACAAGGACCTGCCGACGGTCCACGCCGATTTCGACACGCTCGACGCCTGGGACTTCGCGCCCTTCAAGGCGCTGTCGGACATGCCCTGGGCCATGACGGCGCACATCGTCTTCACCGCTGTGGATCGGAAGCGCCCGGCGACCCAGTCGAAGAAGGCGATCAAGATGATGCGGGGGCATCTCGGTTTCTCCGGCCTGATCATGAGCGACGATCTGTCGATGCAGGCCCTGAGCGGTTCGCTGGGCGAGCGAGCGCATCAATCCTTGAAGGCGGGCTGCGACGTCGTGCTTCACTGCAACGGCGATCTGGCCGAGATGCAGGCCGTGGCCGAGGCGACGGGCAAGCTGAAGGGCAAGGCCAGGGCCAGGGCCGAGGCGGCGATGGCGCGGATCGTGCGCGTTCCAGAACCCCTTGATCCGGTCGCGGGGCATGAACGCTTCTTCCGGGCGATGGCGGGCAAGACGGACGCCGCCAAGGGGCCGGACGTGGGCGAGGCGCAGGCATGAGCCGCCTGGACCCGATCGGCCTCAAGCCGCGCGAAGCGCGGTAGGCCGACAAGGATGACCGACGCCTTTCAGCCCAATCTGGATTTCAGCGCGGCCGCCGAGGCCGAGGAGCGCGAGGCCTTCGTCGTCGATCTGGACGGCTACGAGGGGCCGCTTCACGTTCTGCTGGCCCTGGCGCGGACGCAGAAGGTCGATCTGCTGAAACTGTCGATCACCCGGCTGGCGGAACAATATCTGGCCTTCGTGCACGAGGCGCGGCGCAGGAATTTCGCCTTGGCGGCGGACTATCTCGTGATGGCGTCCTGGCTGGCCTATCTGAAGTCTCGCCTGCTGTTGCCGCGCACCGAAAAGGACAAGGGCGAGGAGCCGCCGGCCGAGGCCATGGCCGCCGCCCTGGCCTTCCGGCTGCAGAAGCTGGAGGCCATGCGCAAGGCGGTGGACCAGCTGATGGCGCGGCCCCAGCTGAAGCGCGACGTCTTCACGCGGGGCGATCCCCAGGCGACGGTGATCGTCCCGTCCGACCGGATCGACGCCAGCCTGTATGACCTGATGAGCGCCTATGTGACCCAGCGCCGCCGCGAGGAGGGGCGGCGCTATTCGCCCGGCCAGCGGGTCGAGGCCTTTCCGCTGGAGGCGGCGCGCGACTGGCTGCGCGAGATCATGCCGCGCCTGGCCGACTGGACCCCGCTGGACCAGGTGGCGCCCCATCCCGAAGACCCGGACGGCCCCAGCCAGGCCAGCTATACCGCCTCGACCCTGTCGGCCAGTCTGGAGCTGGTGAAGGAGGGGGCCATGGACATCCGCCAGACGGCGCCCTTCGCGGACCTGTATCTGAAACGCCGGGGAGGCGGACATCCGCTGGAGCTGACGCCGTGAGCGACCTCTCCTTCCAACCCGACGATGGCGAGATCGAGCGCCGGGTCGAGGCGCTGTTGTTCGCCGCCGCCGGGCCGCTGAGCGCCGCCGAGATCGCCGGCCGTCTGCCCGAAGGCGCCGACGTCGCCCGCGCCCTGTCGGGCCTGCGCGCCCGATACGAGGGGCGGGGCGTGGAACTGGACTGCGTCGCCGACCGCTGGCGGTTCCGCACGGCGGCGGATCTGGCCTTCATGATGACCGAGGAGCGAGAGGAGCCCCGCCGCCTGTCCAAGGCCGCGCTGGAGACCCTTGCCATCATCGCCTATCACCAGCCCGTGACCCGCGCCGAGATCGAGAGCGTGCGGGGCGTCACCCTGTCGAAGGGCACGCTGGACCTGCTGCTGGAGATGGGGTTCGTGCGTCTGCGCGGGCGCCGACGGACGCCGGGCCGGCCCGTCACCTACGCCACCGCAGATCGGTTCCTTGAGCATTTCGGCCTGGCGACCCTGTACGACCTGCCGGGCGTGCAGGAAATGAAGGCGGCGGGCCTGCTGGACCTGTCGCTGCCCGTCGGGTTCGAACTGCCGGATCCCGGACGAGGCGCGGACGTCGACGAGGACAGTCTGACGAACGAAAACGACGCGCCGGAGTTCGCGCAGGACTTTGTCGGCGAGGAACGCTAGGCGGGATCGATAGAGGGGCGTCAGGTCGTCAGCAGCCGAGGCAGCTTGAAGGTCACGGTCTCGCGCGCCCCCCCGTCCTCGGTGACGGTGGCGTCGAACCGTTCCGCGATGGCGTCCACGAGGGCGGCGATCAGCGGTTCGGGGGCCGAGGCGCCGGCGGTGACGCCCACCGTCTGAACCCCGTCGAACCAGCTCCAGTCCACCTGGGAGGCGTCGTCGACCAGCCGGGCGTCACGGGCGCCGGCGCGCATCGCCACCTCGACCAGCCGGGCCGAGTTGGACGAGTTCTTGGACCCGACCACCAGCACCAGCTCGCACCCTTCGCCCAGCACCTTGACTGCGTCCTGGCGGTTGGTGGTGGCGTAGCAGATGTCTTCCTTGTGCGGGTCGGGCAGTTCGGGGAAGCGCCGCTTCAGCACCTTCAATATGCCCGCCGTGTCGTCGACCGACAGGGTGGTCTGGGTCGCATAGGCCAGGGGGGCGTCGCCGGGCCGTTCGAACGATTCGGCGTCGGCCTCGGTCTCGATCAGGCTGATGGCGCCCGGCGGCAGTTGACCCATGGTGCCGATCACCTCCGGATGGCCGGCGTGGCCGATCAGGATGATATGGCGGCCCGCGTCATGATGACGCTCCGCCTCCACATGGACCTTGGACACCAGGGGGCAGGTGGCGTCGAGGAACAGCAGTTGTCGCGCCTGGGCGTTGGCGGGAACCGACTTGGGCACGCCGTGGGCCGAGAAGACCACCGGCCGGTCGTCCGGGCATTCGTCCAGCTCCTTGACGAAGATCGCGCCCATGGACTTCAGCCGCTCGACCACATGGCGGTTGTGCACGATCTCGTGCCGCACATAGACGGGCGCGCCGTATTTCTCGATCGCGCGCTCGACGATCTGGATCGCCCGGTCCACCCCGGCGCAGAAACCGCGCGGCGTCGCCAGCCGCACCGCGATGGGGCGGCGTTCGGGCGAGGGGGCGGGGACGTGCATGTTCATGGCCGCAACCTAGTCGTTCGCGCGACATATCGCCATGCAGGGCGACCGAATCCCTGGTCTTGAACAGCGACGCATCGCCACGGTCAGGCTGTTTCCGGCGAAAATCGAGTTCGAACAAAGATTTAACCTCCGTTCACGACGCCTTGACCTCTTGGCCGCTCACGATTAGTTTCCGCGCCGAATTCAGACCCGCCCAAACACATTGTTTGAGCGCTGAGAGCACAGGTCCTGTCCCCCATGTCGGAATCGCGCGAAGAGGCGATCAAACGCCTCCAAGACAGCGCATCCGCATTGGAGGCGCGGACCACGGTGGAGAAATCCGCCGAGCTGACCGGCCATCAGGTGTCGGGTCAGGCCTACAAGATCATCGCCGAGCTTCTCGGCGGCGTCTTCGTGGGTCTTGCGGCGGGTTTCATCGCGGACTGGGTCTTTGGGACCCGTCCGTGGGGTTTGATCGGCGGGGTCCTGTTGGGCTTCGCCTTGTCGATTTACATGGCGCGTCGCACAGCCAACCGGCTGATGGCGCAGGCCAAGGCGTTAGGGACGTCGGCTCCGGCCGATCCTTATGTCGAGGCCGACGAAGACGGGGAACGATAGGGCTTCATGGCCGATCCGATTCATCAGTTTCAGATTCAGAAGGTCATCGATCTTCCTGACGTGACCCTGCCCCTTCTGGGTACGGTCGATTTGGCCGTGACCAATTCGCACATCGCCATGACGGCCGCCTTCGTCGTGATCGTCGGCTTCCTGGCCGCCGTGACCTCGAACGCCCAGGTCGTGCCCGGTCGTCTGCAGGCCGCAGGCGAGGGCGTGTTCGGCCTGATCGACAATCTGGCCGATTCTATCATCGGTCACGAAGGCCGCAAATATTTCCCGTTCGTCTTCACCCTGTTCATGCTGATCCTGGGCATGAACATCCTGGGTCTGTTCCTGACCTTTACGGCGACGTCGCAGCTGGCCATCACCGTCACCTTCGCCCTGATCACCTTCGGTCTGGTGCTGGTGGTCGGGTTCGCCAAGAACGGCCTGGGCTTCTTCAAGCTGTTCTGGCCGATGGGCGCGCCGCTGGCGCTGCGCCCGGTCGTCGGTCTGATCGAGTTCGTCTCCTTCCTGCTGCGTCCGGTCACACTGGCGCTTCGTCTGTTCGGCAACATGCTGGGCGGCCACGTCGCGCTGAAGATCTTCGCCGGCTTCGTCGTCTCCCTGGGCCTGCTGGGCCTGGGCGGTGGCATCGGCCTGCTGGCCTTCCCGGTTGCGGCCCTGTCGCTGGGCATGGTCGTGGCGCTGACCGCCCTGGAGTTTCTCGTGGCCTTCCTTCAGGCCTTCGTCTTCGCCGTTCTGGCCTGCATCTATCTGAATGATGTGGTCAACCTGGATCACGCCCACTAAGGGCAGGACCAGTCTCTTCACCCCAACCACCAACGACTTAAATCTAGGAATACAATCATGGACGCTGAAGCCGCCAAGTACATCGGTGCCGGTCTCGCAACCCTGGGCATGATCGGTTCGGCCCTGGGCGTGGGCAACATCTTCGGTCAGTTCCTGGCCGGCGCCCTGCGCAACCCGTCGGCCGCCGCCGGCCAGGTCGGCAACCTGTTCGTGGGCGCCGCCCTCGCCGAAGCCCTGGGCATCCTGGCCTTCGTGCTCGGCATCCTGATGATCTTCGGCTGATATCAGCCGATACCGGCGCGCGGGGCTCGCCCGCGCGCCGTTTCATCTGATCCTGCAGCAGACGGTTCATGGCCAGCACCCACACCAATCATGCGGTTCCGGCTTCGGTCGAAGCGGACCTGCACGCCGAGACGGCGACCGCCGCCGAGCACGGCTCGGGCGGCCTGCCGCAATTCCAGTTCGAACACTGGGCGGGACAGATCGGCTATCTGCTGATCCTGTTCGTCATCCTGTATGTTCTGGTCTCCAAGGTCTTCGCGCCGCGCCTTCGCAAGGTGATGGACGAGCGGGCCGATACGATTTCCAACGCCGTCGCCACCGCGCGTCAGGTTCAGGCCGAGGCCGCCGACCAGGCTGCTCAAGCCCAGGCTGAAGTCGCCAAGGCTCGTTCCGACGCCCGCGCCATGGCCGCCGCCGCCAAGGCCCGCGTGACCGAAGACGCCGCCGCCCGCCAGGCTGCGGAAGAAGCCGTCGTCAACGCCCGCATCGCCGAGGCCGAGACCGCCATCGGCAAGACCCGCGACGCGGCCATGGCCAATGTCGCCGTGATCGCCTCCGACGCCGCCGCCGCCATGGTCGAGCGCCTGACCGGCAAGGCCGCCACCTCGGGCGAGCTGGCTACGGCCAAGGGAGCCGTCTGATGAACCTGATCTTCGAACACGGCATCTGGAGCTTCGCCAATGCGGAGATCTGGGTCGGGATCGGCCTGCTGATCTTCTTCGGCATCCTGATCGCCGCCGGCGTGCCCAAGATCGCCGCCGCCCAACTGGACGCCAAGGGCGCCAAGATCCAGGCCGACCTGGACGAGGCCGCCCGTCTGCGCGCCGAGGCCGAGGCCCTGCTGGCTCAGATCCGCAAAGAAAAGGCCGAGGCCGAGGCTCAGGCCGCCGAGATGATGGCCCAGGCGGAAGCCGACGCCCGTCGTCTGGAAGTCGAATCCAAGGCCAAGCTGGAAGAGACCCTGGCCCGTCGCCAGAAGATGGCCGAGACCCGCATCGCCCAGGCGGAGGCCCAGGCCTCGGCCGAGGTCAAGGCGGCCGCCGCCGACCTGGCCGCCAAGGCCGCGGAACAGATCCTGGCCGCCCGTCTCGCCGGCGGCGCCAAGGACCCGCTGCTGGACGCCGCCATCGCCCAGATCGGCGATCACCTGAACTAAGGCCGGCCGGCTTAGCCGAACGACAAAAAGGCCCCCGGCGTCGCTGGGGGCCTTTTCTTATGTCCGAACGGCCGCTGTCAGTGGGCGGTGGCGCCGCCCATGAAATGGGCCGCCTGGCGCTTCTCGCGTGTCACCAGCCGGGCGTAGACATTGCCCAGCACGATGCCGAACACCGCATGGGTGATCAGCAGCCAGCCGATGGTGCCGAAGCCGGCGGCGGCCGAGAAGGTCCGGTAATCGCCCAGCATCAGGATGGCCCCCATCATCACCACCCAGGCGCCGACGGCGAAGACGATGCCCTTGGTCTCGGGGGTATCGGTGGGCAGGCGGGGACACATCAGACCGAACAGCGGCCCCAGGATGAAGACGCCGCTGAAGGCGTGGATCGCCCAGCCGACGGCCATATTTCCAGGCATGCCGATCATGGTGGCGATGACCCCCTGGAACGGGTCGAACCAGTTCAGGAACAGGTTGGGTATTTCAAGCAAGGAAACGGCGACGGTCGCGGCGACGCCCGCGATCATGCCCTTTTGTACGCGTGACATCATGACCTTAGCGCCTCCCAACGCATTTGATGGTTCTCTGATAACGCCCAGACAGAATACGCCTGTAGCGGGAGAAGGGCGTTCACGATGATGTGGTTAGCAGTTGCGACACCGCAACCGCGAGACGGTCTGTCAACTAGCGGAAAAGCTTCCGGAAATAGCGACGAAGCATCTTCCGCAACCGCGTCAGACGTCGGCGGGGTCTCTTAAGCACGACCTTCTCGGCGCGCAGGGCCTGCTGCCAGAAGACAGGAGCGAACTCCGGCTTTTTGCGCATGAGCCGCCGGAATGGATAGACCCATTTGGGCCGGGCATACTGGGCACGAATGAACAGCCGCTTGGCCCAGAAGGAGCTCTTCAGGATCAGCATCAGGCCGACGGCGATGACGGGAATGCCGCCTGGACCCGGCAAGGGCGCGATCAGAATTCCCAGAAGCACCACGAACAGCCCGCCCGCCATAAGCGCCCAACGCTTCAGCGCGCGAAGCGTACGGCTGCGCGCGCGGTAGGACGGAAGGCGGATCGCGGTTGCGAAGGTCAAGTCGGCGCCAGACAGAGAGGAGGGAGGTCCTGTGACAACGATCGTCACGACCGCCCGATCCCGACTCGGGAGAGGAAAGAGCGACCGTGGCCAGCCTGCCACAGGCTCGTTAAGACCGTGTGTCCATGGCCGATCCGTGTCTACGGCGTGAAGCTTTGGTCATGATTGATCAAGGGCTTCTGGCTGTTGCCGCCAGGACACAATAAGGGGAGACCCCCCCCTCCTCAACCTTCGTCATCCTCGCCCTTGCGGCGAGGATCCATACTCCCGGTGTTTCCGCAGAATGCGCCTTCGTCAGGCGCCGGGAGTATGGATCCCAGGGACAAGCCCTGGGATGACGGGGCCTATCCGTCGCCCTTACGCCGCCTGGTTCGACCCTGCCGGCGCGGTCCAGCGCAGCACCGGCGAGCGGGCGGCGCGGGTTTCGTCCAGCCGCTTCATCGGCGCATGGAAGGGCGCGCCCTTGAAGCGGTCGACGTCGCCGGCTTTCGCCGCCTCGGCCAACAGGCGCATGGCGTGGATGAAGCGGTCCAGTTCGGCCTTGGACTCGGTCTCGGTCGGCTCGATCAGCATGGCGCCGTGGACGACCAGCGGGAAATACATGGTCATCGGGTGGAAGCCCTCGTCGATCATCGCCTTGGCGAAGTCGAGCGTGGTGATGTCCGTGCCCTTCAGCCACTCGTCGTCGAACAGGGCCTCGTGCATGCAGGGGCCGTCCGGGAAGGCCGCGCTCATCAGGTCCGACAGGCGGGCCTTGATGTAGTTGGCGTTCAGCACCGCATCTTCGGCCACCTGACGCAGGCCGTCAGCGCCGTGCGACATCATGTAGGACAGGGCGCGTACATACATGCCCATCTGGCCCTGGAAGGCGCACAGGCGGCCAAAGGCCTGAACCGCCTCGTCCTCCTCGCGCTCGATCAGGCGATAGCCGTTGTCATCATGCACGACCCAGGGGGCCGGGGCGAAGGGCGCCAGGGCTTCCGACAGGACCACCGGACCCGCGCCCGGACCGCCGCCGCCGTGCGGCGTCGAGAAGGTCTTGTGGAGGTTGATGTGCATGGCGTCCACGCCCAGATCGCCTGGACGAACCCGGCCGACGATGGCGTTGAAGTTGGCGCCGTCGCAGTAGAAGTAGGCGCCGGCTTCGTGCGTCAGCCGGCTGATCTCCAGGATGTCGCGCTCGAACAGGCCGCAGGTGTTGGGGTTGGTCACCATGATGGCGGCGACGTCGTCGCCCAGCTTGGCGGCCAGGTCGGCGACGTCCACGCGGCCGTCCTCAGTCTGGGCGACCTCGACGACGGTGTAGCCGACGAAGGCGGCGGTGGCCGGGTTGGTGCCGTGGGCGCTGGTGGGCACCAGAACCTTGCGGCGCTTCTCATGCTGACCCGAGGCCTCGTGGGCGGCGCGGATGGCCATCAGACCGCACAGCTCGCCATGGGCGCCCGCCTTGGGCGACAGGGCGACGGCGGGCATGCCGGTCAGGGTCTTCAGCCAGTGGGCCAGCGTATCCATCAGCTCCAGCGCGCCCTGCACCGTCGAGATCGGCTGCAGCGGATGGATGTCCGAGAAGCCCGGCAGGCGCGCCATCTTCTCGTTCAGGCGGGGATTGTGCTTCATCGTGCACGACCCCAGCGGATAGATGGCCAGGTCGATGGCGTGGTTCTTTTGCGACAGGCGCACATAGTGGCGCATCGTCTCGGGTTCGCTCAGACCCGGCAGGCCGATCGGGTCGCGCCGGATCAGGTCGCCGAGGTCCGAGCCGTCCGTCTTCGGCTCCGGCAGGTCGACGCCGGTCTTGCCCCAGCCCTCGCCCTCGAAGATCAGGGCCTCGTCCTGCAACAGGCCGCGCGCGCCGGTCAGGGTGGCGGGTTTGGTTTCGACTGCGTTGGGGGTAGTCGGGCGGCCGACGGTGTTCATGGTGCTCATGTCGGTTGGTTCTCAAGGCTAAATTGCCAGACGGCTTTGTCGAGTTGTCGGATATTTAGGCTGTAGTATTCTGCTTCAGCCCACATGCGTGCTTGGAACGGAACCCAGTCGGCACCTCGAAATACACGCTTGACTTGGCCATGAACCGTCCACCATGCCCGGAAGTCTAGGATGGGTCCTTCTTGGTAGCCCCAATGCAAGATCGCGGTGGCTGTAGGAACTCCTACACCGTGCAATGAGGTAAGGGCACAGACTTGGACCAGTGGATCTTTAGACGCAAAAGATGCTTCAGTGATGCGTTGAATGTCTTCTGTAGCATTCTTCAAGCAGAGGTCGTGGCGACGTTCCGCCTTCCAATGGCAGATCGTCAAGAAGTCGGCGCGATTGAGCCTATCACAACGAGTGATCCCGGGGTCAGGCTTGTTGTAGGCAAACCTGTTAGCAAGCTGTGTTAGATCATCTCGCGTGAAGTTGCGGATCATCCCGCCAGCACTTTCGTCAGGGACTTGGCGAGAATCTGGATGTCCGCATCCAGCGTCGTCTCCGTCGCCGCGACCAGCAGGACGTCGTCCATGCCCGCATCCGGCGCCAGACGGCTGTAGGGCACGCCCGCCAGCACGTGGTGGGCCGCCAGCGTATCCACCACTTCGGCGGCGTTCTTCGGCAAACGCACCGCGAACTCATTGAAGAAGCGCGAGGTCAGGATCTGGACGCCCGGGATGGCCGCCAGGGCGTCGCGCGTGGCCAGCGCCTTCTCGTGGTTCAGCAGGGCCAGTTTGCGCAGGCCGGTCTCGCCCAGCAGGCTCATGTGGATGGTGAAGGCCAGGGTGCACAGGCCGGAATTGGTGCAGATGTTCGAGGTCGCCTTGTCGCGGCGGATGTGCTGTTCGCGCGTCGACAGGGTCAGGACGAAGCCGCGGCGGCCGTCGGCGTCGACGGTCTCGCCGCAGTAGCGACCGGGCGTCTGGCGCAGCAGTTTCTCGCGGGTGGCGAACAGGCCGACATAGGGGCCGCCGAAGTTCAGGGCGTTGCCGATCGACTGGCCCTCGGCCGCGACGATGTCGGCGCCCATCTCGCCGGGCGACTTCAGCAGGCCCATGGACACGGCCTCGGTGACTACGACGATCAGCAGGGCGCCGGCGGCGTGGGCGGCCTCGGCGATCTTGGTGACATCCGTCGCCGTGCCGAAGACGTTCGGGGTCTGGACCACGACGCAAGCCGTGTCGGGACCGATCTGGTCAATCACGGCGGCCTCGGCGTCGACGGCGGCGGCCAGGACCTGGGTCTCGACGCCGACGGCGTGGACCACGGTTTCGGTCGCCTTGACGTAGTGGGGGTGCACGCCGCCCGAGATCACCGCCTTGTTGCGGCGGGTCACGCGGGTCGCCATCAGCACGCCCTCGGCCATGGCGGTCGAGCCGTCATAGAGGCTGGCGTTGGCCACCGGCATGCCGGTCAGGTTCGCGACCTGGGTCTGGAACTCGTACAGGTACTGTAGGGTGCCCTGGGCGATTTCCGGCTGGTAGGGGGTGTAGCTGGTCAGAAACTCGGACCGCTGGATCACATGATCCACCGTCGCCGGGACATGGTGCTTGTAGGCCCCTGCGCCGCAGAAGAAGGGCACGGCGCCGGCCGTCGCGTTCTTGGCGGCCATGGCGGACAGGGCGCGCTCGACCTCCATCTCGCCGGCCACGCGGGGCAGGTCCACCGGCCCGTCCAGTCGCGCCGCCTCGGGCACGTCCACGAACAGGTCGTCGATCGATTTCGCGCCGATGGCGGCGAGCATCGCCGTGCGGTCGTCGGGCGTCAGGGGGAGGTAGCGCATCAGACGGATTTTCCGAAGAGGAGGTCAAATAGTCTTGAGAGTAGAGAAGGGGGCCGTTCAGTCCTGCGAGCCGGCAATATGCTACGCGGAGCCGCAACCTCTTGCTGCGCGGCATTAGGCGAGAGTTCAGCCAGTACAGCATGAAGCTGTTCCGGGCCTTCCAGCGTATCGGGACCTATGACATTCATGTCCGCAGCCCGCACTTCACCCACGCTGGAATGGGTGCGAAGCGCGACGGGATCGAAGACATCGGCCATGATGAAGGCGCTCGTCCGGTCCGCTATGCGGTAGAGGGCCTCGGCCACGGCATTGGTGAGGATCGGATACTCGGCCAGCATGCCGTCGTTCAGGTCCTCGCCGAACAGGTAAAGGGCCGCGCCGTCCGTAAGGCGCAGTTCTGCTTCCATGCCCGTCCATTCCGCACCCGCCTCGGCGAGCGCCGCCTGCACCAGCTGGCCTAGACCGGGCTGGGACGGCGTCGTCGTCGAGTTGCGGAAGAAGACGGTGAACACTAGCGCTTACAGGCTGGCCAGGAACTCGTCGTAAGCGGCCTGGTCCATCAGGGCGTCCAGTTCCGAGACGTCCGACACCTTGATCTTGGCGAACCAGCCGTCGCCTTCCGGGGCGGCGTTGACGGTTTCCGGAGCGGTCGACAGGGCGTCGTTGGCCTCGACCACTTCGCCCGAGACGGGGGCGTAGACGTCGGAGGCGGCCTTGACGCTTTCGACCACGGCGAAGCTGGCGCCCTTGGCGACGGTCTTGCCGACCTCAGGCGTTTCCACGAACACCACGTCGCCCAGGGCGTCGGCGGCGTGCTTCGAGATGCCCACGGTGGCGATGTCGCCGTCCAGGCTGACCCACTCGTGATCCTTGGTGAACTTCATGATCTGATCCTCAGACGGTCTTCGGTTTGCGGTAATAGCGTTGCGCCACGAAGGGCATGGCGACGACTTCGGCGGCGGCGGACTTGCCGCGCACGACGACCTTCAACTCCGTACCCAGCGCGGCATACGCCGGCGGCACGAAGCCCATGGCGATGTTCTTGCCCAGCGTAGGGGAGGGGCCGCCCGAGGTGACCTTGCCGATGACGTTCCCGTCAGCGTCGGCGATCTCGGCGCCTTCGCGGGCCGGGGCGCCTTCCTTGACGATCAGGCCGATGCGGACTCGCGACGGACCCTCGGTCAGTTCTTTCAGGATCCGGTCGGCGCCGCTGAAGTCCGCGCGCTCCTTGCGCGACTTGGACAGGGCGAAGGTCAGCGCGCCTTCGACCGGGCTGGTGGTCGGGTCGATGTCATGGCCGTGCAGCGGCAGGCCGGCTTCCAGGCGCAGGCTGTCGCGGGCGCCCAGGCCGATCGGCTTGACGCGGGCGTCCTCCAGTATGGTGTTCCAGACGCGCTCGGCCTGGTCCGCCGGCACCGAGATCTCATAGCCGTCCTCGCCGGTATAGCCCGAACGCGAGACATAGCAGTCGACGCCGAACAGCATCAGCCGGGCGCATTCCATGAAGCCCATCTCGGCCAGGAGCGGCTCGTACGCCGACATGACTTCGGCGGCTTCCGGTCCCTGGATGGCGATCAGGGCGCGGTCCAGCACCGTCAGTTTGGCGTCGCCTTCTAGGTTCGCGTCCCAGAAGGCGAAATCCTCGTCCTTGTTGCCGGCGTTGACGACGACGAACAGGCCGTCGTGGTCGGGGCGGCCGGCCATCAGGTCGTCGATGATCCCGCCGTCCTTGTTCAGCAGCAGCGAATATTTCTGCTTGCCGGCCTTCAGGATTTCATAGTCGCCGGGCACGAACCGCTCGAACTGGGCGGTCGCGTCGGCGCCGGTGATCTTGCACTGGCCCATGTGCGACACGTCGAACAGGCCGGCGTGTTCGCGGGTCCAGCGGTGCTCGGCCAGGACGCCCTCATACTGGACCGGCATGTCATAGCCGCCGAAGCCCACCATCCGGGCCCCCAAGGCGCGGTGCGCGGCGTTCAGGGGCGTGGTCTTCAGGGCTTGGTCGGTCATGGTTCAGGCTTTCACGGTCGCGTTTGGTGGCGGAGCTCCGCCGTCTTCGCGCCCCCGCTGTCCTGAAGCCTGAGAGATTCCGGCGGTCAGACCACCTTGCTCCGTCGGCGCGCCCATCAAGAGCGACTTTCCAGCGTCCGTATGCTGTCGCGGTCCGTTTGCCTGAGCGTTTCCGGGGCGGTTGCGCCTTCGGCGTCGGGGGGCAGCCTGCCGGTCCCGAACTCTCCCGCGAGAGCATCCGACCTAAGCCACCGACTCCGGGCCCAAGTCAAGCGTCGGCGGCTTTCGGAGGCCGTCCGGCGGCGTCATTGTCGCCGTTCGCATCGTCGGTTGTTGCGTCGCCCTTGCCCTCGTGCCGTTGGCCCGCCAAGAACGGGAACCGCCTCAGCCGCACCGGACCGACCGCATGACCGCCGACCGCACCCGTCTCGACGCCCATATCGCCGCGCTCGACGCGCCCGAGGGTCTGAAAGCGGTGCTGACCGTCGTCGCCGCCACCTGCGCCGACATCAGCAAGGTCGTCGCCGGCGGCGCCCTGGCCGGGGCTCTGGGCGCCTCGGGCCAGATCAATGTCCAGGACGAGGAGCAGAAGAAGCTCGACGTCATGACCAACGACATGCTGACCGACGCCCTCCTGGCCTGTCCCGCCGTCGCGGGCGTCGCCTCCGAGGAGATGGACGAGGTCCAGCCGGCCTCCCATTCGACCGGCGACTATCTGGCCCTGTTCGACCCGCTGGACGGCTCGTCCAACATCGACATCAACGCCATGGTCGGGACCATCGTCTCGGTGCTGAAGTCCGCCACGCCGACGCCGACCGAGGCCGACTTCATGCAGCCGGGCCGCAATCAGGTCGCGGCCCTCTATGCCCTGTACGGTCCCCAGACCATGCTGGTCCTGACCACGGGTGCGGGCGTGAAGGGCTTCACCCTGTCGAACGACGGCGACTGGATCCTGACCCACGACGACATCGCCATATCGCCGGACACCAAGGAGTTCGCCATCAACATGTCGAACCTGCGCCACTGGTCCGAGCCGGTGCAGACCTACATCGGCGACCTGCTGAAAGGCGACGAAGGCCCGCGCGGCAAGAATTTCAACATGCGCTGGGTCGCAGCCATGGTCGCCGACGTCCACCGCATCCTGATGCGCGGCGGCGTCTTCCTCTACCCGTGGGACAAGCGCGAGCCGAACAAGCCCGGCAAGCTGCGCCTGATGTACGAGGGCAATCCCATGGCCTTCCTGGTCGAACAGGCCGGGGGCAAGGCGACGACGGACGGGACGCAGCCCATCCTGGACGTCCAGCCCGAGCATCTGCACCAGCGCATCCCCGTCGCCCTGGGTTCGGCCAACGAGATCGACGCCTACGCGGGCGTGTGATGCTTATCCGCCCGACTGACTCCCTCCTGGTCATCGACCCGCAGAACGACTTCTGCGAGGGCGGCGCTTTGGCGGTCGCGGGCGGGGCGGGGATCATGCCGCTGATCAACCGGCTGGCCGAACGGTTCTCCCGCGTGATCCTGACCCAGGACTGGCACACGCCGGACCAGATCAGCTTCGCCTCCAACCACCCCGGCGCGGCCCCCTTCACCGAGATCGAGGTCGCCTACGGCCGCCAGATGCTGTGGCCCGATCACTGTATCCAGGGCGCGCCCGGCGCCGACTTCCATCCCGACGCGGCGCCCACGGTGCAAAAGGCCCTGGCCGTGATCCGCAAGGGCTCCAACCCGGCGGTCGATTCCTATTCCGGCTTCTTCGAGAATGACCATCGCACCCCGACGGGCCTGGCCGGCCTGCTGCGCGACTTGGGCGTGACCCGCGTCTTCCTCGCGGGCCTGGCCTTCGACTACTGCGTCCGCTTCACCGCCGAGGATGCTGTGCGCGAAGGCTTCGAGGCGGTGGTCATCTCCGACGCCAGCCGCGCGATCGCGCCTGAGACGGCGGCGGCGGCGCGGGACAGTTTCCGGGCGCTGGGGGTGGCGGAGAGTGGGGCGGCGAGCGTCCTCGCCTAAACCCCTCTTTCGTCATCCTCCGGCGAGCGCAGCGAGACCGGGGGACCCAGCGGCGCGCGTGAGCGCGAACCTGTCGCGGACGAGGTGTTCAAACATCGAGCGGCGGAACCGCATCGCCTTCGGCGCCGCTGGGTCCCCCGGTCTGCGCCGCGAAGACGCGGCTTGCCGGAGGATGACGAAAGAAGAGGCGTCAGCCCGCCTTCGCGTAGGCCTCCACCTCCGCCAGATACGCCGCCTTCTCCGCCTCGCCCAGGAACGACCCCTCGAAACTGTTCCGCGCCAGCAGCGTCACCTGTTCCTTCGTCAGGCCCACCGCGGCCGCCAGCCGGCTGTAGTTGTCGTTCACATACCCGCCGAAATAGGACGGGTCGTCCGAGTTGAGGGTGACGTGCAGGCCCCGACGCAGCATCTCGGGCACGGGGTGGTCCTTCAGGTCGTTCACCACGCACAGTTTCAGGTTCGACAGGGGGCAGACGGTCAGGGTCATCCGCTCGCGCGCCAGCCGCTCCACCAGGGCCTCGTCCTCCATCGAGCGATTGCCGTGGTCCATCCGGTCGATGTGCAGAAGGTCCAGCGCCTCGTGCACATAGGCCGGCGGGCCTTCCTCGCCGGCGTGGGCGCACAGTTTCAGGCCCAGGTCGCGGGCGGCGGCGAAGACGCGCTGGAACTTGGACGGCGGATGGCCGACCTCCGACGAGTCCAGTCCCACCCCGATGAAATGGTGCAGATAGGGCTTGGCCGCCTCCAGGGTCGCGAACGCCTCCTCCTCGGTCAGGTGGCGCAGGAAGCTGAGGATCAGTCCCGAACTGACGCCCAGTTCCGCCTTGGCCCGGTCCATCCCCGCGATCAGCCCCTCGACCACCACGCCGAAGGCCACGCCCCGATCTGTGTGGGTTTGGGGATCAAAGAAGATCTCGGCATGGCGCACGTTATCGGCGGCCGCCCGCTGGAAATAGGCGAAGGCCAGATCCTCGAAATCCTTGCGGGTCAGCAGCACGGCCGCTCCGGCGTAATAGATGTCCAGGAAGTCCTGCAGGTTCGAGAAGTCATAGGCCGCCCGCACCGCCTCGACGCTGTCATAGGGGATGGACACCCCATTGCGCTGCGCCAGCTCGAACATCAGCTCCGGCTCCAGCGAGCCCTCAATGTGCAGGTGCAGCTCCGCCTTGGGCAGGCCGGCGATATAGGCGTCGAGGGTGGTGTCAGCTTGTACGTTCATAGGCCGTTCTCCCGTGCATAGTCGTCCAGACCCATGATCTGGATGGTCGTCGCGTCGGACGCCCGCGTCTTGGCGATGAGTTTCTTGTCCGCCGTCAGAAGGGGCGCGCCCAACTGTTCGGCGTGGGCGATGTAGAAGCAGTCATAGGCGGGATGATCCAGCGTGATCGCCAATTCCACCGCCCGTTCGATCAGCCGGCGACCGGGCTCTACATCCAGGGTCATGGTTTCGATCAGTGTGACCGCCTGCATCGCCTGATCGCGAGTGATGTCGCCCATCCGACAGCGCTTCCAGATGATGTTGGCGCATTCCGACAGGATCAGATCAGGCGCCGACCAGGGCTGAGCGCGCAGGGCGGCGACGGCGATGGGGCTGTCGGGTTCATAGAGCGCGACCTTGATCGCCACGCTCGCGTCCACGACGATCAACGAGAATCCCGATCTTCGCGGATCAGGATTTCGGAGGGCGTGCTGAGCTTTCCCTTGGTGGCGTCGCGAAGGGCGGCGGCGCGGCGCTCCCACTCCGCGTCGATACGAGGCGTCAAAGCCTTGCGAAGGATCTCGCGATGCTCCGCCTCGGCCGAGCGATTGTTTTCCTGGGCGCGCTTCTTCAGGGCGATGGCGATGTCATCGTCGATGTTGCGGACGTGGAGGTTGACGGGCATGGTCGCTCCTTGTGCTAGCACATATAGCATGAGGCCCTCGTCGCCACTAGGCGTTCGACACCACCAGCCGCAGATGTCCAGCCTTGGTCTTCCCTGCGTCGTCGGTCGGCGGCGGATCGGGCGGCGGGGGCAGGATGGGGCGGGCGCTCCAGGCCTCGGGCCGTTCGATCCAGCCCTTGGCCGTCTTCAGTCGGTCGGGCAGCATCGACTGGGCCAGCAGATTGGAGCCGATCCCCACCAGTTCGTCGGTCCAGTTGGCGATCTGGCGGTTGTGAAGCCGGCCGGGCGGGGCGACGCTGACGATCCGCTTGTCCGGATAGGCCTCGCGCACGAACCGCACGGTAGCCGCATGGTCCCCGTCGGTGGTCAGCAGATAGACGCTATCGACCCGGTTCGCCGCCACATCGTCCGCCACCGCCAGGGCCAGGTTGACGTCGCTCTGCTTCTCCGTCGCCGAACTCCAGCCGTGTCCGCAGGCGCGACAGTGTTCGCCATGGACGATAAAATGCCCCATCAGACAGCGCACGCCCCGCGCCCTCAGCGCGGCTTCATAGCGGAACTGCGCCTCCATTCGCGCCCTGGCCTGGGGCTTGTGCGCGCTGACCCAGACGACGCAGGTCAGCCGCTC
This sequence comes from Brevundimonas sp. FV1ye7S, assembly GCF_058680995.1. Lineage (NCBI taxonomy): Bacteria > Pseudomonadati > Pseudomonadota > Alphaproteobacteria > Caulobacterales > Caulobacteraceae > Brevundimonas > Brevundimonas sp. FV1ye7S. Next base: position 2,359,004 of record NZ_CM178726.1, on the reverse strand, counting down.
CATCGGATCGATCAGCCCCCGTCCCAGGGCCTGCAGATCCAGCCACAGCCATTCGCGCCGCTTCTGGTCCAGCAGGGCGTGAAACAGATTATAGCCGTCGACATAGAGGACGGCGCGGCGTTTCAGGAACGGCGGCGTGAAATCGCCGGGACCGAAACCGCGAATGGCCCCATCGGCCATGCGAATGCGTCCGTGATGCTGACCGTAGGGTTTCCCCATCCGTCGTCCGCCCCCTGTCCCCCGTAAAGGTTAATCAGAGGAGCGCAGCGGAGTCCGCGTCTTTCAGGTCACAGAACGGCGGTCACATCCGTTCGGGCGTCTCGATCCCCAGCAGGGTCAGCGCCGTCTCGAGCTGACGCAGGGCCGCAGCCGACAAGGCCAGGCGCGAAGCCCGCGTCGCCTCATCTGGCGCGACCAGCACCGGGCAGGCGGCGTAGAATTTCGAGAACGATTGCGCCACGCGATAGGCGTGCTCCGCCACCAGATGCGGCATCCGCTTGTCATAGGCGTCCGACACGGCGGTCGAGAAGGCGTCCAGCGTCAGGGCCAGATCGCGTTCCGCCTGTTCGGCGATGACGATGGCGCCGGGCGTCGCGCCCTGTTCGGCCGCCTTGCGCAGCAGGGATTTGATCCGCACCGACTGGTACAGCAGATAGGGGCCCGTCTTGCCCTCGAAGCTCATGAACCGGTCCAGATCGAAGACGTAGCTGGTGGTGCGGGCGTTCGAAAGATCGGCGAACTTCAGGGCGGCGATGGCCACCTTGTGCGCGATGGCTTCGAATTCTTCCGGCGACAGGTCGTCGCCCAGCTTGGCTTCCTTCAGCCGCTCGCGCGCCTTGTCCGTCGCCTGGTCGATCAGGTCGCGCAGCTTCAACACCCCGCCCGCACGGGTCTTGAACGGCTTGCCGTCCTGGCCGTTCATGGTGCCGAAGCCCAGATGCTCCAGCGCCCCTTCGGCGGCGTAGCCGGCCAGATAGGCGGCGCGGAACACCTGTTCGAAATGCTCGGCCTGGCGTTCGTCGACCACATAAAGGGCCAGGTCCGGCGCCAGGGCCTTCTTGCGGTCCAGGATCGTGGCCAGGTCGGTCGTGCCGTACATGGCCGAGCCTTCCGAGCTGATCACCAGCAGGGGCGGGGGCGAGGGGGCCTCGATCACCGAACCGTCGGCCAGCTTCTTCTTGCGGGTCTCGCCGGGCTTGGCGACATGCACCACCTGGGCGCCGTCGTCCTCGACCAGCAGACCGGTCGCCTTCAGATGCGCCAGCATTTCCGGCATCAGGGGATCGGCGTCGCTCTCGCCGTTCCACAGATCGAAATCGACCGAAAGGTCGCCGTACTCGCGTTTCAGAGCCTCGCGGCTGACGGCGACGAAATGCTTCCAAAGCGCGCGATAGCCGGGACGTCCGTTCTGCAGCTCCGCCGTCGCCTTGCGGGCGCGGTCGCGGAAGGCCAGGTCTTCCTTGGCCTTGCCGGCCGCCAGCGGATACAGCCGGTCCAGATCGGCCAGGGTCACGGGGCTGTCGGCCGAGAACGGGCCGTCGCCCTCGACGAGGAAACCCTCAGCCAGGCCCTCGTCGCCGCAGGCGACGATCAGCAGCCCCATCTGGAAGCCCCAGTCGCCGAAATGGGCGTCACCGGTGACATGGTCGCCGCGGAAGCGGAACAGCCGCTTCAGGCTCTCGCCGATGATGGCGCTGCGCAGATGGCCGACGTGCATCGGCTTGGCCACGTTCGGACCGCCGTAGTCGATCACCACCTTGCGCGGATCGGCCACCACGGCGGCGCCCGCATGCTCGGCGTCGGCGGCCACCTCTGCGGCGCGTTCGGCCAGCAGCGCATCGGCCAGCTTCAGATTGATGAAGCCCGGTCCCGCCACCTCGACCGAGGCGAAGCGCGGGTCGGAGCTCAGCCGCTCGGCGATCCTGCCCGCCAGTTCGCGCGGATTGGCCTTCAACGCCTTGGCGGCGGCCAGGGCGCCGTTCGACTGGAAGTCGGCCAGGTCGGGGCGGTCGGACGGGGTGACACGGGCCAGGGCCGCATCCACGCCTTCGGCGGCGAAGGCGGCGGCGACCGCTTCGCTGAGAACGGTCTTCAGATCAGCCATTATTGGTTCGGCGCAGAGGCTTGGGCCGGCACGCCGGCGTTGACGCGGAAGCGGCTGCCCGAGCGGTTGAACTCGGCCATTTCCGGCGTGACGTCGAAGCCGATCAGGACTTCGAAATTGCCGCCGCTGGTGTCGATGCCCGCGCGGGGGATCACGATGGTCCGCTGTTCATGGACCGAGGCGGTGCGTTGGCCGTCGAAATCCACCGGCAGGTCGAAATATTCCTTGGCCAGGATGGCGTTGTTGCGCTCGGTCACGGCAACCCAGTAGCGATAGGTCTTCTGGTCACCCGCCGCCTTTTCGCCACGGCCCAGCTCGAACAGGATGTCCATATCCAGGCGGATCGGATCGGCCTCGCGGTATTCGCAGTCAGCGGACACGCCTTCGATCTCGCCGGTGTAGCCGACGTTGGAAACGGCCGCGCGGCCGCCTTCCAGCTCGACGTAGCGGGCGGCGTCGTACAGCACCTTCACGAAGGGGCAGGGGCCGGCGTTGGGCCGGCGGCGCAGGGGCGCGATGCGCGGCGCTCGGCTGGGAGCGTTTTCAGCACCATCGGCCTGCTGGCCGCTGGAACTGCGATCACGCTGGCGCTGCGAGGTCTGCGCCTCGGCGGCGACGGGCAGGACAGCGGCCGCAATGGAGACGGCGGCCAGGGCGGAGAGCACGCGACGCATCAGTTATCTTCCGACAGCGAGAGGACCAACGCCGTGGCAGGCGTCCTTAGAAAAGAGGCGAAGAGGTCTTAGAGACCGGGCAGCTTGAAGCCGCCGCTGCGACGCGGGGTGATGGTGATGGCCTGTTGGCCGCCGGTCAGGGCCTGAAGACGCGCGGCCTCGGTCGTGGCGTCGATCGTCGTCTGACCTTCCGAGGTTTGGCGAACGGTCGGCGCCTGGGTCGATGCGTCATCCTTGCGCCAGAACATCAGGCGGTTGGCGAAGCTTTCGTCCTTGTGCGCGATGTCGCCGAACTCGTCGTCGACGACATAACGGGCCAGGGGATCGGCCTGGTCGGCGCCGGCCTGGGCGACCAGGACCTGCTCGCCCGGGGTGCGGGTGACGGCCTGGCGCTGACCCAGCAGAATCTGACGGGCGGCGCTTTCAGGCGCGAGTTCCTGCGGACGCGGCTGGCCGGGTGCGGGCGGGCGAAGGCCGTACTCGGGCGGGACGCTGAGCGGGGCGGTGGAGACGGTCACGAACTCGTCCGGCACGACCTTGGTCAGGCCGATGCCTTGCTTGAGGCTGCCGCAGGCCGACACGGCGAGCGCGGCGGAGGCGGCGAGGGTCAGTACGGCGACGCTGCGGATACGCATGGGTTCAGGCTCTGATCGGCTGATGCTCGAAACGCCTCTACGGGCGTTGTTGGCATAGTGAAGACGGGGTGATTACGACTTTTCGGGGGCCGCGCCAACCTTCGAGCCTGATCTGCTGCGCCGGCGATCTCGCCGAGGCCGCGAAACGGGCTTTGGATCAGTCGAAAGCCGGTTTCAGGCCTTGGCGGCCTTGTCGGACAGGAAGCTGTCCAGAATCAGCAGAATGACGCCGATGGTGATGGCGCTGTCAGCGATGTTGAACACCCAGGGGAAGACGCCCGTGCCGGAGAAGTCGATGAAATCGACCACATAGCCGAAGCGGACCCGGTCGATGACATTGCCCAGGGCCCCGCCCATGACGAAACCGATGGCGGTGATCAGCAGGCGGCGATTCGACTGGGTCGCCCACCAGGCCAGGCCGGCCGAGACGATGACCGAGAAGATGGTCAGGCCCCAGCGCGCCTCGCCCCCGCCGAACAGGCCAAAACTGACGCCGGTGTTCTGAACAAAGGTGAAGCGCAGGATCGGCGGCAGCACCTCGGCGAAGACATAGCCGGGCGGGATCTGGCTGATCGAGGCGACGTCGGGCAGGCCCAGAATCCAGGCCTTGGTCCACTGGTCCAGCACGATGATCAGAAGGGCGAAGCCATAGGCGGCCAGGGCGATGCGAGGGATCTTCATGGGGCGGCGGTTAGCAGGAAGCGCCGCCGGGGCGAAGCGGAAAACGGACGGAACCGGTCAGAACAGGTCGCCTTGCCCCGGCGCGGCAGGCTTGGGCCGAGGCGCCGGCCGCGCCGGGGCGGACGCTGTACGGCCGTCGCCGCCGTCGATGATCGCGCCCCTTGCGCCGTCACCGAACACAAGACGCACCGCCTGGCCCGCCTCCAGCGTCGCTGCGGAAGTGATCCAGTCGCCGTCCGGATTTTCCACCCGCGCGAAGCCGGGCTTGGGCCGGCCGGGGTCCAGCGTGGCCAGGGCGCGCGTCAGGCCCGCCAGCCGATCCGCGTCCCGTTCCAGCCGACGCGGCATGACGCCGTCCAGTCGCGCCCCAAGCGCCTGCAACCGCGCCTCGCGTTGGTCCAGCCGACGATGCAGGGGGGCGGGCGACAGTCGCGCCGAGACTTGCAGCAGCCGGCGCTCGCTCCGTGCGACGCCGGCCTGCAAGGCCGCGCCCAGCCGGTCGCCCGCGCCGCGCAACCGGTCCTGTCCTCGCTCGATCCGCGCCCGCAACAGGGCGGGGCTCAGCTTGCCGCCTGTGACGGCCAGGTGCCGTTCGTGCAGGGCGACATTGCGTTGCAGCCCCGAACCCAGCCGGCTGGCGGCGTTGTCCAGTCGCTGCTGCGCCAGGGCCAGCAGATCCTCCGGCCGCGCCGGCAGACCCCGCGCCACGGCGCGCAGCCGCGTGCGCCGATCCTCGATCAGCCGCCCGCCGGCCAGGACCATCCGCCGGTCCAGGTCGGCGACCGCATATCTCAGGTCCGCCAGCACCGGCGTCGCGATCTCGGCCGCGCCCGTCGGCGTCGGCGCGCGCCGGTCGGACACGAAGTCGATCAGGGTGGTGTCCGTCTCGTGCCCCACGGCCGAGATGATCGGGATCCGGGCCGCCGCGACCGTCCGCGCCAGTCCCTCGTCGTTGAAGCACCACAGGTCCTCGACCGAGCCGCCCCCACGGGCCACGATCAGCAGGTCGGGGCGGGGAATCGGTCCATCGACGGTCATCGCATCGAACCCGCGAATGGCGTTGGCTACCTGGCCGCTGGCCGCCTCGCCCTGGACCACCACGGGCCAGACGATCACCCGGCAGGGCCAGCGTTCGGCGATCCGGTGCAGGACGTCGCGGATCACGGCGCCCGTCGGGCTGGTGATGACGCCGATGGTGCGGGGGAACTGGGGCAGGGGCTTCTTGCGCCCCGGCTCGAACAGGCCCTCTTCGCGAAGCCGGACCTTCAGCCGCTCCAGCTGCGCCAGCAGGGCGCCGGCTCCGGCCGCCTCCATGCTCTCGATCACGATCTGGTACGACGACCGCGCCGGATACGAGGTGATCTTGCCGGTGACGATGACCTCCAGCCCCGCCTCAGGCTGGACCCCCAGGCCGCGCACCGATCCCTTCCAGATCACCCCGTCGATGGCCGACTTGTCGTCCTTCAGGGTCAGATAGATATGGCCCGATGCATGCCGATTGACCTTGGACACCTCCCCCCTCAGCCGGACGTGGCCGAATCGCTCCTCCAGCGTCCGCTTCAGGGCGAACGACAGTTCGGAGATCGACAGGGGCGGATTGTTGTCGCGCGGGGCGGCGGCCTCGGCCGGGCCTTCGAACACATAGGAGTCGTCGCTCATCGGCCCATCCTAGCCTGCGTCGCCTCTTGCGGGAACAGGATCGACGCCGCCCCGTTCGGCTTTCATGGCCGCCGACCCCCAAGGAACCGATCCGGACGACCGCGACCCGCGCGAGCGCGACCTCATGCGTCGCAGCGGCGCCGGCGGGGCCATGAGCCCCTGGCTGATCATCGGCGGGATCGCCCTGATCGGCCTGGTCGTCTACGTCCTTTCCGCCCTGTTCTGACGCTTCAGCCCGGCGGACGCTTGACCGCCCGACGCAGGCCCGTCATTGCCGACTTCATGATTATTCTTCTCGTCGGATCGGGCGGGCGCGAACACGCCCTGGCCTGGAAGATCGCCCAGTCGCCGCTGGTCACCCGCCTCGTCGCCGCCCCCGGCAATCCGGGCATCGAGAAGCTGTGCGAGCTCCGTTCGGTCAAGGCCGACGACGCGGAGGGCCTCGCCGCCCTGGCCCGCGAGATCAAGGCGGATCTCGTCGTGGTCGGGCCCGAGGTCGCCCTGGCCGCCGGTCTCGCCGACCGTCTGACCTCGGCCGGCGTCCCTTGCTTCGGCCCCACCGCCAAGGCGGCCCAGCTGGAGGTGTCCAAGGCCTTCTCCAAGGCCTTCCTGGAACGCCACGAAATCCCCACCGCCGGCTACGGCGTCTATGACACGGTCAAGGACGCCAAGGCCGCGCTGGACGTGTTCAAGCCTCCCTATGTCATCAAGGCCGACGGCCTGGCCGCCGGCAAGGGCGTGGCCATCAGCCCGGATCGCGCCGACGCCGAGGCCGAGATCGAGCGCATGCTGGGCGGCCGCTTCGGCGCCGCCGGGGCCCGCGTCGTGATCGAGGAGTTCATGGACGGGGAGGAGGGCTCCCTCTTCGCCCTGTGCGACGGCAAGCAGGCCGTCCTGTTCGGCGGCGCCCAGGACCACAAGCGCGCCTTCGATGGCGACACCGGCCCCAACACCGGCGGCATGGGCGCCTATTCGCCCGCTCCGGTCTTCACCGCCGACCTGGTGCAACAGGCCGACGAACTCATCGTCCAGCCCACCATCCGCAAGATGGCCGAGGAGGGCGCCCCCTATCGCGGCGTTCTCTACGCCGGCCTGATGGCCACGGCCGACGGCCCCAAGGTCGTCGAGTTCAACGCCCGCTTCGGCGATCCCGAATGCCAGGTGTTGATGATGCGGATGACCGGGGACATCGTCCCCTATCTGCTGGGCTGCGCGCGGGGCGACGTCTCCGGCCTGCCGTCCCCGGCCTTCAAGCCCCAGACGGTGATCTGCGTGGTCATGGCGGCCAAGGGCTATCCCGACAGCCCGCTGGAAGGCTCGATCATCCGCGGCGTCGATCAGGACTTCGGCCCCCACGTCCAGGTCTTCCACGCCGGGACCCGACGCCGCGAAGACGGCCAGCTGTGCGCCGCTGGCGGCCGCGTCCTGAACGTCTGCGCCGAGGGCGACGACATCGCCCAGGCCCGCGAACGCGCCTATGCCGCCATCCGGAAGATCGACTGGCCCGGCGGCTTCAACCGCTCCGATATCGGCTGGCGGGCCCTAGACCGGGGCTGACTCCAACAACCAACCTTCGGTTTTGATTTGACGAAACAGCGGCAAAGCTTCCAACTCGGCCCATGTCAGTTCGTCGCAAACTCACGGCAGGCGAGTTCCTTGAGCGGATTGCGTCCGAGTTCAAATACCAGTCGCCGCTTCCGCGTCTGAAGGTCTTCGGGGACGAGGGTCTGCTTATCTGGCGCGACAAGGGCGTCAAAACTGGCGTGGTAATCGGTCCATCGGTCGGTGGCGCCTTCGTCTTCCTGCGAAGAGCGCGAGTTCGCGTGGAAGCCGTTACCGAAGCCGTTGGAATTTTGGAGGACGTCTTCCGAGGCGAGATCGTAGAAATCCAGGCGTTCGGGCCTGGAGGCGGCGACATATGGCTGGCGCACGTCAACGCGCCGGCGGTGCATGTTTCGCGTTTTGACCGCAGCAAAGGCGTCGAGGTGCCGGTGTTTACGCGTATGGCGTTTGGGCCTTGGCCGTCAGCCAAAGGCTAAAACCCGGACCTGAGCCTTACGCCCAGGCGAACAGCAGCCGGCCTTCGCCCATGCGTTCGCGCAGTTCGGGCAGATCGGTGTGGGCGACCGAGAAACAGCCGTAGCTGCGACCCAGTTTGCCTTCGCGCGCCAGGAAGTCCGGGTCGGCGTAGTCGGCGCCGTGGATGATGATGGCCCGCTCGCGGGCCTTGTCGTTTGAATATTCCAGCCCGTCCAGCAGGACGTTCGGCCCCTGTTGCGACCCCCAGCTGGCGCCGGCGGTGGCGTAGGCGCCGACCGAGGACATGTTGGAATCCGGCGTATTGGAGAAGCGCTGGGCGTAACCTGAGTGGCTGGGGTCGGAACCGCGACCGTGGCAGGTGCGCAGGACCTTGACCTCGCCGGCGACCAGATCGACCTCGTACAGCCGCTCTTCGCCCGAGAATTTCTGGAAATCGACCAGATACATGCGGTCGCGAAGCGGGATCTTGTGGTGGTGGACGTCCAACGCCGTCATGGCGCGTTCCATCAGTTCCTTGCGGACATGACCGCGCGGATCCAGCGGCGGAGGCGTCACGCTTACGGTCTGGATCGGGGCCGCAGGGGGGACGACCGGCGCGACTGTCGCGGCGGTGGTGAGCGGGGCCTTGGCGCTCGCGCTGGCGCAACCCGCCAACATGGCCGATCCGCCCAGAATAAGCCCTCGTCTCGATAGCCGCATGCGACGCCCTCGTTGCGGTTGGTCTTCAGGCGTGTTTGTTTCAAATGGTTACGGGCGAAGCAACCTTGGCCTTGTGGGGCGATTTTGCGGCGCACCTGTTTGGGGGAGAAATCGATGAAGCGTTTCGGTCTGGCGATGGCGGCATGGGGGGCGTTGGCCGCAGGCGCAGCGGCGCAGCAAAGCCCCGCAGGGGTTGGGGTTTCTCCAGAGCCGACGACGATGTTCGTCGAGGCCGGGCGATTGCTGGCCGACCCGTCGAACGGCGTTGTGCAGCGCGGTAAAACTCTCGTGATCAGAGGGAACCAGGTCGTCGAGGTGCGTGACGGCTTCGTCGGCGACCCGGCGCAAGGGCAGGTCATCGACCTGCGGACCGCCTTCGTCCTGCCGGGACTGATCGACAGCCACGTCCATCTGACGGGCCAGCAGAACCCCAATTCCCGTCTGGAAGAGGTCACCCTGTCCGACGCGGATCAGGCCATGGTCGGCGCCCGCTACGCCCGCCGCACCCTGATGGCGGGCTTCACCACCGTCGCAGACCTGGGCGCCGGCAATCAGGCGATCTTCGCCCTGAGAAACGCAGTGCGGAACGGCGACGTGCCGGGACCGCGCATCATCGCGTCGGGATCGTCGGTCTCCATCCACGGCGGCCATGGCGACATCAACGGCTATCGCGACGACGTCATGCATCTGCTGTCGTCCGAGAGCATCTGTTCGGGGGCGGACGACTGCATGCGCGCGGTCCGCACCCAGGTCCGGGCCGGCGCCGACATTATCAAGATCACGGCCACGGGCGGGGTCCTGTCCAACACCGCCGCCGGTCTGGGCCAGCAGTTCAGCGACCCCGAACTGACCGCCATCGTCGACAGCGCCCACCGCATGGGCCGCCAGGTCACGGCCCATGCCCACGGCGTGGACGGGATCAACGCCTTCCTGCGCGCGGGCGGCGACTCCATCGAACACGGCACCTATCTGGACGACCAGTCGATCCGTCTGTTCAAGGCCAACGGCGCCTGGCTGGTGCCCACGCTGTTGGCCGGCGATTTCGTCGCCCGCATCGCCTCGGGCCCCAACAACTTCTTCACCCCGGCCCAGACCGCCAAGGCGCTGGAGGCGGGGCCAAAGATGCTGGACATGGCGCGCCGCGCGCATGAGGGCGGGGTGAAGATCGCCTTCGGCACGGACAGCGGCGTCTCGGCCCATGGCGACAATGCTCAGGAGTTCGCGCTTCTGGTCCGCGCCGGCCTGACGCCCCTGGAGGCGATCCAGGCGGCCACCGTCGGGGCCGCCGAACATCTGCGGATTTCCAGCGAGGCCGGAAAGATCGCGCCCGGCATGCCGGCCGACATCGTCGCGGTGTCGGGCGATCCGCTGACGGACGTGACCGAACTGGAGCGGATGAAGTTCGTGATGAAGGGCGGAGCCGTCTATCGCGCCGACTGAAGACGGGCGTTCAGGAAGGCGGCGAACCCCGCCTGATCCTCGAAGCGGGCGGCCACCGGCCAGGCCGTCACATCGGCCCGCTGGTCGGGCGTCAGCCGGACCCAGTCCTTTTCCGTCGTGACCAGACCGGCCTGGAACACCGCCGCCCGCGCCCGCAGGAAGGCCATGTCCTCGGGTCTATAGGCCGCATGGTCCGGGAAGGGGACGAAGTCCGCTAGGTCGCAGCCGGCCGCCTTCAGCGACCGCTCGACCTTCCAGGGCTTGGCGATGCCGGCGAAGCCGACCTGCGGCCCGGCCGGCGGCGGACCTTCGGGCGTCAGCCGGCACAGGAAGACGGGCAGGGCGCCGAAGGCGGCAAGCAGGTCGGGATCGGCCGTCTCGACATCGGCGGGCAGCATCACCACCACGGCGTCGGCGCGCGCCAGTCCCGCCGCCAGGGGCTCGCGCATCGGGCCGGATGGAAACACCGAGCCGTCGCCGAACGGCCATTCGTCCTCGCGCGTCTCGCCGTCCACGACGATCAGGCTGACCGTCTTCTTCAAGGCGGGGTTCTGATGGCCGTCGTCCAGCACCAGCACCTGCGCGCCCTCGGCCGTCGCCGCCCGCGCGCCCGCGACCCGATCCCGCGCGATCCAGGCGGGCGAGGCTTGCGCCAGCATCAGGGGCTCGTCGCCGACGTCCTCGGCGCTATGGATCTGCAGATCGACGCGCACCGGCCCCTCCAGCCGCCCGCCGTAGCCGCGCGACAGGGCCTGAGCCTCTACGCCTGCCGTCCGCAGCAGTCGCAACACCTCGCGCGCCACCGGCGTCTTGCCCGATCCGCCCACCGTCAGATTGCCGACCGAAATCACCGCACAGCCGGGATCGACCGGGACCGCCCGCGCGATCCGCCGCGCCGTGACGCCGGCCCAGATCCAGCCCAGGGGCTTCAGCAGGGTGCGGGTCAGCCGGGCGTGGCTGCGTTCTCGCACATACCACCAGCGGGGGGTGTTCAGCTTCATCGGCCCGAACCCGTCCTGGTCGCCGTCTTCGGCGTCAGCGGCGACAGGAAGGTCCACAACCGGTCCAGTCCGCCGCCCGCTTCGGCGGCGGCGCGACGCGCGCGCTCGCCCATGGCCTTGGCCGCTGCAGGATCGGCCAGCAGGGGCTCGACCGCGCCGGGCAGGTCCCAGGGCGCCTGAACCAGGACCAATCCTCCGGCCTGGGCCAGGGCCGAGGTCACGGTGGCCCAGTTGGAGGCGTCGGGTCCGGTGATGGTCGGCCGCGCCAGCCGCGCCGGCTCCAGCGGATTGTGCCCGCCCACCGCCGGCAGGCCCAGGGCAGGGGCGAAGGAGCCGCCCATCACCACCACATCCGCCAACCGCAGGAACAGCCCCATCTCGTTCAGGGTGTCGGCCAGATAGACGTCGGTGTCTCGACCGATGGTCTCGCCCCGCGACCGCATGGCGAAGGCCACGCCCTCTCGCTGCAGGGCTGTGGCGATATGCGGTCCCCGTTCCGGATGGCGCGGCGCCAGGATCAGGCAGGCGCGGTCCGCCAGCTTATCCAGGGCGCGGACAATGGCGATCTCTTCGCCTTCATGGGTGCTGGCGGCGACGACCACCGGCCGGTCCCCGATGGCGGCGCTCAGGCGGCTGAAGGCGGCGGCGTCATGGGGCAGGGCGTCGCCCGCCAGCTTCAGATTGACCAGGCCGTCGATCCGCGCGCCCAGGCGCTCCAATCGCTCACCCGACGCCTGATCCTGGGGCAGGACCAGGTCGAAGACCCCGGTCAGCGCCCGCGCCGAGGCCGGAAACCGCGCCCAGCCCTCGGCCGTCTTTTCGGTGATCCGTGCGCTGACCAGCGCCAGTTTGACGCCGCGTCGATGCGCCTCCAGCAGCATGTTCGGCCACAGTTCGCTTTCGACGAAGATCGCCAGGCTGGGCCGCCAATGATCCAGGAACCGCGCCACGACGCCGGGCCCGTCGACCGGCGCATACTGGTGGATGGCGCCCTTGGGCAGCCGTTCGGCCAGGATCCGGGCCGAGGTCACGGTGCCCGATGTCACCAGCACCGTCAGGTCCGGCCGGGTCTTCACGAACCGTTCGACCAGGGGCAGCAGCGACAGGGTTTCGCCCACGCTGACGCCGTGCAGCCAGACCAGATCGCCGGCGGGTCGTTCGGCGCGGGTGAAACCCAGCCGCTCGTCGACGCGCGCAGGGTCTTCCTTGCCCCTGTGCGCGCGGGCGTCCAGCAGGCGCGGGGCGAGCGGCTCCAGCGCGCGGGTCAGCAGTCGATAGGCCAGCAGCGGCAGGGGCGTCACGGCTTCAGCCCCGTGATCGCGTCAGCCCGCGCCTCGACCGCGTTCATGCGGGCCGTCCAGTCCTCGATGACGGCGGCCATGTCGCCGCCCTCGGGGAATTCGGCGCGGTCCCAGACGATCGCCCCCTTGCCGAAGGGCAGGGGCAGGACGGCGCGGTCCCAGCTGTTCAGGCGGATCGCCGGATTGCACGACAGGCCGATGAACAGGGCCGGCGCCTTCGACAGTTTCGCCATCAGGGGCAGGCCTTCGGCCATGGTATTGGCCGGGCCGCGCGGCCCATCGGGCGTCACGGCCAGGGCGCCGATCTTCAACTGTTTCAAGCCGTCGCGCAGGGCCTGTGACCCGCCCTTGGCCCGGTCGGCCTTGTCCTTGTTGGCCGACGAACCGCGGACGGCGGGAAAGCCCTGACGCGCCACGGCCTTGGCGATGAACTCGCCGTCGGCCGACAGCGAGATCAGCCCCTTCGCCGGTTGCGCCCGGTCCAGCGGCCACGACGCCGGGGCCAGGCCGATCCGCGAATGCCAGAAGACGCAAAGAACGCCGCCGCCCTGAGCCCAGACCTCTTCGGCGACCGTCTGGTTCTCGTGGGTCCAGCGGATGGTGGCGAAGCAGAACTGCATCCACTGCGCCAGCGCCCAGGCCAGGACGGACTGGATCACCGGGTTGCGCAGCGGCCTCACGCGACGGTCTCGACCGTGGGCGGCGTCCCGTCCAGAGACTGCTGGCGGGCCAGTCGGGAATAGAGGCCGCCGCGCGCGACCAGGACGACGTGCGGGCCTTCCTCCACCACGCGTCCGGCCTCGATCACATAGATGCGGTCGGCGTTGCGAACGGTCGACAGACGGTGGGCGATCATCAGGGTGGCGCGCCCTTCCATCAACCGCTCCAGGGCCGCCTGGACCAGGGCCTCGCTCTCGGTGTCCAGGGCGCTGGTCGCCTCGTCCAGCAGCAGGATGGGCGCGTCCTTCAGGAAGGCGCGGGCGATGGCGATTCGCTGGCGCTGGCCGCCGGATAGCCGCAGGCCCGCCTCGCCGGCGCGGGTCTCGTAACCTTCGGGCAGGGCGGTGATGAAGTCATGGGCGGCGGCCGAACGCGCGGCCTCCTCGATCTGGGCTTGCGTCGCGCCGGGTCGGCCATAGGCGATGTTGGCGGCGATGGTGTCGTCGAACAGGAAGGGCTCCTGCGTCACCAGGGCGATATGGTCGCGCAGGTCGTTGATCCGCAGCCCACGCACGTCCCGCCCATTGATCGTCACCGCCCCGCCCGTCACGTCATAGAAACGCGGCAACAGGCTCAATATCGTGCTCTTGCCTCCGCCCGACGGGCCGACCAGGGCCACGGTCTCGCCGGGGGCCACCCGCAACGACACCTGATCCAGCGTCGGCGCGCCGCCCGGCCCATAGGCGAACGACACCTGGTCCAGCACCACCTCGACTGGCCCGGGGGACAGGGGCGCCGCATCAGGCGCCTCACGGATCTCGGCCTCGATGTCCAGGGCGCCGAACAGGCGGCGCGCGGCGGTGAAGCCCTCGCTCATGACCGTCGCCAGATTGGTCACCTGACGCAGGGCCTGACCGGCGGCCAGCAACATGCCGATGAAGGCGGCGAAACCGCCGACCGTCATCTCGCCCGACTGCGCCCGCCATCCGGCATAGGCCATGACGGCAGCGACAACGATATAGGCCACCAGATCGCTGGACGGTCCCGCGAAGGCGCGGGCGTTGGCGCCCTTGATGACGTGGCGCTGGCGACGGGCCACCACCTCTGCGACGCGGTCCTGCTCAGCGGCCTCGCGGTTTTCGATCTTGATCAGGCGAACCCCGTCCAGATTCTCCATCAGGGCGGTGGACAGGTTCTCGGTCTCGGCCATGGCGCCTTGCGCGGCCTTGCGGGTCTTGCGCCCGAACCGGCGCAGCACCAGCGCCACCAGCGGCACCCCCAGCAGCACCACCATGGTCAGCTGCCAGTCGATGAAGCCCATATAGATCAGCACGGCGATCAGGGTCAGCAGGTTCTGGGTGTAGTTGACCACGCCCGAGGTGAAGGCCTCGCGCACCATATTGGCGTCGAACAGAACCGACGAGACGAAGCCGCCCGAATGCTGGCTGCGCAACCGGGCCAGATCGGCGCGGATCATGGCCCCGAACAGACGGATCTGGATGTCGCCGACGATCGTGTGACCCAGCCGGTTGACCAGGGCCGCCTGGCCCAGCGCCGCCAGGGTCCGCATCACCGCGACCGCCAGAATGGCGGCCGGGATCCAGATCAAGGCCTTGTCGGCCGGGAATGTGATCACGCCGAACAGGCTGATCGGCTCGGTCCCGCCCAGGAACAGGCCGTTCACCGCCGGTTCCAGCAGTTTCAGCAGGGCCGCCGTCAGCAAGCCCGTCATCGCCGCGCAAAGGACCGACAGGATCAGCGATCCCTTGTGCCGGGACAGGTAATCGCGCCAAATCCGCGCCAGCAGGGCGCGCAGGGGCATGGTCTCGGAAGCGGGCGCGGTCATCGGCCTTCGGTCGTCCGAGCCGCCCCTCAAGTCAAGGCTTGTCAGGCGACGGCGGAAGAGACCGCCGCTCCTCGTCGGCTCGGATCAGGGTTTCGCCCGGCGCGTCGTCGATCCTGACCGCCGGGGGGACGGTCGGATTGGAGGCGTAGCGTCGCCCGTCGAACGGCACGGCGGCCTCATAGCCCTGGACGATCCCGCCGCCCGCCACCTGAACCCCCAGCGCGCGGCGGCCGTGGTTTTCGCGTTCCAGAAGACGAATGGGCGCGCGGGCCACGCTGATCTCTCCGACCGAGCGATAGGCCGGTCCGTCGCGGTCCAGAACCAGCAGGCGGCATCCGCCCGAGCCGCACCAGGCCGGTCCGGTCAGATAGACCAGAGCCGTCTTGCCGTCGGGGGTGAGGGCGGCGGTGTAGCGGGTCGTGGTCGTCGCGTCGCCGGCGCGCTGTTGCAGATAGGCGATCAGGGACGGGTCTTCAGGCGGCGTGGTCTGGGCGATGGCGCCGCCGGCCGGCAAGGCGACGGCGATGACGGCGGCGAGGATCTTCATGGCGGCGCTTCCGGCGTGACGGGCTTCGACGCCTGAACGCCTGAACGTCGAGATGGTTGAAGATCGAGCGGCCTTTTTCTAAGTAGGGTGCGCAGGTTCGCCTGCAGTGTTCTCAGGGCGGGGTGCGATTCCCCACCGGCGGTAAGGCGGCGACGCCAAGCCCGCGAGCGCTCCCCCGGCTTGGGGAGGTCAGCAGATCCGGTGTGATTCCGGGGCCGACGGTATAGTCCGGATGAAAGAGAACGGGACCCAACGCCTCGCGGCGTTCGTCGCTCGTGCTTGAGCGGCGGGCGCGGCGCGTCGTCGCCCGTAACCCTGGAAAACTGGTTACGGAAAGGACGACCATTGAACCAGATTTCCTCGCCTTCCTCCCGCGCCGCCGCCTGGGGCGCGCTGTTGATGCTGTCGGCCAGTCTTGTCTTCGCCGGTGGCAACACCCTGCAATCGGTCCTGCCGCGCCAGTTCGGCATGAGTTCGACGGGCATGGCCTTCTGGCAATATCTGATCGCTTCGGTCCTGATGCTGCCGATCGTGGTGCGGATCGGACTGGATAAGCTGAAGACGCGCCGCCCCTTGGCGCATCTGATCCGCGCCTTTGCATCGGCCCTGGGTGTGCACGTCTTCGTCTACGGCTTCGTCTCGGGCGTGCCGATCTGGCAGATGGTGACGCTGTTGGCGACCGGCCCCCTGTTCGTCATCATCGGCTCGACCCTGTTTCTGGGGGAGCGGGTGTCGGCCTCGCGGATCGGCGCAGCGGTGATCGGCTTCATCGGCGCCGTCATTGTCTCAGGCGTCGGAGCCGAAGGCCTGGGATGGGCCGCCCTGACCCCGGTCCTGGCCGCCGCCCTTTGGGCCGTCACCGATGTGATGACCCGCTGGTTGGCCCGGGAGGAGACGCCCGAAACCCTGACCGTATCCCTGCTGGTCCTGATCACGCCCAGCCATCTAGCGCTTCTGCTCTTGGCGAACGCCTTCTCCTTCGCCCTTCCGGCCGGGGTGGCGACGGACCTGGCCTTCGCCCTGCCGCAGGGCGCGGGTCTGCTGCTGTTGCTGGCCCTGGGCGGCCTGACGGCCGCTGCGCAATATTTTCTGGCCTCCGCCTACAGGCTGGCCGACGCGGCCTATCTTCAGCCCTTCGCCGATTTGAAAGCGCCGCTGGCCGGTCTCGTGGGCTGGCTTCTGCTGGGCCAGACGCCCTCGATCTGGTTCTGGCCGGGCGCCGCCCTTATCGTCGGCGCCTCGATCTTCATCTTCTGCATCGAGGGTCGGGCGCCGAAGGGCGGGGCCGCCACGGCCCCCGTCGCAAGCGGAGGATGACGCGGCGGCTCAGGATCGCTATCTGGCGGCCATGGCGCGCTTTGATCTTTCGACCGCGATGGGCCGTTTCCGGGCGCATTGGCACTATTTCTGGGCGGACCACGCCTTCCTGCGCCTGGCGTTTTCCAACGCCCACTGGCTGGGTCCAGACCTTGTGCGCACCAACCAGCCGTCGCCGCGCCAGTTGGCCTATTGGAAGAAGAAGGGCGTCAAGACCGTCATCAATCTGCGCGGCCAACGCGACGAGGGCTACTACTGGCTGGAGAAGGAAGCCTGCGAACGCCTGGGCCTGACCCTGATCGACGCGCCGCTGGATTCGCGCGACCCGCCCGAGACGGACCGGATTCACCGCGCGCGGCGCTTGTTCACGACCATCGAATACCCGGTGCTGATCCACTGCAAGTCGGGTGCGGACCGGGCGGGCATGATGGCCGTCTTCTATCGCCACTTCCATCTGGGCGAACCGATCTCGGTCGCCATGGCGGAGCTGTCGAAGAAGTATCTCCACTCGCGCGAGGGCCTCACCGGCGTGCTGGACTATACGCTGGAGAAATACGTCAGCGAGATCGAGCCCCGCGGGATCAGTTTCATCGACTGGATCGACAGTCCCGACTACGACCCCAGGGCGATCCGCGCCGAGTTCAAGGCCGGCTGGTGGGGCACGCTGCTGACCGAGAAGTTGCTGAAGCGGGAGTAGGCCACGCTGTCTCTGCATCCGTCACCCTAGGAACAAGTCCGGGTCACGGGCGTGAAGGAGCGGCGGCTCAGCCCCAAGGGCCTTTCGGGGGCTGGTCTCCGCGTTCGCGGGCTTCCGCATCAAGCTCGGCGTCGCGCCGCGCCTTGCGGTCGGCCTCCCACTTCTTGAACCAGCGCGCATACCCGATCTGCCCGCGCAGCGAGATGCTGAAGAGCGCCAGCACCGCCAGCAGGCTGACCAGTTGGAAGATCTGTTGCGGTTCCAGGTTCATGTTCTTCCTCGCATCCAGACTTCAACGTCGGATCAGGGAGCCGGTTCGGCTCCCTGATGTCGCAGGATCAGGCCGCGTCGCCGCGCGGGTCGATCAGCTTGTGGGCGTGCAGGATGAAATAGCGCATGTGGGCGTTGTCGACCGTCGCCTGAGCGCGGGCCTTCCAGGCCTTCTTGGCTTCGTCGTAGCTGCCGAAGGCGCCCACGAATTCGATTTGCGAAAGATCGCGGAACGTCGGCTCGCCCAGGTGACGCAGTTCGCCGCCGATGACGAGGTGAAGCAGCTGGGGCGGGACGGAGGATTGATCGACCATCGGGTGTCCTTGAAGTCTGGGGAGGGCTTTTGCCGGGGCATAGGCCCAGAACGCCTAAGGATCAATGTATGACAGGGTTTTTCAACCCAAGCCTTAGGTCGATAGCGGCACGTTTTTACAGCGCCGAACGATCAGCGGGTGCAGGGCCGGAGCGGCGCAGACCAGGCTGGCCTGACGCGGGTCGGGTCGGTTGAACCGCCACGGCCGGCCGTGATGGTCGGTGACGCGGGCGCCGGCCTCTTCGGCGATCAGGCTGCCCGCGGCCACGTCCCAGTCCCATTTGGGCATCAGGGCCAGGGCGGCGTCGAAGGCGCCGGCGGCGACCAGGGCCATCCGGTAGGCCAGGGCGTTGCGCTTGGCGAAGCGCAGCACCGGCCAGGGCTCGTCCCAATGCGACCCCTCGATCATCCGCGCATCGCCCAGCACCGAGGCGTCGTCCAGGGTCTCGGCGTCGGACGCCCGGATCACGGCCCCATTGCGCTGCGCGCCGCCGCCGCGCGCCGCCGCATAGGTTTCCTGAACCTCGGGCGCATGGATGGCGGCGGCCACCACCTGGCCGTCCTCGACGACGGCGATGGGCACGCACCACCAGGGCTGGCGCTTCATATAGGCCACCGTGCCGTCCACCGGATCGACGACGAAGATTCGGCGCTTCGACAAGCGTTCGGGCGTGTCCGCCGTCTCTTCCGACAGCCAGCCATAGTCGGGCCGGGCGGCCAGCAGCCGGTCCTTCAGCATGGCGTCCACCGCCAGATCGCCGCTTGTGACCGGCGAGCCGCCGACCTTGGACTCGATCCTCAGCCCGGCCTCGCGCTCCGCAACCGCCAGCGCCCCGGCGTCGATCGCCGCCTGGCGGATCAGTTCCAGATCTGCATCTAGGTCGATCATTTGCCCGCTATGGCCACCGCGTCGAACATCAGGCTGGGCACATTGAACCCGCCCCGGAACTCCAGGTCCGACCCGCGTTGGAGGCGCAGATAAAGCTCGGGCAGCTTGCCCGCCACCGTGACCTCGTTGACCGGATAGGCGATCTCGCCGTTCTCGAACCAGAAGCCGGACACCCCGGCGGACCAGTCGCCGGTGTTTCCGTTGAGCGACGGCCCGAACATCGACGTGACCAGCAGACCCGTCCCCGCATCGGCCATCAGGCCGGCCAGATCGCGGTCGCCCGGCTCCATGTGCAGATTGTGGGTTCCAACCCCCGGCGGTCCGGCCAGGCCGCGCGAGGCGTGACCGGTGGACTGCAGCCCCAGTTGGCGGGCCGAGGCGCTGTTCAGCAGCCAGGTGGTCAGGACGCCGTCGTCGAACAGGGCGCGCCGCTCGACCGCGACCCCTTCGTCGTCGAACGGCGTCGATCCCAGGCCGCGCGGCCGGAACGGATCGTCGATCAGGGTCACCCCTTCGGCGAACACCCTCTGGCCCATCCTGTCCTTCAGGAAGGAGGTGCCCCGCGCGATCGACGGCCCCGAAATGGCGCCTATGGCCGGCGAGACGATCTGGCCGGCCATCCGGTTGTCGAAGATGACCGGGGCGGTGGTCGAGGCGATCTTGCGCGCCCCGGTTCGGGCCACGGCGCGCTCGCCGGCCGTGCGCCCGATGATCTCGGCGCCCGGCAGGTCGGCCAGATGCCGGGTCGAACGGCTCTCGCCGCCACGCTCCATGGCCCCGTCCTTTTCGGCGATCACCCCGACGCCCAGCGAAAAGGCCGAACCGCGATAGTCGCCGTCGAACCCGTGCGAGGTGACCAGTCGCCACTGGCTGGACGACCAGGACGCATGCCCGCCCTCGGATCGGGCGACGCCCTCGACCGCCAGGGCCGCTGTCTCGGCCTCGGCGGAAACCTGTTCCAGAATCAAGGCGGTCCGTTCGCTGGGATCGAACAGGTCCAGATCGACGAAGGGTCCGCGCGCCAGCCGATCTTCGGGGGCGAAACCGGCGTGGGGATCTTCCGGCGCGAGGCGCGCCATGGCCACGGCGCGTTCCACCAGGCGGGTGCGGGTTTCGGGCGACAGGTCCGACGCCGACACCGAGGCCTGACGCTGGCCGACGAAGACCCGCAGGCCCAGATCGCGCGATTCCTCACGCTCCACGTCTTCCAGCTTGCCGTTGCGCACCCCGACCGACAGGGACCGACGATCGGCGCTGACCGCCTCGGCGGCGTCGGCGCCGGCCCTCAGGGCCGCCTGGACGATGTCATTCAGAAGATCGGGCAGAAGATCGGTGGAAACAGGCGTATCTAGGGTGTCGGTCATGCCCCGATATGGCGGACGCCCCGCCGCGCCGCAACCTGTTGCGCTGCAACAGGATCAGACGACGGCGAAGGCGATCAGGCCGACGGCGGCGGTCAGCAGCGCGACCCAGGTCAGCAACATGCCGATGACACGGCCCAGCGACGGCCCCGTCTGGAACAGCAGGCCCAGGGCATGGACCACGCGCCCGACCAGCAGGGTCGCGCCGACGGCATGGACCATCCACGCCGGAGCGCCGACGGCGGCCAGCAACAGCATGGCGATCATGCCCGGCGCCGCATATTCGGCGCAGTTGCCGAAGGCGCGGGTCGCGGCCGCCAGATCGGGGTTCCCGCCGTCGCCGAACGAGACCATGTGCTTGCGCCGCCCGCTGACCACTATCCCCGACAGGACCAGCATCAGCAGGATCAGCAGGCCGCTCCACAGGGCGGCGGCCTGGACGGCTTGCATCAGGGGTGTGGTCATCGATCAGTCCTCGCGGCCGACGGGATAGAGCAGATAGCGGTCGTCGTAGAAGGGCGTCCGCTCGTAGAACCAGGCCAGCCGCGCCTGCGGATCGGCGGCGAACGCGGGCTCGGCGGCCAGCTTGGCCTCGAACTCGGCCTTCAGCGCCGGGTCGGCGGCCAGCATCTTCTCCGCCAGGGGCGCGATGGCGTAGGCCTCGATATATTCGACCCGGCTCATGACCTCGGGGAACATGCCCCAGGCGAAGAAGCTCTCGCTGGACTGCGGTTCCAGCAGCAGCACGACAATGTCGCCCAGCGGCTGATCGGTCGGCACCCGCACCGAACCGGTCGGGAAGGTCCAGTCGCGGCGCTCGACCTCGACCGTCTTCACCGAGGCCTGGACGTGACCCTCATTGGCCCGCGTCGCCAGTTTCGGTTCGACCAGGCGCAGCATCGACAGGTTCACCGTGCGCGGCGCCTCGACCGTCTCCATCTCGATCCCGTGGATCTTCAGGCGCTCGATGATGTCGGTGCGATAGCTCGGCACCCAATAGGCCGTCGGCCGCGTCAGGCTCAGCGTCGGCTTGGACCCATAGAAGGGCATCTGCCACAGCTCGGGATCGGGCCGACCCAGCCAGCGCACCTCGTCGCGACCCGAGGCCGGGCTGTGGTACATCTCGTACAGAACGCCCTTGAACGGCCGCGTGGAGGAGGGGGCCTCTTCCGCCTCGAAGTTCGCCAGGATTTCGGCGGGACGCACGGCCCGGTCCTGATCCGTCGCCGCCTTCAGCGCTGCGCCCTGATCCGCCAGCAGTCGCATCGCCTCTTCAATGAACACATAGGTGCCCAGCACCCGTTGCTCGTGCGGTTTCAGGCTGTGGTTCTCGATCAATATGGTCGGCACATGGGCCGCCGCGCCCCAGCCGTTCGAGAACCGCTCACCCAGACCGCCGTCCGACAGCCCCTTCTTTGGCTCGTCGTCGTCGATGCCGAACACCAGTTCGCCGGGGATATGACCCTCGCGCTCCAGCGCTCCGTTCATCGCCGGCTTGAACACCGTGTCCAGCCAGGCCGAGCTGTGCGGCGACCGGCTGAACGACCCGTCCTCGCCGTTGAAGCCGTAGGTGACGTCGTACTGGTAATCCAGGCCGTCGGTGACGTGGACGTCGACATACAGGTCCGGCCGGTATTTCAGGATCAGGCCCCGAACGCTGCGCATCTCGGGCTGGTCCAGCTTCAGATAGTCGCGGTTCAGGTTCTGGTTCGTCGCCGTATTGCGCCAGCCCTGAATGCGCGGCCCGCGCTGGTTCGGCCGGGAATAGGCCGACGCCCGCTCATGGCCATCCACGCTCAGGATCGGGATCAGGATCAGATTGACCCGGTCCAGCAGGGCGTCCTTGCCGTAGAAGGCGATGTCACGCAGCACCATCATGCCCGCGTCCTTGCCGTCGATCTCGCCGGGGTGGATGCCCGCCTGGATCATCAGCACCGGCTTGGCCGGATCGAAGGCCGCGCCATCCTTCGAGGCGATCACCGCATAGATCGGCCGACCCTCGGGCGAGACGCCGAACTGTTCGATGCGGATCAGGTCGCTCGCCTGATCCAGCCGGTCGAACCAGGCCCGGGTGTCGGCGTAGTTGGGCGAGAAATCATGCGCCGGATCGGCCTCGAACGCCGTGACCCAGGGATCGGAGGCGTCGCGCAGCAAGGCCTTGGACGCCCCGTTCCATTGAGGTGCGGGCGGCAGGAAGGCCTGCTCCCACGGCGCGGTGTTGGGAAGCGTCTGGGACATGGCGGGGCTCACGCTACAGGCAAGGGCGGCAAGAAGGGCCGCAATCAGGGAAGTGGATCGCATGGCCTTTCGTGAGCCGATTGCCTCGGCCTGACAAGTATGACCCGCGCCGCCCAGCGCGGCCGCCCTTCTGCGACCTAATCCTCGAACATCTCACGCAGGACGGCGAGAACTTCACGCAACAGGCGCGGGTCCGCCTCGCCGATCCGTCGTCCCAGACGCGTATGGTCGACGGTGCGGACCTGATCGACGGCGGCTGAGCCCGGCTTGTCTTGAACGGAGGCGGGAACGCGAAACCGCCGATGCGCTCCACCGCCCGTGAGCGGCACGATGATTGAAGCTCCGCTACGATTCATCGCATCCGGCGACACGATCACGCATGGGCGGGTCTTGCGGATCTCATGCCCCACGGTCGGATCCAGCTTGATCCACCAGATCTCGCCCCGCTGGACCATCTCAGGGCTTTACCACGCCGTCAGCCCGCAGTTGCGCCTCTATGCGCGCCATATCCTCTTCTGACGAGGCGTCCCACTCATCGTCCGTCTCGCTGGTCAGGTCGGCTTCCAGCCATTCCCGATCCTCCTCGGTCAGCCCCTCCTTGGCCAAGGCCTCGAAGTCTTCCGCCCAGCCTTCGCGCACCTTGCGCTTCACCGGCACGATGGTGACCTTGCCGGGCTCATAGACGAACTCGACGGCGGCGCCCTCGCTGACGCCCAGCGCGGCCAACACCGGTTTGGGCAGGATGATCCCGGCCGAATTCCCGATCTTGCGAACCTTGCTGGTCATGATCGCGCTCCGTTACAACATAGTTATAACATGGCGGCCGCGTTACTTCCAGATCGGCGTCCCGTCGCCCGGCAGACCCAGCCGGCCCCACAGGTCGTTGACCCGCTCGATCACCGCCTCATCCATGCGGATTTCCTCGCCCCATTCGCGCTTGGTCTCGGGCGGCCATTTGTCGGTGGCGTCCAGGCCGATCTTGGAGCCCAGGCCGCTCTCGGGGCTGGCGAAGTCCAGATAGTCGATGGGCGTCGACTCAATCACCGTGATGTCGCGCGCCGGGTCCATCTTGGTCGAGATGGCCCACATGACGTCCTTCCAGTCGCGGGCGTCGATGTCGTGGTCCACGACGATGACCCATTTGGTGTACATGAACTGGCGCAGATAGCTCCACACGCCCAGCATCACCCGCTTGGCGTGGCCCGGATAGGCCTTCTTCATCGACACCACGGCGATCCGATAGCTGCACCCCTCGGGCGGCAGCCAGAAGTCGACGATCTCGGGGAACTGCTGGCGCAGCAGGGGAATGAAGACCTCGTTCAGCGCCTCGCCCAGCACGCTGGGCTCGTCCGGCGGCCGGCCGGTGAAGGTCGTCAGATAGATCGGGTCACGCCGCATGGTGATGGCGCTGACCTGGAAGACCGGGAACTTCTCGACCGAGTTGTAATAGCCGGTGTGGTCGCCGTACGGACCCTCGTCCTCGAACTCGTCCAGCAGGACGTGGCCTTCCAGCACGATCTCGGCCTGGGCCGGGACCATCAGCGGCACGGTCTTGCAAGCGACCAACTCGGCCTTGGCGCCCCGCATCAGGCCGGCGAACTGATATTCCGACAGGGTGTCCGGCACGGGCGTCACCGCCGCCAGGATCGTGCCCGGATCGGCGCCCAGGACCACGGCGCAGGGCAGGGGCTCCTTCGGCCGGGCCTTCTTGTGCCGCGCATAGTGTTGCGCCCCGCCGCGATGCGCCAGCCAGCGCATGATCGCCTTGTCCTTGCCCAGCACCTGCATCCGATAGATGCCCAGGTTGAAGTCGTCCTCGCGGTCCTCGCTCGGTCCCTTGGTCACGACCAGGCCCCAGGTGATAAGGGGCGCCGGCTCGCCGGGCCAGCACGACTGAACGGGCAGGGCGGTCAGGTCGATCTGGTCGCCTTTCAGCACGACCTCCTGCACCGGCGACTTCTTCACCGTCTTGGGCCGCATCGACATGACGGTCTGGGCCAGGGGCAGCATCTCCATCGCGTCGCCCAGGCCGCGCGGTGGCGTCGGATTGCGCAGGAAGGCCAGCAACTCCCCGACCTCGCGCAGCTCGCCCGCCGTCGTCCGGTTCTTACCCTCCAGCGTCACTCCCATGGCGACCCGTTTCACCGTGCCGAACAGATTGGCCAGGCAGGGGATGGGGCTGATCGTCCCGTCCGGCATCACCGGCTTCTCGAACAGCACCGCCGGTCCGCCGTTTCGCAGCAGCCGGGTCTGGATCTCGGTCATCTCCAGCACGGTCGAGACCGGCTCGGAAACCCGCACCAGCTCGCCCTGGGCTTCCAGCTGGTCGATGAAGTCACGCAGGGATTTGTAGGCCATGCCTCCGCCTAAAGCGCCGGGGCCGAACTGTCACGCCTCGTTCGACTGAAGGCCCGATCCAGCCCGACCAGCGCCAGCCCGACCAGCAGGAAACAGACCAGCAGGCCGGCGAAAACCGCCAGCACCCGGCCCAGGCCCAGTTCGTCAACATTGACGAACCCATAGGGCCACCAGTGGGTCATAAGTCCGTGAACCAGAGTCCAAACGCCGAAGATCAGCGGGAACCCCAGGGCCTTCACCGGATCGATCCATCGCAGTCGGCCTCTCGGCGTGAACCACAGCCAGTCCAGCAGGAAGGCGGCGGGCATGACGTAGTGCAGCACTAGATTGACGCCCAGGGTCAGCCCCTCGGGTCTCCAGTAGGGGGCGATCATGAAATGATACACCACCCCGACGATCAGGATGTAGGTCGTCACGGCGGCGCGGAAGGCCGGCGACGCCGTCCAGCGCGCCAGGGGTCTTGTGGGCTTCAGCAACGGCCCGGTCAGCGCCAGGGCGACCAGGATGTTGGTCAGTATGGTGAAGAAGCTGAAGTACTGGACGGTGCGCGTCACCACCGCCCAGCCGTCCGCCGGCCCCGCCATCAGCAGGTACTGCAGGACCAGCGCCGCCCAGCCGGTCACGGCGAAGGCGGCGCGCCAAAGACGCGGGCGATCCCGGTCACGCAACATGCGCGCCTCCCCTGATCAAGCGGCGGCCTTGTCCCATTGGTAAGTCGGATCCAGCCAGTCGCCCAGCCGCTCGCCGCGATCCAGGGCGTCCATCCGCTGCATCTCCTCGCCCGAGAGTTCGAAGTCGAAAATGTCGAAATTCTCGCGCGCCCGGCTTTCCTTGGTCGTGCGCGGAATGGCGATGATCCGGCTCTGGATCAGCCAGCGCAGGGTGACCTGGCCGTTGGTCTTGCCGTGGGCCTCGGCGATTTCGGAGATCGTCCTGTCGTCGGCGATCTTGCCCTGGGCCAGGGGCGACCAGGCGGTGATCGACGACCCCAGCTCGGCCGCCGTCGCCACCAGTTGGTCGATCCCTAGATACGGATGATGTTCGACCTGGTTGGTGATCAGCCGCGCCTTGGACAGGCTCTGCGCCTGCCGGAACTCCTTGGACGGGAAGTTCGACAGGCCGATCGACTTGGTCAGGCCCTGGTCCCTGGCTTCGTTCAGCGCCCCCAGAGTCTCTTCGAACGTCGGCGTCGGCTTGGGCCAGTGCAGCAGCAGCAAATCCGGCGTCGTGCCCAGGCTTTCGGCGGATTCCTTCGCCTGTTTCAGCAGGGCGTCATGGGTGAAATGCTCGACCCAGATCTTGGTGGTCAGGAAGATGTCCTCGCGGGCCACGCCCGAATCGACGATGCCTTCGCCGACCGCCTTCTCGTTCTTGTAGATCCAGGCCGTGTCGATGTGGCGATAACCGATCCGCAGGGCCTCCGCGACCATCCGGCGCGCATCCGCCGGCTCCAGCTGCCAGGTGCCGAAGCCGAGCAGGGGGATCTCGACGCCATCGACGGTGATTGTGGGCTGATCGCCGTAAGCCATGGGGAAATCCTTCGTTTTCGGGAGCAGCACAGTTAGGCGCCGGCTCCGGTCTTCGTAACCCCTGCGTCGAACCAATCCAGGATTTCCTGCCACAGCGGCTCCAGCCCCTTGCGGAAGGCGCCCTCGTGGCCGACCCGTCGCACCCCATAGTCGGGGCCGTCACGCACCACGACCTCGGACGGCGCGTTGGGATAGGCCTCCAGCAGGGCCGCCCCTGTGACCGGCGTGGCGATGGGGTCGTCCGGAAAGATCCAGGACCGGATCGGCGCCCGGACCGCATCGAACCCCTGGGACTCCAGCGCGCCGGACTTCAGCTCGTCCAGGAAATAGGCCGGCTTCAGGCACCACCGTTTCCAGGTCTCGAACACCCCGCGCGGCAGGTCGGTCCCCCGCCACAGCCTGCCGGCGCGGACATAGCCGTGGCGTCGCAGATGGTGCGGCCCGAAACCGAACCAGAAGAACAGCTCGACCGGATTATAAGTCCGATGGTGTCCGCCCCACCATCCGGTCCCGACCGAGACGAAGGCGTGCCGCCCGATCTCGGCCTGGTTCGGCATGAAGCCCACGAAATGGCCCCCGACGCTGTGTCCGACGTGGAAGATCGGCAGACCCGGCGCCGCCTTCTTCAACGCCTTCAGCGCCGCCGGCATGTCCAGCCGACCCCAGTCGGGATAGTCCATCTCCATCGCCGCCAGATCCTCGGGCCGCGACCCGCCGATTCCGCGATAGTCATAGGTCAGGACCACGCAGCCCCGCTCGGCCATCCAGCGCGCGAACCGCGCATAGAAGCCGCGCGGAAACCCCGTGCCCGCCGAGACCAGCACCGCCATCCTCGGCGCATCGCCCCGGAACAGCGTCGCCTCCAGCGGCCAGCCGTCCTGAGCCTTGATGACCCGATCCTCAACCGCCCGCCCCATGTCGTTTCTGTCCGTTGTTATTTTCAACGGACCCTGCATGGTTTCCCCGACGTCAGGTCAAGCGGCGTCGTAGACCTTCACCAGCCGCTTCGGCGCCACCTTGCGCCACCGCCTTTCCAGCGCCGCCCTCAGCCAGACGGGATCGACCGCCGCGATCCGCGCCAGCACGATCGGATAGTCGCGGTAGTGGTCGGTGAAGTGAAAGGCGGCCGGGTCCATCTCGATCAGCAAATCCCGCTCATCCAGATTGTCCAGATGCACCACGATACTGTCGTCCAGCTTCGGACGCAGCCAGGTGAAGAACTTCCCCGCCACCTTGAACGATGGCTCGCCATAGGAGACGCCGTCCTCGACGCCGGGAAACGACAGCAGCAGGGCGCGCACCTCGTCACGGGTCATGGCGCGATCAGCTCAAGCTCGGGAAAATAGGTACGATACCGCGCTCCGTCGCGCGTCAGCAGCCTGTATCCGGCGACCAGGGCGTGGGCGCCGATGAAGAAGTCAGGCAGGGGCGAAGTCCGAACACCGCCCCGCCGACGATAGGCCTGAAAAGCCTTGCCGGCCAGAAAGGCGGCTTCGAACGGCAGGCCTTCGCGATCAAACGGAGCCAGCAGTGCTTCCACCGTGTCTGCATTAAGAAACGGAATTGAGACCTCCGTATAGATGATCGGATTGATCACCAGCGCCCCTTCCGCATTCAGGATCGCTGAGGCTTGGCTCGCTGACCAGTCATGCCAAGACAGCGTCTCGTCGATCAGGTCGATCAGCACATTGCTGTCGATCAGAACCCTCATTCGCCCCGCGTCATCGCCATGACGTCGTCCGTCGTCATGTTCAGGGCGGAACGATACCGTTGCATATGCTCAATCAGTGCGCGCCCGCGGTCTTTCGCCGCGTGCGGTCGGTCGTTGGCCGCGCGAATGGTCAGGACGCCGCTGTCGATCCGGACCGACAACTCGTCGTCAGGCCCGAAACCGGCCTGTTCCACCAGTTCCGCCGGAATAACGACCTGACCCTGAGCGCCGATCTTCATGACCCGATCATAACATCCCCGCCCTCAATAGGCGATGGCGATCCCGTCCTTGCGCATCTCGGTCGCCGCGCCATAGGTCCAGCGTCCGCCGGGGTTCATCTGCTTCATGACGTTCTGATAGCCGCCGAACCCGCCGTCCGGCTCGCCCAGGGTCCAGCCCATCGCTCGCAACTGCGCCTTGGTCGCCTCGGGCACGCCGCTCTCCAGGTGCAGCACCCCGGTCCCCTCCTGCGCCTGGCCGGTCGGTTCGGACGAGCCATAGTGTTGCCAGCGCGGCGCATCCCCCGCCGCCTGGGGCTCAAGCCCATAATCGACCATGTTGATGATGATCTGGGCCTGGCCCTGGGGCTGCATGGCGCCGCCCATGACGCCGAAGGCCATCCAGGGCTCGCCGTCCTTGACCGCGAAACCGGGGATAATGGTCTGGAACGGCCGCTTGCCGGGCGCATAGACGTTGGGATGGCCGTCGCTCAGGGCGAACAGCTCGCCCCGGTCCTGGAACATGAAGCCCAGCGGCTCCGATCCATTGTCCGGCGCCAGGCCCGAGCCCATGCCGCGATAGTTGGACTGGATCCAGCTGACCATCATCCCGTCGCTGTCGGCGACGCTGAAATAGGTGGTGTCGCCGTGGTGCGGGGCGTCGCCCGGCATGACGCGATCCATGACCCGGTCCGGCCGGATCAGCCTGGCCCGTTCGGCGGCGTAGGCCTTGGAGTTCAGCCATTCGACCGGGGTCTTGGAGAATCGGTCGTCGGCGAACCAGCGCGCCCGGTCCTCGAACGCCAGCCGCTTGGCCTCGGCCTGGACGTGCAGCGAGGCGGCGGACTGGAAGCCCATGGATTTCAGATCGAACTGTTCGCAGATGTTCAGGATCTGGTTGGTCGACAGGCCTTGCGTGTTGGGGCCCAGGCCGAAGACGTCCACCCCGCGATAATTGGTCTGGATCGGCTCGACCCATTCGGTGCGGTGGGCGGCCATGTCGGCGCGGGTCATCCAGCCGCCGATCCGTTTGAAATAGGCCTCGATCTGATCGGCGATGGGGCCGTCATAGAAGGCGTCGCGCCCGCCCTCGGCGATCATCCGCAGGGTCTTGCCCAGGAAGGGGTTGGCGAAAACCTCGCCCACCTTGGGCGTCGCCCCGCCGGCGGCCCAGATGCGCTTCCTATTGTCGTTCTCCTCGATAGGGATCACGCCCCGGTCGAAGGCCGCCATATTGCGTTCCAGGTAGTAGGCGATGACCTGGGGCACGGGCGCGCCCTGTTCGCAAAGCTCGGCGACCGGCAGCAGGACATCCTTCCACGGCAGCTTGCCGTAGCGTTGGTGCGCGCTCCACCAGGCGTCCACGGTGCCGGGCACATTCACCGTCACCGCCCCATAACGCGGCAGATAGCCCTCGATGGCCTTGGACCGCGCGGTTTCCAGGCTAAGGCCTCGCGGACTGGCGCCGGACCCGTTCAGCCCGACCACCGTCTTCTGTTTCGGGTCCCACAGCAGGCAATAGGCGTCGCCGCCGATGCCGTTGGCCACCGGCTCCAGGAAGCCCAGGGCCGCATTGA
This sequence comes from Brevundimonas sp. FV1ye7S, assembly GCF_058680995.1. Lineage (NCBI taxonomy): Bacteria > Pseudomonadati > Pseudomonadota > Alphaproteobacteria > Caulobacterales > Caulobacteraceae > Brevundimonas > Brevundimonas sp. FV1ye7S. The sequence continues at coordinate 2,329,239 of NZ_CM178726.1, read as the reverse complement.
TGGCGATGGCCGCGTCGATGGCCGATCCGCCGCGCCTCAGGGTGTCGATGCCGATCAGGCTGGCCGCCGGGTGCGCCGTCGCCGCCGCCCCGTTCGCGCCCCAGACGGTTGAGCGGCCCATGAATTTCGGTCCCGTGACCCGGTCGCCGATGCCGACCCCGGCGTAGGGATCGGCGGGACGGGCAGGGGCGGGGACCGCCTCGGTCGGCTTGGCGGTCGGAGACGACTGTCGCGCCTGGACGGCCGTCGCCGCCAGGGCTCCGGCCGGCAGGGCGGACAGGAAGGTGCGACGACGCATGGGCGGACTCCTCGAACAGCCGATTTGGCATCAAGGCGGTCAGCGTGCGCGGGAGCAAGCCTTGCCGCAAAGAAAAAGGCCGCGTCCCTTTCGGAACGCGGCCCTGATCCGGGATAGAACCTCGGTCCTATTCGATGTCTTCGTTCAGCAGGCCGACCTTGAAGAAGCCGTTCTCCTGCATCTTGTTCATGACTTCCATGAACTGAGAATATTTCACTTCCGGCTGGGCGCGCACGAAGACGCGCTCTTCCTGGCAGGCGCCGCCGCCCAGGGCGGTGCAGACGTCGGCGGCCAGGTTGTCGATCGAGGTCTGCTTGTCCGACAGGAACAGCTGACCGTTTTCCTGGATGGTGATGTACACCGGTTCCTTTTCCTTGGTCGGATCGGTGGGCGGCGTCGCCGGCGGCAGGTCGAGGCGGATCGACACGGTCGCCATGGGCGCGGCGACCATGAAGATGATCATCAGCACCAGCAGAATGTCGATGAACGGCGTGATGTTGATATCCGCCGTCTGTTCGATCGTGTGCTTGTCCCCACCGGAACCGCCGATCTTCGCAGCCATGCCTAATCTCCGTTACCGCCGGCCGCGATCCGCGCCGACATTTCCCTATGGATCGCCCGAGAGCTTGTTCGGTTCTTGGCGTCCCGATGCGCGCTTGTAAAGCGGTTCTAAACGATCCGGCGTTCCGGAACGTCAATTACCCGCGACAGGCGAGGCTTTACGCCTTCGCCAGCTTCAGGAAACGGTCCATAAGGGCCGGATCGGACTTGAAGGCGCCGGTGAACCGGGTCGTGACGGTCGAAACATGCCGGTGATGCACCCCGCGCGTGGTCATGCACTGGTGCGCGGCGTCGATCATCACCGCGACGCCCTTGGGCTGCAGGTGCGATTCGATGGCCTCGATGATGTCGTTGGTCAGGGTTTCCTGATTCTGCAGACGTCGGGCGAAGATCTCCACCACCCGCGCCAGCTTGGAGATGCCGACAACCTTCTCGCCGGGCAGATAGGCGACATAGGCCTTGCCCAGGAAGGGGGCCAGGTGGTGCTCGCAATGGCTCTCCACCTCGATCTCGCGCAGGATGACCATGTCGTCATAGCCGGTCACGTCCTCGAAGGTGCGCGACAGCTCCTTGGCCGCGTCGGCCTCATAGCCGTCGAACCATTCGCCGTAAGCGTCCACCACCCGCTTGGGCGTGTCGATCAGGCCCGGACGGTCCGGATTGTCCCCGGCCCAGGCGATCAGGGTGCGCACGGCCTCCAGCGCCTGCTCGCGCGACGGGCGGCCAGACTCCTGAACCGTGGCGGTTTCGTCGCTGACGAGGACGGGCTTGGCGGGGATGACGCTCATGAACTCGATTTTCCGGCCGGGGCGGTCGGAGCCGCCCGGTATAGCTTCTACAATCCGTCTGGACTGTATATCAGGCCGCTATATGGGACGGACCCTCCGTCCTGCAAGAAAACGAAGTCCACCTATCTTATGCCGCTGCACATCCACGACACCCTGCACCGTGAAAAGCGCCTGTTCGAACCGCGCGATCCGAACCGGGTGACCCTCTATGTCTGCGGCCCGACGGTCTATGACTACGCCCATATCGGCAATGCGCGCCCGCCGGTGGTGTTCGACGTCCTGGTGCGTCTGCTGCGCCGGACCTATGGCGCGGATCATGTGATCTACGCTCGCAACGTCACCGACGTGGACGACAAGATCAATCAGAAGGCCGCCCGCGAGGGCGTGCCGATCGGCGAGGTCACCGCCCGCTACGAGGCCGCCTATCTCGCCGACATGGGCCTGCTGAACGTCTCGCCGCCCGACCTCGCCCCCCACGTCACCGACTATATCCCGGCCATCGTCGCCCAGATCCAGGCCATCGTCGACGCCGGCTGCGCCTATGCGGCGGAGGGCCACGTCCTGTTCGACGTCTCCTCCTATCCGTCCTACGGCGCCCTCTCGGGTCGGAACCTGGACGACATGATCGCCGGCGCCCGCGTCGAGGTCGCGCCGTACAAGAAGAACCCCCATGATTTCGTCCTGTGGAAACCGTCCAAGCCGGACGAGCCGTCCTGGCCGTCGCCCTGGGGCGAGGGGCGTCCTGGCTGGCATATCGAATGCTCGGCCATGATCGAACAGGCCCTGGGCCTGCCCATCGATATCCACGGCGGCGGCATCGACCTGGTCTTCCCTCACCACGAGAATGAGATCGCCCAGGGCGTCTGCGCCCACGGCCACGCCCATGACGATCAGGCGCACGACGAATACGCCCGCTACTGGATGCACAACGGCTTCCTGACCGTGGACGCCGAGAAGATGTCCAAGTCCATCGGCAACGTCCTGTTGCTGCACGACCTGGTCCAGGCCATGCCGGGCGAGGTCGTCCGCTGGGCGCTGCTGTCGGCCCACTACCGCCAGCCGCTGGACTGGAACCAGGGTCTGCTGGATCAGTCCAAGAAGTCGTTGGATCGTCTCTACGGCGCACTGCACCGCTCCAGCGGCGTCGAGGTTCTGGATCTCGATCCCCCCGCCGACTTCCTCAAGTCCATCGAGGACGATCTGAACACCCCCGGCGCCATGGCGACCCTGTTCGCCCTGTCCAGCGAGATCGAACGCGGCATGACGGCGGGCGACACCGCCGCCGTCGCTCAGGCCCGTGCTCGCCTCGTGGCCTGCGCCTCCATCCTGGGCGTGCTCCAGGCCGATCCAGCCGCCTGGCTGGAAGGCGACGTCTCCGACGCCTTGCGTATCGAGGTCGAGGCCCTGCTGGAGCAACGCGCAGCCGCCCGCGCCGCCAAGGACTGGCCCGAGGCCGACCGCATCCGCGACCGCCTGAACGCACTGAACGTCGTCGTCATGGACGGCCCCGACGGCGCGACCTGGCGGATGAAGGGCTGACGCCCCCACCAGACCCGTCACCCTCCGGCTCGTCCGGAGGGCCCACGGCGGGGATTGTGCGATAAGATGGGGGGCGCACGGACCACCGTGCGCCCCTCGTTCGTTTCGTGTGTTGCTAGGGTAGGCCCTCCGAACAAGTCGGAGGGTGACGGAGCGGGGCGGTGGGCTCACTCCACCTTCAGCAGCTTGATCAGCGCCGTCTCGAACCCCTTGGTGTCCGGCCCCGGCAGGGCGGTCTTCAGCTCGCCGCTCTCGTACAGCGCCATCACCTTCGGATGGACGTAGGAGGTCCGGCACACTGTCGGCGTATTGCCCAGCAGGCCCGCCACCGCCTTGACGCAGACGGTGATCTTGCGTTTGGCGTCGGTCGGCGAGGTCGGGGGCTCCATCTCGCGCAAGGCCCGCGCCGCCGAGACCGTGCCCGCCCAGGTGCGGAAATCCTTGGCCGAGAACTGGTCGCCCATGGCCGCGCGGATATAGGCGTTCACATCGTCCGAGGTGACGGGGCACAGCTCCCCGTCGGCCGTGCGGTATTTGAACAGGTGCTGGCCCGGCAGTTCCTCCAGCGCCCGCACCACCCGCGCCAGTCGCCGGTCGCGGACGCTGACCCGGTGGTCCTTGCCGCTCTTGCCCCGGAACTCGAATGTCAGGGCCGCGCCGTCCACCTCCAGATGCCGCTTGTTCAGGGTGGTCAGCCCATAGCTGCGGTTCTCCCGCGCATAGGCCGCATTGCCGACCCGGATCAGGGTGATCTCCAGCAGGCGCACGGCGGTGGCCAGCACCTTGTCCTTCACCGGCCCTCTCAGGTTCAGGTCATGTTCGACCTGGGCGCGCAGCTTGGGCAGGGCGCGCGAAAAGGCCGGCAGCTTGTCGAACTTGTTCTCGGATCGGGCCGCGCTCCAGCCGTCGTGATAGCGATACTGTTTGCGCCCCTTCACGTCGCGGCCGGTCGCCTGGATATGGCCGTTGGCCTTGGGGCAGATCCAGACGTCGGTCCAGGCGGGCGGAATGGCCAAGGCGCGGATCCGGTCCAGAACCTTGGCGTCCTTGACCGGTTGATCCTTGGCGTCGCGATAGGACCAACCCTTGCCGGCGCGGCGGCGGGTCAGGCCGGGGTTGTCGTCGCTGCACCAGCTCAGCCCCTGCGGAACCTCGACCGCAATATCCACGCCGTGCGATCCGTCCGCCATCAGCGGCCTTCCTTTTCATTGGTCTTTCAGCGGCTTGCCCCAGACCCGCCCCAAGACCAGCAACGAACGCCGGGTGGGGTCGCCGGGTTCCAGCCGCCGCTTCCCCTTGACCCCGCGCGCCCGGCGCGACACGAGGCGGCATGAATTATCGCCACAGCTTCCACGCCGGAAACTTCGCCGACCTGGTCAAACACGCCCTGGTCCTGTGGCTGGTGAAGACCCGCGCGGCCGCAGGCTCGCTGACGGTGCTCGACACCCACGCCGGCGCCGGCCTTTATGATCTGTCCGGCGACGCCGTCCGGTCCAAGGAGGCCGAGGCCGGAGTCGCGCGTCTGATGACCGACCCGGACCTGCCGCCCCTGATGCAGGCCCTGGCGGATCGGGTGGCGGCGCTGAACCCCGACGGCGGCGCCCGCTTCTATCCCGGCTCGCCCCTGCTGATCGCCGACGCCCTCGGGGCGGGCGGAACCTATGTCGGCTATGAGCTGAACCCGCCCGTCCGCGCCCTGCTGGATCAGGCCCTCGCGGATCGCCCCAACGCCGAGGCGCGCGAGGGCGACGGCTACGCCCTGGCCACGGCCGAGGCGGCGCGGGTCAAGGCGCCCCTGATCCTGATCGACCCGCCGTTCGAGAAGCCCGACGACTATATCCGTTCGGCCGAAACCGCCCTGGCGGTGGTCCGTCGCGACCCGACCGCGACCGTGGCGATCTGGACCCCGCTGAAGGATCTGGAGACCTTCGACGGCTTCATCCGCCGGCTGCAGCCCAAGGCCGGCCCGACCCTGGTCGCCGAGGCCCGCCTGCGTCCCCTGACCAATCCGATGAAGATGAACGGCTGCGCCCTGGTGATCGTCAATCCGCCGCCGGGCGCCGAGGACGCGGCGCGCCAAGTCTGCGGCTGGGTCGCCGACCGTCTGGGCGATCCGGGCGGCAAGGCTGAAATCTGGTCCTTCTGATCGGCGCGCCCCTTGTCTATGGTCGGGCCATGACCCGTATCGCCATTCTGGAAACCGGCCATCCGCCCGAGGCCCTGAAGGACAGTTTCGACGACTATCCGGCCCGGTTCCGCGCCCTGCTGGGCGAAAACGTCCCGACCACCCGGTTCGACGTCCAGTCCGGCCATCTGCCGTCAGACCCCGCCGCCTTCCAGGGGGTGATCGTCACCGGCTCGGCCGCCGGCGTCTATGACGACCTGCCGTGGATTCCCCAGCTGATCGACTGGCTGCGTGCGGCGCGGGGCCGGACCCGGATCGTCGGCATCTGTTTCGGCCATCAGGTCCTGGCCCACGCCTTCGGCGGCGCGGTCGAGAAGTCGGACAAGGGCTGGGGCGTCGGCCTGCACCGTTACGACGTGCACGGGACCGAGCCCTGGATGCACCCCCGCGCCCGCACCCTCGCCATCCCCGTCTCGCATCAGGATCAGGTCGTGGCCGTCTCGCCCGATGCGCGCGTCATCGCCTCCAGCGGCTTCACCCCCTACGCCGGCCTGGCCTGGGGCCAGGACGCCATCTCCTTCCAGTGCCACCCGGAGTTCCAGCCCGACTACGCCGCCGCCCTGGTCGAGGTCCGGCGCGGTTCGCGCATCCCCGAACCCCTGGCCGAGGCCGCGCTCGACAGCCTGAAACGCCCCAACGACCGCGCCGTCCTCACCGCCTGGATCCGCGCCTTCCTGCTGCTGACCCCGCCCCCGGTCGAGGACCAGGGCAGCGGGATCTGATCCTTACTTTCGTCATCCTCCGGCGAGCGTAGCGAGACCGGGGGACCCAGCGGCGCGCGAGAGCGCGAACCTGTCGCGGAAGAACTTTCGAGCATCGCGCGGCGGATACATCGCCTTCGGCGCCGCTGGGTTCCCAGGTCTGCGCCGCGAAGGGGCGGCTTGCCGGAGAATGACGAAAGTAGAAGGCGCTAAACCCCCAACACCGCGATCAGCCCCAGGCTCAGCCCAACCAGGGCCGCCAGCGACAACACCACCGCCGCGACCACCCGCCCGCCGGCCCGCGCCACGGCCCGGATGTCGGTCTGCAGGCCCAAGGCCGCCATGGCCGCCACGGTCAGCAGGCCGGAGGCCGCCGCCATCGGTTCGAGCGCCGCCTGCGGGATCAGCTCCAGGTTCCGCAGCGCGATCATCGCCAGAAAACCGACGATGAACCACGGCAGGAGCCGGTGCAGTCCCGGCCCCTTCGCCCCCTCCGCCCGATCCCGGAAGATCAGCGACAGCACCAGGATCACCGGCCCCAGCATCAGCACCCGCGCCAGCTTGACCACCGTCCCCGTCTGGGTCGCGACCGCGCCGAACGGGGCTGCGGCGGCCAGCACCTGGGGCACGGCGTAGACGGTCAGCCCCGCCAGGGCGCCGTATTGCAGCCCGCTCATCCCCATCAGCCCGCCCAGCAGCGGCAGGGTCAGCACCACCACCACCCCCAGCACGGCGGTAAAGGCGATGGAGGCGGCGACCTCCTCGCCATCGGCGTCGATCACCGGGGCCACGGCGGCGATGGCGGAGTTGCCGCAAATGGCGTTGCCGCAAGCCACCAGCAGGGCCATGCGCGGGTTCAGCCCCAGCAGACGCCCGATCCCGAACCCGGCCAGAATGGCGGCGGCGACCAGGGCGAAGACCCCCGCCACGAACCCCAGCCCCAGCGACGACAGGGTCGCCGCACTGACCGAGGCGCCCAGCAGGACCACGGCGACCTCCAGCAGGATCTTGGCGCTGAAATCGATCCCGGCCCTGAACCGCACGTCCGGCGTCCAGGCCGCCCGCACGCCGGCGCCCAGCAGGATGGCCAGCACCAGCGGCTCCAGCCAGACCTTGCCGACCGCCCCGCGTTCCAGGCCACCCAGGCCCACCGCCGCCAGGGCGACCACCAGGCTCATCATCAGGCCGGGCCACACCGCGCGCCCGAACGCGCCCAGCCGTATCATGCGGGGCAGGGGAGGACTCAAAACGGCGTCAGGGGCAGCGGATTTCATGGTCCAGCTTGATGGGCGGCCCCTCGACCTCGGTCCAACGGATTGTTATGGTCGTTTCAATCCGATTTGGAGATTGATCGTGACCCTGGAACGCCTGCGCATCTTCGTCGCCGTGGCCGAGCGCCAGCATGTGACGGCCGCCGCGCGGGCGCTGAACCTGACCCAGTCGGCGGTCTCCAACGCCATCGCGGCGCTGGAGGCCGAACATGACGTGCATCTGTTCGACCGGGTCGGCCGGGGCGTCGTCCTGAACCAGACCGGCCAGGCCTTCCTGCCCGAGGCCAGGGCCGTGCTGGCCCGCGCAGCGGCGGCCGAGGCGGCGCTTGCGGACATGAGCGCCCTGCGACGCGGCCGCCTGACCCTCTTCGCCAGCCAGACCATCGCCAGCGCCTGGTTGCCCCGCCGACTGGCCGCCTTTCATGCGGCCCATCCCGGCGTCGAACTGGATGTGGCCATAGGCAATACGCGTGAGGTGGCCGAGGGGGTGTTGAGCGGCGCGGCCGAACTGGGTCTGGTCGAGGGCGAGATCGACCAGCCCTTGCTGGATCAGACGGTGGTGGGCTCGGACCGGCTGGCGGTTCTGGTCACGCCCGACCATCCCTGGGCCGGACTGCGTCGACTGGAGGCCCAGACCCTGGCGACCCAGGCCTGGGTCCTGCGCGAAGCGGGATCGGGCACCCGCTCGACCCTGGAGGCGGCGCTGCGAAACGCGGGCGTGGACCCCGCCGCCCTGTCCATCGCCATGACCCTGCCGTCAAACGAGGCGGTGCTGGCGGCGGCCGAGGCGGGGGCGGGGGCCACGGCCCTGTCCGAAAGCGTGGCCTATGGCTCGGTCGCCGCCGGACGTCTGGTCAGCGCCGCCTTCAGCCTGCCGGAACGCCCGTTCCGCCTGCTGCGGCATCGCGAACGCTATCGCAGCAAGGCGGGCGACGCTTTTGTCGCCGCCATGGAATGAGCCGACGGGGGATGCACCCCTAATTCCGCTCCACCGCATTCTGAATTCTAAGGGCTTTCAATGAAATCCCCACAATCGACCCATCGCCCTTCCGGGCGCGGTTAGACTGGCCGCCAGGTCTTTGACAATCGAACGGAAAACACGCCGCCAAACTGCACTCTTTTGCGCATCGCACCGGTTTTCGCCGGCGCAGTGCAATTCGGGGACGCGGTTTCAAGGGCGGGCGGGCCGCCGAATTCAGACTGTTTAGACGATCTAGACTGTCTTTTTTTGATCAGAGTCCCAACCGGGGAAACACGAACCGCTCCAGCAGCAGCGAGGCGGCGAAATAGAAGCCGATCACAACGAACAGGGTCAGCGGGATCTGCGGCTGGTGCGACAGGGTCAGATAGATCCCGTACAGCACCGCAAACAGGGCCGAGGTGGCCAGGGGGCGCAGCAGGATCTTCGCAAGGGGGGACTTCACGGCCATTTCACCACCGGGGGCATGGAGCTGAGGATCGAATCGACGTTGCCGCCGGTCTTGAGGCCGAACATGGTGCCACGGTCGTACAGCAGGTTGAACTCAACATACCGCCCGCGCCGCACCAACTGCTCTTCGCGTTGCTCCGGCGTCCAGGCCTCGCCCATCCGCCCGGCGACGATCTTCGGATAGACGTCCAGGAAGGCCAGGCCCACGTCGCGGGTGAAGGCGAAGTCGCGGTCGTGGTCGCCGCTGTCGTGGTGGTCGTAGAAGATGCCGCCGGTGCCCCGCGGCTCCTGCCGATGCGGCAGGAAGAAATACTCGTCGCACCAAGCCTTGTACTTGGCGTGCCAGTCCGGATCATGGGCGTCGCAGGCCGCCTTCATCGCGGCGTGGAAGGCCAGGGTGTCCGGGTGGTCCTGGCGCCGATCCGCGTCCAGCACCGGCGTCAGATCGCCTCCGCCGCCGAACCAGCTCTGGGTCGTGGCGATGAAACGGGTGTTCATATGCACCGCCGGAACCCGGGGGCTGACCGGATGGCAGATCAGGCTGATCCCGGTGGCGAAGAAGCGGGGGTCCTCCGCCGCGCCGGGCACCGTCTTGGCGTAGTCGGCCGGAAAGGATCCGTGGACGGTCGAGACATGAACCCCGACCTTCTCGAACAGCCGACCGTGCATCATCCCCATGACGCCCCCGCCGCCTGCCTCGCGGTCCCACGGCGTCCGCACGAACCGCCCTGGCTTCCCCGGAAACAGATCATCGGGCGCCGCATCCTCCAGCGCCTCGAAGGCCGCATGGATACGGTCGCGCAGATGCTCGAACCAGGCGCGGGTCTCGACCTTCTTCAGGTCGAGCGGATCGGAAAAGGCGGCGTCGCTCATGCCGTCTCTTAGACCTTCCCCCGCTTGCGGGGGAAGTGGCAGATCGTGGCGCGAAGCGACACGCCTGACAATGGGGGAAGTCCTCTTTCTGAGTAAGACTTCCCTCTCCGACCCTGGTTCGCTGCGCGAACGCCGGGCCACCTCTCCCGCAAGCGGGAGAGGGTTCTTTTCTCCAGGTCCGTCTGTCAGTGTGCGGCGCAACATCAGGGAGTCGCATCATGATCCGTCATCTGCTGGCCGGCGTCGCCGTCGCCGCCTTCGCCACCGCCGCCCACGCCCAGTCGGCCGGCGAGGCCCGCGTGCTCGAAATCCTCAAGACCACCCCCCTGATCGACGGCCACAACGACCTGCCCTGGGCCCTGCGCCAGGAGTATGGAAACGACGTCTACGCCGTTGATTTGACAGCCAATCTTGAGGCGACGACCCGGCTTCACACCGACATCGCCCGCCTGCGCGCCGGCGGCGTCGGCGGCCAGTTCTGGTCGGTCTATGTCCCCGCCAGCCTGACCCCGCTGGAGGCGGTCGAGGAGACCTTCGAGCAGATCGACACGGCCAAGCGGATCATCGCCGCCCACCCCGACGTCTTCGGCCTGGCCACGACGGCGGACCAGGTGGACGCCGTCTTCGCCTCGGGCCGGATCGCCAGCCTGATCGGCATGGAGGGGGGCTATTCCATCGACGACTCCCTGGCCCTGCTGCGCGAGTTCCACCGCGCCGGCGCCCGCTACATGACCCTGACCCATTCCAAGACCACCACCTGGGCCGACAGCGCCACCGACGCCCCCAAATGGGGCGGGCTCAGCCCCTTCGGCGAGGACGTGGTGCGCGAGATGAACCGTCTGGGCATGATGGTGGACCTCAGCCACGTGTCCGAGGACACCATGCTGGACGCCATGCGGGTGTCCGACGCCCCGGTCATCTTCTCCCACTCCTCGGCCCGGGCGCTCACGGCCCATCCCCGCAACGTGCCCGACCGGGTGCTGCGGATGATGCCCGAGGACGGGGGGATCGTGATGATCAACCTGGCTCCCGGCTTCGTCTCCGAACGGGTCCGCGCCTGGAACGCCGACCGCGCGGGCGAGGAGGCGCGGCTGAAGACCCTGAACCCCGGCGATCCGACCGCCGTCGAGGCCGGGCTGACCGCCTGGTCCGCCGCCCATCCGACGCCGGAGGCGACCCTGGCCGACGTCGTCGCCCACATCCAGCATGTGCGTCAGGTCGCGGGGATCGACCATGTCGGCCTGGGCGCAGACTTCGACGGCATCGGCAGCCTGCCTGAGGGCATGACCGGGGTGGACGCCTATCCCCGCATCCTCGCCGCCCTGATGGACGCCGGCTGGACCGAGGCCGACATCCGCAAGATCGCCGGCGAGAACCTGCTGCGCGTCATGCGCGCCGTCGAAGCCACCGCCGCCGCCAAGGCGTCCGAGCGACCGTCGCTGGCCAAGCCGACCGCCGGATAGGCGGCTTGCCTTTCGGGCCGGGACCGGGCATCAGGCGCGCCTCACCTTGGACCCGGCCTGTTTGAAGCGTCGGGTGGCTATCCCGGCCGCCGATCCGCCGGGAAACCCGCCGCACACGACCCATGGCCGCGCGCCAGGTCGGCGGCAGACCCCAGATGAACCCCACATGTCCCTTATCGCCTCCGCGCGCCAGCAATGGCTCGCCAACCCTCGCCGCGACCTGTTGGCGGGGACCGTCGTCGCCCTGGCCCTGATCCCCGAGGCTATCGCCTTCTCCATCATCGCCGGCGTCGATCCGGCCGTCGGTCTCTACGCCAGCGTCGTCATCGCCGTGACCATCGCCTTCGTCGGTGGTCGTCCGGCCATGATCTCGGCCGCCACCGGGGCCATGGCCCTGCTGATGGTCGGTCTGGTCCGCGACCACGGGCTTGAATACCTGTTCGCCGCCTCGATCCTGTGCGGCGTGTTCCAGATCATCATCGGCCTGCTGAAGCTGGGCCGCTACATCAGGTTCGTCAGCCGCAGCGTGATGACCGGCTTCGTCAACTCCCTGGCGATCCTGATCTTCCTGGCCCAGATGCCCGAGCTGATCGGCGCCAACTGGCAGACCTTCGCCCTGGTCGGGGCCGCCCTGGTCGTCATCTACGGCTTCCCGCGCCTGACCAGGGCCGTGCCGTCGTCCCTGGTCGCCATCGTCCTGATCAGCGCCTTCGTCATCATGACCGGGCTGGACGTCCGCACCGTCGGCGACATGGGCCAGATGCCTTCGACCCTGCCCATGTTCCACCTGCCGGCCGTGCCCCTGACCTGGGAAACCCTGGCCATCATCGCCCCGATCTCGGCGACCCTGGCCTTCGTCGGTCTGCTGGAAAGCCTGCTGACCGCCAATCTGCTGGACGACATCACCGACACCCCGTCGGACAAGGACCGCGAGACGCGCGGCCAGGGCATCGCCAACATCCTGTCGCCCCTGTTCGGCGGCATGGCGGGCTGCGCCATGATCGGCCAGTCGATCATCAACGTCACCTCCGGCGCGCGAGGTCGGCTGTCCACCCTGTGGGCCGGTCTGTTCCTGCTGTTCCTGATCCTGGTGCTGCGCGACTGGGTCGCCCAGATCCCGATGGCGGCCCTGGTCGCCGTGATGATCATGGTGTCCATCGGCACCTTCGACTGGGGCTCGGTGTTGAAGCTGCGTTCGACCCCGTTCCAGTCCTCGGTCGTCATGATCGCCACCACCGTCACAGTGGTCGCCACCCACGACCTTTCAAAGGGCGTGATCCTGGGCGTCCTGCTGTCGGCGGTCTTCTTCATGCGCAAAATTGGCAAGACCATCGCCGTGACCGAGATCGAGACCCCGGAGGAGGGCGTGCTGCGCTATCGCGTGACCGGCCAGCTGTTCTTCGCCTCAGCCGATCTGTTCGCCGCCAGCTTCGAACACCACGGCCATCCCAAGCGCGTCGAGATCGACATGACCGAGGCCCATCTGTGGGATCTGACCGGCGTCGCCGCCGTGGACAAGGTCGTTTTCCGCTATCGCCGCCAGGGTGCCCAGGTGGAGGTCATCGGCATGAACCAGGCCGCCCGAACCCTGGTGGATCAGGTGGGCCGGTTCGAGAAGGAACACCTGCCGACGGCGGCGGCCCACTAAGGGCGGCCTTGTGAAACAAGGCGTCTGCGAGGTCATGCAAAACGGCCCGCCCCGGAGCCAATGAAGGTTCGGAACGGGCCGTTTTCAGGCCTGCATCCAACCCGGACTTGGCCGCGCATACCGATGGTATATGGAGCGATTCGCGTCAAGCCCGGTCAAGACTGATCAGGTCAATACGTCATATACCTGATCTCAGCCCCAGGCTTCGACCGCTCCACGGCGGCGGACGGGCGCGGCGCTGGCCAACTGGGTGCGGGGCTCCGCCTCGGCCCGGCCGAACAGCCAGCCTTGGCCGTATTCCACGCCGAGCGCCTTCAACTCGGTCACCACGCCTTCGGTCTCGATCATTTCAGCGATGGTCTCGAGCTTCATGGAACGGCACAGCTCCACGATATTGCGCAGCAAGTCGCGGCCCAATTCGTCTGTCTCGAGATCGCGCACCAGGGAGCCGTCGATCTTGACTGCATCGACCGTCAGCTTGCGGAGGTAGTCGTAGGAAGCGGCGCCGGAGCCGAAGTCGTCGATACAGACCTTGATCCCGGTTTCGCGCAGGGCGGCCAGGCGGCGGTTGGCCGCCTCTATGTCGGCCAGGGCTGACGTCTCGGTGACCTCGACGATCAGGCGTTTGCGCTCTGCCGGCGATCCGGCGGTCATGTGCAGCAACTGTTCGACATAGGTGTCGTCGCCCAGGGAGGAGCCGGAGACGTTGATCGCCATCTTCAGCAGGCCGGCGCCCGGCGCCCGCATGCGTTTCAGCACCTTTTCGGCGACGGCGAGATCGAAGGATTCGATCAGATCCAGCTCCTCGGCCATGCGGATGGCGTTGGCCGGGCCGTTGTTGTTGGAGCTGAACCGCGCCAGGGCCTCGAAATGGTGGACCGAGCGAGAGGCGAGATGAACAATGGGCTGGTAGTGGACCTGGAACTCACGCGACTTGACCACGCTGCGGAAGGCCTCGGCGTCGCGGAAGGTGCGTTTCAGCGAGTCCGAGAAAGCGATCTGCGGATTGGCCAGGCCGTCATCCTTGAGGCAGCCTTCGATGGCGAACCGCATGGCGCGCAACACGCAAAGGGTGTCGGCGCCTTTGGGAACGCTGGAGATGAAGGACTCGGCGCCCAGGTCCACGCCTTCCGCGCGGCCAGCCTCGACGATCTCGGCCGCCAGGTCACGCGTGTCGCCGCTGGGGCGCAGGACGGCGAAACGTTCAGGCGTGATCTGGGCGGCTGAGGAGCCCTGTGCGGCGGCGGACTGCAGCGTCGCCTCGATGCGGCGATACACCTTGTCGGCGACTTCGCCGCCGAGGCATTCGAGGCCTCTGATATCAAGAAAGGCCAGAGACAGGCCTGGGGCGCCCTCGACGATACAGGCCGCCTGAGCCAGAAATCCTTCCGCATCCGACAGGGGCGGGGTCTCGACGTCCGCCAGTGCGATGGCGGGACCTTCATAGGAGATCGAGCAGGATATGGCGGGGGCCAACTGAGGCAGGATGAAGGCCCGGAGCGAGGCGCGTCGAACCCGGTCCGTTCCGACGCGGATCAGGATCTGGGTGGCGGGACTGCGCCCGCCCGGCTTGGTGGCCAGCAGAGTTTCGACGGCCCCTGCGCCTTCATGCAGGAAATCGAGCAGCGGCTTGCCGGTCCACAGGGCGCCGACATCCTGCCCCGGAGACGGTCCGGCCCCCAAGGCGAAGGCCACGGAGCCCTTGGCGTCGATCTCGACGAGCGCATCCGCAGATGCAAAGGCCAGACCCAGGAGGCGAGCAGTCATCGACATGCCGACAGCATGCATGGCGGCGCTTAAAAAATCGGCAACGGCGACAACGACCGCGGTTGTCGAAACGCGCCGAAGTCAGGCCTTGCGGTTGAAGGCGACGGCGCGACCATCGCCCTGTGCGGCGCGGCCGTCGGCGGCATAGGCCGAAGCGGGCGTGCGGGCGGCGGCGACCTCGTGGGCGATGGCGCGCACCAGGCCTTCCGAAATCTTCCGCGCCGCCTCGACTGCGCTGGCGTGGCGAGACAGAACGGCGTCAAAGGCGCGCGTGGCTTCGATCAACGCCATCCGATCGGTCGCCAGGCCGCCGCTGAGCAGGGCGGGATTGGCCTTCACATGGCCGGAGTCGCGACGATAGAGATTGGCCATCTCCTGTGTCTCGGCCAGGCTGGCGGCGACGTCCTGGGGCCTGCCTTCTTCGAAGGCCCGCGTTTCGGCGGCCAGGCGATCCGTCAGGCGGCGCGTCAGGTCGAGCAACTGGCGGACGCGGGCGGTGGCGAGTTCGGCGTCGCTCATTGCGCGCCCTCCTGCATCTTCAGCATTTCGTTCATCACCGGCCCCGCCAGGCCGATGCCGCCCGCTGCGACCGTCTTCTTGGCCATCTCGTCCAGCAGGAAGCTGCGCCAGGTCGCTTCGCCCTGACCGCCGCCGAACAGGCCGTCGGTCGATAGGCCTTCGAACATCGGCTTCAGCATCTGCGACAGGAAGGACGCTTCGAAGGCCTCGGCGGTTTCCTTGATCTTGGCCTTGGTCGCATCGCCGACGCCGGCGGCCAGGCCCTGGACGGGGCGGATCAGGTCGGTAGGGACAGACAGGTCGGTCATGGTCACATCACCTCGATGTCGGCCTGCAGGGCGCCCGACGCCTTGATGGCCTGTAGGATGCTGATCATGTCGCGCGGGCTGACGCCCAGGGCGTTCAGGCCGTTGACCAGGGTGGACAGGCTTGTTCCACCGCCGACGATCCGCATCTGGGTGCCCAGATCCTCTTCGACGCTGACCTGGGAGTCGGGGATGACGGCGGTCTGGCCCTGGCTGAAGGGTGCAGGTTGACTGACGGACAGTTGTTCATCGACCGATATGGTCAGATTGCCCTGGGCGATGGCGACGCGCGAGATCCGCACCGCATCGCCCATGACGATGACGCCGTTGACCTCGTCGATGATCACCTTGGCCGGCGAGTCGACCGTGACCGCCAGGTTCTCCACGCGGCTGATGAAGCCCGCCATGCCCAGCTGGCCGGGGGCGCGCAGGGTGACGACCGTGCCGTTCTCGGCCAGGGCCGTGCCGGGATAGGCGGCGTTGACCACGGCGGCGACGCGTTGGGCTGTGGTGAAGTCGGGGTTGCGGAGGTTCAGGCGCACCTCGTTCATATTGGACATCTCGAACCCGGTCTCGCGCTCGACCGAGGCCCCCGAGGCGATGCGGCCGGCGGTCGGCACGCCGCGCGTCACCGACGAGCCTGAACCGCCGGAAGCCGAGACGGCGCCGGTCTGAACCGAACCCTGGGCGACCGCATAGACCTGGCCGTCGGCGCCCTGGAGGCTGGTGACGACCAGCGCCCCGCCCAGGAGGCTCTTGGCGTCGCACATGGATGAGACATTGACGTCGATGCGCGAGCCGGGCGTGGCGAAGGCCGGCAGCTCGGCCGAGACCATGACGGCGGCCATGTTCTTGGTGTTGGCGTTGGCGCCGCGGATATTGACCCCGAGACGCTCGGTCATGCCTTCCAGCGATTGACGGGTGAAGGGGCAGTTGCGGAGCGAGTCGCCGGTTCCGTTCAGCCCCATGACCATGCCGTATCCGACCAGCTGGTTGCCGCGAACGCCCTCGACGGCGGCGATATCCTTGATTCGTGACTGGGCCAGGGCTGGAGACGCGACGAGGCCCAGCGCAGCAAAGGCGGTGAGAGGCGCGACAAGGCGGGCAAGCAGATTCTGCATCGGTCGGACGTCCCAAAGGCGTTTCATTCATTATGATGCGAAGATCGTGCCGTGGTTTAAGTTACTGAAATAACTGACTTCGTTCTGTGGTGAGAGCGGGAGCGGCGGCAGTTTTTGCCTGGGCGTTAACCAAAAGGTCATTCCGTTCGCCAAAGGGTGGCGTCATGAGACGGAGCCTCCGCCGATGAAGGTCACAGGGACTACGGGACCCAGCGCGCCGACGGGCGGCAAGCCTGCGCGCGCCAGCGCCGGATTTTCGCTGGGCCAGACCGGCGCGACCGCCGCGCCGTCCGCCGCCTCCGCCAGTGCGGCGACATCGGGGGTCAATGACGTCTCGGCCCTGATGGCGCTCCAGGGGATCGAGGGACCGCTGGAGAAGCGACGCCGCGCGGTGAAACGGGGCGCAGGTCTGCTGGACCGGCTGGACGAGATGAAGATGGCCCTGTTGTCCGGCGAGCCGGACGAGGCCGTGCTGCAGCAACTCTCCCGGACGTTGCGCGAGGATCGGCCCGATGACGGGGATGCAGGACTGAACGACCTGCTGGACCAGATCGACCTGAGAGCATCGGTGGAACTGGCCAAGGCGGAGATGCGCCGCCGCAGCTCCGAAAGCTGAAAGCTTCAGTATTTCAAATCGGAGCGCGAAAACTGCGCGCCAAATGTCACGCGGTTCAACGCTTCGCCTAATCATGATCACGGAATCGCGAACGCCGTTGCCGGGACTCGCGGACCCCACTATACGGCCCATACGCCACAGGGGGGCGTGCTTAGAGAGCGTGAGTGCGATGAACGCTTTGGCGTCCGTTGTGTCCGACGAAACCGGTCCGTATCGGCCGTCTGACGACGAGCCGTTCATGAGTGAACGGCAGCTTGCCTATTTCAAGAAAAAGCTTCTGGACTGGAAGGACGACATCCTTCGAGAGTCCAAGGGCACGGTGGTCAATCTGAAGGCCGAGACCGAAAACCACCCCGATCTGGTGGATCGGGCTTCGTCGGAATCGGATCGCGCGCTGGAGTTGCGCACCCGTGATCGTCAACGCAAGCTGATCTCCAAGATTGATGACGCCCTGCGTCGGATCGAGGACGGGTCCTACGGCTATTGCGAGGACACCGGCGAACCGATCGGCCTGGGACGTCTCGAGGCCCGCCCCACGGCGACCCTGTCGGTCGAGGCTCAGGAACGCCACGAACGCCGCGAACGCGTCCACCGCGACGACTGATCTCAGACGGGCAAGGCCGGTTCGATGTCGGTCCGGCTGAAATCGTCGCCCTTGTAGAGCAGGGGCAGGTTGCGTTCCTTCGCCAGGGCGTAGGCGAAACAGTCGCCCAGGTTCAGCTTGGCTGGCGTGCGTTTGCCGAACCTTGTCTCGGCCTCCACCGCGATCCGCGCCGTCTCTCCGCCTGCGGCAGTGATCTCAATGCGAAGAGCGTCCATCAGCGCGAGCAGGCTTTGCTGGCCGTCGGGGCCTAGGACGCGGCGCGCGGCGACTGTCGTCTCCCAAAACCCGAGCGGCGACAACAGCGACGGTGTTTCAATCAGCAACTTTATAAAAGCGTCTGCCTCCGGCTCGCCGGCCAGGATGGCGACTAACGCCGACGCATCCACGACGATCACTTTGGAAGGCCGTCCTCATCATAAAAATCGTCGTCCGTTGGCCATGTCGCCAATCTAGGCATCGCGCTGACGCGAGCCAGGATGGCTTCGACCGCCGCGCGACGATTCTCCCTGTCGTCGGAGGCTCGGGCCTCGTCCGCCGCGATGCGCTCAGCCAGCATCGTCTCCACCAGTTCGGTGATCGACTTGCCTTCGCTCTTGGCGCGTTGGCGTAGTCGTTCGGCGACTTCGGGCTTCCTGATCTGCACGGGAGCGTTCATGACGGCGATAAGTCTATCATGACGGGTGTTTCGATCCAACCCGCGCCTTGACTTCGCCGGGTTGCGGCGCGACCTAGCCGCCTCGCTTTCAAGGTCGCTATCCCATGTCCGTCAAGGTTCGTTTCGCCCCGTCGCCGACGGGTAAGCTGCACGTCGGCAATGTCCGCACCGCCCTGGTGAACTGGCTGTTCGCCAAGGGGCAGGGCGGGTCGTTCGTGCTGCGCATCGACGACACCGACCTGGCGCGCTCCACGCCCGAGTTCGAACAGGGGATCGAGGACGATCTGGCCTGGCTGGGTCTGACCTGGGACGAGCGTTACAACCAGTCCAAGCGGTTCGACCGCTACGAAGAGGCCGCCGCCAGGCTGAAGGCGTCCGGCCGGCTTTATCCCGCCTATGAGACCGCCGACGAACTGGATCGCCGTCGCAAGGTGCAGTTGTCGCGCGGCCTGCCGCCGATCTACGACCGCGCCGCGCTTGAGCTGACCGAAGATCAGAAGGCCGCCTATGAGGCCGAGGGCCGTCGTCCCCACTGGCGCTTCAAGCTGGAAGGCAAGCGCGTCGCCTGGGAAGACCTGGCGCGCGGCCATGCCGAGGTCGACACCGCCTCCATGTCCGACCCGGTCCTGATCCGCGAGGACGGCCTGTTCCTCTACACCCTGCCGTCCGTGGTCGACGACATCGACATGGCCATCAGCCACATCATCCGGGGCGAGGACCACGTCACCAACACCGGCGCCCAGATCGAGATCTTCGAAGCCCTGGGCGCGACGATTCCCGGCTTCGCCCATATGCCGCTGCTGGTCGGCGCCGACGGCGCGGCCCTGTCGAAACGTCTGGGTTCGCTGTCGATCAGCGACATGCGCGACCAGGGCTATGAGCCGATCGCCATCACCAGCCACCTGGGCCGGATCGGCACTTCGGATCCGTTGGAAGTGGCCGAGTCGGTGCAGGCTCTGGGCGCCAGTTTCGCCTTCACCAAGATGGGACGTTCGCCGGCGCGTTACGACACGGCGGACCTGGACCGGCTGAACGCACAGGCCTTGCACGTCATGGACTACGCCACCGCCCAGCCGCGGCTACAGGCGCTGGACGCCGACCTGGGCGAGGCCTTCTGGTCGGTGGTGCGGGGCAACCTCAGCAAGTTCGCCGATGTGGTTGAAATGGCGAAGATCGTGCGCGGGCCGATCCAGCCGGTGATCGAGGACGCCGCCTTCATCGCCGCCGCCGCCGCCCTGCTGCCGGAAGTGATCGACGACACCGCCTGGTCCGCTTGGACCAACGCCGTCAAGACCGAGACCGGCGCCAAGGGCAAGGCCCTGTTCATGCCGTTGCGTCTGGCCCTGACGGGTCAGGCGCATGGGCCGGACATGGCGGCCATGGCGCCGCTGATCGGTCGTGAGACCATTCAGCGGCGGCTGAAAGGCGAGGCGGCCTAAGGCCGCCCCCGCCCGATCAGGCGTTGCAGACCGCCAGTTCTTCGGCGCTCAGCTCGGTTCCCTTGTAGGTGAAGGCGGTCACGGGGCCGAACTTCTGCACCACGCGGCGGCAGGCGCGCGTCGCCGGCTGTTCCGTGCCGCCCGAGGCGGTGCAGGCCGCGCCTTCGCAGGACCAGCGGGCGCCGTCGATGATGGTGGCGCGGGCCGGCGCTTTGGCCGAATCGGCCAGGGTCAGGCGGGTGGCGGCGGGGGCCTGGGCCACGGCCGGGGCGGCCGCGAACAGGGCGGCGGCGATGAGCAGGGCGCGCATGAGCAAGTCTCCGGATTGAAGAACGGCGTCGTGCCGTCGCGCCAATGTCAGTTTTCGATAAAAACTGTCAAGACGCGCCCGCATTATTTGTTAGCGCCGATCACCTATCGGCGATCATATTGCTGGACGGCCGTGTCGGCGTCGCCCTGGATCAGCACCATGGCCTCTTCCACCGACTCCGCCACCGTCCAGGCGTCAAGGAAGGAGGCGGGGGTCATGCCTTCGTCCACGCTGTGACGCATCAGGGCGAAGAAGCCCTCCCAGAAGCCGTTCAGGTTCAGGAAGACGACCGGCTTCTGGTGCAGGTCCAGCCGTTTCCACGACAGCAGTTCCACGACTTCTTCCAGGGTGCCGATGCCCCCGGGCGCGACGACGAAGGCGTCGGACTGGTCGTACATCAGCTGTTTGCGCTCGTGCATCGAGGTGACGACGACGGTCTCGACCTCGTCGAACAGGCGTTCGCGGCTGCGCAGGAAGGCCGGCATGATGCCGACGACACGACCGCCGGCGTCATGGGCGCCGCGCGCCGAGGCGCCCATCAGGCCCACGCCGCCGCCGCCATAGACCAGACGCCAGCCTGCCTCGGCTGTGGCCCTGCCGAAGGCGCGGGCGGCCTCGGTATAGGCGGGATCGGCGCGGTCGGAAGAGCCGCAGAACAGGCAGACGGACGGGCCGTCGAAGGGCTGGATCAAAACGGGGGGCAGGGACATGGAGCCTCAACTGAACGAATGCCGGGTCGGCCCATGGCCAAACCGGCGGCGGTCGGGGTAACAGAATCCCCGGGCGCTTGGCCGCCAGCCTTATATCGTCGGGACGCAGGATGAAACGTCGGATCATCGCCATGGCCGCCGTATCCGTGACTATGGTCGCGGCCCTGTCGGCCTGTTCCCGTGACGGCGAGGGCGCGCCGCGCGCGGCGGACGCCGAGGCGACCTCCCCCTGGGTGCAGCCTCCTCATGTTCAGACCGCAAGGCGCGACGGGGCGATGATCCTGGTTCAGGGCCGGGCGGGGCCGGACGCCCGCGTGGTGCTGCGCGGGGCCGACGGGGCGGCGGTGGCGGTCGGCGCCGACGCTACGGGACGATTCGAGCTGCGCGTTCCGGCCGCGCCGGGGGACATCCGGCTGACGCCCGAGGTTCAGGTCGGCGAGGACGCCGCGCCGTCTCCCGAAACTCTGGTGCTGATTAGGGGCGGGGCGGGGCCTATCGTGCTGGTCGCGGCCGGCGAGCCGACGGTGCGGCTGGACGGTCAAGGCGCGCTGGACGCGGTCGATTCCGATGGATCGGCGGTCATCGTGTCCGGCCGATCGAACGGCGCGCCCCCGGTCGTTCTGATCGACGGGGAGCGCGCGGAGGTCATGCGCGGACCGGGCGGGCGCTGGCGGGCCAGGGCGCCGGGCGGCGGGGCCGCCACGATCGACGTCGACGGGACGCGGTTCGCCTTTCCCGGATTGGGCGCCCAGTCGGACTTCACCCCGGTGCGAGCCGGCGAAGGCTGGCGACTGACCTGGCCGACGGGACCCAGCGGCCGTCAGACCGTCTGGCTTCCGGATCGCGGCGCCTAGGGCGCTGAACTTAGGAAGTTGTTAACCGAAGCGTCCAATGAAGGGCCTGTCCCTTTTTGGGACGCACCATCACCGAACCTTTTTCAACCCGGCGTCCGCGTCGGGTTCTTTTTGTCTCGAGCTCAGACGGCCCGGTTGTCGATCAGCCGGGTCTTGCCCAGCCAGGCGGCGGCCAGGATGCGCGCCGGGGCGTCGACGACGCCGTCGCGGAACGGCGACAGGTCTTCGGCATGGCGAACGGCGACATAGTCGATCCGTTCGAACCCGGCCTTGAGGATGGCGGAATAGGCGTCCCGTTCGACGCCGGGCAGGGGGCGGCCCGCGGCGGCGCCGGCGGCGGCCTCGGCCAGGATCACGTTCAGGCGGCGGGCGACGGCCAGTTCGGCGTCGGACAGATAGTCGTTGCGCGAAGACAGGGCCAGACCGGTCTCATCCCGCTGGGTCGGGGCGCCGATGATCTCGACCGGCAGGTCCAGGTCGCGGACGAAGCGACGGATTACCATCAACTGCTGATAGTCCTTCTCGCCGAACACGGCGACGTCGGGCTGGACCTGGTTGAACAGCTTGGTCACGATCAGGGCGACCCCGCCGAACATCTGGGGCCGGAAATCGCCTTCCAGCCCAAGCGCAGGCCCGGCCACGGCGACGCTGGTGGCGAAGCCCTGCGGGTACATTTCCTCCGGCGTCGGGGCGAACATCAGATGGCAGCCGGCGCCGGCCAGCAGCCGGGCGTCCTCCTCCTGACGGCGAGGATAGCGGCCCAGGTCCTCGTTGGCGGCGAACTGGGTCGGATTGACGAAGTTGGAGGCCACGACGCGGTCGGCGCGGCGGCCGGCCTCGTGCACCAGGGTCAGATGGCCTTCGTGCAGGGCGCCCATGGTCGGAACCATGCCGACGGTCAGGCCTTGTCTTTTCCAGTCACGCACGACGGCGCGCAGTTCCGCCACGGTGCGGACGACGGGGAGGGACGCAGGCTCGGTCATGGTGAAGCGGTTAACCCTTTGGCTTAAGCGTGTTGATGCACCAGACTTCAAACCCTGGCGGCTAGGGTCGTGCTTATGACGCCAGCACGAGCGACCCGTCCAGTTCTGATCGCGCTTACCTTGGCCCTTGCCGGCTGTGGGGCGGTCGAGGGCGACCGCCAGAGTTTCCAGGCGATGGCCGAGCGCGTGGCCGCCATCGACATCCCGCTGGATCCCAAGGCCATCGGTTCCGGCGCGGCGTCGCGTCAGACAGCGCAGGCCCAGGGCTTGCGTCCCGCCAAATTCTCGCCCGTCCATGTGGCGGTGCTCACGCCGCATCAGATGTGGGATGCGCGGGACGTCCTGAGCCGGGGCGGCTCCCTGGCGTTGGCCGAAGACAAGAGCGAAGACGGCCTGCGCGGCGCCGTGGCGCGGATGGCGGAGCCGGCGGTCGAGCCGGCCCTGCGCGCCGCTGCGCCGGTCGTGGCCAGGGCCATGGTCGAACAGGCTGTCGCGCGGAGCGAGCCGCCCATGCTGCGCCCCGCCGTCGTTGACGCAGGTCCGCGCGCCGAAGGCCGCATGGTCCAGCTGGGCGCCTATTCCAGCCAGGCCGGGGCGCAGGCCGCCTGGACGCAGCTGAAGGCCCGCGCCAGCCTGTCGAACCTGTCGCCGGTGTTCGAGGGCGTCGAGGTCAACGGCCGCAGCCTGACGCGGCTGAAGGTCGGGCCGATTCCGGTCGAGGCCGCGTCCGCCCTGTGCGCCGCCGCCCAGGTGGCGGACCCGTGGTGCCGCCGCGCCGGCTGAACTTGGGGCTGAAGTCCACAGCTACGCGTTAACGCCTCGTTGACGTTTGCGGCCGGTGCGCCGACTCTGCCCCGTCCGAAGGCCGCGCAGTGTTGAGTCGCGTCGGTCGCCACAGAGGGTATCCTCCATGACGCAGCCTCACGTGATCGTCCTCGGCAACGAGAAGGGCGGGGCGGGCAAGTCCACCCTGGCGATCCATATCGTCACCGGCCTGCTGCATGCGGGGCGCTCTGTCGCGATCATCGATCTGGACCTGCGCCAGCGGTCGATGCAGCGGTTCTTCACCAATCGCCTGGCCTGGCTGGCGGCGAACAGGCAGGAATTGCCCCAGCCCTTTATGCCCGACATGGGCGACGGCAAGGCCCTGGCCAAGGGCGGGGTGGACGAGCAGATCGCCGCCTTCGAACGCGCCTTCGACGAGGCCGTGGCGGCGGGCGTGGACGCCATCCTGATCGACACCCCCGGCGGCGACACCGCCGTGTCCAGCGCGGCCCACGCGCGGGCCGACCAGATCGTGACGCCGATGAACGACAGTTTCGTCGACTTCGACCTGCTGGGCGAGGTGGACCCCGTGTCGCTGGATCTGCTGAAACCCTCGATCTATTCCGAAAGCGTCTGGGAGGCGCGCAAGGTCCGGGCGATCAGCCAGGGCCGGAACGCCACCATCGACTGGCTGGTGGTGACCAATCGCCTGGCCGTCGCCGAGGCGCGCAACCGCAAACGCCTGGAAGAGCGGATGAACAAGCTGGCCAAACGGGTCGGCTTCCGCGTCGGGCCGGGCCTGCGCGACCGGGTCATCTATCGCGAACTGTTCCCGTTCGGCCTGACCGTCGCCGACCTGTCGAACGACATTCGTCCGGTGGCCGTGTCCCTGGCCCATGTCGCGGCGCGCCAGGAACTGCGCAACCTGATGAAGGCCATGGGTCTGGAACAGGCCCTGGCGCCTCTGGACGTGGCCGCCTGAAAGGCGATCTGACCGCATGAGCCTGATCTGGCTGGCCCTGGCGGCGATCGCCGTCTGGGCCCTGGTGCGGCTGGGCCGCCAGACCGAGCGGCGCGGCCGGGCCCATTGGCGCGTGACGGCGACCCTGCTGGGATCGGTGCTGCTGGCCGGGGGCGCCTTGTCGGCGTTTCGCGGCGCCTGGTTGTGGGCAGGCGTGCTGGCGGCGGCGGGGCTGTATCTGGCCTGGTCGTCGCGCATCCGGCTCGTGGTGCGATCTGAACCGATCAGCGAAGCCGACGCCCGCGCCGTTCTGGGCGTGCCTCCCGGCGCGACCGAGGCCGAGATCCGCACGGCCTGGAAAAAGGCCATGGGCCGCGCCCACCCCGACCAGGGCGGAACCGAGGGCCTGGCGACGCGGGTCAATGCGGCGCGGGACAGGCTGTTGAGAAAGACCGGACGCGTCTGATCGTCCTCGCGCTTTCGCTGCGAAGTTATGGAGGGCTGGGCAGGGCGCCGGGCCTTCGCCCGGAGTTTTGTGTTTTGAGTACCGTTTCGACGAAGGTTTGACGCCCCGCGCGAATGGTTGGCCTGCAAGCTCGGGGCGCCGAGCGGTGGCGGTCTTATCGCCTAACCCCATAAGCCTGCGACGGGTCGGCGGTCCCTGCGAAGAACCGTCCCGAGTGCGGCCGAGTATCCCCCTCGACCCTCCGCCGACGTCCTGAGACGCCGTTGGCGCGGGGGAGTTGCACCCCCGCTCCCGTTCCATCCGCTCCCGCCGCCGCAAGGTCGCAGGCCAAGCGAGCCCTCCAAGCGACGAGACCGGGCGTGATTATAGGGGGCGGGCGAACCCAGGCGGGAAGTCGGGGCGAGAAACTGACAAGCCGTTGGAATCGCTGGGGTGAGACCAGCGTCATTGTGACAGTTGGCGCCGTTCGGGGCCCCTCCGTCTCGCCGCTGCGCGGCGATCCACCTCCCCCAGGGGGGGAGGAGTGGGATGACGGAGATCCTCCCCCCTTGGGGGAGGTGGCGCGGCGCAGAGCGCCGTGACGGAGGGGGCAAACGCCTCGGAAAAGTCGGTGGGGCGTCAAAAGCCCCTCCACCCCTACGGGGGTCCCGAGACAGCGCGCCATTCAATCGGGGCGACGCTGGAATGGGGCGGAAGTTCGTCTCAGGCGTAGTTGAAGCTGATCGAGATGCGGTCGGACTTGGCCTGGTTGGTCGGGACCTCGTGGCGCAGCCAGCTTTCCCACATCAGGATCGTGCCTGGGCGGGGCGTCAGATAGACGAAGGGGCGTTCGGCCTCGGTCGCGTCCTCGGTGACGGAGGGGCGGGCCATCATGAAGGGCAGGCGGGGGTCTTCCAGTTTCAGCGACGAGGCGCCGTCGGGGATGTCGATATAGACGGTGCCCGACAAGAAGGCGTGAGGGTGGATATGGCTGGTGTGGCCGCCGCCGGGCTTGAGGATGTTGACCCAGAGATTGTCGAGCCGGGGCTTGCGGGCCAGGTCGAAATTCAGGGCCTTGGCGTAGGCGACGGCGTGCCGGTCGAGGTGGCGTTTCAACTCGGCGAACTCGGGGAAGCGCTGGGGCAGGTCGTTCAGCGAGGCGTAGGAGGTGTAGCCGCGATAGGCGTTGTCGCGGCACCAGCGGCGGCCGGCCGCGTCCTCCTCGGCCATCAGGCGGACGACGTCGATCAGTTGCTCGTTGAACTCGGCCCAGCCTCGGCCCTCGGCGAGGGAGGCTTCATAGACCTGGGTGACGAAGAGGGGGCGCAGGGACATGGGGGAGGGATAGCGGGTCGAGAGCGAGACGGAAACTCTCCCTCCCCATTTTGGGGAGGGGCGATCGCGGAGCGATCGGGGTGGGGCCCGAAAGGGCGCGAGCGAAATGGCCATGACCGCCCCACCCTGGCTCCGCTGCGCTCCGCCGTCCCTCCCCATGAAGGGGAGGGAGAACGGCTGTGCAGGCGTGGACGATCCGGCTAAGAACGCGTCATGTTCAAGTCCGTCCTGGTCGCCAATCGCGGCGAAATCGCCTGTCGTGTCTTCCGCACCGCCAAGCGGATGGGGTTACGCACCATCGCCGTCTATTCCGAGGCCGACGCCCAGGCCCTGCATGTGCGCGAGGCCGACGAGGCGGTGCGGATCGGCCCGGCGGCGGCGCGCGAATCCTACCTGGACGGCGCCAAGGTGCTGGCGGCGGCCAAGGCGACGGGGGCGGAGGCGATCCATCCCGGTTACGGATTCCTGAGCGAAAACGCGGACTTTGCGGAAGCTGTTGCAGCGGCGGGTCTGATCTGGATCGGACCGGACCCGGCCTCGATCCGGGCCATGGGTCTGAAGGACGCGGCCAAGGAACTGATGATCCAGGCCGGGGTGCCGGTGACGCCGGGGTATCAGGGCGCGGACCAGTCGGAAGCGACCCTGACGGCCGAGGCGGCGCGGATCGGCTATCCGGTGCTGATCAAGGCGGTGGCGGGCGGCGGCGGCAAGGGGATGAAACGGGTCGATGATCCGGCCGATTTCGCCGCCGGTCTGGCCAGCGCCAAGCGCGAGGGGGCCGCGGCCTTCGGCGACGACCGGGTGCTGATCGAACGCTACATCACCCGCCCGCGCCATATCGAGGTGCAGGTGTTCGGGGACCGGCACGGCGATGTCGTGCATCTGTATGAGCGGGACTGTTCGCTGCAACGCCGCCATCAGAAGGTGATCGAAGAGGCGCCGGCGCCGGGGATGAGCGAGGCCGTGCGGGCCGCCGTGACGGGCGCGGCGATCAAGGCGGCCAAGGCGGTCAACTATGTCGGGGCCGGGACCATCGAATTCATCGCCGACGCCTCGGACGGGCTGAAGGCGGACGGGATCTGGTTCATGGAGATGAACACCCGGCTGCAGGTCGAGCACCCGGTGACCGAGAGCGTGACCGGCGTCGACCTGGTCGAATGGCAGTTCCGCGTCGCGGCGGGCGAGCCCCTGCCGCTGAAGCAGGATCAGATCAAGCTGAACGGCTGGGCCATGGAGGCGCGCCTCTATGCCGAGGACCCGGCGACCGGTTTCCTGCCGTCGATCGGCCGGCTGGAGCATTTCGTCATGCCCGAAGGAATCCGCGTCGACACCGGCGTGGAACAGGGCGGCGAGGTCAGCCAGTTCTACGACCCGATGATCGCCAAGCTGATCGTGCATGAGGACACGCGCGAGGCGGCGGCGGCGCGGCTGGCCGAGGCGGCGGGCGAGGTCGAGGTCTGGCCGGTCAAGACCAATGCCGGCTTCCTGAAACGTTGCCTGGACCATCCGCGCTTTGTGGCGGGGGACGTGGATACGGGGTTCATCGCGGCGGAAGAGGGGACGCTCGTGGTCGGGAGAGGCCTTCGTGAGGTCGGCTTAGCAGGAGCGGCTCTGCTTGTGCAGAATATGAAGTGGGCTGAACCCTACTATGAAGATAGGCCATCTCCCTGGAGCAGCAGGTCGGACGGGCTTCTAGGGCTCAGAATGAACGCTCCCGCAGGTCGACAGTACATCAGCGTCGCGGGAGTATCTGACGCGGTCCAACTTCTAGGAAGCGGTAAGTTCGAGTTCACCGACGGTGATGCAAATCGTCCGATTGCGATCCATCCTGGCAACCGCCGGACAGGCGCGGTCAACCGGGTCACGGTTGGAGACGAAAGCCTCGGCTTTTTCGATGTGGAGGAGACCGTCATTTTCGCGGAAGGCGACGCTTACCCTGTGGAGTGGGCTCGTGCCAACCGCGGCGGGGATACCGGCGCCTTCTCAGACGGCTCCCTCCGCGCCCCCATGCCGGGCAAGGTCGTCGCCGCCCCGGTCAAGGCGGGCGACGCTGTGACCAAGGGCCAGCCGGTTGTCGTGCTTGAGGCGATGAAGATGGAGCACGCGCTGACGGCGCCCTTCGACGGGGTCGTCGAGCATGTGGCGGCTGTGGGCGATCAGGTGGTCGAGGCGGCCGTGCTGGCGGTGGTGAAGGCGGCGGACTAAAGCCCGAGACCGCCCAGCGGCCGGGTCAGGATCGAGTCGTCCATCTTGGCCATCAGGCCGTAGATGGGGCGCCAGGCGCCGCTTTGACGCAGATCTTCGCTCCAGGACAGATGGGTCGGCTGATCGGCCCAGACCTCCGTGACCCAGAGGACGTCGGCGTCGACCAGATCGTGCGCGACGATATAGGAATGACAGCCGTGCTTCCTGACGGCGGGGTCCATCAGGAGCAGCGCGAGTTCGTCGCGGCGACCCGGGTATGCGGTCAGGCGCGTGATCAATCCGTACATACTGGTTCCGTGGCGTCCCGTAGCGCGCGGGCCATGATCCGGCTTCGTCGTTAAAGAATCTGGCCAAGGCGGATAAGGGCGACTACGTGGGCGCCATGCCGCTTCACATGATCAAACTGGGCGTCGGGGTTCCCGACGTCGACTGGCTGGAGGCCCGCGCGGCCAGGAGCGGGCCGCTGGTGGTCCATACCCGGATGACGCCGAAACGCGCGCCCGAGATCGAGGACGGCGGATCGCTGTACTGGGTGGTCAAGGGCGTGATCGTCTGCCGCCAGCGCGTGCTCGACATCGCCACCCTGGGCGAGGGCAAGCAGAGCCGGTGCGAGATCACGCTGGAGCCCAAGGTCGTTCGCACGGCGCCGATGGCGCGCCGGCCCTTCCAGGGCTGGCGCTATTTCGAGCCCAAGGACGCGCCGGTCGATCTGACCGACCTCGACGCGGGCGAGGCGCCGGAGGAACTGGTGCGCCAGCTTCGCGAACTGGGCGCCTGGTAGGCCAGAGCTGCACGGTTTTTGGGTGTTGACCGGGGCGGTCGGGCGTGGCCTGTGCCGGCTCCGATGATCGCGCTCAGTTTCCAGACCCGTTCCGCCTTTCGCGACCTGCTGCACCTGGCATGGCCGGTGATCCTGGCGCGGATCGGCATCATGACCATGGGGCTGACGGACGCCATCGTGGTGGGGAATTTCTCCAGCAAGGAACTGGCCTTCCATTCGCTGGCCTGGGCGCCGACCTCGATCGTGGTGACGACGGCGGTGGGCCTGATGCTGGGCGTGCAGGTGATGACGGCGCGAATGCTGGGCGAGGGACGGCGGCACGCGGTCGGGTCTGTGCTGAGGCGGGGCATGACCTATTCGCTGCAGATCGGGGTGGTGTCGATGATCGCCCTGATCGCCGTCGGTCCCTGGGGCCTGGGCAAGATCGGGCTGGAGGACGGACTGGCCGAGGGGGCGGGGCCGGCCCTAGTGGTCTTCGCCCTGTCCATGCCCTTCTATCTGATCTCGGTGACGGGCCAGTTCTTCCTGGAGGCCCTGGGACGGCCCAAGCCCGGCATGGTGGCCATGTGGATCGCCAACGGGGTCAATCTGGCGCTGAACATCGTGCTGGTGCCGGACCTGCTGGGCATCGGCTTCGACGGCGCCTTCGCCTCGGCCTGGGCGACGTTCGGGGCGCGGGCGGCGCTGGCGATCTTCCTGGTGGTCTATATCCTGCGCCTGCCCGAGGCGCGGGCGCTGGGTATCTTCGACAAGCCCGAACGCGACCCCAAGGCGGCGCGCGAACAGGTCAAGGTCGGCCTGGGCGCCGGCGCGTCCTATTTCATCGAGGTCGGGGCCTTTTCGGGCTTCACCTTCTTCGCCGGTCAGATCGGCGCCGCCGAGACGGCGGCCTGGGCGGTGGTGCTGAACGTCTCGGCCATCGTCTTCATGTTGCCCATGGGCCTGTCGTCGGCGACGGCGGTGCTGGTGGGGCGCAGCTATGGGGCGGGCGACGGGCGAGGGGTGTTGCGGGCGGGTCTGGTCGGGCTGGGGGTGGTCACGGCCATGACCTTCGTGGTCGCCCTGCTGGTGTGGCCCAGCGCGCATCTGATCGTGGGCGCCTACAATCGCGATCCGGTCCTGCTGGCCATCGCCGCCCCGGCCCTGGTGCTGGCCACCCTGTTCTTCGTGGCGGACGGAATCCAGGTGGTGGCGGCCCAGGCGAACCGGGCGGCGGGCGACGTCTGGTGGCCCACGATCATGCATTTCGTGGCCTATGGGGCGGTGATGATGCCGCTGGGCTGGATTCTGGCGCACCGGATGGGCGTCGACGGTCTGGTCTGGGCGGTGGTGATCGCGAGCCTGGCGTCGTCTGTCTTGCTGACCGGGCGGTTCGTCAGGGTGGCGCGACGCCTGCCATAGACTCTCCGTCCCCATGTAGGGGAGGGAGAGGTGACGTCGCCGCTTCCGCTCTCTATATCCCTGCGCTTCCCCGAACTCCTGGACGATCATGGCCCGCATCCTCATCACCTCGGCGCTGCCCTACATCAACGGCATCAAGCACCTGGGGAATCTGGCGGGCTCGATGTTGCCGGCCGACGTCTGGGCGCGGTTCAAGCGGGCCCAAGTTCTTCCTGATGGAAGCCGGCATGAGGTCCTCTATATCTGCGCCACCGACGAACACGGCACCCCGGCCGAACTGGCCGCCGCCGCCGCCGGCCAGGACGTGCGCACCTATTGCGACGAACAGCACGAGATCCAGAAGGCGGCCGGCCAGGCCTTCGGCCTGAGCTACGACTGGTTCGGCCGGTCGTCCAACCCGCAGAACCATCGCCTGACCCAGCATTTCGCCGAGGCGCTGGAGAAGAACGGCCTGATCGAGGAGCGGGTGGATCGGATGATCTATTCGATCGACGACGCCCGCTTTCTGCCCGATCGCTATGTCGAGGGCACCTGCCCGCACTGCGGCCATGTCGGCGCGCGCGGCGATCAGTGCGACAACTGCGGCCGGCTGCTGGATCCGACCGACCTGATCGATCCCTATTCGTCGGTGTCGGGCTCCAAGAACCTGGAGGTGCGCGACACGCGCCATCTCTATCTGTTGCAGACCAGGATCGAGCCTCAGATCCGCGCCTGGGTCGACGGCAAGAGCGGCTGGCAGGTGCTGGCCAAGTCCATCGCTTACAAGCATCTGGACGAGGGGCTGATCGACCGCGGCATCACCCGCGACCTGGCCTGGGGCGTGCCGGTGCTGAAGGACGGCTTCCCCCGTCCGGGCATGGAGGACAAGGTCTTCTACGTCTGGTTTGACGCCCCCATCGAATATATCGCCGCGACCGAGGAATGGGCCGAGGCGACCGGTGGGTCTTGGCGCGACTGGTGGCGTCTGGACGAGGGGGCCGAGGACGTCCGTTATGTCCAGTTCATGGGCAAGGACAATGTCGCCTTCCACACTGTCAGTTTCCCGGCGACCATAATCGGCTCGGGCGAGCCGTGGAAGACGGTGGACCAGTTGAAGGCCTTTAACTGGCTGAACTGGTACGGCGGCAAATTCTCGACCAGCCAGAAACGCGGCGTCTTCATGGACCAGGCGCTGGAACTGCTGCCGGCCGACTACTGGCGCTGGCGCCTGACGGCCTATGGGCCGGAACACGCGGACTCGGCCTTCACCTGGGAGGATTTCCAGGCCTCGACCAACAAGGACCTGGCCGATGTGCTGGGGAATTTCGTCAACCGGATCGTCAAATTCGCCGAGTCGAAGTTCGACGGCGTCGTGCCCGAGGGCGGCGAGGCGGGTCCGGTCGAGATCCAGCTGGAAGCCGACATCAAGGCGGGAATCGCCGAGGCGACCGAACAATTCGAGGCCATGGAGTTCCGCAAGGCCGCGTCCGCGCTGCGCGCCGTCTGGGTGCTGGGCAACGAATATCTGCAGGTCGCGGCGCCCTGGACGGCGTTGAAGACCGACCGCGACCGCGCGGCGGTGGGTGTGCGGACCGGGCTGAATCTGGTGGCCCTGTTCGCGCGTCTGGCGGCGCCGATCCTGCCCTTCTCGGCCGAGAAGATCGCGGCGTCGGTCGGGTCCAGCGACCTGAGCTGGCCCGGGGCTGACGAGGATGTGCTGAACAGCCTGGCCGTCGGTCAGGCCGTGGCGGCCCAGGGCGTTCTGTTCGCCAAGATCGAGGACGCCCAGGTGGCCGAATGGTCCGAACGGTTCGGCGGGGCGGACTAAGCCGAACGGCCGGTTCCCCCTGAAGGCAGGGACAACGGATTAAACTCTACGCTTGAGCGCCCCGGGCGCGGCGCAAAGCCGCGCCCGGTCAGGCGTCGTCGCGTGCGCAGAAATGGTCGTACAGCACGGCCATGATCTGGATCGTCGCGGGATGGGCGATGAAATAGGTCAGGGTGCGGTGGTCGCGGCGGAAATCCACCACCCCCTCGTCCTTCAGCTTGGACAGATGCTGCGACATGGAGGCGGGCGCCACGCCCGTTTCGGCGATCAGGGCCGAGACGTTCCGCTCGCCCTGGGCCAGGGCGCACAAGATCATCAGCCGGTGGGGATTGGCCAGACCCTTCAGAAAGGCGGAGGCGTCGTCCACGCGCTGCGGAAGGGCGTGGGACAATTTCACCGTCATGGCGTCTTTACATTCCATGCTCGTCTCATATCGTAAAAATATGAATTGAGAAGGAGGCTGTCATGGCCAAGGACTATGCGGCGCTGACCCGCGACATCTCGACCTACATCGGCGAACTGCGCCGGCTGCAGCCCGGGCCGATGCAGGCCTTTTCGGAACTGGCGAAGTCGGCCACGGCCGAAGGGGCGCTGGACAAGAAGACCAAGGAACTGATCGCCCTGTCCATCGGAGTGACGCAGCGGTGCGACGGCTGCATCGGCTTTCACGCCAAGGCGCTGAAGGATCTGGGAGCCACGCGCGACGAGATCGCCGAGGCCATGGCGATGTGCGTCTATATGGGCGGCGGGCCGGCCCTGATGTACGCGGCCGACGCCCTGAGGGCGTTCGACCAGTATTCCGAAGCGGCCTAGGCCTCGATGATCGGCAGACCGGCGGCGCGCCAGTCCTGGATGCCGCCGGTCAGGTTGAACAGGGGCTGGCCCTCGGGGCCGGTCGGGCCGACGAAGGCGCAGACCTGGTGGCTGCGGCCGCCGCGCAGGCACATGACGATGATCCGGCGATCCGCCGGGAGGTCCAGCGCCTCCCAGGCGGCGGGCATGGCGCTGAGGGGGGCCAGAATCGCGCCGTCGATGCGGGCGGCGGCGAACTCGTCCGCCTCACGCACGTCGATCAGAACGGCCTCGCCCGCGCGCAGCCAGGCGGCGGCCGTTTCGACATCGACCGTGGCGACGGTCATGGCGCGGGCGTCGGCGCCGGCGCGGCGGGTTCGGCCGGGGCCGGGGTCGGGCTGGTCTCGGTGCGCTTGTGCCCCAGGTGTTTGGCGGCTTCCTCGGGACTGATCTCGATGAAGGCCGGGGCCGAGGCGTTGAACTCATCCATATTGCCGGTGCGGACCACCACCTGGCGGGCGCCGTCCCAGATCATGTGGAGGGCGACATACAGGACCACGACAAGGCCGATATAGCCGATCCAGCGGAAACGGTGCAGCAGTTTGGCGATGAAGGTCGCCGCCACCCCCATCAGGGCGATGGACAGGATCAGGCCGAAGACCATGATCCACGGATGTTCATGAGCGGCGCCGGCGACGGCCAGCACATTGTCCAGCGACATGGTGATGTCGGCGACCATGATCTGGAGCAGGGCGGCGCCGAACGACTTGCGCTTGAGCCCCAGTTCTTCGGGCGAGGGGCCGGTGCCGTGCTCGATACTCATGGCGAGCTCGAGCTCCTTCTCCGCCTCGGCCTGGTCGTGGGTGCGCTGCTCCTGCAGTTCGCGCCACATCTTCCAGCAGACCCACAGCAGCAGCAGCCCGCCGGCCAGCAGCAGGCCGACCAGGGCCAGAAGCTGGACCGTGATCAGGGCGAAGCCGATGCGCATGACGACGGCGGCGGCCAGACCGATCAGAATGGCCTTCTTGCGCTGATCCTGGGGCAGGGCGGCGGCGGCCAGGCCCACGGCGACGGCGTTGTCGCCGGCGAGGACCAGGTCCATCAGCAGGACCTGGCCCAGCGCCGTGGCCTGGCTGGCGAGTTCGGGAGACGAGAGAAATTCCATGTCCGCTCCTTAACGCCGGTCCGGCCGTCTGTCAGCCGCGTTGCGCGCGCGTCGCCTCATAAAGCGCGACGGCGGCCGCATTGGAGACGTTCAGGCTCTCGAATCCGCCGGGCATGGGGATCTTGGCCAGGACATCGCAGTGTTCGGCGACCAGTCGGCGGATGCCGTCGCCTTCGGACCCCATGACCAGAACGGTCGGCTGGCGGTCCAGCGCCTCTTCCAGCGTCTGTTCGCCAGCGCCGTCCAGGCCGACGGCGCGCCAGCCCAGATCGGCCAGCCGCTCCAGGGCGCGCGACAGATTGGTCACGCGCGCATGGGGCAGGCGTTCGGTCGCGCCGACCGCCGCCTTGGCCAGGGCGCCGGCCAGGGCGGGGGCGTGGCGGTCCTGGACGACGATGCCCCGCGCGCCGAAGGCCAGGGCCGAGCGGAAGATGGCGCCCACGTTCTGGGGATCCGTCAGCTGGTCCAGCATGACGATGACGCCCTGGGCTGGTTCGGCCAGCTCTTCCAGCGAAACGCCCTCCAGCGGCTGAACCTTGAAGGCCAGGCCCTGGTGGACGGCGCCGGCCGGCAGCATCCGGCTCAGGGCCTGAACCTCGACGACCTCGATCTTGTGGCCGTGGGCCAGTTGGCCCTGTTCGATCTCGGCGGCGCGCTCGGCCGTGGCCAGCAACCGGCCCATGCCGCGACGCGCGGGATTCGCCAGCGCGGCCAGGACCGGATGACGGCCCCAGAGAAAATTATCGGCGTCGGACTTGCTTCGGTCCGCCGGACGGGGCGCGCGAAGGGGCTCCTCGCGGCTGGAAAAGCCTTGTGCGACGGGCTTTTGGCCCTTTTCGCGCGGGCCGGAAGACCGGTTTCCGAAGACCGGTTTTTTACCGCTTTTACGGTCGTTGCGTTCTGTTTTCGACGACACTATAAGACGCCCTCCGATTTGGAGCCCCAAGGGCTTTCGGGTCTGGGCGCCCCCTCTATCCTAGAGGAGGCGACAAGCCGAAGGCTTTTGTTTCGTCCCGCTTGATTAAGGGCGGAACGAGGGGTCCATCGGTTCGACAAGGCGCGCTGGGGGAATGTCCCGAGTGGCAAAGGGGGGGGACTGTAAATCCCCTGCGTAAGCTTCGAAGGTTCGAGTCCTTCTTCCCCCACCACGCGCCTTGACGGATACGATGGATCAGGACGACGGAGAGGAACCGGCTGCGGCGTTCCCCAAGAACTTCCGCAGTCTCCGCGCGGGTATAGCACAATGGTAGTGCAGCAGCCTTCCAAGCTGAGGATGTCGGTTCGATCCCGTCTACCCGCTCCAGGTTTTTTGATCAGCATCGCGCCCCTCAACCCGGGCCATCAGGAGTTTGGCCATGGCCAAGGAAAAGTTCGAACGCACGAAGCCGCACTGCAACATCGGCACGATCGGCCACGTTGACCACGGCAAGACGACGCTGACGGCGGCGATCACGATGACGCTGGCGAAGGCCGGCGGCGCCAAGGCGATGGCCTATGCGGACATCGACGCTGCGCCGGAAGAAAAGGCGCGCGGCATCACGATCAACACGGCGCACGTGGAATATGAGACGGCCAACCGTCACTACGCCCACGTCGACTGCCCCGGCCACGCCGACTATGTGAAGAACATGATCACCGGCGCGGCGCAGATGGACGGCGCGATCCTGGTGGTTTCGGCCGCTGACGGCCCGATGCCGCAGACCCGCGAGCACATCCTGCTGGCCCGTCAGGTCGGCGTGCCGGCTCTGGTGGTCTTCATGAACAAGGTCGACCTGGTCGACGACGAAGAACTGCTGGAACTGGTCGAGATGGAAGTGCGCGAGCTGCTGAGCTCGTACCAGTTCCCGGGCGACGATATTCCGATCACCAAGGGTTCGGCCAAGGCCGCGACCGACGGCGTGAACCCGGAAATCGGCGAACAGCGCGTTCTGGCCCTGATGGAAACCGTCGACAGCTACATCCCGCAGCCGGAACGTCCGGTCGACCTGCCCTTCCTGATGCCGGTCGAAGACGTCTTCTCGATCTCGGGCCGCGGCACCGTGGTCACGGGCCGCGTCGAAAAGGGCATCGTCAAGGTCGGTGAAGAAGTCGAAATCGTCGGCATCCGCCCGGTTCAGAAGACGACCTGCACCGGCGTCGAAATGTTCCGCAAGCTGCTGGACCAGGGTCAAGCGGGCGACAACGTCGGCGTTCTGCTGCGCGGCACCAAGCGTGAAGACGTCGAGCGCGGTCAGGTTCTGTGCAAGCCGGGTTCGATCACCCCGCACACCAAGTTCCTGGCTGAAGCCTACATCCTGACCAAGGAAGAAGGCGGCCGTCACACCCCGTTCTTCACCAACTATCGCCCGCAGTTCTACTTCCGCACGACCGACGTGACCGGCATCGTGCAGCTGAAGGAAGGCGTCGAAATGATCATGCCCGGCGACAACGCCGAGCTGAACGTCGAACTGATCACCCCGATCGCCATGGACCAGGGCCTGCGCTTCGCCATCCGTGAAGGCGGCCGCACCGTCGGCGCCGGCGTCGTCGCCAAGATCATCGAGTAATCGATAGTCTGACCTAAGTCGCGTAACAGAACGGCCCCCGGAGCGATCCGGGGGCCGTTTTGCTGTGGGGCGGGGGCTGGCGGCTTTGGCGCGGCCGACGCGCGAATCAGGACGCCGGCTGGTCCTTCGCCCCGTAGCGCATCCGACTCAGGGCGTCGCTCACCCTGCGGAACGGCGCCTCGAAATCCTTGCCGGCCTTCCATTTCTCGAAGGCCATGACGTTTTCGATTCGACGGGCGACGAAGGCCTCGGCCGGCGCGCGACCGTCGAACCAGCGCATCGTCAGGGCGGGGATCAGGATGCCCGACAGGATGGTGCGCTTGGAATAGTGGTTCCAGTCCGTGGTCTCGTCGCCGGCCCAGCGCCACAGGTGGTCGGCGCTCTCCCAGGCCAGTTTCAGCCCCAGGTCGGCGTTGGTCGGCAGGGCGAGGAAGGCGGCGCAGCGACGGGTCGCCTCCAGGTCGGCGGCGCCGGCCTCCATCCGCTCGGACACGGCGCGGGCGATTCTGTCGCGTATCTTCAAGGACTTGGCGTCGATTACGGCCAGGGCCTCAAGCGCACGGGCGTCATGGCGGCGCGAGAGCAGGGCGGCCAGATCGCGCGCGCCATTGGGCAGAAGCAGTTCCTCGTCGCCGCGCGACAGGCCGCAGGCCTCGCAGGCTTCCCGCACCAGACGGGCGTTCCAGCCCAGGGCGGGGGCGCGCGCGACGGCCGCATCCAGCACGGTCTGTTCGGTCCAGTCGGCCCAATCGTCGTTCTGTGTCATGGGCGGATCATACGCCCGTCTCATCGGGCTTTCGAGCCTCGAAGAATGGTTGCGACGAACTGGACAGAATGGGGCGGCTCGTGTATCAGCGCGCCTTCATCCGGGAGCCCGACTTCCGGAAGACAATTTTATTTTGTTCGCCCGTCTCCCTCACAGGACGCGGCGGGCGGCCAAAGGAGAGTTCAACCTGGTACAGATTTTCGTTCGCGATAATAACGTCGATCAAGCGCTGAAAGCCCTCAAGAAGAAGATGCAACGCGAAGGCAGCTTCCGTGAAATGAAGCGCCACGTGCATTACGAAAAGCCGTCGGAAAAGCGCGCCCGTCAAAAGGCCGAAGCTGTCCGCCGCGCCCGTAAGCTGGCCCGCAAGCGCGCTCAGCGCGAAGGCCTGCTGCCCCCGCCGAAGCCGCGGGTTCCCGGCCCCGGCGCCGCTGGCGGCAGCCGCTAAGGCTCAGGCTCAGGCCAAAAGATTCGAGGCCGCCTCCGCAAGGAGGCGGCCTTTTTCTTTGTCTCCACCCTGCAAAGCGGGGAGGAGACCGCGTGGCGTGCTCAGCCCCGGCCGGTGATCGCCCGGCCGAAGGTCTTCCAGCTCAGTTTGACGTCCGACAGGGCGCCGGCCCGGAAGGCGCGGCCGGCGATCCAGACCATCAGGGCGGCGGTGGCGAACATGCCGATCAGGGTCAGGACGATCTCGACCAGAGGCGGATCGCTGGGCGCGCGGGCGCTCATCAGGAAGGGGGTGAAGAAGGGAATCCACGACAGGACCTTGACCACCGGCGCGTCGGGACTGGTCAGGGCCATCTGCATGACCAGCATGGGCACGACCAGGATCATCATGATCGGTCCCATCAGGGTCTGGGCGTCGCGCGGCGTCTCGCAGAAGGCGCCGATGGCCGCGAACAGGACCGCGTACATCAGATAGCCGCCGACCATATAGGCGATGAAATAGAAGACCAGGCCGTCGTGCATCAGCACCTGTCCGACCGTCGCCGCCGTCTGGGGCGAGGCGGACAGCAGGCCGAACGTTCCGATCCCGCCCCAGACCACCAGCACGCTCAGGGTCAGCATCGCCACGCCCAGCACCTTGCCGGTCAGGATTTCGGTCGCCGAGGCCGACGACAGCAGGACCTCCAGGATCTTGTTCGACTTCTCCTCCATCACGCTGTTCAGCAGGATGGAGGCCCCGGTGATGACCAGGGACCATAGCAGGAAGCCGGCGGCCAGGCCGATGAAGGAGGGGATGCGGTCGCGCATCGAGACCTCGCCCCCGCTGGCGGCGTTGGGCGAGAAGGCCTTCACCTCGGGGCGGAAGCTCTGCACCTCCTGGGCCACGGCTGGGGCGACCCCGGCGGCGGTCAGCAGTTCGGTGCGGCGGGCGTCGCGCAGGGCGCTGCGGATGAAGCCGGAGACGTCGTTGTCATTGGCGCGGCCGGTCCAGACCTGGGCGGCGGGCTTGCCGTCGACGCGGCTCAGGAAGACGACCGCGTCCAGGCGGCGGTCCTTGGGCGTCTCCTTGTCCAGGGCCGTCTTGATGGCGGCGTCGCGGGCCGGGCCGGTCGTCTCGGCGATGGCGGGCGGCGGGGCGACCAGGCGGATCTTGGGACCGCTGATGGAGGCGACGGCGCGGCCGGCGCCGGCCTGTCCCTTTTCGGCGGCTTCGCGCAGACGCTCGTTCTGACGGTCCAGATCGGACTGGAGCGAGGCGCGCACGGCGGCGGTCAGGCCCGTGGCGGTCGGACCGTCCTCGACGACGGCCACGGCCTTGATCGGTTCGGCCGACTGGATCAGCAGGGGAATGCCGCCGCCCAGCACGGCGAACAACGGCAAGGCCAGCAGTGACAGCCAGAAGCCCACGGTCTTGGCGTAGGCGACATATTCGCGCCGGGCGATCAGCAGGGTGCGCTTCATTGGACCGCCTCCGAAGGGGTGACGGCTTGATCGGGATTGTCCCCGGTCAGGCCGATGAAGGCGTCGTGCAGGGTCGGCTCCTTCAGGGCGAAGCCGCGCACGTCCAGCCCGTTCAGGAAGGCCGCCTTCAGCGTCTCCTGCCCACCTGCGCCGGGCGCCAGGGCGATCTTCAGCCGTCGCACCCCGTCCGTGTCGGACAGGATCTCGACCCCCGCCACGCCAGGCAGGGCCGCTGCCGCCTCGGGCGTGATGGCGCCGTCCAGATCAAGAAAGCGCGGCGAGGTGGCCTTGGCCTCGTCCACCGAACCCTCGAACGCCTTCTTGCCCCGGGCGAGCAGCACGACCTTGTCGCACAGCCGTTCGGCGTGCTGCATCACATGGGTCGAGAACAGGACGGTGGCCCCGTCCGCCGCCAGCCCCCGGATCATCTCTTCGAGCCCCTGCTGGTTCATCGGGTCCAGGCCGGAGAAGGGCTCGTCCAGGATGACGAACTCGGGCTTGTGGACCACGGCGGCGATCAGCTGGACCTTCTGGGCCATCCCCTTGGACAGCTCCTTCATCTTCTTCTTCTGCGCCGCGCCCAGCCCCTGCTGCTCCAGCAAGAGTTTCGCGCGTTTCTTGCCCTCGTTCATGGGCAGGCCCTTCAGGGCGCCGAAGAAGGCGATGGCCTCGACCGGGGTCATCTTCTTGTAGAGGCCGCGCTCCTCGGGCAGGAAGCCGATCCGGTCGCGCACGAACCGCCCATTGGGCGCGCCCAGAATATCGATCCGCCCCGCGCTCGCCTCCTGCAGCCCCAGGATCATCCGCAGGGTCGAGGTCTTGCCCGCCCCGTTCGGGCCCAGAAAGCCGCAGATCGAGCCCTTGGGCACCTGAAAACTGAGATCGCGCACGGCGTCGAACCCGCCGTACCGCTTGCTTACGCTTTCCAGCGTCAACGCCGCCGTCATCTCGTCTCCCCCCACAGTTGCAGTCAGCCTAGCAAGGCCGAAGCGGTTCAGGCCAGCCGCTTCGGCGTCGCGCCCCTACTTCAGGACGGGCAGGTCGATATAGGAGGCGTCCTCGCCCGCGTGGTGGAGGGCGTTGTCGGCGATCACGCCCTGGGTTTCCGTCTCGTTTGGGCCGCCCGTATTCAGGTTGCGGACGAACTTCGGGAAGTTGGAGCTGGTCACTTCCACGCGGATGCGATGGCCCGGCTGGAAGGTGTTGCTGACCGTCATCGGCGTCGGCTGCACCGTCGCCACCTGGCCGGGGACCAGGGGCGTCGGCCGGGCATAGCCGTCGCGGTAGCGCGCCCGCATGATGGTGTCGCCCAGGATATAGGCCGTCCCGTCCGGCGCCACGTCCACCAGCTTGACCGCGAAGTCCGTATCCGCCGCCGACGACGACACCTTCAACACCGCATCGATGAAGCCGGTCACCTGCATCGGCGCGGTCAACGGCTCGGACGTATAGACCAGCACGTCGTTGCGCGCCTCGATCGGGCGCTGGTCGAAGGCGCCGGCCGTGACCAGGCCGCCGTTGCAGCAGTCGCCGCCGCCGATGGTCTGGACCGGGTTCATCGGGTCATAGCGATAGCGGTCGGCCGCTTCTCCGGCCGGCGGCGCCTCCAGGCTGAGGCGGCCGTCGCCGTTCAGGCTGTTGGCCTCGCCGCTTGAGCGCAGGTACATCCGCACCGTCTCGACGCCCTGCGGCGGCCACTGGGCGGCGGTGCGCCACCTGTTTTCGCCCATGTTGAAATACTGGACGTGAGGGGTCGTGGTCGGGAAGGCGCGGGCTTCGCCCTTCAGCCAGCGGTCGAACCAGGCGGCGACCAGGGCGTCGCTGTCGAAGCTGGCGTCGCCCAGGTCCCGGTCGCCCGAGCGGAAGTTCGGCCCCAGGCCGCCGAAGGCGCAGTGGTTGTTCGGTCCGACCACGACATACTGGTTCTCGGCCGCCTCGCGATCCTGGGTGGTCGAACGGGCGTGGTTGAACAGCTCCATGTTCGGGCCGATGGACACGTCGTACCAGCTGTTGAACCACAGCGACGGCACGCCCCAGCCCATGTCGTCGTGATACAGGCCTCCTTCGCGCCAGGCCGGATCGTCCGGCGTCCGCGCGATCAACGCCTCGAAGGTCGCCGGCGGCTCGCCCAGATCCTTCATCATCTCGTTGACGGGCAGGTGGCGGATCTGGCTGGGCCAGTTCACGTCCGGCTTCTCGGCGTCCAGGTCGTTGTAGCGGACGATCCGGGCGCGGGTTTCCTGATCGATATCGCCGGGGATCTGGGCCCGCTGCGGATTGTCCACGCCGTACAGCCAGACGAAGAACAGGTTGCGGGGCACGCCGCCCGTGTACCAGTTGCCCTGTTCCTGGAACCGGCCGACCTTGCCGATGCCGGCGCCGGACGCCTGGGGCACCATGGCGGCGTGAGCCGGGTGGTTCTGGGCGGCCAGGGCCAGTTGCCACTCCGCCGAGGAGGAACAGCCCAAGGTGCCGACCTTGCCGTTCGACCAGGGCTGGGCCGCGATCCAGGTCAGGGCGTCATAGCCGTCGGTCTGGGGATAGCCCAGGATCTCGTAATCGCCCTGCGAGAAGTAGCGGCCGCGTTCGTTCTGCATCACCAGGGCATAGCCCCGGCTGACCCAGGTCAGGGCGCTGCGCGTCGAGCGCGCGTTGTAGGCCAGTTCGTTATAGGGCGTCCTGACGAAGACCGTGGGCAGGGGCCCCTTGGCGCCCTTGGGCCGATAGATGTTGGTCGCCAGGCCCACCCCGTCCCGCATCGGAACCATCACCGCCATCTCGACATCGGCGATGCGGGACAGTTCGGACTGGGCCGCCGCGTCGCTGTAGCGGTTGTAGTTCTGGGCCGAGGCGGCGATGGGGGCGGCTGACAAGGCGGCCGCGACAACGGCGGCGACAAATCTGTTCATATCCAGTCCCTCCACGGAAAGGGGAGGTTAGGACGATCTCGGCCCGCGTCGCAACGGATTGCTCAGGCTCAGGCCTTGGCCTTCACCGCGACGTCGAAATGTCTGCCCATGACCTTGGTCGGGTTCACCTGGCCGCCGTTGCGGCGGACCTCGAAATGAAGGTGGGGACCGGTGGAATAGCCGGTGGAGCCGACAAGGCCGATGCGCTGGCCGGGCGTGACCGCGTCGCCGCTGGCCACGTCGATGCGGCTGAGATGGCCATAGACGGTGCTGAGACCGTTGGGGTGGCGGACTTCGATGAAGTTGCCGTAGCCGCCGGCGTCATAGCCGGTGCGGACGATCCGGCCTTCTGCGGCGGTGAAGACGGTCGTTCCCTTGGGCGCGGCGATGTCGACGCCCTTGTGGGCGCGGGCGCGGGCCTCGATCGCCAGTTTGCGCAGGCCGTAGGGCGAGTTGATCGCATAGCCGCGCACCGGGGCCGAGAAGACGATCTGGCGCATCACCGGACCGGGCGCCTCGACCTGGGCCTTGACCGGCGGGGCCACGGGGGCGGCGGCCAGGGCGGGCGGCGGGGTCTCGCGCGTCACGCCGGGGGCGGCGGCGGCGGCCAGCACGGCCACGGCGGCGAAGGCGACCGTCTGGCCGGAGTGGATCAGAAGGCTCTTGCAGCGCGCCAGGGGCGCGTCGGTCAGCAGGCGTCGCATTCGGCGGCGTCTCCAGCGTATTCACGCTCTGGATTTGAAGGCGCGGCGGCGCGGTCTCG
The DNA here is from genome assembly GCF_058680995.1 of Brevundimonas sp. FV1ye7S. Lineage (NCBI taxonomy): Bacteria > Pseudomonadati > Pseudomonadota > Alphaproteobacteria > Caulobacterales > Caulobacteraceae > Brevundimonas > Brevundimonas sp. FV1ye7S. The sequence continues at coordinate 2,286,051 of NZ_CM178726.1, read as the reverse complement.
CGGCGGCCGTCCCAGGGGAGGCCGGCTTATGCCCGGCGGCTGGGGCGACTTTTGGGCCGTCGTCTGGCGGCGGATGGTCGCAGAGCGTCAGCCCGGGGGACGGCGTGCGATCAGATCGATGAGGGCCGAGCGGCCATGGTGGCCCGAACCTTCGTGAAGATCGGCGTCATAAGCGTCCAGCGTCTTGATCTCGAAATCCCCGAAAGCCTGGCGCAACAGCTCCGGCGTATAGAGGTAGTCCACCTGGGGCGGACCGCCGGTGCCGTATTCGATCTGGCGCGGGGTGTAGCCGTGCAGCAGGATCAAGCCGCCGGGTTTGACGGCCCTCTTCATGCCCTCGAAAATCTGGTGTCTGAAATCAGGGGCGGCGAACTGGATGAAGACAGCGACCACGGCGTCATAGGCGGCCTGGGGCCAAGCCCAGTCCTGCAGGTCCTGCACCCTGAAATCCACCTCCACGCCCGCTTCGCGAGCCAGGCTTCGCGCCTTGTCCTGGCCGGAAGGCGAGATGTCGGTCGCCACCACATCGTGACCCAGAGACGCCAAATACACGGAGTTGCGACCCTCGCCGTCGGCGGGGGCGAGAATCCGACTGCCCGGTGTCAGAGCCTTCGCGTGGTTCAGCAGAAAGCGGCTGGGGGCCGTGCCGAACACATAGTCGTCGGTCGCGGCGTAACGCGCGTCCCAGCCGGTGCTTGCAGTCGCCATGATCGCCCTCGTTATTTTGCGAGTCGTTATCAACATTCCGCGCCCGGCGCAATCCGCCGAAGGGTCAGGCGATGATGTCGGGCAGGATCTGGTCTTCGATCTTCACGATCTCGTCCTTGATAGCCAGTTTCTTGCGCTTCAGCCGGGCGATCATCAGCTGGTCGGGAACGGCGGCCTGGGTCAGGGCGTCGATGGAGGCGGAAAGGTCGGAATGTTCGAGGCGCAGCAGTTTGACGCGGGCGTGAAGCGCCGCCTCTTCCTCGCTGTATTCCGGAACGTCGTCATTCATCGTGCAATCCCCGAAACGAGTATAGCCACCGGCGTCTCAGGCCGGAAGGGCGTCGGCCAGCCGGATCAGGGCGGGACGCGGCGTAACCTGGGCCCAGACCCGCGCCGTCGCGACCAGGGCCTCGACAAAGGGGCGAGGCGAGCCTGTCGGGGCCTCCGACGCCAGGGCCTCCAAGGCCTCAAGCAGATGGCGCTCCGCCAGCAGCTCCAGCGCCTTGACCCGGTCGCGCACGGCCTGGCGGGGTTCGTCGTCGATGTCGGGGATCGGCGCCTTCAGGGTGCGGCGGATCGCACGCAGCGGCGCCACCACGACGCTGTCCCAGGCGCGAGCGGTGTCGCAGGCGGCCTCGATGGTCTCGGCGTCCGGATTGCGACCCGTGGCCGCGATCCAGGCGGACCACAGCAGGACCGGCACGTTCTGCTCATGATTGTCCTGCAAGGCCACACAGGCCTCGCTGACGCCCGGCGCACCATAGGCGGCGACCGCCCAGTCCCACAGGGGCGCGGATTGAGCGGCCGTCACTTGAGCCCCTCCCAGCGCCGCACGGCGCTCCAGTCCAGGCCGAACAGGTCCAGGGACCGGCCGACCGACTGGTCCACCATCTCCAGGATCGACGCCGGCCGGGCGTAGAAGGCGGGCAGGGGCGGGGCGATGATCGCCCCCATCTCGGTCAGGGCCGTCATGGTCCGCAGATGGCCCAGATGGAAGGGCGTCTCGCGCACCATCAGCACCAGAGGCCGACGTTCCTTCAGGGTCACGTCGGCGGCGCGGGTCAGAAGGGACGAGGTCACGCCGGTGGCGATCTCGCTCATCGTCTTCACCGAACAGGGGGCGACGATCATGCCCAGGGTCTTGAACGACCCCGACGCGATGGTGGCCCCGACGTCGGCCATCTTGTGGACGACGGTCGCCTTGGCCGTCAGGTCGGCGGGCGACAAATCCGTCTCCTGCGACAATGTGAGCAGGGCCGCCTTGGACACCACCAGATGGCTCTCGACGCCGAGATCCTTCAGGGCGTCCAGCACCCGTGCGCCATAAATCGCTCCGGAAGCCCCTGAAATTCCTACGACCAGCCGATAAGGAGGGTTCCGTATGGCTCCGTTCACATCATGGACCATTTTAAGGGTCAGCCTCCGTGGGTCCGGCGAGACCGGCTGTCACTGGAATGTGATTCCACAGCCTGCCGAACCGGGCGCTCACTCTACTGGTCCCTAACCTACGGAGGCGCAAGCCATGACCATCGAGGCTCGTATTCGCGAACTGGGTAATCGTCATCGCACCCTGGATCAGACGATTCAGAAGGAGCTCACCCGTCCGTCCGTGGACACGTTGCAGGTCAGGGAGCTGAAGCAGAAGAAGCTCCGGCTGAAGGAAGAAATCACCAGTCTGGAGGCGCGGGCCCACTAAGGGGCGCACGACCTCCCGAAAACGACGACGGCCCCGGAGCGCGATCTCCGGGGCCGTTTTTCGTTCTGTCTCCGCCCTGTCGCGTAGCGATGGGAGGAGGCGACGCGTCTCAGTCCTTGGTGCCGAACACCGACGCGGCGGTCGGTTCGGCGCCGGGACGCTGGCGGGCTTCCGGCACGAACTCGGGTTCGGCCTCGACCTCTTCCACCGGCTGGATGGTGCCGCCGCCCTTTTTCAGGTCGTCCTTGGTCTTCTTGTCGGCGGCCTTCTTGACGATTTCGTCCAGCACCAGCTGGCCGACCAGGCCCAGGGTCACGGGATCGACCGGTTTGATGTTGGCGCTGTTCCAGTGGGTGCGGTTGCGCACGCTTTCGATCGTGGACTTGGTGGTGCCCAGCAGTTTGGCGATCTGGGCGTCGGTCACTTCCGGGTGGTTGCGCACGAACCAGGCGATGGCGTCCGGACGGTCCTGGCGACGCGAGACCGGCGTGTATTTGGGGGCCGGCTTGGCCGACTTCATCAGTTCGGCGTGACGGCTGACGATGGCCTTCAGGCGATAGTTTTCGTCGGCCTGGGCCTTGTCCAGTTCCTCGCGGGTCAACTGGCCGCCGGTGACGGGATCGACGCCGCGGATGTCGCGGGCCACGTCGCCGTCGGCGATGCCGCGCACTTCAAGCGGATGCAGGCCGCAGAAATCGGCGATCTGCTCGAAGCTGAGGGAGGTGTTGTCGACCAGCCAGACCGCAGTGGCCTTCGGCATAAGAATGTCGCTCATGGGGCGTTCGTCCCGGAATGGTGGGGCCGCCGAATGGGGGTTCGGCTGGCGTTGGATACGACGGCGCCCGGCCTTTCGACCGGGCGCTTATGGTTTCGATATAGGCCTATTCGCCCGAAAAGAAAACGCCGCCGAACATTCACGTACAGCCACGGTTCATGTGCGCCGAGGCAACCTTCGCGGTAGTCGAGGCTTTCGCCTTCGGGAGAGGAGAAACATCATGTCCATTCTGCTTGGGGCCGCCATGGCCGCAGCCCTGGCTTCGGGCCAGGACATCACCGCCCAGCGGGTCGCGCCGCGCGGCAGCTACGCCCGGTCCTGCACCGAGGCCTATACGCACCGGGGCCGCCTGTACGCCGATTGCCGCGACATGCGCGGCCAGATTCGCGGCACCTCGATCGAGCTGGCGCGCTGCGGCGACGAGGAGATCAACAACGACAACGGCCTGCTGGTGTGCGGCCGGTTCCGGGGCGACTACGAGGATCGCCAGCCCGATCGGCCCGGCGGCGGGCCCGGCAACGGAGGTGGTTGGAACGGCGGAAATGGCGGCGGTTGGAACGGCGGCGGCTGGGGCCGGTCTTCGATCACCGTCTATGAGAATTCGAACTTCCGCGGCGCCTCGCGGGAATTCGTCGGCGAGGACCGCAACCTGGGCCGCACGCCTTTCAATGACCGGATCAGTTCGGTGCGTGTCCAGGGGCGGTGGGAAGTCTGCACCGACGCCGAGTTCCGGGGCCGTTGCCGTATCGTCGAAGGCGATATCCGCAATCTGAGCGGCGGCTTCAACGACAGCATCTCGTCGATGCGCCCGGTGCGGGGCGGTCGCTACTAGGCCGTCAGCACGAACTTGCCGACGTGATCGCCCGCCTCCAGCGCGCGATGGGCGTCGGCGGCGCGCTCCAGCGGGAAGGTCGCCTGCACCGGCGGCCGGACCGCCCCCGAGACCACCCAGGGCCAGACCGTCGCCTCCACGGCGGCGGTCAACCGGGCCTTTTCGTCGGCTGAACGGCTGCGCAGGGTCGAGCCGGTCAGCACCAGCCGTTTCAGCATCACCCGCATCAGGTCGATCTCGACCTTGGACCCCGACAGCGAGGCGATGACCACCCAGCGCCCGCCGGCCTTCAGCGCCTTCAGGTTCAGTTCGGCGTAGTCCCGCCCCACCATGTCCAGCACCACATCGGCCCCGCCCGCCTCGGCGATGGCGGCGGCCAGATCGTCGGTTTTGGCGTCCAGGCTGACGTCGGCGCCCAGGGCGCGTGCGGCGGCGGTCTTGTCCGCCCCACGCGAGGTGGCGATCACCGTCGCGCCGGCGGCCTTGGCCATCTGGATGGCGGTGACGCCGATGCCGCTGGTTGCGCCGTGGATCAGCAGCGTCTGGCCGGCCTTCAGCCCGCCCGCCTCGAACACATTGGCGAAGACGGTGAAGACCGTCTCGGGCAGGACCGCCGCCTGCACATAGTCCAGTCCGTCCGGGATCGGCAGCAGATGCCGGGCGTCCACCACGACCCTGTCGGCGTAACCGCCCCCGCCCAGCAGGGCGCAGACCCGGTCGCCGACGGCCCAGCGCGTCACGCCCTCGCCCACGGCCTCGACCTCGCCGGCGACTTCCAGCCCCATGATGTCCGAAGCCCCCGGCGGCGGCGGATAGACGCCATTTCGCTGCAACAGGTCCGGCCTATTGATTCCCGCCGCGTGAACCCGAATCATCACCTCGCCGGCGCGGGCCACAGGGTCGGGCCGGTCCGCCAGCCGCAGCGCCTCGGCCGGTCCTGAACCGCCTTCGATCTCGATGACCCGCATAGTCGCTCCGCTTGCAATCGTCCGTGTCCGGGCGTTCAGATAGGCGCCCCGGCCGCGTGCGGCCATGGCAGAATGAAGAAAGGCGACGACGATGTTCGAGGATATCGAACCCCGCCCCCGGCGCGGCGAGGCCCTGACCGCCCTGGGGCGCGAAGATCTGGACCTCTATTCGATCGACGACCTCGAGGAGCGGATCGAGGCTCTGGATCACGAGATACAGCGCGCCCGCTCGGCCATAGAGGGTAAGAAATCCAAGAAGAGCGCCGCCGACGCCCTGTTCAAATTTGGAGCGTGATCGCGCAGGGATCTAAACCGTGGCATGACGGTTGCAGTCCTGACGGCAAGGGCGCCGTCCTTGCCCAAAGTCAGAACAGCGTCCACTCTCCATGATGATGTCCACCATGAACCTGAGCGACACCCAGAGCACGGGCTCCAAGGCCGACCGCGGTCGCAAGGTGCAGGACTTCGCCCGCTCGGAACTGTTCGACCGCACCTTCCGCGAAGGGATGGAGTTGGTCGAAGAGACCGCCGCCTATCTGGACGGCGAGGGGCGCCGGGATTCCAAGATGCTGTCCCGCGCCGCCGCCCTGGCCTATGCCGCCGAGAGCATGAAACTGACCACGCGCCTGATGCAGATCGCCTCGTGGCTGCTGGTCCAGCGGGCCGTGCGCGAGGATGACATGACGCCGGACGCCGCCTGCGAGCCGCGTTATCGCCTGAACGACCGCAAGATCGAGAGCGAACCCAGCCACGCCGAACTGCCCATCGCCCTGGTGGAATATCTGGTCCGGTCCGAAAAACTGTTCGACCGGGCGCTATATCTGGACCGCCGCATGTATCTGGACGTCCAGGAAGAGCAGCCGCAAAATCCCGTGCTGAGCCAGCACGGCCTGCTGGAAGCCGCGTTCAAGGGTTGAAGCGTATAACGCTGAACTTCTCCCTCCCCGCAGGGGGAGGGAGACGACTATGAGTTCTACGGCCCGACGTCGTTGACGTCGCGGCGGCCGTCGTCGACCGGTTTGGGCAGGCTGACGGCGATGCCCAGGGCCTGGGCCAGCTTGTCGTCGCGGCCATAGACGTCCTCGCGGAACGCCACCCGGCCCTGACCGTCCACGAAGGCGGTCCAATAGAGCAGGCGCACCGAGATCTCGCGGCCGGTGGTGACGCGGGTCGTCTCGCGCGTGTCCTGGGCCGTGTCGAACTGCGCCAGCTTGACTGGGTCGGGCGACAGCAGCAGTCGCGCGAACTCGACCGCATTCTGCACCCGCACGCAGCCGTGGCTGCGCTGGCGCATTGACAGGTTGAACGCCGCCTTGGACGGGGTGTCGTGCAGGAAGATGGCGTAGCTGTCGCGCAGCTCGAACTTCACATAGCCCAGAGCGGCTTTCGGCCCGGCGCGCTGGATCACCGTGCCGTTCTGAACATACATGTCATTGGCGGCCAGATAGGCCGGCCCCTTGGGCAGGATCTCCCGGCGGGCGATGCTGGCCGGGACATACCAGGGCGGATTGGCGACCACCGAGGCGAAGGGCTTCTCCAGGCTGGGCGTCTGGTTTTCGGCCGAGCCGACGACGACGCGGTTGGAGTGGACCGGCTTGGCGTCCTTCCAATAGACCATGATGGCGGCGGCGGTGTTGACCTCGATCCGCTCGGGCGCGACCTCGCGCTTCAGCCAGCGGCGGCGTTCCAGGTTCAGGGCGATCTGGCGGGCGCGGTCCTCGGCCGAGGCCGACAGCGAACGCTGGGTCCCCGTGCCGATGCGGCCGTCGGCGCCCAGGCCGTGGCGGACCTGGAAGCCCTGAACCGCCTGTTGCAGCTCCGACCCATAGGTCAGGCCCTCGGTCTTCAGCCGCGCGCCGTTCGCCGCCGTCAGGTCGCCTTCGGCCGTCAGCCGGTCGATCAGGGCCGGGATGCGCCGGTCGCTCATGTTCGGCTCGATCGTCGGGCCGGCCGGGAAGGCGGGCCAGCCGCCCTGGGCCGCCAGGCGACGATAACGGACATAGCCCGCCGACAGGTTCTGATAGCCGATGTCGGTCGGCGCCAGACCCTCGAACCAGTCCAGCAGGATGTTGCGCGCCAGGGCGTCGCTCAGGCCGCGCGGCAGGTCCACGCGGTTCTTCTGCATCTCCCACAGGTCCTCGACCGTCTCGGGGCGGACCTTGCCCTCGGCCAGGACGCGGCCATAGGCCAGGGCTGCGGCCGTGGTGCGCAGATCCGACGAGGCGGGATCGGCGGCCAGGCCGACGAAGTCGAAATAGTCGCCGGCCGACAGGCCGTGCCGCTCGGTCCGACCGGCGACGGCGTTGAGGGCGCGCAGCCGATCGGCGGTCCACACCGGCCGCCAGCCGTTCATTTCATAGAAGGCGCGGACGTCGGCCTGTTGCGTCTCGGGCAGACGCGAAATCTGGTCGTTGAAACTGTTGTAGAAGGCGGTCGCCTGCGAACCGCGCTGCACGGTCACCTGCTGCGCGCGCGCCGTGGAGGCGAGGGTCACGGTCGCCGTCGCGACGCCCAGACCCAGTTCCCGTCTATTCATAACCCGTCCGCTTCCCGATGGGTCGATCCCCGTGGATCGACGCCCTTGCTTCGCCGTATGTGCGAACGCCGCTTATGTTACCGATGTTCCCGGCAAACAAAAAGCGCCGGTCCCGGGACCGGCGCTCTTCGTGAGCCGATTGCTGCTCAGATGCTGCCCAAATGCTGCAACGTGTCGCAGCCAGGACGCGCTTACTTCTTGATGAAGCCGGCGAACTTGTTGTTGAAGCGCGAAACGCGGCCGCCGCGGTCCAGCAGGTGGGCGTTGCCGCCGGTCCAGGCCGGGTGGGTCAGCGGATCGATGTCCAGGTTCAGCGTGCCGCCTTCCTTACCGTAGGTCGAGCGGGTCTGGTACGAGGTGCCATCCGTCATCACCACGGTGATGAAGTGATAGTCGGGGTGCGTATCGGCCTTCATGGTCGTCGTCCGGTCTCTGGCGCGGTGACGATGCCGACCGTCGGTGCGCGTGAAATTGAGAATCCCGCCGAAAGAGTCAGCGGGAAAGAGCGGGGCGTTTACACCGGGGGGCGTTCCGGGGCAAGAGGCGGGCGCAATGACCGATCAAACCGCCGCTCCCGCCCGTTCCGCCGCCGTTTCGGGGCGCGCCTCCGGCGTCGGAACGGCCGAAGGCCGACCCAGCGCCGGGGCCCTGTTGATGGAGCAGATGTCCGAGGCGGGCGAGAAACGCGCCAAACGCCGCGACATTCGCCCCCTGGCGCGCCTGATCCCCTTCGCCATGCGCCACAAGGGCCATGCCCTGATGGCGGTCTTCTGGCTGCTGCTGTCCACCACCGCCTCGCTGGGGCTGACGGTCCTGGCCCGCGGGGCCATCGACCACGGGTTTGAGGCCGGCGGCGCCAATCTGAACCGGTGGTTCCTGCTGCTGGGCGCCAACGCCCTGTTCCTGGGCCTGGCCACCGCCGCCCGCTATTTCTACGTCACCCGCACGGGCGAGCGCGTCATCGCCGATGTCCGCAAGGGCTTGTTCGGCCGCATATTGACCCTGGACCCGTCCTTCTACGCCCATATGCGCACCGGCGAGGTGCTGTCGCGCCTGACGACCGACATCGCCCTGGTCGAGACCCTGATGACCACCTCGGTCTCCTATGCCCTGCGCAACTTCCTGACCCTGATCGGCGGGGTCGCCCTGCTGTTCTTCGTCAGCCCCAAGCTGACGGGTCTGGTCATGCTGATCGTGCCCTTCCTGCTGGGCCCCATCTTCATCTTCGGCCGCCGGGTGCGCAAACTGACCGTCGCCTCTCAGGACCGGTTCGCCAACGCCGTCGGCTTCGCCGGCGAGAGCGTGGACGCCATCGAGACCGTCCAGGCCTTCGGCCGCGAACGCAGCGCCATCGCCCGGTTCGGCGCGGCGGTCGAGGACGCCTTCGCCGCCTCCCTGACCCGGATGCGGGCGCGGGCCTGGATGACCGCCCTGATCATCATCGTCATGTTCGGCGGCGTCACCCTGGTGCTGTGGCTGGGGGCGCTGGACGTGGTGGCGGGGGTGATGACGCCCGGCGCATTGCTTCAGTTCGTGCTGCTGTCGGTCTTCGCCGCCGGGGCGGTCGGCGCCCTGGGCGAGAGCTGGGGCGATGTCCAGAAGGCCGCCGGCGCCATGGAGCGGATCGAGGAGCTGATGCAGGCCACGCCCGACATCGCGCCGCCCGCCCAGCCTGTCACCTTGCCGTCGCCGCCGCGCGGCGAGGTGTCGATGTCCGCCGTCGGCTTCTCCTATCCCGGCCGTCCCGACCTGCCCGCCCTGAAGGGGTTCAGCCTGACCGTGCGTCCGGGCGAGACCGTGGCCCTGGTCGGTCCGTCGGGGGCGGGCAAGTCCACTGTCTTCCGCCTGCTGCTGCGCTTCTACGATCCCCAGACCGGCGTGGTCTCGGTCGACGGCGTCGATGTGCGCCAGACCGATCCCGTCGCTGTGCGCGACCGCTTCGCCTGGGTGTCGCAGGAGACGCCGCTGTTCTCGGGTTCGGCCCTGGAGAACATCCGCTTCGGCCGCGAGACCGCCACCCTGGAAGAGGCCCGCGCCGTGGCCGAAAAGGCCCAGGCCCTGGGCTTCATCGACGCCCTGCCGGAAGGTTTCGACACCCCCCTGGGCGAACGCGGCAAGAGCCTGTCGGGCGGTCAGCGCCAGCGTCTGGCCATCGCCCGCGCCCTGGTCCGCGATGCGCCCATCCTGTTGCTGGACGAGGCGACCAGCGCCCTGGACGCCGAAAGCGAACGCCTGGTCCAGATCGCCCTCGACCAGGCCATGGAAGAGCGCACCACCATCGTCATCGCCCACCGCCTGGCCACCGTGCTTCGCGCCGACCGCATCGTCGTCATGGACGACGGCCGCGTGGTGGAGGAGGGGACGCACGACCAACTGGTGGCCAAGGGCGGGCTTTATGCGCGCTTGGCGGAACTGCAGTTCAGGGCGGGTTGAGGCTTCCACCTTCCGTCCTCGGGTTCGCCCCCAACTTCCGTCGTACTCGGTCCCGCCGTCGCCTTCCGTCTTCCTCGCACCCTCCGTCATCCTAGGGCGGGTATTCACCGGAACGGACAATGGCTGGCGGTGGCAATCTGAACGTCCGCTTGTCGGTCAGAAGCCAAGGAGCGCTTTCGACCCATGTCAGACTTTGCCCTCACCGGTTCTCAGGCAGGGGCACCTCAGCAGGCTCAAAAATATACCGCCATTCTTCCGAACGCGGCTTCAAGCCTTCCAAGTCGATGAATGGCGCGAGCACCTCGTTGGCTTCGGCTGCAGTACTCGGCTTGGAGTCCAAGTTATCACGGACCACTGTTATGCCGGTGAATTGCAGTACGCATGTAATAGCTACCGGCACGGTCCGAATACCGCGCTCCATTCTTATTTGGGCTGACCCTGCAATTGCAGCCTCGAAGGCGTTTCCACTAATTCTGGTCAATCTAAGTTCATGAAGAAGTGCGGCATTGTGTTCGGAGAGGAGATATAGTGACGGCTCAACTACCTCAGGTGAAACGACGTCGTGCAGCGTCATACCATTCAGTTCAGACCAGTTGCAAATCGGCCAAGTCAGCCACTCCACCCCGAAAGAACAATCCCACTCCTCGCCTTCCAAATGCACCGGCTGAAACTCGGCGGATATGTTCCAAAAGAGATTTCGGCCCACTCCAGTGATTTTGTTCTCGAATAAGTGCGCGGATATCTCACCACCCGTTGATCGAAGAGGCAATGTTAGCGGCTTTGGTCTGAACAAGCTTCGGAACACCGGTGAATTCCCCCTCAAGCAGTTTCGGAGAGTGGTCCACGCGCTAAAGTCTGTAAACAACCCCAAACCGACCTTCGGGATGTCCGCCTTCTGCGCCAGCGACCGGCTTTGTCGGTAGCGGTCTATCCCCCTCATTTCGGGGCTTGACCCGAGGATGACGGGGGAAGGGGAGGTCCAACAACCTGCCAGCGCTCCTAATTTTTCTGCCGAATAACTGGCTTTTCAATGTCTTGACGTCCGAAAACGCCGCTCAAGTCAGCACGCCCCAAAACCATGCGATACTGTCGGCACGGTCTTTGAAAACCAAATCCCCGCTCAGTCCCGCGCAGCCTGGAAATTGCACTCTTTTGCACATTGCACCGCTTTTTCCGGCCTGTGCAATGTCACTGCGTCCGCGAAGAATAGACGAAAATAGACTCTCTTTTTTCGCAGTGGATTGAGTCTATTTCTCAGCCGTCCCCTGTCGCGCCAGGGCTGGAAAGTCGCTGAACACCGCGTCCACCCCCGCCTCGGCGAAGGCGGCGGCGTATCCCGCCATGTCGCCGTGCTCCGCAACCCCTTCGCCCCGCCGCCGCTCGGCCGGCAGGAAGGCGTTCTCGGCCCGCAGGGTCCAGATCACGACCTTCAGCCCCGCCGCATGGGCCTCTGCGACCAGGGCGCTGGGCGCCGTCGTGCGGCCCTCGGCGTCGCGTGGCAGGACCAGGGTCATCTCCGGCGCGACCCAGTCGGCATAGGCGGCCATGGCCTTCAGCCCCTGCGGCGTGATCATCTGGGCGTAGGTCACGTCCGGCCGGTCCGCCGGCCCGTCCGCGCTGCTGACCAGCTGGGCCAGGGGCGCGTCGATCCGCGTCGCCAGCCGCTCCAGCGGCCCGACCTCGAAACACTGGACGATGATGGGCGCATCGGCGCCGGTCAGACCCAACCGCTCCAGTTCGACGACGAAGCGATCCTCCATCGGCAGACCGATCCCGGCGAAATAGGTCGGGTGCTTCAACTCGGGCGCCACCGCGATGGTCCGGCCCATCCGCATCGAGGCCTCGCGCGCGATGGCTGCGACCTCGTCGAAGGTCAGGATGGGTTCTTGCCCGTCATAGGCGACATTGCCGGGCCGGAACTCGGGCAGCCGCTCCCTGGCCCGCAGGGTCTTCAGCTCGGCCAAGGTGAAGTCCTCGGTGAACCATCCGGTGATGGCCGCGCCGTCGATGGTCTTGGTGGTCTTGCGATCCGCGAACTCGGGCCGGTCGGCCACGTCGGTCGTACCGCCGATCTCGTTCTCGTGCCGGTCGATGAAGACCCCGTCCCTGGATATGACCAGGTCCGGCTCGATCACGTCCGCGCCCTGTTCGATCGCCAGTTGATAGGCCGCGCGCGTATGCTCCGGCCGTTCGCCGGACGCGCCGCGATGGGCGATGATCAGGGGCTGGGCCACGGCGGGCGTTCCAACGAGCAGGGCGAGGGCGGTGACGATGGCGCGGATCATGCTCCTTGGATAGGGGCGCCGCGCGACAACCGAATGACGACGGCGTTTCTCCCTCCCCCTGCGGGGGAGGGGGGCGAAGCGCAGCGGAGCCGGGTGGGACGGGCAGGGTGAAGTCCCCCAGACCTGATTGCGCGCCAGCCTTGCCGCCCCCACCCCGTCGCTTCGCGACGCCCCTCCCCGGTCGGGGAGGGAGAGGCGGCTGTGCGACCGTCAGGACGCCTGCAGCACCTTGCGCAGCTGCGGATGCAGTTCGCTGTTGCTGGCCAGAACCGACACGCCCGTCTTGGGATCGCCGTCCGCCTCGATGGTGGTCACCGACCCGCCGGCCTCGGTGACGAACAGGATGCCCGCCGCCACGTCCCAGGGCTTCAGGCCGCGCTCGAAAAAGGCGTCGTAGCGGCCGGCCGCGACCCAGGCGAAGTCCAGGGCGGCCGAGCCCAGGCGGCGGATGCCGGCGACGCGCTGGCCGATGGCGTGGATGTCCTTGATGGCCTGGGCGTGGCCCGACTTGCCGATGAAGGGCAGGCCCGTGGCGACCAGGCTCTCCGACAGGTCGCGACGGCCGGCGACGCGGATCCGCTGGTCGTTCAGATAGCAGCCCTTGCCCTTCTCGGCCCAGAACAGCTCGTTCATCACGGGGTTATAGGTCACGCCGGCCACGATCTCGCTCGAACCGTCGGGCGCCCTGCGCTCCAGCCCCACCGTGACGGCGAAATGCGGCATGGCGTGCATGAAGTTGGTGGTGCCGTCGATGGGATCGACGATCCAGGTGTGGGACTTGTCGGTCCCCTCGATCATGCCGCGCTCTTCACCCAGGAAGCCGTAGCCCGGGCGGGCCTTCATCAGCAGTTCGTACAGGGTGTCTTCGGCGCGCAGGTCGGCGGTCGTGACGAAATCGCCCGGCCCCTTCCGCGACACCTGAAGCTGCGACACCTCGCCGAAGTCGCGCAGCATGGGGCGTGCGGTCTTGCGCACCGCGTCGAGCATGACTTGGAGCAGGGCGGAAGCGAGGGCCATCGGCGGATCTCCTGGTCCGCATGTCCTGAAAAGGCCCATTCTTCAGTTGGATGGGAGCCCGGACATGCGGAGAAGTGCAAGAAAGGGAACGGCCCCGGATGAGGCCGGCAGTGTGTCTTAGTCCGCGCGGCGGACGTATTCGCCGCTGGTCGTGTCGACGATGATGCGTTCACCGGCCGACATATAGGGCGGGATCATGATCCGCACGCCGTTCGAGGCGATGGCGGGCTTGTACGAGGACGAGGCCGTCTGGCCCTTCACGGTCGGCTCGGTTTCGGCGACTTCCAGCACGACCTGATCCGGCAGCTCCAGGCCGATCGGACGCTCTTCGTGCATCTCGATGATCACCTTCATGCCCTCTTGCAGATAGGGGATGCGCTCTTCGCCGACCCAGTCCTTCTGCAGCTCGATCTGCTCGTAGGTGGCGTCGTCCATGAAGACCAGGCTGTCGCCGTTGTCGAACAGATAGGAGAAGTCCTTCTGCTCCAGCGTCACGCGCTCGACCTTGTCTTCCGACCGGAAGCGCTCGTTCAGCTTGTTGCCGGTCTCGAGGTTCTTGGCCTCGACGTTGGCGAAGGCGCCGCCCTTGCCGGGCTTGACGTGGCTGGCCTTGGTGACGACCCACAGGCCGCCATTGTGCTGCAGGACCATGCCGGGCTTGATGGTGTTGCCGTTGATCTTCATGGGGTCACATCGGGAATGGGGTTGCGCCCACGCGCCCGGATGGGGCGTGGCGAATAGGGCGCGATCCCTAGAGGAAGCCCCGGCAAAGGGCAAGGCGGCCTAATGCAGGCTGCGGCCGCCCGAGACGTCGTCCGCCTTGCGATGAAGCAGATTGCCCATCCGCACGCCCGATCCGGTCGGCGCCGCCATCTTGCCCGCCCCTTCGTCCAGCTTGCGCGCCTCGTGGGCGAAGGCGGCGGCCAGGCCCGCGGACGACATGGCCGCCAGCACCTGTTTCCACATCGACGACGGGCGCAGGCCCAGCCAGACGGCGTTGACGGTCTGGGCCGCGACCCACAGGCCCATGGCCCTGGTCCGCTCGCGCGCCGGCGGGGCGTTCCAGACGCGCACGGCCGACAGGGTGGTGGCCGAGAACACCGCAGGAAGGATCAGACTGAAGGCGCCGTGGGGCTTTTCGGTGATCGGCAGGTCGCGGTCGCGAACCTGTCTCAAGGACCGTTTCGGCCTCAGCGCGCCAGAGGCTATGCCCGTCGCCAGCAAGGCGAACCCCACCGTCAGGGCGACGCCCATGGCCACATGCCCGGCGCTGCGCCCCTCGCTGTTCAGCAGGTCCACAGCCGCGTCGCGCACATCATCAATGGCGTCGTCGATATCCGTCATGGTCCGCTCCAGCTTGCCCGTCGAAATCTAATGGCCGGGACCGGACGCGGTTCCGTCAGACCTCTTCCGGCTCGACCGGTTCCATCTCGCGCGGATCGAAATCATAGTCCAGCAGATCGCCTGGGCGACACTCCAGAACGGCGCATAGTCGCGACAGGGTGCTGAAGCGAATGCCCTTCACCTTGCCGGACCGGAACAGGGAGAACTGGGTTTCGCTCAGGCCGACCTGGGCGGCGACATCGCGCGCCTTCAGGCCCTTGCGGACCATCAGATCATTCAGGGTCACGCGAACGGGCATTCAGATCATTTCGTCCATCTCGGCCTGCAGCAGGCCCGCCTGATCGATCACCCGTCCCAGAAGGAAGAGGGCGCCGCCGATCATGCCCAGGGTCATGCCGGCGACGTCGAAATAGGCCCAACTGCTCCGCTCGTCGCCCAGAAGCCGCATCAGATTGGTGACGCCGAACACGCTGAGCAGCCCGCCGAAGCCCAGCGCCATCCCCACACGACGCAGGGCGGACGACAGGGTCGGCTGGATCAGCCGCCCCTTGGCCAACTGCCCTAGCGCCGACCCGATCGACCAGACGGCGAACAGGTAGAGAAGCGTCGGCGAGGCCCAGACGATCTCCCGAAGCAGGAGGGTGAGGTCTCTGTGTTCTCCGCGTGCGGCGAACACCGCCGGCACGATCACATACATCAGCGCCAAGATCGCGCCGACGCTGCAAACCATGAAAACCGCGAGCCAGCGAAACTGCCGGCACATGCGGCGAAAACGGGCGAGATCGTCGGCGGCCATGGGTTTCCCTGCGGAGCTGAACCTGTCGTGTCTTTAATCTTGACTTAAAAATCCTCCTCGCGCAACTTTATCTAAGAGTTAAATACGGGGCGGGTTATGGCGGCCATAGAGACAGTAGGGCTGACGCGCATGTTCGGTCGTCGTTGTGCGGTGGACTCGGTGTCCATGACGGCCCCCAAGCATGCGGTCTATGGGTTCCTGGGGCGCAACGGCGCCGGCAAGACCACGACGATGAAGATGCTGATCGGGCTGTTGCGACCCACCTCGGGCGTGGCTCGGGTCTGCGGCGTCGACGTCGCGCAGGATCGCAGGGGTGCGGCCCGCAAGATCGGCGTCCTCCTGGAGGCGCACGGCTTCTACGCCCACCTGTCGGGACGAGAGAACCTGGACCTCACGCGCCGGCTTCTTGGTCTTGCGGCGACCGAGATCGACAGGGTGCTGGAGGTCGTGGGCATGACGCGGGACGGCGGACGCCGGGTCGGCGACTATTCGCTGGGCATGCGTCAGAGGCTCGGCATAGCGCGCGCCCTGCTGGGGGCCCCGCCGGTGCTGATGCTGGACGAACCGACGAACGGGCTGGACCCCGACGGGATCGCCGACATGCGCCTGTTTCTGCGCGAACTGCCGATCCGCGCGGGGGCGACCGTCCTTCTGTCCAGCCACCTGCTCGGCGAGATCGAACAGACCGCCACCCACGTGGGCGTGATTCACGAAGGCCGACTGGTGGTCGAGGGCGAACTGGCCAGGCTGAAGGCCGAACTGGCGCCCGAGATCGGCTTGCGCGTCGATGACCCGGCGCGCGCGCGGGCGGTGCTGCAGTCGCTGGATCTGACCCTGAGCGAAGACGCGGAGGGCCTGGTGGCGCGGCTGCGTCCCGGCAACGATCACGACCAGGTCTGCGCTGCTCTGAACCGCGAACTGGTGGCCGCAGGCGTGGCTGTGTTCGCCATCGGCGCCCGCGCCCGTTCGCTGGAGGGCGTCTATCGCGCCGCTTCCGCCCTGTCCCAATCCCGCTTTGCGGAGTCCGTCTGATGCTCGCCGTTCTGTCCGTCGAAATCCGCAAGCTGAACCGGTCACTGGCCCTTGTGTTGGCCGCGACCGCTCCGGCTCTGATCGCCGTCTTCGCCTTTTCAATGCTGCTGCGGTCCGAGACGCCTTGGGAATGGGAGAGGTGGATCGGCAGCGCCACGGCGATCTGGGCCTATTTCATGATGCCCATGTGCGTCACCGCCCTGACCGCCCTGGTCGCCCATATGGAGCATGGACCGCGCAGCTGGGATCACCTGCGCGCCCTGCCTGTGCCACGCTGGACCCTCTATGCGTCAAAGGCGGTGTGCGTGATCGGCCTGGTGCTGATCATGAGCGCGGCCGTGCTGGCCATGACGATCGGGGCCGTGATCCTCGGCGGCCTCATCAAGCCGGAGGCGGCGGCGGCAGGACGACTGGAGCTCGCGGCTCATGCCTGGATCCTGGCCAAGATCGCGGCGGCCGCCGTTCTGATGATCGCCCTTCAGTTCTGGACGGCGATCCGGTTCGCCAGCTTCGTGCCCGGCCTTGTGCTGGGCATCGGCGGAACCTTCTTCGCCGTGGTGGCGACCTCGGCGAAAGAGGGCGTATTCATGCCCTGGCAGATGCCGGTGAACATCCTGGCGACCGAGGCGTGGCGCGTTCAGACCGCCTTGACGCTGGGCGGCGGTCTGGGGCTCGTCGTCCTCGCGGCGGCGGTGATCCACCTGGCCCGCCGCGAGGGCTGAGGATCGATCAGCCGCCGGTGGCGCTGTTGTCGGTGACAATTTCCTTCATGGCCGACTGCAGATAGTTCTGCGCGCCCATCAGCTCGATCAGCTTGTGCTGGTTTTCCAGGAAGTCGATGTGTTCCTCGGTGTCGGCCAGAATCTTCATCAGCAGGTCGCGGCTGACGTAGTCGCGGGTCTCTTCGCACAGGGTCACGGCGGCGGCGGTCGCGACGCGGCTGTCCAGCTCCAGTTGCAGGTCGGCGCCCAGGCATTCGATCGGATCCTCGCCGACCTTCAGCTTGTGCAGGTCCTGCAGATTCGGCAGGCCGTCCAGGAAGAGGATGCGTTTGATCAGCATGTCGGCGTGTTTCATCTCGCCGATCGATTCTTCGTAGATGACGTGGCCCAGATGAGCCAGGCCCCAGCTTTCGAACATGCGCGCATGCAGGAAATACTGGTTCACCGCCGTCAGCTCGTTGGTGAGCACCGCGTTCAGCGTGCGGAGGATAGCGGGGTCGCCCTTCATGGCCGTGTCCTTGGTCTTGCGACGGCGCCTTCGCCGTCTGTCGAGCGACGCAATACCACAGTAAAATCGACCCTGCTTATTTGCGAGTTTTTATCACTGCATTGATAGTGCGAGTGATTTTCGGCAGCAAGCGAGGGGCTATTCAGCCGCCAGCGCGAAGGCTTCGCGGCTGTCCTGGATCATCTGGCGCATCTCGCAGACGCATTTGGCGCATTGGGCCTGGCACTGATGGCTGGCGAAGATGTCGCGCGGCCGACAGGCGCCGGCCTCGATGGCCTGGGCCACATCCCGCTTGCGAAGACCATTGCAGTTACAGACGTACACGAGAGTTCTACGCGTTCCACCGACTGAGAATGGTTCGCTATAGCACCCCTTAAGGCGATTGCAAGTCGTTCGCATGGGTGTGCGACGACGGACCCGTTGACGAATGGTCGCAGGAGGGGGAAGTCAGCCCCATGGCCAGAACCCCGACCGTTCCCGACCGCCCGCCCTGCCGGCTGTATCTGATCACCCCGCCCGCGATTCCCGATCTGGACGCCTTCGCCGCGACCCTGGACGAGGCCCTGGGCGCCGGCGACGTGGCCGCCCTGCAGATTCGGCTCAAGCCCGCCGACGACGCCGCCATTTGCGCGGCCGTTGAGCGGCTGGCGCCGATCGCGCGGCGTCATGGGGTGGCGGTCCTGCTGAACGATCGACCCGATCTGGCGAAGGCGACGGGCTGCGACGGGGTTCATATCGGCCAGGAGGACGGCTCGCTGGCCGAGGCGCGGCGCATCCTGGGACCGGACGCCATGATCGGCGTGACCTGCCACGACGACCGCGACCTGGCCTGGGACGCGGCCGAGGGCGGGGCGGATTATGTCGCCTTCGGCGCCTTCTATCCGACCGACACCAAGACGACGGTCCACCGACCCGGTCTGGAGATCCTGACGGTCTGGCAGGAGACCGTCGAGACGCCCTGCGTCGCCATCGGCGGAATCACCGTCGAGACGGCGGCGGAGGTGGCGCGTGCGGGCGCAGATTTCATCGCCGTCAGCGCCGGGGTCTGGTCCTATGACGCAGGTCCAGCTTCAGCGGTTAAGGACTTCAATCTTAGATTGAATAATTAGCATGTGACCATGTTTCAGGGGATATTAGGAACCGCATGGTTTGATGGCGCGATCAATCGCCTCGAGACCCTGCATGACCCTGAGCCGTGTGCTCGACATCGATGTCGCGGCGCCGCCGACGCAGCCGTCGGGCGCGCGCATGCGCGCCGCTGAGCCGAGCAGCGGCGATGTCTTCGCCCACCCCTTGATTCCCGTGATGACCGGCGTGGCTGTCGCTGTTCTGGCGGCGGTGTCCATCGGCTGGGCCCATAGTCTGGGGCTCATCTCGGGACTTTGGGGCGTGTGCGGGGTGGCGGTCGCCGTCTGGCTTCGGACCGGGCGGGGGCGGCGTCACGACGTGGCCTTCGCCACCGTTCTGATGATCAGCATCCTGATCGGCGAGTTGATCGCCGGCTACAAGCCCATGCTGTCCCTGCTGTTCGCCCTGGCGAACATGGTGGAGATCATCGGGGCGGTTCTTCTGGCGCGCCGCTTCGCCCCGACGCTGAACGTGTCCAGCCTGAACGGCGTGGCGCGGTTTCTCATTTGCACCGCGGCTCTCGCGCCGATCCCGGCGGGCGTGTTCGCGTCGATCGCCTTGGCGCCGTTCGGTTCGGGCGACGTGCTGGAGACGTTTCAGACCTGGTGGTTCGGTCATGCGCTAGGCTTGGCCGTCATAGGCACGCTCGGCTTGTCTCTGACCTGGTCCACCCTGGCCCGTCTCACCCGCCCCGGCGCGCTGTTGGAGGCCGGCCTGTTGCTGGCGGGCGTGCTGGCTGTCCAGTTCTTCGGCCTGACCGGCCGTGCTGAGATCGGTGTGGCGATGATCCCCTTGTTGCTCGGGGTCGCGGTCCGACTCGGCGTCGCGGGCACGGCCTTCAGCCTGCTGGTCGTCACCCTGCTGTCGGTCGGGGGCGCCATGCTCGGCTACGGTCCCCATATCGAGACCCTGAGCCGGTCGGAACAGGTTCTGGCGGCCCAGCTCCAGGTTCTGGTCGGCTATATGCCGATCCTGTTGGTCGCGGCCCTTCTGGAGGAGCGCGACCGACTGTCCGAACGGGCGCGATCCGGGCAGGTCCGGGCGGAGCAAGCCTCGGAGGCCAAGTCGCGCCTGCTCGCCAATGTGGCGCATGAGATCAAGAGCCCGGTCGCCGGCGTGATCGGCATCGGCAATCTGTGGTCGACCGGCCAGCTCGGGCCTGTCACGCCCCAGCAGTCGGAAATGGCGGACGTGCTGGTCAAGACCGCGCGCCAGGTGGAGGCGCTGGCCCACGACCTGCTCGATGTGGCGCGAGCCGAGTCCGGCGCGGTCAAGGTCGATCTGCGGCCGACCGATATTCCCGGCCTGCTGGAAGACGTCAGGCGCGCGGCCATGCTCAGGTCGGAAGCCCAGTCGGTGGATGTGCAGGTGGTCTGCGAGGGCGACGGTCTGGTCGCGGTGGCCGATTCCCAGCGACTGGCGCAGGTGATCGACAATCTGACCAGCAACGCCCTCAAATACGGCGGCTCGGGCGGGCGGGTGATTCTGCGGGCGCTTCGTGCGGACCAGCATATCCGCATCGAGGTGGTCGATTTCGGCCCGGGCCTGTCCTCGCAGAAGCAATCGCAGCTGTTCGAGCCCTTCAATCGTCTGGGACTGGAGCGATCCAGCGTGGAGGGCCACGGCGTCGGTCTGGCCATCGCCAAACGACTGGTCGAACTGCAGGGCGGCGCCATCGGCGTGATCTCGAGCCCCGGCGAGGGCGCGACCTTCTGGGTGAATCTGCCGCACGCCTGACCGCACGCTTGCGGTTCCTTCGGCGCCGGGTAATGGTCCGGCCATGGTCGTCATCGCTCTCGCCGTCGCTCTTGTGTCCGGGCAGGACACGTCCACGCCGCGCTCGGCCTCGGATCTGACTCGCGATCTCAACAGCGGACCGCCGTTCGCGACCTCCGCTCCAACCTCGGCTCCTGTTTCGGCCCCCGCGCAGGTCGCCCCGGCGCCTGCGCCTGCGCCCGTCCGGGTGGAGCCGGCCCCGCAGTCCAGGCCTGCGCCCCAGCCCTCGACCTTGACCCGCGACCTGAACAGCGCGCCGGCCTCGACCGCCCGGCCGGTGACGCCCGGGGCCCAGACGCCCGCCGCCCAAACGCCTGCTGCCCAGACGCCTGCTGCCCAGAGGCCGGTTACGCCGCCGCCTGCGCAGACCCCTGTCCGGTCTCCATCGATCGCCCCCGTCGTCCAGCGCCCCACCGCCGCGCCGACCCCTGCGCCGGTTCAGGCCAGTCCCGTGCGGCCCGCGCCTGCGCCCGCGCCAACCCAGACGCCGTCAACGGTCGCCCCGGCGCCTGCGCCGCCCGTCGGGCCTCAAGGATTGGACGCTGCGGCCATGGCCGCCTTGCCGTTCACGCTGGACCTGCCGTCCGGAAACGTGCTGACCCAGTCGCGCGCCGGCGCTGACGCCCGAATCTACGCCGTCCGTCGCGCGGACACGGTTCTGGTCATGATCTACGCGGGGCCGGCGTCGCAGTTTCCCATCTATGACGGCCAGATGATCCAGGCCGGCGGACGGGCCTCCATCGTCGTGACCGAGGGCGGACGCCGCCTGGCCATCGAGCATCTGTTCCAGCGTGCGACCGCGCCGCTGGAAATCCACGTCTGGGTGGCGTCGCCGGACGGCGCCGACCGCGAACAGGGCGAACGGATCGCCCAGTCGGTCGACGCCCGCTAGGCGATCTCAGTTTTCGGACCAGACCGCCATTTCGGTTCCCGCCGGATCGGCGAAGTGGAACCGCCGGCCGCCGGGAAAGGCGTAGATCGGCTTCAGGATCACGCCGCCCGCCGCCTGGACCTTGGCCTGCATGGCTTCCAGATCGTGGGCGTAAAGGATGGGCAGGGGCGTCTTCGTCCGCTCGGCTTGGTCGGCGTCGAACCCTCCATCCAGTCCCTGGTCGAAGGCGGCGTAGGTCGGGCCGTAGTCGACGAAGGTCCAGCCGAAGGCCCGGCTGTAGAATTCCTTGGTTTCGGGCAGGCTGGCGGCGGGCAGTTCGAGGTAGTCCAGTTTTCCGTCTTCACGCACGGGTGATCTCCTGGGGTGCGGCGCCACCGACGAACCTCTCTTGCACGCCGCCCGGATGTGCGCAAACCTGCAAACGGTTCGCAGTTGCAGGAGTCGCTGATGATCGTGATGACGACGGGTCTAACCGGCCTGATGGCTCTGATGCGACAGGATGAGAAGACGGCCGCACGAACGGAAGAGCGCGCGCCTGTCCGCCCGACAGTGGTTTCGGACAGTCAAAAGCTGCGCGCCCGACCGGGCTGATCGACCCACCCCTCAGTCCTTGGCCGTCAGCCCACCTGGGCGCGGTGGCGCAGCAGGGCGTCGGCCAGGACGCAGGCGGCCATGGCCTCGACCACCGGCACGGCGCGAAGGGCGACGCAGGGGTCGTGGCGGCCCTTGGTGCGCAGGTCGGTCTCCTCGCCGTCGCGGGTGATGGTCTGGCGCGGCGTCAGGATGGAGGAGGTGGGTTTGAACGCCACCCGCGCCGTGACCGGCTGCCCCGTCGATATGCCGCCCAGAACCCCGCCCGCATGGTTGGACAGGAAGACCGGCTGCTTGTTCAGGTCCAGCCGCATCTGGTCGGCGTTGTCCTCGCCCGACAGTTCAGCGGCCGCGAAGCCGGCGCCGATCTCGACGCCCTTGGCGGCGTTGATCGACATCAGGGCGGCGGCCAGTTCGGAATCCAGCTTGCCGTACAGGGGGGCGCCCCAGCCGGCCGGCACGCCTGTGACCTCCAGCGCGACCACGGCGCCGATGGACGACCCGGCCTTGCGGATATCGTCCAGATAGGCCTCCCACGCGGACACGACGGCGCGCGACGCGGCGAACAGGGGATTGTCGTGGACGGCGTCGAAATCGATGTCTTCGGGGGCGATCCTGTGCGGCCCGATCTGGACCACGCCGGCGCGGATCTTCACGCCGTCGCCCAGCACCTTGCGCGCCACGGCGCCCGCCGCCACCCGGCTGGCGGTTTCCCGCGCCGAGGACCGTCCGCCGCCGCGCGGATCACGAACCCCGTATTTGGTCTGATAGGTGAAGTCGGCGTGGCCCGGCCGATAGGCGCGGGCGATCTCGCCATAGTCCTTGGACCGCTGGTCCTCGTTCTGGATCAGGATCGAGATGGGCGTGCCGGTGGTCACCGGGCCTTCGCCGTCGTCGAACACGCCCGACAGGATCTGGGCCGTATCGCTCTCGCGCCTCTGGGTCACGAAGCGCGAACCGCCGGGCTTGCGCTGATCCAGCCAGGGCTGGAGATCGGCCTCGGTCAGGGGGATCAGCGGCGGACAGCCGTCCACGACGCAGCCGATAGCCGGCCCATGGCTCTCGCCCCAGGTGGTCACGCGAAAGAGATGGCCGAAGGTGTTGTGCGACATGGCGCAACCTAATGGTCGAGGACGGCGGCCAGGTCCAGTGTCCGGGCGGCCTCCTGTAGCCGACGATCCCGCGTCCACAGCCGCGCGCCGGGCGTCAGTCGGGTGGAGGCGAGGAGGTGAAGATCCAGATAGCCGACGCCAATCCCGAAAAGCCGGTTCTTTTCGATCAGGGTCAGCACCTCTTGGTGCGAGGCGGCGACAGCGGTCGGCAATCGCGAGAGTTGGTCGAGAAAGGCGCGGCGGTTGGCGAGGTTTCCAGCGGCCAGTTCACCGATGATGGCGGGATGGCACAGGATGTCCTCGCCACGAAGCCGCTCAACCAGGGTCTGGTCTGTTGATCGCAGGTGCGCGATCCATACCGAACTGTCGGCCAGGATCATTCCTCGACCAATTCGGGGCGTCGCCGAGGCGCGGCTGTGGCTTTGGGGTCAGTTCCGCCCATGGCGGCCAGGCGACGCGCCGCCTCGCGGGCGACGAACGCCTTCAGGGCTTCACGAATGATCGCGGACCGCTCGGACAGACCGGAGTATTCCGCCGCCATTTCCATCAGTTCGTCATCGAGTGTCACGGTGGTCCGCATGGCGTGCCTCATCAAAAACGTCACCAGATGATGCGCTCAATGACACGGCGCTTCAAGATCAGGCCGCCAGACGCTCCGGCGCCCAGGCGCGGGTGAACCGGACCAGCATATCCTCGGCGGCCGAGGGCGCCTCCGACGACGGGGTCAGGGTCACGAACAGATGGCCCGCAGGATGGGGACCGCGCGCCGGCAGGCCCATATCCTTGAACCGCACCCGCGCCGGCGCCGCCATCTCGGGCGTGATCCAGGCCGAACGAGGGCCTGCGTGGGTTTCGATCTCGACCCGGCCGCCTTCGTCCAGCAGGCGCGAGGGGGTTGGCCAGGTCATGAACAGATCATCGCCCATGACCGAAAGCCCGTCCTCGGGCCGGATCAGCACCGCCAGATACAGGTCCGAACCGTCCGTCGCGCCGCCGCGCAGCCGCAGATGCTCGCCCGTGCGCAGGCCCGCCGGGACGGCGACCCGAACCGTGCGCGCGCCCAGCCTCAGTTCGACCCGCGCGCCGGCCAGGGCCTGCATCGGGCTGAGCCCCAGCACCGGCCGCGGCGCGGGGCGTTCGGCGGGCGCGGCCAGGCTGGGACGGGCAGGGGCGTGGGCCTGGATCAGGCGGTAGGCGGCGATCACCCGCCGGAACCGTTCGGCGTCTCCGCCGGCCTGGTCCGGACGCGCCGCCTTCACCGCTGCACGGAAGGCGGCCTTCAGGGCGGCGGCGTCGGCCGCGCCGTGCAGACCCAGGATCGACAGGGCTTCGCGAACGGCGGCGGCGTCGGAGGTGGAACGGATGGCGCTCATTCCCGTACCGTTCGCGCCTTAGGGTCAATGCCGGGTTAACTTAACTTTTCGGGCTACCGCGCTTCGCGCACCTTGAGGCCATTCATGTTGGGCTACCGCGCCTCGCGCGACTTGAGGCCATTTATGTCGGGGGGCTACCGCGCCTCGCGCGACTTGAGCCCGGGGGGGCGTTTTGATCCGGATCATTTCCACCGCCTCTGTCCCGCGCTAAGTCAGGCGCATGAACCCCCCCGTGATCCCGCCCAGCCCGTCGCGCGAAGAGTACGCGCGCGACTATGCCGCCGCTCTTGCCGCCAATGGCGACGAGACGATCTTTGACCGGGTCGAGCCCATCGGCCTGTTCGTCGAATGGCTGGCCGAGGCGGGGGCGCACGAGGTCAATGATTCCAACGCCATGACCCTGTCCACGGTGGACGCCGACGGCATGCCCGACGCCCGGATCGTCCTGCTGAAGGATGTGGATGGGCGCGGCTTCACCTTCTATTCGAACCGCGAGAGCGCCAAGGGTCTGGAGCTGGACGCCCGTCCGGTGGCCGCCCTGACCTTCCACTGGAAGTCGTTGCGGCGTCAGGTGCGGGTGCGCGGCCAGGTGCAGCCGGTCAGCAAGGAAGAGGCCGACGCCTATTTCGCCAGCCGCGCCCGCGAGAGCCGGGTCGGGGCCTGGGCCTCGGACCAGTCTCGTCCGCTGGACGCGCGTGCGACGCTGGAAGGCGCCGTGGCGCGCGAGACCGCCCGGTTCGAGGGCGACGAGGTGCCGCGCCCCGAACGCTGGACCGGCTGGCGTGTGACGCCGCAAAGCGTCGAATTCTGGCGCGACCGTCCATTCCGCCTGCACGACCGGTTGCGCTTCACGCGCGACGGCGACGCCTGGAGCCGCGAACGCCTCTGGCCTTGATGTCGCGGCCGTTCGGCGCGAACGAAACGCTCTGGCTTCGGCCGCGTTAAGCTCGCTCGTCTCGGCCAAGGGTCTTCATGCGTTTTCTGCCGCTTCTGTTCGCGTCTTTGCTGCTTGCGGCCTGCGCCACCCATCCCGGCAAGGTCGATCATGTCCGGTTCGCCAGCGACGCCCGGTCCGTGCTGGCGGCGACACAGGCCGGGACGGTGCGCGGCGTTCAGGGCGCGGGAGTTCGCGCCTTTCTGGGCGTGCCCTTCGCCCGTCCGCCGGTCGGCGATCTACGCTGGCGCGCGCCGCAGCCGGTCCAGGCCTGGACCGGCGTGCGCGATGCGACCCGGCCGGGATCGGACTGCACCCAGGCCATTGGGCGCAAGGCCATTCTGGGCGGGGGCGGCGGCCTCGTCGTGGGGGGCGAGGACTGTCTGTATCTGAACATCTATGCGCCCGCCGGAGACGCCGCCGAGCTGCGGCCGGTGATGGTCTATATCCCCGGGGGCGCCTTCACTGTCGGCTCGGGCGTCAACTATGATCCGTCGAAACTGGCCGCCGATCAGGATCGGGTGGTCGTCACCCTGAACTACCGCCTGGGCGCCCTGGGCTGGCTGGCCCATCCGAAATTCCAGGCGGAGAGCGAAGGCTTCGGCGGCAATTTCGGCCTGATGGACCAGCAGGCGGCCCTGCAATGGGTGAATCGGAACATCGCGGCCTTCGGCGGCGATCCGGCCAATGTGACCCTGTTCGCCGAGAGCGCAGGGGCATGGACGGCCTGCTACCTGATGGCCTCGCCCAAATCCGAGGGCCTGTACCAGCGGGTCATCATGCAAAGCGGCGGATGTCTGGAGCCGTCCTCCCTGGTCAGCGCGGAGGAGGCGGCCAGGACCGGGCCGAAGTTTGCGGAGAACCTGGGGTGTGGCGGCTCCGATCAGATCGACTGTCTGAAGGCCCTGCCGGCCTGGCGGTTGGCGCGCGCGCCGTCCCTGCGGGCGGGCATCAATGGGCCTGGATCCTGGGGACCGGTTCATACCGACGCGACCGTGCCGGAAAACCCGGCCCTGGCGATCCACGAGGGCCGCTTCACCCGCGTGCCGGTCATCGTCGGCACGAACCTGGACGAGGGGCGGCTGTTCGCCAACGAGGTCAAGGACATGGATCGCTACCAGAAGGAGACGATCTGGATGTACGGCGATGTCGGCCCGCGCGTGCTGGACCGCTATCCCGTCGGTCCTGAGGGGCCGGCCTACGCCATCGCTGCGAACTTCACCGACCAGAGGTTCGCCTGTCCGTCCCAGGCCCTGCGCCGTCAGTTGTCCCGCTATGTGCCGGTCTGGGGCTATGAGTTCGCGGATCGCGGCGCGCCCTTCGTCCTGCCGGACTGGCTGGTCGGCCTGGACCTGGGCGCCTATCATGCCAGCGAACTGGCCTATGTGTTCGGGACCAGTTGGGTCTTCACCGATGTGAAGCGGTTCACACCCCGGCAGAAGGCCCTGTCCGACCGGATGCAGAGGTTGTGGGCCGGTTTCGGCCAGGGCGACTTCGGCCCCGAATGGCCCCGCGTCGAGGGTGCGGGGCCGGTGCGGGTGTTCACCGCCCAGGGCGACCGACTGGATAAGGACTTCTTCGGCCGCCACCACTGCGACTTCTGGGACGGAACGCCTTTCGGCGCGGTTCAGTAGTCAGACGAACCGCACGGTCACGCCGGGCTTGACCTTGTCGGCCAGCATCCAGGCGTCCCAGTTGGTCAGGCGGACGCAGCCGTGCGAGGCGGTCTTGCCGACCAGATGCGGGTCGGGCGTGCCGTGGATGCCGTAGCTGGGCTTGTTCAGATCGATCCAGACCACGCCGACCGGATTGTTCGGTCCCGGCTGAACCACGACCTTTCGGCTTCCCTCGCCAAAGCTCAGCTTGGACGGGTCATAGGTATAGTTCGGATTGCGGGCGACGCCGTTGACCTTGACCGTGCCGGTGGGCGTCGGATTGTCGCCGCTGCCGATGGTGGCCGGGAAATAGGCGATCAGCTTGCCGTCGGCGGCGAAGGCCTTGACCGATCCCTCGGCCTTGTCGACGTCGATATGGTCCACCTCGGCCGGCAGGGGCGTGGTGTTCACCGCCGGAACCAGCAGGGTCTGGCCGACGCGGTTGAAGTCCGCGCCCGGGTTCATCGCCCTCAGCAGGCCCTCGGTCACGTGGAACCGCTCGGCCAGGGCCTCGACGATATTGGCGTAGCCCATCGCGGCCGCCTCGCCCTGGGCTTCCAGATCAGTCGGAACCACGCCGATATAGGGGCCGGCGACGTCCTCCTGGGTGATCCGATAGGTCGAGGTCACGGCGCCGATCCCCACGGCGCGAAGCCGGCCCATGATGTCGGCGTCCAATTCGCCGGTGACGGGCAGACCCTGCGCCTCCTGAAAGGCCGAGATCGCCTGACGCATGTTCGAGCCGGCCAGTCCGTCGATGGCGCCGGGCGAAAACCGCGCCCGTTCCAGCAAAATCTGGGCGCGGATCAGGGCCGGTTCCGGTTGAGCCGGATTTTCCGCCGTCGTCGGGGGCGTGTCGGGTGCGGGGGGCGAATAGGCGCTGTTCTCGATGGCGTCGCGCGACAGGGGGCCTGACTGCCCGACTTCGGCGGCGGGGGACGTCGCCGCATCTCGGTCATTGTGGGCGGGCGGGGAACAGGCGGCCAGGGTCAGGACGGCGAGACTGGAGGCGAGGCAGGCGAAACGGCGGTTCATTCGGGAGCTTTCGGAGGCGACAGACAAGGGCGTGGAGGCGTCGGGTTCAGTTCTCTTCGCCCGTCGCGGGATCGGTCGCGGTCTCGCCGGAGTTGCTGGAGCCTTCCGAGCCCTTGGGTTCGGTCGCGGGGCGCGGCGGTTCGCCGTCGTGGTCCGGACGCAGGTTTTCGTTCTCTACGTTGCGATTGTCGGGGCGTGCGTCTGTCATGGGGGTCTCCTGGCGGAGCAGGCCTCCGCAGGATGGCAACGCGCGCGGGCCGGCGGGGCTCCCGGCTGTGGCGATATCACCCCGTTCACCATGACGATGAACCATACCGAAACGGGCCATGGCGCATGGTTTCTGGAATGGACCTTGCTCCCAAGGGTCGCATGAGGACGCGCATGGCCGAAACGCTGCAGGTCGAGATCATGAGCGCGGAGGCGATGGGCTCCGCCGCGATCGCCCTGTGGCGCGACTGGACGACGACCAATCCGGCCCTGACCAGTCCCTATTTCCGCTGGGACTATACGCAGATCGCCGCCCGCGTCTGTCCAGGCGCGGCCGTGGCCGTGTTTCGGCGCGGCGGGCGGATCGTCGGCTTCTTCCCGCATCAGAAACGCGGCGGATCGGTGCAGCCGCTGGGTGCGCCGATGAACGACTATCATGGCGTGATCGCCGCCGAGGGCGAGACCATCACGCTGGAACAGGTGGCGCACCTGCTTCATGCACGCCGGTTGAACGTCCCCGGCTGGATCGGCGCGGCCGAGACCGGCCAGGCGCGTGAGACCGTTCAGGTCGCCATGCCGGACGCCGGCTTCGACGCTTGGTACGCCGAGCGTCGCGTGACCTTCGGTAAATATTTCAAGGACAAGGAACGGGCCCGTCGCAGCCTGGAGGCCGAGCTGGGCCCCGTTCGGGTCGAACGCGGCCTGCGCGACCCCGCCCTGCTGGACCAGTTGATTGAACTGAAGGCGGCCCAGTATCGCCGCTCGGGCCTGCACGACATTTTCGCCTGTGGCTGGACGCGCGACCTGCTCCACGCCCTGATGGCGGACCCCCGGCCTGACTTCGGGGCCTCGATGGCGGCCATGCATGCGGGGGACAAGCTGGTGGCGATCGAGTTCTCGCTACACGCTGGTCGGCATTATCATTTCTGGTTCCCGGTCTATGAACCCAGCCTGGCGCGTTGCTCGCCGGGGATACTGCTGAGCATGGACACGATGCGGCTGGCCTCGGCCGAGGGTTTCCGTGTCTTCGACTTCGGGTTCGAGGGCGAGAGCTACAAGAAGTATTTCGTCAACGCCCGGCAGACGGTGCGTGAGGCGGTGGTGATGCGGCCCGGCCTGACCCAGGCCCTGGGCGACGCAGCGGTAGGGGTGCTGGACAAGGCGGGCGGCCGGGGCGAGGCGCTGCGGGCGTCGCTGCGCCGTCGCTGGTCCACCATCGAGGCCTGCGAGGCCTCGCCGGTCGGGCGGCTGCGCGGCGCGGCCGTCGCGGTTCGGTCCGCCGTCAGCAAGGCCGCCGCCCGCAGGAAGACGCCCACGCGCGTCGCCCATGTCTGAGGATACGATCATGAGCGGCCGCCGCACCCGCTATCCCGGCCCCATCGCCGAGGCCGGAACCCATCCGCACAGCCTGGTGGAACAGGGCTTCGCCGAGGATGCGGCCCTGGCCGCCGTGCTGGACCGCTATCCGGCCGAACTGTTCGACATCAATCTGTACGATTACGACGACGCGGGCCAGGTGT
The DNA here is from genome assembly GCF_058680995.1 of Brevundimonas sp. FV1ye7S. NCBI lineage: Bacteria > Pseudomonadati > Pseudomonadota > Alphaproteobacteria > Caulobacterales > Caulobacteraceae > Brevundimonas > Brevundimonas sp. FV1ye7S. The sequence goes on along the minus strand of NZ_CM178726.1, from coordinate 2,256,176 downwards.
CCTTGCGCACCGGCGCGCGGGGGCGGCTGTCGGGCGAGGACCTGCTGGAGGCGATCAAACAGGGCCGGCTCTGGGTCAATCTGCGCGGGGTCGAGACGGCCTGGCCCGAATTGTGGGCGGCGGCGATGAAGGATTTCGCCGCGATCCAGGCGACCTATCCGGGTCTGCGGGCTGTGCGGAACGCGGGCCAGCTGATCCTGTCCTCGCCCAAGGCGCGGGTGCCCTATCATTTCGATGCGGCGGGGGTGGTTCTGTTCCATCTGCGCGGGCGCAAGCGGCTGTTCGTCTATCCGGGCGACGAGCGGCATCTGCCCGAGCGCAGCATGGAACAGGTCGTCGCGCGCCAGACGACGGAGGAACTGCCCTATGATCTGGCGTTCGAGAACGACGCCCAGGTCATGGATCTGGAGCCCGGCCGCGCCCTGACCTGGCCCTTGTATGCGCCGCATCGTGTGGAGAACCTGGACCGGTTCTGCGTCAGCCTGTCGATGGATTTCCAGACCTGGCCGTCGCGGTTCAGAAACGGCGCACTGTTCACTAACGCCGTGATCCGCAGCCGGGGCGGCGAGCCGCGCCTCACCGACGGCATGGCGGCGCCGGAACTGGCGGCGCGCTGGGTGGCGTCGCTGGCTTTGAAACGAGCCGGGGCGATGAAGAGCCGGATCGCGACCTTCGAGCGCGACTTCCAGCCCGAGGTCGGGGCTGCGGACGGCGCGGGCGCCTTGAACGCCACCCGTTAATTCGAGTTCATGACCTCGAGTTAAAATGACTCGCGGGTCGCCAGCGCGCACCTTTTCCTCATATCCGGGAAAGGGAACGCCTCCATGAAAACCGCTCTGATCGCCGCCGCCGCCGTCGCCGCCCTGACGGGGTTGGCCGCCGCCGCGCCCGCATCGGCCGGCGAAGTCGAGATCCGCAACGCCGTGGCGCGCGTGGTCGTCATCGTCGAGGACCGACAGGACATCGCCGTCGAGGTGACGCAGGGCCGGTCACGGCTGCCGGCCGTACAGGTGCGGCGCAACGGCCGTGACGTGGAGATCGACGGCGGGCTCCGCCGCAATGGCGTCTGGGGTCGTGGCGACGGCATACGCAACTGCAACTCGGGCCGCGCAGACGCAGCCCAGCCCGGCCAGGGCGCGACGGTCGAGGTGCGCGATCTGGGCCGCATCCGGCTGGAGGACGCGCCCCTGATCATCCTGCGCACGCCGCGGAACGTGGATGTCAGCGCCGGCGGCGCCGTATTCGGCGCCGTGGGACGCGGCGCGCGCTCGGTCGAACTGGACAGCGGCGGCTGCGGCGGCTGGACCATCGCCAATGTGGACGGCGACCTTGAGCTGGGCGTCGGCGGTTCGGGGTCGATCCGCGCCGGGACGTCGCGGACGCTGGACGCCAGCGTCGGCGGTTCAGGCTCGGTTTCGGCCGGCGGCACCGGCGACCTCAAGGTCGCCGTCGGCGGCTCGGGCAATGTGGAGGTCGCCAGCGCCAATGGTCAGGGCGACATCTCCATCGGCGGCTCGGGCGGGGTGAACGTCCGCCAGGGTCGGATGGACAAGCTGTCGGTCGCCATCGGCGGGTCCGGGGACGTCCGCTACGGCGGAACGACCCGCGACCTCAGCGTCGCCATCGCCGGCTCGGGGAATGTCCGCGTCGCCGCCGCCACAGGCTCAGTGTCCCGCACCGTCGTCGGATCCGGGACGCTTCATATCGGGCGTTAAGACCCGTATCTCGCCGCGAGAGGAAAGGCCCCCGGTCGTGGAACCCTGGGGGCCTTTTTCGTGCGTCGATCCGGACATGAAAAAAGCCCCGGCGGATCGCTCCGCCGGGGCTCTTCTCATCCCGTGAGGGAGGCCGTTGCTTACAGGCCGCCCAGGACGCTCGTGATCGACGAGACGTTCAGGCCGGCGCCGGCGCGGTCACGCGCTTGCAGACCGCCGCCGAAGCTGTAGCGCAGGCCCAGCGACCAGGTGTCGACGTCGATCGAGTCGACGTCGGCGCGGGTGTAGGCGGCGCCGACCGAGAACGGGGTGTTCTCGATTTCGTACTCGGCGCCCACGCCATAGGTCCAGGCGTCCACGTCGCCGCCGGCCACGTCCACGTTGTTGTAGCTGACGCCGGCGTTCAGGCGCAGGTTCGGCATGACGTAGAAGGCGGCGTCGCCGCCGACGGTCCAGATGTCGGCGTCGCTGTCGTCAGACGTGGTGTAGGCGACCAGGCCGGTCAGGGTCGCGTTGGACAGGTACTTCTGGGCTTCGGCGCCGACGGTCCAGACGGGATCGTTGCCCGAACCGATGTCGTTGGCGGCGACGAAGGCGCCGGCGCGGACGTCCGAGGTCCACATCTTGGTCAGGTGGGCGGCGGCGACGCCGGTGACGTCTTCTTCACCGAAGGCCTTGGTGTAGTCGACGGCGCCGTTCAGGGTCACGGTCCAGTCGGCGGCCGGCAGGGCGACGGTGCCGTCCACGGTCCAGACGTCGGCGTCGACGTCATCGCCGGCGACTTCGACCGACGGGTTGGAGTAGGTCACGCCGACCGAACCGATGGCGTTCTGGGCGAAGGCCGGGGCGGCGAACAGGGTGGCGGCGGCGGCCGAGGCGAGGAGGATCGTCTTCATTTTCTTTTGTCCTTAGCAGTCTGTGCCCGGGTGGAGGCCCGGGGAGGGCGGCTGCTACCAGTCGGCGCGAGAAGCTGAGCAATAAACCGTCGTTACATAAGTGTCTTGAAACTGACATGTGTCTCATCCGCCACGCCTTGTGGTCGAAATGTGTCACGCGCGCGCGTTTCATGCGGCAAGGGGTTAACGGGTCGCAATCATATAAGGATATCCTTATATGTATTGACGGCTGCGCTTGATTGCGGTCATGTGCCCGGGTCGTGGTCTGCACGCGGTCTTCGGGGCGCGTGGAGCTAAGAGGGAAGCCGGTGTGAAACCGGCGCTGCCCCCGCAACTGTAAGCGGCGAGTCGAGGGTCCATCTCGTGTCACTGGCGTTCGCGCCGGGAAGGCCGGATCCGAGGCGTCGACCCGTGAGCCAGGAGACCTGCCCCGACAGATAACGTCCTCCGGCGGGGTGTCCGGTCAGGCCGCATGCGCGCCGCCGGACCCTTGTTCGCGTCGGCGTCCGCGCGACCCTGTCCGAAGCCTGGCCATAATACAGGTTTCGAACGTCATGACCCGCCACACTGTCCAGGTCGCCACCCTCGGCTTTCCCCGCATCGGCCTCAAGCGCGAGCTGAAGACCGCGCTTGAGGCCTATTGGGCCGGCAAGATCGACGGGGACGCCCTGCTGTCCACCGCCGCCGAGCTGCGCGCCCTGACCTGGGCCTGCCAGCGCGATCTGGGCGCCGACATCGTGCCGTCGAACGACTTCTCTCTTTATGATCAGGTGCTGGACCTGACCGCCATGGTCGGGGCCGTGCCCGCCGCCTATGGCTGGAGCGGAGATCGGGTCGATCTGGCGACCTATTTCGCCATGGCCAGAGGGTCTGGGGCGCCGGGGTCTCGCGGCGGCGACAGTCCGGTCTGCGAACACGGTCATGTCCACGGCGGCGGTGAGGGCGCGCCGGCGATGGAGATGACCAAATGGTTCGACACCAACTACCATTATCTCGCGCCTGAGTTCACGGCGGATCAGGTCTTCCGGCTGGGCTCGACCAAGGCGCTGGACGAGTATCTGGAAGCCAGGGGGCAGGGGATCGACACCCGGCCAGTGCTGCTGGGGCCGGTCAGCTATCTGCTGCTGGGCAAGACGCGCGGGGCCGACTTCGACGTCCTCAGCCTGCTGCCTCGCCTGCTGCCGGTCTATGCCGAGGTGTTGCGGTCGCTGGCGCGCGCGGGCGCGACCTGGGTGCAGATGGACGAACCCTGCCTGGTCACGGACCTGAGCGACGAGGCCAAGGCCGCCTATGATCACGCCTATCGCGTGCTGGCCGATGTGACGCCGCCGATCAAGCTGATGCTGACCCCCTATTTCGGCGCGCTGGGCGACAATCTGCATACGGCGTTGAAGCTGCCGGTGCATGGCCTGCATCTCGACCTGATCCGCGCCCCGGAGCAACTGGCCCCGGTCGCTTCGGACATGCGTCCCGATCAGGTGTTGTCGCTGGGCGTCATCGACGGCCGTAATGTGTGGAAGGCCGATCTGAACGCCGTATTGGACCGGGTCGAGCCCCTGGTCGCCTCGGGCCGCCGGGTGGTGCTGGCGCCGTCCTGCTCGCTGCTCCACACCCCCATCGATCTGGAGCGTGAGACCGCCCTGGAGCCGGAGATCAGGAACTGGCTGGCCTTCGCCGTGCAGAAGGTGGCCGAACTGGCGACCCTGGCCCGCGCCCTGAACCAGGGCCGCGATGCGGTGAAGGCCGAACTGGACGCCTCGACCGCCGCCGTCGCCTCGCGCCGCACCTCGCCGCGCATCAATGATCCGAAGGTCCAGGCGCGCGCCGCCGACGCCGACCCCGCCCTGTCGACCCGCACCTCCAGCTTCGAGATCCGGCGCACGGTGCAGCAGCGGCGGCTGAACCTGCCCGCCTATCCGACCACCACCATCGGCTCCTTCCCCCAGACGGCCGAGGTTCGAAAGGCGCGCGCCGATCACGGCAAGGGCGTCATCGACGACGCCGCCTACGCCGCCTTCCTGCGCGAAGAGACGGCGCGCACGGTGAAATGGCAGGAAGACCTGGGTCTGGACGTGCTGGTCCACGGCGAGTTCGAACGCAACGACATGGTCCAGTATTTCGGGGAACAGCTGTCCGGCTTCGTCTTCACCAAGGCCGCCTGGGTCCAGTCCTATGGCTCGCGCTGCGTGCGGCCGCCGATCATCTATGGCGACGTGTCGCGGCCCAGACCGATGACGGTGGAATGGTGGCGTTACGCCCAGGGCCTGACCGAGCGGCCGATGAAGGGGATGCTGACCGGCCCGGTGACGATCCTGAACTGGTCCTTCGTGCGCGACGACCAGCCGCGCAGCGAGACCTGCCGCCAGATCGCCTTCGCCATCCGTGACGAGGTGATCGATCTGGAAACCGCGGGCGCCGTCGTGATCCAGATCGACGAGGCGGCCCTGCGCGAGGGCCTGCCGCTGCGCCGCGCCGACTGGGCGGCCTATCTGGACTGGGCGGTCGAGTGTTTCCGCATCACCGCATCGGGCGTGCGGGACGAGACCCAGATCCACACCCACATGTGCTATTCCGAGTTCAACGACATCATCCAGTCCATCGGGGCCATGGACGCCGACGTCATCTCCATCGAGACCTCGCGGTCCAGGATGGAGTTGCTCGACGCCTTCTCCGACTATCGCTATCCGGCCGAGATCGGCCCGGGCGTCTATGACATCCACTCGCCGCGCGTGCCGTCGGTGGACGAGATGGCGGCCCTGCTGACGGCGGCGGCGGGCAAGCTGCCGGCGGACCGGCTGTGGGTGAACCCGGACTGCGGCCTGAAGACCCGCGGTTGGGCCGAGACCGAGGCGGCGCTGACCAATATGGTCTCGGCCGCGAAGGCCGCGCGCCTGGAGGCCGTAGGGGGATGAGCGTCACGCTTATAGACATGGTGTTCCCCGGCGACGCCAACCACCACGGCACATTGTTCGGGGGCGTCGGTCTGGCGCACCTGGACAAGGTCGCCTTCCTGGCCGCCGCGCGTCATGCGCGGCGGCACACGGTCACGGCCGGCTGCGAGCGGATCGACTTCGCCGCACCCGCCCGGATCGGTGAAATGGTCGAGGCGACGGGGCGGGTGGTTCGCGTGGGCCGCACCTCCATGGGGGTCGAGGTCGAACTGTGGGCCGAGGCGCCGGTCAGCGGCGAGCGCCGCCTGTGTACGCGCGGCGTGTTCAACATGGTGGCGCCCCGCGAAGCGGGGCAGGGCGACCTGCCGCCGGTTCCGGACAAGCGGGAGGAGCCGGGGGACGGCTGGCTGCGGACGGCGGAGATGGTCTTCCCGACCTGGACCAACCACTATGGCACCCTCTACGGCGGCGACGCCCTGAAGCTGATGGGCAAGGCCGCCTTCATCCGCGCCACCCGACGGGCCAGGGGCGTCATGGTCATGGCGGCGTCGAACCGCATCGACTTCTCGTCGCCTATAAGAGAAGGAGACATGATCGAACTGGCGTCGCGCGTCACGCGGGTCGGCCGCTCCTCCGTCGCCATAGAGGTGGAGCTGTGGGCCGAGGCGCTGTTGACCGGCGAACGACGCCGGTCGGCCGTGGCCGAATTCGTCATGGTGGCGGTCGATGAGGCGGGGCGATCTGCGCCGATTTCGAAGCCTGCGGCGACGCTGGAACCGGCCTGACGGAATCCTGTCGCCCCCACGGTTTCGCCGCTTGACGAAAATGGAATCGGTAGGCATAAGCCCCACTCTTGTTGGACCGGCTGTGCATCCCCGGATGCAGACGCGGTTCGCAGGAACGACCTGAGACCCTGTTCTTTGCAGTGACCCAGGACTTTAGCGGCCTTCGCAGGCGACTGCGTGGGCCGATCGTTTTTGCGGATTTGCGTTCCCTGAGGGCTCTATGCCCGAAGGCCTTCGGTCTTTGAAATGGTTCACAGGGACGCGGTCCTCCGACCGCATTGGAAGTAAGCACCGATATGGATCAAAGCATCCGCATCAGGCTCAAGGCCTTTGATCACCGCGTCCTCGATTTCTCGACGCGCGAGATCGTCAATACAGCCAAGCGCACCGGCGCGACCGTTCGCGGTCCGATTCCGCTGCCGACCCTGATCGAGAAGTTCACCGTGAACCGCTCTCCGCACGTCGATAAGAAGTCGCGTGAGCAGTTTGAAATCCGCACGCACAAACGCGTGCTCGACATCGTCGACCCCACCCCGCAGACCGTGGACGCGCTCATGAAGCTCGACCTGTCCGCCGGTGTGGACGTCGAGATCAAGATTTAAAGTAGAAAGAGGCGGGATCCGATGCGCACGGGCGTGATCGCCAAGAAGCTGGGCATGACCCGCGTGTTCGCCGATGACGGCGCGCACGTACCGGTCACTGTGCTTCAGCTCGACGGCTGCCAGGTCGTCGGCCAACGTACCCAGGAGCGTGACGGCTACGTCGCTCTCCAGCTGGGCGCTGGCACGAAGAAGGCCAAGAACACCAACAAGGCTCAACGCGAGACCTTCGCCAAGGCGGAAGTCGAACCGAAAGCCTATGTGACCGAGTTCCGCGTCGATGCGGAAGGTCTGCTGGACGTGGGCGCCGAACTTTCGGCTGAACACTTCGTTGTGGGTCAGAAGGTCGATATCCAGGGCGAGACCATCGGTAAGGGTTTCGCTGGCGCCATGAAGCGCTGGAACTTCGGCGGCCTGCGCGCCACGCACGGTGTTTCGCTGTCGCACCGTTCGCACGGTTCGACGGGTAACCGTCAGGATCCGGGTCGGACCTTCCCGGGCAAGAAGATGGCCGGCCACTACGGCGCGGAAACCGTCACCACCCAGAACCTGACCGTCGTCCGCGTGGACGCCGAGCGTGGCCTGATCCTGATCAAGGGCGCTGTCCCCGGTCACGACGGCAGCTACGTCAAGGTTCGTGACGCCATCAAGAAGGCTCGCCCGGCTGACGCTCCGTTCCCCGGTGCGCTGAAGTCGAGCAAGTCTGCTGCTCAACCCGCCTCGACCCCGGCTGAAGAGGCCTCCGTCGAAGCGACCGAAGGCGGTGAAGCGTAATGAAACTCTCTGTCATCCAACTCGACGGCAAGGCCGCTGGCGACGTGGAACTGTCGGACGCCGTCTTCGGCATCTCCGACATCCGCGGCGACATCCTGGCCCGCACCGTCAACTGGCAGCTGGCCAAGCGCCGCGCCGGCACGCACAAGGTTCAAACCCGCAACGAGAATTCTCGTACGGGCAAGAAGATGTACAAGCAAAAGGGCACCGGCGGCGCTCGTCACGGTTCGCGCCGTGCACCGCAGTTCGTCGGCGGTTCGCGCGCCTTCGGTCCGGTCGTTCGCGACCACGGCTTCTCGCTGCCGAAGAAGATCCGCGCGCTTGCTCTGCGTCACGCCCTGTCCTCCAAGGCGAAGTCGGGCGACCTGATCGTCGTCGACACCGTCTCGGTCAAGGAAGCCAAGACCGCCTCGCTGCGCGAGACGCTCGGCAAGCTGGGCTGGACCAAGGCTCTCATCATCGCGGGTCCCGAAGTCGACACGAACTTCGGCCTGGCCGCACGCAACATCCCGCACATCGACGTGCTGCCGAACGCCGGCCTGAACGTCTATGACATCCTGCGGGCTGACAAGCTGGTGCTGACCAAGGCCGCTATCGAGGCGATCGAAGCCCGCTTCAGCGATAAGGAAGCCGCGTAATGGCCGCTCAACCTACCGCCAAGCACTACGACACCATCCTGGCCCCGGTGATCACCGAAAAGGCCACGATCCTGTCCGAGCAGAACAAGGTCGTCTTCCGCGTCGCCGACACGGCGACCAAGGACGAGATCGCCGCGGCGGTCGAAAGCCTGTTCAAAGTCAACGTCCTGAAGGTCAACACCCTGGTTCAAAAGGGCAAGACCAAGCGCTTCCGGGGTATCCTGGGTCGCCGGGTCGACATCAAAAAAGCGATCGTGACCCTGGCCGACGGCCAGTCGATCGACGTCACCACGGGGCTCTGATCAGATGGCCTTGAAACATTACAATCCGACCTCGCCGGGCCGTCGCGCCCTCGTGCTGGTCGACCGTTCGGAGCTCCACAAGGGCCGTCCGGAAAAGTCGCTGACCGAAGGCCTGACCAAGTCGGGCGGACGCGGGCAGGGCGGTCGCATCGCGGTCCGCTTCCGTGGCGGCGGCGCCAAGACCCTGTACCGCAAGATCGACTTCAAGCGTCGCAAGTGGGACATGGTCGGCACGGTCGAGCGTCTGGAATACGATCCGAACCGCACGGCCTTCATCGCCCTCGTGACCTACGAAGACGGCGAGAAGACCTACATCATCGCGCCGCAACGCCTTAAGGCCGGCGACACGGTGATCGCGGGCGAAAAGACCGACGTGAAGCCGGGCAACGCCATGCCGCTTCGTTCGATGCCGGTGGGTACGATCATCCACAACATCGAGATGAAGCCGGGCAAGGGCGCCCAGCTGGCTCGCTCGGCCGGCGCCTACGCCCAGCTGGTGGGTCGCGATCAGGGCTACGCCCAGATCCGTCTCGGCTCGGGCGAACTGCGCATGGTCCTGGACGGCTGCATCGCCACTGTGGGCGCGGTTTCGAACCCCGACCACATGAACCAGAACCTGGGCAAGGCCGGTCGCAAGCGTCACATGGGCTTCCGCCCGCACGTCCGCGGCGTCGCCATGAACCCGATCGACCACCCGCACGGTGGTGGTGAAGGCCGGACCTCTGGTGGTCGCACCCCCGTTACGCCGTGGGGTAAGGACACCAAGGGCACCCGTACCCGCAAGAACAAGGCTACGGACAAGTACATCATCCGTACCCGCCACGTTAAGAAGGCTCGCTAAGAATGGCCCGCTCCTCCTGGAAAGGCCCGTTTGTCGACGGGTATCTGCTCAAGAAGGCCGACGCCGTTCAAACGTCGGGCCGCAAGGACGTGATCAAGACCTGGTCGCGCCGCTCCACCATCCTGCCGCAGTTCGTCGGTCTGACGTTCGGCGTCCATAACGGTCAGAAGCATGTGCCCGTGTCGGTCTCGGAAGAGATGGTCGGCATGAAGCTCGGCGAGTTCGCCCCGACCCGGAACTTCCCGGGTCACGCGGCGGACAAGAAGGCCAAAAGGAAGTAACTGATGGCCCAGACCAAGAACATTCGTCGGGTCGCCCCGACCGAGGCCCGCGCCAAGCTGGTCAACGTGCGCATCAGCCCGCAAAAGCTGAACCTGGTCGCCGCATCGATCCGCGGCATGCCGGTTCAGAAGGCGCTGAACGAGCTGGAATTCAGCCGTAAGCGTATCGCGACCGACGTCCGCAAGGTCCTGTATTCGGCGATCTCGAACGCTGAGAACAACCACAACCTCGACATCGACAACCTGGTCGTCGCCGAGGCCTTCGTGGGCAAGAACCTGGTGATGAAGCGTTTCGCGAGCCGTGCTCGTGGCCGTTCGTCGCGCATCCTGAAACCGTTCAGCGAGATCACCATCGTGGTCCGTGAAGCCGGCGAGGCCGCCTGATGGGTCAGAAAATCAATCCGATCGGTCTGCGCCTCGGCGTGAACCGTACGTGGGACAGCCGTTGGTTCGCCGCCGGCGCCGACTATTCCCGCCTGCTGCACCAGGACCTGAAGCTGCGCGAGTGGCTGCGGGAACGTCTGGCCGCCGCCGGCGTGTCGCGCATCATCATCGAGCGCCCGCACAAGAAGTGCCGCATCACCATCTACGCCGCCCGTCCGGGCGTCGTGATCGGCAAGAAGGGCGCTGACATCGAGAAGCTCCGCAAGGACATCTCGGCCCAGACCGAAGGTGAAGTTCACCTGAACATTATCGAAGTCCGCAAGCCGGAAACCGATGCGCAGCTGATCGCCGAGAACATCGCCCAGCAGCTCGAGCGTCGCGTGGCCTTCCGCCGCGCCATGAAGCGCTCGATGCAGTCGGCCATGCGTCTGGGCGCCAAGGGCATCCGGATGAACGTCTCGGGTCGTCTGGGCGGTGCGGAAATCGCGCGGATGGAATGGTATCGCGAAGGTCGCGTGCCGCTTCACACCCTGCGCGCCGACATCGACTACGGTTTCTACGAAGCCAAGACGACCTACGGCATCATCGGCGTGAAGGTCTGGGTGTTTAAGGGTGAAGTGCTCGAGCACGATCCGATGGCCCAGGACAAGCGTTGGGCCCAGGAAGCGTCGGGTCCGTCCTCGAACGAAGGCCGCGAACGCGGCGGCCCCCGTGGCGACCGCGGTCCGCGTCGCGACCGGGGACGTGAGAACTAAGTCATGTTGCAACCGAAGAAGACCAAGTACCGCAAGGCCTTCAAGGGCCGCATCCACGGCTCGGCCAAGGGCGGCTTCTCGCTGAACTTCGGGTCGTACGGCCTGAAGACGCTGGAGCCGGAACGCATCACTGCGCGTCAGATCGAAGCGGCTCGCCGCGCGATCACCCGCCAGATGAAGCGCCAGGGCCGCGTCTGGATCCGCGTCTTCCCCGACCTGCCCGTCACGGGCAAGCCGGCCGAAGTCCGGATGGGTAAGGGCAAGGGCGCCGTGGACCACTGGGCCGCGCGTTGCCACCCCGGCCGCATCCTGTTTGAAATCGACGGCGTGACGGACGAAGTGGCCCGTGAAGCGCTCCGTCTCGGCGCCGCCAAGCTGCCGGTCCGCACCAAGGTCGTGACCCGTATCGACGCCGGCGTCGCCCATGTCGAGGTAGCCGCCTAATGACCAAGATCGCCGATCTGCGGTCGCAAACGACCGACCAACTGTCCGACGAGCTGCTGAAGCTCAAGAAGGAACAGTTCAACCTGCGTTTCCAGGCGGCCACCGGCCAAATGGAAAAAACCCACCGCGTGGGTGAAGTGCGCAAAGACATCGCCCGCATCTCGACGCTTCTGCGCGAGAAGCGTGCGGCCTCGTAAGGAAACGAATATGCCCAAGCGAATTCTCGAAGGCGTGGTCGTGTCCGACAAGGGCGAAAAGACCGTCGTCGTGAAGGTGGAGCGCACGCTGCTTCACCCTGTTCTGAAGAAGATCGTTCGTCTTTCGAAGAAGTATCACGCGCACGACGAAGCCAACGCGCTCAAAGTCGGCGACATCGCTCGCATCGTCGAGTGCGCCCCGAAGTCCAAGTTGAAGCGCTGGGAAGTCCTTTCCAACGCCTCCGCCTCGTAATCAGAAGGATCTGATCTTATGATCCAGATGCAAACTAACCTGGAAGTGGCCGATAATTCGGGCGCCCGCCGGGTCATGTGCATCAAGGTGTTGGGCGGCTCCAAGCGCCGCTACGCCTCGATCGGCGACACAATCGTCGCCTCCGTGAAGGAAGCCATCCCGCGTGGCCGCGTGAAGAAGGGCGACGTTGTTCGCGCCATCGTCGTGCGCACCGCCAAGGACATCCAACGCAAGGACGGCTCGGTCATCCGTTTTGACAAGTCGGCCGCCGTCATCGTCAACAAGCAGAACGAGCCTGTCGGCACGCGGATCTTCGGCCCGGTTCCCCGCGAACTGCGCGCCAAGAACCACATGAAGATCATCTCGCTGGCTCCGGAGGTCCTGTAACATGGCCGCCAAGATCAAAAAGGGCGACCGCGTCGTCGTCCTCACCGGCAAGGACAAGGGCCGCACGGGCAACGTGCTGAAGGTCCTGCCCTCCGAAAACCGCGTCCTGGTTGAAGGCGTCAACATGGTTCAGCGCCACACGCGCCCGAGCCAGGCTGACCCGCAGGGCGGCATCAAGAACAAGGAAGCCTCGCTTCACCTGTCGAACGTCGCGATCGCCGACGCCAACGGCAAGGCGACCCGCGTCGGCTTCAAGATCGATGGGGACACCAAGGTCCGCATCGCCAAGACGACGGGAGACGTCATCTGATGGCTACCGAGAAGTACACCCCGCGCCTCAAGGGCGAGTACCAGGCGCGCATCCGCCAGGTGCTGAAGGAAAAGTTCGGCTACACGAACGAAATGCAGGTGCCCAAGCTGGACAAGATCGTCCTGAACATGGGCATCGGCGAAGCCGTCGCGGACTCCAAGAAGGCGAACGCCGCCCTCAAGGATCTGACGGCCATCGCCGGTCAGAAGGCCGTCGCCACCAAGGCCCGTAACTCCATCGCCGGCTTCAAGCTGCGCGAGGGCATGGTCATCGGCGGCAAGGTCACCCTGCGCGGCGACCAGATGTACGAGTTCCTGGACCGGTTCATCACGATCGCGCTGCCGCGCGTGAAGGATTTCCGTGGTCTGAAGGGCACGTCGTTTGACGGTCGCGGCAACTACGCCACCGGTCTGAAGGAACACATCGTGTTCCCGGAAATCAACTACGACCAGATCGACCAGATGTGGGGCATGGACATCATCGTCTGCACCACGGCCAAGACCGATGAGGAAGCCAAGGCTCTCCTCACCGAGTTCAAGTTCCCGTTCGTGAAGAACTGAGCGGGAAGGGAAGAGAACAATGGCTAAGAAGAGCGCCGTAAACCGCAACGAAGCCGTCAAGGCCCTGGTTGCGAAGTATGCCGCGAAGCGGGCCGCCCTGAAGGCGACCGCCAACGACGAAAACCTGCCGCTTGAGGAGCGTTTCGACGCGCGCCTGAAGCTGGCTGAACTGCCGCGCAACTCCGCGCCGACCCGTATTCGCAACCGTTGCGAAGTGACCGGTCGTCCGCGTGCGTTCTATCGCAAGCTCAAGATGAGCCGGATTGCGCTGCGCGAACTCGGCAACCAGGGCCAGATCCCTGGCCTGACCAAGTCCAGCTGGTAAGGGGAGCGAACAGACATGATGATCAACGATCCCCTGAGCGACATGATCGCTCGCATCAAGAACGCGGCGACCCGCAAGCGTTCCAAGGTGCTGACCCCCGCTTCCCGTCTGCGTCAGCGCGTCCTCGACGTGCTGCAGGACGAAGGCTACATCCGCGGCTACAACCTGGTTCAGAACCCGGGTGAGTTTCCGCAGTTCGAGATCGAGCTGAAGTACTTCGACGGTCAGCCCGTCATCGCCGAGATCGCGCGCGTGTCCAAGCCGGGCCGCCGCGTCTATTCGGCGATCGGCGATCTGAAGCCCGTCAAGAACGGCCTCGGCATCTCGATCCTCTCGACTTCGAAGGGCGTCATGTCCGACGCTTCTGCCCGTGACGCCAACGTCGGCGGCGAAGTCCTCTGCAGGGTCTACTGATATGTCCCGTATTGGCAAGAAAACCATCGCTGTGCCGAAGGGCGTGACTGTCACGCTCGACGGTCAGACCGTCTCCGTGAAGGGCCCCAAGGGCGAGAGCTCCTGGACCGTCGCCGAGGAAATCGAAGTCACCCGGGAAGGCGACGAACTGTCGCTGGGCCTGCGGTCGGACACGCAACGCGGTCGCGCGATGTGGGGCCTGTCGCGCACGCTGGTCGACAACATGGTCGTCGGCGTCACCACCGGCTTTGAGAAGTCGCTTGAGCTGGTCGGCGTCGGTTACCGCGCCGCGATGAAGGGCAACGCCCTGTCGCTGCAGCTCGGCTTCTCGCACGAAGTCGACATCGATCCCCCGGCCGGCGTCAGCTTCGCTGTTCCGAAGCAAACCGAGATCAAGATCTTGGGTTCGGACAAGCAGGCTGTCGGTCAGATCGCCTCGGTCATCCGCAAGCTGCGTCCGCCGGAGCCCTACAAGGGCAAGGGCGTCCGTTACGCGGGCGAGAAGGTCCGTCGCAAGGAAGGCAAGAAGAAGTAAGTCATGGCTCTTTCTCTTCGACAACAAGCCAAGCGCCGCTCGGAGCGCACCCGTCGCCGCCTGAAGGCCGTCGCCAACGGCCGTCTGCGCCTGTCGGTGTACCGTTCGGACAAGAACATCTCGGCCCAGATCATCGACGACGCCCAGGGCGTGACCGTCGTTGCGGCCTCGTCGCTGGAAGGCGGCAAGGGCAAGCGCGGTTCGGACACGGCCGCAGCCGCAGCGATCGGCAAGCTGATCGCCGAACGCGCCATCGAGAAGGGCGTCAAGGACGTCGTCTTCGACCGTGGCGAGTACATCTATCACGGCCGGGTCAAGGCGCTGGCGGAAGCCGCGCGCGAAGCCGGCCTGAACTTCTAAGGGACGCGAAGCATGGCGCATCAACCCCAGCGCGGCGGCGGCGGTAACGATCGCAACCGTCGTGACAATCGCAACGGTCCCGCTGTCGACGGTCCGGATTCGGACATCGTCGAGAAGCTGGTTCACATCAACCGCGTTGCGGCCACCGTCAAAGGCGGCCGTCGGTTCTCCTTCGCCGCCCTGATGGTCGTCGGCGACGGCAAGGGCCGCGTCGGTTTCGGTCACGGCAAGGCGCGCGAAGTGCCGGAAGCCATCCGCAAGGCGACCGAAGAAGCCAAGAAGACCATGATCCGCGTTCCGCTTCGCGAGAACCGCACCCTGCACCACGACGGCAACGGCCGTTGGGGCGCCGGCAAGATCATGATGCGCGCCGCCCCTCCCGGGACCGGCGTCATCGCGGGCGGTCCGATGCGCGCCGTGCTCGAAACCCTCGGCGTCCAGGACGTCGTGGGCAAGTCGACCGGCTCGTCGAACCCCTACAACATGATCCGCGCGACGTTCGAAGCGCTGAAGGTCCAGTCCTCGCCCCGTCAGGTCGCGTCCAAGCGCGGCAAGAAGGTCGCGGATCTGATGGGCCGTCGCAACGACGGCGCCTCGGCGCCCGAAGCTGTGGAGTCCTAAATCATGGCCGAGCAAAAGACCGTCACCGTCAAGCAGACCGGTTCGCCGATCCGCCGCAAGAACGACCAGCGCGCCACCCTGGTGGGCCTGGGTCTGAACCGCCTGGGCCGTGAATCGACCCTGGTGGACACGCCTTCGGTTCGTGGAATGATCGCCAAGGTCGCCCACCTGACCGAGATCGTCGAAAAGTAAGACTGTTCGCTACGCGAAGTGGCGAGTGGTGAGTGGCGAGTGACGAGTAGTTTGAGGGTCGGTTCAGCCGATTTCTCTTGACTCGACACTCATCACTCGCCACTCGCCACTTTCTTTTTTCACCGCCGAGTCCGGACGATGTCCGGGCGCTAGAACCCGAAAGGATCAGGCATATGAAACTGAACGAAATCCGCGACAACGAAGGCGCGCACAAGAAGCGCATGCGTGTCGGCCGTGGCCCCGGTTCGGGCAAGGGCAAGACCTCGGGCCGCGGCGTCAAGGGTCAGAAGTCGCGTACCGGCGTCAGCCTGCTGGGCTTCGAAGGCGGCCAGATGCCGCTGTACATGCGCATGCCCAAGCGCGGCTTCAACAACCCGAACGCCCTGAAGCTGGCCGAAGTGAACCTGTGGCGCCTGCAAGACGCCATCGACGCCGGCAAGCTGGACGCCAAGTCGGAACTGAAGGGCGACGCCCTGGTCGCCGCCGGCGTGATCCGTCGCGTCAAGGACGGCGTGCGTCTGCTGGGCACCGGTGAAGTCAAGCAAGCCCTGAATCTGGTCGTCTGGTCGGCCACCGCCGGCGCCAAGAAGGCCATCGAAGCCGCTGGCGGCACCGTGCTGGAACAACGTATCGAAGCCGAAGCCAAGGCCGCTGCGCGCGTCGAGAAGCGCAACGCCGCCAAGGGCAAGGCTCCGGCTCCGAAGGCCCCGCGCGGCGACGAGAACAAGATCTCGGCCCGCACCAAGCGCGCCGCCGCCAAGGCCTAAGCAACGCGTCGTCGCGGCTGGACTAGGCCGTGGCCTGATTACACCTGCGACGACGAAACAACGGAAGCGGCCCTCGCATGAGGGCCGCTTTCCGCCTATCTGACGACTCTGTCAGTCGTGGGGACGCATAATGGCTTCGGCCGCAGAACAACTCGCCGCCAATATGAACATGGGCTCGTTCGCGAAAGCGACCGAGCTGCACAAGCGCCTGCTGTTCACGCTGGGCGCCTTGCTGGTTTATCGCATCGGGACTTACGTTCCGATCCCGGGCATCAATTCGCAGGCCTTCCTGCAGTTCTTCCAGGACCCTTCGGGTCAGCGCGGCATCCTGGACATGTTCAACATGTTCTCGGGCGGCGCGGTCGAGCGGATGGCCATCTTCGCGCTGAACGTCGCGCCCTATATTTCGGCGTCGATCATCGTGCAGCTGATGGGCACCGTGTATCCGCCCTGGGAGAAGCTGAAGAAGGAAGGCGGCGAGAGCGGCCGCAAGCAGCTGAACCAGTACACCCGTTATCTGACGGTGTTTCTGGCCCTGGCCCAGTCGCTGGGCATCGCGGCGGGTCTGAACGCCCAGCCGGGTCTGGTCGACAATCCGGGGATCTTCTTCCTGGTCTCGACCGTCGTGACCCTGACGGGCGGCACCATGTTCCTGATGTGGCTGGGTGAGCAGGTGACGGCGCGCGGCGTCGGCAACGGCATCTCGCTGATCATCTTCGCCGGCATCGTGGCGGTCCTGCCGTCCACCATCGCCCGCATGCTGGGCCTGGCCCAGCAGGGTCAGATGTCCGCCTTCGCCCTGTTGTTCATCGCCGTTCTGGCCGTGGCGACCGTGGTCTTCATCGTCTTCATGGAACGCGCCCAGCGCCGGCTTCTGATCCAGTATCCGAAGCGCCAGGAAGGCAACCGCATGGCCGGGGGCGAACGCTCGTTCCTGCCGCTGAAGGTCAACACCGCCGGGGTCATCCCGCCGATCTTCGCCTCGTCGCTGCTGATGCTGCCGACCACGGTGGCCAGCCTGACCGCCAACGCGGACCTGCCCGACTATCTGGGCTGGCTGCCGCTGGTCACGTCGCAGCTGACGCACGGCCAGCCGCTGTTCATGGCCCTGTACGCGGCCCTGATCATCTTCTTCTGCTTCTTCTACACCTCGATCACCTTCAACCCGGAGGACACGGCCGAGAACCTGCGCAAATACGGCGGCTTCCTGCCGGGCATCCGTCCGGGCAAGCGCACGGCCGAGTATCTGGACTATGTCCTGACCCGTCTGACGGTGATCGGCGCGGCCTATATCACCGCCGTCTGTCTGCTGCCCGAGTTCCTGGTCGCCCAGATGGGCAACAGCCTCTACTTCGGCGGAACGTCTATCTTGATTGTCGTGTCGGTCACGATGGACACTGTGGCCCAGATCCAGTCCCAACTGCTGGCGCACCAGTACGAGGGCCTGATCAAGAAGGCCAAGCTGCGCGGTCGCGGCGGTCGTGGCGCGCCCACTCCGGTGCGGCGCTGAGTTGACTACAAGAAGCCTGGGGAGGGCCTACGCGTGAACTTGATCCTGTTCGGACCGCCGGCGGCGGGCAAGGGGACACAGGCCAAGCGGCTGGTCGAAGAGCGGGGCATGGTCCAGCTCTCGACCGGCGACATGCTGCGGGCCGCCATCGCCTCGGGCTCGGAGCTGGGGCTCAAGGTCAAGGACGTGCTGGCGCGCGGCGATCTGGTGACGGACGAGATCGTCATCGCCCTGATCGAGGATCGCCTGCCGGAGGCCGAGGCCGCCGGCGGCGCCATCTTCGACGGCTTCCCCCGCACCGTGGCCCAGGCCGAGGCCCTGGACGCCATGCTGGCCAAGCGCGGCGCCCAGATCGACGCCGTGGTGCGGCTGAAGGTCGATGATTCCGCCCTGCTGGAGCGGATCGCCAAACGCTATGCCGAACAGGGCCGTCCCGACGACAATCCCGACACCTTCGTCGTGCGTCTGGACGCCTACAACCGCAACACCGCCCCGCTGCTTCCCTATTATGAAGCCCAGGGCAAGCTGACCGAAGCGGACGGCATGGGCTCCATCGACTCCGTCGCCAAGGCGATCGACGAAGCTCTGGCGTGACCAAACCGGGCGTCGGGCGTTAGACGACCGATGCCTGACGCCAAGACCCCTCATGAAAGAAGGCGCGCCCGCAGACGCTGGCGCGCCTTCGTCGTTTTCGTCGGCGTGGCCGGCGCCGAGCTGGGCCTCGCCCTGCTGCTGGGCCAGGTGAAGGGCAGGGCGCCGGAGACCTTGGGGACGCAGCCCCGCCCGGTCGAAGTCCTGCTCTATGAGCCGCCGCCGCCGATCTCGCTTGAGCCGCCTGCGCCGGAGATCGGGGGAGGCGCCCCAGCCGCGCCGTCGCGCATCCACACGCCCCCGCCGCTGAAGCAGCCACGTCCTGTCGAACTGCCCGCCCCGCCCAAACAGGCGCCTGAGCCGGCCCCGGTCGTCGGCGTCGCGCCCGCGCCTTCGCCGGCGCCCGGTTTCGGCCAGGGCGGGCAGGGGAGCGGCAGCGGATCCGGGGTAGGATCGGGCTCAGGGCCGGGCGCCGGCTCCACCCGGGCGCGGGTGCTCCGCTCTCCGCCCGTGTCGGAAATCCGCGCCAACCACCCCCGGGCGGCGCGCAGCCGATACGGCAATGCGGCCCTGTCCTGTGTCGTTCGCCTGGACCAGCGGCTGGAAGACTGCCGGGTGATCAGCGAGACGCCGGCGGGTCTGGGCTTCGGCGAGGCGGCCCTGCGCCTGGTCGATCAGTTCCGCGTCCTGCCCCCGACAGAGGGCGGCCGTCCGGTGGAGGGCCAGAGGCTGGTGGTGGGAATCGACTTCGGCAATCGGCCGCGTTGACGTCCGCACGCACGCCGGGCATTCAAGTCGCAGCGGCCTTCGCTTGTCTTCGATCCACCCAGGCGTTGACGCGATGTGAATCATCTGTATAAGGGCGCCTTCCCGCGAAGGGCGCCACGCTCCTGGTTTGTTAACCGGAGCGTTTGTTGCGTCTGACTAACGCGTATCTGGAGAATTTCGTGGCCCGTATTGCTGGCGTCAACATCCCGACCAACAAGCGCGTTGAAATCGCGCTTCAGTACATCCATGGCATCGGCCCCGCCGCCGCCAAGGACATCACCGAGAAGGTCGGCATCGAGCCGGCTCGCCGGGTGAACCAGCTGACGGACGCCGAAGTCCTGTCGATCCGTGAAACGATCGACAAGGATCATACGGTCGAGGGCGACCTGCGCCGCGAGACGTCGATGAACATCAAGCGTCTGATGGACCTGGCCTGCTACCGCGGCCTGCGTCACCGCAAGGGCCTGCCGGTCCGCGGTCAGCGCACGCACACCAACGCCCGCACCCGCAAGGGTCCCGCCAAGCCGATCGCCGGCAAGAAGAAGTAAGACAGACACATGGCCAAGGAACCGGGTCGCGTAAAGAAGCGCGAGCGCAAGAACATCACCTCGGGCGTCGCCCACGTGAACGCCAGCTTCAACAACACCATGGTGACCATCACCGACGCGCAGGGAAATGCGATTTCCTGGTCGTCGGCCGGTCACATGGGCTTCAAGGGCTCGCGTAAGTCGACCCCGTATGCGGCCCAGATGGCGGCTGAAGACGCCGGCAAGAAGGCGCAGGAACACGGCGTGAAGACGCTGGAAGTGAATGTCTCGGGTCCGGGTTCCGGCCGTGAATCGGCCCTGCGCGCGCTGCAGTCGGTCGGTCTGACGATCACCACCATCCGCGACGTCACGCCGATGCCGCACAACGGTTGCCGTCCGCCCAAGCGTCGTCGCGTCTAAGCGACACCGCCTACAGCACCCCCATCTCCGTCGGCTCCACCATGGCCTCGTCGACAAGGCCGGAGTCTACGAAACCCGTTCGAGGGACAAAATGATCGAAAGAAACTGGCAAGAGCTGATCCGTCCCGAGAAGCCGCAGATCGAGATCGGTTCCGACGCCCAGCGCAAGGCGCGCCTGGTGGCCGAACCTCTCGAACGTGGCTTCGGCGTGACGCTCGGCAACGCGCTCCGTCGCGTTCTGCTGTCCTCGCTGCAAGGCGCGGCCGTCACCGCCATCCAGATCGACGGCGTCGTTCATGAATTCTCGTCGCTGGAAGGCGTTCGGGAAGACGTGGTCGACATCGTCCTGAACATCAAGCAACTGGCGCTGCGCATGCACGCCGAAGGCCCCAAGCGCATGACCCTGCGCGCCACGGGCCCCGGCGCCGTGACGGCCGGCCAGATCGACGTGCCGGCGGACATCGAGGTTCTGAACCCCGATCACGTCATCTGCACCCTGGACGACGGCGCGTCGGTCCGCATGGAACTGACCGTCCAGAACGGCAAGGGCTACGTCGCCGCCGAGCTGAACCGTCCGGAAGATGCGCCGATCGGCCTGATCGCCGTCGACGCCCTGTATTCGCCGGTCAAGCGCGTCGCCTATCGCGTCGAGCCGACCCGTCAGGGCCAGTCGCTGGATTACGACAAGCTGCTGCTGGAAGTCGAAACCAATGGCGCGGTCACGCCGGTTGACGCCGTGGCCTACGCCGCGCGCATCCTGCAGGACCAACTGCAGATCTTCATCACCTTCGAAGAGCCCAAGAAGGCTGTCGAGCAGTCGGACGGCAAGCCCGACCTGCCCTTCAACCCGGCCCTGCTGAAGAAGGTGGACGAGCTGGAGCTGTCGGTCCGTTCGGCCAACTGCCTGAAGAACGACAACATCGTCTACATCGGCGACCTGATCCAGAAGACCGAGGGCGAAATGCTTCGCACCCCGAACTTCGGCCGCAAGTCGCTGAACGAGATCAAGGAAGTTCTCGCGACGATGGGCCTCAGCCTCGGCATGGACGTGCCGAACTGGCCGCCCGAAAACATCGAAGATCTGGCCAAGAAGTTCGACGACCAGATCTAAGTTCAACCCTCCGCCCGTCTCCCTCGGGAGAATGCCGGGGCGGTTAGAAGATTACGGTTCCAGGTCCCTGTTGGGATACCGGTTCCGGAGTAGGAGAGACCCAGATGCGCCACGGCGCCGCCCATCGTAAACTCGGTCGCACGACCAGCCACCGCACCGCCATGTTCGCGAACATGGCCGCCTCGCTGATCAAGCACGAGCAAATCACCACGACCCTGCCCAAGGCGAAGGAACTGCGTCCCTTCGTCGAGAAGCTGGTCACCCTGGCCAAGAAGGGCGATCTGCACGCCCGTCGTCAGGCCATCAGCCAGGTTCGCGACGTGCCGCAGGTCGGCAAGCTGTTCGAGACGCTCGGCCCGCGCTACAGCGAGCGTAACGGCGGCTATATCCGCATCATGAAGGCGGGCTTCCGCCACGGCGACAACGCCCCGATGGCCGTGATCGAGTTCGTCGATCGCGACGTCGAAGCCAAGGGCAAGGACTCCGGTCCGGTCCTGGCCTTCGAAGGCGACGACGAGGCTTAAGCCTTTCGTCTCTGACGAGACTGATGTTCGAAAGGGCGGCCGGAGCAATCCGGCCGCCCTTTTGTTTACCCCTGCCTGATATGCGAGCCTTATTCGCCGGAGCTCGTTCGATGCCGCATTCTCGTTTACTGGTCGCCGCCTCTATAGCAACGGTCCTGACTGGATGTGGTCGTGGACACGAAAAAATTGAGGTCACACAATCGTTTGATGAGGCTCGGGCGCGGTTTGACCAGAGCTTTGTTGGTCAAGTCGAACTGGATGACGGTGCCGAGCTGAGTTTGTATTCAGCCCATGAGCTAAAGGGCTGGGTGTGTGGTGAGATCGGCGGCGAAATACGAGATGTGTGTTTCGAAACTTCGCGAGCGCGCACGGTGCGTTATGAGGAAATCCAGACTGGTCAGCCGTCTCTCATAGCGGGCGTGGTCACCTTGGCGATAACGTGGCCAATCTTACTTGCCTATTGGGATGAGGATCGCAAAAACGCTAAGGCCGATCAGGCCGATCAGGCTGAGAAGCGCAGACAGGCGAAGACCGCAGCCCCGGCTGCGCAAGCGCGTCTGGCGCCCAGCCCACCGACCGCAAGCGACTACGAGTTGGATCAGCAGTTTTACACCCTCGCCAACTGTATGAAGGTCAAGTCCGTTGATCGGGATGCGACAAGCGGGGCAGAACTTGCTGATCAGGTGTGGCGCGATGGCAAGCGGTGCGCAGTCGAGGCCTCGGCTTGGTTCAAACTCAACAGAGATGTCGAACGCGCGCGCCGGCTTATGTTCGTGGGGCTGGCTCGGGATCGGTTTGAACGAATTCGCTGCCAAACGAACGAGGAGGGCCTGCGGGCGCCTAAGGTCGAGGATCGTTGGTTACTTTCCGACAGCTGGATGCAGGAGTTCCGAGCGGTTGTGGAGGATCCCTCGACATATGACTATGAGCCTGAATGGCAGATCTGCCGGTCGTTGATGAAAGATGTTCCCACGCCGTCAGATCAGGGCATGGCTGAGGCGCAAAAACGTGCGGTGTCTGGCTTCCCGTTGACCGAACTGCCGGCCGGCGGCGGCGGCCGGCTGTAAAGCTTCTGGGCAAGCCGACGTCGTGATCGAGTTCGTCGATCATGACGTCGAAGCCAAGGGTAAGGACTCCGGTCCGGTCCTGGCCTTCGAAGGCGACGACGAGACTGATGTTCGAAAGGGCGGCCGGATCGATCCGGCCGCCCTTTTGCTTTGACTGGACATGGGGCAAGAGGCGGGAATGACCGTCGCCATCGTCGATTATCGCCCCGACCACGCCGCCGCCTGGGCCCGGTTGAACGAGGCCTGGCTGGCCGAGGGCGGCTTCGCCATCGAGGCCAAGGACCGGCGCTCCATCGACGATCCGCACGGGGTCTTCATCGCTGGCGGCGGGAGGATCTTCATCGCCGAACGGGACGGGGAGGCGGTCGGCTGCTGCGCCCTGATCCGTATTCCTGACGGCTTTGAAGTGTCGAAGATGACGGTGACGCCCGCCGCGCGCGGTCTGGGCCTGGCGCGGCGTCTGCTGGAGGCCTGCGAGGCGGCGGGCGCGACCCTGCTGTATCTGGAGACCAACAGCGCCCTGAAGCCGGCCATCGCCCTGTACGAAAGCTTCGGCTTCATCCACCTGCCGCCCCGCCCGACCCCCTACGCCCGCGCCGACGTCTTCATGGAGAAACGGCTCTAACGGGTGAAGACCTCGGCCAGGGCCAGGATCCATATGAGCAGAACGCACAGGCCGTAGACTATCTTGTCCAGGCGGGTGCGTCGGGGCGGGCGCGGCGGCGGGTCGAACTGAGGCATGACCAGCTTGGAGCCGATTTCCCTGGAGGCCGAAATCGATTAAGCGGGCAGGGGTCTGTGAGGGGAAATCACATGAAGCCCGCCGCGCCGCCGCCCCTGAACGCCCTGCGCACCTTCGAGGCCTTCGCCCGCCACGGCAGCATGACCCGCGCCGCCGCCGAGCTTTGCGTCACCCATGGCGCGGTCAGTCGCCAGATTGCGGCCCTGCAGGCCTCGCTGGGCGTGGTGCTGGTGTCCGGCCCCCGTCACGCTCTGGTCCTGACCGAGGCGGGGTCGCAGTTGGCCGAGCGCCTGACCCCGGCCTTCGGCGCCATAGCCGACGCGGTCCAGGCGACCCGCCACGGCGCCGCGCGAGAGATCGAGATCTCCTGCCTGGGCACCTTCGCGCTGAAATGGCTGATCCCGCGCCTGCCGGGGTTTCTGGAAGCCCATCCCGAGGTGCGGGTGCGGTTGTCGGAATCCTATTCGCCGGTCGATTATCGGCGCGACCGGTTTGACGGCGCCATCCGCATCGTCGAGCCGGACGAGGTTCATCCGCGCGCCCAGGCGACACGTTTTCTGCCCCAGCATCAGGGACCGGTCGGGGCGCCGGATCTGATGGCGGGGCTTCCCACCCTGGCGGCCGTGGCCGGCGCGCCGCGTCTGCGCTCGGCCACCTTCCGTCGCGCCTGGCCGGCCTGGGCCGAGTTGGTGGGGCTGGACCTGCCCCCGGCCAGGGTGGAGCGCGAGTTCGCCCATAACCATTCGATGGTCGAGGCCGCCGTGTCCGGCATGGGCGTCGCCATCGCGCCCTGGGCCTTTGTGGCGCCGGACGTCGTGGCGGGGCGGCTGGCGGCCCCCTTCGGCTTTGTCGAACGTCCGTCCTGGTTCGCCTTCCTGTGTCCCGAGGGCCGCCGGGACGCCGCTGTGGACGCCTTCCGCGACTGGCTGGTGGTGGAAGGCGCGCTCAGCCCCCCGCCGCCTATTCCTTCGACAGATCCTGACGCTGGAACCAGGCGATAGAGGCCGCGACCGGCACGACGCACCACAGGGTCAGGCTGACGATCGCCTTCATGACCGCGCCTTCGGGCATGGGCATGGGGCCGGGAGAGACGGCGGCCTTCAGCGTGTCATAGGCCAGGCCGGGCAGAAGCAGCTGGGCGGCCCAGTCGGTCGGCGCCCAGCCGATCACGGGCGTCAGCGGCCCGCCCAGGATGGACTGGGCGAAGCCCAGGGCCCAGGGCACGAACAGCGCCGCCAGCAGCGAGCGACTGACCACCGCCGCCAGCAGGGCGATCAGGCCGTACTGGACGATGCGGATGAGGGACAACAGCCACAGCAGCAGGAACTGGCCCAGGTCGAAATCGGTCAGGTCGAACGCCATCGGCCGCCCGGTCACCACCGCCTGGGAGATGAAGAAGATGAAGGCGGCGACCAGCATGGCCAGCATGGCGATCATGGCCAGGGCCTTCATCACCCCGATCTTGCCCAGGATCAGCCAGGGCCGGCCGTTGCGGGCGCTGATCAGACGCCAGGTCTCCCAGCGATAGTCGCCGGCGTAGACGGTCGCCGCCGCCAGCAGCATGAAGGCCAGCAGCACGCCGTTCGCGCCGTAGGTGGCCGTGAAGCCCAGGGCGTCCGCCAGATTGACCGGCTGATTTCCCATCTCGGCGGGCAGACTGGCCTTGGCCGCCAGGGCGTCGCCCTTGGTCTTGGTGATGATGTGGAAGGCCACGCCGCCGATGATGAACAGCAGCGGCGTCAGCAGGACGCTGCAGAAGACCGCCGTCCGGTTCCGCGAGACGCGATAGGCCTCGGATTTCAGCGCATCAACCAGCATGATCGGTCCCCTTCACAGGCGCGCCCTGCACCCCGGTCCAGCCGGTCTCGCTCATGAAGACGTCTTCCAGGTCGGCGCCGATCCAGCGGGCCTCCTCGATCTCGACCCCCGCCTCGACCAGGGCGCGGATCGTCGCCGCCGCCTCGGCGCGCGGCACGGCGGCGATCAGGGCGTCGCCGTCCAGCGTCGCCCGGTCGCCCAGCACGCCCAGGGCCCTGGCCAGGGGTGTGACCGACAGGCGCAGCCGCTCGCCCGAGGCGGTCAGGTCCGAGACCCGACCCTCGGTGATCACCTTGCCCTTGTTGAAGATGGCGACGCGGTCGCAGACGCGTTGGACCTCCTGCAACTGGTGGCTGGCCAGGATGACGGTCACGCCGTCGTCGTCGGCCAGGCTGCGGATCAGGGCCCGCATCTCCTGGATGCCGGGCGGATCCATGCCGCTGGTCGGTTCATCCAGGATGACCAGGTCGGGCCTGGTCATCAGGGCCGCCGCCACGCCCAGCCGCTGCAGCATGCCGACCGAGAAGCCGCGCACCCGCCGGTCCGCCGCCTCGGCCAGGCCGACCCGCTTCAGCCAGGCCTCGATCTCGGCGGTCGGCACGCCGCCGTGGGCGTAGCTCAGCCAGACCAGCACCTGGCGCGCCGTCATGAAGGGGGGAAAGCGCGGGGTTTCGATCATCGCGCCCATGCGCCGCGTCGCCGCCGGATCGCCGATCCGCCCGCCCATGACCGTGGCCTCGCCCGCAGTCGGACGGATCAGGCCCAGCAGGGTGCGGAACAGGGTCGACTTGCCGGCGCCGTTCGGCCCCAGAATGCCATAGACCCCGCCGCGCGGGATCGACAGGGTCAGGCCGTCTAGGGCCCTGACCGTCCCATAGGTCTTGGTCAGGCCGCGGATTTCGATGACGGTTTCCATGAGGCGAGCTTGGCCCGCGAACGCCGTTCCGACAAGCCGTCGCGCGGTTGTCGTCCATTAAGTTTAGGCAATGGTTCCATGTCGCTTCGGAGTTCGCCCATGTCCCGCTTCCTGGTTTCCGGCCTGGCGCTCGTCGCCGCACTGGCGGTTGCGTCCTGCGCCGGGGCGCCGGCCTCGACCGCTCCGGTCACGCAATCCCCGGTCGTTTCGGCCGTTGCGACTCAGGCCGGCCGTCCGGACCCGGTGATTCTGATTTCCATCGACGGCTTCCGCCCCGACTATCTGGGCCGGGGGGCGACGCCGGTCATGGATGGCCTGGTCGCCGGCGGCGCCTTCGGGCCGATGCGTCCGTCCTTTCCCAGCGTGACCTTCCCCAACCACTATACGCTGGTGACGGGCCTGCACCCGGACCACCACGGGATCGTCGGCAACCGCTTCACCGACGCCGAACTGGGCGTCTTCACCATGGCCAGCAAGGAGAGCGGCTTCTGGGACCAGGCCGAGCCGATCTGGGTCTCGGCCGAGAAGGCGGGCGTCCGCACCGGGACCATGTTCTGGCCGGGCTCCGAGGTCGACATCCACGGTGTCCGGCCCAGTCGTTGGGAGCCCTTCGACCAGTCGATGTCGGGCGACGCCCGGGTGGACCGGATCCTGTCGTGGCTGGACCTGCCCGCCGATCAGCGGCCGAGGTTCGAGACCCTCTATTTCGACATCGTCGACAGCGCCGGTCACCGTCATGGGCCGGATGCGGCCGAGACCCGCGCCGCCGTCGCCTCGGTGGACGCCTCCATCGGTCGGTTGGTCGAGGGTCTGAAGGCGAGGGGACTCTATGACCGAACGCTTCTGGTCCTCGTGTCCGACCACGGCATGGCCGCCACCTCGCCGGACCGGGTGGTGTGGATCGACGACATCATCGATCCGGCGGCGCTCCAGATCGGTTATGGCGGCGCGGTCCTGACCGCCGACCCCGCGCCGGGCCGCGAGGCCGAGGTGCAGCAGAAGCTGGTCGGGCGTCATCCGCACATGGAATGCTGGAACAAGGCCGATGTCCCCGCCCGCCTGGTCTATGGCTCGAATCCGCGCGTGGCCCGGATCGTCTGCCTGGTCGAGACCGGCTGGCTGACCGCCACGCGCGACCGGCCCGTCACGCGGCCCGGCGGCGCCCACGGCTATGACAATCAGGCGCCCGAGATGCAGGCCCTGTTCATCGCCCATGGCCCCGGCGTCATCCCCGGCCGCCGCCTGACCGACCTCGACAGCGTCGATGTCCAGCCCTTCCTGGCCCGCATGCTGGGCGTCACCGCGCCCCATGGCGACGGCCGGGCCGAGGACACCCTGCCGGTCACCACGCAGTAGAACGCCGGCTCCGCGCCCCAGACCCTCTCCCGCTTGCGGGAGAGACCATCCCCCGCGTCCGCGCAGCGGACCAGGGTCGGAGAGGGAAGTCTTCTTCCAGAAGCCAGCAAGGGTCATCATCACCGCCGGAGTCGCCCCCTCCGTCACGGCGCTCTGCGCCGCGCCACCTCCCCCAAGGGGGGAGGAATGCGAACACCAAAATCCTCCCCCCCTGGGGGAGGTGGATCGCCGGCGAAGCCGGCGAGACGGAGGGGGCCCGAACGGCGCCAACTGTCACAATGACGCTGGTCCTGCCGTAACGATTCCAATCCCTTGTCAGATTCTCGCCCCGACTTCCCCGCCAGGGTTTCCCCGTCCCCTATAATCACGCCCGGTCTCGTCGCTTGGAGGGCTCGTAAGGCCTGCGACCTTGCGGCGGCGAGAGCGGATGGAACGGGAGCGGGGGTGCAACTCCTCCGCGCCGACGGCGTCTCAGGACGTCGCCGGAGGGTCGAGGGGGATACTCGATCGCACTCGGGACGGTTCTTCGCAGGGACCGCCGACCCGTCGCAGGCTTATGGGGTTAGGCGATAAGACCGCCACCGCTCGGCGCCCCGAGCTTGCAGGCCAACCATTCGCGCGGGGCGTCAAACCTTCGTCGAAACGGTACTCAAAACACAAAACTCCGGGCGAAGGCCCGGCGCCCCGCCCAGCCCTCCAGAACTTCGCAGCGAAAGCGCGAGGACGATCAGACCTGTCCTGAAAGGAGCCGTTGATGGCCCGTCCCAGACCCCCTCGTCCCAGACCTGGCCGCGGCCTGCCGCCGCCGGAAAGGCGCAGTCCTGAAGAACAGGCGGAAGACGACCGCCTGCGGGCGGAACTGGTCATCCAGTGCGCCCGGATGGACGCCATACTGGCCGACAAGTGGGCTGAGGCGGCGGAGCAGGTTCGCATCCAGGCCGAACGGGCCGCCGCCGGCGCCGTCTTCGCGGACGACGATCCCTGGTTTTAGGCCTCCAGCAGCGGCTGGAGCAGCGGATGGGCCAGGACCGGCGCGGCCAGGCGCACCACGGCCTGCGGATCCTCCAGCCGCACCGCCGCTGTGGCGTCGGCGATGATGAAGTCGGCATGGGTGCGCGACGGCTCGGTCAGCCGTTCGTGGCCCGGCCGCACCGTCGCCAGATACTGGGCCACGACCGAATCCGCCGAACGGCCGCGTTCGGACTGGTCGCGCAACAGGCGGCGAATGAAACGGATGTCGGACGGGGTGTCGACGAAGACCCGGATGTCGAACAGGGCCGTCAGTTCGGGGGTGCACAGCACATGGGTGCCCTCGACGATCACCACCTGGCTGGCGGGGATCGGCTCGCCGCCCGGCTCGCGGCCGTGATGGATGAAGGAATAGACCGGCGCCGTGACCGGCCGCCCGGCCTTCAGGTCCATCAGGTCGGCGATCATCAGGGCGTGGTCGCGCGCCGCCACATCGTCGAAGTCGAAGGTGGCCGCGTCGAAGCCGGGCAGGGAGGCCGCGTCCCGATAATAGGAATCCTCGCGCACCAGCACCGCCTTGCCCTCCGGCAGGGCCGAGACCAGGGCCTCGGCCAGGGTGCTCTTGCCGGAGCCGGAGCCCCCCGTGATCGCGATCAATATGGTCATGGCCGGCCTTCTAGAACGTCGGCGAAGCCTGCGCCACAGCGGCTTGCGCGAGCAGCCCCCGCCAGACGATCCGGGGGCGATCCGTCGCGCCGGCCCTTCCCTCGGTCACGTTGCTTATCGCCGATAACCAAGTTAGCGTCCGGGCAAGCGTCGCCTCGAGCAGACGCATCCATAGGAACAGGAAACGACATGCTGGGCTTGATGCAGGACTGGCCGCTGACGGTCGACAAGATCATCGACCACGCCAAACACTGGCACGGCGACCGCGAGGTGGTGACGCGCTCGGTCGAGGGGCCGATCGTCCGCACCACCTATGGCCGGATTCACGACCGGGCCAGGCGCGTCTCCAACGCCCTCAAGGCCTGGGGGATCGCGCCCGGCGACCGCGTCGCCACCCTGGCCTGGAACACCGACAAACATATCGAGACCTGGTACGGCGTCATGGGGATCGGCGCGGTCTGCCACACCCTGAACCCGCGCCTGTTTCCCGAGCAGCTGGTCTACATCATCAACCACGCCGAGGACCGGGTCATCTTCACCGACCTGACCTTCGTACCGTTGCTGGAAGCCATCCTGCCGCACCTGCCCAAGGTCGAGCGCGTCATCATCATGACCGACGACGCCCATATGCCGCAGACGACTCTGCCCCGGGCCGAGGCCTATGAGACGGTGATCGCAGGTCAGTCGGCCGAGGTGGTCTGGGGCGATTTCGACGAACAGACCGCCTGCGGCCTGTGCTACACCTCGGGCACCACGGGCCATCCCAAGGGCGTGCTCTATTCGCACCGCTCGAACTTCATCCATACCCTGCTGGGCCTGCAGTCCACCGTCCTGGGCGCCACGCCCAACGAGGTGATCCTGCCCGTCGTGCCGATGTTCCACGCCAACGCCTGGGGCATCGCCTTCGGCGGACCGGCGGCCGGCGCCAAACTGGTCATGCCGGGCGCCAAGATGGACGGCGCCTCGATCTACGAACTGCTGGAGAGCGAAAAGGTCACCTTCTCCGCCGCCGTGCCCACCGTCTGGCAGGGGCTGCTGGGCCATATGAAGCAGAACGACCTGCGGCTCTCGACGGTCAAGCGCGTGTTGATCGGCGGCTCCGCCGTGCCCGAAAGCCTGATCCGCGCCTTCCACGACGACTATGGGATCGAGGTGCTGCAGGGCTGGGGCATGACCGAGACCTCGCCCATCGGCACCCTGTCGAACATGACCCCCGAACTGGCGGACAAGCCGTTCGAGGAACAGCTGAAATGGCGCGTCAAACAGGGCACGCCGCCGCTGGGCGTCGAGCTGAAGCTCAAGAACGACGCCGGGGCGGCCCTGCCGCACGATGGCGTGACCTTCGGCCATCTGATGGTCAAGGGTCCGACCGTCGCCCGCGCCTATTTCCGCGAGGAGGGCGACATCGTCGACGACGAGGGCTTCTTCGACACCGGCGACGTGGCGACGGTCGACGACCTGGGCTTCATGCAGATCACCGACCGGTCCAAGGACGTGATCAAGTCCGGCGGCGAGTGGATCAGCTCCATCGAGATCGAGAATATCGCCGTCGGCCACCCGAAGGTCGAGCTGGCCGCCGTCATCGGCGCCGCCCACGCCAAATGGGACGAACGGCCGGTCCTGATCGTGCGGCTCAAGGACGGCGAGACCCTGGACAAGCAGGAGCATCTCGCCTTCCTGCATGGCAAGATCGCCAAATGGTGGATGCCCGACGACGTGGTCGCCGTGGACGAGATTCCGCTGGGCGCCACCGGCAAGATCGACAAGAAGCTTCTACGCGAGCGGATGAAGGACTACCGCTTGCCAGAGATCCAGCCTGGTTGAAGATCCGGAGCGCCGATGTCGTCGAAAAAGCCTGTCCCCGCCCTGATCCCGGGGTTGACCGCCCTGACGGCGGTCGCCCCGGTCCTGGTGGTCGCGGCCATGGCGGCGACCCTGTTCGGCGGCGTCGATCGAGCCGTCACCTATGACCTGCTGACCTGGACCGTGGCGCGAGGCCTGGCCTGGGTCGGGACGGCGGCCGCCCTTCTCGTGCTGGCCCTGGCGCTGCGAGACCTCGGCCGGCGCTGGATCTTCGCCGTCGTCGCCCTGGTCCTGGCCGGCGCGACCCTGGCGGCGTTTCTGCATCAGGGACAGCGGCTGGCCCAGCCGTCCCCGCGCGACATCAGCACCAATGTGGCCGAACCCCCGGCCTACAGTCGCCTGGCGGCCCTGCATCCGGACGCCTCCGGCGTGACCGGCCCCGAATCCTGTTCGGCCGCCCGTTCGATCCCGACCCAGGTCCTGGCCCAGCAGGCCGTCTCGGCCCTGGTCGACGCCGGCTTCCCGATCGTCCGCGCCTCGACCTTCGAGGTCGAGGGCGTTCACGAAGGCGCCTGGTTCGGCTTCGCCTATGACGCCGTCGTCCGCATCCGCCCCGGCCGCACCGACATCCGCGTCACCGCCCGCGACTCCCGCCCCGACGGCGGCGCGACCTGCCGCCTGATGAACAGGATCGTCACCGCCCTGGAAGAGGAGATCCGCTAGGCCAGGTGGAACACGTCCCCCAGGCCCGGCTCCGGTTCTGCCGTCGCCGCCCCGTCCTCCACCAGCTTGATCAGATGGGCCAGGACCGACAGCGACGCCGCAGGCCACAGCCGCTGATCCACCGCCGCATAGAGCACCGGCACCATCTCCGCCACGCTCCGGTCCCCCGCCCGCAGCCGCGTCAGCACCTGGGCCTCCCGCTCCAGCCGGTGCGCGCGATAGGCGGCCAGGAAGGGGGCGGGCTGCGTCACCGGCGCCCCGTGCGTCGGCCACAGCGTGGCGAAGTCCCGGGCGATCACCGCATCCAGGCTGGCCATGTAATCACGCATGTTTCCGTCCGGGGGCGCCACCACCGTCGTCGCCCAACCCATGACGTGATCCCCGCTGAACAGGGCGTTTTCCTCCCTCAGCACGAAGGCCATGTGATTTGACGCATGGCCCGGCGTGAACATCGCCTCCATCGTCCAGCCGTCGCCCTCGATGATTTCGCCGCCCGTCAGAACCTGATCGGGCGCAAAGACCGCGTCCTCATCCTCGTCCAGCCCGCCCGAGGCGTGCGTCTCCTGCGCCGGCGGCCGGGCGGCCAGGATTACGGCGCCGGTCCGCTCGGCGAAGGGGCGGGCGAGGGGAGCGTGATCGCGGTGCGTATGGGTCACCAGCAAATGGCTGACCGTCCGCCCTTCGACCGCAGCCAGCAAGGCCTCCAGATGCGCCGGGTCCAGCGGCCCCGGATCGATCACCGCGACCGCTGATCCCGCCTCGGGCGGTCCGACCACATAGGTCCCGGTTCCGGTGAAGGTGAACGGCCCCGGATTGGACGCGATCACCCGCTGGATCAGGGGCGAAACCTGGTCGCGCCGTCCATAGGCGAAGTCGAACTCACGCACGAAGGGAATCATCACCGACCTGTCCGCATCTGGCGCGGGCCTTGCCTTAACCTCTTGGTAACCCTTGCCGGAGCGCCCGCCATGGCCCGATCAATCGCCTTCGCTGTCTCAAATCGGCTCCAGCCCATCGCGGCGGCCCTTCTCTGTCTCATGGCGACGCAGTTGATCGCCGCCTCCTGCACGCCGGAGCCGGCGCCCTACGCCAGTCGGGTGGCGATTCAGCGATGACGTCTACTGCCGACGGACGCGAACAGCACGGCTGTTGGAGATCGTCAGCATATAGCTTCCCAGCGATGCCCGGCGAACGCGCACGGGCTCACCTTCACGACTTCTGAAGCGGACAGCGCCTGAATCGATCTGCCGCCATTCGGATCCGTCCGCCAGCCGGAACAGCCACTTGCCCTCGCCGGAGGGGCTGGCGGAAAGCAGCGTGGTCTCGATCGCTTCGATCTGCGGCTCCGGGGACAGGTCTGTGCGTCCCGCAAACGGATTGGTGATCTGGAACCCAAACAACTGGCGGTTCGTTTCGCGCACCTGCGCTCGATCAAGCACGACGACTTCGCCAGTGCGCTCGGCCGCTTCGAGCGCTGCGACCGCGCGATCGAAACACAAAAGGCGATCTGCGTCCCGCGTGACCTCGCGACAGCGGGTGAGATCAATGAGCCTTTCCGCTCGCTCCCCTTCTTGCGCCGGGGCGGCCGCCGTTGATCCTGCGAAGATTGTGGCTGAAATACCGACCAAGGCTGCCATAAAGTACCGCAAATTCCCGCCTCCATTTGCTCAGAAAAGAGAAAATATAACCAATTTGCCTCGGAGATTACGGTGATTCTGCATCTTCGCGCCGGAGGTGTCTATGGCGTGGCGATTTTACGACAGTCCTGCCACAATGGGGTTGCCATTGTGTAATTAGCATGGCGGCGCGGACGAAGGCGGGCCAACACTTCACTGTTCGTGTCACGCCGGAAACGGAGATGCGACAAGCAATGTCTTCGGAGTCCTTGGCCCCGAACGCGATTTGAACCTTGGAGGGTTATCAACGTGAGATCACAGAACCAGCGTCGACGTCTGCTGGCATCGACCATGATCGCAGGCTTCGCCGCCATCGGTATGGCGGCGCCTGCTGTAGCCCAATCGACTCAGGACGAACCGGCGTCGGTGTCGGAAATCGTCGTCACGGGTTCGCGCATTCGCCAAGCGAATTTGACCACGACCAGCCCGGTGACCCAGGTTACGGCTGAGGACGTGCGTGAATCGGGCGTCAGTCGCGTTGAAGATCTGGTCACCCAGCTGCCGCAAGCCTTTGCGGCTCAGAATTCGACCGTGTCCAACGGCGCCTCGGGCACCGCCACGGTTTCGCTGCGGAACCTTGGCGCGACCCGCACCCTGGTGCTGATCGACGGCAAGCGGATGGCGTATGGTTCGCCACTGGATGCGGCCGCCGACCTCAACCAGATCCCGGCCCAACTGGTTGAGCGCGTCGAAGTGCTGACCGGGGGCGCCTCGGCCGTCTACGGTTCGGATGCGATTGCCGGCGTCGTCAATTTCATCATGAAGAAGGACTTCGAAGGCCTCGAGATCACGGCCCAGTACGGCCAGTACCTCCACCACAATGATTACGATGGCCCGGGCAATCTGCGCTCGGTGATCGAGGGGCGCGGTGCGACCAACCCGTCGCAGTTCCAACTGCCGGACGACGATGTGCAGACCGGTTTCAGCCGGGAGATCACCGCCATCATGGGTGTGAGCTCGCCTGACGGGAAGGGCAATATCACGGCCTATGCCGGATATCGTAAGAACAACAAGGTTCTGGGGCGCGATTACGACTACGCGTCGTGCTCCTTGGGTGGTGAAGACGCGGGCAGCTTTACCTGCGGTGGCTCTAGTACGTCCTTCCCTGGTCGGTTTACGGATTTCGCGAACTTTAACTACACGCTTGATGCGTCCGGAAACTTCATACCGTACAGCGCGGCAAGAGACGCCTATAATTTCGGCCCTCTGAACTACTACCAACGTCCTGACGAACGCTACAATCTCGGCGCCATGGGCCATTACCAGGTCAACGACAAGATTGAGGTTTTCACTCAGTTGATGTTCAGCGACTATCAATCGGTCGCTCAGATCGCGCCATCCGGCAACTTCGGCAACACGACCACCATCAACTGTGACAATCCGCTGCTGTCAGCCAGTCAGGCGGCAGGGATCGGCTGCACGCCGGCAGACATCGCGGCTGGGACCGACACCGATCTCTACATCCTTCGTCGCAACGTAGAAGGGGGGGGGCGTCAGTCGCACCTCGATTACACGTCCTATCGCGGGGTCATCGGGATGCGCGGTGATCTTGATGATGCGTGGAGCTATGAAGTTTCGGCCCAATACGCCAAGGTCAAGCTCTCGCAGATTTACCGGAACGAGTTCTCGGTCGCTCGCCTGACGCGTGCGCTGGACGTCGTTGCTGATCCGGTTTCGGGCGCTCCGGTTTGTTCTTCGGTGCTGGATGGGACTGATCCAAACTGCGTCCCTTACAACGTCTTCTCTGCCGGAGGCGTGACACAGGAAACTCTGGATTACCTCCAGGTGCCCCTGGTGATGACGGGCTATACCGAGCAGCAGGTCGTCACGGCGTCGGTTACCGGCGATCTGACGGAGCGCGGCGTCGTGTCGCCGTGGGCCTCTCGCGGCCTGCAAGTGGCGCTGGGCGCCGAGTATCGTCGGGACGCGCTCGATCTGGTGACTGACGTGACCTACTCGACGGGCGACGGGGCTGGGCAAGGCGGACCCACCATCGGACTCGGCGGCGCCCAGTCCACCTACGATCTGTTCGGCGAGTTCCAGATGCCGATCGTCGAGGGCCTGCCCTTTGCAGATTCGATCACCGTGGACGGCGCCTATCGCGCGTCGGACTATGCGCTTGGCGGCAAGACCGACACTTGGAAGGTCGGCATGGACTACGCCCCCGTCTCCGACATCCGATTCCGCGCGAGCTATCAGTCGGCCACACGGGCCCCCAACGTCATCGATCTTTTCACGGCCGAAGGGTTCAATCTGTTCGATCTTGACGTCGATCCTTGCGATGCAACCAGCGCCGCCACCTATGCAGGCAATGCGGCATGTATCGGAACGAACCCGTGGCAAGTGACCCTGGATCAAGCCAACAGCGGCTTCCTGAGCAATGATGCTGGACAGTATAATCGTCTTCAAAGCGGTACTTCCACTCTGAGCCCTGAAGATTCAGAGACAACCACCTTTGGTATTGTCTTTACCCCGAGCTTCCTGCCTGGTTTCAATATGTCGATCGACTACTTCGACATTAAAATCACGAACCTCATTCAGCCTCTCGGCGGGGCGAATATCGCGACCTATTGCTACACATTGGGAGACCTGGGCGCCTGTAACCTTATCAACCGAAACGATAATGGAAACTTCTGGTCAGGCGACGGCTACATCGAAGACCGGAACACCAACATCGGCGGCCTGGCGACTTCGGGTATCGATTTCGTCGGCGGCTATAATCTGCCGCTCGAAGACTGGGGCGTATCCAACTGGGGTACGATTGGCTTGAGCTTCACGGGCACCTGGCTCGAGAAGCTGGAAACCGACACGGGCCTCGATGTCTTCGATTGCGCGGGCAAGTTCGGCAATACTTGTGCGGCGAACGATATCGCGGCCTCTCCGGAATGGCGTCATCGCGCCGCTGTTTCTTGGGGTACTCCGGTTGAAGGCGTGAACCTTGGCCTGACGTGGCGTTACATCTCCGCAGTCGATCTGGACTCGGGCGTCACCACCCGTCTGGACAGCACCCTGGAAGAGCAGCACTACTTCGATCTGAACGGGTCGTGGCAGCTGCGTGACAACGTCACGGTTCGCGGCGGCGTCAACAATATCCTCGATAACGACCCGCCGCTGTCCTACTCGGTCGGCACCACGGGCAACAACAACACCTATCCGCAAGTCTATGATGCGATGGGCCGTTACGCCTTCATCAGCGTGACCGCGAGCTTCTAAGCTCACATTCAGTCAAGTCGGACGGGGCGGCCAACCTTTGGGTTGGCCGCCCTATCTTTTTTGTGGCCGCAGAAAAACCATTCCGGCGGTCAAGCGTTACGGTGCCGAGAATGGGCCGGGGGGCTCATAGTACAGGGATGCCAAAATTGAAGAATTCCGCAGCCGCGCTCGCCGCCATCATTACTCTCGCGGGTGCGACCGCCCAGGCCCAGACCCCGGGGCAAGGGCCGAGCCAAAATCAGGACGGCCCCATCGTCACCGGCGCGCGCTCGGCCGAGACCGCCGACGCCCTGAAGGTGCGCGAGGCGATGGCCTATGCCCGGCCGCTGCCGCGCGGGGCGCCGACGCAGGATTATCCGCTGGTGGCCTGGTGCGACGCCCTGGTCACGGGCCATGCCGATCTTGGTGAGAGCCTGACCGATCATTCGCCGGAGGATCTCGAACTGGTGCGTCTGGGTCGTCTGGAGGCGCAGGATTTCCGCAGCGCCCTGGCCGCCGCAGAACCGCGTCAGACCGCCGCGACCAAGGCCGCTGCGCAGCAAGCCGCCGCGTCGGCCAAGGCCCAGTGGGCTGCGCTTCTGGCCACGCAGGACGAGGCGGCGCGCAGCCAGTCGTTCGGCCTGTTCTATGGCCTCCCGGGCCGGTGCGAACACGCCGCGCGTCGCATCCGCGCCAATATCACCACCCCGCCGGCGACCCTGGCCGATGTGGGTCTGACCGAGACGGGTGCGCCGGCGACAGCCGCGCCGAACTGATCAGGGCAAACCTCAAGACGTCTAGACGGCGGTCTGAGCCTCGGCTCAGGCCGCCGTTTCGCGTTTGGCCGCGTAGGGATCATAGTTGAGGATGGGGGCCAGCCAGCGTTCGCAAGTCGCGACGTCCCAGCCCTTGCGGCGGGCGTAGTCCTCGACCTGATCGCGGTCGATCTTGCCGACGCCGAAATAGTGGCTGCCCGGATGGCCGAAATAGAGGCCCGAGACCGA
This sequence comes from Brevundimonas sp. FV1ye7S, assembly GCF_058680995.1. Classification (NCBI taxonomy): domain Bacteria; kingdom Pseudomonadati; phylum Pseudomonadota; class Alphaproteobacteria; order Caulobacterales; family Caulobacteraceae; genus Brevundimonas; species Brevundimonas sp. FV1ye7S. The sequence continues at coordinate 2,218,567 of NZ_CM178726.1, read as the reverse complement.
GGCGGGGGGCGTCATGGCGAAGCTTTCGGTCAGGGCCATGCCGGCGTTGTCCTCGGCCTGAAGCAGGCGGAACAGGGTGGCCTTTTCCGTATGATCGGGCTGGGCCGGGTAGCCGGGAGCAGGGCGGATTCCCTGGTACTGTTCGGTGATTAGGTCGTCGATGTTGGTCGCTTCGTCGGCGGCATAGCCCCAGAGCTGGGTGCGGACTTCCTTGTGCAGCCGCTCGGCGAAGGCCTCGGCCAGGCGGTCGGCCAGGGCGGTGGCGAGGATGGCGGAATAGTCGTCGCCGGCGTCCTTGAAGCGTTTGGCGATCTCCAGTTCGCCGTGGCCGGCGGTGACGGCGAAGGCGCCGATATAGTCGTCGCCTTCTTCGGCGATGAAGTCGGACAGGGCCAGGTTCGGCTTGCCGTTCGACTTCTTGATCTGTTGGCGCAGGGTGTGGAACCGGGCGATCTCCGCGTCTCGGCTTTCGTCAGCGAAGACGATGACGTCGTCGCCGTCGGCGCGGGCGGGCCAGAAGCCGACCACGCCCTTGGCCGTGAACCACTTCTCATCGATGATCCGCTTCAGCATGAGCTTGGCGTCCTCGAACAGGTCGCGCGCGGCCTCGCCGACGATCTCGTCCTCCAGGATCAGCGGATAGCGGCCGATCAACTCCCAACTGGCGAAGAAGGGGGTCCAGTCGATGTGGTCGGCCAGGTCCTTCAGGTCCCAGGCGTCGAAGGCCTTCACGCCGATGAAGGACGGCTTGCCGGGCATGGGCTGGGTCGGGTCGATGCGGAAGCGGTTCTCGCGCGCCTGAGCCAGTGTGGCGCGCGCCTTGACCTCCTGGCCGCGGGCGTATTGCTCGCGGATGCGGATATATTCGTCGCGGGTGGCGGCTTCGTTCTTGGCGCGGTCGGTCTTGGACAGCAGGCCCGAGACGACGCTGACGGCGCGCGAGGCATCGACGACATAGGTGGTCGAGCCGCGGCGATAGGCGGGCTCGATCTTGACCGCCGTATGGGTGCGGCTGGTGGTGGCGCCGCCGATCAGCAGGGGGATGTCGAAGCCGCGCCGTTCCATCTCGGCGCCGACGAAGACCATCTCGTCCAGCGAGGGGGTGATCAGGCCGGACAGGCCGATGATGTCGACCTTGTGCTCGACGGCGGCGTCCAGGATGCGGTCGGCCGGGACCATGACGCCCAGGTCGATGACCTCGTAGTTGTTACATTGCAGCACGACGCCGACGATGTTCTTGCCGATGTCGTGGACGTCGCCCTTGACCGTGGCCATCAGGATTCGGCCCGCCTGTTCGCGCGGCTTGCCGGCCTTTTCGGCCTCCATATAGGGCTCCAGCCAGGCGACGGCCTGTTTCATGACGCGGGCCGATTTCACGACCTGCGGCAGGAACATCTTGCCCGAACCGAACAGGTCGCCGACGACATTCATCCCGTCCATCAGCGGACCTTCGATGACGTGCAGCGGACGTTCGACGCCCAGGCGCGCCTCTTCGGTGTCGGCCTCGATGAACTCGGTGATGCCGTTGACCAGGGCGTGTTCGATCCGCTTGCCGACCGGCTGGTCGCGCCATTTGAGATCGACGACGCGGGCCTGACCCTTTTCGCCCTTGTAGCGGGGGGCCATGTCGACCAGCCGCTCGGTGTTCGAGACATTGGTCCGCTGGGGGCGGTTCAGGATCACGTCCTCGACCGCCTCACGCAGCTCGGCGTCGATGTCGTCATAGACCGGCAGGTCGCCCGCATTGACGATGCCCATGTCCATGCCGGCGTTGATGGCGTGGTATAGGAAAACGCTGTGGATGGCCCTGCGGACCGGCTCGTTGCCGCGGAAGCTGAACGAGACGTTCGACACCCCGCCGCTGATGCGGGCGTAGGGCAGGGCAGCCTTGATGACCTTGACCGCCTCGATGAAGTCGACGGCGTAGTTGTCGTGCTCCTCGATCCCCGTCGCCACGGCGAAGATATTGGGGTCGAAGATGATGTCCTCGGGCGGGAAGCCGACCTCGTTGACCAGGATGTTGTAGGCGCGGGTGCAGATCTCGATCTTGCGGGCGGCGGTGTCGGCCTGGCCCACCTCGTCGAAGGCCATGACCACGACGGCGGCGCCATAGCGCAGGCATTTGATCGCATGATCGCGGAAGGCCTGTTCGCCCTCCTTCATGCTGATCGAGTTGACGATGGGCTTGCCCTGCACGCACTTCAGCCCCGCCTCGATCACCTCCCATTTGGAGCTGTCGATCATCACCGGCACGCGGGCGATGTCGGGCTCGGCCGCGATCAGGTTGAGGAAGGTCCGCATGGCCACGGCGCCGTCCAGCAGGCCCTCGTCCATGTTGATGTCGATGATCTGGGCGCCGGCCTCGACCTGTTGCCGAGCGACGTCCAGTGCGGCCGAGTAGTCGCCTTCGACCACCAGCTTGCGGAATTTGGCCGAGCCGGTGACGTTGGTTCGTTCGCCGACGTTGATGAAGGTGGGTCTCACGCAAAAACTCCGCTCATCCCGGCGAAAGCCGGGACCCAGTGCTTTTGGGAGGCACGGTGTTTGGGATTGAGGACGATGACATCGCGTTGATGGTGATCGCCCAAAGAACTGGGTCCCGGCTTTCGCCGGGATGAGCGGGAGGGGGCAGCCATCACGCCACCATCTCGAACGGTTCCAGCCCCGACAGCCGCAAGGCTACCGGTCGTTCCGGGATCGCGCGCGGCTTCAGCGGCGCGACCTCTTGGGCGACGTGCTTGATATGATCCGGCGTGGTGCCGCAGCAGCCGCCGACGATGTTGACCAGGCCCGACGCCGCCCATTCCTCGATGAAGTGGGCGGTCTGGTGCGGTTCCTCGTCGTACTGGCCCATGGCGTTGGGCAGGCCGGCGTTGGGGTAGGCGGCGACCAGGGTGTCGGCGACGCGGCTCAGTTCGGCGATGAAGGGCCGCATCAGGTCGGCGCCCAGGGCGCAGTTGAAGCCGACGGCGAACGGCTTGGCGTGGCGCACCGAGTTCCAGAAGGCCTCGGCCGTCTGGCCCGACAGGGTGCGGCCCGAACGGTCGGTGATGGTGCCGCTGATCCAGATGGGCAGGGCGTCCATGCCCTCGTCCTCCAGGTCCTTGATGGCCTTGATCGCCGCCTTGCAGTTCAGCGTGTCGGTGATGGTCTCGATCAGATACAGATCGACCCCGCCCTCGTTCAGCGCCTTCACCTGATGGCGATAGGCCTCATAGACCTGGTCGAAGGTCACGCTGCGGGCGCCGGGGTCGTTCACGTCGGACGACATCGACAGCATCTTGTTCAGCGGGCCGATGGAGCCGGCGGCGAAGCGCGGCTTGTGCGGCTCCTTTTCCGTCCAGCGGTCGGCGGCGGCGCGGGCCAGTTTGGCGCCTTCCAGATTGATGTCCCACACCGCCTGGGCGTCCAGGGCGTAGTCCTCCTGGGCGATGGTGGTGCCTGAGAAGGTGTTGGTCTCGGAGATGTCGGCGCCGGCGGCGTAATACTGGTCGTGCAGGTCCGAGATGATGTCCGGGCGGGTGATGCAGAGGATGTCGTTGTTCCCCTTCATCTGCTGCGCCTCGTCATAGCCGTTGGCGGCGACGAACCGGTTGGCGCGGAAGTCGGCTTCGGACAGGCCGCGACGCTGGATCATCACGCCCCAGCTCCCGTCGAGAACGAGGATGCGTTCCTTGGCCGCCGCATGCAGGGCGGCGATGCGCTCGGCGCGGGTGAGGGGAGAGGTCATCAGGCGGCTGCCTTCTGTTCACGCACGCCCAGCACGCGGCAGATCGCATAGACCAGATCGGCGCGGTTCAGGGTGTAGAAGTGGAAGTCGGAGAAGCCTTCTTCGTGCAGGCGGGCGCAGGTTTCGGCGGCGACGGAGGCGGCCAGCAGTCGGCGGGTTTCGGGATCGTCGTCCAGTCCGTCGAAGTGAGCTTTCAGCCAGTCGGGGATGCTGGTCCCGCAGGCGCCGCACATGCGGGTCAGTCCGGCGAAGTTGGACACGGGCATGACGCCGGGGATCAGCGGAATGGTGACGCCCGCCGCCCGCACCCGGTCGCGGAAGCGCAGGAAGGCGTCGATGTCGAAGAAGAACTGGCTGACGGCGCGGGTCGCACCGGCGTCCACCTTGGCCTTCAGCACATCGATGTCGTGGTCGATGGAGGGGCTTTCGGGGTGTTTTTCGGGATAGGCGCCGACCGTGACGTCGAAGCCGCCGACGCGGCTGATGGCGGCGGTCAGTTCGGTGGCGTTGGCGTAGCCGTCTGCGCGGGGTTGATAGACGCCGCCGATGCCGCCCCCGCCGGGCGGGTCGCCGCGCAGGGCCACGATATGATCGACGCCGATGGTCTTGTAGCCGGCGATGACCTCGTCGACCTCGTCGCGGCTGGCCTCGACGCAGGTCAGGTGAGCGGCGGGACGCAGCGAGGTCTCGGCGATGATCCGCTGGACGGTGCGGTGGGTGCGTTCGCGGGTCGAGCCGCCAGCCCCATAGGTGACCGAGACGAAGGCCGGGTTCAGCGGCTCAAGGCGACGGATCGCCGTCCACAGATTGGCTTCGGCCTCGTCGGTCTTGGGCGGGAAGAATTCGAAGGAGACGCGCACGGCGTCATGGTTCGAGCCGGCGCGGGCGACCGGACCCAGCGGCGACAGCAGCAGGGCGCGGGCTTCGGCGAGATTGGTGGAGGACGCGGCCATCATGCGGTCTTTCTGGCCTGGGCCAAGGATGCGTTGACGGGACGTTCCGCTGTCCAGATCGTCACGGTCAGGCCCTCATTGTCGGGCGGCAGGGCGATCGGCGGGGAGGGCGTCAGACCGCTATCGGTCAGCCAGCCGTTGATTTCGTGGTCGGCGAAGCCCAGGCGGCGATGCTGATGCGCCTCGCGCATATGTTCGAAATCATGCGGCGCGAAATCGACGATCACCAGCCTGCCGCCGGGGCAGACCAGGCGCGCGGCCTCGGCCACGGCGGCGAAGGGGTCGGCCAGATAGTGCAGCACCTGATGCACGATCACCAGATCGGCGCTGGCGGCGGGCAGGCGGGTGGCGAAGATGTCGCCGTGGCGCAGTTCGACCTTGTTCAGCCCGGCCTTGGAGACATTGGCGCGGGCGATGTTGAGCATGTTCTGGCTCAGATCCAGCCCGACCGACATCTTGGCCTTCTTGCCGAACAGGGTCAGCATGCGGCCGGAGCCGGTGCCCAGATCGACGACCCGCTTGAACGGGCCGGGGCCGACGGCCTTTTCCAGGGCGGCCTCGACGGCGGCTTCGCTGACATAGAGGGAGCGAAGACGGTCCCATTGGGGGGCGATCTGTTCGAAATAGCTTTCAGCCGCCTGTTCGCGATCCTTGCGAACCTCGTCCAGGCGACGGTGGTCCGCCTCCCCGGCGTCGTCGGCCAGGATGTCCAGAACAGTGTCGATCAACCGGCGGGCGTGGGCGTCGTGGGACAGGCGATAATAGACGCGGGCGCCGTCGGGGAATCGTTCGATCAGGCCGGCGTCGGTCATCAGTTTCAGATGGCGTGAGACGCGCGGCTGGCTCTGGTCGAGGATGCGCGACATCTCCATGACCGAAAGCTCCTCGCCGGCCAGCAGCGACAGGATGCGCAGACGGGTCGGCTCGCCGGCGGCGCGCAGGGCTTCGACAGTCTGGTCGGCGGTAAGACTCATGAGATCATATAAGGATATCCTTATATGATTATGCAAGTGAAAACCGCCTAGAGGACGGGCGTTTTCAGTGGTTCCCCGGCGAAATGCGCCTGAAGGTTCTGCATCAGCAGCATCAGCATGCCCTGAACGCCGGCTGTCGTGGCGCCGGCGGTGTGAGGCGTCAGGACCATGTTGGGTACGTCGGCCCAACGGTTCGGATCGGTCGGCTCCTCTGCGAAAACATCAAGGGCGGCTTGGCCCAGGGCGCCGGATTTCAGCGCGGCGATCAGGGCGTCCTCCTCGATCACCTGGCCCCGCGAGACATTGATCAGCAGGCCGTCGGGGCCGAGCGCCTCAAGCACCTCGCGCGAGATCAAGCCGCGGTTGGTTTCGTCGGCCTTGCAGGCGACCACGAGGATGTCGCTCTGTTTCGCAAGGGTGAGCAGAGATTCAGCCCTGGGCCATTCGGCGTCGCGGGGGCGGGGGCCCCACCACGCCACCTCCATTCGGAAGGGCGCGCAGCGAGCGGCGACGGCCTTGCCGATGGCGCCCAGGCCGACGACGCCGACCTTCTGGCCCCGGACAGAGGGGGTGAGGGTGCGGGTCTCGGCGGTCCAGCCGCCGGACCGGACCTGACGGTCGCCCGAGACGATCTGGCGGCGGGCGGCCAGGATCAGGCCCAGGGCGTGGTCGGCGACGTCCTCGTGATTGACGCCGGGCGCGTGGGTGACCGGCAGGCCGCGTTCACGGCACCAGTCGACGTCGATCCCGTCGTAGCCCGAGGTGAAACAGGCGATCAGGTCGAGGTTGGGCAGGCGTTCGATCAGCGCCTTGTCCAGCGGCGCCTCGCCGGCGACGACCAGGGCGCGGATGTCATGGGCGGCCTCGATCGGCGGGCCTTCCCAGAAGCGGTAGACGTCATAGGCGCTCTCCAGGATCGGCGAGAGCGGGGCGAGATGCCGCTGCATGATGAGAACGGCGGGGCGTTGGGTCATGGTCGGACCTCCAGAATGGCCTCACCCTCGGTCAGCCGAGCAACGACGCTGGTCCAGTCGCGCCGCACGATGGCGTAGAGTTCGTCGTTCGAACAGTTTCCGAGGTTGAGGTGGACCAGTGGCTGACCGCTGGCGCTACGCTGCGCCAGCAAAAGAAAGTCCTTGTCCTTGCTGACGACGACCGCCCCCCGTGACGCCGCCAAGGCCCAGATTTCCCGGTCGCCTGCCGTGGCCAGCCCCATCAATCTGACGTGTTCGACCTCATGATCGAATGCGGTGATCGCATCGATCAGGCGGACGGGCAGGTTCTGATCGAGCAGGAATTTCAAGCTGCAGCGGCCGCCACCGAATGATCGAGCGCCTGCGCGGCATAGGCCAGGGCGGCCCGCAGGTCGTCGGCTTCCAATTCCTCGTAGTCGGAAAGGATCTGGGCCTCAGTCATTCCGGAGGCCAGCCACCCGAGAATGTCATGCACGGCGATACGCATGCCCCGGATGCAGGGCCGACCGGCGCGTTTGCCGTCTTCGATAGTGATGCGGGACAGAAGATCGTCGCTCATGTCCCGCATCCTATCACAGATCGATCAGCGGCCGAACTTCTGGTGCTGGATGCGCTTGGGGATGATGCTGTCGGCGCCCAGGCGACGCATCTTGTCCTGTTCGTAGGCTTCGAAGTTTCCTTCGAACCATTCCACATGGCCGTCGCCTTCGAAGGCGAGGATGTGGGTGGCCAGACGGTCCAGGAACCAGCGGTCGTGGGAGATGACCACGGCGCAGCCGGCGAACTCTTCCAGCGCCTCTTCGAGGTTCTGCAGGGTTTCGATGTCCAGGTCGTTGGTCGGTTCGTCGAGCAGGATCAGATTGCCGCCCGAGGCCAGGGTCTTGGCCAGGTGGACGCGGTTGCGCTCACCGCCCGACAGCTGGCCGACCTTCTTCTGCTGGTCGCCGCCCTTGAAGTTGAAGCTGCCGACATAGGCGCGGGTGTTGATCTCGCGCTTGCCGACCATCATCACGTCGGTGCCGCCCGAGATGGCCTGCCAGATGGTCTCGTCCGGCTTCAGATCGTCGCGCGACTGGTCGACATAGGCCAGCTTGACCGTCTCGCCGACCTTGATGGTGCCGCCGTCGGGGGTTTCCTGACCGGTGATCAGCTTGAACATGGTCGACTTGCCGGCGCCGTTGGGGCCGATGACGCCGACGATGCCGTTGGGCGGAAGCTTGAAGGTCAGGTTGTCGAACAGGGTCTTGTCGCCATAGGTCTTGGCCAGGCCTTCGACTTCCAGCACGACATTCCCCAGGCGCGGCCCGGGCGGGATCTGGATGTGGGCGTGGGTCTGGGCCCCGCGCATCGATTCCTGCTCGTCGACCATCCGCTCATAGGCGGCCAGACGGGCCTTGGACTTGGCCTGACGGGCCTTGGCGCCCGAACGGACCCATTCCAGTTCGCGGGTGAGGGCGCGCTGGCGGGCTTCGGATTCCGACTGTTCCTGGATGACGCGCTTGGTCTTGGCTTCCAGCCACGAGGAATAATTGCCCTCGTGCGGGTGGCCCTTGCCGCGGTCCAGCTCCAGCGTCCACTTGGTGACGAGGTCCAGGAAGTAACGGTCGTGGGTCACCAGGATGACGCAGCCGGGGAAGTTTTCCAGGTGGTGCTGCAGCCAGGCGACGGATTCGGCGTCCAGGTGGTTGGTCGGTTCGTCGAGCAGCAGCATGTCGGGCTTGGACAGCAGCAGGCGGGCCAGGGCCACGCGGCGCTTCTCACCGCCCGACAGGTTGGCGACCTCCCAGTCGTCGGGCGGGCAGCGCAGGGCGCCCATGGCCATTTCGATACGGCTGTCGATGTCCCAGACGTCGCCGGCGTCGATCTTCTCCTGGAGGGCGGTCATCTCCTCCATCAGCTCGTCGGTGTAGTTCTCGCCCAGTTCGGCGGCGACGGCGTTGAACCGGTTGACCCACTGCTTCTCTTCGCACCAGGCCTCGACGTTCTCGCGCACGTTCAGGGCGGGGTCCAGCTGGGGCTCCTGCTCCAGATAGCCGCGTTTGATGCCGTCGGCGGCGCGGGCCTCGCCGGTGAACTCGTTGTCCAGGCCGGCCATGATCTTCAGCAGGGTGGATTTACCCGAGCCGTTGACCCCGACGACGCCGATCTTGGCGTCGTTATAGAAGCTGAGCCAGATGTTCTCGAAGATCTTGCGGCCGCCGGGGAAGGTCTTGGTCAGACCCTGCATCTGGAAAATATATTGCTGCGCCATGAGGTGCGGTTTCGCCCTTCGGGTTTCGTCGGATTGGGAGGTTTGGGCGGATGTAGCGATCCTGAGGCGCGAGAGCAAATAAGGCGAGCGGCGAACGACGGCGCCTCCGCCGTTTTCGCGGCGGAGTTGGAGGCCCTTTGGAAGCGGAGGGCTGGGCGGGGCGCCGGGCCTTCGCCCGGAGTTTTGTGTTTTGAGTACCGTTTCGACGAAGGTTTGACGCCCCGCGCGGTTGGTTGGCCTGCAAGCTCGGGGCGCCGAGCGGTGGCGGTCTTATCGCCTAACCCCATAAGCCTGCGACGGGTCGGCGGTCCCTGCGAAGAACCGTCCCGAGTGCGGCCGAGTATCCCCCTCGACCCTCCGGCGGCGTTTTGAGACGCCGTCGGCGCGGAGGGATTTCACCCCCGCTCCCGTTCCATCCGCTCCCGCCGCCGCAAGGTCGCAGGCCTTACGAGCCCTCCAAGCGACGAGACCGGGCGTGATTATAGGGGACGGGGAAACCCAGGCGGGGAAGTCGGGGCGAGAATCTGGCAAGGGGTTGGAATCATTGGAGTGAGACCAGCGTCATTGTGACAGTTGGACCCGTTCGGGCCCCCTCCGTCTCGCCGGCTTCGCCGGCGATCCACCTCCCCCAGGGGGGGGGAGGATTTTGGTGTTCGCATTCCTCCCCCCTTGGGGGAGGTGGCGCGGCGCAGAGCGCCGTGACGGAGGGGGCGGCCCGCGTCGGCGTCGTGGTGAAATTGCCTTGAGCGGGCTTCCATTCGGAGATCGAGACGTTAGACCCCCCTTATGTCGAATGCCTCCCCTATAGCCGAAGCCGTCGCCGCCGGGCGTCAGGCCGTGGCGGTCGATACCGTCATGATCGCCAAGATCACCGACATGGCCGGTGATTTCGCCATCAATCTGATCATCGCCGTTCTGATCTTCGCGGCGACGCTGTTCGCGGCGAAATGGGCGGCGCGGCTGGCGCGCAACGCCCTGTCGCGGATCGGGGCCTTCCGGCACGATCAGACGGTGCTGAGCTTCGGCGTTCAGGTGGTCAGGGTGGTGGTGATCATCATCGGCATGATCGCCGTGCTGCAGCGGCTGGGGGTGCAGACCACTTCGATCATCGCGGTGCTGGGGGCGGCGTCGCTGGCCGTGGGCCTGGCCCTGCAGGGGACCCTGTCGAACGTGGCCTCGGGCATCATGCTGCTGGTGCTGAGACCCTATCGCGTCGGCGACGTGGTGGACGTCGGCGGCATGGCCGGCACGGTGCAGCGGCTGGACCTGTTCACGACCCAGTTGTCGAACGCCAACAACCACAAGATCGTCATTCCCAATTCCAAGGTTCTGAGCGATCCCCTGACCAATCTGACCGGTCAGCAGACGCGGCGGATCGAGATCAATTTCGGCGTCGGCTACGGCGACGACCTGAACAAGGCGCGTTCCGTCCTGGCCGACATGGCGGCGGCGCACGAGACCGTGCTGGCTGATCCGCCCCCCTGGACCGGGGTGACGGGGCTGCTGGACAGTTCGGTGCAGGTGACGCTGCACGCCTGGGTCAAGGTCGAGGACTGGTGGCAGACCCAGGCCGATCTGATGCAGGGCGGCAAGGAGGCGCTGGACGCCGCCGGGATCGAAATTCCCTTCCCGCATCAGGTCGCCGTGCCCTATGGCGATGAAGATGTCATGCCGGTCGTCCGTGTACGGACGGTGGAAGACGGCGGGCATGACGTGAAGGTGAAGACGCGCTGATGCGATACGATTTCGGATCCGACAACACCGCCGGCATGGCGCCGAGCGCGGTCGAAGGTCTGGCGCGGGCCAACGCCGGATACGCCCGGTCCTATGGTTCAGACGAGATCACGGCGCGGGCCGCCGACCAGATCCGCCAACGGCTGGACGCCGACGCCGAGATCCGGTTCGTGTTCAGCGGCACGGCGGCCAACGCCATCGCCCTGTCGATGCTGGCCTTTCCGTTCGAGGCGGTGCTGGCGCACAACGCCGCCCATGTCTGCACCGACGAGACGGGGGCGCCGGGCTTCTTCGGCCAGGGCGTCGGCCTGATCGGCCTGCCGGGGTTTTCGGGGCGGATCGATCCGCTGGCGCTGAAGGCGCAACTGGCCGAGCCCGAGGTCGGGCATCGCCAGCCGCCGGCGGCCCTGTCCCTGACCCAGGCGACCGAGTACGGCGCGGTCTATACCGAGGAAGAACTGCGCCATCTGATCGAGCCGGTGAAGGCCAGGGGATACGGCGTTCACATGGACGGGGCGCGTCTGGCCAACGCCGTCGCGGCCGGGTTCGACCTGAAGGATATTCCGCGCCTGGGCGTGGATGTGCTGGTGTTCGGCGGGGCCAAGGCAGGGGCGAACTGCGTCGAGGCCCTGGTCCTGTTCGACAAGAGCCTGGCGCGGCGGCTGGACAATCGGCTGAAACAGGCGGGGCAGGTGGCGTCCAAGGCGCGGCTGCTGGCCGGGCCGATGCTGGGCTTGCTGGAAAGCGGCGACTGGGAATCGGGCGGCGCCCACGCCAATCTGATGGCGAAACGGCTGGCGGCGGGGGTGGCGACCCGCTCGCCCTATGTCCTGGCCCATCCGGTCGAGGCCAATACGGTGTTCGTGCGGATGCCGGCCGAGGCGCACCAGAGGCTGAACGCCCTAGGCTGGGCCTGTTATCAGTTCGACGACGGATCGGTGCGGTTCGTCTGTTCCTGGGCGACCCAGGCAGAGGCCGTGGACGAACTGATCGAGGCGATCGCGGGCCTGAACTGAGCCCTTGTCGCGCGTGCGGCCTTTCCCCGGTCGCATAGTCTGTCCATATGCGGATCATGGCGATGCGCGGAGAGCGCTCCGGCGGCCGGCGCGACCCTATGGTCAAGGCGCAACAGGCGGGGAGCATGCAGGAAAAGACAGAGGGACCCCCGACGCTGCAGGCGTTGGCGGACCTGGTGCGGCTGGTGGGCCGGTCGGGCGCGCCGCAGCTGCGGGTGCGGCTGGTCTCGGCCGTCGGTCTGACGCTGGCGGGCAAGGCGCTGGGGGTGCTGGCGCCCCTGATGCTGGGTGCGGCGGTCAATCGGCTGGCGGCGGGGCAGGGGGCGGCCGTGGCGGTCGGCTGGGGTTTCGCCGCCTTCGCCGTGGGCTGGGCCATCGTGCGCTTCCTGTCGTCGGTCGCGCCCCAGGTGTCGGACGTGGTGTTCGCCCCGGTGCGGTCCGCGGCGCAGAGAAAGACGGCGGCCGAGGTGTTCGCCCATGCGCTGAGCCTGTCGCTGGATTTCCACCAGACCAAACGCTCGGGCGCCCTGTCGCGGACCATGGATCGCGGCTCGCGGGCGGTGGATTTCCTGTTGCGCATCCTGGCCTTCAACCTGGTTCCGACCGGGGTGGAGCTGGCGCTGGCGGCGGCGGTGCTGGGCGGCAAGTACGACTGGCGGTTCGCGGCGGTCGCGGTGGCGGTGGTGGTGGTCTACACGATCGCGACCTTCGCCCTGTCCAACTGGCGGCTGGAGCATCGCCGGGTCATGAACGCCGCCGATTCCGAGGCGGCCGGCGTCTCGGTCGACGCCCTGCTGAACTATGAGACGGTCAAGTCGTTCGGGGCCGAGAGCCGGGCGGCCCAGACCTATGACCGGGCCCTGGGCGACTACGCCCAGGCGTCGCTGAAGGCCAACAGTTCGCTGGCCCTGCTGAACGGCATCCAGGCCCTGATCATGAACCTGGGTCTGGGCGTCATGGCGGTGATGGCCGGGTTCGAGGCGGCCGCCGGGCGGATGGGGCCGGGGGATGTGACGGCGGCGGTGCTGATCATGATCTCGCTGTATGCGCCGCTGAACATCCTGGGCTTCGCCTATCGGGAAATCCGCCAGTCCTTCATCGACATGGAGGAGATGCTGAAGGTGACGCGGCTGACGCCCCAGGTGGCGGATGCGGCCGACGCCGTCCCCCTGCCGCGCCCGGTCGATGCGCGCGGGGCCTCGGTGGAGTTCCAGCAGGTCGGCTATCGCCACGACGCCCGGACCAGCGGGCTGGAGGACGTCAGCTTCGTCGCCGCGCCGGGCACGACCACGGCCCTGGTGGGGCCGTCGGGAGCGGGCAAGTCCACCATCGTCAAACTGGCGCTGCGGCTGCTGGATCCGCAGGAGGGGCGGGTCCTGATCGACGGGCATGATGCGCGGACGGTGACCCAGGCCTCGTTGCGGGCGGCGGTGGCCCTGGTGCCGCAGGACGTGGCCCTGTTCAACGACAGCCTCTACGCCAATATCGCCTTCGCCCGGCCGGACGCCGATGCGGCCCAGGTGTGGGCGGCGGCGGCGGCGGCGGAACTGTCCGACTTCATCCAGGGCCTGCCGGACGGGATGGAGACCCGGGTCGGGGAGCGCGGGCTGAAACTGTCGGGCGGAGAACGCCAGAGGGTGGGCATCGCCCGCGCCCTGCTGGCCGATCCCTGCATCCTGATCCTGGACGAGGCGACCAGCGCCCTGGACAGCCGCACCGAGGCGGCGATCCAGAAGACCCTGCGCCGGGTCAGCCAGGGGCGGACCACCCTGGTGGTGGCGCACCGGCTGTCGACCGTGGCGGACGCCGATCAGATCCTGGTGCTGAAGGCTGGGCGGATCGTCGAGCGGGGCGCGCACCACGAGCTGGTGGCGCGGCTGGGCGGGGAATACGCCGCCCTGTGGCGAAAGCAGACACGGGCGGGCAAGGCGGCTCAGGCCGGGGACTGAGGCGACGTCGGCAGCTTGCGTTTCAGGACTTCGCTCAGATTGGCCATGATGGCGATGCGGGCCTCGGCCGTGCCGGGGGCGTCCGGGGTCAGGCTGAGCAGCAGTTTCATCGCCTGGGCGTGGACCGTGGCGATGCGCCAGTCGAACCCGCCCTGGCGCGGCGCGGCGTCCAGCAGATCGCACAGACCCTTGGCCGCCGTGCACAGGTCGTCCAGCGCGAAGGGGCTGGCGGCGTCGATGACCTGGCTGGAGGCGGCGTAGGCGCTGTCCAGACGCAGGGCTTCGGGGATGTCCGGCGTCGGGTGCGCCAGCAGGGCGCCGATATTCTCGGATATGATGGCCAGGGCCTGGTCCTTCAGCCCGTCCAGATTGGCCTTGGCCTGGGCCAGGGCGACTCCCACGCTGACGCCGCCGGGACGATCCACCATCTCCGCGAGACGGGATTTGCGCTGGACATGGGTGATGACCGTCATGCGAACTCCATGGTCTTCTTGCGGATCATGTCGGCCCGCCGTTCTTCGCCGTCATAGTCGTCGTGCCGGAACCGGCGATCCGGTCCCAGATAGTCGCCCACCTCGAGGAAGGGCCGGCTGTCGCGCGCGACCCACAGGATGCGCTCCAGCAGCATGGCGGCGCTGAACGGCTTTGTGACGACGAAATTGGCGCCGCAGTCGCGCGCTTCGGTGACGCGTCCGCGCCGAATATGGCTGGCCGTCATGATCACGGGCGTGAAGGCGTTGGGGTTGGGCCCTGACCGACGCAGCCAGCGCACCAGTTCGAAACCGTCGATGTCCGGCATGTCGGTATCGACCAACAGCAGATCGACCGGCTTCTCCTGAAGAATGCGGCGCGCCTCGGCGCCTCTGCCGACCGTGAAGGCGGGGCGAATGCCGAACCCGGCCAGGGCGCCCGCCGTCAGGGTCAGGGAGAAGGGCGAATCGTCGACGACCATGGTGATGGCGCCGCTGAGGTTGAAAACCGCGCTTTCTCGAAGAGAATCGCCCTGTGTCGCCATGATTGGTTAGATTTCGCCCCGGTCAGGGCAGAGCTTCACCTGATTTCATGGATTCGGGGTTAACGCCGTTCGGTCAAAGCGCGCCGATGGCGTAGAAGCGGTCGGCGCGCTGCTTCCGGATCTGCTGGGGCGACAGGCCTTCGAAGGCCTTCAGCTCCTCGGCCAGGACGTCGCCGACGTTGGCCATGGCGGCGGCGCGGTCGGTGTGGGCGCCGCCGACGGGTTCGTCGATCAGCCGGTCCACGATCTTCAGCGCCAGCAGGTCCGGGCCGGTGATCTTCATGGCCATGGCCGCGTCCCTGGCCCGGGCGCCGTCGCGCCACAGGATGCCGGCCGCGCCCTCGGGCGAGATGACGGAGTAGATCGAGTGTTCCAGCATCAGCACGCGGCTGGCGGCGGCGATGGCGATGGCCCCGCCTGAGCCGCCTTCGCCCGCGATGGTGGCGATGGAGGGCACGCCCAGGGTCAGGCAGCGTTCGGTCGAACGGGCGATGGCCTCAGCCTGACCGCGCTCCTCGGCGCCCAGGCCCGGATAGGCGCCGGCGGTGTCGATGAAGCTGAGCACCGGCAGGCCGAACTGTTCGGCCAGGTCCATCAAGCGCACGGCCTTGCGATAGCCCTCGGGCCGGGCCATGCCGAAATTGTGGGTGATGCGGGTGGCGGTGTCGTGGCCCTTTTCCTGGCCCATGATGACGACGGGCCGACCGCGGAACCGGGCCAGGCCGCCCAGTATGGCCTGATCATCGCCGAACTTGCGGTCGCCGTGCAGCTCGTTCCAGTCGGTGAACAGGCTCTCGACATAGTCGACGAAATGCGGCCGCTGCGGATGGCGCGCCACCTGGGTCTTCATCCAGGGGTCGAGACCGGCGTAGGTCTTCTTACGCAGCTGTTCCGCCTTCTTGCGCAGGCCCGCGATCTCGGCGTCGAAACCGCCGGAGGTCTCGGACAGGGCCGACAGTTCCTCGATCTTGGCTTCCAGATCGGCGATCGGCTTTTCGAAGTCGAGATAGTGCGTGGCCATAAAGGCGTCCGGGACTGCAGGCGGGAAAACCGCCCCTAGGGAAGGCGGGGGAAACTAGAGAGGTCGAGGCCGCCGGGCAAGCGGGGTTCAGAGCCGCTTCCTTCTCCCATGGGGGGAAGGTGGCCCGCAGGGCCGGATGAGGGCCTGTCGGTGGGCGAGTTCGCACCCATACCCCTCACCCTTTCGCGCAAGACCGATCGCTGCGCTCTCGGGCGCTCAAGCCCTCTACCGCTGGGAGAGGGAAGGGAAGAGCCGCGACTGTGAAACGTGCTGCAGCCTCGAACCTAATGAGGGTGTCGCCGATAACGTTCATATTTTCGGCCAGAAGCTCTGCAGCGAAATGCCGGGCCAGCACTTCGAACTCGGTCAGCGTCGCGGTTTGGATCACGAGGCCAACGATGTTGGAGTCGCTGAACCAGACTTCGGCCTCGGGGTCCCAGATCGCCTTGACGTAGAAATCCTCGCCCATGGCTCGAATATGCGCCGTCAATCATCCCGCGCCAAGGGGTGGTTCTGCTGGACGACCTGGGCCAGGCGGTCGGTGGCGACGTGGGTGTAGATCTGGGTCGTGGCGATGTCGGCGTGGCCGAGCAGGGTCTGGACGACGCGCAGGTCGGCGCCGCCTTCCAGCAGGTGGGTGGCGAAGGCGTGGCGCAGGACGTGGGGGCTGACGCGGGCGGGGTCGACGCCGGCGACCAGCGCCGCCTCGTCCAGAAGCTGGGCGAAGCGGCGCGGCGTCAGATGGCCGGTGCGGCCGGACGAGGGAAACAGCCAGGGACTGTCGGGCGCCGCGGGTTTTCGCCCATCTTTGCCCTTGAGCTTGGCGTCGCGCGCGGTCAGCCAGGTCTTTATCGCCTCGCGTGCGGCGGCGTTCAGCGGGGCGAGCCGTTCCTTGCCGCCCTTGCCGCGCACGATCAGATAGGCGGGGTCGCGACGCACCGCATCGACCTTCAGCCCCAGCAGCTCCGAGACCCGCAGCCCCGAGGCGTAGGCCATTTCGACCAGGGCGACCAGGCGCAGCCCCCCTGCGGCGTCGCGCGCGGCGGCGGCGGCCAGCAGGCGGTCGATCTCGTCGCGGCTGAGCAGTTTGGGCAGGGGGCGGCCTTGCTTGGGCGCGTCCAGACGGCGCGACGGATCGTCCGTGCGCCAGCCCTCGGCCAGGGCGAACCGGTAGAACTGGCGCGCCGAGGAACGACGTCGGGCGGCGGTGGCGGCCGACAGGCCGCGCCGCGACAGGTCGGCGAACCAGACCTCAAGCGCTTCCTGGTCGGCCTGCATGAGCCCACCGGCCTCGACCAGGGCGGCCTCGGCGTCCGCCAGGTCGCGGCCGTAGGCGGACAGGGTGTGGGGCGAGGCGTCGCGTTCGACCGCCATCATCTCCAGAAAGGCCTCGATCTGGGGCGTCATGACGCGATCCGGTCCCTGGGCGGCTGGCGCGCGGGCGGGCTTGGTGTAGAGGTTTGATCGATCATGCCTGCCCGTTCCGCCGCCTTCGCCGTCCTTTCGACCGTCCGTTCCGCCGGAGCCGCCGGATGAGGCGGCGCGCGAATCCGGGCCCGAGCCGCACCATAGCCCTGGTCGGGCTGATGGGGGTGGGCAAATCGTCGGTGGGGCGGCGGCTGGCCAACCGGCTCAAACTGCCCTTCGCCGACGGCGACGTGGAGATCGAATCGGCGGCCGGGATGACGGTGTCCGAAATCTTCGCCGCCCTGGGCGAGGAGGAATTCCGCGCGGGCGAGGCGCGGGTGATCCGCCGTCTGCTGGAGGGGCCGCCCATTGTCCTGGCCACCGGCGGCGGGGCGATGATGAATGCGGAAACCCGCGCCCTGCTCAAGGAACGGGCCGACACGGTCTGGCTGAGGGCCGATCTGGCGGTGATCGCCGAACGGGTGGCGCGGCGCGACACACGGCCGCTGTTGCGGGGCAAGGATCCGCTGGCGGTGCTGACGACCTTGGCCGAAGCCCGCTATCCGATCTATGGCGAGGCGGATGTGACCGTGGACGTGGGCCAGGGCTCGCATGGGCAGGCGGTGGACGCCATTCACAAGAACCTGCGCCGGCACTGGCGCCACAGACGGCGCGCGGAGACGAGGCGATGACGATCATTTCGGTCAGCGGCGGGGCCTTTGCGGCCTATGACGTCGTGGTGGGGCGTGGGCTGCTGGCCCAGGCGGGCGCGCGCATCGCCCCCCTGGCCAGGGGACGGACCGTCATCGTCACCGACGAGACCGTGGCGCGCATCCACGCGCCGGCCCTGACCGCGTCCCTGTCGGCGGCGGGCGTCAAGAGCGAGATCGTGGCCGTGCCGGCGGGCGAGGCCTCCAAGTCCTTCGCCGAGCTGGAGCGGGTGCTGGACCGGCTGCTGGAGATCGGGCTGGACCGCAAGGACGTGGTCGTCGCCCTGGGCGGCGGGGTCGTGGGCGATCTGGCCGGTCTGGCGGCGGCGCTGTACATGCGGGGCGTCGACTTCGTGCAGATTCCGACCACCCTGCTGGCCCAGGTGGATTCGTCGGTCGGCGGCAAGACGGCCATCGACACGCCGCGCGGCAAGAACCTGGTCGGCGCCTTTCATCAGCCGCGCCTGGTCCTGGCCGACATCGATGTTCTGGCGACCCTGCCGGCGCGGCAGGTGAAGTCCGGCTGGGCCGAGGTGCTCAAGCACGGGCTGATCTGCGACGCGGGCTTCTTCGACTGGCTGGCGGGCGAAGGGGCGGCGGGCGCCGAGGGCGATCCGGCGGCGCTGGAACGGGCCGTGATCCGCTCGGTCGAGATCAAGAGCGCCGTGGTCGGCGAGGACGAGAAGGAGGCCGGGCGGCGCGCCCTGCTGAACCTGGGCCACACCTTCGGCCATGCGGTCGAGACCGAGGTCGGCTTCGACGAAGACGCCCTGGCCCATGGCGAGGCGGTGGCCTTAGGGTGCTGCATGGCCTTCCGCTATTCGGCGCGCGAGGGCCTGTGTTCGGCCGAGGATGTGGCGCGGGTCGAGGCGGTGGTCGCGGCGGCGGGCCTGCCGACGCGTCTGGATCAGGCGGGCGTGTTCGGCGCCGACC
This sequence comes from Brevundimonas sp. FV1ye7S, assembly GCF_058680995.1. NCBI lineage: Bacteria > Pseudomonadati > Pseudomonadota > Alphaproteobacteria > Caulobacterales > Caulobacteraceae > Brevundimonas > Brevundimonas sp. FV1ye7S. The sequence goes on along the minus strand of NZ_CM178726.1, from coordinate 2,199,900 downwards.
GGCTGCTGGCCCTGATGGCCGGCGACAAGAAGGCCGAAGGCGGGGCCCTGACCCTGATCCTGGCGCGCGGGATCGGCCAGGCCTTCGTGTCCAAAGGCGTGGACGCGAACAAGGTGCGCGCCTTCCTGATCGAGGAAGGTGCGACGGCGTGATGCGGATCGTCCCGGTCCCGCTAGAGGATCGGTTCGTGCGGCTGGAGCCGTTCGAGGACGGTCTGAAAGACGAGGTTCGTGCGGCGCTGAACTGCGATCCCGAGGCCTGGGCCGCCATGGTCGGCTCGGCCCAGGGCGAGCATTTCGGCGGCTGGTGGGACAGCGCCCTGACGGCCATGCGGTCCGGCACACGGATCGCCTACGCCGTGCGGCGACGCTCGGACGGGGCGGTGGTGGGCACGACCAGCCTGTACGAGATCCATCCGGCCTATCGCCGCTGCGAGATCGGCTCGACCTTCTATCGGCCTGAGGCGCGGGGCGGGGCGATCAATCCGGCCTGCAAACGGCTGTTGCTGGGCCATGCCTTTGACGCCGGGGCGGTGCGGGTCGAGATCATCACCGACGCCCTCAACGCCCGAAGCCGGGCGGCGATCCTGAAACTGGGCGCCAGGGCCGAGGGGGTGCTGAGAAAGCACAAGATCACCTGGACCGGCCGGGCGCGGGATACGGCCATGTTCGCCGTGATCGACGACGACTGGCCCGAGGTGCGGGACGGGCTGGATCGAAGGCTGGCGGCGCTGGCCTAATCCACCGCCCGGCATTGCGTCGGCTGGCGGCCCTGGACGGACCAGGTGGCGAGGACGCCCTTGCCACGCAGATCGACGTTGGAGGCGCGGTACCAGATGCCGTCGGCGGCGCGTTCCTGGTACAGGTCGATGGCCTCGCCCGACGAGTTGCGGATGGTCGCCATCTGGCGCGGATTGTCGAAATCGACCGACAGGCGTTCGCCGTTGTCGCACAGATAAACGGTGTGGACGACGCGGTTCAGGGTGCGGTCCTGGACCTCGGCGCCGGTACGCTGGCGGGCGGTCTGGGCCTCGATGGCGCGTTCCTTGACCTCGTCGCCGGTGCTGGGCGCCTTGTCGGGATCGGGGCCGCAGGCGGCCAGAAGCGCCAGGGCGGCGACAAGGGCGGGGGCGGCCAGGCCGCGGTGGACGAGGGACGACGGCGGAACCGGCTTGAACAAGACGCTTATCCTCACAACGGCGCCGCTTGGCGCGCCGGTCTAACGTACGCCGCTCGCGGCCGTTCCCCTCCGTTGACGGAAGAAGGATTTGAGCAGGCCGGACGACTCGTCAGCCAGAAGACCCCAGTCCGTCGTCGGGCGCCAGTGGCATGTGGGCTGTTCGAACAGGCGGGGGCCGTGGATCACCGCGCCGCCCTTCGGATCGTCGGCGGCCCAGACCACGCGGCCGATCCGGGCGTGGCTGATGGCGCCGGCGCACATGGCGCAGGGCTCCAGCGTCACATAGAGGGTCAGGCCGGTCAGTCGGTAGTTGTCCAGCGCCGTCGCCGCGCGCCGCATGGCGACGATCTCGGCGTGGGCGGTGGGGTCGTGCGCCGCAATCGGACCGTTGGCGCCGGTCGAAATTACCTCACCTGAGGCAGGATCGACAAGAATTGCGCCCACAGGCACCTCTCCTGCGTCCGCCGCCGCTTGCGCTTGGTCCAGCGCCATGCGCATGAACCGCTCATCATGGTCCGCCATACAGACGACAACGACAAGAAGCCCCGCGCCCGTCAAGACGAACGGTCGCCCCGGCCCTTTAAATCCTCCGGTCCTCGCAAGAGCGGCGACGGGAAGACCTCCTTCGGCGACAAGCCGCGCAGCCCTCGCGAAGACGGCCCCAAGCGGTTCGGCGACAAGCCGGACCGGGGAGATCGGCCGCGCGCCGGCAAGGACGGCAAGCCGTCGTCCAATTCAGGCAAGACCGACACGCCGCTGCGCGCCGAGCGAATCGCCAAGACCATGGCCCGCGCCGGCATCGCCTCGCGCCGCGAGGTCGAGCGACTGATCGGCCTGGGCAAGGTGGCCGTCAACGGCCGCATCCTGGACACGCCCGCCACCCTGGTGACGCGCGACGACGTGATCACCGTGGACGGCAAGCCCATCGGCTCGACCCAGGCGACGCGGGTCTGGCGCTATCACAAGCCGGCCGGCCTGCTGACCAGCCACAGCGATCCGACCGGACGGCCGACCGTGTTCGACGCCCTGCCGGCCGGTCTGCCGCGCGTGATCTCGGTCGGACGGCTCGACCTCGCGACCGAAGGCCTGCTGCTGCTGACCAATGACGGCGAACTGAGCCGGGCGCTGGAACTGCCGGCGACCTCGCTGGTGCGTCAGTACCGGGCGCGGGCGCGGGGCAAGATCACCCAGGAACAGCTGGACGCGCTGAAGGACGGCGTCGTCGTGGACGGCGTCTCCTACGGCCCCATCGAGGCGACGCTGGACAAGGCCAAGGAGTCCAAGTCCGAGGATGGTCGCGCGCCGGCCAACCTGTGGATCTCGGTCTCGATCACCGAGGGCAAGAACCGCGAAGTCCGCAAGGTGCTGGAGTCGGTCGGCCTGACGGTCAATCGCCTGATCCGCCTGGCCTATGGCCCGTTCCGCCTCGACGTCCTGCCCATCGGCTCGGTCGAAGAGGTTGGGCCGCGGGTGATCCGCGAACTGCTGGCTGAGTACATCCGGCCCGAGAACCTGCCGACCGGCAATACGGTCGAGACGCCCGCGCCCATCCCCGGCCGTCGGGTGTCGACCCCCATCGTCAAGGGACGCTCGGGCTCGGCCATGTCGGACCCGTCGCGCAAGCCCAGCCGGGTCCGCGCCGCCGAAACGGCCCAGGCCGACGCGGTCGAGCGCCGCGAGCGCCCGCCGAAGAAGGAAGGCTGGGCCAAGGCCGCGCCCAAGACCGGCCATCCGAAGAAGAGCTTCAAACCGCGCGAGGGCGCGCCGACCGACGGCGAACGCCCGGCCCGCACCTACAAGCCGCGCGAGGAGGGTGATCGTCCCGCCCGCGCCTACACGCCGCGCGAGGGGGCTCCGGCCCGCAGCAGCGACGGGCCCAAGCGCGAGTACAAGCCGCGCACGGCGGGCGCTGACGCCGGCAAGCGCGAGTTCAAGCCGCGCGGCTTCGGCGCGGCTTCGCCCAGCGGACGCGAAACCCGGCCGCCACGCACCGGCGGCGGCAAGCCGGCTGGCCCGTCGGGCACCAGCGGCCGTGCGCCGGGGGGCAAGCCCCGCACGCCGCGCTAAGAGGCGAATGGAGACCTGACGATGGATGCACGCCTGTCCGGCCGGTGCCTGTGCGGCGCGGTAACCTTCACAGCAACGCCCAACGGCGGCATGCACGCCTGCCATTGCGGCACGTGCCGGCGCATTTCGGGCGGCATCCTGTTCAGCGTCGATTGCGGCGACAGCGTCGAGGTCCAGGGCGATGTGGCGACCTACGCCTCGTCCGACTGGGCGACGCGGCAGTTCTGCCCGGCCTGCGGAACCGGCCTGTTCTGGCGCGCCAACGACGGCGGGATCACCATGGTCTCGGCCCAGGCGTTCGACGATCCGACGGCCTTTGCGCTGGAGGACGAGTTCTGCATTGAAAGCAAGCCGGACGGCTACGCGCTGGCGGGCGACCGGCCGCGCCTGACGACCGAACAGCTGTGGGCGCAGTTCGCGCCGCCGCAGGACTGACGCCGTGCGGATCGTTGCGGGAAGCCTGAAGGGGCGGGCCATCGTCGCGCCGGAGGGGCAGGGCACGCGCCCGACCTCCGACCGCGCGCGGCAGGCGGTGTTCAATGTGCTGGAACACGCCGCCTGGGCCGAGAGCCTGAACGGCGCGCGGGTCATCGACCTGTACGCCGGATCGGGCGCCTTGGGGTTCGAGGCCGTCAGTCGGGGCGCGGGCTTCTGCCTGTTCGTGGAGACCGACGACGGGGCGCGGGGCGCGATCCGGGAGAACGCCGACGCCTATGGGGTCATGGGGCGCACGCGGGTGCATCGGCGCAGCGCGACGGATCTGGGGGTGCGGCCCGGATCGGACGGCGAGGCCTTCGACATCGCCTTCCTGGACCCGCCCTACGGCAAGGGTCTGGGGGAGCAGACGCTGGCAAGGCTGCTGGAGGGGAACTGGCTGAAGCCCGGCGCCCTGGTGGTGTTCGAGCGCGGGTCGGACGAGCCCGACATCGACACGCCCGGCTATGAACGGCTGGACGCCCGAGATTACGGCGCGGCGCGAGTGCTGTTCCTCCGGGTCGCCTAATCCGGACCTAGGGGGCGTCCATTTCCAGCGCCTCCAGCGCCGCCCGATGCGCCGCCATCCGACGGCGGCAGCGGCGGGCGTGACGCAGGTAGTAGGCGATGCAGATGACCAGAAAGCCGAACATCCCGGCGATGACGGCCCCGGCGGGGCCCCGCGCGGGATCGACCGTCGTCAGGATGACGAGTTGGAAGATCATGGCCGCCACGCTGATGGCGACGCCGGACAGGGCCCAGCGATAGCCGGTGCGAGCCTGGCCCAGGGCGAAGCGCAGCCCGGCCTGGGGCGTCTCGGTCAATAGGCCGGGATGGTCGCGTCGCGCCCAGACGGTCAGGCCCAGGGCCACGAGGACGAACACCAGGCCGGCCGCGAGCGGGGCCAGGGGAATGCCGCGATAGGCGCCCCAGCCCACGACCCCCAGCACGACGACCCCGCCGCCCATCTCCAGCCAGAAATTGAGCCGGGCCAGTCGGTCGCGGCGGCGCAAGGTCCGGATGAAGTCGGCGTCCAGGCGGGGTTCGGGGTCGGGGGTCTCGGTCCAGGCCTGGGTCAGGTCGGTCCAGTCGTCATCAGGGCGGGTCATGGGCGGACCTCTTGGGACGGTGTGGGGTTCAACGCCTCCCGCAGCGCCGCCTTGGCGCGGGTCAGGCGGATGGAGACGGCGTTGGGGTTCAGGCCCAGCATGTCGGCGATCTCGGCCGGGGCGAAGCCTTCCAGGGTCAGAAGCGCCGGCTGGCGCAGCGACAGGGGCAGGGCGCGCACCGCCTGGCCCAGCCGGTCGTGCAGATCCCGCGTCTCGGCCGCCTCGTGCGGGGTGGGGGCGTCGCAGGGGGCGGCCTCGTCCAGGGGCTGGCGGCGCGGCTCGGCCGCCTCGCGCGCCACATGGGTGACGGCGCGGTTGTGGGCCACCCGGGCGATGAAATGGCGCAGGGGCGCCTCGCCCCGGTGCCGGGGCAGGGCGCGCCAGACGGCCAGCAATATGTCCTGCTCCAGCTCGCGCCGCCGCTCGCGATCCGCCTCATAGGCGGAGGCGATGCGGCGCAGCATGCCGCCGTGCTCGGCCAGCAGGGCCTCGAAGGTCTGGTCGCGTCCCAAGCGCGGCGGTCTCCGTGAAAGAATCGTCGGTCGGGATGAAAGACTCAAGGAAGCGCCGAGACTTTCAGGTCAGGCGTCGAAAAACAAAGGAGTTCGCCATGACGATCGAAACGGGGACGGTGGAGACGCCGAAAAAGGGCGTGCTGACGCGGGGCAAGGGGTTCCTGAAGGCCCTGGCGGCGGCCCTGCTGGTGGCGGCGGTATGCGCCTGGGCCGGGTTCGGGCTGGGCCTCTATCTGGATCTGGATCGCGGCGCGCGCATCACCCTGGTCCTCGTCGCGGCGGTGACGACTGAGGCCCTGTTCTGGACCACGGCGGCCCTGCTGGGGGTGTCGGTGGTCGAGGCGCGCAAGCGGATCTGGCGCAGGATCACGGGACGGGGCCGCGACTGATCGTCGAGGCCGACGGCGGGGGCGACCGCTTCGGGCGCCGGCCGCGCGCCCAGCCCCCTCCACCACCGCGCGAAGAGGCGCGGCGGTCCCCCTCCCCCAAGGGGGGAGGAATGCGAACGGCGATGATCCAGAATGCGCGTGGCGACGACCGAAATCCTCCCCCCTTGGGGGAGGTGGATCGCCGGCGAAGCCGGCGAGACGGAGGGGGCCCGTCTAGCCCCTGAGCCGCAACCCGATCCCCTCCAGCACCCCGGCCAGGTCCGCCAGCACATCCCGCGCCGGTATCCGCAGCACGGCGACGCCCCTCTGGGTCAGCCAGTCGGTGCGGCGGGCGTCATGCCGCGCCTGATCGGGGGCGTCATGGCTGGACCCGTCGATCTCGACCGCCAGCCGGGCCGCGTCGCAGTAGAAGTCGAGGATATAGGGGCCGATCGGATGCTGACGCCGGAACCGCGCCCCGCACAGCCCGCGTTCGCGCAACGCCTGCCACAGCAGGACCTCGGGCAGGGTCAGGCTGCGGCGGAGTTCACGGGCGCGATCCAGGGTTTTGCGCGGTGCATCCATGGCGGGAATGTGCGTCGAGACCCGGTGCGCGGCAAGCCCCCTCCACCACCGCGCGAAGAGCGCGGCGGTCCCCCTCCCCCAATGGGGGAGGAATGCGAACGGTGACGACGACCGAAATCCTCCCCCCTTGGGGGAGGTGGATCGCCGGCGAAGCCGGCGAGACGGAGGGGGCGCGGTCAGTCGCGCGTGCGGCGCAGTCTCCCGGCCAGCTGTTCCCCCGCCGCCGTCACCTCGGCCCAGGTGATCTCGAACCCGGCGTCGTCGCCGAAATAGGGATCGGTCACGGCCTGGCCCTCGCGGCCGGGCACGTGGTCGAGCAGCAGGCTGAGTTCGGCGACGGCGCCCCCTTCATCGTCCCTGGGCTGGATCCGGCGCAGATCAGCCAGGTTGTCGTGGTCCAGGGCGATGACGTGGGTGAAGCGGCGGAAGTCCGCCGGCGTCACCTGCCGGCCCTGATAGCCGGAAATATCGATCCCATGTTTGCGCGCCACGGCCTGGGCGCGCGGATCGGGCGGATGGCCGACATGCCAGTTCCCCGTGCCGGCGGACTCGACGATCAGGTCAAGGCGCAGGCGTTGGGCCTCGGCGCGGAGGGCGGCCTCGGCGAGGGGGGAGCGACAGATGTTGCCGAGGCAGACGAAGAGGATGGAGGATACTACCACCGTAGCGCATCATACTGCTTAACGTCGGCGCGGTTAGTGTAGCAAAACCCGTCGATATCGGGAAAAAGATTTAGGTGCCTAATGTCGAAGGACTCGGAGAGAGTTTCTACGATTTCGCGCTTTGTGGATGAGAGTATGGGAATGATTGTGAGCGCATGTTTCTTGGAGGAAACGGAAAGGCTCCCGCGTTCGGTGATTGCCACTGAGCTGTAAAGAAACTGGGAGCCTTGAGCAGATATTCTTGCTGTGATGGCTGGGGGTTCCCAAGTTTGCGGGTGTTCGAATTTCTCTAGGCCTTCAACGACTTTATCATATTCATCTTCCTTCGGCTCGTTCTCGTAACCTCCTAAGAAGTGGGCATTCAGACCTATAAGAACTCCGTCTGTTCGAGGATTTGAAATAGCAGAGAAGTAGAGTGCCACGAGAGCATTTCGTGTGGCGTCTATCAGCCTTGTGGCTGCTCCGTGATGTTGTAATCGTGCCAAGAGGTCGAAATCACTTAGACGCCGACCTCCGACGTGCCGATAGCCTTTATGGGTAGCGTGCATCAGGAGACGCTTCTCATAGGAAATAAGGTTTCTTTCAGTCGGGGTGGGACCCTCGAGCTGTAGACGTCTGAAGGCGGAGCTATGAATTGGCCATCGGATGTCGCTCTGTCCTCGCCACATTCGGACGCGCCCAATGCTAGGCTCAGGTGGTCTTAATGTAAGCTCCAAGACTTCCGAAAACGTTTCCGGAGCGACCAGTCTGCCAAATACGCCGGAGGAATAATTCTTCATCACCGTCTCCCGAACAGCTTCTCCAGATCGTGCAGCTTCAGCTCCACATAGGTCGGCCGCCCGTGGTTGCACTGGCCCGAATGCGGGGTGGCTTCCATCTGGCGGAGCAGGGCGTTCATTTCGGGGGCGGTGAGGATGCGGCCGGAGCGGACGCTGCCGTGGCAGGCCATGGTGCCGCAGACCTCGGCCATCCGTTCCTTCAGCGACAGGGCGGCGCCGTGTTCGGCCAGGTCGTCGGCGATGTCGCGGATCAGGCCCTGGACGTCCGTGTCGCCCAGCATGGCCGGGGTTTCGCGCACCAGGACGGCGCCCGCGCCGAAGGCCTCGACGATCAGGCCCATCTCGGCCAGTTCCTCGGCGCGCGAGGCGACGCGTTCGGCCTCGGCCGGGTCCAGATCGACCACCTCGGGCGTCAGCAGGGCCTGGCGGGTCACGGACCCCTCGGCCATCTGGGCCTTCATCCGCTCATAGACCAGCCGCTCGTGGGCGGCGTGCTGATCGACGATGACCAGGCCGTCGCGGGTCTGGGCCACGATATAGTTGGCGTGCAGTTGGCCCCGCGCGGCGCCCAGGGGGTAGTCGAGGGGGTCTAGGGGAGTGTCGAGTGTCGAGTGTCGAGTGGCGAGGTCGCTGTCTTGGGCGGGGTGCTGAGGCCAGGCGGGGCCGTCCCAGCTCGGTTCGACGCGGGCGCTGCGTTCGTGGAGGCCGGGCAGGACTTGCGCGGCGGCGGCGGGCTGGGACCAGCCGGTCCAGCCGCTGAAGCCCTGGGCTGACGGGGAACTGGGGCTGTAGGCCGGTCCGGTGGAGACGCCGGTGTGGGGCTGGAAGCCTGCCTGGAAACTGGATAGGGCGTCGGCGGCGACGGTGGTGGAGGCGCGGTGGCCGGCGGCGTGGAGGGCGTGGCGCAGGGCGCCGACGATCAGGCCGCGCACCAGGGCCGGGTCGCGGAACCGGACCTCGGCCTTGGCGGGGTGGACGTTGACGTCCACGTACAGCGGGTCGATGTCCAGGAACAGGACCGCGGCCGGGTGCCGGTCTCGCGCCAGGAAGTCGGCATAGGCGCCGCGCAGGGCCCCTTGCAGCAGCCGGTCCTTCACCGGGCGGCCGTTGACGAACAGATACTGATGCGCCGCATTGCCGCGCGAATAGGTGGGCAGCCCGGCGTAGCCCGACAGGCGCACCCCGTCCCGCGCCTGATCGATCAGCAGGGCGTTGGCCTCGAAGTCGCGGCCCAGCAGGGCCGACAGCCGTTTCAGCCGGCCTTCGTCGCCGGGGTGTTCGGCGGGCAGGCGCAGGGCGACCTTGCCGTCCAGCGACAGGGTGAAGGCCACGGCCTCGTGCGCCATGGCCTGGCGTTTGATCTCTTCCGAAATGGCCATGGCCTCGGCCCGTTCGGACTTCATGAACTTGAGCCGGGCGGGGGTGGCGTAGAAAAGGTCGCGCACCTCGACCCGCGCGCCGTGGGGGCCGGGGAAGGGGGCGGGGGCCAGGGGGCGGGTCGCGCCGCCCTCGACCTGGATGACCCAGGCCTCGGTCTCGTCACGCGACCGGGTGGTGATCGACAGGCGGGCGACCGAGCCGATGGAGGGCAGGGCCTCGCCCCGGAAGCCCAGGGTGTGGATGCGCAACAGGTCCACGTCGCCGGCGTCGTCGGGCTCCAGCTTGGAGGTGGCGTGGCGTTCGACGGCCAGGGGCAGTTCGTCGCGCGGGATGCCCTTGCCGTCGTCGGCGATCAGGATGCGCGACAGGCCGCCGCCGTCGGCCTGGATCTCGATATTGCGGCCGCCCGCGTCCAGGGCGTTCTCGACCAGTTCCTTGATGGCGCTGGCCGGCCGCTCGACCACCTCGCCGGCGGCGATGCGGTTGACGGTTTCGGGGGAGAGGCGGCGGATGGGCATGTTCACCCAAGATAGGGCGGCGAAGGGATTCGCGCCACGACGGCGTGTGGGGACGCGGCCCCGTCAGGCGTCGGCGTGCTGGGGGGCGGCCGAGAGAACGGCCTGGAGGGCGGCGATCTCGATGGGCTTGCGCAGAACGCCGTCGGCGCCGGCCGCCATATAGCGGGCCACGTCCTCGTCGAACACATTGGCGGTCAGCATCTGGATCGCCGTGCGGGGGCGGCCGGTGGCGGCCTCCTCGGCGCGGATCGCCGTCAGGGCCTCGACCCCGTCCATGACCGGCATCATCACATCCATCAGGACCAGATCGAAGGGCGTCGCGCGCAGGGCCTCGACCGCCTCGCGCCCGTTCTCGACCAGCACCAGGTCCAGGCCGAAGGACTGGAACAGCAGGGCCAGCAGCTTGCGGTTCGCCGCATGATCCTCGGCGGCCAGGACGCGGGGCGCGCGCGGGGCGGCGACCGAGGCGTTCGGGGCGTGGGGCTGGACGGCGGCGGTCGAAAGCGTCGCCCGCTCCGCCGTGAAGCGGAACCAGAAGACCGCGCCCCGGGGCTGGGCCGCCCGCACGCCGAGGGCGCCGCCCAGGGCCTGGACGCTGGCGCGACACAGGGCCAGACCCAGGCCGGCGCCGCCCGCCGCGCGGCCGGCGTCCAGTTGTTCGAACGGCAGGAAGATGCGTTCGCGCTGATCCTCGGGCACGCCGGGGCCCTGGTCGTGAACCTCGAAATCCAGGTCGATGCGGCCGTCGGCGGCGGGCAGGGCGCGTATCCGGATGCAGATGGTCCCGGCCGGCGTCAGCTTCAGCGCATTGGACAGATAGTTGATCAGGACCTGCTCGACCCGACCCTCGTCCGTCATCACGACGAAATGCTCGCGCGCGCCCTGAAGCTCGATCTTCAGGCTCAGGCCCAGTTCGTCCACGCGGGATCGCCAGACGCGCGCGATGGCGTCCAGCCGCTCGCCCAGATCGACCGGGGCGAGGCGCAGATCGACCTCGCCGGACTCGATCTTGGAGATGTCCAGGGCGCCGTTCAGCAGGCGCAGCAGCATGCCGCCGGCGTTGGCCATGTCGTCGATCACGGCGGCCTCGGCCTTGGGGCGACGGCGGCCGCGCAGCACCTCGGTCAGGCCCAGGATGACGTTCAGGGGGGTGCGGACCTCGTGGCTGATCATGGCCAGGAAGCGGGACTTGGCCTTGTTGGCCCGTTCGGCGGCGGCGCGGTCGGTCTCGGCCTGGGCCAGGGCGGTCTGAAGTTCGCGCGAGCGTTCGGTCAGGGCCACCATCAGTTCGACCGTCTGGCGATCGCTGCGCCATTGGCGCCAGGAGGCGGCGATGACCCCCAGGACGAACACGCCGACGGCGACCTTGATCCCCGTGGTCGCCTGGGGCTGGTTGGAGGCGAGGATCATGGCCGCGATGGACGGCGGGACGACGGCTGCGGCGAAACTGCGCCGGCTGATGTGCACCTGAAGGGCGCCGACCATCAGATTGCCGGCCAGCAGCAGGCGCAGATAGTCGAGATAGTGGGGCTGGGAATGCCAGACCGCGAGAATGAACAGGGCGTTGTGCGTGGAGAGGCCGAGGGTGACGGCCTCGGTGCTGAGCCTGAAACGTCGCTCGGCCCCCGGGGCGCGGGGGCGAGCGCGAGCGGTCTGGACGACGTTCCAGAGCACCAGGTAGAGGCCGAACTGGAAGACCGCGAAATTGGTCGCCCAACCCCAGCCGATCACCCACCAGCCCACGATCACGATCGCGGCGATAGTGACCAGCCGCACCGGGAACATGTCCCGGTAACGGTCGGCATAGGCTTTTAGGTAATCTGTACTGTCGGCCACTACGCCAAGTCCCCGCTTCAAGCGTGGCCTTACGCGAGGGAGCTTAACGAGGCCTCAATCGTGCTTGATTGATCGGCATAACGCCGTACGTTATGCTGCCGCCATGATCCGCAGTTTCCGTGATCGCGAGACGGAGCGCTTCTGGAACGGCGTCGCCATACGGCGACTGCCGCCGGATATCCGACGCGCGGCGCAGCGGAAGCTGGAGCTGATCGATGCGGCCTCGCGGCTGGACGACCTGAGATCGCCGCCGGGAAACCGGCTGGAGGCCTTGTCAGGCGACCGGAAGGGACAGCATTCGATACGGATCAATCAGCAGTGGCGGATCTGTTTCCGCTGGACAGACGGAGGCGCCGAAGATGTCGAAATCTGCGACTACCACTGAGGAACTGATGGAACCGGTGACGCCGGGTGAAATCCTGCTGGAGGAGTTCATCCTTCCCGCGGGTTTGAGCCAGACTGCGCTGGCCAAGGCCATTGGGGTGCCGCCGCGCCGGATCAACGAGATCGTCCTGGGCAAACGCGCCATCACCGCCGACACCGACCTGCGCATGGCCCGCTACTGGGGAGTGAGCGAGGGGTTCTTCCTAAACCTGCAGAAGAGCTACGACCTGCGGATGCAGCGGGCGAAGATGGGCGATGCGCTGGAGATGATCAGGCCGAGGGCGGCTTAGAGATTTTCGTCCTCTGGATAAAATGGAATTACCGCGAGGCCACCATCACGATCCCAGAACTCCGCTTGGCGTTTTGGCGCTTCAATAAAGCGGTCGTAGCTCATTACTTCGATATGCTTGTCAAATCGCAGGCGTTCACGCAGGCGATTATAATGCGGAGGAAATTGTATCCTGCGCCCGATTACGATGATCGCCGATGCTCTCGGAGAGATGTCGAACAGCGCCAGACCATTTTGAGAACGAGGTCGGCGCGCGTAATCAAGATTTGACTCTAACCAGCCGCGCCAGCGCTCGATTTGATCGATTGCCTCGCGAAGGGACTTTGAGAACGTGCCGTCACGATTGAATGGCACGTCTGACGGACACTCCAGTTCCCATAAGGCCCACTGATAGCCCCCGGAATGAGCGTGACCTTGGACAAAATCGGGTATGAATTCTGAGCCGAGCCGTTTTTGCGGGATCACCCACTCGCCATGACCGCTGCGCCCATAGGCTGCTATTAGCGCAGGGTGCTCTTCGATAAATTTTTGGCAGTCGCGCTCTTTCGGCCCCGACGCCAAAAGGTCGAAAAACTTCTCAATATCGGTGAGCTTCGCGTCCGAGTGCGATGAGGCAAACGGCTCAAGATCTTCGTGCAGCTCGTAGTAGGGCTTGCCCACTGCCGTTTAGCCCACCTTCACCCGCGTGGCCGCCTCGGGCAGGTCTTCGCCGAAGGCCCGCTGGTAGAACTCGGCGATGGTGGGGCGTTCCAGTTCGTCGCACTTGTTCAGGAAGGTCAGGCGGAAGCTGAGCGCCAGGTCGCCGCCGAAGATGATGGCGTTCTGGGCCCAGGTGATGACGGTGCGGGGCGACATGACGGTGGAGATGTCGCCGTTCATGAAGGCGTTGCGGGTCATGTCGGCGACGCGGACCATGGCGGCGATGCGGCGGCGGCCCTCGGCGTCCTTCCACTCGGGCACCTTGGCGGCGACGATCTCGGCCTCGACGTCGTGGTCGAGGTAGTTCAGCGTCGTGACGATGTTCCAGCGGTCCAGCTGGGCCTGATTGATCTGTTGCGCGCCGTGATACAGGCCCGTGGTGTCGCCCAGACCGATGGTGTTGGTCGTGGCGAACAGGCGGAAATGCTTGTTGGGGCGGATGACGCGGTTCTGGTCCAGCAGGGTCAGGCGGCCCTGGGCCTCAAGCACGCGCTGGATCACGAACATCACGTCGGGGCGGCCGGCGTCATATTCGTCGAACACCAGGGCGACGGGGCGTTGCAGCGCCCAGGGCAGGATGCCTTCGCGGAATTCGGTGATCTGCTTGCCGTCCTTCAGGACGATGGCGTCCTTGCCGATCAGGTCGATCCGGCTGACATGGCTGTCCAGGTTCACGCGCACCAGGGGCCAGTTCAGGCGGGCCGCGACCTGTTCGATATGGGTCGACTTGCCCGTGCCGTGATAGCCTTGGACCATGACGCGGCGGTCGAAGGCGAAGCCGGCGCAGATGGCGATCGTCGTCTGCGGGTCGAAACGATAGGCCTCGTCGATCTCGGGCACATGGCTGTCGCGCTCGGCGAAGGCGGGCACGGTCATGTCGCTGTCCACGCCGAAGGCCTCGCGCAGGGTCACGCGGCGGGCGGGTTCGAGCGTCAGCAGGGGGTCGGGAGTGGCGTCGAGCGGGGAGGTCATGCCTCCATCTAGAGGCGCCGCGCGCGCGGCTCAACACGCGCGCGGCCCTTCATGCGGTTATTTCGCGCTGAGACGCACATCGACGTTGCCGCGCGTGGCGTTGGAATAGGGACAGACCTGGTGGGCTTTCTCGATCAGGTCGTCGATGACCGCCTGGTCCAGGCCATGGTCGGTGACGGTCAGTTCGACGTCGAGGTTGAAGCCCTCGCCGCGCGTATTCTTGCCGAAGCCGATACCGGCGGTGATCTTGGTGTCCGGGCCGACCGGGGTTCCGGCCTTGCCGCTGACCAGACGCAGGGCGCCGAGGTAGCAGGCGGCGTAGCCGGTGGCGAACAGCTGTTCGGGATTGGTGCCGTCGCCGCCCTTGCCGCCCATTTCCTTGGGGGTGGACAGTTTGACGTCGATCTTGCCGTCGTCGGTGGCCGAGCGGCCGTCCTCGCGGCCGCCGCCGGAGGCGGTGGCCTGGGCGCGATACAGAACTTCCATGGTGGGCTCCTGGGGGTTGGGAAGGCTTCAGATGGGGGGTTAACGGGAGACGGTAAGGGGGCGTTGCATCCGCGCCCTAGCCTTTAGGGGGCGACGCGGTCTAAAGCACCCTTTCGGGGCGCGTCGTCGGAGTACGCAGTGAAGATTGCCGAACGCTGGTTCGTATGGGCGGGCATGGTTCTGCTGGGCGGCATCGCCCTGGCGGGGTTGGTCGTCGCCGTCTATGCGGCGTGGCTGTTTCACGACCTGCCGGACGCGTCCGAGCTGGCCGACTATCGGCCGCCGACGGCGACGCGGGTCTATGCCGGCGACGGCACCCTGATCGGCGAATTCTCGGACGAGCGCCGAATCTATGTGTCCTATGACCAGATTCCCCTGACCGTGGTGCAGGCCTTCCTGGCTGCGGAAGACCGCAACTTCTTCCAGCACGGCGGGATCGACGTGGGCGGCATCGGCCGGGCCTCGATCAAGAACATCTTCAACCTGGTGCAGGGGCGCCGGCTGGAGGGCGGATCGACCATCACCCAGCAGGTGGCCAAGAACGTCCTGCTGACCAACGAATCGAGCCTGAACCGCAAGCTGAAGGAAGCCATCCTGGCCAATCGCCTGGAGGCGACCCTGTCCAAGGAGCAGATCCTCAACCTGTATCTGAACGAGATTTTCCTGGGCTATCGCTCGTTCGGCATCGCCTCGGCGGCCTACAACTATTTCGGCAAGTCGCTGGCGCAGCTGACGCCGGACGAGGCGGCCTTCCTGGCCTCCCTGCCCAAGGGACCGAACAACTACCACCCCAAACGCCACCCCGGCGCGGCCAAGGGCCGGCGGGACTGGGTGCTGGGCGAGATGGAGCAGAGCGGCTGGCTGACCGAGGCCCAGCTGGTCGAGGCGCGCGCCCGGCCGCTGGTCACGCGCGATGCGCCGCAACGGTCAGAGTACAAGGACGCCGACTTCTTCGTGGAAGAGGCGCGGCGCCAGGCCGCCGCCAATCCGGACTTCGGGGCGCAGCTGCGCGCCGGCGGCTTCTATATGCGCACCACCCTGGATCCGACGCTGCAGACGGCGGCGCGGCAGGCCCTGATGCAGGGGCTGGAGAATTATGACCGTCGCCACGGCTGGCGCGGGGGCTGGGGCACGACGGACTTCGCCGAGGGATGGCAGGCCGCCGCCCTGAAGGAACAGGCGCCGCCCGAACGCCGCACCTGGCAGGCCGCCGCCATCGAGAGCGTCAGCGGAAACACCGTCCGCATCCGCACCGCCAAGGATGACGAGACCGGAACCCTGATCGCCGCCGACGCCGCCTGGGCCAACGCCAACAAGCAACTGCGGCGCGGCGAACTGATCTTCGTCGAGCGGAAGGGCGGTCAGTACGCCCTGAAACAGGTGCCGCGCGTCAACGGCGCCCTGGTGGCGATCGAGCCCCAGTCGGGCCGGGTGCTGGCGATGGTGGGGGGCTATTCCTACGCCCTGTCCAGCTTCAACCGGGCGACCCAGGCGCGGCGCCAGCCGGGTTCAGCCTTCAAGCCCTTCGTCTATGCGACCGCCCTGGAAGGCGACTTCACCCCGGCCTCCATCGTGCTGGACGCGCCGATCAGCTTCGCGGGCGGGGCCAACGGCCAGCGCTGGACGCCGGAGAACTACAGCCGCGAATACTATGGGCCCCAGAGCCTGCGGCGCGGGCTGGAGCTGTCCCGGAACGTCATGACGGTGCGGCTGGCCCAGTCGGTGGGCATGAAGAAGATCGTCGATCAGTCGGCCCGGATGGGCATCCCCGGCCTGACGCCCAACCTGTCGGTGTCGCTGGGCGCCGGCGAGGTGACGCCGCTGGAGATCACGGCCGCCTATTCCGCCTTCGCCAACGGCGGGCGGCGGGTCACCCCCTATCTGATCGACTATGTCCAAGATCGCGACGGCGAGACCATCTTCCGCGCCGACACCCGCAGCTGCCGCGACTGCTCCCGGGGCTTCTCCGGTCAGGAATCGCCGCGCCTTCAACCGCGCGGAACCCAGGTCATCGATCCAATCACCGCCTATCAGATGAGTTCGATGCTGGAAGGCGTGGTCCAGCGGGGCACGGCCGCCAGCGCGCGCGGCCTGGGCCGCTGGGTGGCGGGCAAGACCGGCACGACCAATGAATATCGGTCGGCCTGGTTCGTCGGCTTCACCACCGACATCGTGGTGGGCGTCTTCATCGGCTTCGACGACAACCGGTCGCTGGGGTCGGGCGAGGCGGGCGCCTCGGCCGCCGTGCCGGTGTTCACCGAATTCATGCAGACGGCGCTGAAGGAACGGCCGGCGCGGCCCTTCGTGCGGCCCAAGAACGCCGTCTTCCGCATGGTGAACGGCATCGAAGAGGCATTCCGTCCGGGTACGGAACGTCAGGCCCCGCGGCCGGTCCAGGCCCCGACCCAGCCCGTCGGGCCCCAGAACTATTATGAGGTGATCCGCCGCGAGCAGGAGGCAGCCGCCGCCGCAGCCGCAGCGCCACCGCCGCCCGCCGCCGCCCCTCCGCCGAAGAAGGCGCCGGCCGAGGACTTGAGCGGATTGTATTGAGGCTCTAGGTAGGCCTTTCGAACGGCGCGTCCTCGTGGCGCGCCGTTTTCCTTTAATCCTGCCCTTTTGCATGGCCGCGAGCCTTGCTGTCTGAGGGCCCTGTGTCGCTGGAGATTGCGATGAGACCGGATGTCGAGGCCATGAAGGCCGACATCGAGCAGAGCGTCGCTCTGCTCAGGAGGCGTCTTTGACTGGGATGTCGCTCTAAGAAAGCTCGATGAGCTGAACGCGCGGGTCGAGGATCCGACCCTGTGGGACAAGCCCGAAGAAGCCCAGGCCGTCAGCCGCGATCGTTCGCAGCTGGAAGCCAAGATCAACACCGTCAAGGCGATGGAGCAGGATCTCGAGGACGGGGTGATGCTGGCCGAGATGGCGGACGAGGAAGGCGACGAGGGCACGCTGGAAGAGGCGCGCGTCCTGCTGCGGGGCATCAAGGACCGCGCCGCCCGGGCCGAGCTGGAAGCCCTGCTGTCCGGCGAGGCCGACGGCAACGACGCCTATCTGGAAGTCAACTCCGGCGCCGGCGGCACGGAGTCGAACGACTGGGCCAGCATGCTGCTGCGGATGTATTCCCGCTGGGCCAAGGCGCATGGGTACGAGGTCACGATCGAGGCCCACGAAGAGGGCGAACAGGCGGGGGTCAAGTCGGCCACCATCCTGATCTCCGGGCCGAACGCCTACGGCTGGCTGAAGTCGGAATCAGGGGTGCATCGCCTGGTGCGCATCAGCCCCTATGACGCGGCGGCCAAACGGCACACCAGCTTCGCCTCCATCGGCGTCTCGCCGGTGGTGGACGACGCCATCGAGATCGACATCAATCCATCGGACGTGCGCACCGACACCTATCGCGCCTCGGGCGCGGGCGGCCAGCACATCAACAAGACGGACTCGGCCGTGCGTCTGACCCACGTTCCGACCAACACCGTCGTGGCCTGCCAGGCCGGCCGGTCGCAGCACCAGAACCGCGAACAGGCGTGGAAGATGCTGCGGGCGCGGCTGTATGAGTTGGAACTGCAGAAGCGCGAAGCCGTGGCCCAGGCCCTGGCGGACGCCAAGACGGACATCGGCTGGGGCCACCAGATCCGATCCTATGTGCTGCAGCCGTATCAGATGGTGAAGGACCTGAGGACCGAGGTCGAGACCTCGGACACCCAAGGGGTGCTGGACGGCGATCTGGACGCCTTCATGGGCGCGGCCCTGGCGGCGCGGGTCGGCGAGACGCGCGGCTCCAGCGCGGACGCCTGATCGGCGCCGGGACGACCGCGGACAAGAAAAAGGGCGGCCCGGACACCGGGCCGCCCTTTTGACTTCAGGGCCTCGGGGTCAGACCGTTTCCTTCCCCTGGACGACCGGAGCGGTTTCCGGCTTCGGAGCGAGAGGGGCCGCCGCCTGCACGACCGGCGCGACCGGGGTCACGGCGGCGGGGGCGGGCGCCTGACGCTGGCCCTGGGCGACGCGGCCCTGGAAGAAGGCGCCGACGTCGATCGACAGCTGTTCGGCCGTGATGTCGCCGTCCACATAGGCGGTGGCGACCAGTTTGACCTGCTTGCCCTGGACGCCGCCGACGACCCGGCCGCGCACCTCGACATAGTCGGCCTGAACATTGCCTTCGACGGCGCCGGTCTCGCCGACGATCAGGCGGCCGACGCGGACGTCGCCCTTCACCTGGCCGTCGATCTGCAGATCGCCGGCGCCCGAGACATTGCCTTCGAACACCAGGTCGGACGACAGGGTCGACAGACCGCGGCCGGTCGGCACGGCCGAAGGGGCGCCGCCGCCGGCGCGCGGCGCGGCGGGCATGTCCGGCAGCGGCGGGATGACCGGAGCGGTCGGGCGAGCCGCCGGGGTCGGGCTCGAGGGTTTGCTAATTTTGTTGAACAAGTTGGTCTCCTGCTCTGAGGAAGCGTGCGGGGTTCTGGGGTCGGCCGTTCAGCCAGACTTCGTAATGGAGGTGGACGCCGGTGGAGCGGCCCGTCGTGCCCATCCCACCGATACGTTGGCCGAGCGCGACCGACTGGCCGGGCTGAACCCCCAGGGTGTTGAGATGGGCGTAACGCGTCTTGAAACCGCGACCATGGTCTAGCTCTACAGTATTGCCATAGCCTGAACGGACGCCGGCGTAGGCGACCACGCCCGGGGCCGTGGCGTAGATGGGCGTGTTCAGGGGAGCGGCGAAGTCCTGGCCCTGGTGGACGGCGGGCCGGCCGTTGAACGGATCGAAGCGGACGCCGAAGCCCGAGGTGGTGCGGGCCTGTGTCGGGCGTTTGAACGGCAGGCCCCCCGCGGCGTCGGTCAAGGCCCGCATCTCGTTCAGGTTGGTGGCGGCGTGGCGGATGCGGACGGCGAAGGGCTCGTCCACGTCCAGGATGGCGGCCAGGGCGCGCGGGTCGCGCGCCTCGACCAGGGGGCCGCCCAGGGGCTCGGACGCGGCGACATAGGCGGCGGGGTTCAGACCCGCCAGACGGAAGGCGAGGCGCAGGCGTTCGGCCCGGGTCTGGGCGAAGTCTTCGGCCCGGTCCAGCAGCCGCTCCTGATCCAGCCGCACGGCCAGGATCCGCTGGATCGGGCTGGCGCTGTCGGGGATGGCGGCGGGCGCGAGGGCGCGCTGGGCTCCCTCTACGCCATGGAAGTCGGTCATCACCGTGGTCAGGGCGGCGTGGCGCCGTTCGATCATGGCGGCGGTCTGTTCCAGCGAGCCGTTGGCGGCGGACATGCGGACCACCGCGCTTTCCAGCCGGGCCTGAAGGTCGGCGTTCAGACGTTCCGACGCGGCGCGCGCGCGCACGACCTCGGCGTCGGAGCGGTGCTGGGCGATGAGGTCGAACAGGAAGGCGCCGGAGGCCACCAGGGACCAGAGGACGACGGCCACGGCGACGGTGCCCAGAACCAGCTGTCTCTGCGCGGTCAGGGCATAGGCCCGGATATCGTCACGGCTGCGCAGGTAAAGGTATCGAACGGGCAAAAAACGTTCGAACCAAGATGATTCCGGCGACTGTTCTTGCACGGTCATTACGCAACGCCCCCACGTCGAGGTGAGGTTTATCCGGTGCAACGATGACACGGGCAAGACTGTTCATGCCCTGTTAACCACGATTGATGCCGTTTTGCCGCCTCATCACGCGATTGTTGATTGAGATTCTCGCATTTGGCGAAACTCAGAATCGGAATTCAACCCAATGAACGGGCGGCCTCCAGAACCGCGGCGGCGTGGTCGGCGACCTTGACGTTCCGCCAGGCCCGGACGACCCGGCCGTCGGCGTCGATCAGGAAGGTGGCGCGCTCTATGCCCATATATTCGCGGCCGTAGAGCTTCTTCTGCACCCAGACGCCCCAGGCCTCGCAAGCCGCGCCGTCCTCGTCCGAGGCCAGGACGACGGCGAGGTCGTACTTGGCCTTGAACCGATCGTGCTTCTTCACCGTGTCCTTGGACACGCCGATGACGGGAACGCCCAGGGCGGCGAAGTCGGGCGCCAGGGCGGTGAAGTCCTGGGCCTCGCGGGTGCAGCCGGTCGTGTCGTCCTTGGGATAGAAATAGACGACCGCAGGCTTGCCCTTCAGGGCAATGAGGGAGACTTGGCCGCCGTTGTCGGTCGGCAGGTCTAGGGCGGGGGCGGGCTGGCCTTCGGCAGCGGACATTTCATACTCCGAATGGGTCCGGCGAAAGCCGGGGCTGGTTCTGTCGCGCGACAATACGTCGGATCAGGCGCAGCGGACGCCTAGTCCGGCGAAGCTTGCGAAGCCCTGGGGCCCGAGCCTCGCCGGGATGAGCGGAAATCAAATCGGGCGAACGAGCACGATCTTCTTCTTGCCCGCCGCCAGCTTGATGACGCCGTCCTTGAGGTCGGCCTCGGTCAGCAGTTGGGCGCCGTCGGACACGGCGGCGTCGTTGAGGCGCAGGCCGCCGCCCTGGGCCAGGCGGCGCGCCTCGCCGTTCGAGGCGGTCAGGCCGGCCTTGGTCACGACGGCGGCGATCATGGCGCCGTAAACCTCGACCACCGGCAGTTCGACGGTCGGCAGATCGGCGGAGACCTGACCCTTTTCGAAGGCGGTCTCGGCGGCGGCGCGGGCCTTGGCGGCTTCCTCGGCGCCATGCAGCAGGGTGGTGGCGGCGTCGGCGAGGGCCTTCTTGGCGTCGTTGATGGCGGCGCCTTCAAGGGCCTCGTATTCGGCGATCTGCTCCAGGCTCAGGTCCGTGAACAGGCGCATGAAGCGGCCGACATCGGCGTCCTCGGCGTTGCGCCAGAACTGCCAGTAGTCATAGGGGCTCAGCTGTTCGGCGTTCAGCCAGACGGCGCCCTGGGCGGTCTTGCCCATCTTGCCGCCCGAGGCCGTGGTCAGCAGCGGGGTGGTCAGGCCGAAGGCGGCCTTCTGGTCCACGCGGCGGACCAGATCGACGCCCGAGGTGATATTACCCCACTGGTCCGACCCGCCCATCTGCAAGGTCACCTTCAGGGCGCGGTTCAGCTCCAGAAAGTCCACCGACTGCATCAGCATGTAGTTGAACTCGAGGAAGGTCATCGGCTGCTCGCGCTCGAGGCGCAGCTTGACCGAGTCGAAGCTCAGCATCCGGTTGACGGTGAAATGGGTGCCGAAGTCGCGCAAGAACTGGATGTAGCCGTAGCCCGACAGCCAGTCGTCGTTATTGACCATGACGGCGTCGGTCGGGCCGTCGCCGAAGGTCAGGAATTTGGCGAAGACCGTCTGGATCGAGTCGATGTTCGACTGGATCGTCTCTTCGGTCAGCTGGGGGCGCGACGTGTCCTTGCCGGTCGGGTCGCCGACCTTGGTGGTGCCGCCGCCCATCAGGACGATGGGCTTGCCGCCGGCCTGCTGGAGCCGGCGCAGCATCATGATCTGGATCAGGCTGCCCACGTGCAGCGACGGGGCGGTGGCGTCGAAGCCGATGTAGCCGGCGACCACGCCGTCGGCCGCCGCCGCATCCAGCTCGACCGGATGGGTGATCTGATGGATGTAGCCGCGCGCCTGGAGGGTGCGGAGGAAGTCGGATTTGAAGGCGTGTTCGGTCATGGCGGGGCTCCGTTAGCAGGGATGCCGGCGGTCGTCTTCCATTTCCGAAGAGCGCGTCGCCAGCGAAGGCGGCGCGTGTTCGCGGGCCGCTCGCTTACAGCGGGCGGTAATACAGGCCGGCGATGGCGCGGGCGGCGAACATGGGTTCTGGATAAGGCGCAGCGTTGACCGGCGTCAAGCCTTCGCTACGAAGGACCAATGCGTCTGCCCCTGATCCCGCACCCGACCTGTTCCCCCGCCGGGCTGACGCCGGAGGTCGAGGCGCGGCGGGCGGGGCGGGTGTTGAGCCTCGAATATGTCGTGGCCGGGCCGGTTGAAATGGTGCGCTGGCCGCAGGCGGCGGCGCGGGCCAGAACGGACGAGCTGTGGCGGACGACCTGTTTCGAGGCCTTCGTGCGGACGGCGGACGGCTATGTCGAATATAATCTGTCGCCGTCGGGGGCCTGGGCGGCCTATCGGTTCGACGGCTATCGCGAGGGAATGCGAGCGCTGGAGATCGCGCCGCCCTTCATCGTCACGCGCATGGCGCCCGGGCGGTTTGGGCTGACGGTCGATGTGGACCTGCCGGAGGATGCGACGGACGCGGTCGGGCTGACGGCTGTGGTCGAGAGGCTGGACGGGGGGCTGGACGGGGCGATCGCCTATTGGGCCCTGGCGCATCCATCGGATAAGCCGGACTTTCATCATCCCGACTCGTTCGCGCTGGAACTGCCATGAATTTCGGTCTCGACCGCCTGCTGTCCGACGACGCCCTGAAGGCCCAGTTGAAGGGGCGGCGCGTGGCGTTGCTGGCGCATCCGGCCTCGGTGACGAAGGATCTGGGTCATGCGGTGGAGGCGCTGGCCGCCTGTCCCGAGATCAATCTGACCGCCGCCTTCGGACCGCAGCATGGGATGAAGGGCGATCTTCAGGACAATATGATGGAGAGCCCGGATTATCGCGATCCGGTGCACGGCTTCCCGGTCTTCAGCCTGTACGGCGAGGTGCGGCGGCCCAGGGACGAGTGGATGGAGACGTTCGACGTCGTCCTGATCGACCTGCAGGACCTAGGCTGCCGCATCTACACCTATGTGACGACGCTTCTGTACGTGCTGGAGGCGGCGGCGAAACACGGCAAGTCGGTCTGGGTGCTGGACCGGCCCAATCCGGCGGGGCGGCCGGTCGAGGGGCAGACGCTGAAGCCCGGCTGGGAGAGTTTCGTCGGGGCCGCGCCGATGCCGATGCGGCACGGGATGACGATGGGCGAACTGGGCCTGTGGTTCATCGACCAGTTCAAGCTGGATGTGGATTACCGGGTGGTGGAGATGCAGGGCTGGGCGCCGGAGGCGGGGCCGGGCTTCGGCTGGCCGCTGGGCGAGCGGGCCTGGGTCAATCCCAGCCCCAATGCGCCGAACCTGAGCATGGCGCGCTGCTACGCCGGCACGGTGATGCTGGAGGGGGCCACCCTGTCGGAAGGCCGGGGCACGACCCGGCCGCTGGAGCTGTTCGGGGCGCCGGACATTGATGCGCGGGCGGTGATCGCCGAGATGCACGCTCTGGCGCCGGAGTGGCTGGGCGGCTGTACCTTACGCGACATGTGGTTCGAGCCGACCTTCCATAAGCACGTCGGCCAGCTGTGCAGCGGGGTGCAGATCCATGTCGATCACCCCGGCTATGACCATGCCGCCTTCAAGCCGTGGCGCGTGCAGGCCCTGGGGTTCAAGGCGATCCGGCGGTTGTACCCCGACTACGATCTGTGGCGGGATTTCCCGTACGAGTATGCGTTCGGAAAACTGCCCATCGATGTGATCAACGGCGGACCGGGCTTGCGGGAATGGGTGGATGACGCGGCGGCGGGGCCGGGGGATCTGGATGCGGCGACGCGGCCGGATGAGGCGGGGTGGGAAGAGGCGCGGCGGGGGTTCCTGCTGTATTGAACTTCGCCTAAACTTCGCCATGAAGGCGCGATCATTTCCTCTTTCGGTTGTGGAGGGGCGCTAAGATTGGTTTGATCTTGGCTGCGGCGATGCTGGTTCAGCACGCGCCGACCGAGGTGAGCGCCGAGGCAAGAGCCTTTGTTGCGCCAGTCGCCGAGGCTATCGCTGTCGAGAAGGCGCGACAGGCTGATTTGCCTCCCCCAACTTCAGACCGCGAGCGGCTCGAACGTATGGGGGCTTTGGATCAGGTCGGGAGACGCGTCTTTACGGTTCTGGACTTCAGCACCTTGCCTGCGGATGAGCGACAGTCCGCTGAGTCCTTGGCTTGGGAAAGCATAGGGGCCGTAGATAAGGCGTTGCTCGACGAACTTCTGACCATGGTCCCCCCTGAGGGCTGGTTCAAGAAATCGGTCTATGGCGAGCAGGCTGCCGGCGCCGCCTTTCTGATCATTCAGCATTCCGACTTAGAAAACTGGCGACGATTCGTTCCGGTGCTAGAGCCCCTTGTCGCGCAGGGAGAGGTCGATGGTCAGAGCTATGGCCTGATGTATGACCGTTTGGCGATCAATGAGGGTCGGCCGCAGCGCTATGGCACGCAGATGACGTGCAAGGATGGTCGTTGGGTCGTGGACAAGCTGGAGGATCCCGAGCGCGTCGATGAAAGACGCAGTGCTATGAATTTCCCCGGCACAATGGCTGAGTACGAAGCGCATTTCCGAACCTATCCGCCCTGCACTTAATGTCCGTTCTTGTCATAACCAAAATCTATCACGCACCTGCAAATAAGTGATTACACTTATCCGCTGCGGTGCGGTAGGAAGCGGGCCTCCCCAACCTCCCAACGGAATGGAAGCCCTGCATGGCCCTTATCAACACGACCCTCAAACCCTTCACGGCCGAGGCCTACAAGGACGGCAAGTTCCTGACCGTCACCGACGCCGATGTGGCGGGCAAGTGGGCGATCTTCTTCTTCTATCCGGCCGACTTCACCTTCGTGTGCCCGACCGAGCTGGAAGACCTGGCCGACCACTACGCCGAGTTCCAGAAGCTGGGTGTCGAGATCTATTCGGTGTCGACCGACACCCATTTCTCGCACAAGGCCTGGCACGACTCGTCGCCGGCCATCGGCAAGATCACCTACACCATGCTGGGCGACCCCTCGGGCTTGGTGACAAACAACTTCGACGCCATGCGTCCGGGCGTGGGCCTGGCCGATCGCGCGACCTTCCTGGTCGATCCGGACGGCGTGATCCAGTTCACCGAGACCACCTCGGAAGGCATCGGCCGCAACGCCGCCGAACTGCTGCGCAAGGTCAAGGCCGCGCAATATGTGCGTTCGCACCCGGGTGAAGTCTGCCCGGCCAAGTGGGAAGAAGGCGAAGCCACCCTGGCCCCGTCGCTCGACCTCGTCGGCAAGATCTAAGACTGACGCGACCCATCGGGTCCGGCCCGGCGCCGGACCCGTCCGTCGGCGGGGGCGCGTTGCGTTTCCAGCCCCCGCCGACATCCTTCTTCATGTCTCGCCTCGCCCGCGGTCGGGCTTGCAGGCGTCATGAGTTCAACTGTTTCAAGGACCTCTCCCATGCTGGACGCCAATCTGAAATCTCAGCTCGAGGCCTATCTGAAGAACATCGTCCATCCGGTCGAACTGGTCGCCTCGCTGGGCGCCGGGCCGAAGTCGCAGGAGCTGAAGACCCTGCTGGAGGAGATCGTCTCGGTCTCGCACGGCAAGGTCGAGATGGGCCGCGACTATGACGACGAACGCCAGCCCAGCTTCCTGATCCGCCGCAAGGGCACCGACATCGGCGTGCGGTTCGCGGGGATTCCGCTGGGCCACGAGTTCACCTCGCTGGTGCTGGCCCTGCTGCACGTCGGCGGCCATCCGTCCAAGGCGGCGCAGGAGGTGATCCAGCAGATCAAGGACCTGGACGGCGACTATGTGTTCGAGACCTATTTCTCGCTGTCGTGCCAGAACTGCCCCGACGTGGTGCAGGCCCTGAACCTGATGAGCGTGCTGAACCCGCGCATCAAACACGTCGCCATCGAAGGCGGCCTGTTCAAGGACGAGGTCGAGGAGCGCAAGATCATGGCCGTGCCGACGGTCTTCCTGAACGGCGAACTGTTCGGCCAGGGCCGGATGGAGCTGGAGCAGATCGTCGCCCGGCTGGATTCGGGCGCCGAGGCGCGGGCCGCCGAACGGCTGAAGTCCAAGGACCCGTTCGACGTGCTGGTGGTCGGCGGCGGCCCCGCCGGGGCGGCGGCCGCCATCTATACGGCGCGCAAGGGCATCCGCACCGGCGTCGTGGCCGAACGGTTCGGCGGCCAGGTGCTGGACACCATGGCGATCGAGAACTTCATCTCGGTGCCGCACACCGAGGGGCCGAAACTGGCCGCCCATCTGGAACAGCATGTCCGCGAGTACGAGGTGGACATCATGAACCTGCAGAAGGCGGCCAGGCTGGTTCCGGCCGAGGTTCCCGGCGGTCTGCACGAGGTGGTGCTGGAGAACGGCGCCAGTCTGAAGTCGCGCACCGTCATCCTGGCCACCGGCGCCCGCTGGCGCCAGATGAACGTGCCGGGCGAGGACCAGTACAAGAACAAGGGCGTGGCCTATTGCCCGCACTGCGACGGGCCGCTGTTCAAGGGCAAGCGGGTGGCCGTGATCGGCGGCGGCAACTCGGGCGTCGAGGCGGCCATCGATCTGGCGGGCATCGTGGCCCATGTGACCCTGATCGAATTCGACAGCGAACTGCGGGCCGATGCGGTGCTGCAACGCAAGCTGGCGACCCTGCCGAACGTGCGGATCGTCACCTCGGCCCTGACGACCCAGGTGCACGGCGACGGCGAGAAGGTGACGGGCCTGTCCTACAAGGACCGCAACTCGGACGCCCATCATGACGTCGATCTGGAAGGCGTCTTCGTCCAGATCGGCCTGGTGCCGAACACCGAATGGCTGCGCGGCGCCGTGGCCCTGACGGCGCGCGGGGAGATCGAGGTGGATCATCGCGGCGAGACCTCGCAGCCGGGCATATTCGGCGCGGGCGACGTGACCACCGTGCCCTACAAGCAGATCGTCATCGCCATGGGCGAAGGCTCCAAGGCGGGGCTGTCGGCCTTCGACTATATGATCCGCACGATTCCGGCCGAAGAGGCGGTCGAGGCGGCTTAGGGGGCGGTCGATCCTTCGGTCTGGGGGCCGGTGTTCGCCGCCTGACAAACCGTGTAAGCGCGGCCGGGGTTGAAGGCGGAGCGCGACAATGACGGCATCCTCGGACCGGCTGTGGGGCGTGGCTTCCGGCCTGGGGGCAGGCGCGATGTGGGGGCTGGTGTTCCTGGCGCCCAAGTTCGCGCCGGAGGCGTCGCCGCTGTTGCTGACCGCCGGACGCTATCTGGCCTACGGGTTGATCGCGGTCGTTCTGATCGCCCCGCGCTGGCGGCGGCTGGCGCCCCTGATCGAGGCGGGCACGTGGCGCGCCCTCGTCTGGCTGAGCCTGGCGGGCAATCTGGTCTATTTCGCCTTTGTGGTCGTCGCCGTTCACCTGGCCGGGGTGGCGGCGTCGGCCCTGATCGTGGGCATGGTGCCGGTGGTGGTGGCCCTGTGGGGGCTGAAGGATGGAGGCGGGCCGCCGGCGTCTCGGACGGCGCCGCCCATCGTCCTGGCGGCCGTGGCGGTGGGGCTGATCGGCTGGCGCGCCCTGTCTCAGGGCCATGGCGTTTCCGGCGGACCAACCGGGATTCAGACGCTGATCGGTCTGGGCTGCGCCCTGGGCGCCCTGATCTCCTGGACGGTCTATGCGGTGGGCAACAGCCGCTGGATGGCGCGGCTGACACAGGTGTCGCCCCACGACTGGTCCCTGCTGACCGGGGTGGTCACGGGCGGTCTGGCGCTGCTCCTGGCGATTCCCGCGGCGCTGACGACCCAGGGCTGGACCGGCGGCGCGTGGCTGAAGCTCGCCGGCGTCTGCCTGGGCGTGGCCCTGTTCGCCTCGATCATCGGCAACGCCCTGTGGAACCAGGCCAGCCGCCGTCTGCCGCTGACCATGCTGGGGCAGATGATCGTGTTCGAGACCGTGTTCGCCTTCGTCTACGGCTACATCTGGGAGGGACGGGGACCGGCTGTGATCGAGATCCTGGCCATACTGATGATGATCGTCAGCGTGATCTGGTGCGTGCGCGCCCACGGTCCGGCCCCAATCGCCGAGGAACCGCTGCACTGAGCCCTGGGCCGCGCGCGCCTCAGTGCAGCTTCAGCCGTCCGGAGACACGGCGGTGCAGCAGGCGCGACAGGGCCAGGATGGCGGTGCGGCGGACGCCCAGGATGGCGCGGTGATGGTCCAGGTGCAGGGCCATATAGGCCCATTTGGCGATCAGGCCCTCGATCAGGAAGTTCGGGCCGCCCAGATTGCCCATCAGGGAGCCGACGCCCCGGTCGCCGCCCAGGGACACCAGCGAACCCTTGTCATGATAGACGTAGGGGCCGGAATCACGCGACGGGTCTGACCGAGCCATGGCCAGGGCCTTGGCCAGATAGGCGGCCTGCTGGGCCGCCGCCTGGGCGCGGGCGGGGACCGGACGCCCCTCGGGCCCCGGCGCCTCGGCGCAGTCCCCCATGGCGTAGATGTCAGGGGCCGAGGTGCGCAGGTGGTCGTCCACCACGAACTGATTGAGGCGGCCGGTGGTCAGGCCCAGGTCGCGGTTGGTCTCGGCCGCCTTCACCCCGGCCGCCCAGACGATCAGGTCGGCGGGCACCTCGCCCCTGGAGGTGTCCAGCCGGCCGGCGTGGACGGCCTTGACCTTGGCGTCGGTCAGCAGGCGCACGCCCTTCTCTTCCAGGGCATGGGCGGCCTTGGCCGAGACCCGTTCGGGCAGGCCGCCCAGGATGCGGGGCGCGGCCTCGACGAGGGTGACCGCGAGCTCGAACTTCTGGCCCTCGGTCAGGCCGGCCGACAGTTCGTCATGCCCCTCGATCAGTTCGGTGGACAGTTCGACCCCGGTGGCGCCGGCCCCGACGATGGCGATGTTCATCGTCTGCCCGTCGGAATAGGCGGTCGCCAGGAAGGCGGCGGTCAGCCGTTTGTTGAACGCCTCGGCGTCCGCCACGTCCTCCAGCAGATGGGCGTGTTCGGCGGCGCCGGGCGTGCCGAACAGGTTCGACCCGCTGCCGATGGCCAGGACGAGGGTGCGGAACTTCACCGTGCGGGGGCGAACCAGGACGGCGTCGTCCTGATCCCGGATTTCGCCCAGGGTCAGGGTCTTGTTCGTCGGATCGAGGCCGGTCAGATCGCCGAAGGCGAAGCTGAAATGATTGCGCCGCGCCAGCACCGGATAGGACAGACCCTCCTGGTGGCTGTCCAGAGACCCCGCAGCGACCTCGTGCAGGCTGGGCTTCCACAGGTGGAAGATGGAGTGATCGATCAGCAGGACGCGACGGCGGCCCTCGCGCGGGCCGAACCGACGGCCCAGGCGGGCGGCGAGCTCAAGCCCGCCCGCGCCGCCGCCGATAATGACGATGTCATGTTCCATCCGGGTCTCCAACGCGCGACCCGAGGATCGGATCAGGCCGGCTTTTCTTCCAGACGCTTGTCCAGATAGGCGCCGACACGGCGTTCGACGGCGCTGATGTGGTCCTGCCAGAAGTGGCTGGCGCCCTCTTCCAGCTCATAGTCGATGATGATGCCCTTCTGGGTGCGCAGCTTGTTGACCACGCGTTCGACCTCGGCCGGGGGCACGACGGTGTCGGCGGTGCCGTGCAGGAACAGGCCCGAGGCCGGGCAGGGGGCCAGGAAGCTGAAATCGTACATGTTGGACGGGGGCGAGACCGAGATGAAGCCGTCCGTTTCGGGGCGGCGCATCAGAAGCTGCATGCCGATATAGGCGCCGAACTGATAGCCGCCGACCCAGGTCTGGCTGGCGCCGGGGTTGTTCGATTGGAGCCAGTCCAGGGCCGTGGCCGCATCGGCCAGTTCGCCGATGCCCGAATCGAATTCACCCTGCGACTTGCCGACGCCGCGCGAATTATAGCGCAGGGTGGCGAAGCCGCGCTGCTGGAACAGCTGGTGCAGGGTGACTGTCACCGGGTTGTTCATATGCCCGCCCGCCTTGGGGTGTGGGTGCAGAATCAACGCGATGGGGGCGTTCGGGCGCTTGCCCGGGGAATAGCGGCCTTCGATGCGACCGGAGGCGCCGGGCAGGATGACTTCAGGCATAGGGGCTCTGGAATCCGTTCAACTGTCGTTTCGCGTGTGCGTAATACTTGACCGCTGAGGTGGGACTTTCTAAGTCCCTCCGCAAGCGAGGCGCCTTTGCGAAGGCGCGGGTTCTAGCACAAGAGCCGCGAAAAGCGCGCAATTTTTGAGGCTGCAATATGCGTCTGTCGACCAAGGGACGATACGCCGTGATGGCGATGGCCGATCTGGCGAAGAACGGACGCGGCGAAAGCGGCGAGATCCGGGCGGTTTCGCTGGCTGAAATCGCCGCGCGCCAGGAGATTTCGCTGAGCTATCTGGAGCAGTTGTTCGCCCGTCTGCGCAAGAGCGACCTGGTCAAGAGCGTGCGCGGACCCGGCGGCGGCTATCGGCTGGCCAAGGGGGCGCATGAGACTGTGGTGGCCGAGATCGTGCTGGCGGTGGACGAACCGATCCGGGCGACGCGCTGCGTGGCGCATGGCTCGCCCAAGGGCTGCATGATGGCCGGCGAACGCTGCATCACCCATGATCTGTGGGAAGACCTGGGCGACGAGATCCATCGCTATCTGGCCGGGGTGTCGCTGGAAGACGTGGTGATGAACCGCACAGGCCAGCGTCGGCGCAATGTCGAACCGCCCCAAGCTGTGGGGGTGGCGGCATGAGCGCGATCTATCTGGATTACAACGCCTCGGGCCTGGTGCGGCCCGAGGTGCTTGAGATCATGGCCAAGGCTCTGGCCGACAACGGCAATCCGTCGGCGGTCCATGCGGCCGGGCGACGCGCGCGGGCGCGGGTCGAGACGGCGCGGGCTCAGGTCGGCCAATTCGTCGGCGCCGATCCGACGGCGGTCGTGTTCAACAGCGGCGGCACGGAAGCCAACGCCCAGGCCATCGCCAGCGCGCTGGCGGCCGGATGCGAGCGGCTGATCGTCTCCGCCACCGAACATCCGTGCGTGGCGGAGGCGGCGGCGAACGCCGGCGCGCCTGTCGAGGTGCTGCCGGTTGATGCGAACGGCGTCGTCGATCTGGACTGGTTGGCGCAGGCCTTGGCGCGTCCGGGCCGGGCTGTGGTCGCCATTCATCATGCGAACAATGAGAGCGGCGTGATCCAGCCGGTGGTCGAGGCCGCAGCCCTGGTGCGCGCGGCCGGCGGCTGGCTGCACGTCGATGCGATCCAGTCGGCGGGCAAGATCCCGGTCGACATGCGCGTTCTGGACCCGGACAGCCTGACCCTGTCGGCCCACAAGCTGGGCGGGCCGCAGGGCGTCGGGGCGTTGATCCTGAAGGAAGGCGTGTCGGGCGTTCGCATCCTGCACGGAGCCGGGCAGGAGCGGGGTCTGCGCGCCGGGACCGAGAATGTGCCGGGCATCGCCGGGTTCGGCGTGGCCGCCGACTGTGCGGCGCGGGATCTGGAGACGATGGCCTCGCATGTGGGCTGGCGCGATGCGGCCGAGGTCAGGGTCGAGGCCGCCGGGGCGACCGTGATCGGCGGAGATGTGCCGCGTCTGCCCAACACCCTGTTCATGGCGGTCGAGGGTTGGGACAGTCCTCAACAACTTATCATTCTTGATATGGACGGCGTCATGGTTTCGGCGGGCTCGGCCTGTTCGTCCGGCAAGGTGAAGCCGTCCAAGACCATCAGCGCCATGGGATTGAACGCTCTGGCGACCGGGGGCGTGCGCGTCTCCGGCGGCTGGGGCACGACCGAGAGCGACTGGGTGCGGTTCGCCGACGCCTGGATCGCCGCCTACGACAAGCACAAGACACGCGCCGCCGCGCGCGTGAGAGAGGTCGCCTGATGGCCGCCGTCAAGGAAACCATCGACGCCGTCGCCGCGCTGGAGAAGTACGCGCACGGCTTTACGTCGGACATCGAGCAGGAGTTTGCACCGCGTGGGCTGAACGCCGACATCGTGCGCTTCATCTCCGAGAAGAAGGGCGAGCCGGAATGGATGCTGGAATGGCGTCTGGCCGCCTATGAACGCTGGCTGGCGATGGAGGAACCGACCTGGGCGGCGGTGAAGTATGAGCCGGTTGATTACCAGTCGCTGTTCTACTATGCGGCGCCCAAGCAGAAGGAAGGGCCGAAGTCGCTGGACGAGGTCGATCCCGAGATCCTGGAAATCTACAAGAAGCTGGGCATCCCGCTGAAGGAGCAGGAGGTGCTGGCGGGGGTGCAGGGCGCGCCGCGCGTGGCCGTGGACGCCGTGTTCGACAGCGTCTCGGTGGTCACCACCTTCAAGGAGGAACTGGCCAAGGTCGGCGTGATCTTCATGCCCATTTCCGAGGCCTTGCGCGAATATCCTGAGCTCGTGCGGCAATATCTGGGGTCGGTGGTGCCGGTCTCCGACAACTATTTCGCGGCCCTGAACAGCGCGGTCTTTTCGGACGGGTCGTTCGTCTACATTCCGCCGGGCGTGCGCTGCCCGATGGAGCTGTCGACCTATTTCCGCATCAATGCGTCCCAGACGGGGCAGTTCGAACGCACCCTGATCATCGCCGATAAGGGCAGCTATTGCTCCTATCTGGAAGGCTGCACCGCGCCGATGCGCGACGAGAACCAGCTGCACGCGGCCGTGGTCGAGATCGTGGCGCTGGACGACGCCGAGGTGAAATATTCGACGGTCCAGAACTGGTACCCCGGCGACGCCGAGGGCAAGGGCGGCATCTACAACTTCGTCACCAAGCGGGCGGATTGCCGGGGGGATCGGTCGAAGGTGTCGTGGACCCAGGTCGAGACCGGTTCGGCCGTCACCTGGAAATATCCGTCCTGCATCCTGAAGGGCGACGACAGCTCGGGCGAGTTCTATTCCATCGCCATCACCAACGGCTGTCAGCAGGCCGACACCGGCACCAAGATGATCCACCTGGGCAAGAACACCAAGTCGCGGATCATCGCCAAGGCGGTGTCGGCGGGGAAATCGGACTCGACCTATCGCGGCCTGGTCTCGGTGCATCCGAAGGCGACGGGGGTGCGCAACTTCACCCAGTGCGACAGCCTGCTGATCGGCAAGGAATGCGGCTCGCACACCATCCCCTATATCGAGGCCCGCAACGGCTCGGCCCAGCTGGAGCACGAGGCGACGACGACGCGGTTGAGCGACGACCAGATGTTCTACGCCCAGCAGCGCGGGCTGTCGCAGGAGGAGGCGGTGGCCCTGCTGGTCAACGGCTTCGTCCGCGACGTCATGCAGAAGCTGCCGATGGAGTTCGCCGTCGAGGCGCAGAAGCTGGTGGCGATCAGCCTGGAAGGGAGTGTGGGGTGAGCATCGCCATCGACAATCTCCACGTCTCCGTCGGTGAAAAGCCGATTCTAAATGGCCTGACGCTCGATGTTCTGGCGGCCGGGGCGGCCGCCATCTTGGGGGTGGATCGTGGTATCATCGACAAATCTGGTCTGATCCGAACGTTGAGGACATTCTGATGGAAACGATTGCCGTTCCTTTCCATGAAGACGCCGCCGACCGCCTGAAGCGCGCGGCGGCCGAGATCGGGATGCCGGTCGGCGAATTTATCGCCTCGGCGGCCGAAGGTTTCATCACGGACAGTGAGGTTCATCGTGGCTCGCCGTTGTCGGCGGACCAGATCGCGCAGATCGAAGCGGGACTGGCCGCGGAGCGTGAGGGGCGGATTATTTCGAACGAGGAAGCGGAGGCCCGGCTTGCGGCGCGTCGTACGCGGTGAAGGATTTCGAATGGTCTGAGCCCGCGCTGACGGCGTTCTCCGACTTTCTGGATCACCTTGACGCGCACAGTCTTGCAACTGCGGACAAGGCGGAAACGGAGATCAAAGCCACGCTCTGGCGTCTGGCCGAGCATCCTCATCAAGGTCATCTGTCCCGCTGGCCTGGGCTTCTCGAATGGAGCGCAGCCGACTGGAAGAAGATCATCGTCTATCGCGAACGCCCGGACGGCATTCGTGTCATCGCCTTCTACGACGCTCGACAGGATTTGAGCGTCGTTCATCCCACTCCGAACGACTGATTGAACATGCTCTCCATCTCCAACCTCCAGGTCTCCGTCGGCGACAAGCCGATCCTCAAAGGCCTGACGCTCGAAGTGCCCGCCGGCGAGGTGCACGCCATCATGGGGCCGAACGGGGCCGGGAAGTCGACCCTGGGTTACGCCCTGTCGGGACGGCCGGGCTATGAGGCGACGGAAGGATCGGTCGAATGGGCGGGCGAGGACCTGCTGGCGCTGGAGCCGGCTGAGCGGGCGGCCAAGGGCGTCTTTCTGTCCTTCCAGTATCCGATCGAAATCCCCGGCGTGCCGGCCCTGACCTTCGTGCGGACGGCGCTGAATGCGCAGAAGCGCGCGCGCGGGGAAGAGGAGGTGGCGGCGCCGGCCTTCCTGAAGCTGGTCCGTGAGGCGTCCAAGGCGCTGAAGATGGACTTCGACATGCTGAAGCGGCCGCTGAACGTCGGCTTCTCCGGCGGCGAGAAGAAGCGGATGGAGATATTGCAGATGGCCCTGCTGGAGCCGTCGCTGCTGATCCTCGACGAGACCGATTCCGGCCTGGACATCGACGCCTTGCGGATCGTGTCGGAAGGGGTGAACGCCCTGCGTCGCCCGGACCGGGCCATGCTGGTCATCACCCACTATCAGCGCCTGCTGGATTACATCAAACCGGACCGGGTCCATGTGCTGGCCGGCGGGCGGATCGTGGCCTCGGGCGGGCCGGAACTGGCGCATCAGCTGGAGGCGGAAGGATATGACAAATATCTTCCGGAACTGGCATGAGCGCGACCTGCGCCATCGACTTGGCCGACGCGGCCACATTCCCGTCGCGGCGGGATGAGGCGTGGAAATACAGCGACCTGAAGCGTCATCTGCGCGAGGCGCCGGCGCCGTCGGGCACGGCCGCCGTGGGCGCGCCGGGGCCGTTCTACGCCCTGGGTGGAGAGGCCATCGTCTTCGCCAATGGGCGGCCGGTGGGCGTGACCGACTTCATCGCCTCGGGCGAGCAGACGCTGCGGCTGCGCTATATCTCGGACGCCGTCGGGACCGGCCATACGGCCAGGGCGCGGGTCGCCGTGCGGGCGGGCGCCAAGCTGCTGCTGCTGGAGACGCACGAGGGCACGGGCTCGGCCTATGTCGCCCACAATACGCTGGAGCTGGACGTGGCGGCCGGGGCCGAGGTGACGCGCGTCGTCCTGGTCGATGAGCCGGAGGACGCCATTTCCATCGCCGAAGCCCATGTGAAGGTCGAGGCGGGCGGCGTCTATCGCCAGACCATCATCGCCACCGGCGCCAAGCTGCAGCGGATCGAGACCCGCATCGCTCACTTCGCCCAGGGGGCGCAGGTTCAGGCCGACGGCCTGTATTTGCTGAATGGATCGCGGCAGGCCGACCTGACCAGCGTGGTGCGGCACATGGAGCGCGACGGCGCGACGTCGCAATTGATCAAGGGCGTGGCTCGTGACACCGCGCGCGGCGTCTTCCAGGGCAAGATCGTGGTCGAGCGCGGGGCCGACGGCACGGATGCGCGTATGGGCCACCACGCCCTGATCGCATCCGAACGGGCCGAGATCGACGCCAAGCCGGAACTGATCATCTATGCCGACGACGTGCAGTGCGCGCATGGCAATACGGTGGGGGCGCTGGACGAGAGCGCCCTGTTCTACATGCAGCAGCGCGGCATTCCGGCCGAGGAGGCCCGCGCCCTGCTGACCCAGGCCTTCCTGATCGAGGTCATCGACCGGATAGAAAATGAAGGCGCGAGAGAGGTGGCGCGGGAATGGCTGACGGCGCGGTTGTGACTGATCCTGCTCCCTCCGTCGCGGCGCAAGAGCGCCACGCCACCTCCCCCAAGGGGGGAGGATTTGATCCCTATGCCGTGCGGGCGCAGTTTCCAATCCTGTCGCGGTCGGTGAACGGCAAGCCGCTGGTCTATCTGGACAATGCGGCCTCGGCCCAGAAGCCGCGCGCGGTGATCGACGCCCTGGTCGCGACGATGGAGGGCGGATACGCCAACGTCCATCGCGGCCTGCACACCCTGTCGAACGAGGCGACCGAGGCCTTCGAGAAGGCGCGCGAGATCGTGGCCCGCTTCCTGAACGCCGAAAGCGCCGAGCAGGTGGTCTGGACCAAGGGCGGGACCGAGGCGATCAATCTGGTCGCCAATGGGCTTGGGTTGAGCATCGAACCGGGCGACGAGATCCTCGTCTCGGAGATGGAGCACCATTCCAACATCGTGCCCTGGCACCTGCTGCGCGAACGACGCGGGGCGGTGATCAAGTGGATCCCGGTGCTGGACGACGGGTCGCTGGACATGACGGCCTATGCCGAGTTGTTGGGACCCAAGACGCGGATGGTCGCCGTCACCCATATGTCGAACGTGCTGGGGACCATCAATCCGGTGGCCGAGATCACGCGACTGGCGCATGCGGCCGGCGCCCCCGACTCCCGGATCAAGGTGCTGATCGACGGGTGCCAGGGCGCGGTGCATGCGACGCCGGACGTCCAGGCCATCGGCTGCGACTTCTATGTCCTGACCGGTCACAAGCTGTTCGGGCCGACCGGCATCGGCGCCCTGTACGGCAAGGCCGAGGCGCTGGAGGCCCTGCCGCCCTATCAGGGCGGGGGCGAAATGATCGAGACGGTCGAACAGGACCGCGTCACCTATGCCAAGCCGCCGCATCGTTTCGAGGCGGGGACGCCGCCGATTCTGGAGGCCATCGGCCTGGGCGTGGCCCTGGAATGGCTGGCGCAATACGACCGGGCGGCGGTTCAGGCGCATGAGCATTCGCTGTACCAGCACGCCGTCGATCGCCTTCAAGGGCAGAACTGGCTGCGGATCCTGGGGCAGGCGGAAGGCAAGGGGGCGATCCTGACCTTCGCCGTCGAGGGCGCCCACGCCCATGACGTGGCCCAGATCATGGATCGTTACGGCGTGGCCGTGCGGGCCGGACAGCACTGCGCCGAGCCGTTGTCGAAAAGAATGGGGGTGACGTCGAGCACCCGCGCCTCCTTCGCCCTATATAACACCGTGGAGGATGCCGACGCCTTCGTGGACGCGCTGATCAAGGCGCGGAACTTCTTCGTGTAAGCTGATGACAGACGACACCATTCAAGACAGCGACGCCTTCAAGGACGCCTGGGATGAACCCCAGAAGAGCGCCCTGTCGCAGGCCGAGCTGGACACCCTGACCGAACAGCTGATCGAGGCCCTGAAGTCGGTCTATGATCCGGAAATCCCGGTCGACATCTATGAGCTGGGCCTGATCTACCGGGTCGATGTGTCCGACGACCGCGACGTGGTGGTCGATATGACTCTGACCGCCCCGGGTTGCCCCGTCGCCGGCGAGATGCCGGGCTGGGTCGAGACGGCGGTCGAGAAGGTCGAGGGGGTGCGCAGCGCCAAGGCCAATCTGGTGTTCGATCCGCCTTGGGATTCCTCGAAGATGAGCGACGAGGCCAAACTCGCGCTCAACATGTTCTGACCGGATAGTCCAATGACCGAACTCCAGGCCACATCCCGTCCGCGCCGCCCGCGTCCGAAGGCCGTGACCCTGACGGACGCCGCCGCCGAACGCGTGCGCGAGATCCTGGACAACGCGGAGAACGACCACATCGGTCTGCGGATCGGGGTCAAGAACGGCGGCTGCGCCGGGCAGGAGTACACCTTCGCCTATGCCGACGAGATCGGCCCGCTGGACGAGGTGGTCGAGGACAAGGGCGTCACCATCCTGATCGAACCCAAGGCCGTGCTGTTCCTGATCGGCACCGAGATCGATTACGAGACGACCCGGCTGGCGTCCAAATTCGTGTTCAACAATCCGAACCAGACCGACGCCTGCGGCTGCGGCGAGAGCGTCACCATCGTCCCGGCCGCCGCCGTCTGAGATGGCTTACGACGCGGCCTTCGGCGAATGGGTGCGCGAACATTTCGCGGGCCTGGGGCGGCTGGAGATCAAGCGGATGTTCGGCGGGGCCGGAGTCTATGCCTCGGGCGTGATGTTCGCCTTGCTGGATGACGGGGTGGTCTGGCTGAAGGGCGACGAGGCGCTGGGCGAGGCCTTCGTCGAGGCCGGGTGTAGGCAATTCAGATATCCGACCAAGGACGGGCGGACGATGTCCATGGGATACTGGACCCTGCCGGAGACGGCGCTGGACGACCCCGAGGAGGCCGTCGTCTGGGCGCGACGGGCCCTGGAGGTGGCGGTGCGCAAGGCGTCCGGGAAGAAACCGAAGCCTATTTAGGCGTATCCATCAGAACCGCCGGCGTGACCGGCTGTCCCGTGGCCTCGGCGATCAGTTCGGCCGTGCGGGTCTCGACCACCGCCTCCAGCCGCGCCAGAAACTCGTCCTTGGGCAGGCCAACCGGGATGGGGTCCAGGAACTCCAGCGTCGCCGTGCCTGCGTGCTTCTCGTACTTCTCCTCGGGCCAGAACAGGCCGAGGTTGGTGGCCAGGGGCACGACCGGCATGTCGAAGTCGCGGTACATGTGCCAGACGCCCGAACGGTAGCGGAACTTCTGACCGACCGGCGCCAGATGACCCTCGGGGTAGATCAGGATCTTGCGGTTCTCGGCCTTGGCCTCGGCGGCGCGGGTGGCCAGGGCCTGGCGGGCTTCGTGGCCGCCGCAGCTGTTGACGACGATGGCCCCCAGCTTCTTCAGCACCCCGCCCAGCAGGGGAAACTTCTCCAGATGGTCGCCGGTGACGAAGGCCAGGTCGTCGAACTGGTCGTAGGTGGCGAAGCCGTCGCCCCAGCTTTGATGTTTCGAGGCGATGATGAAGGCGCCCGGGGGCAGCCGTTCCTTGCCGCGTACATCCAGCCTGATGCCGGCGAAGACCGCCATGGCCTGGACCATCCGCCTGACATAGGCGCGGATGACCCGGCTGGTGGCGCCGCGTCCCGGCGCCAGGGCGGCGAAGGCGGCGGTCAGGCCATAGCTGATCGACAGGATCCAGTAGGCGATATTGAAGGCGAGGCTGCGCATGGGCCGACTATGGCAGAAAGTCGCGGCTCAGGCGGCGTTTTCAAGCGCGCGCGCGCTGGTGACGCGATTGCGGCCGCCGCGCTTGGACGCATAGAGGGCCTCGTCGGCGCGTTCGAGCAGGGCGGCGGCGCCTTCACGGGGCAGATGTTCCGCAAATCCGGCGGAAAGAGTGACGGCGCCGAGATCGTCGTTGGTGGAGCGCCGACGCAGGGAACGGGAGGAGACCTCTTCGCGGATATGCTCCAGCGCGGCCATGACGGCGCCAGGGCTCTCGCCCGGGAAGATGATCGCGAACTCCTCGCCGCCGAACCGCGCCACGAACCGATTGCCGGAACAGACGCGTGACAGGATGGTGGAGACATACCGCAGCACCTGATCACCGGTCTGATGGCCCCAGGTGTCGTTGAACCGCTTGAAATGATCGATGTCGAGGATGGCCAGGGTCAGGGGCGTGCGGCCGGCGTCGGCGCAGGCCTGTTCCAGGCGCTCGTCGAAGGCCTTGCGGTTGGCCAGATTGGTCAGGGCGTCGGTCATCGCGTCGCGGCGCACCTGTTCCAGATGCTCGCGAAGACGGGCGACTTCCTTGTTGGAGCTTTCCAGGCGTTTTTCGAGGCTAGCGGTCTCGCGGCGAACGCGTTGGGTGGCCGTGGACAGTCCGCCGACCAGGCTCTTCAGGGCGGAGGCGTCCTCGACGGCGGTGTCCATGGTCTGCGAGGCGTCGGCCAGAGTCTCGCCAAAGTCGGTCTGGGTCTTGTGGGCCTTGGCGATGGCGGCGGAGACACTGGCCAACTCGCGATCCAGCACGGCGCCGGCGTCGCGAATCTCTTCCGACAGACGGCCGCGGGGCAGGAATTCGGCGGCGAGCATTTCCGAGGTCTCGTCGGATATGACGACGTCTTCAGCCAGAAGACGCTTGATCTCGATACCCAGAGGACCTTCGGGGTCGCCGAGATAATGAATCCAGAGTTCGAAATTCAGCGGCGTGGGCCAGACGCCGGCCTTCTCCATTGCGGCGATGGCGTTGCGCGCAAGAGAATAGGCTTCCGGTCCCCGAACCGCCGTTTCGACCTGCGCTGTCATTCGCTTCTCCCGAAGTCCCGTTCTGGAACTTCGGGGAGATTAGAGGCCTATCCGTAATACCGGGTAAACGGCGTTACAAATCAGGCGCGGATGACGACGGGGCGACGCAGGAAGGCGGGGATGTCGTCGCCGAAACCCTTGACGCCCGAACGTTCGCGTTCTTCCGGACGACGCTCGCCGCGACGGTCCGACTGACGGAGCTGAGGCTCGCGATCCGTGCGAGCGGCGCGGGCTTCTTCCGAGGGAGCGGGCTCAGCCTCGATCCGGGATTCGATCCGGGGTTCGATCTTCGCTTCGGGCCGGGGTTCAGACCGGGCGCGGCTGCGGCCGCGGCCAGCGGGCTTCTCAACGACAGGAGCCATCTCGGTTTCGACGACGGTCTCGACGGAAACCTCGGGCTTGGCCTTGCGGCGGCTGCGCGAGCGCGTCGGCGCCTCGGCGGCGTCCGTCTCGGCCAGAGCGACAGCGGGGGCGGGAGTCTGGGCCGGCTCGGCGGCGCGCGACCGGCCGCGACCGCCGCGTTCGCCCGAGCGGGACTCGCTCGACCGAGACGACGAGCGTTTGTCGTCCCGTCCGCCGTCCTTGATCGCATCGAAATCGACGTCGTCGAGGACCAGCTCCTGCGGATCCATCTTGATCAGCTTCAGCACCTTATCCAGCGACTTGTCGTCGGCCGGGGTCACGATCATGAAGGCCTGACCCAGCTTGCCCGCGCGACCGGTGCGGCCGATGCGGTGGACATAGTCGTCGGCGTGGTGCGAGACGTCGTAGTTGAAGACGTGGCTGACGTCCGGGATGTCCAGGCCGCGTGCGGCGACGTCGGAGGCCACCAGGATCTTCAGCGCGCCCGAGCGGAAGTCCGCCAGGGTCTTGGTGCGGTG
Source organism: Brevundimonas sp. FV1ye7S (assembly GCF_058680995.1). Classification (NCBI taxonomy): domain Bacteria; kingdom Pseudomonadati; phylum Pseudomonadota; class Alphaproteobacteria; order Caulobacterales; family Caulobacteraceae; genus Brevundimonas; species Brevundimonas sp. FV1ye7S. Next base: position 2,159,017 of record NZ_CM178726.1, on the reverse strand, counting down.
CGACTGGTCCAGGTCGCCGTGGATGGCGGCGGCGTCGAACCCGTGGGTCTTCAGCGACTTGGCGACGATATCGACTTCAGACTTTCGGTTGCAGAAGACGATGCCGTTGCGCACGTCGGTGCGGCTCATCAGGGCGCGCAGGGCGGCGCGCTTGGCCTTGGGGTCCGAGGTCGGGATGCGGACGATATATTGGGTGATGGTGTCGGCCGTCATGGCCGGACGCGAGGCCTCGATCCGGGTCGGATCCTTGAGGAAGGCGGCGGTCAGACGCGTGATCTCGGGCGGCATGGTGGCCGAGAAGAACAGGGTCTGGCGACGCGGCGGCGTCAGTTTGAAGATCCGCTCGATGTCGGGGATGAAGCCCATGTCCAGCATGCGGTCGGCTTCGTCCACCACCATGATCTCGACGCCCGTCAGCAGCATCTTGCCGCGTTCGAACAGGTCCAGCAGGCGGCCCGGGGTGGCGATCAGGACGTCGACGCCCTTGTTCAGCGCCGCCACCTGGTCGCCCATGGAGACGCCGCCGATCAGCAGCACCCAGGTCAGTTTGGTGCCCTTGGCGTATTTGGCGAAGCTCTCGGCGACCTGGTCGGCCAGTTCGCGGGTCGGGGCCAGGACGATGGCGCGCGGCATGCGGGCGCGGGCTCGGCCCGACGCCAGGCGTTCGACCAGGGGCAGGGTGAAGGCGGCGGTCTTGCCGGTGCCGGTCTGGGCGATGCCCAGGACGTCGCGGCCGGCCAGGGCCACAGGGATCGCCTGTTCCTGAATCGGAGTGGCGGTCGTGTAGCCGGTGTCGGCGACGGCCTGCAGGGTCGTGGGCGAGAGGCCCAGTTGGGAAAATTCGGTCATGAATCCTTGGGAGAGAAAGCGTCTGCGTGCGTAACAGCAACGGAACCGCCCCTCTTTGGGCGAGCGGGCGGCGCGTATCGCAGACCTGTCCCGAGGCTGGACGCGATATAGAAGTCCCCTCGCAAAAGTCAACTATTATCGATATTCCGCCGTCGCCACGCGATGGAGGATGCGACCCCGGCGTCGGCCGAGGTCGCGTCTTTTCCAGGGGCTGAGCCGTCAGCCTATGGCCGGAGCCGTGGCGGGGGCGCGCTTGCGGGTCAGAAAGAGGACCAGAACCAGACCCAGGGCCGCAGAGGCGGCGCCGGCCAGGGCGACCGCCGGATAGCCCAGGCCCCCGGCGATCACCGCCCCGCCCACGGCCGCGCCGACGGCGTTGCCCAGGTTGAAGGCGCCGATATTGACCGACGAGGCCAGGTTGGGCGCATCCGAGGCGGCGGCCATCACCCGCACCTGCAGCGGCGGCACCAGGGCGAAGCTGGCCACGCCCCAGATGAAGATCACGAACGGGGCGGGAACGGCGAACGGCATGGTGAAGGCGAACAGCACCAGTATGGCCGCCAGAGACGCCAGGGTGATGATCAGGGTGCGATCCACCGACCGGTCGGCGAACTTGCCGCCCAGCCAGTTCCCGACCGTCAGGCCTAGGCCGTAGACGACCAGCATGGCGGTGACGAAGCCGATGGAGGCGTGGGCCTCTTCATGCAGGATCGGGGCGATATAGGTGAAGACGGTGAACATGGCGCTGGAGCCGATCACGGTCAGGGCCAGGGCCGACAGAACGGGGCCGCGACCCAGGACGCGCACCTCCGCCAGGGCGTCGCCGCCGACCGGCGCCGGCAGTTTGGGCAGGGTCAGGCGCAGGGCGGCCATGACGATCAGGCCGATGCCGGCGATGGCCCAGAAGGAGGCGCGCCAGCCCAGGACGTCGCCTGCCCAGGCCGCCAGCGGCACGCCGACGACGGTGGCGATGGTCAGGCCCATGAACATGGCCGCGACCGCGCCGGCCTGACGGTTGGGCGGCACCAGGCTGGCGGCCACGATGGAGCCGACGCCGAAGAAGGCCCCGTGGTTCAGCGAGGTGACGACCCGCGCGACCAGCAGCATGGCGTAGTCGGTCGAGACGGCCGCCATCAGATTGCCCAGGGTGAAGACGGCGGCCAGGCCGATCAGCAGGGCGCGTCGGGGCACGCGCCCCGTGGTCAGGGTCATCAGGGGCGCGCCCAGCATGACGCCCAGGGCATAGGCGCTGATCAACAGGCCGGCCGTGGGAATGGAGACGCCCAGGTCCGTGGCGATGACCGGCAGCAGGCCCATCGGGGCGAACTCGGTCACGCCGATGCCGAAGGCCCCGGCCGCGAGGGCGAGGAGGGGAGGATTGAGTTTCATGGGGGAGGAGACCTTTGGGAGGTTCAGACCAGCGGCGGGTTCAGGCGCGCGAACCCTTCCTGCTGGCGACAGGGGCTGTGGGGATAGGACGGCAGGACGGCGCTGGCGGCGTCGAGCGCCGCGAATGCGGGACGGGAACCCGCAGGCCCGATGATCCAAGTTGGCGATAGTCCATGACTGTCCCTCGTCTGTGTTCGGACGCACAGATGGACGCCGCGCCGCAGCGGCGGTAGGCAGGCGGGAGGCCAAGGATTTTTGATCTGGACGCAAAGATGCAGATGAATGGGGCGGACCGGGCGCGGGAGATGGAGATCTTCGTCGCCGTGGCGAAAAGCGGCAGTTTCTCCGCCGCCGGTCGGATCCTGGGACTGACCCCGTCGGCGGTCAGCCGGACCGTCGACCGGATCGAGGCGCGGCTGGGGGTGCGGCTGATGCTGCGCACGACGCGCGTCCTGACCCTGACGGCCGAGGGCCAGACCTATCTGGGCGCGGCGCGTCGCATCCTCGCCGACCTGGACGACGCCGAACAGGGCATCGCCGATCAGGGGGCACCGCGCGGGCGGGTGCGGGTCAGCGCCTCACTGGCTCATGGCCGCCAGCATGTGGTGCCTCTGCTCGGGGATTTCGTGCGTCGCTATCCGCATATCCTGATCGACATCAACCTGACCGATGTCGTGGTCGATGTGGCGGCGGGGCAGGCGGATGTGGCGATCCGGTTCGGGCCGCTGGCCGACAGTCCGCTGACGGCGCGGCGTCTGGGCGACACGGGGCGGACCATCGTCGCCTCGCCCGACTATCTGGCCCGCCGCGGGACGCCGACGGTTCCGGAAGACCTGCACGATCATGATTGCCTGAACTTCAACTTCCGCCGCGCCGAGCCCGTCTGGCCGTTTCGCCGGGACGGCCGCGACTACGCCCTGACGGTGCGGGGGCCGATCGAGGCGAACAACGGCGAGACCCTGACTCAGCTGGCGGTGGCCGGGGTCGGGGTGACGCGGGTCGGGAATTTCAGCGTGGCCGACGCCATCGACGCGGGGCGGCTGGTTCCCTTGCTGGAGGACTTCAATCCGGGCGACCGGGAGCCGATCCATGCGGTCTTCGTCGGCGGCGCCAATATGCCGGCGCGCGTGCGGGTGTTCGTGGATTTTCTGGCGGAACGGCTGCGCTGAAACGAAAATCGCCGGACGGGGCGAACCGTCCGGCGACTTCAGTCTGGTCTGTGAGCCGTGATCAGCGCTTGCCGAAGATCATGTCGCCGAGCTTGGCGAAGAAGCCCTTTTCCTCAGCCTTGGGCGCAGGCGCGGCGGCCGGCGCGGGCTTGGGCGTTTCGACCGGCTTGGGCGTCGGCGCGGGCGCCGGTGCAGCGGCGGCGGGCTTGGGCGCCGGAGCGGCGACGGGTTCAGCCGGCTTGGACGCAGCGGCCGGAGCCTTGGGCGTCGGCGCCTTGGCTGCGACAGGCTTGGCCGTGGCGGGCTTGGGCGCAGACGTCTTCGGCGCGGCCTTGGCGGCGGTCTTCGTCGTCGCCTTGGGCGCGGCGGCCTTCACGGGGGCAGACTTGGAAGCGGCGGGTGCGGCCGGCTTGGCGGTCGGCTTGGCGGCCGGGGCGGCCGGGGCGGCCTTGGGCTTGGCTGGCGACGTCTTGGCGACAGCGGCCTTGGACGCGGTCGTCTTGGCGGGTGTTTTTGCAGCGGCCGGTTTGGCGGCGGCGGTCTTCACGGCGGCGGGCTTGGCGGCCTTGGGCGTGACGGTTTTCTCGGCGACGGCCTTCGCGGCGCTCGACTTCGGCGCAGCTTTAGGCTTGGAAGCGGCGGTCGCCGGCTTCGGCGACGCAGTTTTAGACGTAGACGGTGACTTGGCCATGTATTCCCCGACCCCTCGGTTCGTTAAAAAGCCCGGCGGCGTCGGGAAGACGAAGCGCCGGATCGCAATGATTCGTCATCTTAGCGGTGTTTGAAAAATGTCCGAGTCCGCAGTTCAGATAATCGCACGGGGTCCGCGCGAAAACGCAGAGGCCGCCGCCGCCGCCATCGACGCCGATCCCACGCTGGAGGGCGCGACCTATTCCATCCTGGAAGAGGACGAGGATCGCAACATCTGGCGCATCGACGCCTTCCCGACCACGGCCGAGGAGGTCGAGGGGCTGAAGGCGACCCTGGCCGACTATCCGGTCACCGTCACGGTCGAGAAGCTGGCCGACGCCGACTGGCTGGCCATGTCGCTGTCGGGCCTGCCGCCGGTGCGGGCCGGGCGCTTCTTCGTCTATGGGGCGCATGACGAGGGACGGGTGCCGCCCAACGCCGTCAATCTGAAGATCGACGCCGGCGCCGCCTTCGGCACCGGCCACCACGGCACGACGGTCGGCTGTCTGGAGGCCTTCGACGACCTGTTGAAGCGCGAACGGTTCGAGCGGGTTCTGGATGTCGGCTGCGGCACGGGCGTCCTGGCCATCGCGGCGGCGCGGACGGGCAGCCGAATCGCGGTCGGCACCGACATCGACGCCCCCTCGGTGCGGATCGCCAATGAGAACGCCGCCCTGAACCAGGCCCACGCCAGCTTCGTCCACGCCTCGGGCCTGAACGATCAGCGGGTGCGCCGCCACGGGCCCTATGATCTGGTCTTCGCCAATATCCTGGCCCCGCCGCTGGTGGCCCTGTCGCAGGACATCAAGATGGCGCTGAGCCTGGGCGGGGTCGCCATCCTGTCGGGCCTGCTGCGGACCCAGGAACGCCGGGTGACGGCGGCCTATACGTCGCGCGGCTTCCGGCTGGAGAAGCGCATCCATCACGACGCCTGGAGCGCCCTGGTGCTGCGGCGGATGGGCTGAGGAACGAGAGACGAGACGATGCGCCAGACCTTTGATGAGACCACCGATCCGTCCTTTGGGGCCAAACACCTGCCGCTGCTGCGCGCCGAGATGGCCAAGCAGGGGCTGGACGGCTTCCTGATTCCGCACGAGGACGAGCACCAGAACGAGTATCTGCCCGACGCCAACGAGCGGCTGGCCTGGGCCACCGGCTTCACCGGCTCGGCCGGGGCGGCGGTGGTGTTCCAGGACCGGGCCAGCCTGTTCACCGATGGTCGCTATACGGTTCAGGTCAAGGCCCAGACCGATCCGGCCCTGTTCGAGCGGCGCGACCTGAACGACGTCGCCGCCTATCTGGAGACGGCGAGCGCGGGGCAGGTGATCGGCTATGATCCGAAGCTGCACAGCCCCGACGCCCTGGTCGCCCTGAAGCGGGCGGCGGAGAAGGCCGGGGCCGAGTTGAAGCCGGTCGAGGTCAATCCGCTGGACCAGGCCTGGGGCGCGGATCGTCCGGCCCAGCCGACCGCCCCGGTGGTTCCGCATGAAGACGTCTATTCCGGCGAGCCCCATGCGGCGAAGCGGGCGCGGATCGGCAAGGCCGTGGCGGACGCCGGCGCCGAGGCCGTGGTGCTGACCGCGCCCATGTCGATCGCCTGGCTGTTCAATGTGCGCGGCGGCGACGTGATCCGTTCGCCCCTGCCGATCGGCCAGGCCGTGCTGGAGGCCGACGGCAGGGCGCGGCTGTTCCTGGACGGGGCCAAGGTGACGAATGAGCTGCCGGCCTGGCTGGGCGACGCGGTCCAGCTGGAGGCGCCGGAACGGCTGGCCGAGGCGCTGGACGGTCTGGCGGGCAAGAAGGTGATGATCGATCCGGCCTTGTCGTCCGCCTGGTATTTCGACCGGCTGGAGCAGGCGGGAGCGACGGTGGTGCGGGCGGCGGACCCCTGCGCCCTGCCTCGCGCGACCAAGAATGCGGTCGAGATCGAGGGCAGCCGCCGGGCCCATATCCGCGACGGCGCGGCCCTGGCCAACTTCCTGCATTGGGTCGATACGACGGCCCAGCAGACCCTGCCGGACGAGCGCGAGGTGGTGGAGACGCTGGAGCGGTTCCGCGAGGCGACCGGGGCGCTGAAGGACCTGAGCTTCGACACCATCGCCGGGGCCGGTCCGAACGGCGCCCTGCCGCATTACAAGCCGGTCGGCGCCACGATCCGCCGGATCGAAAACGGCTCCCTGCTGCTGGTGGACGGCGGCGGCCAGTATCTGGACGGGACGACCGATGTGACCCGCACCATGGCGGTGGGCGAGCCGACGGCGGACCAGCGTCACAAGTTCACCCTGGTGCTGAAATCCCATATCGCCATGGCGACGATCCGCTTCCCGGCCGGGACCAGCGGCATGGCGCTGGACGCCATCGCCCGCGCGCCGATGTGGGCGGCGGGCCTGGATTACGACCATGGGACGGGCCACGGCGTCGGCTCCTATCTGGGCGTCCACGAGGGGCCGCAGCGGATCGCCAAATGGGGCACCGGCCAGCCGCTGCTGGAGGGGATGATCCTGTCCAACGAGCCCGGCTATTACCGCGAAGGCCATTGGGGCATCCGCATCGAGACCCTGCAGGTGGTGACGCCGGCCGTGGTTCCCGAGGGCGGCGAGCGGCCGATGCACGGGTTCGAACAGCTGACCTTTGCGCCCATCGATCGCAAGCTGATCGCGGTGGATCTGCTGACCCCGCCCGAACGGGCTTACGTCGACGCCTATCACGCCGAGACCCTGGCCAAGGTCGGGCCTCTGGTCGAGGGCGAGGTGCGGGCCTGGCTGGAGCGGGTCTGCGCGCCGCTGTGACCATGCTCGCCGCCATAGCCCTTCTGATGACCTGCCAGTTGATGGGCGAGGTGATCCACAGGGTGACGGGTCTGCCGCTTCCGGGGTCCGTTATCGGTCTGGTTCTACTGCTGGGCTGGCTGGCGCTGGTCCCGCGCGAGCGGCCCACTCTGAAGGCGGTGACGGCGTGGCTGACGGCGCACCTGTCGATCATGTTCGTGCCAGCGGCGGTCGGACTGATTGACGAGGGCGAGCCCTTGTCCCGCTACGGGATCGGTATTCTGGCGGCCACCGCGGTTTCGACGCTTCTGACGATGGTGGTGACTGCGCTGGTGTTCCGGTGGGCGGTCACGCGGTTTGGGCCTGGAGACGCAGGGGACAAAGAGGGCGGGGAGGCGATGTCGTGAACGCCTTGATGACCACGCCGCTGTTCTGGCTGGCGGTTACGCTGGTGGTGTTCGAGGGCGCCGACCAGTTGTCGCGTCGCAGCGAAAGGCATCCGCTCTGCCATCCGGTTCTACTGGCGACGCCGGTTCTGATCGGTCTGTTGCTGATCACCCGCACCGGCTACGCCACCTACAGGAGCGCGACTGAGGCGCTGAGCTTCCTGCTGGGACCGGCGGTCGTGGGCCTGGCGGTTCCGGTTTGGGCGCAGCGGGCGCTGATCCGGCGGCTGGCTGTTCCGATCAGCCTGGCGCTGGCGGCGGGAGCGACGACGGCGGTGGTCAGCGCGGTGGGTGTTCTGACCTTGTTCGGTGCGCCGCGTGAAATCCTGGCGTCGATCGCGCCGCGGGCGACGACGACCCCGGTGGCGATGGCCGTCGCCCAGCAACTGGGCGGGGTTCCGGCCTTGGCGGCGGTCATTGTGCTGATCGCCGGGGTGATCGGAGCCATGACGGCGACCCCCTTGTTCAATGCTCTGAAAATCCGGGATTTCCGCGCACGCGGTCTGGCGATCGGGGTCTCGGCCCACGGATTTGGCGCGGCGCGCGCGTTTCAGGTCGATGCGACGGCGGGCGCGTTCGCCAGCCTGGGCATGGCCTTGAACGCCGTGGCGACAGCTACGCTCCTGTCGGTTCTGGCCCTGCTGCTATAGCCCCTGAGCCGGGGCGATTGCGGATGCGCCCCACCGGGCAGGGCAGGTCCGCCAGCGCCGCCTTGGTCGCCTCGTATCCCGCGGCGACCGGTTCGTCATAGGCTTTCCAGTCGCGGATGTCGGTTCCGCCGATCTTGGGCAGGATCAGGACGTCGGCGGCGGCGCGCGACTGATCCATCTCCGCGTCGGTGGTGATGGTCGCCGAGCGCATCAGGATGGAGACGATGGGCGGGCCGGACTTCCAGGCCCCCGACAGCGCCCATTTCCACCAGGAGGGCGGATTTTCCAGCGCGGCCGGATCGACGCCGCGGGTCTGGGACATGTCCACGCCGATGATGGGGCCGCTGTTCAGCTGACGCATCACGCTGGTGGGGAAGTTCTTCAGCACCGCCCCGTCGACCAGCACCTGGCCGTCCATGACCACGGGCGGCAGGACGCCGGGAATGGCGATGGAGGCGCGCATGGCCCGGCGCATCAGGCCGGTGCGATGGACCTCAATGCGACCCGAGGTCAGGTTGGACGAAACGGCGAAGAAGGGCAGGGCCAGATCGGCCAGATCTATGTCGCCATAGGCCCGCTCCAGCAGGCCCGCCACCTTGCGGGCGCGGGACATGGCGATGATGGGAAAGGCCAGGTCGGACAGGGGATCGGACTCGACGAAGGCGCGGCGGATCTCGTAGTCCAGCCGCGCGAACGACCAGCCCAGGGCGGGGCCGGCGGCCACGACCGCCCCCATGGAGGCGCCGCCCACGAAGTCGATGGGCACCCTGGCCTCTTCCAGCGCCTTGATCGCCCCCATGTGGCAATAGGCCCGTGCGCCGCCCCCTGAAAGAACCAGACCCACGGCCGTGCCGGTGATGACGCGGGCCATCCGCTCGGTGTCGGCCGCCACGCCCGAGACGCAATGGAACCAGCGGTCGGGCTGGAGCACGTTCAGCCAGACCCGGGTGTTGGCCGGCTGGTTCATGCGTGGATCGCGCAGCAGGATCAGGTCGGTAAGACGCCGGCCGTCGCCGAAGCCCATCCGGCGGGGCAGGTCGGCGGGCGGCGCCAGGAGGCCGCTGCCGACGATGAACAGCCGGTCCACTTGGCGGGCGCACAGTTCGGCCCAGGCCGGCTGGCCCTGTTCGGCGACATAGAGGACATAGTCGTGGCCGTCCTCGACCCGGCTGAACCATTCGGCGGCCGAGGTCAGGGCCGACTGGTCGATGACCCGGCAGGTGAAGCCCATGGCCTGGATCGCGGCGGCGATCCGTTCGACGAAGGCGCGGATCGGACGGGGGCGGGCCGAGACGAAGCCGAAGACGCTGGGTTCGGCCGCGCCGCCCGCCCGCTCGCGGGCGCGGTGGATCATCAGCCGCGACAGTTCGACCATCAGGTCCGGCTCGGTCCGGGCGGCCTCGAAGAAGGCTTCGCGCGGCAGGGCCAGGATTTCGGTGTCACGCAGGGCCACGACGTCGGCGGTGTGCGGCGTCCCCGCCAGCATGGCCATTTCACCGACCGGCTCGCCGGGACGCACGACGCCGAGCAGATGGACGGGCTGATCCGGTTCGCTGTGGAAGACGCCCAGACGGCCCGAACGGACCAGATACAGGGTGTCTGACGGATCCCCCGCCGTGAACAGCCGCTCGCCGCCGGTCAGGGCGAACCAACTGGCCCGATCGATCATCGGCCCCTCGAAGATGCGCGACAGGGCCGAGGCCAGGGTGTCGGAACGAAGCGGAGCCATGGGGGGATTGTCCGATCAGGCCGCCGGCTTCACGTCCAGAAGTTCGACCGAGAAGCGCAGTGTCGAGTTGGGCGGCAGTTCGTCGCCGCCGACCCAGCGGCCGCCGTAGCCGAGCGAGGCGGGGATGACGAACTCATAGATCTCGCCGACCCGCATCAGGGCGACGCCCTCGGTCCAGCCCTTGATGACGCGGTTCAGCGGGAACTCGGCCGGCGCGTTGCGGGCGTAGGAGCTGTCGAACTCGCGTCCGTCGATGAAGGTGCCGCGATAGTGGACCTTGACCGTGTCGGTCGCCGACGGCTGGGCGCCTTCGGGATGAGCCTTGCCGACGCGACGGTACTGCAGGCCGCTTTCGGTCGTGGTCCAGCCGCGCCGGGCGCCGTTCCAGGCCAGATAGGCGGTGTTGCCCGCGTCCCAGGCCTGTTGCGGCGTCAGCGAGGACTGGCCCTCCACCTCGGCGGCGGCGCGGGCGGCGGCCGAGGCGGTCTCGGCATAGGTGACGGGCTCGCCGCGCGTGGCGCAGGCGGCGAGCGAGAGGGCGGCGAGCAGGGGTAGGGCGATGCGAGTCATAAGGCGACGCTAGCAGGGTGTCACGCTGTGCGGCAGAGGGATTTTCCCTTCTCCCGTTGGGAGAAGGTGGCCCGAAGGGCCGGATGAGGGAGCGCCGGTGGGCCAGCTCGCACCATCTTGCCCCTCACCCTTTCGCGTTAAGGACGATCGCTGACGCTCTCGTGCGCTCAAGCCCTCTCCCGGCGGGAGAGGGTTCACAGGCCCAGCGCCGCCGCGACCCTGGTCTGGAAGTCGGGCTGTTCGCCGACGTCGTTGTGGCCGGCCTGAGGGAAGCTGAGGTGTTCGACCTTGACGCCTTCGGCTTCGAGTTCTCGGGCCAGGCGGCGACTGAGCGACGCGGGCAGGGTGTCGTCGCGGCCCGCCTCCAGCACCACCACCTTGCCGGGGTAGCCCTGAAGCGCGGCCGGGATGTCGATGCTGTTCAGATTGGGGGCGATGTGGATCCGTACGAAGGGGCGCGCCCAGCCGACCATGGTGTCGACGGCGGCGCGGGTGCTGGGGGTCGTCGTCTCCAAGACCAGGGCGTCGGCGTGCATATATTGCGCGGCCTGGGCGCAGACGGGGCCGCCCAGGGAATGGCCCCAGGCGATCAGCTTGCGGCCCTCGGCGTCGGCCTGGGCGCGGGCGGCGTCGGCGACGGCCGTGCCGGCGGCCATGAAGGTCGCGTAGTCAGCCTGGCCCGCCGTGTCGCCATAGCCGGGATAGTCGAACATCAGGGGCTCGCCGAACGGCGCCAGCTTGGCGGCGGTCCTGCCCGCGCCGGCGCTGCGCCGAAAGAGATTGCCGCCGCAGAACAGGATCAGGGGCGCGCCGGCGCGACCGGTCCGAACGCGGGTGACGCCCACGGCTCCGCCCGAGTAGGGAAGGCTGAGGACGTCGGCCTCAAAATCCATAGGGATATCGGCGGGCAGGGTGATCTTTTCGGCGGCCAGCCGGGTGTCGGGATAGAAGAAGGCGTCCTCCGGGACGTTCATCGACAGGCAGCCGGACAGCAGAACGGCGGCGGCCAGGATCGTAAGGCGTCGGTGCATGTTTCGCTCTCCCCTGGAACGATCATGCGGCGGTCGCCGGGGTTGTCAACCGGGTGCGTAGGCGCCGGTTTCTCCATGCCGTCGTCTGGTTCCCGAAAAACTGCGACCCAGGTCTTTATTTCGCCGTGGAAGCGAGTATATGTCCGCGTTCCGCAACACTCCTAAAGAGTCTGCGCGCAAGCGCCGAGGCCCGGTCCGTCGCCCTCCGACCGGAGCGAAGGCGCGGCTCCTTCCCCAGGGAGCCGGTACATTTCAGGCGTCCTGGCCCGGCAGCGGGCCGAGGGTGGACGCCGAAAACCTGGCTGCGGACGCTTAAAAACGCGCGCCGTGGCTGCTGCATTTCACGCGCGATTTCCCCGGATTGCGCGCCATGGGAAACACTGAATGACTGACGTCGCCCACGATCTCGCCATCAACGGTCAGATCGCTTCCGCCACTTCGTTCACCGGCAAGAAGCGCATCCGCAAATCCTTCGGGCGCATCCCCGAAGCGGTCGCGATGCCGAACCTGATCGAGGTCCAGCGCGCTTCCTACGAACAGTTCCTGCAACGCGAGGTCCGTCCGGGCCAGCGCAAGGAGCAGGGCATCGAGGCGGTCTTCAAGTCGGTGTTCCCGATCAAGGACTTCAACGAACGCGCCATTCTGGAATACGTCTCGTACGAGTTCGAGGATCCGAAGTACGACGTTGAAGAATGCATCCAGCGCGACATGACCTATGCCGCGCCGCTGAAGGTCAAGCTGCGCCTGATCGTGTTCGAAACCGACGAGGAAACGGGAGCCCGTTCGGTCAAGGACATCAAGGAGCAGGACGTCTATATGGGCGACATCCCGCTCATGACGGACAAGGGCACCTTCATCGTCAACGGCACCGAGCGCGTGATCGTCTCGCAGATGCACCGTTCGCCGGGCGTCTTCTTCGACCACGACAAGGGCAAGACGCACAGCTCGGGCAAGCTGCTGTTCGCCGCCCGCGTGATCCCGTACCGCGGTTCGTGGCTGGACTTCGAGTTCGACGCCAAGGATGTGGTCTATGTCCGCATCGACCGCCGCCGCAAGCTGCCGGCCACGACCTTCCTGATGGGTCTGGGCATGGACGGCGAAGAAATCCTGAAGACCTTCTACGAGACCGTGCCCTACGAGAAGCGCGGCGAGGGCTGGGTCACGCCGTACAAGGCCGAACGCTGGCGCGGTGTGAAGCCGGAGTTCGACCTGGTCGACGCCGACACCGGCGAAGTGATCGCCCAGGCCGGCCAGAAGATCAGCGCCCGCGCCGCCAAGAAGCTGGGCGACACCACGACCTCGCTGTCGCTGGCCGCCGACGCTCTGGTCACCAAGTATCTGGCCAATGACGCCGTCAACTTCGAAACCGGCGAGATCTTCGCCGAGGCCGGCGACGAGCTGGACGCCCCGACCATCGAAGTGCTGGAGCAAAACGGCTTCACCACCATCGAAGTGCTGGACATCGACCACGTCACGGTCGGCGCCTACATGCGCAACACCCTGCGCATCGACAAGAACGACACCCGTGAGGACGCCCTGTTCGACGTCTATCGCGTGATGCGTCCGGGCGAGCCGCCCACCCCGGAAGCCGCCGACAACATGTTCAACTCGCTGTTCTTCGACAGCGAGCGCTACGACCTGTCGGCCGTCGGCCGGGTCAAGATGAACATGCGCCTGGAGACCCCCGAGGTTTCCGACGAGATCCGCGTCCTGCGCAAGGACGACGTGCTGAAGGTGCTGCAGATCCTGGTCGGCCTGAAGGACGGCCGCGGCGAGATCGACGACATCGACAACCTGGGCAACCGCCGGGTTCGTTCGGTCGGCGAGCTGCTGGAGAACCAGTACCGCGTCGGCCTGCTGCGGATGGAGCGCGCCATCAAGGAGCGCATGTCCTCGGTCGATATCGACACGGTCATGCCGCACGACCTGATCAACGCCAAGCCGGCCGCCGCTGCGGTTCGCGAGTTCTTCGGTTCGTCGCAGCTGTCGCAGTTCATGGACCAGACGAACCCGCTGTCGGAAATCACCCACAAGCGTCGCCTTTCGGCGCTTGGCCCGGGCGGTCTGACGCGTGAGCGCGCGGGCTTCGAAGTCCGCGACGTGCACCCGACCCACTACGGCCGCATCTGCCCGATCGAAACGCCGGAAGGCCCGAACATCGGCCTGATCAACTCGCTGGCCACCCACGCGCGCGTCAACAAGTACGGCTTCATCGAGAGCCCGTACCGTCGCGTGAAGGACGGCGTGGCCCAGAACGAGGTGGTCTACATCTCGGCCATGGAAGAGTCGAAATACACGATCGCTCAGGCCAACATCGAACTGAAGAACGGCGTCATCGTCGAGGACCTGGTCCCCGGCCGGATCAACGGCGAATCCCAGCTGCTGAACCGCGACGCCGTGGACATGATGGACGTGTCGCCGAAACAGGTCGTTTCGGTCGCCGCCGCCCTGATCCCCTTCCTGGAAAACGATGACGCCAACCGGGCCCTGATGGGCGCGAACATGCAACGTCAGGCCGTGCCTCTGGTGCAGTCGGACGCGCCGCTGGTCGGCACCGGCATGGAAGCGGTCGTGGCCGTGGACTCCGGCGCCGTCGTGGTCGCCCGTCGTGAAGGCGTCGTCGAACAGATCGACGGCACCCGGATCGTCGTGCGCGCCACCGGCGACGTGGACGCCGCCCGTTCGGGCGTCGACATCTATCGCCTGTCGAAGTTCCAGCGTTCCAACCAGTCGACCTGCATCAACCAGCGCCCGATCGTGCGCGTGGGCGACCAGGTCAAGGCCGGCGACGTCATCGCCGATGGTCCCTCGACGGACCTGGGCGAACTGGCCCTGGGCCGCAACGCCCTGGTCGCCTTCATGCCCTGGAACGGCTACAACTTCGAAGACTCCATCCTGATCTCGGAGCGCATCGTGCGCGACGACGTCTTCACCTCCATCCACCTCGAGGAATTCGAAGTGATGGCGCGTGATACGAAGTTGGGCCCGGAAGAAATCACCCGCGACATCCCCAACGTCGGCGAGGAAGCCCTGCGCAACCTCGACGAAGCCGGCATCGTGGCCATCGGCGCCGAAGTCCAGCCGGGCGATATCCTGGTCGGCAAGGTGACGCCGAAGGGCGAAAGCCCGATGACCCCGGAAGAGAAGCTGCTGCGCGCCATCTTCGGCGAGAAGGCTTCGGACGTGCGCGACACCTCCCTGCGCCTGCCGCCCGGCGTCGCCGGCACGATCGTTGACGTTCGCGTCTTTAACCGTCACGGCGTCGACAAGGACGAGCGCGCCATGGCGATCGAACGCGCCGAGATCGAACGCCTGGGCAAGGACCGCGACGATGAGCTCAAGATCCTTGAGCGCAACGTCTATGGCCGCCTGAAGCCGCTGATCCTGGGCAAGAACGCCGTCTCGGGCCCGAAGGGCATCGGTCGCGGCGAACTGACCGAAGAGAAGCTGGCCGAGGTCAGCCGTGGTCTGTGGTGGCAGATCGCCCTGGACGACGAGAAGGCCATGGGCGAGCTGGAGGCGATGAAGCGCCAGTTCGAGGATGCGCGTAAGCAACTGGACCGTCGTTTCGAAGACAAGGTCGAGAAGCTGCAACGCGGCGACGAACTGCCCCCCGGCGTGATGAAGATGGTCAAGGTCTTCGTGGCCGTGAAGCGCAAGCTTCAGCCCGGCGACAAGATGGCCGGCCGTCACGGCAACAAGGGCGTCATCTCCAAGATCCTGCCGATCGAGGACATGCCGCACCTGGAAGACGGCACCCACGTTGACGTCGTTCTGAACCCGCTGGGCGTGCCTTCGCGCATGAACATCGGCCAGATCTTCGAAACCCACCTGGGTTGGGCCGCCGCCGGCCTGGGCAAGCAGATCTCCGGTCTGCTGGAAGCCTGGCAGCAGGGTGGTCAGAAGCAGGCCCTGATCGATCGTCTGACGCATATCTACGGCCCGGAAACCCCGCTGCCGCAGGATGAGGAAGAACTGATCGAACTGGCGAAGAACCTGTCCAAGGGCGTGCCCTTCGCGACCCCGGTCTTCGACGGTGCGCACATCGGCGACATCGAACGCCTGCTGGAAGAGGCGGGGCTGAACAAGTCGGCCCAGTCGATCCTGTACGACGGTCAGACCGGTGAGCAGTTCAAGCGTCCGGTCACGGTCGGCTACATCTATATGCTGAAGCTGCACCACCTGGTCGACGACAAGATCCACGCCCGCTCCATCGGCCCGTACTCGCTCGTCACCCAGCAGCCGCTGGGCGGTAAGGCGCAGTTCGGCGGTCAGCGCTTCGGGGAAATGGAGGTCTGGGCTCTGGAAGCTTACGGCGCCGCCTACACCCTGCAAGAGATGCTGACGGTGAAGTCCGACGACGTGGCCGGCCGGACCAAGGTCTACGAGGCCATCGTCCGCGGCGACGACAGCTTCGAGGCCGGCATTCCCGAGAGCTTCAACGTGCTCATCAAGGAAATGCGTTCGCTGGGTCTGAACGTGGAGCTGGAGAACAGCTGAGTTTGAAGTGGCGAGTGACGAGTGGCGAGTGGCGAGAAATCGCCGCCGCCGCTCGGGCCTCACTCGCCACTAACCACTCGCCACTCTCCACTCTTCTCTATTTTCGCGGCTCTAGCCGCAGCAAGGAACCAAGATGAACCAGGAAGTCCTGAACATCTTCAACCCGGTCCCGGTCACCCCGACCTTCGACCAGATCAAGATCGCCCTGGCCTCGCCGGAGAAGATCCGCTCGTGGTCGTTCGGCGAGATCAAGAAGCCGGAAACCATCAACTACCGCACGTTCAAGCCCGAGCGTGACGGCCTGTTCTGCGCCCGTATCTTTGGCCCGACCAAGGACTACGAATGCCTGTGTGGCAAGTACAAGCGCATGAAGTACAAGGGCATCATCTGCGAGAAGTGCGGCGTCGAAGTCACGCTGGCCCGCGTTCGCCGTGAGCGCATGGGTCACATCGACCTGGCCGCCCCGGTCGCCCACATCTGGTTCCTGAAGTCGCTGCCGTCGCGCATCTCGCTGATGCTGGACATGGCGCTGAAGGACGTGGAACGCGTCCTGTATTTTGAGAACTACATCGTCACCGAGCCGGGCCTGACCCCGCTGAAGCAGAACCAGCTGCTGACGGAAGACGAGTTCTATCGCTATCAGGAAGAATTCGGCGATGACGGCTTCACCGCCGAGATCGGCGCCGAGGCCGTCCGCAACCTGCTGATGGGCATCGACCTGCACGCCGAGGCTGAAAAGCACCGCGGCGAGCTGGCGGACAGCCCGTCGGAAATGAAGGCCAAGAAGGCGTCCAAGCGCCTGAAGCTGATCGAGGCCTTCCTGGAATCGGGCAACAAGCCCGAGTGGATGATCCTGACTATCGTGCCGGTCATCCCGCCGGAACTGCGTCCGCTGGTGCCGCTGGACGGCGGTCGTTTCGCGACCTCCGACCTGAACGACCTGTATCGCCGCGTCATCAACCGGAACAACCGCCTGAAGCGCCTGATGGAGCTGCGGGCGCCGGACATCATCATCCGTAACGAAAAGCGGATGCTGCAAGAGTCCGTCGATGCGCTGTTCGACAACGGCCGTCGCGGTCGCGTCATCACGGGCGCCAACAAGCGTCCGCTGAAGTCGCTGGCCGACATGCTGAAGGGCAAGCAGGGCCGCTTCCGTCAGAACCTTCTGGGCAAGCGCGTCGACTATTCGGGCCGTTCGGTCATCACCGTGGGACCGGAACTGAAGCTGCATGAGTGCGGCCTGCCCAAGAAGATGGCGCTGGAGCTGTTCAAGCCGTTCATCTACGCGCGCCTTGACGCCAAGGGCCTGTCGGGCACCGTCAAACAGTCCAAGCGCATGGTCGAGCGCGAACAGCCCGCCGTCTGGGACATCCTGGACGAGGTCATCCGCGAACACCCGGTGCTGCTGAACCGCGCGCCGACGCTTCACCGTCTGGGCATCCAGGCGTTCGAACCCAAGCTGATCGAGGGCAAGGCCATCCGCCTGCACCCGCTGGTCTGTACGGCGTTCAACGCCGACTTCGACGGCGACCAGATGGCCGTGCACGTCCCGCTGAGCCTCGAGGCCCAGCTGGAAGCGCGCGTCCTGATGATGTCGACCAACAACATCCTGTCGCCCGCCAACGGCAAGCCGATCATCGTGCCGTCGCAGGACATCGTCCTGGGTCTGTACTACCTGTCGCTGGTCAAGGACGGCGAGCCGGGTGAAGGCAAGCTGTTCGCCAATATGGGCGAGATCGACGCGGCGCTGGACGCCAAGGTCGTGACCCTGCACAGCCGCATCAAGGCGCGCTGGACGGAACAGGACGCCGAAGGCAAGGAGGTGACCAAGGTCATCGACACCACGCCGGGCCGGATGAAGCTGGGCGCCCTGCTGCCGCGCAACCCGAACGTCGGCTATCGCCTGCTCGAGAAGAACCTGACCAAGAAGGAAATCGGCAATCTGATCGACGTGGTCTATCGCCACTGCGGTCAGAAGGCGACGGTCATCTTCGCCGACCAGATGATGGGCCTGGGCTTCCGCGAAGCCGCCAAGGCCGGCATTTCGTTCGGCAAGGACGACATCGTGATCCCGGCGAAGAAGGCCGAACTGGTCGCCGAAACCCGCACCCAGGTCGAGGAGTACGAGCAACAGTACGCCGACGGCCTGATCACGCGCGGCGAGAAGTACAACAAGGTCGTCGACGCCTGGGCCAAGGCCACGGACCGGATCGCCGACGCCATGATGGGCGAGATCGCGCAGCCGCGCGTGCTGATCGAGGGTGAAAACCCCGACATCAACTCGGTCTTCATGATGGCCAACTCCGGCGCCCGGGGTTCGCAGGCGCAGATGAAGCAACTGGGCGGCATGCGCGGCCTGATGGCCAAGCCCTCCGGCGAGATCATCGAGACGCCGATCACCTCGAACTTCAAGGAAGGCCTGACCGTCCTTGAATACTTCAACTCCACCCACGGCGCCCGTAAGGGTCTGGCCGACACCGCGCTGAAGACCGCCAACTCGGGTTATCTGACCCGTCGTCTGGTGGACGTGGCGCAGGACTCGATCGTCACCGAAGACGACTGCGGCTCGACGCGCGGCATCACCCTGCGCGCGGTCATGGAAGGCGGCGACGTTCTGGTCTCGCTGGGCGCCCGCATCCTGGGTCGCTATGCGGCCGAGGACATCAAGGAGCCGGGCACGGATACGGTCCTGTTCCCCGCCGACACCTATCTGGTGGAAGAAGTGGTCGAGGCCGTGGACGCCGCCGGCGTTCAGTCGGTCAAGGTCCGTTCGGCCCTGACCTGCGAGGCGGAAGCCGGCATCTGCGCCCACTGCTACGGGCGTGACCTGGCGCGCGGCACCAACGTCAACATCGGCGAAGCGGTCGGCGTCATCGCCGCCCAGTCGATCGGCGAGCCGGGCACCCAGCTGACGATGCGGACCTTCCACATCGGCGGTACGGCTCAGGTGGCGGAAACCTCCTTCATGGAGGCGACCAACGCCGGCGTGGCCAAGATCACCGGCCCGACCGTTACCGCCGCCCACGGCGACCTGGTGGCGATGAGCCGCAACGTCATCGTGACCGTGGTCGTGGACGGCAAGGATCGCGAGACCCACAAGGCGCCTTACGGCGCCCGGATCCGGGTCAAGGAAGGCAGCGAGGTCAAGAAGAACCAACGTCTGGCCGAGTGGGACCCCTACACCACGCCGATCCTGACGGAAGTCGGCGGCCTGATCCGCTTCGAGGATCTGGTCGAAGGCCTGTCGGTCAAGGAAGAAACCGACGAAGCGACGGGCATCGCCCAGCGCGTCGTCAGCGACTGGCGCGCCAGCCCGCGTGGTTCGGACCTGCGTCCGGCCATGGGCGTCACCCTGGGCGACGCCTACGCCAAGCTGGCCTCGGGCTCTGACGCCCGTTACCTGCTGCCCGTGGGCGCGGTTCTGTCCGTGTCGAACGGCGACGAGGTCAAGCCGGGCGAGATCATCGCCCGCGTCCCGACCGAAGGCGCCAAGACCCGCGACATCACCGGCGGTCTGCCGCGCGTCGCCGAACTGTTCGAAGCCCGCCGTCCCAAGGACTGCGCGGTCATCGCCGAGATGGATGGTCGCGTCGAATTCGGTCGCGACTACAAGAACAAGCGCCGCATCAAGATCACGCCGGAAGTCAACGCCGACGGCGTGCAGGGCGAACCGGTCGAGTTCCTGATCCCGAAGGGCAAGCACATCTCCGTCCACGACGGCGATCTGATCCAGAAGGGCGACTACATCATCGACGGCAACCCGGATCCGCACGATCTGCTGCGCATCCAGGGCGTCGAGGCGCTGGCCGAGTATCTGGTGAACGAAGTGCAGGAGGTCTACCGACTGCAGGGCGTGCCGATCAACGACAAGCACATCGAAGTCATCGTGCGTCAGATGCTGCAGAAGGTCGAAGTCCTGGATTCGGGTGAAACCACCCTGATCCGCGGCGACACCGTCGAAGTGGCCGAAGCCGTTCTGGAAAACCTGAAGGTCGAGAAGCGCGGCGGCCGCCAGGCCACCACCCAGCCCGTCCTGCTGGGCATCACCAAGGCGTCGCTGCAGACCCGCAGCTTCATCTCGGCGGCGTCCTTCCAGGAGACCACTCGCGTCCTCACCGACGCCTCGGTCCACGGCAAGAAGGACATGCTGGAAGGCCTGAAGGAAAACGTCATCGTCGGCCGCCTGATCCCGGCCGGTACGGGCGCCTATCTGCGGGCCCTGCAAAAGATCGCCAACGATCGCGATGCAGAGCTGACGCAAGCCCGCGAAGACGCGATCGAGCCGCTGCCGGCCGATCTGCAACTGGAGCTGGAGAGCAGCGATGGCTGATCTCCGGGTTCGGATGTGATGAAATGAAGAGGGCGGCGCCGGCGACGGCGCCGCCCTTTTTTCGTTCAGTCCTTCCAGCGTTCTATCGGGGCGGAGGCGCCGGGCGTGATCGGGACGCCGCCGGCGCGATGGCCGTCACGACGGGTCTGGACGTTGCGGCTGGAATCCGGGGCGAGCGAAGGGTTCAACTGAGCGCCTGCGCAGCCCGTGCCGAAGTTCGAGCCGACGCAGTCCGCAGGGCCGACCACGCCGACGCCGCCCGACAGGGGGCGACGCTTGGCTTCCCACTCCGCCAGACGGCGCGCCCCCTCGCGGGCGAAGCCGGCGTCGCGTTGGGGATTGCCTGAGCCGGTGATCGGCGCGGCGTTCTCTCCCCGGCGCGCGAACACGTCGCGGCAGTGGCGGCGCTCCATCTCGTTCAGCAGATCTGGCGAGGCGCAGCCGGGCAGGCCCTGGCGCAGCGACCGCGCCATGGCCCCGGACCGATTGGCGGGATCTACGCGCCAGACGTCGGCCGGCGGCGGCGCGCCGGGCGGGGCCGGTGCGGCCAGACGCGGACGCAATGGGGCAGGGCGGGGGACGGCCTGGGTCTCGGGCGTGGGCGAGGACGTCCGGGCGGCTGCGGCGGGCGCGATGTCCGGCGTGGCCAGGATCGCCACGCGGGGCCGTTCGTCGGGCAGCAGGGGGCGGGGTTCGATGTCCAGATAGATCGGCGGCGGTTCAGCGATAAAGTCTCGCCCCTCGATCCCCAGAGCAGTGAAGGACAGGGCGGCGATCAGGGCGGTGTTGATGGCGACAGACGCCGTCGCCAGACCCGCCTTGCGCCAGTCGGGGCGTCGTCGATTCGGACGGGGCAGGGCGGATACGCTCATTCACGACGCTTTCGCAGATTGGGTAGGAGACCGTCCCGCGAAGAGAAGAGTTCGACTTCGATATTGACGCCTTCGCACCCTGCGACTGGGTGGGGCGTCTCGCAAGGCGGATCGCCGCGCGGAGGTTCAGCGCGTTGCGCCTCCCATGCGGCCAATCGTCTGGCCCCTTGGCGAGCGAAAACGGCGTCGCGTTCGGTTTCGCCTGAGCCGACGATGGGCCGCGCCGTCCCCGCGAATCGTCGCGCCCGGTCGTCGCAGTAGCGACGCGCCTCGACCGACAGCCTGTTCGGCTCCTCGCAGGACAGGGGCAGGCCCCGCGCTGGCGCGCCGGGGCCGACGCGCCAGCGCGAATCGACGGCGTCGCCGGGCGCCGGGGTGGGTACAGGGGCGGCGGACGGCTCCATGCGGCTGTCGTCGGGGCGCGGGACACCGTCCGCGTCCTCCACGACGCCTTGCACGCCCGTGCGGAACGCCGCCACGGCCCGGACGGGCGCGCGCTCCTGGGCCAGGCGCGGGCGCGGTTCGATATAGAGATATAGGGGCGTGGCTGCCGGGGCGCCGGGACGGCCGGGGCGGGTGTCGGTGATTGACAAAAGCGCGATCAGGCCCGCATTCAGGCCCATCGAGGCTACCACCAGCCCCGCTCTTCGCCCTCTCGCCGGCCAATCGCCCTCGGTCCGCATCCTGACCCCCCGTCACCCTAAAACGAGGCTGGGCTGCAAGCGTGGCCGCTTTCGGGCGCAGGTTGGGTTTGTTCGCGTCTTGGCTGTCGGCCAGGGCCAGGGGGCGGCCGCCGCACTTGACCAATCCCCCTATCGCGCGTAGAAGCCGCCCACTTTCGAGGCGTGGCCGGTTCGCCGGTCGCTGAGATCGTGACAATTGAACGGACGGGCTGCGCCCGCCGGAACGCCCAAAGCGCGCGTTCCGGCCCTTTGTGTTTTCCGGTGCGCCGGAGCGAACCAAGGGACTGTTCGGGTCACGCGATCAGTCTCGATGACACCCGGGCGAGGGGATGGTCCCCCGTTCACAAGAAGGCGAGAGGCGCTTCGGTCGAAAGACACACGCCTCCATCAGAAGTCGAGATAAGTTTCGAATGCCTACGATCAACCAGCTGATCCGCAAGCCGCGCAAGCCCAAGCCCACCCGTAATAAGGTGCCGGCTCTGGAGGGTTCGCCCCAGCGTCGCGGCGTCTGCACCCGCGTCTACACCACGACCCCGAAGAAGCCGAACTCGGCTCTGCGTAAGGTCGCCAAGGTCCGTCTGGCCAAGAACGGCTACGAAGCCGTTTGCTACATCCCCGGTGAAGGCCACAACCTTCAGGAACACTCGGTTGTTCTGATCCGCGGCGGCCGCGTGAAGGACTTGCCCGGCGTTCGCTACCACATCCTGCGCGGCGTGCTCGACACGCAAGGCGTCAAGGACCGCAAGCAGCGTCGTTCGCACTACGGCGCCAAGCGTCCGAAGTAAGCCATTCGCATCCGGGCCTTTGCGCCCGGAGGCCTTTTCGAGATCTTCCCGGCGAGCGCCGGGCACTGCAAGGAATACTCCATGTCGCGTCGTCACCGCGCCCAGAAGCGCGAAGTTCTGCCGGATCCCAAGTTCGGCGACCTGATCGTCACCAAGTTCATGAACTACGTCATGTACGAAGGTAAGAAGGCCGTCGCCGAGAACATCGTGTACGGCGCCTTCGACATCCTGGCCGACAAGAAGAAAGACCAGGAGCCGGTCGCCACCTTCCACGCCGCCCTGGACAATGTCGCCCCGTCGGTCGAAGTCCGCTCGCGTCGCGTCGGCGGCGCCACCTATCAGGTGCCGGTCGAGGTCCGTCCGGACCGTCGTCGCGCCCTGGCCATCCGCTGGCTGGTCAACGCTGCGCGCAAGCGCGGTGAAAACACCATGACCGAGAAGCTGGCGGCCGAGCTGCTGGACGCCTCGAACAACCGCGGCACCGCGGTCAAAAAGCGCGAAGACACCCACAAGATGGCCGAGGCGAACCGCGCCTTCAGCCACTATCGCTGGTAAGCGTCTTAAAACCGTCTCCCTTTCAAAGGTAATGGGCGGTTCCTATCTAAGACTATCCGGCGCGGGCGGTTTGAGCTAAATCGCCCGCGCTCGCTTATCCGCTGCATCGACGATCATCCCGAGGGCGCCACCCGCGTCCTAGACCTACTTCTCAAGGCACGTTTTCATGGCTCGTACGCACAAGCTCGAGGACTACCGCAACTTCGGCATCATGGCCCACATCGACGCGGGCAAGACGACGACGACCGAGCGGATTCTCTATTACACCGGCAAGAACCACAAGATCGGCGAAGTGCACGACGGCGCTGCGACCATGGACTGGATGGACCAGGAGCAGGAACGCGGCATCACGATCACTTCGGCCGCGACGACCGCCTTCTGGCAGGGCAAGCGCCTGAACATCATCGACACCCCCGGACACGTGGACTTCACCATCGAAGTCGAGCGTTCGCTGCGCGTCCTCGACGGCGCCGTGACCGTGCTGGACGGCAACGCCGGCGTTGAGCCGCAGACCGAAACCGTCTGGCGCCAAGCCGACAAATATTCGGTGCCGCGCATCGTCTTCGTCAATAAGATGGACAAGATCGGCGCCGACTTCGACGCCTCGGTCCAGTCGATCCGCGACCGCCTGGGCGCCAAGGCCGTGCCGATCCAGTTCCCGATCGGTTCGGAAAACACCCTGTCCGGCCTGGTCGACATCGTCGAGATGCGCTCGGTCGTCTGGGACAACGACGCCCTGGGCGCCAACTTCAACGTCGGCGAGATCCCGGCGGACCTGGTCGACAAGGCCAATGAAGCCCGCCAGTACCTGATCGACAACGCCGTCGAACTCGACGACGAAGCCATGCAGGCCTATCTGGATGGCGTCGAGCCTTCGGTCGAAGTGCTGAAGAAGTGCATCCGCAAAGCCGTGCTGACCGGCGCCTTCTATCCGATCCTGTGCGGCTCGGCCTTCAAGAACAAGGGCGTGCAGACCCTGCTGGACGCCGTGGTCGACTATCTGCCGTCGCCGCTGGACATCCCGCCGACGCCGGGCATCGACTTCAAGACGGAAGAGCCGATCACCCGCAAGGCCTCGGACGACGAGCCCCTGTCGGTTCTGGCGTTCAAGATCATGGACGACCCCTTCGTCGGTTCGCTGACCTTCTGCCGCCTGTATTCCGGCAAGATGGAAACGGGCATGAGCCTGCTGAACTCCAGCCGCGACAAGAAAGAGCGCGTCGGCCGGATGCTGCAGATGCACTCGAACAACCGTGAAGACGTCAAGGAAGCCTTCGCCGGCGACATCGTCGCCCTGGCCGGTCTCAAGGAAACCCGCACCGGGGACACCCTGTGCGATCCGCTGAAGTCGCCCGTCATCCTCGAGAAGATGGAATTCCCGGCCCCGGTCATCGAGATCTCGGTCGAGCCCAAGACCAAGGCCGACCAGGAGAAGCTGGGCGTCGCCCTGGCCAAGCTGGCTTCGGAAGATCCGTCCTTCACCGTCTCGACCGACCACGAGTCGGGCCAGACGATCCTGAAGGGCATGGGCGAGCTTCACCTGGACATCAAGATCGACATCCTGAAGCGCACCTACAAGGTCGAGGCCACCATCGGCGCGCCGCAGGTCGCCTATCGTGAATCCCTCGGCCGCAAGGTCGACATCGACTACACCCACAAGAAGCAGACCGGCGGTACGGGCCAGTTCGCCCGCGTCATGATCACCTTCGAACCGGGCGAGCCGGGTTCGGGCTTCGTGTTCGAGAACTCGATCGTCGGCGGCGCGGTGCCCAAGGAATATATCCCGGGCGTCGAAAAGGGTCTGAACTCCATCAAGGATTCGGGTCTGCTGGCCGGCTTCCCGCTGATCGACTTCAAGGCGACCCTGACGGACGGCAAGTACCACGACGTCGACTCCAGCGTGCTGGCGTTCGAAATCGCGGCCCGCGCCGCCTTCCGCGAACTGAAGGAAAAGGGCGCGCCGAAGCTGCTCGAGCCGATCATGGCGGTCGAGGTCGTGACCCCCGAGGAATACCTCGGCTCGGTCATCGGCGACCTGAACGGCCGTCGCGGCATGATCCAGGGTCAGGACATGCGCGGCAACGCCACCGTCGTGAACGCCTTCGTGCCCCTGGCCAACATGTTCGGCTATGTGAACACGCTGCGCGGCATGTCGCAGGGCCGCGCCCAGTTCACGATGCAATACGACCACTACGAGCCGGTGCCGCAGCACGTCGCCGACGAAGTGATCAAGAAGTACGCCTAAGCTTTTCCTTTCGGAGAAGCGGACCTAAAAAGCGCCCGGTCCGCCAAGGGCCGGGCGCCCTTAACCCCCAGACTGCAGGAACCCCGGTTCGGGGACCTAGGAGCTAGAAAATGGCCAAGGAAAAGTTCGAACGCACGAAGCCGCACTGCAACATCGGCACGATCGGCCACGTTGACCACGGCAAGACGACGCTGACGGCGGCGATCACGATGACGCTGGCGAAGGCCGGCGGCGCCAAGGCGATGGCCTATGCGGACATCGACGCTGCGCCGGAAGAAAAGGCGCGCGGCATCACGATCAACACCGCGCACGTGGAATATGAGACGGCCAACCGTCACTATGCGCACGTCGACTGCCCCGGCCACGCCGACTATGTGAAGAACATGATCACCGGCGCGGCGCAGATGGACGGCGCGATCCTGGTGGTTTCGGCCGCTGACGGCCCGATGCCGCAGACCCGCGAGCACATCCTGCTGGCCCGTCAGGTCGGCGTGCCGGCCCTGGTGGTCTTCATGAACAAGGTCGACCTGGTCGACGACGAAGAACTGCTCGAGCTGGTCGAGATGGAAGTGCGCGAGCTGCTCTCGTCGTACCAGTTCCCGGGCGACGACATTCCGATCACCAAGGGCTCGGCCAAGGCCGCGACCGACGGCGTGAACCCGGAAATCGGCGAACAGCGCGTTCTGGCCCTGATGGAAACCGTCGACAGCTACATCCCGCAGCCGGAACGTCCGGTCGACCTGCCCTTCCTGATGCCGGTCGAAGACGTCTTCTCGATCTCGGGCCGCGGCACCGTGGTCACGGGCCGCGTCGAAAAGGGCATCGTCAAGGTCGGTGAAGAAGTCGAGATCGTCGGCATCCGTCCGGTCCAGAAGACGACCTGCACCGGCGTCGAAATGTTCCGCAAGCTGCTGGACCAAGGTCAAGCGGGCGACAACGTCGGCGTTCTGCTGCGCGGCACCAAGCGCGAAGACGTCGAGCGCGGTCAGGTTCTGTGCAAGCCGGGTTCGATCACCCCGCACACCAAGTTCCTGGCCGAAGCCTACATCCTGACCAAGGAAGAAGGCGGCCGTCACACCCCGTTCTTCACCAACTATCGCCCGCAGTTCTACTTCCGCACGACCGACGTGACCGGCATCGTGCAGCTGAAGGAAGGCGTCGAAATGATCATGCCCGGCGACAACGCCGAGCTGAACGTCGAACTGATCACCCCGATCGCCATGGACCAGGGCCTGCGCTTCGCCATCCGTGAAGGCGGCCGCACCGTCGGCGCCGGCGTCGTCGCCAAGATCATCGAGTAATCATTCTTTTGGCCTAACGCGCTCACGCGCTGCTTGAGGCCAGACGGATGTCGTCGCCTAACAGAACGGCCCCCGGAGAAATCCGGGGGCCGTTTTGCTGTGTGGACTGCCTTGCGGCTTCAGATCAGCGCTTGGCGGCTTCGATCATCCGGGCGATCTCGGCGGGGTCGATGCTGGCCGCGGCCTTGCCGTTGACGAAGAAGGTGGGGGTGCCCTGCAGCTTCAGCGCCGCCGCCGCCGTGTGGATGTCGGCGATGTGGCGGGTGGTTTCGGGCGCGACCAGGGTCTGTTTGGCGCGCGCCATGTCCACGCCGTGTTGGGCCAGGATGCGGTCGGTGGATTCGGGCGTCAGGGCGCGCTCGGACATCAGGGCGTCGTAGACCTCCAGATACTTGCCCTGTTGGTGCGCGGCCAGCGCGGCGCGGGCGGCGTACTGGGACGCGACGTCCTCGCCCCGGTCCAGGATGGGCCAATCCTTGAAGACGAAGCGGACGTCAGGGTGGGCCGCCATCAGGGCGCGGAACTGGGGCGCCACGGCCTTGCAGCCGGGACAGCGGAAGTCGAAGAACTCGATCACCGTCACCTTGGCGTCGGCCGGGCCGAACGCGGGGTCGCGGGCGTCGGGGGCCAGCAGGGTGGCATTGGCGGCCGCCGCTGTATTGGTGTCGTCGACGCGGGCCTGGCCCTCCTTGGCCTGAAGCGCCAGGCTGGCCTCCTGCAGCACCTCGGGGTGGGTCAGCAGATAGGTGCGGACGTCGTCGCCCGAACCGCCGCCAAAACAGGGGGCTGCGGCCAGGCCCAGGGCCACGACCGAGACGCCCAGCGCGACATAGCCGGCGACTGCGCCCGTGAGGCGGCTGCTCTTGGCGGGCGGCGGGGCGGGCGGCGGGGCGTGGGGCTCAGGCGCGGGGGCGTCGTCGGTCATGAAGGCTCGCAGTCAGTAGGGGGGGCAGGGCGTCAGTTCAGCGTGGTCGGCTTGCGCGCGGCGTCGCGACGATCCAGGTCCAGCAGATCGTCGGGCGTGGCGCCTGACGCCAGGACGATGTCCACCGCCCGGCGCCATTCGATGGAATTGGGGTCCAGCATGCTGCGGGCCCGCAGGGCGAACTGGGTGGCTTCGCGCTCCTGGCCGGCGGCGAAATAATACTCGGCCGTCGCCAGACGGGCCTCGCCCTCCTTGCCCTGGGCGGCGTAGGCCTGGCCCAGCAGGCGCCAGGCCATGGTGTTCTCCCGCTCGGCGACGGTGGCGTGTTTCAGCTGGTCGATGGCCTCGTCCAGGTTCTTGGGATCGTCCGTGCCGATCAGGGCGTGGGCCAGGTTGATGCGCAGCAGGGGGGCGTCGGGCTTGAGACGCACGGCCTCGCGGTGGGCGGCGACGGCCTCGACCGGACGGCCCTCCTCGAAATAGATCTGGCCCTTCAGTTCGGCGAAATAAGGGTTCTGCGGGTCCTCGGCGATCAGGGCGTCCACCGCCGACAGGGCCTTGTCGGTCTGGCCGTCGCGATACCAGGCGATGGCGCGGGCGTAGCGGGCGGGCAGGGCCGTGTTGGTCGAGGGATAGGCGCGCAGGGTGGTGTTCGGCGGATCCATGAAGGCGTGGATCTTGGCCAGGATCAGGGCGTGCTGGGCCATCCGCTCGGGGCTGTCGCGATGATCGTAATGGGGCTGGTCCTGGACGAAGCGGCGCATGGATTCGATGCGCTGCGACGATAGGGGGTGGCTGCGGAAATACGGATAGCGGCGGGCGTCGGAGAAGACCTCCTGCGCGCGGAAATTCTCGAAGAAGGAGACCAGGCCCGCGCCGGATTCGCCGGCGCCCTCCAGGGCGCGGGCGCCGGTCAGGTCGGCTTCGCCCTCCTGGCCCTGCATATACTGAAGCGCGCCGATCGTGCCGAAATACTGGCTGGAGCCCAGCAGGGCGAGACCCGCGTCCGGCGCGCCGGCGGCGATGGCCAGGGCCCCGAGGGCCATGGTCATGAACATCGGCTGTTTGGCGGCGTTCTGGGCCCCGTCGCGCAGGGTGTGGCGGTTCTTGATATGGCCCGCCTCGTGCGCCATCACCCCCAGCAGTTCATTGGGGTTCTTGGTCCGCAGGATCAGGCCGGTGTTGACGCCCATGATCCGCCCACGCGTGGCGAAGGCGTTCAGCTCGTTGTCATTGACCAGAAGAACTTCGACGTCGGTCGGGTTCAGCCCCATGGAGACGAAGACCGGATCGACCCATTCGCGGATGATGCCCTCGATCTCGGTGTCGCGGATCAGGCTCTGGGCCGAGGCCTGGCCGGCGGCGACGAGGGCTGCGAAGCCCACCGCCGCCGCGGCCAGAACACGAGATGCGGAACGGGGAAGCCACGTCATGGCGTACTCCAGTAGCGGCCGACCCCCGTCTGCATCCTGACAGTCTAATCGTGACCGATCAGCGGCGCCACCACCCACGTTTGGGCTTTTCGGGTGGGGCCGAGATTTGGTTCGGGTCTTCGGCGATGATCGCCTCGACGTCGATCTCGGGCGTCGGGGCGACGAACGGTTCCGGCAGAGCCGCCGGTTGGGGTTCGACAGCGACCGGCGGGACAGGCCGTTCGACCGGCGAGACCATGACCGGCTCGGCGGCCAGGGCCTCTTGCGGCGTCACGTCCAGTTCGACCGGCGCGCCTTCAAGCGCCGCCTCGTTCGGCTCGATGGCCGTGTCGGGGTGCGGCTCGACGTGCGGCTCGGCGGCGGCCTCGATCGGTTCCTGCGCGGTTTCGGTTTCCCGTGCCGGCTGGACCACGGCGTCGGCGCTGGCCGACTTGCGGCGAACGCGACGACGCTGGGGCTCGGGCGCGACGGCGGGGGCGTCCGTCTCCGGCGTCTGGGCCTGGACGGCGTCGGCCCCGGCTCCATCGGCTACGGCCGTCGGCGTCAGGGGCGAACCGTCGGGCGGCATGCCCTCATTGGTGGCGCGGTTCTCGACCTTGATCTCCTGGCCGATGGCGTCGCCGCCCCGACCCCGGCCACGACGACGACGGCGACGCGAACGGCCGCCTTCCTCGCCCGAGCCCTCGGACGCCACGGCGTCCAGACCTTCGACCTCGGCCTGTGCGGCCTGGGGACGCTCGGCGCGATCCGGACGTTCGGCGCGCGCCTCGGGACGGCCCGGGTTCAGCGGGTCGAACCAGACATAAGGATCGTCCAGCGACGGGGTGCGGCCGCGGACCCAGGTGTAGACGTCACGCTCGCCGTCCTCGCGGACGCGGCGACCGCCACGGCGACCCCGGCGACGGCGACGGCCGTTCTCGTCCTCTTCGTCGTCCGAGGCGTCGTCCAGGTTCAGCGTATCAGCGGCTTCTGAGGTGTCGGAGACCTCGGCGGTCTCTTCGTCCCGACGACCGCCGCGACGGCGGCGGTTGCGGCCCCGGCCACGATCACGACCGCCGGACTCGGCGCGTTCAGCGCGTTCGCGCGGCTCGTCGTCGTCGCTGTCCTCGCGGTCCAGCGCCTCGACATCGTCCTCGTCCTCGTCGTCGCCGACGATTTCCTCGTCGTCGTCCTCATCCTCGTCTTCGTACAGCGAGGCGTCGAAGTCGTCGTCGAGGTTGGGCATCTCGATCTCGGGCGCGACGAAGTCCTCGTTCGTCTCGGTCCGTTCGATATTGTGCTCGCCCTGGCCCAGGCTGTCGTCGATCTGGACGATGACGTTCAGGCCGCGACGTTCCAGCAGCGACTGCAGATAGGCGCGCTTGTGGTTCAGGATATACAGGCCGACGGCGGTGCAGACCTTCAGCACCACGACGCCCGCGCCGTTCTTGCCGGCCTCGATATCGACCGCGCGCAGGGTCATCAGGGCGGCGGATTCGGCGGAGCGGATGCGGCCGGTGCCCTGGCAGTGCGGGCAGGCCTCGGTCGCGCCTTCGATCACGCCCAGGCGGCGACGCTGGCGGCTGATCTCCATCAGGCCGAAGGGCGAGATACGGCCCATCTGGATGCGGGCGCGGTCGGACGACAGGGCGTCCTTCAGCACGCGTTCGACGGTGCGGTTGTTCTTGCCCTCATCCATATCGATGAAGTCGATCACGACCAGGCCGGCGAGGTCGCGTAGGCGCAGCTGGCGGGCGGCTTCTTCCGCCGCTTCCATATTGGTCTTGAACGCCGTCTGTTCGACGTTGCGTTCCTTGGTGGCGCGGCCGGAGTTGACGTCAATGGCCACCAGGGCCTCGGTCTGGTTGATGACCAGATAGCCGCCGGACTTCAGCGGTACGACCGGCTGGTGGATCTGGGTCAGCAGCTCCTCGATGCCGTTGGCCGCGAACAGGGGGCGCGAGCCGCGATACAGGTGAACCTTCTTGGCCTGCGACGGCATCAGCACGCGCATGAAGTCGCGCGCCTCCTTGAAGCCCTCGACGCCCTCCACCTGGATGCCGTCGAAATCCTTGTCGAACATGTCGCGCACGGCGCGGCGGACCAGGTTCTCTTCCTCGTAGATGACCGAGGGCGCGTGAGAGGCGAGGGTGGTCTCGCGGATCGTCTCCCACAGGCGCAGCAGATATTGATAGTCGCGCTTGATCTCGGCCTTGGTGCGCTTGGCGCCGGCCGTGCGGATGATCAGGCCCATGCCCTTGGGCACTTCCAGGGCCGAGACGGCGCTCTTCAGGCGGCGACGGTCGGAGGTGTTGGTGATCTTGCGGCTGATGCCGCCGCCCTTGCCCGTATTGGGCATCAGGACGCAGTAGCGGCCGGCCAGCGACAGCCAGGTGGTCAGGGCCGCGCCCTTGGCGCCACGCTCGTCCTTGACGACCTGGACCAGCAGGATCTGGCGGCGCTTGATGACGTCC
The DNA here is from genome assembly GCF_058680995.1 of Brevundimonas sp. FV1ye7S. NCBI lineage: Bacteria > Pseudomonadati > Pseudomonadota > Alphaproteobacteria > Caulobacterales > Caulobacteraceae > Brevundimonas > Brevundimonas sp. FV1ye7S. The sequence continues at coordinate 2,127,644 of NZ_CM178726.1, read as the reverse complement.
TGGATCTTGTAGCGGCGCATCAGGCGGCGCTTCAGGCGCTCCTCGTCGGCCAGGGCGGCTTCGGGATCGGCGTCGTCGTCGGATTCGCGGCCCAGATCGTCGTCATCGTCGTCGTCATGCGCTTCGGCCATGATGGCTTCGCGGTCGGCGACCGGGATCTGGTAATAGTCCGGGTGGATTTCGTTGAAGGCCAGGAAGCCGTGGCGATTGCCGCCGTATTCGATGAAGGCGGCCTGCAGGCTGGGCTCTACGCGGGTGACCTTGGCCAGGTAGATATTGCCGCGAAGCTGGCGCTTCGCACGGGATTCGAAATCGAATTCCTCAATCTGGCGTCCGTCCACGATGGCGACCCGGGTTTCCTCCGGGTGGGCCGCGTCGATCAGCATTGTCTTTGACATGGAAAGTCTCTCTCTGGCGCGCACGGGCCGGCCCTTCCAGAACTCTGGACAGGGTCACGGCGGCTCGCCGAATGGGGGGAGGGGCCGGGGCGCGCGAAATCCCCTCGCCGAAAACGGCGAAGCGGGCTTGGTCAAGCCGTAGGGGGACGCAGGCGGAAAGGCCCATGGAGGTCGTCGGTCCTGAACCGTGCGCGCCAATCCGTTGAAACGGGTAAGGCCGCGACACTGGTCCGCTCTTCGAACCACCGGCGACGCCGGCGCGGTTCTCGGATTGGTGAAAAGTCAGCGCCGCGAGGAGGGCGCGCCGGGTTCCGCTGAGGCGAAGAAGGCGCGATCGGTTCGCGAGCAGTCACATCATAGTCACGCCGGACGCGAATTAAAAGGTGTTCGGCCTTAACCCCCTGAATACGAGCATCTGGCATCATGGCGACCAGGTTCCAGTAGGATTGGGTTCGACGTCGTTATGGGCGGTCGTGTTTTGACAGGTGTAGAGCGCTGGGGCGCGAGGGAATGGGCGATGACCGCCTTGGCCTTCGTCGTCATCTGCACGGTCGCCCTGTTTTCGACGCGGGGTTTCGCCTGGGGCGCCCAGGGGGATGTCCTGGGCGTGCGCTTCGGCGCGGACGGCGACCGGACCCGCGTGGTCATCGATCTGGACAAGTCGACACAGGGGCGCGTCATCGATACAGGCGCCGCGGGCCGGGTCACCCTGGCCCTGAACGGCGTCGCGCCCGGCCGCGGCCTGAACGGCGGCGGTTCGGGCCTGGTCCGCTCCTATCAGGTCAGCGCCTCGGGCGGGGCGTCACGGATTGAGCTGGAGCTGGCGCGCGGCAGCGAGATCGAGCGCCGCTTTCTGCTGCCGCCCGGCGACGGGGTGGCCCATTATCGCTATGTCGTCGATCTGAAGGCCGTCGGTGGAGCTATAGCCGCGTCACGACCCGCGCCGCGGACGACGCCTGCGCCGCGTCGCGCCGAACGCCCGCTGATCGTTATCGACGCGGGGCACGGCGGCAAGGACCCGGGCGCCAGCGGAGCCCTGACCCGTGAGAAACAGGTCACCCTGGCCGCCGCCCTGGTTTTGAAGACCGAGCTGGAGCGCACCGGCCGCTATCGGGTTCGCCTGACGCGGGCCGATGACACCTATGTCGATCTGTATCGCCGCGTTTCCATCGCCCGCCAGTCGGACGCCGATCTGTTCATCTCGCTGCACGCCGACGCCGGGTCCGATCCGGCCCTGCGCGGCGCCAGCGTCTATACCCTGTCGGAACAGGGCGCCGGACGGGCCGTGCGCGAGTTCACGCGGACCGACAACTGGCACCGCGAACTGCACCTGCCGGGGCGGGACCCGTCGGTGGACCGCATCCTGCTGGACATGACCCAGCGCGCCACCCAGAACCGCTCGGCCCAGTTCGCCCGCGTCCTGCTGACCCATCTGGAGGGCTCGGACCATCCGCTGCTGCGCCGCAGCCACCGTGACGCCGGCCTGGCCGTGCTGCTGGCGCCCGATGTGCCGGCCGTGCTGCTGGAAATGGGCTTCATCACCAATCCCGAGGACGAGCGTCTGCTGACCGACGAACGCGCGCGTCGCCGTTTGATGAAGTCGGTCGCTGACGGCATCGACCGCTATTTCCGGGAGCCGACGGCCCCGTTGATGACGGCGTCGACTGATGGAGCCGGGCAGCCCTGACTTCGGCTGCAACCAGGCTTCGGCTCAGCGGTTTGCGTGACTATGAAAAAGAGAGCGGCATGACCCGCAAGATGATCTACGCCGACTGAAGGCGCGGATCCGCCAGCCTGGTTTAGGCCAGGCCCGCCTTTTTCAGTGTCTTCCAGGCCTTGATGACGCGTTGCAGCTTGGCCTCGGCGCCGCGGTCGCCGCCGTTGGTGTCCGGATGGAAGCGTTTCAGAAGGTCGTGGTACTGAGACTTGATCTTGGCCTTTTCGGCGCCGGGATCGAGATCGAGATCGGCCAGGGCGGCGCGTTCCAGCTTGCCGATTCGGCGATCCTCGGTCGGGGACTGCGGGGCCTGGTCGCCGCGACGGCCGAACAGGCCGAAACTGTCACGCCAGGAGCCGGCGCCGGTGTTGTTCGCTGTGCCCATCTTGGCGGAGAAGGCGGCGGCCTCGCGCGTGAACTTGCCGGCCTTCATCTCCCAGGTCGGACGACCGCCGGTCATCGCCTCGTTCTCCTGGACGGCGCGGACCTGGCCTTCGCTCATTCCGGCGTAGAAGTTCCAGCCCTTGTTGTATTCGCCCGCATGCCCCTGGCAGAATTCGTAGAAGTCGTTCAGCCGCTCGCGCGACTTGGGCGCCCTGGCGGTCGCGGCCTTGCGGCAGTCGGGCCATTGGCACGGTTTTTCGCCCGGCTTCAGGTGCAGGACGTCCGCCTTGGCGGCTTCCTCCTCGGGCTTCGGCGGCTTGACCCGAATGTCGGTGAAGCGCGGCTTGTATTGAAAGGAAGCGGACATCGCCCGAAGTGTAGTGTGGAATTGGACCTCTTCAAGGAAACGATCATGTCAGACGGCCCCGTGGCGACGATTATCCGTGAAAAACTGAACGCCGCGCTTTCGCCGCAACGGCTGGAGATCGAAGACGACAGCGGACGGCACGCCGGCCACCACCACGAAGGCGGCATGGACGCAAAGCCCGGCGGCGAAAGCCACTTCAATCTGGTGGTCGTTTCCGCGGCCTTCGAAGGACAGTCGCGGCTGGAGCGGCAGAGGACGGTCAACGGGGTGCTGAAACAGGAGCTGTCGGGCCCGATTCACGCCCTGTCGATCCGGGCTCTCACCCCCGTCGAAGATTCCCACAGCGCCTGATTGCGAAGAAAACCAGCGTTCACTCCGTCTTAGAACCTTCGTCCTAGCGTCACGCGACCAAACAGAACGTGGGGACGGCTGGAACATGGTGGAATCTGACGGCGTCGCGAAGGCCTTTGCGGGCGACCGGCGCGCGGGCGATCCTGCTCAGGCCCTGACGGCCATCCTGCAGACCCAATATCTGCGGTACCTGATCATCGCCAGCTGGGCCCTGGGTCTGCTGGGCACGGTGGCGTGGTGGCAGGCCATGATATGGTTCGTGGTCACTTTGGCGGCCGGTTCCATCCGCGGCGTCGTCGAACACAAGCTCAGCCACCGCGTCGATGTCGGTTGGGGCATGGTTTTCCCCGCCGTGGCGACCGTCACCACCGCCGCATGGGCCGCTGCGCCGCTGATGGCCTGGTTTTCGAATTCGGCGTTCGGTCAGACCCTGGCCGTCGCCCTGATCATTTCGGGCTATGTGCTGGTCTTCGCCCAGTTGCGCAATTCGCCGCGGCAGGCCGTCATCATCTCTTCGCCCTATGGCGTCGCCGCCTGCGTTATCCTGTTCAGCCTGTGGGGGACGCCGCAGTTCTGGTCGATGCTGGCCGTCCTGCCGTTCACCATGGCCTGCCTGTTCGTCCTGGTCACCATGACCATGCTGCGCGAACGCCGGATCGACGCCTTCCAGGCGCATCAGGCCCATCTGATCGAGGAACTGGAGGCTGCACGCGACAAGGCGGACGCCGCCAACGACGCAAAGTCGAACTTCCTGGGCGTCATCTCGCACGAGCTTCGCACGCCGATGAACGGCGTCCTCGGGGCGGCGCAGCTGCTCAGCGCCACGCGACTTGAAGGGACCCAGCGCGAATATCTGTCGATCATCCGCAATTCCGGCGACAATCTTCTGTCCCTGCTGAACGACATCCTCGACATGACCAAGATCGAGGCGGGAAAGATGACCTTCGAAGTCGTCGATATCGTCGTCGATGACCTGCAGCGCCGGATTTCCGGACCCTTCGAGGCCCAGGCCGAGGCCAAGGGGCTGACCTTCGTGTCCGAACTGGAAGGGGATATTCCGGCCGTGGTGCGCGGGGATCCGCTACGGGTCTGCCAGGTCGTGCAGAACCTGCTCTCGAACGCGGTCAAGTTCACCGACGTCGGCGAAATCCGCTATGTCGTGCGCGGCCGACGTATTTCCGACCGCAGGGTCGGGTTCGAGTTCTGCGTCACCGACAGCGGATCCGGCATTTCTCCGACCGATCTCGAGCGGCTGTTCCAGCCCTTCACCCAGGTGGACGCCTCTTCGACGCGCCGGTTCGGCGGCACGGGCCTGGGGCTGACCATCGCGCGACGCATGGCCAACATCATGGGCGGCGACATCAGCGTCGATTCCTCCGTGGGCCACGGGTCGAGCTTCACCCTGACCGTCGAAGCCGAGGTGGTGGAATGGAGCCGCCGTGTCTCGATCGAACGGGTCGAGACCGAGATAGAGTGCTGTGAAAGCCTGCGGGTGCTGGTGGTCGAGGACCATCCGGTGAACCGCATGATTCTGGAGGCCTGGATGAGCACGGCCTCGCATGTCACCGCCACGGCCGAGAACGGGCAACTGTCCCTGGAGGCGGCGAGCGAGCAGCAGTTCGACCTGATCATCATGGACGTCAACATGCCGGTGATGGACGGCCTGACCGCCACCCGCAGGATCCGCGAAGGCCAGGGGCTCAACGCCGACACGCCCATCGTCGTGCTGTCCGCCTCGGCGCGCAGTGAAGATCATCAGGCCGGCCTGGACGCGGGCGCGGACGCCTATCTGACCAAACCCATCGATTTCGGGGCCCTGGCTGAGATGATGAGCCGTGTTCCGGGCGGACGCGAGGCCGTGGGCCGCGCCATGTCGCCTGCGGAACAGTCGGTCGCCGCCTGATTGAGGCTGAAAGGCGGTCCTGGTCTGAACGGCAGGCGACCGCGCCGGTTCAGACCCGCCTCAGCCGCCGGTCTCCATAGTGTGGGCAGTCGAATGGTTCGGCCGCAGATGGAGACATCCCATGAAGAAGATTCTCACCGCCACGATGGCCGCGGTCCTGGCCGCCACCGCCGTGGGCGCCGCCGGAGCCGCCTCGGCCCAGTCTCGTGACGACCGCCGCTACGAACAGCGCCAGGACAACCGCCAGCACAATCGCCATGACGGTCGTGACGAAAGACGCGATGAGCGCCACGACCGCCGGGATGATCGCCGCGACTTCCGTCGGGACCAGCGTCAGGATCGTCAGGAGTATCGCCAGGATCAACGGCAGTACGGCCGCTGGCAGCAGGCCCAGCGTCGCTATCATGCGCCGCGCTATGTCGCCCCGCGCGGCTATGCGGTTCGCACCTGGAGCTATGGCCAGCGCATGCCGTCCTATTACCGCAGCAACGGTTATGTGGTGAACGACTTCGGCCGCTACGGCCTGCGCGCGCCGCCGCGCGGCTATCAGTATGTCCGGAGCGGCAATGACGTGGTGCTGGCGGCGGTCGCAGGCGGTCTGATCACCGCCGTCATCGCCGGCCTGTTCAACTGATCGTCGCGTGATCGATCTGCGCCCCGGAGGGAAACCTCCGGGGCGTTTTTCGTTCTGGGCTGACGGCGACGTCTCGAGCGCCCAATATGGATGCCCATGCGCGCCTTCGCTGAACTTCTGGACCGCCTGTCGCTGACCGCCTCGCGGAACGCCAAACTGGTGCTGGTGCGGGACTATCTGAAGACGACGCCCGATCCGGATCGGGGCTGGGCCCTGGCGGCCCTGACCGGCGACCTGACCTTCGATGCGGCCAAGCCCGCCATGATCCGCAAGGCGGTCGAGGCGCGGGTGGACGGGGTGCTGTTCGGCTGGTCCTATGACTATGTCGGCGACCTGGCCGAGACGGTCGCCCTGATCTGGCCGGCGCCGTCCGACCGCAGGCCCAATCGCGAGCCCGAACTGGGCGAGGTGATCGAGGGGTTGCGGACCGCGACCCGCGCCGAGGTCAAGGGCCTGCTGGAGGGCTGGCTGGACGCCCTGGAGCCCAAGGGACGCTGGGCCTTGTTGAAGCTGATGACCGGCGGGTTGCGGGTTGGGCTGTCGGGCCGGCTGGCCAAGACGGCGGCGGCGATGATGCGGCCCGAGACGCGTCTGGCCCCGCCGTCGCCGGACGAAGCGGAGACGATCACGCCCCTGGAGCCCGTGGACGTTTCGGCCATCGAGGAGGTCTGGCATGCGGTCCCGCCCCCTTATGGCGACCTGTTCGCTTGGCTTGAGGGACGGGCCGAACCGCCCAGTCCGGACGCGCCGGGTCGATTCCGGCCGGTGATGCTGGCCGTCGCTGTCGACGAGGCGGTCGATTTTCCCAAGATGGCCCCGGCCGACTACGCCGCCGAATGGAAGTGGGACGGCATCCGGGTTCAGGCGGTGGTCGAGGGCGCGGTCCGCAAACTGTGGTCCCGCACCGGGGACGAGATTTCGGGCGCCTTCCCCGATGTGATGGAGGCCCTGGCGTTCGAGGGCGCGCTGGACGGCGAACTGGTGGTCTGGCGCGACGGCGCCATCGCCCCCTTCGGCGACCTGCAACAACGGCTGAACCGCAAGACGGTGGACGCCAAGACCATGGCGGCCTTTCCGGCGGCGGTGGTCGCCTATGACCTGCTGGCGGACGGCGCGACGGATTTGCGAAGCCTGTCCCTGCGTGAGCGGCGGGCGCGACTGGAGACCCTGGTCCATGGCCATGGGGGCGGGCGGCTGCATCTGTCGCCCCTGGTCGATTATGCGGACTGGGACAGCCTGGCCCGGCTGCGGGCCGATCCGCCGGTCGGGGCGGCGGCCGAGGGGCTGATGCTCAAGCGGTGGGACAGCCCCTATGTGGCGGGCCGCCCCAAGGGGCCGTGGTTCAAGTGGAAGCGGGATCCTCACGTCATCGACGCCGTGCTGATGTACGCCCAGCGCGGGCACGGCAAACGGTCCAGCTTCTATTCCGACTATACCTTCGGAGTGTGGACGGAGGAGGGGGCGCTGACCCCCGTGGGCAAGGCCTATTTCGGCTTCACCGACGAAGAACTGAAACAACTCGACAAGTTCGTGCGCGACCACACGGTGGACCGGTTCGGCCCGGTGCGGTCGGTGCGGGCCGAGCGGGATTTCGGCCTGGTGCTGGAGATCGCCTTCGAGGGGCTTCAGCGTTCGACCCGGCACAAGTCGGGCGTGGCGATGCGGTTTCCGCGCGTCAGCCGCATCCGCTGGGACAAACCCGCACGCGAGGCGGACACCCTCGACGCCGTCATGGACTTGCTGGATGCGATAGAGACCGGAGGGGGACGTATCGCCAAGGTCTAGCGCCTTGCCGCGGGTGAAACCGCGACGCGGTTTTGACCGGGCCGGGCAAGCCCCCGCCGAACGAGACCTTCCGGTGTAAAGACTTCCGCCTGGAAATAGGTCGAGTGAGCCTGGCTTCAGTAGCTCTGAACCAGATGATTGCGTCATGTCTGCCGAGCAATCAGCCAATTGCAAAGCGTTGCAGTAAAAGCCGTAGCCGTTGTCGTAGTTCAGGCGATCGTTACGGCTCTGTTGCGCGGATGATGGCCCTAATTGGCGTTTCTTTCGGAACGATTTGAGGCGGCGGCCACTTCAAATCTGTATCTCGAAAGGACACGCATCATGATCAAGCCCATCTTCGCGCTCGTCGCCGCCGGCGCTCTGCTGGCCGCTTGCGGCGACAATGACCAGACGACCGGACCGGTCGAAGGTCCGGCGGTCTCGACGTCGGAAACGCCCCGCAATCCTGCGGTGGATATGGACGACTCCACCCAGACCACGGCGCTGACGCCCGGCGCCAATTCCTTCACCGAAGGCCAGGCCCGGGAAGCGATCGAGAAGCAAGGCTACACGGACGTCGGACCGCTGATGCAAAACGAGAACGGCGTCTGGTCCGCCACGGCCATGAAGGACGGCGCTCAAGCCACCGTCTCGGTCGACTACAAGGGCGTCGTCACCGCGCAATAGGCGCGCGCGTCTCCCCAGATTTTCAAACCATCAGATTCAGGAGCGCCCAATGGCGACCGTCACCCGTCTCTACGACACCCACACCCAGGCCCTGCAGGCCGTGTCAGATCTGGAAGCCGCCGGCTTCAAGCCTGACGACATCAGCATCGTGTCCAACAACGCCGACAACTGGCACGCCGGCCATTCGCATCCCCACAAGGACGGCGCGGGCCCGCTCGGCGACCGCAACGGCGACGGAGAGAATGATGTCGCCGACGGAGCCGGCACGGGCGCGGCGACCGGCGGCCTGGCCGGAGCCGGGGCCGGTCTCCTGGCCGGTCTGGGAATGTTGGCCATCCCCGGGCTTGGGCCGGTCGTGGCGGCAGGCTGGCTCGCCTCGACGGCGGTCGGCGCCGCCATAGGCGCGGCGGCCGGGGGCGCTACAGGCGGCCTGCTCGGCGCCCTGAAGGAGGCCGGCCACTCGGACGAAGACGCCAATGTCTACGCCGAAGGGGTCCGGCGCGGCGGAACCCTGGTCAGCGTCAAGTCAGACGGTGACGATGAAAGCCGGGTCGAGGCCATCCTGAACGGCCGCCAGGGCTTTGACGCCGTGTCGCGGGGCGAAGCCTATCGCGCCTCCGGTTGGAGCCGGTTCGACAGCGATGCTCAACCCTACAGCAGTGAAGACATCTCGCGAGAGCGGGCCCTCTACCGCTAGGGGCAGGCCGGATGCGACGCCCGCCAGCCAAGACGCTGGCGGGCGAAGACGGTTGAGGGCGAGATGCGAGTTGCTGACTCTCAACCCGGCGACGCCGCGGAACCGTGATTTCGCAGTCGGTTCGACAGCCGTCTCGTTCCGGAGAGCGGCTGAATTTTCTGATTTCTGAAGGGAAAGACGATGGTGGGTGATGTAGGGTTCGAACCTACGACCCGCTGATTAAGAGTCAGCTGCTCTACCAACTGAGCTAATCACCCGACCGGTCGTCTTCGTCTTCGGGGGCGAGAGGCCTTGCCGAAGGGCGCTCCTACTACCCAGCCCTTGGGGGGTTGGCAAGCGCTTTCGCAAACTTTCTTTGACGGGCATGGTCCGCACGGAATCGGTCGCGTGGGGCGGCGGGGGAGCAAGCATCATGGCCTTCTGGAACCGGCGTCGTTCGATCGACGTCATGACGGCGCCGCACGACGGACCGCGGCTGAAACCGACGCTGAGCTGGCCGCACCTGCTGGCCCTGGGCGTGGGCGCCATCGTCGGGACCGGCATTCTGACCCTGATCGGGGTCGGGGCGGGGCTGGCGGGGCCGGCGGTGCTGATCAGCTTCGGCCTGGCCGGCCTGGTCTGCGCCTGCGCCGCCCTGGCCTATGCCGAGCTGTCGACCATGATGCCGGCGGCGGGCAGCGCCTATACCTATTCCTACGCCGTCCTGGGCGAGCTGATCGCCTGGGTCGTGGGCTGGAGCCTGATCCTGGAGTATTCGCTGGTGGTCAGCGCCGTGGCGGTGGGCTGGTCCGGTTACGCGGTCGGCTTCCTTAGCGGTCTGGGCGTCGATCTGCCGGCCGCCCTGGTCGCCGGGCCGCATGCGGGCGGGATCATCAACCTGCCGGCCGTGGCCATCATCGGCGTGGTGACGGGCCTGCTGCTGCTGGGCACCAAGGAGAGCGCGACGCTGAACGCCGTGCTGGTGGTGATCAAGATCGCCGCCCTGGTCGTCTTCGTCGCCATCGCCCTGCCGGCCTTCAAGACCGAGAATTTCACCCCCTTCATGCCCAACGGCTTCGGCGCGCCCTTCGTCCAGACCGGGGTCATGGCGGCGGCGGCCATCATCTTCTTCGCCTTCTATGGGTTCGACGCCATCTCGACGGCGGCGGAAGAAACCAAGAAGCCCGAGCGCGACTTGGCGATCGGCATCGTCGGCTCGATGCTGATCTGCACGGCCCTGTATCTGGTGGTCGCGGCCGCCGCCATCGGCGCCCGGCCCGTGGCGGACTTCGCCGACAGCCCTGAACCCCTGGCCCTGATCCTGCGTCAGATGGGGCAGGGGACGGCGGCCCAGTGGATCGCGGCGGCGGCGGTGATCGCGCTCCCGACCGTGCTACTGGCCTTCCTTTTCGGCCAGAGCCGCATCTTCCTCGGTATGGCGCGCGACGGCCTGCTGCCGCGTCGCCTGGCCAAGGTGTCGGTGCGCGGCGTGCCGGCGGTGGTGACGGTCTTCACGGCTGTGGTGGTGGCGATCCTGGCGGGCCTGTTGCCGCTGGATGAACTGGCCTCTCTGGCCAACGCTGGCACACTGGCGGCGTTCTGCGCCGTCGGGGTCTGTCTGGTGGTGCTGCGGATCCGCGAGCCGGGCCGCCGTCGGGTGTTCAAGGCGCCGCTGTGGCCCCTGGTCGGAGCGGTAACGGTTATCGGCTGTATTGTCTTCTTCCTGAGCCTGAAGCCGGTCACCCAGGTCGGCTTCGTCGTCTGGAACCTGATCGGCGTGGCCATCTATCTGCTGTGGTCGTCGAAAAACTCGCGCCTGGCCAAGGGCGAGGAAGAGGCCGCCTGATGGCGCGTCGCGACCTGACCGGCGCCGTCGACTTCAGCGTGCTGGAGGGCATGACCGGCGGCGACGCGTCGATTTCGGAGGAGGTGCTGGACCTGTTCGTCGAACAGGCCGCCCTCTGGTCCGCCCTGCTGAATCCGAAGATCGACGGCTGGCGGGACGGAGTCCACACCATCCGGGGCGCGGCGGCGAGCATCGGCGCCGGCGACCTGGCTTCGATCTGCGCCGAGGCGGAAGCGGCGGAACAGACCCTGGCGGCGCCGGCGCTGGACCGTGTCAAGACGGCGCTGGATGTCGCCCTGGCCGACGTGGCCGCCTATCGCCACGAGCTGATGCTGCGAGGGCTGCGAGGCTAGTCGAGGTCCTGGGCGGAATGTCTGATGTCGAGTATCACCACCATGTCTCCCACTACGCGGTAACGCAGCAAATAGGGTGGGACATGCGTCAACTGGCGGCGACCGCCGCCTATCGGCGCTCCACGTTCGGGGAAATCAGCCAGACTATCGCCGGCGGCCTTGAGCCGAATGGCTATGCGCTGACTGGCCAGCGGGTTGAAGTGGGAAATATAGGCTTGGATCGACCGGAGGCTCCGAAGGGACCTGATCGTCCAAACCACCCTAGTCATCCAGGCCCCAAGACTCCGGCGGCGGGCCTTCCTCAGGTGTGCCCCAGGTCAGAAGCCACTTTGCGACCTCTTCATGCGGGACGACCCGGCCGGCCGCGAAATCGGCCTCCGCCTCTTCCAGGGATCGGGCGTCCGCCTCGGGGTCAGGCTGGCTGAAGATAGAAGGTTCCTGATGCGCCATGTCAGGAGAATATCACTGTAAGGCGTTAGCTTCGAGTCCGGTCGTAGACCGCGAACTCGTGGGCGATGCAGCGGTCGATCAGCAGGCGCCAGACCGGTTCGGCGATCTCGGGCGCCAGGTCGTGGGCTTCGGCGGCGGTCAGGACCTTGGCCACGACGTCGTCGATGCGGGCCTGGTCGAAGACGGCGTCGCGGTCGGGCTTGATGCGGGCGGCCGCCTCCATATAGCGCTGGCGTTCGGCCAGCAGGGCGACCAGGGCGCGGTCCAGGGCGTCGACGCCCTGGCGGACCTCGGCCATCGACTGGCATTCGGCGGGATCGACGCGGGCGTCGACGGCGACAAGGGCAGGGTGGTGCATGGCCCCGGCTTTCGCCGGGATGGGCGGACTTTTCAACCCCTAGCCGACGAAGGCGCGTTCCAGCACATAGTCGGCAGGCTCGGCGTTGGAGCCTTCCTTGAGCCCATAGGTCTCCAGCAGTTCGCCGGCTTCCTTGATCATGGCCATAGAGCCGCACAGCATGACGCGGTCCTTGGCCGGATCGAAGCCTTCGGGCAGGCCCAGGTCACGGAAGAAGTCGCCCGACTTGATCCGGTCGGTGATCCGGCCGGGGGTCTGGAATTCCTCGCGCGTGACCGTCGGATAATAGGTCAGCTGCGCCTTGGCCTCGTCGCCGATCAGCGGATCGTCGTGGATCTCGCGGGTGAAGAAGTCGCGATAGGCCAGGTCCGCGACGCTGCGCACCGTGTGGATCACATAGACATGGCCGAAGCGGGAATAGGTCTCGGGATCGCGCGCCACGCTCAGCCAGGGGGCCAGGCCCGTGCCCGTGCCGATCAGGAACAGCCGCTCGCCGCCGGTCAGGGCGTCCAGGACCAGGGTGCCCGTCGGCTTCTTGCCCATCAGCACCGTGTCGCCCGGCTGGATCTTCTGCAGGCGCGAGGTCAGGGGACCGTCGGCGACCTTGATCGAGAAGAACTCCAGCTCCTCGGCCCAGCAGGGGCTGGCGATGGAATAGGCGCGCAGCACCGGCTTGCCGCCGTCTTCTCCCGGCAGGCCGATCATCACGAACTCGCCCGAACGGAAGCGGAAATCCTCGGGCCGTTTCACGCCGAAGCTGAACAGGCTGTCGGTCCAGTGGCGGACCCACAGAACCTCCAGTTCGTTGAACGGGCTGGCTTTGACGGGAGCGGGGGAGAGGGCGGCGTCGGTCATCGTGCGCTTCTCTAATCTGAGACCCGCTCGCAGGGAAGGAAAAGCCATCGCTCCGATGACGACTTTTCCTCGTGACGGCTTGCAGAAGCGCCGCTAGCGTCGCCGACCATGCGCACAATTCTTCTCGCCTCGACCATCCTCCTCTCGGCCGGTTCAGCGGTCGCCCAGGAGTCGCCCTCCAACATCCTGACGCCCGAGCGGGTCTTCTCCAGCCCCAGCCTGAACGGCCCGGTGGCCAAGGGGGTCAGCCTGTCGCCCGACGGCCAACTGGTGGCCTTCCTGCGCTCGCGCGAGGACAATGTGGACGTCCAGGACCTGTGGGCCGCCCCGACCGGCGAGGGCGAGGCCTATAAGCTGATCGACGCCCGCGCCCTGGTCCCCGACGCCGGCGAACTGTCCGAGGCCGAGAAGGCCCGGCGCGAGCGGATGCGGATCAGCGCCCGCGGCGTCGTCGACTATTCCTGGGACCAGCTGGGCCGCTACATCCTGGCGCCGCTGGAAGGCGACATCTTCCTGGCCAGCCGCGCCGACGGCAAGGTGCGTCGCCTGACCGAGACCGCCGCCGACGAGATCGACGCCAAGGTCTCGCCCAAGGGCAGCTACGTCTCCTATGTCCGCGACCAGAACCTGGTGATCTATGATCTGGCCACCGGCCAGGAGACGCCGATCACCGACGACGGCGCCGGCCTGATCACCTGGGCCACGGCCGAGTTCATCGCCCAGGAGGAGATGGACCGCGACACCGGCTACTGGTGGAGCCCCGACGAACGCTACATCGCCCTGACCCGCGTGGACGAAAGCCCGGTGGATATCGTGCCCCGGTTCGAGATCACCGGCGCCGGCGCCACCATGGTCGAGCAGCGCTATCCCCGCGCCGGCCGGCCCAACGCCGTGGTCGAACTCTATGTCCGCGACCTGCAGACCGGCGCGCGGGTCAAGGTGGACCTGGGGGCGAACACCGACATCTATCTGGCGCGGGTCGATTGGGCCGACGACGGCAAGACCCTGTATGTCCAGCGCCAGTCGCGCGACCAGAAGACGCTGGACCTGCTCAGCGTCGACCCGGCCACCGGCGCCGCGCGCGTGATCCTCAGCCAGAAGGCCCAGGCCTGGGTCGATCTGAACAACGACTTCCATGTCCTGGCGGACGGCCGGTTCATCTGGTCGAACGAGGACAGCGGCTGGCGCCACCTGTATCTGTACGACCGCAACGGTCGGCGCCTGCGCGCCATCACGCGCGGCGACTATCCGGTCAAACATCTGGACGGCGTCAACGAACAGACCGGCGAGGTCTATTTCACCGCCTCGATGCGCGACGGCAAGGAACTGCCGATTGAACAGCAGATGTTCCGCGCCAGCCTGAACCGCACGGTCGATCCGGTGGCGGTGACCCCGGCCGGCGGTTGGTGGAACGTCTCGGTCAACGGGCCGGCGACGGCCTATGTCGGCAACTATTCCGATCCCAAGACCCCGCCCCAGTCGGCCCTGTACCGTATCGACGGCACGCGGATCCGCTGGATCGAAGAGAACAGGCTCGACGCCGCCCACGCCTTCGCCCCCTATGTCTCGCGTCTTCGCACGCCCGAGTTCGGCACGATGCAGAGCCACGGCGAAACCCTGGTCTGGCGCATGACCACGCCGCCCGACTTCGATCCGTCGAAGAAGTACCCGGTGGTGATGCAGGTCTATGGCGGCCCCGGCACCGGCGCGGGCGTGCAGAAGAGCTGGCAGCCCCTGACCAACCAACTGCTGACCGAGGCCGGCTATATCGTCTTCCGCGTCGACAACCGCGGCGAGGGCGACCGGTCCCAGGCCTTCGAGACCAGCATCTATCGCCGCCTGGGTCTTCCTGCGGTCGAGGATCAGGCCTTGGCCGCCAAATGGTTGAAGACGCTGCCTTATGTCGATCCTGACCATATCGCGGTCATGGGCTGGAGCTTCGGCGGCTTCCTCAGCCTGCTGACCCTGACCGACAAGGATGCGGATCTGGCGGCCGCACTGGCGGGCGCGGCGCCGACCGAATGGAGCCTCTACGACACCCATTACACCGAACGCTACATGTCCACGCCGCAGGACAACCCCGAAGGCTACGCCGCCACCGACGTCCTGCCGCGCCTGGACGATCTGACCGGCCGGCTGCTGATCCTGCACGGCATGGCCGACGACAATGTCATCTTCGGCAACGCCACCCGCGTGATCGACGCCCTTCAGGCCAAGAGCACGCCGTTCGAGATGATGCTCTATCCCGGCCAGAGACACGGCGTCCGCGGCGAACCGAGGCAACTTCAGCAATGGCGCACCTATCTCGACTTCCTGGACCGCACGATCGGCAAGCGGGCGGAACCGGCCGCCGACTGATCCTCGCGGCTGCGGTCGCGCTGTCCCTGGCGGGATGTGCGGCCGGGGCGGGCGGTCAGGCCGGGGAATATCCGTCCGCCGCAGCTGTGGTCGCGGCCGGCCGCCTGAACGACAGCGCCCACGCCGTCCTGCGCTGGAGCGACTCTTCGCCGACCGGCCGCGGCGTGTCCGCCGTGTCCGGAATGCCGATCCTGCTGAAGGACAATATCGAGACGGCGGACATGCCGACCACGGCCGGGTCTCTGGCTCTGGCGAACAATGCGCCGGGCCGCGACGCGCCCCTGGTCGCCCGTCTGCGCGCCGGGGGCGCGGTCATCGTCGGCAAGACCAATCTGTCGGAATGGGCCAATATCCGCTCGTCGGACTCGATCAGCGGCTGGAGCGCGGTCGGCGGCCAGACCCTGAACCCCTATGATCTCGCCCGCACCCCCTGCGGCTCCTCGTCCGGCAGCGGCGCGGCGGTGGCCCTGGGCCTGACGCCTGCGGCCATAGGCACAGAGACGGACGGTTCGATCACCTGTCCGGCCTCGGTCAACGGGATCGTCGGGTTCAAGCCCACGGTCGGCCTGGTCTCGCGCACCCACATCGTGCCGATCAGCCATTCCCAGGACACCGCAGGCCCGATGGCGGCGACCGTTCGCGACGCCGCGCGGGTGCTGACCGTCATCGCCGGCTCGGACCCTGCCGACGCCGCCACGGTCGAGGCGGATGCGCGCAAGACCGACTATGTCGCCGCCCTCGACGCCGGGTCGCTGCGTGGCGCGCGCATCGGCGTGATGCGTTTCCTCAAGGGCTATTCGCCCGAGACCCAGGCGGTGTTCGAACAGAACCTCCAAGCTATGCGCGACGCCGGCGCCGTCCTGGTCGATCTGCCGGAGGGGCCTGACGGCCGCACCCTGGGCGAGGCAGAGTTCAAGGTGCTGCTGTACGAGTTGAAGCACGATCTGAACGCCTATCTGGCCTCGACCGACCCGACCCAGGTCAAGACACGCACCCTGGCCGACGTCATCGCCTTCAACGCCGCCGAACCGCGCGAGACCGTGCTGTTCGGCCAGGACATCTTCGAACAGGCCCAGGCCCTGGGCGGGCTGGACGACCCCGACTATATCGCCGCTCGCGCCACCTCGATGCGACTGGCGGGGGATGAGGGGATCGACCGGCTGATGCGGGCGCACAGCCTGTCCGCCCTGGTCGCCCCCACCACCTCGCGCGCCTGGACCAATGACCCCAGGGACGACGACGACATGCAGGGCGCCGCCAGCCGTCTGGCCGCCGTCGCCGGCTATCCCCACCTGACCGTGCCGATGGGGTTTGATCAGAATATGCCCGTAGGTCTCAGCTTTATCGGTGGAAAATGGGATGACGCGCGCATCCTTTCCCTTGGTTACGCCTTCGAACAGGCGACGCAGGCGCGGCGGCCGCCGCCTGTATCCCGGCCCTGACATCGGGCGGTCGCGGCCGCAGGGGATGCGGCATGAGCGACCTGATCGCCAATATCGTCGGCTCGGCCGCAGCGGTCTGCTCCGTGACCAGTTTCGCGCCCCAGGCGGTCAAGATCTGGAAGGAGCGCGACGCCTCCTCGGTCAGTCTGAAGACCTATTCCCTGACGGTGACCTGTTTCGCCCTGTGGGTCGTCTATGGCGTCATGACCCAGGCCTGGCCGGTGACCATCGCCAACTCATGCGCCCTGGTCATGGCCTCGGGCGTGCTGGCGATGAAATGGCGGTTCCGGGACGGCGATCCCGAAGCGTGACGGTTTGATCCGGATCAAGGCGAACCCTGTCTGACGGCGCAATCGTGGGCGGAGGAGATTTCGCATGCCCCAGGACGCAGTCCCATTCGTCGCCGCTATCGTCGCGGCCTTCGTCTTCTTCATGGCCGCGCTGGCCTTGGCCGGCCTGTATTCGCGCTCGTCCGACGACAAGTGACGACAGCTTTACCCGACGTGATCTTGGCGCCCTGCGCGATGCGGGTTACGGCATGTGTTCCAACGTCCAAGGGAGACGCCTCCAATGCCTGATCTCGCACAAGTCACAGAACACATCCGCGGCGCCGTCGGCGACAACTCCGGCCTCGGCAAGACCGTGAAGCTCGACCTCGGCGACGAGGGCAAGATCTTCATCGACGGCGCCTCGGCGCCGAACACCGTCACCAACGAAGACAAGCCCGCCGACGCCACCATCTCGATGAAATGGGATGACTTCATGGCCCTGTCGGAAGGCAAGCTGGATCCGATGATGGCCTTCATGCAGGGCAAGCTGAAGATCGCCGGCGACATGATGATCGCCCAGAAACTGGCCCCGCTGCTGAAGCGCTGATGGCAGGCTGAGCAACAGTTGATTGCGGCGCGGCTCCCCTCGGGGCCGCGCCGTTTTCGTCTTCAGCGCCCGTCAGAGACGCGAACGAAAAACGAGGAAACGACATGGACTTCAGACATTCCGACCGCGCCCTGGACTGGCACGCCCGCGTGCGCCGTTTCCTCGATGAAAAGGTCATCCCGCGCGAGGCCGAATATTTCGCCCAGGTTCGCGAGAACCCGAACCGCCAGCCCCCGGTCATGGAGGCCATGAAGGCCGCCGCCCGCGAGGCGGGCCTGTGGAACATGTTCCTGCCGGGCGAGCATGGCGCGGGCCTGACCAACCTCGACTACGCCCCCCTGGCCGAGATGATGGGCGCCCATCTGTGGTCGTCGGAGGTGTTCAACTGCAACGCCCCCGACACCGGCAATATGGAAGTCCTGCACATGTACGGCGACGCCGCCCAGCAGGACCGCTGGCTGAAGCCGCTGATGGCCGGCGAGATCCGCTCGGCCTTCCTGATGACCGAGCCCGAGGTCGCCTCGTCCGACGCCACCAATATCCAGACCCGGATCGAGCGCGACGGCGACCACTATGTCATCAACGGCCGCAAATGGTGGTCGACCAATATGGCCCACCCGAACGTCGCGGTGACCATCGTCATGGGCAAGACCGACCCCGACGCCGCCACCCACGCCCAGCAGTCCCAGATCATCGTCCCCGTCGACACGCCCGGCTTCCGTGTCGAGCGGATGCTGTCGGTCTTCGGTTATGACGAACGCCCCATCGGCCACGCCGAGGTGGTGCTGGAGAACGTCCGCGTCCCCGCCTCGAACCTGATCGCCGGCGAGGGCCGGGGGTTCGAGATCGCGCAAGGGCGCCTCGGCCCCGGCCGTATCCACCACTGCATGCGCGTGATCGGCGCGGCCGAGCGGGCGCTGGAGCTGATGGTGAAGCGCCTCTTGAACCGCACCGCCTTCAGGAAACAGCTGGCCGAACATTCGGTCTGGGAGCAGAGGGTCGCCGACGCCCGCACCAATATCGAGATGTGCCGCCTGCTGGTGCTGAAGGCCGCCTGGATGATGGACGAGGCGGGGGCCAAGAACGCCCGCTCCGAAATCGCCCAGATCAAGGTCGCCGCCCCCCGCATGGCGCTTCAGGTCATCGACGACGCCATCCAGGCCTTCGGCGGCGCCGGCGTCTCGGGCGACACGCCCCTGGCCGAACTCTATGCGACGGTGCGCACCCTGCGGATCGCCGACGGCCCGGACGAGGTTCACAACCGCAGCATCGCCCGGCTGGAGTACGCCAAACACGGCGGCAAGCCGGTGCGTTGAATTCACCGTTACGCTTCCTAGATCAGGGGAACTCCGGCTGAGGCGTGACGTTCGTTCTGCTTGGACGACGCGACGCCCGCCGGGGCTTCGGGGCTGAGGCGGGACGGAACGGCTGACATGAATGCTCGCTTCGAGCCCGATACGCGGGCGGCGTCGGATGTGGCGCGTTTCAGGGAGACCCGGGCCGCCATGCCCGCCCTGGCCGACGGCCTTTCGCCCGAGGACCTGTCGGCCCAGTCCATGCCGGATTGCAGTCCCGGCAAATGGCACCTGGCCCACACCAGCTGGTTCTTCGAGGCGATGATCCTCTCGGCCGATCCGGGCTACGCGCCGGTCGATCCGCGCTTCCAGCAGCTGTTCAACTCCTACTACGAGGCCCTGGGCGAACGGGTGCCCCGGCCCCAGCGCGGCCTGATGACCCGCCCCTCGGTGGACGAGGTCCTGGCCTATCGGCGCGAGATCGATCGCCGCATGGCCGCCTGGCTGGCCTCGGGGCCGTCCAGCGGTCAGCAACTCTATCTGTTCGAACTGGGCCTCCACCACGACCAGCAGCATCAGGAGCTATTCCTGATGGACCTGCTGAACCTGATGTCCCGCTCGCCGCTAGACCCGGCCGCCTATGCGGTCGAGCCGCGTCAGGCGCCGGTTGAGGGTCCGCGCGGCGGCGCTGTCGCCTTCGACGGCGGCCTGGTCTCGATCGGTCACGACGGCGCCGGTTTCGCCTTCGACAACGAGGGCCCGTCGCACCGGGTCTGGCTCGAGCCCTTCGCCCTGGCCGCCGACCTCGTGACCAACGGCGACTGGCTGGGCTTCATCGCCGATGGCGGCTACGCCCGACCCGAGCTGTGGCTGTCCGACGGCTGGGCCACGGTGAAGGCCGAGGCCTGGACCGCGCCCCTCTACTGGCGCCGCGACGGCGACGACTGGACCGTCATGGGCCTGACCGGCCGCGTTCCCGTCGATCCCTCCGCCCCGGTGCGTCATGTCAGCTTCTACGAGGCCGACGCCTACGCCCGCTGGGCCGGCAAACGCCTGCCGTCCGAGGCCGAGTGGGAGCACGCCGCCACCACGGCCCCCGACGCCTTCTCCAACCTGTCGGGTGAGGTCTGGCAGTGGACGTCCAGCGCCTACGCCCCATACCCCGGCTTCCAGCCGACGCCGGGCACGGCGGCCGAGTACAATGGCAAGTTCATGGCCAATCAGATGGTCCTGCGCGGCGGCGCATTCGCCACGCCCCCCGGCCACGCCCGCATCACCTATCGCAACTTCTTCTACCCCCAACAGAGGTGGGCCTTCATGGGTCTGAGACTGGCCGAAGACGCTCCGCGCGAGCGCAAGCTTTCCCCCGAGGACGACACCCAGACCGCCGCCTTCCGGCGTGACCTGGTCCAGGGCCTGTCGCGCGGCCAGAAGGCCGTGCCGCCCAAATGGTTCTACGACGCCGAGGGCTCGCGCCTGTTCGAGGACATCACCGCCCTGCCGGAATATTATCCGACCCGTCAGGAGACGGCCTTGCTGCGCGACCGCGCCGCCGCCCTGACCGCCGACTTCGGCCCCGACGCCGTCCTGGTCGAGTTCGGATCGGGCGCCAGCGAAAAGACCCGCCTCCTGCTCGACGCCGCGCCCGACCTCGGCGCCTATGTGCCGCTGGACATCAGCGAGACGGCCCTGCTGGACGCCGCCGCCCGTATCCGCGCCGACTATCCCCGCCTGCGGGTCCAGCCGCTGCTCGGCGACTTCGAACATCTGGCGCCCCTGCCGGACGATTTGCCGCACGGCCGGCGCATCGGTTTCTTCCCCGGCTCGACCATCGGCAATCTGGAGCCCGAGGAGGCGGTGCGGTTCCTGGCCTCGGCGCGTCGGATGCTGGGGGAGGGGGCGCTGTTCATTCTGGGCGTCGATCTGGTCAAGGATCCCGCGATCCTGGTCGCCGCCTATGACGACAGCCAGGGCGTCACCGCCGCCTTCAACCTGAACCTCCTGGCCCGCGCCAACGCCGACCTGGCCGCCGATTTCGACCTCGACGCCTTCGCCCACCGCGCCGTCTGGAACCCGGATCAGTCCAGAATGGAGATGCACCTCCAGGCCACGCGTCAAACCGCCGCGCATGTCGGCGAGGCCCGTTTTAACTTCATGGCCGGAGAGACCATCCACACCGAAAGCTCGCGCAAGTTCACGCGGGATTCGGTCGCCGCACTGGCCAAGGAGTCCGGCTGGTCCATGGCCGGTTTCGAGGTTTCGCCCGAACCCCGCGTCGCCCTGGCCTTGCTGCGAGGGTGAACCCCCGGGGCGAGCTTCCGCAAGGCCGGCAGCGCCTGCAGTCGTGATCTGACGGTCGGCTTTCTGACGGTGGGTCAATTTCGCTTCGCGACCCATTGCGGACAATCGTTCCGCGATCCAGCATGGCGGGAGGAGTTTGAGATGCCCACCATCTACATGCCGCTATTGAACGAAGGCACGAGCGTTTGGCGTCCGGTCGAAGCGACACAGTTGTCAGCCGACACTTATCGCGTCGAGGGGGAGATGCCTGAAGACGAGGAGTGGGCTTTCGCTCCGGGGACGATTGTTCGGGGCAGCCACAAGAAGTTCAGTGGTGGCGAGGTTGGCATCGCTGCGGTCGAAATTCCTTAAGTCCGCTTCCCACCCCTAGGCGAAGTCCGGAAGGTCAGCTCACCGGTGATCCGGGCAGTGTCCAGATCCCGGCCTGAGAGTGGGGACCGACCCATTGCAGAACCGGACCGCTTGTGGTTGTTCTGTAGGCGGCGAGAACACTAAAGGTAATAGAATGTCGAGATTGCGCATCGGCTTGTGGGGCGGCTTGGCTGGTGTAACCTTCGGGGCCTTGCAGTCCATTTTCCCCGCTGAGTGGGGCGGGCGACTCGGACTCCTTGCTGTGGTTGTAATCGTCATCCCAACACTGGCCTACACGGTGGAATACCTTCGCGGTCGAAATGTCCGCTAACCACCCATAACAGCCGTTTGAAACGTCCGCTTACGGGCGCCGGCGTCCGACCTTTGACCGTGTCGCTGTCTCTCTCATTCATGAGCTGTCCGCAGACCGACCGGACCAAAAAAAAGGGCGGCGCATCTTTGACGCGCCGCCCTGCAGAATGTCACTGAAGCCGTATCACTCGGCTTCGTTCGAAGCCGCGTCCTTCTTCGGCCCGTGAGAGGCCTCGCCGCCCTTGCGTCCGGCCTGGGCCGCCAGGCTGCGGTCCTGGGAGAAGCTTCGTTTTTCGCTGGGGACGCTGGCGCCCCCTTTGCGCGCGATCTCGCGCTGCCGTTCCGGATCCATCGAGGCGAAGCCTCGCTTGGAAACGCCGGAGGGTCGCGTGGGTTGGCTGTCCATCGGTGTTCCTTTCAGTGCTGCGGTTGCGCTTGCCGAAGTGAACCCTGTGACTCGGTGACGGTTCCGTGCGGAACTTCGTTTTACTGTCCCGCCTCTGAACGTCTTTGTGGTTTGACTTCAATCGGCTCCGTAGGGGCGGGAATCGCCTTCGCCGCCGCCGCCGGGCTCCATCGGCGGCATTTCGTCGGGCGTGTCGGACGGATCGATTTCGGGCTGGGGCGTCGGGTCCGGCTGGATCTCGGGTTGCGGCGTTCCGGGGGGCGTGGGTTCGACATAGGTCATGGTCTTCTCCTTTGAGGCTGAAAGAACGCCACGCGACCCGCAATGTTCACGGCCGGGTTGGAACTGGATCGGGGCGCGCCGGTTCAGTGTCCGAACCCCGGAGATCACCATGACCCAGACCCCCATCACCCCCGCATCGCCCGACGACATCGTCCTGGAAGACGACACCTTGACCCAGCGCCTGGACCGTCAGGCCGACGCCATCCTGGCCGAAGGCGAGCGCCGCAGCTTCGAAAATACGACCTCCCTGCGTCAGGCCCTGCGCGACGACGCCGAACTGATCCGCAGCAAGGTGGTCGGCCGGGTCGAAACCGCCCGCGACGGCATCCGCGATGAACCGATGAAGACCACCCTCTACGCCCTGGGCGTCGGCGTCATCATCGGCATGCTTCTGCGCCGCTAGATAGACACCCTCTCCCATCGGGAGAGGGATTGAGCGCACGAGAGCGCAGCGATCGTCCTTGCGCGAAAGGGTGAGGGTAAGGTGGTGCGAGTTGGCCCGCCGCCGGACCCCTCATCCGGCCCTTCGGGCCACCTTCTCCCGCAAGGGGAGAAGGAAGGAATCTAAGCCGGCCCCACCGGTTCCCGCTGGATCGGCGCCCTTTGCAGCGCCGCATCCGACACGAAGGGATTGGTCCGCCGCTCCTCGCCGAAGGTCGAGATCGGCCCGTGCCCCGGCACGAAGGTCACGTCGTCGCCCAGCGGCCACAGCTTCTCGACCACGGCGCGGATCAGGGCGGGCGGATCGCTCATCGGGAAGTCGGTGCGGCCCACCGACCCCTTGAACAGAACGTCGCCGACCTGGGCGAATCGCGCCGCGCGATTGAAGAAGATCACATGGCCCGGCGTATGGCCGGGGCAGTGGCGCACCTCCCAGGTCGTCTCGCCCAGGCTGACCGTGTCGCCGTCTTCCAGCCACCGGTCGGGGGTGAAGGGGCGGGCGTCGGGCAGGCCGTACATCCGGCCGCTTTCCACGATCCGGTCGATCCAGAACTGATCGGCCTTCTGCGGCCCGGTGATCTGGACCCCGGTCTTCTCCTGCATCTCGGCCGCGCCGCCGGCGTGGTCCAGGTGGCCGTGGGTGATCCAGATCTGATCGAGGGTCAGCCCCCGCCGCTCAACCTCGCCCAGAACCGCATCGACCGCGCCGCCCGGATCGATCACGGCGGCCTTGTTCGTCGCGGTGCACCAGACGGTGGTGCAGTTCTGCTGAAGCGGGGTGACGGGCGTGACGAAGACGCCGATGGGGGAGGCTGGCTGGCTCATTCGGCCAACATAACCCCCGATGCGGCGTGAAACCACTGTCCGAGGCCACGCTCGCGTTGACCTTTGGAGCCCTTCTCGACATAAGGGCGGGCTTCGAGGCGCCGCTCCTAACGGGGCGGCCTTCTTGCTTTATCCATTCCGCGCCGGCCGTCTCGACGGTCCATGCGCCCCAGAGCGTCAGAAATCCCGACCATGCAAGTCGTCGAAAAGTCGAACGAAGGCCTCAGCCGCGTGCTCGCGGTCACCATTCCCGTCGCGGAGCTGAACGAGAAGCTCGAAGCCCGCGTCAAGGAAGTCGCCCCCCAGGTGAAGCTGAAGGGCTTCCGCCCGGGCAAGGTGCCGGTCGCCCACGTCAAGAAGACCTTCGGCCGCGAGTTCATGGGCGAGATCATCAACGCCGAACTGAACGAGACCAGCCAGAAGGCCCTGGACGAGGCCAAGGTCCGTCCGGCCGCCCCGGCCGAGATGAAGCTGACCTCCGACATGGACAAGGTCATCGCCGGTCAGGAAGACCTGGCCTATGAGATGGCCCTGGAAATCATGCCGGACTTCACCCCGGTCGATCCCAAGACCCTGAAGCTGGACCGCCCGACCTACGAAGCCTCGGACGCCGATCTGGACGAAGCCCTGACCGAGCTGGCCGGCCAGGCCAAGTCCTACGAGGACAAGAAGGGCAAGACCGTCAAGGCCGCCGAGGGCGACCAACTGACCATCGACTTCCTGGGCAAGCTGGACGGCGAACCCTTCGACGGCGGCGCCGCCGAGGACGCGGACCTGGTGATCGGCTCGGGCCGCTTCATCCCCGGCTTCGAAGAGCAACTGACCGGCGCCAAGGTCGGTGAAGAAAAGACCATCGAGGTCACCTTCCCGGAAAACTATCAGGCCGCCCATCTGGCCGGCAAGCTGGCCACCTTCGACGTCAAGGTGAAGGCCATCAAGGCCGAGGTCGAAGCCAAGGTCGATGAGGACTTCGCCAAGCGCATCGGTCTGGAATCCCTGGACAAGCTGAAGGAACTGCTGAGCCAGAACCTGAACCAGCAATACGCCGGCGCCGCCCGCTTCAAGCTGAAGCGTGCCCTGCTGGACCAGCTGGACACGGCCCATGACTTCCCGCTGCCGCCGAAGATGGTCGAGGCCGAGTTCGACGGCATCTGGCAACAGGTCGAGGCCGACAAGGCCGCCGGCCGTCTGCCGGAAGAGGACGCCGCCAAGTCCGACGAAGACCTGAAGGCCGAATACCGCAAGATCGCCGAGCGTCGCGTGCGCCTGGGTCTGGTCCTGGCCGAGATCGGCCGCGCCAACAATGTCCAGGTCACCGACCAGGAGCTGAACGCCGCCCTGCTTCAGGAAGCCCGCAACTATCCGGGCCAGGAGCAGGCCGTCCTGAACTTCTACCGCCAGAACCCCAACGCCGCCGCCCAGATGCGCGCCCCGATCTACGAGGAAAAGGTCGTCGACCTGATCGTCGGCCTGGCCGAAGTGACCGACAAGCCGATCACCAAGGAAGAGCTGCTGAAGGAAGACGAAGAGGGCTGATCGCTCCCCGAGTTTGATGTTCCAAAAGGCGGGGGCCGCAAGGCCTCCGCTTTTTTCGTGTCCAGGGCCGGCCTTGTAAGGAGGTCTTCATGACGCGATATGCAGACTAACAAGGCGTGCGATCACTGATTCGCCCGTCCCCCGCATTATCGAGAAGGCCATATGCGCGATCCGATCGAACTGATGAACATGAACCTCGTCCCCATGGTGGTGGAGCAGTCCAGCCGGGGCGAGCGCTCCTTCGACATCTTCTCGCGCCTGCTTCGCGAGCGGATCATCTTCCTGACGGGGCCCTTCGAGGACACGATGGCCTCGCTGATCTGCGCCCAGCTGCTGTTCCTGGAATCGGAGAACCCCAAGAAGGAGATCTCCATGTACATCAACAGCCCCGGCGGACAGGTGTCCTCGGCGCTGGCGATCTATGACACCATGCAGTACATCAAGAGCCCGGTCTCGACCGTGGTCATGGGCATGGCGGCCTCGGCCGGCTCGCTGATCCTGACGGCCGGCGCCGCGGGCCAGCGCATCGCCCTGCCGAACGCTCGTATCATGGTGCACCAGCCTTCGGGCGGCTTCCGCGGCCAGGCCTCGGACATTGAGCTGCACGCCGCCGACATCCGCTACACCAAGAAGCGTCTGAACGAGATCTACGTCCACCACACCGGCCGGACCTACGAAGAAGTCGAAAAGACCCTGGACCGCGACCACTTCATGTCGGCCGAAGAGGCCAAGGCCTGGGGCATCGTCGACCACGTCTACGACAAGCGCGAACAGGCCGACGCCGACGGCGTCAAGACGCCCGGCCACTAAACCGCCGGATGATATGGCGAAAGGGCGCGCCGTCGCGGCGCGCCCTTTTCATTTTGTGCTATCGGAACCGTCATGCAGTTCACACGAGATCCCAGCGGCACGGTCGAGGTCGACGGCGAGACCTATGTTTGGGAAATCCGTCGCCAGCCTCAACCCAAGGGCGGCAACGTCTGGGAGGGCATGGCCGTGTCTTTGCGCCACGTCGATTTCAAGCGCGAAGCCATCGTGCAGTTTCCGCCGCCCTTGCGCCCCAACGGCCGGCCCGACGTCGAGAAGCAGCGCGTCAATGTCGATGCGGTCCGCAACGCCGTCGCCTCGGCCATGGAGGCGGGATGGGACCCGACCTCGCGCGGCAAGGCGGTCGTGTTTGATGTGGATGCGGACGGCGCCTGACCGTCACGGCTTCTGGCGGAACACCCTGAATCCGGGCTGCTTCGCCATGGCCAGCATCTCGCGGTCGCCCGAGGTGTCGCCATAGGCGGCGGTCAGCACCATGTCCTCGCCATAGGCGGCCTTCAGACGCCGCACCTTTTCCAGCCCGCGACAATTCGGCCCAGCGAATGCGCCCGTCACCCTCTGTTCCGAATCGAACACCAGCGGGGTGCCCAGCAAGGCCTCGGCGCCCAGTCTGTGTGCAAAGGGCGCCACCGTGGTCTCGGGCGAGGCGGTCACAATCACGCGATGGGCGCCGCGTTCGCCCCAATCGTTCCAGACCTTCAGCGCGTCGGGCCGTATGAAGCGATCCCAGACGGTGTCCGCGAATTGCGTCGCCTCGGCCTCCAGGGCCGTCTTCGTCTCGCCGGCCAGGAATTCCTTCACCGAGGCGGCCTTGATCCGACCCCGATCCCGGTCCCGCGCATAGACGGCCAGGGCGGGCGCCAGCTTGACCAGGCCCAGGGCCCAGCCGCCGGGACCGGCGCGCCAGCGCAGGAATTCGGTGAAACTGTCGCGAATAGTCAGGGTGCCGTCGAAATCAAAGGCCACGATGGGCGCCGCGCCCCGGTCCGGCGCGTCTACCGACTTCGTCCGGGACTGGCGCAAATCCTGCAAGCTCCCCATGTCAGACATTCGCCTTGATCCCCACCGACACTGATCCATCCCCGCCTTGCAACATTCCCCTGCCGCCTTCGGGGTTGTCGTTGAACGTGGGATGGGTGATTGTCATTTTTTGAAGACCTTTGCGTCCAGAGTGCTGGAATCAACGTGGAGGAAGCGCGTTTCGGGCCATTTCGGTCCGCTCCGCGGGAGTGAGATAAGGGTCTATGACCAAAGCAGCCGGCTCTGACGCCAAAAGCACCCTGTACTGCTCGTTCTGCGGAAAGAGCCAGCACGAGGTCCGCAAACTGATTGCGGGCCCGACCGTGTTCATCTGCGATGAATGCGTCGAACTGTGCATGGACATCATCCGTGAAGAGCACAAGATCGGGTTCAAGAAGACCACCGACGGCGTCCCCACGCCGAAGGAGATCCGCGACGTCCTGGATGACTACGTCATCGGCCAGTCGCACGCCAAGAAGGTCCTCTCGGTCGCCGTTCACAACCATTACAAGCGTCTGAACCACGCGACGAAGAACAACGACGTCGAGCTGGCCAAGTCGAACATCATGCTGATCGGCCCGACCGGGTCGGGCAAGACGCTGCTGGCCCAGACCCTGGCGCGCATCATCGACGTGCCCTTCACCATGGCCGACGCCACCACCCTGACCGAAGCCGGTTATGTGGGCGAAGACGTCGAGAACATCATCCTGAAGCTGCTCCAGGCCTCCGACTACAATGTCGAACGGGCCCAGCGCGGCATCGTCTATATCGATGAAATCGACAAGATCAGCCGCAAGTCGGACAATCCCTCCATCACCCGCGACGTCTCGGGCGAGGGCGTGCAGCAGGCCCTGCTGAAGATCATGGAAGGCACCGTCGCCTCCGTGCCTCCGCAAGGCGGCCGCAAGCATCCGCAGCAGGAGTTCCTGCAGGTCGACACCGCCAACATCCTCTTCATCGTCGGCGGCGCCTTCGCCGGGCTGGAGAAGGTGATCTCGGCGCGCGGGGCAGGGGCCTCGATCGGCTTCGGCGCCCAGGTCAAGGAAATCGACGAGCGTCGCACCGGCGACATCCTCAAGGGCGTCGAGCCTGACGACCTGATGCGGTTCGGCCTGATCCCCGAGTTCATCGGCCGTCTGCCCGTGCTGGCGACCCTGGAAGACCTGGACGAAACCGCCTTGGTCACCATCCTGACCGAGCCCAAGAACGCCCTGGTCAAACAGTACAAGCGCCTGTTCGAGATGGAGAATGTCGAACTGACCTTCACCGACGACGCCTTGATCGCCGTCGCCAAGAAGGCCATCACCCGCAAGACCGGCGCGCGGGGCCTGCGTTCGATCCTGGAAGGCATTCTGCTGGAAACCATGTTCGAACTGCCGACCTTCGAAGGCGTCGAGGAAGTGGTGGTCAACGCCGAGGTCATCGACGGCAAGGCCCAGCCCCTGCTGATCTATTCCGAGGCCTCCAAGAAGAAGGCCGACGGCGCCGCCTGATCGGGCGTCGCTCCGCACTGAAATGAAGGGCCGGAGCGACAACGCTCCGGCCCTTTTTCTGTCTCCGCTCAGACCCTCTCCCGCTTGCGGGAGAGGTGGCCCGGCGTCCGCGCAGCGGACCAGGGTCGGAGAGGGGAGGCTGGCTTGCTGGAAGAAGACTTCCCCCATCGTCACGCGTGTCGCTTCGCGCCACGACGCGACACTTCCCCCGCAAGCGGGGGAAGATCTGATCAGCCGCCCAGCACCAGCATATGACCGGGATGGGCTTCCGCCTCGGCCCGGGCGCACTGAACGGCGCTCTTGGCGTCGGTGAAGACGCCCTCGAACAAACCGTCGCTCGAGGTGACAAGCCAGCGGCCGTTCGCGGGCTGGATCGTCAGGGTTTCGACAGCGGGCGGCGAAGGGGGAGGGGCGGCGATCATTGCGCCCGCCTGTGCTGGTCGCGGTTCAACCGATCGGCCTCGGCCTGCAGCCGCGCCGCAAGCCGTTCGGCTGCGGCCCGATCAGGCAGGGGACGGGTCGCCGCGCCGTTGACCGCGACGGCCCATCCGGCCGCACGTGCCACGACCCTGTATCGTCGCGGCGGGACCGGCTCGGCGGCCCCGCCTTCCAGATGGCCCTGCATCATCGCGACGGCCCCCGGTGAATCGGCGCACCGAACAGAGCGCCGATGACGGTCCAGGCCATCTTCAGTGTGGACGGTTTGTCTGCGGATCGTTTCAGCGATTCCGCCAGTAGATGTGAACGGCTCATGGTCTCTCCTTCGCCGACCAGAAGACGCCCAAACCCCGTAAAGCCGCCATGTCGAAAGCGCGGGCCGGCGTAATGCGGACGTAAAGCGCTACATTCACCTCGCCGCCCTCCCTCTTTCGTCATTCCGGGCGAAGCGCAGCGGAGACCCGGAACCCAGCGGCGCCAAAGGCGAAATCCATCCGCCGCACAATGCCGGACGACCTAATCCGCGGCAGGTTCGCGCTCTCGCGCGCCGCTGGGTTCCGGGTCTGCGGGCCAAGCGGCCCTCCGCCCGGAATGACGAAAGTGATGATCGACAACCTAGGCCAACTGTCACAATGACGCTGGTCTGAATCGAACGATTTCAACGCCCTAAAAGAATCTCGCCCCTATTTGCCCGCCATACCCGCCGGCGCCCTTATCATCCTCTCATCCCCGCCGATGGGGAGGGCGTCGGATCCAGCGCCCTGACGGC
Source organism: Brevundimonas sp. FV1ye7S (assembly GCF_058680995.1). Lineage (NCBI taxonomy): Bacteria > Pseudomonadati > Pseudomonadota > Alphaproteobacteria > Caulobacterales > Caulobacteraceae > Brevundimonas > Brevundimonas sp. FV1ye7S. The sequence goes on along the minus strand of NZ_CM178726.1, from coordinate 2,097,928 downwards.
GGCGGGGCTGTGGTCGAGCGATGAAGCCGGCGGGGAGGAGACCGCCGGGGTCCTTAGGGGCGGCGATGGATGCCGCCTCCTGCTCGCCGCACGCCTAGGAAAGCGGGCCGCTGTCGATCCTTGTCGGCATGTCCGCCCCGGCGAAGCCGTCGCAAGACGGCCCGCCGATCCGGCAAGGCTCGAAGAATAGGGCCGCCAGCCGGAGTGCGTGTGGAAAACGACCGCGTGGGACGACGACTGCGCCGAAACGGTACTTAAAACCTCAAACCCCGGGTGCAGACCCGGCGTCCCACGCCCTCCCCAACTTCGCCGCGAAACGGCGAGGACAGGGCCAATTCCGCATGTGCGTGCGGCGTCCAAACCACGCAGGTGTGGGCCGTTCGCCAGCCACGCTTGAACCACGGCTCTTTCAAACCACATACTCATCCGAACGCCGTCGGAATCGACGGGCTGTCATGCGCTGGTCGGACCTCTTGTCCGGGCGACCGTGGCGGCGGGCCGGAGATCATCAATGGCCCAGGAGTACGCATCATGACTGAAACAAAGATCCTGCCCGTCCTGCCGCTGAGAGACATCGTCGTCTTCCCGCATATGGTCGTGCCGCTCTTCGTCGGCCGCGAGAAATCGGTGAAGGCCCTCGACGAGATCATGAAGGGCGAAAAGCAGATCCTTCTGGCGACCCAGAAGAACAGCGTCGACGACGATCCGTCGCCCGACGCCATCTATCCGATCGGCGTGCTGGCCAGCGTGCTGCAGCTGCTGAAACTGCCCGACGGCACCGTCAAGGTTCTGGTCGAGGGCAAGGGCCGGGCGCGCCTGACCCGCTTCACCGACCGCGAGGACTATTTCGAGGCCGAGGCCGTCGAGATCGAGGACGAGCCGGGCGACGCCTCCCAGACCGAGGCCATGCTGCGCGCCGTGGTCGAACAGTTCGAAAACTATGTGAAGCTGAACAAGAAGGTCCCGCCCGAGGCCCTCAGCTCCATCCCCCAGATCACCGACGCCTCCAAGCTGGCGGACTCGGTGGCCGCCCACCTGTCGGTCAAGATCATCGACAAACAGGGCCTGCTGGAAACCTTCGACGTGCCCAAGCGGCTGGAGAAGGTCTATGGCCTGATGGAGGGCGAAATCTCGGTCCTGCAGGTCGAGAAGAAGATCCGCTCGCGCGTGAAGCGCCAGATGGAGAAGACCCAGCGCGAATATTATCTGAACGAGCAGATGAAGGCGATCCAGCGCGAGCTGGGCGAGACCGACGACGCGCGCGACGAGATCATGGACCTGGAGAAGCGCATCCGTAAGACGCGCCTGTCCAAGGAAGCCCGCGCCAAGGCCGAGGCCGAGGTCAAGAAGCTGCGCAACATGTCGCCGATGTCGGCGGAATCGACCGTGGTCCGGAACTATCTCGACTGGCTGCTGTCCGTGCCGTGGGGCAAGGCCAAGCAGAAGCCGATCGATCTGGTCAAGGCGGAGGAGATCCTCGAGGAGGACCACTTCGGCCTGGAGAAGGTCAAGGAACGGATCATCGAATATCTGGCGGTCCAGGCCCGTACCGGCAGCCTGAAGGGGCCGATCCTGTGCCTCGTCGGCCCTCCCGGCGTCGGCAAGACCTCGCTGGCCAAGTCCATCGCCAAGGCGACCGGGCGTGAATATGTCCGCATGTCGCTGGGCGGCGTGCGCGACGAGAGCGAGATCCGCGGTCACCGCCGGACCTATATCGGCTCCATGCCCGGCAAGATCATCCAGTCGATGAAGAAGGCCAAGACCACCAACGCCTTCGTCCTGCTGGACGAGATCGACAAACTGGGGTCCGACTGGCGCGGCGACCCGTCCTCGGCCCTGCTCGAGGTGCTGGACCCGGCCCAGAACTCGACCTTCGGCGACCACTATCTGGAGGTGGACTACGACCTGTCCCAGGTCATGTTCGTGACGACGGCCAACAGCCTGAACATGCCGCAGCCGCTGATGGACCGGATGGAGATCATCCGGGTGTCGGGCTACACCGAGGACGAAAAGGTCGAGATCGCCAAGCGTCACGTCCTGCCCAAGCAGCTGACGGACCATGGGCTGAAGGCCGACGAACTGATCGTGCCGGAAGACACGATCCGCGACCTGATCCGTTACTACACCCGCGAGGCCGGGGTGCGGTCGCTGGAACGCGCCCTGGGCGGCCTGGCTCGCAAGGCCGTGCGCGAGATGGCCAAGACCAAGGTCACGTCGATCACGGTGGACGCCGAGAAGCTGGCCGAATACGCCGGCGTCCGGAAGTTCCGCTATGGCGAGACGGACGAGGAGGATCAGGTCGGCATCGTCACCGGCCTGGCCTGGACCGAGTTCGGCGGCGACATCCTGACCATCGAGGCCATCAAGATGCCGGGCCGTGGCCGCATGACCGTGACCGGCAACCTGAAGGACGTGATGAAGGAGTCGATTTCGGCGGCGGCCTCCTATGTGCGGTCGCGGGCCCTGGCCTTCGGCGTCAAGCCGCCGGTGTTCGAGAAGACCGACATCCACGTCCACGTGCCCGACGGCGCGACGCCCAAGGACGGTCCGTCCGCCGGCGCCGCCATGACCGTGGCCATGGTCTCGGTCCTGACCGGCATCCCGATCCGCAAGGACATCGCCATGACCGGCGAGATCACCCTGCGCGGCCGGGTCACCGCCATCGGCGGTCTGAAGGAGAAGCTGCTCGCGGCCCTGCGGTCCGGCGTCAAGACGGTGCTGATACCGCAGGAGAACGAGAAGGACCTGGCGGACGTGCCGGACAACGTCAAATCGGCGCTCGAAATCGTGCCGATCTCCACGGCGGACGAGGCCCTGCACTGGGCCCTGACCGGTCCCCTGACACCGGTCGAATGGGATGAGGCGACGGATCCTCTGCCCGCGCCCGTGCCTCCGCTTGACGGCGCTGCGGCGACCGTCAGCCACTGAACCGCGACCTAAGTCGCAGACGAAACGCCGCCGACACCTCTGTCGGCGGCGTTTTCGCTTTTGACGCAACCGCCGATCCGCCCTTTACTGGCTCGCTTGGGAGGATGACATGACGAAAGCCGAACTTATCGGCCGTATGGCGACGGCCGCGAACATCAGCCGCGATCAGGCCAAGACGGCGCTCGAAGCCTTCACCGACGGCGTGGTGGAAGCCCTGACCCAGGGCCGGGACGTCAAGCTGATCGGCTTCGGCAGTTTCACCCCCGTCGATCGCAAGGCCGGCGTCGCCCGCAACCCCCAGACAGGTCAGGCCGTGGCCCGGCCCGCCTCCCGCACCGCGCGCTTTCGCCCCGGCGAAGGCTTGAAAAGCGCCTTGAACGGTTGAAGCCCAACGGGCATAAGCCCGGCTCCGGTTTCCACTTCGGTTTCTTGGGCGGCTAGCTCAGCTGGTCAGAGCATCTCGTTTACACCGAGAGGGTCGGCGGTTCGAACCCGTCGCCGCCTACCACCGTTTATCAATGATTACAGCGCGTTAGAGCAATCCCCTTCAGGGGTGAATGCTTGGTCAAGCTGACCAGATACCAAATAGATACCCGCGCGCAGGATTTCGAGGCCATCCAAGCGCCGTTCGAGGCCTTCGTTACGAGGCCTCCACGACCGCGCCGCGCTGGGGGGCGGGGGAGGCCCCACTTGCGCGAGGCAGGCCTGCGGTCGAGATCGCGGGTCCTTCCTAGGGGGGTGGCCTCTATACGGTGGGGCAGAGCGCGCCTTCACGCCACGTTCACCAGTTCAAGCATTATGAACCTGGTGAACATCGGAGTTGCGGGTCCTTCCCGGACGCTTTCCGCCTATAGGGTGCGGCAGAGCGTTTGAGTGAAATAGTGTGCGGTTGCGCGAGCGGTGCAACAGCCGTTGCGCCTGCAACGTCGCCGTAGCATTCCGACGCACTGCCTTGGATGGAGGGCTCCTTGAACCGTTGCGCCTTCAGGTCCTCGCAACGAAAGAGCTTAGATAGGGGTGGGGACAGTGGGGACCGGTGGGAACTCTCTTCTAGAATCCTTCAATCTCTAGCTCTCTGGCTCCCAGACGCCGTACCCACCGACTGCTGAATGGTGGGTACGGGTGGGGACAATGTTCACAAGCTCTGAACTTCGCCCGTTGCTCCAGGCCGAAGATCTAGCGGCATGATCCAACCCCTCCGCGCTCCTGCCCCGCGCGCAAGTGGGGCTCCCCTTGCCCTCGCGGGGAACGGCTGAACGTTTGAGCGGCATGCAGCACTAAACTGGGGGGTAGGGGGTTCGGTTTGCTGGAGTCCAGGGGACCCAAGGCCGCCCGTGCCATCCATCGGCGGCCGCGTACATCAGGCGTCTTCGCAAGGAATTGAGCACGAAGAAGCCCGCCAGGGCTGGCCTGGCGGGCGGCGCGAACGGCGTTCGCATTCTGGTTTAGCGTTGGCGGAAGTGGGCCACGGCTCGCTCAATGCAGCTTGCAGGCTGATCGTGGGCCGCCATCATGTAGTGCTTAATCAGGTGCGGGGGCAGTTCGCCGTCTGCGCCAGCGAGGTAATGAATGATCGAAGTCAGGCCTCGCTCTACGGCGTGTTCGCTCTTTTCCATGCCGTCGCGTTGCTCGGGGGTCGGCTCGGCCTCCAGGCCCAGGCAGTGAAGATCGCTCACGTGCAGGTTCAATATGAGCGCCTGAAAAGCCGCGCCCTTCGCACTAGCGGCCCGTCGATGAAGCGCGATGCCCTGTATTCCTTCGAGGCGCTCCCTGATCGCCGTCTGGACCCCGCGTGCACTGACCTCCTCTTCGTGGTCCGTTGGTGCAGGCTCCCCTATGACTTCGGCCAGCCCGATCCAAGTTTCCGTTCGGTGAGGCAGGATGGCGGCGCGTAAACCCTGCCAAGCGGCGACAAGGTCTGCGGCTTCGTCTGCTAGAGCGGCGACGGGGCAGGCCTCGGCCTGGGCCTGGCGGCGTGCGGTGGTGGCCTTCGGGTGGAGGGCGATAGCAGCGCTCATGGTGGTGTCTCCCTTTGGGTTGGAAAGCGGCCGGGTCGCGCCGGCGCGCCCCTTCTTCGGCAATGATCGGGCCATTGGTTCCTCCTTCAAGATCCGACCCGCGCGGTGAGGTAGGCCAGGCTCGACCGGCCGCCGACGCGGGCCATGGCGCCATAGCGACGTGCGATGGGGCTGCGGACGAGCGGGGTCCGGAACTCAAGGCAACCGCCGTTTGCGATAATCCTGGACGGCTTCTTTGCCGCCGCCATGCGCTTGATGAAGCGCCAGGCTCCGGCCAGTGCATCGTGGAAGGGGCGGGCTACGCCGTTCGTGGCGGCTTCCCGGAACAGAGCCCAGGCGACCTTCATAACGCTGCGGCGGGTTTCGTTGGTGATCTGCATGACCGTCTCCGTATGCATACACTTGTATGCTTAACGGTCCCCTCTTGTCAACGAGATTGATACACTTGTATCATCTAACTCTGCGTTAGACTGAAAGAGAGCGAATGGCAGTTACACCGGAGGCCTGCCGTGCTGGGCGGGCGATACTCAAATGGTCCATGCGGGACCTGGCTGAACGCAGTGGCGTCGCCTGGACCACGATCAATCGGTTGGAAGCGGGTGTCAGCGCACGGGACGCGACGTCGGCCAAAATCATTGCGGCCTTCCATGCGCATGGAGTTGAAGTCATCGACGAACAAGATCGAACCGGCGCTGTTGTCGCCTTGTCTGGTCGGGCTCCTGGATGACCTTTCCGACCTATCGGTTGTCTACGGGAGAGGACTGTTCCCTAAACTGGGAACGGTTGCGACCTGAGGAGGAAGTGGGAATGCCTGCACCGGCGTCCGCTCCGGTGCAGGCGCGGGCTTTTGGGTTTCAAGAAGTGACGGAGGCCGGCGCAGTTTTTCTGCTCGGTAGTCGCGAGTCTGCCCAACTGGTGACAGTCTCTCCGGATGTATCTGTTGTGGGGATCGGGTTTGACCAAACCCGAAAAGCGAAAGTGCCGAAAGGCGTATGGGGGCCGAGAACGCCAGTCGAGTTGGACAGACCATGGCGCTCCGGTGACGCACTCAAAGCGCGCGAAACGGCAGTGGCTATACTGGAAGCGCACAACTACCCGCGTGACTACATGCACCGCGCTATAGCCTGGGCTTGGGTTGGAAAGGATCTGCATTGGGCCGAGGTGCCGGACAGGGCCGGTCGAGTCGTGCTGCCAAGACCCCGTATGAACGGCACAATGGAACCCACCGCCGTGCCGATCACAACGTCGTACTTCATCGCCCAGGAAGGTCCCCGGTTCGCAGCCGCCTGGCCTGCTTTCGGGGCTATTGCCTGGGCGAAGCGGGTATACGGTGCTTCCGAGTCTATGACCTATGTCGAGGATCAGTTGGCGAACCATGGGGAGCATGTGGCCGAGTTGGCGGCTGTTCTTTGGCATGCCGCCTTCGGCTTAGGTGCTCATCTTGCTGAACATCGGTTGCGGGACCTGCACGGGAGGATGCTTGAGAAGGGTCAACACAGCCAGGCCGCGACTTCCGCTGGAGCCGGTCAGACGAATGCCCGCCGCGCCGAGAAGGCCAGGATTGGGCGTGATCATGCGGCTTCGCTTGCAAATGTGATTCTGGCTAACCCGCTTCCGGCAAAAAAGACGCGACCCTGGGCTCTTGAGGCCCTAGCCATCGAAGTATTGATGCGATGGAAGCTGGAAGATTCGCCGTCCCTACCGACCGTCAAGCGGTATCTCAAAGCAGCGATAGATGCGGGAACAGTGCGCCTCGCTGGCGTAAGCTAACCAACCGCTAGCGTGTGATCGCCATGCGCTAGTGAGCGCCTTTCTGAACGGCGGCATGTCCCCTCTCGGCTCCAATGTGAGCCGGTTAGAGAGGATAACCCAATGCCATCTGAACTTTTCACCGTGTCCGAAGCCGCTCGCTGGGCGAAGGTTTCGGAGAGCTTCCTAAACAAGGCCCGTCTGACTGGTGGGGGGCCGAAGTTCGTGCGCCTCGGTCGTGCGATCCGTTACCGGGTCGAAGACCTGGAAAGCTGGGCCGCCGAAGGCGCGGCCGGATCCACGTCAGAATATGGGGCGTCGGTCTGATGTCCAGCGACCATCGCACGGGCCGAATCGACTTCGACCGGGTGAACGCCGCCGCCCTTCGCAACGCGGACGCGGTGGTGCGGGGCCTGCTGCCTGACGGCCGTCGCGACGGCATGGAGTGGGTGGCGCGAAATCCGCTCAGGAATGATCGCAAGCCAGGCAGCTTCAAGGTCAATCTGATCACGGGCAAGTGGGGCGATTTCGCCACCTCTGATCGCGGTGGTGATCTGGTGAGCCTCGCCGCATTCGTGTCGGCTCTGCCTCAACGAGAGGCGGCTATCCGCCTTGCTGAAAGCCTTGGCGTCGATCCCTTCGAAAGCCGCAGCTGACCTAATCCTCGGCGCGCGGCGTGCGCCCCAATCCAGGAGATATGAACATGATGACCACCGTCGCTCGCGACGTTGCGGGCCTGTGCGAGCGCCAGGTTCGCCGCCTTCAGGGCTGGGCTGATAATCTGCCTGCCGCTCCATTTGAGGGGCCGCTTTTGACGGCGGCGCTGGCCTTGGCCGGTTTGTCCGCTGGCTTCCTTGCGGCTGAGATCGATGTGAAAGCGAGCGCCATTCGCGCGTATGTCGATGACTGCAGCGATGCGCTCACAGCTTCGGAAACGAAGGCGCTCCAGCGCTTCTTCAATCGGCGAGGAATCTATGACGTTCAGTTGTTCAGCTGGTTCGGCTGGCGCGGCCTGATCTATGCGCCCTGGGCGGCGGCGCGTGTGAATGCTGCCGACCTCCATGATCAGGCTCGGGCGGCGCGGATCATCCAGTTTCAGCGCGAGGCCGGGCGGCGGCTGTGAGTGAACCCTCAAACCCCTTCGACCGAGTGAAGGCGGAAACCGAGGCCGGCGCTACAGGTGGTGCGAACGGCGTTCGCACCAAGGCTGACGGCGAGCCTATGGCGCCGGTGCAATCCAATGCACCGCCACCGCCTGATCATCACCCGTCTAAGGGCAAATGGTCTGCCCGTTGGACCTATCGGGACGCGACTGGCGCTGTCCTGGGCTATGTTGTCCGGATTGATGCCGAGGACGGAAAGCAGGTGCTTCCGCTCACCTGCTGGCGCGAGGCGGGCGAGCTGCGGTGGCGGTGGAAGGGCTTCTCCGATCCCCGCCCTCTCTATGGGCTCGACCACCTGGCTCAGATGCCGACCTCCCCGGTCCTGGTGGTGGAAGGCGAGAAGACCGCCGATGCCGCGCGGGATCGTTTCCCAGGCTTCGCGGTGGTGACCTGGCCGGGCGGGTCCAAGGCGACGGGTAAGGTCGATTGGTCTCCCCTGGCGGGTCGCGAGGTGACCATCTTCCCGGACGCCGACGCTCCTGGTCGCAAGGCTGCTGACGATGTGGCACGGCGAGCGAGCGCGGCCGGCGCAGATGCTGTGTCGGTGGTGAATGTCCCCACCTTCCTGCCGGACGGCTGGGACTTGGCCGACGCCTGGCCCGTTGGGTTCGGCTCGGCCGAGGCCGCTGCCGCGATTGAGGAAGCCCGGTTTGAGGGCGTCGCCGGTGGGGTGGAGCTGCCCTATGGCTTCAAGCTCGACGCCGAAGGCCTGTGGTTTGAAGTGGTGACCGGCAAGAAGGGTGAGAAGACCTTCTTCAAGGTCTCAGCTCCGTTCGAGCCGCTAGGCGAGGCGCGCGACCCTGACGGCAGCGGGTGGGCGGTGGTGATCCGCTTCCGTGATCCGGACGGACGCGTGAAGACCGAAGTGGTCTCGCGCTCTGCCCTGGTTTCGGACGGGGCGGGGGTCAAGGCCCGGCTCGCCAGTGAAGGGCTGATGATCGTGCCCGGCCGGGGCCAGTATGACCGCTTCACTGCCTGCCTGGCCGAACTGCGGTGCACGCGCCGGATAACGCTCGTGAACGCCACCGGCTGGGCTCCAGGGGACCGCTTCGTGCTGCCGTCTCGCGTCGTTGGACCACCGGGCGCGGAACAGGTGCTGTTCACGGGCGACGCCGGAGCGCTGCATTATCGGACGGCGGGCACGCTGGATGGCTGGCGGGCAGCGGTCGCCGCGAAGGCCTCCGGAAACCCGCTTTTGCTGTTGGCCCTGTCGATCGGCTTCGCTGGGCCGCTTCTACGCCCGCTGGGAATGGAGGGCGGCGGCTTCCACTTCAGGGGCGGCTCATCTAGCGGCAAGACCACGCTGGGCCTCGCCGCCGGCTCGATCTGGGGCGGCGGTGGTCCGCTCGGTTCGGCCCATTCCTGGCGCGCTACAGCGAACGCGCTAGAGATGATCGCCTACGGGCATTCTGAGACCCTGTTGGTCCTGGACGAACTGGCGTTGGTAGCGCCGGAGGAAGCCGGACAGGCGGCCTATGCCCTAGCGACCGGCCAAGGGAAGGCGCGCTCGAAAACGGACGGCCAGCTGCGCAAGCGGTCGGAATGGCGGGCGATCATGCTGTCGACAGGGGAGATCGGCCTCGCCGATCACATTCGGTCCAGCCGCCGGGGTGATCGCGCCATGGCGGGGCAAGAGCTGCGGCTCCTAGATATTGCCGCCGACGCCGGGAAGGGCATGGGCGTGTGGGAAACCCTGCACACCTTCACCGGGCCGGCTGAGCTGTCCGACGCCTTGAAGGCGGCGACCCGTGACCACTACGGCCACGCGGGTCCGGCGTTCCTTGAGCGCTTCGTCAGCGACATTGAAGATGCGAAGCGCATTGCTGCCGAGGTCATGGCTGGCTTCATGGCGACGGCGAAGCGGGCTGACGATCATGGCCAGGTGCACCGCGCCGCCCTCCGGTTCGCCCTGGTGGCGGCGGCGGGAGAATTGGCCGCCGCCTTCGGTGTGGCTCCCTGGGAAGGTGGCGAAGCGTCGGCGGCCTGCCTTATGCTCTTCAACCGATGGGCCGACGCCTTCGGTCGATCAGCGCCACGGGAAGAGCGGGACGTTCTGCGGACGCTCAAGGGATCGATCGAACAGCAGCTGAGCCGCTTCGCCAATCTCAACGAGGACCGGGGGACTGAGTGGGAAGAGGCAACGAGCGATCGCGCGGGCGAGGCCCGTTCGCTGTCCACCTTGGGTCTGCGCCATGTGTCGGGCCCGGACACATTTTACCTTTTCCACGATGCGGGCTGGGCTGAGGTATTCCGAGGCTTTGATCTGCGCTTTGCGGCCCAGACGGTGCTGGACGCTGGCTATTTGGAGAAGGGCGACGGCAAACACCTGAAGAAGCAAAAGAAGGTTCAGTCTCAAAACCGCCGGTTCTACTGGGTCAAGGCGTCGCTACTGGAGTTGGACACTGACTGATCCGCTGGCTGACGCGATTGAGCGCGCCAGATCCCGGTGGTCTTCCGGCCGGGGTCTGCCGGGGAGCGGGCGAATGCCCGGTCCGCAAGAGGCAGAACCCGGAAGAGGGGGCTTCGGACAAGTTGACCAGGGGATGCGTACGCCGTTCGCATCGTCCCCACCACCGGGCGGGTGGGGACCGGCCTCGTGGGAGGTGGGGACCCGAAAAGGGGTTACCCTGCAAGGGGATAGGTCCGAAGTTCCCACCGCACCCACCGTCCCCACCGAAAATGAGAAGGGTCGGAGCTTCGATGACGCAGATGCTCATGTCGCCGCCTGGTATGCGTGGGGCGAGCGGGCGGCCTGGCTGGAGTTCGGGTGTGGCTGGAGCCGGGCCGACGCAGAGCGTCAGGCCGCCGCTGACATTGTCGACTAACCGCGCCGGGGGAGGGCCACGACCTCGCCGCCGCTCCCTTCGACCACCGTTGGGATCAGCCGGTCGCCAATCGCCGCCACCGCGTCCTGAAGAGGATCGTCAGCGAGGTGGGCATATCGCTCGGTGGTGCGGGTGCTGGCGTGGCCCAAGAGCTTCCCGACCATGAACAGGCTCTGCTTGTCTGCGACCGCGAAGGACGCGAACGAGTGCCGGAGATCGTGGATGCGCACGTCGTCCAGTTTCGCGGCTTCCATCGCCAGCTTGAATGGCCGGCGCAATCCGATGATGTGGCCGACGCCTCGGCTGGACGGGAAGACGTAGGGCGACGCCGTTGGTGTGTCGCCTTCAGCCTTGGCCTTCGCTACGGCTTCGTCCCGTTCTTGCATCCGCCGGGAGAGGATGGTCAGCGCGGCCGGGGAGAGGACCACTCGCCGCTCGCCTGACGTGCCACCCGCCTTCGTGCGTTCAGGCGGCAGCCGGAGCGATCGCCGCTCGACCTCAACCTCTGACCACCGGAGGCCAAGGATTTCTGTCTTCCTGGCCCCGGTCAGCAGAAGCAGCCGCGTGGCATCGGCGAAGACGCTGGCGACGGTGCCCGCCGCTTCCAGTTCGGTCAGCTTGTCCAGGAAGCTGGCAGCCTCTTGGCGCGATAGGAACCGCTCACGGGTCGGCGCGGCCGTCAGCTTCACCGAAGCGAAGGGGTTCGTCTTGACCAGGCCGTGGGCGATACCCCAGGCGAACATGGCGGCAGCGGTGGTCCGGGTGCGACGAGCGACGCCTTCACCACCGGTCACGATCGCGCGGCCTCTGAGCCCTGTCTTCACGTCCACGGCGGTCTTGCCGCTCACAATATCCCGATAGGCGCGGGCGGCGTCGGCGTTGCTCACCGAGTCCGCCAGCTTCCGACCCAAGAGGGGCACGACGTGCCGGCGGAGGTTGGACGCATCATTCATCCAGGTGCTGGCGCGCTTGTTCGGCTTCGTCGCTGGGCCGTCAGTCACATAGGCCTGGACCAGCTGGGTCACGGTCATGGCGTCTCGAGCCGCGCGCTTGACCGTCGTCGGATCTTCGCCATCACGGACGCGGCTTAGGACGTTCATCGCTTCGCTGCGCGCATCGTCTGGCGTCCAAGGCGAGCCGTGGGTGCCGATCGTATAGGTCGCTTGGCGCGAACCGAGGCGGTAGCGGACGGCATAGACCTTCCGACCGCTCGGCCGCACCCGCAGGATGAAGCCCTTGATCTCGGTGTCCCACACCCACGTCTCGCCCTCGGCCGGAGGCGTGGTGGCGTCCACTGTCCGCTTCGTCAGCTTGGCCTTGATCGTGGTCGCCATCGTCGCCTCCATGTCCAGATACCATCCAGATACCAGATGAAGCGAAAGCGAGGGAATGACGATCTAACAGCGTCCGCCTCAAATGCCCGCCATGACTGGACTTGAGACACATAATGACACGAAGGGAATTGTAGGGAAAGAGCGCACCCCCACATTTACACCGAGAGGGTCGGCGGTTCGAACCCGTCGCCGCCTACCAAACAAAAAGGCCGCCGGAGCGATCCGGCGGCCTTTGTCTTTTGGCGATCGCCCCGGTCAGAACCGGAAGCTGGCCCGCAGCAGCAGCGAATAGCGGACGTAATCCTCAAGCAGTTCCGCGTCGCCCGTCAGGGACAGCATGCCCAGGTCGTTGCCCAGGTTCATGCGGAAGCCCAGGATCAGGCCGCCGCCCTCGACCCCGTCCGGCGACAGGACGAAGTCCGGGCCGCCGCTGGCGAAGCGGGCGATGGTCTCGCCGGCGTCGACGGACAGGTTCTGACGATAGCCAATGCGCAGTTCCGGACGGATCCAGCCGTCCTTGCCGAAGCCGTAGCCGACGTTCATCGCCGCAACGGCCGAGAAGATGTGGCTGTCGCGCGAGTCGATATCCAGATCGAAGCCGCTGCCGCCGCCCGATTCGGAGCGGGCGCCTTCCGACAGGCGGAAGTACTCGGCGTACACCTCGGGACGGACGTTCAGGCGACCGTAGTTGCGCTCGTAGGAGGCGCCGCCCGCTGCGGCTGCAGTCCAGCCATGCCAGTCGGATTTGTTGTTCAGATAGACGCCGTTGGCGACCAGTGACCGGTCGGCGTTGAAGCTGGCGTAGCCGCCGGCCGCGCGCGCCCAGGTGGTCCAGTACTGGCCCTGCGCACGCCAGTAGAGGCCCAGCTCCAGCAGGTTGGCCGACAGGACTTCCTCGGCCTCGGACTCGGGGTCCTTGATGTCCGACGAGGTGAAGGCGGCGGTCAGGCCGAAGGCGCCCGCGCCGGTGCCCTTTTCGACGCCGCCCGCGACGCCGAAGCCCTCAGAGCGGAAGCCGTAGGAATCGGTCTTGTCCTTGTCGGCGTAGAAGTTGATCTCCTGCACCCAGGCGCTGGTCTCGCCGGGGGCGGCGGAGGCGTTGCGGCCGGTCAGGGCGCGGGTCACCGCGTCGACGCCGGCCGACAGGGACATCAGAGGCCCGCCCGAGTGGTCCGGCAGCATCTGCTCATAGGCGTCGATGAAGCCGTCCCGGTTCGTCTGGCCCAGGAACAGGTTCCGGATCGTCTCATTGCTGCCCAGGGCGGCATAGACGGCGTCGAAGGCCGAGGCCTCGACGGGGATCAGATCGGCCTCCTGGGCGGTGCGGCGACGGGCGTCGACGTAGACCTCCCCTGCGGCTTGATCGACACCCGCCTGAACGACGTAAAGATAGGGGGAATTATCGGTCAGCAGGCTCTGGTTGATGTCACCGACGTTCAGGGCGCCGGCCTTGATCACGCTGAACCGCTCCGGCGACTCCAGAAGGGACGAGAAGCGGACGCCCAGTTGCGCGCCCGTGGCCAGGGTTGCGGCGCCGCTGACGTTGAATCCGCCGGCGCGATCGCCTTGAGGATCGACGGCGACGATCAGGACGCCCTCGGCCCCGACGTTCAGGCTGGAAATGGAAGTGGCGGTCGTCTGGGTCGCGTTCAGCGTGCCCTTGGAGACGTTGATGTCCAGAGCCCCGTCGCTGTCGGTGACAGCGCCGCTCACCGCCGCGCCGCCGCTGATGGACAGGCGGTCGGCGCCGGCGCCGAAGGACATGTCGCCGATGACCGTGCCGTTCTCGACGTTGAAGGCATCCGCGCCCGAACCGAATTTCACCGCGCCGACGATGACGGGTTCGCTGGCGTCAGGGACCCCGTCCTTGTCCGTATCGGTCGCCGTGCTGCCGGCGGCGGCCGGGATGCCGTACTGACGAACCGTGACGCCGCTGGTGTTGGCCGTCAGGTCGATGGCGGTCACCGTGCCGTCGATCGCCGTCGTGTCGGTGGAGTCCGCCGACAGCGAGCCGATGATGGAACCGGCGTTGCTCAATTGGGTCAGGGTGCCGGACTGGTCGCGGATGACCGTCGCGGCGCCGTGGTTTCCACCGAACGACGCCACGATATTGCCGGTGTTCGTCAGCGAACCGACATTGGCGCCGGCGCCGATTAGCACGCCCGTGGCCGTGTGGGCCTGTTTGCCGGAGGCGACGGCCTGGATATTGCCCGTGTTCGAGATGGCCGGGGCGGTGACGCCGGAGCCGATCCAGATGGCGGTGGCGTTGGCGTCCACGGCCGTGGAGGCGATTCCGCCTTCGTTGCGCACCCCGCCCGCGACGGTGACGGTCTGGCCGCCGGCCACGCCCAGCTGCAGGGCGCGCGATTCGACGCCGGAATAGACGCCGGTCCCGGTGATGGAGCCGCGGTTGATCAGGCCATAGGCGGCGTCGCCGGCGCCCACGGCGCCGAGGGTCACCGCATTGGTTGCGGAGCCGATGAGCAGGGCGGGCGCGCCGCCTACCGATGTCAGGGAGGCGGTCGTTTCGCTGGCGTCCGGCACGCCGTCGCCGTCGCGATCCGCATCGTCGCGGTTCTTGACGCCGTCGCCGTCGTCATCCTCGTCGCCGTTCTTGACGCCGTCCTTGTCGTCGTCGCCGTCGATCCCGGCCGAGGAATAGGCCGGGCCCGTATCCAGCAGGACGCCGCCGGCCACATTGGCGGCCACGCGCACAGCCGGACCGCCCTGCAACAGATCGTCGGCGTCCAGTTCGTCCAGGAATATGGTCGAGGCGTTGTCGTAGGTGCCCGTCGTCGGGCGGACGGGGGGCGGAGAGGTGTACCGGTAGCCCGTGGTCGTCACGGCCGAATGGATTTTCAGGGCGCCGCCGACGTTCCCTTCGATCGACACGCCCGTGGCGCCGGCTCCGGTCGCAGACACTGAGCCCGCAAGGTCGACATTGCCCGAGATCGGGCCGGTCGTGCGGATGCCGACGCTGTTGTCGCCGACGACGCGCACAGTACCGAGGCTCTGCAGCTTGCCGGTCAGGGGCGCTTCGACCGCGAGGCCGTAGGAGTTGTTGCCTTCCACGGAGATCGAGCCGCTGGATTCGACCAGGACATTGCCGACGAAGGGCGAGGCGCCCGTGACCCGAACGCCGTAGCGGCCGGTCCCGGTGGCGAACGGCCCGTCAAGATCGCCGTCGCCGTCCGTGTCCTTGATGTCCGCCGTTTCCTGGCTGTCCGTGATGTTGATCGTTCCGCCCATTGTGACGGAGCCGGTATTGCCGCCGTTCACTAGGACGCCCGTGGCGCCATCGGCCGCCTTGGCCATGGTGATGGAGCCGCCGCTGTCGATATCGACCGTATTGTTCGAATCTAGCGTCATCGCTGCGCCGGAGGTGACGGCGATCGAGCCGCCGCTGGCGATGCGGACATTGTCAGCCGCGGTGCCGGTGGCGTTGGACGTCTGGATCGGCGTGGTGCGGGCTGTCGAGACGACGACCTCGGCCTGAACGCCCGTAACAGCCAGCAAGGGGGCGATCGCTACGGCGGTCGCGAGTAGAATACGCATTCGGAAGAAAACCCCTGATGGTCACGCGATCACGAAGCAGACGGTCCTTTACAGGATCGACGCTAACCGTGCCCAAGTTTATCGAATTTGAGGCGAATGCAAGGCCGTGTCCAGTCTGTTGCAAGAGCGTGTCGCAACCGTAGCTTGGATAAGGGGCTGATTTCGCGGTCTATTAGGTGGGGTGCGGAAGGTTTTGGCTCAGAGGTATTGAGGTTTCCGACGGCGGGGTTTACGGGCGGAAGAACGGTCCACCGCGTTTCACCGCGACGCATCCAACCCACGCCCCCCGGCGTTGGTTAGCCCAGACCCGGCGAGAACCTCTTCATGACACTGACCGACCTCGACGTTCACGAAAGCGAACTCCGGCTGATTCCGGGGTTGGACGTCGAGGTCGCCGACACGTTGAGAGCGCTGAAGCTGGCGTCGATGGACGACCGGCCCAGGCTGGTGGACACCACCATGCTGTATGCGCCGCGCTCGGGCGGGGTGAAGCGCTATCTTCTGTCGAAGAAGGCCTGGATCGAGGAGAATCGGCCGGGCGTCAGCCATTCGCTGATCGTCCCGGGCGCGCGGCACAAGGCGCGGGCCGACGGGATCGTGCAACTGCGGGCGACAAAACTGCCGTTCGGCGATGGCTATCGCTGGCCCAGTTCGGTCAAGCGCTGGAGCGCCTGGGTCGCGGCGATGAAGCCGTCGATCATCGAGGCCGGCGACCCCTACACGCCGGGTCAGGGCGCGCTGGAGGCCGGCCAGCGGGTCGGGTGTCCGGTCGTCGGCTTCTGTCACTCGGATCCCGCCGGGCTGGCGGCGCTGCATTTCGGCGAATGGGCCAAGAAGCCGGTTGAGAAACGCTGGGCGCGCCTGTTTTCCCAGTTCGACCGCGTCATCTCGCCCAGCCGTTTCATAGCCCGTCGACTAGAAGAGGCGGGCGTCGACAATATCGTCATCCGGCCCCTGGGGGTGGAGATCGACACCTTCCGGCCCGAACGCCGGGATCGGAAATGGCTGTTGGGAGAACTGGGCCTGGGCGAGGACGCCCGCCTGCTGTGCTTCGCCGGCCGTCCCGCCAAGGAGAAGAATGTCGATATTCTGATCGAGGCGGTCCAGAAACTGGGCGCGCCCTATCATCTGGTCCTGGTCGGGGCGGGTTCAGGCATGCCCGCCGAGGACCGGGTGATCTCCATGCCCTATGAGAAGGATCCGCGCGCGGTGGCGCGGATCATCGCCAGCTGCGACGCCTTCGTCCACGCCAATGACAAGGAGCCCTTCGGTCTGATCGTGCTGGAGGCCATGGCCTGTGGCCGCCCGGTCGTGGGCGTCAACGCCGGGGGCGTGGCGGAGACCGTGGATGAGACGGTCGGCCAACTGGCGACCAGCGCCGACGCCGACGCCTACGCCCAGGCGGTCGAGGCCCTGTTTGCGCGCGACATTGAGGCCATCGGCCGCGCCGCCCGCGAAAAGGCCGTCAGCCAGTTCGCCTGGAGCCGCGTGTTCGAGGACCTGTGCATGGTTTACGGCGAACTGACGGGCGAGGCCGCCTTTGTTCAGCCCGAAGAGGCGTTCGCCGTTCACTGACGCGTTACGTCGTGATTTCGGGTCGATATCTCGACGCGAAGATCCGGGCCGTCGCGTCTGGTCTGAAGATAGTCGGGAAATGAGGGGCGGCGCGCCACTTCTTCGTCTGGAAGAAGTGGCGCGAGTGACGGGGCTCGAACCCGCGACCTCCGGCGTGACAGGCCGGCACTCTAACCAACTGAGCTACACCCGCGTATCAGGTCGAAACTTTTGAGTTGTTTCGAAAACTATGAAGGGAAGGCGGTAGCGCCACTCTGTCTATTTCTAGAAAGAGTGGCGCGAGTGACGGGGCTCGAACCCGCGACCTCCGGCGTGACAGGCCGGCACTCTAACCAACTGAGCTACACCCGCGTTTCCCGGCCGAAGCGGCTGTGCGCCCCGGCGAGGGGCGTCGTTTAGGCGGGCTGACCCAGCGCGTCAAGCGGCCTTTTCCGAGAAAGACCCGCCTCAGCGCGGAAGGGGCGTGGACGGAGGGACTGCGGCCGCCTGGGGCGGGCTGTGCGGGCCCGACAGGCCGCCCGTGGCGGGCTCCTGAGCGGCGACGGCGGGGGCGGGCGGCTCGTAATGAACGCCCACGCCGGGCCCCACCGGCAGGTCGAAGGCGACCCAGGCCGCCACCATGGTCAGGCCGGCCACCAGGAAGGCCCCGGCGTACGGCAACATGGTCGCCATCAGGGAGCCCAGGCCGAAGCGCGGATCCCAGCGCTGGGCGAAGGTCAGGATCAGCGGGAAATAGCTCATCAGCGGCGTGGCGATGTTCGTCACCGAATCGCCCATGCGATAGGCGGCCGTCGTCATCTCCGGCGAAATGCCCAGCAGCATGAACATCGGGACGACGATGGGGGCCAGGGCCGACCATTTGGCCGAGGCCGAGCCGATGAACAGATCAAAGAAACAGGACACCAGGACGACGCAGATCAGCAGGAGGGGCGCGGGCAGGGCCAGGCTCTTCAGCTCGGCGGCTGCGTTGACCGCCAGGATCGGCCCCAGGCCCGACCAGTTGAACATGGCCACGAAGTGCGCGGCGAAGAAGGCCAGAACGATATAGGGCGCCAGCTGGGCGATGCCGTCGCGCATCATCCGCACCAGATCGCGATGGGACTGGATCGAGCCGGATCCCGCCCCAAAGGCCGCGCCCGCGACAAAGAAGACCACGGCGAAGAAGGCGACCAGGGATCGGTACAGGGGATTGAACCTCTGTTCCGGATCGGCGTCGGGATCCACGAAGGGCGAACCTGGCAGCAGGGTGATCAGGGTCCACAGAGCGATCATGGCCAGGAGGGCCAGGCCGGCGAATTGGAGACCGCGTCTCTGGGCCGCGGTCAGGGGCTCCTTTTCCGAGGTCGCGGGGGCGGCGACGCCTTCGGACGGGGTCCATTTGCCCAGCCGGGGCTCGATCACCCGGTCGGTCAGGAACCAGACGATGGGGGTGAAGACGAACACCACCCCGACGATGAAGAACCAGTTGCCGGCGATGTTCACCGAATAGGACGGATCGATCAGGTGGGCGGCGGGCTCGGTGATGCCCAGGATCAGGGCGTCGCTGGCGCCGGGGAACAGATTGCCGGCGTAACCGCCCGACACGGCGGCGAAGCCTGCAGCCAGGCCGGCCAGGGGATGACGCCCCGCCGCCGCGAAAATCACCGCCGCCAAGGGAATCACCACCACATAGGAGGCGTCGGATGCATGGTGCGACACCATGCCGGTGATCACGACGACCGGCGTCAATATGGCGCGGGGCGCATTCAGAAGCGCGCCGCGAATCGCCGTGGAGAACATCCCGGTCCTTTCGGCCACCGCCGCGCCGTAGATGATGGTGATGACGATCCCCAGCGGCGGGAAGTCCGCCAGGGTGCGCGGCATGCCGATGATCAGCCGCTCCAGATTTTCGGGCGACAGCAGGCTTTGCGCGACCAGACGGTCCCCCGTCACCGGATTGACCGCCGACCAGCCCAGTCCGGCCCCGACCAGACTCAGCACGATCAGGCCGGCGATCAGCCATAGAAACAGGAAGACGGGATCGGGCAGGCGATTCCCGACCCGCTCGACGGTGTTCAGGACACGGGCGCCCAGGCTCATGCGGATGACTTTCGGTTGGGATTTCAAGGCGGCAGTAGGGCCGGGAAGGGGCCAGAACCGCAAGCGTCGGGGCTGCGACATATGGCCCGGGAACTTGCGATCCGTTCTCAACAAAAATCCAATGGACGCAGGGGTTTGAACCTCGCGAACGTTGGGTCTAAGAAGCGCCGAATCCCGCCTCTCCCCGGCGGCCGAGGTTCTTTGAATGAACGCATTTCTGCTCGAATATCTGCCGGTCATTATCTTCGCCGGCATCGCCGCCTTCATCGGCGTGCTCTTCATCGCCCTGCCGATGCTGCTGGCGCCCAAGAGCCCCGATTCAGAGAAGCTGTCCGCCTATGAGTGCGGGTTCAACGCCTTCGACGACGCCCGGATGAAGTTCGACGTGCGCTTCTATCTGGTGTCGATCCTGTTCATCATCTTCGATCTGGAAGTCGCCTTCCTATTCCCGTGGGCGGTGTCGATGTTCGACCTGTCGCACGCCGGAATGATCTTCGCCTTCTGGTCGATGATGGTCTTCCTGGGCGTCCTGACCATCGGCTTCATCTACGAATGGAAGAAGGGAGCCCTGGAATGGGAATAGTCGCGCCTTCCTCGCCGCTGCCCGGCGTTTCGGCGGGGCCCCTGGTTCCCGCCAATTCGGCCGCGCGTTCGATGGTCGAGGGGTATGACCCCAAGATCCACGACAAGTTCTTCGAGTCGGTCAACATGGAGCTGGGCGAGCGCGGCTTCCTGACCGCCTCGCTGGACGACGTCATCACCTGGGCGCGCACCGGCTCGCTGATGTGGATGACCTTCGGCCTGGCCTGCTGCGCCGTCGAGATGATCCAGATGTCGATGCCGCGCTTCGACGTCGAACGCTTCGGCATGGCTCCGCGCGGCAGCCCGCGTCACTCGGACCTGATGATCGTGGCCGGCACCCTGACCAACAAGATGGCCCCGGCCATCCGCAAGGTCTACGACCAGATGCCCGACCCGCGCTATGTCGTGTCCATGGGCAGCTGCGCCAACGGCGGCGGCTACTATCACTACAGTTACAGCGTCGTTCGCGGTTGCGACCGCGTGGTGCCGGTGGACGTCTATGTCCCGGGTTGCCCGCCGACGGCCGAGGCCCTGCTGTACGGCCTGCTGCAGCTGCAGAAGAAGATCCGCCGCACGGGGACCATCGACCGATGAGCTCGCTGGCTGTTCAAGAACGGTTCGAGGCCGCTTTGACGCCGATGGGCGCCGAGATGGTCGGGGCTCTGGGCGTCGAGGCGCAGGTCGCCTTCGGCGAACTGACCCTGCTGGCGCCGCGCGAGCGGATCGTCGAGGTCATGACCGCGCTGCGCGACCAGTTCGGCTTCCAGCAGTTGCTGGATCTGTGCGGCGCCGACTATCCGGATCGCGAGGAGCGGTTCGAGGTCGTCTATCACCTGCTGTCGATGACCCGGAACGCCCGGGTCCGCGTCAAGGTCGTGACCGACGAGGTCCAGCCCGTCGCCACCGTGACCGGGGTCTATCCGTCGGCCGGCTGGTTCGAGCGCGAAGCCTACGACATGTACGGCGTGATCTTCTCGGGGCATCCGGACATGCGCCGTCTGCTGACGGACTATGGCTTCGAAGGCCATCCGCTGCGCAAGGACTTCCCGATGACCGGCTATGTCGAGGTCCGCTACGACGAAGAGCAGAAGCGGGTCGTCTATGAGCCGGTCAAGCTGACGCAGGAATTCCGGACGTTCGACTTCCTGTCGCCGTGGGAAGGCGCCGACTACCCGGCGCCCGTGCTTCCCGGCGACGAAAAGGCTGGAGTTAAGGGCTGATGGCTGACGGAGCCCCCGTAACCGCGCCCGTGAACGGCGCTGTCGATCCGTTCGAGGACATGCCGGTCGATCACCGCACCGCGCACGCCAAGGACATGGACGACCGCAAGTTCACCATCAACTTCGGCCCGCAACACCCGGCCGCGCACGGCGTGCTGCGGCTGGTGCTGGAGCTGGACGGCGAGATCGTCGAACGCGTCGATCCGCACATCGGCCTGCTGCACCGCGGCACCGAGAAGCTGATGGAGGCGCGCACCTATCTGCAGAACGTGCCCTATCTGGACCGGCTCGACTATGTCGCGCCGATGAACCAGGAACACGCCTTCTGCCTGGCCATCGAGAAGCTGCTCGGCGTCGAGGTTCCCTACCGGGCCCAGCTGATCCGGGTGCTGTATTCGGAAATCGGCCGGATCGGGAACCACCTGCTGAACGCGACCATGCAGGCCATGGACGTCGGCGCCCTGACGCCCCCGCTGTGGGGCCACGAAGAGCGCGAAAAGCTGATGGTCTTCTACGAGCGCGCCAGCGGGGCGCGTCTCCACGCCAACTATTTCCGTCCCGGCGGCGTCCACCAGGATCTGCCGATGGACCTGATCGACGACATCGGTCGCTGGTGCCACGAATTCCCCAAGGCCCTGACCGATATCGAGAGCCTGGTCACCGAAAACCGCATCTTCAAGCAGCGCAACGTCGACATCGGCGTGGTGTCCAAGGAACAGGCCCTGGCCTGGGGCTTCACCGGCGTCATGCTGCGCGGCTCCGACATCGCCTGGGACCTGCGCAAGTCGCAGCCCTATGAGTGCTACGCCGAACTGGAGTTCGATATTCCGGTCGGCAAGAACGGCGACTGCTGGGACCGGTACCTCTGCCGCATCGAGGAGATGAAGCAGTCGGTGCGGATCATGGAGCAGTGCATCCACAAGCTGCGCAACTGCCCCGGCGAACCGGTGATGCTGGAGGACAACAAGATCGTTCCGCCGCGTCGCGGCGAGATGAAGCGGTCGATGGAATCCCTGATCCATCACTTCAAACTGTATACCGAAGGCTTCAAGACGCCTGAGGGCGAGGTCTATGCCTCGGTCGAGGCGCCCAAGGGCGAGTTCGGCATCTATCTGGTGTCTGACGGCACCAACAAACCCTATCGCGTCAAGATCTCGGCGCCGGGCTTCCGTCACCTGCAGGCGATGGACTGGATCAACAGCGGCCACCAGCTGGCCGACGTCTCCGCCATCCTGGGCTCGCTCGACATCGTTTTCGGAGAAGTGGACCGATGAGCGTTCGTCGTCTCGCCAAGGAACAACCGGCCTCGTTCGCCTTCTCGGCCGATACGACGGCCAAGGCCGAATGGTGGATCAAGAAGTACCCGGAAAACCGTCGCCAGTCGGCGGTGATCCCGATCCTGTGGCTGGTCCAGAAGCAGGAAGGCTGGGTCTCCGAGCCCGCCATCCGCGCCATCGGCGAACTGCTGGGCATGCCCTTCATCCGGGTGCTGGAGGTCGCGACCTTCTACACCATGTTCATGCTCGAGCCGGTCGGCAAGACCGCCCTGATCCAGGTGTGCGGCACGACGCCCTGCATGCTGCGCGGCGCCAATGAGCTGATGAAGGTCTGCAAGGAGAAGATCGGTCCCAAGGACCATCTGTCCGCCGACGGCCGCTTCACCTGGCAGGAAGTCGAATGCCTGGGCGCCTGTTCGAACGCGCCCATGGCCCAGATCAACGACTATTATTTCGAAGACCTGACGCCCGAGTCCCTGGCCCAGATCATCGACGACTTCGCCGCCGGCAAGACGCCCAAGCCGGGCTCCTATCAGGGGCGCGCCACGTCCGAGCCGGCCGGCGGGGCCAAGACCCTGCTGGATCCGAAACTGTACGACGGTTCGGCCGCCCAGCCGATCGCCAAACTGCCCAACAGCGACCCGGCGCCGGTCGAGAAGGCCCCCGCCTGATGCCTGCGCCCGACCTCGACAGCGACGAAGGCCGCGCCGCGTACCGCAAGGAGCTGCGCCTTGTCGCACGGCCCCTGCGCGCGGGCGGGCTCGCGCTGGTGGTCGGCGCGGCCATGCTGATTTTGCTGACCCGTCAGGGGACGCCGGGCCTGGGCGACTGGGCCTTCACCCTGTCCTACGTCATGCTCGGCGCCGGCTGGGCCTGCGTCATCGGCGCCATCTACGCCCGAAACCGGCACCACAAACGCCGGATGCGCCAGTTGGACGTCATGTCGTCATGACGCCGTTGATCGATTGTGGTTCCATGAATTCGATGCAGCGTGCCGGGGGGCGCCATGTCGATGGATCAGAAACGGGCAGGGCGCCGGGCGCCCAAGCGCGGCCGGGGCGGGTGGAGCCCGTCCGGCACAGGCAGGCTGCTGGCCAATCTGGCCGGCGCTGCCAGTCTGTCGCTGAGCGCCGGACCCGTATCGGCGGAACCCCCGCCCCCCTCGCCTTCGGTCGCCCCCGCGGCCGCTTCATCTACGCCTTCACCCGGTCCTGCTAATGCTTCCGAACCGCGTAACAACCCCAGCCCTGAACCTCGTCAGCCGCCGCCCGGCCAGCGCGATCTCGGCCTCGAACGCCAGTCCGCTCTCGGTCCCCCCCGTCGGCGCAGACGTAGGAGCAGCCTGATGGTCGGCATTCTCGAAGACAAGGACCGGATCTTCACCAATCTGTACGGCTTCCAGGACTGGACGCTGGACGGGGCGAAGACCCGCGGCGCATGGAACGCCACCAAGGACATGCTGGACCTTGGCCGCGACTGGATCATCAACAACGTCAAGGCCTCGGGCCTGCGCGGCCGCGGCGGCGCCGGGTTCTCGACCGGGTTGAAGTGGTCCTTCATGCCCAAGGAGGTGAAGGATCGTCCTCACTACCTGGTCGTCAACGCCGACGAATCCGAACCCGGCACCTGCAAGGACCGGGAGATCATGCGCCATGATCCCCAGCTGCTGATCGAAGGCTGCCTGATCGCCTCCTTCGCGATGCAGGCCCACGCCTGCTACATCTATCTGCGCGGCGAATACGTCCTCGAGCGCGAGCGGATGGAGGCGGCGGTCAAGCAGGCCTATGAGGCCCGTCTGATCGGCAAGGACAATGTCCACGGCTGGGACTTTGACGTCTATATCCACCACGGCGCCGGCGCCTATATCTGCGGTGAAGAGACCGCCCTGCTGGAATCCCTGGAAGGCAAGAAGGGTCAGCCGCGCCTGAAGCCGCCGTTCCCGGCCGGCGCGGGCCTGTACGGCTGCCCCACCACGGTGAACAACGTCGAGTCGATCGCCGTCGTCGGCACCATCCTGCGTCGTGGCGCCGGCTGGTTCGCGGGCTTCGGCCGTCCGAACAACACCGGGACCAAGCTGATGGCCATCTCGGGCCATGTGAACGCGCCCTGCGTGGTCGAAGAGGCCATGTCGATCCCGCTGAGGCAACTGTTGGAAGAACACTGCGGCGGCGTGCGCGGCGGCTGGGACAATCTGAAGGCCATCATTCCGGGCGGTTCGTCCGTGCCGCTGATCACGCGCGAAATGTCCGAGACGGCGCTGATGGACTTTGACAGCCTGCGCGAAATGCGTTCGGGCCTCGGCACCGCCGCCGTCATCGTGATGGACAACTCCACCGACTTGGTGAAGGCCATCGCCCGCATCAGCTATTTCTACAAGCACGAGAGCTGCGGCCAGTGTACGCCGTGCCGCGAAGGCACCGGCTGGATGTGGCGCGTGCTGGAGCGGATGTCGGTGGGCGAGGCCGATCCGTCGGAAATCGACCTGCTGCTGGACGTCGCCGGCCAGGTCGAGGGCCACACCATCTGCGCCCTGGGCGACGCGGCCGCCTGGCCGGTTCAGGGCCTGATCCGTCACTTCCGCCACGAGATCGAAGAGCGTATCGCCAACTACCGCAGCCGCCGCGCGAACTTCGCCGGCCACGCGATCGCGGCGGAGTAGGCATGCGCCTTTCACCCGCCATCGTGATCGGAGCCTTCGCACTCGCCGCCTGCGGCGAGCGTGAAGCTGCGCCCACGCCTGCGGAAAAGGTTGCGGCTGCGGCGAAGCCTTCCGACGCCGTGCAGACGGCGCCTGAGGTTCTGAACGCGGCCGATCTGCGCCGCGTCTGCCGCGCGGGTCTGGCCGCTGTTCACGGGCAAGAGCCGATGGCGATCGACGTCGACGGCGTCGCCGGCGGAGTGGTTCACGCCTCGTGGCGGGCCCCGGTCGACGGCGGCCGGATGCGCGCCGATTGCCGGGTCGAGAAAGACCTCATCGTGTGGAAGCCGCTTGATCTGCCCGATCCCACCCTCGTTCGCTGGATGAACCAGTCGGACGATCCCGTGATCCGCTACGTCATGGACGGTCAGGCGATCACCATCACCCAGACCCTCCCGGATGGGACGACGGAACAGGCCGAGTTGGCCGTTCCCGCTAAAGAAGAGGCCCGCTGATGCCAGTCGCCAAGGTCAACGGCGTCGAAGTCGAGTTCGAGCCCGGGATGACCGTGCTCCAGGTCGCCGAGCGCGCGGGGCAGGAAATCCCGCGCTTCTGCTACCACGAACGCCTGTCCATCGCCGGCAACTGCCGCATGTGCCTGGTCGAGGTGAAGCCCGGACCGCCGAAGCCCCAGGCTTCGTGCGCCCTGCCGGCCGCCGAAGGTCAGGAAATCTTCACCGACACCCCGATGGTCAAGAAGGCCCGGGAAGGCGTGATGGAGTTCTTGCTGATCAACCATCCGCTGGATTGCCCGATCTGCGACCAGGGCGGCGAGTGCGATCTTCAGGACCAGTCCATGGCCTATGGCCGCGATGGGTCTCGCTATGCCGAGAACAAGCGCGCGGTCGAAGAAAAGGACATGGGTCCGACGATCAAGACCTTCATGACGCGGTGCATCCAGTGCACCCGTTGCGTCCGCTTCATCACCGAAGTCGCCGGCGTGCCGGACATCGGCATGATCTCGCGCGGCGAGGACGCCGAGATCACCACCTATCTGGAGAAGTCGGTCGCGTCCGAACTGTCGGGCAATGTCAACGATCTGTGCCCGGTCGGCGCCCTGACGCACCGGCCCTGGCAGTACCACTATCGTCCGTGGGAACTGAAGAAGACCGAGACCATCGACGTCATGGACGCCCTGGGCTCCAACATCCGCGCCGACTTCCGCGGCTCCGAGGTCATGCGGGTCCTGCCGCGCGTGAACGAGGGCATCAACGAGGAGTGGCTGTCGGACAAGAGCCGCTATGTCGTCGACGGCCTGACCGCCCGCCGCCTGGACCGCCCGTGGATCCGTGAGAACGGCAAGCTGCGCGCCGCCTCGTGGAACGAGGCCCTGGACGCCGTCGCCGCCAGGCTGAAGGCCGCCCCTGCCGACCGCATCGGCGTGATCGCCGGCGACCTGCAGGACGCTGAGTCGATGAAGGCGACGCTGGACCTGTTCCGCGCCCTGGGCTCGAAGAACACCGACTGCCGCCAGGACGGCGCTGCGCTCGGCTATGGCCCGCGCGAGAGCTGGCTGTTGAACTCCGGCCTGGAAGGTATTGAAAAGGCTGACGCCATTCTGATCGTGGGCGTCAACCCGCGCATCGAGGCGCCGCTGCTGAACGCCCGCCTGCGCAAGAGCTGGATCAAGGGCGGGGTCGAGATCGGCGTCATCGGCGAACAGGCAGACCTGACCTTCGACTACGCCTATCTGGGCGCCGGTTCGAAGACCCTGGCCAAGCTGCCGAAGTCGGCGATGGACTTCCTGACCAAGGCCGAGCGTCCGGCGATCATCGTCGGCTCCGGCGCGCTGAACGGGGAGGGCGGCGCCGCCGTCCTGAACGCCCTGGGCGCCCTGGCCAAGAAGGTCGGCGTCGTCAGCGAAGGTTGGAACGGCTTCAACGTCCTGCACCACGCCGCCGCGCGCGTCGGCGGCCTGGACATGGGCTTCGTGCCGGCTGAAGGCGGTCTGACGGTCTCGGACATGCTGAAGCCGGGGGCGCTGGACGTGCTGTTCCTGCTGGGCGCCGACGAGGTCGATCCCACCGGTTCGAACGCCTTCCGCGTCTATCTGGGCAGCCACGGCGACCGCGGCGCGCACGGCGCCGACGTCATCCTGCCCGGCGCGGCCTATACCGAGAAGTCGGGCCTGTATGTGAACACCGAGGGCCGGGTGCAGATGGCCGAACGCGTCGTCTTCCCCAAGGGCGAGGCCAAGGAAGACTGGGCCATCATCCGCGCCCTGTCCGCCCGCGTCGACCAGACCCTGCCTTACGACACCCTGGATCAGCTGCGCGCCAAGCTGATGGCCGATCATCCGACCTTCGGCCGGATCGACTATCTGCCGGCGCCGGCCGCCTTCGATCCGTCCAAGCTGGGCGTCAAGGGCGACCTGGGCGACCGGGTCTTCGCCTCGGCGATCACGGACCCCTATCTTTCCAACCCGATCGCGCGCGCCAGCGCGACCATGGCCGAGCTGTCCGCCCTGCGGATCGCCCCGGTCGCGATGGCGGCGGAGTAAGTCATGGACGCTGCTGTTTCCTTTTGGGCCACGCCGGGCGGCTGGACGCTGATCACCGTCGGTCAGATCCTGCTGATCACGGTCGGCGTGCTGATCGCCGTCGCCTTCCTGCTGCTGGCCGACCGCAAGGTCTGGGCTTCGGTGCAGATGCGCAAGGGGCCGAACGTCGTCGGCCCCTTCGGCCTGCTTCAGTCCTTCGCGGACATGATCAAGTTCGTGCTCAAGGAGGTGGTCATCCCCTCCGGCGCCGACAAGGCGGTCTTCATCCTGGCGCCGATCATCACCGTCGTCCTGGCCTTCATGGCCTGGGCGGTGATCCCGTTCGCGCCGGGCTGGGTGGTGTCGGACCTGAACGTCGGCATCCTGTACATCTTCGCGGTCTCGTCGCTGGGCGTGTACGGCATCATCATGGGCGGCTGGGCTTCGAACTCGAAGTATCCGTTCCTGGGTTCGCTGCGTTCGGCGGCGCAGATGGTGTCCTATGAAGTCTCGCTGGGCCTGATCATCATCAATGTGATCCTGCTGGCCGGCACGATGAACCTGTCGCAGATCGTCGAGGGGCAGAGCGGCTATTTCTGGAACTGGTACGCCTTCGGCGGCGGGCAGGGCACCTGGCCCCTGATCGTGGTCCTGTTCCCGATGTCGATCGTCTTCTTCGTCTCGGCCCTGGCGGAAACCAACCGTCCGCCGTTCGACCTGCCTGAAGCCGAGTCCGAACTGGTGGCCGGCTATCAGGTCGAATACAGCTCGACGACCTATCTGCTGTTCATGATGGGCGAGTACGTCAACATCGTCTTCATGTCGGCGATGATCAGCATCCTGTTCTTCGGCGGCTGGAACCCCGGCTTCCTGTCGCAGGAGACGCTGGACGGCCTGCCGGCCTGGATCGCCTATACGATCTATCTGCTGACCTTCCTCACCAAGACGGTGTTCTGGTTCCTGGCCATCGCCCTGGTGAAGGCCTTCGTGCCCCGCTACCGCTACGACCAGCTGATGCGCCTGGGCTGGAAGATCTTCCTGCCCGCGTCGCTGGTGGCCGTGGTCATCACCGCCGCCTGGCGCGTCTTCGCGGTGGGTGCGTAGATGAGCCCACGCACCGTCATCCTGGCCCTGGTCGCGTCGTGGGGCCTCGCCGCCTGCACATTCGCGCCCATCGCCGCTCCGGCGCCGACCGATCCGGCCGCGTCCCTGGAGCGGCGCGAGGATGACGCGCGCCGCGGCGGCGAACGGGTCAACCTGTGCCGGATGATGAACCGGGACGATCCGCGCTATAAGGACATGGACTGCAAGGACGTGCTGCGGGGAGGCGGGGCATGAACCGTCTGAGCCTCATGCTGCTGGCGTTCGCACCCCTGACGACGGCTTGTGCGCCCGATACGCGCATGCCCGAGTCCGGCTATCAATGGGAACGCCGCCAGGAGCGCATCGAGCGTGAATGGCGCGACGGCCAGGCCAAAGGCCAGACTCAGGGAGCGGCCCCGGCCGCCCCCGCCCAGACTTCAACCAACGGCGCCCCGGCGCCAGAGGATCGCTTCTGATGTTCACTCGTATCGCCCAGGCCGCCAAGGGCGCGATGATGCTCGACGCCATCGGCGCCATCGGCCTGACCCTGAAGTACATGGCCCGCCCCAAGGCGACCGTGAACTATCCGTTCGAGCGCAATCCGCAGTCGCCGCGCTTCCGCGGCGAACACGCCCTGCGCCGCTACGCCAACGGCGAAGAGCGTTGCATCGCCTGCAAGCTGTGCGAGGCCATCTGCCCCGCCCAGGCCATCACCATCGAGGCCGAACCGCGCGCCGACGGCAGCCGCCGCACGACACGCTACGACATCGACATGGTCAAGTGCATCTACTGCGGCCTGTGCCAGGAGGCCTGCCCGGTGGACGCCATCGTCGAGGGGCCGAACTCCGAATACGCCGTCGAAACGCGCGAGGAGCTGCTGTTCGACAAGGCCCGACTGCTCGACAACGGGGATCGCTGGGAACGGCAGATCGCCAAGAATCTGGAACTCGACGCGCCTTACCGCTAAGGCGCTCACGCTAACGGGTCGGCGATTCCCAAACGGGGGTCGCGGCCGCTACGAAAGGGGCTTCGTCCCGACATGCTGCAAGGCATAGCCTTCTATCTGCTGGCGGCGACCGCCGTGGTGTCCGGCCTTCTGGTCGTGACCGCGCGCAATCCGGTGCACAGCGTGCTGTGGTTGATCCTCGCCTTCTTCTCGGCGGCGGGTCTGTTCGTCCTGCTGGGGGCCGAGTTCCTGGCCATGCTGCTGGTCGTCGTCTACGTCGGCGCGGTCGCCGTGCTGTTCCTGTTCGTCGTCATGATGCTGGACGTCGACTTCCTGAAGCTGCGCGAGGGCTACGCCCGATACCTGCCCATCGGGGCCGTCATCGCCGCCGTTCTGCTGGCCGAAATGATCCTGGTGTCCAGCGCCGTCATCCAGGGCGGGGCGACCGCCGGTCTGGCGGGGCCCGGCGCGCCCGATCCCGACATGAGCAATGTCGAGGCCATCGGCCGGGTGCTCTACACCGACTATATCTACTTCTTCCAGGCGGCCGGGATCGTGCTGCTGATCGCCATGATCGGGGCCATCACCCTGACCCTGCGCCACAAGCCGCATATCAAGCGCCAGAACATCACCGACCAGGTCAACCGCTCCGCCGCCAAGGCGATGGAGGTCAAATCGGTCCAGACCGGGCAGGGCGTCTCGCCCGAGGAGCTTCTCTGATGGACATCGGTCTCATCCATTATCTCAGCGTGGCGGCGATCCTGTTCACCATCGGGGTCTTCGGCATCTTCGTGAACCGCAAGAACGTCATCATCATCCTGATGTCGATCGAGCTGATCCTGCTGGCCGTGAACATCAACTTCGTCGCCTTCTCGACCTATCTGAACGACATCAGCGGGCAGATCATGGCCATGTTCGTCCTGACCGTCGCCGCGGCCGAGGCCGCCGTCGGCCTGGCCATCCTGGTGACCTTCTTCCGTAACCGCGGCGACATCGCCGTCGACGACGCCTCCGTGATGAAGGGCTGAGCGTGAACCTCCACACCCTGATCATTCTCGGGATCTTCGCCCCGCTGCTGGGCGCGACCGTCGCCGGCCTGTTCGGCCGCCGGATCGGCAATATCCCCTCGCAGACCCTCACGACCGGCCTGCTGTTCTTCTCGTGCGCCGTCGCCTGGACGGTGTTCGGCCAGTGGACCTGGGGCCATCTGGAGCCCTTCACCATCCGCCTGGCGCCCTTCATCAATGTGGGCGACTTCCAGTCGGCCTGGTCGATCCGCATCGACGCCCTGTCGGCGACCATGCTGATCGTGGTCACCAGCGTCTCGTCGCTGGTCCACCTGTATTCCTGGGGCTATATGGCCGAGGACGACAGCCGGCCGCGCTTCTTCGCCTATCTGTCCCTGTTCACCTTCATGATGCTGGCGCTGGTGACGGCCGCCGACTTCATGCAGCTGTTCTTCGGCTGGGAAGGCGTGGGTCTGGCCTCGTATCTGCTGATCGGTTTCTGGTTCAAGAAGCCGACCGCCAGCGCCGCCGCCATCAAGGCCTTCGTCGTCAACCGCGTCGGCGACTTCGGCTTCGTCCTGGGCATCATCACCATCTTCTGGATGTACGGCACGATCGAGTTCGCCGAGCTGTTCCCGCTGGTCGCGACCAAGGCCGGCACGACCTGGGAGTTCCTGGGCGTCCAGTGGTCCGCGCTCGACCTGGCCGGCTTCCTGCTGTTCATCGGCGCCATGGGCAAGTCGGCCCAGTTCTTCCTGCACACCTGGCTGCCGGACGCGATGGAGGGCCCGACCCCGGTTTCGGCCCTGATCCACGCCGCCACCATGGTGACCGCCGGCGTCTATATGGTCTGCCTGCTGTCGCCCATCTATGAGTACGCGCCCGGCGCGTCGCAGATCATCGCCATCATCGGCGCGATCACGGCCCTGTTCGCCGCCACGGTCGGCCTGACCCAGAACGACATCAAGCGGGTCATCGCCTATTCGACCTGTTCGCAGCTGGGCTACATGTTCTTCGCGGCGGGCGTCGGCGCCTATCAGGCGGCCATGTTCCACCTGTTCACCCACGCCTTCTTCAAGGCCCTGCTGTTCCTGGGCGCCGGTTCGGTGATCCACGGGATGCACCACGAGCAGGACATGCGGAAGATGGGCGGGCTGTGGAAGCTGCTGCCGATCACCTATGCCGTCATGACCATCGGCACCATCGCCATCACCGGCCTGGGCATCCCCGGCGTCGGCGGCTTCGCCGGCTTCTATTCGAAGGACTCGATCATCGAGAGCGCCTTCGCCTCGGCGGCCTCGGGCCATTCGGCGGTCGGCATGTTCGCCTTCTCCATCGGTCTGATCGCCGCCGGTCTGACGGCCTATTACTCCTGGCGCCTGATCTTCATGACCTTCCACAACAAGCCGGTGTGGAAGGAAGAGGGCGACGCCCATCATGCCGACGATCACGCCTCGCACGCCCAGCTGGAAACCCATTCCGAGCCGGTCTCCGATGCGCACGCCCATGACGACCATGCGCATGACGATCATGGCCATCACGGTCCGCTGCAACCGCACGAGAGCCCCTGGGTCATGCTGGTTCCGCTGATCCTGCTGTCGGTCGGCGCCGTCGCCGCAGGCTTCGTGTTCGCGCCGCACTTCATCGGCCATCACGAGCATGAGTTCTGGCGTGGGGCCATCTTCACCGGCGAGCACAACCATGTGCTTCACGAAAGCCACGACGTCCCGACCTGGGTGAAGTGGTCGCCGCTGATCCTGACCCTGACCGGTACGGCCTTCGCCTACTGGATCTATGTCGCCCGCGAAGGCATGGGCCGTCGCATGGCCGAGCGGGGCGGGTTCCTGTACAACTTCCTGTACAACAAGTGGTATTTCGACGAGTTGTACGACTTCGTCTTCGTGCGCGGCTTCAAGGCCGTGGGCGACGTCTTCTGGAAGATCGTCGACGTGAAGATCATCGACGGCCTCGGCCCGAACGGCGCCGCCTGGGCGTCGCTGAAATCCGCCGCACGACTGGGCAAGCTCCAGTCCGGCTTCGTCTATCATTATGCCTTCGTGATGCTGCTCGGGGTGGCCGGTCTGCTCACCTTCGCCATCCTCGCGTGGGGAGCCTGAGCCCGTGCCCTACATCCTGAGCCTCGTTACATTCATGCCGCTGGCCGGCGCCCTGGCGATCTTCCTCGCCCGGCTGGCGTCGAAGTCCCAGGACGCCGCCGCTCCGGCCGCGCGCTGGATCGCCCTGATCACGACCCTGGTCGTGCTGGCGGTCTCGGTCGTGCTGGTCGCCGGTTTCGATCCGTCGAACCCCGGATATCAGTTCGTTGAAATGGTCCCCTGGTTCGCCGGGGCCAGCTATCATCTGGGCGTCGACGGGATCTCGATCCTGTTCGTCCTGCTGACCGCCTTCCTGATGCCGATCTGCATCCTGGCCAGCTGGAAGTCGGTCGAGACGCGCGTCGTCGAATATATGATCGCCTTCCTGGTGCTGGAGACCCTGGTCATCGGCGTCTTCACGGCGCTGGACCTGTATCTCTTCTACATCTTCTTCGAAGGCACCCTGGTGCCGATGTTCCTGATCATCGGCATCTGGGGCGGCACCAACCGGATCTACGCCGCCTACAAGTTCTTCCTCTACACCCTGCTGGGGTCGGTGCTGATGCTGCTGGCCATGCTGTGGATGTCGCACACCGCCGGCACCACCAGCATTCCCGAGCTGAAGCAGTACGCCTTCGACCCGGCCGTTCAGCCCCTGTTGTGGCTGGCCTTCTTCGCCTCCTTCGCGGTGAAGATGCCGATGTGGCCGGTCCACACCTGGCTGCCCGACGCCCACGTTCAGGCGCCGACGGCGGGTTCGGTCATCCTGGCCGGCATCCTGCTGAAGCTGGGCGGTTACGGCTTCATCCTGTTCAACGTGCCGATGTTCCCGGTGGCGTCCGAGATGTTCCGCCCGCTGGTCTTCACCCTGTCGGTCATCGCCATCGTCTATACCTCGCTGGTCGCCTGGCGTCAGACGGACATGAAGAAGCTGATCGCCTATTCGTCGATCGCCCACATGGGCTTCGTCACCCTGGGCATCTTCTCGGGCAACTATCAGGGCATGCAGGGCGCGGTGTTCCAGATGATCAGCCACGGTCTGATCTCGGGCGCGCTGTTCCTGTGCGTCGGCGTCGTCTACGACCGGATGCATACGCGTGAGATCGCCTTCTACGGCGGCCTGACCTCGCGCATGCCCTGGTTCGCCGCCATCTTCCTGATGTTCACCATGGCCAACGTCGGCCTGCCGGGCACCTCGGGCTTCATCGGCGAAGTCCTGACCATGACGGGCGCCTATCAGGCCTCGACCTGGGCGGCCCTGGTTGCGGCCTCGGGCGTCATCTTCTCGGCCGTCTATGCCCTGACCCTGTATCGGGCGGTCATGTTCGGCGAGATCACCAATCCGAAGCTGATGACCATCGCCGACATCGACAAGCGTGAGCTGCTGCTGTTCGTGCCGCTGATCCTCGGCACCCTGTGGCTGGGCGTCCATCCGGCCGCCGTCCTCGATTACACCGGGCCCGCCGTCGAGGCCCTGACCAATGCCTATCGCGTCGCGATCGGCGGGTGAGACCAAGCATGCCTGATCTGTCCTCCGCCCTGCACCTCGCCGCCTCGGAGCTGACCCTCGCGGTCGGCGCCCTGGTCCTGCTGATGGTCGGCGCCTTCATCGGCGACAAGAGCGCCCGGCTGGTGTCCATCCTGTCGGTCCTGCTGCTAATCGCCGCCGCCGTCCTCGCCTTCATGGGACCGTGGGGCGTCGCCTTCAACGGCGCCTATGTGGCCGATCCGCTGGCCATCTACGGCAAGAGCGTCATCTATCTGTCCGCCGCCGTGGCCATCGTGCTGGGCGACGGCTGGATGAAACGGACCCACATCGCCAAGTTCGAATATCCGGTCCTGATCGTGCTGGCCTCGGTCGGCATGGGGATGATGGCGTCCTCGGGCGACCTGATCTCCATGTATGTCGGCATCGAGCTGCATTCGCTGGCCCTGTACGTCCTGGCCGCCTTCCACCGCGACGACGTCAAGGCGTCGGAAGCGGGCCTGAAGTATTTCGTCCTCGGCGCCCTGTCGTCGGGCCTGCTGCTGTACGGCTCCAGCCTGATCTACGGCTTCGCCGGTTCGATGCGGTTCGAGGACATCGCCGCCTTTGCCGTCGATCACCCCAGCCCCGGCCTGGTGTTCGGTCTGGTCTTCCTGATCTGCGGTCTGGCGTTCAAGGTCTCGGCCGCGCCCTTCCACATGTGGACGCCCGACGTGTACGAAGGCGCCCCGACCCCGGTCGTGGCCCTGTTCGCCACGGCGCCCAAGGTCGCCGCCATGGTCCTGATCGCCCGCGCCCTGGAGGGCGGCTTCAGCGAGGCCCACGCCCAGTGGTCGCAGGTCCTGGTCGCCATCTCCCTGATCAGCTTCGTCGTCGGCGCCTTCGGCGGCCTGGTGCAGAAGGATGTCCAGCGCCTGCTGGCCTATTCGTCGATCGCCAACATCGGCTACGCCCTGCTGGGCATCGCCGCCGGCACCAGCGAAGGCCTGCAGGCCATGCTGATGTTCATGACCCTGTATGTCATCGACCAGCTGGGCTTCTTCGCCATCCTGCTCAGCCTGTCCAAGTCGGGCCGTCCGATCCGCCGCATCGCCGATTTGGCGGGTCTGAAGAAGGATCGTCCGGTCACGGCCGTGGCCCTGACCGTCCTGTCGCTGTCGGTCCTGGGCATGCCGCCGTTCTCGGGCTTCTGGGGCAAGTATTATGTCTTCGGCGCCGCCGCCGACGCCGGTCTGTGGCCGGTGGCTGCGGCCGGTCTGGTCGCCTCGGTCGTCGCCGCCTTCTATTATCTGCGCATCATCAAACTGATGTGGTTCGACGCACCCGTGGACGACATCCAGATGGACAAGTCCTCGCCGGAGACCAGCATCATCGGCTGGGCCTGCGCCGCCTTCGCCTTCCCGCTGGTGATTGTCGGTCTGACCTGGCTGGAGCCGCTGACCAAGGTTGCGAGCGCCGGCTTCGGGAACGGTTAGGGCGTTGACGCCCGCCCCCCTGGTCATCCTCGACGAGATCGACTCGACGCTGTCGGAAGCCCGGCGGCTGGCGGAGGCGGGCGAGGTCGGCCCGAAGTGGATCATCGCGCGCCGCCAGACGGCGGGGCGTGGCCGGCGCGGCCGAAGCTGGGTGGACAAGCCCGGCAATCTGGCCGCGACCTTGCTGATCCGAGTTCATGCGTCGCCGCGCGAGGCCGCGCAGGCGACCTTCATCGCCGCCCTGGCCGTCGCCGACCTGCTGGACGTCTTCGTCTCGCCGGCCCTGGTCTCGATCAAATGGCCGAACGACGTCCTGCTGGACGGCCGCAAGGCGTGCGGCATCCTGGTTGAAAGCGGCGCGCATGCGTCCGGCGGGCTCTGGCTGGCCGTCGGGATCGGCGTCAACCTGGCCCATGCGCCCGAGGGAACCGAGAAGGCCTCGGCCGCGATCGCGGAAAAGCTACGCGAGGACCTCGCCTTCGCCCCGCCGGTCGAAGCCGCCGCCGAGATCCTGGCCGAGACCTTCGCCGTCTGGTGGGGGCGCTGGCAGACGATGGGCTTCGAGCCGGTGCTGGACGCCTGGACCAGCCGTCTGACCGGGCTGAACGGCCCGTGCACCGCGCGTCTGGACAACGAAACGATCGAGGGCCTGGCCGAGGGTGTGGAGCCTGACGGGGCCTTGCGCCTGCGCCTCGCCGACGGCTCCGTGCGATTGATTTCGGCCGGCGACGTCTTCTTCGGCAAGGCCGCCTGACATGCTGCTCGCCATCGAACAGGGCAACACCAATACGCTGTTCGCCGTGCATGACGGAACGGACTGGATCGCCCAGTGGCGCGCGGCCACCGAGGCCAGCCGCACCGCCGACGAATACGCCGTCTGGCTGAACCAGCTGATGACCATGAAGGGGCTGGCCTTCGCCGCCCTGACCGGCTGCATCATCTCCAGCGTCGTGCCCCAGTCGATCTTCAACCTGCGCAATCTGGCGCGCCGCTATCTGAACATCGAACCTCTGGTCATCGGCGAGAACGCCGAGCTGGGCATCGACGTCCGTATCGCCAAACCCAGCGAGGCCGGCGCCGACCGGCTGGTCAACGCCATCGGGGCCAAGCTGGTCTATCCCGGCGACCTGATCGTCATCGACAGCGGCACGGCCACCACCTTCGACATCGTCGCCGACGACGGCGCGTTCGAGGGCGGCCTGATCGCCCCCGGCATCAATCTGTCGCTTCAGGCCCTGCACGAGGCGGCGGCCAAACTGCCGCGCATCGCCATTCAGAAGCCCGAACATGTGATCGGCAAGGGCACCGTCGAGGCCATGCAGTCCGGCGTCTTCTGGGGCTATATTTCGTTGATCGAAGGCCTGGTCCAGCGCATCAAGGCGGAATGGGCGCGGCCCATGACCGTGATCGGAACCGGCGGCGTCGCCAGCCTGTTCGAAGGCGCGACACACAGCATCGATCACTTCGATCCCGACCTGACTATTCGCGGCCTCCTGGAAATCTGGCGTCGTAACGCCCAAATGACTGACTGAATGAAAAAGCAAAACCAAGACGAACTCGTTTTCCTGCCGCTGGGCGGCTCGGACGAGGTCGGTATGAACCTCAACGCCTATGGCTTCGGGCCAGAGGCTGATCGTGAATGGCTGATCGTCGATGTCGGCGTCACCTTCGGCGACCTGTCCACGCCCGGCGTGGACGTGATCGTGCCCGATCCTTCCTATCTGGAAGGCGAGACGATCAAGGGCATCGTCCTGACCCACGCGCACGAAGACCATATCGGCGCCCTGGGCTGGCTGTGGCCGCGCATCAAGGCGCCGATCTACGCCACCCCCTTCACCGCCTATCTGATCCGGGACAAGTTGCGCGAGCGCGGCATCCTGGACGAGGTCGAGCTGATCGAGGTGCCGCTGGGCGGCACGGTCGACATCGGCTCGTTCGGCGTCACCTTCGTCAACATGAGCCACTCGATCGCCGAGCCGAGCGGCCTGGCCATCGACACTCCCCTGGGCGTGGTGTTCCACACCGGCGACTGGAAGATCGACGACCAGCCGATCATCGGCGAGAAGACCGACGCCCCCGCCATTCGCGCCATGGGCGACGAGGGCGTGCTGGCCATGGTCTGCGATTCGACCAATGTCTTCGTACCGGGCGTCGCCGGGTCCGAGGGCGATGTGGCCGTGGCGATCACCAAGCTGATCTCCAGCCTCAAGGGCCGGGTCGCCGTGGGCTGTTTCGCCTCCAACGTCGCCCGGATGGACAGCGTCATTCGCGCGGCCGAGGCCTGCGGGCGTCGCGTGTCGCTGGCCGGCCGTTCGATGCACCGGATTACGGCGGCGGCCAAACACGTCGGCATGCTGCAGGACGTGAAACCCTTCCTGTCGGACGAAGAGGCCCGCGTCTGGCCCGCCGACCAGATCCTGTATCTGTGCACCGGCAGCCAGGGCGAGGCCCGCGCGGCCCTGTCGCGCGTCGCCGACGGCACCCATCCGGTCGTCAAACTGGGCCTGGGCGACCACTGCATCTTCTCGTCGCGTCAGATCCCCGGCAACGAACTGGCCATCGGCAATCTGCAGGACCGCCTCGCGGATCGGGGCGTGCGCCTCTACACCGAGAAGGATCACCCCGGCATCCACGTCTCGGGCCACCCGTGCCGCGACGAGCTGAAGCAGATGTACGAATGGGTGCGGCCGCAGATCGCGGTGCCCACCCATGGCGTGCGTCGCTTCCTGCTGGAACACGCCAATCTGGCCAAGGATATCGGCGTCAAGGAAACCGTGACGCCGCGCAACGGCGACATGGTTCGCCTGGCCCCCGGACCGGCCAAGATCATCGACGAAGTGCCCAACGGTCGCCTCTACGTCGACGGCGGCATGCTGGTGACCGAACAGGGCGAGGCCCTGAAGGAACGTCGCCACGCCTCGACCAACGGCGTGCTGATCGTCAGCTTCGCCCTGGACAAGCGCGGCCGCATCGCCAGCGACATCGACATCCGCAGCGTCGGCCTGCCCGGCGACACCGCCACACCGCTGGGCGACGCCCTGGACAATCTGGCCGAGCGCGTCGAACAGGTGATCAAGAGCCTGAAGGGCGACGCCCTGGACGACGAAATGGTCATCGAACAGGCCGTGGCTCGCGTGCTGAAGAAGGCCAGCCAGCAGATCTGGGATCGCCGTCCGATCGTCGAGACGGTCGTCCTGCGGGTCTGATGCAACCTTGACCGTTCAGGCGCATTTCTTGCGCCTGAACGGTTGGGGAAACTCATGTCAGACAAGCCCACGCGCGGCCGCCGTCTGCTGGAACGGGTGCGCCACGCCCGTCATCCGTTGCGCGGCTGGCGCCGCTGGGCTATGATCGCAGGGCAGGGGACGGCTGGCTTCGTCGCCCTGTTCGCCGCGGTGAACCTGGCGCTCAGCCTTTCGACCTTTCGCGGCGACGAGCCGCTGTCGCGCACCGTCCACGAACTGCGCGTCCTGTGGTTCAGTCCGCCGGACGGACAGCCTATGTCGCCGACGGCCTTTCCAACCGTCTATAGCCGCGACCTCGGCCCGGCGCCCGACACCGCCGCGATCCACGCCTATCTGGAGCGAGAGGCCGAGGACGGGGTCTTTCTGCTGGACCATGTGATGGTGGACCGGATCCTGAGGCTGAACGGACGGATCGACGCGCGCAGCCTGCCGTCCGGCGTCTATGTCGGCGCCCACGCCCTGGGGCCGGACCGGCTGCCGCTGGTGCCCGTGACCAAATACATGGGCCACTATCTGCTGTTTCCGCGCCACGCCTACATCCTGGTCGTGCCGCAGACGGGACCGGCCATCGCTTTTTCCGCCAGCCAGAACGCCAAGTTCGGCGTCACGGATCACCCCGACCGTCTCTCGGCCGAGATCGCCCCCTATACGCCCGACGCCTATGACTTCCCCAGTTCGGGCGAGGCCCTGCACGAGATGACGCGGATCACCAGAGACCCGGCCCGCGTCGCCGAGGCGGTCGAGGCCCTGAAAGGCGCCCAGGCCCGACTGGAGGCCGAGGGCCTGACCTACGGCCTGCTGGCCCCGAACTCGAACACCGCCGTCGGCTGCGTGCTGGAGGGGGCGGGAGCGATAACCCAGGAAGCGCGCTCGTCAATTCTGCTGGCTCTGCGTGCGCCGGGCTTTGGCGCGGCCTGTGGGTAGAACTGATTTTGATAGACATTGTCGGTCCTCCTTGCCTTGGCGGAAAGGGGTGCGGTAGGGGTGTCTGATCGCCAAGGGGAACCCTCATGACCGCTACGCTGCCTGACAATATTCACTGGTTTCATGGTATTGATCTAGGAGATGGTGTTGTAACGCCCGGTTTTAAGGACAACGCTCTCCTTCGAGCTGAAGCGGATGTCGTGTTCAGTTATCCGGTGGCGGGCAAGTCGGTGCTCGATATTGGCGCATGGGATGGATTTTTTTCTTTCGAAGCCGAGAAGCGGGGTGCGTCACGTGTTCTGGCGACGGACTGGTACTGTTGGGGTGGCCCAGGCTGGGGGACGCAAGCTGGTTTCAATCATGCCAGGCAAGCGCTGAACTCAAAGGTCGAGGACCTTGAGATCGATGTTCCAAATATCTCGACCGAAACCGTGGGCATTTTCGATGTCGTTCTTCTGTCCGGCGTGATTTATCACGTCACCGATCCCCTAATGATCTTGAAACGGGCGGCGGAAGTGACTGGGGAATGCTTGATCGTAGAAACCGCTGTGGCCCTCGTCGATGTCAAAGATCCGGCGATGCAGTTCCTGAACGCTATGCCTCATAACGGCGATCCGACGAATTTTTGGTCGCCCAATCCCGCCGCTGTGGTGGCCATGTTGAAGTGGTGCGGATTCAAGAACGTGATGATTTCGGAACATCCACACAACAAGCTCAGCGATCCCAATAATCCCCGGTGCTATTTCCACGCGGTGAAATGAGCGACCCTGGCCGCATCTGATTTGCAGAGGGCGGCCGTTTTGCGAGGATCGCGAGGGAGTGGATTCGTATTGGCTATGTCGTTGAGAGAGCGACTCTTCCTGCTGAATCCCGACTGGCATGACGACCAGGGCGGTCCCTGGTTCTGCCCGGCCGGCGCCTATGTGGAGGGCGTGCTGGCCTTCTACCCCCAACTGCGAAACGCGCTTGAGGTGGTCTATCTGGACCATGCTCGACCGCGCCCGCCGGTCATCGCCGAGGTCGGCGAAGCGCATCAGAGCTGCCCTATCCTGATCCTCGACGGCGAACTGGACTGGCCCGAGGCTCAGGTCAGCGAAACGACGGGGCGTCGCTTCCTGCAGGATCACGCCATCGCCCCCTATCTCGCGGCGCGCTACGGCGTCGGTCGGCCGCATCCCTGAGGCGCGACCGACCGCGATGTCGTGTCAGCCGAGCGTGGCCTTGCGATAGGTTTCGTTTAGTTCGAACACCTCGGCCGACACCTCGACCTTGCCGGCCGTGCGAGCCAGGGCGGCGGTCAGGATCTCCAGCACCTTTTCGCTCAGCGCGATCTTCTGCTCCGGCGTCCGGCCCAGCATCAGGCCGACGCGGCAGGCCAGCATGGCGGTCTCGGGCGCGTCGTCGGCGATGACGACGTGATCCAGGGCGATCAGCCGGGTTTTGCAGGCCGACAGGGCGGCGCCGGCGATCTCGACGGCGGCCTGATGGATCTCCAGGGCGACCGGGGTCCAGTCGGCGTCGGCCAGGTGGCGGGTGTATTCCAGGGTGATCTGCGGCATGTCGGGGACTCGTCCAGAGGAGGCCGATCCTCTAGACCGGTTTCAACCGGGCGCCAAAGCCCGGACAGGAGGTCCCATGCCCATCGGCCCCATCACCATGTTCGGCATCTACATCATCGTCTGGTGGACGGTGTTGTTCGGCGTGCTGCCGCTGGGAACCTCGCGCGAGACCCACGAGCCGCCGACGGACGGCGCCCAATGGGGTGCGCCGACGACGCCGAACCTGAAGCGCAAATTCATCACCACCACCTGGGTCGCGGCCCTGGTTTGGGTCTTCGTCATGGTGCTGATCTTCACCGGCTGGCTGCCCCTGCCGGACTTCTCGCGCGCGCCGGCGGTCTAATCCCCATCCCGGCCTAGCTTTCGCCCCGGTCCAGCGGCTAAAGCCTTGGTCTGTCTCTACGCCTAGGATTCCCCATCATGCGCCTGTCGCGCTTTTTCCTGCCCACGCTGAAGGAAGCCCCTTCGGACGCCCAGATTGTCTCGCACCAGCTGATGCTGCGCGCCGGCATGATCAAGCAGGAGGCCGCCGGCATCTACGCCTGGCTGCCGCTGGGCCTGCGCGTGCTGCGCAAGATCGAGCAGATCGTCCGTGAGGAGCAGGTGAGGGCCGGTGCGGTCGAGCTGCTGATGCCGACCCTGCAACTGGCCGACCTGTGGCGCGAAAGCGGCCGCTACGACGCCTACGGCCCGGAGATGCTGCGCATCACCGACCGGCACGAGCGCGAGTTGCTGTACGGACCGACCAACGAGGAGATGATCACCGACATCTTCCGGGCCTATGTGAAGTCCTACAAGTCGCTGCCGCTGAACCTGTTTCATATCCAGTGGAAGTTCCGCGACGAGCGCCGCCCGCGGTTCGGCGTCATGCGCGGCCGCGAGTTCCTGATGAAGGACGCCTATTCATTCGACGTGGACGAGGCCTCGGCCCGCAAGGCCTACAACCGCATGTTCGTGGCCTATCTGAACACCTTCGCCCGCATGGGTCTGAAGGCCGTGCCGATGCGCGCCGACACCGGCCCGATCGGCGGCGACCTGAGCCACGAGTTCATCGTCCTGGCCGAGACCGGCGAGAGCGCGGTCTTCTGCGACAAGGCCCTGGTCGAAATGCCGGCGCCGGGCGCGGACGTGGACTGGGACGATCTTCAGTCAATCGTTGATCAACGAACCGCGCTCTACGCCGCGACCGAGGAAATGCACGACGAAGCCCGGTTCGAGGCCGAGACCGCCGAGGGCGACCGTCTGTCGGCGCGCGGCATCGAGGTCGGCCACATCTTCTATTTCGGCGAGAAATATTCGGCCCCTATGAAGGCCAAGGTCGCCGGGCCGGACGGTCAGGACGCCAATGTCCACATGGGCAGCTACGGCGTCGGCGTATCGCGCCTGCTGGGCGCCATCATCGAGGCCAGCCACGACGAGGGCGGCATCATCTGGCCCGACGCCGTGGCCCCGTTCGACGTGGTCGTGATCAATCTGCGCGCCAATGACGCCGCCGTCTCCGCCGCCTGCGAGGACGCGGTCGCTCAGTTGGAGAAGCTCGGCAAGGACGTGCTGTACGACGACACCGACGAACGGCCGGGCGGCAAGTTCGCCACCGCCGACCTGATCGGCGTGCCGTGGCAACTGACCATCGGTCCCAAGGGGCTGGCCGACGGCGTGGTCGAGCTGAAGCGCCGCGCCACCGGCGAGAAGGTCTCCGTGCCCCTGGCCGAAGCCATCGAAAGGTTGACTGCTTGAACCTGCCGTCCCGTCCTTCCGGAGCCTTCTCCTCGTGGGAGATCGGCCTGGCCCTCCGCTACCTGCGCGCCAAGCGCAAGGAGGGCGGGGTGGCGACCATCGCGGTGATCAGCTTCATCGGCATCATGCTGGCCGTCGCGGTGCTGATCAGCGTCATGAGCATCATGGCCGGCTTCCGCTCGGAACTGCTGGGCCGAATGCTGTCGTTCAACGGCCATATGTACGTCCAGGGGCCGGTGCTGACGTCTGAAGATCGGGACGCCGCCCTGAAGCGGATCGCCGCCGTGCCCGGCGTGGTCAGCGTCACCCCGCTGAACGAGAGCCAGAGCCTGGTCCGGGTCGGCAACTTCACCACGGGCGCCATGGTGCGCGGCGTGCGGCCCCAGGACCTGGCCACCACCAAATACGTCTTCGACAGCCTGACGCCCAAGGAACGCGCCGACTTCGGCAAGGGCGCATACGGCGGCGACCGCATCCTGATGGGCGCGGCCCTGGCCAACTCCCTGGGCCTGCGGGTCGGCGATCCCGTCACCCTCTATTCGCCGACCGGCGCCGACAGCGCCTTCGGCAATCTGGGCGGTCTGGAAAAGACCTATTTCGTCGGCGGCCTGTTCCGCTCGGGCACGGCCGACTTCGACCGCGCCTTCCTGTTCATGCCGCTGGAGCAGCAGCAGTTGTTCTTCGGCAAGGAGGGGGTCTGGGACGCCATCGAGATCAAGGTCGACGACCCCGACCGCGTCGGCGAGCTGACCCCCGCCATCCGCGACGCCGCCGGCCCCGGATCTGTCATCAGCGACTGGCGCGAGCGCCTGGCCGCCTTCTACGGCGCCCTGCGGGTCGAGCGGGTGGCCATGAGCATCATCCTGGGCCTGGTCGTCGCCATCGCCGCCATGAACATCATCTCCGGCATCGTCATGCTGGTGAAGAACAAGACGCGCGACATCGCCATCCTGCGCACCGTGGGCGCGAGCCCGTCGTCGATCCTGCGCATCTTCTTCATGTCCGGCGCCATGATCGGCGTGGCGGGCACTCTGGCGGGCCTGGCCCTCGGCCTGCTGTTCTGCTGGAACATTGGCGCCATCCAGCACGCCATCGAGGCCGTGCTGGGGGTCCAGCTGTTCAACGCCGACGTCTATCAGCTGGACGCCATCCCGGCCCTGGTCGATCCGATGGACGTGACCTGGGTCGCCATCCTGTCCTTCAGCATGAGCTGCCTGGCCAGCCTGCCGCCGTCCTGGACGGCCTCTCGCATCGATCCCGTGGAGGCGCTCCGCTATGAGTAGGTCTCCCATCCTGTCGGTGCGCGGCCTGACCCGCACCTATGACACCGCCAACGGCGGCCTGACCGTGCTAAAGGGCGTCGACTTGGACGTCATGCCCGGTGAAATGGTCGGCCTGATCGGCCCCTCGGGCTCCGGCAAGTCCAGCCTGCTGCACGCCGCCGGCCTGCTGGAGAAGCCGACCGAGGGCACGGTCGCCATCGACGGCGAAATGGTCGGCGATCTGGACGAACGCGCCCGCACCCGCCTGCGCCTGTCGCGCATCGGCTTCGTCTATCAGTTCCACCATCTGCTGGCCGAGTTCGACGC
Organism: Brevundimonas sp. FV1ye7S; assembly: GCF_058680995.1. Taxonomy (NCBI): domain Bacteria; kingdom Pseudomonadati; phylum Pseudomonadota; class Alphaproteobacteria; order Caulobacterales; family Caulobacteraceae; genus Brevundimonas; species Brevundimonas sp. FV1ye7S. The sequence goes on along the minus strand of NZ_CM178726.1, from coordinate 2,053,299 downwards.
CCGCGACAATGTCGCCCTGCCGATGCGGATCGCGGGCATGAGCCTGGCCCAGGCGCGCCGCCAAGCCGAGGAGACCCTGACGACTCTGGGCCTGGGCGAACGCCTGACTCACCAGCCGGCCCAGCTGTCCGGCGGCGAGAAACAACGCGTCGCCATCGCCCGGTCCCTGGCCAACAAGCCCCGCCTGCTGCTGGCCGACGAACCGACCGGCAACCTGGACCCGACCACCAGCCAGTCGGTGTTCGAATCCCTGCGCGACCTGGCCAAGACCACGGGTGTCGCCGCCCTGATCGCCACCCACAATATGGAACTGGCCGGCCACATGGACCGCGTCTTCGCCCTGAAGGACGGCCATCTGGAAGAACGGGCGGCCCAAAGCCAGGCCTATTGAGCCAGGCTTATTGAATCGGGCCTGCTGAAGGCCCGCCCGCCTCACCCCACGGCGGCGTCGCCCCAGATGGCGCGCAGCTGCTGGGGCCGGCGGCAGCCCTGGCGATAGGCCTCGTAATGAGCGCGGTTGCGGCGGGCGTAGTCCTGATGCTCAGGCCCGGCGGGCCAGAACCGCTGGACCCCGACGACCGGGGTGGTGAAGCTCTTGCCCAGAACGCGCATGGCCGCATCGCGTGACGCCACCGCCGCCGCCCTCTGGTCCGCCGTGGCGAAGACCGCCGCGCGATAAGACGGCCCCTGGTCGCAGAACTGCCCGTTCGGATCGGTCGGGTCTATGGTGCGCCAGTAGCGGTCGACCAGGGCGCGATAGCTGACGACGCGGGGATCGAACGTGACCTGGACCGCCTCCATATGGCCGGTCCCGCCGCGCACCACCTGCTCATAGGTCGGGTTGGCCGTCCGGCCGCCGACGAAGCCCGACACGGCGGAGCGCACCCCCGGCAGGCCGTCGAACGCCTTTTCCTCGGACCAGAAACAGCCGCCGGCGAAGACGGCCGTCTGAAGCATCGACCGGGCGGGCTGGGCCTGGGCGCGGTCGGTCCGGGGCAGCGCGGCGGTCGTCACGACGACCAGGGCGGCCGCAATCGCCGCGCCAGCCAGGAATTTCAGAGACTTGGGCATGGGGACATCTCCCTTTCTCCACAGGCATACGATGCGTCGCTGCAAATGGTTTCAGACCGTCTCGCCCCTTGGGATAAGACCGGGGTTGACGAGAACAATGAGCGAACATAGAACAAGGCAAGAACATTCATGTCTGGGGATAAGTCGCCATGCCGCGTTTGATGAGAGATATGCTGTCGCTGGCCTCGTGCAGCGGTTTCGTCTGGATGGTCTGGACCCTGGCCTTCAGCGTGACGGCCGCCTGATTTTCAGACTCGCACCGACAGGGTCTGAATTCGCATTGTGTAAAATCAATCGCTTATGAGAGATTCTAGACTATTTGGACTGTGTTTTTTCGCCGTGACGGTCTGAAGCCTCTATCCACAGCGGATCGATGATCGCGCGGCCCGGCTGAAGGTTTGCGGTGTTCCGGCGGGCGGCGATGTGAGACTCGGTCCAGGATGATGCGCGGCCTCCCTTCGGAGGCGCGACAGGCGGAGGTCCAGTGAGCGAACCGGTCAACAGTCAGGGTTTCGTCCATCTGCGGGTCCGCTCGGCCTATTCGCTGCTGGAAGGCGCGATCAAGGCGGGCAAGCTGGGCAAGCTGGCGGCGGACGCGGGCATGCCGGCCGTGGCCATCGCCGACCGGACCAATCTGTTCGGCGCGCTGGAGTTCAGCCAGTACACCCGTGACGCCGGGGTCCAGCCCATCATCGCCTGCGCCCTGCCGGTGTTCGGCATCGGCGGACATCAGGCCGTGCGCTGGGCCAAGACCCCGACCGTGGTCCTGCTGGTCCAGAACGAGGCCGGGTGGCGCAACCTGTGCGCCCTGTCGTCCTCGGCCTATCTGGACGCGGGCGAAATGGCCGAACCGGGCGTGGCCTGGGATCAGGTCGTGGCGCGGTCCGAGGGGCTGATCCTGCTGTCGGGCGGCCCCGACGGTCCGGTCGATCCCCTGTTCGCCCAGGGCAAGACGAATGAGGGGGCGGCCGCCCTGGCGACGATGAAATCCGCCTTCGGCGACCGCTTCTATGTCGAGCTGCAGCGTCACGGGCTGGAGGACGAAAAGCGGGCCGAGCCCGGTCTGGTCGAATGGGCCTACGCCCACGAGACGCCCCTGGTCGCGACCAATGACGTCTATTACGCCAAGGCGGCCCAGGCCAAGTCGCACGACGCCCTGTTGTGCATCGCCGACGGCGCCTTCACCGGCCAGGAAGACCGCCGCCGCATCACCGGCGAACACTGGTTCAAGTCGGCCGAGGCGATGCGCGACCTGTTCGCCGACCTGCCCGAGGCCTGCGACAACACCATCGACATCGCCCGGCGCTGCGCCTTCCTGGTCAACACCCATGCGCCCATCCTGCCGCGGTTCGACACCGGGGCAGGGCGGTCTGAGGCCGACGAACTGGCGCACCAGGCGCGCGAGGGGCTGAAGGTCCGCCTTGGCCAGATCACCCCCGCCGTGCCCGAGGCGGAATACTGGAGCCGGCTGGAATGGGAGGTCGGCATCATCCAGCAGATGGGCTTCCCCGGCTATTTCCTGATCGTGTCCGACTTCATCAAATGGGCCAAGGAGCACGGCATCCCGGTGGGGCCGGGGCGGGGGTCCGGGGCGGGCTCTCTGGTCGCCTGGTCCCTGACCATCACCGACCTCGACCCGCTGCGGTTCGGCCTGCTGTTCGAGCGGTTCCTGAACCCCGAACGGGTCTCCATGCCCGACTTCGACATCGACTTCTGCCAGGAGCGGCGCGAAGAGGTGATCGACTATGTCCAGGACCGCTACGGCAAGGACCGGGTGGCCCAGATCATCACCTTCGGCACCCTGCAGGCGCGGGCCGTGCTGCGCGACGTGGGCCGGGTGCTGCAGATGCCGCTGGGTCAGGTGGACCGGCTCTGCAAGATGGTGCCGAACAACCCGGCCAATCCCGTCACCCTGGCCCAGGCCATCGACCTGGAGCCGCGCCTGAAGGAAGCCAGGGACGCCGAACCTGCGGTCCGCACCCTGCTGGAGACGGCGCTGGAGCTGGAGGGGCTGTACCGCAACGCCTCGACCCACGCCGCCGGCATCGTCATCGGCGACCGGCCCCTGGTCGAACTGGTGCCCCTGTACCAGGATCCGCGCTCCACCATTCCGGCCTCCCAGTTCAACATGAAATGGGTCGAGCCGGCGGGGCTGGTGAAGTTCGACTTCCTGGGCCTGAAGACCCTGACCGTGCTGGACCGCGCGCGCGGCTATCTGGAACGGCGCGGCGCGGCGCAGGACTGGAACGGCCTGCCGCTGGACGACGCCCGCACCTACGAGCTGATGGCCTCGGGCCAGACCGTCGGGGTGTTCCAGCTGGAATCCCAGGGCATGCGCGACACCCTGCGCAAGATGCGCTGCGGCTCGATCGAGGAGATCACCGCCCTGATCTCGCTGTATCGGCCGGGGCCGATGGAGATGATCGACACCTATATCGACCGGAAGTTCGGTCGGGCCGAGGTCGATTATCTGCACCCCAGTCTGAAGGAGGTGCTGACCGAGACCTATGGGGTCATCATCTACCAGGAACAGGTGATGAAGATCGCCCAGATCCTGGCGGGCTACAGCCTGGGCGAGGCCGACCTGCTGCGTCGCGCCATGGGCAAGAAGAAGAAGGAGGAGATGGACTTCCAGCGGGCGCGCTTCGTCAAGGGCGCGCTGGAGAAGACCGTCCCCGAGACCCAGTCCGGCTCGATCTTCGACCTGGTGGCCAAGTTCGCCGGCTATGGCTTCAACAAGTCGCACGCCGCCGCCTACGCCCTGATCTCGTTCCAGACCGGCTGGCTGAAGGCCAATCATCCGGTCGAGTTCTTCGCCGCCTCGATGAGTCTGGACCTGTCGAACACCGACAAGCTGGCGGTCTTCTATCAGGACGCCAAACGGTTCGACGTGCCGGTGCTGCCGCCCGATCTGAACCGGTCCTCGGCCGACTTCGACGTGGCCTGGGACGACAGTCGTGGGGTGGTCCTCTACGCCCTGGGCGCCATCCGCAACGTCGGGCTCGAGGCGATGAAACACGTCATCGAGGTGCGCGAGACCGGCGGCCGGTTCGCCGACATCTTCGACTTCCTGGAACGGGTCGACCCGCGCAGCGTCAACAAACGGGCGCTGGAAGGCCTGGCCAAGGCCGGCGCCTTCGACAGCATCCATCCCAACCGCCGCCAACTGGTCGAACAGGCCGACGTCCTGATGGCCTATTGCCAGAGCGTGGCGGCCGAACGCGCCTCGTCCCAGGTCTCCCTGTTCGGCGGGGATCAGGCCCATGTCGGCCGGCCGCGGCTGAAGAGCGTCGAGCCCTGGGTCGGGCCCGAGCGGCTGGACCATGAACTGTCGGCGGTCGGCTTCTATCTGTCCGGCCACCCGCTGGACGAGATGACCTCGGCCCTGAAACGCAAGCGCGTCACCTTCGTCGCCGAGGCGATTCCCCTGGCGGAATCGGGCCACGAGGCCTTCCAGATGGCCGGGGTGGTGCGCCGCAAGCAGGAACGCGCCAGCGCCCGCACCGGCGAGAAATTCGCCTTCGTCACCTTCTCGGATCCGACCGGCGAGTTCGAATGCCTGTTCCCACCCGAACAGCTGCGCAAATGCCGCGAGGTGCTGGAGCCCGGCGCCTCGGTCATGGTGCGGGTCCGCGCCAAGGCGTCGGAAGGCGAGGTGCGGTTCTTCGGCGACGACGCCAGCCAGATGGACAATCTGCTGGATGACGCCAACATCGGCCTGCGCATCCATGTCTCGGCCCGCACCGCCGACGCCGACGCCTTGAAGGCCCGGCTGGAACGCGCCCGCTCCGGCGCCATCGGCAAGGGCGGCGAAATCTCCCTGGTCGCCTCGCTGGAAGGCCGTCAGGAGGTCGAGGTCAAGCTTCCCGGCCGCTACCGGCTGGACGGCGCCCTGCGCGGCGCCCTGAAGTCGGCGCCGGGCGTCCTGATGCTGGAGGAGGCGTGATGATCGCGCTGTCCCACGCCGCCGGAACCTTCGAGGTCAAGATCACGCCGGTCGCGCCCGAGCCGGACGCGCCTGCCGACGCCCCCGCCGACGTCCACGGCCGAATGAAGCTCGCCAAGACCTTCTACGGCGATCTTGAAGGAACCGGCGCGGGGGAGATGCTGGGGATCATGGCCGGCCAGTCCGGCGCCTATGTCGCCCTGGAGCGGGTGACGGGCGCGCTGAACGGCCGCCAGGGCGGTTTCTCAATGATCCATCGGGGCGTCATGAATGCGGGCGCGCAAGAGCTTTTGATCACCATCGTGCCGGGCTCAGGCAGTGGTGATCTGGCGGGAGTAAGCGGGGTCTTCCACCTGACCATCGCCGACGGGGAGCATCGTTATGTCCTGGATTACAGCCTGCCTGAATGACGCCCTGAAGGCCGGTTGCATATGGTCAAGCTGTTGAAATCACGGAACCGCTTGCGGCCGTCAGGGGTTGACTCAGTCCAAAGGGAGACTGTTCCAATGAAAAATCTCGTTCTCGCCGGCGTCGCTTCGGTCGCTTTGCTCGGCGCCTGCAATCAGGGCGGCGACACCGCAGCCCAGAACGCCGATGAAGCCGTCAATGCGACCCAGGACGCCGCTTCCGGCGTCGTCGGCCAGACCTCCGCCGCCACCATGGGCGCCAACACCGTGGAGGGCTTCGTCACCAGCCTGGCGGTCGGCAACATGTATGAAATCGAGGCCGCAAAGGTCGCGGCCGCCAAGTCGATCAATGCCGATGTCAAGGCCCTGGCGGCCATGATCGACAAGGATCATACGGCTGCGGGCGAGAAGATGACCTCGGTCGTCGCGACGGCGGCTCCGAACGTCACGGTTCCCACCACGCTGGACGAACGTCGCCAGGGGCTGATCGACAATCTGAAGGCCGCCACGCCGGCTGATTTCGACAAGGTCTATCTGGAGCAGCAGGTCGCCGCTCATAACGAGACCCTGACCCTGCTGAACGGTTTCGACGACAACACCGACGCCCCGGCCCTGGCCGGTCTGGCCCGGGAGCTGATCCCGACCATCACGGCCCACCGCGATCGCGCCCAGGCCCTGATGGATGCGATGAACTAAGGGCGACGAATTTCGCCCATGACAGGCGGTCCCGAAAGGGGCCGCCTTCTGTGTTTTGTCAGGCGGCGCTTGCTATTCGGGCCTATCCCGCCTACATGGCCCCCGCATTTCGCAACGCGGGCGAGGCGCGTTTCGGGGAGACATCCCGATCCGCTCCATTCCGAGGGTCTTGTGACCTTTAATCCCCCGCGCCACGTTTGATCGGAAAAAGGACTGAACGATCATGGCTCTGCCTGAATTCTCGATGCGCACCCTGCTTGAAGCGGGCGCCCACTTCGGCCACCAGACGCACCGGTGGAACCCGAAGATGGACCGCTACATCTTCGGCTCGCGCTCGAACATCCACATCATCGACCTGTCGCAGACGATGCCGCTGTTCCACCAGGCTCTGGTGGCCGTGCGCGACGTCGCCGCCAAGGGCGGCCGCGTCCTGTTCGTCGGCACCAAGCGCCAGGCTTCCGAGCCGGTCGCCGAAGCCGCCAAGCGCTGCGCCCAATATTACATGAACAACCGCTGGCTGGGCGGCACCCTGACCAACTGGCGCACCGTCTCGGGTTCGATCGCCCGTCTGCGTGAACTGGAAGGCATTCTCGAGAACGGCGGCGAAGGCCGCGTCAAGAAGGAACTGCTGAACCTGCAGCGCGAGAAGGACAAGCTGGAGCTGTCGCTGGGCGGCATCAAGGACATGGGTTCGATCCCGGACATCATGTTCGTGATCGACACCAACAAGGAAGCGATCGCGATCCAGGAAGCCCGCAAGCTGAACATCCCGATCATCGCCATCCTGGACACCAACTCGGACCCGGACGGCATCACCTATCCGGTCCCCGGCAACGACGACGCCGCCCGCGCCATCCAGACCTACTGCGACCTGATCGCCGACGCGGTCCTGGACGGTCTGGCCGCCGGCGCCTCGGCCTCGGGCGTGGACCTGGGTGCTGCGATCAATCCGGAAGAGCCCATGCTGCGTGAAGCCTCGACCCCGGTCGAAGCCGACGCCGCTCCGGCCGGCACGGAAGACGTCGCCGCTGAACTGGTCGCCGCCGCTGAACCGGCTGTCGCCGATGAAGCTGCTCAGGCCGCCACTTCGGAAGCGAACGACGCCGTCGAAACCGAGAAGGCCACGGGCTGATCGCCCGACGGCCCTCCTTTTGACGCTACGCTTGCCGCGCGGCGGCTCGCTACTTGAGCGTCAATCAGAAGGCCGTGCGTTGAACTGACACACGGCCGGGCTAAATCAGCCCGGCCGTTCCCACATACGAATCCCCCAAGGAGAAGAACATGGCCGAGATCACTGCCGCCCTCGTGAAGGAACTTCGCGAGCGTTCGGGCGTCGGCATGATGGACTGCAAGAAGGCGCTGGTCGAAAACGACGGCAACATCGAAGCAGCAATCGACTGGCTCCGCGCCAAGGGCCTGTCCAAGGCCGCCAAGAAGGCCGACCGCGTCGCCGCCGAGGGCCTGGTCGCCGTGGCGTCCAAGGAAGACGGCAAGGGCGAAGTCGCCGCCGCCATCGAGTTCAACGCGGAAACCGACTTCGTCGCCCGTAACGAACTGTTCCAGAACGCCGCCAAGTCGTTCGCCCAGCTGGGCCTGGAGCATCACACCGTCGAGGCCCTGCACGGCGCCGAACTGGAAGCCGGCAAGACGGTCCAGGACGAAGTGACCAACATGATCGCCACCATCGGCGAGAACATGCAGCTGCGCCGCGCCGCCCGCCTGTCGGTGTCGGAAGGCGTCGTCTCGACCTATGTCCACAACGCGGTTTCGCCCGGCGTGGGCCGTATCGGCGTGCTGGTCGCCCTGGAAGGCGAGGGCGACAAGACCGCCCTGCGCGAACTGGGCCGCAAGATCGCCATGCACGTCGCCGCCACGGCGCCGCTGTCGCTGAACACGGACGACCTGGACCCCGCCGCCATCGAGAAGGAACGCACCGTCCTGACCGAAAAGGCCAAGGAAGAAGGCCGTCCCGAAGCCATGATCGCCAAGATCGTGGAAGGCCAGATCAACAAGTTCCAGAAGGACGTGGTGCTGTCCAAGCAGCCCTTCGTCATGGACCCCGACGTGACCATCGAACAGCTGGTCGCCAACTCGGCCAAGGAACTGGGCTCCTCCAACCTGCACCTGGCCGGCTTCGTCCGTCTGGCGCTGGGTGAAGGCGTCGAGAAGGTCGAAGGCCCCGACTTCGCGTCGGAAGTCGCCTCGATGATGGGCGGCAACTAAGCAGTCTTCCCCTCATTCGTGAGGGTTTTGTATCAGAAGGGCGCGTTCGGCTTTGATGGCCGGCGCGCCCTTCGTCTATAAGAAGTCGCCTGATTCAAAAGGCGCCGCATTCAAACGGACCCCCGCCGCATGCCCGACGCCCCCGCCAATTTTCGCTACAAGCGCGTCCTGCTCAAGGTTTCCGGCGAAGTCCTGATGGGCGATCAGGCCTTCGGCGTCGACATGAAGACCGTGGACACCGTGGCCAAGGCCGTGGCCCAGGTCGCGGCCGAGGGTGTGGAAATCTGTCTGGTGATCGGCGGCGGCAACATCTTCCGCGGCCTGTCCAAGGCGGCGGCGGGCATGGAGCGCGCCCAGGCCGACTATATGGGCATGCTGGCCACCATCATGAACGCCCTGGCCATGCAGTCGGCGCTGGAGAAGATCGGCGTCTCGACCCGCGTGCAGAGCGCCATTCCGATGGCCGCCATCGCCGAACCCTACATCCGCCGCCGCGCCCTGCGTCATCTCGAGAAGGGCCGCGTGGTCATCTTCGCCGCCGGCGTCGGCGCGCCCTTCTTCACGACGGATTCGGGCGCCGCCCTTCGCGCGGCCGAAATGGGCTGCGACGCCCTGCTGAAGGGCACCAGCGTTGACGGCGTCTATACTGCGGACCCGAAGAAGGATCCGACCGCGACCCGCTACGAGACCCTGACCTATCAGGAGGTTCTGGCCCAGGATCTGCGGGTGATGGACGCTTCCGCCATCGCCATGATGCGCGACACGGGTATTCCGATCGTGGTCTTCTCGATCCGCGAAGACGACTCCCTGCGCCGCGCCCTGACCGGCGAGGGCACCTGCACCATCATCCAGGACCGCGCCTGATCGTTCGACGATCCGTTCAAGACAAGAGAGACCAAGACCATGGCCAAGCCCGAAGTGAAAACCTATCGCGACCGCATGGAGAAGGCGGTCGTGGCGCTGAAGGAAGAATTCAGCGGGCTGCGCACCGGACGCGCCAACGCCGGCTTGCTGGAGCCCGTGCGGGTCGAGGCCTATGGATCGGCCTCGCCGCTGTCGGCGGTGGCCGCCATCAGCGTGCCGGAGCCGCGGATGATCTCCGTGAACGTGTGGGACAAGGGCATGGTGGTCGCGGTCGAAAAGGCCATTCGCAACGCCAACCTGGGCCTGAACCCCATCGTCGACGGACAGACCCTGCGCATCCCCGTGCCGCCGCTGACCGAGGAGCGCCGCAAGGACCTGGTCAAGCTGGCCGGCAAGTACACCGAGCAACAGAAGATCGCCGTGCGCAACGTGCGCCGCGACGCCAACGACGATCTGAAGAAGGCCGAGAAGGCCGGCGAGATCAGCCAGGACGAACAGAAGAAGCTGGAGGCGGACATCCAGAAGGAGACGGACGCCGCCATCAAGCGCATCGACGAGGCCTTGAAGACCAAGGAACAAGAGATCATGCAGGTCTGAGGCGGAACGGCTTGGGTCTGAAGGGACGGAACGACAGATGACGGCAGACCGCGCCGCGCCTTCGAGCTCGCGTTCCGATGGACCACGCCATGTCGCCATCATCATGGACGGCAACGGCCGCTGGGCGAGCGCCCGGGGCCTGCCGCGCGCCATGGGACATCGCGAGGGGGTCCAGGCGCTGAAGCGCACGATCCAGGCCGCGCCCGATTTCGGCATCGAATGCCTGACCGTCTTCGGCTTCTCGACCGAGAACTGGAGCCGTCCGGCCGAGGAGGTCTCGGACCTGATGGGGCTGGTGCGGACCTATGTGGCCAGTGATCTGGCGCGGCTGGAGAAGGCGGGCGTGCGCCTGCGCATTCTCGGCCGCCGCGACGGACTGCCGTCCGACATCGCCGCCATCATCGAAAAGGCCGAACGCCAGACCGCCCACAACGACCGGTTCATGCTTCAGGTCGCCTTCAACTATGGCGGCCGGGCCGATCTGGTCGACGCCGCGCGTCGCCACATGCAAAGACTGCTGGCGGGCGAGACGGTCGAGCCGATCGATGAAGACACCCTGGCCGCCGGCCTGGCCACGGCGGGATCGCCGCCGCTGGATCTGATCGTCCGCACCTCGGGCGAGCAGCGCCTGTCGAACTTCCTGCTGTGGGAAGCCGCCTACGCCGAACTGGTGTTCCAGGACATCCTGTGGCCCGACTATGGGCCGAAGGCGCTGGGGGAGGCGGTCGCCGCCTTCGCTCAACGCGAACGCCGCTACGGCGGGCGAGAGGACGCGCCTGCGCGCGTGTCGGCCTGATGGCGGTCAAGGGGCGGGATATCGCCTTGAGGGCGGCCTCGGCCGCCGTCCTGGCGCCGGCGGCGGTGGCCGCCACCTGGTTCGGGGGCGTCTGGTTCCTGGCGCTGATGCTGGCCGCCTGTGTCGTCCTGGCCTTCGAATGGGGCGCCATGAGCGCGCCCAAGGCTCCGCGTCCCGTCGGATTGGCGGTGGCCCTGGCCGTCGTGGCCGCCGTCGTCAGCGCCTATTTCGGCGTCATGTCGGTCGCCTTCGTCATCCTGGTGTTCGGCGCCGCCGCTGCGGGGCTCTATGCCCGAAGCCGAGGCCAGCAGGCCGTGGATGCGGCCTATGGCGTGCTTTATCTGGGTTGGCCCTCGGTGCTGCTGATCTGGCTGCGCGACGGGGACGGCGCGGTCGGTCTGCACTGGACGGCGCTTGTCTTCGCTGTGACCTGGTCGGCGGACATCCTGGCCTATCTGGCGGGTTCGACCCTGGGCGGGCCGAAGCTGTGGCCGCGTTATTCGCCCAACAAGACCTGGTCCGGCTTCGTCGGCGGCATTCTGGCGGGCGCGGTCGCCGGTGCGGCCCTGACGGCCTGGTTCGACATGGGCCGCCTGACCATCTTCTGGGGCGCGATCCTGGGCCTGGCGGCCGCGCTGGCCACCATGGGCGGCGATCTGTGGGAGTCGGGGCTGAAGCGCCGGTTCGGCGTCAAGGACGCGGGCAACACCATCCCCGGCCACGGCGGCCTGCTGGACCGGGTGGACGGGTTGATGTTCGCGGTCGTGGTGGTGGCGGCGGGACGTCTGCTGGTGGTTCTGCTGGAAAAGGGCGCGTCTTGATCCGTCGCCGCGTCACGGTTCTGGGCTCCACCGGCTCGGTCGGCTCGTCGACCCTGGACCTGATGGAACAGGCCGAGGCCACCGGCACGGGGGCCTTCGAGGTCGAGGCCCTGACGGGCGGCGCCAATATCGCCAAACTGGCCGAGCAGGCGCGGCGCTGGAAGCCGAAACTGGCGGTGACGGCCGACCCGAAGAGGCTGACCGATCTGCGCGACGCCCTGGCGGGAACCGGCGTGGCGGCGGCGGCGGGCGAGGACGCCATTGTGGAGGCGGCGACGCGGCCGGCCGACTGGATCATGGCGTCCATCGTCGGGGCCGCAGGGTTGAAGTCGGCCTGGGCGGCGGCCGAAACGGGCGCCATCCTGGCCTTGGCCAACAAGGAAAGCCTGGTCTGCTGCGGCCCGGCCCTGATCGAGCGCGTTCGACGGGCCGGGGGGCGGCTGATCCCGGTCGATTCCGAACATTCCGCTATCTTCCAGGTGTTTCCGGCCGATGCGCCCGAGCAGGTGTCGAAACTGGTGCTCACCGCCTCGGGCGGGCCGTTCCGCCAGACCCCGCGCGCCCAGATGACCGGGATCACGCCCGAACAGGCCGTCGCCCATCCGAACTGGAGCATGGGGGCCAAGATTTCGGTCGACAGCGCCACCATGGCCAACAAGGGCCTGGAGATGATCGAGGCGGCCTATCTGTTCGCCATGCCGGCGGAGCGGATCGACGTCGTGGTCCACCCCGAATCGATCATCCACAGCCTTGTGGAATATGTGGATGGTTCGACTCTGGCCCAGATGGGGCCGCCGGACATGCGCACGCCGATCGCCTGCGCCCTGGCCTGGCCCCATCGCATCGCCTGGCCCGCGCCGAAGCTGGACCTGGCGGCTCTGGGGCGATTGACGTTCGAAGCGCCCGATCTGGCGCGGTTCCCGGCCCTGGATCTGGCGCGTCAGGCCTTGCAGGCGGGGGGGGCGGCGCCCGCCGTGTTCAACGCCGCCAACGAGGTCGCGGCCTTTGCATTTCTTGACCGCAAGCTGGCCTTTCTCAATATTGCCGCAGTCGTCGCCGAAACCCTTGATCGTGCGACGAAGGCGGGGATGGTTTTCGGCTCTGGAGACGCCTGTGGCGCGGCCCTTTCGGTCGACGCCCAGATCCGTCTGATGGCCACAACCATAATCGCCGGACTGGCGAACGCGGCCTGATCGGCCAGGGGAGACGATTTTACAATGCTGGGCGCTCTGGGTCAGATCCTGATCTACATCGTGCCGTTCCTGCTGGTGCTGACCTTCATCGTCACCATTCATGAGCTGGGTCACTTCCTCGTCGCCCGCGCCTTCGGCGTGAAGGTGGACCGTTTCGCCATCGGTTTCGGCAAGGCGATCTTCAGCCGCACCGACCGGCACGGCATCGAATGGCGGCTCGGCTGGATGCCGCTGGGCGGGTATGTCAAATTCTCGGGCGATCTGGACGCTTCCAGCGTGCCGGATCAGGCGGGCTTGGCCGAACTGCGCCAGCGGGTGATCGCCGAGAGCGGGCCGGGGGCTGAGCGCGACTATTTCCACTTCAAGCCGGTTTGGCAGCGCGCCCTGATCGTCGTGGCCGGGCCCGCCGCCAACTTCCTGCTGGCCATCACCATTTTCGCGATCGTCTTCATGAGCGTGGGCGCGCAACTACGGCCCGCCCGCGTGGCCCAGGTCCAGGCCGGTTCGCCCGCCGCCGCCGCCGGCTTCCAGGTCGGCGACCTGATCACCGGGGTGAACGGCAAGGCGATCAAGGACGGCGGAGAGGTGACGCGCACCGTCATGCTGTCGACCGGCGATCCCGTCCGATTCACCGTCGAACGTGCGCAGCAGGTGGTGGAGCTGACCGCCGTTCCCGAGCGTCGCGAAGAGAACGATCCCATCGCCGGGCGGGTCAAGGTCGGCCGGATCGGCCTGGAGCTCGCGCCTGCGCCGGGCGACCTGCGTCATGTTCGCTATGGGCCTGTGGACGCCGTGGTCGAAGGCGTGCGCCAGACCCGCGACGTCGTCGGTTCGACCCTGACTTACCTGGGGCGTCTGGCGACGGGTCGGGAGTCGGGCGACCAGTTCAGCGGTCCGTTGGGCATCGCCAAGGCGACCGGTTCGCTGACGACGGCGGCGGTGGAGGCCAATCCGGCGCCCGAGGCCATCGCAATCAACCTTCTGCTCACCCTGACAACCTTCGCCGCCATACTTTCGATCGGAATCGGCTTTCTAAATCTCTTGCCCATCCCTGTGCTGGACGGCGGACATCTGCTTTTCTACGGCTATGAAGCCATAGTGCGGCGGCCCGTTGCGGCGCGGTATCAGGAGATGGGCTATCGCGCAGGTCTTGCGCTTCTGGCGGGATTTATGTTGTTCGCGACGTGGAACGACCTACAGAAGCTCAACATCTTCCAATTCCTCGGCGGGCTCGTCTCGTGAGCCGACGCCAGCCCCCGATGGTTTCCAGAATGAACGACATGACATCACGCGCCGCCGTCCGACTGGGCGCCCGATCCAGCCTCCTCGCGCTGGCTGTCGCCGCAGGCTTCGCCGCCCCGGCCCTGGCTCAGACTGCAGGGGCTCCTGCGGCGCCCGCGCCCGCCGACGAACAGCCGCCGCGCGTCGAGATCGCCGCGCCCCAGTCGCTGACGGTCAATCGCATCCTGGTTCAGGGCGCGCAGCGGATCGACCAGACCACGGTCCTGTCCTATCTGCCGATCCGCCCCGGCGACACGGTCGACGCCGCCGTTCTGGATGTCGCGGTTCGCACCCTGTCACGCACCGGCCTGTTCGCCGACGTGCAGCTGGGTGTGCAGAACGGCGACCTCATCGTCCAGATCGTCGAGAACCCGATCATCAACCAGGTGGTGTTCGAGGGGAACAGCGCCCTGTCGCAGGACAAGCTGACCAAGGAAGTCACGCTTCAGCCGCGCGGCATCTACACCCGCGCCAAGGTGCAGGAAGATGTCGGCGCCATCGTCGAACTGTATCGCCTGCAGGGCCGCATCTCGGCGACCGTGACGCCGAAACTGGTTCAGCTGGAACAGAACCGCGTCGATGTGATCTTCGAGATCAACGAAGGCCCCCAGACCGGCATCAGCGCCATCAACATCCTGGGCAACCACGCGTTTTCCGACAACGACGTGCGCGGCGTCATGGTGACCGAGCGGTCGCAGTGGTGGAAGTTCTTCTCCAGCAACGACAACTATGATCCGAACCGCCTGGATTACGACCAGGAGCAGCTGCGGAAATTCTATACGAACCGCGGCTACTACGACTTCCGCATCGTCTCGTCGGTGGCCGAGCTGCAGCCTGACGATCAGGCGTTCCAGCTGACCCTGACCCTGAACGAGGGCGACAAGTACAACTTCGGCAAGGTCGACGTCATTACCCAGAATGACCGCCTCAACGCCGAATTCCTCAAGGCGCTTGTGCCGATCCGCGAAGGCCAGCTCTACGAGAGCGACAAGATCGAACAGGCGGTCGACGCCCTGACCTTCGCCGCCGGTTCGGCCGGTTACGCCTTCGTCGAGATCAATCCGACCTATCGCGCCAACCCCGACACCGACACGGTGGACGTGACCTTCAATGTGTCCGAGGGCCAGCGCGTCTATATCGACCGCATCAATGTGGTCGGAAACACCCGCACCATCGACCCGGTCATCCGCCGCGAACTGATGCTGACCGAAGGCGACGCCTTCAACCGCGCCCTGATGGAGCGTTCGCGCAACAATCTGCGCGCGCTCGGCTTCTTCAAGGATGTGACGATCGAGGAAACGCGCGGCAGCGCGCCCGACCGTTCGGTCATCAACGTCAACGTCCAGGAACAGCCGACCGGGGAACTGTCCGTCGGCGCAGGCTTCAGCTCGGTCGACTCCTTCACGGTCAACCTGGGCATTTCCGAGCGGAATTTCCGCGGGCGCGGCCAGAACGTCGTCGCGCGTCTTGAATGGGGTTCGCTGCGTCAGCAGGTCGATTTCCGCTTCACCGAGCCCAAGTTCCTGGGCCGCGACCTTCGGGCGGGCTGGGATCTGTTCCACTCGCGATATGACCTGAGCAAATATTCGTCCTACGACTACCGTTCGACCGGCGGCGGCCTGCGCCTGTCCTATCCGTTGAACGGCAATATGCTGCTCAGCACCCGCTACTTCCTGAAATCGGACGAGATCATCGTCCCGACCGGCTACTGCAACGCGACCGGCAGCGGCTCTTCGGCCCTGTGCGACCAGGTCGGCAGCTATATCAACTCGTCCGTCGGCTATACGCTTCAGATGAACTACACCAACGACCCGGTTCGCCCGACGCGCGGCTGGTCGGGCTCGCTGCGTCAGGACCTGGCCGGTCTCGGCGGCGACGTGAACTATGTGAAGACCGAAGCCGACGCAGCCTGGTACTATGGCTTCTCGCCGCGCTGGGTCGTCAGCGTCCAGGGCTCGACCGGCTATGTCAGCGGCTGGAACGGCGATCCGATCCGGATCAACGACCGCTTCTTCAAGGGCGGCAACAGCTTCCGCGGCTTCGAGACCGCCGGGATGGGGCCGCGCGACCTGCGGACGACCGACGCCCTGGGCGGCAACTTCTACGCCATCGGCACCGTCGAACTGACCCTGCCGAACTATCTGCCCGAGCAGTACGGCATCAAGACTTCGCTGTTCGCCGACGTCGGCACCCTGGGCGTGCTGGATGATCGCTACAAGTTGACAACGACCGGCACGGTCAACACCAATATCGCCGATGAGTTGTCTCTGCGGGCGTCGGCCGGCGTCAGCATTCACTGGAAATCGCCGATGGGCCCCATCCGGTTCGACATCTCCAAGGTCCTGTCCAAGGAAGACTACGACAAGACGGAATCCTTCCGCTTCTCGACCTCCACCCAGTTCTAAGCCCGCGACGCAAAAGCGCACGCACGAGGAAGTCCCATGAAAGCTCTGATCATCGCCGCCACGGCCGCCGCCACCCTGGTCGCCACCGCCGCCTCGGCCCAACAGGCCGCTGCACCCGCCAACCCCGGTCCGGTCATCCCGGGCGTCTGCGTCTATTACAACGCCCGTCTGCTGGCCCAGTCGGCCGCCGGCCAGGCCGTCGAGGCGCGCATGCAGCAACTGGCGCAGGAAGTTCAGGGCGAACTCCAGCCCTACGCCACCGCGCTTCAGACCGAAGCCCAGCAGCTTCAGACCTCGGGCGCCAGCCTGCCGGCCGACCAGTTGCAACAGCGCCGTCAGGCCCTGCAGCAGCGCGCCCAGGAAGCGCAACAGCTGGAAGGCACGCGCGAAAACGAACTGCGCTACACCCTGGCCATGCAACGCCAGGCCATCACCGAGGCCGTGTCGCCGATCCTGACCGCCCTGTACCAGGAGAAGGGCTGCGGCCTGCTGCTGGACCGCGAGAGCGTCTTCATGATGAACCCGGCCATGGATCTGACCGATACGGCGATCCAGCGCCTGAACACGGCCCTGCCGACCCTCTCGTTCAACCGTATGGCCGTCCCGGCCCAGCAGTCGCAACAGCCGGCCGCCGCCAACTAAGTTCGACATGCCCGACACCCGCTTCTTTCAAACCCTGTCTCCTCTGACCGTCGCCGAACTGGCGGCCCAGATCGGGGGCGAGGTCGAGAGGGGCGGGGACCGGACCATCGCCTCGGTCGCGCCCCTGTCCTCTGCGGACGGGGGCGCGATCGCGTTTCTGGGCGACCGCAAATTCGCCGCGGCGCTGGCGGGGACCCGAGCGGGTTGCGTGATCGTGCCGGCCGAGGCCGTGGAGTCGGCGCCTGCGGAAGCCGCCGTCATCATCTCACGCACGCCCCAGGCGTCCTGGGCCATGGCCTCGGCCTTGCTGCACCGTCCGGTGACGCTGGACCGGGCTATCCAGGCCTCCGAGGCGGTGGAGGACGACAGCGTCGTCATCGAACCGGGCGTCGTGCTGGGCGAAGGCGTCCGCATCGGCCGGGGCACGCGCATCTGCGCCAACACCGTCATCGGTCCGGGCGTTCAGATCGGCCGCGACTGCGTCATCGGTTCGAACGTCACCGTCGGCTTCGCCCTGATCGGCGACCGGGTGAAACTGTACGCCGGCGCGCGGATCGGCGAGGCGGGCTTCGGCGCCACCGGCACGGCCGCCGGCGCCATGGATATTCCCCAGCTGGGCCGCGTCATCCTGCAGGACGGGGTGACGGTCGGCGCCAACTCCTGCATCGATCGTGGCGCCTATGACGACACGGTCATCGGCGAGAACACCAAGATCGATAATCTGGTCATGGTGGGCCACAACTGCGTCATTGGTCGCAACAATCTGATGGCCGCCAACACCGGGATCTCCGGCTCTGTGACCAGCGGCGACAATGTCATCTTCGGCGGCAAGGCGGGGATCGGCGACCACATCACCATCGGCGAAGGCGCGCGGGTCGCGGCCGGCGCCGGGGTGCTGGCGAACATTCCGGCGGGCGAGACCTGGTCCGGCTATCCGGCCCGTCCGATCCGACAGTTCTTGCGCGAAACCATCTGGCTCGCCAAACAGGCCTCTTCAAAGAAGGCCCCGAAGGAATCATAGGGATGAGCGAAGACGGCAAGATCGATTACGCCGAGGTGATGCGGCGGCTGCCGCACCGTTACCCCTTCCTGCTGGTGGACAAGGCCGAGGCCTTCGTGCCCCGGACCTCCATCGTGGGCATCAAGAACGTCAGCCATAACGAGCCCTTCTTCCAGGGTCATTTCCCGATCGATCCGGTCATGCCCGGCGTGCTGATCGTCGAGGCCATGGCCCAGACCGGCGCCCTGCTGATGTCCAAGACCCTGGACGTGGCTGTGGCCGACAAGGTCATCATGTTCATGTCCATCGACGGCGTGCGTTTCCGCAAGCCGGCGCGGCCGGGCGATCAGCTGCGCATGGAGGTCAAGGTGATCAAGGCGCGCGGCGACGCCTACAAGTTCCGCGGCGAGACCTTCATCGACGGAAAACTGGCCGCCGAGGCCGAATTCATGGCCATGGTCGTGACCGTGCCCACTCCAGCGACAGAGCCCGCCGCCTGATGACCATCCACCCCACCGCCCTGATCGACGCTACAGCGACCCTGGCCGACGGGGTCGAGGTCGGGCCCTGGTGCACCGTCGGGCCGAACGTGGTCCTGGGCGAGGGCGTGCGTCTGGTCAGCCATGTGGTGGTTCAGCAGGATACGACCGTCGGGGCGGGAACGACGATCCATCCGTTCGCCGTCATCGGCGGCGACCCGCAGCACAACGGCTACAAGGGCGAGCCGGTGCGGCTGGAGATCGGCGAGAACAACCTGATCCGCGAGCATTGCACCTTCAACCGGGGCACGCCGCAGGGGACGGGCGTGACCGTCGTCGGCTCCAACAACCTGTTCATGACGGGCGCCCACGTGGGCCACGACTGCGTGGTCGGAAGCAATCTGGTCATGGCCAATAACGCCACCCTGGGCGGTCATGCTCATATCGGCGACAAGGTCTTCCTGGGCGGCCTGTGCGCCGTCCACCAGAACGGGCGTGTGGGGCAGGGGGCGATCATCGGCGGTCTGGCCGCCGTGACTCGCGACGTAATCCCCTATGGCTCAGCCTGGGGCAATCATGCGCGGCTGCGCGGGCTGAATCTGATCGGGCTGAAGCGCAAGGGCTACGGCAAGGATCAGGTGCGGCGTCTGCTGGCCGCCTATCGCGACCTGTTCGAAGGTTCGGGCGAGTTCGCCGGCCGGATCGACGGCGTGGCCCAGGCCTATGCCGACCTGCCCGAGATCATGGAGATCATCGCCTTCATCCGCGACGGCGGGCGGCGTCCGCTGTGTCTGCCGAACGCGGAATGAGCCCTTCCGGAAAGCTGGGCCTGATCGCCGGCGGCGGCGACTTGCCGGCGGCCGTCGCGGCGCGGTGCGACGCCGAGGGGCGGCCGGTCTTCATCATCCGTCTGGCCGGGTTCGCCGACCCCCATCTGACCCGCTGGCCGGGCGCCGAGTTCGGCATGGCCCAGATCGGAGCCATACTGAAGGCGCTGAAGGCCGAGGCCTGCACGACCGTCTGTCTGGCCGGCATCGTCAACCGACCCGATTTCAAGAGCTTGAAGCCGGACTTCAAGGGCGCGACCCTGCTGCCGGGGATCGTCTCAGCGGCGACCCAGGGCGACGACGCCCTGTTGCGCAAGATCCTCTCGATCTTCGAGGCCGAAGGGTTCGCGGTCGAAGGCGCCGATGACATCCTGGGCGGCGAAACCCTGGCGTCGGGGGCCTTGGGCGCGGTTTCGCCGACGCCCGACCAGATCGCCGATCTGAAGAAGGCGCTGCATGTCGCCGAAAAATCGGGCGAACTGGATATCGGTCAGGGCGCGGTCGTCTGCGACGGTCTGGTGCTGGCGGTCGAGGCCCAGGAGGGCACGGACGCCATGTTGCACCGGGTGGCGGGCCTGCCGGCCGATCTCCGCGGTTCGGCGTCAGCCCCCAAGGGGGCTCTGGGCAAGGCGCCCAAGCCGATCCAGGACCTGCGTGTGGACATGCCGGTGATCGGGCCGCGCACGGTCGAGCTGGCGGCGGCGGCGGGCCTGGCGGGCATCGCCGGCGTGACCGGGCGGCTGATCCTGATCGACCGTCCGGCTATAGTGGAGGCTGCGGACCGGCTGGGTCTGTTCGTCTGGGGGGAAGACCGATGAGCCGTCCGTTGAAGATCATGCTGGTCGCGGCCGAGGCCTCGGGCGACGCGCTCGGCGCCGGCCTGGCCCAGGCGCTCCGGAAGCGGCTGGGCGACACGGTGAGCTTCGTCGGCGTCGGCGGGCCTCGCATGGCGGCGGAGGGCGTGGTCAGCCCTTTCGACATCGCCGAACTGTCGATCCTGGGCTGGATCGAGGGCCTGCGCGCCTATGGCATGGTCCGGCGCCGGGTTCGGGAGACGGCGGCCCTGGCCGCGCGCGAACAGCCGGACGCGGTGGTGCTGATCGACAGCTGGGGCTTCACCATCCGGGTGGCCGAGGCGATCCGCGCCGCCCGGCCGGACGTGCCGCTGATCAAATATGTCGGCCCCCAGGTCTGGGCGTCGCGCCCCAGTCGGGCCAAGACCCTGGCGGGCGCCGTGGATCACCTGCTGGCGCTGTACAGCTTCGATGCGCCCTGGTTCGAGCGTGCGGGCCTGCCCACGACGGTCGTCGGCTCGTCGGCCCTGCATGTGGATATGGACAGCGCGGACGGCGCCGCCTTCCGCGCACGGCGGGGAATCGCCGCCGATGCAAAACTGCTGCTGATCCTGCCGGGCAGTCGGCCCGCCGAGATCGCGCGCATGACGCCCGTCTATGAGGCCACGATCCGCAGGTTGAAGGCCGCCGATCCTAGTCTGGCTGTGGCCGTGGTGGCTGCGGGCACCGTGGCCAAGGATGTCACCAGCCGCGTCGCCGCCTGGCCGTTTCGGGTCCATCTGGTCGATGAGGCCGAGAAATATGACGCCATGCGGGCCGCGACGGCCGCCCTGGCCACAAGCGGAACGGTCTCGACGGAACTGGCGCTGGCCGGAACGCCGATGGTCATCGCCTATCGGATCGGCGCGCTCAGCTATGAGCTGATGAAGCGGGTGGTGACGGCGAAACACATCACCCTGTTCAATATCGCCGCCGACGAGCGCATCGCGCCCGAGTTCATCCAGAACGAAGCGTCGCCGGATATCCTGGCGCCTGCGGTCCAACGGCTTCTGGCCGACCATGAGGCGGCGGCCGATCAGGCGCGGCGTCAGACCGCAGCGCTGGATCGGATGGGCCGCGGCGGCCCGGATCCGTCGGCCCTTGCCGCTGACGCGGTCCTGCAAGTCATTGAAGCCAAGCGGGGCGGCTGATCTCGGGTCGGCCGCCCCCAAACAAAAACGCCGGGGATGTCTCCCCGGCGTCTTGCATTTCAGGCCTGTGGTGCTCGATCAGCCGCGCTGGTCGATCGCCACATAATCGCGCTGGGTCGGGCCCGTGTAGAGCTGGCGCGGACGGCCGATCTTCTGCGACGGATCCGCCATCATTTCCTGCCACTGGGCGATCCAGCCCACGGTGCGGGCCAGGGCGAACAGGACGGTGAACATGGTGGTGGGGAAGCCCATGGCCGACAGGGTGATGCCCGAATAGAAGTCGACGTTCGGGAACAGCTTGCGCGAGGTGAAGTATTCGTCCGACAGGGCGACCTTCTCCAGCTCCTTGGCGACCAGGAACAGCGGGTCGTTCTCGCGGCCCGTGGCGGCCAGGACTTCATAGGCCGACTGCTGCATGACCTTGGCGCGCGGGTCGTAGTTCTTGTACACGCGGTGGCCGAAGCCCATCAGCTTGTACTTGCGGTCCTTCACGCCCTGGATGAACTCGGGAATCTTGTCGGGCGTGCCGATTTCCTTGAGCATGTTGAGCGCCTCTTCATTGGCGCCGCCGTGCGACGGACCCCACAGGCAGGCGATGCCGGCGGCGATACAGGCGAACGGGTTGGCGCCCGACGAACCGGCCAGGCGGACGGTCGAGGTCGAGGCGTTCTGCTCGTGGTCGGCGTGCAGGGTGAAGATGCGGTCCATGGCGCGAACCAGGGCCGGATCGACGTTATAGTCCTCGGCCGGCACGGCGAAGCACATGCGCAGGAAGTTCTCGGCGTAGGACAGGTCGTTGCGCGGCGAGATGAACGGCTGGCCGACGTGGTACTTGTAGGCGCGGGCCGCGATGGTCGGCATCTTGGCGATCAGGCGGATGGCCGAGATGTCGCGCTGGACCGGATCATGGATGTCCAGGCTGTCATGATAGAAGGCCGACAGGGCCCCCACGGTGCCGACCATGATCGCCATGGGATGGGCGTCGCGGCGGAAGCCCTCGAAGAAGCGGTCGAACTGGGCGTGCAGCATCGTGTGCATGGTGATGCTGTTTTCGAACTTTTCGTACTGCGCAGCAGTCGGCAGTTCGCCGTGCAGCAGCAGGTGGCAGACCTCCACGAAGTTCGACTTCGACGCCAACTGGTCGATCGGGTAGCCGCGGTGCAGAAGCACGCCGGCGTCGCCGTCGATATAGGTCAGGGCTGACTCGCACGCGGCGGTGGAGGTGAAGCCCGGGTCGAAGGTGAAGGCGCCCGTACCCGCGTACATCTTGCGGATATCGATGACATCCGGGCCGGTGGAGCCCGAAAGGACCGGAAGCTCGATGGTCTTGCCCTCGAAGGACAGGGTCGCCGAGCCGGCGGTTTTGGCTTGTTCAGTCATGAATGCCCCTTTGCATCACACGTCCAGGCGCGGGGAGGCGTCGGCCGCTTTTTTGGTTGTGGGTGATCACTTAGTCTGTTGCAGCGCATCATCCAAGCGCCCGAGACTTTCGTCGCGCCCAAGAGCGGACAAAGTTCGTGCGATATCGGGTGAAGTTGACCCTGCGGTAAGGGCCGTTCGCACCGGCGGACCGATCTTGCCGAAGCCGACCTCTTCGGATTCGGCGAAGCTCTTGAGCTCGGCGTCCAGGGCGAAGACATCCCAGGACTGGAACAGCGTCAGCCGGTCCCGCAGACGGCCGAGGCGGTCCAGGGTTTCGCCCGAGAGCAGGGCGCGCGCCTTGTCGTCCAGCGCGAGGGGGCGGCTCTTCAGCACGAATTCGGTCTGGTCGGCCAGGTCCAGCACGGTCTTGGCGCGGTCCTTGACGAAGGGCATGGCGCGTTGGAGCCTGGCCTCGTCGTCTTCGGCGATCACGCGACCGCGTTGCAGGTGGACATCCAGGGTCAGCTTGGCGAGGCGTTCGTCCGCCGCGAGACGCAGCCAGTGGGAATTGACGTGGGCCAGCTTGTCGAAATCGAGCCGGGCCGGGGCCTTGCCGATGCCGGCCAGGTCGAACCATTCCACCGCCTGGGCGTCGCTGAACAGTTCGTCGTCGCCATGGGCCCAGCCCAGCCGAGCCAGGTAGTTGCGCATGGCCTCGGGCAGATAGCCCATTTCGGCGTATTCGTGGACCGCCTGGGCGCCGTGCCGTTTCGACAGCTTGGCGCCGTCGGGCCCATGGATCAGTGGGATGTGGGCGAAGGTCGGTCGGGCCCAGCCCAGGGCGTCGTAGATCAGGCTCTGGCGCGCGGCGTTGTTCAGGTGGTCGTCGCCGCGAATGACATGGGTCACGCCCATGTCGTGGTCGTCCACGACGACGGCGAGATTGTAGGTCGGGGCCCCGTCCGAGCGCAGAAGGACCAGGTCGTCGAGGTCGTTCGTCGACCAACTGACCGCGCCCTGAACCTCGTCCGCCACGGTGACGGTCGTGGACTGGGGGCGGCGAAAACGCACGACGTGAGGCAGGGCCAGGTCGTCGACGGTCGGCGCGCGGTCGCGCCACGGCGACTCAAAGGCGCGACGTTCGGCCTTGGCGGCGTCCCGCAGTCGGCCGGTCTCCTCGGCCGTGGTGAAATCGCGATAGGCGTGGCCGGTCTCAAGCAACTCGTCCACCACCTCGCGGTGGCGGTCGGCGCGGCTGTACTGGAAAACCGGTTCCTCGTCGGCGAACAGCTCCAGCCAGCTCAGCCCGTCGAAGATGGCCTTGACGGCGTCGTCGGTGGACCGCTCGCGGTCGGTGTCCTCGATGCGGATCAGGAAACGCCCTGCGTGTCGTTTGGCGTACAGCCAGTTGAACAAGGCGGTTCTCGCCCCGCCGATATGCAGATAGCCTGTCGGCGAGGGGGCGAAGCGCGTGACGACAGTCGAGGAAGGTGAGGTCATGGGGGAAGGGTCCGTAAGCGAGGCCCTTATACGCCCCGAGACGACAAAGCCTACCCCCGGCGCGCGATTGCGGGCCTGGTTGGAGGACGAGGCTGCGGCGCAGAGGCTGAGATGGCGGCTGTGGGCGCCGGTGGCCTTTGGCGGAGGCGGGGCGATCTATTTCGCCCTGCGGTCGGAGCCGGCCTTGTGGCCGCTGCTGCTCGGGGCGATCGTCTCCGGCGCGGGCTGGATGGCGGCGCGACGACGGGGATGGGCGCGACGCCTGACCTGGCCGCTGATGATGCTGGCCTGTTTGTCCGGAGGGTTGGCGGCGGCCAAGATCCGCACGGAGATGGTGGCGGCGCCCATCGCTCCAGCCCTGGGTGAAGCGACGGTGATCGAGGCCTGGGTGGTGGATGTGGACAGCCCCGGCCAGAGGGGCGCGCGGATCGTGCTCGCGCCGGTCTGGATTCGGGGGCTGGCGCCGGATCGGACGCCGGTGCGGCTCAGGGCCACGGTGCGGGGCGATCCGCCCCGGCCCGGCGAGGCGGTCCGTCTGTTCGCCATTCTCAATCCGCCGCCCGCACCGGCCAGCCCCGGCGCCTATGACTTCGGCCGTAACGCCTTTTTCCAGGGCATGGGCGGGATCGCCTTCGCCCTGGGGGAGACGCGACGGCTCGACCTGCCGTCGGCGCCGTGGCGGCTGCGCCTGGAAATGGCGGTGAACAGCGCCCGCTACGCCCTGGCCGAAAGGATCGTGGCCCGGTTGGGCGAACGGACGGGCGGGATCGCGGCGGCCATGACCACCAGCCATGAGGCCTGGATCAGCCAGGAGGACATGGACGTGATGCGGGATTCGGGCCTGGCGCACATTCTGTCGGTGTCGGGCCTGCACATGGCCATCGTCGGCGGCTTCGTCTTTTTCGCGGCCCGACTGGGCGTGGCGGCCTGGCCGTGGCTGGCGTTGCGGGTTCCCGGCAAGAAGGTCGCGGCCCTGGCCGGACTGACGGCGGTCGGCGCCTATCTGGTCGTGTCGGGCGCCCCGCCGCCGGCCGAGCGGGCGGCGATCACGGCCTCCATCGCCTTTCTGGCCATACTGCTGGATCGGCAGGCGGTGACGATGCATGGCCTGGCTGTGGCGGCCTTTGTGGTGTTGGCCATCCAGCCCGAGGCCATCGTCACGCCGGGCTTTCAGATGTCCTTTGCGGCCACGGCGGCCCTGGTGGCCCTGGTCGAGGCCTGGCCGCAGCGGGTGCGCGAGATTTCGGCGCCCTGGCTCATAGTGGCGGCGCAGAGGTTCGGCGGCTGGTTGACGGCGGCGGTGGCGGCCAGCGTCGTGGCGGGACTGGCGACCGGGCCGTTCGCCATGCAGCATTTCAACCGCACGGCCATGTACGGGCTTCTGGCCAATCTGGGCACGGCGCCGGTGGCGGACTTTGTCCTGATGCCGGCCCTGGCGCTGGGGGCGGCGCTGGAGCCCTTGGGATTGGGCGGGCCGTTCCTGGCGGTGGCGGGGTGGGGCGTCGAACTGATGCTGGCGATCGGGGGCTGGACCGCCGGTCTGCCGGGGGCGGTGCGGACGGTGGCCAGCGCGCCGGACTATGTCCTGCCCATCGCCTTTCTGGGGGTGTTGTTCGTCTGTCTGTGGCAGGGGCGGCTGCGCTGGCTGGGCCTGCCGCTTGCGGCTGCGGTTCTGGTCTGGCCCAGGGCGCCGACGCCGGATCTCTGGATCGGGGACGGCGGGACGAACGCCGCCTTTCATCACCAGGCCCAGGCGGTCGTGATCCGGCCGGGCGTGCGCGCCTTCGCCGTCGATCTGTGGTCACGGCGGCGGGGCCTGACGACGGCGGATCGGCCGGAGGCGGGCTGGACGTGCGACCGGTCTTCCTGTCGGCCGGAATCACTCGAAGCCGGGCCGGTCGCCCTGTGGTGGGCGCGCGAGACCCCGGATGCGGAGCAGATGGCCGACCTGTGCCGGGCTGCATCCGTCGTCAGCGTGCGGGCTGCGGTCGTCGCCCTGCCAGCCTCATGCGACGGCCGTCTCGTGGTCGACGGCGTTGATTTCACGCGCGGCGGGGCGGTGGAGCTGTGGCGCGACGGATCGGACCGCTGGAAGGCGGTGTGGACGGCCGACGTGCGCGGGGATCGCCCCTGGGCGCGCCGGCCGGATCCGGATGTCAGTGATAGCGGCGCATGAGGCCGACCAGCTTGCCCTGAACCTCGACCTGGTCGGGACCGAAGATTCGGGTCTCGTAGTTGCGGTTGGCGGGTTCCAGGGCGATGGAGCCGCCCTTGCGACGCAGACGCTTCAAGGTGGCCTCTTCGCCCTCGACCAGGGCCACGACGATCTCGCCGTTGTTGGCCGTGTCGCCGCGACGGATGACCACCAGATCGCCGTTCAGGATGCCGGCCTCGATCATCGAGTCGCCCTCGATCTCGAGGAGGTAATGATCGCCCTTGCCCAGCATGGATTCGGGCACCGACAGCCGCTCCTGCTCGTGCTGGATCGCGGCGATGGGGGTGCCGGCGGCGATCTTGCCCAGCAGGGGCAGTTCGCGGGTGTCGTTGGCGGCCGAGGCCGCAGCGGGGCGTGGCGCGCCGCCGCCGCCTTCGATCACGTCGGGCTTGAACCCGGCCCGGCCGCGCGGGGCGCCGGCGGTGGCCTGTTCCGGCAGTTTGGTCACTTCCAGGGCGCGGGCGCGGTGGGCGAGGCGGCGGATGAAGCCGCGTTCTTCCAGCGCCGTGATCAGTCGGTGGATGCCCGACTTGGACGCCAGATCCAGCGCCTCCTTCATCTCGTCGAACGAGGGGGAGACGCCGGTCTCCTGAATCCGTTCGTGGATGAACATCAGCAGTTCGTGCTGCTTGCGCGTGAGCATCGCCAGGCCCTCATGAGCCCCTTCCTCGAATCGGAACGGGCCGTGAACATTGACGATGTTCTGTAAGTGTTCCTTCCTAATGTCAACTTAACGGCGTCGCTTCACCACGCGCGTCGGGTTGAATCAGGCGGCCAGCAGCTTGCGCGTCGCGGCCTCGACGTCGGCCTGCCGCATCAGGCTTTCGCCGACCAGAATGGCCTGGGCGTGGGCGGCGGAGACGCGATCGACGTCCTCGGGCGTGAAGATGCCGCTCTCGGCGACCAGAAGGGCGCGGACGGGGCTGAGCATGGACAGGCGTTCGGTCACCTCCAGATCGACCTCGAAGGTGCGGAGCGACCGATTGTTGATCCCGACCAGATCGCCGCCGAGGGCGCAGGCGCGCGCCATTTCGGCCTCGTCGTGGGTTTCGATCAGGGCGTCCATGCCGAATCGTTCGGCCTCGGCCAGCAGTTCAGCGGCCAGCTGATCGTCGATCATGGCCAGGATGATCAGGATACAGTCGGCGCCCAGAGCCCGGCTCTCGGCCACCTGCCAGGGATCGACCAGGAAGTCCTTGCGCAGGCAGGGCAGGGCCGTGGCGGCGCGAGCCTGGCCCAGATAGGCGTCGTCGCCCTGGAAGCTGGGGCCGTCGGTCAGGACTGACAGACAGGATGCGCCGCCGGCCTGGTAGGCGATGGCCAGGGCGGTCGGGTCGAAGTCTGGACGAATCAGGCCCTTGGACGGGCTGGCCTTCTTGATCTCGGCGATCAGGGCGGGGCGGCCGGTTTCCTCGACGGTCCGGTCCAGGGCCGCGCGGAAACCGCGCGAAGCGGAGGCCGCCTGAGCCAGGCCCTCGATCGCGTCCTGGGTGGTCGCGGCCTTGCGGGCGGCGACATCCTCGCGCTTGTAGGCGGCGATGCGGGCCAGAACGTCGGTCATGCTTTGTCTTCGGTATCCAGCGGCGTGGAGGTGATGCGGGCCAGACGCTCAAGCGCCTTGGCGGCCCGGCCGTCGTCAATGGCGGCGGCGGCGAGGGCGGCCCCTTCCGCGAGGTCGGTCGCCCGATCCGACACCACGAGGGCGGCGGCGGCGTTCAGCAGGACGATGTCGCGATAGGCGCCTTTCTGACCCGCCAGCAGGGCGCGCAGGGCCGCGGCGTTCTCCTCGGCGTCGCCGCCGCGGATGGCGTCGATGGAGGCGCGCGGCAGGCCGGCGTCTTCGGGCGTGACCTGGAAGCGGCGGACGGCGCCGTCCTTCCACTCCGCGACTTCCGTCGGGCCGGAGGTGGCCAGTTCGTCCAGGCCCTGGCCATGGACCGTCCAGGCGCGGGTCGCGCCCAGCCGGCCCAGCACCTCGACCAGGGGCTCCAGCAGACGCGGGTCATAGACGCCCATGACCTGACGTTTCGCAGAGGCCGGGTTCGAAAGCGGTCCCAACAGATTGAAGACCGTGCGGAAACCGATCTCGGCCCGCACCGGCCCGACATGGCGCATGGCGCCGTGATAGGCGGGGGCGAACAGGAAACAGATTCCGGCCTCGTCCAGCGCCTTGCGCTGCTGATCCGGGCTGGCCGCCAGATTGACGCCCAGGATCGACAGGACGTCGGAAGAGCCGGATTTCGAGGATATGGCCCGGTTTCCGTGCTTTGCGACCTTCAGGCCTGCGCCGGCCAGGACCAGGGCGGCGGCGGTTGAGATATTGTAGGTGTGCTGGCCGTCGCCGCCGGTGCCGCAGGTGTCGATCACCTCGTAGGGATGGTCCAGCGTCAGGGCGGCGTCGCGCATGGCCTGGGCGAAGGCCGCGATTTCGTCCACCGTCTCGCCGCGGATCCGCAGGGCGGTGACGGCGGCCGCGACTTGCGACGGGGTCGGTTCGCCGCGCAGGCAGGCGGCGAAGAAGTCGTGCGCCTGCTCGGACGTCAGGGAGTGGCCCTCGACCAGGCGGGCGAGGATCGGCTTGAACCCGTCAGCCATGATCAGGCCGCCACGATCAGGCGGCCGCGAGGCGCTTCACGCCGGCGATCTCGAGGAAGTTGGCCAGCATGTCGTGGCCGTGTTCGGTGGCGATGGATTCCGGGTGGAACTGGACGCCATGGATCGGGCGGCTGCGGTGCTGGAGGCCCATGATCTCGCCGTCGGCGGTCCAGGCGGTCACTTCCAGGCAGTCGGGCAGGGTTTCGCGCTTCACGGCCAGGGAGTGATAGCGGGTGGCGGTGAAGGGCGAGGGCAGGCCGGCGAAGACGCTCTTGCCGTCGTGCAGGATCGGCGAGGTCTTGCCGTGCATCAGGGTCTTGGCGCGGATCACGTCGCCGCCGAAGGCCTGACCAATCGACTGATGGCCCAGGCAGACGCCCAGGATCGGCATGGAGGCCGGGGCGCTTTCGATCAGCGGCAGGCAGATGCCCGCCTGATCCGGCGCGCAGGGGCCGGGCGACAGCAGGACGGCGGCGGGGTTCAGCGCCCAGGCCTCGTCCGCCGTCAGGTCGTCGTTGCGCACCACATGGGTCGGCGCGCCCAACTCCGCGAGGTAGTGGACGAGGTTGTAGGTAAAGCTGTCGTAGTTATCGACGACGAGGATCATGATCTGGCTTCTAGGCGTGACAAGCCGCCGCGCCAAGCGTGCGCGGCGTTAAAGCGCATCTTAACATTGGCGGGGGCAGATGGGGGTCGTGAAACTCAGCGCCGAAAAAGACATCGCCGACAAGATCGCCGCCGCCAAGGCGAAGCTGGTCGTGGCCGAACCCAAGCCGATCAGCCCCTATGCGGCCCTGGGCGCCGCCGCCCTGGCCGCGACGGCGGCCGTGGTCATGGCTGGGGTCGTCGTGTTGGGGCCGGGCGTCCGCTTTGACGAACCCCCGGCGACCTACGGGCCCTAGAGCCTGATCGGCTGAGGAGGAATCGCTTCGCGATTCCGCTGATGCCGTGAATCAGGCTCCAGATTGAAGCGAGAGCATGATTCACGCTTCTGCCGGAACCGCTACGCGGTTCCGTCCGAAACGATCATGCTCTAGCGATTGCCGGTGCGGAAGCGCCAGGCGTCGTCGGCGGCCCGCATCGGGGCGCGGGCCTTGTGCCGGGTCTCGGCGTATTCGGCCGCAGGATCGCTGTCGGCGACCACGCCGGCGCCGGCCTGGACGAAGATCTGATCATCGGCGAACAGGGCGGTGCGCAGGGTGATGCAGATATCCGCCTCGCCCCCCGCCGAAATATAGCCGACCCCGCCGCCGTAGCCGACGCCGCGCTTTTCGGTCTCCAGTTCGTCGATCACTTCCATGGCCCGCACCTTGGGCGCGCCCGACAGGGTGCCGGCGGGCAGGGCGGCCAGCAAGGTGTCGACGGCGTCCAGTTTCGGATCGGCCTTGCCGCGCACATTGGAGACGATGTGCATGACCTGGCTGTAGCGTTCGACGACGAAGCTCTCGGTCACCTCGACCGTGCCCGGCGCGGCGACGCGGCCGACGTCGTTGCGGCCCAAGTCCAGCAGCATCAGATGTTCGGCCCGCTCCTTGGGATCGGCCAGCAGTTCGACCTCCAGAGCCTTGTCCGCCTCGGGCGTGGCGCCGCGCATGCGGGTTCCGGCCAGCGGACGAATGGTGACCTGGCCGTCCTTCAGCCGAACCAGGATCTCCGGGCTGGACCCGGCCAGCTGGAAGCCCTCGAAGTTCAGATAGAACAGATAGGGCGAGGGGTTCTGGCGACGCAGGGAGCGGTAGAAGGCGAAGGGATCTTCGGTCCAAGGGGCCGAGAAGCGGTGGCTGAGCACGACCTGGAAGATATCGCCGGCGGCGATATAGTCCTTGGCCCTGGCCACCATCTCGCCGAAGCCGGCCTCATCCACGGGCGAGACGAAGGTGGGGGCGGGCGTCGGCTGCGGCGCGGCGCGCACCGGAAGCGGCTCGCGCAGCCCCGTCTCGAAGGCGTCCAGCCGGGCGACGGCGGCGTCGAAAGCCTCACGCGGCGCGGCGCCGGCGTCGGGATAGGCGGCGGAGACCAGGATGATCTCCTGCCCGACGGAATCGAAGATGGCGACCAGGGACGGACGGGTGAGCACGGCGTCCGGCAGATCCAGCGGATCCGGATTGGGCTCGCCCAGCGGCTCGAGCAGGCGCACCATGTCATAGCCGAAGACGCCGAACAGACCGGCGGCCATGGGCGGCAGGTCCTGCGGCAGGTCGAACTTCGACGCGGCGATCAGGGCGCGCAGGGACTGAAGCGTGGGCAGGGGCTCGGCGATGAAACGCCCCTCGACCACAGCCGGGCCACGCGCCAGTTCCGCCGCGTTCGCCCGGCAACGCCAGACCACGTCCGGGTCCAGCGTCAGGATCGAATAGCGGCCCTTCACGGCGCCGCCTTCGACGGATTCCAGCAGACAGGCGTAGGGGCGATGGCGACCCAGTTTCAGATAGGCCGAAACCGGCGTCTCAAGGTCGTCGATGACGCGCCGGACCAGCACCTGCGGCCGACCGGCCGAAAGGCCGGCGGCGAAGGCGTCGTAGTCGGCCCCGTTGAAGCCCGAGGCGTCTTGGCCGGCCGTGGTCATTGCGCCGGTGCGGCGGGAGCGGTCGGCTCGGCGGACAGGCCCAGGGCCTGACGCGCCAGGCCGACGTCGTTCTTGGCCTTGGAGCGCTGGGCGCCGGCGGTCATCTCGGTCTGGACCATGGCCTGGACCAGTTCCTGGGTGATGCGCGGGCGGGCCTGTTCGGCCAGAGGACCGGCGACGGCCGGATTGGCGGCGTGGACGCCGTCGACGCGGCCGACCAGATAACCGCCTTCGCCCGGCTGGGAGAAGACCTGGCCCTTGGCCTGACCGAACAGGCCCTGGAGCACCCCCTGGCCCAGCGATTCCTGGGTGGCCTGGTCGCGGACCACGCCGGTCCGGACGGTCAGGGGCGCGTTCACCGAACGGGCGACGGCGGCGATGTCCTGGCCCTGGCGGACGCGGCTCGCCAGTTCCTCAGCCTTGGCGGCGAGACGGCGCGAGATTTCGCGCTGGGTCCACTGGGCGGCCAGAGGCGCGCGGACTTCGGCCAGGGTCGGCAGGGCCGAGGGACGGATGTCGTTCACACGGACGGCGAAATACTGGCCCTGGCCGGCGTCGATCACGTCGCTTTCACCGCCCTTGGTCAGGCTCCAGGCCGTCTCGAAGACTTGCGGGGGGGCGTTCAGGGCCTGGCCGTTGGGCAGTTTGCCGTCCTTGGTGAAGGGGGGCAGGTCGATGACACGGCCGCCGGCCTCGCGGGCGGCGTCGGCCAGGTTCTTGCCTGCGGTGCGGGCGGCTTCGTACTTCTCGACCTTGGCGTAGGTCTGGCCCTTGACGTCTTCGGCGCGCAGTTCCGCGACGATCTGTTCACGCGAGTTTTCCAGGGTCGCGGGCTGACCGGGCTGGATGGCGGTGACCTTGGCGACGGCGAAGCCGACGCCGGCCTGGACCGGGTCAGAGACCTGGTTGACCTGCAGGCCGAACACGGCGGCGGCGGTGGCCGCGTCGCCGACCGCGGCGCGGGGCGTGGCGTTGAAGTTCGCCGGCTGGATGCTGTTGGCGCGGCCGACATCGGCGGGCGACTGGCCGGCGCGCAAGGCGGCGGCGATCTTCTGGGCGACGTCGCGGCTGGGCGCGGTCAGGGTCACGAAGGTGCGGGTCTCGGGCTTGCCCAGGCTGTCCTTCTTGAACTCGAAACGTTCGCGGATACGCTCATCCGACACGACGGGGGCGGCGCCCGGGTCCGGCGTGAACAGGACGACGGACACCATGCGGAACTCCGGCGCGCGCAGACGTGCGGCGTTTTCCTGAATGAAGGCGTTCAGCTGGGCGTCGGTCGGGGCGGGGATTTCGCCGGCCATGGCGGGCGTGACCTCGAACCAGCGACCGTCGCGGGTCTCGAAGGCGGCGCCGGCCAGCAGGGCGCCGTAGATGCGCGGCGCACGGGCGCCGGCGAAGATGGCGGCGCCGAAATGCTCCGTCGCATACTGGTCGCGCAGGTCCTGCTCCAGCATGGCGGGGGTCAGGTTCTGTTGCGCCAGGGCGCTCTCATAGGCCTGCTGATCGAACTGGCCCGTGACCGAGTTGAAGAAGGCGGGGATCTGGCGGATCTGCTTGACGATCAGCTCCTTGCCGGGACGGATGCCCGCTTTCCAGGCCCAGTTCAGGAAGCCGAGCTGTTCGGTCTGGCTGTCCAGGAAGCGGGTGTGGATGTTTTCCGCGATCAGGTCCTCGTTGGTCACGGGACGACCGGCCTGTTGCTGGATGTTTTCGCGCACACGCCCGAAGGCGGCGCTGAACTCGGCCTCGTTCATCGAACGGTCGCCGGCGTCGATCACATGTTTCGGGCCCAGGTTGGCGAAGACGTCCATCCGCGCGCCCACGATCACGAAACTGATGGCGATCAGGACGAGCAGGGCGGCGGCCCACTTGGAGCGCGAGAAGGCGCGGAAGGCGGTGATCATTCGAAGACCCGTAGACTTGCCGACGTTGGCGTCACTGCGGCGTATAGTCGGGGCAGGCGCGCCCCCGCAAGGACGGCGTGATGGCCAGATTGCGGCGCGCCCTCTTGGCTTGCCGGTTTGAGGCCCCTAGACAGGGGTCATGAAACAATCCGTGAAGTTGATCGTCGGCAACTGGAAAATGCACGGCGTCTCCGCAGACGTATCCGAGGCCCTGGCTTTGAAGGAAGGCCTGGCGGGGGCGCCGCCCGCATGCCGCATCGCCCTGTGCCCGCCCGCCACCCTGACGGATCGCCTGCGCCGCGTCCTGGCGGACAGCGCGGTCGAAGTGGGGGGGCAGGATTGCCACGAAAAGGCGTCGGGCGCCTTCACGGGGTCGGTGTCGGCGGACATGCTGGCGGACGCCGGCGCCACCCTGGTGATTCTGGGCCATTCCGAGCGACGGGCGGCCTTCGGGGAAACGGACGCAGACGTCGCCGCCAAGGTCGAGGCGGCCATGGCGGCCGGTCTGGAGCCGATCGTCTGCGTCGGCGAGACCCTGGAGCAACATGAAGCGGGCCAGGCGGTCGCCGTCGTCAGCGCCCAGATCGCAGGCTCCCTGCCGGACGGTTTGTCCGAGCGTGACTTTGCAGTCGCCTATGAGCCGGTGTGGGCCATCGGCACGGGCCTGACGCCCACTCTGGAACAGATCGCGGAGGTTCACGCCGCCATACGGACCGCCATGATCCAGCGCCTGGGCGAGCCCGCCCGTCGCGCGCCCATCCTGTACGGCGGCTCGGTCAAACCTGACAATGCGGCCGAGATTCTGGCCGTGCCGGAAGTGGGCGGCGCCCTGGTCGGGGGCGCCTCGCTGAAGGCCGATGATTTCCTGAAGATCGTCCACGCCGCCTGACGGGCCGCTTCCGGTTTGCCCCCCGGCGGCTTCGGTGATAGAGGCCGCCGCTTGATCGGCGCAGCTCCGCGCCCACATGAATGACGCCATGCTCCAGACCATCCTGCTCGTCGCCATCATCCTGGTCGCCGTCTCCCTGACGGGCGTCGTGCTGCTGCAGCGGTCCGAGGGCGGCGCCCTGGGCATGGGCGGCGGTCCTTCGGGCTTCATGACGGCGCGGGGCGCCGGCAATCTGCTGACCAAGATCACCTGGGTGCTGGCGGCCCTGCTGTTCGGCCTGACCATCATCCTGACGGTCGTCGGCAATATGGACCGCGCCTCGGTCTCGGTGATCGACGCCGACGCCGTGGGCTCTCTGGCCACGACGCCGCAGACCCAGGCGCAACAACCGGCCCAGCAACAGCAGCCGACCGCGCCCGCCCAGCCGACCGCGCCGTCGCTGGACGACCTGGAAGCCAGCCTGCCGTCCGCCTCGGCGGCCCGGTCGCCGGCGTCCGCTCCGGCCCAGCAGCCCGCCCAGTAACGGGCAGGCGACCGACCCGACTTCCGAAAGCGCGCCGCAGGGCGCGCTTTCTTCTTTTGATCAACAGTTCGATTCGCGGCGGCCCATGCGTCGTTCGCGAATCATGGAGTAAGGTGTCCGCCCATGGCTCGCTATGTGTTCATCACCGGCGGCGTGGTTTCCTCGCTAGGAAAAGGCCTCGCCTCCGCCGCCCTCGGCGCTCTTTTGCAAGCGCGCGGCTACAAGGTCCGGCTTCGCAAGCTCGATCCCTATCTGAACGTCGATCCGGGCACGATGAGCCCGTACCAGCACGGCGAGGTCTTCGTGACCGACGACGGCGCCGAGACCGACCTGGACCTGGGTCACTACGAGCGGTTCACCGGGGTGTCGGCGGCCAAGTCCGACAATATCACCACGGGCCGGATCTATTCGACCATCCTGGAGAAGGAGCGTCGCGGCGACTATCTGGGCGCGACCGTCCAGGTGATTCCGCACGTCACGGACCAGATCAAGTCCTTCTGCCTGACCCCGGCCCTGACTGACGACGGCGAGGATGTGGACTTCGTCCTGGTCGAGATCGGCGGTACGGTCGGCGACATCGAGGGGCTGCCCTTCTTCGAGGCCATCCGCCAGCTGGGGCAGGATCTGCCGCGCGGCCGGTCCTGCTTCGTCCATCTGACCCTGTTGCCGTTCATCAAGACGGCCGGCGAGATGAAGACCAAGCCGACCCAGCACTCGGTCAAGGAACTGCGCTCCATCGGCATCCAGCCGGACATCCTGCTGTGCCGCTGTGAATTCCCGATCCCGCCCGAGGAAAAGCGCAAGATCGGCCTGTTCTGCAATGTGCGCGAAAGCGGTGTGATCCAGGCGATGGACTCGGCCGACATCTACGCCGTCCCGCTGGACTACCATCGCGAAGGCCTGGACCGCGAAGTCCTGGCCCATTTCGGCATAGAGGATGCGCCGGAACCCGACCTGACGCGCTGGCAGGAGATCGCGCGCCGCCGTCTGCACCCGGACGGCGAGGTCACCATCGCGGTGGTCGGCAAGTACACGGTTCTGAAGGACGCCTATAAGTCCCTGATCGAGGCCCTGCACCACGGCGGGGTCGCCAATAACGTCAAGGTCAATATCGACTGGGTCGAGGCCGACACCTTCGAGGGCGACCCGGAGGCCTGCGAGGAGCGGCTGCAGGGCGCCCACGCCGTTCTGGTGCCGGGCGGCTTCGGCGAGCGGGGCTCGGAAGGCAAGATCGAGGCGGCGCGGTTCGCCCGCGAGCGCAACATTCCCTATTTCGGCATCTGTTTCGGCATGCAGATGGCGGTGATCGAGGCGGCGCGGAACCTGGCCGGCTATCCCAAGGCCTCGTCCACGGAGTTCGGTCCGACCGCCGAGCCGGTCGTGGGCCTGATGACCGAATGGACGCAAGGCAATCAGCGCGTCCTGCGCCAGCAGGGCGGCGACCTGGGCGGCACCATGCGGCTGGGCGCCTATGATTCGACCCTGGCCGAAGGCTCCAAGATCGCCGAGATCTACGGTTCCACCGCCATCAGCGAACGACACCGCCACCGCTACGAGGTCAATATCAACTATCGCGAGGCGATCGAGCAGAAGGCCGGCCTGGTCTTCGCCGGACTGTCACCGGACGGGGTTCTGCCCGAGACGGTGGAGCGGCCGGACCATCCCTGGTTCATCGGCGTCCAGTATCACCCCGAACTGAAGAGCCGACCGTTCGCGCCGCACCCGCTGTTCGCCAGCTTCATCGGCGCCGCCGTGGTTCAGAGCCGTCTGGTCTGATCAAGGCTTGGGATCAAACTGTGTTCACGGACCTGCGATTACTATGGGGCCGCCTTTTGCAGTAAACTGTCCTGAACGGATCGAATTGGCACGACCTGACGGGACACGAACGATCGATGATCGGCGAGTTGCTCTATCATCTTCACCGGCATTTTCGCCTGCTGCTGATCGCAGGGGGGCTCGTGATCGCCGTGTCTGCAGTCGCGCTCGGCTACGAGGCCGTGCGGCACATGGGGACGCCGTCGTCGGCCCGCCCGGCTGAAACCGGACGGGCCTGAGCCGTCAATCGATCTTCAGGCGCATGAAGATCATTCCGCCGTCCGGATCGCCGCCGTAGATCGGCTCCAGCGCGTCCGGCACGCGGTTCATCGCATAGAGGGCGCCGAGGCCGAAGCGGACGCGGGGGGCGATCCGCCAGTCGCGGACGGCGCCCAGCGAGGCCTTGCCGACGGTGTAGAGCGGGCCGTGGCCGCCATGGTCGCCGGGGACCAATTCGTCCGTCTCGATCCGCTCGGCCCGGGCGAAGAGGGTCCAGCGGTCGTTCGGATGGACGGCGGATTCCAGCAGCCAGCCGTCCTTGGACTCGTCGTGACTGTTGGTCTTGCGGCCCCAGGCCAGGGTCGAGGACCACCAGCCGGCCTTGCCCAGGCGACGGGTGTGGATCGCGCTGGCCGACCATTTGGTCTCGTCCTCGTCAGGCTCCAGCTGTTCCGGGGCCGAGACGTCGGCGTAGGAGGCCTGGAAGGACCAGTCGGCCGTCGGATTCCACGAGCCGCGCACCGACCAGCTGTCCAGTTTGGGCGAGTCTATGCCCCAGCGTTCCTCGTCCGGTTCGCGCCCCTTGAAGGCCGAGGTCTCGATCTTGAGCCGGTCGTGGGCCCAGCCCAGGGTGGTGACGCCGAAGACGATATGGGTCGAGTCCAGCCAGTGGTGGGTGATGGGCGCCTCGGGACTGTCCATGGCGCTCATCCGGTGCATGAAGGCGGGCGGGCCGAAGGCGGGCTCGCCGGGCAGGCCGATGTAGCCGTAGAGGCTGTCCTTTTCCGACAGGCGCTTCGAATAGCTGGCCGACAGCTCCATGAAGAAGTCGTGCGGGTGCTGGCGGTCGACCAGGGGATCGACGCCGTTCGCCGTTTCGCCGGCCGCCAGCAGCAGCGGGTAGCCGGACTTGCCCATCAGGGGGTCGGGGCTGAGCATGGCGCGCAGGTTCAGGGTCGAACCGTCGGCGAAGTCGCGGCGAGCCGTGCCCATCAGCATGCCCGAGACGAAGGTCTTGTCGCCGCCGCGGGGCCCGGACTGGGTGTCATAGGTCAGGTTCAGCAGGGCGTGGGTCATCACCGTCCAGTCGCCTCGGATGGTGTGGATCCCGGCGTGTTCGCCGGAGTCGGGCTGCCAGCTGGTGCCCGAGGCGTCCCGGCTCATGGGCCAGGGGCCGTAGGGGCTGGTCATGGCGTGTGCCGGGGCGTGTGAGGCGGCCGGCATGTCGGCCATGTCGTGGCCGGCGTGAGGATCGGCGGCCGGCGCCGCCTGGTGGTGAGAATGGTCCTGGGCCGTCGCCACCTGAGCGAGGGCGAGCAGGGAGACGCCGGCGAGGGCGCCGACGAGCGTATGGGGAGCCATGAAGGCCTCCTGGAATGATCGTGACTGAAGGCGCCGCGAACGGCGCAGGGCTCAGGCGATCAGGAGGCGGGGCGGGCCGGGTTCGGGCGAGAGCAGGCGGCCGGCGGGGAAGTCGATCTGGGGGGCGCTCAGGCGAGCCGGGGCGACGGTCGGGCCGGGACGGGAAACGGGCTCCAGCGCCGGCGCCGTGACGCAGGCGGCGCAACAGGCCATGGCCTTCATCGCCTTGTTCTGGTGAGCGGGCGTCTGGTCCGGCGCGGCGTGACGGGCGTCGGGGCGGGCCTCGGCGCTCGTCTCGTGGCAGGGCGCCTCGGCCATGGCCGGTCCTGTCGAGACGCCGAGGGCGCCCAGGGTCAGCACCGCCAGGGCGCCGATCAGCAGCAGAAGGGACGAGACGATCTTCACCGCGTCAGGATAGGGGCGGGCGCGGGGCGCGGCAATGGATCATCGCGCCGGCTTCTTGTCCACCAGCGGCAGGCCCGGGGCGTCCGGCGCCGACTGACCGCCCGCGCCCAGTTCGCGCTGCATGAAGACGACGTCGCGCCAGTCGTCGTGTTTCCAGCCCGCCGCCTTGAATACCCCGGCGTCGGCGAAGCCGCGGGCGCGGTGCAGGGCGATGGAGCCGGCGTTGTCGGAATCGCCGATGACGGCGACCATCTGGCGCAGGCCCAGGGCTTCGCAGGCGAGGATCAGGGCGTCCAGAAGGGCGCCGGCGACGCCGCGACCGCGCGCTTCCGGCGCGACATAGATCGAGTCCTCGACCATGTAGCGATAGGCCTGGCGGGTGCGGAACGGGCCGGCGTAGGCGTAGCCGACCACGGCGCCGTCGATCTCGGCGACCAGCCGGGGCAGGCCCAGGGCCTGGACGGCGGCGAAGCGAGCCGTCATCTCGATCGCGTCCGGCGGCTCCAGCTCGAAGGTGCCGCGTCCGTTGGCGACGCTTTCGGCATAGATGGCGGTGATCGTCGCCATGTCGGCCGGGGTCGCCTCGCGGATCTGGACCTCAGACCGCATCAGCCCAGCAGCCGCGCGGCCTGGGGCGCGAAATAGGTCAGGACGCCCGCGCAGCCGGCGCGCTTGAACCCGTGCAGGGTCTCCAGCACGGCGCGGTCGTGATCCAGCCAGCCGTTGGCGATGGAGGCCTGCATCATCGCGTACTCGCCCGACACCTGATAGGCGAAGGTCGGGACGCGGAAGGTCTCGGACACGCGGCGGACGATGTCGAGATAGGGCATACCCGGCTTGACCATGACCGCGTCGGCGCCTTCCGACAGGTCCATGGCGACCTCCTTCAGGGCCTCGTCCGAGTTGGCGTAGTCCATCTGATAGGTCTTCTTGTCGCCCCTCAACGCAGTCGAGGAGCCGACGGCGTCGCGATAGGGGCCGTAGAAGGCCGAGGCGAACTTGGCCGCATAGGACAGGATCAGGGTGTCGTGGAAGCCGTTGGCCTCCAGCGCCTCGCGCACCGCCTGGATACGGCCGTCCATCATGTCCGACGGGGCGACCACGTCGGCGCCGGCGTGGGCGTGGATGAAGGCCTGTTCGGCCAGCCGATCCAGCGAGGCGTCGTTGACGATCCGGTCGCCTTCCAGCACCCCGTCGTGGCCGTGGTCGGTGTAGCAGTCCAAAGCGACGTCGGTCATGACCCCGATCTCCGGCGCGGCGTCCTTGATGGCCTTGATGCAGTCGGGGATCAGGCCGTCGGGATCGGTCGCCCCCGTGCCGACCGCGTCCTTGATGGCGCCGTCCACGTTCGGGAACAGGGCCAGCATCGGAATGCCCAGGTCGCGCGCCTCGACCGCCGCCTTTGCGGCTTCCTTGGGCGACAGGCGGAAGACGCCGGGCATGGAGGCGACCGGCACGCGGTCCTCGGCGCCGTCGTGGACAATCAGGGGCCAGATCAGATCGGCCGGGGTCAGAACGGTCTCGGCGACCAGACGGCGGACCCAGGGACTGGCGCGCAGACGCCGGGGACGGGCGAGCGGGAAGGGGGCGGGTTGGTAGGGAAGCATGGACGGATGACCTTGAAAACCTGGCGCCGGACTAGCGCCGCCGGGGCGGAGGCGCAAATCGCGTGATGCGTCAGATCGTTTCGCGCGTGATACCGGCTTGCGCGGAGCGACGAAATGCGAGCCTATCGCAACGAAATCAGGCGCGACGAAATCAGGGAGACGGCGATGATGAAGCGGTTGGCGGCGGGCGCGGCGGTTGTGGCCCTGGCGGCGGGGCTGTCCGGCTGCATCATCATCGCGTCGGAGGGCGGCGAGCGGACGGTGGTCGTGGACAGCGCGCCTCTGGCCGCCCCGGCCTATGTCTCGCTTTATACGGATGCGGTGGCCGATCCGAAACGCCCGGCCGAAGAAGTGGCGCGCGATCCCCTGCGTCATCCGGCCGAGATCCTGGCCTTCGCCCAGCTGGCGCCGGGCGACAAGGTCGCCGATGTGCGCCCCGGCGCCGGCTATTTCACCCGCCTGTTCTCGGACGTGGTCGGGCCGACGGGGCGGGTCTACGCCTTCGTGCCCGAGCGGACCATGGCGCGGGAGAACCCGATGGCCGACGCCCTGGTCGCCGCCTATCCCAATGTGACGCGGGTCAACGGCCTGCTGGATTCCATGACCTATGCTGAGCCGCTGGACATGGTCTTCATGAGCCAGGAATACCACGACTTCCACATCCCCGGTTTCAACACCGATGTGGCCCGGATGAACGCCGCCGTGTTCGCGGCCCTGAAGCCCGGCGGGCGCTATATCCTGATCGACCACCAGGCGGCGGCGGGGACCGGGATCTCGGCGGTCCAGACCCTGCACCGGATCGAGGGCGATTATCTGAAGCGCGAGGTCGAGGCGGCGGGCTTCGTCTTTGAGGGCGAGAGCGCGGCCGTGGCCAATCCGGCCGACGACCACAGCCTGAACGTCTTCGACGCCGCCATTCGCGGCAAGACCGATCAATTCGTCTATCGCTTCAGAAAGCCGGGCTGAGGTCTTCAGGTTCGGGAGCGTCGGTCGAGCGGGCGCTCGCCTCCCGCGCCTCCCGCGCCCGTCTGAGGGCGCCGGTCTCGGCCCGGAGAAGCGGGCCGGGGACGATATAGTCGGCATAGGCCGGACGGCGACGGGCCTTGACCTGCCGCAGGAACAGGCGTTCGCGCTCCGTCAGGGGTTCGGCCTCGCCCGAGGCGATCAGCTCCAGCCGATGTCGCTGAAGCGTATAGACGAAGGCGTCGTCATGGCGGGCGCTGGACGGACGGCGAGGGCGCATCGGAGGCTCCTTCCGGGGCTCGGGTGAATTGGCTCTGTCTTCGCGGCGGACCAGCGAAGTTCGGGGAGGGCTCGGGACGCCGGGACTGCGCCCGGAGTGGATATGTTTTTACCGTTTCGGCGCAGGCGTCGTCCCGAGAGGCCGTTTTCCACACGCGCTCCGGCTGGCGGCCCTATTCTTCGAGCCTTGCCGGATCGGCGGGCCGCCTTGCGACGGCTTCGCCGGGGCGGACATGTCGACGTAGGTCGACAGCGGTCCGCTTTCCTAAGCGTGCGGCGAGCAGGAGACGGCATCCATCGCCGCCCCTAAGGACCCCGGCGGTCTCCTTCCCGCCGGCTTCATCGCTCGACCACAGCCCCGCCGCCGTCAGGGCGCTGGATCCGACGCCCTCCCCATCGGCGGGGATGAGAGGATGATAAGGGCGCCGGCGGGTATGGCGGGCAAATAGGGGCGAGAATCTAGCAAGCCGTTGAAATCGTGCGATTCAGACCAGCGTCATTGTGACAGTTGGCCTAGGTTGTCGATCATCACTTTCGTCATTCCGGGCGGAGGGCCGCTTGGCCCGCAGACCCGGAACCCAGCGGCGCCGAAGGCGAAATCTATCCGCCGCACCGCTTCTGGAGGCTGAGTCCGCGACAACTTCGCGCTCTCGCGCGCCGCTGGGTTCCGGGTCTCCGCTGCGCTTCGCCCGGAATGACGAAAGAGGGAGGGCGGCGTCACCTCTCCGCGCGCGAAGGCGCGTGGGGAGGTGAGACGTCAGCCGCCGAAGCCGCCGTCGTCGAGGAAGGCCTGTTCCTCGGGCGTGCTGGCGCGGCCCAGGGCGGGGTTGCGGTGGGGGAAGCGGCCGAAGCGGACGATGATGTCGCGGTGGAGGCGGCCCCATTTCTCGAGCTCGGCGTCGCCGGCGATCAGGGCCATGTAGCGGTCCTGATCCTCAAGCCGTTCGGAATGTTCGAACGGGAGGAGGAGGAAGTTCTTCAGTTCCGGCGCGACCTGGAGATGGTGGCCGCGCGCCACGGCCTGGTTCGCGAACATCAGGGCCAGAGGATCGGTGGCGAACTGATGCGCCGTGCCGCGGAAACTGTTCCTCGGATACTGATCGAGCAGGATCAGGAGGGCGAGGGCGGTCTCCGCCGTCTCGATCCAGTCGTCGCGCTCGCGCCGGGCGGCGGACAGGTGCAGGTCATGGCCCCGCGAGCGAAACGCGGCGTCGAAGGCCTCGTCCTTGGCGAACCACTTGTCGGGGCCGGCCGCTTTCCAGAAGGCGACGACGTCGGATGGGGCTATGAAGGCGGTCATGACAAAGATCCTATCCAATCCGTTGCCCGTCTTCCATGACCGCGACTGCGACCTTTCGATCATTCGCGGCAAGCGCGTGGCCATGATCGGCTACGGCAGCCAGGGGCGGACCCATGCGCTGAACCTGCGCGATTCGGGCGTGACCGACATCGTCGTGGGGCTGAAGGCAGGATCGAAGACGCGGGAACGCGCCCAGGCCGACGGATTCGCCGTGATGACCGCGGGCGAAGCGGCGGCGGGGGCGGATGTCGTCGCCGTCATGACCTCGGACGAGGCGCACCGCGACCTGTGGCGCGACGAACTGGCGCCGAACGTGCGGCCTGGGGCGGCCCTGGTCTTCGCCCACGGCCTGTCGGTGCGGTTCGGGCTGGTGGAGCCGCGCGCCGACCTGGACGTCATCCTGGCCTCGCCCAAGGGGATCGGGCCGCGCATCCGCGACCTGTACGAGGCCGGGGAGGGGGTCTTCTGCCTGTTCGGGGTGCATCAGGACGCCACGGGCGGGGCCCATGCGCTCGGCCTGTCCTATGCGGCGGCCCTGGGCTGCGGACGCAAGGGCATCCTCGAGACGACGATGCGGGACGAGTGCGAGAGCGATCTGTTCGGGGAACAGGTGGTGCTGTGCGGCGGGATCGCCGAACTGATCGATTCGGCCTTCATGAAACTGGTCGAGGCCGGCTATCCGCCCGAGGTGGCCTGGTTCGAGTGTTTCTACGAGGCCAAGCTGGTCACTGATCTGATGTATGAGCGCGGCATAGCCGGCGCCTTCGCCAAGATCTCCAACACGGCGGAATACGGGGCCTATCTGACCGGGCCGCGCGTGATCAACGCCGCCTCGCGCGCCGCCATGGACCGGGTGCTGGCCGAGATACAGGGCGGGGGGTTCGTACGGGCCTTGATGGCGGATTACGACGCCGGCTCGCCCGACCTGCTGGCGCGGCGCGGGGAGCTGGGGCGGCGGCCGATCGAGTCGGTGGGGGCGCATCTGAACGAAGTGGCGCGCAAGGCCCGGGAGTCGGCGGCGAACGACGACTGACGTCTGGCCGCGCGGGGGGAGGCGGGTCTGAAACCCGCCGTCCTGCCGTCGATGTCAAAAGAGAAGATGGTCGGAGTGAGAGGATTCGAACCTCCGACCCCTGCGTCCCGAACGCAGTGCTCTACCAGGCTGAGCCACACTCCGAC
Source organism: Brevundimonas sp. FV1ye7S (assembly GCF_058680995.1). Lineage (NCBI taxonomy): Bacteria > Pseudomonadati > Pseudomonadota > Alphaproteobacteria > Caulobacterales > Caulobacteraceae > Brevundimonas > Brevundimonas sp. FV1ye7S. The sequence continues at coordinate 2,009,384 of NZ_CM178726.1, read as the reverse complement.
CGTGGGGGCTGGCCTGGCGGCGTCGCCCCGAAGTGAGGACGCGGCTTATAGCCATGGGTTTCGGACCCCGCAAGCATCCATTTCGACCTTCTTCGCACGGGGCGAAAATAGTCCTGAAAGAGGGTGTTGCATCCGAAAACGGTTTGGCCTATCTGACCGCCTCCGCCGCGCGAGAGCGCTGCGGTCGCCGGACCTGCTGGGGAATGGTGTAATGGTAACACTCCGGTTTTTGGTACCGTCATTCTAGGTTCGAGTCCTAGTTCCCCAGCCATCCGCCCTCACTGGATTTGAGCCTCTTTCAGCCGCCCGCGGGCGGTTTCTGAGCGGGGTTTTACGGTCGCCCTTCTGTGCTTGATCTCCTGAAGCCGCGCGACCATGCCCAATCCGATGGCTTCGACGGTGACGTAACGGCGCGCGATCTCTCATGCGCTTGAGTTCCCAGCCGAGAATCGTGGCGACGCTATTTGAGCGGCGGCCTTCCCCGCCAGTTGATTACTGCTCATCTAGACGGAAGGGCGGCCGCTCGCGCCGAAAGACGATGATTCCGTCATAGGCCGTCGCCCAGTCGAAGAGGACCGGCTTATGGTCGCCGAACGCGCTGCCGACGATGGCGTCCTGGACATCCAGCCAGTGCGTGTCCCGGAACACGATCTCCTGATCCGCAGAATCAGCGAGAGCACGTTGCTCCAGCGAGCCTGCGGCCGCTTCTGCGATCTCCCGCGCCGTCCTAACCGTGTATCGGAACATGCCTCCCGCAGCGGAGAACCCTAGCGCATATGCGCTGCTTCCGAACCGTTCGGCAGCGAGAGCGCCCAGGTTCGGTCGGGTCTCATACGGCGATCCGTCCGGCGACGCCTTCGCGACATGGCTGTTCCCCGCCCAGACGATCACCTTGCGTGGGCGCCCGTCGCTGTCGCGAGCCGCCGCCTCGAGATTCTCGAGCATTGAGGCGTCGCGTCCCGCCAAGCGCTCAAGGCCGGGCTGGAAATCGCGCGCCAGCGTCCGGCGAAAATTTGCGATGATCCGGCGCGTGGCGTCGCGATCGTCTGGGCGGGCTACGCCAGCCGCTTCGATCTCTTCGAGACATCTGGCGAGGTCTGCGCGCGTTTCTTCGGTGTAAGGCGCTTCGCGCGTGTAACCCCACCAAATCCGCTGCTTGAGGCTGGCGGCGCATTCGATTTGGCGGTCAGGCCCGAAAGCGGACGCCAGTTCCGCAGGCATAGCCTCCAAGGAATAGAAACTTCCAAGACTGCCGAGCTGATCGTCCAGGCCAACCAGCAGCAGCCGCCCCGAGGCCGTCCGTGTGCGAAGATCATCGATCAGGGGCTGGATTTCTGCGTTTTGGTTCCAGAGACCGCCGATGGCGGAGGCGACCATGTCTCGCGTTATCGGTTCACCGCGCTGAACCGAGCGTTCGATGGCTATGAAATCGTAGGCGCCGCTTTCGAAGGCCACCACGCCGAAGCCGCATCGGTCAATCAATGCGCCGACGAGATCGGCCTTGAAGGCGGCAGTTTTGCCGTCGCCATGAAAGCCGTTCTCGCCGAGCATGGCGATCTGGCGGTCGCAAAGCGCAGCGACGGTTTGGTCAAGGACCTGTGCATCCGTTTTGTGATCGACCTCTGTAGTCGACAGCGCCTTGCTCTCTGTCCCGTGGAGGATCACGATCAGGCTGAGAGCGCAGATCATCGCAGCTTTCATGATTTAGTCCTTCTGCAACTAAGGAGCAGCCTATGCGCATCCTTTCGCGCGTGTCTAGGCCATGACTCTCCGAGCTTGGGGTGCAGAATGACGGCATCGATAGACGCCTGTCCCCTCATCACATCACCTGCTTTACGATTTCACAAATGGCGCATAAGCCGCTGAATCTATAGGGTTCGTGGTGCGGGCGCTCTATGTTCTGAGTGTCTGAAGCCTCGTCAGGACTCTGAGATTATGCTGCCGTCATTCTAGGTTCGAGTCCTAGTTCCCCAGCCATCCGCCCCATAAGGGTTTAAGCCCTTTCGGCGCCGAGTCACCTTGGCAGGGCGAGTTCGACCCACGCGCCTCACGCTGTTGCGAGCAATTCGCAGGGCGTGTATCGCGCTGGACAATGGCACAGTCAGACTCACAGCCGGGGCAGAGTTTCGCGCAATTGCTGATGATCGAACGTCCGTCGCTGGTGCGGCTGGCGCGACGTATTCTGGGCGACACCAGCTTGGCCGAGGACATCGCCCAGACCCTGTGGCTGCGTGTGCAACGGATCGCCGACCCTGCCGCGATCAAGGACAAGCGCGCCTATCTCTATCGATTGGCCCTCAACCTGACCTCGGACCAGATGCGCCGCCGCAAGCGTGGCGCGGTCCTCTTCGAGGGCCAGATCGAGGATCCCGGCGTGATCGACGCCGCCCCCACGACCGAGGCCCGAATCATACATCGGCAAAGGCTGGACCTCCTGGCGGAAGCCATCGACGAGTTGCCGCCGCGTTGCCGCGAGGTCTTCCTGCTGCGGCGTATCGAGGAGCTGTCGCCGGCCGAGGTCGCCGAACGGCTGGGCATCACGCCGAACGCCGTAGCCAAACACGTCCGCCACGCCTTGCACCACTGCCAAACGCGACTGGCGGAACGGGAGGCTGGATGATGTCGCGAGCGCCCAGACACGTCGCCCCCATAGACCGGGAGGCCGCACGCTGGCTGGCTGAGCAGGACGGCGGCTTGCTGGACGCCGTCGGCGAGGACCGGCTGAAGACCTGGCTGGAAACGCCGGCGAACGCCCGCGCCTTCGCACGCGCGCAATCCCTTTGGCGGGACATGGGCCAGGCGGCTCGCCCCGCCGCGCCCGCATGGCGCGCGAGGTCGGAACGGCGTTCGCGACGCACATCGATTCCGCGCATTGGGCGGTCGGGACTATCGATCGCAACCGGGCTGGCGGCCGCCGTGGTTCTGGCCTGCATGATGCTGGACGTTCCGACCCGTCTGAACGCAGACGTGCTCACCCGGCCGGGCGAGCAAAGGACGGTGAGGCTGGACGACGGCTCGGTCGTGCAGGTGAACACCGACAGCGCCATCGACGTGGCCTATAGGCCTGACCGCAGAACGGTTCGACTGCTGCGCGGAGAAGCCGCCTTCATGGTCGCGCCCGACGCCCAGCGGCCCTTCACGGTCGAGGCCGGCGGCGGCTCCACCACAGCCCTGGGCACGCGGTTCGTCGTTCGCCGTCGCGCCGCCCTGACCCAGGTCTCGGTGACCGAACACAGGGTTCGAATTGCGACCCGCTCGGGATCGGTGACGACGCCCGAGACCATGACCTCGACCTACCGTCCGGATCAGGCGCCGTCCGCCCCGACGCCGTCGTCGCCGGACGTCGACGCCTGGACCCAGGGCTGGCTGGTGTTCGAAGATCGCCCCCTGGCCGAGGTGGTCGAGGAGATCGCCCGCTACTCGCCGACGCCGATCACGGTGTTTGGACGCGCCGTTCGAAACCGTCGCGTCAGCGGCGCCTTCCGGATCGATCAACCGTCCCGCACCCTCGCGCGATTGGAACAGACCCTGGGTGTTCGCGCCACCCGCCTGCCCGGCGGCGCGGTGATCATCCACGGCTGAGCGGATCTCCAGGATTTTTTCTGAATTCGGACAGTCCCGGTTCGGCCTCCTGGCGCGTCTATCTACAGAGAACCATTCTCATTCGCATGACTTGCGAACCAACCGGACCGGCGCGGAGCGCGCCACGAGAGGCGAAATTGACCAAGGTGAGACACGAACTGGGGGCCCTGCGTCTCTTCCTCATGGCGACGGCCGCCGTGGTTCCGACCATCATCCTCGCACCGACCGCCCAGGCGCAGTCTGCCGCGACGCAGTTCGACATACCGGCCGGCCCCCTGTCGCCGGCCCTGGCCGCCTTCGCCCGCCAGGCTGATATCGAAATGGCCTACGACGCCGGCCTGACGCGCGGCGTTTCGACACGCGGACTGCGGGGGCGATACGGCGCGTCAGAGGGGCTGTCGCGTCTGCTGTCCGGCACCGGCGTGACCTATCGTCTGTCGGGCCGCACGGCGACCCTGTCCGCCGCCCCCGCCGTCGCCGACGGAACCCTCGCCCTGGGTCCGATCAGGGTGCAGGGCGCGACCGAAGGCGGCGCAGGCGGGCTCAGCGCCACCGGCGCCGGCGAGGCGGGCGATCCTGTGGAAGCGCCCTACCGCACGACCGGATCCAGCGCCTATATCGCGCAGGACGCCATCGAACGGTTTCGCGGCGCCTCGACCGCCGACATCATCAAGGGCGTGGCGGGCGTGACCGCCGGCGACCCGCGCGTCGCCAACGCTCTGGACGTCAATATCCGCGGTATTCAGGGCCAGAGCCGGGTGCCGATCATCATCGACGGCGGCCAGTCGACCATGGAGGCCTACCGCGGTTACGCCGGTCAGTCGCAGCGGACCTATCTGGATCCCGATCTGATCTCGAGCATCACCATCAACAAGGGCCCCAGCCTGGAGGCCAACGCCTCTGGCGGCATCGGCGGCGTGGTCGTGATGGAGACGCTGAACGTCGACGACGTCCTGAGCGAAGGCCGCGACCTGGGCCTGCGCGTCCGCACCGGCGTGTCCGACGCCAGCGCCCGCAGCCTTCCGGCCTATAGCGACAAGTCGCGGACCGACCGGGGCGACCTGACCCGTCCGGGCGGGCAATTCTTCAACATCGCCGGCGCAGGACGCTGGGATCGGTTCGACCTGGTCGCCGCCTACGCCTGGCGCGACACGGGCAACTATTTCTCGGGCCACCGGAACTACAACGCCTTCCCCCAGGGACGACGGGTCCTGGCGACGCTGAACCCCACGAATGCGGAGGTTTTCAACACCTCGTCCCAGTCGGAATCCCTGCTGCTGAAGGGGACGTGGCGCATCACCGACGCGCAGACGCTGGAGGCCGGCTATCGCCGCTATCAGGGCGAGCAGGGCGAGATCATGGCCTCGCAGATCATCCGCGTAGATCGCGACCAGGTCCCGCAATGGGACCTGGGGACCGTCGATATGGACGCCTATAGTCTGCGCTACCGCTACAAGCCCCAGGGCGATCTGATCGATCTCAAGGTCAACGCCTGGTACACGCACGCCGACAGCCTGATGTACAACGGCCTGACCGGCATCACTCCCTGGTATTATGACCGCCGCACCGAATGGTACGACGGCCCCTCCTTCAACACCGACCCGGGGTACAAGGAGGCCTATCGCAACGAGCTGACCCAGAAACGGTTCGGCGGCGACCTCACCAATACCTCGCTCCTGTTCACCGGCGCAGGCAAGTTCACCCTGAACTATGGCCTGTCCTTCAGCGACGAGGACATCGCTCCCGGTCCGAACTCGCCGATCATGCACGACGATCTGGTCAACAACCGCTTCCTGCGCAACGCCGAACGTCAGGAATACAGCGCCGTCGCCTCGGTGAAGTGGGAGCCCGACACACACTGGGAGCTGATGGCCGGGGGGCGCTTCAACCGTGTCGAGGTCAAGGACCGCAACCGTCTGGCCACGCCCGCCACCTACGAGGTGATCGGTCAGTATCGCTATACCGAACTGCTGAACGGCGACCCGAGCCGCCCCGCCTACCTGGCGAAACGGATCGCCCTGCTGAACTGGTATCCCGACGCCAACGGCCAGTTCACCAAGGCCTCGCTGCTGGCCTCGCCCTACGAACACGGCACGGTGGCCGATATCGTCGGCTGGAACTTCTACGACGCCGACGCGCCCGAAGATCTCAAGGTCCCGGTCACCTGGACCTGGTCCGACCCCATCCGGCGCACCGACGACGCCTTCATGCCGACCGGAAGCGTCACCTACCACTTCGACGAGGACACCCTCGTCTATGTGAAGTACGCCGAGGGTGTGAAGCTGCCCAGCCTGTTCGAAACCACCCTGGGCCTGTTCAGCGCCGCGCGTCCGACCGAGGGCATGAAGCCTGAGCGCGCCCGCACCTGGGAAGTCGGCGCGAGCACAATTCGCCGCGATCTGCTCGCCGGCGGCGACCGCACCGCCTTCAAGGTCGCCTATTTCAACACCGTGATCGACGATCTGATCACCCGCGACTACCGCAGCATTTCGGCGGGCCTGATCCGCAACATCGACACGTTCAAGGTGTCGGGCGTCGAACTCCAGTCGAACTACGACAACGGCGTCGTCTTCGGCGACCTGTCGGCCCACTATTATTTCGAGGCCAAGACCTGCGCGCCCGACATCGCCGCCGAACGCCGCGCCTATGGCGCCAGCCGCAACAACGCCGAACTGATGGCCACGCCCGACTGTGTCGACGGCGGCTTCGTCGGCGCCTACACCAACACCCAGAACCCGCCGCGCTTCAATCTGAACCTGACTCTGGGCGCGCACCTGTTCGACGATCGCCTGACCCTCGGCGGTCGGGCGGTCCACAACTCGGGTCCGATCAGCAAGCTGGACAAGGCCTGGAACGTCGGCCTGTCGGCGATCCAGCAACTGTATCTTGAGACGACCGTCTATGACGCCTTCGCAAGCCTGAAGGTTACGGACCAGACGGCGCTGGACCTCAACATCGACAATGTGATGGACGAATACTACCTCGACCCCCTGGCTCTGGGCGTCATGCCCGCGCCCGGCCGCACCGTTCGCCTCGCCCTGACCTATCGTTACTGAGGCCGTCATGATCCAAGTCGAAACAAGCCGCGCGAAACGTCTGAAATCCGCCAGCCATGGCGTCCACGAAGGTCTGGACAAGGCCATCATGGCCGCCAAACCGTTCAGCAGCCGCGAGACCTATGCCGAGTTCCTGCGCATCCAGCAGATGTTCCACCGCGACATCGCCGCCCTGTACGCGGCGCCGGAACTGGCGGCCCTGTTCCCGGATCTGTCCGGACGTCGCCGCTACGAACAGGTGAAGGCCGATCTCGCCGATCTGGGCGCTGCGCCGGCCGATGAAACGCCGGTCCCGCGCTTCGTGGCGGGCGAGGCGGTGGATCTGCCGACGGCCCTGGGATGGCTCTACGTCGCCGAAGGGTCGAACCTGGGCGCCGCCTTCCTGATCAAGGCGGCGGCGGCGCTGGGCCTGTCGGCCCAATTCGGCGCCCGCCATCTGGCCGCCTCGCCCGAAGGCCGCGCCAACCACTGGCGCAGATTCACCGCCGCCCTCGACGCCCCGGATCTGACAGACGAGGAAGAGGCCCGCGTCTTGGCCGGCGCCTCGGCCGCCTTCACCCGCGTGCGCGGCCTAGTCGATGTCGGCTTTCGCCATGGAGCCGCCGACCCGGCATGACAGCCGTGCCGCGCGCCACGATCCTGAACGACGTCGGGGGCCTTGCCCCCCGGCGTCCCAGGGCGCGCGCCCGTCGCGCCCTGGCCCTGGGCGCCGCCCTGGCCCTTCACGCCGCGCCCCTGCTGCTTCTGATTCATTTCGTCGTCCCGGCGCCCATGCCGCTGGAGGAGCCGCCCGTGATCGTCGTGGCGCTGGTCCGCAGCAACGCCGCACCGCCCCGACCGCCATCCGAACAGGTCGATGGTCCCAAACAGATCCAGGCCGTGTCCAGCCGCCCCCTCCCGCGCCCGCCAGTCCCGCTCCGCGTTCACGCCGAGGCGCCCGAAGCCGTGGCCATCCCGGTCGCGCCTCCCGTCCCGCGCGCAGCCGAACGCCAGCCGCCGGCGCCCGCCACCACGGCCCCCGTCTCGCGCCCTGCGCCGCCTTCGCCCAGCGCCTCGACCGCGCCTCAAGACTGGAAAGCCCGCCTCCTGGCCCATCTGGACAGCAAGAAGCGCTATCCGCCCGGCGCCCAGCGCCTGCGTCAGGAGGGCGTGGTCCATGTGCGGTTCACGATGGACCGCGCCGGCCGCGTCCTGGCCTCAAGGATTGAACGCAGTTCCGGCCGCGCCCTGCTCGACCGCGAGGCCCTCGCCATGCTGGCGCGGGCCCAACCTCTACCCGCGCCCCCGCCTGAAATCTCCGGCGCCACGATCGAGCTCACGACCCCGGTCGAGTTCTTCCTGGCGCGCTGAGCGGCAGCCCCAAGACGTGTCCCGCGCCTGGACATCTTTCGACAACGCGCCAGTTCATCTTCAACCCCTGGAGTCCCGCGACGCTATCGGAGTTGGCAAGTCGGGAAGGGTGCGAACGACATTGGCGATTGCGCCTGCCAGGAAGTCCATCTCCTGCATGGTGTTGAACAGGTTGGGGGTCACCCGGACACAGCCGCCGCGATCAACGCCCCCTCGAGCCACGGTGAAGATGCTGTGGCGATCCAGCAGCTGGCGCGCGATGGCCTCATTGGCGCGCATCGAGGTCTGTCCTGTGATTCTGAAGGCTGTGATCGCGCCATACAGGCCGGGTTCGTCAGGGGTGAGAATTTCGATTCCTGGAATAGCCCGTGCGGGTTCGACCCAGCGATCGCGCAGGGCGCGCAGGCGCGCGCTCTTGCGGTCCAGGCCGATGCGGGTCTCGAACGCGAGGGCTGATGGCACGGTCAGGAAGGCGGCGGCGTTCAGCGTGCCGGTATGGATCCGTTCGCTGATGACGTCCGGAGCGTCGGACGCTGTCGCCAGGTCATGGTCGATGCGATCAAGGGCGCTCTTGCGAATATGCAGGACGCCGACGCCCAGGGGCGCGGCCAGCCATTTGTGCCCGTTCAGACCGACGAAGTCGCAATCCAGGTCGGGCAGGGTGAAGTCGAGTTGACGCCAGCTGTGGGCGGCGTCGACGATCACATCGATGCCGCGTTCACGCGCCAGGGCCGCTATTTCCCGGACAGGCAGGACGAGACCGGTTCTGTGACTGACATGGGTCAACAGCACCAGGCGCACGTGCGGATGTCTGTCGAAGGCCTCGGCATAGGCGTCGATCAGCCGCGTTCTTGTGGCCGGTTCGGGCAGGGCGATCCTCACGACCTCGGCCCGCTCGCGCAGGGCCAGTCGATCCATGCCGTGCTGCATGCTGTCGTAATCCAGATCCGCATAGAGGACAGCGTCGCCGGGGGTGAGACGGTTGTAGCCGCCGATCAGCGCCTTCAGCGCTTCGGTCGCATTGCGTGTGAAGGCGATCTCGTCATCGGGGACGCCCAGGGTCTCGGCGATCTGGCTTCTCACGTCCATCAGATCCCGGCCCATGCCGCGACGGGCGTAGTAGCTCGTCTCGCGGTTCACGCGGGACAGGACTTCGACATAGTGCGCGTGGACCGGCCTGGGCATCATGCCCCAGTTGCCGTTCTCGAGCTGGATGACGTCCCGAGTGACGTCGTACTCGGCGGCGATCGCGCGCCAGACGGCGTCGTCATCGAAGGCTGCGCCGGTTGCAGGGGGTGGCAGGGCGGTTCCGACGGGGAGGGCGGCGCCCCCGGCCAGCAGCGCACGACGGTTGAGCTCAAGCATGACAATCTCGGCGATGGAACGGACGCTGCTTCACATCCGCAAAGGGCAGGAAGGGCGTGGCGGTCCAGCCGCCACGCCCCATGGGATCCTGATCGGGATCTGCGTCAGAAATTATAGCCCAGACGCATCCAGTATTGCCCGCCGTCGGTGTCGAACGGGGCGTTGCGCGAGTAGAGCAGGCCGCGATTGGCGTCGTGCGTGGCCCGGTCGGGATAGGAATCGAAGATATTCTCCGCCCCGACTTTCACATTCACGCCGTTGGCGAAATCGTACGAGACATTGAGATTGGCCAGCACCATCGGATCGAATTCCTGCCACAGGCGGTCGGCGTCGTCCGGGTCGGTGCCCCTGTCGATCCAGGTCCCGTAGTAGCGGATACGCGACGAGATCGAGAACGCACCCAGGTTATAGCCGAAACCCGCGGAGATGCCCGCGCCCGGCCGCGAACCGCGAGCGAACAACTCCTTGTTGAGCGGGTTCAGCGGCTCGAGACGGTCATCCAGAACCTCGGTCTCATTCTGGTTGTAGGACAGGCTGGTGTTGAACCGCCCCGGACCGACGTCCCTGCGGTAGGCGGCGACGATGTCTACGCCCTGGGTCCGCGCTTCATACGCGTTCATGAAGTAGCTCAGGGACGTGAAGTTCTGGGGGTTGGGCGTGCCTGCGGGAACTGACATCGAACGGGTCGTCAGGCGGTCCTTGGAGTCGACACGGTAGACATCGACGCTCAGAGTCAGCCCGTGATTGTTATAGACGATCCCCAGGGCGCTGTTTTTCGATGTCTCGGGTTTCAGCGGCTGGGCCCCGAGGGAGATCGCCAGCGGATCGTTGACGTTCAGGCGACCGCTGTTGTTGACCGAGCCGTTGGTCAGGTTCAGGCTCTGGCTGAAGGCGGACGAGTAGAGGTCGAACGGCTTCGGGGCGCGGAACCCGGTGGAGTAGGTGCCGCGCAAGGCCAGACCGACCGGCAGTTCATAGCGGGCCGCCAGACGGTAGTCGAAGTTGCCGCCAAACGAATCGTGGTCCTCGTAGCGGCCAGCGGCCCCGAGCGTCAGCGCTTCGACAGGTCGCCATTCCAGGTCCACATAGGCGGCGTAGCTGCGGGCGTCCCATTCGCCGGCGCGCGCCGGGCTGTAGCCCGGCATGCCGTTGGATCCCACGGCCAGACCGTAGGCGGCCCCCGGTCCGATCTCCCACGAGGCCTTGTCACCGACCTGTACGCCATAGGTCACGACGCGGGCCTCGGCGCCGAAGGCGATGTTCAGCGGCTCGCTGCCGCCAACCGGAAGCCGATAGACGAAGTCGGCGTTGGCGACGAAGTCGTCCTGATACTCGCGGCCGAGGAAGAAACTGGTCGGGCTCTTCGGACCGAGCGAGGCGTTGACCGTGTCGTCCAGGCTGAAGGCGACGCGGCTGGCGCCCCAGGTCAGGGCGAGGTCATAGGTCAGGCGATCCGACAGGTCGCCCCGGACGCCGCCTGACAGGTGGTAGTCCTCGATCTTCGACCCGAACTGGGGCGTGAAGCCGCCCGGGAAGATCGACAGGAAGGAGAAGCCCGGGAAGGCGGCCGTCGCCTTGTAGACGTTGCTGGTGGCGTCCGGATTGCGCCAGTTGAAATCCGTCATCCCCTCGCTGTCGTTGAACAGGCCGAACGCGTAGAGCTCGTGGTTGCCGGACAGGCGATAGTTGGCGTTGAGCGAGCCCTTGAGCCGTTCCTCTTCCGGCTGGCCCCACTTCTGCACCGGATCGCGCAGTTCAACGCCGGGGTGGGCGAGTTCAAAGGCGAGGGCGTCCGGCCGCTGGACCTGCCGGCCCGTGCGGCCTTGCCGGTTGTACTCCAGAGCGCCGCTGATCGAGCCATTTTCGCCGAGCGCGAGACCGCCGCCGAGACCGAAGCGATACTCTTCGCCGTCCCCCTGATAGTAGCGCGAGAACTGGCTGAAGGCGCGCAGCCCCGGCCGGTCGTCGAGGATGATGTTGATCACGCCGGCGATGGCGTCCGAGCCGTACTGGGCGGACGCGCCGTCACGCAGGATTTCCGTGCGACGGATCGAGGCGGAGGGGATGGTGGACAGGTCGGGGGCCTGACCCTGCGCGGAGTTGTGGTAACGCCGGCCGTTCACCAGCGCGAGGACGTATTTGCCCGGCATGCCGCGCATGGTCGTCGGGCGCACGAAGGCGGGCGGGTCGGCGTGCAGGCGCTGCACGTTGAAGGACGGGGCGAGCGTGGTCAGCGTGTCCTGAAGATCGCCGGATACGCTCTCGCGGATCTCTTCCTGAGACAGGACGTCGACGGGCGACAGGGGCTCGGCGGCCGTGCGCGAGGCTTGTCGGGTGCCGGTCACGATCACTTCATCCAGCGCGTCCACGCCGCCTGGCGTTCCCAGCGGGGGCGGCTCAGACCGGGTCGCGGCGCTCGCGGCCGGTCTGGCGGGTGCCGCGCGGACCGGCGCCGCGGGAGCGGCTTCGATCAGCACAGCGTCGCCGACGATGCGGGCGGTCAGTCCACTGCCGCCGACCAGTCGGGCGAGGGCGTCAGCATGGCTGAAACGACCTTCGACGGCCTGGCTGCGGCGACCCTGGAGCAGGGCGGGGCGCGCCGCGACCTGCAGGCCGGTGGCGCGCGAATAGGCCGTCAGCGCCCGGCCCAGATCCTGGGCGGGAATAGAGAAGGCCTGGTGCGCGGCCTGGGCCGTGGCCACGGCCGGCGTCACGGCCAGAGCGGCCGCGAGCGCGAAAACGGAGGCGCTGAGCGCCCGTGTGGAAGTCATGTCGGTATCCCCCGGTGAATCGTCGACTTCGGTCGACATCGGTTCGATGTCCGGCCAGGGCCGAACCCGACATTTCTTTTTGTGAAACCTTAGCGACGGTCCGGCTGGCGAGATCCGCTGCGGACGACGATCGTCTCTCCCGTCGTGTCAATGCGCACGTCATAGGCTCTCTCGATCAGCGCCAGCGTGGCAGGCGGGTCCGTCAGGCGGAAGCGTCCGCTGACCGGGATACGGCTGGCCTGGCCATCAATGACGACGGGCGTTCTCGAGAAGCGGTCGATTTCGGCCACGAGGCGTCCCAGGGTCGTTTCCTCCGCGTCGAACCAGCCGTCGGTCCAGTCGGGCCGGGTCGAGAGACTGTGTGTCGTCGGGCGGATACGGCCGTGTTCCAACATCGCGCGGTCACCAGGCTCCAGGTCGAGGACCTGGCCTCCGCGCGTACGCAGTCGGACCGCGCCTCGATAGAGAGTGACTTCCGCCCGGCCGCAGTCCATCCGATCCACATTGAAAGCGGTCCCCATGACCCGTACCTCGCCTTCGCCCGCGTCGACGACGAACGGCCGACCGTCGTGCCGCACTTCGAACCAGGCCTCGCCGCGCTCGAGCGTCGCGGCGCGCCAGAGAGGGCTCTGCCGGATCGACAGGCGGGCGTCGCCATTCAGCCGGATCGAGGTGCCGTCCGCCAGCGCCACCGTCCGGGTCTCGCCGCGCCGGGTCTCCAGGGTTCGGTGGTCCATCCAGGGCGCGACAAGCACGGCGGCGATGCAGACGGCCGCCATCGCCAGGGCGGAGGGCGCCGCCAGACGCCACGGAACCCGAAGGGGGCGCCGGAGATCGGCCCGCTGCTCCACCTCAGCCGCCGCCTGGCTCAAGGCGTCGGAGCGCCACAAGGCGATCATCTCGGCGAAAGCCGCGCGGTGAGCGGGACTCGCGTTCATCCAGCTCTCGAACGCTGCGGCGTCATCGAGATCCGCATCCGGGTGCGAGGCTCGGTCCGCCCAGGCGGCGGCCTCCGCCATGATGCGTCTATCATTCGTCATCAGAGCGCCGTCCTCCGCCCGCGCCGCTTCTGACCGCAGGCCTCATTCAGGTCCAGCAGACCTCGGGTCACATGTTTCTCCACCGCCTTGACGCTCAGGCCAAGGTCCTCGGCGATGGCGGCGCAACTCTGGCGGTGGATGCGTCGCCGGATTATGATCTCTCGACGCAGGCGCGGCATGCGCTTGAGCGCGCGTTTCAGGACCTCCACGGCCTCGCGGCCCTCCACAACCCTTTCGGGCGAAGGTTGGCCGCTGGCGAGCGTTTCGCTCAACCCTTCGACCCTCCAACGTCGCTCACGCCGATACTCCTCGTTCACGAGATTCTCCGCGATGCGCGTGGCGAGGCCGTACAGGTTGTCGATCCGGCCGCCGCGTTGGTACTCGATAAGCCGCAGCAAGGTTTCCTGCGCCACATCGTCCGCCATATCCGCGCGCCCCAGCCGTCGATGGGCCAGTCGACGGACGAAGTCGCGGACCGGCGACCACGTAACCGTCGCCAGCTTCTGATCCCCGTCGTACGCCACGTCCGCGCCCCCGCCGAAAGGCGTGCCTGCTGTCTGTTCGGCGCGGTTTAGCGGGGCCCTGTGAAGCTTGAGTGTCCCGGACATGTCCAGTTGGCGACACACAGCAGCGCCCACGAGATCTCCTGCTGGTTCAGCTGGCGTCGAACAACGCCAGGCGCGCCGCTGGCCTGTTCCGTTGCGTGAACCGGTCGATCGGCGTCAGCAGGGGAGGCGCCAGCACATACCGCTCCAGCGATAACCGAGCCGACTGGTCGATTGGTCGGTCATCCATCATCGCGGCCCGCCGGCTCCCCGCCGCGGCTCTAGGTTCAGGACTTGGGACCAACGGCTGCTAGGGGCAGAACCCGGCGAAGCTTGTGGGCGGCGGCTCAGGCCTTCCCGTCTTGCCCCAAAGGCGTATGGATCAGTTTGCCGGACGCCGGCCAGTATTCCACCTTGCATCCTGAACGCCCGCCGCAGATCGAATCGACGATCGCTATGCCCCGGTCAGCGAGGAAACCCTCGGCGAAGGCCACATTGCGCGCCCCCACATTGTAGAACGAATCGCCGGGACTGGCGCCGCCGAACACCATGGCTTCGAGACGGTGGGGATTGGCTCCGGCTTCCAGCAGGTCGTCGACCAGACGCTGCATGAGGTAGGAGCCGTAGCGCGACGGGTCGTCCTGCTCCGAAAGCGGCGTCGGAGATTCGGGGAGAACGAAATGGTTCATGCCGCCCACGCCTCGCTTGGGGTCGCGAATACAGGCTGCGACACACGAGCCGAGGACCGTCGTGATCACCGCGTCCGGGTCGTCGCTGATGCTGTATTGGCCCTGCGATATGGAGGTAAGGTGGACGGGCCGCTCGCCCTGGTCCCAGGTGCGACTGCAAATATTGTATCTCATGACGATCTGAGCCGGGATCTGGACCCAGTCCGGGGTCGTGTCTGAAGTCGCAAGCTTCGACTGTAGCGAACATTGGTATACGGACAATGTACGCAACGGCAAAAATGAAGGGCGCCGGGGCTTTCGCTGGGACCTCACGCTCCCTAGCTAAGCGGTGCTTCAGCTGAGGAGAATGACCATGGCCACCGCCCACGAGAAACGTCTGGCGCCGTTGAAAACCCCCACCAGCCTGTCGGAGGCCGCGACGCGGGATATTTCCGCCGCTCTGACGACCCTGCTGGCGGATGTCTTCGCGCTCTATATCAAGACCAAGAATTTCCACTGGCACGTGTCCGGCCCGCATTTCCGCGACTATCACCTGATGCTGGACGAACAATCGGCCGAGATCCTGGCCATGACCGATCTGATCGCCGAACGGGCGCGCAAGATCGGCGGGACCACTCTGCGCTCTGTCGGTCAGATCGCCCGCGAATCGCGCGTTCTCGACAATGACGCCGAGTTCGTGGATGCGCTCGACATGCTGGCCGAACTGCGGGACGACAACAACGACCTGGTCGGGCGTATGCGCGAGGTCCACGATCTTTGCGACGAGCACAACGACGTGGCGACCGCCAGCCTGCTGGAGAACTGGATCGACGAGAGCGAGAAGCGCGTCTGGTTCCTGTTCGAATCGAGCCGCCGCGGCAACGTCTGATCCGACGCACGGACCGTCCGGAACCCTCCGGCTTGCAAAGTCTTAACGATCGGTAATATCTGGTCGGAAAGACGCGGAGGGGATGATGCGGACGGTCCTGATCGGTTGCGGCCTGGCGCTGGGCGTCGTCGTCGCCTCTACGGCCCCGGCGCGGGCCGATATGGCGGAGGCCTTTGGCAACACCATCGTGTCTCACTATCCCAACGGCCAGTGGGTGAAGCATTTTTTCGAGCCGGACGGCCGCTATGTGTCCCAGTTCTCGGACGGGCGTCAGTTGAGCGCGCGCTGGAGCCGGGAGGGCGACAAGATCTGTTTGACCGGGTTCAGGCCACGCCAGATTCTGCCACGCTTCTGTAGCCGCATGGTCGAGGCCGACATCGGTCAAAGCTGGCAGGCTCGCGATCCCCTGGGACGGACGATCCGCAACGAACTGGTCGCCGGACGCCGCTGAAGGCCGCTGGAGGCTCTTGTCAGGCGGCGTCCGGCCCTCTAGAGCCCACCACCTGCCCAAGCGGATGTGGCGGAACTGGTAGACGCACTGGATTTAGGTTTCGGGTCATCCCGCATCCTGCGCGTTGTTATCCTTGTTATTTTCGGACATGTGGGCCTCTGTGTGGGGGATTTTGTGACCGAGTGCGGCAAGCACGTCGGCATCTGAAACGTGGGCGTAGCGCGCTGTAGAAGTGATGCTTTCATGCCCGAGGAGCTGCTTCACTACGGCGAGATTACCTGAGGTCTTCAGAGCGGTCGTCGCCGCATGGTGGCGCCTATCATGGACTGGCCGGGCGTCGGTGATCTTCGCGGTCTTGAGGGCGGCCTGAGACGCGGATTGGTGGCCCCTGGGCGTAATCGCCTGCAGCTCGCCGTTCCGCTTCTGCCTGAACCAGACAGTGTCCAGATCGGCCTCACGCGCGCGGCCCAATCGGGCTTTCATGTCAGACAGATCGTCGGGGAGGAGAGGGAGGTAATGGGTGCCGCCGTTCTTGCGCGCCCTCAGCGCCACCCGGCCGCCGGCGACGTCGATTGCGTCGAGGGGGAAGAAGGCCTCAGTCAGGCGCACACCATAGCGATTTATGAAGTCGAACAGCGGGCGATGCCACTCGGGCATGCTTCCACGCCATGCGTCGATCTCATCAGCACTGAAGGTTCTGGTTCGACCCTTGGGCTCCTTTAGCCGCAGATCGCTCCAGGGGATTTCGCGTACCTTCAGCTCGAGGTTTCGGCGAGCGAACCGCAGGATCGGGCGCAGCGTGGTGTCGATCAAGTCGCGGTTGACGGTGCTGTTGGAGGGCAGTTTTCCTTGGCGCGTTGTCTCGACCCGCCGCCGACCGATGGCGGTCTGAACCTCAGCCGCGCCGATGGTCGAGATCAAGGCTTCGCCGTCAAAATGGCGCAGCATGATATTCAGTCGGAAAGCTACAGTGGCCTCGGCCTTGGTCCCAGCCACCTTGGCCTTGAACCACTCCACTGAAACCTCTTTCAGCGTCTGGTCTTGGGCCGCGTCAGATGCTCCCAAGGCAAGATCTCGGCGGAGGTTGTCGACGACCTTTTGGGCATCGCCCTTTTTCCTGCAGCGCGTGGTGCCGCGAAATCGCTCGCCTGCGAACCAGAAATCGTAATGCCAGGTATCACCGCGCCGATGGAGGGACATGTTTCGCCTCGTGTGTAGCTGTCGAGGTCGTCAGAGCGGATGCGCCACTGGCGGCCGGTTTTGATGGCCCGGATGTACCGGTCGTGGATGAGGGTCATCACCGTCTTCTCGGAAAGGCGGAGCGCGGCGCAGACTTCCTTTAGCGTGAGGAGGGTAGGGAGGCCGGTTTCAGGACGGGTTTGCATTTGTCCCCTGCCGTGACGGGGTTCGGGACGTCAGCGCCAAAAGCGCCCCACCCTCGATTGAAGTTGACCGGCTGATCTGAACACGCTTGTCAAAGGTCAGGACTTTGTCTTTGGCAGAAAACTCGATACGGGATTTCAGTAGGCTCACGCCCGGCCAGGTAAGAGTAGCCCAGCCGTGCGATAGACTAATTTCCAGGCGGAACCCTTCTGCTTCTGAAGGGGCGCTTTCGATGAAATCGCAAGTCGCCTCCAGAAAGTCGATCAGATTGATGTCATCAGGCTTGCGGTCGTTGCCGTAGCCCAATGTCCTCAGCACTTCATCGACAGAATAATTGTAGGCAAGCGGACTATCTTGAATTTTGGGGCGATTGAACTTGGCCGCATCAATCCCGAGGGCTGCAGCCGCGACCTCGTCCGGCACCCCGCTGAAGTAATCCTGCAGTTGCCCCTCCGCGCTGAGCCAAGGAATGACGTCATCGGCACCGCGCGTTGTTCGCTGATTCACCATGCAGGCGACCAAGAAAATGATCGCCTCACGGCGTGTCATCTGCGGGATGGTCTTGCCTCGACCCTTCGCCCGTAGGCCATTCTCTGCAAGCGAGCGGTCGATCATGAACGCCGTCTCGAACGGGAAGCTGTAGATCTCAGCGAGGATAGGGATGAGTTCTTTGGCGCGCATCGATTTACCGGTCTATAGGATGTAGATTTCACATCCTATCGATTTAGGCAAGTGGTTTGCGACTCTCGCACTCCAGGATGGCGGCCTCGACTTGTTCCAGGGAGGGGCGGCTTTAATGCTAGTTGGTGCGCGGTCGTCCAAGTTTTGGGGAGCCGAGCAGGCCCATATTCGCGTGCTTCATTTGACACCTATCGTCCATAAGTGTGTGACTAGTCACCCAGGTTAACCCATTGAAAATATTGCCCCGAGCAAAAAGTGTGCGACTAGTCACCCAAGGGGGGCAAAATCGTTTTGCATTTTAGTACAATGGCTTATCGAAGTTCGCAGGTGTGCGTAGTGTGTGCTCGCTTTTGGGCGTTTCAAAGAAGCCCGCAACCGCGTCCGGGGCCGGGGGTCATTGGACCTGAGTGTGGGTAATCCACACTTTCGACTATCGGTCGCTCAATCAGGACCAGCTGACGCCTCTGATCAACATCCGTCGGGTCTACGAGAAGGGCTTCATGATGAAGTGCTGCGCCGATATCAAAGGGTCGTTGAAGTCGGCAGACGCTCGAAGAGTGGCCTAGACGATCGCCGCCATCGGCTGCGTCGAGGGGCTGGCAAGTGCCGGATAAATTCGGCAACTTGCCCGCGTGACGAACTCGATTCTGCAACGGACCCTCTGGTACAGCGATGGAAGCCAGACCCATGTTGTAGATGAGAGCTTTCTCCAGACGGACCCGCGCTCGCTCATCGTCCTCGGGGAGGCGGGGATGGGCAAGTCCACGCTTCTGGCCAAGCTCGACGGTGTAGACGGCTACGCGCGCTGCACGGCGCGGGCACTCATCAATTGGCCGGATGTCGTCGAACGGTTCAGCGACACTCAGACGCTCGTGATCGACGCTCTCGACGAGGTGCCCGCACACGGCGCGGGGGACGCCGTTGATCGGGTGGTCGCCAAGCTCGCGGCCCTGAAGCTTCCCAGGTTCATCCTCGCCTGCCGGGTCGCCGATTGGCGCAGCGCCACCGCGCTCCAGGGCTTGCGCGATCTCTACGAGACCGACCCTCTGCAACTGCATATCGAGCCGCTCGAGCGGCCTGACGCCGTGACGTTCCTGACGGAGACCCTGGGCGACGAGCAGGCTGAGGCGACGACCCGGGGTCTTGAGGAGAAGGGGCTGACCGGTCTGTGGAGCAACCCTCAAACCCTGAGCCTAGTCCAGGAGGTGGCGCGCGCCAATCGGCTCCCAACATCCAAGGGCGAGCTGTTCAACGAAGCGACGAAGTTGCTCAGGCGAGAGCACCGCGAGGAAAAGGCGGGGGATCGGCTCGCCCAGATCTCTGAAGCGGACGTGTTGGACGCTGCCGGCGCCGCCTTCGCGGCCCTGATCCTGACTGGCAAGGAAGCGATATCGACCAAGGCGAGCGTCGGCGACGAGGATGTCGCGGCGAGCGAGGTCAAGGGGCTGCCGGCCGGCCTCGCGATCACGGATGTTCTGGGGTCGCGGCTGTTCGTGGCGTCGGAGCCGGAGCGTTTCACCTATGCTCACCGAGCGATCGGCGAGTATCTCGGCGCTCGCTGGCTGGCGCGCCAGGCGGATACTGGTCGCAAGCGCAGACGCCTTCACGCCCTCTTCGTCGAAGACGATCTCGTGCCGGCGAGCCTGCGAGGACTTCACGCCTGGCTGGCCTGGCACAGCCCGGAACTGGCCGTAATCGCCATCGCCGCCGATCCGCTAGGGGTGGTGCAGTACGGCGACGTGGGAGTCCTGAGTAAAACCCAGGCGCAAGCGCTCCTGAGTGGGCTGGAAAATCTTTCCGAGGCTCATCCGAACTTCGTCGGATGGAGCGAAATTGTGATCGGCGGCTTCGCCCAGCCTGCCCTGGTGCCCAAGGTGCGGGCGCTTCTCGGCGGCGCGGACACGGCGTGGGCGCTGAAGCGGATCCTGCTGCGGGCGTTCCAGGGCTCGTCTCTGATCGACGAACTCGCCGACCTGCTGTGCAAGCTCGCCCTCGATCAAGGCGAGCCCTTCGGTATTCGCAGCGACGCGGCTGAACGGCTTGTCGAGGCGGCAAGGGCGGAAGACTGGCCGGAAATCGTCTCCCAGCTTGTAGCCGAGGAAGGCGAGGACGGTGTTCGCCTGGCGCTCGAGCTGACGGAGCTGATCGGCTACGCGGCCTTCGAAAACGATCTGCTGGTTAGGATGGTGGTCGCCCAGCTTGCTCAGTCGACCCGTACGATCGGACTGTTCTTCAGCTTCGTGCGCAATCTTCCTGGCGAGAGGATCGACGTTATCCTCGACGCTATCGCTGCGCTGGAAGCCGGCGACGCCGATCGGGACGACTATGATCCTGATCGCGCCATCACCGACCTTGCCTACGAGTTGCTGGCGCGTCGCTTGGCGCATGGTCCGACCACGCCGGAGAAGGTCGCTTCCTGGCTGGCACCGTTCAATATGCACTCCGGCGTCGATCGTGAAGCTCGCGACGGGGTTAGCCGCCATTTCGTGCAAGACGTCTCCTTGCGACGCGCCGTCCAACGCTATGTGGTTCTTGACCAGCCGGGTGAGCTGGAGGTTTGGGGGCGCTACTGGCGGATGGTCGATCGATCGAACGGCCTTCAGGTCAACGAAGATGACGTCATCGCCCTGCTCGATCATCTGGAAAGCGGCGATCCGCGTTGGCGCGACGTGGTCAAGCTTGGCCAGCATAGCGAAACTGAGGGTGCCAGGAGCCGTGAGGCGGCCCTGAGGTTCGCCGGGGTCGACGAGGAGGCGCTCGCTTGGCTCGCCGACCTCCCAATCCCGGTCGTTCCGGAATGGAAGCTGAAGCAGCAGGAGAGGGAGTATCAGCGACGGCGAGAGCGCGAAGCTTCCTGGGCCAAGCACCGCAAGGGCTACGCCGGCCGCATCGAGCAGATCCGCGCGGGACATTACGGCGCCATCGTCGAACCCGCGAAGGCCTACCTCAATCTCTTCCACGACATCGGCGATAAGACTGACGACGGCCCGGGCCGCCTCACCGAATGGCTTGGTGACGAGATCTGCGCGGCCTGCCTTGCCGGCTTTGAGGCCTTTCTCGAAGCCGCGCCTGCCAAGCCGACGGCCGCCGATATCGCTGAGAGCCACGCTGAAAGCCGACACTGGGACGCGGCCTACATCGTCGTGGCTGCCCTGGCCGAGCGGCTCAGGACGGCCAGGGGTTTCGACGATCTTCCAGACGAGCGGCTGATGGCGGGGCTGTGCGAGCTGATGCACGCACCGATCCACGATCATGCCGGGCTTCCCAATCTGGACAAGGCGCTCGCTGACGCTGTGCGTGGACGGGATTGCTGGGAAGCGGTGCAGCGCCTTTTCTTGGAGCCGCAGCTCGCCGCGGGCAAGGCGCATGTGTCGGGTCTCTATGCCCTTGTTCGGGAGGAACGGGACAAGAGCCTGGCCGTGGCGCTGGCGATCGAATGGCTGAAGCGCTTCCCCGCCATGGCGTGTGATCCGGAGGGGGAACTGATCGATATGGCCCTCGTCACGCCTGCTGCGCGCGATGCGCTCCGTGACATCATGCGCGCACGGCGTGCTGGGTCTGGTTTGGACGACGAACGGCGTCGGAACTGGGATGCTGTCGGAATCCTGATCGATTTTGACCAGGTCGCGCCTGAGCTCGTCGGCGGCGGAACGGTTGAGGAAGAACTGCTCTGGCACATTCGGGCGCGTCTTGGCGGGCGCCGCGAAGATCCGGGCCGGCTGCAGCTCGACGCCGCACAGCTCCACTGGCTGCTGGACCAGTTCCGAAGCCGCTATCCGATGTGCTCGCGGCCCTCCGGCGTGACCTCGGGCGATACGAATGCGTGGGACGCTGCCGACTTCGTCGTCGCGCTGATCAACCGGCTCGGCAACGACATCTCCCCGGCGGCGATCGCCGCCATGAAGACCCTGAGCGAGCAGGAGCCTGACGGCTATTCGGATCGCCTGAAGTCCGCCGCCGCCGAGCAGAAGCGGAAGGCCGTCGAGACCGACTGGAGGGCGCCGGCGCTGGCGACCGTTCGCGCGGCGGTGACCGACGGGCCTCCCACCACGGCGCTCCAGCTGCAGCAGGTAATGCTCGAGGAGCTAGAAGTGCTGCAGCGCAAGCTGCGCGGCGCCGACGTGGACTACTATAAGGCCTTCTGGGACGGCAATGCTCCTCGAGACGAGGAGCATTGCCGCGACGAGATCCTCAAGATGTTGCGACCCGTGGCTTTCGAGATCCACGCCGATCCAGAAGGACATCTGGCCGACGACAAGCGGGCCGACATCATCTGCCAGCTGGGCGCCATGATGACGCCTATCGAGATCAAGGGGCAGTGGCATCCCGAACTCTGGACCGCCGCCGACCATCAGCTTGATCGTCTATACGTCAACGACTGGAGAGCGGAGGCCGGAATCTACCTCGTTCTGTGGTTCGGCGCCGGGACGACCAAGCCGCTCAAGCGCCCGCCAGGCAAAGCGGCCATCCCGACGACACCCGATGCACTGCAGGGTGCTCTGGCTGCGGGCAGCGCCCAGACGCGGGCCGGCCGGGTGAGGGTCGTGGTTCTCGATCTTGTGAGACCGAAGTAGTGCGTCGCCAGCGGGCGATGGCGGCGCTCGATGCGGGGGTACGTGGCCACCGGGTGGTCATCCTCAGCGGCCTGCCCTGTGCGGGACGATCGAGGCTATTAGCGCAGTGGTGCGATGAGCGGGACGATGCTCAGTGGATCGAGCGCCTGGCCGGGAACGTGGAGCGTGCCGCGCCGATCCAAATTCTCGACCATTTCGAATTCAGTCAGCTCGACGATTTCGTTGAGGGGTTTCGCGACCTCGAGAGGCGGGGCGGGGGAGCGCGGTTCGTCGTGGCTCCTATCGATCTGGCGACAACGCGCGCGCTTCAACGCCGGCTGACAGGCACCGTGGGTCTTGTGCACTTGGCCCCGCTTCAGGCCGAAGACTACGCCGCCGAGCAGTTGGGAAGCCATGATCCTCGGGAGCCGTCCGACGATCGCTCCCCCCAGGCGAGCGCCACCAACGCGCCAGCGTTTGACCCGGATGTCCATTGGCTGAGGGGCGGTCTGCCCAACAGCCTCGATGCAGAGAGCGATGAGATCAGCCTGGTTCGACGTCGGGCGATGATCCGGAATCTTCTCGCGCATGACTATTCAAGCCTGAACATCTCACCCGGACAGCGCCTGCCGGACCTTCTGAGGTGGATCGCCAACAAACAAGGCGATGAGCTGGACGAAGGAAGCTGCACCTTCGCCTCCAAAGACGAACTCAGAACGGCGTTGACCGTCTTCGACGACCTGGGCCTGACGCGGCGGCTGTCGAACCACCCTGAGGGCGGAAATGTCGGCTTGGGAAAGAAGCGCAAGGTCTACGTTCGGGACAGCGGCGTCCTCAACGCCCTGCTCGGTGTTGAGACAGTGGAGCAGTTGCGCACGCCGTCGAGGGCTGGTCCGTGGTGGGAAGGCTATGCGATTGAGAGCCTGATCCTGGCGGCGGATGACAAAGGGATCCCTCAGTTCTACCGACACGACAATCGCGAGATCGATCTTGTTCTCGATTTCAGACCCCGTTGCGGTCCTGTCGTTGCGATCGAATGCAAGCTCAACCCCAACAACCAGGTGCGACAGGGTTTTCACGAGGCCGTGAGAGCGATTAAAGCCTCCGAGGGATTTGTGGTCCACTCTGGAGCTATGTCTGTTTCTAATGCCGATCCGCCACGGCTTCATCTCGCCGCTGCCGTCCAGCGCGTGAGGTCTCTAGTCGCGGACCTCCCTTAGGCAGAGTGCGCGAAGAGGCATGTCGAACTCAGGCTTTCGGGCCCCGCGTGCCGATGGCGCGACGATGGGAGCGGCGCTTACGCACCGTCAGGCCTTCCTCGCGATAGACCCGGTAGATCCGGTTCTTGCTCGAAAGCTCGCCGGCACGTCAAAACAACACGAACAGCCGGCGATAGCCCAACCGTCGCCGCTCAGCGGCAAGTACGCGCAGCCGCTCCCGCAGCGCCGTGTCCGGCGGACGGCAGGACCGATAGCGCACCGACTTGCGGTCGGCCTTGATGATGGAGCAGGCCCGCCGTTCGCTGACGCCAAACGCCGCCTTCAAATGAGCGACGGCCTGGCGCATCGCAGCGGGCCCTACCACTTTTTTGAAAGCAGATCGTTCAGCGCCGCCTTGTCCAGCATGGCGTCGGCCAAAAGACGCTTCAGCCTGCCGTTCTCGTCTTCCAGGGCGCGCAGCCGCTGGGCGTCCGACACGCTCATCCCGCCGAACTTGGCTTTCCAGGCGTAGATCGTGCCCTCCGACACGCCGTGCTTGCGCGCCAGCTCGCCCGCTTTGGCGCCAGCCTCGTTCTCCCGCAGGATCCCGATGATCTGCTCTTCCGTGAACCTCGCTCGTTTCATTCCGTCCGTCCTTTCAAGGGCCGGACTCTAGCTCCGCGTGGAGGAAATTCTCAGGGGCACGTCAGCCGTAACCGGGTGCTGGCCGTCGATCCAAAAGTCGCGCGCTTGGGCGAGCGTCAAAGAGGTTCTCGATTTCGAGGACGATCTGTTCGCTCCCGTCCAGTTGTGAGCCTCTAACGACGCGTTCGCAGCGGCGGCTTTTGAGCGATGCCCTGCATTTTCGCAGGAAACTATGCGGCTTCGTTCTGTAGCGTCACTTTCGCCTCTTCCAATCCCCCATCAGTCATCACCATGACCCGCCCGGCGCGGGCCAACAGAGCGGGGCGATGTGCAACCACAATTCGGGTAATGGGCAAGGCGGCGATCAACTCGGCGATCACCTCCTCAGTCTGCACGTCGAGATTGGCGGTGCCTTCATCAAGGACGAGGATACGAGGCTGACGATAGAGGGCGCGGGCCAGAAGGACGCGTTGCCTCTGGCCGCCTGACAAGGTCGAGCCCATATCGCCGACCAGAGACAGATACTGCATCGGCAACCGCGCGATGTCTTCATGCACCTGGGCCGCCATCGCCGCATGTTGGACGCGCGCCATGTCCAAGTCAGGGTCGAAGAAGGCGATGTTGTCGGCGATGGTGCCGGACAGCAATCGGTCGTCCTGAGCCACCAAGCCGACTTTCTCTCGCCACGCTCGCCACAGCGCCGGGGTGGCGGGCTGGCCGTCCAGTTCAATCCGCCCGCCGGTGGGCGCCTGAAGACCAAGCATTAGCTTCAGCAGGGTCGTCTTCCCGCCGCCGGAAGCGCCGGTGATGGCGATGAACTCGCCGGGCTCAATGGTCAGGTTAAGTTGGGACAAAATCGGACGGTCGGCCGGGCCATACTGGAAATCTAGGTCTTGGAGACGCATCGCACCCCGGACCTCCAACTGCGGCAAGATCTCGTCCGTAGTCTCGGGCTCAGTCGCGACGATGTCGGCCAGACGCTCCAGATGCAAACCGAGAAAGCGGAACTGGATAGCTTGGTTAATGAGGGCTATGACCCTGTCTGTGAAGGTCTGGCGGAAAGACAGGAAGGCGATAAGCATCCCGACCGAAAAACCATCGCCGGCCAGGATAGTGCGAGCGCCCAGATAGATGACAATGACAGTCTGGAGGCCGCTGACGATGGACTGAACCAGGCCAAGTGAGATCTGAAATTTGCCGACGGAGACGGAAGCGTTGACGACATTGGCGTAGAGGTTGCGCCAGGAACTCTCCCGCTCGGCCTCGCGGCCCATGATCTTGATGGTGGTCGCAGCCCTCACCGTCTCCATGATGTGTGACTGCTCGCGGGCGCTTTCGATGATCTGTTCTTCCGTGCGGGCACGGAGCGCGGGGAAGACGGCCATGGTCAGTCCCAAACTGATGAGGACGGCGAAGACGACCACAGTCGTTAGAGTGGGCGAATAGACCCAGAGGATGATGACGGCGACGACAGCCATTAGCCCATCGATGATGGCGGCGATCACTCCGCGCGTCAGCACGTCCTGAATGGATGATGCCGAACCGATGCGCGAGAGGATATCGCCAACGTGCCGCTTCTCGAACCAGGGGGACGGCAGCCGCATCAGATGACGCACCAGATTTCCGACCATCTGGAAACTGAGCATGTATCCGAAGACCTGAAGCGCCCAGCCGCGCAGCGCCTCGATGAGAGCCTGGACGATGACTAGAGCGCCAAATCCCAGAGCCAGCACCGTCAGGAGGTCGCCGTCGCCACGCAGGATGGCCTCGTCCACCACCAACTGCATCTGGAAGGGCATGGCGAAGGCGGCGACCTGAAGCGCCAGGGAAAGGGCCAGAATCTGGAAGAAGGCGGGCCAGAACCCTGTCATCCGCGACCATAGGCTGGTCAACCGGATCGGCGCTTTCTGGGTCACCTTCTGGAACGAGGCGGAGGGAGACAACTCCAGCACGACACCGGTGAAATGCCGGGACAGTTCGTCAAGCGAATAGGTTCGCGAGCCCATGGCGGGATCGTGGATCACAGCCTTGCCGCGCGCTACGGACTTCAACACAACGAAGTGGTTCAGGTCCCAATGCAGAATAGCGGGCGTCCTGACCTTTTCGAGCGCCGAGAGCTCGACGCGCAGCGCCCTAGGCGACAGGCCCAACTGGTCACCCATCGTCATTAGGCTGCGAAGCGTCGCCCCGGCCATCGATAAGGAGAACCGCTGGCGCAGGCCGTTCAGATCGACGTCATGACCATGCCACCGCGCGATCATCGCCATACAGGCCAGGCCGCATTCCGCCGCCTCGGCCGCCTGGATGATCGGCAGGCGACGCCGTCGGGCGAAGTTCAATTCCGACAAGTTACTCAAGCGCGTCGTCCCGCCGCATAGAGGGGGTCGAGCAGCCACTCCAGAAGGCTGCGTCGGTCGATCACGACATCGGCGGTCAATAACATGCCAGGCTGGAGCGACACTGATCGGCCATAGGCCGCGACTTGGTCGCGGGACAGCTTCACCCGAACCCGAAACACCGGCTCCTGAACCTGAAGACCAGGAATCGCTACCTCGGCCGGGGCCAAGACGGTGCGCGACACGGAGCTGACCCGGCCCTCTCCCGCGCCGAATTTCTGATAGGGAAAGGCCTGGTACATGAGTCGCACGTCTTGGCCGTCGCGGATAAAGCCCGAAGCGCGCGAGGGCGCATAGAGCTCAGCCTCCAGTGGCGTATCGCCTGCGGTTAGGACGGCCACGGCAGCGCCCGCTGGAACGCCCTGCCCCTTGTGAACAGGAAGAGCCGCGACACGCCCATCGACAGTGGCGACGACGACGTAGGACGACTGGGCTTCGGTCTGGGTCTGCTGCTGCTCCAGGCCAGCCATAGCCGATGCGGCTTCCGCGTCCGCAGTCTGAAGGTCAATGGGAATGGCGGCCAGACGCGCAGAGACTTCCCCAATCTCACGTTGATAGGACAGGGCGGCGCCTGCCAACTCCGCCTGTTCCTGTTCTATAGATAGGAGCGTGGCCTGACGCGCCTCAAGCTCGCGACGAGGAAGATAGCCTTGAGTTGCGAGAGCTTCGGCGCGCGCCACTTCTGAGCGAGCCAGTCGAACGCGATCTACCTGAAGTGTTGCCCGCCGTTGCGCCTGCGAGAGCTCCCGGGACAGGGCCTGGCGCCGCGCTGTCAACTGCGTTCGTTCCGCGTCCAAAGCAGCCCGAGTTGATCGGGCTCGCGAAGCTGCTGCCTCGGTCTGGGATTTTAGGCTGCGGCTCAGGGCGGCGAAGCTATCGCCGTCTGTCAACGCTTGAGACAAGCGTACAGTGGCGATGGGCTGGCCGGAGCGAACTATGTCGCCTTCACTCACTAGGACCGTCTCGACGATTCCACCCTGGCGGGCCTCCAGGCGAATCAAGCCGCCAGAAGGCGCCAGCCAGCCAGCGACAGTCTCTTTGCGGGCATAGGAAGCCGTCGCCGCGAACACGACAGCCACAATAACGACCACGACTGAAATGCCCGCGAGCAGACGAGATGATAGGCTGGATGCCAGCACAACCTCGCCCGCCAGGCGGCGCGTGGCGTGGTGGACGGCTTCCTTGCGGAACAACTCAGACAACAATGCCTCATATCAAAACGCGCGAAAATTTCACTTTATGACGTTGACTCAGCGCCTCTCAAATATCAACCTCTACGAGCGTTCCGGACCGCACGTATCAATGTTGTATTAGGAGGGAGTCATGACGACTCTGGCTATGGACGTTCGTGAGCTGAGCTTTGACGAGATCGATATGGTCTCGGGGGCGGTAAATTGGGAGAAAGTGGCCACCGGCGCTGCTATCGTCGGCGGGGCGCTTGTTGCAGCGGCGACGCTTCCTGTAAGCCTTCCCGTAGTCGCCGCTGTAGCAGCGGTTGGTGGCGTATCCTTGGCTGGTGCGGCTGGCGGCTATATTATGGGCAAGGGTGCTGTCGAGAAATAAGTTCTATGTCCCGCCCGAACTGTTCGGGCGGGACAAATTTTGAGGTCCATGTTTATGCAAAAGCTTTTCATCATATCGACTGTGGTCTTTACTGTTATTGGAGCCTTGGTTGCCCTTGTTTTGAGCGATAGGACGACGAGCGGTTTTGTGGGGATAGATCGAGTTGCAGTTTATGTGGGTATTTTTGGGTTAATTGTTGTTTACGGAATTAAGCTCGGGTCGCGCATGAAGTGGTTCTAGCCATAAGACCGGTTACTCGAGTTGAGGACCGCGCTTACCCTGGGCGAGAAGCAGGCCGTCCTTCATCCGGACGGGTTAGGCCTGCCTCGCTCCGGCGCTTCTTCAGTGTCTTGTGAGGCAGTAGGCCTTCAGGCGCGTCGTGCCTGCACAGATCCTTGAGGTTGCAGAAACTGATCTCGTCAGCCCCCACCAGTAATTCGCGCAGAGGTTTACTCTGGCTCACGTCCGCCCTGCCTTCAGTTGAAGGGAGAGTCGATGCGGCGATTGATAAAGGCCCACACCGACTGACTTCTGCGAAATCCCTACGCCAGGGACCACTTCGCTGGCGCAGAGCGTCCAGTTCAGTTGACCATCGCCGTACAGTTGACCTGACCGCCGGTGATCAGGTGCATGGCCGCATGTGGAATGGTGACGAGTCACTTACTTTGGAGCTATACAGCTTTCTTCAGCGCCCCTCGAAGGAGATCCGCCATAACGGGATATGCAATCTTTCTCTGCACTCTCATTGTAGGCGGGGGCCTCGTATACCTCGCGCGCAACCTGATATTCGGTTACCCGTCGTCAGACGAGAAGCGCCCGCCTTCTGAGTGATATCGTCCTTATAAACGGGGCGCCGTTCAATGGGATGTTTCGGATGCTGGAGCGGCAAGTTAGGCGCGGTCGCAGCAGATATTACGCTTCCACCGAGCAGAGCCGCGGGGCTCCCGGTACCGCATCGGCGGTCAGAAGGCTCCCCGCGAGGCTTGCTTGGCGCGCTTGGAAGGGCTTCACGGTGTCTGGGCGCCAAACTGATCGCCTTGGCTTGCGCCAAGTGCGGGCAGGTGTTGCTAGCCGCTTGGACTGGCTGAGTCGGACTTCGGTGGATGATTGTCGCTCAGGCCCATGAGGCGGCCTTAATTCCGGCTTGTCGCGGATCGTTTGCGGGCTGAATAGTTACGTCCGGATTGGCGATGCAGTAAGCCAGAATGTCCCTCGGCACCCGACTGTTGGGGGTGTCAGGAGCTGGGCCGTGTTCGTCGGTTTTCCAGAGACGGGGATATCGTTGCCATGCACGAACCCTCCACAGCCACACCTTCGCAGCTTGCGGTTTGTCGGCAAGGAATATGTTGTCCGAATTTGGCATGTAAGCCTCCCATCCGCGCTTCTCGGTTAGCCAAGAGTGAGCCGGCCCCATGAAGCGACCGTTCTGGTCCTTAGCGTTCGGGCTGTCCGCGACGAAGGCTGCTACGGCGATCCGGAGTGCCCTCGGATCGATTCCCTCGGCCTCCAGCAATGACACGGCTTGACGCACCCTCGCTCGATTCGACCAACTGGCAGACGCTGACGGGATCAATGTGAATATCGCTGACGATTCGATTTCGCATTGCGGCAAGACGGCTGCAGATCTTTCAAAGGGTTCTTTCATAGGGTTGAGGGGCCGCTGATGAACCCTTTTATCCGTCAGGAATGGCCCCTTTTGTTCATTAGATGGGGGCCGCTGATGGCCCCTTTTATCGCGTGAAATGGGCTCGTCAGTGGACCCTTTTAGCGAGTGCATTAGGGGGCGGTACTCGTTAGCTCTCCCGCGCCCTGAACTGACGATCACCTCGATATGCCGCCGCTCTCGCAGTTCTTTCACCACGCGCTTTAGGGTGGTCTCACTGATGCCCAGCATTTCTGTAAGGACGCTCTGAGAAGGCCAGGCGGTACCGGTCTCCCGATTGAGGAACCGCAGGGCAAGGAGCGTGCAGAGGCGGGCTCCGACGGGGCTCAAGCCGACATCGGTTGTGACTTGATCCAGCCAGTCCAGCTTCTCGACGGTGAAGCGGTCAGACATTGGCTTCGCCTGATGAGAACGCCTGCGGAACAGACTGTGGGGAATTTTGTGACGCAGACCTTCCGGTTCGTGCCGTATAGGCCCGGTTTGTTCCGATTTGAGGGCTATTGCTAAGGCGCTGAAACGCCCCTAGAAGGCCCGTCCTGCCTACACGCGGATGTGGCGGAACTGGTAGACGCACTGGATTTAGGTTCCAGCGCCGCAAGGCGTGGAGGTTCGAGTCCTCTCATCCGCACCAAAGCAAAAAGGCCCCGGATCGCTCCGGGGCCTTTTCTTTGTCAGGGCCTACCGCCCTTCGGGCTGCTTGAGGCGAGATGGGGACGGTGCTCCGGGGCCGCCTGGACGGCCCCGGACTGTCAGTCGCGTTCTTCCTTGGAACCGGGAGCGGGCGCGCCGGGCATGGGCGGGACCGGTCCGGGAGGCGCGTCGGGGGACAGTTCCGGCACGTCGAAGACGCCTCGGCCGACGTGGCTCTTGCGGTAGCCGTACAGCATGTAGATCACTAGGCCGATGCCGCCCCAGATCGGCAGCACCATCTTGGCGTCGTGCGGCAGGTTCCAGAACAGGAAGGCGCAGCCGAAGGCCGAGAGCGGAGCAAACAGCCAGATCAAAGGCGTCTTGAACGGGCGCTTACGGTTGGGCTCCTTGACCCGCAGGATCAGCACGGCGATCGACACCATGAAGAAGGCGAACAGCGTGCCCGAGTTGGAGATGTCGGCCAGCTGACCGACCGGGAACAGGGCGCCCGCGATGGCGACCGCGATGCCGGTGAAGGCGGTCACAATATAGGGCGTCTTCCACTTGGAGTGGATCTTGGTCAGGCCTTCCGGCAGCAGGCCGTCGCGCGCCATCACGAAGAAGATGCGGGTCTGACCATAGATCATCATCAGGATGACCGAGGGCAGGGCCAGCAGGGCGGCGGTGCCCAGAGCGTTGCCGACGATCGGCCAGTTGATCTCGCGCAGGACGTGAGCCAGGGCTTCGTTCGAACAGACCAGACGGTCGGCGTTCTCAGCCAGGGCGCAGGCGGCGACGAAGGCCGGCGAACCGGGTTGGACGGCTTCGCCCGCCGCGCCGACGACCGGTTGGGCCCCGATGGCGCCGACCGCGCCGATGGCGACCAGCAGATAGAAGATGGTGCAGATCGCCAGCGAACCGATCAGGCCGATGGGGACGTTGCGCTGGGGATTCTTGGTTTCCTCCGCTGCGGTGGAGACCGCGTCGAAACCGACATAGGCGAAGAAGATCGAAGCGGCGGCGCCGACCACGCCCATGCCCGACGATGCGCCGAACAGGCCATTGGGCGCGAAGGGCGTGAAGTTCGCCGTCTTGATGACCGGCAGGGTCAGGACGATGAAGACGGTCAGGGCGGCGACCTTGATCGCCACAAGGACGGCGTTGACGCGGGCCGATTCCGTGGTGCCGACCATCAGCAGGGCGGTGACGCCGAGTGCGACGATGATGGCCGGGATATTGATGATGCCCATCGAGAAGTCAGGCGTCGGGATGAAGCCGTTCATGGCCCAGGTCGGGCCCGCCTGGAACAGGTCAGGCCAGTCGAAGCCTAAACCGTTCTCCAGCAGCCCCATGACATAGCCGGACCAGCCCACCGAAACGGCCGAGGCCGCGACGGCGTATTCCAGGATCAGAGCCCAGCCCACGCACCAGGCCAGAAGCTCGCCCATGACGGCGTAGGTATAGGTATAGGCCGAGCCCGAGACCGGGGCCATGGCGGCCAGTTCCGAATAGCAGAGCGCCGCGACGGCGCAGACCGCGCCGGCGATGACGAAGCTGACCATCATGCCGGGGCCGGCCTTCTGCGAGGCGGCGGCCGTCAGCACGAAGATGCCGGTGCCGATGATGGCGCCGATCCCCAGCAAGGTCAGTTGAATAGGTCCGAGCGACCGATGAAGCGATTTCTTCTCGGCCGTGGCCAGAATCGCGTCGAGCGACTTAACGCGCCACATAGAATACCCCCACGTTTACAGCGGCCCCTCGGCCGCGTTGGCCGGACGCTAGCGGCGGATCGAATGGCGCGCAACGCGCATGACGAGGCGGTAAAGCCCTCACGACGCTTTCGTGATCACCGCGCATCGGTGGCGCATCGGGGGCGCATCGGGTTAGAGGCGGGTGATGTTGCCGATCCACGCTGTTCTCGAACCCCTGCAGGCCGCCCTCGCGAGTGGAAATACGGCGATTCTGGCCGCGCCGCCGGGCGCCGGCAAGACGACGGTCGTGCCCCTGGCGCTGCTGGATCAGGCCTGGCTGGGCGGCGGGCGGATCCTGGTGCTGGAGCCGCGCCGTATCGCCGCACGGGCGGCGGCGGACCGGATGGCCAGCACCCTGGGGGAGACGGCGGGCGGGACCGTCGGCTATCGCACCCGGCTGCAAAGCCGGATCGGACCGAAGACGCGGATCGAGGTGATCACCGAGGGGGTCTTCACCCGGATGATCCTGGACGACCCCGGTCTGGAGGGGGTGGGCGCCGTCCTGTTCGACGAATTCCACGAGCGCAGCCTGGACGCCGACCTGGGGCTGGCCCTGGCGCGGGAGACGCAAGGGGTGCTGCGGGAGGACCTGCGGCTGCTGGTCATGTCGGCGACGCTGGACGTGGCGGGGGTGTCGAGACTGCTGGACGGCGCGCCGGTGATCGAGGCGGAGGGCCGGGCCTATCCGGTCGAGACCCGCTATCTGGGGCGCAATCCGGCCGAACGGTTCGAAGAGGCGATGGCGCGGGGGTGTCTGACGGCGCTGGGCGAAGAGACCGGCTCGGTGCTGGCCTTCCTGCCGGGGCAGGGCGAGATTCACCGGGTAGCGCGGCTCGTCAGCGAGCGGCTGCGACTGCCGAACGTCGATGTGGTTCCGCTGTACGGAGGGCTGGACCGGGCGGAACAGGATCGGGCCATCGAGCCAGCGGCGGCGGGACGGCGCAAGCTGGTTCTGGCGACCTCGGTGGCGGAGACCAGTCTGACCATCGACGGGGTGCTGGTGGTGCTGGACGGCGGTCTGTCGCGCGTGCCCCGGTTCGAGCCGTCCAGCGGCCTGACTCGGTTGGCGACTGTGCGGGTCAGCCGGTCGTCGGCGGAACAGAGGCGGGGCCGGGCCGGGCGGACCGAACCGGGCGTCTGCTATCGCCTGTGGGACGAGGAACAGACACGGGGGCTGGTCCCGCATCAACGGCCGGAGATCCAGGAGGCGGACCTGACCGGTCTGGCGCTGGATCTGGCGCGGTGGGGCGCGCGGTCGGTCGAAGGGTTGGCCCTGCTGGACCCGCCGCCGGCCGGAGCCATGGCGGAGGCGCGCAAGGTGCTGAGCCGTCTTGGAGCGCTGGATGCGGAGGGCGGGCTGTCGGCGCATGGGCGGCGGCTGACGCGCATCCCCCTGTCGCCGCGGTTGGCCCATATGGTCGCCGTGGCGTCGGACGGGGGCGATGCGATGACGGGCGCGCGGATCGCGGCGGTGCTGAGCGAGCCGGGGCTGGGTGGAAACGGGATCGATCTGGCGGATCGGCTGGTCGGGTTGGAGCGGGATCGGTCGCCGCGCGCGCGGGACGCCTTGAAGTTGGCCGACCGTTGGGCGCGGGCCGCAGGCGGCGGCACGGGCGAGACGGTCGATCCAGGCCTGCTGCTGGCCGAAGCCTTTCCAGAGCGAATCGCCAAGGCGCGGGGCAAGACCGGCGACCTGCTGCTGGCCAGCGGGCGGGGCGCGATGTTGGAGGCGACCGATCACCTGGCGCGCGAACCGTGGTTGGCGGTCGCCGAGCTGGGCGGCGGGGAAGCGCGCGACCGGGTGCGGCTGGCGGCGGCGCTGGACGGCGCGCGTATCGAGGCGGACCTGGGGCGGTTGATCGAGATCGAGGATCGGCTGGTCAAGGAGCCGTCGGGCCGGATGGTGATCCGGCGCGCGCGCCGCATCGGGGCCCTGGTGCTGGATGAAAAGGTGATCGGGGCGCCCGACGCCAAGACCATGACGGCGGCCTTGCGCGCCGAGATCGAGGCCGAGGGGCTGGGCGCCCTGCGTTGGGGCGAGCACGCGACGGGGTTGCGGGCGCGGCTGGCCTTTCTGCACGGGTTGGATGCTGGCTGGCCGGACGTTTCGGACGCAGCTTTGCTGGAGACGCGGGCGGACTGGCTGTGGCCGGTGTTGGATGGGGCGAAGTCGCTGGAAACGATCAGCGACGGTCGATTGGCCGAGGCGCTGCGGGGGCTGGTTCCCTGGGATTTGCAGCGCAAGCTGGATGAGTTGGCGCCCAATCGGCTGGACACGCCCCTGGGGTCGGCGGGGATCGACTATGGCGCCGAAGGCGGGCCGCGCGTGGAGATCCGCGTGCAGGAGCTGTTCGGCGTCGTCACCCATCCGACCGTCGGCGGCGGAAGGGTTCCCCTGACCCTGTCGCTGCTGTCCCCGGCGCGGCGGCCGGTACAGGTGACGAAGGATCTGCCGGGTTTCTGGGCCGGGTCCTGGGCGGGGGTGCGGTCGGACATGCGGGGCCGTTATCCGCGCCATCCCTGGCCCGAGAACCCGGCCGAGGCCCAGCCCACCAACCGGGTCAAGCCGCGCGGCACCTGAGCGCCGGACTTGACCGCGCGGGACGGGCAAAGCATTGGCTTTGCTCCCAAGCAGGATTTCACCGTGTCTGACGCAAAGATTGTTTCGCCGACCGCTCGGAAGGGGCGGGTTCTTTTCGCCAGCCTGATCGGCACCACGATCGAATTCTACGACTTCTACATCTACGCCACGGCGGCGGTGCTGGTGTTTCCGCGGCTGTTCTTCCCCGGCGCCGATCCGACGACGGCCATGCTGTCGTCCTTCGCCACCTTCTCAATCGCCTTCTTCGCGCGGCCGGTCGGCGCCCTGGCCTTCGGGCATTTCGGGGACCGGGTCGGGCGCAAGGCGACGCTGGTGGCGGCCCTGATGACCATGGGCCTGTCGACCGTGGCCATCGGCCTGCTGCCGACCCATGCGGCGGTCGGGGTGATCGCGCCCCTGTTGCTGGCCCTGTGCCGGTTCGGACAGGGACTGGGTCTGGGCGGCGAATGGGGCGGGGCGGTGCTGCTGGCGACCGAGAACGCCCCTCCGGGCAAGAAGGCCTGGTTCGGCATGTTCCCGCAGCTGGGCGCGCCGATCGGATTCATCCTGTCGACCGCCTCCTTCATCGTCCTGACCTCGACCATGAGCGAGACCCAGTTCGAGGCCTGGGGGTGGCGCATCCCCTTCCTGGCCAGCGCCATCCTGGTGTTCGTCGGTCTCTGGGTGCGGTTGAAGATCACCGAGACGCCCGAGTTCCAGAAGGCGGTGGATCGCAACGAGCGGGTCAAGGCGCCGGCCGTCACCCTGTTCGCTCATCACAAGATGGCGCTGTTTCTGGGGACATTCAGCGGGGTGACGACCTTCTCGCTGTTCTATCTGATGACCGTCTTCGCCCTGGGCTGGGCCACGACGGGCATGGGATATGAGCGGGCGGACATCCTGCCGGTCCAGTTGATCGGGGTGCTGTTCTTCGCCGCCTTCATCCCGGTGACGGCCCTGCTGGCGGACCGGTACGGGCAGGTGAAGGTGCTGATCGCTTCATCGGTCGGCATCGCCCTGTTCGGCGGCCTGTTCGCGCCCCTGTTCGGAGCGGGCCTGACGGGGCTGCTGATCTTCTTTGCCCTGGGCTTCGCCCTGATGGGCTGCACCTATGGCCCCATAGGCGCGGCCATGGCGCGGCCCTTCCCGACGACGGTCCGCTATACGGGGGCGTCCATGGCCTTCAATCTGGCGGGGATCGTGGGGGCGTCGCTGGCGCCCTATCTGGCGACCTGGCTGGCGCGAAACTATGGGCTGGCTGCGGTCGGCGGTTATCTGGCCCTGTCGGCGGTGGTGACCATCCTGGCCCTGTGGGGCATGGGACGGGTCAGCCCGGAGACCGAGCTTTAAGCCTCGTCCGTGGCGGCGTAGACCATGATGCCCGTGGCGATGGCCAGGTTCAGGCTGTCGGCCCGGCCGCGCATCGGGATCTTGACGTTGACGTCGCAGGCGGCGGCCAGTTGGTCGGTCAGGCCCGCCTGTTCATTGCCCATCAGGATCAGCGACGGCTTTTGCATCACTGCAGAGCGGTGGCTGACGGTCGCGTCCAGGCGGGTGCCGACGACGCTGCCGGGCCAGGTCTTGCGCCAGGCCAGGAAGGCCTCGGGGTCGGTCCTGGTGATCGAGACGGCGAAGACCGAGCCCATGGTCGCGCGAACGGCCTCGACCGAATAGGGATCGACGCAGTCGCCGATCAGGATGACGCCGCCGCAGCCGGCCGCGTCGGCGGTGCGGATGATGGTGCCCAGATTGCCGGGATCGCGCACCTGTTCCAGGGCCACCCAGCAGGGCGCCGAGGCCGGATCCAGGCTGTCCAGCGGGGCATAGGCCTGATCGAACACGCCCAGCACGGTCTGGGGATTGTCGCGACGGCTGATCTTTTCGAGGATGGCGTGGGTGACGATGATGATGTCGCCGCCGGCCTTGCGCGTCTCGGCCTTGGCCCGGTCCAGCAGGGGATGGGGTCGGGCCTCCTCGCCGACCAGCAGCATGCGCGGCGCGCGACCCAGGTCCAGGGCCTCGCCGATGAATTTCAGACCTTCGGCCAGGAAGGCGCCGGTGAGGTCGCGTTCCTTGCGCATGTGCAGGGCGCGGACGCTCTTGATCGTGTCGTTCGTCAGGGAGGTGATGACGCGATATTCGTCTCGGGCGCTCATCGGCTCCACCGCGCGAAGAAGGACAGGCCGATGGCGCGGGCGTCCGGCCCGTCCTCGGACAGGGCCAGTTCGCCCCAGTCGATGCGGCCGCCGCGATCATGGGTCGCCTCGGCCATCAGATGGGCCAGGGACAGGCCCGAGACGCGGGCGGCATAGGCGTTCAGCAACAGGAAGTCGGCGTCGTCGGCCAGCAGGGCGGCGCAGTCCTTCAGCAGTAGCGGCATGTCCTCGAACAGGCGCCAGACCTCGCCGGTCGGGCCGCGCCCGTATTTGGGCGGGTCGAGGATAATGCCGTCGTACTTGGAGCCGCGACGAACCTCGCGGGCGACATATTTGCGGGCGTCTTCGACGATCCAGCGGATCGGGTGCTGGGACAGGCCGGACTGTTCGGCGTTCTCGCGGGCGTAGGCGACCGATTTCTTCGAGGCGTCGACGTGGGTGACCTCGGCCCCGGCGGCGGCGGCGGCCAGGCTGGCGACGCCGGTGTAACCGAACAGGTTGAGGATCTTAGGGGCTCTGCCGGCTTCGCGAGAGAAGCTGCGCACGCGGTTGTCCAGCCATTCCCAGTTGGCGGCCTGTTCGGGGAAGAAGGCCAGGTGGCGGAAGGGGGTGAAGCGGCCGGTGAATTTCACGTCGCGCCATTTCAGGGGGAAGGCGTCGACGGGGCCGTGCTGGTCGAACCGCCAGCGGCCGGAGTCTTCCTCCTCCTGCTGGGGATCGAAGGTGGCCGTGGCCTTGTCAAAGGCGGTCGGATCGCGCGGGGACCAGAAACACTGGGGCTCGGGGCGGACCACGGTGTAGCGGCCGTAGCGCTCCAGCTTCTTGCCGTCGCCACTGTCCAACAGGGCGTAGTCCGACCAGCCGCGGGTCACGAGGGTTTCGGGGGTGGGGGAGAGCAGGGGCGCCATCGTGCGGCTGATAGGCGGTCAGGCGGCCTCGCGTCCAGCGTCCACCGTCATCACGGACGTGCATTCGGCGTCGATCTCGGCGTCGTGGGCCGTCTTGTCCCACGCATAGGGGGCGACGATCAGCCGCCAAAGGGCATGGATGAAGGCCAGGCTGAGCAGGGACCAATAGGCGGGCGCGGCCAACATGTCGGTCAGCCTGTAGTCCTGCCCGGCCCGTTTTGCGCCCACCGCACAGCCCATCCAGGCGGCGATGACGCCCACGGCCAGGACGGCGAAGGAGGCCAAAGGCACGACTGGAGCCATGCCGATGTTCAGGGCGACCATCAGGGCCACAATGAGCCAGGCCAAGGTGGGCGCGTGGGAAGCGGCCGAGACGATGGCCGCGCCCAGCGTCATGACCAGCGACAGCTGGCCGCGCGGACCCAGGGCCAGAGGCGTCCGCGTGTGGACGCCCCAGGTCTGCATATAGCCTTTCAGCCAACGGGTGCGTTGCGGCAGCCAGCGTTCCAGCGCCCCCGGCGGGGCTTCCCAGGTCGGGCTTTCGAGCACCCCCAGCCGCCATCCCGCGGACCAGAGCCTGAAGCCCAGATCGGCGTCTTCCGTGACGTTGTAGGCGTCCCAGCCCCCGACCCGACGAAGGGCGGCGGTTCGCAGGTGATTGCTGGTGCCCCCCAGGGGGAAGGGCAGGTTCAGCTTCGCCATGCCGGGAAGATTGACCTCGAACAGGGCGGCGTATTCGAAGGCGAACTGGCGGTCGAGGAAGGTCGAGAGTTCGGCGTTGCGCCGGCGAATCCGCAGGGGGGCCTGAAGGCAACCCAATCGCGGCTGGCCGGCGAAACGTGAGGCCGCCTCGCGCAATTGGCCGGGATCCGGTTCGTCCTCGGCGTCATAGATGGTCAGGAGCTCGCCTGTCGCGAAAGCCAGGGCGTGGTTCAGCGCGCGGGGTTTGGTCTGCGGAGCGCCCGGCGGGACCACGAGGATCCGGAGCCAGCTCGGCCGGCGCGCGGCCTTCGCCGCATTTATGGTGGCCTGATCATGGGCTTCCAGCACGAGAAAACCTTCGAGCTGGCGCCGCGGATAGTCGATTTTCGACAGGCGCTGGATAAGCTGGGGCACGACGGCCGCCTCGTCATGAAGGGCGGCCAGAATTGTGTAACGCGGCCACCGGGAGGGTTTGGGCGACGACGGGGTAGGACGAAGACTGGCGATGACCAGGGCCGCGCGCCACAGGGCCGAGGCGACGAAGCCCATCTGAATCCCGATGAACGACGCCGAAAGCGTCGAGCGGGGCCAGACGATTCCTGCGGCCACAAGCGCCGTCGCCAGGCTCGCGACCATGATCGCCTGCCCCAAGGTCGGCATTCGCCGCGCCGCGCCGGTTTGCGCCGCATCCCTCGTCGTCATGTCCGTTCGCCCCTGCGCCCGGCGCAACACAACTAGAAATACGCATTTCGCGCAACCTCGTTCTTCGAGGCGGCGATTGGCGTCGATGACAGATTGTCGCTAT
Source organism: Brevundimonas sp. FV1ye7S (assembly GCF_058680995.1). NCBI lineage: Bacteria > Pseudomonadati > Pseudomonadota > Alphaproteobacteria > Caulobacterales > Caulobacteraceae > Brevundimonas > Brevundimonas sp. FV1ye7S. The sequence continues at coordinate 1,970,051 of NZ_CM178726.1, read as the reverse complement.
TCAGTGCGGGACAGATCCGGAGTCGCCGTTGCCCGTCGTTTCGCCATCCTCGCGTTCCAGTCGCAAACCCAAGGGCGAGGGCCATTCACGGCGTGGCGAGATCCTCGCTGCGGCCGAACGCATCTTCGTCGAGTACGGCTATGAAGGGGCGACGATCCGCAAGATCGCCGACGAGGTCGGCCTGTCTTCGACCGCCCTCTATATGCATTTCTCCGACAAGGGCGCGATCCTGCAGGAAATCTGCCGCCACGCGTTCGGTGAGCTGATCTCGGCGGCTGAATCCCTGTCCGCCCTCGATGGTCCGCCCGAGGTTCGCCTTCGGCGCATGATCGAGGTCTACGTCGATTTCGGATTCGCCAATCCGAACGCCTATCGCCTGATCTATCTGACCCGCCCCGTCGAGGCCCGGGACGGCGCCCAGAGCCTGTCGCAGGAACTGGGGGCGGGGGTCTTCGCGGCCTTCGAGACCCTGGTCGGTGAAACCGTGGCCGCAGGGCGGATGGAAGGGGATCCCCGCACGATCGCCCAATCGATCTGGGCCTCGGCCCATGGCGTCGTCTCCCTGATGATCACCAAACCCTATTTCCCTTGGGCGGAGCGCGAGGTGTTGGTGAAGACCACCCTGGACGCCGTCTTTTCCGGCCTGCTGAAATCGTGAACCGTGCTTGGGGGCTGGCGGCGGCGGTCGCGGCCATGGCCGTCGCCGTCGCCCAGGGCGCGCAGGCGCGTCCTTTGCGGGTCATGGCCTTGGACCAGTGCGCCGACCAGTACGTGCTGGCCCTGGCCCCGGACGCCGATCTGGCCCTGTCGCCGCGCGCCGACGATCCCGACGCCTGGTTAAGGCGCGAAGCGGCGGGCCACAGGCGTCTGCGGCCGACGCTGGAGGCGGCCGTGGGGTTCAGGCCGGATGTGGTCGTGCGCTACTGGGGCGGGGAGCCCAGGCTGCTGAGCTTTCTGCAAACACGGGGCGTCACGGTGGTCACCATTGCGGACGCGACCGATATGGACGGGGTCCGCGCCAATATCCGCACGGCGGCCCGGGAATTGGGCCAGGTGGAACGCGGCGCACGGCTGGAGCGGGCCATGCAGGCCAAACTTGACCGGGCGGCGGCGCCGGACCGCCCCCGGCCGGGCGCGGTCTATCTGACCTCGGGCGGGTTCACCTCCGGACCCGGCACCCTGATGGATGCGATGATCCGGGCCGCCGGGTTTCGCAATCTGACGGCGGCGCCGGGGTTCGGCGCCATCAGCGTCGAGCGGATTGCGATGGAGCCGCCGATCCGGTTCGTACTGGGCTTCTTCGATCAGTTGCGGGCCGACTGGCGCGGACCGGGCCGGCATCCGGTGGTCCGGCGCGCAGCCCAGGGACGGACGGCGGCGAAACTGCCGGCGGCGGTGCTGACCTGTCCGGCCTGGTTCGCGGCCGACGGGGTCGAGATGATGGCGAGAGGGCGGCCATGAGCCGGATGTTGAGGCTTTGCCTGATCCTGGGACTGCTCATCCTCGCGGCCCTGGCGGCGGCTGTGATGATCGGCGAGACGCCCTTTGACGCCGCCCAGTATGCGGCGGCCTTCAGCGATCCGTCGTCCGGTCCATGGGTGGTCCTGTGGCAGGTGCGCGCGCCGCGCGCGGTCTGCGCCCTGGCGGTCGGCGCCGCACTCGGTCTGGCCGGGGCGGTGATGCAGGGATTGTTGCGCAATCCGCTGGCCGATCCCGGCGTTCTGGGGGTGTCGGCGACAGCGGCCCTGGGGGCGGCCCTGGCCATTGTCCTGGGCGGCGCCGGGGTGGCGGGCGTGGTCGAGATGTCCGCCCTGTTGGGGGCGGCGGCGGCGGGCGGTCTGCTGATCGTCGCCTCGGGCCTGATGCGGGCGCCGGAGGCTCTGATCCTGTTCGGCGTGGCCCTGTCCAGTTTCGCCGGGGCGGCCACGGCCTTGATCTTCAACCTGTCGCCGTCGCCCATCGCCCAGGCCGAGGTGATGTCCTGGCTGCTGGGGTCGGTGCAGAACCGCAGCTGGGTCGATGTGGCCTGGGTCACGCCGGCGGTGGTCGTCGCGGCGGTCTTCGCCGGCCTGTCGGCGGGAGGGCTGCGGATGCTGACCCTGGGCGACGAGGCGGCGGCTGCGTCGGGTCTGTCCATGGGGCGGGTTCGCGCCTTGGCTCTGGTCGCGGCGGCGGTGGCGACGGGGGCGGCGGTGGCCGTGGCCGGCGTGATCGGCTTCGTCGGTCTGGCGGCGCCCCATCTGGTGCGGGCGGCGGTGCGGGGCGATCCGGGGCGGATCCTGGCGCCCTCGGCCCTGGCGGGCGGCTTGACGCTGGTGGTCGCCGACCTGCTGGCGCGGTTGACGCCCACGGATCAGGAACTGAAGCTGGGGGTGTTCACCGCCCTGATCGGCGCGCCCCTGTTCGCCTTGATCGCCTGGCGCGCGGCGCGGGAGTGGCGGCTGTGAGCCTGTTGTCGTTGAACGCCGTCCGGGCCAAGATCGGGCGCGAGCGGGTGCTGGACGGGGTCAGCCTGACCGTCTCGGCCGGCGAGGTCGTGGCCCTTTGCGGCCCGAACGGGGCGGGCAAGAGCAGCGTCATCCGAGCGGCGGGGGGACTGCTGGCGGCAGAAAGCGGCGCGGTGCGACTGGGCGACGACGACATCGGCCGTCTATCGCCGCGTCAGAGAGCCGAACGCCTGTCCTATCTGCCGCAGGAGCGGCGGATCGCCTGGAATCTGCCTGCGGTGGAGGTGGCCGCCCTGGGCGCGCCCTTCCTGGCGGGAGAGGCGGCTCTGGATCGGGCCAAGGAAGCGCTGCTCGCCGTCGGGGCGGGCCATCTGGCGGATCGAGGGGTGGCCGAAATGTCGGGCGGCGAGCGGGCGCGGGTTCTGCTGGCGCGGGCTCTGGTGGTCGATGCGCCGCTTCTGCTGGCCGACGAGCCGACGGCGGGTCTGGACCCGGACGCTCAGCGGCTGGTGCTGGAACAACTGCGGGCGCGGTCTAGAGCCGCCGCCGGGGTGCTGGTCAGCCTGCATGACCTGACCCTGGCCGCCGCCTTTGCGGACCGGGTGGTCGTGCTGGACGGCGGACGCATCGTCGCCGACGCCGCGCCCCTGGACGCCCTGGCGCAACCCGTGTTGCGCCAGGTCTTCGGCCTGGACGGGACCTGGATCGAGGGGCCGGACGGGCCGCTGCTGGCGGCCCGCCGGGCTCAGTAGGCGGCGTAGGGACGGGGACCGGCGGCCGCGCCGCGGGCGATGTCGGCCGAGGTCGTCAGCGGGGCCGATCCCCCGTTCAGCCGGGCCTTGTAGACCGCCATATTCTCCATCACCCGCATCATATAGTTGCGCGTCTCGGTGAAGGGCGCGCATTCGATGAAGTCGATGGCCGCATTGGAATCGCCGCGGGGGTCGCCACAGCGGGCGATCCACTGGCTCGGACGGGCCGGGCCGGCGTTGTAGCCGACCGTCGCCAGCAGCATGGAGCCGTTGTTGGCCGCCATAAGCTCGCCCAGGTGATAGCTGCCCAGGGTCATGTTGTAGTCCGGATCCCACAGCTGTTCGGCCGAGAAGCCCATGCCCAGACGACGGGCGACGCCCGAACCCGTGGCGGGCAGGAACTGCATCATGCCGCGCGCATCGGCGCCGGAGCGGGCGCGCGGGTCGAAGCTGGATTCCTGGCGGGTGATGGCCTGGGTGAATTCCAGCGGCGCGGCGCCGGCGACCTGGGGCGGGACGCGCACGGGGTACATGCGTTCGGGCAGGACGAAGCCGCGCTGGCTGGCGGCGCGGCCGACCATCATGGCGGTGAAGCCTTCGCCATAGCTGCGGGTCAGGTCCATCAGCAGGGCCAGATCCTCGATGGTCGGCAGGTCGTTGTCGAGCTGATAGGCGAAGACCCGCAGCAGGCTGGTCTCGCCGGTCTCGCCCAGGATTCGCGTGGCGCGGACGAGCTCGTTGGATTCGAACCGGGCGACGTCGGCCTGGGTCGGGGCCGGTTCGCCGGGCAGGGTCAGGGTGGTCATCCCGGCTTTCTCGGCCGCCAGTTGGCCGTAGAAGGTCTGCCAATGCTGGGCGCCGTTGCGGTAATAGCCGAGTGCGGCGTCGCGCTCGCCCCGCGCCTCGGCCGCCCGGCCCAGCCAGTAATAGGCCCGACCCTGGGTGATCGGGGTGGAGGAGGCGGTGCGCAGGGCCTCGAAATGGCGGGCGGCGACCTCGGGCTGGTTCAGCTTGGTCAGGGCGACCCAGCCGGCGAAGAACTCCGCGTCCACCATCCGGTCGCCGGAGGTGAAGCCGTGGCCGTTCATGGCGTCATAGGCGGCGCGCCAATTCCCCTGTTGCAGGGCGTCGAGGTAATAGTTGCGGCGCTCGGTCCACAGGGTGTTGTCGCCTGCGGTATGAGCCGGGGCGGGCGGCAGGTTGGCCAGCAGGGGGAAGGCTTCCGACTGGCGGTTCTGAGAGCGCAGGATGCGCACCCGTTCCAGCGTCACCGCCGGATCGGCGGCCTGGGCGGGCGTCAGGGCGGCGACCACGGCGTCCGGGCTGTAGGCGGTGCGCAGGCTCATGACCGCATTGGCGACGGCCGCCCGTTCCGGCGAGACTAGATCGAGCATGGCGCGCGTCGCCGGGCCGTGCGGACCGAGCAACAGCATGTTCAGTCGCGCCTCGTGATCGGCCGGGGTCAGTTCCCCGCCCCAGCGCGCGAGGATGCGCGATTGCGGCTCGGCGTCGAAGGATCGGGTCCGCCACCAGTCGCGAATCAGGGCGCGGGCCTCGCGGTGACGTCCGCGCTGTTCGAGCGCCGAGGCGTTGGCGATGGCGCCTTGTACGGTTTCGGGCGGGTGGTCGGAGAAGAGGGCCATGACGGCGTCCGGCGTGGCGCCGACGCGGTCCAGAACCGATTCTGCGGCGGCGCGACGTGATTCGGCGCGCGGCCAGTCCTTCAAGGCCGTCTGGGCCTGGGCGAGTTCGGCGTAGGAGAGTTGTTCGCCCGAGGTGTCGATCAGGGCCCACTCGATCAGCTTGCGCGCCGTGGGGTCGCGCATCTGCGAGATCGCAGCCTGGGCGCCGGGGATGTCGCGCGCCCGCGCCGCCGCCAGGCCCTGACGGAACAGGGCCGTGTCCTGGTCATCGAGCACGCGGCCCTGATAGGTGGGGCTGTAACCCGGCACGGATTGTGAAACGGCGGAATAGGGAACAGGTTGGCCGGGAAGGGCGTCCTGCGGGGTCGGGGCGATGACGGCGAGGGCCGCAGCCAGACTGGTCGCGATCATGATATTTCCTGTTCTCATTCATCCCGGTTGCGGCGAGGCCGCTGGCGACCTAACGTCCCGCGCTCTCAAGACAGAGGTTCTGGACATCCGTCCATCGCCCCTCCCCACGCAGGCTAGCTAGTCCCATGACCGCCCCCTTGTTCAAGGGCGTGATCACCGCCCTGATCACACCACTTCATGACGGAAACGTGGACGAAGCCGCATTCGCCACGCTCATCGAAAGACAGATCGCCGCAGGCGTCGACGGGCTGGTGCCCGTCGGCACGACGGGCGAGGGCGCCAGCATGGACCTGGACGAGCACAAGCATGTGATCGACCTGTGCGTACGGCTGGTGGCGGGACGCGTCAGCGTCATTGCTGGAACCGGATCGCCCTACACCAAGGAAGCCATCGACCTGACCCGGCACGCCAAGGCGGTGGGTGCGGATGGGGCGTTGATCGTCACCCCCTATTATATCCGCCCCTCGCAGGCGGGCATGGCGGCGCATTTCGAGGCTATCGCCGACGCCGTTCAGCTGCCGATCCTGCTCTACAACGTCCCGTCGCGTACGGGAGTCGATCTGGCCAATGAGACGGTAGCGCGGCTGGCGGCCCATCCGAACATCGTCGGCGTCAAGGACGCCACCGGCGACATGAGCCGGGTCAGCTGGATGCGCGCCAATATCGACGGCCAATTCGACCTGATCTCGGGCGATGATTCCAGCTATCTGGGTTATCACGCCTGTGGCGGGGTCGGACTGATCTCGGTGGCGTCCAATGTCGCGCCCGAGGCCATGGTCGCCCTGCACAATGCGGCGGCGGCCGGCGATTACGCCACCGCCCGCGACTGGCAGAATCGACTGATCGGCCTGTGCAAGGCGCTGTTCCTTGACAATTCTCCGGCTCCGACCAAATACGCCCTGGCCCGGTTGGGCCTGTGCAGCGAGGAGGCGCGGCTGCCGTTGTCGCCGACGTCGGAAGGGGTCAAGCCGCTGATCGACCGCGCCATGGCGGATGCGGGCGTCGTCTGATGGCGCCGCAGCCGCAGCCGAAGTCCAAGGTCATCGCCGAGAACCGCCGCGCGCGGTTCGACTATTTCCTAGAGGACAATATCGAGGCGGGCATTCAACTGCTCGGCACCGAGATCAAGGCGCTGCGGGACGGACGGGCCAATATCGCCGAAAGCTATGCGGCGGTGGAGGGGCGCGAGATCGTCCTGATCAACGCCGACATCCCGCCGTACAAGCAGGCCAACCGCTTCAATCACGAGCCGCGCCGACCACGCAAACTGCTGCTGCACAGGAAGCAGATCGACCGGTTGATCGGGGCGGTGCAGCGCGACGGTCAGACGATCATTCCGCTGAAGCTGTATCTGAACGACGCGGGCAAGGCGAAGCTGGAGATCGCCCTGGCCAAGGGCAAGAAGCTGCACGACAAGCGCGAGGCCTCGGCCGAACGGGACTGGCAGCGCGACAAGGCCCGTCTGATGCGCGACAAGGGCTGAGGTCCGAGCGCTACCCCAGCGGCCGGGCGTCCGTGACGCCCGGCAGATCGGCGAAACCATAGCCGCCCGCGCCTCCGGTCCCTGTGGACGGATGGAAAAGGCCGCCTGAGATCAGGGCCAGGGCCGTGATCACAATCACGAGGACCGCGGCCAGGATCGCGATCCTGCGCTCGCGTCGCGTGAATAATCCGTCAGTGCGTCGCATCGTCCAGCCTCCCGCTGGGAGACGAACGCCGAACGCTCGCCTCTGTTCCGCCTTATTTCAGCATGGCAGAGTCGTGCGACACGCACGCAACAGTAGAGGGTTAGCGGGCGATGATCTCGCGCGCCCGGTCAAACACCGCCTCGAACATGGCCGGGGTCAGCCGGCCGGTGTTCGTGTTCAATCGGGAGCAGTGATACGAGTTCAGGATGACGTATCCGCCGGCCTCACCCTCGGCGCCATGGCCGGCCGGCATGGCCGAGGCCGGCCGGCCGAACGCCTTCAGGATGTTGCGGCGAGAGACGTCGCCCAGGGTCACGATGACCTTCAGATTGGGCAGCAAGGCCAGGCGGTCGATCAGGAAGGGGCGGCAGGTCGTCTCTTCGACCGGCAGCGGCTTGTTGCCGGGCGGGGCGCAGCGGACCGCGTTGGTGATCATGCAGTCCACCAGCGTCAGGTCGTCGTCGCCGTTCGGATCATAGTGGCCCTGGGCGAAGCCGGCCTTTTTCAGGGTGTCGTACAGCAGCCAGCCGGCGTGATCGCCGGTGAAGGGCCGCCCCGTGCGATTGGCGCCGGTGCGGCCGGGCGCGAGACCCGCGACCAGCAGCCGGGCGTTCGGATCGCCGAAGGACGGGGCGGGGCCGTTCCACCAGTCGGGGTTCTGGCGGGCGTTCTCCTGGCGATACTCGACCAGGCGCGGGCACAGGGGGCAGTCTCGGGGGGGCTCGGGTCTCAGGCTCATTGACCGGCGCCCGTCTTGGGACGGCCGAACTCGGCCATCAGGTCGTTCAGATCAAGGAAGGCGTCGGCCTGGCGACGCAGTTCGTCGGCGATATGCGGCGGCTGGGTCTTCTGGGTCGAGACGACAGTGACGCGCACGCCTTGCGCCTGCACCGCCTGCACCAGTCGCCGAAAGTCCCCGTCGCCGGAAAACAGCACGGCGTGATCCAGGCGGGGGGCCAGTTCCAGCATGTCCACCGCGATCTCGATATCCATATTTCCCTTGATCCGGCTGTGGCCCTGGCCGTCGGTGAAGCGCTTCACCGGCTTGGTCACGACCGAAAAGCCGTTGTAGTCCAGCCAGTCCACCAGAGGCTTCACCGGCGAGAACTCTTCGCCCTCGACCACCGCCGTGTAATAATAGGCGCGCGTCAGGACGGATTTCTCGCGGAACCAGTCCAGCATCCGCTTGAAGTCCATATCGTGCTGCAAGGCGCGGGCGGCGGAATACAGGTTCGAGCCGTCGATGAAGATCGCCAGGCGGTCGGTGGAATGAAACATGGTCGAGGCCGTCAAAAGAAATGAAGAAAATGGCGCCCGGCCGGACGCTGCAGTCGATGTGGGAATCGACGGCGCGCCCGATCTGGACGCTGCAGTCATCGTGGCGCTGGGCTGCAATGACAAGGGGGTCTGGGCCTCCTGCCGCGAGGCGCTGGAGGCCGCCTTGGCGCGTTTTCGCAGCGAGGGCGTCGATGTGGTGGCGCGATCGTCGTGGTGGTCGTCCATGGCCTGGCCCGATCCGCAGGACCCGCCGTTCCTGAACGGGGTGGTCATTGTCGCCACGCGCCATGACCCCCACGCGCTGATGGCGGCCCTGGGGCGGATCGAGGATGTCTTCGGCCGTCAGCGGTCGGTCCGCAACGCCCCGCGCACGCTGGATCTGGACCTGATCGCCTATGGTCGACTGAGCGGGGACCTGGACGGGCTGATCCTGCCGCACCCACGCGCGGCCGAGCGCCGCTTCGTGATGGGGCCGATTGCGGAGATCGCACCGGACTGGGTCCATCCCCACGGCGGGCTGGCCCAGGCCCTGGCGGCTTCGGCGACGGTGGGGCGCGACGCCCATCCGGTCTGAGGCCGCACTTTCGCCGCTCTGGCGTTGCAAAAGTCAGTCCCTATCTGTATTTCACGCGGTTCTCCCCCGCGTTCGAGGAATTTCATGGCCCGCGTCACCGTCGAAGACTGCATCGAAAAGGTACCGAACCGCTTTGGTCTGGTGCTGATGGCCGGCCACCGCGCCCGCAGCATCGCCAACGGCGCCGCCCTGACGATCGACCGCGACAACGACAAGAACCCGGTCGTGGCCCTGCGCGAAATCGCCGACGACACCGTCGTGCCGGACGAACTGCGCGAGACCATCATCACCACGCTGCAACGCGTCGATGAGCGCACCGAAGCCGAGGACGAGGCCGAAACCGTCGCCCTGCTGGCCGAACCGCAACACATGAACATGGCCGAGGCCGAGCTGATCCGCGCGCTGCAAAGCGACCGCGACGGCGGTCAGGAGGAGCGGTACTGACGCCCGAGGGAGCCCCTGGCGTCACTATCCTGCCGGCGCGGACCGAGACGGTTCCGCCGGCGCCCCGAACTGCAAACAAAAACGAACCTGTTTCGACAGCATCCGAACCTGAGCCCGCCCCCAAGCGTGCGCCCGTTCTGCGTCAGTTCGAACTGATCGAGGCCGTCAAGGCCTATGACCCCACCGCTGACGAAGCGCTCCTGAACCGGGCCTATGTCTATGCGATGAAGATGCACGGCTCGCAGATGCGGGCTTCGGGCGATCCCTATTTCGCCCACCCGATCCAGGTCGCGGGCATACTGACCGACTACAAGCTCGACACCGCCACCATCGTCACGGCTCTGCTGCACGATGTGGTCGAGGACACCTCGGCGACGCGCGACGACATCGCCCAGATGTTCGGCGAGGAGGTCGCGGTCCTAGTCGAAGGCGTGACCAAGCTGAGCCGGCTGGAGCTTCAGGCGGAGCACACCCGCCAGGCGGAGAACCTGCGGAAATTCATCCTGGCCATCAGCCGGGACGTCCGGGTGCTGCTGGTCAAGCTGGCGGACCGTCTGCACAACATGCGCACGCTCCAGTACGTCAAGCCGGAGAAGCGCGAACGGATCAGCCGCGAGACGCTGGAAGTCTATGCCCCGCTGGGACGGTCGATCGGCATCCACTCGATTGCGTCCGAGTTGGAAGAACTGGCCTTCACCTATCTGAATCCGACGGCGAAGACGGCCATCGAACGGCGGCTGGAGGCGCTGAAGCTGGAGCATGGCCGCGCCATCGAAGGCGTGTCCGGCGAGGTCGAGCGGGTTCTGTCCGAGGCGGGCGTGGGCGCCCATGTGTTCGGGCGGCAAAAGACCCCCTATTCGATCTGGCGCAAGCTGCAGCGCAAGTCGGTCGGTTTCTCGTCCCTGTCCGACATCTATGGTTTCCGCGTGATCGTGGAAGCCGAGGACGACTGTTATCGCGCTCTGGGCGTCATCCACCGCGAATGGCCGATGGTGCCGGAACGGTTCAAGGATTTCATCTCGACGCCCAAGTCGAACAACTATCGCTCGCTTCACACCACTGTGGTCGGGCCGCGCGGCCTCCGGATCGAGATGCAGATCCGCACAGAGGCGATGGATCGCGTGGCGGAAGACGGCGTGGCGGCCCATTGGCGCTACAAGAACCAGTCCTATGGATTCGACCGCGAGGCCATGGCCAAGGGCGGCGGACGCGATCCGCTGCAGAACCTGCGCCATCTCGTTCAGGTGATCGAGCACGGCGAGGGCGGCGAAGATTGGGTCGAGCACGCCAAGCTCGAAATGTACCTGGACCAGGTGTTCGTCTTCACGCCCAAGGGGCGGCTGGTGACCCTGCCGCGCGGCGGCATGCCGCTGGACTTCGCCTATGCGGTCCACACCGAGGTCGGGGACACGGCCGTGGGGGTCAAGGTCAACGGCGAACTGAAGCCGATGCGGACGCTGCTTCAGAACGGCGACGTGATCGAGATCATCCGCGGGGCCAAACGCGAAGTGCCCGCCGACTGGCGCAGCCTGACGGTGACGGGCCGGGCCCGTTCAGCCATCCGCCGCCACATCCGGACTTCGGAACGCGAGGAGTTCGTCAAACTGGGCCGAATCGCCCTGCAGCAGACCCTGGCCCGAATAGACAAGACCCTGGCCGAGGTGTCGCTGAAGCCGATTCTGGAGACCCTGGCGGTCGCCGGTGACGATGATGTGTTCGAAAGCCTGGGTCGCGGCCGACTGTCGCCGACGACGGTGGCTGAGACCCTGTTCCCCGCCATGAAGGGGCGGCTGAAGGCCGGACCCGAGAAACAACGGATCGAAAGCGATACCGCCCGTCTGTTCGTGCGCGGCGGCGGACTGACGCCGGGCGTCAGCGTTCACTTCGGGCAGTGCTGCACCCCGGTGCCGGGCGATCGGATCGTCGGCATCCTGGAGCCGGAGATCGGCCTGACGGTCCATACGATCGACTGCCAGTCCCTGGCGGCCTTCGCCGATGACGACTCGGTCTGGCACGACCTGCAATGGACGCCCCAGGCCGAGACCGACGCCGTGGCGGCGGTTCGTCTGAATGCGACCATTCGCAACGCGCCGGGCGTGTTGGGCCAGGTGACGACCTTGATCGGCGAGGCGGGCGGCAATATCATCAACCTGTCGATGGCCTATCGCCAGCAGGACTTCTTCGATGTGACCATCGACGTCGAGGTCGAGGACGCCAAACACGCGACCATGCTCATGGCGGCGCTGCGGGCCAATCCATCCGTCGACAACGTCGATCGCGGTCGAGGCTGAGCCTTTGACACGACGCTTCCAGGCGCTAAGACCGCGCCATGAACACCCAAGACGTCCTCAACGAATTCCGTGACGCCGGCGCCCTGCGCGAAGGCCATTTCGTCCTGTCGTCCGGCCTGCACAGCCCGGTCTTCCTGCAGAAGAACCTGGTCTTCATGCAGACCGACCGCTGCGAACGCCTGTGCAAGGCGCTGGCGGACAAGATCGTCGCGACTGTGGGGCCGGTGGATGTCGCCATTTCGCCGGCGGTCGGCGGGATTATTCCGGGATATGAGACCGCACGTCACCTGGGCGTGCCGTCGATGTATGTCGAGCGGGAAGGCGGGCAGTTCAAGCTGCGGCGCGGGTTCTCGGTCGAGCCGGGGCAGAAGGTGGTGATGGTCGAGGACATCGTCACCACGGGCCTGTCGTCGCGCGAGTGTATCGCCGCCATCCAGGCTGCGGGAGGCGAAGTGGTCGCGGCCGCCTGTATCGTGGATCGGTCGGGCGGCAAGGCGGACGTCGGCGTGCCCCTGATCGCCCTGGCGTCGCTGGAAGTGCCGGCCTATCCGGCCGACGCCTTGCCGTCGGAATTGGCGGCTCTGCCGATCGAAGATCCGGGCAGCCGCAGACTTTCGAAGTGATATTCGGTTTGGCGAGGAGCTGAGATGCGCGAACGGGTCAGGCTGGGCGTCAACATCGATCATGTCGCCACCGTGCGGAACGCGCGGGGCGGGACGCATCCTGATCCGGCCCGTGCCGCCGAGGCGGCGCTGGCCGCCGGCGCCGACGGCATCACGGCCCATCTGCGCGAGGACCGTCGCCATATCACCGACGCCGACATCGATGTTCTGAGCGCCCTGTGCGCCCGGGCGGGCAAGCCCCTGAATTTCGAGATGGCGGTGACGGAGGAGATGCTGGCCATCGCCCTGCGCCATCGGCCCCACGCCGCCTGTCTGGTGCCCGAACGGCGCGAGGAGGTCACGACCGAGGGCGGTCTGGCCGTCGCGGGGCACGAGGCGCGGATCGCGCCTGTCGCCCAGGCCCTGGCCGAGGCGGGCATCCGGGTGTCCCTGTTCATCGAACCGTCGGAAGACCAGGTCGAGGCCGCCGCCGCCGTCGGCGCCCAGGTGGTGGAGTTCCACACGGGCCGCTACTGCCTGCTGACCGATCCCGGCGAGCGGGAGGTCGAGTTCGAACGGATCGCCGCCGCCGCCGCCCAGGCCGACATCCTGGGGCTCGAGGTCCATGCCGGGCACGGGCTGGACTACGACACGGCGCCGCGCATGCTGGCGATCCCCGAAATTCGCGAGCTGAACATCGGCCATTTCCTGATCGGCGAATCCATCTTCGTCGGCCTGGATTCCGCCATTCGCCGCATGCGGGCGGCGATGGACGCCGCCTTGTGATCCTGGGCGTCGGCGCGGACCTGTCGGATATTCGGAGAATCCAGGCCTCGCTGGATCGGTTCGGCGAGCGGTTCAAACAGCGCTGTTTCACCGATCTGGAGCGGACGCGGTCGGATCGCAAGCCCGATCCCGCCTGGAGTTACGCCAAGCGGTTCGCCGCCAAGGAGGCCTGCGCCAAGGCCCTGGGCACCGGGATGAGAGCCGATGTCTACTGGCGCGACATGGGAGTGGTGAATCTGCGCTCCGGCCAGCCGACCCTGGCCCTGACGGGCCACGCCGCCGACCATCTGGCGCGACTGACGCCGGCGGGTCATGAGGCGAGGATTCACCTGACCCTCAGCGATGAACACCCCTATGCACTCGCCTTCGTGGTGATCGAAGCCTTGCCGCTGTCGTAATCGCGATATACCCGTCACGGGACGACCGCGCAGACGCGGCAAGGGGATGCTTGATCGCATGAGCGAAGACCAGAAGCCGCACGACGCCGATGCTGCCCAGACCAACGCGACCGACGCCACGCCGGAGGAAGTCTTCGCCGCGTCCGAGGCCGATGCGCCTGTGGAGGCGGTGAAGGATCCCGCCGCCGAAAAGCGCCCGGTCTGGAGCGACAAGGGGGATGCGCCGTTCGAGGACGAGCCGACGACTCCGGTCTATGCGCGCAAGTCCGCCAAGAAGGCCAAGGGCGAACAGAGCGCCGGCGACGAAACGGTCGAGATCGTCAAGACGATCTTCTTCGCCCTGCTGATCGCCATGGTGCTGCGGATCTTCCTGTTCCAGCCCTTCACCATCCCGTCGGCCTCGATGGAGCCGAACCTGTACGAAGGCGACTATATCGTCGTGTCGAAATGGTCCTACGGCTATTCGAAACACTCGATCCCGTTCAGCCCGCCGCTGTTCGACGGCCGCATCATGGGTTCGGCGCCCAAGCGCGGCGATATCGTGGTGTTCAAGCTGCCGCGTGACGACAAGACCGACTTCATCAAGCGAGTGATCGGCCTGCCGGGCGACCGCATCCAGATGATCGCCAACAAGCTGTATATCAACGACAAGCCGGTTCAGGACGTCGTCGTCAGCCAGGGTGAGATCGACGACATCTTCGGCGCGCACCCGATCGCCGAGGTCCGCGAGACCCTGCCGGAAGGAAAGAGCTTCATGACCCAGGACTTCGGCCCCGGCAACGACCTGGACGACACCCCGGTCTATGAGGTGCCGGTCGGCCACTACTTCATGATGGGCGACAACCGCGACAACTCCATCGACAGCCGTGTCGAACAGTCCAGCGGCGTGGGCATGGTCCCGGCCGAGAACCTGGTCGGCAAGGCGCAGATCATCCTGTTCTCGTGGAAGCCCGGATCGTCGCTGTGGAACCCCGTCAGCTGGTTCAACGTGCGGCTCGACCGGTTCTTCAACGTCCTGCACTGATGGCCAATTTACGGGCCGAGGCGGTCGCGGCGCTTCAGACACGCATTGGTCATGCCTTTAGGGATGCGGCCTTGCTGGAACGCGCCCTGACCCACGCCAGCGTGGGCGAGGGCGCGCCGGTCGGCGTGCACGGTCCGCGCGACAACGAGCGGCTGGAGTTTCTGGGCGACCGGGTGCTGGGCCTGCTGGTGGCCGAGAAGCTGTCGCGGGACTATCCCACCGCCAACGAGGGCCAGCTCTCGTCCAGCCTGCACGCCCTGGTCGACAAGACCGCCTGCGCGCGCGTGGGCGAGGCCCTGGGCGTCGGCGCTGCGCTGCGTCTGTCGCCGGGCGAGACCAAGACGGGGGGGCGCCGCAAGGCCGGGGTCATCGCCGACGCGGTCGAGGCCATCCTGGCGGCCGTCTATCTGGACGGCGGGCTGGAGGCGGCGCGAGCCTTCTTCGACAAGGCCTGGGCGGAAGAGTTTTCCGCCCCGCCGTCGCGGACCGTGACCAACCCCAAGTCGGCGCTGCAGGAGTGGGCCCAGGCCAAGGGCCGACCGCTTCCGACCTATCGCGTCGCGGATCGGACGGGTTCGGATCATGCGCCGACATTCACCATCGAGGTGTCCGTCGAGGGCGTGGAGCCCTTGACCGCGCAGGGGCGTTCGCGTCAGGAGGCGGAGAAGGCGGCCGCAACGGCTCTCCTCAAACGTGAAGGCGTCATTTGACCGATATCGAAAACCAGCGCGCGGGCTTCGCCGCCATCATCGGCGCGCCGAACGCCGGCAAGTCCACGCTGGTCAACCGGCTGACCGGATCCAAGGTCTCCATCGTCACCCAGAAGGTGCAGACGACACGGTTCCCGGTGCGCGGCATCGCCATGGAAGGCGACGCCCAGATCGTTCTGGTGGACACCCCCGGCATCTTCACCCCGCGCCGTCGGCTGGACCGGGCCATGGTCGCCTCGGCCTGGGGCGGGGCTCAGGACGCGGACGTGGTGGTGCACCTGATCGACGCCCAGTCGCACATCAACGCCGAGGGCCGTGAAGGCACGGCGGCGGACCGCCGCTCGGCTGAGGACACCGAGACCATCATCGCCAATCTTCAGTCCATCGGGACGAAGGTCATCCTGGCGCTGAACAAGATCGACGGCATGCGCCGCGACACCCTGCTGGCCCTGTCGCAGAAGATGTTCGAGAGCGGCGTCTATGAGGAGGTCTATATGATCTCCGCCGCCAACGGCGATGGGGTCGAGGACTTGAAGCAGCGTCTGGCGCGGTCGATGCCCAAGGGGCCGTGGTTGTATCCCGAGGACCAGGCGGCGGACGTGCCGGTGCGGGTGCTGGCGGCCGAGATCACGCGCGAGAAGGTCTATCTGCGCGTCCATGAGGAACTGCCCTATTCGGCGGCGGTGGAGACCACCAGTTTCGAGGACCGCGCCGACGGCTCGGCCCGGATCGAACAGACCATCTATGTCGAGCGCGAAAGCCAGCGGCCCATCGTCCTGGGCAAGGGCGGCCAGACCCTGAAATGGATCGGCCAGAAGGCGCGCGAGGAGCTGAACGAGATCCTCGGCCGCCAGGTCCACCTGTTCCTGACCGTCAAGGTTGATCCCAAATGGCAGGATTCACGGGCGCTCTACGCCCAGTTCGGTCTGGATTTCGACGTCTGAGTTCCCGTGTTTGAAGTGCCGCGTACCCCTGGGGGCCATCCCCGGCTCGTTCTGGGCGTCCTTGGGGCGCTGATCCTCGGCGGCGCGGTCTGGGCCGGCTTCTCCACGGCCGTCAAACCCGCCAGCGATGCCGTTCTGGCTTCCATACGTCCCGACACGCCGCCGCGACCGCCCCTGGTGGTGGTCGAGGACTTGCCGCAACTGGCCGCACGGCTGGACCGTGAGGCCGCCGCCGGGCGTTTCATGGGCGCGGTGCTGGTGGCCAAGGGCGACCGGGTGCTGTTCCGTCAGGTCTATGGCGAGGCGAACTATGAGCAGGATCGGCCGCTGAAGCTGGATTCCCGGTTTCGCCTGGCCTCGATCTCCAAACAGTTCACCGCCACGGCCATCCTGCGTCTTCAGGACGAGGGAAGGCTGCGCATCTCCGACCCCGTGTGCAAATGGATCCAGCCGTGCCCGAAGGCGTGGGAGCCGGTGCGGATCAGCCACCTGCTGTCGCACACCTCCGGAATACCGGACCTGATGGCGCGGCCGGGCTGGGGCATGCGTCGGACCACGCCGGCGACCCTGGCCGAATTGACCGAGGATTCGAAGCGGTTCGGCCTGCAGTTCGCGCCGGGAACCAAGGTCCGATACGACAATGCGGGCTTCAACCTGGCGGCGGCCATCGTCGAGAAGGCCAGCGGCCGGCCCTATGACGCCTATATGCGGGAGACCTTCTTCGGCCCACTGGGGATGAAGGACAGCGGGCTGGACCTGGACGGCGGCGACCATGGGGTGATCATGGGCTACGCCAACTTCCCGGCCGGACTGGCGGCCCAGCCGAACGCCAACACCTCCATCGTGGCGGGGGCGGGGGCGGTCTATTCGACCCTGGACGATCTGCTGGTCTGGCAAAGGGCGCTGCACAGGGGGGCGCTGCTGAAGCCGTTCAGCTATCAGCAGATGCTGGCCGACCACGCCCCGGCCGACACGCCCAAGGAGCGGGGCCGTCCGCGCCGCGACTGGGGCTACGGGATCTTCTCGAACCGGCTGGGCGATCAGGTTCGGCCCAGTTTCCAGGATCGCCAAATCTATCACACCGGCAGCTGGGGCGGGTTCCGCAACCTGATGCTCTATCAGCCCGAGGCCGATGTGACGGTGATCGTGCTGTCGAACAATTATCACCTCCGCGACCAGGTCTTCCTGATCAGCCAGCAGGCCATGGCCGAGGCCCTGGGCCGGGACTTCCCCACGACCCTGGCCCGCTGACCGCCCGTCAGGTCGGCAGCATCGACCCCGTTTCGATGTAGCGCTGGTGCCAGGACAGGGCTTCGTTCAGCAGATGCGGCGACTGAAGGCCGTAGGAGCCCTTCAGCGCACGGTCGTAATAGTCGTTCAGCGCATCGCGGTATTTGGGGTGGGCGCAGTGGGCGATGATCAGCTTGGCCCGCTGTTTCGGCGACAGGCCGCGCAGGTCGGCAAGGCCCTGTTCGGTGACAATGACCTGGACGTCCTGGGTGATGTGGTCGACGTGACTGGCCATGGGCACGATGGCCGAGATGGCGCCGCCCTTGGCCGTCGAAGGCGTCACGAAGCAGGAGATGAAGGCGTTGCGCGAGAAGTCGCCCGAGCCGCCGATGCCGTTCTGGATGCGCGAGCCCATGACCTGGGTCGAGTTGACGTTGCCGTAGATGTCGGCCTCGATCAGGCCGTTCATGGCGATACAGCCCAGGCGGCGGATCAGCTCGGGGTGGTTGGAGATTTCCTGCGGGCGCAGGATGATCTTGCCGCGGAACTGCTCCATGCGACTGTTCATGTCCGCCGCCGCCTCCGGGCTGAGGGAGAAGGCGGTGGCGGAGGCGACCGTCAACTTGCCGGCGTCCAGCAGGTCCAGCATCCCGTCCTGGATCACCTCCGTATAGGCGGCCATCCGCTCGAACGGACTGTCCATCAGGCCCGCCAGCACGGCGTTGGCGACATTGCCGACGCCCGATTGCAGCGGCAACAGGGCGGTCGGCAGGCGGCCGACTCGGACCTCGTGCTTGAGGAATTCGATCAGGTGGCCGGCGATGGCGCGGGCGTTGGCGTCGGGCGCGGCGAAGGGCAGGTTGCGGTCGGGGGCCTCGGTCTCGACAATGGCGACGATCTTGGCCGGATCACAGCGGAGGGTCGGCTGGCCGATCAGCTGGTCGGGCCGGGTCAGGGGGATGGGCACACGGTTGGGCGGCAGGGCGGTGCCGTAATAGATGTCGTGCATCCCCTCCAGCGCCGGGTTCTGCCAGGCGTTGACCTCCAGGATCACGCGCTCGGCCCGGTCCAGCCAGGTCTTGTTGTTGCCGATGGAGGAGGAGGGCACCAGGCTGCCGTCGGCGTTGATCGCCGAAACCTCGACCACGGCGGTGTCCAGCGGACCCAGGACGCCCTGCCAGACCATGGGCGCCAGCTGGCTGAGGTGCATGTCCAGATAGTCCATCTGGCCCGAGTTGATCTTCTCACGCGCGATGGGGTCGGAGTTGTAGGGCAGGCGGCGTTCGATCCCGTCGGCCTTGGCCAGGGCCCCGTCCAGTTCCGGCCCGGTGGAGGCGCCGGTCCAGAGGTTCAGCCGGAAGGCGTCGCCGGCCGCGTGGGCGGCCTCGATCCGCGCCGCGAGAGCCGAGGGCACCGCCTTGGGGTAGCCCGAGCCGGTGAAGCCGCTCATGCCCACGGTCGAGCCTGCGGGAATCAGGGCGGCGGCGTCCTGGGCGGACATCAGCTTGGAGCGCAGGGATTGGCTGCGGATACGCGACATGGAGCTCTTCAAGGTTACGGCCGGGGAGGGCCTGCAAGGCGGGGCTGGACTTGGGCGTCGCGGTCTCGACGGTCCATTAGACCTTGGTCGAGCTTGCCCGCTTCGTCCATGATCCTCGTCAAATATTCAGAGGGCCGGCTCCGGCGGCTAGCCTGTTTTCGAAAGTCGAGAACAGGAGTAGAACGAACCCATGATCGCCGCTCTCGCCGCCCTGGCCCTGATGTCCGTCCCCCTGCAATCTACGGAGGACCCCGTGGTCGCGGCCGAGGCCGTGGTGGATCAGATGCATGCGGCGGCTTCGCATGCTGACGCCGACGCCTATTTCGGCCTGTTCACGCCCGACGCCCGCTTCATCGGCACCGACGCGACCGAGCGGTGGTCGCTGGCTCAGTTCAAGGCCTATGCGGCGCCCTATTTCTCGCGGGGGCAGGGGTGGACCTATCGGCCCCACGACCGGGTCACGACCCTGGCGCCCGGCGACTGTCGCTGCATCGTCTGGTTCGACGAACTGCTGGACAACGACGCCTATGGGCTGACGCGCGGTTCCGGCGTGCTGCGCCGAACCGAGGACGGCTGGAAGATCGAGCAGTATGTGTTGAGCATGCCCATTCCGAACGACAAGGCGAAGGCCGTGGTGGCTCTGGTTCAGTCTCCGGTCGAGGCCCGGCCTGACGCGGATCCCGCGCACTGATGGATTTTCATGAAGAGGCCTTTGTCCTGTCGGCGCGCGCCCATGGGGACACCGGCGCCGTGGTGGACCTGTTGACCGAAAGCCATGGACGGCGCGCGGCCTATGTGGCCGGCGGGGCGTCCCGCAAGATGCGACCCTTCCTGCAGGCCGGGGCGCGGGTCGTGGCCGACTATCGCGCGCGGACATCGGATCATCTGGGCGGGGCGCGGCTGGAGCCGGTGGGCGAGGGGCCCAGCGCCCTGTTCGACGACGCCCTGGCCCTGACCGGCCTCGCGGCCGCCGCGGGGGTGGCGCAGGGGGCCTTGCCTGAGCGGGAGCCGCATCCCGGCGTCTTCCTGGCCTTCGAGGCCCTGATGGCCGCCTTCGCCCTGCCGGACGTCTGGCCGGCCATCTTCGTGCGGTTCGAGGCGGGCTTGCTGGAAGACCTGGGCTTCGGCCTTGATCTGTCGAAATGTGCGGCGACGGGGACGGCGGACGACCTGATCTATGTCAGCCCTCGCACCGGGCGGGCGGTCAGCCGCGAAGCCGGCGCCCCCTATGCCGACAAGATGCTGAGCCTGCCGCCCTTCATGCTGGGGGCGCAGGCGGGGCTGGTCGAGGGCGACGTCAGGGCGGGGTTCGACCTGACCGGCCATTTTCTGGAACAGTTCGTCTTCCACCCGCAGAACAAGCCCTTGCCGGCCGCACGGGTCTGGATGCTGGACCGGCTGGCCGAGACGGGACGTCTCTAAGCGACGGCCTCGGGTTCAAGCCCCATAGCCAATTCGGCGCGGGGCTCGCTTTCTTGGGCGCCTAGCAGGCCTGACGCCGCTGCGTCGCCTGAGCCGTGCTTCAGATCTCGAAAAACAACCGCGGGAAATTCACGCCACGCTCCATGGCGCGTCATGGTTGTGGGGGTCGACTTTCAACGGGGCCACGCGACCCTCCATCCGAGGCCTCAATCGAATGGAAGGAGACAAGCATGGCTATTCCGACCCCGGTGAACGGTCAGATCACCGACGCCGTCACCCAGGCGAATGTGAAGGTCCTTGGCGACGCCCCGGCGATGGCCATGGGCGCGATCTATCAGTCGCTCGCCCACTCCACCGGCATTCTCTACGAGAACGCGACCTCATCGCAGCAGCAGCTGGCGATCGCCGCCCAGGCCGCGACCAATCAGGGCGTGATCCAGATCTACAGCGTCGACACCATGGCCGGCGCGGTCGCCACGTCGAAGATCGCCCAGTCCGATACGCCCGACAACATGATGGCCCTTCTGACGGCCCTGCGCGCCGTCGGTCCCACGGCCGCGGTTTCCTGATTTTTCGTCCCGCAAACTCCAAAAGAAGGACTTGAGACATGGCGCTTCCGACACCCGTCAACGGCATGATCACCGACGCCGTCACCCAGGCCAACGTCAAGGTGCTGGGCGACGCTCCGGCCATGGCCATGGGCGCGATCTATCAGTCGCTCGCCCACTCCACCGGCATTCTCTACGAGAATGCAGCCTCTTCGCAGCAGCAACTGGCCATCGCCGGCCAGGCCGCGACCAATCAGGGGGTCATCCAGATCTACAGCGTCGACACCATGGCCGGCGCTGTCGCGGCCAGCAAGATCAGCCAGTCGGACACGCCTGACAATCTGTTGTCCCTGCTGACGGCCCTGCGCGCCACGGCGGCCTGACGCCGATCCCTGGATATCCGTGACGGCCGCGGCGGGAGACTGGCGCCCGCCGCGCCACCCCTTGGAGGACCACCATGGTCGAGGCGAAGATGAACGAGAAGACGGCGGAAAAATCCGCCCAGACCCTCGGCGACTTCGAGGAGATTCTGAAGCTCATGCTGGAGCTCAGCAAGAACCCCGCGACGGCCCCCACGGCGGAATCGGTCGCCAACACCCTGCTGACCGTCATCGGCTCGGGGCCCAGCTTCGCGGCGATGCAGAGCCTGGTGGCCGCTAATCAGGCCAGCGGGATGATGTACCACAACGCCGTCGCCAACCAGCAGACCACCAACATCCTGGGCATGGTCGCGACCATGAACTGCGTCCAGGCGCTGATGGACAAGCCGTCCGTCATTCCGTGGCCGGACATCGGTCCGCGTCGTGAGGAGCCGTTCGAATGACACGCGAGGAAAAGCGATTGAGAACCGAAGAAGGGCTGGCCGTCGCGGCCTGTCGCGACGACGCCCTGCTGCTGTGCGCCGGAGCCGGCGTGTGCAACGCCGGTCTGATCACCATCATGGCCTCGGCGGACGCCTTTGCAGCGCGCCTGGCCGCTTCGACGCAGCATGCGGCGGAACTGTCGACGCTGCAGATCCGGCAACTGGCGACCAGCCTGGCCGACATGCAGCAAATCCGCACGGTCCGGACCGCCGACGTCGGCGTGCGGTCGGTGTCGCAAGTTCGTCAGGAGCCTGCGCCATCGGCCTTCTACGGCGCGCCGGTCGTCACCTGAGCATCAAGAAAAGGGGGAGGCTTCGTCATGAGCGACACCGTCAACGCACAGATCACCGACGCAGTCACCCAGACCAACGTCAAGGTGCTGGGCGAGGGGCCTGCGGAAGCCATGGCCGTATCGGTCCAGGCGGTGGCGCACGCCACCAGCCTGTCGGTCGAGAACGCCAGCCAGACCCAGGGGGGCATGCAGCAGATCAACAACGCCGCCGTCGGCGCCCTGATCGCCAAGATCCTCGAAATCGCGGTCTGAGCCATGGCCTATCCGACCGCCGTGAACAGTCAGATCACCGATGCGGTGACGCAGCAGAACCTGATGGTCCTGGGCGCCGCATCGACGATCGCCATGGGCTCGATCTACCAGAGCGCGGCCCATTCGACGGCGATCGTGTTCGAGAACGCGGTCCAGGCCCAGCGCCAGGCCTCGATCTGCGCCCAGGCCGCCACCAACCAGGGCGTGATGCAGGTCTACGAGATGGGCAGCATGGTCTCGGCCATCGCCACCACGCGGATCGCCGCCAGATCGCCGCCGCCCAGCCCGCTCGAAAACGCCCTTGTTCTGCTTATCGCCGCCAAACTGCTGAATCTCTAGAATTGTCAGGATCTGAACCATGGCCGCCGACACGCCCGTCAACTCGCAAGTCACCGACGCGGTCACCCAGACCAACGTCAAGGTGCTGGGCGAAGCGCCGGCCCAATCGATGGCGCTGGTCTATCAGAGCATGGCCCATTCGATCTCTCTGGCCATGCAGAACGCCCAGCAGGCGCAAGGGGGGCTGCAGCAGATCGGCAACGCCGTCACCTCCAGCGCCGTCACCATGATCATGAACGCGGCGCAGAAATAGCGCCTTCATCTGAAACGAGAGCTTTCGCGCCGTGACCGAACCGACCGTCAACAGCCAGATCAAGGACGCCGTTCAGACCTCGACGAACTGGGCGCTGGGCTTCGCGCCGCTCGAGCAGGGCACCCCCTCGACCTCGACGCGCGTCTCGGCCGGCGGCGCCATCGCCTACGACAAGGCCACCCAGGCGGCGGCTTTGTCGGTGCAGGACGCCGCCGATTACCAGCGCAACATGCTGTCCATCAGCACCACCGTCCAGGGCAAGGCCATGGCCATGATGCTGGCGTCGGGCGGGATGAACGAACCGGCGCTTGTCGCCTACGCCATGGCCCTGGTCAGTTCGTTCGCGGCGCCGATCGCGGCGGGCCTGGCGGCCGAATCCGTCACCACGGCGGTCAAGACCTTTCCCAGAAACTAGTCGAAGAGAGAGAAGGAGCAGCCATGTCCCGTTTGACCCTATCGAAGATGAGCGACGCCGAGGCCGTCGTTCAGGAAGCGCAGACGCTGGAATGGGAGACGCGATGCGAGACCGAGCGGTGGAGCGACGCCGCAGAAGACAGACCCTCGGCCGAAGGGTTTGAGGAAAGCCAGTCCAGATATCGGGAACTGCGTGCTGCGGCGGAGGCGATGGTCGCCATCCTGTACCGGATGCAGGAGCCGTTGCTGACCGATCCCTATGCGCCCTGGGCGGCGAAGCTGATGGTCAAGGCGCGGGGCCTGCTGACCGATATCGAAGACGGCGAGCTGGTCGAGAAGATCTCGTTCGTTCCCGCCGGATCCGACAAGGAATGAGGCCGGACAGGAGGGTTTGATGACCGACGATTCTCCCTCGCCTGAGGCCGCCGCCGGCGAGCCGCCGGTTCCGGCTGCGGATCCCATTGTCGTGGCGGCTCGGCGGATGGTCGCCGAGGTCTTCAGGACCTCGGCCGCGCGCCTGCCGGAGTTGCTGGCGGCTCAGTCGCCGCCGGACACGCCGATTCCCCAGTTCACCGAGGCCATGATCGAGCAGCTTCAGGCGCAGCTGACCCGGGCTCTGGGGCTGCCGCCCGATGAAGACGGATCCGCCCGATGACGGATGCGCAAGGGGCGACGGGGCGGCATCTCTATGACTCCATATCGGAGCAGAAACACACGGTCGTCGACAGTTTCGCCGATCAGCGCGAGCTGTTGAAACGCGCCGTGGCCGAGCAACGCCTGGCGGCCATGCCCGAGGACATGCAGCGCGCGGCGAGGGGGCCTTCCGCCCAGGTCAGTCTCGAGATCGTCGAGGCCCTGCAGAAGATCATCGCGCGCGAGGTGACGCGGCAGTTGGACCTCGCGATCTGCGCAATGATCGAACGGACCGCCGCATCGCCATCGGCCGCCGCGCCGGCTGACGGGGCGTCAGGCGGCCAGTAGCCGTCAGTATTTTCCAGCACCGCATCAAACGGCTTCACAAAAAGCAAATACACCCGTCTAAGTAGTGATAACGGGGTTCTTGCAAACTCTGGTTGATGCGACGTCGGTGATCCAGAATCGCGACGAGGCCTCGACCGATACGCCCCGTTGGTTCTGCCAGGCCAAGCGTAGGGGGATGAGCTCGCTTTGGGCTTGACGGTCGCTCCCCACGCCGAGGGGGAGTGACGAATATGAATGTCGTCCGGTTGTTTCCGGATTGGGAGACGCAAGGCGAGGAAGAGAGGGCGCCCGCGACGGCTGCGCCGCCTGAGCGGCGTTCTGCTTCTCATCCTTCAGCGCCGCGTCCGCCGTCTCCTGTCGAGGTTCTGGCCCGAGCGGCCGGCGGCGATCGGGGCGGGATTCCAAAAGCCGGGTTGACGCCTGCGGGCGTGATCGCGCGCGCTCTGGACCGGCCGCCGTCGATGGACCGTTTCTGGGCGATCTGGATGGCGCATCAGAACAGTCTGCGGCATCGAAGCCTGCGGCTCTCCGGCGGGAATCGGGCCGACGCCGAGGACGCGTTGAGCGCAGCCATGGTGCGGGCGGCCCAGGCCTTTGACCGCCAGCCGGTGCAGAACCCTGGGGCCTGGCTGGTGCGGATCCTGCACAACGCCTGCATGGATCAGCACCGCCAGAACGCCAATCGCATTCCCATCGTGGCAGAGGACGCCGATCTGCCGCCGCCGTCCGCCGCCGCCTGGGTCAAGGCGGCGCCCTCGCCGGAAGAGGCGCTGTCGCAACAGGAAAGCGACGCGGCCTGGGGGCGGGCCATGAACGCTCTTCCGGCCGCCCTGGTCGAGCCCTTGCGGCTCCATCTCGACGACTGGAGCGACGAACGGATCGCCGCCCATCTGAACATCAGCCGGGAACTGGTGCGCAAGCGTCGCCAGTTGGCGAAGAACCGGTTGAGACTGCTGCTGGATCTCTAGCCGAAGGTGAAGGCGAAGACCTGGACGCCGGGGTCGAGGAATTCGATCTCGAAGGTGCGTTCGCGAACGGCGCCGGACTGGCGGATCAACTGATACAGGCGCTGCTGGTCGATGCGTCCCACGCCCTGGGCGTCGATGTCGGACCCGGCGTCCACGCCCGGCGCCTGGCCGTCGATCAGAACGCGGAAACGCGGCATGGCGCCGTTGGACCCGGGCCCCATGACCAGGTGCAGGTCGCGCGCCTTGAAGCGGAAGGAAAGCCGGCCGCCGGCCGCCGCCAGTTCGGCGTGCTCGCGCGTCACGCGCCAGCGCCCGACCAGGCTCCAGTCGTTGAGGTCCAGCGGGCTGGCGACATAGGTTTTGACGGCGTCGCGGGCGAGGCCGCCCGGCGAACGGAAGTTCTCGGCGCGGGCGTAGCCGACATAGGTTTCGGGCGAACCGAGCTGGTCCATGGCGGCGGCGGCCTCGGCGCCCTGGGCCTGGATCTGGACGACGTCGGCGGCGACATCGGCGGCTCCGGCCTCCTTGAGCAGTTGCTGGATGACCCGTTCCGAGCCCTCATAGTCGCCCTCGCCGAAATGGTGGTGGCGAATGCGGCCCTGGGCGTCGATGAAATAATGGGCGGGCCAGTACTGGTTCTTGAAGGCGCGCCAGATGGCGAAGTCGTTGTCCATGGCGACCGGATAGTCGACGCCCAGGCGGCGGACGGCGTCGCGGACGTTGGCCTCCGACTTCTCGAAGGCGAATTCGGGCGTATGGACGCCGATCACGACCAGGCCCTGGTCCTTGTACTTCTCGGCCCAGGCGCGGACATAGGGCAGGGCGCGCAGGCAGTTGATGCAGGAGTAGGTCCAGAAATCGACGACCACGACCTTGCCGCGCAACTGCGCCGGGGTCAGGGGCGGGGAGTTGATCCAGGTGGTGGCGTCGGTCAGGGGCGGCATGGTTCCCTCGACCGGCAGATTGGCCAGATCCGTCGGCGCCGCGTTCATCGGCGCGCCGCGACCGATGGTGCTCAACAACGCCTGTTCCAGACGGCCGGTGCTTCCGGCCGAAATCCGGGTCAGCAGGCCCGTGTCCAGGCCCAGGCCGATGGCGACCACGCCAATCAGCACCAAGGCGCCCAGGCCGCGCCGCACCCATTCGCCGACGCCCAGCGCGCCCTTCATGGCCTTGAACACCCGTCCGCCGACCAGCAGGGCCAAGGCCAGGGAGGTGGCGGCGCCCGCCGCATAGGCCAGCAACAGCACGGTCGAGCCGACGCCGGCGCCTTGCAGGGCCGCGCCGGTCAGGATGACGCCCAGGATCGGACCCGCGCAGGGCGCCCACAGCAGGCCGGTGGCCACGCCCAGCAACAGGGAGGCGCGGACGTCGCCCTGGTCTGCGGAGCGGCGCTCGACGCGATCGGTCAGCCAGGAGCCGGCCGCCACGAAGGGGCGCATCAGCCGCTCGCCGATGGAGGGCACGAGCAGGCTGAGGCCCAGGACGGCCATGACCGCGAGCGCGATCCAGCGACCGACCTCATTGGCCCGCACCGCCCAGCCGCCGCCGAGGGCCGCCAGGGTCGCAACCCCGGCGAAGGTGACCGCCATGCCGACCAGCAGGGGCAGGCCGTTGCGCACGAAGGGCCGACCGGCGCGGGCGAAGACGAAGGGCAGGACGGGCAGGATACAGGGGCTGACGATGGTCAGGGCGCCGGCCAGATAGGAGAGCAGGAACAGGATCATGGAGACGGGCCTGACGTGACGGGGTCACTCACATACGAAGCCGGGAGGCGTTCGGTTACCCTTCGGCGTACGATCTCCCACAGATAGACGACCTGTCTTGTGTCGAACGGGCTAGACTTCGCGCTTCCGATCCCCGATTCGCTGGCCCATGACGATCCACGCTCCGCCGCCGGAAGGCGGCCGTATCATCGACGAGCCGATGGAGACGGCCCTCAGCCGTCGCTATCTGGCCTACGCCCTGTCGACCATCACCAACCGCGCCCTTCCCGACGTTCGGGACGGGTTCAAACCCGTGCACCGGCGCATCCTGTACGCCATGCACCAGATGCGGCTGAATCCGCAGGCGGCCGCGCGCAAATGCGCTAAGGTCGTCGGCGAGGTCATGGGTGGATACCACCCGCACGGCGACGCCTCGATCTATGAAGCCCTGGTGCGTCTGGCCCAGGACTTCGCCCAGCGCTATCCGCTGGTCGACGGCCAGGGGAACTTCGGCAATATCGACGGCGATAGCGCCGCGGCCATGCGCTATACCGAGTGCAAGCTGACGCCCGCCGCCGTGCTGCTGCTGGACGGGATCGATCAGGATTCCGTCGATTTCCGCGCCACCTACGACGACCAGGACGAGGAGCCGGTGGTTCTGCCGGCCGGCTTCCCCAACCTGCTGGCCAACGGCTCGTCCGGCATCGCCGTGGGCATGGCGACTTCGATCCCGCCGCACAATGTCGGCGAACTGATCGACGCCTGCCAGATGCTGCTGGACCGGCCCGAGACGACGACGGCTGAACTGGTGCAACTGGTCCCCGGTCCTGACTTCCCGACCGGCGGGGTCGCCGTGGAAGGCCATGCTTCGATCCTGGACGCCTATGAGACGGGCCGGGGCGGGGTGCGGCTGCGGGCGCGCTGGGAGACTGAGGACCTGGGGCGCGGCGTGTGGCGGATCATCGTCACCGAGATGCCGTACCAGGTGCAGAAGTCGCGCCTGATCGAGGCGCTGGCCGATCTGATCGAGCACAAGAAGGCGCCGCTGCTGGGCGACGTGCGCGACGAGTCGGCCGAGGACATCCGCCTGATCCTTGAGCCCAAGAACCGCACCATCGAGCCCGAGATGCTGATGGAGAGCCTGTTCAAGCTGTCGGATCTGGAAGTCCGCTTCCCGATCAACATGAACGTGCTGGATGCAGACGGCACCCCGCGCGTCATGGGGCTGAAGGCCTGCCTGAGGGCCTTCCTGGATCACCGCCGCGAGGTTCTGAACCGGCGGTCGCAGTGGCGGATCGCGCGGGTCGAGAAGCGGCTGCACCTGCTGGAAGGCCTGCGCATCGTCTTCCTCAACATCGACGAGGTGATCCGCATCGTTCGCGAGGAGGAACAGCCCAAGGCCGTCCTGATCGCGCGCTTCGGCCTGACCGAGGTCCAGGCCGACTTCATCCTCGACACCCGGCTGCGTCAGTTGGCGCGTCTGGAAGAGATGACGATCGAGAAGGAGTTCAAGGAACTCTCGGAGGAGCTGGCGCACCTGCAGGCCCTGACGTCTTCGGAAGGCAAGCAGTGGAAGGCCATCTCCAAGGAGCTGGAGGCTGTGCGCAAGGCGCTGATCTCGCCGCGCCGGACGACCATCGCCGACGCCGTGGACAGCTCGGCCTTCGTGGCGCCCGAGGCCTTCATTCCGCGCGAGGCGATCACCGTCATCCTGTCGGAACGGGGCTGGATCCGCGCCGCCAAGGGCAAGGTCGAGGATCCGTCGGAGCTGAAGTTCAAGGAAGGCGACCAGCTGGCCTATCTGGTGCCGGCCTATACGACCGACAAGCTGCTGGTCGGGGCGTCGGACGGACGAATCTTCACCATCGGGGCGGACAAGCTGGCGTCCGGTCGCGGGCATGGCGAGCCACTGCGCCTGATGATCGACCTGGATGAGAAGGCCGAGATCATCAACGTTCTGGCGCACCAGCCGGGCGGCAAGCTGCTGATCGCGTCGAAGGCCGGCTATGGCTTCATCGCGCCGGAAGACGACACCCTGGCCCAGAAGCGGGGCGGCAAACAGGTGCTGAACGGCGACATGCTGGCCATGCTGCGCATCCCGCAGACGCCGACGGCCGACCATGTCGCGACCATCGGCGAGAACATCAAGACCCTGATCTTCCCGCTGGACGAACTGCCCGAGATGGGGCGCGGCAAGGGCGTGCGGCTGCAGAACTTCAAACAGGGCGGTCTGGCCGACGTCACCGTGTTCAACGCCGAACAGGGGCCGGAATGGGCCGACGGCGGCGGACGCCGCCGCAACTGGCCCGACTGGAAGGACTGGCTGGGCAAGCGCGCCGGCGCCGGCCGCCAGGGGCCGCGAGGCCTGAGGAAGTTCAGGTAGAGTTGGCCTCTCCCTCCCCCTGCGGGGGAGGGGGGCGGAGGCGTAGCCGAAGCCGGGTGGGAGGGGCCGGGCGATACTTCGCTGTTGCTCCGTTGGTGCGCTGCTGCCGGGCCGCCCCCACCCCGTCGCTGCGCGACGCCCCTCCCCGGACGGGGAGGGAGAGGCGGTTCGCCTAGTCCTGCAGCCGAGACCATCCCAGCTTGCCCAGCACTTCCATCGGGCGAAAGCCCGACTTGTAGTCCATCTTGTCGGAGCCCTGGACCCAGTAGCCCAGATAGACGAAGGGCAGGCCGACCTGGGCGGCCTGGCGGATATGGTCGAGGATGGCGAACCGACCCAGGCTGCGGCGCTCCATCGCCGGATCATAGAAGCTGTAGACCATCGACAGACCGTCTTTCAGCAGGTCGGTCAGGGTGACGGCGACCAGATCGCCCGGCCCGCCGTCGGTGGAGGCCAGGCGATATTCGATCAGATGGGTGCGCACAGTCGTGTCCTCGACCATGGCGACATAGTCGAGCCAGCCCATGTCGCTCATGCCGCCGGTCGGATGGCGGGTGGTCAGATAGCGGCGCAGCAGTTGGAACTGTTCGGTCGTGGCTTCGGCCTCGACCAGGCTGCGCGACAGGTCGTCGTTGCGGGTCAAAACCTTGCGCTGCGACCGTGTGAAGGCGAACTCGGGCACGGGCAGGCGGACCGAGACACAGGCGTCACAGGCTTCGCAGGCCGGGCGATAGGCGATGTTCTGACTGCGGCGAAAACCGGCCACGGTCAGTTCGTCATTGACGTGGGCGCCGTCCGAGAAGGGCAGGTTGGCGAAGACCTTGCGCTCGGTCTTGCCGGGCAGATAGGGACACGGCGCGACCGAGGTCATGAAGAACCGGAGCTGTCGTGTCGGGACATGCTGCGTCACGGCGCTAGATCCGCACCCGATCTTGCCGAGAGTGTGACGGTCGAAGGCTCATTCCGGGATTTGGCGTCATTCCTCGCCGGGCCGCAAGCGCGTTCGCGCCACAGCCGAGCGGGATCACAGCGAGGTGTCCATCGGCAGGACCGGCGCCTCGCGCAGCAGGACGATGGCGATGCGGCGGTTGCCGGCCAGGGTCGGGTCGTCGGGATAGAGGGGGTCCGAACCCGCTTTGCCGGCGACGGAATAGACCCGGTCGGCGTCCACGCCGGCGCTCTGAAGCACCAGACGCGAGCCGTTGGCCCGTTCCGAGGACAGGGTCCAGTCGGCCGGACCGCTGGCGCGATTGGAGCCGGGCGTGGCGCTGGTGTGGCCGGTGATGGAGATGCGGTTCGGCAGCTGGTTGATGACCTTGGCCACGGCGCGCAGCAGGACCTGAGCCCGGGCGTTCGGCCGGGCCGAGTTGTTGTCGAACATCGAGCGGCCCTCCTGATCGACCAACTGGATGCGCAGGCCCTCGGGCGTCTGGTCGACGATCAGCTGTTTCGACAGCTCGGCCAGTTCCGGCATCGACTGCATGGCCTGACGCAGGGATTCGGCGGCGCTGGCGAACTCCGCCGCCTCGCGCTTCTGGATCTCGGCCTGGAGCGCGGCCTCGCTGGCCGATGCGAGATTGGTGCTGGATCCGACGGCTGCAGCGTCGGCCGGGGCCTCGGGCGCGAGTTGCTCAAGCACCGACTGGGATCCGGAGCTCT
This sequence comes from Brevundimonas sp. FV1ye7S, assembly GCF_058680995.1. NCBI lineage: Bacteria > Pseudomonadati > Pseudomonadota > Alphaproteobacteria > Caulobacterales > Caulobacteraceae > Brevundimonas > Brevundimonas sp. FV1ye7S. The sequence goes on along the minus strand of NZ_CM178726.1, from coordinate 1,939,209 downwards.
TGGGGCCGTCGTCGCCCAGGGCCGTGCCGCCCAGGATGCCGCCCGATCCGGAGGTGGTTTCGGAAACGCTGGCCGGAGCGAAATACTCGGCTATGCCTTTCTTCTGCTCCGGATCGGTCGTGTTGATCAGCCACATCAGCAGGAAGAAGGCCATCATGGCGGTCACGAAGTCCGCATAGGCCACCTTCCAGGCGCCGCCATGGTGGCCGCCGCCGGAGACCTTCTTGACCTTCTTGATGAGGATCGGACGATCGCTCACGGACATGGACGCACCCCGGGAATTTACTGTCCCAATGTGGGGCGCCGAGGTTAACCGGGCGTTGATCCGCGCCACAGCGGCTTGAACCCCCGCTCGACCCGGCCTAGTCCGTGCCCTGAAACACGGAGCCTGTCATGAAGATCGCATTCGCCGGCCTGGGCGTCATGGGCGCCCCGATGGCGCGTCACCTGGTGCGGGCCGGCCATGATGTCGTCGGCTTCAACCGCACCATATCCAAGGCGCAGGCCTGGGCCGAGGCGACGGGCGGCCGTTTCGCGAAGACGGTGGCCGAGACGGCGAAGGGCGTCGATCTGTTCATCCTGTGTGTCGGCAATGACGACGACGTGCGCGCCGTCGTGACCGAGGGGCTGCCGCATCTGGCTGAAGGCGCTGTGATCGTTGATCACACGACGACGTCGGCGAAGGTGGCGCGCGAGATGGCGGCGTTGGCAGAAGGGCAGGGGCGGCGCTTCGTCGACGCCCCGGTGTCGGGCGGCCAGGCGGGCGCCGAGAACGGCCAGCTCAGCGTCATGGCGGGCGGCGACGCCGGGGCCCTGGCCAAGGCGGAACCGGCGCTCCAGGCCTATTCCAAGGCGATCAAGCATATGGGGGCGGCCGGATCGGGCCAACTGACCAAGATGGTCAATCAGATCGCCATCGCCGGGGTGGTCCAAGGCCTGGCCGAGGCGGTGCATTTCGCCCAGGTCGCGGGCCTGGACACCGACGCCGCCTTTGACGCCGTCTCCAAGGGCGCGGCCCAGAGCTGGCAGATGGACAACCGCTGGAAGACGGCGGCCAGGGGCGAGTTCGAATTCGGCTTCGCCGTCGACTGGATGCGCAAGGATCTGGGCCTGGTGCTGGACGAGGCGCGGTCGAACGGGGCGCGTCTGGCCCTGACGGCCCTGGTCGATCAGTTCTATGCCGAGGTCCAGGCCATGGGGGGCAACCGCTGGGACACCTCAAGCCTGGCGGCGCGACTTCAGTCGAGGGACTGAAGCCGCGCAAGGGAGGTGGCGGATCAGGCCGCTTCCCAGCCCTTTTCGACGGCCCAGACGGCGAAGGCGTAGTCGTGGGCGACCTCTTTCAGATAGTCGAACCGGCCGGCGGCGCCGCCGTGCCCAGCCTCCATATTGATCTTCAGCAGCACAGGCTTGCCCGAGGTCGTCGCCGGACGCAGCTTGGCGACCCATTTTTCAGGCTCCCAATAGGTGACGCGGGGATCGGACAGGCCGCCGGTCGCCAGGACGGCGGGATAGGCTTTCGGCCCCACCTGATCATAGGGGCTGTAGCTCATCATATAGTCGTAGGCCTCGGGGTCCTCGATCGGATTGCCCCATTCGGGCCATTCCGGCGGCGTCAGCGGCAGGGAGACATCGCTCATGGTGTTGATCACGTCGACGAAGGGCACCTGGCCGATGACGCCGGCCCACAGGTCGGGCCGCATGTTGTTGACCGCGCCCATCAGCAGGCCGCCGGCCGAACCGCCCTGGGCGACGATGTGTCCCGCGGTCGCGTATTTCCGGTCGATCAGGTGTTCGGCGGCGGCGATGAAGTCGGTGAAGGTGTTCTTCTTCGTCATCCGGCGGGCGTCCAGGAACCAGCCCCAGCCCTTGTCCGAGCCGCCCCGGATATGGGCGATGGCGTAGATCCAGCCGCGATCGACCAGCGACAGCCGGTTGGTCGAGAAACTGGCCGGCATGGGAATGCCGTAGGAGCCGTAGCCGTAGAGCAGCAGGGGCGCCGAACCGTCCAGCGGCGTGGATTTTCGACGCAGCACCGTGACCGGCACCAGCTGTCCGTCCGAAGCGGGGGCGTTCAACCGCTCGACCACATAGTCCGCAATATTGTGGCCCGACGGAATCTGCTGCGTCTTGCGCAGGGTCCGCTCGCGCGTCGCCATGTCGTAGTCGAAGGTCTGGGTCGGGGTGGACGGCGAATTGTAGCTGTATCGCGTGTGGGTCGTCTCGAACTCGGACGCGCCGGACAGCGACAGGGCGAAGGCGGGTTCATCGACGGCGATCTCGTGTTCGGCGCCGGCGCGGTCGCGGATGATGATCCGGGTGTTGGCGTCGGCCCGTTCCTGGCGAGCCAGGTGATCCATCGTCAGGTCCAGGCCTTCGATGAAGCGGCCGGGCGTGTGCGGCACCAGATCGGTCCAGTGGGCCTTGGCCGGCGTTGCGGTCGGCGCCTGGACGATCTTGAAGTCGATGGCGTCGTCCGCATTGGTTCGGATCACCCAGCGGTCGCCCCAGTGATCGACGTCGTAGCGGAGGGCCACCACACGAGGCTCAAGAATAACGGGTTCGGCCGTGGGCGTCGCGGCCGGAATGTAGCGCGCTTCCGACGTCTCCTGGTTCTGGATGCCGATGACGATGAACTGGTCGTCGGCGGTGCGGCCGACGCCGATGAACATGCCGTCGTCGGCCTCTTCATAGACCAGGGTGGCTTCACCGCCGCGCGCCGGGCGACGGAAGATCTTGTCCGGGCGACCGTTGTCGTCGCGATTGGTCCAGAAGATCCACTGGCTGTCGGGCGAGAAGACGAAGTCGCCGGTGGCGCTGTCGATCACGTCAGGCAGAACTTCGTCGGTCGCCAGGTCCTTGACGTAGATCTTGTGGACCTCGGAGCCCTGGGCGTCCTCGGCATAGGCGAACAGGCTGTGGTCCGGGCTGTGGCTCGCGGCCGACACTTCCGAATAGGCCTTGCCATCGGCGAGTGCGTTGGCGTCGAGGAGCAGTTGAGGCGTGGGCGCGACGACGAAATTCTTCGTCACCGGCTGACCGTCCACCATCCACGCGCCCTGGCGTTCGACGCGCATGTAACGGGGATGCTGGTCGCCGGTGCGGTATTCGACGTAGTAGTTCCAATCGCCGTCCGGGGCCGGAACCGAGCTGTCGTCCTCCTTGATACGACCGCGCATCTCAGCGAACATCGCCTGCTGCAGCGGCAGGGTGGAGGCCATCATGGCCTCGCGGTAGGCGTTTTCGGCCGTCAGATGTTCCTTGACCTCGGTCTTGATCAGGGTCGGATCGCGCAGCACGGCCTGCCAGTTGTCGTCCTTCATCCATTGATAGTCGTCGGTCCGGGTGCGGCCCAGTTGTTCGATGACGACAGGGATCTTCTTGGCGACGGGGGGCTGGGGCATCGAGGGTCCGGTAGTCTGAGCGGGCTTGGCGAGGGCGGGGGAGGCGACCGCGACGGCGGTTGCGGCGGTCGAGACGATCAGTTGGCGACGGTTCATCGGTTAGGCCCCCTTGTTCGGACCCGAACCTTGTGCGTGGCCCACGGCGGCGTCAAATGAAGAAAAGCCCAGAGAGGCGCTTTGCCTTGATGTTCGACCTCCAGACCCTGCCGACGACCTCCGCCGAGGCGACGCAGACCGTGTCGCGTTCGGCCAGAGACCTGACCGTGACCATGATCCGTGCGACGGTCCAGATCGACCAGCCGAACGGCGACGGCACGCGAACCGTGGGCGCGGGTTTTCTGTTGAATGCGCCCCGCGCGGACGGCACGCCGCGCACCGTCCTGGTCACCGCCGATCACGTGCTGAGCCGCATGCCCGACAGCGAGGCGCGGATCGGATGGCGCGTCGAACTGCCGGACGGCGGGTGGCGTTTCGATCCCCAGCCGCTGATCATTCGGGACGCAGAGTCTGACCCGCTATGGACCAAGCCGGGCGACCGCGACATTGCGGTCATGGAGATCAGCGCGCCGGCCGCCTTCGCCCGTGACGCCATTCCGATCGCATGGCTGGCGGACAGGGAGGCGTTCGACACGACCGCAGTCGGGCCGGGCGACGCTATGCGGACGTTGGGCTTTCCCCGAGGGCGGTCAGCCAACCGCGCCGGGTTTCCGATCCTGCGCGTCGGGCGGATCGCATCCTGGCCGCTGACGCCGATCAGCGCCTTTCCGACCTTCCTGCTCGATCTGGCCGTCTTTCCGGGCGATTCGGGCGGACCGGTGTTCTGGACGCTGGCGACTCAGGTGTCGCCGGTCCATCCGTGTGTCGCGGGGGTTCTGACCCAGGAAGTCATCGTCCAGGACGAGCGCCTGAGGATCGGCGTGGTGGTCCACGCCGACTATATCCGTGAGGCGGTCGACCTGCTGGACCAGAAGGCCGCGCCGGCGCCCTGACGCCGCTGCTTCAGCCCGTCAGGGCTTCCGCCGTCAACCGCTTCAACAGGTCGCCGCCCTGGCCCACGGCCGCCAGGCGGCTGGAGACATGGCCCAGCACATTGGCGGCATAGACCTCATACAGGTCCAGCTTGCCCTGCAGCCACACGGGGTCGCCCTCGCCGGCGTCGAGGCGCGCCTTGGCCGCCAGGGCGCCCTTGGCCAGCATCCATCCGCCGACCACGTCGCCCAGCAGTTTGAGATAGGCGTCGGCGGCGGCCAGGACATCGGCGGCCGCCTCGGCCTCGGCCTTGCGATCAAGCAGCCACAGGGTGGCGTCCTGAACCGCCTCGATCCCCGTGGCGAACCGTTCCAGCGGCTTTCCGGAATAGAGGTCGGCCAGTTCCGCCAGGGTCGCCTTCATGTCGGCGATCAGAGCCCGGGCCGCTTCCCCGCCGTCCATCGACAGCTTGCGGCCGACCAGATCCATGGCCTGGATGCCGTTGGTGCCCTCGTAGATCGGTGCAATCCGGGCGTCGCGGTAGTATTGGGCGGCGCCCGTCTCCTCGATGAAGCCCATGCCGCCGTGGATCTGGACGCCCAGCGACGCCACCTCGCAGCCGACGTCGGTGGACCAGGCCTTGGCGATGGGGGTGAACAGGTCCTCGCGGGCCTTCCAGCGCCGACGATCCTCCTCAGTTCCATGACGGGCCAGGTCGGCGGCGACGCCGGTCGACAGGCAGATGGCGCGGGCGGCCGATGTCTTGGCCTTCATCACCCCCAGCATGCGCCGCACGTCGGGATGGTCGAAGATCGGAGCGTTGGCCTCGCCGGTCCAGACCGAGCGGCCCTGACGACGGTCCAGCGCATAGGCCAGGGCGTGCTGATAGGCGCGTTCGGCGATGCCGACGCCCTCGACGCCCACGGCGAGGCGGGCCGCGTTCATCATCACGAACATGTGGGCCAGGCCCTCGTTCGGTCGGCCGACCAGTTCGGCGCGCGCGCCTTCATAGCTCATGACGCAGGTCGGGGAGGCGTGGATGCCCAGCTTGTGTTCGACCCCGACCGGGCGGAAACCGTTGCGGTCGCCCAGGCTGCCGTCGTCATTGACCGCGAACTTGGGCGCCAGGAATAGGCTGATGCCCTTGGGGCCCTTGGGCGCGTCGGGCAGGCGGGCCAGAACCAGATGGATGATGTTGTCGGTGGCGTCGTGGTCGCCCCAGGTGATGTAGATCTTCTGGCCGTTCAGGGCGTAGGTGCCGTCGCCGTTCGGCGTCGCCGTGGTGATCAGAGACCCCAGGTCCGAGCCGGCGCCCGGTTCGGTCAGGACCATGGCGCCGGTCCATTCGCCGCTGACCAGCTTGGTCAGGTATTTGGCCTTCTGTTCCTCGGTCCCGACCTGGTCCAGCGCCTCGATAGCCGCCAGCGACAGCATGGGGCACAGGCCGAAGGCCATATTGGCGGCGTGAACGGTCTCATAGGCCGCCAGCTCCAGCGCCTTGGGCAGGGCCTGGCCGCCGACCTCGACCGGAGCCGACAGGCCGGTCCAGCCGCCGGCGGCGAACTGGCGATAGGCGTCGGCGAAACCGGGGGCGGCCGTGACTGCGCCGTTCGCATAGTGCGAGCCCTGCTGGTCGCCGATGCGGTTCAATGGGGCCAGCACCTCCTCGGAAAACTGTCCGGCCGCTTCCAGCACCGCGCCCGCGACGTCGGAATCATAGTCCGGGAAGGCTCCGGTGGCGGCGACGTCGGCCATGCCGGCGATGGCCTCCAGGGTGAAGGCCAGATCACGAACGGGTGCGCGGTAGCTCATGGGTTTCCTCGATGCATATTCAGGCCTAAGTGCCTCGTCATCGCCCCTCGTCGCAAGCGGCTTGGCGCAAGGCTCTTCGTCGGGGCACAGTGGCGCCCTGCCGCCACGGAAGGGAAGTCATGGCCGAACCTCGCAATCGCTATTCGACGGTGTCGCTGGCGCTGCACTGGATCATCGCCCTGGGCGTGCTGGCCCAGGTGCTGCTGATCACGGCGCATGAGAAGACGGAAGGCGTCCTGTCGGGCCAATTCGTCATGCTGCACAAGTCGGTGGGCATCACCATCCTGGTCCTGACCCTGGCGCGAATCGGCTGGCGGCTGGCGCATCCGGCCATCCCCCTCCCGGGCCACCTGCCGCGCTGGGAAAGATTGGCGGCGCGTGCGACCCATGTGCTGTTCTATGTCGTCCTGATCGCCATGCCGATGACCGGCTGGCTGGCCTCATCGGCGGCCGGGCGGGAGATCGCCTGGTTCGGTCTGTTCGACTGGCCCCTGCTGCCGGTCGGCGGCGGTCGCGAGACGGCGGGTCGGTTCATGGAGGTCCATGAGGTGGTGATGAAGGGCCTGTATGTCCTGATCGCGCTTCATGTGCTGGGTGCGCTGAAGCATCAATTCATCAATCGTGACAATGTGCTGCACCGGATGATCCCGCCGATCCCGCGTCGGCCATGACCCAAAGGTCCGGCGATACGGCCGATCAGGCGGCCACGGCCCTGCGCCGGGGCGAACTGATCCTGCTGCCGACCGAGACCGTCTATGGCCTGGGCGCCGACGCGGGCAACGCGGAGGCGGTGGCCGCCATCTTTCAGGCCAAGGGAAGGCCGCGCTTCAATCCCTTGATTTCTCATGTCGCCGACGCCGTCGCGGCCGAGGCTGTCGGGGTGTTCGACGTCTCGGCCCGGGCGCTGGCCGAGGCCTTCTGGCCGGGCCCCTTGACCCTGGTGACGCCGGTGCGGGACGGAGGGCGGGTCTGTGATCTGGCCCGGGCCGGGCTGGACAGCGTGGCCATCCGGGTTCCGGGCCATGCGGCGGCGCGGGCGGTGCTGTCGGCCTTTGGCGGGCCGGTCGTGGCGCCCTCGGCCAATCGGTCGGGACGGCCCAGTCCGACGAATTTCGCCGATGCGGTGGAGGAGACGGGGTTCGCCGTCACGGCGGCCGTGGACGGCGGCCCCTGCGCGGTGGGGCTGGAGAGCACGGTCGTGTCGGTGCTGGGCGGGCGGGTGTCGCTGCTGCGGCCGGGCGCGGTGACCCGCGCCGAGATCGAGGCCGTGGTCGGGCCGCTGGCGGACGGCGGCGACGGGCACAGGTCGCCGGGCCGGCTGGCGGCGCATTACGCCCCCGACGCCCCGGTTCGGATCGACGTCGTCGCGCCGCGTGACGGCGAGATCCTGCTGGGCTTCGGACCGGGGGCGGGCGATCCGCGCTGGAGCTTGAGCGTCTCGGGCGATCTGCGAGAAGCGGCGGCCAACCTGTTCAGATTGTTCAGGGAAGCGGATCGCACGCATCCTGCCGGCATCGCCGTGTCGCCGATTCCGTCACAGGGTCTGGGCGAGGCGATCAACGACCGTCTGCGCCGCGCCGCCGGCTTCGTCGGCTAGCCGAACCGGGCCTGGAGATCGACGCTGGAGTGCCGCCCGACGCAGGGCAGGCAGGTCTCCAGCCAGTCGTCGGCGGCGGCCCGTCCCCGCGCCTTCAGATCATTGAGGAAGCTCCATTCGGTGTTGAACTTGGACCTCAGCGACAGGTCCGACAGCCAGCCGTCGGCCTCGATGGCGTGCAGCCGGACCTGACGATAGGACCCGCCGCCGTGTTTCAGCTGGCCCCCGGCGATCATCTCGGCGGCCATGGCGATGGCGCGCAGCTCGGCGACCAGGGGGGCGTTGAAGACGATCTCGTTCAGCCGTTCGACGATGTCGCCGGCGCTGCGCGGCGTCTCATCGCGAACCAGGGCGTTCAGCGTCACCAGCAGGACGTCGTCGGGCGTGTCATCGCCGGTCAGGGGCCACAGCGGCGGATTGGTCAGGTAGCCGCCGTCCCAATAGGGTTCACCGTCGATCTCGACCGCCTGGAACAGATGGGGCAAACAGGCCGAGGCCATCAGGATGTCGGCGGTGATCTCGCCGGATTCGAAGATGCGGGCCCGGGCCTGGCGCACGGCGGTGGCGGCGACGAACATCTTTATGTCGGATGCCTGAACCGCGCCGAAATCGACCGCCGCCTTTAGAACCCGTGTCAGAGGGTTGTGATTTAGCGGATTGAATTCATAGGGGCTCATGGACATGGCCAAGGTCTCGCCGGCGCGCCATAGCGGGGTGTCCTTGATCCAGTCCGGCGTCTGGGCCGGGTTCCACAGGGTGCTGTCGCCGAAGACGTTGCGGCCGCCCGACTGGTTGATCTCGCGCCACAGTTTGTCGAGGGCGGCGCGGGCGTCGCCGGCGGCGAGACCCGAAACCAGGGCCGCGCCGTTCATGGCCCCCGCCGAGACGCCCGAGACGGCGCGAACCTCCAGCCGGCCGTCCTCCAGCAGCCGGTCCAGCACGCCCCACTGGAAGGCGCCGTGCGCCCCGCCGCCCTGCAGCGCCAGGGACAGGGGCCGTCGTCCCGAGGTCGACGGGACGATGTCCGCCGGTTCGGCGGCCTTGCGTCTGAAGATCGCCATGCCGCCGTCCCCTAAGTCATTGGTCTATTGCGCGGTCCAGCCGCCGTCGATGGAGAAGCTGGCGCCGTTGGCCGAGGCGCCCAGGTCGCTGACCAGATAGAGGAAGAGGCCCGCCAACTGGTCGGTCGTCACGAATTTCTTGGTCGGCTGGGCGGCCAGGATGACGTCGTGCAGGACCTGTTCCTTGGAGATGCCGCGGGTGCGGGCCTGGTCGGCGATCTGTTTCTCGACGATGGGGGTCTCGACGAAGCCGGGGCAGATGGCGTTGCAGGTGATATTGTCCTGGGCCAGTTCCAGGGCCACCGTCTTGGTGAAGCCGACGATCCCGTGCTTGGCCGCGACATAGGCCGACTTGAACGGGCTGGCGACCAGGCCGTGGGCCGAGGCCATGTTGACGATCCGGCCGCGCCCCTGGGCCTTCATGATCGGAATGGCCGCCCGTGTGGCGTAGAAGGCCGAGGACAGGTTGATGGCGATGATCTGCTCCCACTTGTCGGTGGGGAATTTCTCGACGGATTCGACGTGCTGGATGCCGGCGTTGTTGACCAGGATGTCGAGGCGGCCGAACTCATGTTTGGCGAAGGCGACCATGTCGGCGATCTCATCGCCGCGCATCATATTGGCCGCGTGATAGCGGACCCGGCCGCTGGAGCCGGCTTCCAGCCCGGCGCGGGTGCGTTCGATCTCGGCTGGATCGCCCAGCCCGTTCAGCACCACGTCGCCGCCGCGCGCCGCCACGGCCCGCGCCAGGGCCAGGCCGATGCCCGAGGTCGAGCCCGAAATGACGGCGACCTGACCCTTCAGGTCGCCGATGTCGCGAAACACCGGGGCGTCGCCGTGTGCGGCGGCTGGTGCGGCGCTGGGGCCCTTGGATGACTTCGACCAGTTGAACATGAATCCGCCCTTCGTGTTTTGTCGAGAGACTAGCGGCAGGACGGGGCGGGGATCAAGAATTTCCCGACCTGATGAATATCCACTCGTTGTCCGTCGAGGCGGCCTTGTCGAACCTGTAGCCGTCGCGGTCGAAAGCCTTCAAGTCCTCGACCCGTTCCACCCGCTCGTCGATGGCGAACCGGGCCATGGCCCCGCGGGCCTTCTTGGCGAAGAAGGAGATGATGCGGCTCTCGCCATTCTTCTCTTCGCGGAACTGGGGGGTGACGACCGGCAGCTTCAGGGCCTTGGCGTCGACGGCGCCGAAATATTCCTGGCTGGCCAGATTGACCAGGGTCGGGTCGGCGTGGCCCTCGGCGTCTGCGTTCAGCTGTTTCGAGATCCGGTCGCCCCAGAAATCATAGAGGCTGGACCCGCGCCGGGTCTTGAGCCGCGTGCCCATTTCAAGCCGATAGGGCTGGATCCGGTCCAGCGGGCGCAACAGGCCGTAGAAGCCCGACAGGATGCGCAACCGGTCCTGGGCGAAGTCGAGGGCCTCGGCGTCGAGTTCGCGCGCCTTCAGGCCTTCATAGACGTCGCCGGCGAAGGCGAAGGCGGCCTGGACCCCGTCGGTCGAGTCCGAATCAAAGGCCTTGAACCGTTCCAGGTTCAGGGTGGCTAGGTCGTCGGAAATCCCCATCAGACGACGCAGGTCCGCCTTGGTCTGACGCCGCGCCGTCACGGCCAGGCTGGCCGTGTCGTCCAGAAAGCGACGGTCCGTGCCGGGAATGGCGGGATCGGCTTCGGTGAAGTCCAGCCGCTTGGCGGGAGAAAGAACGATCAGCAAGAGGCGGCTCCGTGGTGGCCCGCTGACATAGGGCGCCTTGGTGACGATTTGAACCGGGTGCGATGACGGCGTGGGGGATCGCCCTCGCGCTTTCGCTGCGAAGTTCATGGAGGGCTGGGCGGGGCGCCGGGCCTTCGCCCGGAGTATGATCTAGAAATACCGTTTCGACGAAGGTTTGACGCCCCGCGCGAATGGTTGGCCTGCAAGCTCGGGGCGCCGAGCGGTGGCGGTCTTATCGCCTAACCCCATAAGCCTGCGACGGGTCGGCAGGGTCTGCGAAACCCCGTCCCGAGTGCGATCGAGTATCCCCCTCGACCCTCCGACAACGTCCTGAGACGCCGTCGGCGCGGGGGGATCTCACCCCCGCTCCCGTTCCATCCGCTCCCGCCGCCGCAAGGTCGCAGGCCTTACGAGCCCTCCAAGCGACGAGACCGGGCGAGGAGTTGGAATTGCTGGAGTGAGACCAGCGTCATTGTGACAGTTGGCGCCGTTCGGGCCCCCTCCGTCTCGCCGGCTTCGCCGGCGATCCACCTCCCCCAGAGGGGGAGGAATGGGATGACGGAGATCCTCCCCCCTTGGGGGAGGTGGCGCGGCGCGGAGCGCCGTGACGGAGGGGGCGCGTCGCCGAGCGCTAGAACAACACCGCCGGGTTCATGATCCGCTTGGGGTCGATGGCGCGGCGCAGGGCGGCCATGGTTTCGATCTCGAGGGGGGATTTGTAGCGTTTGACCTCTTCGGTCTTCAGCCGGCCCAGGCCGTGCTCGGCGGAGATGGAGCCGTCGTAGCTTCCGACAACGTCGTGAACCACTTGCGAGCCTTCCTTCCAGCGACCGATGAAGGCGGGGATGTCCTGGCCCACGCCCGGCAGGATGTCGTAGTGCAGATTGCCGTCGCCGACGTGGCCGAAGACCGAGATCCGGGCGCCGGGGTGGAAACGTTCGACGGCGGCCGAGGCCTCGTCGATGAATTCGGCGATGCGGCTGATGGGGACGGAGACGTCGTGTTTCCAGCCGCCGCCCTCGGGCTTCAGCGCCGCCGAATGTTCTTCGCGTAGGCGCCAGAAGGCGGCGCGCTGGGCGTCGTTCTGGGCGATGGCGGCGTCGGTGATCAGGCCTTGTTCGAAGGCGACCTCCAGCAGGGCCTCCATCTGGGCCTCGGCGCCGCCGGGCGTCCCGGAGGCGATCTCGATCAGGACGTACCAGTCGGGCGTTGAATCTAGCGGTTCGCGGGTGTCGGGGATGTTCTTGAGCACCAGTTCCATGCCCAGACGCTTCATCAGCTCAAAGGCCTCGACCCCGCCGCCGGTCTCGGCCTTGGCGCGGGCCAACAACTCGACCGAGGCGGCGGCCGTCTCCAGGCCGACGACGGCGACGGCGCGCGAGCGCATGATGGGGAAGAGTTTCAGGGTGGCCGCGGTGACCACGCCCAGGGTGCCCTCGGCGCCGATCAGCAGTTGTTTCAGGTCGTAGCCGGTGTTGTCCTTCCTGAGGCGCTTCAGGCCCCGGAAGATCTCGCCGTTGGGCAGGACGGCCTCCAGCCCCAGGACCAGGTCGCGCATCATGCCGTAGCGCAGCACCTGGGTGCCGCCGGCGTTGGTGGAGATGACGCCGCCGATGGTGGCCGAGCCCTCGGCCGCGAGGCTGAGCGGGAAATAGCGACCGGCCGCGGTCGCCGCCTGTTGGGCCTCCAGCAGGGTCAGACCGGCCTCGACCGTCATGGCGTCGTCCAGGGGGGTGACGTCGCGGACGGCGCGCATCTTGCGAGTCGACAGCAGGACTTCACCGAAGGGGATCTGGCCGCCGACCAGGCCGGTGCCGCCGCCCTGGGGCGTGATGGCCACGCCTTCGCGGGCGCAGATGGCGACCGCCCTGGCCGTTTCCTCGGTCGAGCGCGGGGTCAGCAGGATCGGCGTATGGCCGGTCCAGCGGTTGCGCCATTCGGTCAGGGCCGGGGCGATGACCTCGGGATCCTGGGTCCAGCCGCCCGGACCCAGGGCGGCTTTCAGTTCGTCCAGAACGGCGGGAGAGGGGGCGGGCGTCTGCATGGCTCCCTTTTGTCAGGCGCGAGGGCGAGGTGGAAGGGCCGTCGGCCTCAGACGTCCAGGTCTTCCTTCACGAACTGGGCGTTTTCCTGGATGAACTGGAAGCGGGCGTCGGCGCGCTTGCCCATCAGGCGTTCGACCAGATCCTCGACGCTGGTTTCGGCGTCGGGGACGGTGATCCGGGCCAGGGTGCGCTTCTTCGGGTCCATGGTGGTCTCCTTCAGCTGGGAGGCCATCATTTCGCCGAGGCCCTTGAACCGGCCGATCTCGGTCTTCTTGCCCTTGAAGACGGTGGCCAGCAGCTCGTCGCGGTGGGCGTCGTCGCGGGCGTATTCGCTCAAGGGGCCGGCCGAGATGCGGTACAGCGGCGGCAGGGCCATGAAGACCCGGCCCTGGCGGATGGTTTCGGGCATGACCCGGTAGAAGAAGGTGATCAGCAGGGCCGCGATATGGGCGCCGTCCACGTCGGCGTCGGTCATGATGACGATTCGCTCGTAGCGCAGGTCGTCGATGTTGAACCGATTGCCGGGCTGGACGCCCAGGGCCAGGGCCAGGTCGGACAGTTCGATATTCTGGCGCAGCTTATCCGCCGTGGCCGACGCGACGTTCAGGATCTTGCCACGCAGGGGCAGGATGGCCTGGGTGGTGCGGTCGCGCGCCTGTTTGGCCGAGCCGCCGGCCGAATCGCCTTCGACGATGAACAGTTCGGTGCCCTGGGCCGACTGGCGGCTACAGTCCGACAGCTTGCCCGGCAGGCGCAGCTTGCGGGTGGCGGCGGCGCGCTGGACCTCCTTGTCCTTGCGGCGGCGCAGACGGTCCTCGGCGCGATCGACGACGAAGCCGAGCAGGGCGTTGGCCTGTTTGGGGCTTTCGGTCAGCCAGTGGTCCAGCGGGTCGCGCAGCAGCTGTTCGACCAGGCGGGCGCCCTCGGGCGAGGACAGACGGTCCTTGGTCTGGCCCTGGAATTCGGGATTGCGGATGAAGACGCTGATCAGGGCGCCTGCGTTGGCGGTGACGTCCTCGGCCGTGATGATGGCGGCGCGCTTCTCGTTGGTCAGTTCGCCGTAGGATTTCAGACCCTTGACCAGGGCGGCGCGGAAGCCGGCCTCATGGGTGCCGCCGTCGGGGGTGGAGACGGTGTTGCAGTAGGACTGGATGAAGCCGTCAGCCTCGCCGAAGCCGATGGGGGACCAGGTGACGGCCCATTCGAAGGCGCCCGCCTCGCCCTGACGCTCGGCGCGGCCGGCGAAGGTGGGGGTGACGGTCTCCAGCTCGCCGATCCGGTCGATCAGGGCGTCGGCCAGACCGCCGGGGAAGTGGAGCAGGGCCTGGGTCGGTGTGGCGTCGGTGATCCGCTCGGGCGCGCAGGTCCATTTGATCTCGACGCCGCGGAACAGATAGGCCTTGGAGCGGGCCATGCGGAACAGACGGGCCGGCTTGAAGGCAGCGCCCATGCCGAAGATCTCGTCGTCCGGCTTGAAGCGGATCTGGGTGCCGCGCTTCCTGGACGGCTGGATCTGCTGGATCGGGCCCAGGACATTGCCGCGCGAGAAGGACTGTTTCCACTCGAAGCCGTCGCGCCAGACGGTGACGTCCAGGTGCTCGGACAGGGCGTTGACGACCGAGACGCCGACGCCGTGCAGGCCGCCCGAGGTCTCATAGGCCTTGCCGGAGAATTTGCCGCCCGAGTGGAGGACGGTCATCACCACCTCCAGCGCCGACTTGCCGGGATGTTTGGGGTGGGGATCGACCGGGATGCCCCGGCCGTCGTCGCGGACCGACAGATAGCCCTCGGCGTCCAGTTCGACGGTGATCAGCTTGGCGTGACGGGCCACGGCCTCGTCCATCGCATTGTCGAGGACTTCGGCGAACAGGTGGTGCAGGGCGCGTTCGTCGGTGCCGCCGATATACATGCCGGGGCGTTTGCGAACGGGCTCGAGCCCTTCCAGAACCTCGATGGAGGAGGCGGAATAGGCGTTCTGGGCGCCTGTAGTCGGAGCGAGGGCGGTCGGGGCTGCGGCGACAGGCGTCGGGACCGGTTTTGGCGCAGGGGCGGGCGCAGCCTGGGGCGGCGTCGCCGCGACAGGTTTGGGCGCCTCGGGCTTGGGCGCCTCGGGCGTGTCGTTAAAAGCGAAGAGGTCGTCGGCCATTCACATAGTCTGAGGCGATTCGGAGCCGGTTCTGGTAGGCGCGTGTCGCCGGTCGAGCAAGCGGCGGTCGCACCGGAACCGGATCGAAGGTCACGGCGCGGGCCAGAATCGCCAGCATCAGGATCCACGGCAGGTTGGCGTGGGTCAGAAGGACGCTCTCCGAAAGGCTCAGCGCGAAGAAGACCGCCAGATAGCCGACGCTCCAGAACCCCTCCCGCGCGCCCAGGCCGTTCAGACGGGCCAGGATCATGACGGCGGACACGGCCATCAGGGTTCCGACGGCCACTGCGCCGGGCCAGCCGAGCTGGACCAGCAGATCGATCCAGCCGTTGTGGGCCGAGGGGACGGGCCACTGGGTCTCCAGCCGGATCTCGCGGGCGGGAATGGAATCGACGCCCCAGAAGGCGCTGAAGCCGTAACCGGTCCAGGGGCGTTCGGCGACCTTGCGCATCAGGGCCTCCCAGATCAGGGTCCGGCCGGTCAGGGACGGGTCCTTGCCCAGGGCTTCGAGAATGGCGGCGGAATCGGTGTTCCAGAACCAGGTCCCGACGGCGGCGATCACCACGCCCAGCCAGACGGCCGCGACGGTCACGGCCGCGCCGCCCTGTTTCAGCGTCCACCAGCCGCCGACCATGCCGACGCCCAGCATCCAGCACAGCAGCGAGGTCTTGGACTGGGTGGCCACGACCAGAAGCGTGGTGAGGGCGAAGGTCAGCAGGGCGACCCAGGGCTTGCGCCCGTTTCCGGCCAGATGGTCGGCGGCCAGGCTGGCGGCGGCCGAGACCGCGCCGACCACCATGACCAGGCCCATCTGGTTCTTCTCGTACCAGAGGCCGCGCCACAGACCGGCGTTGTCGTACTGGTGAACCCCGATGCGGGGAAAGGCGAAGACCATGATCAGGCTGCCGACCGCCATGACCAGACAGGTGTGCATCAGGACGCGGGGCAGGGCCGCGTCCCGGAAGACCGCGCCCAGATAGACGGCGAAGGCGCTGTTGATCGCCAAGGCGATGACGCGCCGGTCGGTGACGCCGGGATCGATGGACCAGTACTGCGAGACATAGGCCAGGCCGACCAGGCCGCCGACCATCAGCCAGGCGGGCCAGGCGCGGATGATTTTTTCGAAGCGAAACACGATCAGGCCGGCGGTGACGGCGTAGACGGGCAGCCAGATCAGGCGAAGGATCGGGGTCTCGCCCTGGTCCGGGGCGATGACCGGGGCGATCAGGGCGCCGGTCAGCATGAAGACGACGAAACCCGCCGCCCACTGTTCCCAGGCGGGCGGGGCGTCCGAATCATCGATCTGGACGGGCGAGGCGTGCACCGGGCGACTGTCGCCCCGGCCGCTTAAGGAAGGGTGAGCGCCGCGCGGAAGGCGGCGAAGCCGTGTTCGAGGTCGGCGATCAGGTCGGCGGGGTCTTCCAGCCCGATATGCAGGCGGATCAGCTCGCCCTCCAGCGCCGGCGGATGATCCCGATAAGCCATCTGGTGGGTTTCGTGAGTGATCAGGCTTTCGAACCCGCCCCAGGAATAGCCCATGCCGAACAGGGAAAGGGCGTCGAGGAAGGCGCAGGCTGCGGCCGTGTGTCCGCCCTTCAGCACCACGCCCATCAGGGAGGCGGCGCTGGTGAAGTCCCGCGTCCACAGGTCATGGCCGACCGAGCCGGGCAGGGGCGGATAGAGGACGCGCGCCACCTCGGGCCGGGCCTGCAGCCACTCGGCGACGATCAGGCCCGACCGCCCCTGTTCGGCATAGCGCAGCGGCAGGGTGCGCAGGCCGCGCAGGGCCAGCCAGGCGTCGTCGGGCGAGACGTGCCAGCCCAGATCCTCGATCGTGTCGGCGACGGCGCGCAGGCAGGCGGGGACGCTGGAGGCGATCCCGCCCATCAGGACGTCGGAATGGCCGGAGACATATTTGGTCAGGGCCTGAACACTGACGTCGACGCCGTGGGCCAGGGGCTTGAAGGCCAGGCCCGCGCCCCAGGTGTTGTCGATCACGGTCAGGACGCCGCGGTCGCGACAGGCCGACGCCACGGCGGCCACGTCAATCATCTCGAAGGTCAGGGAGGCGGGCGATTCCATCAGGACCAGACGGGTGCGATCGCTGAGAGCGGCGATCAGGCCGGCCGCATCCGTATCGGCGGGCAGGAAGCGGGTCG
Source organism: Brevundimonas sp. FV1ye7S (assembly GCF_058680995.1). Lineage (NCBI taxonomy): Bacteria > Pseudomonadati > Pseudomonadota > Alphaproteobacteria > Caulobacterales > Caulobacteraceae > Brevundimonas > Brevundimonas sp. FV1ye7S. The sequence goes on along the minus strand of NZ_CM178726.1, from coordinate 1,922,299 downwards.
TGACCCCGCGCGCGGCCTGGTAGCGGGCCAGGAACCGGCGGGACGGGCCATAGATCGCGTCGCTCGTGATCACCTCGTCGCCCGGCCGGGTCAGGGCCAGCAGGGGCACGGTCACGGCGGCCAGGCCGGACGGGACGATGAAGGCGTCGGCCGCGCCTTCCAGATCGGCCAGGGCGGCGCGCAGCTGGCGCGCGGCCGAGCCGCCGTCCAGGCCGTAGGTCGGACCATCGGCGTCGTTTCGCATGGTCTCCGCCCGGTCGCTGAGCATGGTCGAGGCGCGTTCGATGGGCGGGTTGACCGGGCGGCGTCCCCCGCCCCGCCGGGTGGCGGACGAGATCAGACGGGTGCGGTCCGAATGCGGCGACATGGCCTCTCCGATGGGTTGCGGATCAGGGCCTAAAGGCCTCTAAAGTCAGCGGGGCGCAAGCGGCGGAGGATACGAAACGCGATGCGGGTCTTGACGATCGGAGTTATGGCGGCGGCCCTGCTGACGGCGGCCTGCGGACGCGGGAATCCCGACCCGACGCCGGAAACCGCCTCGCAGACCCTGCCGACGCCCAGCGTGGCCACGGATCGCCCCGACAGCCCGACCCTGATCGCGGTCAAGCGACGCGGGCGGCTGAACTGCGGCGTGCATCAGGGGCTGGTCGGCTTCGCCTATACCGACAACCGCGGTCAGTGGCGTGGGTTCGACGCCGACTTCTGTCGCGCCATGGCGGCGGCCATCTTCGGCGACGGGAACGCGGTTCGGTTCGTGCCCCTGTCTGCGTCCGACCGGTTCGCGGCGCTGAAGGAAGGCCGAGTGGACGTGTTGTGGCGCAATTCGTCCTGGACCATGAGCCGGGACGCCGGCGAGGGCTTCGTCTTCGCGGGAATCAACTATTACGACGGCCAGGGCTTCCTGGTGCGGCGGTCTCTGAGCCTGGCCAGCGCCACGGAACTGAACGGCGCCCGAATCTGCGTCCAGGCGGGATCGACAGCCCAGGCCAACGCCGACGACTTCTTCCGCTCGCGCGGCATCGCCTATCGCCCGGTGGTTCTGCCCAGCGAGGAGGCGGCGCGGGACGCCTATGGCCGGGAAGACTGCGACGCCTTGAGCGCCGACATATCGGCCCTGGCCGCCGCCCGCACGGTTCTGGCGGATTCTCAGGCGCACACGATATTGTCAGACGTGGTGTCGAAGGAGCCGCTGGGACCCGTCGTCAGGGCCGGGGACGAACGCTGGGCCGACGTGGTGCGATGGACCCTGAACGCCGTCGTCCTGGCCGAGGAATTCGGGGTCACGCAGGAGAACGCCGAAGCCCTGTCGAAGACGTCGAACGACCCGCGCATCAAGCGTTTGCTGGGGTCTGAGGGCGAATACGGCGCTCTGCTGGGTCTGTCCGACGACTGGGCGAAGGACGCCATACTGTCGGTCGGAAATTACGGCCAGATCTTCGACCGGAATCTGGGTTCGCAATCGCCGCTCGACCTGGCGCGCGGATTGAACGCACAGTGGAACGCGCGGCCGGCCGGCTTGATCTATGGATTGCCGATCCGTTAAGCGCCGCAGCTTGAGTCTTTTCCTGGGGGGCAGATGACCGAGACGAAACCTGGGGGCATAGCCCTCCACTGGCTGATGCTGATCGGCTTCACCGTCGGCCTGGGCGGGGGGCTGTGGGTCAATCTGGCGCTGGGCGCCGATACGGCCTGGGTGGTCTGGGTCACCGACAACATCACAGGACCGGCGGGGCAGATCTTCCTGCGCCTGCTGTTTATGATGGTCATCCCGCTGCTGTTCTCGGCCCTGGTGATCGGGGTGGCCGAGATGGGCGACCTGAATTCGCTGGGACGGGCGGGGATCAAGACCCTGCTGCTGACCATACTGGTTTCGGGCATCGCGGTGGTGATCGGCCTGGTCATGGTCAATCTGTTGCAGCCCGGCCGGGGCGTCGATCCCGCCATGGCGCAGCAGTTACTGGAACAGGGACGCGACGGCGCCGCCGGCATCGTCCAGAACGCGCCGGAGACCATTCAACTGGGCGACTTCTTCCTGGGACTGGTGCCGTCCAACGCGGTCACGGCGGCGGCGGAGAACCAGATCCTGCCCCTGATGGTCTTCGCCCTGTTCTTCGGCATCGGCCTGGTCATGGCCAAGAGCCCTGCAACCGACCGCCTGCAAGAGGTGATCGAGGGGCTGCTGGAAGTGACGATGAAGCTGATCAACCTCTTCATCAAACTGGCGCCCTTCGCCATCGCCTGCCTGATGTTCAACCTGGCGGCCCTGTTCGGCTGGGATCTGCTGGTGCGGCTGGCGGCCTTCGTCGGCGTCGCCGTCGGGGCCATGGCGATCCACATGTTCGTGGTCTATCCGCTGGTCATCTGGCTGCTGGGCGGGCGTTCGCCGATCGCCTTCTTCAGGGCGGTGCGCGAGCCGATGGTGGTGGCCTTCTCCACCGCCTCGTCCAACGCCTCGCTGCCGGTGTCGCTGAAGGCGGCCGAGCAGGAGCTGAAACTGCCCAGGAAGATCGCCCGTTTCGTCCTGACGGTCGGGGCCACCGCCAACCAGAACGGCACAGCCCTGTTCGAGGGGGTGACGGTGCTGTTCCTGGCCCAGTTCTTCAACGTCGAACTGAGCCTGACCCAGCAGGTCATCGTCATGCTGGTCTGTATCCTGGGCGGGATCGGCACGGCCGGGGTGCCGGCGGGTTCGCTGCCGGTGGTGGCCATGATCCTGGTCATGGTGAAGGTGCCGCCGGAAGGGATCGGCCTGATCCTGGGCGTCGACCGCTTCCTGGACATGTGCCGGACCACGCTGAACGTCACCGGCGATCTGGTTCTGGCCACGGTGGTCTCGCGCGGCGAGAAGGACGATCCGGTCGAGCCGGTCGAGCCTGCGGCGCCCGAAGATCTTCCGGGGGCCGCCCGACGCGGCCTGAAGCACGGAACGGCGGGCTGAGTCAGTCGAGGACGACGGGGGTGTCGGTCCGAGACCCCCATTCGGCCCATGAGCCGTCGTAGAGGCTGGACGGCGCGTCGAGCGTGGCCAGGGCCAGGGTGAGGATCGCGGCGGTGACGCCCGAGCCGCAGCTGGTGATGATCGGGCGGTCGAAGGTCACCCCGGCGTCGCTGAACCGGGCGCGCAGGGCCTCGGGCTCCAGAAGTCGTCCGTCCTCGCCGATCACGGAGAGGAAGGGCAGGTTCAGCGCCCCCGGCATATGGCCGGAGCGCAGGCCGGCCCGGGGTTCCGCCGCCTGACCCGCGAACCGGGCCGCCGGCCGCGCATCCAGAATCTGCGCCTCGCCCGTCAGGGCCGCCAAGACGGTCGGCAGGTCGGCGACCGCGTCGCTGCGTCGTGATGCGTTGAACGACGCCGGGGTCGGCGTCTGCGCCGGACCCGAGACCAGAGGCCGCCCTTCGGCCCGCCAGAGCGGCAGGCCGCCGTCCAGCACCCGCACATTGGTCGCCCCCATCAGCCGGAAGGTCCACCAGACGCGCGGGGCGGAGCGCAGGCCGACCGTGTCATAGATGACGATGGTGTCGGTCGCGGCGATGCCGAGGGCTCCGACCGCCTCGGCGAAGGCGGCGGCCGTCGGCAGCATGTGCGGAAGGTCCGAACTGTGGTCCGAGACCGCCTCGAGATCGAAGAAGACCGCGCCCGGAAGCCGGGCCTGATCGAAGTCCGCCTGGGCGTCGCGGCCGTCCAGATGCCAGGACCCATCGACGATCCGCAGGGTCGGGTCGTCCATCAGGGCCGCGAGGGCGGCGGTGGAGATCAGGGGCGAGGACGGCGAGGACTGGGTCATGCCCCCAGCCTAATGTCAGGCGCGGTCCAGCACCAGTTGCACCACGTCGGTCCGGCGCGACCGGAAGCCCGCCTCGCAATAGGCCAGATAGAAGCGCCACAGCCGGCGGAACCGCTCGTCGAAGCCGGCGATGCGGCGGATGTCGCTCCAGGCCGCCTGGAACCGGTCGTCCCAGAGTTTCAGCGTCTCTGCATAGTCTTGGCCGAACCGTTCGATGGAGCCCCAGTTCAGGCCGGCGGCGGCGACGACCGGCTTCAGCCGCTCCTCGGACGGCAGCATGCCGCCAGGGAAGACGTATTTCTGGATGAAGTCGGTGCGGGCGTTGTATTCCTCGAACAGGGGCTCCTGGATGGTGATGATCTGGAGACCCGCCCGGCCGCCGGGGTTCAGAACGTCGTGGATCTTTTCGAAATAGGTCGGCCAGTATTCCATGCCGACGGCCTCGAACATTTCGATGGAGGCGACGCGGTCGAACCGGCCCTGGACGTCGCGATAGTCCATCAGGTCGATCGTCGCGCGGTCCGACAGACCAGCGTTGAACAGACGCTGGCGGGCGAAGTCGTGCTGTTCCCTGGAAATGGTCACGCCGGTGACCTGGGCGCCGATCTCGCGGGCGGCGAACTCGGCGAAACCGCCCCAGCCGCAGCCGATCTCCAGCACCGACATGCCCGGCTTCAGATCCATCATCCGGGCCAGGGCGGCGTATTTGGCCTTCTGCGCCGCGTCCAGCGGGGCGTCCGCCCGCTCGAACCGGGCCGACGAATAGGTCATCGAGGGGTCGAGCCAGGTTTGATAGAAGGCGTTGCCCAGATCGTAGTGGGCGTGGATGTTCTTCTTCGACCCGGTCTTGCTGTTGCGATTGCGGCGATGGGCCAGCCAGTTGACCGCCATCATCAGCCAATTGCCGTCGAACAGGCGGCGGATATGGTCGTAGTTCTCGACCAGGGTCTCCAGCAGGGCGGCCAGATGCGGGCTGTCCCACTCGCCGGCCATATAGGCCTCGGCGAAGCCGATGTCGCCGGCGGCCAGGACGCGGCGGGCGAAGCCGTAGTCCTTGACGTACAGCACCCCGCTGGGGCCGGGGCGGGCGCCGTCCAGCACATGGGTCTCGCCATTGGGCAGGTGGACGGTCAGGCGGCCGAAGGTCCAGTTCGACGCCAGCAGACGCAGCAGCATGGCGAACATGCGCGGCGTGCGGGCGGCGGCGGCCTCGATATCGACGGTGGCGACACTCATGCGGGACCCTCTTTGGACGTCGTCAGTCATGGCCGGCCTGTTCGTCTCGTCCAGTGACGGTCTTCAGAGCGTCGAGGGCGCGGGCGCGGGCCTGGGCATGATCCAAGATGGGGTGGGGATAGTCTTTGCCAAGGCGCACGCCGGCGTCGCGCAGCACCTCGGGCGGTGCTGTCCAGGGCGACTGGAGCCAGCGGTCGGGCAGGCGGCGCAGTTCGGGAACCCAGCGGCGGACATAGCCGCCCGTCGCGTCGAACTTCTCGCCCTGGGTGATGGGGTTGAAGATGCGGAAATAGGGGGCGGCGTCGGCGCCCGAACCGGCGACCCACTGCCAGTTCTGCACATTGCTGGCCAGGTCGGCGTCGACCAGCGTGTCCCAGAACCAGGCCTCGCCCTCGCGCCAGTCGATCAGCAGATGTTTGACCAGGAAGGAGGCGACGACCATCCGCACCCGGTTGTGCATCCAGCCGGTCGTCCACAGTTGACGCATGCCGGCGTCCACCAGCGGATAGCCGGTGCGGCCGCGCTTCCAGGCCTCCAGCCCCTCGGGATCGTCGCGCCAGGGCATGGATTCGTACTCCGGGCGGAAGGCCCGGTCGGTTATGGTTGGGAAATGGTGGAGCAGATGGGCCGAGAAGTCGCGCCAGCCCAGTTCCGCGACGAACTTGTCCGCCTCGCCCGCCGGGACCGCGCCCGCGTCCGCCGCGTCTCGCGCCCGCCGGGTCGCACGCCAGGGACTGATCTCGCCCCAGTGCAGGTGGGGGGAGAGGCGGCTGGTGGTCGGAAGGGCGGGATGGTCGCGGCCCTTGGCGTAGGTCTTGAGGCCCCGTGCGAGGAAATCGGACAGGGCGGCGTCGGCGCCGGCCTCGCCCGGCGTCCAGTCGAAGCCCTCGGACCAGTCGGGGCGGGCCGGGTGGAGACCCCAGTCGTCGATCGATTCTGTCTGGACCGCGTCGGGCGTGGCGATGCGGCGCGGGGCGGTCGTGGGCGGCGGCGGCTCGGCTGTCGCCAGCAGGGCCTTCATGAAGGGGGTGAAGACCTTGTAGGGCGCGTCGGATCCGTTCAGCACGGCGCCCGGTCGGGCCAGCAACGACCCGTTGCAGTCCTGGCAATCAACGCCGCTTGATGTCAGCGCGTGGGCGATCTCGGTGTCGCGGGCGAAGGCGGCGGGTTCGAACAACCGGTTCATGAACAGGGCGTCGGCGCCGGTGTCCTGGATCAGGCTCTGAAGTTGGGTCAGCGAATCGCCGCGCCGCAGGATCAGCCGCGAACCGCGTTCCCTAAGCGAATCGTCCAGGGCGCGCAGGGACTTGTCCAGCCACCACAGCGAGGCCGCGCCCGCCGGACGATCCGGGTCGCGCTCCAGGATGAAGACCGGCAGGATCGGACGGCCGGTGGCGACGGCGTGATACAGGGCGGGATTGTCGTTCAGGCGCAGATCGCGGCGAAACCAAAGGACGACAGGCTTGGTGGCCACGCAGGCGAACTCCATGATAACTTGCGCTCACACAAAACGAGCGCCACCTGATGGCCTCATAGCTGCGGCAAACGCCGCTCCCATAACGCCCGAACTTCGAAAGAGCCGCCTCGTGAGCCGACCCAACGCCGTCATTACGTTGTCCGAAGGTCTTCGGACGCCTGTCGTCATCGGCGGCGGCGCACGAATCGCCTTCATCGCCGGTCCCTGCCAGATGGAGAGCCGCCAGCACGCGCTGGAGACGGCCCATGCGCTGAAGGAAATCGGCGAGCGGCTGAACGTCGGCATCATCTACAAGACCAGTTTCGACAAGGCGAACCGCACCAGCGCCAGCGCCGCGCGCGGCATCGGCCTGAAGGACGCCATGCCGATCTTCGCAGAGATCCGCGAAACCGTCGGCCTGCCGACCCTGACCGACGTCCACTCCGAGGCCCAGTGCGGCCCGGTGGGCGAGGTGGTCGACGTGCTGCAGATCCCGGCCTTCCTGAGTCGCCAGACCGACCTGCTGCTGGCCGCCGCCGCCACCGGCAAGGCGATCAACATCAAGAAGGGCCAGTTCCTGGCCCCCTGGGACATGAAGAACGTCATCGCCAAGGTGGTCGGGGCCGGCAATCCGAACGTCATGGCCTGCGAGCGGGGCGCCAGCTTTGGCTACAACACCCTGGTCAGCGACATGCGCGCCCTGCCGGTGCTGCGCGAGATCGGCTGCCCGGTCGTGTTCGACGCGACCCACAGCGTGCAGCAGCCCGGCGGGCAAGGCACGTCTTCGGGCGGTCAGCGCGAGTTCGTGCCGGTTCTGGCGCGCGCCGCCGTCTCGGTCGGCGTGGACGCGGTCTTCATGGAGACCCACCCGGATCCAGACAACGCCCCGTCGGACGGCCCGAACATGGTGCCGCTGGATCAGTTCGAGGCCCTGGCCGCGCAGCTGATCGCCTTTGACGACCTGGCCATCCAGATCGGGGCCAAGGCGCCGGTGGCGCAGGCCGCCTGAATCCTCTAGGTCGGGCGCATGTCTGACACCCTTGATCTGGGCGCCCTGCAGAAGCTGCTGGAGCGCGTGCGTGGCCTGAAGGCGGCCTGCGTCGGCGACCTGATGCTGGACCGCTACGTCTATGGCGAGGTCAGCCGCATCTCGCCCGAGGCGCCGATCCCGGTGCTGCGCACGCGCCGGACCACGGCCATGCCCGGCGGCGTGGGCAATGTGGCGCGCAATGTCGCGGCCCTGGGCGGGGTGGCGCATCTGGGCGCCGTGACGGGCGAGGATGCGGCCGGCGCGGAACTGCGCGACCTGATCGCCGCAGAGGACCGGGTCGTCGACTTCATCGCCCGGCCGGCCGGCGCCGCGACCATCGTCAAGACTCGGTTCGTGGCGGCGGGGCAGCAGCTGCTGCGGCTGGACGAGGAGGCGGCGGCTTCGCCCTTGACTGAATCGGACGCGTTTTCAAATGTCTCCGCCATTCTGCTGTCAGACTACGCCAAAGGCGTGGTCGGCGACGCCCTGATCGCCTTGGCCCTGAAAGCCGCGCGCGAGACCGGCGCGCCGGTCATCGTCGATCCCAAGGGTCGGGATTTCGCCCGCTACGGCGCCGTCGATGTCATCAAGCCGAACGCGTCGGAACTGGCCGGGGCCACGGGCCTGCCGGTCGAGACCGACGCCGAGGTCGAGGCGGCGCTGGCGGCCCTGCTGGCGGCGACGACGGCGAAGGCCATCATTGTCACCCGCGCCGGCAAGGGCATGAGCCTGGCGCGGCGCGACGGGCCGGTGCGGCATTTTCCCGGCCGGGCCCGCGAAGTGTTCGACGTGTCCGGGGCCGGGGACACGGTGCTGGCTTCGCTGGGCCTGGCCCTGGGCGCCGGGGCCTCGCTGGAGACGGCGGTGCAGTTCGCCATCCTGGCTTCGGGCGTGGTGGTCGGAAAGGCCGGGACGGCCGTGGTCACGCCCGCAGACCTGATCGAGGCGGAGCTGAGCCAGCACGCCGTCGCGGCCCAGGCCAAGGTGACGCCGCTGGACGAACTGGCGACCGAGGTCGAGGCCTGGCGCCGACAGGGGCTGAAGGTCGGCTTCACCAACGGCTGTTTCGACATTCTGCACCGGGGCCATGTGGCTTATCTGGCCCAGGCGCGGTCGTGGTGCGACCGGCTGGTGGTGGCGCTGAACACCGACGCCTCGGTCAGGCGGCTGAAGGGCGAGGGGCGGCCGGTCAATGACCTGGACAGCCGCGCCGTCGTGATCGGCGGCCTGAGCAGCGTGGATCGGGTGACCAGTTTCGACGATCCCACCCCCATCGCCCTGATCGAGCGGCTGCGGCCCGACGTGCTGATCAAGGGATCGGACTATACCCGCGAGGGCGTGGTGGGCGGCGACCTGGTGGAGAGCTGGGGCGGCGTGGTCCGTCTGGCGGAATTCAAGGATGGGTATTCGACGACCCGGACGATCGAGAAGATGACGGGAAGCGCGCAATGACGCCCAGAATGATTGTTGTGACGGGCGGAGCCGGCTTCATCGGCTCCAATATCGTGGCGCGGCTGACGGCAGAGACGGCCTATGACGTGGTGGTCTGCGACCGCCTGGAGACCGCCGACCTGGCCAAGTGGAAGAACCTGGCCAAACATCCGATCGCCGACTTCTGGGCGCCGGAGGAACTGTTCGAACAGCTGGAGCGTCATGCGGAGCGGATCGAGGCCGTGGTGCATATGGGCGCCATCTCGTCCACGACCGAGCCGGATGCGGACCTGATCCTGCGCACCAACTTCACCCTGTCGCGCGATCTGTGGGACTGGTGCGCGATCCGGGACGCCCGGATGATCTACGCCTCGTCGGCGGCGACCTACGGCGACGGCGAGACGGGGTTCAATGACGACGACGATGCGGAGTCCCTGTCGAAGCTGAGGCCGCTAAATGCCTATGGCTATTCGAAAATGCTGTTCGACCAGTATGCGGTGCGCCAGTCGGATCGCGGCCAGGCGCCGCCCCAGTGGGCGGGGCTGAAATTCTTCAACGTCTATGGGCCCAACGAAGGGCACAAGGGCGGGATGAAGTCGGTCGTGGCCCAGATCTGGCCCAAGGTCGCGGCGGGCGAGACCGTCAGCCTGTTCCGGTCGCACAATCCCAACTATGCCGACGGCGGCCAGTTGCGTGACTTCGTCTATGTGGACGATGTGGTCGATATCATCGAATTCCTGCTGCAGTCGCCGGAGGTCTCGGGGATCTTCAACGCCGGATCGGGCCAGGCGCGGTCGTTCGACGATCTGGCCAAGGCCACCTTCGCCGCCGCCGGCAAGGCGCCCTCGATCGAGTATGTCGACATGCCCGAGGCGATCCGCGACCGGTACCAGTATTTCACCCAGGCCCGGATGGACCGGATCCGCGCCGCCGGGTTCGAGGGACAGTCGACGCCGCTGGAAGAGGGCGTGCGTCGCTACGTCCAGAACTTCCTGGCCCAGCCCGATCAATACAGATGAAGCGCCTGACGACCCGGCAATGGATCGGCTACATCGGGTTCGTCCTGGTGTTTCTGCTGACCGCCGCAGTCGCGGTGTGGCGCGGGGACATTCTGCGCGCCGGACTGGATCCCCAGGTGCCGTTCCAGACCTACAAGCCCCCGCCGGCGCCCGATTACGCCGATCCCAGGACCTGGGCCTTGCGGGACGCGCGGGCGCCGGGGGCGGGCGGGGCCAACGTCTTCTTCGTTCATTCGACCACCTTCAACGGCGGGCGCGACTGGAACGGGGCCATCGGCGACCCCAAGGCCGACGCCTATCTGTACCGGGTGGTCCTGCCCAACTACGCCGGACCCTTCGCACGGGCGGGCGCGGTCAGCGCGCCGCGTTATCGGCAGGCCAGCCTTTATACGCGCCTGACCCTGCGCGACGATGCGCGCGAGGCCCGGGCCTTCGCCTATGGGGACGTCCTGGCGGCCTTCGACGCCTGGCTGGCGCGTCATCCCAAGGGCCCCATCGTCCTGGCGGGGGTTGAGCAGGGCGCCGATCTGCTGGACCGGCTGATCCGCGAACGGATCGCGCCGGATGCGGCGGTCCGGGACCGTCTGGTGGCGGCCTATCTGATGGACACGATCATCGCCGCCGAGAATCTGCCGGACTCCATTCCGGCCTGCGCCGATCGGCGCCAGATCCATTGCGTGATCGCCTGGTCGCAGGTCGGCGACCGCGACGACTCGGCCGCCCGTCGGCGACTGCGGCGGGCGACCGTATGGGATGCGCGGGGGCATCTGGTCGATCTGGCGGGGCGGCCGGCGGTCTGTGTGAACCCGGTGACGGGGGGCACGGGCGAAGAGCCCGTTCCCGCGCGCCTGCACCGGGGCGCCACCAATGCGACGGGGCTGGAATGGGGGGCGCGTCCGGCGCTGATGGCGCGCGAGGTCGCGACCCAGTGCCGCGAAGGGCTGCTGCGCCACACCTGGCCCGATCTTGAATCCTTCCGGGAGACCGGCAACTGGGCTGACCGGAGAAAGGCGCGGCCTTACAACCTGTTCTACGGCGATCTGGAAGCAGATGTGGCGGAACGGCTTGCAACCTACGCTCGGCAGACCGGTTGAAAATCGGACGAAGGTCGTCCGGTTTCGGTGGCGCGGCTCGCGTCCCGCGCGTAACCTCCTCGCATACGGAGGATACACATGGACGTTCTCACCATCTTCGCCGGCGTTCTGCTGCTGCTCGCGATCGCGCTCCTGTTCAGCGTCATCAAGATCGTGCCGCAAGGCCGTGAATTCACGGTCGAACGGTTCGGCAAATACACCAAGACCCTGAGCCCCGGCATCGGCTTCCTGACCCCGTTCGTGGAACGGGTCGGCAAGCGGATGAACATGATGGAGCAGGTTCTTGATGTGCCGACCCAGGAAGTCATCACCAAGGACAACGCCATGGTCCGGGTGGACGGCATCGTCTTCATCCAGGTGATGGACGCCGCCCGCGCCGCCTATCGGGTCGATGATCTGCCCTACGCCATTTCCCAGCTGTGCATGACCAATCTGCGCACCGTGGTCGGTTCTATGGAGTTGGACGAGGTGCTGAGCCAGCGCGACAGCATCAACACCCGCCTGCTGCACGTCATCGACGCGGCGACCGAGCCCTGGGGCGTCAAGGTCAACCGGATCGAGATCAAGGACCTGACCCCGCCGACCGACGTCACCAACGCCATGGCCCGCCAGATGAAGGCCGAGCGCGAGCGCCGCGCCGTGGTCACCGAGGCGGACGGCGAGAAACAGGCCGCCATCACCCGCGCCGAGGGCGCCAAACAGGCGGCCATCCTGGAATCCGAAGGCCGCAAGGAGGCCGCCTTCCGCGACGCCGAGGCGCGCGAACGCGAAGCCGAGGCCGAGGCCCGCGCCACCACCATGGTGTCGGAAGCCATCGCCCGGGGCGACGTCAACGCCATCAACTATTTCGTGGCGCAGAAATATGTCGAGGCCTTCGCCGAACTGGCCCGCAGCCCGCAGCAGCGGACCGTCATCGTGCCCGCCGAAATGGGCGCCCTGGTCGGCACCATCGCCGGCATCGGCGAGATGGTGAACCTGGCCAAGGGGCAGCAGCAGCAGGCGACCCCGGTCAAGCCCGCCGCCGCCCCGCGTCGTCCGTCCGTTCCGCCCACCGCCTGATCCGGGAGCCCAGGTCATGACCGTCGTCGCCGATCTGTACGCCGCCCAGCCGTTCTGGATCTGGCTGGCCGTCGGGGTGTTGTTGCTGGCCGTCGAGTCGATGTTCTCGACCGAATGGCTGTTGTGGCCGGCGGTTTCGGCCGGGCTGGTGGCGGTGATGACGGCGGTCGGGGTGCGGTTGGGCCTGCCCGGCGAAGTGGCGGTCTTCGCCGTGCTGACGGTCATCGCCACCCTGTTGTCGCGACGCCTGATCCAGAAGGCCAATCCGGACGGGGTCGACATCAACGACCGGAACAGTCGTCTGATCGACCAGCGCGCCCGGGTGGTGGAGGCCTTCGTCGGCGGTCGAGGCCGGGTGTTCGTCTCCGGCGCCGAATGGTCGGCCGTCATCGACGGGGCCGCGCCCGAAACGGGGCAGCCCGAGGTCGGGCAGGATGTCGTGGTGCACGGGGTCAGCGGCTCGCTGCTGACGGTGCGCGCCGCGACCTGAGCCGTCCCGCGCAACCTTTGCCGTGGGACGACGTTCGACGCTGATGTCAGACAGCCGTATCGCCTCCGTCGTCCCGGCCCAGGATGGACTGCCGGTTCCGAGGCGCTATTGGGCCATCGTCTCCATCGGCCTGGGCATCACCCTCGCCGTCCTGGACGGCGCCATCGCCAATGTCGCGCTTCCGTCCATCGCCCGGGATCTCCAGGCGTCGGAGGCCGCCTCCATCTGGATCGTCAACGCCTATCAGATCGCCATCGTGGTCGCGCTTCTGCCGCTGGCGTCGCTGGGCGAGATCGTCGGCTATCGTCGGGTGTCGCAGGTGGGGCTGGCGGTCTTCACCCTGGCTTCGCTGGCCTGCGCCCTGTCCGATTCGATCCTGACCCTGAGCCTGGCTCGGGTGCTGCAGGGGTTTGGGGCGGCGGGGATCATGAGCGTCAACGGCGCCTTGGTGCGCTTCACCTATCCGCAGCGGATGCTGGGCCGGGCGGTCGGGATCAATGCGGTGATCGTCTCCATGGCCGCCGCCGCCGGCCCGACCATCGCCAGCGCCGTGCTGAGCCTCGGCGAATGGCGCTGGCTGTTCGCCCTGAACATTCCGCTGGGGGTTCTGGCGGTGTCGATGGCGGGCTTCACCCTGCCGCACAATCCGTTGCAGAAGCGCAGGCTGAACCTGACCGGGGCGGCGCTGAGCGCGGCGGCCTTCGGCCTCGTCATCACGGGGATGCAGGCCCTTGCTCACGGCGAGGCTTCGATCCTGGGCTTCGGCCTGACGGGGCTCGGGCTGGCGGCCGGGGTGCTGCTGGTGCGGCATGAGAGGCCCAGCAAGACGCCGCTGATCCCGCTGGACCTGCTGGCGCGGCCGATGTTCGCCCTGTCGGTCGCCACCTCCATCATCTCCTTCACCGCCCAGATGATGGCCTTCATCTCCCTGCCGTTCTTCCTGCAGGGCTCGCTGGGGCTCAGCGCAGTGGAAACGGGGCTGCTGATGACGCCCTGGCCGCTGGCGACCATGTTCGCCGCCCCGCTGGCCGGGTGGTTGTCGGATCGGCATTCGGCGGGGATACTGGGCGCCGTCGGCTTGAGCCTGTTCGCCTGCGGTCTGATGGCGCTGAGCTTCCTCGACGGGGATTCGTCGCGGTTCGACATCATCTGGCGCATGGCCCTGTGCGGGGCCGGGTTCGGCTTCTTCCAGTCGCCCAACAACCGCGCCCTGCTGTCGGAGGCTCCGCGTGAGCGGGCCGGGGCGGCGGGCGGCGCCCTGGGCACGGCGCGGGTGCTGGGTCAGTCGATGGGGGCGGTCGTGGTCGCCTTCCTGCTGTCGGCGGCCCCGGTCACGGGCGTGCGTCACGGCTTCGAGCTGGCCGCCGTCGCGGCCCTGTTCGGCGCGGTGATGAGCGGAGCGCGCATCCGACGCCGCATCGTCGAGCCGGAAAAGGAAGTCGAGGCGGTCTAGACGCGCCTGAGGTCGGCGACCCCGCGATTCGCCAGCTGGTCGGCGCGTTCGTTCAGTTCGTGCCCGGCGTGGCCCTTGACCCAGCGCCATTTGACGTCGTGCTTCAGCCGGGCGGCGTCCAGACGCTGCCATAGGTCGGCGTTCTTGACCGGCTTCTTGTCGGCGGTCAGCCAGCCGCGCGCCTTCCAGCCGCGCATCCATTCGGTGATGCCCTGCATGACGTATTTGCTGTCGGTGTGAAGCTCGACCCTGCAGGGCCGTTTCAGCGCCTCCAGCGCCATGATGGCGGCCATCAGCTCCATGCGGTTGTTGGTCGTATTGGGCTCGCCGCCCCACAATTCCTTTTCGTGGCCGCCCCCGGTCTGGAGCAGGGCGCCCCAGCCGCCGGGGCCGGGATTGCCCTTGCAGGCGCCGTCGGTGTGGATGATGACGTGATCGGTGGGACTCATGGTCGCGAAGACCTACAGCCTCCCTTGGCGCGGGGCCATCACTGCGCCTATATGCGCTGAAGATAAGTGACGGGATCGATGATCGGTCCGCGTGAGGAGAACGAGCCATGGGCTCCATGAGCATCTGGCACTGGGCCATCGTCATTGTCGTCGTCGCCGTCCTGTTCGGTGGACGCGGCAAGCTGTCCGGCATCATGGGCGACGCCGCCAAGGGCATCCGCGCCTTCAAGGACGGCCTGAAGGACGACGACAAGAAGGACGGCCTGCACGACGGCGTCAGCTCGCTGCCCCGCACCGATGCGGAAAAGGAAGAGCTGAAGCGCTAGTCGTCGTCTGTAAGGGCTGACGCATGGGCGGGCTCGGCCCCGGTATCGGGGGCTTCGAATTAGTGGTGATCGGCCTGGTGGCCCTGCTTGTGGTGGGGCCAAAGGATCTGCCTGTTCTGATGCGTCGCGTCGGCCAGATGGTCGCCAAGGCGCGCGCCATGGCCAACGAGTTCCGCTCCAGTTTCGACGAGATGGCGCGTCAGTCCGAACTGGACGACCTGCGCAAGGAGGTCGAGGCGCTGCGGAGCGGGCAGGGGGCCATGTATCCCCTGGGCGCAGACGCCGATGCGGCCTTCAAGGACATCAACGCCGGCCTGACCGGGCCGGGCGCGCCGGCCGCCCTGCCGGCGCCGACCGCCGAGGCGCCGATCATGACGCCCGCAGCCGACGAATGGCCCGATGCCCCGCCGCTCGTTGAGCCGACGCCGACGATTGAGTCCAAGACGAAGCGCGCGACGGCGAAGACCGCCGCCAAGTCCGCCGTATCGGCAACGGCCGAGACTAAGCCCAAGCCGCGACCGAAGGCGAAGCCGAAGGCCGCGTCCACGGCCACGATCCCCGCGACCAAGACGCCCGCCAAGCCCCGGACCCCGCGCAAGAAGGCCGTCGAGCTTTGACTTTCTCCGATCGTGACGAGGCCGAGATCGAGGCGTCGCGCGCGCCGCTGATGGACCACCTGATCGAGCTCCGCAGCCGGTTGCTGATCTGCGTGATCGCCTTCGGCCTGGGCTTCATCCTGTGTTTCGCCTTCGCCAACCAGATCCAGATCGCCCTGATCAAACCCTATCAGGCGGCGGCGGCCATTCATGCGGCGGCCCTGGCGTCCGGCGGACACGCCAACCCGCTGGAGCTGATCGCGACCATGACCGGCCTGCGCCCCTATCCGCCCGGCAGCGCCGCCGTGGTGCAACTGATCGCCACCGCGCCGCTGGAGCAGCTGTTCACCAAGATGAAGATCGCGGCCTTCGGCGCGGCGGTTCTGACCTTCCCGGTCATCGCCTGGCAGATGTACCGGTTCGTCGCGCCGGGCCTGTACCGAAACGAGCGGGGCGCCTTCCTGCCGTTCCTGATCGCGGCGCCGGTGATGTTCTGCCTGGGCGGGGCGTTGGTCTATTATGTCATGCTGCCCTTCGTCATGCTGTTCTCGCTGGGTCAGCAGGTGGTCAGCGACGGGATTTCCGTGGCCCAGACGACCAAGATCTCGGACTATCTGAGCCTGGTGACTTCGCTGCTGCTCGCCTTTGGCCTGTGCTTCCAGCTGCCGGTCGTGACGACCCTGCTGGGTCTCGCCGGCATGATCAGTTCCAAGGCCATGGCGGCCGGGCGGCGCTATGCGATCGTCGCCGTGGTGGTGGTCGCCGCCGTGGTGACGCCGCCGGACCCCATCAGCCAGCTGATGCTCGCCGTGCCCCTGGTCATCCTCTACGAGGTCTCGATCTGGTGCGTGCGGCTGATCGAACTGCGCCGCAGGAAGGCGGATGACGAGGAGGGGCTGGCCTCGGCCTGAGCCCCGTCGCTCTAGCCCCGCTTCTTGCCGTCCGCGTGATCGACGGGGCAGACCCGTCGTGAGCCGGTCTGGCGGAAGGGCGACAGTCTGAGCTTGGACTCATGGTCGGCCGGCCCGGCATGGCCCTCCGGATGCAGTCCGCGATAGTAGAGTTTCTGCCATTGATCGGCGGGGGCCGTGGGCTTGGTCTTCTTGACCCACTCCTGGAAGGCCAGCCGCGAGGCTCGCCAGGCGTCGAAGGTCTGCAGCATCTCGGGCTGGTCCTCCATCGGCCGCAGCTCCGGCTTCAGCCGGTCCAGCACGCCGCGCGGGGTGGGGAAGAAGAAGCAGAAGGGCTCGTTTTCCTCGAACCGGATCCAGACGTCGGGGCGGGTGAAGCGCCAGTTCATGGTGAAGGTGTAGGGCGACCAGTCCGTTTCGATCACCCCGCCCATCGGGGCGATGCCGTCCTTCATGGCGTTGGGTGGGCCGCCGACCCACAGGTTCCAGCCTTCGGAGGTGCGCACGATGCCGTCGACGTGGAAGGTCAGGGTCCCGCTGCCGAACAGGGAGACCGGACCCCGCTTCGGGTCCGAGCCGGGATCAAGCACGATCTCGACCGAGCTGGCGTCAACGCCGCCATGCCAGCGGGCCTTGAAGCCGCAGGGGCTGAGCATCTCCCAGCCGTGGGTGTTGGCGATGGCGAGGGGCAGGCAGCGATAGGCGAAACTGTCGGGCGTTTCGGTCATCCAGTCGCGCCTGGGCGAGGCCGGCGCCACGCGCGGGGCCCAGCCCTCGCGCACATAGCAGACCAGTTCGGTTTCGGCCGCGCGGACCGGGGCGCCCTTGGGACGCGCGGGAACAGACCCCTTGAGACGCTTGACCATTTCGAGCCTCGTATGCCGCCGATGCGGCCTTATGGCATGGGCGCCGGCGGCGTGTAAGCCAGCCGCGTCTGGGCCGGTCGCGTCTGGGCCGGCCGCGTGACGCACGGAAAAGAAAAGCCCCGGACGGCGGACCGTCCGGGGCTTTCCTGAAGTCAGACTGCTGAAGGGATCAGCAGCTGTAGTACATGTCGAATTCGACGGGGTGCGGGTGCAGTTGCAGGCGCATCACCTCTTCCATCTTCAGCTCAATGTAGCTGTCGATGAAGTCGTCATCCATGACGCCGCCCTTCTTGAGGAAGGCGCGGTCCTTGTCGAGGTTCTCGAGGGCTTCGCGCAGCGAGCCGGAGACCTCGGGGATCGAGCCGCGCTCTTCCGGCGGCAGGTCGTACAGGTTCTTGTCGGCGGGCGCGCCCGGATCGATGCGATTCTCGATCCCGTCCAGACCCGCCATCAGCAGGGCGACGAAGGTCAGATATGGGTTGCCCATCGGGTCGGGGAAGCGGGCTTCCAAACGCTTGGCCTTCGGCGACGAGACGTGCGGGATACGGATCGAGGCCGAACGGTTGCGGGCCGAATAGGCCAGTTTCACCGGGGCTTCGTAGCCGGGGACCAGACGCTTGTAGCTGTTGGTGGTCGAGTTGGCGAAGGCGTTGATGGCCTTGGCGTGCTTGATGATGCCGCCGATGTACCACAGGCATTCCTGCGACAGGCCGGCGTATTTGTCGCCGGCGAACTGGGGCTTGCCGTCCTTCCAGATCGACATGTGGACGTGCATGCCCGAACCGTTGTCGGCGAACATCGGCTTGGCCATGAAGGTCGCCGACTTGCCGTAGGCGGCGGCGACGTTGTGGATCACGTACTTATAGAGCTGCAGCCGGTCGGCCATGGTCAGCAGGTCCGAGAATTTCAGACCCAGTTCGTGCTGGGCCGGGGCCACCTCGTGGTGGTGCTTCTCGGGCTGGAGGCCCAGGTCGCGCATGACGCCCAGCATCTCGCCGCGCAGGTCCTGGCCGGAATCGACCGGGTTGACCGGGAAATAGCCGCCCTTGGGCCCAGGGCGGTGGCCCATGTTGCCCTCGGTGTATTCGGCGCCGGTGTTGGCCGGCAGCTCGGTCGAATCATACGAATAGGAGGTGTTGTGCGGCTGGGTCGACCAGCGCACGTCGTCGAAGATGAAGAACTCGGCTTCCGGGCCGAAATAGACCATGTCGCCCACGCCCGAGGACTGGACATAGGACAGGGCCTTCTTGGCCATCGAGCGGCTGTCGCGGTTGTAGGGTTCGCCGGTGTCCGGGTTCAGCACGTCGCAGAACAGGAACATCGTGGTCTGCTGGTAGAACGGGTCGATATAGGCCGTGGTCAGGTCCGGCTTCAGCAGCATGTCGGACTCGTTGATGGCCTTCCAGCCGGCGATGGACGAGCCGTCGAACATCGTGCCTTCGTTCAGGAAGTCCTCATCGACCAGGTCGATGTCGAAGGTGACGTGCTGCAGCTTGCCGCGGGTGTCGGTGAAGCGAACGTCGACGTATTTGACGTCCTTCTCCTTGATCTCCTTGAGGATCTTGCTGGCGCTCATTCTCGGAAGTCCTGTTTCTTGGTCGTTGGGGAGGAACCGATCGATCAGCGCATGGACGCGCCGGCCGCCGGAGGAGGGGTACGCGAACTCAGACGGCCTGGGCCCCGGTCTCGCCGGTGCGGATACGGATCACCTCGGCGACGTCGGACACGAAAATCTTGCCGTCGCCGATCTTGCCAGTGCGGGCCGAGGTCTGAATGGCCTCGACGACCGCAGGGGCGAGATCGTCGGCGACGACCACCTCGATCTTGATCTTGGGCAGGAAGTCGATGACGTATTCGGCGCCGCGATACAGCTCTGAATGACCCTTCTGGCGGCCATATCCCTTGGCCTCCAACACAGTCATGCCTTGCACGCCGACGTCCTGGAGCGCCTCTTTGACGTCATCCAGCTTGAAAGGCTTGATGATGGCTTCAATCTTCTTCATGGCGACCCCTGAGCGGCGTGCGGAATGCAGCGGCGCTCGGGCGGGAATGGGACACATCAAGGCCGTTCAAAGCAAGCGGTTTTCGCAGAAAAGTCACGGATATTCGGAGCCCGGATGATAGAAACCAACGACCCGGCGATCTGGCGCAATTTTCTTCCGTGGCCGGGCGCGGAAACGCACAAGCATGCGCGGGGGCGCCTTGGGGTCGTCTCGGGTCGGGCGCACCAGACCGGGGCGGCGCGGCTGGCGGCGCGGGCCGGACTGCGGATCGGGGCCGGGGTGGTGCGTATCTACTGCCCCCCCGACGCGGTCGCTGTGATCGCCCCGGCGATCGAGGCCGTCATGCTGACTCCCTTCGCCTCGGCCGAGGCGCTGGCGCGCGAGGTCGAGGAGATGGACGCGGTCGTGGTGGGCCCGGCGGCGGGTCTGGACGAGGCGACCGTGGCCAATATCCAGGCCCTGGCGTCCAGCGGCGCCGCCCTGGTGATCGACGCCGACGGCCTGTCGGTGTTCAAGGGGCGCAGCGCCGAACTGTTCGCCCTGCTGGACCGCGATGATGTTCTCACCCCGCACGAGGGTGAGTTCGAACGCCTCTTCCCGGGTCTGCTTCACAGGGGGCGAGTGGCCGCCGCAGCCGAGGCGGCGGAGCGCGCCCAGGCCGTCGTGGTGCTGAAGGGCGCCGAGACCGTCATCGCCGCGCCGGACGGTCGTCTTCGCATCAATCGCAACGGGTCGCCCTGGCTGGCCACCGCGGGAACCGGCGACGTCCTGTCCGGGATGATCGGCGGTCTGATGGCCCAGCGCATGGACAGTTTTGACGCCGCCTGCGCCGCCGTGTGGATCCACGCCGACGCCGCCGACCGATTCGGACCGGGCCTGATCGCCGAGGACCTGAGCGAGACCTCGCCGGTCTCGCTCAGGGCGTTGTGGATGGCTGATCGCCAAGGGTGAGGGCGTCGCGGACGTCCTGCCCCTGACGAATTCTGAAACCCCCTGAGATCCCATTGTGGAACGCGTATTGGGAGCCTGCGCGACCGCCAGGCCTGGACTGCGGCCTGTTTCAAAACGGGACTATCGGAAGACGCCTGCAGCGCCTATTGCAGACCGCCTGAAGTGAAAAGGGTCTGTATTACATATGAGTTTTGCCTCGGGGGCGGTCCTGCGGCCCGGCCAGTCGGCGCACGCTGCGTCGTCGAAGGTCGGGCTGGGCACAGTGTTGCTTCTGGCGTCTGTGCAGTTCGCGGCCTTTGTGGATCGCGCTGTGCCGTCTGTCGTCGCTGGAGCGCTGAAGGGCGAGTTCGACCTGACGGACCGCCAGATCGGCGCTCTGCAGGGCCCGGCCTTCGCCCTGACCTATGCGGGGGCCATGCTGGCGGCGGGGCACTGGGGGCGGCGGATCGAGCCCTTCCGGCTGATGGCGCTTTGCGTGGCCGTCTGGACGGTCGGCGGCGCAGCCTTCGCTCTGGCCTCGAGTTATGAAGCCCTGATGGCGGCGCGGATGGTGCTGGGGGTCGGCCAGGCCGCCTTTGCGCCTACCGCTCTTATGATCCTTGGGTCGTCGAGCGTCGGCATGGGGCGGGCGCGCGCCGTTTCGATGTTCACAAGCGGGTCGGCCGCCGGACGAAGCGGCAGCTTCTTTCTGGTGGGCGCAATTCTGTTGCTGGTCGGAGGGCAGACCGTGGCGGGCCTTTCACCCTGGCGCTCGGCCTCCCTGATTCCGATCCTGCTCAACCTCGGCCTGATCGGCGGCCTTCTCTGGAAGGCGCGAGGGCGTCGGATGGTTTCGGCGGAACCGACGCGGGGCCTGCGCACGGCCGTCAGCTGGCTCGCCGGGGACGGACGAGCGGTGTTCGGGCTTATGGGGGCAAGCGCCGGGTGCGTGCTGTCGATTCAGGCGGCGGGCGCCTGGATGCCGTCCATCCTTGCGCGCGCGCATGAACTCAGCAGCGGTCACGCCGCGATCGCGATCGGCGGCGTGGTGCTGGTCGCGGCTCCTGCGGGCCATTTGACGGCCGGATGGCTGTTGGGGCTCGAACGCATGAAGGCGTCGGGACCGGCGCCGGTCATGGCGGGCGCCTTGGCCGTTTCGGTGCTCGCCGCCTTTGGATTGATGACCACGACCTGGCTGCCGATGACGCTTGCATGCCTGAGTCTGCTGGTCGCGAGCAGCGGCATGGCCGCCGCGTCGGCGCTGATCGGATTGCAGCCGCTGACGCCTGATCCGATCCGCAGCGGGGTGAACGCCATCTTCCTGGCCGCCGTGTCCGTCGTCGGCGTCGGACTGGGGCCGTGGGTCACCGGCGTGGTCAGCGACCGGAATATCGATACGCGGTTCGGTCTTGCGACCAGCCTGGCGTGTGTCGTCATGGTTGTAGCCGCGGTCGTGATTCCCCTGGCGCTCTGGCAAGGCCGGCGCTGGATTTCCGGCCCAAATGCCCCTGGTTTCGGGTCTGAGCCCCCTCGGATGCCGGTGGCGTTTAATTCCCCAATCAGGCGAAATACATAAAAACGCTGAGGAAAATTATATCGTCCACAGCGATATACCCAAATCTGGCGACGCTTAATGTTTTCTTAACTGCAACAGTCCGGTCAGCGAGACGCCCGAACCTAGGGCGCCGCGGGGGGACGGGCATTGCACGCTATCCAGCACGCGAATGTCGGCGGTGAGCCGACGTGGATGCGCCGCCGTGCGCGACACCCAGCCGGTTACGCCGCCCTGGGTCTGGCGATCCTCACCGTCCTCGCATCCGCAGCGCCTGCCGCCGCGCAGGACGCCGGCGTGGACATCACCGTCTCAGCCGTCATTCCAGGTCGGTGTGGTTTCAGCCGGATTGCGCCGACGCCTCTGCGCGGCGTCACCCCGGATCTGGAGACAGCCCAGACGTTCAGCGTCTCTCTGCCGCTCGACTGCAACACGCCTTTCGCCGTCGGCGTTCGGGGTGAAAAGGGCCGTCTGGTCAACACCACCGGCGCACCCGACGGGTCGGGATACGCCTTCGACAAGACCTATGGCGTACGTCTGACGCTGGAAACCAGCGAAGGCGACGTGCGCAGCGGTCGCTGCCTGTCCGACCAGATCGTGGCCGGTGGAAACTGCGACTTCGCATCGGACCAGCCGGGCAGGGGCCTGGGCTCTGGCTCAGGCATCGCGGCGCCGGGCGGCGTGACCTTGACCATCGACTGGCCGGACCAGTCCACGCTGAACCAGCGCCTCGCCGCGGGCGACTACAGCGACACCATTACTCTTGTCGTCGGAGCGCGCGCCTGATGCGCACGCCCTCGGCCGGATCGGCGCATCGCGCCCTATCGAATTCGTCGACCGCATATCGCGGGCGACGGAGCCCTCGACGGGCCTTCCGCCCGCTCGAAAACACGCCGGGCTTCTCCGGCGCTCAATCCAAGACGGAGACTACCCTATGAAGCGTATCGTTTTCGCGGCCTCGGCCGCTGCTCTCGCCCTGACCGCCGCCGGCGCCGCCTCGGCTCAAGACAGCCAATCCGTCGCGATCAACGCCTCGGTCGCCGCCAAGTGCGGCGTCTCGGCTCAAGCCACCACCGTGACCCTGGCCGGCGACCTGACCGACTCGGAAGCCAAGGTCCGCAGCGGCGTGACCACTGAAATCGCAGACGCCCTGAACGGCGCCCGCATCATCGCCTTCTGCAACGGCGTGAACAATTCGGTCACCGTCGACCGCGCCGTTCTGGCCCGCACCGGCGCCACCGGCAACGGCCTGACCGAGGGCGGCTTCGCCCAGTTCATCCGCTACAACCTGGACACCACGATCAACGGTCTGGCCCTGGACACCACCAGCACCGCCGGCGCCTCGAACGTGGCCCAGCGCTTCGGCGGCCACGTCAGCCTGAGCGACAGCAACACGCACGTTCGTTTCGCCCAAGCGGCGTCGAACGGCGGCGCTGTGGCGACGTCGGGCGGTTCGAGCGACATCGCGACCAACTGGGGTTCCAACACCGACCGTAGGCTGGCCGCTGGCGCCTACACCGGCTCGGTCAATGTGACCGTTGCTCCGGGCGCCTAAGCCCCAATAAGCGCCGACGTTCCCACGGGGCGTCGGCGTCCGTCGGACCGGTCCCCCCGCACAGGGCCGGTCCGACCCCCCTTTGGATCCACCAGGTAGTTTCCCATGATGCCCGCCGCCGCCCGACGCCTCGTCGGAGTCCTTCTAACTGCTGCGGCCTTGCTGGCCTCGGGCATTCCCGCCACGGCGTTGAATGTTCAGCCGGTGATCATCGATCTCCTGTCTTCTGGCCGGCGCACCTCGACGGTGCTGACGCTCCAGAACACTTTTTCCACCACAGTTCCGGTCGAACTGACCGCCCGCCGCTTGGACGTCGTCGACGGCGAATTGCGCGAAACCGATGTCGAGGCCGAAGACCTTCTGGTCTTCCCGGCCCAGGCCACCGTGGAGCCGGGCCAGTCCCAGGCGTTCCGGATTCAGTGGGTCGGCGACCCCGAGATGCAGGCCAGCCAGCACTTCTTCGTCACGGTCGCCCAGTTGCCTGTCGTGCTGCCTGAAAACCAGAACGCGATTCAGGTGCTGTATAATTTCAAGGTTCTGGTCAGCGTCGGCGCGCCCGGAGCCGTGTCCGCCCTCGCAGTCCAATCGGTGGCGATCGAGACCGGCGAGGACGGCGTCGGCCGCCCTGTGCTCATGGTCAGCAACTCCGGCAACACCTACGGCTATGTCGGCAAGAACCGTCTGACCCTGGTGCAGCGCGCGCCGAATGGCGACGAAATCCTGCGCGAATCCTGGGAGCCCGAGCAACTGCAGCAGCTGATGGGCCTGGGCCTGGTGCCTTCGGGCGCCACGCGCCGGCTGCCGATCAATATTCGCCTGCCGCAGCCGAATGGCGCGGTGACGGTCGAACTGACGCCGGTTCAGGATCGGTGATCGTGTGATCGACGCTCAACCGCCTTCCTATTATTCCGCCGCGTCAGAGGCGGCGTTCGAAGTGATTCAGACCGCACCCCCGTCGCCGGCGCTGAACCCTTCCGGCCGCGACGTCTACCTCGGCGGACCGCTGAAGGACGGCCCCTTCATCCTGGGCGAGATTTCTTACCTGCTGACCGCCGACGCGCGTATCCAGGTGGACGTCGATCCGCTTCTGGACCTGCTTCAGCCCGTGATTTCGCCGGCCTCCTGGCAGGCGCTGGCCAGCGCCCTGGCGGGCCGGCAGCGGGTCTCGACCGTCGAACTGACGGACCTCGGCTTTCCGATCGCCTATGATCCGGCCACCTTCGGTCTGACGCTGTCGATCAGCCCTGATGTGCGGCCCAGAACCAGCCTGAGCATTTCCGGGGGACGTGAACAGTTTCGCGGGCCCGTGGCCAAGCCCGCAAACCTTTCGGCCTATGTGACCACCTATCTGACGACCGACTATGTACACGTGGGCGAAGACACCGGCTTCGGCACGCCCAGCCTGCTGATCGACAGCGCGGTCCGATTCCGGGGGGTCGTCCTCGAGAACGAAGCGACCCTGGAGGATTCGTTCATCCGCGAGGGTACGCGTCTGGTCTACGACGACGTCGCACGCACCGGGCGCTGGACGGCCGGTGATCTGAGACCCCAGGCGCGGGGTTTTTCGGGGGCCAGCCCTATCGCGGGCCTGTCGCTGGAGCGGGTCTACGCCGATCTCGATCCCCAACGGAACATCCAGCCGAGGGGCCAACGGTCCTTCACCCTGGTACGGCCTTCGACGGTGGAGGTGTTCATAAACGGCCGCTCGGTTCAGCAGACGCGGCTGAACCCCGGCTCCTATGACGTCAGCGACTTTCCCTTCGCCCAGGGCGGCAATGACGTGCGGCTGGTGATCCGCGACGATGCGGGCGTCGAGAGCGTCTTCTCCTTCTCCATCTTCTTCGACCGAAGCCTGCTTGCGGCCGGCTTGACGGAATTCGGCTTCTACGCGGGCACACGCACAGACTTCGATCAGGGCGGCCGGAAATACTCGGGGGACGCGGCCGGGTCGGGCTTCTATCGGCGCGGCCTGACCGACGATCTGACGGCGGGCGCCAACTTCCAGGCCAGCGCACGCGGCGGCGTGGTGGGCGGTGAAATCGTCTGGGCGGCGCCGATCGGCACGATCGGCATGAATCTGGCCGGATCGTCCATCGCCGATATCGGCGAAGGCTATGCGTTGAACCTCAGCTTCGAACGCGTCTTCGGCGCCGACCGAAGCAGCGCCCGTTCCTTGAACGCCACGGTCCAAACCATCAGTGAATCCTTCGCCACGCCCGGCGTCGAACTGGCGGACAATCCCTTCGCCTATGAGGCCGGGGTCACCTATTCGCAGTCGATCGGCACGACCCAGTATGTGTCGGCGGACGTCTTCTATTCCGTGGGGCGGGGCGCACGAGAAGACCAGGCGTCGGCCCGCGCAAGCTACGGCTGGCGCGCCAGCGGCCGGCTGCTGTTCAACGCCGAGGCTAATTTCGAGAAGCGCCAGAACCGCACCGAGACCGGCATCCGGTTTGGCCTCACCTATCGCATGGGCTCCTACGCCAGCGCGACGGCGGAGGTCGACAGTCGCCGCAATCGGGCGCGTGTCGGGTACCAGACCTCGCGCGGACGGGGCGTCGGCTCCTGGAGCGCGGCGGCGAACCTGGACACGTCCGAAGACGCGGCCGGGGTCAATGGGTCGTTCACAGCCCTGCTGAACCGCGCCGAAATCGGCGGGTCCCATCTGACGTCGTTCAACGCCGACAGCGGCGAAATCTCGGATCAGCGGACCTCGTTCCGGGCCGGGGGCGCGCTGGTCTATGCGGACGGCAAGATGGCGGTGTCGCGCCCGATCTACGACAGTTTCGCCCTGTTCGCGCCTCACGCCAGCCTGAAGGATTCCCAAGTCTATGTGGAGCCCCGTGAGGGGAACTACACTGCACGGTCCGGTCGGCTGGGCGGGGCCGTTACGCCTGAACTCAGCGCCTATTCGCCGCGCACGGTGATGTTCGACGTGCCGGACGCGCCTACCGGCTACGACATCGGCGCCGGCTCGGTGCAACTGCTTCCGCCCTACCGGTCCGGCTATCTGATCACCGTCGGTTCGGACTATTCGGTCTCGGCCACCGGCCAGCTTGTCCAGGCGGACGGCGGGCCGCTGAAGCTCCTGGTCGGCACTGCCTATGAGATGGCGCGACCGGATCAACCCGGCGTGCGGATGTTCACGAACAACGCCGGCCGCTTCGCCGTTCAGGGCCTTCGGCCGGGCCGTTGGCGGATCGAGGCCGGGGTCGACGGCGCGCAGACCTATATGATCGTCATTCCCGCTGGCGCGGACGGCCTGGTCCGTCTGGGCGTCATCACACCGGAGCCCCGCCCATGAAGATCGTTTTGCCGACCGGTCTCGCCGCGCTCGCGCTGATGTTCGCGCCCGCCGCCGCACAGGCCGGATGCGCAGGGTTCGAGTCGCAGGGAACGGGTCTGTCCGTTCGCTACGATCCGTTCTCGGGCGCGCCAATCAATCATGCATTCAACATCCGGGTCAGCCGGACCGATCCTTCCGTGACGGCTGTCCGCTTCATCCTGGTCGACCCTGACCCCCGGGGCGGTCGTTCGCAGTTCGGGGCGGGCGGGCCACAGGGTTACGATGTCGAATGGGCGCGGGACTCTTCCCGGCCGGTGTTTTTCAGCGGCGCAGAACAGCCCAATGCGACCAATGGCGCCGTGGTCAGCTTCAAGGCCGGGCCTGCGGGCGACGTCGTCAACGAGAGTTTCCGGCTGATGGCGCCGGCCGGCCAGTCTGTGGGATCGGGAGACTATTACGAACCGCTCGAGGTTCGTTACGTCTGCTACTCGGGCGAGGAGCGGCTCGACGCGGCGGAGATTCAGCAGGCCGGCCGGGTCGCGCTGGATATGGAAACGCCGGACATGATTTCGGCCTTTATCGGATCCGCAGGCATGCGACGGGGCGAGATCGACCTGGGCGTCCTGAATCCCGATCAGTCCTTCAGCGGAACCGTGGTCGTGACCGCGCAGTCGACCTCGCCCTACGAGTTGAGCGTGTCGTCGAAATGGGGCGTGCTGCGTCGTGGCGACGCGGATGCCGCCGGCCTTCGCTATTCGATGCGTCTGGGCGGAATTCCGGTCGAGGCGGGGGCGGCTCTGGTGTGCGACCGCACGCCGGCGCCCTCTGGCCGCAGCCATCCGCTGCAGGTCACGGTCAGCGGCGAGGACGTGTCCGCCCAGCCCGCCGGCGCCTACAGCGACGTGGTGACCCTGACCTTTTCTCCGCGGCTCGGGCTGTCGCCCGGCGCCGGCTGTTCGATCTAGAAGATCATGCCTTTGGCTTCGGCCCGGAGGCTCAGGCTCATGGCGTCCTGAGGCGACGACAGGATGATGCCGAGGTCGCGCTGGCGGAACGCCGGCTGATTGCTGTCGATGATGACCGTCTGGGTGGCCGTCGAGGAAAGCGGCACACGCTGGCCGTCGACCACGGCGAAGGCGTCGACCAGGCCGGCGGGATGGTTGAGGATCAGGCGATAACCCTCGACGTTGTTGCAGAGCTCGGTCATTCGGCCCAGGCCGGTTTCGCCGGTTTCGAAGGCGGGGATGACGGCCGCGCCGACCTCGACCCGGCAGATGGTTCGAACTGTCGCTCGAATGCCTATCGAAACCCCGCCGGCGAGGGCAGGGGCGACGCCCAGCAGGGAGATGGCCGCGGCAAGCGTGGCCGTTTTCAGAATGTCAGAGCGCGAAACCATCAGGCGTCCTTCCAGGAGCTAGGCTTCACATTTATCCGCTCCGCCTGAAAGTCACTTTAACCGGCGTGGTCAACGCCTGTTTACCTTACCTCGACCATCCAGGACGCCCAGCGCCGTTTGATCGTCTCCAGGCGACGCGTCGGGTCATCGACCATCTGGCGGTAGGCGGCAGGGGATAGGCCGAAGCGGGCGCGGAAACGGCTGCGCATGTCCGCTTCGTTGCGGAAGGCGTATCGGAGCGCCAGTTCGGCGAGCGGCGTGGTGTCGTCCGAGCGATCCAGCGTGGTGCGAACCGCCGCCAGCCGCCGGCTTTGAATGAAACTGTCGACGCCGCCGTGGGGCGCGAGCAGCCGGTATAGCGTGGCCCTGGAAACGCCGGTCTCCCTGGCGATGACGCCTGCATTGAGCCCGGGATCGCCGAGACCTTGCTCGATGATCCTCTGGATGGCCTCGCGGCGATCAAATTCCATCCGCCGTTTCGAAGCCGTGGCGCCGCCGCCTGTCGGGCCGACGGCGAGACCCAGCAGATCCACAAAGGTCCGGGACACCGTCGGAAGCGCATCATGCTCGAGCGCGTCGGCCCGGCGACACAAGGAAAGAAGATAGTCCCCCAGCAGACCGGCTTGATCGGGGTCCAGCACCCGGCCATGCAGGCCGTTGGCGGCGCCGGCCGCGGCCTCGATCAGATCACGGGCCACGCTGACCGTGATGAGACGTCCATCCGGGATCGTGGTTCGGGTCTGTCGGCGAAGATCCTGAAGCACCAGGTCGCCCGGGTGGGCCTGTTCGAAACCGCTGACCTCGCTGCCGACGAGAACGCCCTCGACCACCAGATGAACGACGAAATGGGAAAAGCCGTTGAGACCGACGCGCTGCGCCGGTCGCGCGTGTCCGACGCCCGTCAGCCGACGATCAAACAGGATGAGACGATCCAGCCGATGAGCCGTGACTTGAGCGGACACGGCCTGTCCGCTTGAGACCACGTCCGCGCCGCCGTCATATAGGCCGCGATAGGCTTCGGCGGCTTCGGGCGGCGTCAGGCCTTGCGTCGAAAAGCTGAAGCTTTCGATCATGACCCGGCGTTGGCCCGTCGGGGGCTCCGCACGTGGTCTGTCGGAAGCGATACTGTGCGCCCAACGGGCAAGATGAAAAGCGGGGAAGTGAATCCCTGTTTGGTACGCGGCACTGACTATCCTGATCTCGGCGAGATGGTGATGCAGGATTGGCGCCATCCTCAGCAGACGAAGCGAATCCGATCCTCCAGTCTCAATCGTGAGATCAAGGGCGCAATACCCACACTTGGGGATGGGGCGTACTTATAGCCAAGCCAGACTATTAATCTCTGGTAAACCATGTCGCTCCCGATGACTTCTCGGCTCGTTGCGCTGGCAGGCGGAACGGGACGGGAGGATGAGGCTCCCTCTCTTCACCTGTCCCGTTGGTTCGCCAACCACGCCATCGCCTGCCTTTTCCTTTCCGCACAGACCCTGGAGGTGCTGGATGCGAACGCCGCAGCCATCCGCCTGGTCGATGCGTCTGATGAACTCGCGCTCAGCGGCGGCAAGCTGGTCGTCCGTGGCAAGGCGGCGGCGGAACAGTTCCGCCGGTTCGTCTACAGTCTCGACGGAGCCCCCGAGATCCACATGGTCGGCGATCACCACAGGCCGCTTCTCATGCGCGTGGAAAGGGTCGACGAGACCGATGTGATCGCCGTTCAGCTTTTCCCGATCGCCCAGGACGAGGATCAAAGCCTGTGGGCGAACATGGGCGTGATCTTCGGCCTGACGCCGTCGGAGGATCGTCTGATCAAGCTTTTGGTCGGCGGCGCCAATATCAAGACCCTGTCCGAAGATCTCGGCATCAGCGTCGAGACCGCACGGACTCACGTCCGGCGTTCCTATTTGAAGATCGGGGTGAGCAATCGCGAGCAACTGTTCGCCGCCGTCGCGCCCTACCGGCTTAAGGGTTGATCGTCGCGCTGCCTTGGAGCTGAACGGCGCATCCTCTTGAGCCGGCGCGTGGTGTTGATTGTCACAGTCGAGTTCTAAGCCCGGCGGAAGCAGCGCTGATGACGGCGCTGTCGTCTTCACGCTCGCCTGAACCGCACGTATTTCAAGCCGGCGGGTTCGACCGTTCCAAGTTAAACGGGGATCACCCATGCCCAAGATCGACCGCCGCGGCCTGTTGGCCGGCCTGACCGCCGCCGCCGCCTTTCCCTCGCTGGCGCGGGCCCTGAGCATCGCGCCGAAGGTGCGAACGGGTACGATCCAGGACGTCGACCATGTGGTCATCCTGATGCAGGAGAACCGCTCCTTCGATCATTATTTCGGCACGATGAACGGGGTGCGAGGCTTCTCCGATCCTCATCCGGCCCCTGCGCCCGGCGTCGACGGCCGCGCGCGCGACGTGCTGCTTCAACATGACGGCGGCGGCGAGGGGCCGGCCTGGCTGGCGCCCTTCCCGTTGAACACGCGTCAGACCTTCGCCCATATGCGGGTCGAGGGCACGCCGCACAGCTGGCCCGACGCCCAGGCGGCCTGGGACGACGGCCGGATGGGCCGCTGGCCCGAGGCCAAGCACGCCCATTCGATGGGCTATTATGAGCGCGCCGACATTCCGTTCCAGTACGCCATGGCCGACGCCTTCACCCTGTGCGACGCCTATTTCTGTTCGCTTCAGACCGGCACCAATCCGAACCGGGTCATGCTGTGGTCGGGTTGTAACGACGGGTCGGGTGAGCGCGGCGGCCCCTGTATCGGCAATTCCCACGACACCCTGCCGGGCGAGGGCGAGGCCATGGAGCCCTATCGCTGGACCACCTATGTCGAGCGGCTGCAGGCGGCGGGGATCGACTGGCGCGTCTATCAGGACATGGCCGACAACTTCACCGACAACCCCCTGGTCGGGTTCGAGGCCTTCCAGAAGGCGGTCGCCGGGGCGCCGGGGTCCGACCCGGCCCTGGTCGAGCGCGGCCTGACCACGCGGGCGCTGGACGGGCTGAAGGCCGATGTCCTGGCCGGACGTCTGCCGCAGGTGTCCTATGTCATCGCCACCGCCAGCGGCTCGGAACACCCCGGCCCGTCCAGCCCGGCCCAGGGCGCCGACTATACGGCCCAGGTGATCGACGCCCTGACCGCCGACCCCGAGGTCTGGGCGCGCACGGTCCTGCTGGTCAATTTCGACGAGAACGACGGCTTCTTCGACCATGTGCCGCCGCCGGCGCCGCCGTCGCGCGATGCGGCGGGCGGACTGAAGGGCGGCTCGACCGTCGATCTGGCGGGCGAATATCACGTTCAGCCCAGCCCCGCCGACGCGCGTCTGGACCTGCCGGAATACCGCGGCCGTCCCTACGGCCTGGGACCGCGGGTGCCCATGTATGTGCTGTCGCCCTGGAGCCGGGGCGGTCGGGTCAATTCCGAGGTGTTCGACCACACCTCGGTGATCCGGTTCCTGGAGGCCCGTTTCGGGGTCATGGAGCCCAATATCTCGCCCTGGCGGCGCGCAGTGTGCGGCGACCTGACGTCCTGCCTCGACTTCTCCGGCGTGGACGCCCGGCCCGTGCCTCTGCCGGCGACCCAGGCGGACGCGGCGCGCGCCGCCGCCCTGGACGGCCGCACCACCCCGCCGACCCCCGCCGAACCGACGCGCCCGCACCAGGTCGCCGGCTTCCGCCCGGCCTGTCCCAGCGTCTACGCCCTGGAATGCGAGCGCGAGACGGCGGGCGACCGGGTGCGGTTGAGCTTCGTCAACACGGGCAACCGCGCGGCGGTCTTTCATGTCTATGACCGGATGAACCTGGAGGCCGGGCCGCGCCGCTATACGGTCGAAGGCGGCCAACGGCTTCAGGACGACTGGAGCACGGCCGGCGGCGTCGATCTGCAGGTCATGGGGCCGGACGGCTTCCACCGACGGTTCGTCGGCGCGGGGGACGAAGTCGTGTCCGCGCGCCTGGACTGGCGCGGCGCGGCGCCCGTTCTGGTCCTGACAGGCAGGGGCGCGGCGGAGGTGACGACCGGCGCAGGCGTTCGATCCCTCGCCGTCGACGGCGAACACCGGATGGATCTCGCCTGGGACGACGCCAACCATCGCTATGATATTGCGGTCGAAGCTGCGGGTTGGCGAAGCGAGTTCGCCGGGCGCGGGTGATCAATACAAAAGAAAAGGGGCGGCGTCGCTGATGCGACGCCGCCCCGACACGGTTTCCGCCCGGATCAGAAGCGGTAGGCGACGCCGACCCGCAGGTTGCGACCGGGCAGAGGCGCGATGTCCTTGAGGAAGGAGACGTGTTCGCGAGCTTCCTCGTCGGTCAGGTTGCGCGCCTCGGCGAAGACGGTGACGTTTCGATCCGTCAGCGGACGCCAGGCGGCGGCCAGGTTCAGCAGGGTGTAGTCGTCGGTCGGCAGTTCGTATTCGTTCGCGACCCGGTCCTGTTCCCCGACATGGCGCACCTCGACGCTGGCGTCGAACGGCGTGGAGGTCCAGGCGACGCGGCCGGTCAGGGAATAGGGCGGAATACGCGCCGCCGGACCCAGGTCCGTCTGGGCGTGGACAAAGTCGGCGGCGGCTTCCAGCGACAGTTTGCGGTCGCCGTTCTGCCAGGCCGTGTAGGAGCCTTCGGCTTCGAAACCATAGAAGCGGGCGTCGGTCTGGACGAACTGATAGACCGGGAATTCCTCGTTCTCTTCCTCGAACAGGAAGGTTTCGCCGGTGGCGCGCTCGTCGATGAAGCCGTCGTACCAGGAATGGTAGACGTGCAGGTCGCCTGTGAACCGGCCGCGATCATAGTGCGCGGTGGCTTCGAGCGTATTGACCTTTTCGCTGTTCAGATTGACGTCGCCGGTCTCGTAGGCGGCGGTGGCGATGTGCACCCCGTCGGCGAAAAGCTCCACCTCGCTGGGCGCGCGTTCGTTGTGCGCCAGGCTCAGTCCCAGGAACAGGCCGGGCGCGGGCCGCAGGAAGGCGGCGGCCGAGGCCGACCAGTTGTCGAATGTGCGATCCACCTGGCGGTCTTCGCCGATCGGCGTGGCGCTCAGTTCGCGACGATCATAACGCAGGCCGCCCTCGAAACCGTAGCCTTGGCGGTCCAGACGCTGGACCGTGTAGACGCCCAGTTCGTCGATGTCGGTCGTCGGAACAAAGGCTTCCTCGCCGATGGCCTGGAAGTTGCGCGAAAGGGATTGCACCCCGACCGCGCCGTTCCAATCGCCGCGCTTGCGTTGCACCAGGTCGGCGCGGCCTTCCCAGCCGTCTGAGTTGAAGACGGTGCCGGGCTGGCCGACATCCTCAAACTCGGTGTGGGTGTACTCAGCGTGGCCGTAGGATCCGCGCAAAGCCGAGAAGGGGCCGTCGTCGAAGCGATATTCGCCCCGAACATCATAGCGTTCCTGGTTCAGCTTGATGAAGACGGTCTCCTCGGCGACCGTGCCGTATTCACTGTCGGTATTCTTGTAGGAGGCGCCCAGGAATCCCTTGTCGCCGATATAGGATCCGCCGACGCCCCAGGCCTCCAGATCCGAATAACTGTTGGGCTGGGATCCGCCTTCGCCACGATCCACGCCGTCGACGGCGGCCTTGCGGGCGGACAGCGCCGGGGCGGGAATGTCGTAATCGTCCGACTTGCGCTTCACGCCATCGATGTTGAAGGCGAAATTGCCGCGGCCGAGGGTGACGCGGCCGAACGCGCTGCGGCCGTCGTCGACGCTGGACGCCTGGGTCGAGACGACGCCCGACATACCACCCTCGGGAATTGCAGTCGGGATGCGTTCGTCGATGACATTGACCACGCCGCCGATGGCCGATCCGCCATACACCAGCGTCGCCGGTCCGCGGATGATTTCGATGCGGCTGGCCTCGGCCGGGTCTGTGGCCACGGCGTGGTCGGGCGAGACTGAACTGGCGTCGATCAAGCCGATGCCGTTGGTCAACACCTGCACGCGGGGGCCGGAGAGACCGCGAATGACCGGGCGGCTCGCGCCGGGGGCGAAGTCGGTCGAACGGATGCCGGGGCGAGTGCTGACCAGATCGCCCAGAGAAACGGCCGGCGCGGTGGCCAGGGTCTGGGCGTCGATCACGTCTGTGGCGATCGTCGTGGCGCGCTGGCTTATGCCATAGGGCGCGCCGGTGACGATGATGTCGTCAAGATCGACGGGCTTGGGGGCGGTCGGGGTCGGGGCGGTCTGGGCCGAAGCGGCGCCCGCGAGCAAGGCGGAGGCGGCGGCTCCAAGCAACAAGGAGCGGGAGGAGGAAGTCAGACGCATGAGAAATCTTTCACCGGAGGGTGATGTAGTTATGAGATAACATCACACTTGGTCAAGACTGTCGCAGCCCCCGCGCGCTTCATCCTCAAGGCCTGTGGCGGATGGGAGACTGTGATCGGTGACCTGGAACTGTCAGGTCCCATGAAGGGTCAGCCCCGCTCGGCCCACTTCAACAGGGGAATGAGCGGCAGGCCCCAGGCTGTGCCGCCCACGCCGAAGAACAGGAAGTCGATCCAGGGGGAGGCCGGCAGGAGCCCGCGCAGGGCGATCAGGCCCCAGACCCAGAAGATCAAAAAGGCCAGCACGCCGACCGCCGCGACGAATCGGCGCGCACGGGGCGGCATCAGCGCTTGTTCCGGAACAGGAAGAAGGCGACCAGGCAGACGCCGGAGCCGATCAGGGCCCAGGGCACCCAGGCCCAGCTGTCCATGGTGCTGACGGCGAAAACCCGCACCGCCAGGAACCAGCCGCAGGCCAGGCCCACGCCGGACACCAGGCTGGTTCCGCCAAAGCCACGGCGGCCGGTGAGCAGATCGGCGATCCAGGCCAGCAGAAGTCCGCCCAGAACGGCGGCGACGATGTCGGCGTATTCCAACCCTGATCTCCTGCGGCGTCAGCGCCGTTAACTCAATCCGACTCGATCTTGTCGCGTCGGGCGGGCATACCGCCACGGTCGCGATTTGGTCACGGTCGAGCGCGACACCATATCCGGGTCAGTGTCGGGCGTCGAATGAACCGTTTCGGAAATCCAGATCGCAATCGCGCCGTCGCCGTGTGGCTGTTCGCCACGGCGGCCGTCGTCTTCCTGATGGTGGTGGTCGGCGGCATCACCCGCCTGACCGGATCGGGTCTGTCGATCACGGAATGGCAGCCCATCATGGGCGCGGTTCCGCCGCTGAACGACGCCCAGTGGGCCGAGGCCTTCGACAAGTACAAACAGATTCCCCAGTACGCCCAGATCAACGCCGGCATGAGCCTGGGCGAATTCCAGGGCATCTTCTGGTGGGAATGGCTGCACCGCCTGATCGGGCGTGTGGTCGGCCTGGTGTTCGCCCTGCCGCTGGTCTTCTTCCTGGCGTGCAGGATGTCGCCGCAGCGTTCGGTCCTGCGCCAATGGGCCATGCCCGACCGGCTGATCTGGCGCTGCCTGCTGTTGCTGGCCCTGGGCGGGCTTCAGGGGCTGATCGGCTGGTGGATGGTGTCCAGCGGCCTGTCGGAGCGGGTCAGCGTCGCGCCCGAGCGTCTGGCGACCCACCTGGGTCTTGCCTTCGTTCTGTTCGCCGCCCTGATCTGGACCGGGCTTGAGGCCTGGAACGGCGAGGATCACGGGCGCGCGCCGGGCGGATGGGCGCGCGGTGCCGGGATTCTGCTGGGCGTGGTCTTCGTCCAGTGTCTGCTGGGCGCCCTGGTCGCGGGCGGTCACGCGGGACTGGTCTATACCGACTGGCCGCTGATGGACGGGACGGTCCTGCCGCCGGCCGACTGGAGCCTGGGCGCCGGGGCCTTCCTGCATGACAAGGCCCTGATCCAGTTCAATCACCGGCTTGTGGCCTATGGGCTGCTGATCGCCGTCAGCATCTACGCCTTCCAGGCCTGGCGTTGGCGCGTGGCCGAGGGAATGGGGCTTGCGGCCTTTGTCCTGGCCGCCGTGGTCTGGCTTCAGGCCGTGCTGGGGATCGTCACCCTGATGCACGCCGTGCCGGTATGGCTGGGCGTGCTGCACCAGGCCGGGGCCGCCGTCGTCCTGGCTGTGGCGACGGCGAACCTTTGGCTGGTGCTGCGGGCTCAGCCCCGGATCTTCATGTCCGGACCGAGGACCATGGTCCGGTGATGGCCACGGTGAGACCCGGGTACTGGATGTTGACGAACAGGGTCCGGCCGTCGGGGGCGAATACCGCGCCCGCGAACTCGGAATTGCCCTGAAACACGTTGCGCCCCAGGGTGTAGAGCTTGCCCTCGGGCGTGACGCCCTTCAGGTGGTTGCGGACTTCGGTCGAATAGTTGTCTTCGCAGACGATCAGATGGCCCCAAGGCGCGATGGTGATGTTGTCGCCCATGTTCAGGGTCTTCACATCGGTGCTTTCAACGAACAACTGCACACGGCCGGGATGACGCGTCTCGCCGGAACGACCTTCTTCGGGCGAGGGGACATAGCGCAGGATTTGACCGCGCTGGATCGGTCCGCCCGAGGTGGCGGTCAGATACAGCTCGCCGTCGCCCCACCAGATGCCCTCGGCGCGGGCCACCAGGGCGGCGCCTTGAGCATGACCGCGTCGACGCAGGTCGCCTTTGGGGCTTTCGACCTCCTCCATGTCGATCCAGTCCACTTCGCGCCAGTCTCCGATAGACCAGATGCGATCGGCGTGGTTCGAGGTGTCGGCGCCCCGGTGGCCGCGCAGGACCATGGCCTGCAGTCGGCCGCCCCTGGCCAGTTCGCCGGGGGTGTCGGGAATGAAGCGATAGAAGAGACCGTCGCCTTGATCCTCGGTCAGATAGAGGATCCCGGTCCGGGGATCGACGCAGACGGCCTCGTGCTCGAACCGCCCCATGGCCTTCAGCGGGACCGGATCGACGAGACCCTCGGCGCGAGCCGGCACCTCGAAGACATAGCCATGATCCTTGGTCACGTCCGAGTCGGTCGGAAGCTCGCTCGTCTCCTCGCAACTGAGCCATGACCCCCAGGGCGTCTGACCGCCGCAGCAGTTGGTGCTGGTGCCGGCCAGGCTGAGGTGTTGACGTTCGGTGCGGCCGGTCGACAGGTCATAGATGACTGTGGTCGTGCCGCCGGGCAGGGGGCGCCCGTCCTTGTAGGTGTCATAGGCGCGGCTGACGTCCAGCCGGCCGATCCGTTCCTGATTATAGCCGCCCGGCCCCCAGTTGCGGTGGCTGGCCGATGAACCCTTCAGTTCGTGATTGCGGACCAGGGCGACGCGGGTGTCGTCCAGGGCGAAACACCCCATGCCGTCGAACTGTCCCGGCACCAGAAGGCCGTCGGCCATGGTCTCTCCGCCTTGAGAGACAATGCGGTAGGAAAAGCCTTCCGGCAGGTCCAGCACGCCGTTGGGATCACGCTTGAGAGGGCCGTAGCCGATGACCTCGTTGAGGTAGGTCTCCTCCTCGGCGGCTTTGACGCTCTGCGCCAGGCCCGAAAAGGCGAGGGCGGCGCTGGAGGCTATGAGGCCGCGGCGGTGAAGGATCATGGGAGAGCTCCGAAGGATTTGGTCCCCCGATGACTCCGAATGGCTATGGTTTGATGACGAACGCCGTTAATTTGTAACGGCAGGCAGGTCAATTTGACGGGTATTTTAATACCGTATATGAAATACCTCATTAAAACAATAGGTTATCTCTACTGTTCGGCTTTAAGGCGCGTTGACGCGGCGTATCGTCTCCTGTATCAGCGCGCCTTCATTCGGTTCCCTCGGGGGCCGGACCCGATTTTCGTCTCCAGGAACCCCCTCAATGCTGAAGAGCACCACGGCTTCGTTGAAGCCGGCCGAGGTCGAGAAGAAATGGATCCACATCGACGCCGAAGGCGTCGTGGTGGGCCGTCTCGCGACCTTCATCGCCAACCGTCTGCGCGGCAAGCACCGCGGCGACTACACCCCGCACGTTGACTGCGGCGACTATGTCGTCGTCACCAACGTCGACAAGGTGGTGTTCACCGGCAAGAAGTCGACCGACAAGGTCTATTATCGCCACACCGGCCACCCGGGCGGCGTCAAGTCGACGACCCCGGAGAAGGTTCTGGGCGGTCGCTTCCCCGAGCGCGTGCTCGAGAAGGCCGTCGAGCGCATGCTGCCGAAGGAAAGCCCGCTGGCCCGCAAGCAGATGACGCACCTGCGCCTGTTCGCCGGCGGCGCGCACGAACATGAAGCCCAGCAACCGGAAACGATCGACTTCAAGTCGGCGTCGCCCAAGAACACCCGGAGCGTCTGAGCATGACCGACGTGACCAACACCGAAGCCGCCACCGGTTTCGACGCCCTGAAGGGCCTGAGCTCTTCGGTCGAGAACGACGCCCCCGTCTATGTCCAGAAGCTGGACGCCCAGGGCCGCGCCTATTCGACCGGCAAGCGCAAGAACGCCATCGCCCGCGTCTGGGTGAAGCCCGGCACCGGCAAGATCACCATCAACGGCAAGGACCAGGAGCAGTATTTCGCTCGTCCCGTGCTGCGCATGATGATCGCCCAGCCGCTGACCGTCTCGGACCGCGCCACGCAATATGACGTCGTCTGCACCGTCGAAGGTTCTGGCCTGTCCGGCCAGGCCGGCGCCATCCGCCACGGCCTGTCGCACGCCCTGACGCATTTCGAACCGGAACTGCGCAAGGTTCTGAAGCCGCACGGCTTCCTGACTCGCGACAGCCGCGTCGTCGAGCGTAAGAAGTACGGCCGCGCCAAGGCTCGCCGCAGCTTCCAGTTCTCGAAGCGCTAATCGCAGTTTCGCGATTTGGATTTGGGGCGCTTCGGGGAGACCCGGAGCGCCCTTTTTCTTGCCTCTCTCCTCTCGCATGTGAGGAGGGTCAGGAGCAGCCTATGACCCACACCATCTTCATCGACGGCGAAGCCGGCACCACGGGCCTCGAGATCCGCGAGCGGCTGGAGGCGCGTTCCGATCTGGAGCTGATCCTGCTGGGCGACCGTCGGCGCGATGTCGAGGCGCGGCGAGAGGCCTTGAACAGCGCCGACGCCGTGATTTTGTGCCTGCCCGATGATGCGGCGCGCGAGGCGGTGGCCATGGTGGAGAACCCGTCGGTCAAGGTGATCGACGCCTCGACTGCCTTTCGGGTCGCGCCGGGCTGGGCCTATGGCTTTCCCGAAATGGATGCAGGCCAGCGCGATCTGATCGCGCGGTCACAGTTCGTATCCAACCCCGGCTGCTATCCTACCGGCTTCATCGGCCTGATGCGGCCGCTGGTGAAGGCGGGCTTGGTTCCTGCCGGCCATCCGGTCACGGTCAATGCGGTCTCGGGCTATTCTGGCGGCGGCAAGGCTATGATCGCCGAGTTCGAAGCGGAAGGCGCTGCAACCGCCTATCGCGCCTATGGTCTGTCGCTGAAGCACAAACACGTGCCGGAGATGACGAAACACACGGGGCTGAGCCGCGAGGTGCTGTTCGCCCCCGCAGTGGGGAATTACCGCCAGGGCATGCTGGTCGAGGTTCCGCTTCACCTGGCCGCCCTGCCGGAAACCCCGTCGGTCGAGCGGATCCACGGCGCCCTGGTCGAGGCCTATGACGACCAGTATTTCGTCGAGGTGGCCGATCTGGACGAGACCGAGGCCATGACGGGTCTGGAGCCCGAGGGGCTGAACGGCACCAACCGCCTGCGTCTGCACGTGTTCGGCGACCGGTCCGGCGAACAG
The DNA here is from genome assembly GCF_058680995.1 of Brevundimonas sp. FV1ye7S. Lineage (NCBI taxonomy): Bacteria > Pseudomonadati > Pseudomonadota > Alphaproteobacteria > Caulobacterales > Caulobacteraceae > Brevundimonas > Brevundimonas sp. FV1ye7S. Next base: position 1,882,754 of record NZ_CM178726.1, on the reverse strand, counting down.
GCGCGTCTGGTCGCTCTGCTGGACAACCTGGGCAAGGGGGCCTCGGGCGCGGCGGTGCAGAACCTCAACATCCTGCTGGGCCTGGATGAGGCGACCGGTCTGATCTGAAGCCCTGATCGGGAGAAGAAACGAGGCGAGAAACCTTTCCCCTCGTCCCGTCGTACTGGGTGGCATGACCCAGTCCCCGATCCTCCATCGACGCGGCCTTCTAGCAGGCGCCGGCGCTCTGGCCCTGGCCGCCTGTTCGCCCGAACCGTCCCAGGCGGGGCAGGGGGCCTACGCCGCCTCGCCCTATCGTCGCGTGTCGGACGCCGACTGGCGACGGCGGCTCGGCGACGCGGCCTGGCGCGTGATGCGTCACGAGGACACCGAACGCCCCTACACCAGCCCGCTGAACGACGAACATCGCCGTGGGACCTTCGTCTGCAAGGGCTGCGACCTGCCGCTGTTCCGCTCGAACTGGAAGTTTGACTCCCACACCGGCTGGCCCAGCTTCTATCAGGTCATCGCCGCCAACATCGGCCGCAAGCGCGACCTGGCCATCGGCATTCCCCGCACCGAATACCACTGCGCCCGCTGCCTGGGGCATCAGGGGCATGTGTTCAACGACGGACCGCGCCCCACAGGCCTACGCTATTGCAACAACGGCGTGGCGCTGAAGTTCGTGGCCGCCTAGCCGCGATTGGCGCGCACAGCCGAATCGACCGTCACCCCGAACCAGACCGCCGCAATGATGATCAGCAGGCCGTAGTCGTGGCCCGGCAGGAAGACCGGGGCGACGGCGGCGGCGATGACCAGCGCGGGAAACAGGCCGGCCCAGGCGGCGGTTCCGGGCGAGGCCGCACGGATGACCGGCTGCGGCGTCGGGCGGTTCATCCGGCGGGCCATCCAGCCGTTCAGGGCGACGAACAGGACCGAACAGACGACGGCGCTGATCACATATTTCGCCGTATTGCCCGGCTCGCCGAAGGTGGCCGCCGTCATGATCAGCAGGATCAGGGCGACGCCCGTGCTGACGGCCAGCAGGATATTGGGTTCGATACGGTTCAAGACTTCACTTTCACATACAGACCCGGCGCCGGCGCCAGGGGCGGGAGCGGACCCTTAGCAGGGTCGCGCGCCGGAATCCTGGCCCCCGAACGATCATGCAGCCAGCCGGCCCAGTGGTCCCACCAGCTGCCCGGATGTTCGACGGCCCCGGCCTGCCACTCGGCCAGGGTCCCGGGCAGGGCGGGGTTGGTCCAGTGCTGGTATTTCCGCGCCGCCGGGGCGTTGATCACCCCGGCGATATGGCCGGACCCGGCCAGGGTGAAGGTCACGTCCGGGCTGCCGAACAGACGGGCCGAGCGATAGACCGAGTTCATCGGGGCGATGTGATCCTCGCGGCTGGCCTGGAAATACAGGGGGATGGCGACCTTCGACAGGTCCGCCGTCAGGCCGCCGATCTCGAACACGCCGCGCGCCAGGGCGTTGGCGCCGTACATCTGGCGCAGATAGGCCAGGTGCAGGGTCTTGGGCATCCGGGTCTGGTCGGCGTTCCAGAACAGCAGGTCGAAGGCCGGCGGATCCTTGCCCAGCAGATAGTTGCTGATGAAGAAGGACCAGATCAGGTCGTTGGAGCGCAGGGCGTTGAAGGTGTCGGCCATGGCGGCGCCGGGCAGGACCCCGCCGGCGGCGTCCATCTGGCGTTCGATCTCGGCGATCCAGTGTTCGTCGGTGAACAGCAGCAGATCGCCGGCCTCGGCGAAGTCGTGCTGGGCGGCGAAGAAGGTGGCGGCGGCGACGCGCGTGTCGCCCTTCGCCGCCATATGGGCCAGGGCTGCGCCCAGCAGGGTGCCGCCGATGCAATAGCCGACCGCGTTCAGCCGGTCTGCGCCGGTCTGCTCCAGCGTCTTGTCGATGGCGCGATAGACGCCTTTTTCGAGATAGTCGTCGAAGCCGAGGCCCGCCTTGTCGAGGCCCGGATTGACCCAGGAACAGACGAAGACGGTGAAGCCCTGGGCCGACAGCCAGCGGATCATCGAATTGGTCGGCTGGAGGTCGAGAATATAGAATTTGTTGATCCAGGGCGGGAAGATCAGCAGGGGGATCTGATGCTGGGTCTCGGTCGCCGCATCGTACTGGATCAGTTCGAACAGGTCGTCGCGCCACACCACCTGCCCCGGCGCGGTGGCGACGTTCTCGCCGACGACGAACTTGCCGTCATCGGCCTGGCTGATGCGCAGCGAACCGCCGCCGCGTTCCAGATCGGCGGCGAAATTCTGCATCCCCTTCACCAGGGATTCGCCGCTGGTCTCGGCCAGGGCCTTCAGGGCCACCGGGTTGGAGGCCAGGAAGTTGGACGGCGAGAAGGCGTCGGTCAGCAGGCGGGTGAAGAACTGGGCGCGCTGCTTGACCGCCGGATCGACGTCCTCGACCCCCGCGATCAGCCCGTTCATCCAGTCCGAGGTCAGCAGATAGGAGCGGCGCATCATGTCGAACATCGGATTGTCCGACCAGGCGGGATCCTTGAACCGCTTGTCGACGGGGGCGGGCGGCATCGGCTCGCCGGCCGCCTGACGCGCCGTGCCGGTCCACAGGTCCATATAGCGGCTGAACAGGTCGGCCTGGGCCTGGAAGAGCTTTTCGGGACGGGAGGCCAGGCTGCTCATGATCGAGGTCATGGCGGGGGCGACATGGAACGGGTCGGGCGACAGGGCGGCGGGGCGGTCCGCCTGGAACAGGGCGGCCTCGGCGAGCGCGCTCTGGGCCATCATGGCCGCCTTGGCCAGGTTCATCGACAGGGTTTCGAGCAGTTGGGCCTGGTCGGCGCCGGGGAAGGGGGCGGGGGCGGGTTCAGCAGGCGTCTCGGCGGAAGGAGCGGCGTCCGACGAGTCGATCCTGGGGTCAGGCGCCGGAGTCTTGGCGCGGGGCGGGCGGGGCTTGGCCGAGGTCGGGCGACCGGGCTTGCGCGGCGTCTTGGCGACCGGGGCGTCATCAAGCGCCATGGGCCCGGGCGTCTTGGCCGCCGCAGGTTTGGACGCCGCTGACTTGGACACCGCTGACTTGGACACGCCGGGCTTGGCCTTCCGGGCGTCGCCCTTTGGAGCGGGCTGGGACGTCGGGGTCTTGTTCTTCGGAGCTTGGGCCATGAATTTCCTTCGCCTTCCTGGGTTCGGAGGACTGGTTCGACGCCTCGCCCTTCCGCACGAAGCGATGATGGCATAAGACCGACCCCGACATGAACGCGCACTTTCGAAAAAGAACGGGGCTGATGGCTTCGTTGCTCTGCCTGGCGACGCTGTCGGCGTCTCTGGGGGCCTGTGCGCGCGCGTTTGCGCCGAGCACCGATCCGACGTCGCCGATCGCGCCGCGGGTTCAGGCCCTGGTCGACGCCAATCGCCATTATCCCAGTTGGGAGAACTTCCCCGCCGCGCCGGTCGACCTGCCGCAGGTGACCCAGGTCGCGGCCCGGGTCCAGGCTCTGGAAGGCCAGGGCGGGGCCTTGGGCGGCGAGGTGGCGCGGATCGACTGGACGCTGGGCGACGCCGAAACCCTGGCCGCCGAGACCCGCGCTCAGGTCGGAGCCGTTCCCGTGTCGCCGGATGCGGCCCGCACCGAGGCCGAGATCGACGCCTTCGCCCAGAGCCTGCGGGATCGCGCCAAGGCCCCGCCGCCGATTGATCGGCGTCCGATTGAATGAGCTTGTCGCCGGGGATCGAGAATCCCCGGATGATGCGACGATGGCGGACGACGGCGGCTTCAAGATCGATAACGCATTTCTGGGCGTGACCCAGTCCCTGTCCGGTCGGACCTGGCGTCAGCGCCCGGCCGAGGCCGCGACCATCCGCGCCCACATGCAGGGGCTGGGCCTGGAGGAGCCGTTGGCGCGGGCCCTGGCCTCGCGCGGCGTGCGGGCCGACCAGGGCGCCGACTTCCTGACCCCGACCCTGCGCGCCCTGTTTCCCGATCCGTCCAGCTTCATGGACATGGACGCCGCCGCCGAGGCCTTGCTGGATGCGTTCCAGGCCAGGTCTCAGGTTCACATCTTCGCCGACTATGATGTGGACGGCGCCTCCAGCGCGGCCCTGTTGGTGCGCTGGTTCCGGGCCATGGGGGCGGACCTGCCCATCTATGTTCCTGACCGGCTGACCGAGGGCTATGGCCCCAGCGCCAAGGCGTTTGACACGCTGAAGGCGGCCGGCGCCGACCTGGTGGTGACGGTCGATTGCGGTGCGGCGGCGAATGAGGCCCTGGCCCATGCGGCGGCCATCGACCTGAACGTCGTCGTCATCGACCACCATCTGATGCGCAGCGAACCGCCCAGGGCGCTGGCGGTCGTCAATCCGAATCGGCCGGGCTGCAACTCGGGCCAGGGCAATCTGGCGGCGGCCGGGGTGGTCTTTGTTCTATTGGCCGCCCTGAATCGCGAGGCGCGGCGGCGCGGCCTGTTCGCGGACCGGCCCGAGCCCGATATTCGCCAGTGGCTGGATCTGGCCGCCCTGGGCGCCATCTGCGACGTCACGGCCCTGACCGGGTTCAACCGCGCCCTGACGGGGTTGGGACTGAAGGTCATGAGCGACTGGAAGAACCCGGGCCTGCGCGCCCTGCTGGCCGCCGCCGGCGCCGAACAAGGGCCGGCCAAGAGCAACCACGCCGGCTTTATACTGGGGCCGCGCATCAACGCCGGCGGGCGGATCGGCCGATCGGACCTGGGCGCGCGGCTATTGTCGACCGACGATCCCGCCGAGGCCCAGGCCCTGGCGCTGGAGCTGGACGCCCTGAACCTGTCGCGCCGCGAGGTCGAACGCGCCGTGACGGAGGCCGCCGTCCGCCGCGTCGAGGCGACCGGCGCCCACGCCGACGAGACGGCCCTGGTCGTCGTGGCGGGCGAGGACTGGCACCCCGGCGTGGTCGGCATCGTCGCCGGGCGCCTGCGCGAACGCTGGCGCAAGCCGGTGATCGTCATCGGGCTGGATCCGGTGACGGGTCTGGGCAAGGGGTCGGGCCGGTCGCAGCCGGGCATGAACCTGGGCCGCGCCATTCAGGCGGCGTGGGAGGCGGGTATTCTTTTGGCCGGCGGCGGGCACGCCATGGCGGCCGGTCTGACGATGGACGGCGCACGACTGGCTGAACTGACCGACTTCCTGAACGACCGGCTGGCCGGCGAACGGATCGAGGCGGTGGCGATGGATGCGCTGGAGATCGACGCCCTGATCGATCCAGGCGCAGCGACCCGGGCCCTGTTCGAATCGTTCGAGCAACTGGCCCCCTTCGGCCCCGCCAACCCCGAGCCGGTCTTCGCCCTGAACGGGGTTCAGGCCCGCGAACCGGTGCAGATGAACGGCGGCCATGTCCGCTGTCGACTGGTCGGGCCGGACGGCGCCTCGGTGCGGGCCGTGGCCTGGCGATGCGCCGATCTGCCGACCGGCCAGGCGCTGCTGAGCGGGCAGGGCGGGCTGAATGTCGTCGGCCGTCTGAAGGCCGACGACTGGAACGGCCGTCGCGGCGTGCAGTTCGAGATCGAGGACGTCGCCGATCCTCGCAGGGTTTGAGCGGCGCGGGCACGCCCTGGACCGTCGCAAAAAACTCGAAATCCGCGCTTGCACCCGTCCGAGGGCGCGGCTATATCGCCGGCTCTCCCGCGCAGCGGTCCCTTCGTCTATCGGTTAGGACGTCAGGTTTTCAACCTGAAAAGAGGGGTTCGACTCCCCTAGGGACTGCCACGCGGGATGAATACGGGCCGTGCCGATAGGCCGCCCGAGCGGCGTTCGCCTCTTCATTTGAGTCCTGCACCAACCCCGTCGTCGCCATGGGCGAAAACCATCACGGGTGGTGTCATTCGTGCGACACAACTGGAAGGTTTCCGCCAGAAGGTGCAAGTTTCGGGCGCCTTTCCCCCATTTTGACCTTTCCAAAGATTCGCGGAACAGTGTTAAACGTAATCGTGTCCGTATGAGGAGCGGACGGGGGTTTGATAATTTGTCTGACTACGATGAGATGGAAACGGCGGAGACCGTTCGTGTCGTCGGGCGCGTGAAGTGGTTCGATCCGGCGAAGGGCTATGGCTTCATCGTGCCGGATGACCCGACGTTGACCGAGCTACGGGATGTTCTTCTGCACATCAGCAGTCTGCGCGACACCGGCCGCGAAACGGCAGATGAAGGCGCGCCTATTGTCTGCGATTGTGTTCGGCGATCCAAAGGCTGGCAGGCCGTCGAGATCCATGACCTGGGAGCGGGCGAGGCGAGCGTCATCGTGCGTCGTTCGGCGCCCATGGCCGAGGCTATCGCGACGTCGCCCGAAATCGATGCGGTCCTGGAGCCGGCCGTGGTCAAATGGTTCAATCGGACCAAGGGCTATGGATTCGTGGTGCGTGATCGCGAACCGGGCGATATCTTCGTCCACATCGAAACCCTGCGGCGCTGCGGCCTGGACGATCTCGTGCCAGGCGACACGGTGCAGGTGCGATTCGCCAGCGGCCCCAAGGGGCTGGTGGTGGCTGAAATCAGACCGGGCGGCTGATCGAGCGGCCCCAGGAAGGGCGCATGATCAACGCGACAAGACGTTTAGTTATGGCCGGGCTGATGGCGCTCGCCGTCGCCGGATGCGCCGCGAAAGCGCCGGACGGGCCGAATGGCGAGCCTTTGCAGAAACTGGCCGTAGTGACGGCGTCGGGCGAACACCCGTTCTGGGTCGAGATCGCCGACGAAGAGCCTGAACGCCAGCGAGGCCTGATGTTCCGCCCCCCGCTGGACGATGATCGGGGCATGCTGTTCCAGTGGCCCGGAGAAGCGCCGCGGGAACAGAGCTTCTGGATGCGCAACACGCCCAGTTCTCTGGACATTCTCTATATCGATCCGAAAGGCCGGATCGTGTCGATCGCGTCTCACGCCACGCCCTTTTCCGAGGCTCCGATACCGTCGAACGGGGCGGCGAACGGCGTGCTGGAACTGCGCGCGGGTCGGGCGGCCGAGATCGGCGCCAAGCCCGGCGACAGGGTTTTGCATCCTTATTTCAAGCCTTGATTGCGGATCGCGTCGCGAAGTGCCAATAGAGCGCTCCGTTCGGTCCGGGGTGTAGCGCAGCCTGGTAGCGCATCTGGTTTGGGACCAGAGGGTCGGAGGTTCGAATCCTCTCGCCCCGACCAAGGAACGGCCGCTGGATTCCGTGTCCCGCGCGCGTTATGGCAGGTCCACTGGACCTGCCGATTACTAGGGATTTCGCCATGCTCGCCCGCATCTACCGCCCAGCCAAGACCGCTATGCAGTCCGGCAAGGCCAAGAGCCGCGACTGGCGTCTGGAGTTTGAACCGGCCTCGGCCCGCAGCCTCGATCCGCTGATGGGCTGGACCAGTTCGTCGGACATGAACGGTCAGGTGCGTCTCGCCTTTGATTCGAAGGAAGAAGCCGTCGCCTATGCCGAACGCCACGGCATTCCGTTCCGCCTGCACGAGCCGAACGAAGCCCCGACGATCCTGAAGGCCTACGCCGACAATTTCGCCCCCAATCGCAAACAGCCCTGGACGCATTGACGCCCGGCTCGCTGCCGAGCGCCCTTAGCTCAACCGGATAGAGCACCCGCCTTCTAAGCGGACGGTTGCAGGTTCGAGTCCTGCAGGGCGCGCCATTCTCGCGACGGCGCCGCTGAAAGCCACGCCATGACCGACTCAAAATCTCTGAACCCCGGCGAGATTCGCGTCGCCGCCCTGTATCGATTCGCCGCGATCAAGGACGTCGAGGCGGTGCAGGCGCGGCTGCACAGCGTGTGCGACGCCGGCGCGGTCAAAGGCACGCTGCTGGTTGCGACCGAGGGGCTGAACGGCACGATCGCCGGTCCTGAAGCGGGTATTGAAGCGGTGCTGGCCGACATCCGCGCCATTCCGGGCTTCGCCGATCTGGAGGTCAAATACGCCTGGACCGGCGACATGCCGTTTCTGCGGCTGAAGGTCCGGATCAAGCGCGAGATCGTGACCATGGGTCAGCCGGACCTGGATCCGGCGCGGCAGGCCGGAGTCTATGTCGCGCCTGCGGACTGGAACGCCCTGATCGCCGATCCGACCACCCTGGTGATCGACACCCGCAACGACTACGAGGGCGAAATCGGCGCCTTCGAGCGGGCGGTGCAGCCGAACACCCGCAGCTTCCGCGACTTTCCCGACTGGTTCCGCACCGATGGCCGCGCCTTGATGGACCAGATGAAGCCGCAGCGGGTGGCCATGTACTGCACCGGCGGCATTCGCTGCGAGAAATCGACCGCCTTCCTGAAGGCCGAGGGGGTCGAGAACGTCCACCATCTGGAAGGCGGGATCCTGCGCTATCTGGAAGAGGTCGAACCGGCCGACAGCCTGTGGCGCGGCGACTGTTTCGTCTTCGACGAGCGGGTCTCGGTCGGTCATGGCCTGGTTCAGGGCGACCACACCCTGTGCCGGGGGTGCCGTATGCCCCTGGACGCCGAAGGCCGGGCGTCGCCCCATTTCATCGAGGGCGTCTGCTGCGAACGCTGCCGGGATACGCGCGACGACGCGCAGAGGCTACGCTACGCCGAACGTCAGAGACAGATCGAGCTCGCCCGTCTGCGCAGGACGGAACATCTGGGGCGACGCGAAGACGGGTGATCGTCAGGCCCAGGCGCGGCGATGAGGGGGAGAAGAGAACCGGTCAGGGCGTCGCCAACGAATGGGCGGTCTTTGCTAAAGCCGCCGATTTTCAGGCTAAAACAGCGCTGGCGGCGAGATGTCTGATGCCGACAGTCTTAGCCCCGAGTGGCTCCGCGGGTAGGATTCGAACCTACGACCAGCCGATTAACAGTCGGCTGCTCTACCACTGAGCTACCGCGGAACTGCTCGGGAGGCGGGCCTATAGCAGCGGCCATTCGATTCGTGCAATGGGAAAAACGACGAATGCGCACGATCTCGATCAATGACCCCGATGACGCCCGGATCTCCGGCTTTCGCGATATTCGCGAACGCGACCTGACGGGCCGCGAGGGCCTGTTCGTGGCCGAAGGCGAGGTGGTGGTGCGGGTGCTGGCCTCGACCGCCTCACGATGCCGACCCCGCGCCCTGCTGCTGGCGGAGAAACGGGTCGCGGCCCTGAGCGACGTCATCGCAGCGCTTGCGCCGTCGGTTCCCGTCTATGTCGCCGGCCAGACCGTTCTGGACCGGATCGCCGGATTTCCGCTGCACCGGGGCATCCTGGCCCTGGGTGAGAAGCCCGTCGCGCCGCCGGTCGAGCACCTGTTGGCGGCCGTCGCGGACGAGGATGTGTTCGTGATCGCCAGCGGCATCGGCAATCACGACAATATGGGCGGCGTGTTCCGCAATGCGGCGGCCTTCGGGGCGCGGGCCGTCTTGCTGGACGAGACCTGCTGCGACCCCTTCTATCGCAAGGCTATCCGGGTTTCGGTCGGGGCCGTGCTGCGGACCCCGTTCACGGTCGGCGGATCGGCCGAGGATCTGGTGGCGGCGATGCAGACGGCGGGGGTGGAGGTGCTGGCCCTGACCCCGTCGGCGACGCTGAGGCTGGCCGACTACCGGCCCCAGGGCCCCGTCGCCCTGATGGTGGGGTCGGAGGGGCCGGGTCTGCCCCGTGCGGTGATTGATCGGTGCCGCGCCGTCGGCGTGCCTATGGCGGGGGGCTTTGATTCGTTGAATGTCGCCGTGACCAGCGCCCTGGCGCTTCATCATGTGACCAGCGGGCGGCCCGCAGGCTGACGCCGGCGTTCACCAGGATGTTAGGTCGTTAAGGTTTTGTACACCTTGCGCGGCGACCGAAACTGTGGCGACCATCGTTCTCGTTGGTGTGGGGGCGCGCAATGAACATTCTGTATTTTCTGAACCGAAACGTCCGGGCGGCGATCTTCATCGCCGCCGGGGTCGCCGGTCTGGGCGCGGCGGGCCTGATCGGCTGGGTGACTGCGCCGATCAGCTGATCCTTCAGGGGCGATAGAGACGAAAAAGGCGCGGATCCCGGGATCCGCGCCTTTTGTTCGTTTGTCGCGATGGAGGCCTGACCGGGAATCGAACCCGGGTGCAAGGATTTGCAGTCCTCTGCGTCACCACTCCGCCATCAGGCCGCCTTGTCCCCGATTTCTCGGGGGCGATCATCGCGAGGGGCGTTCGCTATCAGATCGGATTGTCCGCTGCAACGCGCGGAACTATAAGCGCGCAAGATTTCCTCCCTGACTACCGATTGAAGGCTGCCCAAAGATGGATTTCACCGCCGAGCGCAAGGCCATGGTCGACTCGCAGGTCCGCGTGAACGATGTGACCAATCACGAGATCCACATGGCCATGATGGCGGTTCCGCGTGAACGCTACTGTGCGCCGGACCGCATCTTCGCCGCCTATTCGGACGCATCGGTCGAGATTGCGGGCGACCGCAAGCTGATGCCGGCGCGCGACGTCTCCAAGCTGTTGCAGGCCGCCGATGCGCGGGAAGGGGAGAAGGCCCTGGCCATCGCCGCCCCTTACGCCGCTGCGGTGCTGACGCGCATGGGTCTGACGGTCACGGCGCAAGAGTCTGACGCGGCCGTGTTCGAGGTCGTGGGCGAGGCCCTGGCGGAGGACGGGGTGACGACGGCGGTCGCGCCTCTGGATGCGCCGGTGGGCGAGGGCTGGGACCTGATCGTCTGCGAAGGCGGCGTGGCGGCCTTGCCGGAAGCCTGGGGGCAGGCCCTGCGGGCCGGCGGCCGTCTGGTTGTGGTCGAGCGGCGTGGCGCCATCGGCAAGGCCGCCCTCTATGTTAAGGGCCGCGAAGGCCTGTCGCGTCGCGAACTGTTCGATTCATCCCCGGCCCTTCTCGCGGAACTGACGCCGGCGCCTACATTCGCATTCTGACGTAGTCGGCAGCGCTCGCGGGAAGCGTGAAAAAAACTTAACTGGCGTCAGGTCGACTGAGGCCGCAGTTACGCTTGATGACATTCGGGCGCTCCTCGGGGGCGTCAGGCAAGGACGGACAATGTTGAAACGCTCGCGTGTGCTGGCTTCGGCCGCTGTGGTGGCTCTGGTGACAGGGCTTGGCGCGCCCGCCTGGGCCGAGACGCTGCAGGAAGCGATCGCCCTGGCCTATCAGACCAATCCCAGCCTGCTGGCCCAGCGGGCGAATCAGCGCGCGCTGGACGAAACCGTGGTCCAGGCGCGATCAGGCCTGCGCCCGACGCTGAGCGCCTCGGCCGGGGTCGACTACACCCGCAACGATTTCCCGACCGTCACCCAGTTCGTCGATACGAACGGCGACAATGTGCCGGACACCCAGGTGTCCAGTTCATCGTCCGAGAGCGACGGCGCCACCGTGGGCGTCAGCCTGTCGCAGAACATCTGGACCGCCGGCCGCACCACCCTGGCCATCGACCAGGCCCGGGCCGGCGTGATGGCGGGGCGTGAGAACCTGCGCGAGATCGAACAGTCGGTCATGCTGTCGGTCATCCAGGCCTATGTGAACGTCACCCGCGACATGGAAATCCTGCGCATCCGCCAGGAAAACCTCGCCGTGCTGCAACGCCAGCTGGAAGAGACCAGCGCCCGATTCGAGGTCGGCGAGATCACCCGGACCGACGTGGCCCAGGCCGAGGCCTCCTTGGCCCAGTCCGAAGCCGATCTGGCCAACGCCCAGGCCCAGCTGTCGACCACCCGCGCCGCCTATGCCGCCGTCGTGGGGCAGTCGCCCAGCGACCTTGAGGCGGCCCCGGTCCTGCCGACCGTTCCGAACGATTTCGACGCCGCCATGGAAGTCGCCCTGGCGCGTAATCCGGGCGTGCTTTCGGCGACCTATTCCTTGCAGGCCGCCGAAGCCGCCGTCGCCGCCGCGCGGGCCGAATATCTGCCTTCCGTTCGCGCCACCGCCTCCTACGGCGGCACGGCGAACGATCTGGGCAATCTGAGTGAATTGGCCGACCGCCGCAGCTTCACCGCCGGCGCCACGCTGTCGGTGCCGCTGTTCACCGGCGGCCTGAACCGGTCGCGCGTCGCCCAGGCCCTGGAACGGGCCAACGCCGCCCAGATCGCCGTCGAGGGCGAGCGCCGCACTGTGCTGCAGAACGTCAGCTCGGCCTATGCCCAGGTCCTGTCGACCCGGTCGAACGTCGCCGCCGGCGAAGAGGCCGTGCGCGCCGCCTCGGTGGCCGCCGAGGGCGTGCGGCAGGAGGCGCAGGTCGGCCTGCGCACCACGCTGGACGTGCTGAACCAGGAAGTGACCCTGCGGGCGTCGCAGACCTCGTTGGCCGCCGCCCGCGCCGCCGAATATGTGGCCCGCGCCTCGCTGCTGTCGGCGATGGGCCAGCTCGAAGGGCCGAACCTGAACGCCAATCTGGATGTCTATGACGCCAAGACCAACTATGACCGCGTCCGCAATCGCGGCGGCCTGCCCTGGGACGGCGTGATCGAGGCCCTGGACCGGGTCGCCTCGCCGCCGGTCGTCGACGCCGACGACGCGCGGGATGCGCCGATCGACACTCAACTCAAGGGCGATGTGATCCGCACTGCGCCCGGCACATGACGTCGGCCTGACGAACGAGGGGCAAAACGCCCGTTGATTCCGGCGGGCGTTGATGCGACGACAATATCCTGGGGTCGAGAAGGCTTGGTCTTCCGGTCCCGGACCCGTGCATGGCGTTTGGGGGCGACCTCCACGCCCCCAGTTTCATTCCAGGCCTCTCCCAGGGTTAATTCATGACCGACCAGTCCGCCCCGGAACCCACCATGGAGGAGATCCTGGCGTCGATTCGCCGGATCATCTCCGAAGACGACGCGCCCGCCGAGACGCCGCCGGTTGCGGCCGCGCCCGAACCGGCTCCCGCGCCGGAGCCAGCGCCCGAACCGACGCCTGAGCCTGAGCCCGAGCCTGCGGCGGCCGAGAGTATTTTCGCCGCGCCCGCCGAGCCGGAGCCGCAGCCGGAACCCGAGGTCGCCGATGACGATGTCCTCGAGCTGACCGAACTCTATGAAGCGCCCGCATCGGAAACCATCGGCGATCTGGACATCGTCGAGGCCGCGCCCGAGCCGGTCGTTTCCGCGCCCGAGCCGGCCGAAACCCCCGCCCCGGCCTATGATGCGCTGGTCGGCGAAAGCGCCGCCGCCAGCGCCGCTTCGGCTTTCGCCGGTCTGGCCGCCTCGTTCAAGAAGCCTGAGCCCGCTGCGGCGTCTTCGACGGAAATGCCCTTCGTCAGCGGCAACACCGTCGAGGCCATGGTCGCCGAGATGCTGCGTCCGATGCTGAAGGACTGGTTGGACAACAACCTGCCCGCCATCGTCGAGGCGGCGGTGCAAAGGGAAGTCGAACGCATCGCGCGCAGCGCCTAGCCCTTCGCTTCACCGCAGACTAATCGAGGGGCGGCTCCTGCAGGGGCCGCCCTTTGTCATTCCAGGCCGCCGTTCGGCCGCACGACAACGATCAAAGAAGTCCCATGCTCGAGAAGACCTTCGAACCCCAGGCCGCCGAACCCCGCCTGTACGCCCAGTGGGAAGAGAGCGGCCTGTTCGCGCCCCGCACGGAAGGGGCGCAGGGCGCCTATTCGATCGTTATTCCGCCGCCGAACGTGACGGGCAGCCTGCACATCGGCCATGCGCTGAACAACACCCTTCAGGACATCCTGGCCCGCTATCACCGGATGAAGGGCAAGGCGGTGCTGTGGCTGCCGGGCACGGACCACGCGGGCATCGCCACCCAGATGGTGGTCGAGCGTCAGCTGGCCGCCGTCGGCAATGTCGGGCGGCGCGACATGGGCCGCGACGCCTTCATCGACAAGGTCTGGGAGTGGAAGGCCGAGAGCGGCGGGACCATCGTGCGCCAGCTGCGCCGGCTGGGCGCCTCGTGCGACTGGTCGCGCGAGCGATTCACCCTGGACGAGGGGCTGAACGCCGCCGTCCGCAAGGTCTTCGTGCAACTGCACAAGGAAGGTCTGATCTATCGCGACAAGCGGCTGGTGAACTGGGACCCGCATTTCCAGACCGCCATCTCGGACCTGGAGGTCGAGCAGCGCGAGGTCGACGGCGCCTATTGGCATTTCGCCTATCCGCTGGCGGACGGCGTGACCTACGAACACCCGGTCGCCTTCGATGACGAGGGCAAGGCGACCGAGTTCGAGACGCGCGACTTCATCGTGGTCGCCACGACGCGGCCTGAGACCATGCTGGGCGACACCGGCGTGGCCGTGCATCCGGAGGATGAGCGGTATGCGGGCTTGGTCGGCAAGTTCGTGACCCTGCCCATCGTGGGACGCCGCATCCCGATTGTCGCCGACGACTACGCCGATCCGACCAAGGGCTCGGGCGCGGTCAAGATCACGCCGGCGCATGACTTCAACGACTTCGGCGTGGGCAAGCGGGCGGGCCTGCCGTCGCTGAACATCCTCGACGCCTTCGGCCGCATCACCGACGTGGATACGTCGGACGTGCCGTCGGACTACGTCGGCGTCGACCGCTTCGCCGCGCGCAAGGCCATCGTCGCCCGGGCCGAGGAAGAGGGCTGGCTGCGCGAGATCGAGAAGACCAAGCACGTCGTGCCGCACGGCGATCGCTCCGGCGTGGTTATCGAGCCCTGGCTGACGGACCAGTGGTACGTCGACGCCAAGGTCCTGGCCCAGCCCGCGCTGAAGGCGGTGGAGCAGGGCGAGACGGTGTTCGAGCCGAAGTCGTACGAGAAGATCTATTTCGAATGGCTGAGGAATATCGAACCCTGGTGCATCAGCCGCCAGCTGTGGTGGGGTCACCGCATCCCGGCCTGGTACGGCCCGAATGGCGAAATCTATGTCGCCGAGACGGAAGAGGACGCCCGCGAATTGGCGATGGCGGACTATGATTCCGAGGTCGCCCTGACCCAGGACGAAGACGTTCTGGACACCTGGTTCAGCTCGGCCCTGTGGCCGTTCTCGACCATGGGCTGGCCCGAGAAGACCGAGGATCTGGAGCGGTTCTATCCGACCAGCGACCTGGTCACGGCGGCGGACATCATCTTCTTCTGGGTCGCCCGGATGATGATGATGGGCCTGCACTTCATGGACGAGGTTCCGTTCAAACGGGTCATCATCAACGGCCTGGTCCGCGACGAGAAGGGCCAGAAGATGAGCAAGTCCAAGGGGAACGTCATCGATCCCCTGGGCATCATCGACGAGCTGGGCGCCGATCCGCTGCGCTTCACCATGGCCATCCTGTCGGGCACGCGCGACATCAAACTGTCGAAGCAGCGGATCGAAGGATACCGCAACTTCGGCACCAAGCTGTGGAACGCCGCCCGTTTCAGTCAGATGAACGAGGCGCGGCGCGTGGAAGGCTTCGATCCCGCGACGGTCGAACAGACGATCAACCGCTGGATCCGCGGCGAACTGACCAAGGCCGAGCGGGCCGTGTCCGAGGCCATCGAGGGCGGGCGGTTCGATGATGCGGCGGGCGCGCTGTATCGGTTCGTCTGGAACGTCTTCTGCGACTGGTATCTGGAATTGGCCAAGCCGGTCTTCAACGGCGCCGATGAGGCCGCCAAGGCCGAGACGCGGGCCATGACCGCCTGGACGCTGGACCAGACGCTGAAGCTGCTGCACCCGGTCATGCCCTTCATCACCGAGGAGCTGTGGGCCGAACTGGGCAAGGAGGGGCCGGCGCGGCAAGGCCTGCTGATCGGCGCCGAATGGCCGGTGCTGCCCGACGGCTTCATCGACGCCTCGGCCGAGGCCGAGATTGGTTGGCTGGTCGACCTGGTCGGCGAGATCCGGGGACTGCGGGCCGAGATGAACGTGCCGGTTTCGGCCAAGCCGCCGCTGGCCTTTGTCGCGCCGGACGCGGTGACCGCCGAGCGGATCGCACGCCATCGCGACCTGATCCTGACGCTTGGCCGGGTGTCCGAGGTCGGATCGGCGGAGGCCGCGCCGACGGGCGCCGTGACCTTTGTCTCGGGCGGATCGACGGTCGCCTTGTCGCTGGCCGGCATCATCGACCTGACCGCCGAACGGGCGCGGCTGGAGAAGGAGATCGCCGTCTTCGAGAGCGACATCGGCCATGTGAACAAGAAGCTGGGCAATCCCAACTTCGTGTCGCGCGCCGCGCCGGAAGTGGTCGATGAACAGCGGGCCAAACTGGCCGAGGCCGAGGCGGGCAAGGTCAAGCTGCAGGCGGCGCTGGCGCGGCTGAGCGAGATCGGATGAGGCTGGACCAGCTTCTCGTCACGCGCGGCCTGGCGGAAAGCCGGGCCAGGGCGAAGGCGGCCATCGAGGCCGGGGGCGTCACCGTGGACGGCGCGCCGGCCAAGTCCGGCTCCCAGACCGTCGGAGCGAACGCCGAGATCGGCTATGCCGACGCCCACCGCTGGGTCGGGCGCGGGGCGTTGAAGCTGGATCACGCCCTGACTGTATGGCCCGTGGCGGTCGAGGGACGGGTGGTGCTGGATCTCGGCGCGTCGACCGGCGGCTTCACCGAGGTCTGTCTGGATCGCGGGGCGGCCAAGGTGTTCGCGGTCGATGTCGGCTTCGGCCAGATGCACGAACGGGTCGCGGCCGATCCGCGGGTGGTCGGTCTGGAGCGGACCGATGCGCGCGACCTGACGCCGGATCTGATCCCGGAGCGGCCTTCGCTGATCGTGTGCGACGCCAGCTTCATCAGCCTGATCAAGGTCCTGCCGGTTGCGCTCGATCTGGCGGCCGATGAGGCGGACCTGATCACCCTGGTCAAGCCGCAGTTCGAGGCTGACGGGCCCGGCGGGGTCGGCAAGAAGGGCGTGGTCAAGGATCCCCTGGCCCATGCCGCTGCCGTGGCGCGCGTCGCCGACTGGCTGGAAGCCCTGGGTTGGGCGGTGCAGGCGACGACCGAGAGCCCTATCACCGGCGGAGACGGCAATATCGAGTTCCTGCTGTGGGCCAGGCGAGTCTGAGGCCGGCAGCCCCTCCACCACGCTTCGCGCGATCCTCTTCCCCACTTGTGGGGAGGAGACGGGCTCAAGCAGGCCGAAGGCCGATAGCCCCCTTAAAAATAAGAAGCCGCCGGAGGATTTCTCCTCCGGCGGCTTCCGTCACGTCGTCGATCGACAGGGGGGCTGAAAATTAATCGACGACGCGATAGCGGCCGTACTGGTCGGGGCAGGTGCGGACGTAACGGGTGTCCGTGCGACCATCGGGCAGACGGATCTGGCTTTCGGCCAGACGGCATCCATCTGAATTCTGATAGGAATCGACCGGGCGCGACCGGTCGTCGTAGTAGCCGCGATCCTGGACATAGTCGCCGCGACGGTCATAATCGTCGTAGCGATAGCCCTGATCGCCGCTGTAGCGGTCGTCGTAATAGCTCGGCTGGCTGTAGCCGTTCTGGGCATAGCCGTTCTGGTTGTAGTAGCCCTGCTGACCGTAGCTGCTCTGGTACGAGCGGCAGGCTTCGGAGCTGGAGCGGCCGACCTGAGACCCGATCACGGCGCCCAGAACCCCGCCCAGGATGCTGCCCTCGGTCCGGCGGCCGCGCGCGGCCAGCTGCGAACCGATGACCGCGCCAGCGCCGCCGCCGACGACGGCTCCGGCGCCCGTGCGGCCCTGACGCTCACGGGCGCAGGGGTCGTATTGCCGTTGCTGGTAGCCATTGCCGTAGGCGTAAGAGGGAGCGTAGGCGCCCGTGCCGTAGTTCTGGCTGTAGCCGTAACTCTGGGCCGAGGCGGCCATGGGCGCGGCGACGGCGCCGAGGGTGAAGGCCGCGACGGCGGCGAGGGACTTGGTGGAAAGACGCATCTTCAACCCCTTATGGTCGGACGTTCAGTGACGAGGGCTGAACGGGTGGACCGGCTGTCTGTTGCATTGGGGTTTAAGGGAGTGAAGCTGAACGGCTTTTGAGCGATCCGTTCATTTTCGTTCATCTTTGTTGGCCTATCGCGCTTCGCGCTACTTGAGGCCGGGCTTTAGGCCGTGGCTTGGCGCTACTTGAGGCCGGGCTTTTGGCCGTGGCTTGGCGCGGAGGGGCGTCGCGGCTAGAAGCCCGACGATGCAGACCTTTACGATCAGCCGCGTCGGCGGACAGGGCGACGGCGTCGCCGAGACGCCGCAGGGGCCGGTCTTCGCCGGCCTGACCCTTCCGGGGGAGACGGTGCGGGGCGAGGTCGTGGACGGGCGGCTGGAGCAGGTCGAGATCGTGGCCCCCAGTCCGGACCGGATCGCGCCGGTGTCGCCCCAGTACGGCGACTGCGGCGGGTGTTCGCTGCAACACTGGGCGGACAAGCCTTATCTGGAGTGGAAGCGCGAGCAGGTGCGGCTGGCCCTGGCGCGCGAGGGAATCGAGACCGAGGTCGAGGCGACGGTGGCGAGCCCGGCCGGGACGCGGCGGCGGCTGGCCCTGCACGCACGCCGGACCCAGGACGGCCGGGTGGTGCTGGGCTTCAAGGCGCGGCGGTCGTGGCGTCTGGTCGAGGTGCGCGAATGCCCGGTGGCCGATCCCCGGATCATCCGCGCCATACCGGCCCTGACCGAGGTGGCGGCGGCCTTTCTGGAGCATCCCAAGTCGGCGCCGACCCTGCACGTGACCTGGACCCTGTCGGGGCTGGACGTGGATGTGACGGGCGTCGAGCGGCGCTCGGGCGGGGGGCTGTCGGCCGACGCCCAGATGCGGGCCATAGCGGCGGCGCACCGGGCGGATCTGGCGCGGCTGAGCCTGGCCGGCGACACCCTGGTGATGGCGCGCCAGCCGAAGATCGGCTTCGGTCCCGCGACCGTGCCCCTGCCGGCGGGCGGTTTCCTGCAGGCCGTGCCCCAGGCCGAGGCGGCCATGGTCGAGCGGGCCGTGGCGGCGGTGAAGGGGGCCAGGAAGATCGCCGACCTGTTCTGCGGCGCCGGGACCTTCACCTTCCCGCTGGCGACGGTGGCGCCGGTGATCGCAGCCGATGCGTCCAAGGCGGGGATCGAGGCGCTGAAGGCGGGCGTGGGCTCGGCCAAGGGGATGAAGGCGATCACGGCCGAGGCGCGCGACCTGTTCCG
Organism: Brevundimonas sp. FV1ye7S; assembly: GCF_058680995.1. Taxonomy (NCBI): domain Bacteria; kingdom Pseudomonadati; phylum Pseudomonadota; class Alphaproteobacteria; order Caulobacterales; family Caulobacteraceae; genus Brevundimonas; species Brevundimonas sp. FV1ye7S. The sequence goes on along the minus strand of NZ_CM178726.1, from coordinate 1,863,842 downwards.
GCGGCCGCTGACCCCCTATGACCTGAAGGGCTGCGACGCCATCGTGTTCGACCCGCCGCGCGCCGGGGCCATCGACCAGACGGCCCAGATCGCCGGGACCAAGGCCGGGGTGGTGGTCGGGGTGTCGTGCAATCCGCAGACCTTTGCGCGGGATGCGCGGGTGCTGATCGACGCCGGGTTCCGGTTGGAGCGGGTCACGCCGGTGGACCAGTTCCTGTGGTCGGCCCATGTCGAACTGGTCAGTGTTTTCAAGCGGTAGGCCGTGAACATGGACGACGATCTGCAGGACGGGCTTGAAGACGACGGCGGCGGGTTCGACGCCGACGACTGGAGCCGACTGAAGCCCTTTGTCGGGGCGGTGGCGACGCTGGACGACGTCCAGGCGCGCCGGGCCGTCTTCGCCCTGGGCGAGACCGACGATCCACGCCCCATCGCCATGGACCTGCCCCAGCCGGTGATCTGGTGGGAGGAGGACGGCGAACAGGCGGCGGTCGCGGTCCAGGCCGAGAGCCATCTGGGGCCGGACGGCGAGGAGATGGAGATCCTGGGCCTGATCCTGCCGGACGGGGAGGGGGCGGTGGCCCTGATGGAGGACGTCGATCTGGTCGACGACACCGACCCGACCTGGCGCGATCTGGTGACGCGGGCGGTCGATCCGTCGGCGGCGGACGCCGATTAACCGAACAGCTCCAACTGCGGCCGGGCGTCGGCGGGGACGCGGAACTGGGTTTCGTCCAGCAGTCGCAGCGGCGCATCGAGCCCGTAGCGTTTGACGGCGGCCTTGAAGCGGGCGCCGATCAGTTCGGCGACGGGGCCGGTCCCCTTCATCCGCTGGGACCAGTCGGCGTCATAGTCCTTGCCCCCGCGGGTCTGGCGGATCAGCGACATGACGCGGGCGGCGCGATCGGGGCGGGCGTCGGCCAGCCATTCGCGAAACAGATCCTTGATCTCCAGCGGCAGGCGCAGGGTGACATACATGGCCCGCGTGGCCCCGGCCTTGGCCGCCGCCTCAAGCACGGATTCCAGTTCGTGGTCGTTCAGGCCGGGAATGACCGGGGCGAATCCGACGCCGACCGGACAGCCCGCATCGGCGAGGCGGCTGATCGCCTCCAGCCGTTTGGCCGGCGTCGAGGCGCGGGGCTCCATGGCGCGGGCCAGGCCCCGGTCCAGGGTGGTGATGGAGACGAAGGCCGAGGCCAGGCCGGCCTGGCCCATCGGCCCCAGTATGTCGGCGTCGCGCGCGATCAGCACCGACTTGGTGATGATGCTGAACGGGTGGTTGAACCGGCGCATGACCTCGAGGATCGAGCGGGTCGATTTCAGATCACGTTCGACCGGCTGATAGGGGTCGGTATTGCCGCCTATGTGGATGCGCTTGCACCGGTATCGGGGGGCGAGGAAGGCCTGTTCCAGCAGACGTGCGCCCTCGGGCTTGAAGAAGATCCGGCTCTCGAAATCCAGGCCCGGGGATAGGCCCATCCAGGCATGGGACGGACGGGCGTAGCAGTAGATACAGCCATGTTCGCAACCTTTGTACGGGTTGACGGAGCGGTCGAAGCCGACGTCGGGACTGTCGTTCCGGGCGATGATGGTGCGGGCGTGTTCGGGCGTGAGGGTGGTGCGCAGCGGCGCGGCCTGGGCGTCGTCGTTCGTCCAGCCATCGTCGAACGACTCATGCTGTTCGGGCTCGTAACGGCCTGTGGCATTCGAACGCGCGCCTCTTCCCTTGGCGGATTTCATGAGACGGAGGATGGATCAGAAAAGAGAACGGAGCAAGAACATTTGTTCTGCATGTCGTTCGCAACAAGCCAAACATAAGACACAGTTTCAGTTGCTGTATGGATATGGCGCCGCTAATGGCGAACCTTAGTCGAGGAGTTTCGCATGACGATCAGACATCTGGCGGCCCTGTCCCTTCTGGCCCTGCTGGCCGCCTGCAACCGTCCGGGCGAGGCGCCGGTCACGGCGCCTGCCGCCGAGGCCGAAGCCGCCGTGGCGCTGAAGGCGCCCGCCGGCGTCTATGCGCTGGATCCGACCCATGCGACGCTGCAATGGTCGGTGCTGCACAACACCATCTCGAACTACACCGCCCGTTTCGACAAGCTTGAGGCGACGCTGACGCTGGATCCGGCCAATCTCGAGAACTCCCGGATCACGGTGACCATCGATCCGACCTCGGTCGACGCCGCCTATCCCGCCGACTACGAGGCCTCGCACGCGGGAACCGGCTTCCACAGCTGGAACGACGACATGGCGAATAACGCCAAGTTCCTGAACGCCAAGGCCTTCCCAACGATCAAATTCGTATCGACCTCGGTCGAACAGACCGGGGCGCGTACGGCCAAGGTGACGGGCGACCTGACCTTCCTGGGCCAGACCCGTCCGGTGACGCTGGACGCGACCTTCAACGGCGAGATCGAACGGCATCCGTTCGCCCAGGTTCCGGCCGTCGGCTTCGCGGCCGAGGGGCGTTTCAAGCGCAGCGACTTCGGCATGGCCGTGGGCCCGGTCGGCGACGAGGTGACGATCCGTTTCGACGGCGAGTTCATCCAGCAGGCCGCCCCGGCCGCGCCGGCGAACTGATCGTCCGCACCGAGACCACCGAAACGGCGGCGGAGGCAGGCTCCGCCGCCGTGCTCATTTTTCGCCTGATCGAAGACTGCTCATGAACGCCGCCCATCGCTATTCCGCCGTCGCCGTCACCCTGCACTGGGTAATCGCCGTCTGCATCCTGTCGATGATTCCGATGGGGTGGTGGATGACTGCGGCCATCGAACAGCCCGACAGCCAGGCCCTGGCCTATCGGGTGTTTCAGATCCACAAGTCGATCGGTTTCCTGATCCTGGCCCTGACCGTGGTGCGGATCGCCTGGCGGCTGACGCACCGGGGGCCGGCCCTGCCGCGCGGGATGAAGCGGTGGGAGGCCTTCGCCGCCCACACGACCCATGTGGCCTTCTACACCTTGATGCTGGCCCTGCCGCTGACCGGGTGGCTGTATGTCTCGGCCGGCTGGGCTGTGTCGCAGGACCGGGCGCTGGAGGTGGCGACCAGCTGGTTCGGCCTGTTTCCCATCCCGCACCTGCCGGGCGTGGCCGAACTGGCGGCGGGCGTGAAACGGGCCCTGGCCTTCCAGGCCATGGGGGCGCATGCGGCGATGGCCTGGGGCGCGGTCGTCCTGGTCGCCCTGCATGTCGGGGCGGCGCTGAAGCATCAGTTCGTGGATCGCGACGGCGTGCTGTCGCACATGGTCCCTTTTCTCAAACCTGGCTTGAAGGCGGGACACGAGCCGTCGGTTTCGGCGCCGTCCTCCCCCTGGGTCGAGCGGGGCGTGGGCGTGGCCCTGATCGCCGTCGTAGCCGTTGCGGGCGCGGTGGCGGCGCGGCCCTACGCCATGCCCGGTCTGGAGATGACCCGGACGGAGGCGCCCGCTCCGGTCTCGGCGCCGGCGTCAGGCCCGGTCTCGGCGGAGGCGCCGGTCACGCCGGGGACGGCCGCCGCCTGGACCATCGACTCCGCCGCCTCGAGCATCGCCTTCGGCGGAACCCATGCGGGCGCGGCCTTCAAGGGGCGGTTCGAACGCTGGGAGGGCCAGGTCTGGTTCGATCCGGCGGATCTGGCGGGATCCAAGGCCGTGATCATGGTGCAGACGGCGTCGGCCCGGACCGGCGACCCGACGCAGGAGGGCTCGCTGCAAGGCGCCGAATGGTTCGATCCGAGCCGGTATCCGACCGCCCGGTTCGAGACCACGGGCTTCCGCGCCCTGGGCGGCGACCGCTATGAGGCGACGGGCAGGCTGCGGATCAAGACGACCACCGTGCCGGTCGTCCTGCCCTTCACTTTCCGAGAAACCGGCGGCGTCGCCGCGGTGGACGGCCGGCTGGAGCTGGACCGCACGGCGCTGGACATGGGCATGGAGTCGGACGCGACTGGGGACTGGGTGTCGAAGATGATCGGCGTCCAGATCAAGGTCACGGCGCGGCGGGTCGGCTAAGGCGACGAATGCGCCGCCGCTTGCCCTGAGGGAAGTCAGGCCTTAGGGGTCCGCGCCTTGATCAATGATTCAGGGAGCGGTCGATGACCCTCGCACTTCTGTTTCCGGGACAGGGCAGCCAGGCCGTCGGCATGGGCGCGCAACTGGCCGACGCCTTCGCCTCCGCCCGCGAGGTCTTCGCCGAGGTGGACGAAGCCCTGGGCCAGAAGCTGTCGGTGCTGATGCGCGAAGGCCCCGAGGACCAGCTGACCCTGACCGAGAACGCCCAGCCCGCCCTGATGGCGGTCTCCGTGGCGGCGATCCGGGTGCTGAAGGTCGAGTTCGGCTTCGACGTCGCGACGGCGGCCTATGTGGCCGGTCACTCGCTGGGCGAATATTCGGCCCTGGCGGCGGCGGGGGCGATCTCGCTGTCGGATACGGCGCGGCTGCTGAAGCTGCGCGGCCAGGCTATGCAGCGCGCGGTTCCGGTGGGGCAGGGGGCCATGGCCTCGCTGATCGGACCAAAGACCGATCTGGCCCTGGCCGAGGCCGCGGCGGCGGCGGGCGCCGAACTGGGCGTCTGCGTGGTCGCCAATGACAACAACGCCGGGAACATCGTCATCTCGGGCGAGAAGGCGGCCGTGGACCGGGCCATCGAAAAGGCCAAGGAACTGGGCGCGCGGGCGATCCCGCTGAACGTCTCGGCGCCCTTCCACTGCCCGCTGATGCAGCCGGCGGCGGACGAGATGGCGCAGGCCCTGGTGTCGGCGACCATCCTGGCGCCGGTCGTGCCCGTGGTGGCCAATGTGCTGGCGCGGCCGGAAAGCGATCCTGAGGTCATCCGCCGCCTGCTGGTGGAGCAGGTGACCGGCCGGGTGCGCTGGCGCGAGAGCATGGAGTGGATGGCGACCCCAGATTCGCAAGACGGGGGCGGCGTGACGCGCTTCGTCGAGATCGGCTCGGGCAAGGTGCTGACCGGCATGGCCAAGCGGATCGCGCCGGACGCCGAGTGCCTGCCGCTGAACACGCCGGAAGAGCTGGAAGCCTTCGCCAAGGCTTTGGTCTAAAAGCCGTGACACGGGGCTCAGCGATCCTATGGACCTGGGCGGCGAGCATCGTCCTCGTCTGGATCGCGGTTGCGGTCGATCTTGGGCAACCGCTGTGGGCGCGTCAGCATTCCATTGACCTGACGGCCTATGGGGCCTTCGAAGGTCGCACTTTAACGGTGGAGCACGGGTGGAGGCTGCTGGCGTCGCAATGGTTGCACGTCAAGTTTCCACATATGTTGTTCAACGCCGCTATCATCGGCCTGGTCGGGGCGGCGTTGACGCGGCGGATGAACTGGCCTTCGGTACTGGCCTTGGGCTTGATCGGGGGCGCTTGCGGGCAGTTGGCGTCAGCGCTGGCGCAGCCGCAAGCCTATGTGTCTGGGGCTTCGCAGGCCTATCTGGCGCTCTGTGCGACCGCGCTTTTTGTGCTGGATCGCAGGAGCGTGGGCTGGTGGTCGGCGGTCGTAGGCGTTCTGGTCAGCGTGGCGCTGGACCTGTTCGTGAGCGGCCATGAGGGCGTAAAGCCCGGACATATCGTACCTTTCGTCATCGGTTTGATCGTTGGCGGCGGTTTTCTATTGTTGGACAGACATCGGCCTGATGGGGCGGTGCTTCGGAGGACATGATGTTCAATCTTGCAGGCAAGACCGCGCTGGTGACCGGCGCGACGGGCGGGATCGGCGGGGCGGTGGCGCGGGCGCTGCACGCCCAGGGCGCGACCGTGGTGCTGTCGGGCACGCGCGAGGCGGTGCTGGCGGACCTGGCCAAGGAGCTGGGCGAACGGGCGCATTTCGCCACGGCGAACCTGTCGGACCCCGAGTCGGTCGACAATCTGGTGAACGCGGCCGAGACGGCGGCGGGCTCAGCCCTGGACATCCTGGTGGCCAATGCAGGCATCACCAAGGACGGCCTGCTGATGCGGATGAAGGACGAGGACTTCCAGTCGGTCATCCAGATCAATCTGGAGAGCTATTTCCGCCTGACCCGCGCGGCGGTGAAGGGGATGATGAAGCGCCGGTCGGGCCGAATCATCGGCGTGACCTCGGTCGTGGGCGTCACCGGAAATCCGGGCCAGACCAACTATTCCGCGTCCAAGGCCGGGATGATCGGCTTCTCCAAGTCGCTGGCGCAGGAAGTCGGATCGCGCGGCATTACGGTGAACTGTATCGCGCCGGGCTTCATCGCCTCGCCGATGACCGATGTGCTGAACGAGCAGCAGCGTGAGACCATTCTGGCCCGGATTCCGGCCGGTCGGCTGGGCACCGGCGACGAGATCGCGGCCGCCGCCGTCTATCTTTCGTCGAACGAAGCCGCCTATGTCACGGGCCAGACCCTGCATGTGAACGGCGGCATGGCGATGATCTGATCGCGATCACGAAATTCAACAGACTATTTCTTGCCCGAAAGCCTGTGCTAAAGGGCAGAACGCAACGGCGGTTCGGGCTTTCGGGCTTGCGTCGCCTTCGCTGCCGTGAGACGGCGATTTACAAGCTACCCCCGCCTCTACGGCGATTTCAAACAGGCAGAGAGACACTCATGTCCGACACCCTCGAGCGCGTTCGCAAGATCGTCATCGACCACCTGGACGCCGATCCGGACAAGGTCACGGAAAAAGCCAGCTTCATCGACGACCTGGGCGCCGACTCGCTCGACAACGTCGAGCTGGTGATGGCCTTCGAAGAAGAATTCGACATCGAGATCCCGGATGACGCCGCCGAGCACATCCAGACGGTCGGCGATGCGGTCAAGTTCATCGACGAAAAGTCGGCCGGCTGATTTCAGCCCCCGACTGGCGGCCCGCTGGGCCGACGGTTCACAGGGCCGCCCGGCGCTCCTAGCGGAGACGCCCGGCGGCCTTTACTGTTTCTGACCCATGCGAATCCGAAGTGATTCTCCGGGTTTGGACTGGAGAATTTTAGGAGCACGCACCATGCGCCGCGTCGTCGTTACGGGCATCGGTCTGCTGACCCCCCTGGGTTGGGGTGTCGAGAAGAGCTGGAAGGGCATCGTCGAGGGACGGTCGGGCATCCGCCCGATCACCGCCTTCGACACCACAGGCTATGGCTGCACCATCGCCGGCGAAGTGCCGAGCGTGAATGGGCGCGGCGGCGGCGGCGAAGGCGACTTCGACCCCGAGAAGATCATGTCGGTCAAGGACCGCAAGCGCGTCGACGACTTCATCCTGTACGCCATAGCGGCGGCGGACGAGGCCCTGGCCGACGCGGACTGGAAGCCCGAGACCGACGAGGACAAGGAACGGACCGGCGTCATGGTCGGCTCCGGCATCGGCGGCCTGGGCGCGATCGCCGAGACGGCCATCGTGCTGAAGGAACAGGGGGTGCGCCGCGTCAGCCCCTTCTTCATCCCCAGCGCCCTGATCAACCTGGCCGGGGGGCAGATCTCGATCCGCCACGGCCTGAAGGGACCGAACCATGCGGTCGTGACGGCCTGCGCCACCGGCGCCCACGCCATCGGCGATGCGGCCCGGATGATCGCCCTGGACGACGCCGACGTGATGGTGGCCGGCGGAGCGGAAAGCTCGGTCGTGCCGCTGGGCATCGCCGGCTTCCTGGCCTGCAAGGCTCTGTGCACCGCCTATAACGACACGCCGGACAAGGCGTCTCGTCCCTATGACCGGGGCCACGCCGGCTTCATCATGGGCGAGGGCGCCGGGATCCTGGTGCTGGAGGAATACGAACACGCCAAGGCGCGCGGGGCCAAGATCTACGCCGAGGTCGTGGGCTACGGCATGAGCGGCGACGCCCACCATATCACCGCCCCGTCCGAGGACGGCGAGGGCGGGGTGCGGGCCATGAAGATGGCGCTGAAGCGGGCCGGAATGCAGCCCTCGGACCTCGACTATGTCAACGCCCACGGCACCTCGACCATGGCCGACTGGATTGAGCTGAAGGGGATCGAGGGTCTGGTCGGCGATCACGCCCAGAACCTGGCCGTCAGTTCCACCAAGTCGATGACCGGCCACCTGCTGGGCGCCGCCGGGGCCATAGAAGCGGCCTTCTGTGTCCTGGCCATCCGGGACCAGGTGGCGCCGCCGACGATCAATCTGGATGACCCGGAGATGGAGACGCCGATCGACCTGGTCCCGAACAAGGCCAGGCCGATGAAGATCGATGTCGCCATGTCCAACAGTTTCGGCTTTGGGGGCACAAACGCCTCGGTGATCTTCAAGAAGGTCGACTGACATGTTCGGACGGGGGCGGGTTGAAAGGGTGCGGGGCGGTTCGGGTCTGACGGTGACCTTGCTGACCGCCTCGGCGACGTTCAGCCTGTTCCTGATCGCCGCCCTGGCGATTGTCTGGGGCGTCTACTACGGCCCGGGGCCTGGCGCCCGTCAGGGAGACCGCACGGTCGTGACCCTGGCCAGCGGATCGGGCGTCTCGGCCATCGCCGCCCAGCTGAAGGCGGCGGGGGTCATCCGCTCGACCGACCTGTTCAAGGCGGCGGCGACCTTCACCGGGGCGGACCGCAAGCTGCGCGCCGGCGAATACGAGGTGCCCTCGGGCACGTCGCTGGGCGGAGTGCTCAAACTGTTGGTCGATGGCCGGGTGGTGCGCCATTTCGTGACCCTGCCGGAAGGCTGGTCCTCGGCCCAGGCGCTCGACATCCTGAACAAGGAGCCGGTGCTGACCGGCACAGTCGATGTCCTGCCGGAGGAAGGCAGCCTGTGGCCCGACACCTATGAGATCGCACGCGGCGACACGCGCCAGTCGGTGATCGACCGGATGCAGCGGGCCGCCAGCGAAAATCTTCGTCTCCTGTGGGCGCAACGTGGGCCGGGAACCGTGGTGCGGAACCCCGAGGAGGCGGTGATCCTGGCCTCCATCGTCGAAAAGGAAACCGGGTTGGCGGCGGAGCGGCCACGTGTGGCGGCGGTGTTTTCCAACCGGCTGCGTCAGGGGATGCGGCTGGAGAGCGATCCGACCATCGTCTATGGCGTCACCCAGGGTCGTCCGCTGGGGCGGGGCATCCGTCGGTCGGAGCTGGACCGTCAGACGCCCTGGAACACCTATCAGATCGATGGTCTGCCGCCGACGCCCATCGCCAATCCGGGCAAGGAGGCGCTGCAGGCCGTGCTGAATCCGCCGGCTGAACAGGCCCTGTTCTTCGTCGCGGACGGATCGGGCGGTCACGCCTTCGCCGCCACCTATGAGGAGCATCTGCGCAATGTCGCCCGCTGGCGTCAGATCGAGCGCCAGAAGGCCGGATTGCCGCCCGAGGCGCCGGCGCCGGTCGCGCCGGGAACCAGCGCTGTCCCGATGGCGGAACCGGTCGAACCGGCGCCTCAGACGTCCGGGCAGGCGACCCTGACCCTTCCCGTCGGCGCCTCGCGAGGCGCGCCATGAGCCGGCTGTCCGGCATGACCGGCTTCGGTCGGGCGGACGGGGCGGGCGAGGGCTGGACCTGGTCTGTCGAGGCCCGCTCGGTCAACGGCCGCAATCTGGAGGTCCGGTTCCGCGGCCCCAATGGATTCGATGGTCTGGAACGGGCCGCCAAGGCGGCGGCCCAGGCGCGTCTGGCGCGCGGCCAGGTCACCATCGGCGTTCAGGCCAAACGGGTCGAGACCGGCGAGGCGGCCGTCACCATCAATGCGGCGGTCCTGGCCCGCTATCTGACCCTGGCCAATGAGCTGGCCGAGGACGGGGCGACCCCGCCGTCCGCCGACGGCCTTCTGGCCCTGCGCGGGGTGATCGAGGCGCCGGAAGAGGTGGACGATCCCGAGGCCCGCGCCATTCTGGAAGCCGCCATGGCCGGAACGGTCGAAGCGGCGCTGGACGCTCTTAAGATGTCACGCGAGGGCGAAGGCGCGCAGCTGACGCCGGTGCTGGAAGAGTTCACCCGCCGAATCGAGGCCCTGGTGGCCCAGGCTGAAAGCGAGGCCACGGCCCAGGTCGCGGCCATCCGCGATCGGTTCAGCCGCCGCATGGCCGAACTGGCCCCTGATGCGCCGGGTCTGGAAGACCGAATCTTCCTTGAAGCGGCGGCCCTGGCGACCAAGGCGGATGTACGCGAGGAGCTGGATCGGCTGACGGCCCATATCGATGCGGCGCGCCAACTGCTGGTCTCGGCGCCCGCCGGGCGGAAACTGGACTTTCTGATGCAGGAATTCATGCGTGAGGCCAACACGCTCTGCTCGAAATCGGCTACGACCGCGCTCACCGGAATCGGCCTCGAACTGAAGGCCGTCATCGAACAGTTGCGTGAACAGGTCCAGAATGTCGAATGAACGCACGCCCCGCCGGGGCGTCCTCCTGATCGTCGCCAGCCCGTCGGGCGCGGGCAAGACGTCGCTGTGCCGCCGGTTGATGGCGGATCACGGCGGGCTGGAGCTGTCCGTGTCGATGACGACCCGCGGCATCCGGCCGGGCGAGGTCGATGGGCGCGACTATAATTTCGTCGATCGTGAGCGGTTCCAGAAGCTGATCGACGCCGACGCCTTCCTGGAATGGGCCGATGTGCACGGCAATCTGTACGGCAGCCCGCGCGGCCCCGTGGACCGCGCCCTGGCCGAGGGTCGCGACGTGCTGTTCGACATCGACTGGCAGGGCGCGCGGGACGTGGCCGAGAAATGCCCGGAGGATGCGGTGCGGGTGTTCATCCTGCCGCCCAGCCTGGAAGAGCTGCGCCGTCGCCTGATCACCCGGTCGCAGGATTCGGACGACGTCATCGAGCGCCGCGTCGCCAACGCCAAGGGCGAGATCGAACACTGCGACGCCTTTGACTATGTGATCGTCAACGAGGATTTCGACCGGTCTTACGCCGAGCTGGCGCACATCTATCATGCCGAACGGTCGCGTCGTTTCCGCAATCTGTGGGTGGGCGACTACAAGGCCGCCCTGCTGCGCGAGCCGGTCTGAGAAGAACCCGATCCGGGCAATCGACCTGGAAAGAACAACGACACCGCGGCCGGCGGAGGGGGAACAGTGCCGCCGCGGTGTCGTCTTCGGCTGAGAAGCGGCGCCGACATCACGCCAGGCGGGGGCGTCCTACGCGACGTCGACTTCGGCGCTGCTCAACTGCACCCTTTATTCCACAACAGGAGTTCCAGAGGGTAAATTTCTATCTAGGGGCGATTGCTTAGGTACGCCCCACGATTGCCAGGTCGATGTTTTGCGGATGCGATCAGAGCGGCGTGCGCGCAGCGAACCAGGGCGTAAGTCGCGCCAGGGCCGTCTCAACCTCGGCCGTGGAAACGGCGAAGCTGATGCGGATGAAGCGATGGCCGTCGACGGGATCGAAATCGACGCCGGGCGCGGTGGCCACGCCGGTATCGCGCAACAGTTGTTCGCAGAAGGCCACACTGTCGTCCGTCAGATGGCCGATATCGGCCCAGATGTAGAAGGCGCCGTCGGGCGGCGCGATCTTCTTCAGACCGAGGGCCGGCAGGGCCGCCAGCATCAGGTCGCGGTTGCGGGCGTAGGTCTGGATATGGCCCTCGAGTTCGTCGATCGCGTCCATGGCGACCAGGCCGGCGTGCTGGCTGAGGCTGGGCGGGGTCAGGAACATGTTGCCGATATAGGCGCGGGCGGCGTCGATCAGGGTCTCGGGAACCAGCAGCCAGCCCAGGCGCCAGCCGGCCATGCTCCAGTATTTGGAGAAGCTGTTGATCACCATGGCGTCGGGCGCGAACTGCAGCATCGACGGCGTCGGGCCGACATAGGACAGGCCGTGGTAGATCTCGTCCGAGACGATGGCGATGTCGCGCGCACGACAGACCTCGGCGATGGCGGCGAGTTCGGCGTCGGGGATGACGGTGCCGGTCGGATTGGCGGGGCTGGCGATGATGACGCCGGCGGGGGCCGGATCCAGGGTTTCCAGTTGAGCGGCGGTCAGCTGGAAACGGGTCTCGGGGCCGCAGGCGATCTCGACCGGTTCAAGGTGCAGGGCGCGCAGGGTGTTGCGATAGGCGACATAGCCGGGGCGGGCCAGGGCGATGCGGTCGCCCGGCCTGAAGCGGGTGCTGAGCGCCAGGACGAGGGCGGGGGAGGCGCCGCAGGTCAGGAGGATGCGGTCGGGATCGACCGTGACGCCATAACGCTTGTCGTACAGGCGCGTGATCCGGGCGCGCAGGTCGGGGCTTTCCCAATAGCCCATGGCGTCGGCGTCCAGCACCTCATGCGCGCGGGCGATGGCGGCGGCGGGCGCGCCGGTCGAGGGCTGGCCGAACTCCATATGGATGATCGACCGGCCTTCGGCTTTCAACTGGTGCGCCAGACGGCTGATGGTGATGGCGCGGAAGGGTTCGACGGTCATGCCAGCGCATCCGCAAGCCGCAGGAAGCCCGCCACGTCCACCGTTTCAGCCCGCACGTCCGGCTCGATGCCGGCGGCCTCGCACAGGGCGGCGCCGCCCAGCTGTTTCAGGCTGGAGCGCAGCATCTTGCGGCGCTGGCCGAAGGCGGCGGCGGTGACGCGTTCCAGCTTCTTCAGGCGTTCAGGCGACGGCCGCTCGTCCAGCGGGACCAGATGGACCACGGCCGAGGCCACCTTGGGCGGCGGGGTGAAGGCGGCGGCGGGCAGGTGCATGACGATGCGGGCGGTGCAGACGGCCTGGGAAATGACCGCCAGCCGGCCATAGGCGTCATCGCCCGGCCCGGCGGCGACCCGCTCGGCCACCTCCTTCTGGAACATCAGGGTCAGGCTGTAGGGCAGCCAGGGACCGGTCAGCCATTTGATCAGCAGGGCGGTGCCGACGTTGTAGGGCAGGTTGGAGACCATGTGGGCGGGTCCGGAGACCAGGTCCGCCTCCTTCACCTTCAGCGCATCGGCCTCGACGATGGTCAGACGGCCGGAGCCGTCGTCGAGTTCGGACAGAAGGGGGATGAAGCGCGGGTCCTTTTCCACCAGGACCACGGGACCGGCGTCGGATTCCAGCAGGGCGCGGGTCAGGCCGCCGGGGCCGGGGCCGACCTCGATCACGGCGCGGCCGTCGAACGGCCCGGCCATGCGGACGATCTTGCGCGTCACATTGAGGTCCAGCAGGAAATGCTGGCCGAAGCTCTTCTTGGCCAGCAGGCCGTGGGCGTCGAGGGTTTCGCGGAGGGAAGGAAGGTCGGTCACAGGCCCTGTTAGCGCGCGGCGCGCGCCGCCGCCATCTCCGAAGCCAGTCGGACGGCGGCGATCAGGCTGTCGGCGCGGGCGATCCCCTGGCCGGCGATGTCGAAACCGGTGCCGTGATCGGGCGAAGTGCGGATGATCGGCAGGCCCAGGGAGACGTTCACTCCGCCCCAGAAGTCCAGGGTCTTGACCGGGATCAGGGCCTGATCGTGGTACATGCACAGGGCGGCGTCATAGCCGGCCCGCGCCTCGTCGTGGAACAGGGTGTCGGCGGGCCTGGGGTCGGTGATGTCGATTCCCTCGGCCCGCAGCTGCGCAGCCACCGGGCGCAGGGTCTCGATCTCCTCCACGCCCAGAGCGCCGCCTTCGCCGGCGTGAGGGTTCAGGGCGGCCATGGCCAGGCGCGGACGGGCGATGGCGAAGTCGCGCTTGAGGCTTTCGTGAACCACGCGGGCGGTGCGGGCCACGCGGTCTGCGGTGATCAGTTCCGCGACCTGTCCCAGGGCGACGTGGATGGTGACCAGGCAAGCCCGCAGATCCCTGGCGGTCAGCATCATCACCGGCCCCCGCGTGCCCGGATAGGGGGCGTCCGCAGTCAGTTCGGCGATGAATTCCGTATGGCCCGGAAAGCGGAAACCCGAGGCGTACATCGGGGCCTTGGCGATCGGCGCGGTCACAAGGCCCGACGCCTCGCCGGACAGGACGAAACTGACCGCTTCTTCGATGCCGTCGGCGACGGCCGGCGCATTGGCCGGATCGGGACGGCCGACCTCGACCGCGGCCGGCAAGGGGCGATGGATCACCGGCAGGGCGCGCCCGAAAGGCTGCAGCGCATCGGCGGGGGTGTTGATTTCGACCACCAGCACGCCCTGAGCGCGGAGCAGGTCTGCGTCGCCGATGACGGCGAAGGCCAGCGGCTCGGTCTTCAGGGCGTTCCAGGCGGCGGCCACGATCTCCGGCCCGACGCCGGCGGGTTCGCCCAGCGTCAGGACCAGAGGCCGGGTCATTTGAACTCGATGAGGGCGTCGCTACGCAGATCGCGCAGATAGCGGCGCTCGAGCACGGCCAGGTTCTGGGAACGCAGACGACCCTCGACCTGTTGACGGTTCGGGGCCTCGGGGCCCCCGACCCGGCGACCGCAGACGGCGACCAGGTGCAGGCCCAGCGGGGTGCGGATCGGCGTGGAGACCGAGCCGATCTCGCCGGTGCGGGCGAACTGCTGGAACTGGGGCGCGAGGTTGGCGACATCTGATTCGCCGAGGTCCGCTCCGATCACGCCCTGGGTCGCGCGCGCCTGGGACAGGATGTTGTCGCAGTTCAGTCCCTGACGCAGGCCTTCCAGAGTGCGGGTCGCGGCGGCCAGATCGGCTTCCGACGCCGTCTCGGGCAGTTCGACCATCAGTTGCCGCAGAGAGACCAGGCTGGTCGCCGCGCCGTCGCGCTTATCGCGCATATAGATGATGTACACCCCGCCATCGACGGCGATCGGGTTCGACAGCTGGCCGGGCTGGAGTTGGTCGAAGATGGTCTGAAGCGCGGGCTGGACCGTGCCCTTGACCACCCAGCCGGCGTCGCCGGGCACCCGGGCCGAAGCCGAAGGCGCCGATGAGAACTGTTGGGCGACGGCCTGGAAGGGCGCGCCCTGGATAATCTGCTGCACCAGTTGGCGGGCGCCGTTCATGGCGGCTTCCTGACCGCCGACTCGGGCCGCCTCGATATAGATTTCGCCGATCAGATACTGGGGCTGGGCGGCCGCGTCATTGAGACGACGGACTTCCTGATCGACTTGAAGCGTGCTGGGACGCGCGCGGCTGTTGAAGCGACCGGGCACCAGCTGTCCCCAGCCGATCTCGGTGCGCAGGCTCTCGCGGAAGGCGTTCGGCTGGATGCCGCCCTGCTGAAGGAACTCCATATAGGCGGCGGGGGTGACGCCGGCCTGGCGCGCCATCTGGGCGATTTCCTCGTCGATCTCCTGGTCGGTGACTTTCAGGCTTTCGAACTTGGTGATCTCCTGCGCCTTCAGGCGCTGCTCAATCAGCCGGTTGAGGGCGGCCTGCTGGATCGCCGGCAGGTTCTGCTCGGTCGGCTGGACCTGCGACGAGGCGATCAGCATCAGCATCTGCTGACGCAGATCGAATCCCGTGATGATCTTGTCGTTCACCGTGGCGACGATGCCGTCGGCCATCTCGAACTGGGGGGCGGGGCGAGCCGTTGCGGGACCGTCGCCGGCCGCAGGATTCGGCGCTCCGGCGGCGGACGCCTGCGGAGCGGCCGGAGCGGACGCCGTCTGACCATGAGCCGAACCGGCGAGGAGGACCGCCGCGAGCGCAGCCCCCGTCGAATAACGCATCAAACCCATTGGTCGTCCTGATTCCTCACAGCGGTCCGTTTGCCAGGTCGGCAGACGGTCGCGCCCCGTAAAGCGTCATGCTCAACGCATTTCACCCTGTCCATAACCTGAACCTCCGAAAGTGGCGAGGTTTAGGCGTATATAGACGCCGTCCGACGGTCCGCTGGCCCGCACGCGTGTATTGTCGCGGCGATATCCGAACTCGACGCGGAAACAGTCGTCGTCGAACAGCACGCCGACCTCCTGACGGGTGATGACGTTCCGTTCGAGATCGGCGATGCCCGTGACGGCGACGCCCCAGTCGCCATAGACGAACTGTTGTCCCGAAAGCTGGACGAATTCGTAGTTTCGATTCTGATCGCCGGACAAGGGATTGGATCGATCGACGATATAGCTGACGGACGCGAGATTTCGGCGTCCCCAGCGGCCGTCTACTGCGGCCTCGGCGCGACGAATGTCGCCGGACCCGTCAATGGTGGCGTGACCCCAGCTGCGAATTCGGTCGGAAGGAGAGAAACTGCCCTGCACCACCCAGTCCGACGCCGAGGACGCAAGACCGGTCGGATCGTAAAGCGCGCCGGTCGTGCTGTCCGGCACCGTGGTGCGGAAGGCGTCTTCGTCATCGGCGCGATAGCTTCGGCCGACGAACAGGCTGGCGCTACGGCCTTCGGACCAGCGAACCGTCGCACGACCGCCGGCCGTGACCCGCGATCCGCCCTCGACCAGATCGTATCCGGAGAAGCGATCCATGCGGAACAACGATGACTCGTCCAACTCGATGACCTGCGAATCCTCGTTCGGGATGCGGGGATCTATGTCGGCCTTGTTGGAAACCGAAACCTGTACGACCGGCTCGAGGATGATGTCCGCGCGCTGGGTGCGTTTGATCAACGGATAGCTGACATCGACCCCGGCGCTGAAGCGCGTGCGGCTGAGCGACTCGTCGCTGTCGACCCCCATCATCGGCGGCAGATCGGACAGGGAGTAGAGATCGACCCTCGCGTCGACAAACGGCTCGACCCGCAGACCCAGGCCAGTGATGAAGGTTCGACGCCATTCCGCCTGGGCGGTCACTCGCCGGCTATCCACGCCGGACAAGCCCGTCGTCACCGCCGGCACGATGTCAGGGTTCAGGATCGGCGTGCCGACGAAATTATCGCGGTACAGCGAAACCGCCGATCCCTTCAGCCGCAGTCGACCGCCGAAGACGTAGCCTGCGGGTTCCCAGCGCGCATCGATCAGCGGCGCGACCAGGGGCAGATCGTCGTCCTCCTCGAACACCTTGAAGCCGGAGGCGTCGCGGAAGTCGTTGGCCTCGAAGGCGGGGTCCAGCCGCAGGCTTTGAATGGAGAAGGCGGCGACCGAAACATAGGATTGCTCGGTCTGACGCTCGGCGTAGATCTGGCTGATCAGCCGACGACGGTCACCGTAATACAGCCCGTTGTCCTGATAGGTGTTGCGCACGTCATACCGGTCGAACAGGGTCTTGTCGGACGTGCGCTCCGCCGTGAAGCCGAAACGCCAGGGGCCGTCAGGATCGTATTCGCCGTGGGACAGCAGATAGCTGCGGTGTTCCTTGTCGCCGAAACGGACGTTGCTTTCATAGGCGCCGTCGCCGTTCAGGTCGAAATCGCCGAAATTGCGTTCGTAGGTGTAGCCGCCGCGCGCAAAGATCGAAGCGTTCACGAACCGGCGGCGCCATTGCAGGTTCAGCAGCGGCGCGACGCGCGTGTTGATCTGCGGACTGATGAGCCAGTCCTCGGACGGCGACACGACGTGAAGATAGGGAGCCTCGATCGAGACGCCCCGGCCTTCATCATAGTTGATGATCGGCACCAGCAAGCCAGACGCCCGTTTCACCGTAGGGTCGGGGTGGGCGAAGAACGGGGTGTAGAAGACCGGGACGCCGCCGACCCGGAAAATGGCGTTGCGATAGATGACGGCGCGCAGGGCTTCGTCCTGGACCACCTTTTCCGCCTGGATCGAGATGCTGGGCCGTTTGGGACCGTTTGCATCACAGATCGGGCAGGGGGTGAAAATGGCGTAGTTCAGTTCATTGACGTTTTCGCTCCGCCGAACCGCCGTCGCCGCCATCAGACTGGCGCCGTTCTCGAACCTTGTCGCGAAATCGACCGCTATGGCCGCCTTCAGGTCGCGATCGGTTTCCAGATGGCTGGCGTAGACGATGGTCCCATCCGCCGACACGGCTTCGACGCGCCCGCTGGCCGAGGCGGCGCCGCTGGACAGGTCATAGGCGAGGTTGTCGCCACGCAGCACATTGCCGTCTGCGCGCAGATAGACCCGGTCGCCGCCGTTGCTTTCGGCGGTGATAAGATCGCCGGTGCGGCTGGTGCTGGCGGCGTCGACATAGACGGCGCCTTGAGGCAGGCCGTCCGAGGCGGGCGTCGTCTGCGCTGCGGCGACACCGGCGAAGGGGACGCAGACGAACAGGGCCGCGCCGGCCAGAAGCCGCGCCCGGAAGGCCTTCGAACGCTGATCGCGATCACCCTGCATGAACCATCCGTCTGTCTTGAGCGAGGCGCTCGCTTAGCCGTCTTCGGTATAGAACAGCAAGGTGAAGGCGGCGAGCGCCGTCAATATCGGCGGCAACCAGGCCGCCGCGAAGGGGGGCACCACCTCGGCCGATCCCATGGCGGACGAAAACTGGTTCAGGAAGAAGAAGGCGAAGCCCAGGACAACGGCCGCCACGCTCATCTTCGCCAGGTCGCCCAGGCGCATCAGCCGCAACGAAAACGCCGCCGCCAGGATCGACATGGCCGCGAACACCAGCGGGGTGACCAGCAGCTGCTGGAAGCGCAGGCGGTAGGCGGTGGAGGCGAAGCCGGCGTCCTCGATTCGCTGGATCTGATTCGGCAACGACCAGAAGGGCGTCGATTGGGGGCGGGCGAACCGCTCGAAGGCCTCTTCATCCGCCAGGCTGGAGAGGAGGTCGAGGCTGGAATAGGTCACGGCGCGCTGGCCGATGCTGGCGCCCACCGCATCGGTCAACCGCCAGCGGCCGGCGCTGAGAGCGGCGGACCGGGCGTCGATCCGTTCCGAAAAGTCCCGGTTGCCCTCTGCATCGGTCGTGTAGATGAAGAAGGTGACATCCAGCAGCCGGGCGTTGGCGCGGTCCTGCCGCCCGGCGCGAATGATCATCTGCCTCTGGTCGTCGCCCTCGCGCAGCCAGATGGCGTCGTTGGAACTGGCGCCGGGGGCTGTTCCAGAGATGCGCGCCCGTTCGCGCTGCCACAGCCCGTCGCCGGCCGAAGCGAGCGGGCCCAGAACGGTCACGGTCAGAACTCCCAGGACCAGGGCCATGCCTGCAGCCGGCAGCACGAACCGCCAGGCCGAAACGCCCGCCGCCCGCATGGCCACCAGTTCGCTGCGCCGATTCAGGCCGATATAGGCGGCCAAGGTTCCGAACAGGAAGACGAAGGGCAGAAGCTGAACGATCACCGACGGCGATTTCAGGGCTACGAGGCCCAGGATACGCAGGGCGGACAGGTCCTGATCCGAACCCACGCCGCGCGACACCTCGACGAAGTCGATGAGCATGACCAGGGCGGAGATCACGGCCAGGGCCACGCCCAGGGAACGAAGCTGCTGGATCAGCACATAGCGTTCGATCCGCCCCAGCCGAGGCAGACGCAATCGGGAAGGCGAGAGAAGGGCCAGGGTCATGCGAATCTCGCGCGCAGCCGGTCGATGACCGGCAACTTTCGGCGCTTGCGGGGCTTGAGGGCGCGGAACAGCAGCCGCACGGCCGCTGCGACGACGATCAGGGGCGCCAGATACTGCAGGATGTTCATCCACGGGTTCCAGGCGCTGGCGGCCACCAGTCCGTAGCCGATCACCCGGACCAAAAGGAAGACGCCCGCCGCCTTGGCGATCCGAAGCGAATAGCCGGTGCGGCTGAACGATCCGCCCATGATGGCGGCCAGGGCCATGGCCATGGCGACAAGGGCGTAGAGTGGGGCGGCGATGCGGGCGTGGGCCTCGGCCAGCAGTTCGCCGCGCGAGCCGGCGGTCTCCAGCACGCGAGGCGAGGGGTTCAACAACTGACGAAGATAGAGGTCGGCCGGCTTGTAGCGAATCTGCTCGGTCACGCCGGAGAACTGGCCCAGGGGGAAGTCGTATCTGTCAAAGGACAGGGTCTCGAGCACGCCGCGCGACGAATATTTCTGCCAGGAACCGTCGATCATGGTGAGAACCGGCTCATTGGCGGCGTCACGACCGAAACGCGCCTCGGCGGCGCTCCAGTTCTGGGTCGACTTGCCGTCATCGAGGTAGACGAACAGGTTTTTCAGAAGGCCGTTCTGTTCGATCTGCTGGACATAGACGGTCAAGCCGTCCGGTCCCTGGACGAACTGGCCCTCCTCGACCAGCAGGGCCGCCAGGTCCGTGCGAATGGCGAAAGCCTGGTTGCGGGCTTCACGCTGGGCCCACGGCTGGGCGAACAGGGTCATCACGAGATTCAGAATCAGCACGAGGAACGCCAGTCGCGCCGCGGGCGAGATCACCTGCCATCGCGTCATTCCGCCGGCGAAGGCCGCCGTCAGTTCCTGCTCGCGCTGCATTCGGGTCAGGGCGATGAGGGCGCCGACGAACAGACCGATCGGCAGGATGACCGCCAGCAGCTGGGGCAAGGCCAGCAGGGTCAGTTTCACCATGACCCACACGCTCTGGCCGCGTTCGACAATGACTTCCAGTTGGTCGAGGCTTTGGCTCAGAATTCCGATTCCAGCCAAGGAAGCGCAGGCCGCAACCACGGGCAGCGAGATCTGGCGGAAAAGGTATCTTTGAATCAGGGTCATGGGCGGATGGACTTCGCCCGGTTGCAGGCGGCGATAATGAGGCGCATCTAGTAGCACAGGAGGGCGCGTCCGCGACAAGCAGACGCGCCGTTTGTCTTTTTCTATCGTAACGCCGGGTGGGGCCTGGCTGGAGTCGCTGTATGAAGATCGAGTTCGTCGCCGCCGTCGACGCCGCTGAAATCCTGGCCGTGCCGGTTCATGATAATCGCGCCCTGGCCGGTTCCGCCCCTGATCTGGACGCCAAGACCAACGGCGCCCTGACCAAGGCGATGTCCAAGAGCCGCTTCGTCGGCAAGTCTGGACAGACGCTGAGCATCGCCGCGCCGTCGGGCGTGAACGCCGATTGCGTGCTGCTGGTCGGCGCCGGGGCTGCGGACAAGCTGGACGACCTGGCGGTCGAGGCCTTCGGCGGCTCCGCCTATGCGGCGGTGAAACTGTCGGGCGCCGAGGTTCTGACCATCGACGCCTCGGGCCTGACGCCGGAACAGGCCGCCCGCGTGGGCTTCGCCGCCCGTCTGGCCGCCTATCGGTTCGACAAGTACCGGACCACCCAGAAGCCCGACAAGATCCCGTCGATCACCGCGATCCGCGTCGTGACGTCGGACCTGCGCGCCGCCGAGGCCGCGCTGGAGCCGCTGTCGGCCGTCGCCGACGGCGTGATCTTCGCCCGCGACCTGGTGTCCGAGCCCGCCAACGTCCTGTACCCGGCCGAGTTCGCCAAGCGGGTCAAGGCGCTGGAAAGCCTGGGTCTTGAGGTCGAAATCCTCGGCGAGGCCGAGATGGAGACGCTGGGCATGCGCACCCTGCTGGGCGTCGGCCAGGGCAGCCGTCGCGAAAGCCAGTTGGCGGTCATGAAGTGGAACGGCGGCGAGGCCGGCGGCCAGCCGATCGCCTTCGTCGGCAAGGGCGTCTGCTTCGACACCGGCGGCATCTCGATCAAGCCGGCCGACGGCATGGAAGATATGAAGTGGGACATGGGCGGCGCGGCCGCCGTGACCGGAACCATGATCGCCCTGGCCGGCCGCAAGGCCAAGGTCAACGCCGTCGGCGTGCTGGGTCTGGTCGAGAACATGCCGGACGGCGACGCCCAGCGCCCCGGCGACGTGGTCGTGTCGATGTCGGGTCAGACGGTCGAGGTGATCAACACCGACGCCGAGGGCCGCCTCGTCCTGGCCGACGCCCTCTGGTACACGCAGCAGCGTTTCAAGCCGAAATTCATGATCGACCTGGCCACCCTGACGGGCGCCATGATCGTGGCCCTGGGCCTGGATTACGCCGGCGTCTTCTCCAACTCGGACGCGGTCGCCGATCCGATCCTGGCGGCGTCGAAGAAGGTGGGCGAGAATTTCTGGCGGATGCCGATCCCCGACATCTATGAACAGCACATCGACTCGAAGATCGCCGATGTGAAGAACACGGGCAACGGCCGCGCCGGCGGCTCGATCACCGCCGCCCTGTTCCTGCAGCGCTTCACCAACGGCGTGCCGTGGGCGCACCTGGACATCGCCCCGACCGCCTGGGCCAACAAGAGCCCCAGCCCCACCGTGCCGGAAGGCGGCGTCGGCTTCGCCGTGCGCACGCTGGATCGCATGGTGGCCGACGCCTACGAAGCCTGAGTTCCGGACGGTAGAGCCGGATGAGCGGCAAGCCCGAAATCTGGTTCTACCACCTGGAGCGTTCGACGCTGGACCAGGTGCTGCCGACCCTGCTCGAGAAGACCCTCGAGCGGGGCTGGCGCGCCTTGATCAAGTCGTCCCACGCCCATCGGCTGGACGACGTGGACGAGCGGCTATGGACCTTCCACGAAGAAAGCTTCCTGCCGCACGGTCGGGCGGATCAGCCCCATGCGGATCGTCAGCCTGTGCTGCTGAGCGAATCGGGAGAGAACCTGAACGGCGCTCAGGCGCTGTTCATCGTCGACGACGCAGAACTGGGCGTGACGGAAGAGTTTGAACGATGCTTCATCATTTTCGACGGTCGGGACGAGCCGGCGCTGCAACACGCGCGCGGACGCTGGAAGACGCTGAAAGAACAGGGCGCCAATCTGGCCTATTGGCGTCAGACGGACGAAGGGCGCTGGGAAAAGGCGGCCTGATCGCCGGGTTCGTGGGACTGGGTCTGCTGGCGGCCTGTTCGACGCCCGTCGCCGACCAGCCGGCGCCCCGCACGGTCGAACGCGCCCAGCTGAACCCGCCCGTCGGCAGCCGTATGCCGACCGGCCAGACGACCGACATCTGCAAGGCCGGCGAGATGCAGTATCTGGTCGGCAAGTCCCGGACCGAGATTCCCGTGCCGGTGGATGTGGTGAACCGCCGCGTCACCTGCACCACCTGTCCTGTCAGCCAGGACTATTCGGCCTATCGGCTGAACATCTTCTACAACGCCGACACCGGCATCATCGAACAGGTCCGCTGCGGCTAGGCCGTGACGGACCCCGGAGACGACCATGAAGACCGCCTTCATCCTGAGTTCCCTGATGGCCGCCGGACTTGCGCTGTCGGCCTGCGCCCAAACGCCCGCAACGCCCCCAGCGCCGGGCGGCGAGACCGCCTTCAAGGCCTGCAGGGTCGAGGATTACCAGGCCTATGTCGGGCGCAATCGTTCGACGCTGCCCGCCGCGCCGCAAGGGCAGAGCTTCAGGGTGCTGTGCACCACCTGCGCCGCGACCATGGACTATCGCGAGAACCGGGTGAACTTCGTCTATGACGAGGCGTCGGGCGTGATCCAGCAGGTGAAGTGCGGCTGAGGCGTCAGCGCCCGACCGTATCACCGGGCCACAGGGGGCCGCTGAACCGTCTGGCCAGATAGTCCATCAGGGCCGTGACCCGCGCCGGTCGCGGCCCGCCGCCCGGCGCGACCAGGTGCAGGGCGATGGGCGCCAGTCGCCAGTCGCTCATCACCGTGTCCAGATGACCGTCGGCGACGTCCTTCCAGTAGATGAAGTCCGGCTGAGGGAAGACTCCCAGGCCCGCGCAAAGCGAGGCGGTCAAGGCGTCTGAGTTGTTGGCCCGAAGCGGGCCGCGCGGTCGGACCGACACTTCCTCCCCCGCGTCATTGATGAACCGCCAGACGTCGGGGGTGGGCATATAGGCGTATCCGAGACAGGCATGACGTTCCAGATCGTGCGGATGGGTCGGGCGGCCGCGCTGGGCCAGATAGTCCGGCGAGGCCACCAGCCGGCGCTCGACAGGCCTCAGGCGACGCGCCGTCAGGGAGGAATCCGGCAGGGTGGCGATGCGCAGGGCGCAATCGAATCCGCCGCCGACCAGGTCGATCACCTCGTCCGACAGATGCAGGTCGACAGAGACGTCGGGATGGGTGGCCAGAAACTCGGGCAGGGCGGGGGCGACATAGGCCATGCCAAAGGACATGGGGGCGGCCACCCGCACGAGGCCGCGCGGCGTTACCGACATGTCCAGGGCCTCCGACACCGCCCCCTCGGCCTCGGCCAGCATCAGGCCCGCGCGCGCCGCCAGGGTCCGACCCGCGTCGGTCAGGGAGAAGCGGCGCGAGGTCCGGTGCAGCAGGGTGGTCTTCAGCTGCTGCTCCAGCCGTGTAACCGCCTTGGACACGGTCGCCTTGGACATTCCCATTACGTCGGCCGCGCCGGAAAAGGACTGGGCCTCCGCCACCTTGGCGAAGATGGCCATGGCCTCGAGGTCGGGCAGGCGGGACATGGCGGCCTCTGCGTTGGAAACGATGAGTTTCAGGTGTTTCTATTTCTGTTCGGTCGTCGATATCTATCTTGGCGTCAAGTCAATGACGCCGGGACGGCCCGGCCTGAGGATAGACCGATGATCGAGCGTAGACCGTTTGAATCGCTGGGCGGCGCCAACCATGGCTGGCTGAACGCCAAGCATCACTTCTCCTTCGCCAACTATTATGATCCCAAGCGGATGAGCTGGGGCAATCTGCGGGTCTGGAACGACGATGAAATCGCCGCCGGCACCGGTTTCCCGCCCCATCCGCACGCCGATATGGAGATCATCACCTATGTCCGCGACGGGGCCATCACCCATGAGGACAGCCTGGGCAACAAGGGCCGCACCGTGGCCGGGGACGTCCAGGTGATGAGCGCGGGCACCGGCATCCGTCACTCGGAATACAACGCCGAGCCCGATCTGACCCGGATCTTCCAGATCTGGATCGAGCCGACCAAGCGTGGCGAGGCGCCCAGCTGGGGCACCAAACCCTTCCCCAAAGGCGAACGTTCGGGCCAGTTCGTGGTCCTGGCCTCGGGCTTTGCAGGTGATGCGGACGCCTTGTCGATCCGCACCGACGCCCGGATCGTGGCGGCGACCCTGAACGCCGGCGACAGCGCCGACTACGCCCTGGGATCGAACCGCCGCGCCTATCTGGTTCCGGCCAAGGGCGAGATCGAAGTCAATGGCGTTCGCCTGAACGCCCGCGACGGCGCTGCGATCGCCCAGGAGGATGTCGTGACCGTCAGGGCGATCTCGGACGCCGAGGTCGTGCTGGTGGACGCGGCCTGACGACGAACGGCGCCGGGCGGGACGAACCTGCCCGGCGCCGTCATTCGCCCGTTTCTGAGATCAGAGTCCGGCGGCCCAGTCTGTGGCGCGGACCAGGCTGTCGACAATGCCCGGCTCCGACGAGGCGTGGCCGGCGTCGGCGACGATGTCCAGCTTCGCCTCGGGCCAGGCTCGGTGAAGGGACCAGGCGCTGGCGATCGGGGTGACGACATCGAACCGGCCCTGGGCGATCCAGCAGGGGATGTGGCGCATCCGGTCCACATTCTTCACGATCCAGCCATCCTCGGGGAAGAAGCCCGCGTTGGTGAAGAACCAGTTCTCGATCCGGGCGAAGGCGACCGCGAATTCGGGTTCGGCGAACTTGTCCGGCCTGGCGTTGGGGCCCTCGACGCTGACCGTCTCGCCTTCCCAACTAGACCAGGCGACCGCGCAACGTTCGCGGTCGGCGACGTCGTCACCGATCAGCCGCTTGTAATAGGCGCCCATCAGGTCGCCGCGTTCGGCTTCGGGTATGGGGGCGACGAACCTTTCCCAGGCGTCCGGGAAGATCATCGAGGCGCCGTCCTGATAGAACCAGTGCAACTCCTTCCTGGTCAGCAGGAAGATGCCGCGCAGAACCAGGGCCAGGACGCGCTCAGGATGAGTGATGGCGTAGGCCATGGACAGGGTCGAGCCCCAGGACCCGCCGAACACCACCCATTTGTCGACGCCGCACCGTTCCCGCAGCCGCTCAATGTCCTCGATCAGGGTCCAGGTGGTGTTGTTTTCCAGCGAGGCGTGGGGGCGGGATTGGCCGCAGCCGCGCTGATCGAACATGATGATCCGATACTGGGCCGGATCGAAATAGCGGCGCATGCCGGGATTGACGGCGCCGCCGGGTCCGCCGTGCAGCACCAGAACCGGCCGGCCCTGCGGATTGCCGCTTTCCTCGTAATAGATTTCGTGGACGCCGTCGGTGGTCATCCAGCCTGAGGCGAAGGGTTCGATCTCGGGGTAGAGTTCGCGACGCGGCTCGACGGGCGTGGGGAAGGCCATGCTTGCGAGGTCTTTCTATTGGGCCCGTATGCGGCCGTACTGAGGGTTAGGGACGAAATGCCGCAAAGGCCAGGCAAAGCCAACCGGCGATCATGAGCAGGCCGCCGATCGGAGCGACGGCGCCCATGACGGGCAGACTGAGCAGGGCGACGAAGGCCAGGGCGAGCGAGAACACAAGTCCGCCCGCCGCGCCCAGCCAGCCGGCGATCCGCGCCCATCGACCGCCGCCGGTCCACAGGGTGCAGGCCAGGGCGAAGACGGCGTGGGCCAGTTGATAATGGGCGCCGGTGGACAGCAGCGTCTTGACCTGCGGCCCGGCGCCATGGGCCGCAAAGGCGCCCAGGGCGACGGCAAGAGCCCCGTTCAGGGCGGCGAAGACGATCAGATTGCGACTCGGTGTCATGCAAGGAACCTAGCCTGACGAATCCGGGAAGTCTGCTATGCGCGGGCGATGGAATTGGGATCCAGATCGCGCGCGGCGCTGCAATATGTCCTGATGTTCGGCGGATTGGGCGTCAGCCTGCCATACGCCGGCCTCTGGATGCGCGCCCAGGGACTGAGCGGGGCGGAGATCGGCGTCCTTCTGGCCGCCCCCATGCTGGGACGGCTGATCACGGGGCCTGCCCTGGCCGTCTGGGCCGACGGCTTCCGCTATCGCCGCACGCCCATAGCCCTTCTCGCCGCCCTGGCCGGCCTGGGATACGGAGCGGCGGGTCTGTCCGAAGGATTCGCAGCCTGGGCGGTCTGCTGGTTCATCGGCGCGACAGGCGCGGCGGCGATCATCCCCCTGACGGACGTTCTCACCCTGAGGCTGGCCCGTCGTGAAGGATTCAGCTTCGCCGTGCCGCGCGGTTTCGGCTCCGCCGCCTTTGTCGCGACCAATATCGCCGTGGGCTTCATCCTGCGGGCGACGGGGCCCGAGGCGGTCATCGTCGGCGTGATCCTGGCCTGTCTGGGCATAGCGGTCGTGGCCTGGCGGGTGCTGCCCGCCGAGCCGGTGCATGACGGCCCTCCGATCCCCGGCTGGGATCGGTTTCGGGGCATGGGGCGACTGTTGAAAGATCCCGTTTTGGTGACGGCCCTGGTCGCCATAGGCGCGGTGCAGGCGGCCCACGCCTTCTACTATGGTTTCTCCGCGATTGTCTGGCGGGGGCAGGGGATTGAACCGCATCTGACGGGGCTGTTGTGGGCCTTCGCCGTGGCGGCCGAGATCGGCTTCATGTGGATTGTCGATCCCTGGCGTCGTCGGCGCGGGATTGGAGCCTGGCCGCTGCTGGCGCTCGCTGCGACGGCGGCCGTGCTGCGCTGGGGGCTGATGGCGGCGGCGCCCCCGTTGTGGATCCTGTGGCCGCTCCAGGCGCTGCACGCCCTCAGTTTTGCGGCCAGCTATCTGGCCGGGATCGAACTGATCGAACGGCTGGCCCCACGCGACAGCCAGACGGCGGCCCAGACCCTGAGTTCGACCCTGTCGGCGGGGGTGTTGATCGGTCTGGCGACCCTGGCGAGCGGTCCGCTGTACGACGCCTATGGCGCGGGCGGATATCTGGCGATGGCCGGCCTGGCCGGATTGGGCCTGATCGCCGTCATGGCCTTGAAGCCGATGCTGGTTGCTCGGGCTAGGTTCGAGGCGACAGGGCCATATGGCCGGCCATGATCGAGGCGGCGGCCTTGACCGCCTTCTTCACCGCCGTCTCATCCGCGGACGCGGGAGTCCGCAACAGGCCCACGGCGGGGGTGTGCGGTCCATCGTCGAGGTCGGCGAGGATGCGATAGAGCAGATAGGAGCCCGCATCGTCCTCAGCCTCTGACGAGGCCTCGGCGGGCAGGCCGGAGGCATGAAGGGCGCGCAGGATGTCGGCGACGGGAGCGGTGGTGCGGGCCACGCCCGGACCGGTGACAGACAGACGGTCCTTTCGGTCCAAGGCCCTGTTTTCAGCCCGCATCTGGATGCGGAAGGCGGCGCCCTTGTGCGTGCGACCGACCAGGAGAACGGCGCGGCAGCGGCCGTCTTTCAGATCCGCGCCCAAGGTGTCGGCGAGGGCGTCCGGATCGCCCATGGACACCCGGATCGTGCGGGCCCCCGGGGGACTCCAGGCTTCGCCGGAAAGATCCTCGACCAGATCCCAGCCGGAATCGCCGTCATAGGTGCAGATCGCGATTCCGGGGCGTCGGTCAGGCCGGTTGGGGCCTTCGGTCTCGTTCGTCATTTCGACCTTAAACCCCGCCCACCGCGTGACGTTTTCGTGACCGAGGCAGGTGGCTCGAACTTGGGTCCGCCGTCAAGCCTCAACCGAGGTCTCCAACGGCCGCGTCCAACAGCATGAAGGCGCGACCCCCGTCAGAGGCGAGGCGGTTCTGCACGGCCTGAGCGTCGCCGCTGCGCGCGTAGGTGGATATGTCCTGAGAGAAGACGGCCACATAACGCTCGGCGTCGGCGCGCAGTTCGGGGTCGCTGAGCACACGGCGCGAGACGCTGCGGACGGCGGCCGGCGCCACACGGCGCACGATGCGACGCGCGCCGTCGGCGTCGCCGTCGCCCAGCAGACGCGCCGCCTCTTCCACGCGTGAACGGGGCAGGAGCGCATTGGGATCGACGCCCATGCGGCGGATCGCGGCCGCGACCCGGTCCGACAGGGCGGCGGTTTCCGCAGGGCTGGCCGTCGGCGTGTCCAGATCCAGAGGCGGATCGTCGCGGCCGCCGGACACCAGATCGTTCCAGTCGAGGCCGGCGTCCGGCGCAGGCGCAGCGCGCGGCGCTTCCGTCGGGGCCAGACGCAGACGATTGCGAAGCCCGAAGCCTCTGTCGGCCGCCCTGTCTTCCGGCGAGGGCTCGGTCGGCGTGGCGCTTCGCGGCTGCCGATGGCGTTCCGGCTCAGGCGGAAGCTCGCGAATCCGGCCGGTCGGGGCGTCGCCCGAGACCACCCCCATCAGGCGCACGGCCTCGGTCAGCATGTCATAGTTGCGGCGGACCCGTTCCTGGAAGCCGACATCCAGGGCCTCCGTGTCTTCGGCGGCCTTGCGCGAGGCGGCGGCGAGGGAGGCCAGGCCTTCCTCCACGCTGGCGCGGACGGCGTCGACGCGGGCGCGCGCCTGTTCCGGCAGACGCGCGGCGCGTTCGTCCACATCGGCGACGGCGGTGTCGATCTCGGACAGAGCGGAGTTAAGGCGGTCCACCAGGTTTTCCAGCCGTTTGACCATCCGCTCGCCGGCCTCGTCCACCAGGCCCGAGGTCTCGCCGACGATGCGACGGGCGTCCTCGATACGGGCGTCGGCGGCCTGATCGGCCTTTTGGGCCGCCTCGAACAAGGCCTCGCCCAGCCGGTCGGCGCGCAGTCGCGCCTGTTCGGCGGCGTCGGCGGCGGCGGCGCGGGAATCTTCGGCCGTGGCGCGCATCTGTTCCAGCGCCCGGCGGGTTTCCTCCATCAGGGTGTCGCGGGCGTCGGCGGCCAGGGCCTCGAACCGATCCAGCGAAACCTTGGTTGCGGCGTCGAAACCGTCGGCCTCGCGTTGGGACATGTCCACCAGGGCGCGGAACTGGTCGCCGGCGGCTTCCAGGATTTCGCGCAGGCTTTCGATCGAGGTCTGAGACGTCCGGCCCATTTCATCGGCGGCTGTGCGTGTCGCCGACAGATTTTCGACGAACTGGGCCCGCTGGCTCTCGACCTGGGCGGAGAAGTCTTCCTGATCGGTGCGCAGGGCGTAGGCGGCCGTGACCAGGGCGGCCCGCTGCTGGCTCAGCCCCTGTTCGACCGACTGGATCTGTTCGGCCACGCCGGAGCCGGCGTTTTCCAGCCGGATGGTCTGGCGGGCCAGGTCGTCGGCGGCGACGCGGGCGGCGTCCTGGGCCTCGCCGGCCGCGGCGGCCAGATCGGCGGCGCGAGCCGCAAGGGCGGCCTCGGCCTCGCGGAGCTGGGCCTGGGCCAGGTCGGACGCGTCGGCGACCATTCGCGACTGCCGCTCGACCGCATCGATGACGCCTGTGGCCTGGCTGTCGAGATGGACGCCCAAGGTCTGCATCTGATCACGCTCGCGAGCGAGGTTTTCGGTCAGGCGACGCGCCGTGCGGGCGGCGTTCTCGGCGGCCGCGTTCAGGCGATCCGTCTCCTCGGCCAGGGCTTGGCGCAACAGGACCATGTCGTTGCGGGCGCGTTCGGCCGCGAGGGCTGCGTGGTCGATATCGGTCCGCAGGGAATTCAGCACCTGGCCGGTCTGCTGGGCGGCCAGTGCGGTCGGCGCGACCAGGGCCTCGGCCATATCGCGGGCGCGCCGTGTCTCGGCGGCCAGACCGGCGCCCTGACGTACGGCGTGGGCCAACATTATGGCGAGGCCGGCCGGCGCCAGCGCCATCAGGGCGTAGATGGCGAAGCGCAACGGATCCAGGTCCGCCGCGCCGGAGCCGAACTCATACGCGGCCCATGAAGCGACGCCGCCGATCCACAGGGCCGAGGCCAGGACGGCGATCAGATAGGCGGTCCGGCCGCTCGCGGTCGCTGCAGCACGCGCGGAAACGCTTGATCTCAGGGTTTGAGGCGACGACAGCTCGAACGGCGCCGGGGGCTTGCCTGCGGCCACGGCCATCTCGACAGCGGCGGAAGATTCAAACGTCGGTTCCGGATCGATCTCCGGCGCCACGGCCGGGACGACGTCGAGGGATTCGGCAGGCGGCGGGGCAGGCTCGGCCTCGGGCAGGGGCTCCGGCTTGGGTTTCAGAGCGGCGGCGGCGCGTTCCTCGGCCTGGCGCGCCTCTTCCGCCAGACGGCGGCGGCGTCGTTCGGACATGGGCCGTTCGGGCGGCCTTACGGGCAGGGGCTCCAACTCCGCATGCGGCTCGGCTTCAATCTCGGGCGTCGGCCCGACCTCGACCTCGATCTCGACGTCAGACGCAGGCGTGTCCGGCATCTCGAGGGGCGGGACGGCCTCGTCGTTGGTCAGTTTAAGCGGCGGCCGGTTACGGGATTTCATCAGGCGTCGAGCTCGATTCATGCGCGTGGCGCGCGAGAACGCGCCGATTCGACCCTAGCGGGTCAAAACCCAAGGTCCAAGCCGTACAGATTCAACAGACGTGGACTGTTCGCGATCAGCAATCGCGCCTGGTATCTGCGCTGAAGGCGGCGGACTTGTCCGGACGGCAGTCTGCGCTGCGATGGACTTCGCGTTCCGCAGGCTGGGACGAATGGATGTCGACGCCGAACTGCGACAGTACGGCAGCCGCCAGCAATGCGATGAAGCCAGCGATCAGTTCCACCAGCGCCTGCATAGACGGCGTCTCCAACAGCCCCCATGGCCGATTGTTTTATGCGCCTGTTTGGCGAACGTCACAATCCCGCCGCGTAAAGATTGACCGGGCGTGGCGTGCATGAAACGGAGAAGAGGAGGGCGTCCGCATCGCGGTGTCATGCGAATCGGGCAGGCAGGCTGAATGACCCAAGACGGCGACAGCTATGACGGCAGTCTGCTGACCCCCGGAGCGGGCGTCTGGCGCAGCGAGATCGCGCACAGGTTTTCCATCCTGATGGAGAACGAAACCTATTTCGACGCGCTGTCCTCCGCCCTCCAGAAAGCTGAACGGTCGATCGTTGTCCTGGGTTGGCAGTTCGACCCCCGCACCCACCTGGACCCGGAGACCCGGCCCGGCGAAAGACAGCATGAGATCGGCCACCAGTTGCGCATGCTGGTGAAGCGCAAGCCGGACCTGGACGTCCGGCTGCTGATCTGGAAGTCGCCTTTGCTGATTGCCGCGTCCCAGGGCTTCTATCCCCACCGCGCCCAGCGCTGGTTCCGCAAGCGGATGGTCGAGTTCCGCATGGACGCGCCTGGCCCCATCGGGGCCTGTCACCACCAGAAGGTCATCGTCATTGACGACCGCGTCGCCTTCTGCGGCGGGGGCGACATCTCGACGGATCGTTGGGATTCCGTCGAACATCTGGACGGAGATCCGCGTCGCGCCCTGCCGAACGGCGTGATCTGCAAGGCCCGCCATGAGGTGATGTGCGTGATGGATGGGCCGGCCGCGCGCGCTCTGGGCGATCTGGCGCGCGAACGCTGGTTCAAGGCGACCTGGGAACGGACCGTGCCGGACGAGGTCGAGAGCGATCCCTGGCCTGACGGCGTGCCGGTGCAGATGACCGAGGCGCCGGTCGGCGTCGCCCGCACCGAACCCAAGTGGAGCGGCCGCCACGAGGTGCGCGAAAACGAGGCCTTGCACCTGGAGGCGATCCGGCGAGCGAAACGACTGATCTATTTCGAGAACCAGTATTTCACCTCGCCGATCATCGCCGCCGCCCTGGCCGAGCGCCTGGCCGAGGTCGACGGTCCGGAAGTGGTTGTCGTCTCTACCGGCAAGAGCCCCAGCTGGTTCGACAGCATGACCATGGATACGGCCCGCGCCGAGGTGCTGTACCGGCTTGAACAGGCCGACAAATACAATCGGTTCTTCGCCTTCGCGCCTTTGACGGCGGAGGGCGACCGCATCATCGTTCACGCCAAGGTGTCGATCATCGATGATCGGCTGTTGCGGATTGGATCGTCCAACCTGAACAACCGGTCGATGGGGCTGGACACCGAATGCGACGTCGCGGTCGAGCCGACCGATGCGGCCGGCCGCGCGGTCATCGTCCATCATCGCCATCGCACCATCGGTCACTGGATCGGCGTCCCAGCTCAGGATTTTGCGGCTGTGGAGGGGGTGCTGGGGTCGACGGGCGCGGCCATCAGCAGTTTCGGCAGTGACCGGCTCAAGTCCTTGGGTTCGGATCCGCCGACGCGGATCCAGCGGATCTTCGCCGAATGGCAACTGGGCGACCCCACCTCATCGACCGACGCCTGGCGGCCCTGGAAAAGGCTGAACCGTTCGCACCGCACGCGGCCCGCGTCGGAAGGCGGCCAGGCCCCCGGCTAGGGGCCTCGTCCTAGCGGGACGGCTGGACGATCTCGAAGTCGATGATCAGCGGCAGGTGATCCGAGGCGACCCGAGCCAGGGGCGAGAAGTCCGCCTTGACCCCTGTGATGCGGATCTCCGGGCTGACGAAACAATGGTCGATACGGATGGCGGGGAAGCCCGAGGGGAAGGTCTTGACCGACGGCTTCAGGTTCAAAAGGCGCTGACAATCGCCCAAGCGGCGCGCCAGCGTCTGGTAGGGCCGGGTGATGGAAGTGGCGTTGAAGTCGCCTGCCAGCAGGGTGGGGCCGGTGCAGCCGGCCAACCAGCCGTCGCCCGCAAGGGCCGCCGCCTGCAGGCGTTGTTCACGCGGGACCAGGCCCAGATGGGTGGTCAGCACATTGACCCCGACGCCGTCGATCTGAATCTCGGACCAGATGGCGCCGCGCGGCTCCAGGCCGGGGATGCCGCGCACCGTGGGCAGGGCGTCGGCGCGGATCAGCTTGTCCGGATGCGGCGTCAGAATGGCGTCGCCATACAGTTCGGCCTCGACCCTCATGGCCGGATGGAACCGCGAGGTCATGGCCAGGCCTTCGGCGATGGCTTCGGCCTGATCCACCTTGCCGGTGCGGGCCCGGCCCACGTCCAGCTCCTGAAGGCAGACGATGTCGGCTTCGTGCTCGCCGATCACGGCGACGATGCGATCGACATCCAGACGCTTGTCCGTCCCGACGCAGCGATGGACGTTATAGGTCAGAAGGCGGGGCATGATTTCCCAGGGACGTGTCCGAATCCAGCGGACGGCTAGGCCTTTTGGCCGCCGATTGCGACCCCTGTGCGACGATCAAAGCAGGACCAGATGATCCGGCAGTTCATTGGGATTGTCGGCGCGGGGCGGGAAATGGGCCGCCAGAACCCGGCCGCACTGGTCGATGGCCGCCTCGAAGCCGGCGACCGGTCGGCCGGCCTTCAGTTGACGGGTCAGGGCGGCGACGGCGTCGGCCCACACCCCTTCATCGACCTTCTCGTGGATCAGTTCGTCGGCGATCAGTTCGACCTGATGTTCTTTCAGGGCGGCGAAGATCAGCACCCCGGTTCGCTCGCGCGTGACGTGGACGCCATGCGCCAGGAACTGCTGCAGGGCCGCCTTGCGCACACGGGCCTGACGCAGACTGCGCGG
Organism: Brevundimonas sp. FV1ye7S; assembly: GCF_058680995.1. NCBI lineage: Bacteria > Pseudomonadati > Pseudomonadota > Alphaproteobacteria > Caulobacterales > Caulobacteraceae > Brevundimonas > Brevundimonas sp. FV1ye7S. Next base: position 1,829,996 of record NZ_CM178726.1, on the reverse strand, counting down.
CGTGATCCAACGGAGCACCGGCGGGATGCGGGTCAGCAGGAAGACCGCGACGAAGATCACCGCCTGGACCAGGGCGTAGAAGGCCAGGGCTTGACCGACGCCGACGGCCTGGGCCGTGACGTGGGCGGCTTCCCAACCGTCGCCGAGCGGCCAGGACAGAGTGAAGCCCAGCGGGATGAGCGCAGTCGGCGCCAGCAGGGCCGCGGCGGCCGCCCAGGCCAGGCTGACATCCGCGTAAGACGAGACCCCGCGCGAGACGACGCAGAATATCTCGCCCGAGGTGCCGCGCTCGGCCGAGGCGATGGCGCCGGCGACCCGCGCGCGGTCGTCTTCGGTAAACCGCATCACCATCCTCCCGAAGCTCCGCCGCCGCCGAAACTTCCGCCGCCGCCGCCAAATCCTCCGCCGCCGCCGCCGAAGCCGCCCCCGCCGCCCCCTCGACCGGCGTTTCTCAAAGCCTCCGACGCCGCCCAGATCAGTATGGGAGTGACGCCGTCGCGACGATGACGACGCCCGCGTCCGCCCGAACCGATCGCGCCGACCAAAAAGATGATGAAGATCAAGCCGATGAGGACAACAGGCAGGATCACCGCGCCGCCCGCGCCCTCTGGTTCGGTCGCCGCGGCCGCCGCCCGCGCCTGGGCCTCGGCCGGATCCAGCTCCAGCTGGGTGATCAAGGCGTCCCCGCCCCTGACGACGCCTGTCTGATAGTCGCCGTCGCGGAAGGCCGGCAGGATGTCGTCGCGGATGACCATGGACGAGAAGGCGTCGGTCAGGATCGGCTCCAGCCCGTACCCGACTTCGATCCGCACCTTGCGTTCGGTCGGGGCGACGATCAGCAGGGCGCCGTTGTCGCCCTCCTTCTGTCCGATGCCCCAGGCCCGGCCCAGCTGATAGCCGTAGTCCTCGATCTCCTGATCCTGCAGGCTGCGGACCGTGACCACCACCAACTGGTCGCTGGATCGGGCTTCCAACGCGGCCAGCTTGTCGCTCAGCGCCTGTTCGGTCGCCGTATCCAGCAGATCAGCCTGATCGACCACGCGTCCGGACAGGGGCGGAAAGTCGAGCTTCGTCTGCGCCGTCGCCGGCAAGGCGAACAGCAGGACGGCCATCAGACTGAACAGAGCCGTCATGACGCCCGCTGGACGTCCTTTCCGAACGGGACGAAGGCTCACGGGGCGGGCGGGGTCGAGCCCGGCGCGACCGGCGCCGCGCCGCCGCCGGGCGTGGCGGCCGGAGCGCCGTTCAGGTTGAAGTTCACCTGGGGCGCCGACTGGGCCTCCGCCGTGGCGGTGAACAACTGCATCGGTTGCGATCCGCTATGCACCGTCTTGGCCCAGATCACGTTCGGGAAGGTGCGCAGGGTGGTGTTGTAGTCGCGCACGGCCTCATTGTAGTCGCGGCGCGCGATGGTGATCCGGTTTTCGGTGCCTTCCAGCTGGGACTGCAGGGTCAGGAAATTCTGATTGGCCTGAAGCTGGGGATAGGCCTCGACCGAGACCAGCAGGCGCGACAGGGCGCCGGACAGTTGGCCCTGAGCCTGCTGATATTGCTGGAAGGCCTGCGGATTGCTGAGGTCGGCGGCCGAGACATTGACCGAGGTGGCGCGGGCGCGGGCGTTGATCACGTCCGTCAGGGTGGTGCGTTCCTGGATCGCCGCGCCCTGGACGGTGGCGACCAGATTGGGCACCAGGTCGGCGCGACGCTGGTACTGGGCCTGGACGTCGGCCCAGGCCGCCTCGGCCCGTTCCTGCTTGGTCGGAATAGTGTTGTAGCCGCAGCCGGTGACGGCGGGCGCCGCGACGAGAACGGTCGTCAGAGCCAGAGCGCGAGCGTTGAAGCGAGCCATGGATTTTCCCCTGTCGGCGATTGCGCCGGTGCGGCGACTATCGCCTCAGGACCGCAACGCTTCAAGCGTCCAATGGCTCCGGTTCGACGCCGATTGAGCGACAGGCCGCCGAATAGGTGTTGGCCAGCAGGCAGGCGATGGTCATGGGGCCGACGCCGCCGGGGACGGGGGTGATGCGCCCGGCGATCTCGACGGCTTCCTTGAAAGCGACGTCGCCGACGACGCGGGTCTTTCCCTCCGCCGCCTTGACCGGGTCGGCCGAGGGAACGCGGTTGATGCCGACGTCGATCACGGTCGCGCCCGGCTTGATCCAGTCGCCCTTGATCATCTCCGGCCGGCCGACGGCGGCGACCAGGATGTCGGCGGTGCGGCAGAGGGCAGGCAGGTCGCGGGTCCTGGAATGGGCGATGGTGACAGTGCAGCTTTCGCCCAGCAGCAGTTGCGCCATCGGCTTGCCGACGATGTTGGACCGGCCGACGATGACTGCGTTCAGGCCCGTCAGATCGCCCAACTGGTCCTTCAGCAGCATCAGACTGCCCAGGGGGGTGCAGGGGACCAGGCCCGGCAGGCCGACCGCCAGGCGTCCGGCGTTGACCACGTGGAAGCCGTCCACATCCTTGTCGGGATCGATGGCGTCCAGCACGACCGATGAATCGATGTGTTTCGGCAGGGGCAGCTGAACCAGGACGCCGTGGATGCCGGCGTCGGCGTTCAGACGGGCGATCAGGGCCAGAAGCTCGTCCTGGGTCGTGGTCTCGTCCAGACGGTGCGTGTCGGACCGCATGCCCGCGCGCAGGGTCGTCTCGCCCTTGTTGCGAACATAGATCTGGCTGGCGGGATCCTCGCCGACGATGACGACGGCCAGGCCCGGCTTGACGCCCTGGCTGGCTTCCAGACGCGCGGCGGCGGCGGCGACGCGGTCCACCAGGTCGATCGAAAAGGCCTTGCCGTCGATCAGGGTCGCGCGTGCGGGCTCGGCTGACATGGGGAAGACTCCGGGGGGATGAGGATGCGGCGATTTACAGCCGTCATGGTTCGGCGTCTATGATCCGCGACAAACTCCGGAGTGTTCTTGATGAAGCGTTCGTCCCTCGTCGCCGCCGCCAGCGCCCTTGCCCTCGTCTGGGCCGCCTCGCCCGCCTTGGCTCAGGACGTACAGGGCCTGCGCATCGGGGCTGCGGTGGATGGCGCATTGACCGAGACGGACGCGGCCACGACCGGCGACGACGCCTATCGTTATGACGCCTACCGATTCGAGGCGCGTGCGGGGCAGAGGCTGGAGGCGGTGCTGAGGTCCGACGCTTTCGACGCCTATCTGGCCATCTATGCCGAAGGCGGCGACGAACCGCTGGCCGAAGATGACGACGGCCTGGGCGAAGGCACGGACGCCCGGCTGCGCTTCACGCCGGAAACCAGCGGGACCTATGTTCTGCGCGCCCGCACCCTGGCCGGGCTGGAAGGCGGGGACTACAGCCTGTCCCTGCGCGAACGCCCCGCGCCCCCGCGCGCACCGCGTCCGGTCGGCCTTCGCGTCGGTGATGAGCGAGTCGGGACGCTGACGGACCGTGATCCGGAACAGGAAGACGGCGGCCGTTACGACGCCTACAGCTTCCGCGCCTCTGCAGGTCAGAGGGTGATCGTCACCCTGGAGTCCGAGGCCTTCGATCCACTGGTTCGCGTCGGCCGGATGAACGGGGCCGACTTCGCCGAACTGGCTCAGAACGACGATGGACCCGACGACGGACTGAACTCGCGCCTCGTCTTTACCGCCCCGACGGCTGGGGAATATCTGATTCGCGTCACCGCCATCAGGGATGGGGAGGGCGCCTACACCCTGGGCCTGTCGGAAGCGCCGCCTGCGCCGCCGGCCAAGCCCATCGCCGTCGGCGACAGCATTGACGGGAATCTGAACGATGAGACGGGACTGAACGACGACGGCCAGCGCGCCGAATTCTATCGGTTCGCGGCTGAGGCGGGCCAGCGCGTCGCCATCGAGATGTCGTCGAAGGATTTCGACACCTATCTGACCCTGCGCCAGGCGTCGGACAATTCGGTCCTGGATCAGGACGACGACGGCGCCGGTTCCGGCACTGACTCTCGTATCGTCCGGACGTTGGAGACAGCCGGCGACTATGTGATCGAGGCGCGCGCCCTGGGCGATGACGGCGAAGGCCGTTTCACCCTCAAGATCAGCCAAGTCGCCCCGCCCCCTGCGCCGTCTGCGATCACCTTTGGTCAGACCGTGGAGGGCGAGATCACGCCCGAAAAGCCCCAGAACGACGAGGGCAAACACTATGACGCCTATGTCTTCACCGGCCAGGAAGGCCAGCGCGTCCAGGCCGTGCTGCGATCCGGCGATTTCGACGCCTATCTCGAGATCAGCGCCGCCGACGGCGAGTTTTCCGCCCTGTCGAGCGATGACGACGGGCTGGGCGAGGGCACGGATTCGCGTCTGAACTTCACCCTGCCGTCGTCCGGCGACTACATCCTGCGGGCCTCTCCGCTGTCGAACGAGGGGAAGGGGCTCTATTCGCTGGCGTTGATCGATCGCGGCCCGGAGCCCAAGCCGGGCAGTATTCTGGTCGGCGCGACGGCGCGCGGCACACTGAGCCTTTCCGACGCCCTGATTGATGGTGGCGCCTATTACGACGCCTATCGGTTCCAGGCGAAGAAGGACGAGAAACTGCGGATCACCCTGGTCTCCAACGCCTTCGACGCCTTCATCGACCTGGGCGAGGACGGCGAGGACTTCACCAGCCTGGCCACGGACGACGACGGTCTTTCGGACACCCACGCCAAGCTGGACTGGACCGCGCCGGAAGACGGCTGGTTCGTCGTCCGAGCCCGGTCGTTGGGCCCGAATGAGACGGGCGCCTATGCCCTGACCGTCGAACGCCAGCCCTGACCGCCCCATCCGGGCCACGATCCGGTCCTAGGCGAACCCCATGACCGACGCCATTTCGCCCGGCGCCCTTGGCCGCAAGGATCAGCACCTCGACGTGGTGCTGTCCGGGCGTGGTCGGCACGCCCGCGACGCCGGGTTCGACGCGATCCGGTTCGTGCATGAGGCCCTGCCGGATCTGGATCACGACAAGATCGACCTGGGCGCCGACTTCCTGGGGCGACGATTGAAGGCGCCCCTGCTGATCAGCGCCATGACCGGCGGTCCGGCGCGGGCCGAGGCCGTGAACGCCCGTCTGGCCGAGGCGGCCCAGCACCTGGGAATCGCCCTGGCGGTCGGGTCCCAACGCACGGCTCTGGAAGAGGGGGCCAGCGGCGGCCTGGACATGGGGCTGCGCCACCGGGCGCCCGACACCCCCATCCTGGCCAATATCGGCGCGGCGCAACTGACGCGGGGGTTCGGTCTGGACGAGGCGCGGCGGGTGATTGACATGATCGGGGCGAACGCCCTGATCGTCCATCTGAACCCGCTTCAGGAAGCCTGTCAGCCCGAAGGCGATCGCGACTGGTGGGGCGTCGGCGCCGCACTGGAGGCTCTGATCCGCAGGGTCGAGGTTCCTGTGGTGGTCAAGGAGACCGGAGCCGGCCTGTCGGGCCGAACCGCGCGCCGTCTGATCGACATGGGCGCCGCCGCCGTGGATATCGCCGGCGCGGGCGGTTCGAACTGGGCGCTCATCGAGGGCGAGCGGGCGACGGATCCCGCCGACAGGGCCCACGCCGCCGCCTTTGGCGACTGGGGCATGCCGACGGCGCGGGCCATCGTTGATGTGCGCCGGGCCTGTCCAGACGCGGTCGTGATCGGTTCGGGCGGCGTGCGCGACGGTCTGGACGTCGCGCGCGCGATCCGCCTTGGGGCCGACATCGCGGGTCAGGCCGCCGGCGTCCTGTCGGCGGCGATGGTGTCGACGGAGGCGGTGGTTGCCCACTTCCAACTGGTCATGCGCCAGTTGAGAACCGTCTGCTTCTGCACGAATTCCGCTAATCTTTCAGCCCTGCGCCGGGCGCCGCTTCAGCCGCTGGACGAATAGAGGTCAGCGACCTATGCGGACGGCAGCAGGTCGTGCGCGAAGAGGCGGTACCGTCCCGCGCGCACGCCGTCGGTGGCCCTGGCGATATCCGGCGCGAAATAATGGTCGCTGGCGTAGGGCGCGGCCGCTTCACGCACGACGGTGACGACCTGTTCCAGCAGGGGCGAACTGGTCAGGGGGCGATGGAATTCCAGCCCCTGGGCCGCCGCCAGCAACTCGATTCCGACCACGGTCGCCGTATTCTCGGCCATGTCCAGCAGCCGCCTGGCGCCGTGGGTCGCCATCGAGACATGGTCTTCCTGATTGGCGCTGGTGGGAACCGTGTCCACGCTGCACGGATGGGCCACCATCCGGTTTTCGGCGACCAAGGCCGCCGCCGTGACCTGGGCGATCATGAAGCCCGAGTTCAGGCCGCTTTCCTTGACCAGGAAGGCCGGCAGTTCGCTCATCTTCGGATCGACCAGGATGGCGGTCCGGCGTTCGGAGATATTGCCGATCTCGCACAGGGCCATGGCGATCTGATCGGCAGCAAAAGCAACAGGTTCAGCGTGGAAGTTTCCACCTGATATGACATCCCCGTCCTCAATGAAGACCAGAGGATTGTCGGTCACGGCGTTGGCTTCACGTTCCAGCGTGGCGGCCGCCGTGGCCAGGACGTCCAGCACCGCCCCCATGACCTGAGGCTGGCAGCGCAGCGAATAGGGATCCTGCACCTTGGCGCAGTCGTCGCGGTGGCTGTCGCGGATGGCCGAACCCGCCATCAGGGTCCTGAGCCGTGCGGCCACGGCGATCTGACCGGGTTGACCCCGAAGGGCGTGAATGCGGGCGTCGAACGGCGCGTCCGATCCCTTCAAGGCGTCGACCGACAGGGCCCCCGCCGCCACGCCGGCGGCGAAGACCGCCTCGGCTGCGAACAGACCCGCCAGGGCCAGGGCGGTCGAACACTGTGTCCCGTTCAGCAGCGCCAGCCCCTCCTTCGGTCCCAGGACCAGAGGCTTGAGCCCGGCCCGCTCAAGCGCGGCCTCGGCCTCCAGGGTTTCACCCTTGTGCCGGGCCTCGCCGACCCCGATCAGGACGCAGCTCATATGGGCCAGAGGAGCCAGATCGCCCGAGGCCCCGACCGAGCCCTTGGACGGGATGCATGGCAGGATGTCGGCGTTGACGAGCGCGATCAGGGCCTGGAGGGTTTCGCGCCGAACGCCCGAGGCGCCGCGTGACAGGGAGGCGATCTTCAGCACCATCAGCAGTCGCGTCACGCTGTCCGGCAGCAAGGGACCGACCCCGCACGCATGGCTGAGCACAAGGTTCCGCTGCAAGGTCTCCAGATCGGCGGACGCGATGGAGGTGTTGGCCAGCAGGCCGAAGCCGGTGTTGACCCCATAGACGGTGCGCCCTTCGGCCACGATGGCGGCGATGGTCGCGGCGCCCCTGTCCACATCGGCCCAGGCCTCGGGCGCCACAGCGACCGTCACGGGGCCGTCCAGGACGCCGCGCAACTGGGCCAGGGTCAGGGGCGAACGGCCGAGGGTCAGGGTCGTCATGGAGGTCAGGCCTTCAGGCTGGGGAGGTTCAGGCCGTGTTCGCGGGCCGCGGCGCGGGCGATGTCGTAACCGGCGTCCGCATGGCGCATGACGCCCGTCGCCGGATCATTCCACAAGACCCGCTCCAGCCGCTGGGCCGCTTCCGGCGTGCCGTCGGCGACGATCACGACGCCCGAATGCTGGGAATAACCCATGCCGACTCCGCCGCCGTGGTGCAGCGAGACCCAGCTGGCGCCCGAGGCTGTGTTCAGAAGCGCGTTGAGAAGGGGCCAGTCCGAAACCGCGTCTGATCCGTCCATCATGGCCTCGGTCTCACGGTTCGGGCTGGCGACCGAGCCGGAGTCGAGATGGTCCCGGCCGATCACGATCGGTCCCGACAGTTCTCCGGACGCCACCATGTCGTTGAACATCAGGCCCGCCCGGTGGCGGTCTCCCAATCCAATCCAGCAGATTCTCGCCGGAAGTCCTTGGAAGGCTATACGTTCGCCGGCCATGTCGAGCCAGCGATGCAGACCTGCGTTGTCCGGGAACAGCCGCTTCATCGCCGCATCGGTCTTGCGAATATCGTCCGGATCACCGGTCAGGGCCGCCCATCGGAACGGTCCGATCCCGCGGCAGAACAGGGGGCGGATATAGGCGGGGACGAAGCCGGGAAAGTCGAAGGCGTTCGTCACCCCTTCGTCAAAGGCGACCTGACGGATATTGTTGCCATAATCGACGACAGGAACCCCGGCCGACTGAAAGTCGAGCATGGCGCGGACGTGGGCCACGATGGAGGGGCGGGCGGCCGCCGCGACCGAGGCGGGTTCGCTGACCCGCTTGTCTTCCCACTCGGCGACGGTCCAACCGGCCGGCAGATAGCCGTTCACCAGGTCGTGCGCGCTGGTCTGGTCCGTCACCAGATCCGGCCGCACGCCGCGTTTGACCATTTCAGGCAAGATATCAGCGGCGTTTCCCAACAGGCCGACAGATATGGGTTTTCCAGTCCGATTTGCGTCTTCGATCAGGGCCAGGGCTTCGTCCAGGCTCTGGGCCGCCACATCAAGATAGCGTGTCTTCAGCCGCATCTCGATCCGGCTTTGCTGGCATTCCACCGCCAGGCAGGACGCCCCCGCCATGGTCGCGGCCAAGGTCTGGGCCCCGCCCATGCCGCCCAGGCCTGCCGTCAGGATCCATTTTCCGGACCAGTCGCCGCCGTAGTGCTGGCGGCCCGCCTCCATGAAGGTCTCATACGTGCCTTGGACGATGCCCTGGGTGCCGATGTAGATCCAGGATCCGGCCGTCATCTGGCCGTACATCATCAAGCCCTTGCGATCGAGTTCCGAGAAATGCTCCCAGGTCGCCCATTTGGGCACGAGGTTGGAGTTGGCGATCAGGACGCGCGGGGCGTCGGCATGGGTCCTGAAAACACCGACCGGCTTGCCCGACTGGACCAGAAGCGTCTCGTCGGCCTCCAGCGTCTTTAGCGTCTCCACGATCCTGTCGAAGGCGGCCCAATCGCGCGCCGCCTTGCCGATGCCGCCATAGACGACAAGATCCTGAGGGCGCTCAGCCACTTCGGGATCGAGATTGTTCATCAACATTCGCATGGCCGCCTCGGCCGCCCAGGTCTTGGCCGTCTTTTCCGGGCCGCGCGGGCTTCGGACGATGCGAGCGTTGGGCTGGTTCATGTCTGGCTCTCGGCGAAGGCGATACAGGCGGTGAGGACGCGGTGCAGGTTTCGACGCATCGGCTCGGCCCGCTCCGGCTCATAGGGACTGGGCCAGTTGTCGGGGGACAAAGGGCTCGCCGGGTCGCCCATGTAGCCCCGGTCCGCCAGTTCCATCTGGATAGCGTGAACGCCGAGGTGGGGCCAGCCGTAGTGACGCGTGGTCCAGCCGCCCTTGAACCGGCCGTTGACGATCAGGCTGGAGCCGCTGATCGCGCAGGCGGCCTCGACGGCCTGGGTCAGTTCTGGGGCGCAGGTGGTCCCGTCGTTGTCGCCGATGTTGAACTGGGGCAACTCGCCGGCGAACAGCCGCGGGACGACAGAACGGATCGAATGGGCGTCATAGAGGACGACGGGGCCACGGGCGCGCAGCCGGTCGATCTGGGCCTTCAGCTGGGCATGATAGGGATCAAACCAGGTCGCGCGACGCTCTGCGATCTCGGCCGCATCGGGCGCTTCGCCGGCCCGATACAGGGGCTCGCCGTCGAAGGTCTCGACCGGGCAGAGGCCCGTGGTGGTCATGCCGGGATACAGGGACACGCCGGATGGATCGCGGTTCACGTCGATGACGCTGCGAGAAACTGCGGTGCGCACCAGGGTTGCGCCCAGATCCACGGCGAAATCATAGAGCCGATCCACCCACCAGTCGGCGTCCTTGCGCGCCAGCCAGGGGGATCGAAACCGCGCCATCAGAACGTCCGGGATTTCGGTCCCCGTGTGCGGCAAGCCGATCACCAGCGGCCCCGAGCCTTCATGGACGGTCAGCCAGTCACGCGTCATATCGGCCTCCCTCGCCAAATCCATCCGTCGTGCTATGTCTAGACATATTGATCGCAACAAGACGGACCTGTCCAGTGAGCCTTGAGTCGCAGCCTGTGGATCGCACCCTCTGGTTCGAGGCCGCCCTCTTGCCGGACGGCTGGGCGCGGGATGTGCGGATCGGCATTGCGAAGGGTCGGATTTCAAGCCTCGAGACCGGCGTATCCCGCGGAGCCGCGGACGAAGGAGACGGCGTGGCCTTGCCGGGCGTCGTCAATGTCCACAGCCACGCCTTCCAGCGCGCCATGGCCGGTCTGACCGAGGCGCGTGGTCCCCAGGGCCAGCAAGGCGATGACGATTTCTGGACCTGGCGTGACCTGATGTACCGCTTCCTTGATCGGGGCGGGCCGGAAGAGATCGAGGCCATCACCGCCCTGGCCTTCGCCGAAATGCTCGAGGGCGGTTTCACCCGCGTTGCCGAGTTCCACTATCTTCACAACGCCCCGTCCGGCGCGGCCTATGCGGACCGGGGAGAGATCGCGGCGCGGATTGTCGCGGCGGCCCAGACGACCGGAATCGCCCTGACCCTGCTGCCGGTCTTCTACGCCCACGCCGGATTTGGCGGCCTGGCGCCGACCCGGGGGCAGAGACGGTTCATCACCGATCTGGACGGTTTCGCGGAGTTGACCGACGGTTGCCGCCGCCTGACCGCCGATATGGCGGACGCTGTGGTGGGGGTCGCGCCGCACAGCCTGCGGGCTGTCAGCCCGGCTGAGCTGGCCGCCATGCCCGGTCTGGCAGGCGATGGGCCCATCCATATCCATGTGGCCGAACAGACCAGGGAGGTCGAAGACTGCCTGGCCTGGTCCGGCGCCCGGCCGGTGGAATGGCTGCTCGCCAACGCCCCGGTCGATCCACGCTGGTGCCTGATCCACTCGACCCATGTGACCGAGGCGGAGTGGCGGGGCGTGATCGAACGGGGCGCCGTCATCGGCCTGTGCCCGATCACAGAGGCCAATCTGGGCGACGGCGTCTTTCCGGCCGCCGCCTATGCGCGGGCGGGCGGGCGGTTCGGCGTGGGGACCGACTCCAATGTGCAGATCGGCGTGGCCGAGGAACTGCGGATGCTGGAATACAGCCAGCGGCTGGCCTTGAGGCGCCGTTCGGTCATGGCGGATGCGGATCGCTCGACAGGACGCGCCCTGTTCGAAGGCGTGCTGGGGGGCGGGCGCCAGGCCGGGGGCGCGGCGAACGACCTGGTCATCGGCGGATCGGCCGATCTGGTTTGCCTGGATACGCAGGGCGCCGGCTTCCATGGCCGTTCGGGCGACGCCCTGCTGGACAGCTGGATCTTCGGCGCGCCGGCGGGCGCCGTCGCCTCGGTCTGGCGGGCGGGGCGGCAGGTGGTGCGGGACGGGCGGCATGTGGCGCGCGACGCCATCGAGGCACGGTACCGCAAGGCCCTGAACACGGTGCTGGGATGACGCCTGAGCCGCTGCACCGCCGAATCTACGCGGACCTCGAAGGCCGCATCCTCTCGGGCGAGCTGTCGCCGGGCGCACGCATTCCCTTCGAACACGAATTGACCGCCCAATACGGCTGTTCGCGCGCCACCGTCTCCAAGGCCCTGTCGGAACTGGCGGGCAGGGGGCTGGTCAGACGTCGGCGGCGCGCCGGCAGCTTCGTCGCCCAGCCCAAGGCCCATGCCGCCTTCCTGGCCATCCCCGATCTGCGAGCCGAGGTGATGGAGCGGGGCCAGGCCTATGGCTACAGGCTGCTGGACCAGATGGAACGCGATCCGGACGGCGGTGCTGAAATCGAACTCGCCGCCGGCGGTCCGCTCCTGGCCTTGACCTGTCTGCATAGCGCCGACGCGATCCCTCTGGCCCTGGAGCATCGACTGATCGCTCTGGCCGTGACTCCCCAAGCGATAAGGGTGGATTTTCAATCCACTCCGCCTGGAACCTGGCTTCTGGACTATGAGCCCTGGACCGAGGCGGAGAACCGGATCGGCGCCATGGAGGCCGACGCCGTGACCGCCCGTCTGCTGCAGATCAAGCCCGGCGCGGCCTGTCTGTCTGTCGAAAGGCGGACCTGGCGCGACGGCCAGGGCGTGACGCGGGTTCGTCAGCTGTTCCCAGGGGATCGCTATGATCTGGTCGCGCTTTTCTCTTCCGCCCACACCAAGGATCAGAGCCGATGAAGGCCGACCGCCTGCTGATCGATTGTCACGCCGCCACCATGGTTCCGGGCGGGGCCGCCTATGGGGCCATCCGCGACGCCGCCGTGGTCATCACCGACGGCCGTATCGCCTGGATCGGACCGCGCGCGGATTTGCCGTCCGTGGAGGCGGTCGAGACGGAGCGGCTGGGCGGACGCTGGCTCACGCCGGGACTGATCGACTGTCACACGCATCTGGTCTTCGGCGGCGACCGCTCGGGCGAATTCGAACAGAGGCTGGGCGGGGCCACCTATGAGGAGATCGCCCGCGCCGGCGGCGGGATCGTCGCTTCGGTCAAGGCCACGCGCGCGGCGTCGGAGGACGAACTGTACGCCTCCGCCATGGACCGGCTGCAAGGGCTCAAGGCCACGGGCGTAACCACGGTCGAGATCAAGTCGGGCTATGGACTGGATCAGGACAGCGAATTGAAGATGTTGCGGGTCGCCCGCCGCATCGGCCGGGAAGGCGGGGTTCGCGTGCGCACCACCTATCTGGGTCTGCACGCCGTTCCGCCCGAGCATCGGGCGAACCGCGCCGCCTATGTCGATCTGGCCGTCGATCACATCCTGCCGGCCGCACAGGCCGAGGGGCTGGTGGACGCCGTGGACGCCTATTGCGAGCCTATCGCCTTCTCGATCGAGGAGGTGGCGCGCCTGTTCGACAAGGCCCGCACCCTGGGCCTGCCGCTCAAGCTGCACGCCGATCAGTTGTCGAACGGGGGCGGCGCGGCCTTGGCGGCGCGTTACGGCGCCCTGTCGGCCGACCATATAGAGCACGCGACGGAAGATGGGATCAAAGCCATGGCGCGGGCGGGGGTGACGGCGGTTCTGCTGCCCGGCGCCTTCCTGATGCTGCGCGAAACCCAGGCGCCCCCGGTCGGTCTGTTACGCGCCCATGGCGTTCGCATGGCCGTCGCGACCGACTGCAATCCCGGCACCTCTCCTGTCGCGTCCATGACCGACGCCCTGAACCTGGCCTGTGTTCAGTTTCGCCTGACCCCGGAAGAAGCCCTGGCGGGCGCGACGCGGGAAGCCGCATGGGCCCTGGGGCTGCAAGATCAGATCGGAACCCTGGCGGTCGGCAAGGTCGCCGACCTGGCGGCCTGGGATGTCCAGCGCCCCGCAGAACTGGCCTATTGGCTGGGCAAGCCCATGCTGCACGGCCGCTGGAGAGACGGCGTCAGGACAAGCGCCGACCCTGCAAGGATCGACGGTCCGCCTGATCTCTAGACCTGGGCGACGCCCATGACCTTCATCAGGGCGTCTCGAACGGCGGCCTCGGTGAAGGGTTTCTGAATGGTGGTGGCGCCGCGCCACTCTTCCGGCAATCCACCTTCGCCGTAGCCGGTGGAGAAGACGAAGGGCACGCCGCGCGCCTTCAGCGCCTCGGCGACCGGGAAGACCTGACGGCCGGCGACATTGACGTCCAGCAGGGCGGCGTCGAGATCGACAGTGTCGCGCGCCATGGCTTCACCATCGTCGATATTGGACGCGGGGCCGACGGGAATGCACTCCATGTCCTCGAGGATGGTCTCGAGCAACATGGCGACCAGGGATTCGTCTTCCACCACAAGTATGCGGCGACCGTTTAGAGGTTGGGTCATGGGGCGGGTGTCCTGTCGAGTGGAACCGTCAGTTCCGCAATCAATCCATCGCTGGCGTAGACTAGATCGATCTCCCCCGCCAGATCGTGGCGAATGTTTCGTTCAATCAATCGGCTACCGAAGCCTCTTCTGTCCGGTTGCGTAACTTTCGGACCGCCTATTTCACGCCAGACAAGCTTCAGCTTTCGGTCGCGTTGATCGGCCAAACTCCAGTCGATCAGAACACGCCCATCGGGCGTGGAAAGGGCTCCGTATTTGGCGGCGTTTGTCGCAAGCTCATGGAAGATCATGCCCAGGGACAGGGCTGTGGCGGGGGGCAGCGCCGTCGCCGGGCCGTTGAGATTGATGCGGGTGGGACCGAAGGCTTCGGTCTCGTGTTCCAGGATCGCCCGCAGATCCGCGCCTTCCCAATGGGTTCGCGTCAACAGGTCGTGGGTGTGGGACAGGGCCAGTATCCGCGACTGGAAGGTTGCGGCGAAGGTGGCGGGGTCGACGTGGGAACGCGCGGTCTGGATGGCGATCGACTGGACCGTGGCGAGGGTGTTCTTAACCCGATGGTTCAACTCGTCGATCATCAGCTTCTGGCGCTGGGTCGCCAGGACGTTGGCTGTGACGTCATGGCCCTGAACGAAGATGCCGACCACGGCGCCCGCCTCGTCACGGATCGGCTGATAGATGAAGTTGAGATAGAGGGTTTCCAGCGGGCCGCCGGGAGTCCTTTGTAATTTCGCCAGGCTTTCTCGCCCTTCGTAGGGCTCGCCCGTTTCGAAGACGGTGTCCAGAAACTCGTAATAGCCCTGTCCGACCAGTTCCGGCAGGGCGTAGCGTATGGACTTGCCCGCGATGTCGCGATGGCCGATCAACTGGCTGTAGGCGTCGTTGTGCATCTGGAAACAGTGGTTGCGTCCGGTCAGGATGGCCACGAACCCCGGCGCCTGCATGAACATCTCGACCAGACGGTTGCGCTCGCTCTCCAGGCGACGATTGTCCTCCTGAACCGACTGGGCTCGCCGCAGGACCGATCCACCGATCAGGGCGTCCAGGGCGGTTGTCGGTTCATCTGTCCGGATCGCCGGCGACAGGTCGGTGATGTCCATGGTGTGCTGAAGAAGCAGCACGACCTCGCCATCACCGTTCAGGATTGGCGTATGGGTCGCGCTCCAGATTCGTTCCTCGAACACCTCCTGGTCGTCGGACAATTTGCGCGGCATGGCGTATCGCACGACGGCAAGGTGATCACGCTGGCGAGTGTCGCGCGCCTTTTCGAGGGACGCCCGGACCTGACGCACGTTTTCGGGCGCATCTTCGCCGGGGCCGGCGTCGAAGGTCGTGAACAGGGGACGGCCCAGGACGTCCTCGCGGCGAGCGCCTGTGACCTCGACATAGGCCTGATTGACCTCGGCGATGCGCAGATCCGGCGTAAGCAGAAGATAAGGATTTGGCGACGCCTCGAAGGCCGCCGCCAAATCGACTACGGAAGCGCCCGGTTTCACTTGTACTGTCAATCTACACCCCAGCCCAACCGGTGCCGAACGCGCGAGAAGGCAAAGAGTTCGCTACCGTACCCAGAATTCGCCTTTCACCTGATCGTCATTGGCGTGTCAGGAGAATTTGCTAAGGACGGGACATGACATTTGCCGGCGCCTTGGCCACCCTCTCCCTCATGATGGCTCAACCGACAGATCAGCCGCCTCCCGAACAGCCGGTCGTCCAGTTGGCTCAGGGCGTGCTGGCCGGGCGGGCCGACGACACGGTCGCCGCGTTCAAGAACATTCCCTATGCCGCCCCGCCGGTGGCGGAACTGCGCTGGCGGCCGCCGGGCGCGGCCCCGACCTGGGAAGGGCGGCGCGACGCCTCGACCTATGGGCCGATCTGCATCCAGGCCACGCCGCAGGGCGATCCCGGCGTGGGGCCCTTGCCGATGAGCGAGGACTGCCTGAACCTGAATGTGTGGCGGCCGACCGACGTCGCCGCGTCGCCGGCCCCGGTCATGGTGTGGATCCACGGCGGGGGCCTGGTCAATGGATCGGGCACGGCGGCCCTGTACGACGGATCCCATCTGGCCCGTCAGGGCATGGTCGTGGTCTCGATGAACTATCGGCTGGGGCGGTTGGGCTTCTTCGATCACCCGGCCCTGGCGGCGGAACGACCGGCGGACGAGGCGGCGGGCAACTACGGCCTGATGGACGTCATCGCGGCCCTGCAGTGGGTCAGGGGGAACATCGCGGTCTTCGGCGGCGACCCGGCCAATGTGACGATCTTCGGGGAGTCGGCGGGCGGGGCCATCGTCACCCGGATGATGATTTCGCCGCCGGCGCGGGGCCTGTTCGACCGCGCCATCGTGCAGTCGGGCCTGGGGCGCGAGTTGCAGACCCCGCTGGACCGGCGCGGCGCCTACGACCTGCCGTCGGCGCGTGAGCGGGGCGAGGTCTGGGCCCACGGTCATAACCTGTTGACTGCGGCCGATCTGCGCGCTGCGCCGGTCGAGCTGCTGCTGACCCCGGCGCCCGTCTTCGCTAACGGAGATCTGTCCCTGATCGACGGCCGGATCGTGCCCTCGACCGTGGAAGCGGCCTTCCGAGCCGGGCGGCAGGCGCCTGTGCCGATGGTGATCGGGACCAACAGCGCCGAGTTCTGGTGGATGAAACCGACGGATCGCAACGGCTACGGCATGATCGACGACGACCTGACCTGGCTGGAGCGGGCCACGATCACGGCGGCCTATGGCGGGGAGGCGGGCTTCGACCGGGGCTTCATCACCGACGCGGTCTTCTCGGAGCCGGCGCGGCGGCTGGCGCGGCTGCACGCGGCGGCGGGGCATCCGGCCTATCTATACCGGTTCGACATCTCGTCGCCGGACAATCCCGAACCGCACGGCGGGGCGACCCACGCCATCGAGCGCCCCTATGTGTTCGGCACCCTGCCGCTGCTGCCCTATCCGGTCCGGGAGGCGGATGTCGCGGCCTCGGCGGCGATGATGGGCTACTGGACCGCCTTCTCACGGTCCGGCGACCCCAATGGGGTGGGGCGGCCGGACTGGCCGATGGCCGGGGGCGGCGACACTCAGCTGATGCTGTTCCGCAACGACGGCCCCAGCGCCACGCCGGTTCCGGAGAACGCGCGGCTGGACCTGATCGAACAGTTCCGCGAGCGGCCGCACATTGTCAGCAAGTCGCCGCAAGACACTGTAAAAAAGAGATATTAGTCAGGGCTTCGGTCGGAAGACAAGACGTCGCCGTCACCCCGCCGAGGTCGCGCCCGACTGTTTCTCTCTCATCGTGACCAGTTCCTCGGCCATGGTCGGATGGACCGCGCAGGTGGCGTCCCATTGGGCCTTGGTCAGGCCGGCCTTCACGGCGATGGCGGCGAGCTGGATCATTTCCGGGCTGTCGGGCCCCACGATGTGGACGCCGACCACCCTTTGGCTTTCGGCGTCGACCACCAGCTTCATGAGGACACGCTCCTCTGATCCGGTGAAGGCGTATTTCATCGGCCGGAAACGGGTCAGATAGACATCGACCCCGGCGGAACACGACCGACGCGCCTCGGATTCCGTCAGGCCGACGATGCCCACGGGCGGCTGGCTGAAGACGGCGGTGGCGACGGCCTCGTAGTCGAAATGCTGGGGATTGTCGCGATAGACGGTCTGGTGGAAGGCGACGGCCTCGCGGATGGCGACGGGGGTCAGGTTCATCCGGTCGGTCACGTCGCCGATGGCCCAGATGTTGTCGGCTGTCGTCTTGGAATAGGGATCGACCCTGATCGCGCCCTCGTCGTTCAGTTCGACGCCGGCCGCCTCCAGGCCGAGGTCCTTGACGTGGGGGATGCGGCCTGTGGCGAACATGACCACGTCGGTCTCCAGCTTCATCCCGTTCTCGAGGTGGTTGACCAGGCCGGTGGCGGTCTTTTCGATCTTCTCGTGCTGGCAGCCCAGGACGACCTTGATCCCGCGCTTCTCGATCTCGCCGGCCAGGTGGGCGCGCACATCGTCGTCGAAGCCGCGCAGGATGTTGGGGCCCCGGTAAATCAGGGTGGTCTCGACGCCCAGGCCGGCGAAGATCCCCGCGAACTCCACCGCGATATAGCCGCCGCCTGCGATCAGGATGCGTTTGGGCAGTTCGGGCAGGTGGAAGGCTTCTTCGGAGGTGATGGCGTGTTCGATGCCCTCCAGGCTTTCCGGCTTCCACGGGCGGCCGCCCGTAGCGATCAGGATCTTCTCGGCGGTGAAGGTCTGATTCTTGCCGACGATCTCGACCGTATGGGCGTCTTTCAGTACGGCGCGCCCATGAACCAGCTCCACCCCGGCCTTGCCCAGGTTGGCGGCGTAGATGCCCGACAGGCGGGCGATCTCGACGTCCTTGGCCTCCAGGAAGGTCGGCCAGTCGAACCGGGCGTTGTCGAAGGACCAGCCGTAGCCCTCGGCGATCTCGAGCGCGTGGCTGACCTCGGAGGCCATGACCATGAATTTCTTGGGCACGCAGCCCCGGATCACGCAGGTGCCGCCGACCCGGTATTCCTCAGCCACCGCGACCTTCTTGCCGCCCAGGGCGGTCAGGCGCGCGGCGCGAACCCCGCCGGAGCCGGCGCCGATGACGAAGAGGTCGTAGTCGTAGTCGGCCATCGGGTGCTCCGTTCAGACTCAAAAAACAGCGTCTGAATAGTCTGAATCGTCTGAAATCGGTTCCGGTCACACCGGGGGCGAGGCGTGGGACTTAGGCGCCGGGACACCCTGGAGCAAGGTCGCTAGGTGGAGGGAGATCAGGGCGTCAGGGTCTCGACCCCGCTGTCCGTGCCGATGATCGCCAGGTCGGCCAGGTCCAGAAACAGGCCGTGTTCGACCACGCCCGTGATCAGTTTCAGATCATCGGCCAGACGGACCGGATCATGGATGGCCTTGCAGCCGGCGTCATAGATCAGATTGCCGCCGTCGGTGCGGACCAGGCCGCGATCCGCCTGGCGCACGCGGGCCGGCGAGTTGATGTCATGGTCGATCAGGACGTCGGCGATGCGGTTGGCCGTGGTCTTGTGACCGAAGGCGACGACCTCGATCGGCAGGGGGAAGGCGCCCAGGACCGGCACCACCTTGGCGGCGTCGGCGATGACGATACAGCGGCTGGACGCTTCCCAGACCAGTTTCTCACGCAGCAGGGCCGCGCCGCCGCCCTTGATCAGGGCCAGGCCGGGACCGACCTCGTCGGCGCCGTCGACGGTCAGGTCGATGCGGGGCGTGTCTTCCAGCGTCGACAGGGTCAGCCCCAGTTCGCGCGCCAGATCGGCGGTCTTCTCGGAGGTCGGGACGCAGCGCAGCCCAGAAAGGCCGCGCGCCGCCAGGGCCTTGACGAACCAGGCGGCGGTCGAGCCGGTGCCCAGGCCGACGATCATGCCGGCCTCGACATGGGCCGCAGCGGCCTCGCCGGCGTTCTTCTTCTGTAGATCGCTCATTTCAGCTTGGCGGCCTTCGCCGCTTCCTTCCTGGCTTTGGCCTTCTCGCGGAAGGCGGCGCCGGCGTCCGGCTTGAGGGTTTGACGGGCGCGGCCGAAGGCGAGGGCGTCGGCCGGCACGTCCTCGGTGATCACGGAGCCCGAGGCGACGATGGCGCCGGCGCCGATGACGACCGGGGCGACCAGGCTGGAGTTCGAACCGACGAAGGCGCCGGCGCCGACCTCGGTCTGCGCCTTGTTGAAGCCGTCGTAGTTGCAGAAGATGGTTCCGGCGCCGATGTTGGCGGCCGCGCCGACCGAGCCGTCGCCCAGATAGGCTAGGTGATTGGCCTTGGCCCCCGCAGCCATCTTCACATTCTTCACCTCGACGAAATTGCCGATCTTGACCCCCTCGGCCAGGTCCGCGCCGGGCCGCAGGCGGGCGTAGGGGCCGACCTCTGCGCCGGACGCCACGCGCGCGCCCTCGATATGGCTGAAGCTGCGGATTCGGGCGCCGCCTTCAATCACCGCGCCGGGACCGAAGACGACGAAGGGCTCGATCACGGTTCCGCCGCCGACCTGGGTGTCCCAGGCGAAGTGGACGGTGTCGGGCGCGGCCATGGTGACGCCGGCGGCCAGGAAGGCGTCCCGCTGCACGCTCTGGAACAGGGCCTCGGCTTGGGCCAGTTCGGCCTGGGAATTGACGCCCATGACGGAATCCTCGGCCGCGAAGACGGCGCGGGTCGGGCGGCCGGCCTTGCGGGCCAGTTCGACCACGTCGGTCAGATAATATTCGCCCTTGGCGTTGTCGTTGCGGACATCGGCGAGGAGGGCGAACAGCAGGTCCGCCGGAGCGGCCATGACGCCGGAGTTGCAGGCCGTGATCGCCAGGACCTCGGGCGAGGCCTCCTTGGCCTCGGTGATGGCGGCCAGGGCGTCGCCGTCGAGGATCAGCCGGCCATAGGCGCCCGGATCGCGCGCCTCGAAGCCGATGACGGTCAGGCCCTCGGGGTTGAACACGGGTTCGATGTCGGCGGCCTTCAGCAAGGGGACGTCGCCATAGGTGACGACCACATCCCCGTCGAACCCGGCCAGGGCCTGTTCGGCGGCGCGGACGGCGTGGCCGGTGCCCAGGGGCGGGTCCTGAACGGCGATGGCCGCCTCGCCAAGGCGTTTGACGACATGGGCGCGGACCTCGGGCGAATGGGCGCCGACCACCACGACGATCTTCTGACAGCCCAGGGCCTGGGCCGCGTCGATGGCGTGATCCAGCATGGCGCGACCGCCCACCGGATGCAGCACCTTGGGCAGGGGCGATTTCATCCGGGTGCCCTGGCCGGCGGCGAGAATGATGGCGGCGCGAGGGCGCGTCTGGCTGGTCATGAATCGTTCCGGCGTCTAGTCGTCCTGCGATCTAGCCCATCATGCGGGCCAGCGGGAGATGTGGATGACCGATCGCGACCTGGAAGGCTGGACCATTGTCTTCGACCTGGACGGGACCCTGGTCGATTCCGCGCCGGACCTGACCGGAACCCTGAACCGGCTGCTGGTCGAGGAAGGGTTGCCGCCCGTGCCGATGGAAGCCGCCTCGACCCTGATCGGTTCGGGCGCGCGGGCGTTGCTGGTTCATGGGTTCGAGGCGGCCGGGGCATCGGTCGAACGGGCGCAATCGGACGAGCTGTTCGAGCGGTTTCTGGTCGATTACACCGCCCACATCGCCGACGGTTCGCAGCCGTTCGAGGGGGTGGTCGAGACGCTGGAGCGGCTGAGCGAACGCGGGGCGATCCTGGTGGTGGCGACCAACAAGCGGTCGGACCTGTCAGAGCTTCTGCTCGAGAATCTGGGCCTGACCCGGCATTTCGCCGCCATCCTCGGGCCGGATCGGGTCAGCGCGCGAAAGCCCGCAGGCGCCCATCTGAAGGAGGCTGTGGTCAAGGGCGGCGGCGACCCCGAGAGGGCCATCATGGTCGGAGACGCAGCGCCGGACGCCGAGGCGGCGCGGGACGCAGGCATGCCCTGTATTCTGACGACCTTCGGCTATACTCCGGTTCCGGTCGATACCCTGGGCGGCGACGTCCTGATTGACGCCTTCGAGGACGTCGAGGAGGCGATCGACGGCGTCCTGTCCGACTTCTACGTGATGAGAGCGTTGAAATTCTGAGGGCGCCGGACAGTAAATCTGGGGTCTGAACCCGCACTCGCGCGGTTGCGGATACCCGGTGCGATGACCAGTTTGGCGCACCCCTTGTCGAAAGCGCCTCCATGTTCGCTCGTTTCTTCAGAATACCCTTGTGGCAACGCACCTTCGCCGGCTTGGCCCTGGGCGTTGTCGCGGGGCTGATCCTGCGCGAACGGGCCGAGGTCTGGCTGCAGCCCATCGGCGACGTCTATCTGAACCTGATCCGGATGGTGGTGGCGCCCCTGGTGCTGTTCACCATCGCCAGCTCCATCGCCAAACTGGGGGAGGGGGCCGGGGCGGTGCGGCTGGGGGTGCGGACCATCATCTGGTTCGCCATCACCTCGCTGCTGGCCGTGCTGGTCGGTTTCGCCTTCGGCCATATCATCAATCCGGGCGTGGGCCTGTCCAACCTGCCGCTGGGCGAGGTCAAGGACCGGGTGATCCCGACGCCGCTCGAAGTACTGATCGGCGTGGTGCCGACCAATCCGTTCGCGGCCCTGGCCGAGGGCAAGGTGCTGCAGATCATCTTCTTCTCGGCCCTGGTCGGGGTGGCCCTGGTGGCGCTGGGCGACCGGGCCCAGGGGGTGCGGCGTCTGGTGGACGAAGGCGCCGCGGTCATCTTCCGCATCACCCGCTGGGTGATCCAGCTGACGCCTATCGGCGTGTTCGGCCTGATCGGCTCGGTCGTCGGCGGCTATGGCTGGGAGGCCCTGCTGCCGCTGCTGAAGTTCATCGTCGCCATCTATGCGGCCTGCCTGTTCCATATCCTGGTGGTCTATTCAGGCCTGCTGAAAGTGCACGGGCTGAAAGTCACCAGCTTCTTCCGCGGCGCCTTCGCGGCCCAGCAGACGGCGTTCGCCACCTCGTCCTCGCTGGGCACCTTGCCCATCACCCTGCGCCAGACGGTCGAGCGTCTGGGCGTGCCCCAGGCCTATGCCGCCTTCGCCGTGCCCCTGGGCGCCAATGTGAAGATGGACGGGTGCGGGGCCATCTATCCGGCCATCGCCTCGATCTTCATCGCCCAGTATTTCCAGATCGACCTGACCCTGACCCAATACATCCTGATCGGTCTGACGGCGGTGCTGGGCTCATTGGGCACGGCGGGGGTGCCGGGGACCTCCATCGTCATGCTGACCCTGACCCTGTCCACCGCCGGTCTGCCGCTGGAAGGCATCGGCTATATCGTCGCCATCGACCGGATCATCGACATGATGCGCACGGCGACCAACGTCACCGGCCAGATGCTGGTCCCGGTGCTGGTGGCCAAGGAGGAGGGGATCCTGAACGAGGACATCTACAACGGTCATGTCGCCTGGCTGCCTGGCGATCCGGAGGCGGAGACGCCTGAGGCGGTCCGGGCCGCAGGAATCTGAAACGGACGCTTGCGCAGGGCGGGCGACCGGGCTATGTCGCCGCCTCCGCAAGGCATGGATGCGTAGCTCAGCGGGAGAGCACCTCGTTCACACCGAGGGGGTCACAGGTTCAATCCCTGTCGCATCCACCATCTTCTCCGTTCCCGCCCGTTCCCGATAGCCGCGTCGCCGCGCGCAGCCGCCGATGGAAACGCCGATGCCCCAGGTCAATGACACCGTCCACATCCGTTTCTCGCTGAGAGGCCTGGGCGGCCCCTTCTGGCAGACCAACGCCACCGTCGCCTCGGTCAGCCAGGGCGTGGCCCTGCTGGATGGGCTGGACCGGCAGGTGCCCGCCGCCGTCAGCGAGCTGAAGCGGGCCGGCGCCAATCGCTGGACCCTGGACTGGGAAGTCCGAAGCCGGCCGTAGCCGGCTCCCAAACCAATTGGGAGAATCAGACGTCGGGCACGTCCCGGCCGGGGGGCACGTTGACGCCCATGGACTTCAGATAGGTCTTGATGTTGCGCCCGGCCTGACGGATGCGCTGCTCGTTCTCGACCAGGGCGATACGGACGAAACCCTCGCCGTTTTCGCCGTAGCCGACCCCCGCAGCGACCGCGACCTTGGCGTGGGTCAACAGTTGCTTGGAAAACTCCAGACTGCCCAGATGAGCCAGGGCCGGGGGCAGGGGCGCCCAGGCGAACATCGAGGCGGCGGGCTTGGGGATCTCCCAGCCGGCCCGGCCGAAACTGTCGACCAGCACGTCACGGCGACGATGATACAGGGCGCGGTTCTGCTCGACGATGTCCTGCGGCCCGTTCAGGGCGGCGACGGCCGCCGCCTGGATGGGCGTATAGGCGCCATAGTCGAGATAGGACTTCACCCGCGCCATGGCGGCGATCAGCTTGGGATTGCCCACCGCAAAGCCGATCCGCCAGCCGGCCATGCTGTAGGTCTTGCTCAGCGAGGTGAATTCGACGGCCACATCCTTGGCGCC
The DNA here is from genome assembly GCF_058680995.1 of Brevundimonas sp. FV1ye7S. Classification (NCBI taxonomy): domain Bacteria; kingdom Pseudomonadati; phylum Pseudomonadota; class Alphaproteobacteria; order Caulobacterales; family Caulobacteraceae; genus Brevundimonas; species Brevundimonas sp. FV1ye7S. The sequence continues at coordinate 1,806,377 of NZ_CM178726.1, read as the reverse complement.
CGGCACCTGCAGGATCGAGACGGTCGGCTTGCCGTCATAGTAGAGCTCGGAATAGGCCAGGTCGCTGATGATCCACAGGTCGTTGGCCTTGGCGAAGGCGACGACCCGCTCATAGAAGGCCAGATCGACCGTTTCCGCCGTCGGATTGGACGGATAGTTCATCACCAGCACCTTGGGGCGCGGCACGGTGTAGGCCATGGCCCGTTCGAGGCTTTCGAAATAGCGCTCGTCCGGCGTGGTCGGCACGCTGCGGATCGCCGCCCCGGCGATGATGAAGCCAAAGGTGTGGATCGGGTAGGAGGGGTTGGGCGCCAGCACGACGTCGCCGGGTTCGGTGATGGCCGTCGCCAGACTGGCCAGGCCTTCCTTGGAGCCCATGGTGACGATCACCTCGGCGTCGGGATCCAGGTCCACGCCGAAACGGCGGGCGTAATAGTTGGCCTGGGCGCGACGCAGGCCGGGAATGCCGCGCGACGCCGAATAGCCGTGGGCGTCGGGCTTGCGCGCCACTTCGCACAGCTTGTCGATCACGTGCGGCGGCGGCGGCAGATCGGGATTGCCCATGCCCAGGTCGATGACGTCCTCGCCGGCCGCGCGGGCGGTGGCGCGCATGGCGTTGGTCTCCGCGATCACATACGGAGGCAGGCGTTTCATGCGGTAGAATTCTTCGGACATGTCGAACTTCGCAGGGGGGCAGGAAAAGAGGGCGTCAGCGATGCCATCAATGGCGACGCTGCGATACCGAAAGATCGTCCGTTTCCACGGTTTTTACGCCAAAAACATCTGATCCGGCGCCGGAGGGCGCCGTCTCCGGCATGAACCGTGCGTTCTGGCCGGTCAGTCGGCGAAGTTCTGTGGCTCCGGAGCGACGACGTCGTAACGAACGGCGAAGCCGGAGCCTGCCGTCGGGCCAAGCCCCGGACCGCGACGCCGGCGTACATGCTCGGACAGACGCCGCACCTGGGCTTCAGCCACGCCGTCGCGATCCATCAACTGCCGCACCATGGGGTCGGCCAGCATCTCGTCCAGGGTCAGGTCATAGGGCCTCATATCGCGCCTCTGGTCTGTCGACTCGCCCCCGATCACAGATGGGCGAGGCGAGGGCGGGCGCCAGAGTCGTCCGGTCGATGTCGTCGAAAATTCACGCCCCGCTACGTCCATCAGGCGCGGACATCCAAGGCGCGGGGCAGATCGACGGGAGGGTGCGACCTATGGATCGGCGGATGAACATCAAGGCGCAAGAGGCGTTCAGACCGCATGACAATCTTCGCCGAGATTCTGATCGTGCTGCACCGCCTGGCCAAGTTTCTGGCCCGCAAGGAGCGCCTTCTGTAGGCTCACGTCAGCGGACGGAGCGATTTGGCGATTGCGTCCCGCGTGGCGGGCCGTCAGTTTGGGGCCAGACTATCGACCATACGAGGACGCCCATGGCCCGCAAGCCCAACTACAGTTTCGAACGGCAGGAACGTGAGCGCGCGGCGGCCATAAAGGCGGCTGAAAAGGCGGCCGCCAAGGCCGAACGCAAGGCGGCGGATGCGGCGGAAAAGGCGCCGCCCGCCGAAGACTGAGGCTCAACGGCAAAATCCATTCGTGTTTTCGTTGTTTGAGCGGCCGCAAAGCCCTATTCTTGCCCGATGACACGCTGGACCCCCGAAAGCTGGAGAACCAAGACCGCCCTGCACATGCCGGCGGACTATCCAGATCCCAAAGCCCTCGCCGTCGTCGAGGACGAGTTGCGCGCCCTGCCGCCGCTCGTCTTCGCGGGCGAGGCGCGCCGCCTGACGTCGAAACTGGCCCAGGTCGAGCGGGGCGAGGCCTTCCTGCTCCAGGGCGGCGACTGCGCCGAGAGCTTCAAGGAGTTCTCGACCGACAATATCCGCGACACCTTCCGCCTGATCCTGCAGATGGCGGTCGTCCTGACCTTCGCCGGACGCAAGCCGGTGGTGAAGGTCGGCCGGATCGCGGGTCAGTTCGCCAAGCCGCGCTCGTCGCCGCTGGAAGAGATCGACGGCGTCGAACTGCCCAGCTATCGCGGCGACATCATCAACGGCATGGGCTTCACGCCGGAAGAGCGCGCGCCTGATCCGCAACGGTTGATCCGCGCCTACAACCAGTCGGCCTCGACCCTGAACCTGCTGCGCGCCTTCGCCGGCGGCGGTTACGCCGATCTGTACAACATCCATCGCTGGACCCTGGGCTTCGCGGGCGACAACGCCGCGGGCGCCCAGTATCGCGAACTGGCCGACAAGATCACCGAGGCCCTGGCCTTCATGGAGGCGGTCGGCGTCACGCCCGAGAGCCATCCGGACCTGAGCCGGGTCGAGGTCTTCACCAGCCACGAGGCCCTGTTGCTCAACGTCGAGAGCGCCCTGACGCGGCTGGACGGCGGTTCGGGCGAATGGTTCGACACCTCGGCCCACATGCTGTGGATCGGCGAGCGGACGCGCCAGCTGGACGGCGCCCATGTCGAGTTCATGAAGGGGATCAAGAACCCCATCGGCGTGAAGTGCGGACCGACCATGACGGCCGACGACCTGTTGCCCTTGATTGACGCCCTGAACCCGGACAATGTCTCGGGTCGCCTGACCCTGATCGGCCGCTTCGGTCACGACAAGGTCGGCGAGCGCCTGCCCAAGCTGATGCGCGAAGTGAAGGCCTCGGGCCGCAAGGTCATCTGGTCGATTGACCCGATGCACGGCAACACGCTGAAGGCCGGCAACGGCTACAAGACCCGGCCGTTCGACCGGATCCTGGGCGAGGTGCGGACCTTCATCGACGTGGCTGAGTCCGAGGGCGTCCACCCCGGCGGCGTCCACCTGGAGATGACCGGCCAGAACGTCACCGAATGCATCGGCGGCGCCCAGGCCGTGACCGAGGACGACCTGTCCAACCGCTATCACACCCACTGCGACCCGCGCCTGAACGCCGACCAGGCGCTGGAGCTGGCCTTCCTGGTGGCCGAGCGGTTGAAGTCGGGCCGGATCAGCCGCTCGGAAGCCGCCTGATCGACGAAAACAGCGGGGCGACGAGGCCGATGGTCGCGTTCGCCTCGGTCCGGTCCGGCGTCTCGTCGTCGACGCCGACGCCGTTCATGTCGTTGCGCGTGGCCTGAACCACGATCCCGTCCGGTCTCGACAGCACGGTCACGCCCCGGAAATGCAGGCCGTAGTTCGCCTCGGGCTGGGGCGCGAGCCAGGCGATCTGACCGCGCACCGGGATCATCTCCTTGTCCTCGAACAGGGCTTTTGCGCCATAGCCGGTGCAGTTGATCACGATCTTTTCGGACAAGGTCGTCAGATCCGCCGGCGTGTTGAAGGTGCGGGTCTCGATCCGCCCGCCCTGGCTCAGAAACTCGGTCTCCAACCGATGCGCCAGTTCGGCGACGTTGAACTGCATGGCGCTGACCATCCGCGTCTCCCCGACCGGAAAGGGCGAGGCCGAGGCGGGGAGGGGGATGGAGCGCGGCGCCAGCCCGTCCAGCCGGTATTCGGCGAAGCGGATCGGCTTTACGCCGGGCGCGGTGCGGATCGGCGGCGGTTCGGCCGTACGCGGCAGGTCCGCTGCGCCCGACAGGATATAGCGGTCGCTGAAGACGACCGGATCGCCTTCCGTGCCCAGATAGGTCTGGTGGGTCGCATAGGTCTCGCGCGCCATCTGTTCCCACAGGGCCGGAAATTCGGCCGAGACGCGGTCGGCGTCGGCGATGCGGCTGTCCGGCGTCCAGCTGCCGGTCGCGCGCATCGACCGGGTGAAGGCGGCGCGCTCTCGGGCGTAGATGGTCACCCGCGCGCCCATCCGCTGAAGCTGGAGCGCCGAGGTCAGACCCAGGGCGCCGCTGCCGATCACCGCGATGACGGGCGGACCGCCGACAACCCCGGCCAGGGCCATGGCCTTACGCGCCGCTATGGCGCTGGAGCCCCAGGACAGGGACCAGCCGCTGCCGCCGTGGCCGTAGTTGTGAACCACCTTGCTCTCGCCGACCGTCTCAACGTCCAGACGCGGGCCGGCGGGGCGGAAGGGGCGAGTGCAGACGGTGATGCGGATGATTCGTTCGGGCTCCATCAGGATCGGGGCGATCCGGCGTGGGGCGAATGCGGCCGCGAGCGGGACAGGCGGCGTCGCGGCGCAGCCGGCGACGGTCCCCGCCAGGCCGGTCAGTACGGCGCGACGGCTGGAGCGAGAGACGACGGACATGAAGCCTCCAGGAACGGGAACAGCAAGGCTAGCGCGCCCATAGCCGGTTCGATAGCCGGCCGGCGCCATATTCGGCTTGTCGGAACAGGGGCGGTGCCGCAGATACGCTCGGATACGGCCATGGCGCGGACAAGGATGTTCCGTCTGATCAGCGGCCAACGACAAGGAAAGGCGTTCGGGGACGATCCCGGACGTAGCGAATATGGATACGCCTGCGCACCAAGACGACAAGCCCGGCCGGGTCGCCTACCAGGGCGCGCCGGGGGCGTTCAGCCACGAGGCCTGCACGGCCCTGCGGCCTTGGGACGTGGCCGTGCCCTTCGAGACCTTTGCAGCGGCCATTGAAGCGCTGAAGACCGGGGACTGCGACTGCGCCCTGATCCCGGTCGAGAACTCGTCCATCGGCGTGGTCGAACCGGCGGCGACCCTGGTGCGCGAATCCGGTCTCCCCGTGGTGGCGGAGGCCTGGCGGCCGATCCGTCACGCCCTGATGGGTTTGGACGGGGCGCGGATCGCCGATCTGAAACGGGTGCTCAGCCACCCCATCGCCCTGGCCCAGTGCGAACAGACGCTGAAGGGCTTGAGGCTGAACGTGGTCGAGCATTTCGACACCGCCGGCGCCGCTCGCGACGTCGCCGAGGCGGGCGATCCGACCCAGGCCGCCATCGCCCCGATGGGCGCCGCCGAGGTCTACGGCCTGTCGATCCTGCGCAACGATCTTCAGGATTCCAGCGACAACCGGACGCGTTTCGTCCTTCTGGGCGTCTGAAGGGCTTGACGGCGCACGGTCTTTGCGTGCTTTAAGGCCGCACGGATCGCAATCGATCCGCATAACCGGACCCGGACCCATGTCCCGCCAGCGCGTTCTTTCTGTTTCCTTCGACCGTTCGCGCGCGGTTTCCGGCCTCTATTTCGGCTACGGATTTTACGGCTTTCGATACGCCGGCTGAGGCGTCGGGCGCTCTTCGTCCCTGACTGTCTCGCCGGCGACCGCTCTGGACCAGAGCGGCTGTCCGCCCCTGCACATCGAAATCCCCCTTTGCCGAAAGCCCGAACCCATGCCCAATTCCAACGTCCAGCAAGTGTGGCCTGACGTGGTCGAACTGACCCCCGAACAACAGGCCCTGGCCGCCCTGCGCGCCGAGATCGACGCCATCGACGATCAGATCCTGGCCCTGTTCGAACAACGCCTCGCCGTCGCCGCCACCGTCGGCCGCGCCAAGGACGCCCCCACCGGCCCCCACACCAAGCTGCGCCCCGACCGCGAACAGACCGTTCTGTCGCGCATGCTGTCCAAGGCCCAGCCCGAGAACGCCGAAGCCGTCGAACACCTGTGGCGCGAAATCATCGGCTGGGGCCTGGCGCGCCAGGGGCGGCTCCAGGTCCAGGTCTGGGCGCCCATCGAGCCGACCCGCGCCTATGACGGCGCCCGGCTGCGTTTCGGCGCCGCCGCCGACATCAAGATGGTCCGCGACCCGCAAAAGGCCCTGGCCTTCGCCGCCGAGGGTCACGGCGTCGCCGTCCTGGCCATCAACACCGAGGACGCCTGGTGGATGGGTCTGCGTCGGGAATGGTCGATGCTGAGCGTCTTCGACGGTTACGGCGGAGAGACGCCGACGTCTCTGGCCGTGGGCAAGATCGACCCGCCGGCGCTCCCCAGGGGGCGCCGCGTCGTCGTCACCGCCGGCGGGGATGCGGGCGACGGCGGCGGCGCGCGTCGCTGGGGTCTGAACACCCACCACGGCTGGACCATCGCCCTGACCGAGGCGGAACTGACGCCCGGCGAGGCGGAAGGCTGCGTCGGCGCGATCGGCTGATGCGGCTCAGGAGGCGTGCGCCTAAGTGTGCGCCTTCTGGGCCTTGGTCAGTTCGATCATCCCCTGGGCGGCGCCCATCTCCGGCACGATCTCTTTCGAACGGTCGGAGATGGCGTCGAACCGGGCCGCCACCTGTTCCGGCGCATCCTCGCCGGTGATGTGGACGCCCTCGGTCAGGGTGACATAGGCGCGCTCGAACCCGCCGGCGCCCGCCGCCAGGATACAGCGGCTGGGCGCGTCCCGGCTCAGCAGATACAGCAGGCCCGGCGTGACCAGTTCCGGCCCCAGGGCCTCAAGGGGCAGGGCGGCGCCCAGGTCTTCGGTCATGCGGGTATGGGCGGTGGGCGCCAGGCAGTTGACGCGGATGTCGTTCTTGGCCCCCTCGATCGACAGGGTCTGCATCAGTCCGACCAGCGCCATCTTGGCCGCGCCATAGTTCGACTGGCCGAAATTGCCGTACAGGCCGGACGACGAGGTGGTCATGACGATCCGGCCATAGTTCTGGCCGCGCATGATCTCCCACACCGCCTTGGTGCAGTTGACCGCTCCCATCAGATGGACGTCGACGACGAAGCGGAAATCCTCCAGCTCCATCTTGGCGAAACTCTTGTCCCGCAGCACCCCGGCGTTGTTGACCAGCAGATCGACCCGACCCCATTTCGCCACGGCCGCCTCGACCATGGCCTGAACCGCGGCGAAGTCGGTCACCGAGGCGGCGTTGGCGATGGCCTCGCCGCCGGCCGCCTCGATCTCGGCGACCACGGCCTCGGCGGCGGTGGCCGAACCGCCCGAACCGTCGCGGGCGCCGCCCAGATCATTGACCACTATCTTGGCCCCGCGCGCCGCCAGGGCCAGGGCGTGTTCACGCCCCAGACCGCCGCCCGCGCCCGTCACAATGGCCACCTGGCCGTCAAATCGGATCGTCATCTCGTCGTCTCCACCCAAGGCCTGAGGCGTTCGGCGCTACGGCCGGCCCTTGGTCCGGTTTTGACGAGACTGGAGGCGGCGCACAAGCCCGGCTGGCGTGCTCAGCCCGCGCGGTTCTGGACCAGATCCTCGACGACCGACGGATCGGCCAGGGTCGAGGTGTCGCCCAGCGCCCCGATCTCGTTCTCGGCGATCTTGCGCAGGATGCGTCGCATGATCTTGCCCGACCGGGTCTTGGGCAGGCCGGGGGCCCACTGGATCACGTCGGGCGTGGCGATGGGCCCGATCTCGCGGCGGACATGGGCCCCCAGTGCCTTGCGCAGATCCTCGGTCGCCTCGACCCCCTTGTTCAGGGTGACATAGGCGTAGATGCCCTGGCCCTTGATGTCGTGGGGATAGCCGACCACGGCCGCCTCGGCGACATCGTCGTGCAGCACCAGGGCGCTCTCGATCTCGGCCGTGCCCATCCGGTGGCCCGAGACATTGATGACGTCGTCGACCCGGCCGGTGATCCAGTAATAGCCGTCCTGATCCCGGCGGCAGCCATCGCCGGTGAAATACCGGCCCGGGTAGGTCGAGAAATAGGTGTCGAAGAAGCGCTGGTCGTCGCCATAGACGGTGCGCATCTGGCCCGGCCAGCTGTCGGTGATGCACAGATTGCCCGAGACGGCGCCGACCAGTTCCTGGCCCTCCGCATCGACGATCTCAAGTTCGACACCGGGCAGGGGCAGGGTGGCGGAACCGGGTTTCAGGTCCGTGGCGCCGGGCAGGGGGGTGATCAGATGCCCGCCGGTCTCGGTCTGCCACCAGGTGTCCACGACGGGGCAGCGGCCGTCTCCGACCACCTCGTGATACCAGCGCCAGGCCTCGGGATTGATCGGTTCGCCGACCGTGCCGAGCACCCGCAGCGACTTGCGCGAGGTCGCCTTCACGGGCGCGTCGCCTTCGCGCATCAGGGCGCGCAGGGCCGTGGGGGCGGTGTAGAAGGCCTCGACCTTGTGCTTGTCCACCACCTGCCAGAAACGGCTGGCGTCGGGGTAGTTTGGCACGCCTTCGAACATCAGGGTGGTCGCCGCATTCGCCAGCGGCCCATAGACCAGATACGAGTGGCCCGTGACCCAGCCCACGTCGGCGGTGCACCAGAAGACCTCACCAGGACGATAGTCGAAGGTCAGCTCATGGGTCCAGGCGGCCCAGAACAGGTAGCCGCCGGTCGTGTGAAGAACGCCTTTCGGCTTTCCAGTGGAGCCTGAGGTGTAGAGGATAAACAACGGATCTTCCGCGTTCATCGGCTCGGGCGGGCATTCGGTCGCGGCCTTGGCGGCCTCGACGGCGTAGTCCACGTCGCGGCCCTCGATCATCGGCACGTCGGCGCCGGTGCGACGGATCACCAGGACGGTGTCGACCTTCACCTTCTCCAGGGCCGCATCGACATTGGCCTTCAGCGGCACGATCTTGCCGCCCCGCACGCCCTCGTCGGCGGTGATGACCAGGGTGGAGCCGCAGTCTTCGATCCGGCCGCACAGGCTGTCGGGTGAAAAGCCGCCGAAGACCACGGAATGGACCGCCCCGATGCGGGCGCAGGCCAGCATGGCGTAGGCGGCCTCGGGGATCATCGGCATATAGATGGTGATCCGGTCGCCCTTCCTGGCGCCATGCGCCTTCAGCACATTGGCCATGCGGCAGACTTCGTCGTGCAGCCGGCCATAGGTGATGTGCTGGCTGTCCGCCGGATCGTCGCCTTCCCAGATGATGGCCGTCTCGTCCTGGCGATGGGGCAGGTGGCGGTCGATGCAGTTGGCGGCGACGTTCAGGACGCCGTCCTCGAACCAGCGGATGCGGAAATCTTCCTTCTTGAAGGAGACGTCCTTGATCTTGGTCGGCGCCTTGATCCAGTCGAGGCGCTGGGCTTGCTCGGACCAGAAGGCTTCGGGCGTCTCGCGCGCCGCAACCCGCGCCGCCTCATAGGCCTGCCGGTCCATGTGGGCACGGGCGGCGAAGTCAGCGGGAACGGGGTAGAGTTCGGAATCGGGCACGCGAGACGTCTCCAGCATTTTCAGAATCCGTATTTGGCGAACAGGATCAGTCGGGTCATGTCGCCGCTCGCGCCGGATTCGATTTCGCGATCAGCGAACATCAGCTCGGCCCCCACATCAAACGCCGTAACGGGCGACCAGATCAAGTTGGCGTGGATGCTCTGGGCGGACCGGTTGACGGCCAGACCGGTCACGCTGGTGTCGTTGTCCACCTTCTGGGCCGACCAGATCAGGCTGGAGCGCCAGCCGGGCGCCCAGACGTGACGATAGGCGGCGAAGCCGGCGACGACGCCGATCGCATCCAGTTCGCCCGAGGCGTCCAGCACCGCGTCGTTGGAGAAGTTCAGCCCCACATAACGGCCGATGCCTTCGCCGCCCGTCACCATCAGTCGGAGGTCATCCTTGGCCCCGACCTTGATCTTGGTCGAGGCGGACAGGCCCCAGCCCGTGGCGGTGGAATCGATGTCCGTCGCCGGGTTCTGATATTTCAGCTGACGCAACAGACCGGCGAACTGCAGATCCCCCCACGGCCGCGCCACGGCGTAGCGGGCGGTGAAGTCCGGAAGACTGCTGTCGTCGGCGATGATCCGTGCTCCGCCGCTGAACGGGGTAACGGTCGTTTCGGGGTTCTCGACCGAGATCGAGAAGGGTCCGCGCGTGTATCGCACCTGAACCTGGCGGGCGAAGACCGTGCCCTCGGCCGCGCCGATGAAGTCGGCGGATTCCGGCAGGACGGCGGTGTTCTGGAAATTAGTCCACTCCTGGCCGATCAGCCAGTTGTCGATGGTGACGAAGGCGCGGCGCAGGGCCGGGTTGGCCGGGCTGGTGGTGCGCTGGTCCGCCGTGCCGGGCAGGGTCTGGAAGTCCATCTCGAGCCGCGTGCCGACCTTGTGGCCGCCGACCAGACCGTCCGTCGTCAGCCAGAAGCGGGTCTGGCGCGCGTTGAAGTCGGTCGCGGTGTCCTCGTCGGCGCCGCCGATGGGGATGGAGCCGGGAATGTGGAATTCGCGCAGGGCGTCGCCATTGGCCGGATCACCGCCGGAATAGTTCGAGGCCGAGGCGTCCACCTTGACGAAACCGCCGAATTTCACCGTGTGGTCGCCGATGCGGAAGCCGTCGCTGGGCGGGGCGGCGGCCTGCTGGACCGGCGCGGGCGGGGCCGGACGGGTCTCAAGGCGGATGATGTCCTGCTGTTGCGCGGCCTGCTGGGTGCGGGCGGCGACGACTTCGGACTTGAGGCTGTTCAACTCGGCTTCGAGCTGGGCGATACGGGCTTCGAGCGCGGCCTGGGCGTCTTGGGCGAAGGCGGCGCCGGGGGCGAGAAGCATGGCTGCGGCCACGCCCCCGCCCAGAAGACTGGACTTGATCATCATGGTTCCTCCCGCGCCCATCTGATGCGGGCGTCCTGAGTTGAACCTTTCCTTTTGGACCGTAGGCGGCCATTAGCCATTGGTCTAGTTTCGACCAAAGTCGAACCACGCCATGCTGTCGAGGACGCGGCCGACAAGCATGCCGTGCAAGGGAAGGACGCCTTATGGATCGTATCGTCGTCGCCGACGATCACCCGCTGTTTCGCGCCGCGCTGCGTTCGGCCGTCGACAAGGCTGCGCCAGGGGTGCGGATCGACGAGTGCGCCAGTCTGGCCGAAGCCCGAACCGCCCTGAACATCGGGGGGGTCGATCTGCTGCTGCTGGACCTGAAACTGTCGGACAGCGAGGGCATGGCCGGTCTGGCCGCCATCCGCGCCGAACATCCGACCGTGCCGGTCGCCGTGGTGTCGGCCAGTGAAGACGCCACGGTCGTGCGCCACGCCTTGGGTCTGGGCGCCGCCGGCTTCATTCCCAAGTCGGCAAGTCTTCCGCAGATGGTCGAGGCCATCGCCGCCATCCTGGCCGGGGACGGCTGGGCGCCGGAGACGCCGGACGTCGCGGACGACGACCTGCCGGCGCGGGTCGCCAGCCTGACGCCGTCGCAGTTGCGTATCCTCGAAGGCCTGAAGGCCGGCCGCCTGAACAAGCAGATCGCCTTCGACCTGGGCGTGTCGGAGGCCACGATCAAGGCGCATCTGACCAGCGTCTTCCGCAAACTGGGGGTCCATAACCGCACCCAGGCGGTGATCCTGGCCAAACAGATGGACCCCTCCTAGCTCGACAGGAAGGCCTTCAGGGTCGCTGGCTTGATCGGCTTGGGCAGCAGCACGGCCCCGGCGGCGGCGGCCTTTTCGTTCAGCCCGTCCCGGGTGTCGGCCGTGACCAGGGCGATCCGGCGCACCCCGCGCGGCCGCAGCCAGTCGATGACGGCGAATCCGTCCGGCCCGTCGCCCAGGTGCAGATCGACGACGGCGGCGTCGAACGGCCCTTGCGCGGCCATGGCCGCCTCGACCCCGGACGCCAGGGTGGGGCGCGCGCCCCAGCGGGTCAGCAGGGCGTTCAGCGCGTCCAGGATCACCGACTCGTTGTCCACGCACAGGACGCGCAGACCGGCCAGGAGCAGGCGGACCTCATGCGTGGGCGCGGTCTCGACGACCCGATCCGGCGGGCTGCGTGGCACGGTGATGCGGAAGATGGTGCCGCGTCCGAAGCGGGAGTTCAGCTCCAGCGGATGGTCCAGCAGGCTGGACAAACGGCGCACGATAGCCAGACCCAGTCCGGCGCCCGGCTCGTCGACCGGGGCGCCGGGCAGGCGCACGAACTCGCCGAACACCATCTCCTGTTCCGCATCGGGGATGCCGCGTCCGGTGTCGCAGACCAGCAGGCGCACGGCGTCGCCGCTCCGCCTCGCCCCGACCAGCACCCGACCGGCGTCCGTATAGCGGATGGCGTTGGCGATCAGGTTCTGCAGCATGGACCGCAGCAGATCCCGGTCGGACGAGACCCACAGACGACTGGGCACAAGGGTCAGAACCAGCCCCTTGGCCTCGGCCACCGGCGCATATTCGCGTCTCAGTTCGTCGAACAGACCGTCCAGCGACAGGCGGGTCACGGCCGCCTTGACCCCGCCGGCCTCCAGCTTGGACAGGTTCAGCAGAGCGGTCAGCAGGCGGTGGGCGCTGTCGATGGCGCGGTCGGCGTTGACGGCCAGGGTGCGGCTGGTCGGTTCGGCCCCGGGGCCGGAAACCGCCGGCTCCTCCTTCAGGGCGGCGATGAACAGGCGGGCGGCGTGCAGGGGCTGCAGCAGGTCATGGCTGGCGGCGGCCAGGAAACGGGTCTTGGACGCCGTCGCGTCCTCCGCCACGCGCCGGGCCTCGTCCAGACGGGCGGTGCGGTCGGCCACGCGGGCTTCCAGACGTTCGTTGGCCTCTTCCAACTGACGGGCGGCGCGGCGCAGGGCGGTGATGTCGGTGTAGCTGGTGACATAGCCGCCGCCGGGGATGGGGGCGCCGGAGGACCGCAAGACCCGGCCGTCGGGCTGGCGCCGTTCGTGGTCGTGCGGGATACGCCGGCTCAGGGCCTCCAGCCGGCGCTCCACCCAGGCCTCGATATCGTCCGGGCTCTCGCCGCGCTCGGCGTTCAGCCGATAGATGCTGGCGATCGACAGGCCGACATGGACGAAGCCGACGGGCAGGCCGAACATCTCGACATAGCGGCGATTCCAAGCGGTTACACGTAGATCTTCGTCCACCACAATCACGCCCTGGTCGATATTGTCCAGGGTGGTCTGCAGCAGGTCGCGGCTGAACTGAACGGCCTGGGAGGCCTCGTCCAGCATCCGCACGACATCCTCTGGCGCACGACCGCCGCCGGCCAGGGCGGCGGCGATGACCCGCCGCGCCGAGGCCGCGCCGATGGCGCCGGCCAGCATCCGTTCGGCGGCGCGGGCGAGGGCGGCGTCGGCCGGGTCGGCGTCGCGAAGCCGGATGTCGGTCTCCGCGCTCCAGGCGGCGAAGGCCCGTTCGGCCCGCTCGTCGCCGATGAAGCGCGCGACCAGGGCGCGCAGGTCGCCGACCGAGGCGCCGGACGGCGACGGCTTCGACTCCAGCCAGTCCGGCCCCAGCCGATCCACGAAGGCCCGCGCCTGCACTCGATCAATCAGACGCGGCTGGGCGAAGCGCGACACCCCGACATAGGCGACGAGGTTCAGCCCCAGGCTGACGAAGACGCCCAGAGCCAGCGGATCCTTCACCCCCATCATGACATGCAGATGCCAGGGGGCGCCGGGCGCCAGCTGGGGCAGGGCCAGCATGACGATCCACACGAAAACCCCGACGCTCATGCCCGCCAGAGCGCCATGGGCATGCCCGCCGCGCCACAGCACAGCCCCGAACAGGGACGGCGCCAACTGGGCCATGGCGGCGAAGGACACCAGACCCATGGCGGCCAGCCCGCGAGACTGGTCCGTCGCCTGATAATAGAGCCAGGCCAGCAGAAGCACGGCGACGATGGCGCCGCGCCGCACCTGCAGGATCGTGCCGGCCATGTCCGACGAGTCGCCTCTGACCCGCCATCGGTCGCGGGCCAGGAAGGGCAGGATCAGACTGTTGGAGACCATGGCCGACAGGGCCACGGCCTCGACGATCACCATGGCCGTGGCGGCAGAGAAGCCGCCGACGAACACGATGGCCGTCAACCAGGACTCACCCCGCCCGAACGGCAGGGCCAGCACCAGAAGGTCGGGGTTCGCCGCCGGCGCGAACAGGGCCCCCGCCGCGACCAGGGGCAGGACGGCCAGGCTGGTCAGAAGAAGATAGATCGGAAAGATCCAGCGGGCCTTCTTCACATCCGCCGGCTGGGCGCCCTCGACGAAGGCGACGTGGAACTGGCGCGGCAGGCAGAAGATGGCCAGGGTCGAGACCAGGGTGATGGCCGTGAAGCGCGGCGTGATCTCGGGGGGCGAGGCGAGGGCGCCCAGCCCCTCGATGATACGCGGGGTCGATCCGTCGTGGATCAGCAGGACCAGGGCGAAGATCGCCACGAACAACAGGGCGCCCAGCTTGACCAGGGATTCCAGACCGATGGCCTGGATCAGACCGCGATTATGTTCGGTCAGGTCCGGGCGTCGGGCGCCGAACAGGATGGCGAACCCCGCCAGAACCCCGGCCAGCGCCAGAACAGTCAGCCGTTCTCCCCCCGCCACCGGCGTGCCCGCCGTCAGAAGGGCGCCGGCCATCGACAGGGATTTCAGCTGCAGCGCGATATAGGGCAGGGAGCCCAGGATGGCCACGATGGTGACTGCGGCGCCCAAGGTCTGGCTCTTGCCGTAGCGCGACGCCACGAAGTCCGCCATCGACCCCACGTTCTCGCGCCGGGCGGCGGCGGCTATGCGTCGCCATAGGGGGAAGAGCAGGGTCAGACCGATCACGGGTCCGATATAGATGGGCAGATACTCCCACCCGTCGCGGGCAGCGGTGCCGACCGCCCCATAATAGGTCCAGGACGTGCAGTAGATGGCCAGCGACAGGGCGTAGACCCAGGGCGCGAGCGAGCGGCCCCGCGCCTGCGCCGCAGGCCGCTCCTGCCACCAGGCGACGGCGAACAGGATCGCCATATAGCCGGCCACGAGGCCGAGGATCACCAGGCTGAACATGAGCGGGATGTGAACCGGGCCGGGTGAGTTTCACAAGGGCGGACAGGCAAATGAAAGGGCGGGCTGTCCGAAGACAGCCCGCCCCTCATCACGCCCGAAAGCAGGATCAGGCGTTCAGATCGACGTCCTTGCCTTCCTTGACCAGCAGGAAGCCCAGCACGACCGTCGCCAGCGCCACGATGATCGGATACCAGAGGCCGGAGTAGATGTTTCCGGTCGCCGCCACGATGGCGAAGGCCGTCGTCGGCAGGAAGCCGCCGAACCAGCCGTTGCCGATATGATAGGGCAGGGACATGGAGGTGTAGCGGATATTGGTCGGGAACATCTCGACCAGGGCCGCCGCGATCGGTCCGTAGACCATGGTCACATAGAAGCCGAGGATGAACAGGATCAGCACCACCATCGGCTTGTTGACCAGGGCGCTGTCCGCCTTGGCCGGATAGCCGGCGGCGGTCAGGGCCTCGCTCAGGCCCTTGTCCCAGGTCTTCTTCTGAGCCGCGAAGTCCGCCGGGGTCATGGCGTCGCCGCGGAAGCTCTGGACGACCGACTGATCACCGATGCGAACCTCGGCCACCGTCCCGGCAGGCGCCGCGACATTGGTGTAGGTGACGCCGGCCTTGGCCAGATGCGACTTGGCCACGTCGCAGGACTGGTTGAACACCGTCTTGCCGATGGGGTCGAACTGGACGTTGCAGTCCGCCGGATCGGCATAGACCACGACCGGCGCCGAGGCGGCGGCGGCGGCCAGGCGCGGATTGGCGGCCTGGGTCAGGGCGTTGAACAGCGGGAAATAGGTGAGGGCGGCGATCAGGCACCCGGCCAGGATGACCGGCTTGCGCCCCACCTTGTCCGACAGCCAGCCCCAGAAGATGAAGAAGGGCGAGGCCGCCACCAGGGCGATGGTCAGCATCACATAGACCAGGGTGGCGTCCAGCTTCATCACCCGTTCCAGGAAGAACAGGGCGTAGAACTGGCCCGTGTACCAGATCACGGCCTGGCCGGCGGTCAGGCCCAGCAGGGCGATCAGCACCAGCTTCAGATTGGGCCATTTGCCGAACGAGTCCTTCAGCGGGGTCTTGGAGCCCTTGCCCTCGGCCTTCATTCGCTTGAACGAAGGGCTCTCGGACAGCTTCAGGCGGATCCACAGCGACACGGCCAGCAGCAGGATCGAGACCAGGAACGGAATCCGCCAGCCCCATTCCGCAAAGGCTTCTTCACCCACAGCGACGCGAACGCCCAGGATGACCACCAGGCTGAGCACCAGGCCGGCGGTCGCCGTGATCTGGATGAAGGAGGTGTAGAAGCCGCGTTTGCCGTGCGGCGCATGCTCGGCGACATAGGTGGCGGCGCCGCCGTACTCGCCGCCCAGGGCCAGGCCCTGGATCAGGCGCATCAGCACCAGGATGATGGGCGCCGCGATGCCGATGGCGGCGTAGGGGGGCAGAAGACCGACCACGAAGGTCGAGAGGCCCATCAGCAGCATGGTGACCAGGAAGGTGTTCTTGCGGCCCCACAGATCGCCCAGGCGCCCGAAGACGATCGCGCCGAACGGCCGCACCGCGAAACCGGCGGCGAAGGCCATCAGGGCGAAGATATAGCCGGTCGTCTCATTCACGCCGGAGAAGAACTGCACGGTGATGATCGCGGCGAGCGACCCGTACAGATAGAAATCATACCACTCGATGACAGTGCCGACCGACGACGCCAGGATCACCAGCTTGTCGTTCTTGCCGACCACATATTCATCATCGACCGGCGCACCAATGGCGCTGTCCGTCATTTGCGTTAGCCTCCCAGCTATCAGGTCTTTCCGACCGTTTCACGCCGCATACGCTGCGCATTGCAGGGACGTTGGCATCGTCGCGCGGGAAGCGTCAGGGAGACTTTGGTCGTATCAAGTATGCGCCTAAGATATATTATGCGAAGGAGACACATATTCGATTGTGTTGCTGTCAGAGTCCCTCAATCTTGAGACTCCGGCCGTTGGGGTTGTTGGTCCCTGAATGCTGAGATTCCTCGTGCCATAATGATGAGATTCTCAGGTGGGATTTTTACGCGGCGCTGGCGCTAGCCATCTCGAGTTCGTGGCTCACCGCCGTAAAAATCAACTCATTGCCAACGCCTTCATCGCCTCAGCCCAGCGCTTCCACACCCCCCACGCGGCGATCGTGCCCCCAATGAAAAGCCACGCGCAGCGGCCCACCACCGAATCAGGGTGAAGGCGTGGCGGGTTCACCGGGTTTTAGGGCGATGGTGCGGAATCCGATGTGGGACGCGCCGAGTGTCAGATCCTGCGCCTGACGCGCGCCTGGCCGATACCGCATGCAATAGTTGGAGGCGCATAGATAGCTTCCCCCCTTGATGACGCCGACGGGCACCCCCGGCTGACGGGGGTCGGCCCCGGGGTCGCCCGGCGCCGGGGTCGTGGGCCGCGTCGTCCTGTAGGCGTCGGCCGTCCACTCCCAGACATTTCCGATCATGTCGTGGACGCCGAGACCGTTGGCCGCGAAACAACCCACCGGCGCAGGCCCCTTATAGCCGTCCTGGCCTTGATCCAGAACCGGGAACACACCCTGCCAGGTATTGGCCTGGGTCGGCTGGCGATCGAAATTCGTCACATCGGGGTCAGCGGACCGAGCCGCCCATTCCCATTCGATCTCGGTGGGCAGACGTCTTCCAGCCCAGCGCGCATAGGCTTGGGCGTCAGCCAGGGCGATATGGACGACAGGCAGAAAATCTCGCCCGCGAAGGTCGCTGCCCGGCCCTTCCGGATGTCGCCAGGAGGCGCCGGGGACAAACACCCACCAGGTCGAGGCGTCGCGGGGATCGAAGCGGGCGTCGTCGAAACGGAAGACCGCTGAGCCCGGCTGCAGCGCGCCTGCCGGCAGACCAGGATACTGCCGGGGATCGACCGGACGTTCAGCGACGGTGACGTAGCCCGTCTCTTTCACGAACCGGGCGAATTGGGCGTTGGTGACCTCTGTGACGTCGATGCGGAAAGCCGCCACCGTCTCCGGCCGCGGCGGCCCCTCATCTGCATAGACGTCGTCGCCCATCATGAAACGGCCTGCCGGAACCTGGACCAGCGCCCCTGGACCGTCCGCCATCGGGGTCGCTGGACAGGCGGCGGAACGGATGGCGGGCGGCGCGCAACTTCCGAGGCCGAACAGAGCCACGGCCGCCGCCACGCCGGCTGAAAGAAGCAGCCGGGTCATAGACGAACCGCCCCGGAAACGACCTCTGCATACCGGATCTCACAGAGCGGGACATATCCCCCGACCCGGGGGTCATCGAACAAGAGGGGATCAGCGACGACACGAGGATCAAAGCCTTCGCGAACGGCCTCGGCCTTCTTCTGTTTGAAGGTGGCGGTCGTCTCCATGGCCGGGGTCAGGCGCAGGAACAGGGGGCGCGCATAGGCGGGCAGAGCCTCTTGGACGACGCGACGTGTCTGATCAGGATCGAACACGGTCTGATCCACCACCAGGCTCGCCATGCCGGCGCGCCCATTGCAGCCCGGCACTTCGACGCCATAGACATTCGCCTCCAGCACACCGGGCGCGGAAGACAGGACGCCTGCCACCTCGGTGGTGGAGACATTCTCGCCCTTCCAGCGAAACGTATCGCCAATCCGATCGACGAAATAGACGTAGCCGAGGCGGTCGCGCCGCATCAGATCGCCGGATCGGAACCAGGCGTCTCCTGGCGTGAAGACGTCGCGCAGCACCTTGCTCTCGGTCGCGCCATGATCGGAGTAGCCCTCGAACCGCATCGCGGCCTTCGCTGGATCGATCCGGGCGATGGCCTCGCCGACTTCGTCATCGACACAGGCTATGCAGCGGCCTGAGGCGGCCCGTTCTGGACGTTCAGAGACCGGATCGTGGCGGATCAGGGCGAAGTTGACGGCGGATTTCATGTAGGCGGGCGCCCGGCCGACGGCGTGGGGGCCCCCGTCGAAGTTGAACAGGGTCAGATTGCTCTCGGTGGCGCCGTAAAATTCCAGAATCCGAGGAACGGAGAAGCGCGCTTGAAAACGGTCCCACACATCGGGCCGCAGACCATTGCCGACCGCCAGTCGCAGTCGGTGACGCCGCTCGTCGGGATGGGGCGGCGCATTGACCAGATAGCGGCAGAGCTCGCCGATATACTGGAACAGGGTGGCGTCATACCGGACACAGTCGCTCCAGAAGGCGGTGACCGAGAACTGTCGGCGCAAGACGATCGCCCCGCCGGTCGTCAAGGCGATCCCCGGAGCGCAGACGCCGCCGACTGTATGATAAAGCGGCAGAGGCGCGTAGATCACGTCCCGCGCCCCCGCCCCTGTGGCGGCGGCGAAGGAATGCATGGTCAGGAGGGTGCGCAGATGAGTAATCCTGGCGGCCTTGGGCAACCCCGTCGTGCCGCTCGTGAAGATCAGCAGCACCAGATCCTCGGCCCGGCAGCCGGCCCGCGCGGCCCGATCCGGACGGTCCGGCGACGCGCGAGCGAGATGGTCGTCGAGAGGGGCGAAGTCGTCGGCGACACCGCCCGACAGCCACGCCTTTGCCTGGGTCTTCAGATGCGGCAAGGCTGAACGCCAGCCCTGGACCAGGGGTGCATCGACGATGACATGGTCGACGCCGGCCGTGTCGATGCAATGCGCCAATCCTTGGCCGATCAGCTGGCTGTTGATCAGGGCCGTCGCCACACCGACCTTTGCCATGCCGAACCACACAGCGAGATAGTCGGGGCGATTTTCCATGAACAAGGCGATCGTCGCACCCGGCGCGATTCCTTGCGCCAGGGCCCAGGCGGCATAGCGATTGGCCCTCTGGTCAAGATCGGCATAGGTCCAGCGCACATCTTCGAACAGCACGGCCGTCCGCTCGGCGTGACGGTCGACGGCGGCTTCCAGATCATCGGCGACATTGACCTGCGCCCCAAGTTTGAGCCGGGAAACCCGAGCAAGGGTGCGCAGGCCGCCAGTTAGAAAACGGATTTCGCGACGCATAGCGGCCCACATCGACGTCACGCCTCGGGCCTGCCCATGTTCACCAGGGTCTGGCCTCCCTTGGCGAAGGTCTCGCGTCCGTCACGGGTCGCCGCCATCAGGGCGTCAAGGTCGATCGGCGTCTTTATGCCCTTGTCGGCCGCCGGACGAGCCGCGATCGCAGCGACCCACCTTTGCAGATGCGCATAGGGTGTGATGTCCACGCCCGACCACTTATGCGTCCGCACCCAGCACCAGTTGGCGATGTCGGCGATGGAATAGTCCCCAGCCAGCCATTCGTGATCCGCCAGCCGGGCGTCCAGCACGCCGAACAGCCGGCCGCTTTCACCCTGATAGCGGTCTATGACGACCTGGATCTTCTCGGGGAAATATCGATGAAAGACATTGGCCTGGCCCATCATCGGACCGACCCCGCCCATCTGGAACATCAGCCACTGGATCACCAGACTGCGGCCCTTCGCATCGGCGGGCATCAGTTGGCCGGTCTTTTCGGCCAGGTACATCAGGATGGCCCCGGACTCGAAAACAGCGAAGTCTCCGGCGTCTCGGTCCACGATCGCCGGGATTCGACCGTTCGGATTAATGGCCAGATAGTCGGGCGCGCATTGGGCGCCGGACAAAAGATCGATGGCGTGCACCTCATAGGACAGCCCCAGTTCTTCCAGCGCCACGGAGGCTTTCCAGCCATTCGGCGTGGGGGCGGTATAGAGATCGATCATGGAATGGTCTCCGGGCCAGAAGGCAGGTCGCGGGCGCAACGAAAGCCGATGTGGGCGGTCGAGGTTTCTCGCGGCAGGCCAATGCGCGCCGCCGGACGGTAGCGGGCGCAGTACTCGCCGGCGCAAAGGAAGGAACCGCCCTTCAAGGCCTGTCTGATCTCGCCGATGGCGGTCGCGGAGCAGCCGCATATCGCCTGGCGGTCAAATCGGTCGGCGGTCCATTCCCAGACGTTCCCGATCATGTCGAACAGGCCATAGCCGTTGGCGCGATAGGCGCCGACCGGGGACGTCCCGGGCGATGGGCGTTCTGACCACCACGGAAAGGCGCCGCGCCAGACATTGGCCATGACCGAGCCATTGGGGGCGAACTCGTCGCCCCAGGCATAGACGGCTCCGTCCAGCCCGCCTCGGGCCGCAGCCTCCCATTCCGCCTCGGTCGGCAGCCGCTTGCCCGCCCAGGCCGCGTAAGCCTGGGCGTCCTCGAATGAGACATGAACCACGGGATGATCGTCACGACCTTCCACGGACGAGGCGGGCCCCTCGGGCCGACGCCAGGCTGCGCCTTCCACGAATCTCCACCATTGGTCGGGGCGGGCCAGATCGACCGGTCCGGAAGTCATGGTGAAGACTGCAGAGCCCGCAGGCTGCAGCCGTTCCGCCGTCGTCACCCAGCCGGTTGCGGTGACGAAGGCGGCGAAGGCGGCGTTGGTCACGGGGCCGATATCGATGGCGAAGCTCGCCATCTCGACACGACGCGCCGGCCGCTCCTCCGCATAATGGTCGTCCGATCCCAAGTGATAGCTTCCGCCTGGGATGACGGCCATAGCCGCCGTCGCGGCCGCCGCGATCATACCGTCATCCCCATGCGGTCGAGGAAGCGTCGGGTCTCCACCGGATTGGTCGGCTTGTTGTCGACCTCGATCAGGACACGGGCGATGCGGCCGCCGAACGGATTGGGGCCGCCGTAGCGAGCCGAAACCTGATTTCCCAAGTCCGCGCCGATGGTGAAACCGTCATAACCGGTCGCGAACAAGGCCTGCTCCCAGGTGCGTTCTCCGACCTTGCGACCGTTCACGAACAGGGCCCCTCGACCGTCAAACGGCCGGCCGGTCATGGTCTGGACATAGCGCACCGTATTCTGACCGCGCCGAAGCGGTGCATTGGCCACGATCCGCTCGCCCCAGGGCACGAGGCTGTACTCATAAGTCAGCCGACCGTCCTCGACATACAGGACATAGCCGGCGTGTTTCGAGCCGGAGGCGACAAGCACCCCGTCCTGCCCTGGCTCCCATTCGAGGTCGACCGTAATCTTGTGATCAAGACCACAGACCAGTGGAGCCACGTCGTAGGCGATCCGGTCGACCGGAGGGTGAAACTCCCAGCGGGGCCGAATGCCCTTCAGCTGGCGATCCTGAACCAGTTTGAGCATCAGGTTGCGGTCGTCCAACGGAAAGACTCCGTACCTCTCCGCATCAGCCTGCCAGGCCGCCCTCAGTCGTTGCACGATCTCCGGATGAGCGGACGCCAGATCCCGCATCTCATTGACGTCCGCGCTCAGATCATAGAGCTCCCAGACGTCCTCGTCCTGATCCTTGCCGCGGGTATGTCGGCAGGTCAGCCGCCAACGCCCATCCTCATAAGCGCGGTTTCCACCCAACTCGTAATATTGTCCCGTGCGAGTTTCGGCGCCGGCGGAGAGGATGTTCGGAAGGAAGCTGGCCCCTTCGAGCGGCTTCTGAGGCAACCCCAGATAGGTGTCCGGCCGGGTGACCCCCGCCGCTTCAAGCAAGGTCGGAAGGACGTCCACGACATGAACGAACTTGTCCCGGATCTGACCGCCTTCGCGGATCCGCTGCGGCCAGGACACGATCAGGGGATCGGCGACACCGCCCAGATGAGCATATTGCTTGTACAGTCGAAACGGCGTGTTCGACACGCAGGCCCAGGCCATGGGATAGTGGGGGAATGTCGCGTCCTCGCCCATGACGTCATAGAGCTCGGCGGCCTTCTCGATCGGCACCGGCCGCCCGAAGGCGGGAGCAAAGACGTTGGGCGAGCCTTCGGGGGTTCCCTCGCCGGAGCCGCCATTGTCCGACATTACGAGGACCAGGGTATTCTCCGCCTCGCCTAGTTCGCGCAAGGTCTGCATCACCCTGCCTATATTGGCGTCCATGTTCGAGATCATGGCCGCATAGACTTCCATGTAGCGGGCGAAGACCCGCTTCTCGACGGCGCTTAGCGATGCCCAGGGACGCGCTCCGAACGACAGGGGCGGCAGGCTGGTCGTCGGCGGCAAAAGCCCCAGCGCCTTCTGGCGCTCGAGCCGCGCGGCGCGGACGGCGTCCCAGCCGATGTCGTAGCGGCCCTTGTAAACGTCCCGTTCGCGCCCCCGGACCTGGAGCGGCGAATGGGCTCCGGGAAAGGCCAATTGCAGGTGGAAGGGCTTGTCGGGCGAGACCGCCTTCTGCGTCCGGATGTAGCGGATGGCCCGATCAGTCAGGTCATCGCATATGTAGTAGTCCTCCACCGCCGGCGGAGGGATGGGAGCGACGCCGTCGTAGAGCTCGGCGGGCTTGAAATAGTCCGTCGAATGGCCCTGGAACCAGTAAGCTCCCTCGAATCCGCGCGAGGTCGGCCAGTTGTGAAACGGACCAGATGGGCCATTGCTGGCCGAATTGTTCACATGCCATTTGCCGGACAGGAAGGTCGACCATCCGGCGTCGCGCAGAATCTCGGGCAGGGTCGCGGCCTCGCGCGTCAGATCGCCGCGATAACCGGGATAGCCGCTGTCGATGTCCGCCAGCCAACCCATACCCGCCGAGTGGGAATTCAACCCGGTGAGCAGGGCCGCGCGAGTGGGCGAACACATGGCGCAGGTGCGGAAGTTGGAATACCGTACGCCGATCTGGGCCAGGGCATCGAGGTTCGGCGTTCTGATCTCGCTGCCGTAGCAGCCCAGATCCGCAAACCCGACATCGTCCAGCACGATGGTGATGATATTGGGCGCCCCATCCGGGGCCGTCGGAAGCCGCGCATAAGACGGTCTGGAGTCTTGGAAGGACTCACGGACCTTGGCCGGCTGTCCCTCGGCGACGGCGGACGGCGTGACATAGGGAGCCATCGCCGCGCGGACCGCGCCGACGGCCAGGGCGCCGCCGGTTGCAGCGGCTGTGCCCCCCGCGGCGCCGATCAGCAGGGATCTGCGGTCGATGCGGCGCGGCGGACGGGCGTCCGGATCGTGACCGGTCATGCCGCAGCTTCCGTATCGACGGCCTTGAGGAGGTAAGGCAGGCACCCGGTTTCCGCCAGCAGGGGAACGAGGCGCGCCTGATCCCCGGCCTCCAGGGCCTCAAAGGCCTGCACCAGCGCCAGCAGGCATTTGGCTTGGTATTTATTCGCGGCCTGGGTCAGTAGGTCGCCGTCGGCCCTGTACTGAAACATGGACTCGCCTGAGGCCACCGCGGCGGCGTTGGCGGCGGAATACGGCAGATAATGCGTGGCGCATTCGGTGAGCAGAAGACGCAGGCACGGCGTGTCCAGCGTCACGTCCCAAGGCCCCTCTGGCTCTCCCGAGAGGTCCTCGGTCGTTTGGACCCAGCGGTAAAGCCAAGGATAGTGCGATCGCATCAAGCCCTGCGGCGTCGGATCGGTCGCGAGCTGGCTGAGCTGACCATAGAAGGCGAAATCGGCGGCGCTGGGCCGGCGGCCAAAGAGATAGCCGACCTCGACAACCTGACGATCAAGGGCCGCCATGATCCGGTCGGCCGAGGCTTCGAGGACCGGTTGCGCCGCCTCTCCGGCCCCCACAAGATCCCGACGCGAGACCTGACGCTCCCGCCACGCCTGCGCCTGTTCCTCGATCTGGATCGCCCCCTCCCCGCGGAGCGCGTCGAACGCCAGCCAGCGGCTCATCTGCGCCTGATCCACGGGTCGCGCCCAGCGATAGGCGTACATGGCCTTGGCCAGCCATTCGTCCGCAAAATCCTCCAGCAGAAGAGACAGGAAGCCCAGCGCGGCGTCCGTCGGGACCAGGCTGCGGACGGCGGGATAACGGGCCTCCAACAGGGCGATGAGCGCCGTCGAGTCATTGAACGCCTCACCTTCCGGGGTGACCAGAACGGGAACGACCTTGGCCTTCATAGACTGGGCAGCGACGAAGCCGGCCATGCCGCCCTCCCACACGAAGGGAATGCGTCGGTAGCGGAGAACCGCGCGCATCTTCATCGAATAGGGCGAGCCGATCGCCCCTTTCAGTTGATAGAGGCCTCCCACGACCGTTTCCTCGTTCATCATTGTCCTCCGCCTGAACCGTTTCGCCGGCCACTATTGGCATCCATGATGCCATAATGATATCCGCAAGACAGCGGGTCAATCTATCTGGTCGGAG
Source organism: Brevundimonas sp. FV1ye7S (assembly GCF_058680995.1). Taxonomy (NCBI): domain Bacteria; kingdom Pseudomonadati; phylum Pseudomonadota; class Alphaproteobacteria; order Caulobacterales; family Caulobacteraceae; genus Brevundimonas; species Brevundimonas sp. FV1ye7S. Next base: position 1,781,784 of record NZ_CM178726.1, on the reverse strand, counting down.
AGAACTTCATGCTTGCGGTACACGGGCTGGACATCTCCTATTTCACCGGCAAGCTGGAAGGGTATCTGCGGGCCAAGGGGCTGACCTATCGACTCGAAGAGATGGACTCAGGCGCTTTCCATCGGCTGGCCCGTTTCACCGGCGTGCGTCAGATGCCCCAACTGGAGATGCCCGATGGGCGCTGGATGACGGACACTGTCCGGATCATCGATGCGTTGGAGGTGGAATATCCTGCACCGACACTGACGCCCGGCGACCCGGCCTGCGCCTTCATCGCAAGATTGATCGAGGCCTTCGGCGATGAACATCTGTGGCGGCCGGCTCTCTACTACCGATGGGCCTTCACGGACGACGCCCGGCTGCTGAGCGGGCGGCTTGCATCAGGCATGTTGCGCGATGTGGCGGGACCGACGGCGCTGAAACGGCAGTTTATTCTGACGCGTCAACGCATGCGCTACCTGCACGGGGAGGGCGTGAACCGCGGCAACCGGCTGGAGATCGAAGCGGATTACCTGCGCCTCCTGGACGCGCTGGAGCCCGCACTGCGGCGGCGCGACTGGGTGCTGGGGGCGGCGCCCACACGCGCCGACATCGGTCTGTTCGGCCCATTGTTTCGACATTTCCACTGCGACCCCACGCCGGGGCGGATCATGCGCACGCGCGCTCCGGCCGTCGCAGCCTGGGTCACGCGACTGTGGGCGCTGCGGGGCGCAGAGGGCGGGGATGCGCGGATGCTGAAGACAATCCCCGAGGATCTGGCGCCTTTGTTCGACCTCGTAAGGACTCGGTTCCTGCCGGAGATGGCGGCCAATGCAGCCGCTGTCGCCGCCAAGGCCGGCACGGTGGTTCACCGCATCGGCCCGTCCACGACAATCAGTTACAGGCCGAACCCCTATCGAGCCGAACGGCTGTCGCGGCTGCAGCGCGAACACGCGTCGCTAGCGGCCCCGACGGCAGCCCGTGTGGCGACCGCGTTTGGGGCCGACCTGTTGCTTCCCTCGTTTTCGCCCATCGCCGAAACCAGGCCTGACGGCCCGGCCGGCGGCCTTCGCGACCGCTGGGGTCGCCCTACCCGCTGATCGGAAACCGAATGAACCAACCCTATGTTCTTTACGCCATGCCCGTCTCCATGTTCTCGGGCAAGGCCCGCGCCCATTTGCGCAAACGCCGGGTCCCCTTTCAGGAACGGCTGATCAGCCACCCCCGGTTCGTAGGCGAAATAGCCCCCTCGATTGGTCGCTTGATCATCCCGGTTCTCGAAACACCGGACGGACAAATTATCCAGGATACGGCCGACATCCTCCAGCATGTCGAAGAGGCTTTCCCGGGCAAGATGTCGATCTATCCGTCGACGCCGCGCCATGCGCTGATCGCCCGCATTTTCGAATTGTTCGGCGACGAGGGCATGATCCGCACGGCGATGCATTACCGCTGGAACTACCCGGACCAGAACCTGGCCTTCCTGCGCATCGCCTTTGCAGCCGGCATCGCGCCGGGCGCAGACTCTTCGGACGCGGAGATCGTCGCAGGCGGGGCGATGAAAAAAATGCAGAGCTACTTGCCGGCGCTGGGCGTTTCACTTCAGACAATGCCGGTGATCGAAGCCGGATATGAAGCGCTGCTGGACGCGCTTAACCGGCATTTCCAATGTGTGCCCTATCTGCTTGGCGGCGCGCCCTGTGTTGGGGATTTCGGACTTATCGCCGCCTTCCACGCCCATCTTTCCCGCGATCCCTTCCCCGCAGATCAAATGAAGACTCGCGCCTATTTCGTGTGGCGCTGGGTCGAACGAATGATCGCTGCGGACGCCGACATGCCGGAGTTTCCCGGCATGGCTGAAACCTATGTCGCGGATGACGCGGTTCCCCCGACCTTGGCGCCCGTGCTCAAGCTCGTGAGCGACATCTATGGCGCAGAACTGGCGGCCCAGGTCGCGGGCCTCGACGGCTGGCTGGCCGAACACCCCGAGATCGCAGCGGGTGATCCGTTGCAGCCTCCAGAGCGCGAGCGACGCCCGAGCGGCGTCGTCGCGTTCGACCTAATGGGTACGCCGATGACCACAGCGCTCAGGCCGTTCAGCGTCTTTAAACTTCAGGCCGTAACAGATGCGTTCGATCGGCTTTCCCCGGCTGGCGCGCAGACGGTGGCGCAGTATCTAGAGCCTCTCGGTTTGACGCCCTGGCTGACCCTGAAGGCGCGTCGTCGCCTCGCGCGGGCCGAAAATCGGGAGATCTGGGGCGATCCATCAACCTGAAGGATCGCCCTCGGGTTCAATCAGTTCAGGATGGCGCCCAATTGCATGGCCAATCCCATGTCGCCGTCGATCTTGATCTTGCCCGACATGAAGCCGGCGGTCGGATTCAGCTTTCCGGACGCCATATCGAGGAAGTCGGACTTGGAGATTTTGACGGTGCAGTCCGCCGCGCTGTCGTCGTTGTCGACTGTCACTGCCTCGCCCGTGGCGTCGATTCTGATCGCCCCGTCGTCTCCGAACTGGAACTTCACGATCTTGCCCTTGACCCCGCCGTTGCCGGCGACCCGTGCGCGGATCTGAGATGTGATTTCGTCTAGCGTCATGTCGGGTTCCTTCGGTAGTTTGCCTGATTGCGCCGAATGGCGCAGTTGGTGACGATGCCTGCCTAATGTTGTGGCATTCAGAATGTCAATATTTGGAGCCCCCCTTGGCAGATTCCGCTGACGTCCCACCCGCGGTGGACGGACGACGCGTTCGCAGCGAGCGTAGTCGGTTCGCCATTGCGCGGGCCCTGCTGGATCTGGTGCGCGAGACGCGTCAGATGCCGACGATGGACGCCGTCGCGGACCGGGCCAATGTGTCGCGCCGCTCGGTGTTTCGGCATTTCTCCGACACCAATGAACTGATTATCGCCGCCACCCATCTGCAACGCGACGAGGTATTCGCCCGGTTTGGCTCACCAGACATCAGCCAGATGCCGGAGCCCGAGCGGGTCAAGGCTGTGGCCCAGCGACTGGGGCGACTGTGGGAATATGTGACCCCCGCCCGCGCGGTGGCCGGCGCCATGCGGGCCGAGAACCCGGTGATCGACCGGATGTTGAGCGAGGATGACATCACCCACAGCAGCTATCTGAACGCGATCTTCTCCGCCTCTCTAGCCGAGGCTCCGGACGCCGAGCGCCCGCTATTCCTTCAATCCATGGTCTCGGCCTCGTCCTGGCCGACGTGGATCGGGTTGCGCCGGGACCAGCACCTGACGGTAGTCGAGGCGCGGCGTGTCATGGAGCATACCCTGCGCGCGCTGCTACAGGCCGCACGCTCGGCGTCGAACCCGGCTGCCGGCTAGAACAGCCGCCTGCGTATGATCGTGTCGGTTCCGCGCGGCAGGCTGAACAGCATGCCGTCCTCGCCCACTGTGATCGGTCCCGCATAGTGTTTCTTCGCGTCGCCGAGGAAGGCGGCGTATCCGTAGTCGAGCGGCTGAGGCGGCACGAGATGATTCAGGACTAGGGCGTCGACGCCAGCCGCCCTTGCCGCGTCCGCCGCCTGTTCCGGGGTGGAATGATAATCGACGATGTCGCGCATGATCTGGGCCAGATTGGCGAGGCCGCGGTTGTCCAGTCTTTCGTCGATGGCTGACAGCAAGGCGGGTTGCAGCGCCTCGTGGACCAGCAGGTCCGCGCCTGCGGCCACGGTGTTCAGATGCGAGGAGACGGTTGTATCGCCGCTGAAGACCACGCTGCGGCCAGCATAGTCGAACCGGTAGCCGACGGCCGGCGCGACCGGTTCATGATTGACGGTGAAGGCGGTCACGACCAGACCGTCGGCGCGATAGACGACAAGGCCCTTTGGGGCCGCCGCCGCTTCGGCTCGAAAGGTCTGGGGCGTCGCGCCATGCCCTGACGGAGGCGCTAGAGCGGCCCCGTGATGGGCGGTCCGGTAGCCGCCGTCCAACGCATAGGCCGCGTTGAACCCGGCGGCGACCGAATCCACGCCCTCGGGACCGAACAGCGGCGGGGGCTGCGTATGGCTGCCCCCCACCCAGCGCTGGAGCAGCACGGGCGCAAGCCCATCTATATGGTCCGAATGGTAATGGGTCAGGAAGATCGCTTCGATCCTGGCGGCAGGAATACCCATACGCGCCAGGTTGCGCGCACTCCCCTCGCCGCTGTCGACAAGGAAGACCTTGCCGCCGACGATGACTGCGCTGCAAGGACCAGCCCGCGTCGGATCCGGCATGGGCGACCCCGTGCCGCACAGCGCGACATTGACGCCATCCGGCAGTGTCGCCACCGTGTCGCGGCCGACCTGACTATCGGCGATCCGTTCCAGCATCCTGGCTCCGATCTGACGCTGGAACACGGTCAGAGCTCCGATCGCCAGGGCGAGAAGCACGACAACAGCCAAGGCGATGCGCCGCAAGGTCATTTTAGGATCCTGGGAGTGACGGGAGAGGCGTTGGAACGCGTTCCACCAAGCGAGGCGACGATGGCGGCCTCGACCAGCCAAAGACGGTCCTGTCCCCAGGTCGCCAATCCGCCGAAGCGGAAGGAAGGCACGCCCCAGAGATCTTCGGCGAACATGGCGCGGCGGTTATCCTCGGCCACCGACCGCCAGCCTTCATCCGCGATCCAGTCCTGCGCGTCGCGCCAGTCGAGACCGGCGCGTTCAACCAAGCCGCGCAGCCCCCTGTCCGAACCGGCGTCCACGCCCTCGGCGAACACGCCGCGCAGAAACGAGGATGCGAAGTCCGGCGCGCGGCCGGTATCTGCGGCCCCGTGCAGGATCGCCAGCCCCCGCTCCACAGGACGGCCCACCGGATCGGCCACTCGACCGAAGGGCAGCTCGAGCCGCTCGGCCTCCCGCATACAGTCGCGCAGGATATAGTTCCGTTTGGCGGCCGGGACCGGCAGGCCGCGCATGACCATGGGCAGGACGAAGCGCAGTCGCAGCGACACCCCATAGTGACGGGCCAAGGCGCGGGTGCGGTCGATGGCCAACCAGGTGTAGGGGCTGCGGAAGGACAGGAACATCTCCAGCGCGGGCGTCTGCGCGTCGGGAGTTCGGGCGACCTCGCCCAGGCGAACCCGCGGCCGTTCGGCGACCAGCTCGCCCCCCGCGCCGGCGCCGAGCCCCAGACCCTGTAGACGGGCTTCAAGGTCACCCAGACGATCCAGTCCCCAGTACCACTCTCCGGCATGGAAGAGCATCGCCCCGAGATAGTGGCCAAGACGATGTCGCAACCGCTCGCCCGCCGCCAGCGCCGCTTCGGTTTCCGCCGCCGACGCGACGCCGAAGACAGCGGCGGCCTGGTCCAGAGCTTGGCCGCTCCAGATGGCGCGAGCGACGCCCGACGCCGCCTCGAAAAACCGCCCCGCTGCAATCGCCGCCTGCAGAACAGCCTGTCCCCGATCAACGTCCACCATGGACGGCCGGCGAACGGCATGGAAATCCAGGCCCCAGGCCGGCGCGATCAGGGCCGCATCTCTGCGCGAAAACGATTCCAGCCTGGTGCGCTCGGGAGCAGCCCAATCTGGCGGCGGCGGGACCAGATACGGCGTAATCCTGACCCCGTAGCGGGCCGCCACCTCCGGCAGTTTCTGGACCATCAGGGCCGAATAGGGATCGTCCACCTGATGAAAGTAGAGGATCTCGTGCGGTCGCCCCCTGCGGATGCGCTCGGCCTCGAACCGCCGCCGCCGCGCGTCGCGTCGACGGGTCGAGGTGATGGACTGAGCGACCGTTGGGCCGATGATCGCACGCAGTCTCAAAGCCGCCTCCTGACGTGCGTCGTGGTCAGAACTTGCGCCGCAGCGTTACGCCGACGGTTCGGGGCGCTTCCATGTAAGCGCTCTGACTGCCGGTCTGGAATGGCGTATCGAAGACGATGTTGGCGATCCGCTCGTCGGTCAGGTTCCGAACCCAGATCTCGCCCGCCCACGCTCCATCCAGCGCCCCCAGGCCCAAGCTGGCGTTCATCAGGACATAGCCCTCCTGCAACGAGAGGGGATCGAGGTCCTGAGCCGTCATATAGTCTGACCGATACAGGTAGTTCAGGTTGGCTTTCAGGCCGAGCGACGCATTGAGCGGCGCCGACCAGGTGAGTCCACCCGACACCAGGACGTCCGAGACAAAGTTAGGCGTCCGGCCGCTGAGATCCTGCACCGTTTGTCCCGCTACGATCTGCGCGGCGGTGGGAGTGGCGTTGGCGAAGTCCGTGTACTCGGCGTCTTGGAGAGTGCCGCCGCCGTCCAGCACGAGGGTGTCCGTCAACTGGATCCGGTAGTCCCACTCAAGACCCCGGCTGTCCAGCCCGCCCGCATTGACGATCCGGAAGCCCGTGCCGTCGAAGCCATTGGTCTGATAGTTTTCCAACGTCTGATAGAAGACATTGGCGTTGACCTGAGCGCGGCCACTCCAGAATCGAAGCTTGGCCCCCGCTTCCCAGGCGTCCACAGTCTCGGGGTCGAAGACCACGCGGTCGGGATCCGCTACGGGATTGCCGGGGGTGGTCTGGGCTGCGGTCCGGCTGAGATTGAAACCGCCAGACTTGTAGCCACGGGCGTAGCGGGCGAACAGGTTGACGCCGTCGTTCACCTCCCACGCCGCGCTAACCGTGCCCGAAAGGTCATCGTCCTTGAAGTCGGTGGAGAAGGGGTTCACCGCCGGGAAATACTGCAAGCTTTTGAGCGCCGCAAAGGGCGCCAAGGGGCCCGCGAACTGGATCTGGGACAGGGGATCCAGCGACTGAATTCGATAGTCCGCGCTCTTTTCCTCTCGAGAATACCGCAGACCGCCGGTGATCGAGAGCCTTTCGGTGGCGTTCCAGGTCGCCTGACCAAAGAGGGCGGCGCTGCGGCTTTCGTAGTCATAGTCGTCGTTCACGGCCACGCCGGCGGCCCCGAAGGTGCCGATTGGCCGTCCCGTCGCCTGCTCCAGGCGGGCCAGAACGGGCACAGTCACGCCCGGCGCCACCGTCACCCGCGGCGTAATGGCCTCGAGATAGGCGCGGAACTGCGTCCCGTACCGCAAGTCCTGATCTGCAAAAATGTCCTGACTGAACAGGAAGGCGCCGACCAGCCAATCAAGCCGGGCGTCGGGATCGGCGGAGGAGAGCCGCACCTCCAGTGAACCTTCGGTGATGTCCTGGCCGTTGGTCTGGCTGAGCAGATCCAGACTGCTGTAGTCGGCGTCGATGGTCGGCAGGGTCTTGTAGGTGCGCCGCGCGGCGATGACGGTCAGATCGGTGGAACCGAGGTTCCAGTCCAACTGGCCTGAGACGCCTTCGTCCTCCGACGAATCGTCGACGGCCTGGGTGGCGGGGTTGAGAGCGACATCATAGACGCTGTTGTCCACGAACACCCCGGCGACGCCGCCATAGGTCCCGGCCGTGCCCGAACGGAGAACACCGCCCAACGCGGACATCGCTGAGGCGGTCGGCCCGTAGAAGATCGGTACAGCGACGCAGCAGACCTCATCGGTCTCCGAATGATCCACGATCAGGCGAAGGGTCGCAGCCGGCGAAATATCCCACAGCAACTGGCCCTTCACGGCCCATCGCGAACGATCATTGTAGGTGTCGCCCGTGCCGATGTCCTCGATATAACCGTCTCGCTCCTGCGAACTCACCGACAGGCGGCCCGCCAGCACGTCCCCGATGACCGGTCCCGTGACCGTGGCGTGCACCTGGCGATAGTCATAGTCGCCAAACGAGCTTTCCAGCTGCGCGCCGGGGATAAACGCCGGGGGCTGGGTCTGGACGCTAACAACGCCTCCGGATGTGTTGCGGCCAAACAGCGTGCCCTGGGGCCCGCGCAAGACCTCGATCTGGCTGACGTCGGACAGGTCTCCGAGGGCCGCGCCCGGACGCCCACGGTACACGCCGTCTATGAAGACGCCGACCGATTGCTCCAGACCCGTGTTCTGCCCCGGAGTGCCGTTTCCTCTGATCGTGAAAATGGTCTGTGTAGAGCCGGCGCTGGAATTCACCACCAGGGTCGGGGCGACGATCTGCAGGTCGCGGACATCGCGGACCTGAGCGGCCTGCAGCCGTTCGGATGAATAGGCCGTCACGGCCACAGGAACGTCGAAGAGAGTCTCGGGGCGTTTGGTCGCCAGGACGATGACTTCGTCCAGCACGACCGGTTGGTCCGGTTCCTCCTGTCGATCCTGCGCGAGGGCAGGAGCGCCCGCCGCCATGGCTGCTGTAAGCGACAGCAGCGATACGCCTAGTCGTGTAGTGACCTTCCTTGTCGTGACCTTCATGGTCTTCCCCCCTGGGTCGCCCGCCCGTTTGCGGGTCTCGTTGATGTCCAGTCTCGTTCAGAACGGCGGACTTTGGAATACATTAGCACCATTAGTGCCAAAATAAAGCCAGACCTTTCTCATTAGGCTTTGCCGCTGCGAGCCTTAGGAAATATGGTCTTTCGGGAGAACCGGCCGTCGGCCCAAAGACGATTCTTTTATCGCTCCGGGTGTCATCGATCCCAACGAAGGAGTTCCGCCTTGATCACAACTCTTAGAATCGTGCTGCTCCTCGTCGGCGGCCTTGTCCTGCCTCTGGCGCTCGGATTTCTGCTTACTCCGGCTCGTGCAGCGGCCCGACTGGGCCTCGAAGCCGTAGGTCCCCTGGGGCTGTCGACGTTGCGCGGCGACTTTCTCGGCGTCTTCGCGCTGATCGGCGGATCGGCCGTGTATGCCGCCGTCCGCAATCGCGGGGACGTGCTGATTGCGCCGATCATCATGCTGGCGGCCATCATCGCCGGCCGTCTGGTCAGCGCCATTCTGGACAACAGCGGCAAGACGGCGCTGACCTTGATCATCGTCGAGGTCCTGATGCTGAGCCTGCTCGTGCTGGGCTACCGCACCCTGCCCTGACCTCGTCTGACCGTCAGTCTCGGGCCGTCAGTCTCGGGCCGTCAGTCTCAGGACCTGAGGGCCAACCTGGAGATCATGCGGAAAACTGCGCCGTAAGGGGGGGCGACCAGCCGACTGGCGTGCCAGCGGCCCGCCTCGAACACGCTGCGGGCATGGCTGAACTCCTCGAAGCCGCGCCGACCATGGTAGGCGCCAGAGCCGCTCTCCCCCACGCCCCCGAACGGCAGGTTCTCGTTGGTGAGGTGCAGCATGGTGGCGTTGACCGTAACCCCGCCGGAATGAGTGGCGTCCAGCACATGGCGCACCACGCGCGGGTCGTCGCTGAAGACATACAGGGCGAGCGGTCTCTCCCCGGCGTTCACGTGGGCGCAGGCGGCGTCGATCGAGGCCGTCGACACGATGGGCAACAGTGGTCCGAATATCTCTTCGCGCATGATCGCAAGGTCGGCCGGCGGGTCGATCAGGACCGTGGGCGGGATTCGCCGTGTCCGCGCCGCCGCCTGAGCGTCATGCCCGGCTTGCAGTATATGAACCCCTCGGCTTCGCGCCTCTTCGATCATCGCATTGAGACGGGCGTAATGGCGGTCCGATACGATGGCGGTGTAGTCGTCGTTGGCGCCCACCTCGGGATAGAAGATTTCGGCCTGACGAATAACCGCTCGCCCCACGGCCTCGGACCGGTCCCCGACCGCCAGGACATAATCGGGCGCCACGCAGGTCTGCCCGGCGTTCAGGAACCGCCCCCAGGCCAGAGGGTGGGCCAACCGCTCGAGCGGCGCATCGGCGGCCAGGATGACGGGCGACTTGCCCCCGAGTTCGAGGGTCACAGGGGACAGATGACGAGCGGCCGCCTCGGCGACCGAACGCCCGACCCGAGTGGACCCTGTGTAGAACAGGTGGTCGAAACGCTCGGCGCAAAAGGCCGCAGCGACCTCGGCGTCGCCGGTCACTACAGCCACCTGATCGGTCGGGAAACGATCGGCCAGCAACTGCGCCATCAAGGCCGAGGTGCGCGGCGTAAGCTCGGATGGTTTGATGAGGGCGCGGCACCCCGCCGCGAGCGCTGCGACCAACGGGACGAGCGTAAGCTGAACCGGATAGTTCCAGGGCGATACAATACCGACGACGCCCTTGGGCTCATGTCGAATGCGAGAGCGCCCAGGCGCGGCCATAAGCGGCGTCGGCACGGCGTGCGGCGCCATCCAGCGCGCAAGGCTGGCGCGGGCGTGTCGCGCGGCCTGAGCAGTGACGGCGATCTCGACCAACCGGGTCTCATTGCGGGAACGGCCGCCAAAGTCCGCATCGATCGCCTCGGCGATATCCCCCTCGTGGTCCAGCACCAGCCGTTCGATCGCCATCAGATCGGCGCGGCGATCCGCGAGCGGCCGCCGCGGTTGGCGCGCAAAGGCGGCCCTCTGCGCCGCGATCAAGGGGCCGATGACGGCGATGTCGGAGGCGGTCTCGAGAGAATGGGGCATCAGTTCGTCTCCAGAATCATCCGCGCCGCGCACGTGGCGATCATGATGGTCGGCGCATTGGTGTTCCCGCCGACCAGACGCGGCATGACCGAGGCGTCCACAACGCGCAGACCTCGCACGCCACGGACTTTCAACTTCGGATCAACCACCGACAGGTCTCCCGTCCCCATCGCGCAAGTTCCGACCGGATGGTAGAGGGTTTCCGCCCGGGCGCGCACGTCATCCATCAGTTGCGACCGTTGGGTCCGATCTGGCCCCGGCAGCAGTTCGGCCCGCCGGTCGAACGCGAAGGCTGCGGAGCCCAACAGGGTCCGGATCATCTCCAGTCCGTCCGTCAGCACCTCGATGTCGCGGCCTGCCGTGAGATAGGCCGGATCGATGGCGGGAGGAAGGGCGGGGTCGGGCGAGGTGATCCGGATCTGTCCCCGGCTCTCGGGATACAGGACACAGGCGTGAAGCGTGGCCCCATGGCCTAACGGCAGGTCCCGACCATGCGGCGCCGCCAGACCGGGCGTGAACACCAGCTGGATGTCCGGCAGATCCCCCGCATGGGACGAGCGGACAAATGCCCCGCCCTGGATCGGGTTGGTCGACATCGGCCCGGGACGGCCGCCCATCCAGGCCGCCAACCCGCCGATCAGGGTCGGCATGGCCCGCAGCGACAGCCCGATCGACGTGGCGCTTCGGGTCGAGATCTGGCCGATGATATCGATGTGATCTTGCAGATTACGGCCTACGCCAGGCAGATCCACCTCGGGGGTGACGCCGGCCGCGCGCAGGTCTGCGGCGTCGCCAATGCCTGACAACTGCAGCAGTTGGGGCGAATTGACGGCGCCGCCGCACAGGATGATCTCGCGCGCCGAGAGGGTTTGGCGGCGGCCCGCGATATCGACCTCCACCCCCGTGGCGACGCCGCCTTCCAGTTCGACCCTGCGGACCAGCGCCCCGGTGCGCAGCGTCAGGTTCGGCCGCGCGAGCGCCGGCTTCAAAAAGGCGTCAGCGGCGCTCCAGCGGCGCAGGCCGCGCTGGGTCACCTGATAAGGCCCGAATCCCAGTTGGGCGACGCCATTGAAATCCGGATTGCGCGGATACTGCAGACCGGCGCCGGCCTCGAAAAACGCCTCCGTCAGCCGGTTCAGCGGACGCACGTCCTGAACCGTGAGCGGACCGTCGGCCCCGTGCCAGGGATCCGCCCCCCGGCACTGGCCTTCAACCTCGCGAAAGGCCGGCAGGGCCTGGTCCCAGCCCCAGCCCTCACACCCATAAACATCACGCCACTCGTCGTAATTCTCAGGCGCGCCGCGGATGTAGTGCATGGCGTTGATCGCGCTCGACCCGCCCAGTGTCCGACCCCGTGGCCAGTAAAGTCTGCGATCGTTCAACTCCGCCTGAGGCTCGGTTTCATAACGCCAGTTGAAGGACCGGGACTGGATCGCCAGGCCCATCAGCATCGGGGTGCGCACCAGCGCACTGTTGTCCGATCCGCCAGCTTCCAACAGTAAAACCGAATGGGCCGGATCCCGCGACAGGCGTTCAGCCAGCACACACCCCGCCGAACCTGCCCCCACGATGATGAAATCGAAAACCCCGGCGTCCACGCGCTAAGCCGCCGACTGCAGCATCAGCGAGGCTGTGATTGATCGCCCCCTTTCCGCGCCCTGATTCATCCCTACTACGAACCCTTCGTCTGCAAGAGCAGGTCTGCCCGTCGCCTCGACGAACCGCCATTGCCAGGGCGCGTCCGTCATGCCCAGACCTTTCCGCAGTCGGGCAAGACCGTCGGCAGTGATGATTTGCGGCATAACCCTCTCTCCGGAAGGGGCGAATATAGGTTGAAATCTATCTGCACTCATGATGCATTATTATTCAAGCGCGTCGAGACACGCAACCGAACGCAGATCCAGACTTGAAGCTTCGAGGGGTGCGTGGCCTGCAAGCCAGGATCACGACGGGCGCCGTTCTTGTCCTCGAGGCGTGGAAGCCGTTGCCGGTCGCGGCGTCGGGCGAGACGTTCGACACCATCCTGCTGCGCTTGGTCGCGATCGTCAGGCTTGCAAGTCCGTCGACCGACCGGAGAAGCTGAGGGATCTGGCGGCGTTTACGCAGGGCTTTACAGCCGCCCCAATATATTGGCATCTTTCATGACAATATATTGGGGCGCAGGCTGAAAGAGCCTGGTGAGGAGCGGCTATGAAGCGTGGTTTGTGGATCGGGGGGGCGCTCGCGGGGCTGGTCGTGCTGGGCTTCGGCGGGCTGGCCCTCAAGGACTATGTGATCCTTCATATCGCGGGCTGGCGTGGGCCAAAGGTCGGGCCTAACCGGGAGGTTATCTGGGACGCAGGGCCCGCCACGCCGGCCGCGGCCCCATCTGATCGCCCCCCCAATGTCATCGTCATCCTGGCGGACGATCTCGGGTTCAACGACATCAGCCTGAACGGCGGGCTCGGGAATGGAACCGTCCGCACCCCAAACATTGATGGACTGGCGCAGACCGGCGCAGTCCTGGCCACCGGCTATGCCGGCAATGCGACCTGTTCGCCATCCCGCGCCGCCCTGATGACGGGTCGCTATCCGACCCGGTTCGGCTTCGAGTTCACGGCGGTTCCCATCCAGATGGCCCAGTTGATTCCGACGCTCGCGCCCCGCGGCGATGGGCCACAACCGGTCTTCCGGCGCGACCGGGTGAAGGACACGCCGCCTTATGAACAGATGGGGGTGCCCGCTTCGGAAATCACCCTGGCGGAACTGATGCAGGGCCGGGGTTACCACACGATACATCTGGGCAAATGGCATCTGGGGGAGACCGATGGAATGCGCCCTGAACAACAGGGCTTCGATGAAAGCCTCGGATTCATCGTAGGCGCCCAGATGTTCTTGCCCGCCAATGATCCGAACGTTGTGAACTCCCGTCAGGACTTTGATCCCATAGACAAATTCCTATGGGCGAATCTGCCCTACAGCGTCCAGTACAACGGCGGGGACCGGTTCCACCCCAACGCCTATATGACCGACTATCTGACCGACCAGGCGCTGGCTGGGATCCGGGCCAACCGCAACCGGCCGTTCTTCATGTATCTGGCCTACAATGCTCCGCACACGCCGCTTCAGGCGCTTAAGTCCGACTACGACGCCCTCAGCCACATCACCAATCACCGCGAGCGCGTCTATGCCGCGATGATCGTGGCCTTGGACCGGGGCGTGGGACGCATCATGGCCGAACTGAAGGCGCAGGGACTGGATGAGAACACCCTGGTGGTCTTCACCAGCGATAATGGCGGGGCCAACTACCTGGGCCTGCCGCAGATCAACAAGCCCTTCCGCGGGTGGAAGCTGACCTTCTTTGAAGGCGGCATCCGCGTGCCCTATTTCATGCACTGGCCAAAGCGGATACCCGCCGGCGCCCAGTTGACCGCGCCTGTCTCGCATTTCGACATCTACGCCACCGCCGCCGCCGCCGCCGGGGCCGCCCTGCCCGCCGACCGGAAGATGGACGGAGTCGATCTTTCGCCCTTCCTGACCGGCGCGGTCTCGGGACGGCCGCACACCTCGCTGTTCTGGAGATCCGGCGGGTATCGCGTCGTGCGGTCTGGCGACTGGAAGCTTCAGGTGCTGGACCGACCCAAGCGAACCTGGCTCTTCGACCTGGCTTCAGACCCCACCGAACAGCACGACCTTTCAGCCCGCCGCCCGGATATCGTGGCCGCTCTAACCGCTGAACTCGAGGCCCACAATGCGCATCAGGGCCGGACGATGTGGCCGGCGCTGGTAGAGGCGCCCGTGGGTGTGGACCGTACCGGCGAGGAGCGCATTCAGCCGGGCGACACCTATGTCACCTGGTCGAACTGAGACCGGCGATGGAAGCTCACCCTTGGATGATCTGGGCGGCTGCGGCGGGGCTCTACCTCGGGTTTCGCCTTTGGTATGACAACTGGCGCGGGCCGCTCCAGCCCCATGAGATCGACCATTTCATGGCGAGGGCGGAGGCCCTGTGGCCCGCTGGTCTGAACGACATGGATCAGATCCGCCGGTTCCTCGAAGAGGATGACGGCCGGGAGTTCATCATGGTCAATCTGATCCGGGTTCGGCCGGGTCAGGTCGCCGATCCGACGACGGGACAGGAGAGAAGCGGCCGGTCGATGTTGAAGGCCTACTTCGCCGTCTTCGCCCCCACCCTGATCGTCAACGGCGGACTGCCGCTGCTGAACTACCGCAAGATTTCGGGCTATGTGGACGCGCTGAACGTGCCGCAGGACCCCGGCTGGAGCATAACGGGCCTAATGCGGTATCGCAGCCGCCGCGACATGATGGTTCTCGCCACCAATCCCCGCTTCCTCCAGGCTCACGAGTTGAAGATGGCGGCGCTGACCCACGCCATGGCCTTTCCGGCCCGCCCATTATCCGGCCTTGTCGCCGGACCGCGGCTGGCGCTGGCCCTGATGCTGGGCTTAACGGCCGCCCTAGGCCACCTCATCTGGACAGCGGCCTGATCCACGCGCCAGCGCCTGATGGCGCAGATTGAAGGCTGATCCCGATCCGTATGGGCCGACCAACGGATCGATAATCTGAAGGGCTCAGACCACGCTCAGCATCACCCCGATACTGGGCGGCGTGCGCCCCTCCACCATTTCCACCCAGGCGTCGCGCACGGCCTCGGGGCCGCGGTCATGACGCACGTCCAACAGGGTGCGGGCGTCGGCGGCGATCCGCGCGCTGGCCTCCTGGGCGCGGCGCATCACGACGCCGGGACCCCAGTCCTGCTCGCGCTTGCCGAACTGGGCCGGAGCGAAGAAGAAGGTCGGGGTCGCGCCTCGGGTTTCGCCCTTGTGCCGTCTGGCGTCCCAGTGGGTCGCCCCGACGATGGTGCTGAGGACGACGTCCTCGCCCAGATGATCATCGACGGCGCCAATCACCGCCCCTGATCCCGACATGTCCACCAGGGCGGTGGGGACACCGGTCTCAAGCGCATCGATCTGGTCGTACGTCACCACCCGGTCATAGAGGGCCAGCGATTCTGTAAAGGCGGCGTTGCCGGGAGACGTCAGACCGACCACCTCCAGCGTCTTGTCCGCAGCCTTGGCCAACAGCCACGCCAGGCCAAGGGCCGTCTTTGACGAGGCGCTGCCGATCAAGACCCGCGTCGCGCCGAAATTGGCGTTGTCCTCCAGATAGTCCGCCAGGATGTAGGAGGTAGCGAAGAGCGGAAAGAACAGGCACCGCTCGTCTCCCATGGCCGCAATTTCCGGCGGGTCCGCAGCGACGCGGGTGTAGCGGTTGTAGAGGGCCGGCAGGGAGCGTCGGTGCGCGGCGACATCCACAAAGGATCCTTCCGTGACCTTGCCCGGTTGCAGCACCACATGAGAGGCCATGGGGAAGAAACCGTAGAGACGCTCCCCGACCGCCAGCCCCGCGGCGTTCGCAGCGACCACCGTGCCATAGCCCCAGACCGGCACGAGCCCCCACTCGGCGTCCACCGGAAAGAAGCCCCAGTATCCAATGACATCGCCGGTGACCGCATAGCTGATGTTGTTGGCCGTCAGGGCGAACCGATCGATCGCCACCAGCACCTCGCCCTCCGCCGGGACGGGCAGGCCCAGGGTTTCGATCCGCGCGGTCCGAAGGGCCTTCCTGCCCACCTGAATCTGGATGAGGTCCGTCATCGGCTCGTCTCCTGGTCAGCCTAGCTCAAGGCCAGACTTATGGCACTCGAAATGCAAATATAAAAGAGATTGTCGACTGCATTCTTCGAATCCCGGCGGGGTTCACGCCGCCAGTCATGGCTGATCTAGCCGTCATGGCGCCGTCTGCACCCTCGGTCTGCTTGCTGGAGCGGCGACAGCCGATCGGATCCCCCGTCCGGGCCAGACCTCCCGGCCGCCGCCAGCGTCGGGATGACGTTCCTGCACAGGTAGCCCCGGGGCGGACTGCTGCGTGACGATTAGGAAGGCTCGACTTCGGTCACCCCCTCGCGGAATTCTTCTGCGGTCACGCAGGCGGAGCCGTCTTCGTCGAGCACCCATACGCCGATCAGGGATGCGTGGTCGGGCGTGATGTCCTCGTCGATCAGATCGCCGTCATAGACGCCGACATTGCTGTAATCGAAATCCAGCAGGAGCTGATGGGCCATGTCGATCATTTCGTCGGCCATCCGACGCGCATAGCCCAGCGCCTCGCTGTCATTGGCGAAGTCGTCCGTCAGCGTGTTGACCTCGGCGGTGTCGCCGCCCTGGACCGCACTGGTGGTTACGATGGTGTATGCGGGCATTTTTGAACTCTTTCAGGTTTGAATCTCTCGACTAGCCTGATTGGCTGCGGGAAAGGCCATAATTCGTCCGAACCCGTCTTGCGGAGGATTGGAACCGATCACGGACGATCAGTCGCCGCCGCCCCGGTCGTTCCTCTTGGTGGCGCGGTACACCTTCTGCAGCGCGCCCAGCCGGCGACGCTCTACCGCCTTCGCCGCCCGCTCCTGCTCGTGCTCGGCCGCAGCCGCCTCGAGGGTCAGCTTCTGGTAATGCGCCCACCGCGCGGGATCGAGCGCGCCGCTCTGCACGGCGGCCTGCACGGCGCAGCCCGGCTCGTTGGCGTGACTGCAGTTGGTGAACCGGCACGTCTGGAGCAGGCCCTCGATGTCTTCGAACACGGCGCTCACGCCCGTTTCGGCGTCGATCAGACCGACTTCGCGGATACCGGGCGTGTCCAGCATCAACCGGCCGCCGGGAAGCAGGATGAGCTGGCGGTGGCTGGTGGTGTGCCGCCCCTGATCGTCGGTCTCGCGGATGGCCTGCGTCGCCATCCGGTCTTCGTTCAGGAAGGCGTTGACCAGGGTCGACTTGCCGACGCCGGACGAGCCGATCAGCACGCAGGTCTCCCCCCTCCCCACCTGGGCGAGCAAGGCGTCGAGGCCCACGCCTTGGCGGGCCGAGACCATCAACACAGGACAGCCCGGCTCCAGGGCGGCGACGCGGGCCGCCTGGCCCTCCGGATCGGCGCACAGGTCCGATTTCGTCAGCACCACGACAGGCCGGGCGCCGCTTTCCCAGGCCGCCGCCAGATACCGCTGGATCCGGCGCAGGTTGAGATCACCGTTCAGGGAGGTGACGATAAAGGCCACATCGACGTTTGCGGCCAGGATCTGCAGTTTCCGCATACTGTCGGCCGCCCTGCGGACGAAGGCCGTGCGGCGCGGCAGGAAGGCGTAGATCGTGGCCGTGCGCTCCTGCGCGCCGAACGAAAGGGCGACCCAGTCCCCGACCGCCGGATGCCCGATTTCCCCCGCCTCATGACGTAGCCGCCCCGAAACCTTGGCGCGTATTTCGCCGTTGTCGGTCGCGACGACGTAACCGTCCCGCTGGTGGAGAATGATGCGGCCCGGCGTGTGGCCTGCACGCTCATGGGGTTCGAAGGCCTCTGCCAGAGACGTCGACCATCCATATTGTCCGATCAAATCAAGGGAATCCCTGTTGGTTGCGGCGACAATGTCCCTGCCGTTCACCCTGATAGCATCTCGCAGGAGGCTCAGCACGCAAGGGCGCTCACACCCTGTAATTTCATCCGCCCCGACAACGGCTCACGTCGACAGCTGCGCCGACTGGGGTCGGCCTGGAATGATGCGGGGCGCGAGGCTTGGGCCAGGGCGGAGGCGATGACCGCTCACCGCAGTTGGTAAAAGGACGGCGGGCCCGACAGCGACCCGAATTGCAAAGGGGCCGCCCGAAAGCGGCCCCTCTAACCAACCGTTTCCTTAGAGGAAATGGTCGGAGCGACAGGATTCGAACCTGCGACCCCTTGACCCCCAGTCAAGTGCGCTACCAGGCTGCGCCACGCTCCGAAGGCGCTCCCTATAGACGGGGCGACCGTTGACCGCAAACGCTAAAACGACTTTTCTACCGACCGCGAAAGCACGGCGTCCAGACGCGCCTTCGCCTGCTCCAGATCGGCCAGAACACCCTGCAGATCCGCATGTTCGGCGCGCCCGGCGTGCGACATCGAGACGGGGCGCGCCGGGACTGGCGTCGCGATGGCGGCGAACGTCTCGCCATCCTCGATCAGGGCCGCCGCCTCTGCGCCGACCAGCTTCTTCAGCCCCTGCTCCTTGTGCAGGCGCTGAACCCCGCGAATCGTCAGGCCGTCGTCGTGCAGCAGCCGCCGCACGGCCTTCAGCACCGCTATGTCCTGCGGTCGATAGAACCGGCGCCCCCCGGCCCGTTTCACGGGAACCACGAAACTGAACTTGGTTTCCCAGAAGCGCAGCACATGCTGCGGCGCCCCGACTTCCTCGGCCGCCTCGGAGATCGTGCGGAAGGCGTCTGGGCTCTTGGCCAAGGGACTCAGGCCTCGACGACGGCGTCGTGAACCCGGCTCTTCATGATCTGAGAGGCGCGGAAGCTGATGACCCGGCGCGGATTGATCGCCGCCGGCTCACCGGTCTTGGGATTGCGCCCCATGCGGGCGCGCTTCTCGCGAACCTGAAACACGCCGAAGCCCGACAGTTTGACCGTATCGCCCTGTTCCAGGGATTCAACGATCAGTTCCAGGGTGCGCTCGACAAGGGCCGAACACTCCTGCCGGGACAGACCGACTTCTTCATGCACGGCTTCGCAAAGGTCGGCGCGCGTTACGGTCTGTAGGCCTGACATCATATCCCCGTCTGGTAGCGGTAGGCTGGGCGTATAGGGACGCAAAGTCTCCGAAAAATCAATGCCTCTGCCGGACTTAGAGGCGCAGCGCGCAGGCGCCCCAGGTCAGGCCGCCCCCCATGGCCTCCAGCAGGACCATGTCGCCCTTCTTGATCCGTCCGTCCTGGATCGCCGCGTCCAGCGCCAGGGGGATCGAGGCGGCCGAGGTGTTGGCGTGCAGGGCCACGGTCGAGATCACCTTGGTTTCGTCCAGACCCAGCCGGTCGCCGACGCCCTTGATGATCCGCTGATTGGCCTGATGCGGCACGAACCAGTCGACGTCGGCGATCTCTATGCCGGCGGCGGCGCAGGCGGCGGTGATGCCTTCGGCGATATTGACCACGGCATGACGGAACACCTGATTCCCGGCCATCCGCAGATGGCCCACGGTCCCGGTCGTGGCCGGACCGCCGTCGACGTAGAGCAGATCGGTCTTCGATCCGTCGGCGCGCAGGGCGAAGCCCAGCATCCCCTGATCGGCCGAGGTCCCCTGCCCTTCGCGCGGCTCCAGCACCACGGCCCCCGCGCCGTCGCCGAACAGGACGCAGGTAGTCCGGTCGGTCCAGTCCATCAGCCGCGTCATTTCCTCGGCGCCGATCACCAGGGCGCATTTGGACAGGCCGCGCGCCACGAAGCCGTCGGCCACGCTCAGCGCATACACGAAGCCTGAACAGACCGCCTGGACGTCAAAAGCCACGCCCACCCCGGCGCCCAGCTTGTGCTGAACGATCGAGGCGACGGCCGGGAAGGTCATGTCCGGCGTGGTCGTGGCCACGATGATCAGATCGACGTCCGCCGCCGTCTTGCCGGCGTCGGCCAGGGCCTTCCTGGCGGCCTCGACAGCCAGATCGCTGGTCGGCTGGTCGTCGCGCGCCTTGTGGCGCTGCTTGATGCCGGTGCGCTCCTGAATCCACTCGTCGGAGGTGTCGACGAACTTGGCCAAGTCGGCGTTGGTGACGATCTGCTCCGGCAGATAGGAGCCGACGCCGGTCACGGCGCTGCGGGTGACGCTCACTGAAGGGGTTCTCCGGCGGGGGCGGCGGGCGGGCTGGAATGGTCGAACACGGCGTCCAGCTTGCCCAGATTGGCGCCCACCTTGGTCATATAGTCGCTGCGGGCCAGATCGACCGCGATGCGGATCGCATTGCCGAATCCCTTGGCGTCGGCGCCCCCGTGGCTCTTCACCACGATCCCGTTCAGCCCCAGCAGCGGGCCGCCGTTGATGGTGCTGGGATCGATCTTCTCGCGCATCTTCTTCAGCGCCGGCATGGCGATGGCGGCGCCCAGCTTGGACTGCAGGTTCGAGGTCAGGGCCTCGCGCAGCAGGGCCGAGATATAGCGCGCCGTGCCCTCGGCCGTCTTCAGGGCGATATTGCCGGTGAAGCCGTCGGTCACCACCACGTCCACCGTGCCCTTGGCGATGTCGTCGCCCTCGACGAAGCCGTGATAATTCAGGTCGAACGGCCCATCTCGCAGGATGGCGTGCGCCTCCTTGACCTGTTCGTTGCCCTTCATGTCTTCAGAGCCGACGTTCAGCAGGCCGATGGTCGGCCGGGCGATGCCGCGCACCGCCGACTGGAAGGCCTCGCCCATGATGGCGAACTCGACCAGCTGCTCGGCGTCGCTGCCGATATTGGCGCCCACGTCCAGAACCGCCGTATGGCCCTTGAAGCTCGGCCAGCTGGCGACGATGGCCGGCCGCTCCAGCCCCGGCGCCGACATGCGCAGAATCAGTTTGGAAATCGCCATCAGGGCGCCGGTGTTTCCGGCCGAGACCACGCCGCCGGCCTCGCCTGTCTTCACCGCCTCGACGGCGTTCCACAGGCTGGAGCCCTTGCCCCGACGCATGGCCTGGGCGGGCTTCTCGTCCATGGCCACGACCTTTTCGGTGTGGCGGATCTCGGCGACAGCGTCCGACAGGTCGGCGCGCGCCAACTCAGGCCGAATCTGGGCTTCGTCACCGTGCAGCAGGAAGCGAACCCCCTCCCCGCCATGGGTGAGGATATAGCTGCGGACGCCGGGAATAACGACGGATGGGCCGTGATCGCCGCCCATGGCGTCAAGCGAGATCGTAACTGGGGCTGGCAAATGGACCTCGAATAGCCGCGTCGTCTTGTCGCGCGACGCTTGATATAGGGCGCTGGACGATAGCGCCCAAGCCGGGGGATGCAACCACCCGGCCCTAACGTCAACCTCAGCCTTGGCCGTCCTGCGGCTTCAGCGCCTTCAGGGCGGCGAAGGGCGAGATTTCGGCCGGTTCTTCCGGTTGCACAAACTCCGCGCCTGGCTTGCGCGGGAACGGATCCAACGACAGGGCAAGTTGCTCGACGGCGTACTGGCCCAGGTCGATCTTGCCGTCCTCGATCAGATCGGCGTCCTCCTCGTCCAGCGTGACCTCGATCTCGTCGGTCTCCGTGGGCGCACGTTCGGCCAGCTGGATAGAGAATCGGCGATCCACATCGACGGGCAGCGGCTCCAGCGTCAGGCCGCAGGTCTGAACCGCATGGGCGCTGACCCGGCCCTTCAGCGTCCATTCGCTGGTCGACGGGGTCGGCTTCACTTCCACGTCGATCGTGAAATCTTCCAGACCTTGCAGGTCCAGGGCGCGAGCGATTCGCTTGCGTGTGTCTGCGTCCGGCTCCAGCCGCCGGCTCAGTCCGGCGCCGATCTGGTTGATCCGCACCGTCTCGCTGTAGGGAAGGCTCACGCTCATCGTCTCAAACATCCGTCCAGGCCGGCTTCGCCAGCACATCATTGAATTCCTGCGCGGCCAGGCCGGCCCGCGCCGCCAGGGCGTAGCGCGCCAGATCATTCGCCCGTTCCGCCCCGGTCTCTGCATAGACATTGCGCGCCAGGGCCTCGGCCAGCGCCGTCGCGTCGTCGTCGCGCAGCGGCGTCTCATAGGCGTTCATCCGCCCGTACAGGGCCTCGCCCAGCTTGCGCATCTTCTTGCCGACCGAGACGTCGCCGACGCCTTCTTCGCGCAGCGCATGGTCCAGGGCCGAGACATAGGCGTCAAACAGGGCCTGGGCTGCGTCCCGTCCGGCCTCGGTGTTCTCGTCGCGCAGCCTCAGCACCAGCAGCAGCACGTGCAGCGTATAGAGCTCGAAGCGGGCGTCGATCCGGTCGGCCACGCCCAGACGCGTGTAAAAGCCGAGATGGCGCGCCTGTTCCACCGCCAGGGCGTACAGGGCGTCGCCGATGCGGACGCCGGGCCGGGGTCTGAACAGGTATTTCAGCATGGTTTTATACGGCCCCTTTTCCGCCGCGCCGTTGAACTAGGACGCAGGTCCGTCTAGGTCAAAGACCTTGTTCTCTCGCAGGCGCCCGATCATGTCTCGTTTCGTCCCGCTTTTCGTCGCCGTTTCCCTGGCTGGCCTGTCCGCCGCCTGCGCGCCCATGATCGGCTCCAACGGCTTCCAGGCCATCGACGCCAAGCCCCAGGACATCGTCGCGGGGACCGACACCAAGGAAACCGTCCTGGCCCGCCTCGGTTCGCCGTCGACCACCTCGACCTTCGAACCGGATCAGGTCTGGTACTACATCAGCCAGACGACCGAGAAATACACCTACAACCGCCCGGTCGTCGCCAGCCGCACCATCACCGAAGTCACCTTCGAGCCGAACGGCGACAAGGTCGCCGCCGTCCGCACCCTGGGCCTGGCCGACGGCGAGCAGATCGCGATGAACCGGACCGAGACGCCGACCCGCGGCCGCGCCCTGACCGTGCTCGAACAGTTGCTGGGCAACGTCGGTCGCGGCCAGCTGCCGCGCACCGAGGACGACACCCCCGGCCAACGCCGCCCAGACTAAGCGCCGCCCGGACTAGGGTCCGACGCATCGCCGAAGAAAAAACGCCCCGGAGATCACTCTCCGGGGCGTCTTCGTACAAGCTTAGCCGATATTTCCGCTCGCCAGCACCGCCAGCAGCAGCAGCGCCACGATATTGGTGATCTTGATCATCGGATTCACCGCCGGGCCGCTGGTGTCCTTGTAGGGATCCCCCACCGTATCGCCGGTCACGGCCGCCTTGTGGGCTTCGGAGCCCTTGCCGTGGACCACGCCGTTCTTGTCGGTGAAGCCTTCCTCGATCACCTTCTTGGCGTTGTCCCAGGCGCCGCCGCCCGAGGTCATCGAGATGGCGACGAACAGGCCAGTGACGATCACCCCCATCAGCATGGCGCCCAGCGAGGCGAAGGCGTTGGCCTTGTCCGAAATCGCCAGCACCGCGACGAACAGGACGATGGGCGACAGCACCGGCAACAGCGACGGCACGATCATCTCGCGAATCGCCGCCTTGGTCAGGATGTCCACCGCCCGGCCGTACTCCGGCTTGACCTGATAGGTCATGATGCCGGGGTTCTCGCGGAACTGCCGTCGCACCTCGGCCACCACGGCCTCCGCCGCGCGCCCGACCGCCATCATCGACATGCCGCCGAACAGGAAGGGCAGCAGCCCCCCGAACAGCAGGCCGACGACGACATAGGGGTTGGTCAGGTCGAAGGCGATCGGCCCCATGTCGGCGAAGAAGGGATAGTCCGCCGGATTGGCCGAGAAATACTGCAGGTCCGACGTATAGGCTGCGAACAGCACCAGGGCCCCCAGGCCGGCCGAACCGATGGCGTAGCCCTTGGTCACGGCCTTGGTGGTGTTGCCCACCGCATCGAGCGCATCGGTGGACCGCCGCACCTCGCTGGGCAGGCCCGCCATTTCGGCGATCCCCCCGGCGTTGTCCGTCACCGGCCCGAAGGCGTCCAGCGCCACGATCATCCCCGCCACGCCCAGCATGGTGGTGGTGGCGATGGCGATGCCGAACAGACCCGCCAGCTGGAAGCTGGCCACGATGCCGACGATGATCGTCAGGGCCGGAAGCGCCGTGGCCTCCAGCGAGACCGCCAGCCCCTGGATCACATTGGTCCCGTGACCCGAGACCGAGGCGTTGGCCACCGACTGCACCGGCCGGAATTTCGACCCCGTGTAGTATTCCGTCACCACCACGATGGCCGCCGTCACCGCCAGCCCGACCATGCCGGACCAGAACAGGGCCATCGGCTGGATCGTCAGGCCGCTTCCGGTCACGATCGGCCCCGTCACCATCTGGTTGATCACCCACCAGACCGCGCCGATGGACAGGACGCCGGTCACGATCAGCCCCTGATACAGCGCCCCCATGATGTTGTGGCTCTTGCCCAGCCGCACGAAGAAGCTGCCGATGATCGAGGTGACGATACAGACTGCGCAGATCGCCAGCGGCAGCACCATCAGGGCGCCCACATAGGGCTGATCGCGGAAGAAGATGGCCGCCAGCACCATGGTCGCCACCGTCGTCACCGCATAGGTCTCGAACAGGTCGGCCGCCATGCCGGCGCAGTCGCCGACATTGTCGCCCACATTGTCGGCGATGGTCGCGGCGTTTCGGGGATCGTCCTCGGGGATGCCGGCCTCGACCTTGCCCACCATGTCGCCGCCCACGTCGGCGCCCTTGGTGAAGATGCCGCCGCCCAGACGCGCGAAGATCGAGATCAGCGAGGCGCCGAAGCCCAGGGCCACCAGACCGTCGATCACCTCGCGGCTGGTCGAGCCCAGACCCAGGTGATGGGTCAGCACGATAAAGTAGCCGGACACCCCGATCAGGGCGCCGCCCGCCACGAACATGCCGGTGATGGCGCCCGAGCGGAACGCCAGGTTCAGTCCCTTGGACAGGCTCTCGGACGCCGCCTGCGCCGTGCGCACATTGGCCCGCACCGAAATCAGCATGCCGGCGTAACCGGCGGCGCCCGACAGGACGGCCCCGATCACGAAGCCGACCGCCGCATAGACGCCGATCAGCAGATAGGCGGCGATCAGGATCACGACTCCGACCATGCCGATCGTCAGATATTGCCGCTTCAGATAGGCCGAGGCGCCTTCCTGAATGGCGGCGGCGATCTCTCGCATCTTGTCATTGCCGGTGCTCGCCCTCATCAGCACGGCGGTCTGGGCGGCGCCGTACAGCACCGCCAGAACGCCTGCCGCGAAGACCAGCGTAAGTGAGTTCGTCATTGACGTTTCCATGCCCTTGCAACAAGCGCACGGATCCTTGCGACGGCGGGCGTTATCGCCTCTGTCCGACGTCCGGTCCCCCCGAGCGCGGCGGACGCGTCAGTGCGTCCCTTGGGATTTGCAGAGGGAGCGTGTCATGGGCGTCAAGTTGACGCAACCATGGTTGCGGACCTTCAGACGCCCGGCGTCATGCCCGCGCGCAGGCGCGGGTTCTGGGCGATGATCTCGGCCCGTGCGACGGAGCCCCGTCCAGAGATCGCGTTCGCAGCCGCGACAAGGGCCGCAGACATCCGGTTTTCGTCCAGCCGCGTCCAGTCGCCCGCAACAGTGAAGGGGGTGCGGTGGGCCGCCTTGACCAGGGCGTCGCGGAAGAACGCCTCCTTGGGCCGCATCTGCTCGACCGTCTTGCCCCCGCCGATATGCAGCTTCAGCGAGACGAAGACGTAGTTTCTAAGGCGACCGTCGGCGATCACCGGCAGCCCGACGCCGGGGATGCTCAAGGCCGGGGCCTCGGCGGGGGTCTTGCTGGATGAGGCCCGGGCCGATGTAGCGGCGACGCCGGCCAGGGCGACTGTTCCAGACGTGATCAAGGTTCTGCGATCCATGACCGCCACCCTAGCGGTGCGCGGTTAGGATTGTGTTGCCGGCTCAGCCATGGGTCCAGCCGCGCCGCGCCAACTCTATCCGCCGTCCCCCATAGTCGACCGCAACGCCCGCGCCCGCCGTAACCGCTCCGATCCGGGTCAGGCGCAGCAGGCGGCGTTCGGCCTCGCGACGCAGGGTCTCCTCATGGCGGGGATGCGCTGTGAAGACGATCTGGTAGTCGTCGCCGCCGGTCGCCAGGTCCTCCAGCGCCGCCTGCGGATCGACCCGGTCCTCGAACCAGGCCTGGGCGGCGGCGGACAGGGGCAGGACGCTGAGGTTCAGGGCAATGCCGACGCCGCTGGCCTTGGCGATATGGTTCAGGTCCGCCGCCAGACCGTCGGACACGTCCGCCGCCGCCGTCGCCAGGTTCCGGACGACCTCCGCGAAGTCCAGTCTCGGCATGGGGCTCCGGTAATGGTCGATCAGGCGCGCAAGCCGTTCGGCGTCCAGCTTCAGCTTGGCTTGCGCCGCCTGAAGCCCCAGCAGGCCATCGCCGATGGTTCCGGTGACGAAGACCAGGTCTCCCACCTGGGCGCCCGCGCGCGACACCGCCCCACCCGCCGGAACCCAGCCAAGGGCTGTCAGGGAGAACACCGCCGGCCCCGGCGTCCTGACCGTGTCGCCGCCCATCAGAAACACCCCGAACAGGGCCTGATCCTGCGCCAGCCCGGCCGCAAAGGCCTCGCGTTCGGGCCAGCCGCAGCGGTCCGACCAGCAGCAGGCCAGCAGATAGCCGAAAGGCTCGGCTCCCTTGGCGGCCAGGTCCGACAAGTTCACCCGCAGCAGCTTCTTGGCCACCGTGTCCAGCGGATCGTCGGGCAGGAAATGCACCCCTTCGACGATTGCGTCCTTGGTCAGAACCAGGTCATAGCCGGGCCGCGAGGGCAGCACCGCCACATCATCGGCCAGCCCCCGGCCCCATTCGGGATGGGCCAGGGGCCGCAGCAGCCTCTCGATCGTCTCGAACTCGCCCGCGACGTCGAGCGACGGCATTATTTGCGCGTGTCTCTGGACACGCCGTCCAGCGCCGCATTGACGAACCGCGCCTCGGAGTCGTCGAAGAAGGCCTTGGCCAGTTCGACATATTCGTCGATCACGACCTCGCGCGGCGTCTCCGGGTGTTTGATCAACTCCCAGGCGCCCGAGCGCAGGAGGGCGCGCAGGGTGGCGTCGATCCGCTCCAGCTTCCAGTTGGACGCCAGGCGGGCCTTGATCGCCGTGTCGATGTCGCGCTGGCTCTCGATCACGCCCCGCACGATGTCGGCGAAATAGGCTTCGTCGGCCTCGGCCAGGGCCTCGCCCTCGATATCCGTATCGAAGCGGAAGTTGGCGAATTCGGTGATCACCGTCTCAACGCCCTCGCCCGCCAGCTCCATCTGGTACAGGGCCTGGACGGCGGCGAGACGCGACACGGTGCGCGCACGGCGTTGTTTGGAGCTGAGATGAGGCTCGGCCCGCTGCTTCTCGGCCTCGGCCAGTTGTTCGAGGACGGCTTTGACGCTGTTCGGTTCAGTCATGCGCCGAGGCCTAGCCGCAACCGCTTCTTCAATGCAATGAGCTCGAGACAGGCTTTGGCCGCCCCGCCCCCCTTATCCCCTTCGGAAAGCCGCGCCCGGGCCCAGGCCTGGTCCTCGTCCTCGGTCGTCAGGATGCCGTTGCCGATCAGCAGTCCCTTGACGCCCAGGGCCATGAGGCCGGCCGCCGACTGGTCCGAGACGATCTCGAAATGATAGGTCTCGCCGCGGATCACGCAGCCCAGGGCGACATAGCCGTCGTAACGGGGCGCGGTCGGGAACCGTCCGGCCTCCTCGGCCATGGCGATGACGGCCGGGATCTCCAGGGCGCCCGGCACGGTGACGACGTCGAACTCGGCGCCGCGCGCCTTCAACGTCTCCTTGGCGCCCTCCAGCAGGGCGTCGGCCAATTCGTCGTAGAAGCGCGCCTCGACGATCAGAATACGGGGGGCCTCGGTCACGACTTGTCTTCTCCATCCATGTCGCGCCAGCCGACGATGCGCAGGCCATAGCCCTCAAGCGCCGTCGGTTCAGGCCGCGTCGAACTCATCACGATCATGTCTCTGACGCCCAGGTCCAGCAGGATCTGCGCGCCCACGCCATAGGCTCGCAGCGACCGGTCCACCGCCGCCGGCTTGTCCACGCCCGCCAGACGTTCCGCCAGCGAGGTCAGCGACGGATCGCGCAGGAAGACGACCACGCCCGGACCGTCATGGTCGGTGATCTGTTTCAGCGCCTTGGGCACATAGTCCTGGCGCGTCTCGACATGGCCCAGCAGGTCGCAGGCGAAGTCCACCTGGTGCATCCGCACCAGGGTCGGCTTGGACGGGTCGATCTTGCCGTGGACCAGGGCGACGTGTTCCGCGCCCTCGATGGTGTTCCGGTACAGCATCAGGCGGAACGGCCCGCCGTGGACGCTCTCGAACGGCGTATCCATGACCCGTTCGACGAACCGCTCGGTGCGGCGGCGATAGGCGATCAGGTCCGCGATAGTGCCGATCTTCAGCCCGTGCAGTTGGGCGAAGGCGACCAGATCGGGCATCCGCGCCATCTCGCCGTCGTCCTTGATGATCTCGCAGATCACCCCGGCCGGCGTCAGGCCCGCCATGCGGCTGATGTCCACGGCGGCCTCAGTATGGCCGGCGCGGACCAGAACCCCGCCGTCGCGCGCTACCAGGGGGAAGATGTGGCCGGGCGAGACGATGTCGTCCATGCCCTTCGACGCGTCGGTGGCCACATGAATGGTGCGCGACCGGTCGGCCGCCGAAATCCCCGTGGTCACGCCCTCCTTGGCCTCAATCGAGACGGTGAAGGCGGTCTTCATGCTCTCGCGATTGTCGGCCGCCATCGGCGGCAGCCGCAGCTGATTGGCCCGCTCGGCCGTCAGGGCCAAACACACCAGCCCGCGGGCCTGGCGGATCATGAAATTGATCTGGTCGGGGGTCGCGAACTGGGCGGGGATGATGATGTCCCCCTCGTTCTCGCGGTCCTCGGCGTCCACCAGGATGTAGGGACGGCCGTTGCGGGCGTCCTCAAGAATGTCCTCGATGGGACTGATCGGGCTGTCGTTCATGTTTGCGGCCAATTGCATCACGCCGTCTCCTGCCACCGCGCGAGGTATCGCGCCAGCATGTCGATCTCGAGATTGACCGGATCGCCCGCCTTCAGACGGCCCAGGGTCGTCACATCCCACGTATGCGGAATGATATTCAACGAAAACACCTGTCCCGCGACGCTGTTCACCGTCAGGGACACCCCGTCCACGGTGATCGAGCCCTTGGCGGCGATATAGCGGTGCAGCGGCGCCGGCGCCTCGACCTCGACCCGGTGCGACCCGCCCTCCGGCGTGATCGAGACGACGCGGCCCAGGCCGTCGACATGGCCCGAGACCACATGGCCGCCCATCTCGTCGCCCAGTTTGGCGGCGCGTTCCAGATTGACGCCGTCGCCGGCCTTCCACGCGCCCAGGGTCGTCTTGGACAGGGTCTCGTTCGACACCTCGACCGCGAACCAATCCGTCCCCTTCTCCGTCACCGTCAGGCAGCAGCCCGCGTGGCTGATCGAGGCGCCCAGGTCGATCCCGGACACGTCCCAGGCGGTCTGGATCTCATAGCGGCGATCCCGCTCCGTCTCACGGACGTCGCGAACGCGCCCGATGTCGGTGACGATTCCGGTGAACATTTCGGCTCCGGTCCCTTCCGGACCCAAAAAACACAGTCTGAATAGTCTGAATCGTCTGAAATCGACCGGCGAAAACGCCCGGCGGCGGCGTCACGATCGCTCGTAGCGCTCCCACAGATCGTCTCCGACGGGCGTGACGCCCAGGCGACGGAACTTGGGGGCGTCGGCCAGCTTTGCAAGAGCAAGGGCCGCCACGCAGGGCCGCCCCTCCCCGCCCAGCAGGATCGGCGCCCGGAACCACTCCAGCCGGTCCACAGCCCTGGCCCTCAGGAAGGCGGCCGCGACCTGCCCCCCGCCCTCGATCAGCACCGAGTCCACGCCCGCCGCCTTCAGCGCCTTCAGCACCGCCGGGATCGCCGGACGCCCGTCCTCGTGGTCGGCCTCGACCCGCCGCACCTGGGCTGCGCCGACGGGCTTCGGTTCGACCGTCGTCAGGATCAGGGTGTTTTCGCCCGCCAGTTTCGCCGTCGCCGGCGTGCGCAGCCGACTGTCCAGCACCACCCGCAGCGGCTGGTCCACGCTGCGCCCCGGCAGGCGCGCGGTCAGTTCGGGGTCGTCCTTCAGCACCGTCTCGACGCCCACCAGAACGGCGTCATGGCCGGCGCGCAGCCGATGCCCTTCCAGCCGCGCCGCCTCGCCGGTGATCCACCGGCTTTCGCCCGTGGCCGTGGCGATACGCCCGTCCAGCGACGTGGCCAGCTTCAGGGTGACGCGCATCAGGCCTTGTCGGAGGGCTCGTCGAAGCCCCCATCGGAAAAACCTTCGGCGCCCAGGAATTTGGCGAAATCACCGGTATGGCGGAAGTCCTTGTAGACCGAGGCGTAGCGGACATAGGCCACCTCATCCACGCCCTTGAGGGCCTTCATGATGAAGTCGCCTACCGTACTCGACGGCACTTCGGTCTCGCCCAGGCTCTCCAGCTGGCGCACGATCCGGTTGACCATCTGCTCGACCTGTTCGGGCTGGACCGGCCGTTTGCGCAGGGCCACGCCCAGCGACCGCTCCAGCTTGTCGCGGTCGAACGGCGTGCGCCGCCCGTTGCGCTTCAGGATCACCAGTTCGCGCAGTTGCACCCGTTCGAAGGTGGTGAAGCGCCCGTTGCAGTTCGGACAGGATCGACGGCGTCGGATCGCCGAGCCGTCGTCCGACGGCCGGCTGTCCTTAACCTGGGTGTCCTGATGACCGCAGAAGGGGCACTTCATCGGTCAGATCATCGGTAGATGGGGAAGCGGTTGGTCAGCTCCCGCACCTGGGCCGCCACGCCCGCGACCACGGCCGGATCGGCTTCATCGCCGCCGTTCATCGACGAGACGACGTCGGCGATCCAGTGGCCGATCTGCTTGAACTCGTCCTCGCCGAAGCCGCGCGTCGTGCCCGCCGGCGTGCCCAGGCGAACGCCCGAGGTGACGGTGAAGGGGGCGGTGTCGAACGGCACGCCGTTCTTGTTGCAGGTCATCAGCGCCTTCTCGAGCTCGTGCTCGGTCGCCTTGCCGGTCACGCCCTTGGGCCGCAGATCGACCAGGGCCAGGTGGCTGTCGGTGCCGCCCGAGACGATGGCCAGGCCGCGCTCGACCAGGACGCCGGCCAGGGCCTGGGCGTTCTTGACCACTTGCTGGGCGTACAGTTTGAACTCGGGCTGCAGCGCCTCGCCGAAGGCCACGGCCTTGGCCGCGATCACATGCTCCAGCGGCCCGCCCTGCAGGCCGGGGAAGACGGCCGAGTTGATCTTCTTGCCCAGCTCGACGTCGTTGGACAGGATCATGCCGCCGCGCGGTCCGCGCAGGGTCTTGTGCGTCGTCGTGGTCACGACGTGGGCGTGCGGGATCGGATCGGGATAGGCGCCGCCGGCGACCAGGCCGGCGTAGTGGGCCATGTCCACCATCAGATAGGCGCCGACGCTGTCGGCGATCTCGCGGAACCGCTTGAAGTCGATGTGGCGGCTATAGGCGCTGGCGCCGGCCAGGATCAGCTTGGGCTTCTCCTTCTGCGCCATCTCCGCCACATGGTCATAGTCGATCAGATGGGTGTCTTCGCGGACCTTGTAGGTCACGGGCCGGAACCACTTGCCCGACTGGTTCGCCGGCGACCCGTGCGTCAGGTGCCCGCCGCAGGCCAGGTCCATACCCAGGAATGTGTCTCCGGGCTGCAGCAGGGTGAAGAACACCGCCTGGTTGGCCTGGGCGCCCGAGTGGGGCTGCACATTGGCGAAGGCCGCGCCGAACAGTTTCTTGGCCCGTTCGCGCGCCAGATCCTCGGTCACATCGACGAATTCGCAGCCGCCGTAATAGCGACGACCAGGATAGCCCTCGGCGTATTTGTTCGTCAGAACCGAGCCCTGCGCGTCCAGCACCGCCTGGGAGACGATGTTCTCCGACGCGATCAGCTCGATCTGCTCCTTCTGCCGCCCCATCTCGCCCTGAATAGCCTTGAAGACGTCCGGATCGGCGTCGGCCAGGGTCTTGGTGAAATAGGCGTCATGGGTGAAGGCGGTCACGTCGGAATCCCCGCGTCTGAGAAGGCCGCCTATCTAGGCCGCAGCGCGCCGAACCACAATATCTTGTGTCCCACCCAAGCCTTCTAAAGCCCCAGCGCCCGCCTCAACTTCGCGATCGCCACCCGCTCGACCGCCTTGGGCTCGTTGACCGGCCCCATGGCGCTGACCTCGCGGCCGGTGGCCACATGGATGGCCGAGCATTTGATATAGGGGCCGTTGCGCACGGTCTCGACGATCACCTCGCCGAGGTCGTCGTCGTCCGCCACGTCTGTCTCAGGCCGCCACCGACCGGCGCGCCACATTGCAGTGGGCGAACAGGCGGTCCATGGCCTGGACGACATGGTCCATCATCTCGTCCGTGTGGTTCGGCGAGGGCGTAAAGCGCAGCCGCTCTGTCCCCTTGGGCACGGTCGGATAGTTGATCGGCTGAACATAGACGCCGTACTCGTCCAGCAGCATGTCCGAGATCATCTTGCAGTGGACCGGATCGCCGACGTGCACCGGCACGATATGGCTTTCCGAGTCCATCACCGGAATCCCGGCGGCGGCGAACCGCGCCTTCAGCGTCGCCGCCCGTTCCTGATGCTGTTCGCGCAGTTCGGGATGGGTCTTCAGGTGCCGCACTGACGCCAGGGCCCCCGCCGTCAGGGCGGGCGGCAGGCTGGTGGTGAAGATGAAGCCTGAGGCCCAGCTGCGCACGGCGTCGATGATCACGGCGTCGGCGGCGATATAGCCGCCCATGACGCCGATGGCCTTGCCCAGGGTGCATTCGATGATGTCGATCTGGTCCAGCAGGCCGTCACGCTCGGCCACGCCGGCGCCGGTTTCGCCATACAGGCCGACCGCATGGACCTCGTCCAGATAGGTCATGGCGCCGTATTTCCTGGCCAGGGCGATGGTGCCGGCCAGGTCGGCGATGTCGCCGTCCATCGAATAGACGCTCTCGAAGGCGACCAGCTTGGGCGCTCCGGCCGGAGCGGCGGCCAGCAGAGCCTCCAGATGGGCCAGGTCGTTATGCTTGAAGATGTGCCGTTCGCCGCCGCCCTGGCGGATGCCGGCGATCATCGAGGCGTGGTTCAGCGCGTCGGAGAAGGTGATGAGGCCGGGCAGGATCTTCTGCAGGGTCGACAGGGTCGCCTCGTTGCCGACATAGCCCGAGGTGAACAGCAGCGCCGCCTCCTTCTGGTGCCAGTCGGCCAGTTCGGCCTCCAGATCCACCGCCGAGCGCGTCGTGCCGGAGATGTTGCGCGTGCCGCCGGCGCCCGCGCCCACGGCGTCGATCTCGTCCTGCATGGCCTTCAGCACGACCGGGTGCTGGCCCATGCCCAGATAGTCGTTCGAGCACCAGATGACGACGTCCTGCTCGGACCCGTCCTCGCGGCGGCGCACAGCCTGCGGGAATTGCCCGCGAACGCGCTTCAGGTCGGCGAAGACGCGATACCGTCCTTCGCTGCGCACCTGCTCCACCGAGTTTTCAAAGGCGGCCTTATAGTCGAACACGATATTCGTTCTTTCGCTTATGGCGATCTCTGTCTTTTCTTTGCGCCCGACACCGAAGCTTGTCCATGTCCTGAGCATGGACAAAACGACCTAAAACCTTCATTGATAACGGTTCTCAGGTTTCGGCGGCAGGGTGTTCGACGTTTGAAGCCGTCCAGCGACCGATTCGATTCCTGTGGACGCCCGACCGCCGCAACCGATTTGCCCGGTCACGAATCGAATTCTGGGGCAGTTTGAGGTCATGACCGTTCAGATGATCCAAGCCGACCTCCAGGCGCGCAGCGCGGCCGCGCCCGCCGACCATCCGGAGCGGCAGTATCTGAACCTGCTGCGCGACATTCTGGACAATGGCGTGCGCCGCGACGACCGCACCGGCACCGGCACCCTGGGCGTCTTCGGCCGCCAGATGCGGTTCGACCTGTCGAAGGGCTTCCCCGTCCTGACGACCAAGAAGCTGCACCTGCGGTCGATCATCGTCGAACTGCTGTGGTTCCTGCGCGGCGAGACCAATATCGGCTGGCTCAAGGACAACGGCGTCCGCATCTGGGACGAATGGGCCGACGCCGAGGGTGAATTGGGGCCGGTCTACGGCAAGCAGTGGCGGTCGTGGACGGCGCCGGACGGCCGGTCCATCGACCAGATCGAGAAATTGGTTCACGGCCTGAAGACCAACCCCAACAGCCGCCGCCACATCGTCACGGCGTGGAACCCGGCCGATGTCGACGACATGGCCCTGCCGCCCTGCCACTGCCTGTTCCAGTTCTTCGTCGCAGACGGCAAGCTGAGCTGCCAGCTGTACCAGCGCAGCGCCGACGTCTTCCTGGGCGTGCCGTTCAACATCGCCTCCTACGCCCTGCTCACCATGATGCTGGCCCAGGTGGTCGGACTTGAGCCCGGCGACTTCGTCCACACCTTCGGCGACGCCCACCTGTATCTGAACCACCTGGAACAGGCCGAACTCCAGCTGACGCGCGAGCCCCTGCCCCTGCCGGTCATGCGCATCGCGCCCAAGACCGACCTGTTCGCCTTCGAACTGTCGGACTTCACGCTTGAGGCTTACGAAGCCTGGCCGCACATCAAGGCGGCCGTAGCCGTCTGATGGACCTCAGATCTTTGCAGGCCGACGTCCTGCGCATCTCCGACATCTACGCCGCCGAACATCAGATCGACCGCGACCGCGACTGGGCTCTGCTGAAGCTCCAGGAAGAGCTGGGAGAGCTGACGGCCGAACATCTGCGTCTGTCCGGACGGGCGCGCGGAACGCCCGACGCTGACGCCCTGGGCGACGAGGCGGCCGATGTTCTGGGCATGCTGCTGATCTATTGCGCGGGCGCAGGCGTTGATCTGGAAACGGCCATGCGGCGCAAATGGCTCAAATGGCTCGAACCCCAGACGGAAGACACGCCATGAGCATTCCCCTGATCTCCCTGGTCGTCGCCCGCGGGCGCAACGGCGTCATCGGCCGTGACGGCGACCTGCCCTGGCGGCTGCGCTCGGACCTGCAGCGGTTCAAGGCCATCACGGTGGGCAAGCCCTGTCTGATGGGGCGCAAGACCTGGGAGAGCCTGCCGCTCAAACCCCTGCCCGGCCGGCTGAACCTGGTGCTGACCAAGGACGAATCCTACGAGGCCGACGGCATGTCCAAGGGCGCCCTGGTCTGCGCCACACTGGATGAGGCGATCGAGATCGCGCGGGAGACGGCCGAGGAGGACGGCGTGGACGAGATCTGCGTCATCGGCGGCACCGCCCTTTTCGCCGCCGTCCTGCCCCGCGCGCGTCGCCTCTATATCACCGAGGTGGACGCCGCCCCCGAAGGAGACGCGGTCTTTCCACCGTTCGACGAAACGGCCTGGACCGAGGTATCGTCAGAAGTCCACACGGCGGGCGAGAAGGATGACCACGCCTTCACCTTCCGTGTGCTGGAACGTCGCTAGGAGAAGTCCATGTACGTCACGACCACCAACGATCTGCCCGGTTTCCGCGTCACCCGCCATATCGGCCTGGTGCGCGGCGTGACGGTGCGGTCCCGCAACGCCATTTCCGACGCCATAGGCGGGGTCCAGTCCATGCTGGGCGGACGTGTCGGCGCCTATGTGAAACTGGCCGAGGCCGGGCGTCAGGAAGCCTATGACGAACTGGTCAAACATGCCCAGGAACACGGCGCCAACGCCATCCTGGCCGTCCGCTACGACGCCACCGAGATCATGCCCGGCGTGACCGAAGTGCTGTGCTACGGCACGGCCGTGATCGTCGAGCCGGCCTGACCTCCGCAGAGACGGACCGACTCGACCAATCGCGTCACGACAGGGTCATCAGGTCCGAGCGCTCGAAGTTGCGCAGCTCGTCGGTGCGCCCGTCGCGGATCTTCTGCACCCAGTGCGGATCGGCCAGAAGGGCGCGGCCGACAGCCACTAGATCGAACTCCTCGTTCTCCAGCCGGCGCAGCAGGCCGTCCAGGGATGCGGGCTTCGATCCTTCGCCGCCGAACGCCGCGATGAACTCGCCGTCCAGGCCGACCGAGCCGACGGTGATGGTCGGCTTGTTCATCAGCTTCTTGGCCCAGCCGGCGAAGTTCAGGTCCGATCCCTCGAACTCCGGCTCCCAGAAGCGGCGTTGCGAGCAGTGGAAGACATCAACACCCGCGTCCGACAGGGGCGTCAGCCATTCGACCATCTGGTCCGGCGTCTCGGCGATCCGGGCGGCGAAGTCCTGCTGCTTCCATTGCGACAGGCGCAGGATGACGGGGATGTCGTCGCCGACGCCTTCGCGAACCGCCTTGACCACCTCGGCTCCGAACCGAGCGCGGTCGGCGATGGTTGGACCGCCCCAGCGGTCCTCGCGCACATTGACCCCGCCCCAGAAGAACTGGTCGATCAGATAGCCGTGGGCGCCGTGAATCTCGACGGCGTCGAAGCCCAACTCCCGCGCCGCGCGCGCCGAACGACCGAAGGCGGCGATGGTGTCGGCGACGTCCTCTTCGGTCATCGGCTCATACTTGGCCTTGCCCGGCGCCGTCAGGCCCGACGGACTGTCCACCTTGCCCAGCGGCGACCAGGCCTCGCCCTGCCCCCGCGCCGATCCGACATGCCAGATCTGCGGCGCGATCAGCCCGCCGGCGGTGTGCACCTCGTCCACCACCGCCTTCCATTGCGGCAGGGCGTCGCCGTGGAAGACCGGAACATTGGCGTCATTACGGGCGGCGGGCCGCTCCACGACCGTGCCCTCGGTGACGATCAGCCCCACCCTGCCTTCCGCCCTGCGACGATAATAGCCGGCCACATCAGAGGTCGGGATGCCGTTGGGAGAGAAGGACCGCGTCATGGGGGCCATGACGATGCGGTTGGGCAGGGTCAGCCCCTTGATGGTGAAGGGGCGAAACAGGGCGTCGACGCTCATCGGATCTCCTTGGGTATCGGTAAGACCGAAGGTGGCGAATACAGTTGCGTTTGAAAACCCCCTGCCGTGAAGTTTCTACAGTTCCAGGGCGGCCGCCACCTGATCGGCTATTGAGGCGAACCGGACAGCGATTTCACCACTCGGGTTGTCCGCCACAACGGGCAGACCCGCATCACCGCCCTCGCGCAGCGCGGCGTCCAGCGGCAGGGCTCCCAGGAAGGGAATGGACAGACGGTCCGCCTCCGGCTTGGCTCCGCCCTGTCCGAACACCGGGCCGGTCATGTTCTCGATCAGGCCCAGCGTCGGGACATTGACCCGTTGGAACAGTGTATGCGCCCGCCGCGCATCGGCCAGGGCCACTTCCTGCGG
This sequence comes from Brevundimonas sp. FV1ye7S, assembly GCF_058680995.1. Classification (NCBI taxonomy): domain Bacteria; kingdom Pseudomonadati; phylum Pseudomonadota; class Alphaproteobacteria; order Caulobacterales; family Caulobacteraceae; genus Brevundimonas; species Brevundimonas sp. FV1ye7S. Next base: position 1,744,639 of record NZ_CM178726.1, on the reverse strand, counting down.
CGTCGAGACGATGACGGCGCCGTCCAGCGGCGTCTTCTGGATCAAGGTCAGTTGCACGTCGCCGGTGCCGGGGGGCAGATCAACGACCAAGACATCCAGCGGCGCCTCGGCCGTGCCCCACCGTGTCTGCGTCAGCATCTGGGTGATGGCCTGGGAGGCCATGGGGCCGCGCCAGATCATGGCGTCGTCCATCCTGGTCAGCAGGCCGACCGACATGGCCTTCAGCCCGTGCGCCTGGTGCGGAACGATGGCGCCGTCCTCATAGGCGGGCTGGCCGCTGATGCCCAGCATGGTGGGCAGCGACGGCCCATAGACGTCGGCGTCGAGGATCCCGACCGACAGGCCGCGTGCGGCCAGGGCGGCGGCCAGGTTCACCGCCACGGTCGACTTGCCCACCCCGCCCTTGCCGCTGGCGACGGCCAGGACGCGACGGACATGGGCCGGACGATCGGTGGGGACCGGCGCCTTGGCGCGCCCCTGATCCACAGCGGCCTTCGAAAGGCCTGCGGTGCGCGCCACCGGCCTGGCGAGTCCGGGTTTGGCTTCGGCCGTCAGGATCACCGACACGCGGTTCATGCCGGGAAGGACCTTCAGCGCGGCCTCGGCCGCGTCGCGAACGGGCGCATAGGTCGCGACCAGGCTGCGATCCACCTCAAGAGCGAAGCCGGCGCGGTCCTCAGCGACCACCAGTCCCTGCACGAGGCCCGAGGCGAACAGGCCCTGACCGGAGACCGGGTCCATGACGGCGTCGAGGGCGGCGATGACGGCGGAACGTTCGACCAAGGCGGTCTCCAGAAGACTTGCAGGCGACAAGGGGCGCGTTCTATCGCCCATGGATGTCGCCCGCGAGCCTCGATTTGTCCCAGCCGCCATTAGTCACCCTGATCGCCGGCCCCACCGCCTCGGGCAAGTCAGCCCTGGCGTTGAAAATGGCGCGCGAGACCGGCGCCGTGATCATCAACGCCGACAGCCAGCAGCTTTACGCCGACCTGCGCATCCTCACCGCCCGCCCGTCGCCTGAAGACGAGGCCCAGGCCGATCACTGGCTGTATGGCGTCGCCGATGCGGCGGACGCCTGGTCGGTGGGCAAATGGAGCCGTGCGGCCCTGAATCTGCTGGATATCGCACGCGCCGACGGGCGGCCGGCGATCCTGGTCGGCGGCACCGGTCTCTATTTCACTGCCCTGACCCGCGGACTGGCGGAGATCCCCCCTGTGCCTCAGAGCCTCCGTGACGCGGTCGAGGCGGACTATATGGCGCAAGGCGAAGCCGCATTCCGCGCCCGTCTCGCTGAAATCGACGCCGAAGCCGCCCGTTCCATCGAACAGGGCGACCGCCAACGGCTGGTCCGCGCCATGAGCGTCCATTCGGCCAGCGGCCGCGCCTTGAGCGACTGGAAGGCGGACACTCGCCCCCTGCTGTCGCCGGGGTCATGGAGGGGACGGGTCATCGAACCGGACCGTGCGGACCTCTACGCCAACTGCGACCGGCGTGTGGACCTGATGATGGAGAACGGCGCGCTCGACGAGGTGCGCGCCCTGACCGCGCGGAATCTGTCCCCGGCCCTGCCCGCCATGAAGGCGGTCGGGGTGCGCGAATTGGCGGCGTATCTGGCCGGAGAGATCGGTCGGGATGAAGCGATCGACGCCCTGAAACAGGCGACCCGAAACTACGCCAAACGCCAGCTGACCTGGTTCAGGAACCAGACCCCGGGCTGGGCGCGGGTTTGAAACGCACGCGGCGCTTGGAAAGCGTCCGCGCAACGCCTATATTGGACCTGTCCGGTTTCGGCCGGACTATAGCGATAAACGCGCTTGTAATAAGCGGACCGGACCCGGGTGCGATTCCCGGCGGCTCCACCAACTTTCTCCCCGCGTTATCGGCGGAGGCAGCATGGGGCCGACTAGCATCGACGGACGTGTAAAGAGGATTGCTTTCGCTCGTCCTGGCCCACCGTATCGGGCCATTTTCTAACTGCGAACGATAACTTCGCTGGAGAAGTCGCTCTCGCCGCGTAATGCGGTTCGGGTGATTTCGAATCTTAAGTCCTAGGGGTTCAGATCCTTGGGCGGGGCCTGTCGGGAGCCTGGCAACAGAATCCCGGCGTTTCTTCCGCACATACTGTCCGTTTACCCTATTCGCATCTTTCGCGGCGGGACCGGCGACGCTATCAGTCGCGCTGAATTGCGAGGTGACGATGACCGACCAGACCCCTCCGGTCGATGAGATGCAGTATGAGCGGCTGGCGCACGAGGCGTTGCGCGGCGTGATCCGTTCTGCGCTCGACCATGTTCTGGCCGAAGGCCTGCCGGGCGCCCACCACTTCTACATCACCTTCAAGACCCGCGCCGCCGGGGTCAGCATCCCGCCGGACATGCTGGCCAAATACCCGGACGAGATGACGGTGGTGCTGCAACACCAGTACGAGGACCTGCAGGTCGAGGCCGACCGGTTCTCCGTGAAGCTGCGGTTCGGCGGCGTGCCGCGCACCCTGGCCATGCCCTATTCGGCCGTGACCCGATTCTACGATCCCAGCGTCCAGTTCCTGCTTCAGTTCGACGAGCCCGAAATCGTCGAGGCGGTCGAAGAAGCGACGCCGCCCGAGGATCCGACGCCGGGCTCCGACGGCCCCAAGGTCGTGTCGCTGGACCAGTTCCGGAAAAAGTGACGGCTCAGTCCCGACGGGGATAGGAGCGGATCATGATCCGCTCCCTCTCGCCCTCGCGTCGCTCGACCAGCAGGCGGGCGACCTGACTGTCGTCGTGGAACAGATAGCCCTTGATGGAATCGAGCAGTGCCTTGGCCAGGTTGTCCAGATCCATCCACGGCGGCTCGCCCACATGCTCCATGTGGATCTCGACGACATGATCGCCCCAGGACGGGCGTGACGCCCATTCCTTGCGCATGAACTCATAGACCAGCGGCTTGTAGTATTTGGCCTGGGTGGTCAGGCCGTCGATGACGATCTCGACCGCCTCGCCGTCTTCCCGCGCCCGGACCTTGCCTGTCCCGATCCAGCCTTTCGTCATTGGGTGCAAGCGGCCGGCGCGGCGTCCAGCAAGCGCGCCGAACGGATCGTCACCGGCGGAGTCAGTTGCTCCGCATCGTCTGCCGGCATCCGCTGGATGCGGCGCGCGACATCCAACCCCTCGACGACTTTTCCGAACGCTGCAAACCCCTGACAATCAGGATTGCGGCCGCCACCGAAGTCGAGACTGGGCGTGTCCTGGGTGACGATGAAAAAGCTGGAAGTCGCGCTGTCCGGGGCACCCCGCGCCAGGGAAACAGTCCCGGCAAGATGGCGCAGCCCGGTGTCGCGGGTCCGCTCCAGCACGATGGGAGGCCGGGAGTCGTCATCGCTGCCGCGGGGCGTCGCCGCCTGAATGACGTCGATGGGATAGGGGTTGGCCGTATTGGTCTCGCGGAAGACCGTGCGGAAGAAGGACCCGTTGTCGTAGTCGCCGAAGACGACATAGCCGATGAAGTTGCAGGTGCTGATCGGCGCCGCAGCGGCGTCGAGCGCCAAGACGATCCGCCCCGCCGTAGTATCTAGGACGACCCGAGGACGCGCCGGATCAGCAGGAAGACTGGCGCAGTTCGCCAGCGCCAACAACGCGGCCGCCAGTATCGCCTTTGGTCTCATCATCTGGCCTCGCCTTGCCCTGTCCCGCTCTCGTGCTACACCGCCGCGCAACCAACCGCCACGTCTGAGAGACGAGATCCGCGCATGAGCAACGTCCGCATCGAAACCGACACCTTCGGCCCCATCGAGGTCGCCGCCGACCGCTACTGGGGGGCCCAGGCGCAGCGGTCGCTGGGCAATTTCAAGATCGGCTGGGAGAAACAGCCCCTGCCGGTCGTGCGCGCCCTGGGCATCGTCAAGCGCGCCGCCGCCGAGACCAACCGCGACCTGGGCAAGCTGGATCCGGCCCTGGCCGACGCCATCATCAAGGCGGCTAATGAGGTCATCGAAGGCAGGCTGAACGACCACTTCCCCCTGGTCGTCTGGCAGACGGGGTCGGGCACCCAGTCGAACATGAACGCCAACGAGGTGATCTCGAACCGCGCCATCGAAATCCTGGGCGGCGAGATGGGCTCCAAGAAGCCGGTCCACCCCAACGACCACGTCAACATGAGCCAGTCGTCGAACGACACCTATCCGACCGCCATGCACGTGGCCTGCGCGGAACAGGTGGTCAACGACCTGATCCCGGCGCTGAAGCACCTTCACGCCGCCCTGGACGCCAAGGCCAAGGCCTGGGCCCACATCATCAAGATCGGCCGCACCCATACCCAGGACGCCACCCCCCTGACCCTGGGCCAGGAGTTCGGCGGCTATGCCCAACAGGTCGCCAACGGCATCGAACGCATCGAACAGACCCTGCCCAAGCTGATGGAACTGGCCCAGGGCGGCACCGCCGTCGGCACCGGCCTGAACGCCCCCATCGGTTTCGCGGAAAAGGTCGCGGCCCAGATCGCCGAGATCACCGGGCTTGCCTTCACCACGGCGCCGAACAAGTTCGAGGCCCTGGCCGCCCATGACGCCATGGTCTTCAGCCACGGCGCCATCAACACCGTCGCCGCCTCGCTGTTCAAGATCGCCAACGACATCCGCTTCCTGGGCTCCGGCCCGCGTTCGGGCCTGGGCGAACTGGCCCTGCCGGAGAACGAGCCGGGCTCGTCGATCATGCCCGGCAAGGTCAACCCGACCCAGTGCGAAGCCCTGACCCAGGTCTGCGTCCAGGTGTTCGGCAACAACGCCGCCCTGACCTTCGCCGGCTCGCAGGGGCATTTCGAGCTGAACGTCTACAACCCCGTCATGGCCTACAACTTCCTGCAGTCGGTCCGCCTGGTCGCCGACGCGGCCATCAGCTTCACCGACAACTGCGTCGTCGGCATCGAGGCCCGCGAAGACAATATCGCGCGCGGCCTGAACAACTCGCTGATGCTGGTCACCGCCCTGAACGGCAAGCTGGGCTACGACCTCTGCGCCAAGATCGCCAAGACCGCGCACAAGAACGGCACCACCCTGCGCGAAGAAGCCGTCGGCGGCGGCTATCTGACCGACGCCGAATTCGACGAGGCGGTCCGTCCCGAGAAGATGATCTCGCCGGGCTGATGCGATGACCGCGCTGGAGCGTCCCTACTGGATCGAGGCCGTTTTCGAGCGCCGAGACGGCTGGGACGCTTCCGTCTATCCTTTCAACCTGCCGGTCGTGCGCACGCTCGACCGGCTGGCCTTCCATCCCAACGTGACCTTTCTGGTCGGTGAGAACGGCTCGGGAAAGTCCACGCTGATCGAGGCCCTGGCGGTGGCCTGGGGGTTCAATGCCGAAGGCGGCGGCCGCGAACATCGCTTCGGCACGCGCGACAGCCATTCCCCGCTGCACAGGTTCGTCCGGCCCGTTCGATCGGCGCAGCGGGTTCAGGACGGCTTCTTCCTGAGGGCGGAGAGCTTCTTCACGGTCGCCTCCTATCTGGAGGATCCCGAGGTCAGAGGCGAACGATACGGAGCCCGCCGACTGCATGAGCAGTCCCACGGCGAGTCCTTCTTCGCCCTGTTCGATAACCGCTTCATCGGCGACGGCCTTTACATTCTCGACGAACCGGAGGCCGCCCTGTCGCCCAGCCGGCAACTGTCCTTCCTCTCGCGTCTGCACGAACTGGTGATGGCGCGGTCGCAGCTGATCATCGCCACCCATTCGCCCATCCTGCTCGGCTATCCCAACGCCTGGATCTATCAGGCGTCAGACCATGGGCTCGAACGGATCGAGTACGAGGATACCGACCATTATCAGGTCACTCGCAACTTCCTTACTCGTCGCGAGATGATGTTGGACATCTTGCTGGAACTCGATTGAGCTCAGGGCTTGTCGCGGATCGTTCGTCCCACCGGCGCCAGGGCCAGCTTGGCCAGCTCCAGGTCCTTCAGGGCGAAGGGGATGCCGATGATGGATACGAACTCGGCCACCGCGATGATCAGGTGCGAGAGGGCGATGTACCAGCCGGCCACGACGAACCAGACGACGTTCAGCACCAGTCCCAAGCAGCCCGCCACCGGATGGGTGTCCTGCCAGACGATCTCCCGCCCGAACGGCCAGAAGGAATAGCTGGCGATCCGCCAGGCCGCGAAACTCCACGGCAAGCCGACGATGGTCAGGGCCAGGATCGCACCGCCCAGCAACCACAGCAGACCCGACAGCCAGCCGCCAAAAATGAACCACAGGATATTCAGGATCAGGCGGATCATTTCATCTCTCCGGCAGGCGTGGCCGTACAGATAGCCAAAACGCCCCGCCTGCGACAGCGGGGCATTCGTTAATTCGCTTTCACCCGGCTCTCCTGGCTCAGGGGGACCGGTCACCCGCTCGTCAGAACGCAGTGCTTAGAGACCGCCCTTGCACCCCCCGGTGATGACAAGGGGCCCGTCGCAGCGGTATGAACGCTGCCGGGGATTTTCAATGAGAACGCATCGGATGAGACGAATCTGTTCGAGTCTGCTGGCGGTCGTCATGGCCTTGTCGGTGGCGTCATGCGGCACCTTGGACCGGCCGACAGGACCGCTGCGCATCGCGGACGGCTCGCTGATACCGGCGCGGGATCCGCGCATTCGCGCCAATGACGCGGCCCGGCTGGCGGCTTTCTCCCAGGAAGTGGGCGAGCGGCTGTCGACGGGGCGGCCCCTTTCGATCCTGGCCCTGTCCGGCGGCGGCGCCAACGGAGCCTATGGCGCCGGGCTTCTGGTGGGCTGGACCGAGCGGGGCGACCGTCCGGTCTTCGACATCGTCACGGGGGTCAGCACGGGCGCTCTCGCCGCGCCCTTCGCCTTCGCCGGGTCCGAATGGGATCCGCAACTGGGCTATGCCTATACGGGAGGGGGCGCCAGCAGCCTGTTGAGCTGGCGCAGTCTGGCGATCTTCCTCTACCCCAGCCTGTTCAGCGCCGGCGCCCTGCGCAAGCTGGTGGACGAGAACGTCACCCTGGACCTGTTGCAGGCCATCGCCCGTGAACACGCCAAGGGCCGCCGCCTGCTGGTGGCCACGACGAACCTCGACAGCGAGGAGACCGTCATCTGGGACATGGGCCTGCTGGCCAGCCAGAACGACGAGAATTCTCGCGCCCTGTTCAAGGAAGTGCTGGTGGCCTCGGCCAGTATTCCCGGCGTCTTCCCGCCGGTCCTCATCGCGGGGCTGCAACCGGACCAAACCGTGGTGATGGAGATGCACGCCGACGGCGGCGTGAACACCCCTTTCCTCGCCATTCCGGAGAACCTGACCCTATGGACCCGCAAGCGCGAAGAACGGGGCGTCGGCAGCCTGTACGTCGTCGTCAATGGACAGGTCGGTCGCAATGACGGGGTCACCTCGGGCCGGCTGACGGCCATTCTGATGCGAAGCTACGACAGTATGAGCAAGGCCTCGCTGCGAACCCATCTGGCGACCACAGCGGCTTTCGCCCAGCGCAACGGCATGACCATGTCGCTGGCGGCCATACCCGACAACGTCGAGGCGTCCAGTCTGAAGTTCGACCAGCCGACCATGACCGCCCTCTTCAACCTGGGCCGCGAGCGGGGCCGGTCAGCGGACGGCTGGACCCGGCTCGACCAGGCCGCGTCGGGTCCCGTCTTCATTCCCCCCGCTGTCCTCCCGGAGGATCAAGTGCCCGAGGCCCTAAGGCCCAAGGAGCCGGAGACGCCGACTTCCGCCGCGCCGCAGCCCTAGACATGGCCGAGATCATAAATCTGAACCGGGCGCGAAAGGCGCGGACCAAGGCCGAGGACAAGACCCGCGCCGCCGCCAACCGCGCCGCCCATGGCCGCACCAAGGCTCAGAAACAGTCTGCGGACAAGGAGCGCGAGCGCGCCGCCCGGCAGCTCGATGGACAGAAGCTGGACGACTGATCCCTAGGCCTTCGGCGCGCGGATCAACAGGACCTGGCCGCCCAGCACCAGGATCAGGCCGATCAGCATGGTCACGCCGACATGGGCGCCCTCGAACAGGACCGACATGATGACGGCGATCGGCGGGGTCAGGGCCGAAATATAGCTGGCCAGGGCATAGCCGCGTTGCCGCGCCAAGGTGAAATACAGCCCGAAGGCGATCACCGATCCAAACAGGGACAGGTGCAGCAGAGACAGAATATAGGCCGGGGTCGGCTCGATCCGCCATTCCACGCCGGTCGCGAACCCATAGACCGCCACCATGGCCGTGCCATAGGCCATGGCCCAGGCGGTCGCGGCCATGACCGGCGCGCCGGCCTGTTGGCCGCGCCAGGCGAACCAATTGCCGAAGGCCGAGGCGAGGACGGCGATCAAGGCGAAGACCACGCCCAGAACGGGCGCCACGCCCGCGGAGACGCCTGCCCCCGACAACTGTCCGAACGACAGGACGGCGACCCCGCACACCCCCAGGATCGCCCCCTGCCAGGCGCCGGCGGCGGCCTTCTGGCGCTCCAGAACCCGAAACAGGATCAGGTTCACGAAGGCCAGGGCGGCGAAGATGACGGCGACGACGGCCGAGGCCACGCGTTCCTCCGCCGCATAGACGAAGCCGTAGCTGACGGCGAAGACGAAGGCGCCCTGCCCCACGGCGGCCAGATGCTGGGCGCGGGTCAGGCGCAGCGGACGCCGCGTCAGGGCGCAGAAGGCGAACAGAACGACTGCAGCCAGACCGAACCGCCAGACGATGGAGACGATCGGATCCACCACGCCCAGCTGCAGGGTGATGGCGAACCAGGTCGTGCCCCAGATCAGGGCGCAGACGGCGATGGCGAGGATGGTGATGGGGCGACTCATGGACTGGCTCCGGCGGGCGAAGTCCGCTTATCACCGACGTCGCGAAAGCGCCGCTCACGTCTTGCGCCCGAGTATGACAGACTGATTTTCCTCTAGAGGAGACCGCCATGCGTTACGCCCCCCTGATCCTGCCCGCCGGTCTGGTGCTGGCCGCCTGCGCGGTCGCGCCGACCGGTCCGGAGATGAGCGCAGGCACGACCGTCGTGACGGTCACCGCCCTGTACCGCGAGCGAATCATGCTGCCGCCCGGCCATGTGCTGACGGTGCGGGTCGAGGACGTCAGCCGGGCCGACGCCCCGGCCCTGGTCCTGGCCGAGGCCAGCGAGCCCCTGACCGGCGCCCCGCCCTATCGCGTCAGCCTGGGCCTCCCCACGGCCCAGATCGACCCGCGCCATGCCTATGCCGCGCGCGCCGAGATCCGCGACGCCGCCGGCACCCTGGTCTTCGTCACCGACACCCGTCACGCGGTCCTGACCCAGGGCGCTCCGGCCTTCGCCGAGATCGTGCTGAAGTCCACGCGGTGAGCGGCCTGGCCAAACGGTCCGTCGTTCTGGCGGGCCACGCCACCTCGGTCGCGCTGGAGCCCGAGTTCTGGGCGGTTCTGGACCGGATCGCCCTGACCCGCAGCCTCAGCAAGGCCCAGCTTCTGGCCGACATCGACGCCGGCCGGGGACGCCGTCCCCTGGCTTCAGCCTGCCGCCTGCTGGCGCTGAACTGGGTGGCGGAGCATGGTGTAAAAGCGTAAACCTTGAGCATAAAAGGAAGCCGCCATGGACAATAGCCGTCTCATTCCCGCCACCGTCATCGGGAGCCTTCTGGCCCTGGGGCTCATCGGCGCCGGCGCCCTGGTCGGTCAGGGCGTGATCCATGCGCGGGCCGGGGACCGGACCGTGACGGTTCGCGGCCTGTCGGAACGCAATGTGAAGGCCGATCTGGCGGTCCTGCCGCTGCGCTTCACCGCATCGGGCGATGTTCTGTCTGAAGTTCAGACACGCATCGACGGCGACCTGGCCCTGGTGCGGCAGTTCCTGACGGCTCAGGGTTATCCGGCCGACGCCGTCGATCTGGGCCGGCTGGAGGTAGCCGACACCCGGTCGCGCGAATACGCCGCCCAGAACGGCGGGCCGCGCTTCATCCTGGCCCAGACGGTCATCGTCCGCACGAACGACGTCGCCCGGGTTCAGACGACGACCCGCGCCCTGAACGATCTGGTGCGGCAGGGCGTGGTGTTGCAGGACTTCCAGGGTCCCTCCTATGTCTTCACCAAGCTGAACGATGTTCGGCCCCAGATGATCGCAGAGGGCACGGCGGCGGCCCGAACCGGGGCCGAACAGTTCGCCAAGGATTCCGGCACCCCGCTTGGTCCGATCCGTCAGGCCACCCAGGGCTCTTTCGAAATCCTGCCGCGCGACGGCGCAGGCGGAGACGAAGCCGCCTCGATCGACAAGAAGGTCCGGGTCGTGACCACCATCACCTATGGTCTGAAATAGGCCGGTCGGCCCGCGCCTCGCGGCGTTCCAGCGTCCTCTCCTCGGCGGATTGCGGCCGTTCGATCAACGCCGCATCGCCGTGGGGATCGTCTGCCGCTTCGGCCATGACGATCCACAGGATGATGAGCGCGAACATGCCGATCATGCCCAAGGCGAAGGCGCGCCAACCCGCCTTCGCAGCCTTGGGGGTGCGATCCGGCGTCTCCTCGATCTTCTGGTCGTCTCGTCCCATCATCCAAGGAACCGGCCTGCGCCGAAGCCAGTTCCAAGGTTTCATTTGGGCGACGGCCCTGACATCGCCCTCCGGTCCCCTTATGTTCCGGTTTTGATTCTGCCTGCCGGATGTCTCAAAGCCTGTGACCGATCTTCCCGCCCCCCGCATCTCCGACCTGGCCCGCGCCCGAGCGCCCGACGGGGCGGGACCGCGCGACTATCTCGAAGGGCTGAATCCGGAACAACGCGAGGCGGTGGAAGCGACCGAGGGGCCGGTCCTGGTTCTGGCCGGCGCCGGCACCGGCAAGACGCGGGTGCTGACCACGCGGCTGGCGCACATCCTGGCGACCGGCCGGGCCAGGCCGTGGGAGTTGCTGGTCGTCACCTTCACCAACAAGGCCGCCCGCGAGATGCGCGAGCGGATCACCCATCTGATCGGTCCCTCGGCCGAAGGGTTGCGCTGGCTGGGCACCTTCCACTCCATCGCCGCCCAGATCCTGCGCCGTCACGCCGAACTGGTCGGGCTGAAGTCCAGCTTCACCATCCTGGACACCGACGACCAGGAAAGGGTGCTGAAACAGCTGCTGGAAGCCGCCAATATCGACACCAAGCGCTGGACGCCCAAGTCGCTGTCCGGCCTGATCGACCACTGGAAGAACCGCGGCTGGACGCCCGAGAAGCTGCCGCCGGGCGAGGATTTCGCCAACGGCAAGGGCCAGGGCCTGTACGCCGCCTATCAGGCCCGCCTGCGCAGCCTGAACGCCTGCGACTTCGGCGACCTGCTGCTGCACAACATCACCATCCTGTCCAAACATGCGGACCTGGCGGACGAATATCGCCGCCGCTTCCGCTACATTCTGGTGGACGAATATCAGGACACCAACGTCGCCCAGTATCTGTGGCTGCGGCTGCTGACGGCCTCGACCGGCAATGTCTGCTGCGTCGGCGACGACGACCAGTCGATCTACGGCTGGCGCGGGGCCGAGGTGGACAACATCCTGCGCTTCGAACGCGACTTCCCCGGCGCCAAGATCGTCAAGCTGGAGCGCAACTATCGCTCCACCAGCCATATCCTCGGCGCCGCCTCGGGCCTGATCGCCGCCAATCGCGACCGGCTGGGCAAGACCCTGTGGACCGAGGACGACAGCGGCGACAAGGTGCGGGTGCGCGGCGTCTGGGACGGCGAGGCCGAAGCCCGTCTGATCGCCGACGAGATCGAGACCGCGCGCCGTCCCCACGCGGGCGAGCCGGGGCTGAAATACAAGGACATGGCCATCCTGGTCCGCGCCTCGTTCCAGATGCGGGCGTTCGAAGAGCGGCTGGTCATGCTGGCCATCCCCTATGCCGTCATCGGCGGCCCCCGCTTCTTCGAACGGGCCGAAATCCGCGACGCCCACGCCTATATGCGGCTGATCCAGTCCGAGGACGACGATCTGGCCTTCGAGCGGATCGTCAATGTGCCCAAGCGCGGCATCGGCGACACCAGCGTACAGAAAATCCTGCAACTGGCCCGCCAACACGACCTGTCGGCCCTGACCGCCGTTCGCGGCCTGATCAACACCGACGAGCTTCAGGCCCGCACCCGCACCGCCCTGTCCAACTTCGTGCGCGACCTCGACCGCTGGCGCGCCCTGTCCGAGACCACGCCCCATTGGGAGGTCATGGAGACGGTGCTGGAGGAGAGCGGCTACACCGAGATGCAGAAGGCCGACCGGACCAGCGGCCAGACCCGATTGGACAACCTGAAGGAACTGACCCAGTCGATGCAGCAGTTTGAGACGCTGCAGGCCTATCTGGAGCACGTCTCCCTGGTCATGGACCTGGAGCGCGCCAACAGCGACGATCCGAACGGCGACGGGGCGGTCCAGATCATGACCCTGCACGGCGCCAAGGGGCTGGAGTTCCCGCTGGTCTTCCTGCCGGGCTGGGAGGAAGGCGTCTTCCCCAGCCAGCGCAGCATCGACGAAAAGGGCGAGAAGGGCCTCGAGGAGGAACGCCGCCTGGCCTATGTCGGCGTCACCCGCGCCAAACAGGACGCCCGCATCTCCTTCGCCGCCAACCGCCTGGTCTACGGCCGTTGGACCTCGCAACTGCCCAGCCGCTTCGTCGACGAACTGCCGATCGCCCACGTCGATCCCCAGTCCGACACCGGCTACTACGGCGCCTCCGCCGGCATGAAGGAGGCCAAGAGCCGCTGGGACGACGCGCCCAGCTTCGGCAGCGGCTATTCCTCCCCCGGCTGGAAACGCGCCCAGACTTTCACCGCCGCTCAGACGCCGAACAAGATCCCCGCCCGCAAGGCCGTGATCGAGGGCGACGGCCGCCTGATCGCCACCGCCGATCCCAAGTCCGGCTCCGGCTGGAAAAAGGGCGAACGCGTCTTCCACCAGAAGTTCGGCTACGGCCACGTCCGCGTCATCGAGGGCAACAAATTGCTGGTCGATTTTGAAAAGGCCGGCGAGAAACGGGTCATCGACAGTTTCGTGGAGAAGGCAGGTTAAAAGGGGCGGGCTTCATCCGCCTTTGCCGCCGGCCAAGCTTTGGCCTAAGCCATCGCCTTCCTGTCTTCGACCGAGTCCGCCATGTCCGCCCCTGCCCGTCCTACCGTCGATCGCGCCTGGTTGAGCTGGGCGATGCGGCGGATCGAGGCGGACTACAACCGCTCGGCCGACACCCATCTGATCCCGGTGGACATGCCGGCCCTGTCGGACATCGCCCTGTATCTGAAGGACGAATCCAGCCACCCGACCGGCAGCCTGAAGCACCGTCTGGCGCGGTCGCTGTTCCTCTATTCCCTCAGCAACGGCTGGATCGGCGAGGGCATGACCATTGTCGAGGCGTCCAGCGGCTCGACCGCCGTGTCCGAAGCCTATTTCGCCCGGATGCTGAACCTGCCCTTCATCGCCGTGGTGCCGCGCTCCACCGCCCAGGAGAAGATCGCAGCCATCGAATTCTATGGCGGCCGCTGCCATTTCGTGGACGTCCCGGGCCAGGCCTATTCGGAAAGCCAGCGGCTCGCCGACGAACTAGGCGGCCACTACATGGACCAGTTCACCTATGCCGAGCGGGCGACGGACTGGCGCGGCAACAACAATATCGCCGAGTCCATCTTCGCCCAGATGCGCCGCGAGCCCTGCCCCGTACCGCGCTGGATCGTGTGCGGTGCGGGCACCGGCGGAACCTCGGCGACCATCGGCCGGTTCGCCCGCTTCAACCGCCACGACACCCGGATCTGCGTGGCCGATCCGGAAGCCTCCGTGTTTCACCGTCACTGGGCCGATGCGACAGTCCAGACCAGCCTCGACCGTCCGTCCCTGATCGAGGGCATCGGCCGGGCGCGGGTCGAACCCTCCTTCATCCCCAGCTTGGTGGATCGGATGATCGTCGTGCCCGACGTCGCCTCCATCGCCGCCACGCGCGTGCTGAGCCGGCGTCTCGGCCGCCCCTGCGGCGGATCGACCGGCACCAACCTGTGGGCCTGTGTTCAGTTGGTTCAGGAAATGGCGCGCGCGGGCGAGTGCGGCTCGATCGTGTCCATCCTGTGCGACCACGGCGACCGCTACGCCTCCACCTATTTCGACGACGCCTGGATCGCCGCCCAGGGCCTGGACACCGCCCCGTGGGAGGCCCGCCTGGACGCCTTCTTCAAAACGGGAGTCCTGCCGGACGCCTGAACCGCCTGTTTCGTCGGGGCGGACAGGTCTAAGAAGGCCCAAGCGGCCGGACCGGTCAAAACCTCAACAGGAGCCGACCATGGCGGGACTAAAGGACAAGCGCGGCTTCATCGACAAGGACCGCATCGACCTGTCGGAGCGCCAGTCGGTCGAATACTGGATGAAGCGCTGGGGCGTGACCAGGGACCAGATCACCGCCGCCCACCGCAAGGTCGGCCGCATGACCAAGGACATCGCGGCGGAGCTGGGCAAGAAGCGCTGAGGATGATCCGCAGCTATTCAACGTCCCAAGCTATCCATGGCCGATTGAGCGACATGGGCAGTTCCATAAGATCGACCTCAGATGCTTTTGCTCGAAATGCTCGAGGTGGATCGTCCAGCGCATTGCGGTGCCACTTCACTTGCAATGAGATCCACGTGACGTAATGGCTGAGGTCCTTCATGCCTTCCTGCCATCTGCTCAGGTCAGCTAGGGTCAGTTCTCCTCGATCGATCTCAAGGCCATTCTTAGCGCGTCTTGCGTAGGTGAACGCACGTGGCGGATCGCCAGGAATGACGCAGGTCACGCGGTGCACGAACTGGTTTCGATACTCGCGAAGAATCGAGAATGCCTTTGTGGCCTGATCGACATGAGAAACGAGTGGCTCATCAACCCGGTCACGCGCTAGCGATCGGAGAGACTCGCATACGCTCTCGGAGCCCACACGCACCGAAATCACCGCTATCGCGTACGGGTCCGAAGACAGAGCCCCCAACAACTCGATGAAATCCGATTCCAAGCTGTTCCAGCTAGCGATCGCCACAGCGATCTCCGAATACATCTTGGTGACTTCGGTCATTGTCAGAGGTGGATCGTCCGCCCGTAGGCGTCCAGCGCCGCCTCGTGCATGGCTTCCGACATGGTCGGGTGCGGATAAACGATGCCGTGGATGTCCTCTTCCGTCGCCTCCATGGTGATGGCGGTGACATAGCCCTGGATCATCTCGGTGACTTCGTGGCCGATCATATGGGCGCCGATCAGGGCGCCGGTCTTGGCGTCGAAGATCACCTTGACGAAGCCGTCGATCTCGCCGGCGGCCACGGCCTTGCCGTTCACGCGGAACGGGAAGCGACCGATCTTGACCTCGCGCTTCTCGGCGCGGGCGGCCTGTTCGGTGACGCCGACCGAGGCGACCTGCGGCTGGGCGTAGGTGCAGCCGGCGATGGGCGAATGGACGTTCGGGGTCTTGTAGCCGGCGATATATTCGGCGGCGTGGATGCCTTCGTGGCTAGCCTTGTGCGCCAGCCAGGGCGCGCCGGCGCAGTCGCCGATGGCGAACAGGCCCTTGACGTTGGTCTGGCAGTGGCTGTCGGTCTTGATGTGGCCGCGGTCCAGTTCGACGCCCAGCGCCTCCAGGCCGATGCCGTCGGTGTTGGCGGTGATGCCCACGGCCGAGATACAGACCTCGGCCTCGAGCGACTCGGCCTTGCCGCCGACCTCGATGTCCACCTTCACGCCGGCGCCGGTCTTGGAGACCTTGGTCACCTTGGCGCCGAGCTTGAACTTGATGCCGCGCTTCTCGAACGACTTCTGGGCGGCCTTGGAGACCTCCTCGTCCTCGACCGGCATGATGCGCTCGACCGCCTCGACGACCGTCACCTCGGCGCCCAGGGCGCGATAGAAGCTGGCGAACTCGATGCCGATGGCGCCCGAGCCGATGACGACGAAGGACTTGGGCAGTTTCTTCGGCGCCAGGGCGTCGCGATAGGCCCAGATCTTGTCGCCGTCAGCCTCCAGGCCGATCTGCGGCAGGGCGCGCGCCCGCGCGCCGACGGCCAGCATGACCGCCTTGGCCTCGACCGTGCGCGAACCGCCGGCCTTCAGGGCGATGACGACCTTGGGCGCCGCAGCGCCCTTCTCCAGCTTGGCCGAGCCCTCGATCACCTCGATCTTGTTCTTCTTCATCAGGAAGGCGACGCCCTTGTTCATCGTCGCCGCGACCCCGCGCGAGCGCTGGATGATGGCGTCGAAGTCAAACGACGCGCCGGACGCCGACAGGCCGTATTCCTTCAGATGGCTCAGGCTCTCGAACTTCTCGCCCGACTTCAGCAGGGCCTTGGTCGGGATACAGCCCCAGTTCAGGCAGATGCCGCCCAGATTCTCGCGCTCGACGATGGCGACCTTCTGGCCCAGTTGGCTGGCGCGGATGGCCGCGACGTAACCGCCGGGGCCCGAGCCGATGACGACGAGATCGAATTCAGCAGCCATGATCAGATCAACTTCTCGATGTCGGCCTTGATGGCCTCGGGTTCTGTTTGCGGGGCGTAGCGGGCGACCACCCTGCCCTCGCGGTCGGTCAGGAACTTGGTGAAGTTCCACTTGATGGATTGCGAGCCGAGGAAGCCGCGCTTCTGCTGCGTCAGCCAAGCGTACAGCGGATGCCGGTTCGGCCCATTGACCTCCACCTTGTCGAACAGGGGGAAGGTCACGTCGAAACTGGTGGCGCAGAAGGCGGCGATCTCCGCCGCCCGCCCCGGCTCCTGGTCGCCGAACTGGTTGCAGGGAAAGCCCAGCACCTCGAACGGCCGGTCGGCAAACGTCCGGTGCAGCTTCTCCAGCCCGTCATACTGGCCGGTGAAACCGCACTTGGACGCCGTATTGACGATCAGCAGCGCCTGACCGCGGAAACGGTCCAGCGAAACCTCCGTGCCGTCGATGGCGCGGGCGGAGAAGTCATAGACCGAGGTCATGACCTCACCCTCCCCTTACGCCAGCATCGCGACGGGATCTTCGATCAGCGGCTTGAACGCCTGCAGGAAACGGGCGCCGGTCGCGCCGTCCACAACGCGATGATCGCAGGTCAGGGTCACGGTCATGACCGTGGCCGGCACGATCTGTCCGTTCTTGACGACCGCGCGCTGCTCGCCCGCGCCCACGCTCATGATACAGCCCTGGGGCTCATTGATGATCGAGGTGAACTGCTTGATGCCGAACATGCCCAGGTTGGACACCGAGAAGGTGCCGCCCTGGAACTCTTCGGGCTTCAGCTTGCGTTCGCGGGCGCGCTTGGCCAGGTCCTTGGACTCGGTCGCAATCTGGGCCAGCCCCTTGGTCTCGGCCTTGCGAATGATCGGGGTGATCAGGCCGCCGTCGATCGCCACCGCCATCGAGACGTCGGCGTTGTGGTGCATGGCGATGCCTTCGGGGGTGTAGGAGGCGTTCGCCTCCGGCACCATCTTCAGCGCCAGGGCCGCAGCCTTGATGATGAAGTCGTTGACCGAGACCTTGATCCCCTGCGGCTCCAGCATCTTGTTCACCTTGGCGCGAACCGCCATCAGCTGGTCGATCTCGCAGTCGATGAACAGTGGGAAGTGCGGCACGTTCTGGATGCTGTCGACCATGCGACGCGCCACGGCCTTCTTCATCCCGTCCAGCGGGATCAGGTCGTAGCTGCCGTCCGGTATTCCCATCTGGGCCAGCGACTGCACCTGACGCGGCGCAATGCCCGAAGTCGCGGCAGCGGCGGTCGTCGCGGCGGCGGGTTGGGCCGCGCCCTTGCCGGCGGCTTCGACGTCGCGCCTGACGATCCGGCCGTGCGGGCCCGTGCCCTTGACCGACTTCAGATCGACGCCGTTCTGGGCGGCGATGCGACGCGCCAGAGGCGACGAGAAGATGCGTTCGCCTCTTTCCGACTTCGGGGCGGCCGGAGCCGGCGCGACCGGTGCGGACGCCTTGGGCGCCTCGACTGCGGCCGGTGCGGCCTTCGGGGCCTCCTCAGCCTTGGCGGCCGGCTTTTCAGATTTCTGGGGCGCTGCAGCCCCGCCCTCGTCCTTCAGACGGGCGATGGGAGTGTTGACCTTCACCCCTTCCGTACCTTCGGCGACCAGGATGTCGGTGATCTCGCCCTCATCCACGGCCTCGACTTCCATCGTGGCCTTGTCGGTTTCGATCTCGGCGATCACGTCCCCGGCGGAGACGACGTCGCCCACCTTGACGTGCCACTTGGCCAGAACGCCCTCTTCCATGGTCGGAGACAGGGCGGGCATCAGGATATCGGTCATCAGGCGTTCCCCCCGGTATGCGTGGTCGGCTCAGCGACGGTGCGGACGTTCGCCGCCTTCACCACTTCGCTGATGCCTTCGAGGATGCGGTTGTAGGCCGCTGTTTCATCGTGATCGTGACGCACGGCGTACCCGTGGGCCATGTGACGCGCGGCATAGGCCAGCAGCCGCCCGAACTGGATCGGATCGCTGAAGGCGGGCTTCACCGACATCACCGGTTCTTCCTTCGACCACCACATGCGCAACACTTCGATAGCCTTGGGATCCGCCGCGACACTTTCCGGCGTCGTCAGCATGAACTCCGAAGCCTCGGTCACGCCATCACCTGCTTCACGGCTGCGATGATCTTGTCCACGCCCGGCAGCGACAGGGCTTCAAGATTGGCGGCGTAGGGCAGCGGCACGTCTTCCTGGTGCACCCGCAGCGGCGGAGCGTCCAGGTAGTCGAAGGCGTGTTCGATGACCCGCGCCACGACCTCGGCGCCGACGCCCATCGGACCCCAGCCCTCTTCGGCCGAAACCAGACGGCTGGTCTTCTTGACGCTCTCGACGATGGTCTCGTGATCCAGCGGACGCAGGGTGCGCAGGTCCACGACCTCGCACTCGATCCCTTCCTCGGCCAGCTTCTCGGCGGCCTGGAGGGCGAAGCCGACCATGCGGCTGTGCGCCGTGATGGTGACGTCCCTGCCTTCGCGACGGACCTTGGCCTTGCCGATCGGCACGACATAGTCCTCGATCTCCGGCACGTCGAACTCGAGCCCGTACATCATCTCATGCTCGAGGAAGACGACGGGGTTCGGGTCGCGGATCGCGGCCTTCAGCAGGCCCTTGGCGTCGGCCGCGTCATAGGGCGCGACGACCTTCAGGCCCGGCACCTGGGCGTACCAGGCCGAATAGTCCTGGCTGTGCTGGGCGCCGACGCGCGAGGCGGCGCCATTGGGGCCGCGGAAGACGATGGGCGCGCGGATCTGACCGCCCGACATGTACAGGGTCTTGGCGGCCGAGTTGATGATGTGGTCGATCGCCTGCATGGCGAAGTTGAACGTCATGAACTCGACGATGGGCTTCAGCCCTGCCATGGCCGCGCCGACGCCCAGACCGGCGAAGCCGTGCTCGGTGATCGGGGTGTCGACGACGCGCTGGTCGCCGAACTCCTGCAGCAGCTCGCGGCTGACCTTGTAGGCGCCCTGATACTGGGCGACTTCCTCGCCGATCAGGAAGACCTTGTCGTCGCGGCGCATCTCTTCGGCCATGGCGTCGCGCAGGGCGTCGCGGATGGTCGTCTTGACCAGTTTGGCGTCGGCCGGGATTTCCGGATCGCGCAGTTCGACCTTGGGGGTCGAGGTCTGGGCCGGCGCCTTCTCGGGATCGCCGGTCTTGCCTTCGGCGGTCGCCTTGGGCGCATCGGCCTGGGCCTCAGCCTTGGGCGCGGGCGCAGCCGCGCCGTCTTCGCCGGCCAGACGCGCGATCGGCGTATTGACCTTCACGTTCTCCGAGCCCTCGGCGACCAGGATTTCCAGCACTTCGCCTTCATCCACGGCCTCGACTTCCATCGTGGCCTTGTCGGTTTCGATCTCGGCGATCACCTGGCCGGCCGACACGGTGTCGCCTGCCTTGATGTGCCATTTGGTCAGCGTGCCCTCTTCCATCGTGGGGGACAGCGCCGGCATGAGGATGTCGGTCACGGATCAGGCCTCCACGTAGACGTCGGTATAGAGCTCGGACGGATCGGGTTCCGGGCTCTCTTGGGCGAATTGAACGGCCTCGGCGACGATGGCCTTGATCTCGTTATCGATGGCCTTCAGCTCGTCTTCCGTCGCATTGGCGGCGGCCAGCAGGGTCTTGATGTGGTCGATCGGGTCGCGGGTCTTCTTGACCTCGTCCACCTCTTCCTTGGTCCGGTATTTGGCCGGATCGGACATCGAGTGACCGCGATAACGGTAGGTCTTGACCTCGAGGATGTAGGGCCCCTCGCCGGCGCGGGCGCGCTCGACGGCCTTCTTGACCGCGTCGCGGACGGCCAGAACATCCATGCCGTCCACCTGCTCGCCCGGAATGCCGAAGCTGGCGCCGCGCTGGCTAAGCTGGGTCGTGGACGACGAGCGCTCGATGCTCGTGCCCATGGCGTACTGGTTGTTCTCGATGATGTAGATGGCCGGCAGCTTCCACAGCTGGGCCATGTTGAAGCTCTCGTAAACCTGCCCCTGGTTCGATGCGCCGTCGCCGAAATAGACGAAGGCCACCGAATCATCGCCGCGGTACTTGCCGGCGAAGGCCAGGCCCGTGCCCAGCGACACCTGGGCGCCGACGATGCCGTGACCGCCGTAGAAGCCGGTCGGCACGTCGAACATGTGCATCGAACCGCCCTTGCCGCGCGACGAACCGCCGATGCGGCCGGTCAGTTCGGCCATGACTTCCTTGGGATCCATGCCGGCGGCCAGCATGTGGCCGTGGTCGCGGTAGCCCGTGATGATCTTGTCGTGGCCCTGTCTGACGCTCTCCTGAACGCCGACGGCCACGGCTTCCTGGCCGATATACAGGTGGCAGAAGCCCCCGATCAGACCCATGCCGTACAGCTGGCCCGCACGCTCCTCGAAGCGGCGGATGAGAACCATCTCGCGGTAAAAGCGGAGGAGGTCCTCCTTGGACGCCGAAGGC
Source organism: Brevundimonas sp. FV1ye7S (assembly GCF_058680995.1). Taxonomy (NCBI): domain Bacteria; kingdom Pseudomonadati; phylum Pseudomonadota; class Alphaproteobacteria; order Caulobacterales; family Caulobacteraceae; genus Brevundimonas; species Brevundimonas sp. FV1ye7S. The sequence goes on along the minus strand of NZ_CM178726.1, from coordinate 1,723,770 downwards.
GTGTTTGAAAGCTTGTCAGGCGCAGTGGTCTGAGCGGCTTTGGCTGGGGCTTTCGCCATCCGGCATCTCCCGGCTAGGCGTCGGGAAGCGACGCCTTCTTATCGTTACGGAAGGGGGCTTTAGCAGCCTTCCTTCCCGGAACGCAAAGGGGTGCGGGCTCGACTGTAACAATAGTTCAAGCGGCGAAGGTTTTCATCCCTGAACGGGTTGCGCCGGAACGCGGATCACATAGTCGCGCGGGTCCGAAAAGCCGAGAACGGCGCGTGCGCGCTCCTCCAGCAAGTCCTTCGACAGGCTGTCGGTGCGGAGATAACGCACCCGCGTCTCAAGGTCGCGGCGCTGTTCTGTGAGATGGGCGAGCTGGTTCTCACGCCGCCCCATCAGGGCGTCACGCGACGATCCGCTCAGCAGGCCCCGCTCGCCCGTCAGAGCCTGAACGCCCAGATAGGCGAGCAGCAACAACAGGGCGAGGGACAGGCGGTAAGGTTTCATCCGTTCGGGCACGACCGACGCTCCTTCTGAGCGCGAAAAACACAGTTCAGGAACCGTGCCCGAAAATGCCTAACAAAATGTAGCTTGACCGTAAGGAAGTCGACGAAGAACGCTGATTCTTCGCCGACAATTCACAGGTTTAGCGCAGCAGCATGCCGTCGCCGAAATAGACGGCCTGGTCGCCCAGCATCTCTTCCAGGCGCAGCAGCTGATTGTATTTCGCCACCCGGTCCGAGCGGGCCAGCGAGCCGGTCTTGATCTGCCCGCAGTTGGTGGCGACGGCCAGGTCGGCGATGGTCGAATCCTCGGTCTCGCCCGAACGGTGGCTCATCACGGCGGTGTAGCCGGCGCGGTGGGCCATATCGACGGCGTCCAGGGTCTCGGACAGGGTGCCGATCTGGTTGACCTTGATCAGGATGGAGTTGGCCAGGCCCTCGCCGATGCCTGCGGCCAGACGCGCGGGGTTGGTCACGAACAGGTCGTCGCCGACCAGTTGGACCCGGTCGCCCAGACGCTCGGTCAGCAGGCGCCAGCCGTCGAAATCGTCCTCGGCCATGGCGTCCTCGATCGAGACGATCGGGAACCGCTCGCACAGGTCCACCAGATAGGCGGCCATGCCCTCGGCGTCGACGGTCTTGCCTTCGCCCGCCATGACGTATTTGCCGTCCTTAAAGAACTCGGTCGAGGCGACGTCCAGACCCAGGTGGAAGTCCTCGCCGGCCAGATAACCGGCCGCCTGGCCCGCCTTGGTGATGAAGCTCAGGGCTTCTTCGGCCGAGGCCAGGTTCGGGGCGAAGCCGCCCTCGTCGCCGACGTTGGTGTTATGGCCGGCGTCCTTCAGCTGCTTCTTCAGGGCGTGGAAGATCTCCGCGCCCATGCGCAGGGCGTCGGTGAAGGTCTCAGCCCCGGTCGGCAGGATCATGAACTCCTGGATGTCGATCGGATTGTCGGCATGGGCGCCGCCGTTGATGATGTTCATCATCGGCGTCGGCAGGACGCGAGCCGAGACGCCGCCGATATAGCGGTGCAGCGGCAGGCCGGCCGAAATGGCGCTGGCCTTGGCCGCGGCCAGGGACACGCCCAGGATGGCGTTGGCGCCCAGACGGGCCTTGTTGGGCGTGCCGTCCAGGTTGATCATCGCCTCGTCGATACGGCGTTGATCCTCGGCGTCCATGCCGGACAGGGCGTCGAAGATCTCGCCGTTGACGGCGTCGACCGCCTTCTGCACGCCCTTGCCGCCCCACAGATCCTTGTCGCCGTCGCGCAGTTCGACGGCTTCGTGAGCGCCGGTCGAAGCGCCCGACGGCACAGAGGCGCGACCGAATGAGCCGTCATCCAGGATCACGTCGACTTCCACCGTCGGATTGCCCCGGCTGTCGAGGATCTGGCGGGCGACGATGTCGGCGATGTCGGTCATGGCTCGGCTCTTTGGCTCAGGCGGAAAACAGGTCCGAGGGGTTTAGACGTCTCCCCGCGAATCGCCAATGCCTGCGTCGCCCTTGGTCATCAGGAACAGCCCTCGACCAGTTGAATGGACGGATCGCCGGCGTGGATCATCATCACCTTGCCGTCGGAGCCGACCTCGTAGCGGATCCCGCGCGCGGCCGGATCGGTCACATAGGTCGTCGATCCGCCGCGCGACCAGACGAACAGGTCCTCCGCCGGCGCCGCCTGATACTTGTGCGATTGGGCGAAGACGGCGCCGCCATAGGCCTGTTTGATCGCCATGCCCGTGTCGCCGACGCCGAACCCGCGGTCGGTCTTGATCGTCGCGTCGCGCGCGGCGGTGATACGGGTCAGCACGCCGTTCTGGATCATGACGCGCACATCCTTGGGCGCATCGACCGGATGAAACTCGTCGCAGGTCTCCGGATCGGCCCCGCCGACGGCGTTTGGTTGGGAATCCTCGCCCCATACCTGGACCAGCTCGGCGCGCGTCATGCCGATTCGCGCCGCCCCCAGACCATCGGCCGTCAGGGTCGAAGCATTGGCCGGCGGCGGCGGCGGCGCTTCGGCCGGCGCAGGAGCCGCAGCGGAAGGCGGCTGGGCCACGGGGTCGTCACGGCGTTCGCAGGCGGCGAGTGTGAGCAGCGCAAGTGCGCTGACGGTGGCGAAACGGATCATGGGCGTGCGTCCTTCTGAGAAGCTTCACAGCACAGAACGCACGAAAACGGCGCGCGGGTGACCGCGCGCCGTAATAAACTTCGTCCGGTCGAAACCGGGCCGTGGAAGACTAGTCTTCCTTCGGCGTGATGACCTGGCGACCGCGATAGGTGCCGGTCTTCAGGTCGATATGGTGGGGGCGCTTCAGCTCGCCGGTGTCCTTGTCCTCGACATAGACATTCGAGCTCAGGGCGTCGTGGGCGCGGCGCATGTTGCGACGCGAGGGGGATACTTTCCGCTTCGGAACGGCCATGTCCGTCTCAATCTTCTAAGTCGGGCGCCGCCCAGAGCCGAAGCCTGATCAAGCGCGAAAACGATAGCGGCGGCCCCGGTCCTTCGTGAGAAGAACGCCGAGCCGCCACGCGAGGCGCGGCTTATGCATGAACCGCACGACGATTTCAAGGCGTCTTGAGCGACTTCCAGCGATCACGGTCCAGCCCGAAGTAAAGACTGTCCATCCAGACGCCCCCAACCTGCCAGGTCCGGCTGGCGGCCCCCGTCTGTTCGAAGCCCAAACGCCCCAGCAGGCGAATGGACGCCGCATTGGAGGGGTCCACGTCGGCGGTGATCGCATCGATATCCCGCGTGACCATGACATGATCGATCACGGCGGTCAGCGCCTCCTTCGCCAGCCCTCGCCCCCAATAGTCGGGATGCAGGATGTAGCCGATCTCTGGCAGCCGCCAGAACCCCGCCTTGCCGATGACTCGGCCTTGCGCCTCAATGACGAAATCGTCGCTGGTTTCCGGGGCGGCGGCGATCACGCTCTCCAGCCACTCCGCCGTCTTTTCCCTGGCCGCATGCGGCGTGGTCGACCACCACCGCATCGCTTCCGGAGATGAAAAGACCTGATGCAGATCATCGACATCGTCCGGCCTCGCCCGTCGCAGAATCAGGCGCGGCGTGACGAGTTGAGAGATCATTGCGCGGCGTTCCGCGTCAGGTGTTTGACCACCTTGGCCGGGTTGCCGACCACGACGACGTCGGGCGGCACGTCCCTGGTCACGACGCTGCCTGCTCCGACGACGGCGCGATCGCCGATCGTCACGCCCGCCAGAACGATCGCCCCGCCGCCGATCCACACATCGTCGCCGATCGTGATCGGTCGAGCGGATTCCAGCCCTCGCCGCTCGACGGCGTCCAACGGATGTTCCGGCGTCAACAACTGCACCCCTGGGCCGGCCTGAAAATTGTCGCCGATTCGAATTTCGGCGCAGTCCAGAAAGACGCTGTTGGCGTTGACGAAGGCGTTCGCTCCGAACTGGATATTGACGCCATAGTCGCAGAAGAAGCCCGGCATGATGATCGCCCCGCCGTCGGCCGCGCGCACAAGTTCATTGACCAGGACGCGGCGCTTGTCGCGATCCGGCTCTGTATTGATGGCGATGGTCAGGCCCACGGCGCGGGCGCGGCCGTCGCGCAGGTCCGGGTCGCCCGGATTGTACGGCAGGCCCGCCAGCATCTTCTCGCGCTCGGTCACGACGGGCTCGTCAGGGTCTTGGCCACCGCCTCGCCTATCGCCAGCGAACTGGTCAGGCCGGGGCTTTCTATACCGAACAGGGCCATCAGCCCCTCGATCCCGTGGTGCTCGACGCCGTGCAGTTGGAAGTCCGGCTGCGGTTCGCCCGGACCATGCAGCTTCGGCCGGATCCCGGCGTAGTCGGGCGTCAGGGCGCCGTCGGGCAGGCCGGGCCAGAAGCGGCGGATATAGGCGGCGAACACCTGCGCCTTGGCCGGATCGACCGAATAGTCCTCGGTCTCGACATAGGCCAGGTCGGGGCCGAACACGGCCTGCCCGCCCAGATCCTTGCGATAATGCGTGCCCAGGGCGCCGGGAATCGGCGGCGGATAGATCAGTCGGTCGAACGGCGCCTTGCCGACCAGCCGGAAGTAGACGCCCTTGCCGAAATGGCCGGCGGGAATGTCGCCAGCCGGATAGCCCTCGACGGCCGCCGCGACGGCCTGCGCCGACAGGCCAGGCGCCGTCACCAGCAGGCGGCTGGAGACCTCCATCGCCCCCTCCCCGCCCACGCGGATCGTGAAGCCGCCGCCCGGCCGCGATTCAGCGCCCTCGAACGGGGCCGACACCACGACCGATCCGCCCGCGTCCTCGATCTCGCCCTGCAGGGCCAGCATATAGCCGTGGCTGTCGAACAGACCGCTCTCGGGCGACAGGATAGCGGCGTGGGCGTTCAGCTCTGGCTCCAGCGCCCGCGCCTGGGCGCCGGTCAGATGCGCCAGTCCCTCGACCCCATTGGCCGTCGCCTGTTCGAAAATGGCCTCGATCCGCTGGACTTCGGCCTCTTGCGTGGCCACGACCAGCTTGCCGCACTTCCGATGGTCGATCTTGCGGCTGACCAGGAAGTCATAAAGCGCCCGCCGCCCCTCGACGCAGAACCGCGCCTTCAGCGAACCCGACGGATAATAGAGGCCGCCGTGGATGACCTCGGAATTGCGCGACGAGACGCCCTGGCCGATGTGGCCTTCCTTCTCCAGCACCAGCACCGTCAGCCCTCGTTTCGACAACGCCCGACCGCAGGCCAGGCCCACGGCCCCGGCGCCCACGACGGTCGCGTCGAAATCGAAACTCATCGGCCGCCGTACCTCCGCTTCGCCTCGCCCTCGAAACAACCGATCAGCTTTTCCACCGCCCGGTCGAAGTTGGCCGACAGCATCAGGTCCAGCATCCGCGACTTGAAGGCGAAGTCGATCATGAACTCCAGCCGCGCGCCGTCGGGATGCGGGAAAAACTCCCACCGGTTCTTCAGATGTTTGAACGGCCCGCGCAACAGGCCGACCTCGACCTTGGGCGCATTGCGATCATGCCGGACCCAGGTGGAGAACCGCTCCTTCAGGAAGGAGAAGCCGACCCCGGCCTCGGCGTCCAGCACGGAGACGCCCTCGCCTTCGGCCCGCTCGTTCCAGACCCGCATCGACGTGACCCAGGGCACGAAGTCGGGATAGGCGCGCACGTCGGCGACCAGATCGGCAAGCTGTTCGGGCGCATAGGGAAGGATGCGCGTTACGCGGTGGACGGCCATTCGAACCTTAGCGGCGCAGCTGCGCCTCACGCGCGGCCTTCAGCCGGGCGAAGTCGTCGCCGGCGTGGTGCGACGAGCGCGTCAGCGGCGACGAGGACACCATCAGGAAGCCCTTGGCCCGGGCGATCGCCTCATAGGCCTTGAACTCTTCCGGCGTGACGAACCGGTCGATGGCGGCGTGTTTGCGCGTCGGCTGCAGGTACTGGCCGATGGTGATGAAGTCGACGCCGGCGGACCGCATGTCGTCCATCACCTGCATGACCTCTTCCTTGGTCTCGCCCAGGCCGACCATGATGCCGGACTTGGTGAACTGTTCCGGGTCGCGCTCCTTGACCATCTGCAACAGGCGCAGGGAATGGAAGTAGCGAGCGCCGGGCCGGATCTTCAGATACAGGCGCGGAACGGTCTCGAGGTTGTGGTTGAAGACGTCGGGCTTGGCGTCGATCATCACTGCGGCGGCGCCGTCCTTGCGCAGGAAGTCGGGCGTCAGGATCTCGATGGTCGTCTTCGGCGCCTGAAGGCGGATCTGGCGCACCACTTCGGCGAAATGGGCCGCGCCGCCGTCCGCCACGTCGTCGCGATCGACCGAGGTGATCACCACATGGTTCAGGGCCATCTGCGACACCGCAAGCCCGACCTTGCCCGGCTCCTCCGGGTCCAGCGGCTGGGGCAGGCCCGTCTTGACGTTGCAGAAGGCGCAGGCCCGCGTGCAGGTGTCGCCCATGATCATCAGGGTGGCCTGCTTCTGGCTCCAGCACTCGCCGATGTTCGGGCAGGCCGCCTCTTCACAGACCGTATGCAGCCCTTTGGAGCGGACAATGTCCTTGGTGGCGTTGTATTCGCCCGAGCCGGGCGCCTTGACGCGCAGCCAGTCGGGCTTTTTCAGAACCACCGACTCCGGGCGGTTCTGTTTTTCGGGGTGGCGCAGCTCCGACGGCTTGCGCTGAAGGGTGTCGATCAGGGTGACCATGGCCGGTATTTCGGCCTTCCGCGCCCCGATGGCAAGCCACGGCCGGTTACAGATGATGGCGCGCTTGGGAACTCACGCCGCGTAACCTATCTTTTCAAGACACCGTCGCGTCATTAATGACGGACGCCCGACAACAGAGAGGGCCTCTCGCGCCCTCCGCAGGAGACGCGTTTGCGCCAGGCCCTGGATTCCTCGCTGTACGACACCACGCTGATCGACGCGCTGATCGACGCGCGCGCCCGGTTCGGGGACAAGGAAATTCTGGAGGACCAGGATCGCCACCCCCTCACCTACACCGGCCTGATCCGCGCCGCCTTCGTCCTGGGGCGCAAGATCGCGAACATGACCGATCCGGGCGAGCGGGTCGCCATCCTGCTGCCCTCGTCCATGGGCGTGGTCGTCACCTTCTTCGGCCTGCACGCCCACGGCCGCGTGCCGGTCATGCTGAACTTCACCGCGGGCGAGACAAATCTGAAGGCGGCGATCAAGGCCTCGGGCGTCAAGAAGGTCCTGACCGCCAAACGCTTCATCGATCAGGCCAAGCTGGACGACCTGATCGTCGAGCTGAAGACGGTGGCCGAGGTCGTCTGGCTGGATGACGTGCGCAAGACCATCGGCCTGGCCGACAAGCTGTACGGCCTCAGCGCCGGCGTTGCGCCCAAGCGGTTCCGCGTCAAGACCGACCCGGACGCGCCCGGCGTGGTCCTGTTCACCTCGGGCAGTTTCGGAACGCCCAAGGGCGTGGTCCTGAGCCAGAGGAACCTTGTCGCCAACGCCCGTCAGGTCGCGGCCCATATCGACCTGCTGCCGGAATGGGTGATGTTCAATCCCCTGCCCACCTTCCACTGTTTTGGGCTGACCGGCGGGGTCATCCTGCCGCTGCTTCAAGGCTTGAAGGCCTTCCAGTATCCGTCGCCGCTGCACGCCAAACAGATCACCGACCTGCTGCCCCAGGTGAAGGCCTCGATCCTGTTCGCGACCGACACCTTCCTGAATCAGTATGGCCGCGTCGCCGAGGCGGACGACTTCGCCACCCTGAAGTTTGTGGTCGCCGGCGCCGAAAAGGTGCGCCAGGAAACCCGCAACCTGTTCAACTCAAAATTCGGCGGCGTCGAACTGCTGGAGGGCTATGGCGCGACCGAAGCCTCGCCGGTCGTCGCCGTCAATCACCCGGATCGCAACGCCCCCGGCACGGTGGGCCAGATTCTGCCCGGCATCGACTGGAAGCTGGAGCCGGTGGAGGGCATCGCGGACGGCGGCCGCCTGTATCTGAGGGGCCCCAATGTGATGAGCGGCTACGTCACCTCGGCCGAGCCCCTGGAATGGTCCCCGGTCGAGGACGGCTGGCTGGACACCGGCGACATCGTCGATGTGGACGCCGAGGGCTATGTCACCATCAAGGGCCGCGCCAAACGCTTCGCCAAGATCGGCGGCGAAATGGTCTCCCTGACGGCGGTCGAAGGCATCGCCGGCGCGGTCTGGCCGGACCAGCGCCACGCCGTCGTCTCCATTCCCGACACCCGCAAGGGCGAAAAACTGGTCCTGGTCACTGACCACGCCGAGGCCGAGGTCGCGCCCCTGGCCGAATGGGCCCGCTCGAACGGGGCCCCCGAACTGATCGTGCCCAAGAAGATCGTCAAGGTCGCCGAGGTTCCAGTCCTGGGCAGCGGCAAGACGGACTATGTCGCGATCCAGAAAATGGTCGAGGCGGAAAAGGCGGCCTGACCGCCCTACCCGATCCGCACCCCCGTCATCGAAATCGACCCGCCGTCGATGCTGTCGTTGAAGAAGGACACCGGCTCGCCCGGCGTCTGCTGGGCGGCGATATAGAGCACCGGCAGGTAGTGTTCGTCAGTCGGCACGCTCAGCTGGGCGTCCTCGGCCAGGCCGACCCAGTCGATCAGGGCTTCGTGGTCGCCGACCACAAAGGCCTGTTTGACCGCCTCATTGAAGCCGGTCGCCCAGGCGTAGGGCTCGGCCCCCGCATCGCGCTTCCAGGTCCGCAGATTGTGGACGAAGTCGCCCGAGCCGGCGATGACGATTCCCTCGTCCCGCAGCGGCCGCAGGGCCTTGGCCAGTTCATAATGCTGGCGCGCCGTCAGTTCGCGATTCAAGGACAGCTGCACCACCGGCACGTCGGCGTCCGGCCACACATGGCACAGCACCGACCAGGTCCCGTGATCCAGGCCCCATTGTTGCGTCTGGACCGCGCCCGTCAGCTCCGCCACTCGGGCCGCCAGTTCGGGCGACCCGGGCGCGGGATACTGAAACGCGTGAAGCTCAGGCGGAAAATTCCCGAAATCATGGATGGTTTCGGGCCGTTCCTGCGCCGTAACGCCCAGCCCGCGCGTCTCCCAGTGGGCGGAGATCATCACCACCCCCTTGGGCTTGCCGATGTCTTCACCCAACCCGCGCCAGGCGGCCCCGAAGGGACCGCCAAGCGCGTTCATGGGCGAGCCGTGGCCGAAGAAGACGGCGGGCTGGCGCATCGGATCAGCCGAACTGCTTCTTGGCGATCTCGGCGATGTGCTTGCCCTGGAAGCGGGCGCCGTCCAGGTCGATCTGGCTGGGCATGCGCGACCCGTCGCCCTTGGTCAGGGTGGTGGCGCCATAGGGGCTGCCGCCGACGATCTCGTCCATATTCATCTGGCCCTGGAAGGCATAGGGCAGGCCGACAACGATCAACCCATGGTGCATCAGGGTCTGGATCAGGCCCATCAGGGTGGTTTCCTGGCCGCCGTGCTGGGTCGCGGTCGAGGTGAAGGCGCCGCCGACCTTGCCCACCAGGGCGCCGTTGAACCACAGGCCGCCGGTCTGATCGAGGAAGTTGCGCATCTGCGAGGCGACGGTGCCGAAGCGGGTGCCGGCGCCGATGATGATCGCGTCATAGTTCGCCAGATCCTCGACCTTGGCGATGGGGGCCGCCTGATCCAGCTTGTAGCCCGACGCCTTGGCCAGTTCGTCCGGCACCAGTTCGGGCACGCGCTTGATGTCGACGACGGCGCCTTCGACTTCGCGCGCGCCTTCGGCGACGGCTTCGGCCATGGCTTCGATATGACCGTAGGTGGAGTGATAGAGGACGAGAATCTTGGGCATGGGGAGGCTCCATTGAATGACAGGCCGTCATTCGCAACAACGACCGTTGCTAACTTGGCGTGTCCATCCTGCCCTTGCAAGCCCTCGGGCGGGTTTCACCGCACGAAGGGACAAACCGCATCATAGAATGCGCGGGTCCCGGGCGTTTCGCCGCCGCGCAGGCCGTGAAAGCGATGCTCCATCACCATGGCCTGCTGCTCGATATTCAGCGAATCCCAGCGGCAGTCCGGATCGGCTGAATAGGCGTAGGCGGCGGCGCTGTCGCCCGCCTTCAGCTTGGCGAACAGCAGATTCACCCCCTGCTGCGCCTGCCAGACATGGGTCAGTTCGTGCACCAGCACGCCTTGAATCTGCTGCGACGCCTGGCCGAAGTCCGTCTGAAACGCCCGTCTGGGCCAGACGATCCAGTCGCGCCCGAACCAGCGGCCGGCGACGAAGGCGCGCCCGAAGGGCCAGGCGATCAACCGGATTCGATCCAGACGAAGCGCCGAACCGAACGCCTCACGCGCCAGGCCGGCCTCCCCTTCGGTCAAGGCGCGAATGATGGATCCCACGGCCGCACATACTCCCAATGCCAGGGCTCATAGACATAGGGTACGAACCCGAACCGCCCGGCGTTGGCGACCAGCCAGCGATAGGTCGCCGACCGCGCCATATGTTCGCGGCTGGCGGCCGCGGTCGAATCGACCCCCCGCCCCGGCGCCTGACCGACATAGAGATCGACGGCCGTCCCCGTCCGATGCGGCGAACAGACGGCGCGCCGCAGGCCGTCGCAATTGCCCTGCTGGGCGCAGCGCGCGGCGTCCGCCTCTGGATCGCGGAAGCCGGAAAAGATCTGCAGCAGTTCGGGATCGGCCGCGACCTCGGGAACCTCGGCGCGGGCGGCGGCGACCATCCGGCGATAGGCGTCCAGAACGTCGCGTCGCAACAGGCGCGTCAGCCGGTCGGCGTGTTCCTCGGATTCGACCAGATAGCCCAATTGGTTGATCGGCGGCGGGTCGGGGCATTCCTGGCGGGTGCGGGCCATGACGAACGGCCGACGCTCCTGCCACAGCCCCCGCAGGACCTGAAAGGTCGACGCATCGAACAGGCCGGTCGGCGCTAGGCCATGGGTCTGCTGGAAGCCCGCTAGTTGCGAGGCGAAGATCGGCGTGCCCGGACCGCAAGTCGTGTGCAGTTCGCGCTGGATCAGGGGAACATAGGTCCGCCACCCCCATTCGGTCGCCCCGAACGGGATCCATTCCATCGCGTAAGCCGAGGCGGCGTTGGCCAGGGCCTGTCCGCCCCAGACGTCGGCGTTGGTGTGACAGGGCCCAGCCGCACGCGCGCCGCCGGCCGCAGCCAGGACGAAACAGACCGACAGACAGGCAATAAGGTTTCGCCACATGCCGAACAGCAAGCCCCAAGCCGGTCGCTGGAGCAAGCACAGAGAGACCGCAGCGCCCAAATCCGACTCCGCGTCCGTCCGTAAAGCTGCGATGGTGAACCGGCCCGACTCATCCGGGCTGTCCTCGGACCCGCTGCATGACCGTCGCCGCCGCGCCCCGTCGCTCCAACGCCGTGCTCGCCGCCTTCTCCGGCCCCTGCCTGCCGCTGGCGGCCTTCGGCGTCGCCCTGCCCGTCACTCTGCCGGAATTCTACGCCACCTACGTCGGACTCGAGCTGGGCGTGGTCGCGGCCGTCTTCATGGCCGTGCGTCTGATCGACATCGTCTTCGACCCCTTCATCGGCTGGGGCATGGACAAGACCAGGACCCGGTTCGGCCGCTACCGCCCCTGGATGGCGATCTCGACGCCGATGCTGATGCTGGCCGCCTTCATGATGTTCGTCGTGGTCCAGCCCGGCGCGCCGCCCATCTATCTGTTCGGCTGGCTGCTGTTCCTCTACCTCGGCTTCTCCATCGGCACCCTGGGCCAACTGGGCTGGGCCGCCGTCCTCGCGCCCCAGTATGATCAGCGCAGCCGCGTCTACGGCTGGTGGCAGGTGTTCAACATCATCGGGGTGGTGCTGATCCTGGTCCTGCCGACCGTGGTGGTCCAGACCGGCATCGGGACCTATGCCGACGGGGTGCGGATCATGGGCTGGGCCATCGTCATCGCCTTGCCCGTCACCATCGGCCTGGCCATGGTCGCCGTGCCCGAGCCCGTCACCGCCGGCGACCAGCCGCACGGCAGCCTGAGCGCCTATCTGACGCTGCTGAAGACGCCCGTCGTGCAGAAACTGCTGATCGCCGACCTGCTGCTGGGCGTAGCGCCGGGCATCACCGGCTCGCTGCTGTTCTTCTTCTTCGGCCAGATCCGCGGCTACGACCACACCGAGGCCGGCCTGTTCATGCTGTTCTACTTCGTCGCCGGCCTGTGCGGCGCGCCCTTCTGGGCCTGGCTGGCGACACGCGTCGGCAAGGACCGCGGCCTGGCGATCGCCAGCCTCGTCTCGGCCGTTCTGTATGTCGGCGCCACCCTGGTCCCCGGTGGAAACTTCGTCCTGACCGCCGTCGTCATGTTCATCGCCGGCCTGCCCTACGCCGCCGGCCTGTTCCTGACCCGCGCCATGATGGCCGACGCCGGAGACCAGGAAAGGTTCGAGACCGGCGTCGACCGCACCGGCCTGATGCTGTCCATCCTCTCGGCCACCACCAAGATCGGCCACGTCGTCGCCCTCGTGCCCTATCTGATCCTCCAGCAGGTCGGCTTCCGCGCCGTCCCCGGCCTCGCCGGCAACAGCGAGACAGCCCTGCTTACGCTCCAGATCCTGTTCATCCTGGTTCCCGGCGTGCTGCTGGTGCTGGCGAGCTGGGTGCTGAAGAACTATCCGCTGACGGCGGCGCGTCACAACGAGATCCGCCAGGCCCTCGACGCCCGCGACGCGGAGGCTCGAGCGTGAGGCCCATCGACCGCCTGCTCGGCGTCATGGAACGGCTGCGCGACCCGGACGGCGGCTGCCCCTGGGACGTGGAGCAGACCTTCGCCACCATCGCCCCCTATACGATCGAGGAGGCCTACGAGGTCGCCGACGCCATCGAGCGCAACGACCTGAACGAGCTGAAAGGCGAGCTGGGCGACCTGCTGTTCCAGGTCGTCTTCCATGCCCGCATGGCCGAGGAACAGGGCTTGTTCGCCTTCGACGACGTGGTCACGGCCATCGCCGACAAGCTGGAACGCCGCCACCCCCACGTCTTTGGCGATGAAGCGCAGCGCACCTCGAAAGAACAGACCGTCGCCTGGGAAACCATCAAGGCCGCCGAACGCAAGGACCGCAAGAAGCCCGGCGTCCTCGACGACGTCCCCGTCGGCCTGCCCGCCCTGACCCGCGCCGCCAAACTGACCAAGCGCGCCGGTCGCGTCGGCTTCGACTGGCCCTCGACCGACGAAGTGTTCGACAAGCTGGCCGAAGAGGTTGCGGAACTGCGCGTCGAGATCGCGGCCGGCGACATGGCCAAGGCGCGCGAGGAGTTGGGCGACCTATTGTTCGTCGTGGCCAACCTGGCCCGCAAGCTGGACGTCGAGCCCGAGGACGCCCTGCGCGCCACCAACGCCAAGTTCGTGCGCCGCTTCGGCTTCATCGAGGCGGAACTGGCCAAGGACGGCCGCACCCCCGACCAATCGACGCTGGAGGAGATGGACCGCCTCTGGGACGCCGCAAAGGTCGCCGAGAAGGCCAGCTCCCCATCCTGAGCCCGCGCATGCCCTACGACCTGATCATCTTCGACTATGACGGCGTCGTCGCCGACAGCGAGGTGCTGAACAGCACCGTCATGGCCGAGCAACTGACCGCCATCGGCCTGCCCACCAGCCTGGACGATGTCCTCGCCGCCTATACGGGCAAACGCTGGCGCGACAACCGCCCGGCGGTCGAGGCCGCCTTGGGCCGGCCATGTCCCGAGGACTTCCACACCACCTGGTTCGCCACCTGCCGCGCCCGCGCACCGATCCATCTGAAGCCCGTCCCCGGCATGATCGACTTCGTCACCGCCCGGTCCGAGGCCCGCTGCATCGCCTCGTCCAGCGGCCCCGACTGGATCGGCGTCGGCCTGGACCTGTTCGGCCTGACCAATCATTTCGACGGCGCCGTCTTCACCGGCCTGGTGGTCGAGCGCGGCAAACCCCACCCCGACATCTTCCTGCACGCCGCCGACAGCATGAGCGTCGATCCGTCCCGCGTCCTGGTGATCGAAGACAGCGAGGCGGGCGTCACAGCGGGCGTCGCGGCCGGGATGACGGTGGTCGGCCTGACGGCGGGCGGCCATATCCGCGACGGACACGCCGAACGCCTGGTCGCGCGCGGCGCACACCACATCGCCGAAAGCTACGCGGCTGTCGCGGCGTTCATGGATCGCTGACCGCTAAAGATACCGCAATTCCTGTAGATCCACTTCACGGATCATCTTGCGCGCGGCGACCTCGTCCAGTTGACGCGCCCGCGCCAACCGCCCCAGTTCTTCTCGCTCGGCCGCCAGACCGGCCAGCCACAGTCGGCGTTCCACAGCGTCGATCTTGCGCGCCACGACCGCGTCATCCTCGTCGGTGCGGGTATGGGTCTCGATGCGGCGGCGATAGACTTCCATGATCCGGCTGGCGACATCGGAATAGAGATCGGGGTTGGTCTTGCCCTCGGCCATGGCGTGGGAGGCGTCCTCGACGGCGCGCAGGGCGGCAGAAGCAGCTGCGACCCGCCCCCGGTCCTCCTCTCGTTCCTGCGACGGTTCGGGCGGCAGTTCGACCCCCTTCATCAGGCGCGGCAGGGCGAAGGTCGCCACCAGCAGAGAAACAATGATCACCCCCGCCGCCAGGAAGATGGCCAGGTTGCGCGACGGCATCGGCGATCCGTCGCCCAGGACGAACGGCAGGGTCAATATGCCCGCCAGGGTGATGGCCCCGCGCACGCCCGCCAGCGACATCACCAGGGTCAGGCGCAAGCCCACCTTGGCGGGCGGGCCGCGATGGCGCCGCCGGAACAGGGTCAGCTTCAGCGAGGTCCAGACCCAGACGAACCGCATGACCGCCAGTGCGGCGACGATGGTGAACACATAGACGGCCAGCCACCAGACTTCCGGCCGACTGGTGCCCCGCACCACCTCGGCCGCCCGCGCCAGGATCGACGGCATCTGTTCGCCCAGGATGACGAAGATGATGCCGTTGGCGACGAACTGGACCGTGTCCCACACTACGCCGCGCCGAATTCGGGTCATGGCCAGGGACTGGCCTCCGATCCCGCCGCCCCGCTCGGTGAAGCTCATGGTCACGCCCGCCGCCACCGCCGCCAGGATGCCGGAGGCGTGCAGTTCTTCAGCGACCAGATAGGCGGCGAAGGGGATCAACAGGCTGACCAAAATCTGCGCCCCGACGTCCTCGCCCCAGCGGCGACTGACGAAACCCTTGGCGTAACTGATGGCCATGGTGACCAGAACGCCTGTCACCACGCCGACCAGGGCCAGCCAGGCGAAGGATCCGATGGCGCTGCCGATCGAGAAGGCGCCGGTCGTGGCCGCAACCACCGCGATCCTCATACAGGTCAGGCCGGTGGCGTCGTTCAACAGCGACTCGCCCTCCAGGATGTGCATCAACCGTTTGGGAATCGGCGCCCGGGCGGCGATGGCCTGAACCGCGATGGGGTCGGTCGGCGACAGGATGGCGGCCAGGGCGAAAGCCACCGCCAGCGGCATCTCCGGGATCATCCACCAGATCAGGAAGCCCAGACCGATGACGGTGAACAGGACCAGGCCCAGGGCCAGCTCCAGGATCACCGCCCGGTCGCGGAACAGCGCCTCCTTGGGGATGCGCCAGCCGTCCAGAAACAGCAGGGGCGGCAGGAACAGGAGGAAGAAGATGTCCGGCTCCAGATCCACCGTCGTGCCTGTCGCCAGCACGATGGCGGCCCCCAGGCCGATCTGCACCAAAGGCAAGGCGATGCGCGTGATCCGCGCGACCGAGCCCGACACCACGACGGCCAGAAGCAGCAGCAGGACGGTCTCGATCAGATGCATAGGTCAGTCAGCCAGGTCGGGATACAGACGCTCGAATCGCCCCAAGGCTGCAGGGTGAAGCCTGACCGTGACGTGAGTGCGGCCGGCGTCATCCGTGTCGCGGAAGACCACCCGGCCGTGTTCATACAGCCAGGCCAGGGCCTCGCCCTGTTCGGGCGCCAGCGTCAGCCGGGTCTCAGGATCGTCGTCGATCAGGCCGGCGATGGTCTGGCGCAGGGGTTCGATTCCCTCGCCCGTCCAGGCCGAAACGGCGACCGCCTCGCCCGTCTTCGCCAGACGCTCGGCCTGGCCCAGCACGGCCTCGCGCGCCTCTTCGTCCAGCAGGTCGATCTTGTTCCAGACCTCGAGCACGCGTCGGGTCTTGCCCTCGGGGGTCTCGATCTGTTTCAGCACCGTCTCGACGTCCTTGGCCTGGGCGTCGCTGTCGACCGAGGCGATGTCGCGGACGTGCAGGATCAGGTCGGCCTCGCCCACCTCTTCCAGGGTGGCGCGGAAGCTCTCGACCAGTTCGTGCGGCAGGTCGGAGATGAAGCCGACGGTGTCGGCCACGATGGCGGGCCGGCCCTGCGGCAGGCGGATGGTGCGCTGCGTCGTGTCCAGGGTGGCGAACAACAGGTCCTTGGCGAAGACCTCGGATCCCGTCAGCCGGTTGAACAGGGTCGACTTGCCGGCGTTGGTATAGCCGACCAGGGCGATGGTCGGGAACGGGACCTTCTGGCGTTGTTTGCGGTGCAGGCCGCGCGTGCGGCGCACCTCTTCCAGCTCGGCCTTCAGCCGCACGATCCGGTCGGCGATCAGGCGCCGGTCCAGCTCGATCTGGGTTTCGCCGGGCCCCCCAGTCGAGCCGGTGCCGCCCCGCTGACGCTCCAGGTGGGTCCAGGTCCGCACCAGGCGCGACCGCTCATAGTCCAGCCGCGCCAATTCGACCTGCAGCCGGCCTTCCTTGGTGCGCGCGCGGCGTCCGAAGATTTCCAGGATCAGGCCGGTGCGGTCGATGACCTTCACCTCCCACGCCTTCTCCAGATTGCGTTGCTGCACCGGCGTCAGGGCGTCGTCGATAATGACCGCCTCGGCATCGGCCGCGCGGACCAGGGCGGCCAGTTCCTCGACCTTGCCGCTTCCGAACAGGGTGGCAGGCGTGGTTCCACGCAGTCGCACGATCTCTTCAGCGCGCACGTCAAGGTCCAGCGCGCGGGCGAGGCCCACGGCTTCCTCAAGGCGCTCGCTTGCCAGCCGAGGGCTGTCTGAGCGTCGGTCGGGATGGATAACGACCGCCCGGATCAGCGGGACGGCGTGGTCGATCAGTTTGCTGGTCAATCAGTCTTCTTCGGCGTCGGGCTCGTACAGTTGCACGGGCGCGGACGGCATGATGGTGGAGATGGCGTGCTTGTACACCAGCTGGGACTGGCCGTCGCGGCGCAGCAGCACACAGAAGTTGTCGAACCAGGTCACGATGCCCTGCAGCTTGACCCCGTTGACCAGAAAGATGGTCAGCGGCGTCTTGGTCTTGCGGACCGAGTTGAGGAAGGTGTCCTGAAGGTTCTGACGTTTGTCTTGCGACATGGCAGGTTTTTCCTGTTCTTGGTTGTTCGTCGCCGAGGGAGCGGCGTCGGGGCCGGATGGCGGCCGGAGGCGACCTTAGACGCCGCCTATCGACACCCGCAACGGTCGAGGACCGGTTTTTCTAGTTGGTCGCTATGCAGCTGCTCTTCAAGAGCGATCAAGCCGTGCGACGGCCGCGAACGGACGCCCCATGGAAGCCTCCATGGTCCGTATGGGACAGTTCAATGTCCGTCACCCCTGCGGCGAACAAGATCGCAGAGATTACTGTCAGATCGTAATCGAACATCACCATCTCGCCCTTGGCCAGATTGCGCAGAGCTTTGACATTGGAGACCGTGGTGAAGTCCTCGCCCATGACGATGCGCCCCCCGGGAACGGACGCATGACGCGGATCGCGATAGAGAGCGAACTGAAGCGTGACGAACCCGCCCGGCGCCAATCGCGCCATCAAGGCCTTCAGCAGAGGGTACCCGCGCTCTGGCGGTATGTGCTGAAAGACGATCTGTGAGACGATCCAGTCGAAGGCCCGGTCGGGCAGATCACGGCCGAACGTTGCCCCGGCGGGCACATTGCGACGCGCTTCAGCCAGCATTGAATCCGAGATATCGACGCCAAACGTGTCGCCTGTAACGACAGCCAAGGCGCGCGTCAGCCGGCCGACGCCACAGCCGAAATCAAGCGCGGATTTTGGTGCGAAGTCGGGATAGCGCGCCCTCAGCCGGTTAGCCTCGTACTCGACACCTTCCACACCGGTCCGAAAGAAGTCCGCCAAGGCCTCTTCGGTCAAATTGTCTGATTTGAAGCGCTGATCCGTCAGGACGCCGTAGTAGGGATTTGTGCGACCGATCTCTTCCCAGTCGGCATCCGTATCACGCGGCGTCGAATCTGCGGCGCGGCGGCCGAACAAGGTCTTGAACATTATCGTTCCTCAGAAGGCGTCTCGGCGCGCCTGATCAAGATAGAGCTGGCGCAGCTTCAGCGTGATGGGACCAGGCCTGCCGTCGCCAATCTTCGTTCCGTCAATCGAGATCGCCGGAGTGACGAAGGCGCCGGCGGCGGTGAAGAAGGCTTCCCGCGCCCGTTTGGCCTCATCGACGCTGAACGGACGCTCGTCCAGTTCGACCCCATGTTCCTTGATCAGCGCCATCAGGCTGGTGCGGGTGCAGCCTTTGAGGATGTTGGCCTGGGTGTCGCGGGTCCGCAGCTTGCCGTGCTCATCCACGATCCAGGCGTTGGTCGAGGAGCCCTCGGTCACCAGGCCCATATCGTCCACCAGCCAGGCCTCATAGGCGCCGGCCTCGCGCGCGGCCTGTTTGGCCAGGATGTTGGGCAGAAGCCCGACCGTCTTGATGTCGCACCGCCCCCAACGGATGTCGGGCTGGGTCAGGACGGCGACCCCTTTCTGCGCCTGCGCCTCTCCGCGCGCCGGCGAGATCGACTTGGCGGTGACGATGACGCTCGGCGGCGTGCCCGGCGTGGGGAATGGGTGATCGCGGCGCGCCGTGCCGCGCGTGACCTGTAGATAGACGATGCCGTTCCTCACCCGATTGCGACGGACGGTTTCGCGCAGCACCCGCGTCAGGGACGCGACCGACATCGGAATGTCGATGCGCAGTTCGTTCAGGCTGCGGTGCAGGCGCGTCATATGGCCGTCGAAGTCCGCCAGCCGTCCGTCGAACACCGACCAGACTTCATAGACCCCGTCGGCAAACTGGAAGCCGCGATCCTCGATATGGACCACGGCCTGACCATGCGGGCTGTAGGTTCCGTTGACATAGGCGACGCGGGACATCAGGCCGGATCTTCCTCTTCTCCACCGCGGGCCGGCGAGACCCCCAGCGACTTCAACTTACGGTGCAGGGCCGAGCGTTCCATGCCGATGAAGGCGGCGGTGCGCGAGATATTGCCGCCGAACCGCATGATCTGGGCCGCCAGATACTCCCGCTCGAACACTTCCCGCGCCTCGCGCAGCGGCAGGGCGATGGTGCGTTCGGCCCCCAGGTTCGAGGAGCCTCCGTTCGACGTCGCCACCTCCTGCGGCAGCATGTCGGCGGTGATCGGCTCGTTGGGATCGCCGGTCGCCAGGATCAGCAGCCGTTCGATATTGTTGCGCAACTGGCGAATATTGCCCGGCCAGGGATGGACTTGCAGAACCGCCACGGCGTCATCGCCGATGATGCGGCGCGGCAGGCCTTGCGAGGCGCTGATCGTGTCGACGAAATATTCCACCAGTTCGGTGATGTCCTCGCGCCGTTCCGACAAGGCCGGCACCCGGATCGGCACCACGTTCAGACGGTGGAACAGATCCTCGCGGAACCGACCCTCGGCGATCTCGATCTTCAGGTCGCGTGAGGTGGAGGTCACGACCCGCACATCGACCTGCACATCCTGCTCGCCGCCCACACGACGGAACCGCTGATCGACCAGGACGCGCAGGATGCGGCTCTGGCTCTCACGCGGCATGTCGCTGATCTCATCCAGATACAGGGTGCCGTTGTGGGCGCGTTCGAACACGCCGATCTTGCGCGGACGGCCGTCCTGTCCCTCTTCCCCGAACAGCTCGACGTCCAAGCGCTCCGGCGTCATCCCGGCGGCCGAAATGGCGACGAACTCGGCCCGGGCGCGCGGGCTGGCCTCGTGGATCTGGCGCGCGACCAGTTCCTTGCCCGATCCGGCCGGCCCGGCGATCAGGACGCGGCTGTTGGCCTGGGCCACCTTGGCGATGGTGCCGCGCAGCGCCTGGGCTGCCTGGGACCGGCCGATCAGACCCGACGGGGTCATCGTCTGGGCCCGCAGACGGCGGTTCTCGCGCTTCAGCGTCGCCGCCTCGATGGCCCGCTCGACCACGACCACCAGTCGGTCCGACTTGAACGGCTTTTCGATGAAGTCATAGGCACCGCGCTTCAGGGCCGTCACCGCCGTCTCGATATTGCCGTGGCCCGAGATCATCACCACAGGCAGGTCGGGGTCGATCTCCTTGACCACCTCCAGCAGCTCCAGCCCGTCCAGACCGCCGCCCTGCATCCAGATGTCGAGGATCGCCAGCGACGGCTTCCTCGCGCGGATCGCAGCCAGGGCCTCGTCGGAGTTGGCGGCCACGCGCACGGCGTGCCCCTCGTCCTCGAGCAGGCCCGAAACCAGATCGCGGATGTCCGCCTCGTCATCGACGACCAGAATGTCGGAACCGGTAGGTCGCATCTTGCCTCGCTTATTCGGCGACGACGGTCTGGAGCTTGCGCTCCGTCACGTCGCCGGTCTTGCCGTGGGGTTTCAGGGGAAAAATCAGGCACACCCGCGCGCCGCGCAGGGTCTCGGCGTCGGCCAGCTTCAGCTCGCCGCCATGGTCCTCGCAAATGCGTTTGACGATGGCCAGGCCCAGGCCCGTGCCCTTCTCGCGCGTGGTGACATAGGGTTCGGTCAGACGGTCGCGGTCCTTGGCCGGCAGACCGACCCCGTCGTCCTCGACCACGAAGGTCGCCGTGCCGTTTTCAACGACCAGGGAGGCGATGATGCCCTCGGCCTCTGACGCCGCGTCTTCCCCGGCGGCCAGACGCCGAGCGGCGACGGACTCGCCGGCGTTCTTCAGAATATTGATCAGGGCCTGGCCCACCATGCGGGCGTCGCAACGCAGCGTGGCCTTGGGCAGGGGCTCGTCCATATCCACGACGATGTCAGCGGCGGCGACCCGCTGGGCGAACACGGCCTCGCGCAGCATCTCCGCCGGATTGGCCGAGCCGAAGCGTGGCGCCGGCATGCGAGCGAAGGACGAGAACTCGTCCACCATCCGGCCGATATCGCCGACCTGGCGAATGATGGTGTCGGTGCAGCGGTCGAAGATCTCGACCTCGTCCACCTTGTCGCGATACTTCCGTTTCAGCCGTTCGGCCGACAGCTGGATCGGCGTCAGCGGGTTCTTGATCTCGTGGGCGATACGACGGGCCACGTCGCGCCAGGCGGCGTTGCGTTGAGCAGTGACCAGCCGGGTGATGTCATCAAAGGTCAGGACCATCTCGCCGCCCTGCCCGCCCTCGATCCGGACCCGCAGTCTCTGGGTCTCGCCGCCTCGACTGACGTCGATGTCTTCTTCGATATGGGCCTCGACCCGGCCGACCAGGTCGCTCAACTCGGGCGAAAGCGCCGCCAGTTCGTGGCCCAGAACCTCGTCTTCTTCGATGTGCAGCAGTTGCAGGGCGCTGTCGTTGATCGCCGAAACCCGCCCACGCCGGTCTAGGCCGATAACCCCTGCGCTGACGCCCGACAGCACGGTCTCGATGAACCGGCTGCGGTTCTGGGCGTCGTCGCTGGCCGCCTTCAACGCGGTCTGTTGCGCCTGAAGATCACCGGTCATGCGATTGAAGGCGTCGGAAAGCAAAGCGATTTCGGCCGGGGCGCCCTGGCTGTCCACTCGGGCGCTGAAATCGCCGCCCGCCACCTGGTCCGCCGCCTGCACGAGACGCCCGATCGGGGCGGAGATGCTGCTGGCCGCCGACATGCCCAGCCATACGGCGCCGACCAGAACCAGCAGCGCGGTCTCCAGATAGCTGAGGATGAAGGCCGACTGGATCCGCGACCGGCTTTCCTGGGCCTCGCGATAGGCTTCGATCGACTGAATGGAGGCGTTCATCCGCGCAACCAGCCCATCTTGCAGGGGCCGCACCAGATAGAGATAGGCGTCGCCATAGGCCGGCAGGGCGATGATGGATCGAACCGTGTCGGGGTTCTGCGTCACGTCGGTCGGCGGCTTTCCGCCCTGGGCCGCGTCCTCCAGGTAGGTCCGGGGCGGCGCCAGATAAGGCGGCGCGTCGGGCCGTTCCGCGCGCGCCAGAACCTGGCCGTCGCCATTCAGGATGTAGATGGCGGGATAGCCGAAAATCTCCCCGACCTGGGCGAGGGCGTCATTGAACTGGATCCGGTCGTCGAACAGGCCACGTGCGCTATCCAGCTGATCGGAAATCGTCACCAGATCCGCGTCCACCGTCGTGGCGACATCCCGGATATAGGCGCGCCCGACCACGGCGCCGTTCTCGACCGAAGCCTGTACATTCTGGCTGAACCACTGGTCGACGCCCCGCGTCACCAGCAGGCCGAACACCAGGGCGATCAACACCGCCGGAACGACGGCCACCATGGAGAACAGGGCGACGAACCGCAGGTGCAGCCGCGACCCCGCGTCGCCCGTGCTGCGCGCCAGGGCCAGGACCCGTCGCCCGACGATAAAGGCCAGACCCGATATCAGCGCCAGATTGGCCAGCAGGACGAACAGCACCGCCTGGCTGGTCGATCCCCGCGCCGTGCCGGACGTCGCACCTGGCGCCGCCGCCACCAGCCAAACCGCCGCGGCTGTTATGACGACCGCGATGAAATAGGCGAACCCGAACCCCGCCCGGGCCCGTTCCGCGTCGAAACGCCCCCAGAACGACTCATCCACCGACACGGTGTCGGTTGAAGAGGCCGCAGGTGAAGGCGTATCCGTCATGCCACAGCAGTGTCCACTAACTGTGGCTCATCTTCAACATCCGACTTGTTCATCTTCGGCAAAATTTCGCGCCAAAGATCCGCCATCGCCGCCTCGACGGCCAGAGGCTCATCCAGACGGCAAATTATTGCCTTTGCCTCGCGGCGGTGTTGCGGATCAGCCGGCCAGGGCGCCTGCTCGATGTACCAGCCCAGGTGTTTGCGGAACATACGCAGCCCCAGCGGGAGTCCGTAGAATTCCACCGACGCCCGCAAATGCTCGACGACAATCCCAAGTCGCGCCTCTGGCCCCGGCTCATCAAGCGAAACCCCGTCGATCAGCGCCCGCTCCAGGTGGGCCGCCAGCCATGGCCGTCCATAGACGCCCCGCCCCAGCATCAGGCCGTCGGCGCCCGATTGGGCAAGGGCCTCGCGGGCCGCTTCCGCCGTGGTGATGTCGCCGTTGACGATGACCGGTATGCCGACCGCCGCCTTGACCTCGCCCACCGCCGCCCAGTCGGCCACGCCGGTATAGAACTGCTTGCGCGTGCGGCCGTGGACCGTCACCGCCCTGACCCCGATCTCTTCAGCCCGCTTCGCCAGTTCGGCCGCGTTGCGGCTGTCGTCGTCCCAGCCCAGCCGCATCTTCACCGTCACCGGCCGGCTGGTCGCCTGGACCGCCGCCTCCATGATGCGACAGGCCAGGTCCGGGGTCCGCATCAGGGCCGAGCCGGCGGCGGAGCCTGTGACCTCCTTGGCCGGACAGCCGAAGTTCAGATCGACGATGTCCGCGCCCGCCTTTTCCGCCATCCGCGCGCCCTCGGCCATCTGGCCCGGATCGCGCCCGACCAACTGGATCACCGTCAGCGGCAGGCCGGCGCCGACCGCCGCGCGACGCACCACGTCGGGGCGTTCGCGCGCCAGCTCCTTGGCCGCCACCATCTCGGTCGCCACATAGGCGGCGCCCAGCCGCGAGGCGAGCACACGGAACGGCAGGTCGGTCACGCCCGTCATGGGCGCCATCAGCACCTGGCCGGGCACGGTCACGTCGCCGATCTGTAAAGTCTTGGCCATTCGCGCCTTTCGCAGCATCCAACACCCCCTCGTCAAGCCTGACGGCGGCGGATTGATGTTTCGTCCCGCGACGGCGCGCTCTAGAAGGCCGGCATGAGTTTCTCGGGCATCATCGTTGCGGCCGGATCCGGTTCGCGCGCCGGCGGCGACAAACAGTGGCGCGCCCTGGGCGGCAAGCCCGTGCTGCGCTGGTCGGCTGAGGCGCTGCTGAACGCCGGCGCCGACGAGCTGGTGGTCGTGGTGGCTGCCGGCGCCGAAGACCGCGCGGCCGAAACCCTTGCCGGCCTGTCAAACTGGCGGACCGTGACGGGCGGCGGTGTCCGGGCCGAGTCGGTCAGCGCCGGTCTTGCGGCCCTCACCTGCGGCCCCGACCGACCGGTGTTGATCCATGACGCCGCCCGCCCTCTGCTGGACCGCGCCGTCATCGACCGGCTTATCGCGGCCCTGGACCATGCCGACGGAGCCCTGCCCGCCCTGCCCGTGGCCGACAGCCTGCGGCGCGGCGCAGGCGGCCTGATGGCGGGCGTGGTCGAACGCGACGGCCTGTGGCGGGCCCAGACGCCTCAGGCCTTCCGGCGCGATACGATAGAAGCCGCCTACGCCGCCTGGACCGGAACCGAGGCCCCGACCGACGAAGCCGCGGTCGTCCAAGGCCACGGCGGCCGCGTCGCCCTGGTCGAGGGCGATCCCCGTCTGATGAAACTGACCTATCCCGAGGATTTCGCCATGGCCGAGGCCCTGTTGTCGCAACAGACCCGCTACCAGACCCGGATCGGCTCCGGCTATGACGTCCACCGCTGGGGTCCGGGCGGTTCGGTCTGGCTCTGCGGGATCGAGGTGCCGCATGACCAGACCCTGATCGGCCATTCCGACGCGGACGCCGGTCTGCACGCCCTGACCGACGCGCTTCTCGGCGCCATCGCCGAGGGCGACATCGGCGATCACTTCCCGCCGACCGATCCGAAGTGGAAGGGCGCGTCTTCCGACCTCTTCCTGCTGCACGCCGCCCAGCTTGTCGCCGCGCGCGGCGGTCGGATCGTCAATGTTGACGTGACCCTGATCTGCGAACGCCCCAAGGTGAAGCCGCACCGCCAGGCCATGCGCGAACGGATCGCCGGCCTTTTGGCGCTCCCGCTGGACGCCGTCAGCGTCAAGGCCACCACGACCGAGGGTCTGGGCTTCACCGGCCGGGGCGAGGGCCTGGCCGCCCAGGCGGTTGCGACGGTCGAGACGCCCGTTTCCGCCTGAACTACCGGACCGCGTACTGCATCTGGCGGACCAGGGCTCCGAACAGATTGACATAATCATCGGTCCACGGCCGCACCCCGGTCGCCTCCAGAGTGCGCCAGCGCGGATCCTGGCGATAGGGCGCCAGGGCCGCCTCGCTCTTGCCGACGATCAGCGCCTCGGTCGAGGATTCAGACATGGAGGCGGCGTCCCGCCGTTCGATATAGACCTGATGCAGGGCCGGCGCCTTCAGGGCCGCCGCCGCCGCCTCGGCCGGCAGGGTGATCTCCAGGTTCCGGTTCGACAGGTGCAACACCACCACCCCCTCGGGCTTCAGCAGCCGCAGATAGCCGGCGATGGCCTCGACCGTCAGCAAATGGGTCGGCACCGCATCCGACGAAAAGGCGTCGATGATCAGCAGATCATAACTGGCCGGCTCCTCCCGCTCCATCGTCAGCCGCGCATCCCCCAGAACCGTTCGAATCGGCCCTTCGGCGCAACCATTGATGAAACTGAACCAGCGGGGGTCGCGCGACAGGCGATCCACCATCGGATCGATCTCGAAGAAGCTCATTCGGTCCTGGGCCCGCTTGTAGGCGGCCATGGCGCCCGATCCCTGCCCCACGATCCCGATGACCGCCCCGCCCGGCCGTTCAGCCTGGGTCATAAGGGCCGCCTGACCGAGGGGGGTGGAGGTGGCGTAATAGAGGGTCGGCATGCAGCGATACCGCGCCGCCTGCGCCTGGGCGCCGTGCAGGGTGGTGCCGTGCATCAGCACATGGACCGGTCCATTGAGGCCTTCGATCGGCGTGCTGGCCACCCGCATCACCCCGAAGAAGCTCCGCTCGGTCAGCACCCAGTCATAACCGCGCGCCACATGATAGCCGGACCAGACCATGGCCCCGATGACCACGGTGAACATCACCGCCCGATCTCTCAAAAGGAAGGCGAACAGGGCCGCCACGCCCAGCACCGCCTGGGCGATCCGCACCAGCTCATGGTCCGGCACGACAGCGCGGATGTCAGGCGCATAGCGGACCAGGGCCAGGCCCAGCGGCCCCGCCACGGCGATCAGCACGCCGACGACGCAACAGATGATCTCCCACGATCGCATCTCGCGCCGCCCCCAGGGCCGCAACAGGCCTACGGCCACCAGGACCAGTGGATATTCCCACACCATGTCGAACACGACGGGCGCGATCAGGGCGTTGAACACCCCGCCCAGCACGCCCCCCAGCGACAGCAGCAGATAGAATTCCGTCAGCCGGCCCGGCGCCGGACGACGCTCGGCCATCCGTTGGTGGCACATCAGGGCCGTGAAGAAGAAGGCCGTAAGATTGACCCCGAAGACGAACAGCCACTCCGTCGTCCGGAACGCCGCCAGGGCGGCGCAGGCCGCCAGCGTCCCCGCCTGGATCGCCAGGGTCAGACGCAACGGGATGATCGGCCGCGCCTGGAAGGCGATGACGAAGGTCAGCAGATAGAGCGCCAGCGGAATGACCCACAGGAAGGGCGCAGAGGCCACGTCGGTCGACAGGTGCGCCGTCACTCCCAGCATCAGACTGGAGGGCGCCGCCGCCAGCAGAATCAGCAGGCCCTTCTCGCGCCAGGCGATGCGCGGTCCGGCCGCCAGCGGGGCGGGCTCGGCCGCAACAGTTTCCCGCCGACGCCAGACGACAAGGCCCAGCCCCACGACCATCAGTACGAACAGACCGTAGCCGAGGGTCCATCCCCACCGCTGCGACGACAGACTGACCAGGGGCTCGATCAGGACCGGATAGGCCAGCAGGGCCAGAAAACTGCCCAGGTTCGAGGCGGCGTAGAGCACATAGGGATCGCTGCGCCCCGCCCGCCCGGCGCTGGCCCGCGCATACCAGGCTTGCAACAGCGGGGCGGTCGCCGACAGCACGGCGAACGGCGCCCCGAGCGACAGGGTCAGGGTCGCCAGCATCCACAGGGTCGGCGCCGAGGGATCAGGATCGCCCAGCAGGCCGCTGATCCGCAGCGGCAGGAACAAGGCCGCGATCAGCAGCAGACCCAGATGGACCGCCACCTGTCGCCGCATCGATCCGATCCGTTGCAGCAGATGGGCGTAGCCATAGCCGGCCAGCAGCGCCGTCTGAAAAAAGACCATGGCCGCATTCCACACCGACGGCGATCCTCCCAGGGTCGGCAGGATCAGCTTGGTCGCCATCGGCTGCACCACGAAGACCAGACAGGCCGAGGTGAAGACGGCGACGGCGAACAGGATCGCGGTCGCGCGGGCGGGCCGGTCGAGGGGGAGAACAGGAGCCTCGGCGACATTGGTCATGGCTCTGGTTAGAGCGGGACTCGCGGCCTATGAAAAGATCATGTTCCCCGAAGACATTCAGCGCCTGGCGCAACAGATCGTCGCAACCGCATCCGCGCGGGGGCTGATGCTGGCCACCGCCGAAAGCTGCACCGGCGGCCTGGTCGCCGCCGCCCTGACCGCCGTTCCCGGCTCGTCCGCCGCCCTGGAGCGGGGCTTCGTCACCTACAGCAACGACGCCAAACAGCAGATGCTGGGCGTACCCGAGGCCACGCTGATCGCCCATGGCGCCGTGTCCGAACCGACCGCCCGGGCCATGGCCCAGGGCGCCGTCGCCCATTCGCGCGCCGCCGTCAGCGTCGCCGTCACCGGGATCGCCGGCCCCGGCGGCGGCTCGGCCGACAAGCCGGTCGGACTGGTCCATTTCGCCGCTCAGGGACCGGGCGGCCTGATCCATCGCCAGGAACGATTCGGCGACATCGGCCGCGACGCGATCCGTCTCGCCAGCGTCCGGATCGCCCTGGCCCTGCTGGCCGACCGCCTGGCGTCGTGACCGACCTCCAAGAGGTTGAAGCCTCCGTCGTCGATGCGCGCGGCCACCTCTGCCCGACGCCCAGCCTTCGATTGATGAAGGCGATGGAGGGCGCTGCGCCGGGGCGGCGCTTCGTCCTGCTGGCCACCGACCCGATGGCGCGGATCGACGTGCCCTTTCTGATGGCCCAGAAGAACGGCCGCCTGATCGCCGTGGACGAGACGGACGGCGTGATTCGCCTTACGGTCGAGGCGGGTTAGGAGCGCGACCGGCGGCTGGCCCGCCGCTCCGACAGATCGACCACATCGGCGGGAACCGTCGGGGTCTGAGCCTTGGCGGCTTCATCGGCCTTGGCCGCAATCTCCATCTCGGTGGCGAAGGCGCCGCCGTAGAAGATGGCGTTGACGTTCCACGACAGCCAGATCAGCAGCACCACCACCGCGCCCACAGACCCGTAGGTCGCCCCCAGGGGCGCGATCTGCTCCACATAGATGGCGCAAAGCCAGGACGAGATCACCGACATCAGGGTCGCCACCAGCCCGCCGGTGATCGCCGGCAACCAGGCGACGGGCGACCTGTGGCTCATGGCGTAGCGGTACAAAAGGGTCAGGCCGACCGCGAGGCCAAGCGCCGGCAGGAAGGCGTCCAGCGGCAGCAAACCGCCATCGAACTGGTCCGTCATCGGCGACGCCGTATGGGCCAGGATTCGGGCCGTCACCACAGCGCCTGACACGACCGTGAAAAGCGCGAAGGCGAAGACGGCGACGAAAAAGGCCAGAAGGTTGAACTTGAAGAAGCCGTGCGGCTCGGTTTCATCATGAATGAGATTAAGGCCCGCCAGCAAGGCCTTGAATCCACGATGGGCAGCATAGGCGCCGACGAACAATGCAAAAGCGCTCTGGGTCGAGATCGTCCGCGCAGAAGCATTGCTCAACCGGGCGATCTCATCGCGGAATATCGTCTGGGCCGCCCGAGGCAACAGGTCCGAAAGGGCGGCGGCCTGGGCGCTGACCTCATTGATCGACAGACCCAGCTTGTAGAAACCGATCAGGATGGCGATGGCGGGAAACACGGCCAGAAGGGCGAAGAATGACACGCCGCCGGTGTAGAGCATGACGTCACGCCCCCAGCTGCGGGTGAAGGCGCGCACCGAAAGACCGCCCCAGAATCCGGGCGCCTTCAGTACCGATCGGGTCAGGTGATCACTCAAGCCGGTTCCCACAACCGTTGAACAGGCGGCGAAACCTAGACCATTCCATCGGCAAGGAAAACACCATCCGCGCGAGCCCCTCTTTTCCCCGTCGCCCCACGCCAAGACATTGCTTCGTTAAGGGACGCATCGCTATGGTCCCGCGGCCTTCATGGGGCTATGGGCGCTGCGACGTCCGGGGGAGACGACCAACTTGGCTTTCGATGCGCGTGTATTGATCCTGGCGGCCCAGGACGGTCGGCTCGGGCCGCTGGTGGTTGGGCTGGACGCCCTCGGCTGGACCACCGTCACCGCTCGCGACCTGACGTCGGCCGAGGCTGTCTTGCAGGACTTCCCCCTGGACGCCGCCGTGGTCGATTTCGATTCGCTCACCGACGACGTCGTGGCGCGGCTGCGATCTGCGGCCGAGCCGCGCAGTCTGCCGATCATGGTTGTCGGCGCGCCGCGCGGTTCCGTCATGGACGCGGACCTGGCCGTGACGCTGCCGCCCCACCCCGCCCAGGCGGCGCTGAGGCTGGAGCAGATGACCCGCGCCGCGATAGCCGAAGAAGAATTCCATCTGCGCCGCGCAACCTTCGCCGCTCGCGGCATTGATCTGGAGGGCGGGGGCGACGAACTGTCGCCGCTGCGCGTCCTGGCCGCCGGCGTGGCCGAGCGCCGGTTTCTGGCCCTGTCCAACGCCCTCACCGCCTCCGGCGTCGAGGTCGTCGCTGCGCCCACCCCCTACACCGCTTTCGACTATCTGCACGAAAGCCCGTTCGACGCCGCCGTCCTGTGGGGCGCCAAGGACCACGCCCCGGCCCTGTCGATCGCCTCGGGCATGAAGCGCAACACCCGCCTCTACCACATTCCCCTGATGCTCTATCTCCGGGACGGCAGCGAGATCGGTCTCGACGAACTGTTCAATCGGGGCTTCGCCGACGTCGCCACCGCCGACACGCCCGAGGATGAGACGGCCGAGCGGCTTCTGGCCCTGGCGGGGTCTCACCGACGTCATCTGACCATTCGCAAGGCTCTGGATTCGGTCCGGGCGCTGGCGGAAATGGACGCCTCGACCGGCCTGTTCACGCCTGAATTGTTCGCCGCCCATCTGGCGCGCGTCGCCGACGCCTCACGCGCCCGTCGCCGCCCCTTGTCGGTCTGCGTGCTACGCGTGAAGGAGAACGAGGCCGTGGCCGGGGCGCGGCAGGGCGGCTGGCTGGATCGGGCCATGCCCCAGATCGGCGCCATGGTCTCGCGGCTGGTCCGGGTCGAGGACACGCCCGCCCGCCTGGCCAAGGAAGTCTTCGCCCTGGCCCTGCCGGCGACCCGGGGCGAGGCCGCACGCCTGGCGGCGGAGCGCATCGCCGCCGTCATCGGCTGCACCGCCTTCGACGCCGGTCCCGACCGCTCCCCCTTCGTCGCCGAATTCGACGTGGGCGCCGCCGAGATGCAGCCGAACGAAAGCGCCGCCGCCCTGCTGGAACGCGCCTCCGCCGACCTGTTCGACAAGACGCGCTGAGGTCTACGCCCCCGCCACCCGCGCCAGATCGGCCGTGATCCGCTCCGCCACCTTCAGCCGGTCCTCCGCCGTCGGCCAGTCGCCCGTCACGACGATCTTCTGATCCGGCCGGATCTTCCAAAAGGCCTGGTTCTTCTGGATCAGCCCGACCAATCCAATGGGATTGGGGAAGCTGTTGTCGCGCAGGGTCAACACCGCGCCGCGCGGCCCGATGTCGATCTTCTCGATACAGGCCCGGCGGCAGTTCGACTTGATGCCGACGATCTTCAGCAGTTGCTGCGCCTCGTCCGGCAAGGGGCCGAACCGGTCGATCAGTTCGGCGGCCAGGGCTTCGCGATCCTCGGCCTGTTCGGCGTCGGACAATCGGCGATACAGGCTGAGACGGACGTTCAGGTCCGGCACATATTCCTCTGGAATCAGGACGGAAGCGCCGACGTTGATCGACGGCGACCAGCCGCGATCCACAGTAGCCCCCTCGCCCTTCTCGCGCAGCTCGGCGACCGCGTCCTCCAGCATCTGCTGATACAGTTCGACCCCGACCTCGCGGATATGGCCCGACTGTTCGTCGCCCAGCAGATTGCCGCCGCCGCGCTGGTCCAGGTCGTGGCTAGCCAGCTGGAAGCCGGCGCCCAGATTGTCCAGCGACTGCAAGACCTGCAACCGCCGCTCGGCCGACAGGGTCATCGGCTTGACCGCGTCCGTGGTCAGATAGGCGAAGGCCCGCGCCTTGGAGCGGCCGACACGGCCCCGGATCTGATACAGCTGCGCCAGGCCGAACATGTCGGCGCGGTGCACCACCAGGGTGTTGGCGGTCGGAATATCCAGCCCGCTCTCGACGATGGTGGTCGAGACCAGCACGTCGTATTCCCCCTCGTAGAAGGCGCTCATCACCTCCTCGAGCTGGGTCGCCGACATCTGGCCGTGGCCGACGACGAACTTCACCTCGGGCACCTGCTCACGCAGGAATTTCTCGATGGCCGGCAGGTCCTTCAGGCGCGGCGCGACATAATAGGCCTGGCCGCCGCGATATTTCTCGCGCAGCAGGGCCTCGCGCACCAGCACAGGATCCCACGGCGTCACATAGGTCCGCACCGCCAGGCGATCGACCGGCGGGGTGGCGATGATCGACATCTCGCGAATGCCCGACAGCGCCATCTGCAGGGTGCGCGGGATCGGCGTGGCGGTTAGCGTCAGCAGGTGAACATCGGCGCGCAGCGACTTCAGCTTCTCCTTGTGCTTGACCCCGAAATGCTGCTCCTCGTCGACGATGACCAGGCCCAGGTCGCGGAAGCCGACCTGTTCGGACAGCACCGCATGGGTGCCGACGACGATCTCGACCGAGCCGTCCTTCAGGCCGGCCCGCGTCTCCGCCGCCTCCTTGGACCCCACCATCCGCGACAGCTGCCGCACCTTGACCGGCCAGCCGGCGAACCGTTCGGTGAAGGTCTTGTAGTGTTGCCGCGCCAGCAGGGTGGTCGGCGCCACAATGGCCACCTGCTGCCCCGTCATGGCCACGACGAAGGCGGCCCGCAGCGCCACCTCGGTCTTGCCGAAGCCGACGTCGCCGCAGATCAGGCGATCCATCGGCGTGCCCTTGCCCAGATCCTCCAGCACGTCGCCGATGGCGTTCAGCTGATCGTCCGTCTCCTCGTAGGGGAAGCGGGCGCAGAACTCGGCGAACAGGCCCGGCGGCGGCACGACCGCGTCCGTCTCGCGCAGCGCCCGCTTGGCGGCGAGCGCAATAAGCCCCTCGGCCATGGCCCGCAGGCGTTCCTTGGCCTTGGACTTGCGCGCCTGCCAGCCGGCCCCGCCCAGCTTGTCCAGTTGCACCCCGTCGGCGTCCGTGCCGTACCGGGTGAGAAGATCAATGTTTTCAACCGGCAGATAGAGTTTGCTTTCACCCGCGTACAACAGCTCCAGGCAGTCGTGCGGCGCCTGCTGGATCTCCAGCGTCTTCAGCCCCTCATACCGTCCGATGCCGTGATCCAGGTGGACCACCAGGTCGCCGGTCGTCAGGGCCGAAGCCTCGGCCAGGAAGTTCGACGCCCGCCGCTTCTTGCGCGGCCGCGCCAGCCTGTCGCCCAGGATGTCGGTCTCGGAAATGACCGCTACCTCGTCCGTCGCAAAGCCATGTTCGACCGGCAGGACGCCGCGCAGATACAGGTCCTTGGGCGCCGCCTGAACATCGGCCCAGTCGCGCACGGCGACGATATGATCCAGGCCGTGATCGGCCAGCATGGTCGCCAGACGTTCCGACGAGCCTTCGGTCCACGAGGCGAACAACACCCGCTTGCCGTCGGCCTTCAGCGCCGCCGCATGGGCCGCCACCGCCTCGAACAGGTTGACGCTGTCCTGCGCCCGCTCGGCCGCAAAGGTCCGGCCCAACCGACCGCCGGCGTCCTCGCCGCCGCCCGAGAAGGGCGTAAACCGCCGCACGGCCCGCCCCGCCAGGGCCTGGTTCCAGTCGCCGGCGTCCAGATACAGCGATCGCGGCGGCAGCGCGCGATTGCCCGCCGCATGCCCTTTGGTTTTCGCCGCTTCCGTCCGCCCCTCATAGGCGTCGGCGATCAGGTCCCACCGCTCGGCCCGCGCGCTCTCGGCCTGATTATCTAGGAAGATCTGAGCCTGATCCGGCAGATAGTCGAACAGCGAATCCAGCGTCTCGTAGAACAGCGGCAGCCACTGCTCCATCCCCTGACGCCGCGCGCCCTCGCTGATGGTCGCATACAGCGGGTCGTCGCCCGGCGCGCCGAACAGCTTCAGATAGCCGGTGCGGAAGCGCGAGATCGCATCCGCGTCCAGCAGGGCCTCCGACACGGGCGCCAGCGACACCGCCGTCATCTGGCCCGTCGACCTCTGGGTCTCGGGATCGAAGGTGCGGATCGATTCCAGCTCGGACCCGAACATGTCCAGCCGCACCGGCTCCTCGAAGCCCGGTGGGTACACATCGACGACCCCGCCCCGCACCGCGAACTCGCCCCGCTCCGACACGGTCGAGGCCCGGACATAGCCGTTGGCGGCGAAATACCGCTCCAGCGCCTGGATATCGAGATCGCGGCCGACCTTCGTCTCGAACCCCGCCTGGGTCGTCACCGACCTGGGCGGCGTCCTCTGCATGGCCGCGCCGACGGTCGTGACCACCAGAACCGGCGCGTCCCCCGTCTTGCGCTGGGCCAGGCGCGTCAGGGTCGCCATCCGCTGGGCGGCGATCCCCGCCGTCGGGCTCAGCCGGTCATAGGGCAGGCAGTCCCAGGCCGGATATTCAAGAATTTCGATATCTTGCGAGAAGAAGCGGAACGCCTGAACAAACCCGCCCGACCGCTGATAATCGCGCGCCACGAAGACGCCGACCCCGCCGCTGGCCTTGATCCGCTCGGCGACGACCAGGGCGTCCAGCCCCTCGGGCGCCCCGCCCAGATCAGCGTCGGTGCGGTGCTGCGCGGTGACCTGTTGATCCATCAGCCGATGCCCTTGCCGACCTCGGCCGCCACATGCTCGCGCATGAAGGCCCGCACCTTGGCCATCACCGGCGTCTCGAACTCGGGCGGCGTCGGGTCACGTTCGATGATCCAGCCGTAGAGCCACTGGTCCTCCTCGTCGATCAGCAGCTCGAGCTGGTCCAGTTCGACGTCCGTCAGGGTCGGCGCCACCTGGTCCGAGAAGGGGCCCAGCACCATGTCGGCCTCGCGGAAACCGCGCCGCCAGGACCGGAACTGGATACGGCCCAGCCGCTGCTTGCGGGCCAGGGCCGCTTGGTCGCCACTGTCGTCTTGGGGATGCGCGTCGATGTCGGTCACAAGAATCCTTGCCCGTTGAATATGCCAGGTGCGCTCAAGCAGAGAGCCGCCGCGCGGCGAGCGATCGCGCACCCGGAATGGAAGAAGCGCAGATAGCCTTCCTGAACGGACTTCGCCACCCGTCATGGTCACGCTATGTTCCCGGCGATGCGTCCGCAGATTCTCTTTCCCCTGTTCGCCGAGGTCTCCAGCCTGAAGGGCGTGGGCCCCCGCGCCCTGCCCCTGGTGCAGAAGGTGGCGGGGCCGCTGGTGCGCGACCTGGCCTTCCTCAGCCCTTCGGGCGTCATCGTCCGCCGGCCCATGGAGGCGGCGACCGCCGTGGACGGCGAGGTCGGGATCTTCGAGATCGTCATCGACCGCCTGTTCGTCCCCAGCCGCCCCGGCGCCCCGCTGAAGGTCCGCGCCAGCGACCCGACCGGCTTCGTCCACCTGGTCTGGTTCGGCGGCTCGCCCCAGCATATCGACCGGCTGCTGCCGCGCGGCGAGACCCGGCTGGTCTCGGGCAAGGTCGAACGCTTCAACGGCGAGGTCCAGATCGTCCACCCGGACATCGTCACCCTGGACAAGGCCGCCGACATCCCCGCCTCCGAACCCGTCTATCCGGCGACGCAAGGCCTGACCTCGCGCCAGCTGCGCAAACTGGTCCAGGCCGCCCTGCCCGCCGCCCCCGACCTGCCGGAATGGCAGGACCCCGCCTGGCTGAAGAAGCAGAACTGGCTGGGCTGGCGCGCGGCGCTGGACGCCCTGCACGCCCCGGCGGGCGAGCCCGACCTGACGCCCGAGGCCCCCGCCCGCCAGCGCCTGGCCTATGACGAATTCCTGGCCCACCAGCTGGCCCTGGCCCGCCGTCGCCGCGCCCGCGAGATCAAGCCCTCGGCCATCATCGCCCCCGGCGCCGCCTCCGACCACCTGCTCCAGGCCCTGCCCTTCACCCTGACCAACGCCCAGGCCCAGGCCGTCGCCGAAATCCGCCGCGACCTGGCCTCCGGCAAACAGATGGGCCGGCTGCTTCAGGGCGATGTGGGTTCCGGCAAGACCGCCGTCGCCGCCCTGGCCCTGGCCGACGCGGCCTCCAGCGGCTTCCAGTCCGCCCTGATGGCCCCGACCGAAATCCTGGCCCGCCAGCACTACGAGAAACTCGGCCCCCTGCTGGAATCGGCCGGCGTCGCCTCCGTCCTGCTCACCGGCCGCGACACCAACGGCCAGCGGCGCGAGAAACTGGCCGCCCTGGCCTCCGGTCACGCCCAGGTCGCCATCGGCACCCACGCCCTGTTCCAGGACGCCGTCCGCTTCGACCGCCTGGCCCTGGCCGTCATCGACGAACAACACCGGTTCGGCGTCAGCGAGCGCCAGCGGCTTCAGGCCAAGGGCGATCCGCGCATCGGCGCCGTCCACCTGCTGACCATGTCGGCAACCCCCATCCCCCGCACCCTGGAACTGACCCAGTACGGCGAGCTGGAAGTCAGCCGCCTGATGGAAAAGCCGCCCGGCCGCACCCCCGTCACCACCGCCGTCGTCCCCCTGGCCCGCATCGGCGAGGTCGCCGCCCGGCTGAAGACGGCGCTGGACGCCGGCGCCCAGGCCTATTGGATCTGCCCCCTGGTCGCCGAATCCGAGGCCATCGACCTCGCCGCCGCCGTCGACCGCGCCGACGACCTGCGCCGCCTGCTGGGGGTCGAGGTCGGCCTCGCCCACGGCCAGATGCCCGGCGCCGAGCGCGAAGCCGTCATGGCCGACTTCGCCGACGGCCGCATCCCCCTGCTGGTCGCCACCACCGTGGTCGAGGTTGGGGTGGACGTGCCCAACGCCTCCATCATGGTCATCGAACACGCCGACCGCTTCGGCCTGGCCCAGTTGCACCAGCTGCGCGGCCGCGTCGGCCGGGGCTCAAAGGCCAGTTCCTGCATCCTGCTGTACGGCGGCCAGGACAGGGCGCTGGGTGAAACCGCGAAAGAACGCCTCGAAACCCTGCGCCGCACCGAGGACGGCTTCGTCATCGCCGAGGAGGACTTCCGCCTGCGCGGCGGCGGCGACCCCCTGGGCCTGAAACAGAGCGGCTTCCCCGCCTACCGCTTCGCCGACCCGATCCGCCACCGCGCCCTGATGCTGGCCGCCGCCGACGACGCCCGCCTGATCCTGGGCCGCGACCCCGACCTGACCTCAGAGCGCGGCCAGGCCGTGCAGGTGCTGGAGGAGCTGTTCGACTGGAAGGGGCATAGGTCGGGAGCGGATTGAAGGGGACGGCCGCGCCCGCGCCCAACACCCAACACCCAACACCCAACAACCCGTCATCCTAGGCCTTGTGCCTAGGATCCATAGACTCAGACGCCAGGAACGATCGCATATCCGCCGACCGCGCCCGACGCTACACACCGAGCGTATGGATCCTAGGCACAAGGCCTAGGATGACGGTGATCAGACGGGTCCCGCCACGTCTGCTGATGTTCCACATGGCGGACTTGGGGTGGAGGCGCAGGGCCCTATCGTTTCAGGCCCTGATCGCCTCCATCAGCGGCGTGTCTCCCAGCACCGCCCTTTGGATCTTGCCTCATGCTTTTGGCGTCGCGACCGGCTAGAACGCCCCGGATGTTGCGCCTGTCAGAACTCAAACTGCCCCTCGACCACCCGCCGGAGGCCTTGCCCGCCGCGATCGCCGCCCGCCTGGGCGTGCCGCCGCACGATCTTATCTCTTGGTCGATATGGAAGCGGGCGCACGACGCCCGCAGGAAATCCGCGATTCTGAAAGTCTACATCCTCGACGTCGAGGTGAAGGATGAAGCGGCGGTGCTGGCCCGCCTTGCAGACGACGCGCACGTGGCGCCGACGCCAGACGTCGCCTATCGCCCGGTCGCGGTTGCGCCCAAGACCGAGCGCCTTCGGCCGGTCGTGATCGGGGCCGGGCCGTGCGGCCTGTTCGCCGGGCTGATCCTGGCCGAGATGGGGTTCAGGCCGATCATCCTCGACCGCGGCAAGGTGGTTCGGCAGCGGACCAAGGACACCTGGGCCCTGTGGCGGAGCAGCAAGTTGGACCCGGAATCCAATGTGCAGTTCGGCGAGGGCGGCGCGGGCACCTTCTCCGACGGCAAGCTCTACAGCCAGATCAAGGATCCGCGTTTCCTGGCCCGCAAGGTGTTGACCGAATTCGTCGCGGCCGGTGCGCCGGAGGAAATCCTCACCGAGGCCCATCCGCACATCGGCACCTTCCGCCTGGTGACCATGGTCGAGGCCATGCGCGAGAAGATCGAACAGCTGGGCGGCGAGTACCGCTTCGAGCACCGGGTCACGGACATCGATCTCGACAAGGGCGCCATCCGGGGCGTGCGCCTGCACACCGGCGAGACGCTGGAGGCCGATCACGTGGTCTTCGCCATCGGCCATTCGTCGCGCGACACCTTCCAGACTCTCTACGAGCGCGGCGTCCATATCGAGGCCAAGCCGTTCTCGATTGGCTTCCGCATCGAGCATCCGCAATCCTGGATCGACCGGGCCATGTTCGGCCCCTGCGCCGGCCACCCCGATCTGGGCGCGGCGGCCTATACGCTTTCGCACCACTGTTCGAACGGCCGCACCGTCTACAGCTTCTGCATGTGCCCGGGCGGCACCGTAGTCGCGGCCACCAGCGAGCCCGGCCGCGTCGTAACCAACGGCATGAGCCAATATTCGCGCAACGAGCGCAACGCCAACTCCGGCTTCGTGGTCGGCATCTCGCCCGAGGATTACGGGAGCGACCATCCGCTGGCGGGCATCGAACTGCAACGGGATCTGGAGACCCGCGCCTATGCGGCCGGCGGCGGCGACTATTTCGCGCCGGGCCAGCTGGTCGGCGACTTCCTGGCGGGCCGCGCCTCGACCGCGCTGGGCGAGGTCGTCCCCAGCTATAAGCCGGGCGTGCGCCCGACCGACCTGGCGCCCCTGATGCCCGATTATGTGATCGCCGCCATGCGCGAGGCCCTGCCCGTCTTCGGTCGCAAGATCGCCCGCTACGACGACGCCCAGGCGGTTCTGACGGGCGTCGAAACCCGGAGTTCATCCCCGATCCGAATGACCCGCGGCGCCGACTTCCAGAGCCTGAACGTGCGCGGCCTCTTCCCTGCCGGCGAAGGCGCCGGCTATGCCGGCGGCATCCTGTCGGCCGCCGTCGACGGCATCAAGGTCGCCGAAGCCGTCGCCCGGTCGATGGTGGCGGAGGGGACGGCGTAGACGAAAGATCGCGCATCGCGACGATCGTGTGACAATCCGGACCTCGTCAGAGGGCGCGGAGCAGACTTCTACCCCCCAGTCGAGTTTCACCGAATGCCGCATCAGGCGGAAGGCATACCGCCTTGCTCGCCGGTCCAACAGTTACGCAATGCGCCAGATCGGTCATTCACTGTCGGCCCCAAACGCGACATTCAGCGTGCGCTCGAAAGTCGGCTTTCCGGCCGCTAGCATTAAGACGGTTCCCGACCCATTGCGGACATTCAGACGCGACGCCTAACATGCTGGTCGCAGAGTGAGCGGAGGCATGATGACCCTATTCTCCCTGGCGGCGACCCTTGTGATGTTGGCGGGGGGACAGGCGGTGACGACCGACCGTCCCCAGTGTTGTGGGTCAGACAACCGGGTCATTGTCGTGAGTGCTGACCGGAACGTCGCGGTGGCCTTGGGCCGTGGTCTGGAACTGGACGATGGCAGCCAGCGGTTCTTTACCTACAAGGTGTTCCGCTATGGCGTGCCCGAGAGCAACTGGACTACGCCCGCCTATGAAGAAGGCGCGGTAGACCTTCGTTGTGACGACCGGACGGCAAGGGTCGTGTTCAAGAGGCTCCACCGAGGCAACGGTGACCCGCTCACGACCGTCGAGATCACAAACAACGACGCACCGTTCTCGCCAGTCACCGATCCCGCGCTGCAACGACAGTTCGACGTTGGTTGTGGTGATGATCCTCGCGTCTCTTATGAACAGCCGTTCCTCTTCATGGAGGCATACGGATTGAACGACGGCAGGACCTCGCGTGTGGGGCCGGGTCCGATGGTGCCTTAGCGTCCGCCTTCCACCCTTTGCCGACCTCCAGGGAGCCCGCTCATGGGGCTCGCCCACGAAAGTCTGGTTTCGGTGATGCTGCCTAAGACTCAAACCGACCGCCACCCCTGCCATTCGCGATGTCCAGCCTTGGGCGCCGGCCGCCGCCACCCGCCTAGCCGGCGGCTGAACAGCCTCTCGCAATAGTTGCGCCCCACGGCCTTTATGGACATAGTCCGGCCAGTATCGGGGGACCACATGAACATCTACATCATCGCCGGCGGCGTAGCGCTCGGCGTCTTCGTCATTGGATTCCTGATCGCGCTGGTTCTGCGCCGGGTGGTCCCGACCAACGAAGTTCACATCGTCCAGCGCGGGCGGTCTCGCGTCAGCTACGGCGCCAGTCAGTCGGCTGGAAACGTCTACTACGAGTGGCCGGCCTTCCTGCCCAGGATCGGCGTCCTGGTGACCAAGTTCCCGGTCTCCATATTTGACGTGAACCTGAAAGACTACGAAGCCTACGACACCGGGCGCCTACCGTTCCGGGTGGACGTGCAGGCGTTCATGCGGATCGCAAAGTCGGACACGGCGGCGGAAAAGGTCGCCAATTTCGACGAGCTGCAACATCAGCTCTCCGGCATCCTTCAGGGCGCCGTCCGGAATGTGCTGGCCACCCACAAGCTCGAAGACATCCTCGAAGCCCGATCAACTCTGGCCGAGGCCTTTACCGCCCAGGTGGACAATCAGCTTCAGGCGTGGGGCGTCGAGACGGTAAAAAACATCGAGTTCATGGACATCCGCGACAGCGCCAACTCGCAGGTCATCGCCAACATCATGGCGAAGGAGAAATCCCGCATTGATCGCGAGAGCCGCGAGGCCGTGGCGATGAACAGCCAGTTTGCCCAGACCAAGGAGATCGAGGCCCAACGCATCGTCGAGGTGAACAAGCAGGATGCTCTGCAGCAAGTCGGAATGCGGACGGCCGAGCAGGAGAAGCAGGTCGGTATCGCCAAGCAGGTCGCCGAGCAGCAAGTTCTGGTCGCCCAGAGGGACACCACCGAACGTGAAATGGATGTGAAGCTGGTCGCCGATACGCGCTCCGCCGACATCGCCAAGGGGGTCGCGGAAGTTCAGGCCGCGCAGGAGCGCGAGGTCACGATCATCCGGGCGGAGGGGCAGCGCCGACAGCAGGTCATCGCCGCAGAGGCTGAACGTCAACGGCTGGAGCTGGTCGCGCAAGGAACCCTGGCCCAGCAGAAGCTCGACGCCGAAGGATTGCTGGCGCAGGGCCAGAGCCGCGCCGAAGCCGAGCGGCTCCTGCTTCTGGCGCCGGTCTCGACGCAGATCGAACTCGCCAAGGAGATCGGCGGCAACGACGGCTACCAGACCTACTTGGTGCGCGTGGAGCAGATCAAAGCCGGGCAGGCCGTGGGTGTCGCCCAGGCTGAGGCCCTGAGCGCCGCCGACATCAAGGTGATCGTGACCGGCGGCGACGTGCCCCAGGGTATGAATAGCATCACCGACGTGTTCAGCGCGCGGGGCGGCCAAGCCCTGGGAGCGATGCTGGAGGGGCTGGCTCAGACAGACGCCGGCAAGGCCGTGGTGGAGCGGGCAACGAAGGGCTCTGCAAAGCTCAGAGAGTAGCGTCGTACAGGTCCGTTCGGCCGCCGACGGCGATGTCAGTCAGTAACACGTCGGATTCCCACCGCGAACAGATGTCCAGCACGTCCGCTTTCCAGCGCGGCCCTGCTGACTGCAAATGTGAGGAGAGAGGTTCGTATAGATGAACCAAGGACGGCAAACGAAGCTCTCCCCTCCTAATCTCCCGAACTGAACCTAATCATTTCAATGCCCTAACGCGCCCGAACGGCCATTGACCTACCACGCTCTCAAACCGTGCTAGCCTCGTCGTCCGGTCTTTGACATCGGGCGCGCGCCGCAACCCGCCTGCGACGTCCGCCCCTCACGACGCCGCAGCAGATGCTTCCTGGCGCATTTAGCGCATTTGGCGCCTTGTTTTCGCGCCAAACCGACCGGCCTCAGCCGATCATAAAGCCACCGCGGTCGCCCATGGCGCATTGGCGGTTTGGCGGTTTGTCACCCTGTTTTTACGACAGGCCTGCCAAAACTCAGCCGATTATGCAGCGCCAGCCGTCGAACCCGACCTCGACATTGGCCGGAACAATCGCCGACAGTTCCTTGTAATCCATGTCGATATGCAGGTTCGTCAGCACCGCCCGCTCGACGTCCGCCGCCGCAATCCACTCCAGCGTCCGGTCCAGATGGGCATGGGTCGGATGGGGGGTGTAGCGCAGGGCGTCGACGATCCAGACCTGACACCCGGCCACCGCACGGATCGCCGCCTCGTCCAGGTCCGACACGTCGCTGGAATAGGCCATGTCGCCCAGCCGATAGCCGACCGACCGGATCGGGCCGTGCTCCTGATCAAAGGTCACGACCGGGATGGCGCCCCCCGGCCCCTCCACCGACCAGGCCGTCCCGTGCGGTGGAATGACCTGGGCGTCCAGCAGCGGCGGATAGCCGAACTTGCTCTCGAAGATATAGTCGAACCGGTGCGACAGGGACGTCAGGGTCGCCTCGTCCATCCAGGCCGGGATCCGCTTGCGCGCCCGCGTGGCGAAGGTCCGCAGGTCGTCAATCCCATGGGTCTGGTCCGCATGGTCGTGGGTATAGAGGACGGCGTCCACATGCCGGGTCCCGCTGGCCAGCATCTGTTCGCGCAGATCTGGCGAGGTGTCGATCAGCACATTGGTCGTCCCCTCCGGCCCGGTCTTCCGCGCCAGCATCGAGCAGCGCGTCCGCCGGTTCCTCGGCTCGGCCGGGTCGCACACGCCCCAGTCCCCGTCGCCCCGCGGCACCCCGCCCGAGGATCCGCTGCCCAGGATGACGACTTCGAAGCTCATGCCGATCTCGGTATCCGGTCAAAGAGGCCGAAGAAGGCCTCGGTGGTTCTCAGGTCCGCCTCCTCAGCGCTCCAGCCCCGGATCTCGGCCA
Source organism: Brevundimonas sp. FV1ye7S (assembly GCF_058680995.1). Classification (NCBI taxonomy): domain Bacteria; kingdom Pseudomonadati; phylum Pseudomonadota; class Alphaproteobacteria; order Caulobacterales; family Caulobacteraceae; genus Brevundimonas; species Brevundimonas sp. FV1ye7S. The sequence goes on along the minus strand of NZ_CM178726.1, from coordinate 1,681,360 downwards.
GCTTGTCCAGCACATGGCGGATATAGGCCGGTTCGTTGCGCCGCCCCCGATGCGGGATGGGCGCCAGATAGGGGCAGTCGGTCTCGACGATTATACGCTCGGCCGGCATGTCCCGGATCACCGCCCGCACATCCTCGGCCGCCTTGAAGGTGGCGATCCCCGAGACCGAGAACCAGGCCCCAAGTTCCGCAGCGATTCCCGCCAGTTCCGCCCCGCTGGTGTAGCAGTGCATCAGCATCTTGAACGGCCCGGCGGCGTGCTCCTCCTTCAGGATCGCCCCCATGACCTCATCCGCCTCGCGGGTATGGATCACCAGCGGCAGCCCCGTCGCACGCGCCGCCGCCACATGCTGGCGGAACACCGCCGCCTGGATCTCGCGCGGGCTGAAGTCATAGTGGAAGTCCAGCCCGCACTCGCCGATCCCGACCACCTTGGGCCGCTGCGCCAGGTCGATCAGGGTCGCCGCCGTCAGATCCGCCGCATCCTTGGCCTCGTGCGGATGGACCCCGACCGTGCACCAGATGTCGGGGTTGGCCATGGCGATCCCATGGGTCGCTTCAAAGGTGGTCAGCTTGTCGGAGATCTCGACCATCAGGCCGACCCCGGCCTCGCGCGCCCGGGCGATCACCGCGTCCCGGTCCTCGTCGAACTGGGGCGCATGCAGGTTCACATGACTGTCGATCAGCATCAGCCCATCCGCGCCTGCTGGGCCTGGACCCGCCTTAAGTCCGCCAGCGCTCCGGCCAGCACATCGGCCTTGTCCAGGTTCAGCCCCGCCGCCCGCTCCGGCAAGGGCTGCAGCCGCTCCCACAGCTCGGCCCAACGGTTGCCTGCGCCGGCCGGGCTGCTCAGGGCCCGCATCCGCACCGCCGCGATCAGCCGGTCCATCAGGGTCTCGAACCGCTCCTGGCCTTCCGCGCCCCGGAACTTGTCGGCGATGGCCAGGGCCTCGGCCCGGTCCACATCCCCCTCGACCCAGCGCCGCGCCAACTGATCCATCTCGAAGGTCGCTCCCGACGCCAGGGCCAGGGCCGCGCCCGGCGATCCGCCCGCCATGGCCGCCGCATGCTCGGCCTCCTCCGGCTCGGCTCCCGTCCGGTTCCGCACCAGGGTCTCCAGCCGCTCCGGCGTCCAGATGGGGAAGCTCAGCCGCCGGCAGCGCGACCGGATCGTGGCCAGCAGCCGCCCCGGCGCGTGGGTCACCAGGAACAGCACCCCCCGCTCGGGCGGCTCCTCCAGAACCTTCAGCAAGGCGTTGGCCGCATTGATGTTCAGGTCGTCCGCCGCATCGATGATCGCCACCCGGTGCTGGGCCTGCGACGGGCTCTTGGAGAAGAACTCGGGCAGGTCGCGCGACTGGTCGACCGAGATCGACTTCTTGGTCTTTCCGCCCTCGACCAGCCGTTCCAGCACCAGCAGGTCGGGATGGGACTGGGCCGAGATCAGCCGGCTGACCGGATCCTCGCGCCGCGCGCCCAACGGACCGCGCCCCGGATCGGCCGCCGCCCCCAGCAGCCGACGCGCCGCGCGATAGGCGAAGGTCGCCTTGCCTGTCCCCTCGACCCCGCACAACAGCCAGGCATGGTGCAGCCGCCCCCGCTCCCAAGCGTCCAGAAAGGCCGCTTCCGCCGCCGCATCAGGGACCAGGTCGAACCGGTCGCGGGGATGATCGTCGCTCACAGCAACCGGTCCTGGACCGCCCGCCAAACCCGCGCCTCGACCTCGTCCAACGATCCCACGGCGTCGATCAGCAAACACCGCTCAGGATGGGCCTCGACGATCCGCAGGAAGCCCTCACGCAGTCGCTTATGGAACTCCAGCCCCTTGGACTCGAACCGCGTCTCGAACAGGCCGCGCCCGAACGCCCGCTCCAGCCCCACCTCGACCGGCAGATCGAACACCAGGGTCAGGTCCGGCTGATCGTCCCCGACCACGCCCGCATCGATCTGCTCGATAAAGCTCGGGGCAACCCCGCCACCCGCGCCCTGATAGGCCCGGCTGCTATCGGCGAACCGGTCGCACACCACCCAGTCGCCGGCCTCCAGCGCCGGCCGGATGGTTCGCTCCAGGTGATCCGAACGCGAGGCGTACATCAGCAGGGTCTCGGTCATGGCCGACCAGGGCTCGGCGTCGGTGGCCACGACAAGGTTGCGGATCACCTCCGCCCCCTTCGACCCGCCCGGCTCGCGCGTCCGCACCACCTGGCGATCGCCCAAGACCTTTTGCAGCCGCTCGACCAGCCTCCCGACCTGAGTCGACTTGCCGGCCCCCTCGCCGCCTTCGAAGCTTATGAATTTTCCACGGGTCACGCGCCTTCATGGCGCGCGCGGCCCGCCGGACGCAAGCCCGTGCGCGCGATCAACTGCCCGATATCAACAGGGCGCCGACATAACCCTTCGCCATGACGGATTGGCGCGCAGCCTCGGCCGCGTCGGCGCTCTCCCAAGGACCGACCACGACATTATACCGCCCTCCATTCCGGTCGGCGCGCACCCATCCGCTCAAATGCTCCGCGATTCGGCTCGCCTCGCCCTGGTCCGAGAAAGTCCCCGCCTGCACCCAGAAGCTCGCGACCTCCGCGGCGACAGCCACCTGAGGGGGCGCGGGAATGAGCGCCGGCGTCGGCCCTGTCGACCGGGTCGGCGCATCCGCGCGCAGGATCGTCCCGCCGCCCTGGCGAGGCGCGCGCCCCAGGTACCGGACCCGCACCCGCCCGACGCCCTGGGACAACATCCCCAACTCCTGCGCCGCCTCGCGCGACAGGTCGATGATCCGGCTGTCCACGAACGGCCCCCGATCATTGACCCGCACCACCAGCCGGCGGCCGTTCTCCAGATTGGTGACCTCAACCAGTCCCGGCAGCGGCAGGGTCTTATGGGCCGCCGTCAACTGGTGCATGTCAAACCGCTCGCCGCTGGAGGTCGGCCGTCCGTTGAAGGCGTCGCCGTACCAGGAGGCCATACCGACCTCCTCGTAGTCCGGCTGCTCCTTGGGCGTGTACCAGCGTCCGCGCACCTGATAGGGCCGCATCGTCCCCGAAACGATCGGCGCCGGATCCTTGACCACAGGAATTCCGCTCGCGCCGCCTTTACCGCCGACGGTCGAACAGGCCGCCAGCAGCGAGAACAGGCCCAGGATCAGGCCGCTGCGCATCCATTGTCCGGTCGTCATCGGTCGCACCTCGCCTCGATCCTCAAAAACAGGATGACCGAAGACATTTCCGCTTTGGTTAATGCGCCGTTCGCCTGCTATGGCGTCCGCCTCCGCTCAGCGCGGCAAGGAAGTGTGGCCGAGTGGTTTAAGGCACTGGTCTTGAAAACCAGCGACGGTGAGAGCCGTCCGTGGGTTCGAATCCCACCGCTTCCGCCAGCCCCGCCGATTCTACGCCATCGTGCGATATTGCGCGCTACAGCGGCCCTATTGCCGTCGATTGCCGTTCATTTCGTTGCGACCGACCAGTTTCCTGGCCTGATCCTTTGTGGCCAAATTCGCGGTAAGCAGACACGCTCCTCCACCCGAATGACCGACCCGTTATTGGTAGGCTGGACATATTTAGACCGTCGGTCTAAATATGCTTGAGCGACCGCGGTTGGTATGACGGATCGTCCCATGGATCAGCGACTTCAGGCACGTGTGCGACTGCGGCAACTTCCCGCTCAGCAACGCGCCGCCTGGCTCGATATAGCAGAAGAGGAATTCAGGGCGCTCGGGTTCGAGGGCGCGTCGATGAACCGAATTCTAACGCGTGCCGCGCTCAGCAAGGGGCAGGCCTATTATTACTTCGCGGACAAGGGCGAACTCTATCGCGCCGTCATTGAACGCGCCATCACCGAACTTGCGGGCTTGATTGACGCGAGCCCGGTTCAGCCAGGGTCCGTTGCCGATTACTGGCAACAGACCGCCGCACTCTTTGGCCACGTGACGGCGGTCCTCAAGCAGAACGACCGCTTGGCGGAGTTGGGACGTGGCATCTATCGGGAAGCAGCGGCACAGGCCGCCATCGCGGATCTGCTCGATGCTCTCCATACCCAATTTGCGCGGCTGATCGAAACTGGACAACAGATCGGCGCCATCCGCTCGGACTTGCCGCTTGCCTTGCTGACGGAGATGGCCTTCGCGGCCGCGCGGGAGGCCGACCGTTGGTTCGCCCTGAACGCGCAAACACTTCACCCCCAGGACGCGCGCGCCATCAACCACCGTGTGTTCAGCATGTTCACAGCGATGCTCGCGCCAAGCGATGGCGGCGACACATCGGCGCAAGCCTCCAAATCGTACAAGGAATAGTCCAATGCCAAGTTCCCGCCTCGTCATCGCAACGCTCTTGGTCGCATCCGCCCTGAATCTGGCGCTGATGGTTCCCGGGGGATTCGTTGAAACGCGAGATTTCAGTGCCTATCCATCCATTGTGCTCGGCGCATTCAACGTGTTTTTGACGGTGCTTGGTTTGGGTAGCCTTGTACTCGCCTATACCGTCACGAAAGCGGGCAGAGGATGCGGCTGGTCCGCGCTGGCGGGTTTCGCCTTCGTCGGCGTCTACCTGCTCGATCTCGGCCGTATTTTTCCCGTGCCGTCCAACCCGATGTCGATGCTCCTGGCAGCGCTGGAATGGATCGGCACAGGACTGGGCGTCGTTCTCGCCACCGCCTCGCTTATTCTATCTCGGCACACCACGGCGAACTCGGCGCCCGCAGTCACGCCATTATTGCCCAGGCCGGTCATATTCGGCCTTGTCCTTCTGGCGCTGATCATTGTCGCTTTTGCGACCAAATCCGCGATGGGCATTTAGGGCGGGTTCCGAGAAAATTGCGGCATAAAATTCGACTAAATGCGCAGGTCACATCCAATGCCAAGGCGGCGTTAGAGGGCTATAGCGTAGACGTAGTGCTCATCATCGTCGGGCGTGGCCCGCCATCCTGTCGATTTTACGCTATGATGCGATGTTGTGCGCGATAGCTACGCACACGCCGCCCCTTTTCCGCACCGTCGATCCGCGCTTGTCGATAGGCCTGCCGACAAGACCGAGTTTTCAGTCTTGCGCCTTCTGCCACGCCCGAATTCGGGCTCGGGCATTGGCGTAAGCGGATGAGGTATTAAACTGAATCATACGTCCCTTGGTCCATTTCCCGTACCAAGCGCCGCCATACAGTTCCTCATCTGACCGGGCCGTGATCGTCACCATCAGTCCTGTCTTCGCATCCTCCAGACGGGCGAGCAATTCAGGCCATTCGATTGCGTTGCAATCGGCGTAGAATTTCTGCGCCAGCAGGCCGAGTTGGTTCCATTTGAAACCGGCCTCGGGATAGTCAACCGGTTCATCCCGGTCGTCACGATCCAGCCATTTCAGAACCAACTCGTTCCATCCGACCAGATAGGCCACCAGATCGGCCGGGCTCATGGTGGTTCCGTCGGCATGCCCCTTCATCGTGGCCTCACGTGCGCGGTTCGGCGGAATTTCCGCCAAATCCGCCATCAGCTTTGCGAACGTGGTCGTAATGGCGGTCAGCAATTCCATCTTTGAGGTTGGAACAGCCATAAGGCTCCTTCCCATGTAAGCATCGATCTTCGAAATGATCCGCCCAACTCGGCCGGCCATTTGCCGAGCGATCGCCCTGACCGCCCCCTTTCAGGTCACGCGACGCTTCTCAAGTTTCCGGGCCAGGGTGCGGCGGTGCATGCCGAGACGCCGGGCGGCTTCGGAGATGTTGAAGTCCGTCTCCACCAGGGTCTCGTGAATACGTTCCCATTCCAGGGTCTTGATCGAGGTGGGACGGCTGGTCAGGGGCGTCGCCGCGTCGCCCGACGCCTTGCCGAAGGCGGCTTCGATGTCATCGGTGCTGGCCGGCTTGGCCAGATAGTGACGGGCGCCCAGTTTGATCGCCTCCACGGCCGTGGCGATACTGGCGAAGCCGGTCAGGACGACGATGTTCATGTCGGCGTCAAAGGCGCGAAGGGTCGAGACGCACCCCAGGCCCGACGCGCCGCCCAGTTTGAGATCGACCACGGCGAAGCCCGGCCGGTGAATTTTCAGCACCTCGGCCATCTGATCGGGGCCGTCCGCGCTGACCACCGTATACCCCCGCCGTTCGAAGGACTTGCGCAGGGTGCGCGAAAAGGATTCGTCGTCCTCGACGATCAACAGGGTCGGGGTTTCATCAGTCATCGGACATCTCCTGCGGCGCCAGGGCGGCGATGGGGAGGATCAACCGCACCTCGCCGCCGCCAGCTGGGGGATTGGACGCTTCAACCGCGCCGCCCAGCGAACGCATCACATTCACCAGAAGAAACAAGCCCAAACCCGCGCCGGGGCGATCCTTCGTCGAATTATAGGGTTTGCCCAGCCGCTCCAGAATCGTGGCGGGAAAGCCGGGCCCATTGTCGCGGATCGCAAATTCCAGCTGCCCGTCGCGAACGACCGGGGACACGAAGATGCGGCGGGCCCCCGCCTCCACCGCATTGTCGAACAGGACGCCGAAGACCTGACGCAGGGCGGGGTCGGCGATGACGCTCGGATCGGGTCCGGTCCATGCCGTGACCTCGACCCGGACACGGGCGTCACGGGCGCTCCAGCCCTGAACCACCTCGTTCAGAAACCGGCCCATGGTCGTGCGCACCGGCGCCTGGCCTCTCGCCTCGCCCGCCGACATCAGGATGCCAGTGACGATGGCCTTGCAGCGTTCGACCTCGGCCTGCATCACGTCCATGTCCTGCTTCAGGTCCGCGTCGGCCTTCAGCATCGGCATCCTTCGCCAGTCGCTCAATATGACCGACAGCGACGCCAGGGGCGTACCCAGTTCGTGCGCCGCCCCCGAAGCCAGCAGGCCCATGCGCACGATGTGATCCTGTTCCGTCGCCTGCTGGCGCACATCGGCGACATAGGCGTCGCGGGCGCGCAGATTGTCGTTGATCCGCGTCATGAACAGCACCAGCAGCACCGCCATCAGCAGGAAACAGATCAGGCTGCCCTGCATATAGAGGCTCAACAGAGCGTCCTCGCTGTCGGGCGGCAGGTTCAGCGGCCGGTTGAATACGCCAAGGCCGGCGAAACACAGACTGGTGACGCCGATCAGCGACCAGGCGTAGACGGGGGCCAGGAGCACCGCGCCGAGCACGACCTGCAGCAGATAGAGGGCCACGAACGGATTGGCCGCGCCGCCGGTGAGGAAAAGCTGCCACGTCAGGGCCGCGACATCGGCCAGCAGGGCCAGCATGAGTTCCTGATCCGAGATGGCGTCCCGGCGCTGCGTCAGCGGGACGCTGACCAGATTGACCAGGGCCAGGCCGGCGGGTGCGATCAGCAGCCAGAAGACCGGCAGGCGGATGCCCATGACAAAATGGACCAGCAGTATGGTGGCGACCTGACCGGCGACGGCCAGCCAGCGCAACTGGATCAGCAGGCGAAGATTTCGCCGGTTCGCGGTTTCCTGCGACACCGCCGTCTCGCGCCAGTCGCCGATGCCCAGCAGGCGTTGAAGCGTCTTGGTCATTGCGCGGATCGACGGCGCCGGACTTCGCGGGCCACGAGCCAGAAGCCGACAAGGGTCATCAGGGCCATGCCGAACCAGGTCAGGGCGTAGACGAGATGGCTATTGGGAAATTTCACGATGGTCAGACCGCCCCTGGGCCAGCCGTCGGGATTGGGCGTCGCGTCGGCGTCTATGAAATAGGGCGCGACATTCGACAGCCCCCGGGCCGCAGCGATGGCCGCAATGTCGCGAGAGTACCAGCGGTCGCCCGCCGGGTCATTCGTGCGCAGAAAACCGCCCCTGGGTTCGGTGATGCGCAACAGGCCGGTCACCTGTTGTTCGCCCGTCGCCTGCCCGCCCGGTCGATCCTTTTGCAAACGACGCTGTGGCGTGACGAAGCCCCGATTGATCAGGATTGTGGCGCCGGCGTCGGTCTGCAGCGGCGTCATGACCCAGAATCCGGCGCCGTAATCCGTGACGGCCTGAACCAGGGTCTCCCGGTCATGTCGAAAAACGCCCCGCGCCGTGACGCGACGATACTGGTCCGTCTCTCTCGACACCGTCGACCAGGCGTCCGGCTCCGGCGCGGGTTGCGGCGCGGCGTGCACCCTCGCTTCGACCTGGGCGATCAGGTCGGTCTTCCACGCCAGTCGCTGCAACTGCCATCCGCCCAGGGCGACGAAGCCCGCAAACAGCAACGCCGCGCCGAAGCCGGCCCAGAACAGGGTCGGCGACAGACGCGGCGCGATTGGGCCTTGGGCCTTGATGGCGATCTCCCGGGCCTGTCCTCAGGAGGACATCTGGCTCATTTCGTGGGTGGCGGGCATCATGTTGGTGTTCAGGTGGTACATCACCCACAGCGAACCCGACAGGGCGATGACCACCACGATGATCGTGAAGATCAGGGCCAGCATGGTCCAGCCGCCCTCCGACTTGGAGTTCATGTGCAGGAAGTAGATCATGTGGACCACGATCTGCACCACGGCGAACGCCATGACGATCAGGGCCGTCGCCTGGGGCGGCAAGGCGCCGGTCATCACCAGGGCGAACGGGATGGCCGTCAGGATCACCGACAGCACGAAACCGATCATATAGCTCCTGAAGGAGCCGTGATTGTGCGCCTCGTGGCCCAGGTGGTCCACCTCGTGGGACTCGGGCGAGTGGTCGTTCTTGTCGGCGCTCATCGAACCATGCCCAGCAGATAGACGAAGGTGAAGACGCCGATCCAGATGACGTCGAGGAAGTGCCAGAACATCGACAGGCACATCAGGCGGCGCTTGTTGGCGGGGATCAGGCCCTTCCAGCTGACCTGAACCATCAGCGTCACCAGCCAGATGATGCCGAAGGTCACGTGCAGGCCGTGGGTGCCCACCAGGGTGAAGAAGGCAGACAGGAAGGCGCTGCGTTGCGGCGTCGCGCCTTCATGGATCAGGTGCGCGAACTCGTAGAGCTCGATTCCCAGGAAGGCCAGGCCGAACAGGCCGGTGATCGCCAGCCAGATCAGGGTCTGGGTCCTGTTGTTCTTGTCCATCGCCAGCATGGCGAAGCCGTAGGTGATCGACGAGAACAGCAGCATGGCGGTGTTGACCGCCACCAGTTCCAGGTCGAACAGCTCCTTGGGTCCCGGCCCGGCGGCGTAGTTGCCGCCCAGGACGCCGAACACGGCGAACAGCATCGCAAAGATGAGGCAGTCGCTCATCAGATAGAGCCAGAAGCCCAGCATGGTGCTGGAGCCTTCCTCGTGATGCGGCTCCTCTTCCAGATGGAAGACGTTCGGGTCGATCTCAGTCGCGGTCGCGCTCATGGATCAGGCCTCCGTTCCGGCCAGGGCGCGCGTGCGCGCCTCTTCGGTTTCGCGCACCTCATCCTCAGGGATGTAGTAGTCGCGCTTGTAGTTGAAGGTGTGGGCGATCGAGACCGCCAGCACGCCCACGAAGGTCAGGGCCGCCAGCCACCAGATGTACCAGATCAGCGCCAGACCCATCACCAGGCACAGGCCCGAGATGATGACCCCCGTGCCCGTGTTCGAGGGCATGTGGATGGCGCGATAGCCGGACAGCGGACGCTGATAGCCCTTCTTCTTCATGTCCCACCAGGCGTCGGAGTCATGAATGACCGGCGTGGAGGCGAAGTTGTAGGCGGGCGGAGGTGAAGAGGTGGCCCATTCCAGGGTGCGGCCGCCCCACGGATCGCCCGTGATGTCACGCAGCTTATCGCGATTGATGATGGAGACCGCGAACTGGATGAACATGGCCGCGATGCCCAGGGCGATGACGCCTGCGCCGATGGCGGCGATGACGAACCAGATCTGCAAGGACGGGTCGTCGAACACCCGCATCCGGCGCGTCACGCCCATGAGACCCAGGACATACAGGGGCGCGAACGCCAGCCAGAAGCCCGGCACCCAGCACCAGAAGCTGACCAGCCCCCAGAACTTGTTGAGTCTGAAGCCGAAAGCCTTGGGCCACCAGAAGTTGATGGCGGCGAACAGGCCGAACAACACGCCGCCGATGATGACGTTGTGGAAGTGGGCGACCAGGAACAGCGAGTTGTGCAGCACGAAGTCGGCCGGCGGCACGGCCAGAAGCACGCCGGTCAATCCGCCGATCACGAAGGTCAGCATGAAGGCGACCAGCCACATCATCGGCAGTTCGAAACGGATACGGCCCCGATACATGGTGAAGAGCCAGTTGAAGATCTTCGCCCCCGTCGGGATCGAGATGATCATCGTGGTGATGCCGAAGAAGGAGTTCACCGACGCGCCCGAACCCATGGTGAAGAAGTGGTGGAGCCACACCAGGTACGACAGGATCGTGATCACGACCGTCGCGTAGACCATCGAGGTGTAGCCGAACAGCTTCTTGCCCGAGAAGGTCGAGGCGACTTCCGAGAAGACGCCGAACAGCGGCAGGATCAGGATGTAGACCTCAGGGTGGCCCCAGATCCAGATCAGGTTCACGTACATCATCGGGTTGCCGCCGAAGTCGTTCGTGAAGAAGTTGGTGCCGACATAGCGGTCCAGCGTCAGCAAGGCCAGGACGGCGGTCAGGACCGGGAAGGACGCCACGATCAGGACGTTGGTGCAGAGCGACGTCCAGGTGAAGATCGGCATCTTCATCATGCCCATGCCCGGCGCCCGCATCTTCACAATGGTGGCGATCAGGTTGATCCCGGACAGGGTCGTCCCCACCCCCGCGATCTGCAGCGCCCATATGTAATAGTCCACCCCGACGCCGGGGCTGTAGCCGATGCCGGACAGCGGCGGATAGGCCAGCCAGCCCGTGCGGGCGAACTCGCCGACGAACAGCGAGGCCATGACGATGATGGCGCCGGCCGTCGTCATCCAGAAGCTGAAATTGTTGAGGAAGGGGAAGGAGACGTCGCGCGCGCCGATCTGCAGCGGCACGACATAGTTCATGATCCCCGTCACCATCGGCATGGCCACGAAGAAGATCATGATCACCCCGTGAGCGGTGAAGACCTGATCATAGTGGTGTGCGTTCAGATAGCCTTCGGACCCGCCGAACGCCATCGCCTGCTGCAGGCGCATCATGATGGCGTCGGCGAAGCCGCGCACGAACATGATCAGACCCAGGATCATGTACATGATCCCGATCTTCTTGTGGTCCACGGTCGTGAACCATTCCTTCCAGAGATAGCCCCAGAGCTTGAAATAGGTCAGGGCCCCCAGCAGGGCGACGCCGCCCAGCAGGACCACGATCATGGTCACGACCAGGATCGGCTCGTGCAATGGCAGAGCCTCGAGCGTCAACCGCCCGAAGATGAGTGGAATTAGGGTGTCAGCGTTCATCGACTGTGTTCGCTCAGGCGTTGGGGGAGGAACGGACGTCGGTCGAAACCGCCCCCGTCGATTGTTTGTCTGTGGTCAGCGACGCCATCGGCACGCCCTGGGTCAAACCCAGGCCCGACAAAGGCGCCAGGCTGACAGGGGCGCTGGCCGCGTCAAGTTCGGCCCGGCGGATGCGATCAGCGGCCGCAGCCTCGGCCTCGGCCTCGGCCTGCAGCGGCGTGCAGATGGTCATGACATAGCTGTCGTTCGAGCCGAAGATGGCCGCGTTCTTTCCGCGACCGGCGTACTTGTCATAGACCAGCGGCATGGTGTTGCGCACCGAGGCCATGGTCAGGCCGCCCTTGCGGTCGATTTCCATCATCTCGCCCATGCACATCTTGCCCGGCTCGACGCACATGTTGAGGATCGCGTCCCACAGGCCGCCGTCGACCGTGGAGAAACGCATCGCCGGCACCTTCTCGCTGGGCTTTTCCAGTTCGAGGTAACGGTCGCGATCCAGCGCCTGACCGCCCTGGCGAACCCCGGCGATCCAGCCGTCAAAGCCTGCCTGGTCCATACCGTGGAAGGCGAAACGCATGTGCGAGAAACCGTCGCCGGAATAGTTGGCCGAGAAGCCTTCATACTCGCCCGGACGGTTGATGACGGCGTGCAGCTTCGTCTCCATGCCCGGCATGGCGTAGATCTGGCCGGCCAGGGCGGGAATATAGAAGGAGTTCATCACCGAGGACGAGGTGATGTGGAAGCGGATGGGGCGATCCACAGGCGCGGCCAGTTCGTTGACGGTGGCGACGCCGTACTGCGGATAGATGAACAGCCATTTCCAATCGAGCGCGACCACATTGACCTGCAGCGGCTCAACGCTTTCGTCCACCGCCTGCCCCGGCTTGATCCGGTCGATCGGGCGGTAAGGATCGAGAAGGTGAGTGCCGGCCCAGGTCAGGGCGCCCAGGCAGATGATGATCAGCAGGGGCGCAGCCCAGATCACGACCTCCAGATGGGTCGAGTGGTCCCAGTCCGGTTGGTATTCCGCGTCCTTGTTCGACGCCCGGTATTTCCAGGCGAAGAATACGGTCAGCGCCATCACCGGAACGATGATGATCAGCATCAGCAGGGTGGAGATCATCAGCAGGTCGCCCTGCTGCTGGGCGATGTCGCCGGCGGGTTTCAGCACGACCAGATTACAGGCCGACAGAAGCGCCACCATGGGCACGAGCAGGAGTAGGCGCAGACGGCGCAAGGCGGCTCCAATCGGGAAACATCGGACAACAGGGAGGAGTCGCGACGGTTGGCGTTCGAACTGGGCCGGATAGTCAGCTTCGATCAGAAACGACATTGGACAATCTGTCCTATCCTCAGATCGCGACTTTCGTCGCAAAGGGCGCCCGGTCATAATGCGGCATTACCGACGCATGCCCAAATCTCAAATTTCACGGAGCGATCCCAGCCCATGTCCGTCTCGACGACCCCTTCGTCAGAGTCGCTGGAACGCGACGCCGCAGCCCTCCACTCCGATCACGGCAAGGTGGACGCCGGCGAAATCGCCATCGGCGTGATCATTGGCCGGACGTCGGAGTTCTTTGACTTCTTCGTTTACGCCATCGCTTCCGTGGTCGTGTTTCCGCAACTGATCTTCCCGTTCGCCGGGCCGATCGGCGGCACGCTGCTGTCCTTCGCGATCTTCGCCCTGGCCTTCCTGGCCCGCCCTTTCGGCACGGCCCTGTTCATCGCCATCGACCAGAAGTTCGGGCGCGGCGCCAAGCTTACCATAGCGCTGTTCCTGCTGGGCACCTCGACCGTCGCGGTGGCCTTCCTGCCCGGCTATGAAACCATCGGCATCGCCGCCGCCGTACTGCTCGCTGTCTTCCGCATCGGTCAGGGCGTCGCGCTGGGGGGCGCCTGGGACGGCCTGGCTTCGCTTCTGGCGGTCAACGCCCCCGAGAATCGCCGCGGCTGGTACGCCATGATTCCCCAACTGGGCGCGCCCATCGGCCTGATCGTCGCCTCTGCCCTGTTCGCCTTCTTCCTTAACACCCTGTCGGCGGCCGACTTCCTGGACTGGGGTTGGCGCTATCCCTTCTTCGTGGCCTTCGCCATCAACGTCGTGGCTCTGTTCGCCCGCCTTCGCATCGTCGTGACCCCCAGCTTCCAGAAGCTGTTCGAGACCCGCGAGCTGCAGCCCACTCCGGTCCACACCGCCATCAAGGCGGAAGGCCCCCGGATCGCCATCGGCGCCTTCGCCCCCCTGGCCAGCTTCGCCATGTTCCACATGGTCACCGTCTTCCCCCTGTCCTGGGTCTTCCTGTTCACCCAGGAAACGCCGGTCCGCTTCCTGCTGATCGAAATGGTCGGGGCCGTTTTCGGGCTGCTGGCCATCCTCGCTTCGGGCGTTTTGGCCGATCGCTATGGCCGACGCGCCCTGCTGGCGGTCACCGCCGCCGGCATCGCCGCCTTCTCGGGCTTCGCCCCCCAGCTGCTGAACGGCGGGGCGATCGGCGAGCTGACCTTCATGATCTCCGGCTTCATCCTGCTGGGCCTGTCGTTCGGTCAAGCCTCCGGTCCGGTGGCGTCCAGCTTCTCCCTGGCCAACCGCTATACATCGTCGGCCCTGACCTCGGATCTGGCCTGGCTGTTCGGCGCCGGCTTCGCCCCCCTGGTCGCCCTGTGGATCTCGAGCCAGTTCGGCCTGATCGCCGCCGGCGCCTATCTGCTGTCCGGCGCGATCTGCACCCTGGTCGCCCTGTGGCTCAACCGCGAACTGGCCCGCAGTTCCTCGGACAAGACCCCCGCCCCCAAGGCCTGACACGCTTCAGCCGGATCGGAAAAGCCCCGGTCTCGCCAGGCGGGACCGGGGCTTTTTCGTCTGCGTCGCCGCCACGGCGGCCCGTCAGCGGCTGTCGTGCGGCAGACCGAACCTGTCGACGATCCGGCGGTATTCTATCGCGGGCTCAAGCATGGCACCTCCGGCTTCGGCCTGCCGTGTTCAAGCCCGGCCAATCGCCCGAGCAGGTCGGTCGCAACGCCGCCGCCTTCGTGACGGCCTGGAACGGGCGGCGCGCGGAACGGCCTCTAGATCGCTTCGGCCGTCAGACGCATGACCAGGGTCAGGTGTTCGCCTGGCGCCAGTCGCGCCAGCCCGCCGGCCTCGCCCGGCGTCCCGTTCAGAATGTCCGGTCGGTGCGTCACCGGCTCGACACAGAAGAAGTCGGCCCCGACGGGAGCATAGACCTGGACCCAGTCCGCGCCCGCGCCGCCGTTCAGCACGATGCGGTGCCCGTCCCCGTCCAGCAGGGCCTCGCCGGTCCAGCCGGCGTAGGCGTGATCGACAAAGGGGGCCTCGGCCAGGGCCAGGCCGTCGCCCCAGTCCGCCACCGCATCCGGCGCCGCCAGCCGTTCGGGAATTCCGCGCGCGTCGGTCAGCCACACCCCCGTCGCCGAAAGCCTGAGCCGGGTGTCTGGATGTCTGGAGAAATAGGGATGCAGGCCCAGGCCGGCGGGCATGACCGTATCGCCGGTGTTGGTCACCGACAGGCTGATCTCCAGCCCCTGGTCCGTCAGCCTGACCGCCTGACGCGCCCGCCACGGCCAAGGCCAGCCGCCTGCTTGGGCCGCAGCCTGGTCCGACCAGTCCAGCCTCAGGTCGGCGCTCGCATCGTCGACGGCCTCGACCGCCCAGGGCTTCAGCCAGCCGTCTCCGTGATGGGCGTGGGGGGCGAACCGGTCCAGCGCGGTCAGCCTGACCTCGCGCCCCTCGAACACGAACCGCGCGTCGGCGATCCGGTTGGCGTAGGGGAGCAGCGGGAAACAGGCGGTCTCCAGCAGGTCGGTCGCCCCCTTCGGCGTTGGCCGCAACACCGATCGGCCATGTAGGCTCAGGTCTAGGATCGCGCCCCCCAGACCCGGCGTCAGGGAGGCGCGCCAGTCTCCGGCGCGCAATCGGACTACGGCTTCGGCGCTCACGGACGGACGCGGTTCTGCGGCCGGTCCGCCTCGACCGGCTGGATCATGGTGACGACGCCCGTTTCCGGGTCGAATCGATGCAGGCCGCCACAGCCGCCGTAGACCTGCGAACCGTCCTCGGCCGGCAGGACGAAGCCGGTCTGGTCCGGCGTGTCCCACAAGGCGGTCTCGCCGCTCCTGGACGTATAACGATGCAGCTTTCGACCCTTGATGTCGACGAACCACACCGCCTTGCGCTCGGCGTCCCATACCGCCCCCTCGCCCAGTTCCGCCCGGACGTCCCAGACCAGTTCCGGGGAGGCCAGTTCCGGGGAGGTCGGCTTCGTTTCGCTCATGATTCGGCCCGCCGAATTGAGGTGTTGATCTGGTGGTGGAAATCCGTCGCCGCGAGACGCTGCGCGGGCGACGGCCCGTCCCCCGCTCCCACGGGGGCAATCGCATCAGATCAGGCCTTGGCCCTTGGGCAGTTCGGCGTAACGGTGCACGCGCGTGGCCATCACCAGGCCGAAACCGATCATCACCGTCAGCATCACCGTGCCGCCATAGGACAGCAGCGGCATCGGCACCCCCACGACGGGCGCCAGCCCCATGACCATCGCGCCGTTGATCAGCACATACATGGCGAAGGTCGCGGTCACCCCCGACGCAGCCAGACGGCCGAAATGGCTGTGCGACAGGGATGCGATCCGCAGCGAGATCAGGATGATCGCCGCATAACAGGCCAGGATGGTGAAGGAACCGACGAAACCGAACTCCTCGGACACCGCCGCGAAGATGAAATCAGTGTGTTTTTCGGGCAGGAATTCCAGCTGGCTCTGGCTGCCCAGGCCGAACCCCTTGCCCAGGAAGCCGCCGGAGCCCAGGGCGATCTTGGACTGCATGATGTGATAGCCCGTGCCCGACGGATCGGCCTCCGGGTTCAGGAAGGTCAGCACCCTGTGGCGTTGATACTCGTGCATGCCGAACATCACATAGGGCGGGATCAGCGCCACGGCGGCGGCGCCCACAGCAGCGATGATCTTCCAGCTCAGCCCCGCCATGAACATGATGGCCGCGCCGGTCAGGCCGATCAGCATGGCCGAGCCCAGGTCCGGCTGGTGCGCCACCAGTAGGAAGGGCAGGCCGATGATGGCGACTGGATAGATCAGCTTCCAGTGGAAGCTGGCCTCCTTGGCCGAAGCGCCGTGATACCAGCGCGCCAGGGCCAGAACGACGCCGATCTTCATGATCTCCGACGGCTGGATGCGCGTCACGCCGAGGTTCAGCCAGCGGGTCGCGCCCATGGCCGTATAACCCAGGCCCGGAACCTCGATCAGGGCCAGCATCAGCAGGGCCACCCCATAGACCGGATAGGCCAGGCCGAACCAGAAGCGGATATTGACCATGGACAGGGCCAGCATCAGGGCCACGCACATGCCGAAGCGGATCAGGTGTTTCGCCGCCCACGGCGACCAGGACCCTCCGCCCACGGAATAGAGCATCAATGCGCCGGTGCCGGACACCACGCAGATCAGGGCCAGCAGACGCCAGTCGATCTGGCTGATCTTGGTCGAAACGCGCTCGCGCTCGCCGGGACGGGACAGGGCGGAAGCGGTCATCAGCGCGGCTCGGACAGATAGGGGCGTGGACCCGAAGGCGAACGCGCGGGGTCGGACGGTGCGGTGTCGGCCGGGGTGGAAACGACGATGTCCGGCTCCGGCGCCGCCCCGACCAGGCCTTCGTCGATGTCTGGACCCACGGGTTCCGGCGGCAGGGGCCGCTCGATCCGGGCGCGCATGTCCGGGTCCTTCAGCAGGACCGTGCGCATCACCTCGCGCGCGCGCGGAGCCGCAGCCGTGGCTCCCCCCTTGCCGCCGTGTTCAATAATGATGGCCACAGCATAGCGCGGTTCGTCGATCGGCGCGAAAGCCACGAACAGATTGTGGTCCTTCAAAGCCCAGATGTTCGACTTGCGCGTGCCCGCCCCATAGTTGCGAACCTGGGCCGTGCCAGTCTTGCCCGCCATCTGGATATCACCCAGACCCAACTGGCTTTGGCGATAGGCGCTGCCGCCCCGATCATTGGCCACCGCGATCATGCCCTGACGCACATATTCGACATGCTCGGGCTGGAACGGCAAATCCGGCACCGCGGCGCCGCTGGGCTGTTCGACCCCGCCGATCGACTTGATCAGGCGAGGCTGCAAAGCCTTCTTAGCATTGGCCAGACGCGAAGTCATGACGGCCAGTTGCAGAGCGTTGACGGTGATCGCCCCTTGGCCGATAGCCACAGAGGTTGTCTCGCCGGGATGCCATTTCGGATCATTGGGGAAGGTGCGCGCCTTCCACTCAGTGGACGGCAACAGTCCCTTCTTCTGATTATCGACGCCGATATCGAACAGATGTTCGAACCCAAGCGCCAAGCCCGCCTGTCGGATGCGATCCACGCCCGCGCGATTGCACATCGTGTAGAAATAGACATCGCAGGAGTTCTTGATGGCGTCGTGCATGTTCTGCACGCCGTGACGGCCCCAGCACCTTTGGATACGGTTGCCGTTACGGAACGCCCCGGTGCAAACGACCGACTGGCTTGGATCGACACCCGCCTCTAGCAAGGCCAGAGCCGTTGTCGGCTTAAACGTCGATCCGGGCGCGAAAGTGCCGTTGATCGTCTTGTCCAGCAACGGTTTGCGTTCGTAGTCACGCAATGCGCTGTAGGTCTTGGACGGGACGCCGCCGACGAACAGGTTGGGGTCGAACGAGGGCGCCGACATCATGCACAGGATGTCGCCGTTGCGCACGTCCATCACGACGCAGGCGCCGGACTCGTCGCCGAACACCTCCAGCGCCCGGTTCTGAACGTCGGCGTCCAGGGTCAACACGACTTCCTTGCCGGGCACAGCGGGACGCGACCCACCGACGTCCTCGGCCACCACACGTCCGCGTGCATCCACCTCGACGCGATTGCCGCCTGGCTCTCCGCGCAGGGCTTCGTCCAGAGCCTTCTCGACTCCCTGACGGCCAATGCGGAAACTGGGGTTGAACAGCAGCGGAGGGACCGTCTCTCCCTTGTCCCGGATAGCCTTGACGTCGCGGTCGTTCACCTTGGCGACATAGCCGATCACATGGGCGAAGGCGCCACCGAACGGATAGTAGCGGGCCTCGTTCATGTCGGCCATGACGCCGGGCAGTTCGTTGGCGTACTGGTTGACCTTGGCGAATTCTTCCCAGGTCAGGTCGCTCTTGACCGGCACCGGGTTGAACTTGGACGAGGCGTTGACGTCACGGATGATGGCCCGTCGGCGCTCCAGGGTATCGGGCAGCAGCCGGCCCAGCAGGTCCAGCGTCTGGTCCAGATCCTTGGTCTCGTCACGGACCACCAGCACCCGGAAACTGGGCCGGTTGCCGGCGATGACCACGCCGTTGCGATCCTTGATCAGGCCGCGCGGCGGCGGGACCATGCGGAAGTTGAACTGGTTCTGCGACGACAGGGTCGCATATTCCTGGGCCTGGACGACCTGAAGCTGGGCCAGCCGCCCCACCAGGGCCGTGACCCCCAGGGCCGTCAGCCCGCCGAACACGAAGGTGCGGCGCAGGAAGGAGCCCTGGCGCTCGTTGACGTCGGCGAAGAAGATGGAGGGTTCGCCGCTCATCGGAACCGGATATCCCCGTCGTCGAACCGTTCCAGCATCCAGTCGGCGATCGGATACAGGATCAGGGTCGGCAGAATCTGGCCGATCAGGGCCAGGATCGCCGGCGGATTGCCCGCCCTCACCGCCACGATCACATAGGCGACCAGGAAGGCGGCCAGGGTGCAGGCCATATACCAGGCGAAGCGGATCACCCCCTCATGCCCAGCCAGCAGATTGCGCGACAAAAGGATCACGACATAGACGCCCATCAGACACAGAGCCCAAAGGCCCAGAGGTCCGTTCCAGAACAGGTCCAGGAACAGACCAAGCCCGAACAATACTGCGGGCGCCGTCATCGACGGCCGGATCAGCGGCCAGGCGAAGGCCAGCACCATCGGAAACACGGGCTCTGGCAGCATCAAGCCGAACAGTTGCACAGGCGTGGCGAAGATGATGGTGGCGGCGATCGCCGCCAGGGCCGGATAGACGATCCATTGCAGAGGTCCGACGACGCGGACCGCGACCGGACGTCTCACGTCGCGCCCTCCGTCGCCTGTGCGGGCGTTGGTTGTGGAGATATCGCCGCCGACGGCGCCTCGGCGGCGGGTCGAGGTTGCGCCGGACGAGTTTGAACGGGACGCGCCTGGGGCGCCGCCGGTGTTGTTGCAGGCGGTGTCGCGGCGACGGCGGCGGCGGCGCGCGCCCGTGCCGCTTGGGCCTCAGCGGCCGCCTGACGGCGTGCGGCCGCGTCGCCTATGGCGCCCGCCTGTTCAGCGTTCGGCGGAGGCGCCGTGGTCAAGCCGGCCAGGGGCGGCGCATTGAGCGCATGCGGATCGATCAGTTGGCCGAAGTCCTGGAACAGCAGAACCCGGACATAGTCGATGGCGCCACGATCACTGAACAGTTTCACGCGCCAGCTGCCGTCGATCCCCTTGGCCGCCACGCCGATGGGAATGCCGCGCGGCAGGCCGCCGCCATCGCCGGAACTCAGGATCCGGTCGCCCGCCTGCACAGAACCGGCCCCGCGCACGAACTCCAACCGGGGGTTGTCGCTGCCGTCGCCGGTCAGCAGGGCGCGGGCGTCGGTGCGGTCCACCAGAACCGGCGTACGGGACGCGACGTCGGTCAGCAGCACCATGCGACTGACGCCGCCGGCGACGCCGGTGACGCGGCCGATCAGACCGTGCTCATTAATGACCGGATTGCCGATCCGCACGCCTTTCGACGCGCCGACATCCACCAGCTTCGCGCGATTGAAGGGGCCGCGGGCATCCGAAATGGCGCGCGCCGTGACCATGGGCACGGCCGGCTCGGTCCGCAGTCCCAGCATGGCTTCATAACGGGCGTTGACGTTCTTCAAGGCGATGGCCTGGTCGCGCCAGGGCTCCAACTCGGCCACCTCGGCCCTCAGCCGCCGGTTCTCGGACACTGCAAAGAAATACCCGCCGATGTAATCGGTGACGGCGCCGACCCAGCGCACCGGCGCCGCGAAGACGCCGCTGACCGGCCCGGTCACAGAGGCCGCAGCCCCCCGCGCCCCGCCATAGCTGGAGCCGCCGTCCGGCGTCGTGCGATCGCTGACAAGAAGAATAGCCGCGCCCGCCATGGCCACGACTGCGACCACCGCGGCGGTCCAGGCCAGCGGCACCTTCAGGTTTTCAAAAGGGCCGTCGCGAAACGCCACGGGCGACCTTCCACATAAGGGGTTGGAATCGGCAGGCGCCCCTGCCGTCATGCCTGCCTATCGCAAAATCAGGGCCAGAATGGAACCGTTGATCGCGAAGGGCCGAAAGGATTTGCAGCCAGGTTCGCACCCGGCCGCCGACGAATTGATCAGAGCGCCGAGTCGAGCACGCCCTTCATCCAGCGCGGATGTTCCAGAACGCGGCCGCAGCCGATGGCGACGCACGACAGCGGATCGTCTGCCACCGAGACCGGCAGGCCCGTGTGATCGCGAATCTCGATGTCCAGGCCGCGCAGCAGGGCGCCGCCGCCCGTCAGCATGATGCCCTTGTCGGCGATGTCGGCGGCCAGTTCCGGCGGGGTGGCCTCCAGCGCGACCTTCACAGCCTCAATGATCTGGGTCACCGGCTCGGCCAGGGCTTCGGCCGCCTGGCGTTCCGAGATGCGGACCTCGCGCGGCACGCCCTGCATCAGGTCGCGGCCCTTGACCTCGATCGACAGGCCTTCGCCGTCGGCCGGGATACGGGCGGTGCCGATGTCCTTCTTGATGCGCTCGGCGGTCGTCTCGCCGATCAGCAGATTATGGTTGCGACGCATGTAGCTGATGATGCTGTCGTCCATCTTGTCGCCGCCGACGCGGACCGAACGCGAATAGACGATGCCCGACAACGACAGGACGGCCACTTCCGTCGTGCCGCCGCCGATGTCGACGACCATCGAGCCGGTCGGTTCGTGGATCGGCAGGCCTGCGCCGATCGCGGCGGCCATCGGCTCGTCGATCAGGCCCACGCGGCGGGCCGAGGCGTTCAGGCAGGAGTCGTTGATGGCGCGACGCTCGACCGCCGTGGCGCCCGACGGCACGCAGACGATGATCTTCGGGTTCACAAAGCCCTTGCGGTTATGCACCTTGCGGATGAAGTGCTTGATCATCTCTTCGGCGACTTCGAAGTCAGCGATGACGCCGTCACGCATCGGGCGGATGGCTTCCATGTGGCCCGGGGTGCGGCCCAGCATCTGCTTGGCCTCAATGCCTACGGCGTGGACGATCTTGCGTCCGCCGACATTACGCAGGGCCACGACCGAAGGCTCGTTCAGGACGATGCCCTTACCCTTCATATAGATCAGGGTGTTGGCGGTGCCCAGGTCCATCGCGATGTCGTTGGAGATCGCGCCGAAAAGGGAAAAGCTCATGGGAATCGATACCGTTGTTCTTTGACCGAGGGCGTCAGTTTCGCAGTTGACCTGGCGACGCCCCGCTGCCCTGACATCCCCTTGTCGGACAGCTTCCTGATCGTCTTCGCCACGTCTACCGTTGGCCCGTGTGCCCGTATGAAACAGGGAATACAACCCCCTTAGCGCACCGTATCCAAGTTCACCCCCAACCCTGTGGAACAGCCGCGCTTGGGGGTGTTCACGTTAGCGTCATGAGGGTGGGAAACAGCCTGTGAAACATGCTGCCTCTCCCTTGTCGGATCAGTCGCCGCGAGCGACTTCGCGCCGCTTCACCCATTCGCGAACACCCAGCATCAGAGCCAGCCAGGCCAGGGCCACGCCTGCCAGTATGGCCGAGGTCCAGACCCCGTCCCCGCTGACCGCCGTCATGAAGGATCCGCCGAAGAAGGCCACCAGGGCCGTCTTGGGCAGCACTCCGAGCGCGCAACCGGCCAGGAAGCCGGGAAACGACGCCCGCGCCGCGCCGAACGCCATGTTGACGACGATGAAGGGCGCCGACGGCACGTTGCGGATCATGAAACTGGCGTAGAAGGCGTTCTGACCCACGAACCGGGTCAGCCGCCCCACCGTCCTGCCCCCGTGCCGTTCAAGCAGGCGCGCTGTCGGCCCGCGCCCCATCCAATAGGTGACGGCGGCCGAGGCGACCGTGGCGATCCAGCTGTACAGAAACCCGAACCACGGCCCGAACGCCACGACGCAGGCGGCGATCAGGATGAACTGCGGCGCCCCGAAGAAGGCCGCGACGGTGAAGACGACGATGGCGGCCGGCAGTCCCCAAGGCCCATGCCTGAACCCGCCCAGCCAGGCCTCCAGCCTCACCTCGGCGTCCAGGCCCAACTGGCTCTTGCCCACGGCGAACAGGGCGATCATGGCGCCCAGCAGAAGGGCCGTCGCCAGCACGGCGCGCCAGCGACGCGCCTCCATGTTCGACAGGAAATCGATGATCCAGCGCATCAGGTGCGCCGCTTATCATCCTGTCCGGCGATTAGCGAGCGTCGGCGGATTGTCCCGAACGGCGACGGCGCGTAAGGAACCTCGCCTTCCCCGGCACGAACCTTCCAAGATCGACGGGATACCCATGTCCAGCCTGCAATCTTCCGCCCTCGCCCGCGTCAAGCCTTCGGCCACCATCGCCGTGACCGCCCAGGCCCGGAAGCTTAAATCCGAGGGTCGCGACGTGATCGGCCTCGGCGCCGGAGAGCCGGACTTCGACACGCCGGAGAATATCAAACAGGCCGCCATCGACGCGATCCATCGCGGCGAGACCAAATACACCGACGCCGACGGCATGCCCGAGCTGAAGAAGGCCATCGTGGCCAAGTTCGCCCGCGAGAACGGTCTGACCTACGACCTGTCGCAGATCCACGTCGCGCCGGGCGGCAAGCCGGTCATCTTCAACGCTCTGGTCGCCACCCTGAACCCCGGCGATGAGGTCATCGTGCCCGCCCCCTACTGGGTCTCCTACCCCGACATGGTGCTGCTGGCCGGCGGCGAGCCCGTCACCGTGGTCGGCGAGGAGAAGGACGGCTTCAAACTGCGTCCCGAGGTGCTGGAGGCCGCCATCACGCCCCGCACCAAGTGGCTGATCCTGAACAGCCCGTCCAACCCGACCGGCGCCGCCTACACCCAGGCGGAGCTGCTGGCCCTGGCCGACGTCCTGCGTCGCCACCCGCACGTCTGGGTGCTGACCGACGACATGTACGAGCACCTTGTCTATGGCGACTTCGACTACACCACCATCGCCCAGGTCGCCCCGGACTTGATCGACCGCACCCTGACGGTCAACGGCGTGTCCAAGGCCTATGCCATGACCGGCTGGCGCATCGGCTACGCCGGCGGCCCGAAGGCGCTGATCGACCTGATGCGCAAGGTGGCCAGCCAGACCACGTCCAACCCAGCCAGCATCAGCCAGTGGGCGGCGGTCGAGGCCCTGAACGGAACCCAGGACTTCATCCCCGAGCGCAAGGCCGCCTTCGAGAAGCGCCGCGACCTGGTCGTCTCGATGCTGAACCGGGCGACCGGCCTCACCTGCGCTGTGCCGGAAGGCGCCTTCTACGTCTATCCGTCCATCGCCGGCCTGATCGGCAAGACGACGGAATCGGGCGTGGTCATCGACGGCGACAGCACCTTCGCCGCCGAACTACTGAACGCCGAGGGCGTCGCCGTGGTCCAGGGCGAGGCCTTCGGCCTGTCGCCCTATTTCCGCATCAGCTACGCCACCTCCGACGCCGTGCTGGAAGAAGCCTGCACCCGCATCCAGCGCTTCGCCGCCTCGCTGCGCTGAGGATTTCGGGCGGGGGCCTCGCCTCCGCCCGACATGCGGCACAGTCGACGCTTGCGTGATGACAGCCCTGCCGTTCAGATGGCCGTCTGAACAGGGGAGTCGTCATGCTCGCACTCTTTACTGCGCTGGCCCTTGCGACTTCGGTGGAACCCGCCCCCGAGTCCTTCTCGGTCGCATCCGCCGACGGTTATGTTCTTCAAGGCGTGACCGACCGGCCGGACGCAGTCCCTATCGGCGCCGTCATCCTGGTGGCGGGCACCGGCGCTTTCGACCGCGACATGAGGTTTGGCCGATCCGGCACGCCGCGCGACGCCGTCTTCAAGGATCTCGGTCAGAGGTTCGCGGCGCGTGGCCTGACCGCAGTTCGATACGACCGGCGCGGCGTGACCTTCAGCGCGCCGCCCGCCTCGGCCGTGGACGCCCTGGCCATTCCCGGCGTTACGGCCGGGAACCTGAGCCTGGACGCCGAAGCCGTCTTGGCCTGGGCCCGCTCTCCCGCCGGTCTGAACGCCAAGTGCATTGTGATCTTCGCCCATTCCGAGGGTGCAGTTCACGTCGCCGGCGTCGCGGACGGCGGCCGGCAGTCCGCACCCGACCTGATCATCGGCATGGGTGCCCCGCTGGAAAGCAAGGTCTCAGCCGTCAAATGGCAATCCACCGGTCGGGATGCGGATTCGCTTCTGATGATGGACGAGGATGGCGACGGCGTCGTCACCAACGACGAAGTCCGCAAGACTTGGCAGACCACGCCCTCCGGCGTCTTCGGTCGACTGGAGCCCTTCCTTCAGCCCGACGGCGCCTGGAGCGCCGAAGAGATCGCCTCGGTTCGGACGGTGCAGACGACCTTGTGCGAGCAGGGCAAGACAGCCGCCCTGGCCCAGGCCGACGACGTCCCCTACCCCAATGCCCAGACGCCCGCATTTAGCTACGGCTGGTGGAAGTCCTGGTTCACGGACGACCGCCCTATCGCGACCCGTTTCGCCGCTTGGAACGCCCCGATGAGCCTGCATTACGGCAGCCTGGACTCGCAGGTTCGCGAGGATCGCCAGCGCCAGGCCGCGTCCGGCGTCCTTGCCCCCGAGCGGACGCGGTTCGTCACGCATCCTGGTCGGGGCCATACGCTGGGTCCCGAGGTTCTGCTCGGACCGATAGACGAGGCCATCGCCGACCAGATCGCCGCCGAGGCCGAGGCTGCTTGCCGCTGACGCCCGGTTTGGCGCGGCTCAGAACACCGTCACCTTCGCCGGGTTCGCCTGATCGCGCGTGCCCGCCGACGTCGCCACGCCGTTCTTGACCAGAGCGATCCCGACCGAGCCCTCGCCGCCGGTCTTGGTCAGGGTGCAGCGGCCGTTGTCGCCGGGCAGGCGGCCATGATCGCCGCCTCGGCCCTCCTGAGTCATGATGTTCATCCAGCGGTCCCGCTCATAGGGACTGACCCAGACCGTCACAGGGCGAAATCGACAGACCAGGATCCAGGACGCGCCCTGGGGTGCGGCGACCGACCAGTGCAGTCCCTGATAGGCGTCCTTACCAACATGGGTCTGGGCCTCGGCGCCCATGCCCAAGCCAAGCGCCAGAAACGCCGGCAGCATCGCCGCCAGCACGAAACTTCGCCTCATCACGCCCTCCCCCGTTTCCGGGAGAGGATGCAATGATCAGGGCCGGCTGGCCATGCCCAGTTTGATCGGCTTGGCGTCGTCGGCCAGGGCGCCGCGCTTGACGCCCCACAGCAGGATGATCGGCGCGCCGACATAGATGGACGAATAGGTGCCGATGATGATGCCGAACATCAGGGCGATCGAGAAGCCGAACAGGGCCTCGCCGCCGAAGATCGCCAAGGCCGCCAGCACCATGACGGCGGTCACGCCGGTGATGATGGTCCGCGACAGGGTCTCGTTCAGAGACAGATCGATGACCTCACGCAATGGCATGGTCTTGTATTTGCGCAGGTTCTCGCGAAGACGGTCGAACACCACCACGGTGTCGTTCATCGAATAGCCGATGACGGTCAGGATGGCGGCGACCATGTTCAGGCTGAACTCCAGCCGGAACAGTACGATCAGCCCGAAGGTCAGCACCACGTCGTGCAGCAGGCCGATCACGGCGCCGAAGCCGAACTGCGGCTCGAACCGGAACCAGATGTAGAGAAACATCAGGCCGATGGCGACGCCCAGGGCCAGCAGGCCCGAGGTGAACAGCTCCCCCGACACCTTGGAGCCGACGACGCTGACGCCCGAATACTGGACCTCGCCCACGGTCTGGCTGATTGCGGTCTCGACCTGGTTGACCACCTGGGTCTGGTCGCGGCCTTCCGGCACCTGGAAGCGCAGAATGGCGGTCGAGCCGTCATCCACATTGCTGTCGCGCCGGGCGATGCCCTGCACCTGAACGTCGCCCAGGTTCAGGCCGTTGACCGCCTCACGCACGCGGTCCAGCTCGATAGCCTGACCGGCCGGTTTGGACACCTCCATCGAGGCGCCGCCCCGGAAGTCGATGCCCATGTTCAGGCCGGGAACGAAGCACGCCACGATCGAGGCGACGCACAGAACCACCGACAGCACCGCGGCGAACCGGGCGTATTTGACGAAATGGAAATTCGTCTTCTGCGGCAGCAGTTTGATGAAGGGCCATCCACGCATCGCCATCACTCCGCGATCGGCAGTTTTTTGGGCTTGGCGGTCTTGAGCCAGTAGGCCAGCAGCACCTGGGCCACCAGAACCGACGAGAACACCGAGGTGAAGACGCCGATGCTCAGCGTCCAGGCGAAGCCGCGCACCGGACCGGCGCCGAAGACGAACATGATCGCCGCCGCCACCAGGGTGGTGACATTGGCGTCCAGGATCGTGCCCCAGGCCTTGGAGAAGCCGGCGTCCATGCTGGCGATCACGCTGCGGCCCGACCGGGCCTCGTCGCGCATCCGCTCATAGATCAGCACATTGGCGTCCACGGCCACGGCGAAGGTCAGGATCAGACCGGCGATGCCCGGCAGGGTCAGGGTCGCCTGGGTCAGCGACATGGCCGCCACGATCAGCACCCCATTCAGCACCAGGCCGATGACCGACACGCCACCGAACAGGAAGCCGTAAGCCAGAATCATGAAGACCACGATGATGGCGAATCCGACCGCGGTCGACAGGGCGCCCGCCGACACGGCGTCCGCGCCCAGTTCGGCGGTGACGGTCCGGCGTTCCTCAACGTTTAGTGGCGCCGGCAGGGCGCCCCCGTTCAGCAGGTTCACCATCGTCGCGGCTTCCTGGATTGAGAATTGGCCTTCGATGATGCCCGACCCGTTGGTGATGGCGCTATTGATGCGCGGCGCCGAGATGACCTTGCCGTCCAGGATGATGGCGAAGGGCTTGCCGATGTTGGCGGACGTCGCCTCGCCGAACCGGCGGGCGCCCGCGCCATCGAAGCGGAAGCCGATAGCAGGCCGACCGCTTTGGTCAGCATCGACCGAGGCTCTCGTCAGGTTCTCGCCCGAGACCAGGACGCGTTTCTTGACCAGATAGGGCGTGCCCTGCTCGTCCATAAGCAGTTCGGCGTCCGGCGGAACCCGTCCGGCCATGGCGTCCGTCACCGAATTCTCGGTATCAACCATCTGGAAGGTCAGCTGCGCCGTCTGGCCGATGACCTCCTCCAGCTTGCGAGGATCGCTCTCGCCCGGCGCCTGGACCACGATCCGGTCGGCGCCCTGGCGGGTGATGGAGGGTTCACGCGTGCCCAGGCTGTCGATCCGGCGGCGCACCACCTCGATCGACTGGTCCACCGCCGTCGCTCCCATGCCGGCCAGGGCCGTGTCCGTGTAGGCGAAGCGGATCCGGTCGCCGCCCACACGCGTCGCGGTGCGCTCGACCTGACCCGAGGGCCCCGCGGCCCCGGCCAGCTGGCGCAGGGCCTCGAACGCCGCCGTCTGCTGTCCCGGATTGGCCAGGGTCACGATCACCCCGCCGGCTTCACGCTGGAAGCCGTTGGTGGCGATTCCCTCGCCGTTCAGCGTGACCCGCACATCCTCGATCAGGTTGGTGACGCGCTTTTCGCGCATCGCCGGCACATCGACTTCCAGCAGCAGATACGACCCGCCCTGCAGGTCGAGCCCGAGGTTCAGGGCGTTCTTCGGCAGCCAGCCGGGCAGCGCCTCCCGCTGGGCCGAGCTCAGCAGGTTGGGGAAGGCCAGCAGGCAGCCGAGGATCGCCGAGGCGACGACGAGGATGACTTTCCAGCGCGAGAGCTGAATCATGAGGGCGGTCTCGGTTCAGCGATACGCGAAGTATCAGGCCTTGGAATCGTTGGCGGCGATGGCGGTGCGGTTGCGCACCTCGGCGATCATCGTCTTGACCACGCGCACATTGACGCTGGGCGCGATCTCGACATTGACCTCGGCCTCTTCGACACGGGTCACCTTGCCGATCATGCCGCTGGACAGCACGACGGTGTCGCCGCGCTTCACGGCGCCGATGGCCGCCGCATGTTCCTTGGCGCGCTTCTGCTGCGGACGGATCAGCAGGAAGTAGAACAGGATGAAGATGGCGACGATCGGCAGGAACTGCATGATCACGGCCATCATGCCGCCGTCAGCTGGGGCGCCCATGGGTAGTCTCCGAACACAAGGGGGACAGCCCTCGCCGGCCCCCATTAAAACGAGGCGCGGAACCTAGGGCTCCGTCTCGCGGATTGCAACGCGGCTAAACGTTCAGCGCGGCAATACGGTCAGGGGATCGACCGCGACCGGGTCGTCGCCGCGCATCTGGCGGGTTTCGAAATGGATCGACGGGCGTCCGTCGCCGGCCGTCAGACCGACCGTGCCGATCTGCTGGCCCGCACGCACGTCGTCGCCGTCCTTGACCGTGGCCGAACCCAGATGGCCGTAAACCGTGCGCCAGCCGCCGTTGTGGACCACCAGCACCGTCAGCCCCTGCCCCACCAGATCGTCGCCGACATAGGCTACGCGTCCGCCGGCCGAAGCCACGACCGAGGCGCCGGCCGAGGCGCCGATGTTGATCCCGTTGTTGCGCTCGCCCATCCCGACCGGGCCGAACCGCCGCAGGATATCGCCGCGCACCGGCCACAACAGGGCGATGGGACCGCCCGCAACGGGCGTCGCGGAAGGCGCGGCGCTGACCGGCGGGCGAGCCGCGCCGACGGCCGGGGCCGTCGGACGGGTTTGAGCCGGAAGCGCGGCGTTGCCCGAAGGCGGCGGCGGCGGCGGCGGGGCCATGCCGCTGTTCGGCACCAGAACTCCGGCCGGCGAAGGCCCGGTCGCATAGGGGTCGCGGCCTGTATCGACCGCCGCATCGGGAAGAATGATTCGTTGGCCCGTCGTGATCGCGCCGCGCGGCCCCAGGCCGTTCAGATCGATCAGGGTCTGAACCGGCGTCTGGAACCGCCGGCCGACGCCCGAGATGGTGTCGCCCGGCTGGATCTCATAGGCGGCGCCCGGCGTGACCACGCCCGAGGGGGTCGGATAGGAGGGCGCAGGCGGAGCATAGGTCGGCTGCGCAGGCGCCACGGTCACCGGCGGCGGCAGATATCCCCCATCCACCTGGCCGACCGGCGCCGTCGCTTGCGGCTGCGGATAAGGCTGAGCCTGCGGAGAGGTCGGCTGACCATACGGACCTTGCTGCGCCGGCGGGGGATAGGCGCCCTGCCCGCCCACCGTCGGTCGCGTCGAATACTGCGGCTCGGACGGATAGGTCATACAGGCCGCCGCGCTCAGCGACGCCCCCGCGATTACAACCGCTCTGATCCAGCCCGATATCACCGCCACCGGCCGCTCCTTAGATGGTTAAAACTGTCCGCCCGGTGTGCCCGCTCGCGCCGCTTAAGCCAAGCCCGCAATCATCGCCAAAGTTGGGCGGGAAGGTTAACGGCGAGACGGCGTGACTCGTGAGAGGTGAATCGTGAGGTGAATCGAGGGCGACATTCAGTCACGACTCACGATTCACCACTCACGCCCCTACCCCTCCTTGGCCGTCCCCTCGACCAGGGGCACGAACCGCACCTCCGTCAGGCTCTCGCGCCGGAACGACCCGTCGCCCTGACCGACATAGCGGTGCAGCATCTGCACCGAGGTCCTGCCAACGGGCGCGACCAGAACACCGTTCGGCTTCAACTGTTTCAACAGTTCGGTCGGCTCGGCCGGCGACGCCGCCGTCACCATGATGCGATCGAAGGGCGCCTGTTCGATCCAGCCCAGGCCGCCGTCGCCGTGCTTGGTGATGACATTGTCGATCTCCAGCGTCCGCAGCTTCGCCTCCGCCTCGACCAGCAGGCTGCGATACCGCTCCACCGAATAGACATAGCGCGCCAGCCGGCTCAGCACCGCGCACTGGTAGCCGCTGCCGGTGCCGATCTCCAGCACCCGGTGGCGGGGCTGGACGTCCAGGGCCTGGGTCATCAGGCCGACGATATAGGGCTGGCTGATGGTCTGGGCGCAGTCGATGGGCAGGGCCTGGTCCTCCCAGGCCTGGTTCAGGAATTTCTCGTGCACGAAGACCGCGCGGTCGATGCTCTCCATCGCGGCCAGCACGCGGGGGTCCGTCACCCCCTGCTGGCGCAGCGACAGGATCAGCCGTCCGGCGCGGTCGTCGTGCAGGTTCATTTTCCTCCCCCCCTGGGGGAGGGGGACCGCGACGCCCTTGCGTCGTGGTGGAGGGGGCGCGAGACAGCCGGCCTCATCACGCAGCGCGCTCCGTCTTCTTCGGCGGCGCCCCGCCCAGCACCTTCTTCAGGTCATGGACGCTGGCCATATGGGTCAGGTCGATGTGCAGCGGCGTGACCGAGATCCGCCCCGCCTCGATGGCCCTCAGGTCGGTGCCATCGGCATGCTCCTGCTTCTCGCCGCGGAAGCTCATCCAGTAATAGTCGCGCCCGCGCAGGTCGGTGCGCCGCACCGCGTGCATCTCGCCCACGTCGCGGAAGCCCTGGGTCGTGACCTCGATCTGCTCGACCCGTTCGGGCGGCAGGTTGGGGAAGTTCAGGTTCATCACCACCCCATTGGCCCATTTCTGGTCCAGCAGCTTGCTGATGATCGCCGGCGCAAAGGCCTCGGCCGTTTCCCAGTGGGCCACCACCTCGTCGTGGAACCGTTCCAGGCTCTGGCTCAGGGCGATGGAGCGGATGCCGAAGGCCATGCCTTGCAGCGCCCCCGCCACCGTGCCGGAATAGCTGACGTCCTCGCCGATATTGTGCCCCCGGTTCACGCCCGACAGCACCAGATCCGGCCGCTCCGGCATCAGGTCATTGACCGCCAGCACGACGCAGTCGGTCGGCGTCCCCGTCACCGCGAACCGTTTCTCGCCCAGCCTATGCACCCGCAACGGCTCGCTCAGGGTGATGCCCCGCCCCTTGGCCGACTGTTCGACGGCGGGCGCGCACACCCAGATGTCGTCGCTCAGCGTCCGCGCGATCCGCTCAAGGGATTCAAGACCTTCCGCCTCGATCCCGTCGTCGTTTGTCAGGAGGATTCTCATGCGATCTCCCCCCCTTGGGGGGAGACAGGCGCGCGAAGCGCGCCAGAGGGGGGCAAGGCGGAACCGTCACGGGGGCGGCAGGCCCCCTCCACCGCTTCGCGGCCCCCC
The DNA here is from genome assembly GCF_058680995.1 of Brevundimonas sp. FV1ye7S. Lineage (NCBI taxonomy): Bacteria > Pseudomonadati > Pseudomonadota > Alphaproteobacteria > Caulobacterales > Caulobacteraceae > Brevundimonas > Brevundimonas sp. FV1ye7S. The sequence continues at coordinate 1,649,742 of NZ_CM178726.1, read as the reverse complement.
TCCCCCAACGGGGGAGGATTAAGCGCCCACATGGGTCAAACCTCCCATATACGGCTGCAACACCGTCGGCACCGCGATCCGGCCGTCCTCCTGCTGATAGTTCTCCATGATCGCCACCAGGGTCCGCCCGACCGCCAGCCCCGATCCGTTCAGCGTATGGACGAACTCGGTCTTCTTCTCGCCCCCCCCTGAAGAATTGGCCCGCTTGAACCGCGCATCCATGCGCCGCGCCTGGAAGTCGCCGCAGTTCGAGCAGCTGCTGATCTCGCGATAGGTCCCCTGGCTGGGCAGCCAGACCTCCAGGTCGAAGGTCTTCTGCGCCGAAAAGCCCATGTCGCCCTTGCACAGCAGCATCCGCCGGAACGGCAGCTCCAGCGCCTTCAGCACCGCCTCGGCGCAGGCCGTCATCCGCTCGTGCTCGGCGTCGGAGTCTTCCGGCCGCGCGATCGACACCATCTCGACCTTGGAGAACTGGTGCTGGCGGATCAGCCCGCGCGTATCCCGCCCCGCCGACCCGGCCTCAGCGCGGAAACAGGGCGTCAGCGCCGTCATCCGCATCGGCGTGGCGAGGTCGTCCTCGGACAGGATGGTCTCGCGCACGAGATTGGTCAGGGAGACTTCGGCGGTGGGGATGAGGTAGCGACGGTCGGCAAATTCACCTTCTCGAACTCGAGCAATGAAGTCCGGCTGCTCAGCTTCAACAACTCCAGCCAAGTATTCACCAAGCCCACCCTTTAGGGCAGCCATCAATTCATCGACGCTGGAAGTTTCTGCCGCCAAGCGATCCGCCATTTCGTTCCAACGCGCGCGATCAACGTCTTGACGAGATTTCGCCACTGCACGGGCATCTGCCTTAACGGCATCCCAGTCCGTCGATTCGGCTTTGAACAAATCCTCCTCAAACTTCGGCAACTGCCCCGTGCCGAACATCGCATCATCCCGCACCAGCAGCGGCGGGTTCACTTCCAGATAGCCGTGCTGATCCGTCTGCAGGTCCAGCATGAACTGGCCCACGGCCCGTTCCAGCCGCGCCAGCTGACCCTTCAGCACTGCGAACCGGGCGCCCGACATCCTGGCCGCAGCCTCGAAGTCCAGCATGCCCAGGGCCTCGCCCAGGTCGGCGTGATCCTTGGCCGGGCCGGTGCGACGGGGTTCGCCCCAGGTCGAGACCTCGACATTGCCCGCCTCGTCCTCGCCGTCCGGCACATCCTCGGCCGCCAGGTTCTTCAACCCCGCCAGCAGGTCGCGCAGTTCCTTGCCGACGCGCGCCTCGATCTCGGCCGCCGCCGCGATATCGCCCTTCAGCGCCTCGACCTCGGCCTTCAGCCGGTCGGCCTCGGCCATGTCCTTCCTGCCCATGGCGGCGCCGATCAGTTTGGAGGCCGCGTTGCGCTTGGCCAGGGCGTCCTGGCCCGTGGTCTGGGCGTGGCGCAGTTCGGCGTCCAGCCGCAGGATGTCCGCCACCAGCCCGTCGGCCTGATCGACCCCGCGCGACGACCAACCGGCCACGTAAACCTGGGGGTTCTCGCGAATGGCTCGGATATCGTGCATGGTCTGGAACTTCGGCTGGGCGGGAGAAGCCGAACGCTCTACCCGCCCGCGCGGAGTCGGGCAACGGCAGGAAGCCGCCGGACCTCGCTTAAGCCTTTTGCGCGACCGGCGACGACGGCGTCGGTCTGAACCCCCGGCTCGATTCCTGCACCGGCTCGCCCCCGTCGGACTGTTTTCGCCAAAGTCCGACATCGCCGGCTTGACGCCTCCGCCGCTGCGGCGGACTGTCGCAACCTCCCCAAGCGGCATGAGACCTCGTCAATGATCCGATCCCGCCTGAGCGCCGCCGGCCTCGCCCTTCTGCTGGTCTCGGCCGCGCCCGCCGCCCTGGCGCAGCAGGCTTCGACCTATCCGCCCGCCCTGCCCGCGCCCCAGCCGCCGATCCCCGAGGCGCGGGACGTCGCCTATCCGGGCGTGATCGCCCTGGATATCGACGCCACCAACCTGGCCCAGCACGTCTTCGGCGTCACAGAGACCATTCCGGTGGCCCAGGCGGGGCCGATGACCCTGTTCTTCCCCGAATGGCTGCCGGGCAACCACGGCCCCGTGGGGCCCATCGTGCAGTTGGCGGGGATCGAGATCACGGCGAATGGTCAGCGCGTGGAATGGGTGCGCGACACCCTGTCCCCCTTCGCCTACCACATCACCGTTCCGGCCGGCGCGACCGAGCTGAAGATCAGGATGCAGCACCTGTCGCCCACCACCGGCAATCAGGGCCGGGTGACGATGACGCCCGAGATGCTGAACATCCAGTGGGAGAAGATGCTGCTCTATCCGGCCGGTCACTGGTCGCGGAACATCATGGTCCAGCCGACGGTCAAGTTCCCCACGGGCTGGCGTTTCGGCACGGCGCTGGAGCCGCAGACCAAGGACGGCGACCTCCAGACCTTCAAGCCGGTCAACCTGGAAGTCCTGATCGACAGCCCGGTCTTCGCCGGCCTCCACTATCGCCAGATCGATCTCGATCCCGGCGGCCGCTCTCCGGTCCGCGCCAACATCGTCGCAGACGAGGCCAAGAGCCTGGAAGCCACGGACGAGCAGATCCAGATTCTGCGCAATCTCGTGGTCCAGATGGACCGCCTGTACGGCGCCCGCCACTTCGACCACTACGACTTCCTGATCTCCATGAGCGACAAGCTGGGCGGCATTGGTCTGGAGCATCACCGCAGTTCCGAGAATGCGGTCGATCCGGAGTTCTTCACCGGCTGGGACACGCATCTGGGCGACCGCGACCTGCTCAGCCATGAGATGAACCACTCGTGGGACGGCAAATGGCGTCGCCCCGCCGACCAGTACGTCCCGAACTTCAACAGCCCGATGCAGAACAGCCTGCTGTGGGTCTATGAGGGCCAGACCCAGTATTACGGGCAGGTGATCGCCGCCCGCTCGGGCCTGCTGACCAGGGACCAGGCGATGGAGTCCCTGGCCCTGACGGCCGCGACCTATGACGCCCGCGTCGGCCGTCAGTGGCGCGCGCTTCAGGACACGACCAACGACCCGATCATCAGCCAGCGCCGGCCCAAGGGCTGGCTGTCCTGGCAGCGGAACGAGGACTATTATTCGGAAGGCCAGCTGATCTGGCTCGACGTCGACACGACGATCCGGGAGAAGACGAACGGCCGCAAGTCGCTGGATGATTTCGCCAAGGCCTTCTACGGCGTCCAGGACGGCAGTTTCGAACCCGCACCCTATACCTTCGAGGACGTGGTGGCGGCCCTGAACGGCGTCGTGGCCAACGACTGGGCGACCTTCCTGCGCACCCGCCTCGACGCCACCGGCCCGGACGCCCATGCGCCTCTGGACGGCCTGACGCGCGGCGGCTGGCGCCTGGCCTATGGCGAGACCCCGACCGCCTATCAGAAGACCCTGTTCGGGGAGTTCAAGCGCAACGACTTCACCTATTCGCTGGGCTTCCAGACCGGCGAGAACAACGCCATCGGCAGCGTCCAGTGGGGCAGCCCCGCCTTCGACGCCGGCCTGGCGCCCGGCATGGAGATCGTCGCCGTCAACGGCCAGGCCTCCAACCCCGACCGCATCGCCGCCGCCGTCACCGCCGCCAAGGATCCGGCCGTCTCAGTGACCCTGATCGTCAAGGACGGCGACCAGTACAAGACCGTCGCCCTGCCCTACCACGACGGCCTGCGCTACCCCCGCCTGGAACGGATCGAGGGAACCCCCGACCGCCTGGACGACATCCTCACGCCCCGCAAGCGCTGACGCCGGCTCACCTCCCCATTCGCGAAGGCAAATGGGGAGGACAGGCGGGAGCGTCAGCGAGCGCCAGGAGGGGGCGACTCGGTGTGAGACGCTCTTGGGGTCATCCCCACTTTCGGAGTCGCCCCCGCCTGGTCGCAAGCGCGACCTGTCCTCCCCACGCGCCTTAGCGCGCGGAGAGGTGACCATCTGTCCCTTGACGCCTCTCCCCCGCTCCCCGACGGTGCACGCCTGCCCTCGTGTTCGGATGACCTGATGCCGCGTACCCGCCTGACCGCCGCCGCCTGCCTCGCCGCCTTCATGGCCGCCGCCCCGGCCCTGGCCCAGGACTTACAGTCCACGCCGGTGGTCACCGACCCGACCCAGGCCGCCCTGGCCCTGCCCCGGTCTCAGCCGTCCATCCCCGCCCCAGCCGACACCCCCTATCCTGGCGTCATCCAGTATCGGGCCGACATCACCGACCTCGACCGCCGCATCATCCGCGTCAGCCAGACCATACCCGTCGCCAGCCCCGGTCCCCTGACCCTGCTCTATCCGAAATACCTGCCGGGCAACCACGCCGACACCGGCCCGATCCAGCTGCTGGCCGGCCTCACGGTCACGGCGAACGGCCAGCGGATCGAGTGGCTGCGCGACACCCTCGAACCCTACGCCTTCCACCTCGACATCCCGGCGGGCGTGACCAGCATCGACGTCGCCTTCCAGCAGCTGACCCAGCCGGACAGCTCCAACTGGCGCGTCCTGATGACCCCGGCCATGGTCAATCTGCAATGGGAGAAGGCCATCCTCTATCCGGCCGGCTACTACAGCCGCCAGATCCCCGTCGCCGCCTCCGTCGCCCTGCCCTCTGGCTGGAAGTACGGCACGGCCCTGACCACGGCGTCCCGCGAAGGCGACGTCGCCACCTTCGAGACGACCGACCTCTACACCCTGATCGACAGCCCGATGTTCGTCGGCGCCCACTACCGTCGCGTCGACATCGACCCGACCGGCGCCCCGTCTGGATCAAGGGTTCACCTGAACCTCCTCGCCGACGAGGAGAAGGGCCTCGCCGCCACCGACGAGCAGCTGAAGCTCTACGAGAACATGGTCCAGCAGGCCGACCGCCTGTTCGGCGCCCGCCACTTCGACAACTATGAGTTCCTGTTCGCCCTGACCGACCAGATGGGCGGCATCGGCCTTGAGCATCACCGCAGCTCCGAGAACACAGGCGCCCCCGGCTTCTTCACCGACTGGTCCAAGAGCGCCGGCGACCGCGGCCTGCTGCCGCACGAGTACACCCACTCGTGGAACGGCAAGTTCATGCGCCCGGCGGACGAACTGACCGCCAACCACAACGTCCCGACCCAGAACACCCTGCTGTGGGTCTATGAGGGCCAGACCGAATACTGGGGGGACGTCCTGGCCGCCCGCGCCGGCCTTCATTCCAAGCCCGTCGCCCTGGCTACCCTGGCCAATGTCGCCGCCTTCTACGACAACCAGCCGGGCCGTCAGTGGCGCGCGCTGCAGGACACCAACAACCACAACCTCCTCGGCTACCGCGTCCCCGGCCAGTACCCCTCGTGGATGCGCGGCACGGGCGACTATTACCGGGAAAGCCTGCTGGTCTGGCTGGACGCCGACACCCTGATCCGGGCCGAGACCAACGGCCGCAAGTCCCTCGACGACTTCGCCAAGGGCTTTTTCGGCCATGACGACGGCTCCTGGGCGCCCCAGGGCTACACCTTCGACCAGGTCGTCGCCGCCCTCAACGCCGTCCATCCGCACGACTGGGCGACCTTCCTGCGCGACCGGCTCGACGCCGTCGGCCCCGACGCCCGCGCCCCTCTGGCGGGGATCGAGCGCGGCGGCTGGCGCCTGACCTATACCGACACCCCCACCGCCGATGAAAAGGCCGTCAGCACCGGCTGGGCCAATGACTTCCAGTATTCGCTGGGCTTCACCCTGGCCGGCGACAAGATCGCCAATGTCCGCTGGAGCGGCCCCGCCTTCGAGCAGAGCATCGGCGCGGGCTGGAGCCTGGTGGCCGTCAACGGCAAGGCCGGCTCGGCCGAGGTGCTGCGCAACGCCGTCACCGCCGCCAAGGGGACCGACGCCCCGCTCGAACTGCTGATCAAGTCCGGCGACCGCTTCCGCACCGTCGCCTTCGACTACCACGACGGCCTGCGCTATCCGCGCCTGGAACGGATCGAGGGCACGCCGGACCGCCTGTCGGACATCCTCGCTCCGCGTCGGCGCTAGAGCGGTCACCTCCCCGTCCGCGAAGGCCGACGGGGAGGACAGGCGGGAACGTCAGCGAACGCCAGGAGGGCGCGATTCGGTGTCTGACGCTGGCTTGGTCATCACCACCGTCTGAATCGCCCCCGCCTGATCGCTACCGCGATCTGTCCTCCCCACGCGCCTTCGCGCGCGGAGAGGTGAGCATCACCCCTTCAACAACCCCAGCAGGGCCTCAGCCGCTTCACGCGACGAGCCCGGGTTCTGCCCCGTCACCAGCTTGCCGTCGACCACAACATACGACCCCCAGTCCGGCCCCTTGGAATAGTCGCCGCCATTGGCGCTCAGGACGTTCTCGACCAGGAAGGGCACCACGTCCGTCAGGCCCACGGCCTCTTCTTCCGAATTGGTGAAGCCCGTCACCTTGCGGCCTTCGACCAGCGGCTTGCCGTCCGGCCCATGAACCGACTTCAGCACGCCCGGCGCATGGCAGACGAAGGCGGTCGGCTTGTCCGCCTTGGCGAAGGCCTCGATCAGGGCGATAGAATCGGCGTCATTCGCCAGATCCCACAGCGGACCGTGACCGCCCGGATAGAAGACCGCGTCGAAATCTTCGGCCTTCACCGACGCCAGTTCCACGGTCGCAGCCAGAGCCGCCTGAGCCTCGGCGTCGGCCTTGAACCGGCGCGTGTCCTCGGTCTGGGCGTCGGCGTCGTCGCTCTTGGGGTCCAGCGGCGGCTGACCGCCCTTGGGCGAGGCCAGGACGATCTCCGCGCCCGCATCCTTCATCGCATAATAGGGCGCAGCCAGTTCCTCAAGCCAGAAGCCGGTCTTCTTGCCGGTGTCGCCGAGTTTGTCGTGCGAGGTCAGAACCGTCAGGATCTTCATGTGGGGGATCTCCTTTTCAGGCCTAACAAATGGGAAGCCAGACCGATCCCTCCAATGCGACGGTCGGCCGTGTGTCGCAGTTCGGGAATCGCTGCACCCTGCGAGCAGTTCAGAAGGAGACACGAAGCATGAGACATTGGCTCGGAGCCATGGCGTTCGGACTGGCCGCATTGGGTTTGACCTCGGTCGCCAAGGCTGACTGCGTGATCGGGGAACCCGGCGCCACCCGCAGCGTCGCCCTCGGTCCCGACCTGCGCACGGTGCAGATCCATGTTCCGCGCGGCTTCGACCCCGCCAAGCCTGCGCCCCTGGTCTTCGTCCTGCACGGCAGCGGCGGCACAGGCGCGGCGATCCTGAGAGATTCCAAACTGGCCGAGACCGCCGACCGCCACGGTTTCATCGTCGCCGCGCCCGACGCGGGCATCCCGGTCGACCGGGGCTTCGTCTGGAACGTCCCCGGCGTGCCGACCATCACAGGCGACGTGCCGGGTCCGGACGACGCCGACGACGTCGCCTTCCTGGTGGAGACGGTCGAGGAACTGGCGTCACAGGGCTGCGTCGACGACAGCCGGGTCTACGCCACGGGCCTGTCGGGCGGCGGTCGGATGACGTCCTGGCTGGGCTGCGTGGCCGCCGACCGCTTCGCCGCCATTGCGCCGGTCGTCGGCCTGCGCGCCGGCAATCCGCGCAAGGCCGCGCCTGAGCGGCCCGATCCCGCCACCTGCCGGCCGTCCCGCCCCATGCCGGTCATCGCCTTCGCCGGCGACGCCGACACGACCAACCCGATCCAGGGCGGCGGCGCCCCCTACTGGAGCTATACGATGCACGCGGCCGAGCAGCGCTGGGCCCAGTTGAACGGCTGCGCCACGACACGCCCGACGCTTTGGGTCTCGGCCTCGGTCTATGAGGAAGGCTACGCCGACTGCCGAGCCGGCGCCGAGGTCGTCGGCCGCATCACCCGCGATGGCGGCCATAGTTGGGTCGCCGACAACGAAGCCATGTGGGCCTTCTTCGCCGCGCGGACACGCCCGCAGAACTGATACAGACCAAGCCCCAGCCGTAGCGCCGCCCACGGGCCTCAAGCAGCGCGAAGCGCGATAGGCCCCAAAAAGAAAGACCCGGCGGTTTCCCGCCGGGCCTTTCCGATATTCAGCAAATGCCGAAAGTCAGATCTTACTTGATCTGGACCTTGGCGCCGGCTTCCGTCAGCTTCTTGGCGACTTCGTCGGCGGCTTGCTTGGAGACGTTCTCGACGACGTTCTGCGGAGCGCCTTCGACCAGGTCCTTGGCTTCCTTCAGACCCAGGTCCGAACGCACGCCGCGGACTTCCTTGATCACGTTGATCTTCTTGTCGCCGCCGTCGATCAGGACGACGGTGAACTCGGTTTGCTCTTCGGCGGCTTCAGCCGGAGCAGCGCCGCCACCGGCCGGCATGGCCATGGCGACGGGAGCAGCGGCGCTGACGCCCCACTTTTCTTCAAGCAGCTTCGACAGTTCAGCAGCTTCGAGAACGGTCAGAGCGGACAGGTCTTCGACGATCTTGGCGAGGTCAGCCATTGTCAGTTTTCCTTCGGAGGATTGGGATTAGGGAGTGATGCAGAGATGAAAGGCTGGGCCGCTTACGCGGCTTCCTTGGTGGCGTAGGCGTTGAACACGCGAGCCAGCTGACCGGCGGGTGCTTGCAGCACGCCGGCGATCTTGGTCGCGGGCGCATTGAGCAGGCCGATGAGTTGGCTGCGGACCTCGTCGAGGGTCGGGAGCTTGGAAAGAACTTCCACGCCCTTCACGTCGACGACGGTTTCGCCCATGAAGCCGCCGATGATCTTGAAACGATCATTGGCCTTGGCGAACTCGGTGGCGACCTTGGCGGCCGTACCGGGGTTCTCGGCGTATGCGATGCCCACGGGACCCTTGAACAGGCCGTGGTAGTCGCTGCCTTCTTCGGCTTCGAGCGCCTTCAGCGCCAGGCGGTTCTTGACCACCTTGAACGCGCCGCCTTCTTTACGAAGACGGCCGCGCAGATCTTCCATTTCCGCAACGGTCAGACCCAGGTTGTGGGTCACGACCACGGAGCCGGCGTCGGCGAACACGCCCTTGAGCGTCTCGATCGACTCGGCCTTTTGTGCGCGGTCCATTGCGGTCTCCAGTCTTGGCATTCGCCGCCGGGCTTATTCCCGACGACGGATTGGCCAAAGCGCCGCGCATCGCTGCGAAGCGTTCAGGCCGGTCGTATTGTCCGAAGGATGCGTCTGACGGCGTCCGTCCCGGAATGCGGGCTGACAGCGCTAGGTCGCGTCCCCATCTCCCCACGGCGTCAGAGGGCTCTCTGACAGTTATGGCCTGGGTGACCCCCACGCCCCGAAGTTCTCGGACAGGACCGTCAAAGGATTGAACCTCTGACGGGAAGCGGCGCTCATACAGGGCCCCCGACAGGAAATCAAGGAGCCGAGCGCATGGCCTATGAACTCTATTACTGGCCCACCATCCAGGGGCGAGGCGAGTTCGTCCGCCTGGCGCTCGAAGCCGCCGGCGCGGACTATGTCGATGTCTCGCGCCAGGACAATGGAAAGGCGATGATGACGCTGATGGAGACCGCAGCCACGCCCTCCTTCGCCCCGCCCTTCCTGCGCCTGGGGGATCGCACCGTCGGTCAGGTGGCCGCCATCCTGGCCTGGCTGGGTCCGCAACTGGGGCTCAGCCCGAACGGCGACAGCGACCGCGCCTGGCTGAACCAGATCCAGCTGACCCTGGCGGACCTGGTGGCCGAGGCGCACGACACCCACCACCCGGTCGATCTGATGGCCTACTACGACGACCAGAAGCCAGAGGCCGCCCGCCGGTCGAAGGCCTTCCGGGAGCAGCGGATCGGGAAATTCCTCCGCTGGGCCGAACAGGTCCTCATAGCCAATCCCTCTGGCCCGGATTGTCTGGTCGGCGACCACCTCACCTATGCCGATCTGTCTTTGTTCCAGGTGGTGGAGGGCCTAGGCTATGCCTTCCCCAAGGCGACCGAAGCCGTGCTCAAGACCACGCCGCATATTGTCGCCGTCCGCGACAGGGTCGCCGCTCTGCCCCGTGTCAGCGCCTACCTAAAGAGCGACCGCCGCATCCCGTTCAACGAGGACGGCATATTCCGTCGCTATCCCGAACTGGACGGCTGAGGCTTACCGGCGCCCGGACTTGCGGCCTGTTTGGCCACCCGTCTCGCAGTCGAATTGGGCGCAATATTTGGTCATCAACTCTTCGGTGAAGGCCGTCAGATGTTCGATAGTGATCTCGTTCATCACCGCGCTTAGCTGGAGAGTTTTCGTCGCGACCTGGCGGCCTACGGGACTGTCATAGAAGGCGATCTGGGCCTCCAGCTCTTCGACTGTGAACGTCGACGCGTAGTGGGGGACCATGTCCGCCATCATGTCATCGACCATGGCGGTCAGCATGCGCGGCGCATTACTCCGCAGCCAAGCCGCCTCTTCGGCGCCCTGCCCCTCCGTGTCCGCCTTGGCCAGTTGGTCCGCGATCATCGCCTCCATGACCTTGGTGAAGTTCGGCCCGGCCGAGAGTCGGATAACCCGCTCCGCCAGCGCCGTCCGCTGAGCCAGGCCGCGATCCTGCGCTGCGACAGGTCCGACCGCGAACAGCCCGAACAGAGCCGCAACCGTCAAAAGCCCAATGATACGCATATCGTCCCCCTTGCCCTTCTTATCCGAGCACGGCGTGCAGGTGGCCAGAGGGAATCGCCTTTCGGTTGCTCAATCGCTCGGTGGCGTGGCGGCGAAGTCGCGGATCAGTAGGGCGAGGTCGGCTTCGTGAACGCTGTCCGCCGCCGCCTCAGGCGTCATCCAGCGCCGATCGCGCTGGTGCGCCTCGGGCCAATCGCCCAGTTGCAGCACCACCTCCATCGGATAGACGGCGACGACATGGCGTCTCAGATCACCGCTGCGAACGATCTTGGCATAGCGGAAATGACCGATGGTCGCGTCGTCTATGGGACCACGAACGCCCGCCTCCTCCAGCGCTTCCTGAGCCGCCGCTTCGGCGTCGGTCTTTCCGGCCATACGACCGCCCTTGGGAATGACCCAGCGCCGCGTTTCGCGCGATGTGATCATCAGGATTTCCAGACCCGCCTCGCCGCGTCGCCACGGCAGGGCTGCGACCTGACGCGTTTCCGACCGGCCTGTGCGTTTCGCGGCTTTGGCCATTCTCTATCCCCGTCCGGCGCGGCTTGCAAAACGCGGTTTACGTCGCTCCGTCAACCGCTCCGCGTCCGGAAAGTTCAGCCGAGCCGCCTTTCATCATAGGCGGCCTGAGCCTTGCTGACCTCGGCCATATTGTCCTCGGCCCAATCGATCATGGCCTGGAGCGCATCGACCAGCGTGCCGCCCAGCGGCGTCAGGGCGTAGGAGACAGAGACCGGCACGGTCGGCGTCACCGTGCGGGTGACCAGTCCGTCCCGCTCAAGCTGGCGGACAGTCTGGCTCAGCATCTTCTGCGACACGCCCTCGACACGCCGACGCAAGGCGTTGAACCGCATCGGTTCGTCCCGCAGCAGCGTGAGAACCAGCGTCGTCCACTTGTCGGCGACCCGATCCAGCAGTTGCCGCGTCGGGCAAGCGGCCGAATAGACGTCGGGCGAACGGGTTTCCCCCGGGTGACCAGATGAGAATAAAGTGCCTTCTTGTGACATGCTGCACTTTATAACACCTGGTACCCGTTGTATACCACAGGAGATCATCCATGAAAGTCGCAGTCCTCGGCGCCAGCGGTCGCGCCGGCTCGGAAATCACCAAGGAACTGGCCGCGCGCGGTCATGCCGTCGTCGCCGTCGCTCGCAAGCCCGAAGCCATCCCTGCCCTGTCCGGCGTCACCCCGGTCGCGGGCGACGCCTCCGACTCCGCCGCCCTGGCGGAGATCATCAAGGGCTCAGACGCAGTGATCAGCGCCCTGCATCATGACGTCACGGCCGAAACCCTGCTGTCCGCCTTGAAGGCCGCCGGCGTGCCCCGACTGCTGGTCACGGGCGGCGCAGGCAGTCTGGAGGTCGCGCCGGGCGTGCGTCTGATCGACACCCCGGACTTCCCCGAGGCGTTCAAGCCCTACGCCCTGCCCGGCGTCGCCTTCCTGGACGATCTGCGCGGCGAGACCCAGATCAACTGGACCTTCTTCTCCCCGCCCGCCCTGATCGAGGAGGGGCCGCGTCTGGGCGTCTTCCGCACCGGCGGGGACCAGTTGATCGTCGACGACAAGGGCGAGAGCAAGATCAGCTTCGCGGATTACGCCATCGCCATGGTGGACGAACTGGAACAGCACAAACACAGCCACGCCCGGTTCACCGCCGCCTACTGACGCGACAGACACCGATCAAGAAAAAGGCCCCGGAGATCGCTCTCCGGGGCCTTCATCATTCTTGAACGTCGAGCGCTTAGGCGCCCAGCGAGGCCGGGTCGACCTTGAAGCCCGGGCCCATCGTCGAAGACAGGCTGATGCGCTTCACATAGGTGCCCTTGGCGCCGGCCGGCTTGGAACGCACCAGGGCGTCCACGATGGCCTTCACGTTGGCTTCCAGGGCGTCCTGGGTGAAGGAGACCTTGCCGATGCCGGCGTGGACGATGCCCGCCTTCTCGACGCGGAACTCGACGGCGCCGCCCTTGGCGTCCTTGACGGCCTGGGCGACGTTCGGGGTCACGGTGCCGACCTTCGGGTTCGGCATCAGGCCGCGCGGGCCCAGCACCTTACCCAGACGGCCGACCAGGGCCATCATGTCCGGCGACGCGATCACGCGGTCGAACTCCATGAAGCCGCCGGCGATCTTTTCGTACAGATCTTCGGCGCCGACGTGTTCGGCGCCGGCTGCGGTGGCTTCGGCGGCCTTGGCGTCCTTGGCGAAGACGGCGACGCGAACGTCACGGCCCGTACCCGACGGCAGGTTCACAACGCCACGGACCTGTTGGTCGGCGTGACGCGGATCGACGCCCAGGTTGACGGCGATCTCAAGGGATTCGTCGAACTTCGACTTGGCGTTTTCCTTGGCCAGCTTGATGGCGTCGGTGAACGGCAGCAGGTCTTGGGTGACGCCGGTGCGGGCCTTTTGAGCCTTGGTTTGCTTGGCCATGGTTTAGCCCTCCACCACTTCGAGGCCCATCGCGCGGGCGGAGCCTTCGATGATCTTGGCCGCCGCGTCGAGGTCGTTGGCGTTCAGATCCTTCATCTTCTTTTCGGCGATCTCGCGCAGTTGCGCCTGCGTGATCTTGCCGGCGACTTCACGGCCGACCAGCTTCGAACCCGACTTCAGGCCCGTGGCCTGCTTCAGGTACCAGGTCGCCGGCGGCGTCTTGGTGATGAAGGTGAACGACTTGTCCTGATAGACGGTGATGACGGTCGGAAGCGGGGTGCCCTTGGCTTCCTTCTCGGTGCGCGCGTTGAACTCCTTGCAGAAGCCCATGATGTTCACGCCGCGTTGACCCAGAGCCGGGCCGATCGGGGGCGAAGGCGTGGCCGAACCGGCCGGCACTTGCAGCTTGATATAGCCGAGAATCTTCTTGGCCATTGGTCTCTCCTATGAATGACCCGACGACTTAACGGCGGGCCGGTGAGCCGTGGTGCGGCATGGCTGCCTCCCACGGATTTGACGCTCCACGAGCCGAGGCCCGCCGAGCGAAGGCGCGCGTGTAACAGAGGGGGGACGGAAAGGCAAACGGGCGGCGTCACCTCCCCCGTCGGCGAAGGCCAATGGGGAGGACAGGCGCCTCCGCGCATGGGGAGGCGAAACGAAAAAAGCCGCGCCCTTTCGGACGCGGCTTCAAATCTCAACAGGTGCCTGAGCGTCAGCCCGCGACCTTCTCCACCTGAGCGTATTCCAGCTCGACCGGCGTGGCGCGGCCGAAGATGGACACGGCGACGCGCAGGCGGGCCTGTTCTTCGTCCACGCTCTCGACCGAACCGTCGAAGCTGGCGAACGGGCCGTCGATGACCTTGACCTTCTCGCCGATGTCGAAGCGGATTGTGGGCTTCGGACGTTCGACACCCTCTTCCACCTGGCCGATGATGTTCTGAACTTCACGTTCCGAGACCGGCAGGGGCTTTGTGCCGCCGGCGGCGCCCAGGAAGCCCGTGACCTTCGGCGTGTTCTTGACCAGGTGATAGGCTTGGTCGGTCATTTCCATCTTCACCAGCACATAGCCGGGGAAGAATTTGCGTTCCGAGTTCACCTTGCGCCCACGACGGATCTCGACGACGTCCTCGGTCGGAACCAGGATTTCGGAGAAGGCGTCTTCCAGACCCTGCTGCTTGGCCTGATCACGCACCTGTTCGGCGACCTTCTTTTCGAAGTTCGAATAGGCGTTGACGATATACCACTTGTGGCGGGGATTGGCGGGCTTTGCGGGCGCTGCATCGGTCATGGGCGCGTCTTTCTCAGGATCCGAGAGCGATGATGTAGCGGAAGGCGAAACCGAGACCGGTGTCGACCACCCAGAAGAAGATCGCGGCGATGACCACCATGATGAAGACCATCACCGAAGTGATCCAGGTCTCCTTGCGGCTGGGCCACACGATCTTGCGGCCCTCAGCCATGACCTGCTTGTAGAAGTCGCTGGGGCTGGTGCGCGGCTTCTTGGGCGCGGGCGCATCGATGGTGATGGCGGCGGCGGCCGCAGCAGTCTGGGGCTTTGCGCCCGCCTGGGGCCGCTTGCCGGGAGATTTGGCCTTGGCCATCAGTTGCTCTTCACACAATTGTTCCTGTCGCCCCAGATGGGAAGTCCCATCCGGAAGCGACAGGGGGGATTGGCAGGAGTTGGGGGACTCGAACCCACGACCCCCGGTTTTGGAGACCGGTGCTCTACCAGCTGAGCTAAACTCCTAGACAATCGCGCGAACCCTCGGGTCCGTGCGTTCGCCAGAGGGGGGCGTATGCCCGACACCGCCCCGCATTTCAAGGGCGATGTGACACTTGTGACTAGTCTTCCAGATGCGCCGCAATGGCGGCCCGCTCGTCCTGGGCCTGGATCAGTTCCTTGAAGATCAGCTTGTCGATGCGGCGGTCGTCCATATCGACGACCTCGACCTCGAATCGGCCGACCTGCACCACCTCGCCCTCATCCGGCACGCGCGACAGCTGGTGCAGAATCAGGCCGGCGACCGTGTGGAAGCCGTCGTGTTCGCCGAAGTCCTCGCCCAGGGTGTCAGCCAGATCGTCCAGGTCCGTCTGGCCGTCGACCAGCCAGCTGCCGTCAGCGCGCTGATGGATCCAGGCCTGTTCCTCGTCGTGACCCTCATTGAAGTCGCCGGCGATCATTTCCAGGATGTCGGTCGCAGTGACAACGCCTTCGAAGGCGCCGAACTCATCGACAATGAAGGCCATGTGGACCTTGGACCCTTTCAGGATCTCAAGCGCCTTCAGCACCGAGGTCGACTGGGGGATGAAGGCCGGTTCGGCCACCAGGGGTTCGATGTCGAAACGTCCGTCGGTCAGCAAGGCGTCCAGCAGGTCCTTCTTGTGGACCACGCCCAGGGGATTATCGACGTCGCTCTCGCGCGCCACCACGATGCGCGAATAGGGACAGGTGCGGATTTCCTCGCGCAGCACCGATTCGGGATCGTCCAGGGCGATCCAGAAGACGTCGTGGCGCGGCGTCATGGCCACCCGGACCGGGCGGTCGCCCAGACGCAGGATTTCCTCGATCATCACCTGTTCTTCGGGCTCGATCAGACCGGCCGAGGTCCCTTCAGCCAGGATGGTCGCGACCTCTTCCTGGGTGACGTCCGAGCCATCGCGATCCTTGACGCCGAGAAGTTTAAGGATGCCCGAGGTCGAGGCCGTCAGCAGCAGCACGAAGGGTTTCAGCACGATCGCGAGGGTCGAGATCGGCGGCGCCATCTTGGCCGCGATGGTCTCGGGGAAGATCAGGGCCAGACGCTTGGGCACCAGCTCGCCGACGATCAGCGAGATATAGGTGATGCAGACCACGACCAGGGCCGTGGAGAAGATTTCGGTATAGGCGGCCAGCGCCGGGAAACTGGTCTCGAGGATCCGGTCCAATTCGCCTGCGATGGTCGCCTGGCCGTAGGCGCCGGCCAGAATGCCGATCAGGGTGATGCCGACCTGGACCGCCGACAGGAACTGGGTCGGTTCCTCGGCCAGTTTCAGCGCCTTGCGCGCCCCGCGATCCCCCTTCTCCGCCCGGCTTTGAAGCTTGGATCTCCGGGAGGAAACGACCGCCAGCTCGGTCATGGCGAACAGGCCGTTGAGCACCACCAGGAGCAGAACGACGACAATAGCGATGAGTAACATCTAGGGGTTTTTGGAGACCAACGCGGCGCAACAGACGGCGTCCGCGCAAAGACACTAGAGCACGGCGGCGCTTTGCGCCACGCTTTCCTTGCGTGTCAGCCCGCCCGGCCGGCCTCGACCGAGCCATAGGCGCCGGAAACCGGGCGTCCGTTCGCGTCATATTGCGACGCGCAGGCGCACAGGCCGAGCACGGTGCCGATGAACAGTCCGATATGAATTGCGCGTCGCATCGTGGTTGCCAATCGCTTAACGTCGATGACGGACATAAACGATCACTTAACTTTCCGGCAAGCTGGCGCCCCGCTCAGGGGAAAACCGCACCCTGGCTTTCTTCCCCTTCCCCGTGCCGGACGTCTAAGAGAAAGCCATGCAGACCCTGGATCACCTCGACGCCTTGCCTGCGGGCGCCCTGTCGTCGCCTGCGGCCCAGCGCAACGCCGCCTTCATCCTGGACGTGTTGCGGACGCATCTGCCGGCGCGGGGGCGGGTGCTAGAGATTGCGGCCGGATCGGGCGACCACGCCCTGGCCTTCGCCTCGGCCCTGTCCGGTCTGGATTGGACGCCCAGCGATCCCAGCCCCCAGGCGCGCGACAGCCTCTCGGCCTGGCGGCGCGCCGGCCCGTCGAACCTGCGCCCGCCCCTGTCGGTGGACGCCGCCGATCCGGCGACCTGGCCGCAAGATCGGTTCGACGTCGTCTATTGTGCGAACATGACGCACATCAGCCCCTGGTCGGCGACCGAGGGGCTGATGGATCTGGCCGGTCGCGTCCTGCGACGCCCCGGCGGTCTGCTGGTTCTATATGGCCCCTATCGAGAGGCCGAGGTTCCGCTGGCGGCCTCGAACGCCGCCTTCGACGAGAGTCTGAAGGCGCGAAACCCGGCATGGGGCCTACGGGACCGCGCCGCGGTCGAGGCTCTGGCCCGGTCGCATGGCCTTGCGGCCACGCGCCGGGCTCCTATGCCGTCGAACAACCTGACCCTGCTGTTCAGAAGCGTCTGATTTCAGAGCGCGCCGATGGCGGCCGACAGCTGGGCGCGCTCGTTCAGCAAGGTCGTCTTGCCGTCCTTGAACAGGGCGCCCTGGGCCTCGACCGTCACGCCGAAGCTTTCAGCCGCAACGGCGACGCCGTCGGCGAAGGCGATGACCAGCAGATCATGGGCGCGCGCCAGGTCGATCAGTGATCGCACCGCGGCCAGACCGGCCTCATCCTGCGACCCGCCGGGCACGACCAGGCCTTTCAGACGGCCCTCGACGATGTCGGTCGCCGTCGCCGTCGCCAGAACGGTCACGCCGCCGGTGATCAGGCTGGCGTCGCCGGTCGAGATGGGCGCCAGGCCCACGCCTTCAGCCCGCAGCGCCCCTTCGACGTCGCCCAGTTCGCCGAATTCCATGTCACGTCGCATCACCAGTCCCATGCGCAGCCGGGTCGGAACGGGACGGTTGTAACCAGTGCGACGGGGTCCGGCGGAAGATTTGCTTTGAGCGTACAAGACGTCTCCTTCTAGGGTTTCAATAAACATCGAGATTCTGCGACAAAGGCCGCCGAACCATCGACACGAAGAACCAGAAAAACGAAAATCGACGGGTCCGACCATGGTCGTCCCGCACTCTGGATCGTTTGTGGAATGCCGCCTGATATAGTGAAAAATCCGGCAGGATCAACCTTGGACACCCCCGCATGTGCGCAGAGTGATCCTGACGGCCTTGACCCGCTTGCTCGCATCGGCGCCCGGCCCTAGACAGCGGCATTGATTGAGCGACGGAATCCGATGGCCTTCACCCGCACCTATGACGGCGACGAACCCGTCCGCGTAAACAAATGGCTGGGCCAGACCGGCGTCTGTTCGCGCCGCGAAGCCGAGAGCCTGATCGCCGAAGGCCTGGTCTCCATCGACGGCGAGACCATCAGCGACGCCGGCCGCAAGATCGAGCCGGGCCAGACCCTGACGCTGAACGACACGGCCCAGCAAGCCCTGGCCTCGGGCATGACCCTGGTTCTGCACAAGCCGGTCGGCTACGTTTCGGGCCAGCCGGATCCGGGCAAGATTCCCGCCGTGCGCCTGCTGAAGACCCCCAACCGCATCGGCGAGGGCGAGACCCCCGCCCGCGACGCCTCCCTGCCCCCCATCGGCCGGCTGGACGAAGACTCCCGCGGCCTGCTGCTGCTGTCGTCGGACGGCGTCGTGGCCAAGGCGGTGATCGGGCCGGCGTCCGAACTGGACAAGGAATATCTGGTCGTCGTCGACGGCGTGATCACCGAAGCCAAGCTCAGCCGCCTGCGCCACGGCCTGGTGCTGAACGACAAGCCGCTCAAGCCCGCCCGCGTCACCCAGATCGAGCCCCAGCGCCTGCGCTTCGTCCTGACGGAGGGCAAGTATCGCCAGATCCGCCGCATGTGCGAACTGGTCGGGCTGGAAGTCGTGGACCTGTACCGTATCCGCATCGGCCCGCTGGAGCTGGGCGACCTGCCCGAGGGCCGCTGGCGTCACCTGACCGATCAGGAGCGCGCCGCGCTCATCGCCGCCTCGACGGCTAGTCCAACGTCCTGAACCACCGGTCCAGCAGTTCAGCCTCGGCGCGACGCGCCCCGGTGCGTTCCGCGGCTTCCGCGTCCACGCCCCACTGCTCCTCCTGAAACAGTTCGTCGATCCGCGACAGTTCAAACGCCGCGCCGCCTGCCAGCGCGCCCTGCTCGACGGCCAAGGCCAGCACCGCCGACCCGAGCAGCGGCACGGCGGTCGCAAGGCCCGTCAGGCGAAAATCGTCCATCGCCATCGCGTGCGCCTTCACCCGCGCGATGGCGTCGGGCGACTGGGGCCGATGCACGATGCCCGCGACTGGCTCCAGAGCCACCCCCATCTCGCGCGCCGCCCAATCGCGCCACGGCCGCCACTCGCGCTGCTGGCGCTCGACCAACGGCGTCGGATGTTCGGCCAGGTAGCAGACCACGTCCGACCCGGCGTAGGCGGCGATCTCTTCCGCAACCGGCTCACGCGCCTGGCCGATGCGGTCGATGGCGGTTGAGGCCAGTCGGGTCGCGGGCATGGTCGACGGCTGGACGATCTCACCCTGCGCCGCCCATTCCTCGGCGATAAGTCGGGCGGCGGCCTCGGTCGGCAGCACCAACGGCGCCTTGGCCGGCGTCTTGGGCGTCCGTCCGTCCAGCAGTACGGCCCAGCCGCCTTCTGCGTGCGGCCCGACCGACACGGCGGTCCAGAAGCGACGCACCGTCTCCTGCGTTTCGCGGAACCCCTTGCGGGCGGCGACCATGGGATCGAGCGGGGGAATATGGCTCATCGAATTCTCTTCACGCCCAGGAAGGGATCGTCCTCAGCCTCATCCTCGGAGAAGCCGAAGTGGGCGAAGCCGGCTTTCATTTCGGGGCTCAGGGGCGCCGTGACCTTCAGCAGGCCGCCGCGCGGGTGATCCAGCTCGATGCTGCGGGCGTGGAGTTGCAGCTTCAGCGGGCCGGACAACTCCCTGGATTTCTCATCCCCGTATTTGGGATCGCCCAGGATCGGGTGGCCGATCCCGGCCATATGGGCGCGCAGTTGGTGGGTCCGGCCGGTGAAGGGCCGCAGGGCCATCCATGAGGCGCGGTGCGAGGCGCGGGAAATCGTGCTGAAGGCCGTCTCGGCCGGCTCGGCCTTGGGGTCCTTGCGCTCGGCCGGGCGCATCATCTCGAAGTCGTTGATGCCGGTCTTCTTCAACGGCATGTCGATCTGGCCCGAATAGGGTTTCGGGTTGCCGATCACGATGGCCCAGTAAGTCTTCTTGGCCTGACGACGGGCGAAGGCGCCGGCCAGACGCTTGGCCGCCTCCGGCCCCTTGCCCAACAGGAGGACGCCCGAGGTGTCGCGGTCCAAGCGGTGGACCAGGCGCGGACGATCCATCCCCTCCCCCCAGGCCGACAGTAGGCGGTCGACGTGGCGGCTGGTCTTGGTGCCGCCCTGAACCGCCAGGCCGTGCGGCTTGTTGATGGCGATGACCATGTCGTCCTCATAGAGGACCAGCGACTTGGCGAAGGCGATGTCGCGTTCGGACAGGGTGTGCAGATCCCCGGCCTGGCGCGAGGTGTCGTCCGGGATCGGCGGCACGCGCACGGCGGCGCCGGCGGTCAGGCGGCCTTCCGGCTTGATCCGGGCGCCGTCCACGCGGATCTGGCCGCTGCGGGCCATCTTCTGCACCTGGATGTTCGACAGATGCGGCCAACGTCGCCGGAACCAGCGGTCCAGGCGGATGCCGTCCTCGTCCTCGGCGACATAGATGGTCAGGACTTCGCGCTTGGGCGCGTCCTCGATGGGCGGCTGGTCGGTCAAATGGCGGCTCCGAAGGCGCGGCGGGCGATCACCATGCCGATAAACAAGGCGACGACGGCCAAGACCACCGAACCGACGATATAGGCCGCAGCCAGTCCGTAGTCGCGACGTTCCAGCATCAGCGCCGCCTCAAGCGAATAGGTCGAGAAGGTGGTGAACCCGCCCAGCACGCCGACGGCGGCGAACAGGCGGATCGTCTCCTGGTGCGCGTCGCCCCTGAAAGCCAGCCAGCCGACCAGCAGCCCCATGGCCAGACCGCCCAGCACATTGGCCGTAAAGGTCGCCAGCGGCCAGCCGGCGCCGGGCGTCAGCCGGGACATCAGGAGGACGAGGCCATAGCGCGCCATCGAACCGAGCGCGCCCCCGGCGGCGACGAGAAGAAACCGTGTCATGATCCGGCGCTATATACGCCGCCTTCGCCGAAAGCGAAGCATCCTGCGCGTTCGTGGCCGTCTGACTGAAACTTCACTTGCCCTGCGACAGGGTTAACGGCGATATCCGAGACGAACCGTCAGCGGGTTGGGGGAAGCCACGTCATGTCGCAGGAAGACAGCCAGAGCCCGGTGATCGCGCCGACCATGACGTCGCCGCCGCCCTCCCCGGAACCCGAACCGCAGTCGGTCGAACAGCCGCACGATCTGGCCCCCGCCGATGCGCCCGAGACGGCGCGCGCCGCGCCGCCGAACCCGACGCCTACCGACACCCCGGCCGTGTCCGACGAAGGCGTGCTGCGCCCCATTCAGGAGAGCGACTATTTCACCCTCGACGACGCCTCGATCGCCAAGATCTCGGGCAACATCGACCTCTATTTCAACCAGCCGCTCGATATCTTTCCCTTCTGGGAAAACGAGAAGAAGCCGGACCGTTTCCACGTCCTGTTCGCGCGCCAGATCGAGGAACGGTTCCCGGCGGACCGCGACATCCGCGGTCGGGTTCACGCCTATGGCCGACGCATCTTCAGCGCCCTGTGCGTCCATGTCGGCGTCAAGCGCCTGACCCAGGTGCTGGCCCTGATCGCCTTCGCCGTCCTGGCCGAAATGGGACCGACCCTGTTCGCGGACTGGGCCGGCGGGCAACCGGCCGGTCTGGGCCTGGGCCTCCTGGCCATGCTCGTCACAGGCGGGATCTTCTTCGGCGTCTCGACCATTCTGTTCATCCAGTACCGGTTCCGGCTGGAGAACGATTCCTACGAGCTGTCGCGCGAGATCGTGCAGCGGACGCGGGAACTGCAGAATCTGTTCACCAACGCCCGCGCCCTGTCGGACCAGGCCGAGACCACCTACCAGATGGACGGCAAGGCCTGGGGCCAGCGCGCCCTCTATCTGACCCGGCTGGTCATGTGGATCGGGGCGCGGATGGAGTATCTGGAGAAGTTTATCCAGATGGAACTGTGGCGCGTGCGGCGCGAACGCTACTGGATGCGCTGGTTCGGGCGGATCACCACCCCCGCCGTGCTGGTGATCTGGCTGATCGTCTTCATCTTCTTCCCCGCCCCGGCGGCCAACGAGATCGGCTTCCGCATCCTTCAGATCATCGCCGTCCTGCTGGCATGCGGCGTGACCTGGCTGTCGTATTTCCGCTGGCAGACGCCTGCCCAGGCGATCCAGGACAAGCTGGGGGCCGAGGGCTGGGTCCGCTACGCGTCGCTGGACGTGGACAACACCGTCGGCGACCAGGTGCGGCGCGACAAGGAACGGCTGGTCGAATACCGCGCCCTGACGCGGGGGCGCTGATCAGCGCGGGATGGAGGCCTGGACCGATCGGGCGTCATAGGCGTTCGGACGGTCGGGCTTTGGGCCCCGCCCCATGATGATCTCCAGCGAGGTCGAGGTCGGGCTGGGGCCGCTGAAGTTCAGGCCCAGGCCCACCCCGACGCCCGAGGCCGAATAGCCGCCGTATCGGCTGGATCCGCCGCCGATGGAGACGCTGGGCCGCACGCCGCCCGCGCCGCCGGGACGGCCGTCGGTCCAGCTCTGGGTCACTTCAAACCAGTCATAGCCCTGGTCCGTGGTCAGATCGGCGGCCCGCACCAGCGCATAGTCGGCGACAGCGCCCGGCGACCCGACGCCGTTGTAGGTGACACGGTAACGGTTGGATTCGATCCTCTGCTCCGAATAGCCCTGCCCGCCCGGCGCGCGCTGGGCGCCGTAGGGGGCCAGGCTGGCGCAGGCGGCCAGGGCCAGGGTCGAGGCGGCGAGGCTGAGAATGGCGAGGCGCTTCATGGCGTTGTCTCCCTTTGACGGAGATAGCGTTGCTTGAGCCGGAGCGTTCCGTCTAGAGGCCCAAGGCCGAACGCAAACCCGCGAAATCGGCCGGCGGCGGCGCCTCCACCGTCGTCGTTCCGCCCTCGGGATGAGGAAAACTCAGCTTGAAGGCGTGCAGCATCAGGCGCGGCGCCGGCCCAACCTCTGTCGTCAACGCTCCGCCATAGCGAACATCCCCGATCAGCGGACGGCCCAGATGGGCCATGTGAACCCGCAGCTGGTGCATCCGCCCCGTCAGCGGCTCCAGCTCGACCACCGCCCCCTGGTCGTTGGCGGCCAGGGTCCGATAGCGGCTCTGCGAACCCTGGGCGCCGGGCGCGTCGAAGGCGACGACCCGCATATAGGACTCGCGCCCGATCTCCTCGCGGCGCAGCGGGGCCTCAATGGTCCCCGACGCCGGGTCCGGCGCGGCGGACAGCAGGGCCAGATACTGTTTGCGAAACCGCCGCATCTGCAGGGCCTTACCCAGGAAGCCCGCCGCCGGCTTGGTCTTGGCCGCCAGGATCACGCCCGAGGTGTCGCGGTCCAGCCGATGCACCAGCTCCGGCCGCTTGCCGTTGGACCGGGCGAACGCCCAAAGCAGATCGTCGAGCGTATGCGCCTGGATCCGCCCGCCCTGGCTGGACAGGCCGGACGGCTTGGAAAAGGCGATCACATGGGCGTCCTCGTGGATCACCCACGAACGGACGGCGGCGATCTCATCCTCGGACAGGGCGACGGGTTGGCGGGTGGTCATCGGGAGCTTCTAGAGGTCAGTCCCCCGCCCCGTCCACCGCCGCATCTTTCGCCAGCCGCGCCCGCATCTCGGCCCAGCGCTCCAGCCGCGCCTTGACCTTCTCCTCATGCCCCTCGCCCTTGGGCTTGTAGAAGGTGCGGCGTTCCATCTCGTCGGGGAAGAAGTTCGCGCCCGAGAAGCCCTCGGGCGTGTCCGGGTCGTACTGGTAGCCCTTGCCGTAGCCCAGCGACTTCATCAGCTTGGTGGGGGCGTTGCGGATATGGGCGGGGGGCGTCAGCGATCCCGTCTCATAGGCCGCCTTCTTGGCCGCCTTGAAAGCCTCGTACACCCCGACCGACTTGGGCGCGGTGGCCAGGTGGACCACGGCCTGGGCCAGGGCCAGTTCGCCCTCCGGACTGCCCAGGAAGTCGTAAGTGTCCTTGGCCGCATTGGCGACCAGGATCGACAGCGGGTCCGCCTCGCCGATGTCCTCGACCGCCATCCGCACGATCCGCCGCGCCAGATACAGCGGGTCTTCGCCCCCGTTCAGCATCCGCGCCAGCCAGTACAGGGCCGCGTCCGGGTCCGACCCGCGCACCGATTTATGCAGGGCGGAGATCAGGTTGTAATGCTCTTCCCGGCTCTTGTCATAGGCGGGCGCGCGGCGCTGCAGCACACCGGCCAGCCCCTGTACGTCCAGGGTTTCGCCGGCGGGCAGGTCGAACAGCACCTCCGACATGGTCAGCAGATAGCGTCCGTCGCCATCGGCGAGGGCCAGCATGGCCTGGCGCGCTTCCGGTGACAGCGGCAGGCCTCTTTCCATATGGGCCTCGGCGCGGCTCAACAGTTGATCCAGCGCCGCATCGTCCAGCCGTTTCAGCACATAGACCTGGGACCGCGACAGCAGCGCCCCATTCAGTTCGAAACTGGGGTTCTCGGTCGTGGCCCCGACCAGGGTGACGACCCCGGCCTCGACGAAGGGCAGGAAGCCGTCCTGCTGGGCGCGGTTGAACCGGTGGATCTCATCGACGAACAACAGGGTGCTCTGCCCCGCCGCCCGCCGCATCCGCGCCGCCTCGAACGCCTTCTTCAGGTCGGCGACTCCGGAAAAGACGGCGCTGATCGACTGGTATTCATAGCCCGCCGCCTGGGCCAGCAGCCGGGCGATGGTGGTCTTGCCGGTGCCGGGCGGCCCCCACAGGATCATCGACCCCAGACGCCCCGCCTCGATCATCCGCCGGATCGGCCCACCGGCGCCCAGCAGATGATCCTGGCCCACCACCTCGTCCAGCGTGCGCGGACGCAGACGGTCGGCCAGGGGGGCGTCGGGCGGCAAGATGCCGGAGGCTTCGAAAAGGTCGGTCATGAGTGCGACCTATGTAGGCGTTCGCCAAAGGCTTTTCACCCGTTTGTGTGGGCCTGTGGTCGAAGACACTGTCGAGCCCCTTACCTCAACACGCCCCGAATCTGGCGCCCGCCGCGATTGACCACGATTTCCCACGGGCCGCGACCGGCACCGGCGGCTTCGACGTCGCGCGCCGAAGCTATCGCGCGGCCGTTGATGCTGACGATCAGGTCGTTCTGGCGGAAGCCGGCGCGGGCGGCGTAGCCCCGGCCCGACACGCCGGTGACAATGACGCCCGTGGCGAACGGGTCGCCGCCCAGGCGGTCGGCCAGGGCCGGGTTCAGGGCCACGACCTGGGCCCCGGCGAAGGGGCCGGACTGGATCACGACGCCCTGGCGGGGGTCGGCGTCGCCGGGCAGGGTCTGGACCCGCGCGGTCAGTGTCTGGGGCCGACCGTCGCGCAGGATGGCGACCTGGACCTGATCGTTCGGATTGCGCGAGCCGACGCGATAGTTCAGCCCGTTCTGGTCGTTGATCTCCTGACCGTCCACGGCGGTGATCACATCGCCCTGGCGGATACCGGCGCGGGCGGCGGGACCGTTGGCGTAGACGTCGGTGACGACCAGCCCCTGGGGTCGGCTGAGGCCCAGGCTGCCGGCGATGTCGCCGGTGACAGTGTCGCCCTTTACGCCCAGCCAGGGACGAACCACGGCCTTGGCGCCGCCCAGGGCCGAATCGACCACGCGCTTGACCATGGCGGCGGGCACGGCGAACCCGACCCCGGCGGACGAGCCCGAGCGGGAGAAGATGGCGGTGTTGATGCCGATCAGGTCGCCGTCCATGTCCACCAGGGCCCCGCCCGAATTGCCGGGATTGATGGCCGCGTCGGTCTGGATGAAGGAGCCGCTGTCGGAAATACCGGTCTCGGTCCGGTTCAGGGCCGAGATGATGCCGTTGGTCACCGTCTGGCCCACGCCGAACGGATTGCCGATGGCCAGGACCAGATCGCCGACCTGCTGTTCTTCCTGATCGTCGATGGCCAGGACCGGCAGCCGGTCGCTGACGTTCTCCAGCCGCAGCACGGCGATGTCGCTGCGCTCGTCGGCCAGGATGACGGTGGCGGGAAACTCGCGCCGGTCGTTCAGCACGACCTTGATCTGCTGGGCGCCGTCGATGACGTGGTTGTTGGTGACGACGATCCCGTCCGAGCGGACGATCACGCCCGACCCGACCGATTCCGCCACCCGCGCCTGGGGAATGCCGCCGCCGAAGAACTGGAAGAAGGGATCGGCCTGGACCCGTTGCACGCTGCGGGCCGAGATATTGACCACGGCCGGGGCGGCGGATCGCACCACCGGCGCGAAGCTGGACTTCATCCCCGCCGCATCGCTGGGCGCGGTGCGCGTCGGCTGGGCGAACTCGCCCTCCTGCGCCTTGGAATTGGTGGGGTTGCCGCAGGCCGACAGGGCCAGGGCGGCGACGAGCACGATCGATCGGGTCTGCATAATCATCCGAGGAGAACAGGCTTCAAGCCACACCATACCGCACCGTGTTTCGGGCCGGATCAAGGCGTCGGCGCGACATCAACGGACAAGCTTTCAGCCCGTTCCCGCAGCGTCGTGCAGACGAACGGAGGCGCTCCGTCCCTTCGGCGGAGTTTGGAGGCCCTTTGGAAGCGGAGGGCTGGGCGGGGCGCCGGGCCTTCGCCCGGAGTTTTGTGTTTTGAGTACCGTTTCGACGAAGGTTTGACGCCCCGCGCGGAAGGTTGGCCTGCAAGCTCGGGGCGCCGAGCGGTGGCGGTCTTATCGCCTAACCCCATAAGCCTGCGACGGGTCGGCGGTCCCTGCGAAGAACCGTCCCGAGTGCGATCGAGTATCCCCCTCGACCCTCCGACGACGTTTTGAGACGCCGCCGGCGCGGAGGGATTGCACCCCCGCTCCCGTTCCATCCGCTCCCGCCGCCGCAAGGTCGCAGGCCAAGCGAGCCCTCCAAGCGACGAGACCGGGCGTGATTATAGGGGGTGGGGAAGCCCTGGCGGGGAAGTCGGGGCGAGAATCTGACAAGCGGTTGGAATCATTGGAGTGAGACCAGCGTCATTGTGACAGTTGGGGCCGTTCGGGCCCCCTCCGTCACGGCGCTCTGCGCCGCGACACCTCCCCCAAGGGGGGAGGATTTCGGTGCTCGCATTCCTCCCCCCTTGGGGGAGGTGGATCGCCGGCGAAGCCGGCGAGACGGAGGGGGCCTGTGAGGCCTGCCCTGCCCCTAAACCGCCCAGTCGGGTTTGCGCTTGTCCAGGAAGGCGCGGACGCCTTCCTGGCCCTCGGGGGAGACGCGGGCGCGGGCGATGCGTTTGGCGGTGTCGTCCAAGAGGCCGCTGTCGATCTTGTGGCCGGCGATGTCGTTGACCAGGCGTTTGGCCTCGCCCATGGCGCCGGGGGCGTTGCCGCTGAGGCTATCGGTCAGCATGGCGATGAACTCGTCCACCGAACCCTCGGGCAGGACCAGATCGATCAGGCCGGCGTGGGCGGCGTAGTCGGCGTCGAAACTATTGCCGGTCAGGAACAGCTGACGCGCGCGCCGCGCGCCGATGGCCTCGATGACATAGGGGGCGATGGTTGCGGGGATCAGGCCCAGCTTGACCTCGGAGAAGGCGAAACGCGCGCCCTCGACCGCCACGGCCATGTCGCAGGCGGCGACGATGCCGGCCCCGCCGCCCATGGCGGCGCCCTCGACCAGGGCGACCGTCAGGGCGGGGACGTCGTGCAGCGCCTTCAGCATTCGCGCCAGGCCCAGGGCGTCGTCGCGATTGTCGGCCTCGGACCAGTCGGCGGCGTCGCGCATCCAGTTCAGATCGGCCCCGGCGCTGAAGGTGCCGCCCGCGCCCCGGATGAAGACCAGGCGGACGTGGTCGGCGCCGTGCAGGGTCTCGAACGCCTCGTGCAGGGCGGCAATGGTGGCGGCGTCGAAGGCGTTCTTCTTCTCGGGCCGGTCCAGGGTGATGAAGACCACCCCGTCGCTGGTGGCGTCGATCCGCACCAGGTCGTCATTGGCGTCCGGCGCGGCGTCGGCCAGCAGCGGATGGGCGATGCGGTTGATCTCGGCTTCCTCGGCGTCGGTGACGTCCAGGGCGTTGAGGTCGGCGTCGGTGGGTTGATCGGCCATGGTCATCTCCAAACTGAGGGTCCGCGTTGCAACGGGGGGCGGAAGAATAGGTTACATCCGGAACAGGCCGAACGTGGTCTCCGGGATCGGGGCGTTCAGGCTGGCGGAAATGGCCAGGCCCAGGACGTCGCGGGTCTGGGCCGGGTCGATGACGCCGTCGTCCCACAGGCGGGCGGTGGCGTAATAGGGATTGCCTTCGTCCTCGTATTTCTGACGGATCGGGGCCTTGAAGGCTTCGGCGTCCTCAGGCGACCAGGTCTCCGCGTCGCGGTGGACGGTGGCCAGCACCGACGCCGCCTGTTCCCCGCCCATCACGCCGATCCGGCTGTTGGGCCAGGTGAAGAGGAAGCGCGGAGAATAGGCGCGGCCGCACATGCCGTAGTTTCCGGCCCCGAAACTGCCGCCGATCAGGACGGTGAACTTGGGCACCTCGGCCGAAGCGACGGCGGTGACCAGCTTGGCGCCGTCCTTGGCGATGCCGCCGGCCTCATATTTGCCGCCGACCATGAAGCCCGAGATGTTCTGCAGGAACAGCAGCGGAATCTTGCGCTTGCAGGCCAGTTCAATGAAGTGGGCGCCCTTCTGGGCGCTTTCGGAGAAGATGACGCCGTTGTTGGCCAAGATGGCGACCGGATAACCCCAGATGCGGGCGAAGCCGCAGACCAGGGTCGAGCCGTACAGGCTCTTGAACTCGTCGAACTCGGACCCGTCCACCAGGCGGGCGATGACCTCGCGCACATCATAGGGGGCGCGCACGTCGTCGGGGATCAGGCCGTACAACTCTTCGGCCGCAAAGGCCGGCGCGCGAGGTTCGCGCACGTCCATGTCCACGGACTTGGTCGTGTTCAGATTGGCGACGATGGAACGGACGATCTCCAGCGCATGTTCGTCATTCTCGGCCACATGGTCGACCACGCCCGAGCGACGGCCGTGGGTCTCGGCGCCGCCCAGTTCCTCGGCCGAAATGACCTCGCCGGTGGCGGCCTTCACCAGGGGCGGGCCGGCCAGGAAGATGGCGCCCTGGTTGCGCACGATGATCGTCTCGTCCGACATGGCCGGCACATAGGCGCCGCCGGCGGTGGACAGGCCCATGACGCAGGCGATCTGGGCGACGCCCTTGGCGCTCATCCGGGCCTGGTTGAAGAAGATGCGGCCGAAATGGTCGCGGTCGGGGAAGACCTCGGCCTGGTGCGGCAGGTTGGCCCCGCCGGAATCGACCAGATAGACGCAGGGCAGGCGGTTCTGCTCGGCGATCTCCTGGGCGCGCAGATGCTTCTTCACCGTCATGGGGAAGTAGGCGCCGCCTTTAACCGTCGGGTCGTTGGCGACGATCATCACCTCGCGGCCCGAGACGCGGCCGATTCCGGTGATCAGGCCGGCGCCGGGGGCCTCGCCGTCGTACATGGCGTGGGCGGCCAGCTGACCGACCTCCAGGAAGGGCGAGCCGGGGTCCAGCAGACGCTCGACCCGGTCGCGGGGCAGCAGCTTGCCTCGAGCCACATGCCGTTCGCGCGACTTGTCGGACCCGCCGCGCGCGGCCTCGGAGACATGGTCGCGCAGTTCGGCGACCAGGGCGCTGTTGTGCGCGTGCAGGGACTTGTATCTGGGGCTTTGCGGATCGACCGCTGACGTCAGCTTCGGCATGAGGCTGGTTTAGGCGGGCTGGCGGGACGTCACAAGGAATTCTCCCTCCCCGCTCCGGGGAGGGGCGTCGCGCAGCGACGGGGCGGGGGCGGCCCGGCAGGGGCGCACTGCCGGAATCGGGACAGATCTGTGATGGGTCGCCCTGCCCTCCCCACCCGGTCTCGCCTGCGGCTCACCCCCCCCGCGGGGGAGGGAGAAATGTTGCGCATCGCCCCCTTTTCCCCTATAGGCCCCGCCTTTCCA
Source organism: Brevundimonas sp. FV1ye7S (assembly GCF_058680995.1). Taxonomy (NCBI): domain Bacteria; kingdom Pseudomonadati; phylum Pseudomonadota; class Alphaproteobacteria; order Caulobacterales; family Caulobacteraceae; genus Brevundimonas; species Brevundimonas sp. FV1ye7S. The sequence continues at coordinate 1,619,893 of NZ_CM178726.1, read as the reverse complement.
GGGCTTCGGTCCTGTCGTGGAACACCAAAGGGTTGGACGTTCGGTCCGGCCGCCGCGCCAGGAGCCATCGTGGGGATCGACTTACCCGGTCGTTTCCACGCCGACGCCCACAAGGGAGACTACCGCATGGCTCTTTACGAGCACACGGTCATGACGCGCCAGGATATCTCGGCGCAGCAGGCCGAAGCGCTGAACGACACCATCAAGGACCTGATCGTGCAAGGTGGCGGTTCCGTCGCCAAGATCGAGTACTGGGGTCTGCGCAACCTGACGTACCGCGTGAAGAAGAACCGCAAGGCTCACTATTCGCTGCTGGCCGTCGACGCCCCTCCGGCCGCCATGGCCGAAGTCGAGCGTCAGCTGGGCATCAACGAAGACGTGCTGCGCTGGCTGACCGTCCGCGTCGAGGAACTCGACCTGGAACTGTCGCCGCTGCTGGCCCGCCGCGAGCGTGAACGCGAGCGTGAGCGCGAGCGCACCCCGCGCGACGACGCCGCCGCTGACGCCGAATAAGGAAACCGGAACATGACCGACACCACCGCCCCGACCCCGGGCGCCCCGGCTGGCTCCGGCGCCGCCGGCCGCCGCCCCTTCTATCGTCGCCGCAAGGTCTGCCCGTTCTCGGGCGCCAATGCGCCGAAGATCGACTACAAGGACGTGAAGCTGCTGCAGCGTTACGTCTCCGAACGCGGCAAGATCGTGCCTTCGCGCATCACCGCCGTCTCCCAGAAGAAGCAACGCGAACTGGCCAAGGCCATCAAGCGCGCCCGCTATCTGGCCCTCCTGCCGTATGTGGTGAAGTAAGATGAAGGTCGTTCTGCTGGAACGCGTCGAGAATCTCGGCGCCATCGGCGACGTCGTGTCCGTCAAGGACGGCTTCGCCCGTAACTTCCTTCTGCCGCGCGACAAGGCCCGCCGGGCCACCGCCGCCAACCTGAAGGCGTTCGAACTCGACCGCGTCGCCATCGAGCAACGCAACGAGAAGAACAAGGCCGATGCACAGAAGGTCGCCGACAAGATCGACGGCCAGACCTACATCATGATCCGTCAGGCCGGTGAAACCGGTCACCTGTACGGTTCGGTCGCCGGTCGCGACGTCGCCGAGGCCATCCAGGCCGAAGGCGGCAAGGTCGAGCGTTCGCAAATCGTCCTGAACACGGCGATCAAGAACCTGGGCGTCCACGAAGTGCCTGTTCGCCTGCACGCCGAGGTCCGCGCATCGGTCAAGATCAACATCGCCCGTTCGATGGATGAAGCCGAGCGTCAAGCCAAGGGCGAGGACGTGATCCGCAGCCAGTTCGACGATGAGCGCCAGGCCGCCGAGCAATCGGCCCAGGAACTGATCGAAGGCGGCGCCGGTCAACAGGAAGGCTTCGGCGACGAAGCCTGATCCCGCCGGCCTTTCGAGGCCGGATCGCCGGAAACATCAGGGGCGCGTTCCGCAAGGGACGCGCCCTTTTTGCTTTGGAGAACGGTCCGGAGCAGGAAGATTACCAAAGCTTCAGAACAGCACGACTTTCACGCCCCCGTTGCGCCACATATCGCCGATCATTCTGGCGTTTCGTGTTCGGAGGGGATCGATATGAAGGCCAAAATCATCGCGGGGGCCTTGGCCCTGTCGCTGGTCGCGGGGGCGGTGCAGGCCATGTCGGTGCAGGAGTTCCTGGCCACCGCCGCCGGCATTCCCCAAAATCCCACCGCCCTGCTTCGATCCGACACCCGGCGGCTGATGGGCGAGTTTCGTGGCGCGGCGCGGACGGTGCGCGCCGAACAGACGGCGGCGACTGCGGCGGGACGCACGCCCGCGACCTGCATGCCGGACAAGGTCGGCTTCTCGCCGGACGAAATCCTGGGTCGGTTCAACACCATTCCCCAGGGCCGACGGAACATCAGCGTGACCCAGGCCATGCGGGAATGGATGATCGAGAAATATCCCTGCCCCGCATGACCCGCCCGACATCGCGCCCGAACGCTCTGCGGTCGGTGGCGATATTCCTCGGCGGCGCCGTGGCGATCGCGGTCGGCGTGGTCGTTCTCGGGCTCCTGCTGCCGGCCGCCGCGGGTCATGTCGCGCCCACGATCCGGCGGCATCCGCCCTGGGTTCTGGCCGGGCTTGGGCTGGTCGTCATGACCGTCGAAGCGACCGTCTTCACCATTCTGCCGCTTCAGGTGTCGCAGCATTTCCTGAAACGCCAGTGGCCCGGCGCGGCGGCCGGTTTCGCCGGATACGTCATCGGCATTCACTGGGACAATGGCTGGAGAGGCCTGGCCGTTTCGGCCTGGGTGTGGGGAATCGTCACGGCGGCCTATCTGCTGGAACGACAGGGCTCCCTGGCCCGCGCGATCGGTCAGGCCGTCGCGCTGAAATGGACGTTCTGGGCCCTCGCCTTCGCCGCGCTCAGCGCCGGAGGGATGATCCGCCCCGATTGAGGAATTCCCGTTCGCCCACAGGGTGGACGATCTGTCCACGGTCGAAGCGACGTCCACGACTGACGCAGGCGCGTGTCAGGGCTAGAGCGTTAAGACAATGAATGCGTTCGCCCCCATGCCCTTCTCGTCCTCGCCGATGGACTCCAGCGGCGTCAGCTCGATGCCCCACAATCTGGAGGCGGAACAGGCGCTGCTGGGCGCGCTGATGTTCGACAACGGCGTGTTCGAACGCCTGAGCGACCGTCTGCGCGGCCAGCATTTCTACGAGCCCTTCCACCAGCGGCTGTTCGAGGCGATCGAGGATCATATCCGCCAGGGGATGCTGGCCGAGCCGACCATCCTGATGGAGCGGTTCAAGCAGGACCCGGCCTTCCATGAGTTCGGCGGCCTGCGCTATTTCGCCGATCTGGTCGACCGGGCGCCGCCGGCGGCCAATGCGCCGGACTATGCGCGGGTGGTCTATGACACGGCCCTGCGCCGCGATCTGATCCGCATCGGCGGCGAGATCATCAAGGAGGCGCCCAATCCCGAGACGCCCGCCGACGAACAGATCGAACAGGCCGAACAGACCCTGTATTCGCTGGCCGAGACAGGCAAGCCGTCGTCCGGTTTCGTCAGCTTTTCCCACGCCCTGTCCGGCGCCGTTCAGATGGCGGCCGAAGCCTATCAACGCGAAGGCAAGCTGGCGGGTCTGGCGACGGGCCTGAACGACCTGGACCGCAAACTGGGCGGGTTGCACCCGTCCGACCTTCTGATCCTCGCCGGCCGTCCGTCGATGGGCAAGACGGCCCTGGCGACCAACATGGCCTTCAACGTGGCCCGCGCCTATCAGTGGGAGCCGACGCCCGAGGGCCGCAAGACGGTCAATGGCGGGGTGGTGGCCTTCTATTCGCTGGAAATGAGCGCCGAACAGCTGGCCATGCGGATCCTGGCCGACGCCTCGGGCGTGTCCTCCGACAAGCTGCGCAAAGGCGAGATCGACGCCACCGACTTCGGCAAGCTGCGCGACGCGGCGGTCGAGATCGGCGAGAGTCCCCTGTACATCGACGCCACCGGCGGCCTGTCCATGTCCAAGCTGGCGGCGCGGGCGCGGCGGCTGAAGCGGATGGAGCACGGGCTGGATCTGATCATCGTCGACTATCTTCAACTGGTGACGACCGGCGACAGCGGCGGGCAGAAGAACCGGGTGCAGGAGGTGTCGGAGATCACCGGCGGCCTGAAGGCCCTGGCCAAGGAGCTTTCGGTGCCGATCATCGCCCTGTCGCAGTTGTCGCGTCAGGTGGAGCAGCGCGAGGACAAGCGGCCGCAACTGTCCGACCTGCGCGAATCCGGCTCGATCGAGCAGGACGCCGACTGCGTGATGTTCGTCTATCGCGAGAGCTATTATCTGGGCCGGGCGGAGCCGCGCGAAGGCACCGAGGAACACCTGCAATGGCAGCAGGACATGGACCGGCTGCAGGGCCAGGCCGAGGTCGTCATCGGCAAGCAACGCCACGGCCCCATCGGCATCGTCAAACTGGCCTTCGACGCCGAGACGGTGCGGTTCGGCAACCTGGCGCACGGCTATGAGGAAGTCAGCTACGAATAGAGGCCGGCGGTTGACCTGGGCCGCGAACAGGCCCCTTGGGTGCGGATGGCCAGCGAAACCGTCTATATTCTTCAGACCTATGTTCAGGGGCGCGGCAAGGGGCTGAAGGCCGAGCCGCAGGTGGGCTGCAAGGACGCCGAGGAGGCGCGGCGCAAGGCCGAGCGGCTGGCGCCCCTGCGGCTGGGCGTTGTGGCCTTTTCGGTCTCGGCGGACACCGAGATGGGCGATTACGACGAACAGCCGACCATCATCTTCAAGTCCGGGCGACTGCCGCCGCCGTTCAGCGACGAGGATTGATCGGGTCAGGCCTTCCATCGTCGGGAAGTTGCGCCAATAAGGGCCGCCATGCCCTCCCCCGCCCTGCTGTCCGTCGATCTGAACGCGCTCGCCCGCAATTTCCACACCCTGGAGGCCGTGACCGGCGTGCCGGTGCATCCGGTGGTCAAGGCCGACGCCTATGGCTTGGGGGCCGAGGCCTGCGCGAAACGTTTGATGGCGGAAGGGGCGCGGACCTTTTTCGTGGCGCGGGCCGGCGAAGGCGCAGCCCTGCGGACGGCGCTGGGCCCGGAACCCGTCCTCTATGTGCTGGACGGCTGTCACGGCGAGGCGGCGGGGCTGTTGAAGGCGGCGGACCTGCGGCCCGTGCTGAACCAGCCGGTGCAGATGAAGGCGTGGGCCGAGGCCGGCGGCGGAGCCTGCGGCATTCAGATCGACACCGGCCTGAACCGGCTGGGCTTCCGGCCGGAGGATGCGCCCGAGGCCTTTGACGGGCTGAGCCTGGTCATGAGCCACCTGGCCTGCGGCGACGAACCGGACCAGCCGATGAACCGGCGCCAGCGTGACCGGTTCGCGGGCGTGGTTGAACGCTATCCGGGCGTGACACGGTCCTTCGCCAATTCGGGCGGCTGTTTCCTGGGGCCGGATTTCGCCTTCGACGCGGTGCGGCCGGGCGTCTGCCTGTACGGCGGGGGACCTGAGGGGCGGCCGGACGAGCGGATCGCCCCCGTCGCCGCCCTGACGGCGGAGGTCCTGCTGGTGCGCGACGTGCGGGCGGGCGAGAGCGTCGGCTATTCGCGTGGTTTCGTGGCCGAACGACCGATGCGGGCGGCCATCGTAGCGGCGGGTTATGCCGACGGGGTTCTGCGCGCCTATGGGCCGCGCGGCGCGGTCTGGGTCGCAGGCGAGACCCGGCCGCTGCTGGGCCGGATCTCGATGGACGTCTGCACGATCGATGTGACCGGTCTGGAGGTCGCGGTCGGCGACCGGGTCGAACTGTTCGGAGCCAATCGCCCCCTGGACGCGGCGGCGGAGGCGGCGGGGACCATCAGCTACGAATTGCTGACCGCCGTCACCGTCCGCGTTCCCCGCGCCTATGTCGGTCAGTAACCGCCGGTGATGGCCGCCATGCCGGCGCCGGCGACCACGAAACTGGCGCCGATCATGCCGACGATGGCGTTGATGATGAAGGTCATGACCAGGCCCAGGATCACCGTAACGATGAAATAGCCGACAGCCTTGTCCGCCGGGACCTTCATCAGCATCGGCAGACCCAGGTACAGCAGATAGAAGCTGTAAAGGCCCAGGATGGCCAGGACGCCCAGCATCGGGATCAGGCCGAAGACCCCGACCAGCCACATGGCCGTATAGGAATAGACCGCCACCTTCATCGCCTGGACCGGATCGCTGGCCCCGCCGAAACTGGGGGCCAGGGCGTTGATGATCAGGCCCAGCAGATAGACGGCGACCAGGGACAGCCCATAGCTGACCACCGCGACCAGAAGCGCGCCGAGGATCGACATGGGCGTGCCGAACAGGGGCAGAAGCTGGCCGCCGATCAGGCTGCAGATCGGGCCGATGGCGGCCAGGATCATGGCGTAGCGGGTGAACAGACTGCGGGTCGTGGCGAACTCGCCGTCGATGCGCGCCCATTCGGTCTTCGGCTGCAGGATGATGCCCTTGACCCGGGCGATCAGGGCCGGATCAACGGCGGGTTGCGTCGACGGGGTGGAGGGTTCGGTCATGGACAAGGGCCTGTAAAACAGTGGGGGGGCGAAGCGGAATATTGACGTCACGTCACCTGACGACGCAAGCCATTTGCGACACGATCTCAACCCTGAACTACGGCAAAGGTTGCGGTTGCGACCGGAAATGACGTGACGACGGTGCAAAGGGCCGCCGGATTGGGCGGTCCGTCCGCCCTTCGGCCTGCTAAAGGATGCCCATGGCTCGCGATTCCGCCCTCTATGTCTGTCAGTCCTGCGGCTCGGTCCACGGCAAATGGTCGGGCCAGTGCGCGTCGTGCGGCCAGTGGAACACCCTGACGGAAGAGAGCCGGTCGGCGCCTCCGGGCGCGATCAAGCCGTCGGCGGCGGCCTCGGCGCGCGGGCGCGGCCTGCAGTTCGAGACGCTTCAGTCCGACACCCCCGAACCGCCCCGCATCACCACGGGCGTGGCCGAGTTCGACCGGGTCTGCGGCGGCGGCGTGGTGCCCGGTTCGGCCATCCTGCTGAGCGGCGATCCGGGGGTGGGCAAGTCGACCCTGTTGCTGGAGGTGGCGGCCAAGGCCGCCCTGAGGGGCGCGCGCATCGCCTATATCTCGGGCGAGGAGGCGGTCGAACAGATCCGGGCGCGGGCCAAGCGGATGGGACTGGAGCAGGCGCCGGTCAGTCTGGCGGCGGCGACGGCGCTGCGCGACATCCTGGGCACGCTGAAGCGCGAACAGTTCGACATCGTCATCGTCGATTCGATCCAGACCCTTTGGTCCGACGTCCATGAGAGCGGGCCGGGCTCGATCACCCAGGTCCGGGCCTGCGCCGGCGAGATGGTGCGGCTGGCCAAGACGCAAGGGGTGGCGGTGGTTCTGGTCGGGCATGTCACCAAGGACGGCCAGGTCGCGGGGCCGCGCGTGGTCGAACACCTGGTCGACGCCGTCATGACCTTCGAGGGCGAGCGCGGCTATCCGTTCCGCATCCTGCGCGCCGGCAAGAACCGGTTCGGCGCCACCGACGAGATCGGGGTGTTCGAAATGGGCGACAGCGGCCTGAGGGAAGTCGCCAATCCGTCGGCCCTGTTCCTGGGCGACAGCAAGGACCGGGCGCCCGGCGCGGCGGTCTTCGCGGGGATCGAGGGATCGCGGCCCGTGCTGGTCGAGATTCAGGCCCTGGTGGCCCCGTCCGCCTATGGCACGCCGCGGCGGGCGGTGGTCGGCTGGGATTCCGGTCGCCTGGCCATGCTGCTGGCGGTGCTGGAGGCCCGGTGCGGCCTGGGGTTCGGGGACAAGGACGTCTATCTGAACGTGGCCGGCGGCCTGAGGATCAACGAACCGGCGGCGGACCTTGCGGCGGCGGCGGCCCTGATCAGCTCCGCCCTGGACATGCCCCTGCCCCAGGGCTGCGTCGTGTTCGGCGAGATCGGCCTGTCGGGCGAGGTCCGCAGCGTTGGCCGGGCCGAGGCGCGGGTTCGGGAGGCCCAGAAACTGGGCTTTGAACATGTGCTCTGCCCGCCCCTGGCCCAGAACGGCGGCAAGACCAAGGGGGTCAAGGTGACGTCGGCGACACGATTGACGGATGTGGTCGAACGAATCTCGCAAAACCGCTATTAGACGCACGCAACAGCCGCTGGACCCCTGAGTGACCGGTTACGACGTCTTCGCCATCGTGGTGATCCTGTTCTCCGCCGCCGCCGGCTGGGTGCGCGGCGGGGTGCGCGAGATCATCACCCTGCTCAGCGCCCTGCTGGCCGCGCTGGTGGCGCTGGTGACCCTGCCGTGGACGGCGATCCTGGGGCGCGCCCTGGTCAATCCTGACTGGGCGGGGACCGTACTGGCGGCGGTGGTCGCCTTCTTCATCGTCTATTTCGGCGTCCGGCTGTTCGGCTCCTTCCTGTCGAAGCGGGCGCAGGCGCATCCGCAGCTGGGCGGGATCGACCGGTTCATCGGCGTCTTTGTCGGCGCGGGCCGGGCCCTGGTGCTGCTGGGGGCCGTCCATCTGGTCATCGTCGCGGCCATGCCGGGCGAACGGACGCCGCGCTGGCTGAGCGAGGCGGCCCTCTACAAGGTCAGCGCCGTAGGCGCCCGCGCCATCCAGATCATCCTGCCCGGCATCGGGCGGGGCGCCGATGCGATCACGCCCGTGGTCGATTCATCCGTGCGCAAAGGGTTTTCGAACGACGAAGCCTTGCCTCGGACGCAATCCGAGACTAACTCGCCGCGCGAAGCCGCCCCTTAAGTTTCCCCCGGTCATCGGAGCCCCACGATGCGCCATCATATCGCCGATCCTGTCGTCCACCGCGAGCACTGGCGCGAGCCGGAGGACGACCAGCTGCGGCTGGAGTGCGGCGTCTGCGGCGTCTGGGGGGCGGACGAGGACGAAGGCTCGGCCATCGTCGCCCTGGGCCTTCACGCCCTGCAGCATCGCGGCCAGGAAGCCTGCGGCATCGCCAGCGTCAAGGATGAGCGTTTCCACACCGAACGCCACCAGGGCCTGGTGGGCGAGGCCTTCGGCGGCGCCGACCTGATGACCCGCATGCCCGGCCGCGCGGCCGTGGGCCACACCCGCTATTCGACCGCCGGCGGCAGCTTTCTGCGCAACATCCAGCCGATGTTCGCCGATCTGGACCAGGGCGGCATCGCCATCGCCCACAACGGCAATCTGACCAACTTCAAATTCCTGCACGGCCAGCTGGTCAGCGAAGGCGCCATCTTCCAGTCGACGTCGGACTCGGAAGTCATCCTTCACCTGATCGCCCGCAGCCGTAAGGCCAAGATCGTTGACCGCTTCATCGACGCCCTGGCGCGGATCGAGGGCGGCTACGCCCTGGTCGCCCAGACCCGTCACAAGATGATCGGCGCCCGCGACCCGCTGGGCATCCGCCCGCTGGTGCTGGGCCAGGTCGGCGAGGCCTGGGTGCTGGCGTCCGAGACCTGCGCCCTGGACATGATGGGCGCCACCTTCGTGCGCGACGTCGAACACGGCGAGGTCGTGGTCATCGACGAGAACGGCCTGGAATCGATCAAGCCCTTCCCGGCCCGCGCCGCCCGTCCCTGCCTGTTCGAATATGTCTATTTCTCGCGCCCGGATTCGGTCGTGAACGGCTGCTCGGTCTATGAGGTCCGCAAGGAGATGGGCCGGGGCCTGGCCCGCGAATGGGGTGTCGAGGCCGACATCGTGGTGCCGGTGCCCGACTCCGGCGTGCCGGCGGCCCTGGGCTACGCCCAGGAGAGCGGCATTCCCTACGAGATGGGCATCATCCGCAGCCACTATCTGGGCCGCACCTTCATCCAGCCCAGCCAGGGCGCCCGGCAGAAGGGCGTGCGCATGAAGCACAGCCCCAACAAGTCGGCGCTGGAAGGCAAGCGGGTCGTGCTGATCGACGATTCCATCGTGCGCGGCACCACCTCGGTCAAGCTGGTCCGCGCCGTGCGCGCCGCCGGCGCCAAGGAAGTCCACCTGCGCTCGGCCAGCCCGCAGATCCTGTTCCCCGACTTTTACGGCATCGACATGCCGGAACGCGCCCAGCTGCTGGCCGCCAACAAGACGCTGGAAGAGATGCGCGAACTGCTGGAGGTCGATTCGCTGGGCTTCCTGTCCATCGACGGCCTGTACCGCGCCATGGGCGAGACGGGCCGCAACAACGCCCGTCCCCAGTACACCGACCACTATTTCACCGGCGACTACCCCACCCGCCTGCTGGATCGCGAGATCGAGGAAGGCGGCCGGGAGGTTTCGGCGCGGCAACTATCGCTGCTGGTCAGCGCCTGATATCTTGGGTTGATGGCGCACAACCCTGTTCAAAATAGCCAGTTGCAGGAGGGGAGGCTCTTCCTGATCAGATTTGGCGGCCGACTTTTGGCGATTGTCGGGGTGTTCTTCGTCTTCAACCTGATCCTGGCGGGAAACCAAGCCGCCCTGTCGCCTTGGACCCTCGCTGGTTTGACGACGGGCTTGGGCGCGGGGCAGCTACTCCCCGGCAAGCGCCGCATTCGCGTCCCGTCTATGGTTTGGCTGGGCGTCGGGTTGCTGATGATCTTGGTCGCCGCTGCGGCGTCATACAGCCTCGCCCAGGCAGCCTCCGGCGGAAACTAAGCCGCATCCGGATGCCCTCGGGACGCAATGTCGTGGTCGTTGACGATCAGGGCGTCAGCTTCAGCCTGTGGTCGCCTTCTGCCTGATCCCGCTTGGCGACCGCCGCCCACGCGGGCTAAGCAGGGCTATGTCAGACCTGCCCCTCAAAGACCGTATCGCCCTCGTCGTCGGGGCCTCGCGCGGGATCGGCTATGAGAGCGCCCTGGCCCTGGCGAAGGCCGGCGCGCATGTGGTCGCTACAGCGCGGACGCAGGGCGGGCTTGAGGAACTGGACGACGCCGTCTTCTCCGCCACCGGCCAGCACGCGACCCTGGTTCCGTTCGATCTGGTCGACGGCGGCGGAATCGACCGACTGGGCGGGGCCATATTCGAACGGTTCAAGAAGCTGGACGTCTGGGTCAACGCCGCCGCCACCATGGGGCCGTCGGGCTTGACGCCGGTGGCCCATGCCGACCCGCGTGAATTCGCCAAGGTCGAGAAGGTCAATTTCACCGCCGTCTATCGGATGATCCGCTCGCTGGAGCCGCTGCTGCGGGCCTCCGACGCCGGGCGGGCCATCCACCTCACCTCCAGCGTCGCCACCTCGCCGCGCGCCTTCTGGGGCATGTACGCCGCGACCAAGGCCGGGGCCGAGGCCCTGGTCAAGGCCTGGGCGGACGAGGTGGAGAGCACCCCGATCCGCGTCAGCATCGTCGATCCCGGCCGGATGCGCACCGCCCTGCGCGCCCAGGCCTTCCCCGGCGAGGATCCGCAGACCCTGCCCCACCCGTCCGAGATCGGCCCGCTGATAGTCGAGCTGGCGCGCGGCGACCTGACGCCGCCGCTGACGGTGCGATTCCGCGACTGGCGGGACGCGCCGACGACGGAGGCGCTGGTCTGATCAGCTCCAGGCGGTGTCCAGCCCCGGTTCCGCGCGGAAGGCAAAGCTTCCGTCCGTCGAAGCCGACAGGTCGCGCCAGGCGTTCAGTTCGCTGAGAAGGTCGGCGGCCTTGCCCTCCACCACGGCGACGGCGTCCATGCCCGCCGACCAGCGGAGGGGCGGGTTCTCCGCATTCGCCAGGGTCACCAGGGCCTGGCCCAGCTTGGCCGGATCGCCGGCCTGGTTCTGGTTGCGCCCTTCATAGAAGGCGCGAAGGGCGGCCGAGGCCTCGGCGTAGTCGGCGATGGGACTGTCGGCGAAACGGACCGAGGTCGCATCGAGGAAGTCGGTGCGGAAGAAGCCCGGCTCGACAATGGTCATGCGGACGCCGAACGGCCTAACCTCGGCGGCGACCGACTCGGTGAAGCCTTCGACGGCGAACTTGGACGCGCAATAGATCGAACCGCTCTCGCCGCCCTGCAGGCCGCCGATCGACGAGATGTTGAACACATGGCCCGACCGCTGGGCCCGCATGACCGGCAGGACGGCGCGGGTCATGTCGAACAGGCCGAAGACATTGGTGTCGAACTGGGTCCGGGCGTCCTGGGGCCGGGTCTCCTCGAACAGGCCGAGGTGGCCGTAGCCGGCGTTGTTGACCAGGACGTCGATGCGGCCGAAGCGGGCGACCGTCGCCTCGACGGCGGCGGCGATGGCGGCGGGATCGGTGACGTCGAGCGTCACGGACAGGACCGTGTCGCTGTCGGGACCGAAGGCCTCGACCAGGGCGTCGCGGTTGCGGCCGGCGACGACGACCCTGTCGCCGGCGTCCAGAGCAGCGCGGGCGATGGCGGCGCCCAGGCCGCGGGCGGCGCCGGTGACGAACCAGGTCTTCCGGGATGGGTTGGTCATGAGATGTCTCCTCTGTCTGACGGGACGGAGAAGACGCGCCTTCGCCTTCCAGGCGTTAGGGCGATCCAGGCGAAGTCTTGCACGATCCTGCCAAAGCGCGCTCCGCCGCTTGCGCGGGCGCGATGACAGGCATTGGATGCGGACATGAGCCTCTTGCCCGAAATGAGCGCCATCGTCGCGCGCCATGCGCCGCCCGACCTGTCGCGCTCGGCCGTGCCGGGCCTGCGCCTGTATGGCAGCGACGCGCCGACGCGGATGGTGTCGGTCGGCTATGAACCCATGCTGTACCTGGTGGTGTCCGGCGGCAAACAGACGATCCTCGGCGAGACCGTCTATTCCTATCGGGCCGGCGACTGCCTGGTGGTGTCGGCGGAACTGCCGGTCTGCGGCAGCATCATCGAAGCGCCGTACCGCGCCCTGAGCTTCGACCTGAACCCGACGACGATCGCCGGCCTGATGGTGGAGATCGGCGCCCCCGCCGCCTCGGACCCGTCGCCGCCGTCGGGCATCCATGTGACACAGTTGGAGGACGAACTGCTGGAACCAATGGCGCGCCTGTTGCGCCTGCTGGAGCGGCCGCACGAGATCGCGGTGATGACGCCGATGATCGAGCGGGAACTTGTGTGGCGGCTGCTGCACAGCCGGCACGCCGCCACGGTGCGCCAGATCGGCTCGGCCGAAAGCCGCCTGTCAGGCGTCAGCCGCGCCATCAACTGGATCCGCGTCCATTACGCCGAGCCGATGCGGCTGGAGGCCCTGTCGGACCTGGCCGGTATGAGCCTGTCGACCTTCCACCGGCATTTCCGGACGGTGACGACCATGAGCCCGTTGCAGTTCCAAAAGCAGGTGCGGCTGCAACAGGCCCGCGCCCGCCTGCTGAGCGGCGGCGACGGGGCGGCGGAGACGGGTTTCGCGGTCGGCTACGACAGCCCGTCCCAGTTCAGCCGCGAATACGCCCGCCAGTTCGGTCTGCCGCCCGGCCGGGACGCGGTGCGGATGCGCGAGACCCTGGCGGTCGAGGGTTTGGCCGGGATCCGAGCCGCCTAGGGCAGGTGCGCCAGCACCTTCAGCCAACCTTCAGCCTGGGCCAGGTCGATGGCTTCGAACAGGGGGATGGCCAGAAGGAAGACCAGGCCGTCGCGGATGGTGGTCAGGAAGAAGGACGGGCGGATCGACAGTTCGGCCTCGTCACGCCACAGGGCGAAGTTGGGCAGGAAGCGCGGCGTGCGGGCCTTGTAGGCGGCGTAGGCGGCGCCGAAGGTCGCGCCCAGCCAGGCCTCTTCGCGGCGAACGGTCAGATAGAAGACCGCCAGGGACGCGAGGGTGAACAGCACCGCCAGGGTCAGGCTGCCGCTCTGGGCGCCGATGCCGAAGGCGCCGAAGAAGCTGAAGATGTAGAGCGGATTGCGGCTGATCGAATACGGGCCGCGCGACACGATCTCGGCCTTCTTGCGCCCGCCGATATAGAGCGAACACCAGGCGCGGCCGACAATGGCGAAGACGATGGCGGCCAGACCCACGGCCTCGATCCCTTCGTGCATGGGGCTGTCCAGACCGGAAGCGGACTGTGACACCATGGTCAGGCCGACAAGCGCCAGCAGGGCGATCAGGACGGCGCCCTTGCGCACCTTTTGAACCGCTTGAAGATCGAAAATTTGGGTCGTTGTCATGACGCGCTCCAGTGGAGCAAAAACCCAAGCGCTGCTTTTTACGACGTGGCAAGAAGTTTAATTGCAAGCGAAAATCGCTCGCGAAACGGCGTAGGCGGAGCATTACAACGTAGAGAGGATTTCGGGCAGATCGTCCGGCCAGATCGTATCTTCCGACGCCGTGATCTGGGCCGTCGTCCACCAGCGATGCTCGATCAGGACGCGACGTTCCTCCTCGGTCCAGCCGGTCGGCGAGGGGTCGAAGGGTTCGGTGCGCAGCAGGAAGAAGCGCTGGTCCACATGGGACAGGCGGCCGTCGGGCAGGCGGAAATCGACGACGCGGCGGGCGACTTCGGGGCCGGGATCGGCGACGATAAGGCCGGTTTCCTCGAACAGTTCGCGACGCGCGGCGTCGGCATAGGTCTCGCCCGGTTCGCAGCCGCCGCCGGGCGTAGCCCAGAAGGCCGTGCCGGCGATCGGCCCGTCGGCGTAGACGAAGCGGAACAGCAGCACCCGCCCCTGCCCGTCCAGGATCAGCCAGCGCGAGGTCGGCCGGTCGGGGAGGACGGGCGCGACCTGCATCACAGGCTCACTTCTTGGCGCCGCCCTTTTGGCCGGTGCGGATGCGGCCCGAGCGCGAGACCTGGCGGGCGCCGCCGCGGGCGCCCTTCTGGACCGCCACCGACGAGCCGGCCTTCTTGGACGCGCTGGACTTCAGGCCGCCCAGGACCTTGGGCTGGGCCTTGCGGGTCTTCTTCTGCTCCAGCGCCTTGCCGGGCAGCTTGGACAGGGCCTCTTCCTTCTCGGCCTTCTTGATGCGGCGCGGCGCGGTCTTGGCGTCGCCCTTGTAGCGTTCGGGACCGGACTTGGCGCCGCCCTCGGCATAGGGGTTCACGCCGCTGGACTTGACGTTCAGGCGGATCGGGGTGCCCGGCAGGTCGAAGCTCTCGCGGATCGAGTTGACCAGATAGCGCTTGTAATGCTCGGGCATCGACTCGGCGCGGTTGGCCATCAGCACGAAGGTCGGCGGACGGGCCTTGGTCTGGGCGATGTATTTCGGCTTGATCCGCTTGCCGTCCACGGCGGGGGGCGGGTGCCGCTGGGTGGCCATGGACAGCCAGGTGTTCAGGTCCTTGGTCTTCACCTTGACCGACCAGGTGTCATAGGCCTGGAGCACGGCCGGCATCAGGCGTTCGACGCCCCGGCCCGAGTGCGAGGACAGGGCCACGAAGGGCGAGCCCTTCAGTTGCGGCAGCTTGTCCTCGGCCATGCCCTTCAGCTTGGCCATGCGGGCCTGGGGCTCGTCTTCCAGATCCCATTTGGACGCGACATAGACCAGGGCGCGGCCTTCGCGCTCGACCAGGTCGGCCAGCTGCAGGTCCTGGGTGTCGAAGGCGTCGTCCTTGTCCATCATCAGGATGACGACTTCGGCGAAGGTGATGGCGCGGATGGTGTCGGCGACCGACAGCTTCTCCAGCTTCTCCTGCACGCGCGCCTTGCGACGCATGCCGGCCGTATCGACCAGCCGGATGTTCTTGCCCTCGAACGTCCAGTCGACCGAGATGGAGTCGCGGGTGATCCCCGCTTCCGGTCCGGTCAGCAGGCGGTCGTCGCCGATCAGACGGTTGATCAGGGTGGACTTGCCGGCGTTGGGACGACCGATCACGGCGATGCGGATCGGCTTGTCCGGCTCGTCGATCTCTTCGATGAAGATGTCTTCGGACGCCGTGCGGATGGCCTTGTACAGGTCGGCCATGCCCTCGCCGTGCTCGGCCGAGATGGCGACGGGTTCGCCGAAGCCCAGGGCGTGCGCCTCGCCGACGCCGCCGCCGCTCTCGCGGCTCTCGGACTTGTTGGCCAGCAGGATGATCGGCTTGTGCACCTTGCGCAGGCGCTCGGCGAAGATCCGGTCCAGCGAGGTGACGCCTTCGCGGGCGTCCATCATGAACATGACCAGTTCGGCGTCTTCCAGCGCGGCCTCGGTCTGCTCGCGCATCCGGGCTTCCAGGCTGTCGTCGGTGACGTCCTCGTAGCCCGCCGTGTCGATCAGCGTCAGGTCCATGTCGCCGATATTGCCGTCGGCGTAGCGCCGGTCGCGGGTCACGCCGGGGCGATCATCGACAAGCGCGAGGCGCTTGCCGACGAGGCGGTTGAACAGTGTCGATTTGCCCACATTGGGGCGGCCGACAATCGCGACCTTCAGAGCCATTTCGGCTTTCTAGCTTAATTCGGGCTGAAGAGTCAGCGAATGCAGATCAGCTGGCCGTTGTCGGTCAGCACGTACAGGGCGCCGTTGTAGGCGGCGGGGGCGATATAGGCGGGGGCGCCCAGTTTCAGCGTCGTCTGGGCGACGCCCGTCTTGGGATCAAAGGCCACGGCCTCGCCGTAGGAGTTGACCATCACCAGACGGTTGGAAGCCAGCAGCGGACCCGACCATTGGGGATAGATGGTCCGACGGCCGAAGTTGAGGAACCCGCCGACCTTGCGCTTGCGCCCCTCGTTCAGTTCGCGGGTCCAGTAGATCTGGCCCGTGTCGCGATTGGCGGTGATCAGTTCGCCCGAGGTGGAGACGATGAAGACCACGTCGCCGACCGGAAGGGGGGCGTTCACGCCGGTGACCGGCAGCTGCCACTTTGGCTGACCCGAGCGCAGGTCCAGGGCCGAAAGAACGCCCGAATGGCTGACGCCATAGACCATGCCCCGGCTGATGACGGGGCGGCCGGCGACGTCGCGGACTTCCGACAGGGCGCTGGTGCGGCTGGTGCGCGACAGGGTCTGTTCCCACAGCGGCTGGCCGTTCAGGGCGCTGAGCGCGACCAACTGGCCCGACGAGAACGGCGCGATGACGGTGTTTCCGGTCACGGCCGGGCTGGAGGCGCGCATGACGCGCGCCGGCTCGGCGATGCCGCGATAGGTCCAGTCCTGGGCGCCGCTGTTGACGTCGAAGGCGAACAGCTGGCTGTCCACATCGACGACGAAGACATGCGCGCCGACGACCGTCGGGGCGCCGTGGATCGGGGAATCGACCTGCTGGGTCCAGACCACGGCGCCGGTCGCGGCGTCCAAGGCCGTCACCGAGCGATAGCCGGACGAGACGAAGACCTTGCCGCCGGCGAAGGCGACGCCGCCGCCGAAGCCGCCGCTGCGGTCACGCTCGGCGTCCTTGACGTTGACCTTCCACAGGATGTCGCCGGTGTCGGCCGAGACGGCCGAGACGGTCGATTCGCCGTCCAGCACGAAGATCTTGCCGTCGGCGGCGACGATGGGCGCCATGACATTGCCGACGCGGGCCGAGCCCTCGCCCACGCTGCGCTTCCAGGCGATCTGGAAATTGGGGGCCGCGATGACGTGTTCGACCAGGTTTTCCGAGGTCCCGCCCGGCTGGGTCCAGGCCGTGGCGGCCTGGGGTCCCGGCAGGAAGTAGTCGCGGCCGGACAGGGCGGCCGACGGCGCCAGCTGCTGTTCGAACTCGAGCACCGAGATGCGTTCGCCGGCCGAGGCGGTCGCCTTGGCGTCGTCCTTCTTGCCCAGGCCGAACGGCAGGTTACGGCTGACCGTGCCGCATGAGGCCATGGTGGCGGCGACGCCGCAGATCAGCGCGACTTTCAGAACTCGGTTCATCTTGGGCGTCCTGTAGGGGGTCGTCACTGTTGGGCCGGGGCGATGGGAGTGGGCGCATTGGCGGCGCCGGCGGCCGGCGGAGCCGCGTTCTTGGCCGCATCGGCGATGCTCTTGAGCGCCCCCGCCGTGCCGGCGTCGATCGTGGCGACAGCAATGTTGGCGCGCTGACGAACATCATCAGGCACGTCCTGTCCCAGTTGCAGCAGGACGAAGGCCTCGCGGGCTTCCTTGGTCTTGCCGTGCTGCAGGCGGGCCAGGGCCAGGGCCTCCTGGGCGAAGGCGTGCAGCGGGCGCTTGTCTTCGGCCAGGGGCGTCAGGCGAGCCTCGATGTCGGCCAGGGGCGCGGTGTCCATGATCAGCAGGGCGGCCTTGAACGCCGCCGGGTCCGACAGGATCGGATCGCTGGAGGTCTTGGCGGCCTGGTCGAACAGGCGGACGGCGTCAGGGATCTTGTCGGCGGTCACGGCCAGGCCGGCCTGCTGCTGCAGGGCCAGGACCTTGTAGGCGTCGTTGCCTTCCTTGACCGTCTCCTCGAAGGCGAGACGGGCCTCGGCGGGCTTTTCGGCGCGCAGGGCCTCCATGCCGCGATCATAGGCCTCGGCGCCCTTGGCGGCCTTGCTCGAATTCAGGCTGTCCCAGCCCCACCAGCCCAGGGCGGCGACCAGGGCGACCACAAGAATGACGCCCACGACGGGCAGCCAGGTGCGGGCCAGGCGCTTGTACCGGTCGGAGCGAAGCTCCTCCTCGACCTGCTCGAAGACATCAACCACTGAAACGTCGCCCCAAAATCGCTAAAAGCAAACCGGCGCGGACCCTAGAGGTTCGCCCTTGCCGCCGCAACGTAGCCCGTTACTGCGAAGCCAGCTTTTTCGAGAAGTAGGTCTCGACTTCGGCAGGAAAACGGCGGGTTTTCACATCATTGGCGAAAGCGGCCGCCGCACGGTCGATCTCGGTGCGCAGATCCGCGTATTTGCGCACGAATTTCGGGGTCCAGTCGAACAGTCCCAGCATGTCGTTGACCACCAGAACCTGGCCGTCGCAGGCGGCCGAGGCGCCGATGCCGATGGTGGGGACGTCGATGCTCTCGGTGATCTCGCGCGCCAGCGATTCGGCCACGCCCTCGATGACGATGCAGAAGGCGCCGGCCTCGGCCGTGGCCCGGGCTTCCGCCATGACACGGTCCCGCTCGAAATCGGTGCGGCCCTTGGCCTTGAAACCGCCCTCGGCCAGAATCGCCTGGGGACGCAGGCCGACATGGCCCATGACCGGGATGCCGCGCCTGACCAGGAAGGCGACGATCTCGGCCAGTTCGACGCTGGTCTCCAGCTTGACCGCCTGGGCGCCGGTTTCCTTCATGACGCGCACGCAGTTGTCATAGGCGGCTTCCTTGCCGCCCTCATACGAGCCGAAGGGCATGTCGACGACGACCAGGGCCCGGCGCGAGCCCCGCACCACCGCCTGGCCGTGCAGGATCATCATCTCCAGCGTCACCCCGACGGTGTTCAGCAGGCCATGCACCGCCATGCCAAGGCTGTCGCCGACCAGCAAAACATCGCAGTGCGGATCCAGCAGGCCCGCCATCGGCGCGTCATAGGCGGTCAGGCAGACGATGGGCTCGCCGCCCTTGCGGCCAGCGATATCAGGCACGGAGACGCGCTTGATCGTCTCCTGGGTGTGAACGGACATCGAGAGGCTCCTGACTTCAAGTCGGGTCAGATAAGCCCCGCGATCCCGCAAGTCACCCTCACACGTCCTGAGACAGTTTCACTAGGCCCGCCGCCAGCACGGCGACGAGGGCTCCAGCCACGATCCAGAAGGCCATCATGCCCGACCCGTCCATCAGATCGAACGATCCGACGCCCAAGCCCTCCAGCCCAGATTGGGCCGCGCCCTGGGCCGTCGCCGCCGCCGTCCGCACGCCCTGCGTCAGAGTCGTCTCTCCGTCCGCAGAGAAGTTGAAATTCACCCCCTCGCGCACCGCCAGGACGCCGCCGACCAGGCCGGCCCCCGTCAGGGCCAGGGTGCGCCAGCGCGACCGTTTCTCCATACTGGCCTGGACGGTCGCCAGAAACAGGGCCTCGTCGGCCAGTCGCGGGCTCTGCGCGAACAGCCGCTCGATCATCGGATCGAATTCATCAGCCGACATGGGTCGACCTCCCGCCTGATGCCTGCGCCGGCTGAAGCCGGGCGCGGAGTTTATCCAGACCACGTTTGACATGAGACTTCACCGTGCCGAGCGGCAAATTCATGGCCGCCGCGATTTCGGGGTGGGACATTCCTGCGCCGTGGCACAGGGAGACGCAGACCCGTTCGGTTTCGTTGAGCGTCTTCATCGCCTCGTCCAGGTCCATAAAGCCGGCGTGATCGACCACGACGTCGGCCTCGTCCGCCTCGACTTCCGCGACATAGCGAGCCTCGCGCGCGACGCGCTTCAGATACAGGCGGGCGGCGATCTTCTTGATCCAGCCGGCGAAGGTCCCCTGCCCCCGGAACTCCGAGCAACGCTGGAAGCCCAGCAGGAAGGCGTCCTGGGCCACGTCGTCGGCCAGGGACGGCGCCGCGCCCATGCGGCGGAGCAGGCCCCGGACCGCCGACCCGTGCCGACGGACCAGTTCGCCATACTCCCGCCGTCCGCCGGCCGCCGCCTGGGCGGCCAGCTCGACGTCGTGGAGATCTCTGAGTGGTTTGATCATGACGTTCCCCCTTCCGGCGGACGTCAGTCTTTGTTCGGGTTGAACAAGCCCAGGATGATGAAGGCGATGCCGATAGCGACGGGGATGCAGGCCAGACCCAGCAGAGGCCCCTCGCCATTTCCGCCCCATTGACTGGTGAAACCGCCGACCGTGAACGCAAATCCGGCGATGCCCACGCCGCTCGCCAGGCTGAGCACGCCCTTGCGGATGTCCTTGCTGCGCGACGGCAGCCCTTTCTGCACGTCCTTGGTCATGGCGTCGATCAACTCGGGCGGAAGGGTCTGGCCCTTATCGACCGCGTGCCTGACCGTCAGTTGCATCTCGCGGCGCTCCCGATTTTTCAGGAACGATGGCCCGACAATCACGGCGACGATCGCGGTGAAGACGATGAAGACGATGAAGACGGGTGTAGCGCCCATGATGAACTCTCTCTTGATCCGATGCGACAGCCTGATGCGGCGGCCTTCTGATCACAAGAGGCTGTGGGATGCGCGTACGGATGCGCGGCCCGACGTGAAATCTTCGTAAGGTCGCGGCGCGAAGCCCATGACGCGACAACGGGTTCGGGCTAACGTCATGGCCTGACCCCCTGAAGGAGATTCCCATGGCCCACGTCACCTATCGCATCGTCGAGCACGACGGCGGATGGGCCTACCAGTCCGGGGGCACCTATTCCGAGACCTTCGCCACCCACGAGGCCGCCAAGGCCGCTGCGGTCCGGGCCGCGCGCGAACAGAAGGTGCCGGACGAGAACGCCGCCATCGAATACGAAACCGCCGACGGCCGCTGGGTGACGGAAAGCGCCGACGGACACGACCGCCCGGCGACCGACGTCGAAGACTGACGGCCCCCGCCCCTATTCGAAGACGGCGGCGTAGGCTTCGGGCTTGAAGCCGACCAGGCGCCGGTCCCCCAGATCCAGGACCGGCCGCTTGATCATCGAGGGCTGGGCCGTCATCAGGGCGACGGCCTTGTCCCGATCAATGTCCGCCCGGTCGGCCTCGGGCAGTTTCCTGAAGGTCGTGCCGGCGCGGTTCAATACCGTCTCCCAGCCGTGTTCGTCGATCCACTGGCCCAATTGGACCGGGTCGACGCCCGCCTTCTTGTAGTCATGAAAGACATAATCGACGCCGTGCTGGTCCAGCCAGACGCGGGCCTTCTTGACGGTGTCGCAGTTGGGAATGCCGTAGAGGACGACGGTCATGGGCGGTCCTTTTCCTTGGGGCGGCCGCTGTGCCTGTAGATAGTCCTCCTGACAAGCCTGGAAACCCGCTGTTCATGAGCGGGGACCCAATACTCATCGCCCCGCCAGAACACGGTTTCCCATGTCGATCCGCGCCGCTTCAAAACGTGTCCTGGCCTTGATGAGGACCAGGGCGGCGCTGTCCGCAGTCTCCATGATGGCGACGATGACGGCGATGATGGCCGCCATGATCGTCGTGGTGTTCGGGAACCTGTCCACCATAGAGGCCGCAGACCGTGCGGTTAACCACACCCGGGTTGTCGAAACCGCGGCGGCCGATCTTCTGGCGTCCAGCCTGGACCAGGAAACCGGCGTCAGGGGATATGGCGAAAGCAGGGGCGAACCGGCTGCGCTCGAACCCTATTTTGCAGGCCAGGCGAAGTTCAGCGAAGAACTGCAGACCCTCTACCGTCTGTCGAGCGACAATCCTCAGCAGACCGCCAGACTGGACGCCCTGCGTGAGGGGCTGGACCGCTGGCGTTCCGTCTATGCAAGCCCTCAGCTGGCCCGTCCCCAAAGCCAGATCGCCGATCCCGCCCTGGCGGACCGAGGTCGAGCCGCTATGGACGAGGTGCGCCGATTGCTGGACGATCTTCGTGCGGAGGAGGCCTTGGCGACCCAGGAACGCGAGAAGGCGCGTGATCGCGCCTATACAACCGCACGGATCGTCGTCGGCTGTGTCGGCCTGGCGGCGCTGGGGTTCGGGGCGAGCCTGGGTCTTTGGGCCGTCCGCGCCTCGGCGCGACGTGAACGCGAAGCCGTGGCCTTCGCCAAGGCCAAGACGCGAACCCTGGCCGTCGTCAGCCACGAGATCCGCACGCCGCTGAACGGCATGCTGGGCATGTTGCAGGCCATGGCGGCCGAGCCGATGGCGGCGACCCAGAAGGAACGGCTCGAGGTCGCGCTTGAATCGGGCGAAACCCTGACGGCCCTGCTCAATGATCTGCTGGACGCGTCGAAGATCGAGGCAGGACGCCTGGAGTTGCTGGAGGCCGATTTCGACCTGACGCGTCTGCTCGCGCGCATGGAGACCGCCTTCGGCGAGACGGCGCGCAAGAAGGGCGTGCCGCTGCGGATCGACATCGCGCCCGAAGCGGCGGGCGACTGGATCGGGGACAAGGTGCGGATCGGCCAGATCCTGGCCAATCTGATCTCGAACGCCGTGAAGTTCACCGATCAGGGCGAAGTGGCCTTGTCCGTCGACGTCCCGAGCGCAGGCCTGCTTCGGATCGCCGTGCGTGACAGCGGCATGGGCATGGATGAAGCCACCCTGGGCCGCCTGTTCTCACCCTATGCGCAGGCCAGCGCCGAAACCGCGCATACGCACGGCGGCACCGGCCTGGGCCTGGCGATCTCACGCTCGCTGGCGCGGATGATGGGGGGCGACATCACCGTGACCAGCACGGTCGGTCAGGGCTCCTGCTTCACCCTCGAGCTTCCGCTGCAACGCGGGCGTTCGGCCACGACCGAGCCCGAGAGCGCAAGAAGCCTGGCCGACCTGCACGTCCTGGCGGCCGACGACAACGCCGTGAATCGCCAGGTTCTGTCCGCCATCCTGCCCAGTCTGGGCGTCGAGCTGACGGTGGTCGAAAACGGCGACCAGGCCGTGGCCGCCTGGCGGGAGGGCGCCTATGATCTGGTGCTGCTGGACCTGCGCATGCCGCTCTGCGACGGCTTCGAGGCCGCCCGCCGGATTCGCGCCGAAGAGACGCCCGGCCAGCGCACGCCCCTGATCCTGTTGTCCGGCGACGTCTCCGCGTCGGTGCGGGAACAAGGCCGTGAGGCCGGTCTGGACGGCTTCGTCGCCAAGCCGCTGGACATCCATATGCTGATCGAGGCGATGAGCGCCGCCCTGCCCCCCGCGCATCCTCTGGCCGCCTGACTCCCGCGCCCTGATCAGAACCGTTTCGTCAGGCCCAGGCTGAACACCCGTCCACGCGGATCGGCGACGACCGGGTCGTAGCCGAAGGCGTACTGGGCCAGGGGCGGCGCCTTGTCCGCCAGATTGACCACGCCCAGGGCCATGTCGAGGTCGAGGCCGAGCGTGCGGGTGTAGAGCAGATCGACGGTGGTCTGGCTGGCGATGGTGGTGTCGTTGATCCCGCTGCGGTCGTTACGATAACCGGCTGTGTAGTGGACCAGGCCGGTCAGGGCGTGACCGCCGCCGCTCCAGGACAGGGCGAATTCGCCGCGATTGCGCGGCAGGGACCGGCCGATATTGTTCAGATTGGTCGAGCCCACGCCCGACACCTGGGCCGCGCCGTCGCTGAGCCGGATGTCGTAACGGTCCACATAGGTCCAGGTCGCCGAGGCCGAGGCCCGCCCGCCCCACAGCTCGCGACCGTAACGCGCCGCCAGGTCGATCCCCTGCGTCTCGATGGAAGAGGCGTTGACGAAATAGAGCTGGACGAAGGTCAGGGCGCCGCCGGCCGAACGGGTGATGCGCGACTGGGCGTCCGTGCCGGTGCGGCCCGCCGCCGTATCGGCCGCCGCCTGATCGATGATCGCCTGGGCCGATTCCTTGACCACCTGGTCGGCATAGTCGAAGCGCCAGGCGTCCAGGCCCAGTTCCAGCCCCTCGATCGGACGCCACAGGGCGCCGAAGGTCAGGCTCTCGGACTTTTCGGGTTTCAGGTCGGCGTCGCCCGAGGTCAGGGTGTTGACGAAGACGAACGCCCCCCGATCGAACACCGACGGCTGAGAGGCCTGGGCGCCGGACTGGGCGTAGACGGACGGGGCGCGGAACCCCTGCCCCCACGAGGCGCGCAGCGCCAGGGCGTCGGTCACGTCCCAGCGGACCGCCGCCTTGGGGCTGAACCGGCCCTGATCGCCGTCATAGGATTCGTAACGCCCGGCCAGTTGGGCCTCGATCCGGTCGCCCAGGTGGATTCGGGCCTCGGCGAAGCCGGCCAGGGTTTGCTGGTCGCCTTCGAAGTCCGGCGAGAACCCGGCGGTCAGCAGTTCGCCGGCGTTGACCAGATCGCTCCAGTCATGACGGAAGGCGCTGCGGCGATACTGGGCGCCCAGGGCCACATCGACCCGCCCCCCGGCCCAGGCCAGGGCCTGGCCGCCGGTCGAGGCGTCGGCCGTGGTCAGGCTGGACGCGCCGCGCAGACCGGTTGAGCCGGTCAGGCTGTCGATCAGTTCGGCGCTGTTGGCCGTGCCGGTCCCGAGATAGGCGCTGCCGAAGGGGTTGAAATACTGACAGGCGCCGACGCCCGGCCACCCCGTCGCCGCATCGCAGCCGGCGCCCCCCAGACCGTTCAGGGCGTTCTGCAGCGCGCTGCCGATCACGTCCGGCTTGTCATAGGCGACATGCTGGCGGCTGGCGGTCGCGGCCAGGCTCCAGGTCCAGCCGCCGGCGAAGTCACCGTCCAGACCGGCGGCCAGGCGCCAGGTCTCATACTCGAACACGGCGGTCGAAGCCCCGGCCTCTGCGCCCAGAAGCCGGCCCCGGAACAGGACGTCCTCGCCGAACGGATTGTCGGGGTGCGAGGCCGGCACGGTCAGGGACTGGGCCAGGATGGGCAGCGACGGCGTCTGGCGGGCGCGGGTTTCGGAGGTCGACCAGGCCGCCTGAAGCGACAGGATCATGTCCCCGACCGGACGGCGATAGTCGGCGAAGGCCTGGGTGCGCGTCTCCTCCGGCGTCAGGTCGAAGAAGTCGGAATAGTCGAGGCGGCAGAAGGCGTCGCCGGCGCTGTTGCGATAGGTGGCGTCGAAGGCGGGATTGTCGCAGGCCGGGTCCGGCGCATAGGCCCCCGTGCCGGGCCGGTAATAGGAGCCCGGCTGACCGTAGCTGGTCACGGCGGTCCAGGACGCGCGGCCGTAACGGTCCGCCTGGGTGAAGTCGCGCTCGTCGGTGCTGAGCGCCGACCGGTGGAAATGCGAGGCCGCCAGGGTCAGGTCGCCGCCCAGCAGCGCAAGACCGCCGATGGCCTGGATCACGCTCTCTTCCGATCCGTCGGCCACGGCGTATTTGGCGCTGATCTCGGGCTCCGCCACATTGTGACGGGTGATGAAGTTGACCACCCCGGCCACGGCGTCCGAGCCATAGACGGCCGAGGCGCCGTCCCTAGCCACCTCGACCCGCTGCAGGGCGATCATGGGAACGAGCGAATTGATGTCGACGAAGGCCGAGCCGTCGGTCGCCACCACGGCGCTTGTCGTCCAGCGCTGGCCGTCGACCAGGACCAGGGTCGAACCCAGGCCGAGATTGCGCAGATTGAACTGGGCCGTGCCCGAGCTCTGCGGCTGATTCAGCTGATCCACCTGGGCCTCGGAGCCCGAGTTGGCGGTGATCAGGCGGACCAGTTGCGAAGCGTCGGCGACGCCGGCGGCCGCAATGACGTTCCGCTCCAAAGTCTCGACCGGCGCGATCCGGTCGCCGCCGGCGATGCGCGATCCGGTGACGACGATATCGTCCACGCGAGACGGCCCCTCTTGCGCCTGAACTGCACACACGCCCGCCAGCCAGGCGACCGAAGCCGTCGCCATCAGGATTTTACGCCGCGCCATGTCTGTGCTCCCCAAAACCGTGACGGCGGCTTCTAGCGATGGCGTGTATTTTGCGAAAGAGTAATTTTGCAAATTTGCAAAATTAGCGGTTCTGCATACGCTCTGGAATATCGCGAGCCTTTGATCCGGCGATGTAACCGGTTACGGTAGAGAAAAATGGAAGCGGTTCAGGGAAAAAACATGGCGAACGTCCGTCTGGTCGACGTGAAGAAGGCGTTCGGCGCCGTCGAGGTGCTGAAGGGCGTCGATCTGGAGATCGCCGATGGCGAATTCGTGGTCTTCGTCGGCCCGTCCGGCTGCGGCAAGTCCACCCTGTTGCGCACCATCGCCGGGCTGGAAGAGGCGACGACGGGCGAAGTCTCCATCGGCGACCGCGTGGTCAACGACCTGTCGCCGTCCGACCGGGGCATCGCCATGGTGTTTCAGTCCTACGCCCTGTATCCGCACATGACGGCCTATGAAAACATGGCCTTCGGGCTGAAACTGGCCAAGACGGACAAGGCCGAGATCGATCGCCGCGTGCGCGCCGCCGCCGAAGCCCTGAGCATCACAGACTATCTGGACCGCAAACCCAAGGCCATGTCCGGCGGCCAGCGCCAGCGCGTCGCCATCGGCCGCGCCATCGTGCGCGAACCCGACGTCTTCCTGTTCGACGAGCCGCTGTCGAAC
The DNA here is from genome assembly GCF_058680995.1 of Brevundimonas sp. FV1ye7S. NCBI lineage: Bacteria > Pseudomonadati > Pseudomonadota > Alphaproteobacteria > Caulobacterales > Caulobacteraceae > Brevundimonas > Brevundimonas sp. FV1ye7S. The sequence goes on along the minus strand of NZ_CM178726.1, from coordinate 1,593,631 downwards.
CTGGACGCCGCCCTGCGGGTTCGTATGCGCTACGAATTCGCGCGCCTGCACGCCGAGCTGAAGACGACGATGATCTATGTGACCCACGACCAGGTCGAGGCCATGACCCTGGCCGACCGGATCGTGGTGCTGAACGGCGGCCGGATCGAACAGGTCGGGGCGCCGATGGACCTGTACCAGCGCCCGGCCAATCTGTTCGTCGCCGGCTTCATCGGTAGTCCGCGCATGAACCTGCTGGCGGGCGAGGTGGTCGCCGCCTCGGCCGCCGGGGCCACGGTGCGGACGACGGCAGGCGAGACGATCCGCGTGGCGGTGGACGCCGCCTCGGCCAAGGCCGGCGACCGCATCACCCTGGGCGTCCGGCCCGAACATCTGAGCCTGTCGGCCGAGGGCGACGTGCTGACCGCCGAGGTCCTGTTCGTCGAGCCCCTGGGGGCGACGACCATGGCCCATCTGAAACATCCGGCGTCGCAGGACACCCTGACGGTCCAGCTGGCGGGCGGGGCTCCGGCCAGGGTCGGCGAATCGCTGACCCTGCACGTCCCCGCCGACCAGGCCCATCTGTTCGACGCGGAAGGTCGCGCCTTTTCCCGACTTTAGCCGCGCTTTTCGTCACCGCCGATGAAGGCGCCAGCGATCCAGCTGACCACGCCGGTGACGATGGCCGCCCCGATTCCCGCCCACAGGCCGTCCACGGCGAAGCCGTTCAGGAACAGGGCGGTCAAGCCGATCATCGCCGCGTTCACGATCAGCAGGAACAGACCCAGGGTGACGACCGTGATCGGGAAGGTCAGCACCACCATGATCGGCCGCACGATCGCGTTGACCAGGCCCAGAATGATCGCCGCCGCGATCAGCGAGCCGTTATTGGTGAAGTCGACGCCCGGCACGATCTGGGCCGACAGCCACAGGCCGGCCATGGTGACGACGGCCTGGATGATGAAACGGATCATGTTGTCCTCAATGATGTGGAAGCGTCACCATAACGCGGCATGCCGGCAAAGGCTCCCCCTCGCCCGCCCCGGCTGCTAATCAGGGCGCTGATCCAGACTGCGACACGATACGGAGACCGGCCATGAGCCTTCACGGCGAATACGACCCCGACAACATCTTCGCCAAGATCCTGCGCGGCGAGATCCCCTCGGTGAAGGTGTGGGAGGACGACCACGTCCTGGCCTTCATGGACGTGTTTCCCCAGTCGGAAGGCCATGTCCTGATCATCGCCAAACAGTCGCAGGCGCGGAACCTGCTGGAGGTCGAGCCGGACATCCTGGCCCGGCTGACGGCCGCCCTGCAACGCACGGCCGTGGCGGTCGAAAGGGCGCTGAAGCCCGACGGGATCGCCGTGATGCAGTTCAACGGCGACGCCGGCGGCCAGACCGTCTTCCACCTGCATTTCCACATCATCCCCCGCTGGGCCGACCGGCCGATGAAGGGACACGGCCACGCGCCCATGGCCGAAGCCGCCGCCTTGAGGCCCCTGGCCGACCGGATCGCCGCAGAACTGGCCTGAGCGTGGCGGATCCGTCTTGCACAGGCGTGAATCCGTCCGCATAAGGCCAGCCAGTCCTCAAGACCGGGGCCGGTTTAGCTCAGTTGGTAGAGCGCCAGTTTTGTAAACTGGATGTCGCGGGTTCGATTCCTGCAACCGGCACCATCTCTTCACGACTTGGCCCTGCAGTTTTGCAGGTGGCGCCTTGAGGGCGCAGCGGATCACAGACCGATATCGAACGGGTGCGCTTTCACGGCGTTTCAGTCGGGAAGGCACGGGCGACCACGCGGTATGGCTTTGACCATAGCCGAGCCCTGAAGGGTGGCGAGACACCGATCGCGCCGAAACACTCAGGTCGGAACATCCTTGTCCGATACGGCTTAGGTATCTGACGGCCGCGAAGACATGCCGGGGCCACGGACGCACGACACTCATCAATCGGCAGGGAAACGCCCTGAATGCACGCCACTTACTGCGGTCCTGCGCCGCTTCCCGGCGAACTCGCCACGAGCTGGAATCTGGACCCGATTCTTCTCGCCGCGCTGTTCGCGCTGGGCGTGGGCCTGCGGCGCGACCGGGCCGGACTGGCCGGCGTGGCGGTGTTGGCGATCGCCTTCGTGTCTCCGCTCTGCGCCCTGTCGGCGGCCCTGTTTTCGGCGCGGGTCGTGCATCACGTCCTGCTCATCGCCGTCGCCGCGCCGCTTCTAGCCTTGGCGGTCCCGGCGCGACGGCCGGGGGGAATCGTGATTCCTTTCGTGGTCTCGACCACCGTCCTCTGGATCTGGCACATTCCCGCAGCCTATGACGCCGCCCTGACCAATATCCCAGTCTATTGGGTGATGCAGATCTCGCTGCTCGGCAGCGCGGTGCTGTTCTGGCGGGCGGTCCTGGCCGGGGACGGCGCACCCGTGGATCGCCTCGGGTTTGTGATCGCCGCCTTCGCCCAGATGGGGCTGCTCGGCGCCCTGCTGACCTTCGCCCCGACGTCCCTCTACGCGGCGCACAGCTTCGCGCCCCTGGCCTGGGGCATGACCCCGCTGGAGGATCAGGCCCTGGGAGGGCTGATCATGTGGGCGCCGGCGGGGATACCCTACGCGATCGCAACCATCTGGATCGCGCGCCAGGGCTGGTCGCGACTGAAGGCGACGCGCGCATGATCGACTGGCTGATACCCGCCGTTCCGCTGTTCAAGGCGGCCCATATCGTGGCCCTGGTGATCTGGTGCGGAGGGCTGCTGGCCCTGCCGCTGATGTTGACGCGCCATGACCCGAACATCTCGATTGAAGACTATCGCGTCGTCCGGAACGCCTCGCACCTGACCTATACGATGTGCGTCACGCCGGCGGCCGTCATCGCCGTGATCGCCGGCACCTGGCTGATCTTCCTGCGCGAGGTCTATGTGCCGTGGCTGTTCGCCAAACTGGCGTTCGTCGCGATGCTGGTGATGGCCCATGGCTGGATCGGCCACACCCTCGCGCGGATCGGCGAAGACCCTGACGAACACACCCCGCCCCGGCCCTATATCCCGATCGCCCTGGTTCTCTTGCCGATGTTGATGATCCTCACCCTGGTGTTGGCCAAGCCGACGCTGGCCTGGGTCGTCCTGCCGGACTGGCTGACGCAACCCCGGAGCGGTCAGCTCTTGTTCGACACGCCCAGTCGATAGTCGAAGACGAGTTTGCCGCCATGCCAGCCCGTTACCGCCACCACCCCGACACACAGGGCCGAGAGCATGATGCCGTAAGGCAACACGGCCGCCTCGTAACCATAGAGACGATGCCCCCAGTTCGCCCCGAGCAGCGCCAGCAAGGTCACCGCGATGATGAAATGGGTCCAGGCCGGAGCCCGCGCCCGGATGCCCGACACCATCAGCAATTCGGCCGTTCCGGAAACGCCCGCCAACATGCCGAACAGAAAACCCGTGCCGGCGGACCACAGGGCGGCCCGCGCCCAGAAGCCGTCGCCCGTCCACCAGTACAGTGCGTCCGCGCCCAGTGTGCAGAAGGTCAGGGCCACGGGGAAGGCGACGCTCATCGCATGGATCGGGTGACCGAACACCGCGACGCGCGACTCGGTCGCGGAAAACCCAGGCGCGGCCGCAATCGGGTCGATCAGGGCCTCGGCTTCCTCTTCGATCTTGTCCGTCATATCCCGTCCCTGCCGCGTCCCATGGTGGTTCTGACAACGGCGCTGGCGCTGGCGGGTTGCGAGGGAGCCCTGTCGACCGTCGATCCGGCCGGCCCCGCCGCTCGCACCATCGCCCAGATCTGGTGGGTCATGCTGGGCGGGGCCGTCGCCATCTTCGCCCTGGTGATGACCCTGGTCGCGCTGGCGTTCAGGACGCGAGGCCCCGTTGACGAAACGCGGCACGAGCGGCTGTGGGTGATCAAGCTGGGCATCGCCTTCCCGGTCATCGTGCTGCTGGCCCTTCTCGCCTATGGGCTGGCGGCGGGCGAGCGACTGCTTCCAAGGCAGGGGATGGATGTCGTCCGCGTCGGCGCCGAGGCCCGCCGGTCCGCCTGGGCGTTCAGCTACGCCGATGCGCCGGGGCGGAGAACGGACCATGTGCTTCACATTCCCGCCGGGCGGCCGGTCGATGTCGCGATCACATCCACGGACGTGATCCACAGCTTCTGGGCGCCGCGCCTGGCCGGCAAGATCGACGCCATTCCCGGCCATGTGAATGTCCTGCGCATCGAGGCCGACGTCCCCGGCGTCTATGCGGGCCGAAGCGCCGAGTTCAGCGGCGTCGGCTACGACGATTTCGCCTTCACCGTGGTCGCCCACGACCCCGCCTCCTGGGAGCGCTTCGTCCGAAGCGGCACGCCATGAACACGCTCCAGCGCCACCGCCGCCTGACCGAAATCTGGTCGTCCGAACCGGGCGCGCGCGGCCTGTTCTCGACCGTCAACCACACCGACGTCGGTCGGATGTTCCTGGCCGTGTCCTTCTTCTTCTTCCTGGTCGGCGGCGTGCTCGCCATGCTGATCCGGGCTCAACTGGCGACGCCCCATTCGGCCTTCGCGGGGCCGGAGATCTACAATCAGATCTTCACCATGCACGGGACCATCATGATGTTCCTGTTCGCCATCCCGACCTTCGAGGGACTGGCCATGTATCTGCTGCCCAAGATGCTGGGCACGCGCGACCTGGCCTTCCCCCGGCTCTCGGCCTACGGCTTCTGGTGCTATGTCTTCGGCGGCACGATGATGCTGGTGTCGATGGTGCTGGGCATCGCGCCGGACGGCGGGTGGTTCATGTATCCGCCGCTGACCGGGGCGATCTATTCGCCCGGGATCAACACCGATTTCTGGCTGATCGGCATCACCTTCGTCGAGATCTCGGCCATCGCGGCGGCGGTCGAGATCACCGTCTCGATCCTGAAATACCGTGCGCCCGGCATGTCGCTGGACAAGATGCCGATCTTCGCCTGGTACGCCCTGGTCACCGCCCTGATGATCCTGACCGGCTTTCCGCCGCTGATCCTGGGCTCGATCCTGCTGGAGTTGGAACGGGCGTTCGGACTGCCCTTCTTCCAGGCCGAGTTCGGCGGCGACAGCCTGTTGTGGCAGCACCTGTTCTGGCTGTTCGGCCACCCGGAGGTCTACATCATCTTCCTGCCGGCGGCGGGGGTGATCTCGACCATCCTGCCGGTCATGTGTCGCACGACCCTGCTCGGCTATGGCTGGATCGTGGCCTCGGCCACGGGACTGGCCTTCCTGTCGTTCGGCATCTGGGTCCACCACATGTTTACGACCGGCATCCCGCATATGGGGCTGGCCTTCTTCTCGGCGGCCTCGACCCTGGTCGCGGTGCCGACGGGCGTTCAGCTGTTCGCCTGGATCGGGACCATGTGGAAGGGCAGGCCCAGCCTGCGCATGCCGATGCTGCACCTGCTTGGCTTCTTCTTCACCTTCGTGATCGGGGGGCTGACCGGAGTCATGGTCGCTGTGGTTCCGTTCGACTGGCAGGCGCACGACACCGCCTTCATCACCGCCCACCTTCACTACGTCCTGTTCGGCGGCTTCGTCTTTCCGATCCTGGCCGGGCTCTACTACTGGATGCCCCACGTCAGCGGCCGTGCGCGGTTCTTCCGGCTGGGCGAGCTGGCCTTCGCCCTCGTCTTCATCGGCTTCCATGTCACCTTCCTGGCCATGCACTGGGTCGGTCTGCTGGGCCAGCGGCGGCGCATCTCGACCTATCTGCCGGAGGACGGCTGGACGACCGTCAACCTGATCTCGTCGATCGGCAGTTTCGTGCTGGCCATCGGCATCGCCATGGTGATCGTCGATCTGGTGCTCCACGCCTTCACCGCGCGACGCAGCCGTCGCGACCCCTGGCAGGCCGGAACCCTGGAGTGGGCGATGATGACGCCGCCGCCAGCGTATAATTTCGCCAGCCTGCCCCATGTCGACAGCCGTCAGCCGCTCGCCGACGATCCCGGGCTGACGCTCCGCCTTGCGCGCGGTGAAGGCTATCTCTCGGAACCCGAACAGGGGTGGCGCGAAAGCCTGACGGTCGAGGTCGCGACCGGCAAGCCGGACTTTCACATCATCTACCCGACCAACACCCGCCTGCCGATCCTGATGGCGGCCGTGACGGGGGTGTTCTTCGTCTCCCTGTTGCTGAAGTTCTACTGGACGGTTCCGCTGGCGGTGGTCGGGGTGACGATCCTGGCGTGGCGCTGGGCCTGGTCGCTGGGACGCACGACCGATCTGCCCCCTCGGTCGATCGGTCGCGACCTGATGCTGCCCAACGCCACCCAGGTCAGCCGTTCGCCCAGCTGGTGGGGGTCGGTCCTCCTGCTGACGGCCAATGCGACCTTCTTCGGCTCGCTGCTGTTCGGCTTCGCCTTCCTGTGGACGGTCGCCCCGTCCTGGCCGCCGCCCGCCTGGTTGACGTCGTCGGCGCCGGAGCTGGCGCTGGGCCTCATCGGGGCTGGGCTTGGCGTGGTGGCGATCCGACGCGCCGCGCGGGCCAATCGAAAGGGCCAGGACGCCCGGCCTTGGCTGGGCCTGACCTTCGCCGCCGCCCTGGGGGTTGCGGCGGCGGCGGGCGGGGTGGTCCTGCGGGCCCCGACGCCCGGCGACCACGCCTATGGAGCGACGCTCCTGGTGCTCGGATCCTACGCCCTTTTTCACGCCGTCCTGGCGGCCCTGATGGCCGCCTTCCTCACCGCCCGCGTCGTCAGGGGCTTCACCTCGCCCAGCCGTCAGGCCGAATTCCCGGTGGTGGCCCTTTGGGTCGACTACATGGCCGGCGCCTCGACGCTGATCCTCGTCGTCGCCCATCTTCCGGGATTGCTGGCGTGAGGGATATCCTGCGCATCCTGGTCGCGCCCCTGGTCTGGCTGGCCAGCTTCAGCGCGGTGTACGGCCTGCACGGGCTGATCTGCGGACACGGGATCGGCGGGTCGGTCTTCGGCCTGGTCTCCGTCCCGCGCCTGCTGATGGGGGGCGCCTATGGGCTGGCGGTGCTGCTGCAGGTGGGTCTGATCCTGGCCCTTCACGCCCCGCGCTTCAGTTCGCCCTCGCCGTTCGTGCGCTTCGTCAGTCGCGCCACAGCCTGGGTGGGACTGATCGCGGCGGTCTGGACGCTGTTGCCGACGGTGGTCACGACCTACTGCCTTTGACGAGCCGACAGCGAGCGATGACCACGTCTGCAGAGCGTCAACCTTGAGATCGTCGCCTGGCCTGATTTCAAACCGCGTGCGCCGTCATGCCGCGCGACACCATCCAAGCCTGGATGCGGTTCAATGTGGCGAACGTCTGGGGCGTGAGCCCCTCGCCTGTATTGATCACCTCGAGCAGCCAGGCGGCTTCCCGTTCGGAAGTGGGCGTGCAGGCGAGCAACTGGCTCTCGCATCGCTCAAGCCGCATCTCAAAATCGCGCTCGGCCGCGCAGCAGGCTTCGTAGGATGCAAATTCATCGGGCAGGAAGCCGTCGAACCGGCGAAGGATGTCCCATTCGGCGAACAGGTCGGCGAAGGTCGGCATGTGGCTCTCGGCCATGGGGGAATCTCCTCGCCGTCAGCCCCTGGCGACGGCGAAATCAACAAGAGTGAGTTAGGCCGGCGCGCCAGGCAGCAATCGATACCGGCGCACCAGATGAGCTTCATAGGCGCCGGCCAGAAGCACGATCAGCAAGGCGATCCAGGTCGCAAGCCTGACCGTGACGGCCGTCCAGTTATAGATGAAGGCGGGGCCCAGGGCGGCGAAATGGGTCAGGACGACGGCGACCTGAAGACCAGCGGCGAACAGAAGCCACCAGCGGTCCGCCCGCAACGCCAGGCCGATCAGGCCGATCGCGCAGGCGAGATCCACCAGGGCGACGCCCCAGCGGACATCGCCGAGCATCAGATGCTGCGCCAATGGGCTGAGCACCATGTCCGCCATCAGAAGCACGGCGGCCCAGCGGTCGGCGCGACCGCCCCAGACGACAGGGGCGGCCAGGGCGACCAGACTGATGATCAGCAGCCCCGCCTGGAGCATCAGGCGTCCAGCGCCAGCGCCGTCGCTCCGCCGGCGGGCTGATCCTTGCCCTCCAGCGGTCCGCCGGCTGTGACGATTATGCCGAGCGTGCGGGCGATGCGCGCCAGTCGATCGTGACTGGCCACGAGCCGGGACCGCCCCTCGACAAGCGCCCCGGCCGCCGCCTGGACGTCGACCAGGGCCTGGTGGCCCGCCTGGGCGGCGAACCGGGCGCCGGCGCGGTGGCGCGTCATGTCGTGGGTCAGAAGGCTGATTTCGGCAAGCGCCTGATCGAGCGCCTGTTCAGCGGTCTGAAGTCGTCTGGCGATTAAGTTGGCGAAGTCGGTCTTGTGATTCATGGCGAGGATCCCGGCTAAGAGGGCCGCCATGCGTCGAGCGTCGAGAAGATCGTCATCACCAAAGACGTCAGACCGCCCAGTACGAGCAGCCAGAGCGCCGTCGCGCCGACGATGACGCCCAGACGGATGAACCGGTTCGCCGGAGGCGGTCGCCAGAAGCGCGCCGCCCAGGGCCGGTCATCGATCGGGTTCCCCACGCCCGGCGAGACGGCCGGACGCAGTCGTTCTGGCAGCCGCTCGGCCAGTTCGGCATCGGTCATTCCGGCGCCTGGGTATTGAATGCCCAGCGCCTGGGCCGCCGCCCGCCGGTGACTGGTGCCGAGTTTGGCGTTGGCGCTTTGCAGATAGTTCGCCACGGTGCTGGGCGTGATGCCCAGCACGTCTGCAATCTCCTGATTTGACAGTCTCAGGCCGGCCAGTTGCACGCATTCGATCTCGCGCCGCGTCAGTCGCCCCATCGCCTAGCGTCCGATCCGCGAAAGGGCTCGCCGTCCGCAACGGACAGCGAGCCGAAGTCTAGACATCGATTTCCGCGCCGGTCTCTGCAGAAACCCGGGCCAGTTGCTGGATCAGGTCCAGAACGAGCTTCTGGTTTCGCACCGACAGCTCGGGCGCCCGCCGGGCGATCTCGGCCGTCTGTTTCGTGGGTGCGCCGCCCATGCGCGCCTCGGGTCCATCGGGCAGACCCAGACCCTCGAAGAAGTAGTTCAGATCCACGTTCAGGAATTCCGCAATCTCCCACAGGCGCGAGGCGGCGATCCGATTGCTCCCGCGCTCGTACTTCTGGATCTGCTGGAAGGTGACCCCGGCCGCCTGGGCCAGTTGAGCCTGACTGTAGCGCAACGCCTGGCGGCGTTCGGCGACACGCCGGCCCACGTGCAGGTCTACGGGATTGAGGTTATCGCCTTGGGGCGTCTTGATCGCGACTTTTGCCATGGCGAAAGCTAGCCTTGGTCCGACCCGAGTCGTCAAGCCGCCTGACGGCCTCGCCGACGTTTGCCGCCGATATGGAAGACGCCGACAGCCATCGCTTCGATGATGCGACAGGATGATGGCTTGTCGTGACAGGAAAAAGCTCCAGTACTTGCGCTCCGCCCGCAACGCGTCGGCCGTTCAGATTGAAACAAGCCCGATGATCATGAAGCCTGCGCGCCGCGCCGGCTCGCCCTGAAACCACACCAACCCTTCCCCTTGTCCCGGAGTTTCACCCTGACCCTCTCTCGTCGTCTCGTTCTCGCTGGAAGCCTCGCGGGAAGCTTCGTCGGCGCCGGTTGCGCCACGGCCCGCGCCCCCGCCTCCGCCGCCCGCGTGATCCGTCACGATCCGGCGCTGGACCACCTGATCGCCCCGGACGCCCGGCTGGAGACACTCGCCTCGGGCTTCACCTGGTCCGAAGGCCCGGTATGGATCGCTGACGGCGGCTATCTGCTGTTCAGCGACGTGCCCGAGAACCGGATTCATCGCTGGTCCGAGAAGGACGGCGTCTCGGTCTTCATGGAGCCGTCGGGCTATGACGGGCCGGACGCGTCTGTCTTTCGAGAGCCAGGGTCGAACGGACTGATCGCCGGCCCCCGCGGTTCGATCCTGATGGCCGATCATGGCGCCCGCGCCATTGCGCGCGTCGATCTGGCCACCCGCGCCAAGACCCTGCTGGCGACCCGCTATGGCGACGCCCGCTTCAGCTCGCCCAACGACCTGGTCCAGGCCTCCAACGGCGCGATCTTCTTCACCGATCCGCCCTATGGACTGAAGGACATGGACCGGTCGCCGCTGAAGGAGACGGCGTACAACGGCGTCTATCGGCTGGACCCCGACGGCGTCGTGACCCTGTTGGACGACAGTCTCAGCTTCCCCAACGGGATCGGCCTGTCGCCGGATCAGCGGACCCTCTATGTGGCGGTCTCCGATCCCGAACGCCCGTTATTGCTGGCCTATGATCTGAGCCGAACCGGGCAGGCGATGAAGCCGCGCGTGCTGATGGACTTCTCAGATCAGGTCGGGCCGTCCAATCCTGGCCTGCCGGATGGTATGGCCGTCGATCGCGCGGGCCATCTGTTCGCCACAGGTCCCGGCGGAGTACATGTGCTGACGCCCGAGGGGCGCAGCCTGGGCCGTATCGACACCGGCGGGGCTGCGGCGAACTGCACCTTCGGCGAAGACGGCCGGAGCCTGTTCATCACGGCCGGAGACCGGCTTCTGCGCCTGCGGACCTTGACCCTGGGCTGAGGGTCTGACGACCTCCATAGGGTCTCGACATCGCGGCTTCGCCAGACCATTGACGCCTATGCTTCAGCGACAAGCCTCACCCAGATCGACCGACGCGCAGCGGATCATCGAGGCGGCCATCGACCTGGTGATCGCTCAGGGTTTCCGCAAACTGACCCTGCGCGACCTGGCCCAGGCCGTCGGCAAGAGCACGACCGTCATCGTCAACCTGTTCGGCGCCAAGTCCGGCCTGGTCCTGGCGGTCGGTGAACATGCGCTGGAGGCGGACGCCGTTTTTCATCAGCGCTTCTTCGGCGCCGTGGCTGGTCTGCCGGCGAGCCGCGACACCCTGCTCGCCCTTGTTCTGCGCTATCTGAGGCTCCGCGCCGCGGCCGAAGCCGGCTTTGTTCGGGTCTGGGAGGCCCTGCTGCTGGACACGGACCTGGGCGAGGCGCGCCATGACCTGATGCGACGCTGGGAGGCGATGCGCGAGGCGGCCTGGCGGACCTATCTGGCGACCGTCCCCGGCGCCGCCGATTTCGCGGCGCCCCTGACCGCCTGTCTCGTCACCGAACAATTCTACGCCGGCGCCCTTCTGGGCCGCACCGACTATGAGGTCATCAGCGCCGAGGGCCTGGGCGCCCTGGTCGACCGAGCCCTGGGCCGAGACGACGGCCCCGCCCCGGCCACCTTCTGGTATCGCGAACATCTGGTTCTGCCCCAGGCGCCGGCTGCGGGACTGGAGGTCGATTCGATGCGGCTCAAACTGCTCGACATCGCGGCGGACCAGATCCTGGCCGGCGGCGTCGCCGGTGTGACCAATCGCTCGGTCAGCCTGGTGGCCGGCACCTCCACATCCACCATCGCCTATCATTGGCCGGACATGCGTCGCTTCGTCGTGGATGCGGTGTGGCACAGCGTGTTCCGCGACCTGCCCCATTATCTGGCGAGGCGGCGCCCCGACATGGACCCTTCCGCGGCCACGCTCGAGACCTGGGAAAGGCTCATGACGCCAACCGTCTCGATCGATCCTCAGGCCGAGGGATTCTACACCCGATACGCCCGCCTGATCGCCAGCATCTGTCTGGAGGCCCGCCGCGATCCGCCGCTTCAGGACCTCGCCATGGTGCTGCGCGGACCGGAGGGCGGCGGCACCTTCTACAACAGCGCCGGGGTCTGGCCGGCGCGTTTCGACCTGACCCGACTGGCCGCCACCCGGTTCGCGCTCTGGATCAAGGGCCAGGCCCTGGTCGCCTCGGCGACGGGGATTCCGCTGTCGGGCGCAACGCTCAAGACCGCCGCGACCCAGCTTGTGGCGCAGCAAGAGCCATAGAACGGGCGTTACTTCCAGCCTCTGGTTGCCAGGGCGCTGCCTGACAGAAAGTCTTCCTACAAGCGTCATAAAAGCTTAGCAGGGCGCGCCTAATGCCGAACCGTTGTCGAACAGTTGTTTTTCTGCGGGACGCCAGCGGCTCCAGCCTTCCTCCCCATCGCCAGGGGCCGCTCCCGTCAAATCGCCGAACCGAACAGCTGTTCGACAGCATCATCAACAGATCGGCCCGTGCGGCAGGGGGTGCCTGCGCGCGCCGCCCGCAATGGATCGTGCAATGCATCGTCTGCTCCTCGGCGTCTCGAGCGCCGCACTCGCCCTGGCCGCGGCCCTGCCCGCCGCCGCCCAGTCTTCCTCGGCTCCGTCGGCGACGGTCGAGGACATCGTCGTCACCGCCCAGCGTCGGGCCCAGGCCAGCCAGGACGTCGGCGCCTCGCTAAGCGTCGTCAACGGCCAGGACCTGGACGAAAAGAACATCACGGTCGTCAACGACCTCGAAAACGTAGTCCCCAACCTCGAAGTGGACAGCCAGTTCGGCGGCGGTCAGCCGCAGTTCCGTATCCGGGGCGTCGGCGCACGCGAATATTCCAGCAATAACGCCTCTACCGTCGGCATCTATGTGGATGAGGTCGCGCACCCTTATACGATCACCACCCAAGGCGCGCTGTTCGACGTCGCCCGCCTCGAAGTCCTTCGTGGCCCGCAAGGCACGCTCTACGGCAGCAACACCACGGGCGGCGCCGTCAACATCATCACCAACGCTCCCACCGTTGACCGCACGGGCGGCTTCACCGCTGAATACGGCTCCTACGACCGCTACAAGCTGGACGGCTACGCCTCGGGCCAGATCGCCGAGGGCCTGCTGGGCCGCCTGGCCTTCGTCACCGAACAGGGCGGGGCCTGGCAGTACAACCGCGACACCGGCCAGAAGCTGGGCGATCTCGACAAGACGGCAGTGCGTGGGCGCCTGACCTGGGACGCCACCGACGACGTCACCGTCGATCTCAGCGCCACCTATCAGGTCGACAAGTCCGACGGCCTCGGCTTCCGCCTCTTGGGCGACTACACGACTGCGGGCGGGGTCACCATTCCGGCCGACACCGCCTGGCGGATCACGGGCTGGTCCCTGTCGCCGCAACTGGCCGCCATCTCCGGACGCAGCGTCGGCGACAAGCCCGGCCGCGACAATGAGGGCCTGGACCTGAGCGCCAAGGTCGTCGCCGACCTCGGCTGGGCGGACCTGACCTCGATCACGGCCTACCAGTCCTTCACCCGCTCGGAATACAATGACTGGGACGGCACCAGCGCGCGCGAGTCCGACGTCTATTTCTACAACGACATCAAGGCGGCCTCTCAGGAACTGCGCCTCGCGTCGAACGATGACGGCCGTTTGAAGTGGATGACGGGCGTTCACTATTCGAACGAAAGCAACGACGGCGGCTTCTATACGGAGTTTCGTGGCATCACCGCCCTCATCCACACGCCCTACAAGCAGGACGTGGAATCGATCGGCGTCTTCACCAACAACAGCTTCCAGGCGACGGATCGCCTGAACCTGATCCTGGGTCTGCGTTACGAATACGAAGAGCGCAGCCTGACCAGCCCCGGCACCTACCGCCTCAGCGCGACGCCGGGCGCGGACGTCACCTATTCCACCGACATGTCCGAAGTGACCGGCCGGCTGGGGCTTGAGTACGCGCTCAGCGACAATTCGCTCTTCTATGCGAACGTCGCGCGCGGCGTGAAGTCCGGCGGTTTCACCACCTACAACGCCACCTCCGCCACCCCCTTCGCCCCCGAAGAACTGATCGCCTATGAGTCAGGCGTCAAATCCGACTTCTTCGGTCATTCGATGAGGCTGAACGGCGCGGCCTTCTACTACGATTACAAGAACCAGCAGGTGCAGACAGTCCTGTACGACCGTGTCTCCGGCCGGGTCGGCAAGATCGACAACGTGCCCAAGTCGCACATCTACGGCGCCGAGCTGGAGTTTGAGTGGACCCCGATCATCGGGCTCAGCATCAGCCAGAACATCAGCTACAAGCACGGCGAGTATGACGAGTACAACTCGGTCGACACGACGGCCACGGCTGCGGCCAACCCGACCAACGGCCCGTGGGACGTGATCATCTACACGGACCGCGCGGGCGAAAAACTGCCTTTCCCGAAGATGAACTACGGCGGCTCCATCGCCTATGACTGGCAGATGGCCGGTTTGGATCTGCGCGCCGAGACCAACTACAACTACCGCGATGATCTGTATTCGACGAGCTCGTCGTCGATCATTCCAGCCTACTGGCTGTGGAACGCCAACTTCACCGGCGGCCCCGCGAACGCCAACTGGCGGGTCGGCCTGTCGGTGCGCAACCTCTTCAACACCTATTACGAAGAGACGCGCAACGGCTTCAACGGATCGGCACGCCCGACCACTTCGCCGCAACCGGGCCGCACGGTCGCCGTCCGTCTGTCGATGGACTTCTAAGACCAGGACAGGGCGGATCGGCTTCAGGCCGGTCCGCCCGATCCGTTGCTCCCGTTGGAAAGCCCCCCATGCTGCTGAAGTCCGCCCCCCCGATGAACCGCCGCCTTCTGCTCGGCGGCTTCGTCGCCGCGCCCCTGGTCTTGCGGTTCGGCCGGGCTCAGGCCCAGGCGGGCGGGGCCTATGTCTTCCCGCTGGGCGTCGCCAGCGGCGATCCGGCCCCCGATGGTTTCGTCCTGTGGACGCGGCTGGCGGTCGATCCGGTGGCGCCGGACGGCCTGGGCGGCATGGGCGGCCCGGTCGCCGTGCGTTGGGACGTGGCGGCGGACGAGGCCTTCAACCGCATCGTCGCCTCGGGCGAGGCCGTGGCGGATCGCACCGACGCCCACAGCCTGCATATCGAGGTCGATGGTCTGCGCCCCGACCGGCCCTATTGGTACAGGTTCACCGCCCAGGGTCAGCAGAGCCCCGTCGGCCGCACCCGCACCGCCCCCGCCCCGAACGCCGACGTCGACCGCCTACGTCTGGCCGTCGCCTCCTGCTCGAACTGGGAGTCGGGCTATTTCAGCGCCTATGGCCATATGGCCGACGAGGCGCCGGACCTGACCCTGTTCCTGGGCGACTATATCTACGAATACACCCGCACGGGCGCACAGGCGGCCAATGTGGTGCGGCCCTACGGACTGGAAGAGGCGACGACCCTGGCGGGTTATCGCAACCGGTACGCCCTGCACCGGACGGACGCGAACCTGCAACGGCTGCACGCCGTCGCCCCCTGTCTGGCGGTGTGGGACGACCACGAGATTCAGGACGACTATTCCGGCGTCTGGTCCAAGACGCCCGGCGTCATGCCCAATGATTTCCTGCTGCGCCGCGCCGCTGGCTACAAGGCCTTCTACGAGGCCATGCCCATTCGCCGCACGCGGCTGGACGCCCGGCTGCAGATGCCGATCTATCGCGGCGTCCGCTATGGCCGGCTGGCCCAGTTCTTCATGCTGGACGGCCGGCAGTACCGCTCGAAACAGGCCTGCGCCGACGGCGTCAACGGCGGCAAGGGCCAGGTGGTCACCGACGCCGCCTGCCCCGACCGGCTGGACCCGGCCCGCACCTTCCTGGGCTTCGAACAGGAACGCTGGCTGTACGACGGCCTGGCCCGGTCGCAGGCGCGCTGGAACATCCTGGGCCAGGATCTGGTGATGGCGGGGCTGAGGTTCGGAAACGGCGACGCCGAGACCCGCTACTGGACCGACACCTGGGACGGCTATCCCGTCGCCCGCGACCGGATGACCGACGCCCTGGCGACGCTGAAGCCCCGCAATCCGGTGGTGCTGAGCGGCGACTACCACTCGTTCTGGACCAATGACGTCAAGCGGGTCAGCGCCGATCCGTCATCGGCGACGGTGGCGACCGAATTCGTCGGCACCTCGATCTCGTCGTCCGGCCCGCCCTATGACGCCCTGATGGCGAACATGCCGAACAACCCGCAGATCAAATTCTTCGACAGCCGGGTGCGGGGCTATATGTCCATCGACATGGACCGCGATCGGATGAACACCCGTTATCGCGCCATCTCCGACGTGCGCGATCCCCATGCGGCGGTCTCGACCCTGAACAGCTGGGTGGTCGAGGACGGCCGTCCCGGCGCCGTCGCCGCCTGATTTCCCCACAGTCTGATAAGCGTAGTCTAAATGCCCCTTTTTTCCTCGGCCGGTCGCGGCCTAGCGGTCCTGTGTCTGGCCCTGAGCGGCTGCGCCGCGACGCCTGACACGGCGCCAGTGCTCTGGACCGGGTTCCAGGATCATCCCCACGGTTATCTGTCCGCAGACGCGGCGCCGAACGCCGCCCGGTTCCTGCCGCCGCCGCCCGCCGCCGGATCCCTGCGTGAACAGGCCGATATCGAGACCTATCGCTCGACCCGCGCTCTCGAGGGCAGTGCGCGCTGGGCGATGGCCCAGGCGGACAATGAGATCGAGACCCCCTCGGCCCCGCGTGTCTTCGCCCCGGCCCTGGGCGTGACCTTCGACCCCGAGCGCGTGCCGACCCTGACCCGTCTGCTGGGCCGGATGCTGGGCGACCTGGAAACGATCCAGACCCCGGTCAAGAAGGGCGTCCGCCGCCCCCGGCCCTTCGTCGCCGAACCGGCGGCCACCTGTATCGCGCCCCAGCCCTGGCTGACGGCCAGCGGCTCCTATCCGTCAGGCCACGCCGCCCTGGGCTGGGCCTGGGCCCTGGTCCTGTCGGAAATGGCGCCGGACAAGGCTGACGAGATCCTGGCGCGCGGCCTGGCCTATGGCGACAGCCGGGTGATCTGCGGCGTCCACTACCCCAGCGACGTCGAGGCCGGCCGGATCGTCGGCGCCGCCCTGGTGGCCAGCCTGAAGGCCGACCCTGACTTCCAGGCGGATTTCATCCAGGCCCAGCGCGAACTCCAGACCCTGCGCGCCGCCCGGCCCTGATCCGGCTTCAGGTCGAGGGCGCCAGCGCGCCCTCGACGCTGATCGTCGCATCGGCGTTTTCGACGACGTTCAGCGTCGTGGCCTCGACCTTGCGGTCATGCAGGGCCGCCAGCCAGCCGAAGGCCGCCGCGCTGGAGACATTGGTCAGGCTGAAGCCCAGGCCGCCGTCCGGCGACATGCCCATGACCGGCGTCACCCCGGTGATCGAACCGACCTCGGCGACCACCGCCGCGACATCGACGTCGCTGCTGGCGGCGTCGGTCCGCACCATACGACCCGTCGCCGTCTGAACCAGGGCCAGATCGGCCTCGGCCACGGCTCGCGCCTCGGCCGCATCGGCCCGCCAGGCCCAGGCAGGACGAACGATCAGCAGCCAGACCAGAACGGCGGCGATCGCCAGGCCCATCACCGTCAGCATCCGCTGCTCGCGCAGGGTGCGGCCGTCCCACCAGGCGGCGGCTTGAGACATCAGGCCGTTCATGCGGCGCCTCCCACGATGATTTCACTGACCACCCGCCCGCCGTCCTCGACGGTCGAGGCGTCGGACATGGACAGGCCCGAGGCGGCCAGGGCGGTCCTCAAGGTCTCCATATCCGAAAAGGCCGGATAGCTGACGGTCGCGCGCACCCCCTGGCCGGGATCGGCGCTCAGACTGTCCAGTTCCGCGCCCTCGACCTGTTCCACGGCGGCGAACAGGGCGGCGCTGACCGAGGCCAGGCCGCCCGGCGGCGGGGCCACGGCGATCTGGCGACGCGCCGCCTCCATCGGATCGCTGGCGCGGGCGGCGTCGGGCAGGGTTTCGGTGATCAGGGCCAGGGTCCGGCGCTCGGCCCGGTCGGCGGCGACCTGATCGCGCGCGCCGGCGGCGAGGGTCAGGATCAGGGGCGACACCACCAGAGCCGCCGCCAAACCGGCCGCCAGCCGCCAGCCGCCCGCCCGAACCTCGCGTTTGCGCTCCAGGCCCGACAACAGATCGACGGCCGGCGCCGCCGCTGCGGCCGCCAGCAGCCGCTCCAGCGTCTCGGGATCGTCCATGCGGATCAGGGGGCGCCCGCCCGCCACCGCCTCGACCAGATCGGACTGGACCGTGGCCGCGAAATGCGCGCCGCGCAGCCCCATGTCGGCCCCGAAGACGGCGGCGCTCAGAGCGTCGTCGGCCGGCGCTGGCAGGATCAGACAGTCGGGCACTATGGCGACAGGGGTCACGCCCAGAGCGGCGAGATAGTCGATCCACGCCTCCAGCAGACCCGCGCCCACGGCGGCGACCAGACGCGGCCCCTCGCCCGCGGCCGGCCCCAGGGCCACGACCGTACGCTCGGGATCGCCGGCCAGATCGTCCTTCAACGCCCAGCGCGCCGCCGCCCGCACCTGGGCCGTCCCGCCGACCGGCAGGTCCAGCCACCGCACCAGGACATCGGCGCCGGGAGCGACCGCCACCGTGCGGACATCGAGCGTCGCGGCCGAGTCTTCCAGCAACAGGGAGCCGCGTTGGAGCACGCGTCCCCCGGCGTCGAACGTCAGGAAGGGCGCCGGCATCGAGGCCGCCGGGGGGATGATGACGATACGGGTCTGGCTCATTCTTCAGGGGTCCAGCGGCGAATGACAGTACGCACGCCGCCGTCCGGCGCGGCGTGAATCAGGGCGGTGCGGACGGCGTGGGCGCCGCCATAGTCGATATCGACCCGAAGATCGAAATAGCGCGTCGACAGCGAGACTTGCCCGCGCGTCTCATCATCGGGCGTGAAACCCTTGAGCGCCGGCTGGCTCCAGAAGGCGTCGACGCTGGACCAGCCCAGCGCCGGGCGGGCTGCGATGGCGGCGCGCGCGCCCTGAAGCCCCAGGGCGCCGCGCGTCAGCATGACCAGAAGGGGCGCCTCGGCCGGGCTCAGGGTGTTGATGTTCAGCGTCGTCTGGGTGGTCGCCGGCAGGGCGCAGACATAGGGGCGCAGCCGCCGATACAGGGCGTCGTCCATATTGGCGACCGCCCGCATCTCGCTGACGTCCGCCAGGATGACGCCGCCGGTGCGATACGGCGTGGACAGGCCGGCGTAACGGGCATCCTCGGCCCCGCCGGGTGAAGCCTCGGCGTCATTGTCCATCCAGTCGGTCAGGGCGGCGGCCGCAGCGGCCATCCGGGCGCGCGACAAGCCGAGGGCGGCGCCCAGGGCGACGAACTGGGTCGTGGCTTCGGGGCGGGGAAACAGGTCCTCGTTCTGGCCGAAGACCAGGCTGTTCAGGTTGAAACAGGCCTGGCCGTCCGTGACGACGGCGCGGATCGCGCCCTCCTCCACCGGAAACTCCAGCACACGGCCGTTCCAGCGCGGCTCCAGCGGGGTGCGGGCGGGATCGATCTTGACCAGGTCGGCGATCTGGCGCCGCGCCAGGCTTTCGGCGCCGGCGGCGTACCACTGGGCCTGGGCCTGGGTCTCGGCGTTGGTGGTGCGGCGCACCGAGAAGCGCACATCGTCCAGAATGGCGACCGCCACGACCGCCATCACCGCCACCAGAAGCAGGACGGTCAACAGGGCCATGCCCTCGCGCGATCCCCGCAGCCGTCTCATGCGGCGGCGACCAGGAACAGTTGATCCAGGCGGCCGAAACCGTCCAGGGTCATGACGATCCGCACCGCGTCCGGCAGCGGCCGGTCGCTGGTCGAGATGAAGGCCGGCGCCTCGGACCCGTTCTGGATGAAGGTGACGGTCGCATCCTTGACGCCGCGGTACAACACCTGGGGCGGCCCCGCGCGGGCGCCGTCCAGATAGGGAGAGACGCGCCGCTCCAGCCGCCCCTCGACCACCCGGTATTCGACCCTTTGCAGCGACGGGCGCGGCGCCGCGCCCGGATTGGACCACCCGTTGCGAACCAGGACCAGAATAGGATCGCCGGGCGTCTCCTGCCCCATCAGGGCGCGCGGCAGGGGCCGGCCGGTCGGGCCGCGCGTGCGACGCGGCGACGCCTGGGCCAGATCGGCCTTCAGCAGGGCGCGCGTCCGTTGCAGATCGCCGATGCGGTCGGTCTCGGCGCGGATGGCGAATTTGGCGTCGATGGTCTGGCTCAGCACCAGGGCGCCGGCCCCGGCCAGCAGGGCGAAGATGGCCAGCGAGACCAGGACCTCGACCAGGGTGAACCCCGCCCGCCCCTCCCGTGACTTCGTGCGCGGCGCCCTCATGCCCCGGCCGCCCGGAACAGGACGCGGTCGGCCACCTGGCCCTCGTCGGTGAAGACCCGCACGTCAATCCGGCCCATGCCTGCGACTTCGGTCCCGGTGACGACGCGACGCCAGCGCCAGACGCGGCCGGCCATCTGGGTTTCGCCGCTGACTTCGCCCACCGGCAGGCTGGGCGCGATCATGGCCTCGGCCGCGACATTCTCGGCCACCAGACCGCCCAGGGTGCGCGCCTCGACGCGCACGGCGGAGCGGGTGCTCTCGCCTGACAGGTTCAACAGGGCCATGGCCGCCAGGGCGAACACCGCCAGGGCCACCAGCATTTCGATCAGCGTAAACCCGGCGCGGACCTGTCGAGCCCTGCCGCCGGCCGGACGACCACGCGCCGCTGGAGCGGAATCAATCATGGATCGACACCTCGCCCGCGCCGTCGACCGTGACGGTGCGGGACTGGTTGTCGCGGGTCAGGCGGACGCGGGCAGGGTCGGCCACGCCGGTGGGATCGAAGACGATGCGTACAGGATCCGCCGGCGCCGCGACGCCCTCGCCCCAGGTGCGGGCGATGAAGACGCCGTTCAGCGGCGTCCAGACGGCGCCGTCGAAACTGGAAAAGGCGTAGCCGGCGGTGTCCGCATCCGCCGCCACCGGCCGATTGGTCAGGATCGCCTCCTCGCGGGCGCGCGACAGCCGGGCGGCGAACTGCTCCGCCTCCAGACCCACGGCGGGGCGGGGATCGGGCAAGGACAGGGCGACCGCCCCGGCCGCCAATCCGATGACGGCCACCGTGACCATCAGCTCGACCAGGGTGAATCCAGAACGGCGACGCTGAAGCCTAGCCCTGCCAGTTGCCGAGGTCCGCGTCATTGCCCTCGCCCCCTTCCTTGCCGTCCGCCCCCAGGGAGAAGACGTCGAACTGCTGGCCGTGCGCGCTCTGGCGACGATAGCGGTAGGGGTTGCCCCACGGATCTTCGGGCAGGCGACGCACATAGCCGCCCTGGCGATAGCGTTCCGGCTGGGCCAGGCCGGCCGGCGCGGACACCAGGGCCTCGAGCCCCTGCTGGTCGGTGGGGAAGTTCAGATTGTCCAGGCGATAGGTCTCGATCGCCTGCTCCAGAACCGAGATGTCCGCCTTGGCCTTGCCGACCATGGCCCGGTCCTGGCTGGGCAGGACATTCAGCGCCACCACGGTCGCCAGCAGGCCGATGATGACGATGACCACCATCAGTTCGACCAGGGTGAAACCCTGACGCTTCTTACGCTTGTTCTGATTTTCTGACGTCATCACTAAACTCTCCTCACCCCATCGCCAGGGTGTTGATCTGAAGTATGGGCAGCAGGATCGACAGGACGATCATCGCCACGACCCCGCCCATGACCACGATGATGGCCGGCTCCAGCAGGCTCAGCATCACGGCGGTGAAGGTCGCGAACTCACGTTCCAGATAGTCGGCGGCCCGTTCCAGCATCGGCTCCAGCCGTCCGCTGCTCTCGCCCGAGGCGGTCATATAGACCAGCAGCGGAGGGAAGACGTCGGCGCGGCGCATGGCGGCCGACAGGCCCCCGCCCTCGCGCACCGCCTCGCCCATGGATTCCGTCGCCTGACGCAGGGCCATGTTGGACACGGTGCGGGCGGTGATGGTCAGGCCCTCCAGCACCGGCAGGCCCGCGGCGATCATGGTCGACAGGGTGCGCGCCATTCTGGCCCCATGCAGGTCCCGCGTCAGACGGCCGATGACCGGCAGCCTCAGCATCGTCTGGTCGATCCGCAGGCGGATTTCGGGTCGGCGTCGCGCGACCACGCCCGCGACGATCAGCCCGGCCAGCAGCAGCAGGAACAGCCAGCCCCAGTTCCGCATCAGATCCGACACGCCGATCACCAGCCGCGTCAGCAGCGGCAGGGTCTGGTTCATGCTCTCGAACTGATCGACCACCTTGGGCACGACGAAGGTCATCAGAATGGCGATCACGCCCAGGGCGACCACGGCCAGGACGCTGGGATAGACCACGGCGGTGATCACCTTGCCGCGCACCTGCTGGTCCCGCTCCAGCCCGTCGGCCAGACGTTCCAGGATCGGCTGAAGCGCGCCCGACTGTTCCCCGGCCGAGACCATGGCCCGGTACAGGGGCGGAAAGGCCTGGCCCTGCAAGGCCATGGCGTCGGACAGGCGACGCCCCTCCATGACCCCTGCATGCACGCCTTCCAGCACCCGCCGCACCACCGGCCGATCGGCCTGAAGCGCCAGGGTGCGCAGGGCCTCTTCGATCGGCGAGACCGAAATCAGCGTCGCCAGCTGGCGCGTCGTCAGGGCCAGGGTCTTGGCGTTCAGGCGGTCGCCCCGGCCGGCGCCGCTCGTCCGCTCGGCACGCGGCGCGATCCGGGCCGGCGTCAGCTCCAGCGGCATCAGCCGGCGCTTGGTCAGCCAGCCGCGCGCCGCCGCCTCGTCCGAAGCGGTGACGGCGCCGGACACCGTCCGCCCCGCCGCATCGACGGCCACATAGTCGAAGGCCGCCATCAGGCCGCCTCCGCCGGATCGGTCGCGGTCTCCTGCCGGGCGACGCGGACCGCCTCCTCGACCGAGGTCACGCCGTCCAGCACCAGGGCGCGGGCGCGTTCCGTCAGGGTTCCGCCCCCGGCGAAGGCGGCGGCGACCACGGCGTCCTCGTCCGCCTCGGCTGCAATCAGACGCCGCACGCGGTCGTCGATCTTCAGCACCTCGTACAGGCCGACCCGGCCGACGTAGCCGGTATTGCCGCAATGGGCGCAGCCGTGCGGGCGCCAGACCTGCACACCCGCCTTGGCGCCGACCAGTTTCGCCGTCTTCTTGTCGGCGATCTCGGGCGTGCGGCAATGGTCGCACAGGCGCCGCACCAGCCGCTGGGCCACGATCAGCCTCAGGGTCGAGGCCAGCAGGAAGGGCTCCACCCCCATGTCGCGCAGCCGCGTCACCGCCCCCGCCGCGTCATTGGTGTGGACGGTGGACAGCACAAGGTGGCCGGTCAGGGCGGCCTGGACCGCGACCCCCGCCGTCTCCACGTCACGGATTTCGCCCACCATGACCACGTCCGGGTCCTGGCGCAGGATGGCGCGCAGACCCGCCGCGAAGGTCATGCCGACCTTGGTGTTGACCTGGGTCTGGCCCACGCCGTCGATGGCGTATTCGACCGGATCCTCGACCGTCAGGATGTTGCGCGTCTGGTCGTTCAGCAGGGCCAGGCCGGCGTACAGGCTGGTGGTCTTTCCCGAGCCGGTCGGCCCGGTGACCAGGATGATGCCGTTCGGCTCGGCCAGGGCGGCGCGGAAGGCGGCCAGGGCGTCGGGCGCCATGCCCAGACGGTCCAGGGTCAGGCCCGCCTGATCCTTGTCCAGAATCCGCATCACCACCCGCTCGCCGCCGCGCGACGGCAGGGTCGAGACCCGCACGTCCAGCGTCTTGCCGCCCAAGGCCAGGGGGATGCGCCCGTCCTGCGGCACGCGCTTCTCGGCGATGTCGAGCCGCGCCATGACCTTGATGCGCGACACCAGCAGCGGGGCGATGCGCGGGTTCAGGCTCAGGGCCTCGCGCAGCACCCCGTCGATCCGCATCCGCACCAGCAGCGCGCTCTCATAGGTCTCCAGGTGGATGTCGGACGCACCCGTCCGCACCGCCTCGGCGATGATCCCGTTGATCAGCCGGATCACCGGCGCGTCGTCGGCTGTGTCCAGCAGATCGGCCGCCGCGGGGATGTCGTCGATCAGACTGTCCAGTCCGGCCGGCATGTCCAGATCGTCGCCGTCGGTCGCCGCCAGATGATCGCCGGCATAGACCTCGGACAATTGGCGGTCGAAGGCCGCCTGGGCCAGCGGCTCGACGACCAGGGGCCGGCCCAGCACCCTTCGCGCCTCGATCAGCCCCTTCGGGTCCGCGCCCTCGCGCAGGCCCACCCGCGCCACCTCGCCGGCGTCCAGCAGCAGGACGCCGTGTCGTTTGGCGAATCCATAGGGCAGGCTGGGGCTGACCAGGGTGATCATGGGATCAGTTCCCGGTCGGCGGCAGGGGCGCGGCCTCGACCGGGGCCACGGGGGCGGTCACGCCAGTCGGGGCGATCACCATCGGCTGGCCCGTCGCCGGGGCGGCCGGCGCCTGGGTCCGCATATAGTCCCGCACCAGGGCGTCCAGGCTGGGCTCGCGATCCGGCTGCACCGCCTGCTGCTGGTCGCGCATGTAGCCCCAGCGATCGGCGGCCACCCCTTGAGCCTCCTCGCGGGTGCGGACGATGGTGGGACGCAGGAAGACCATCAGATTGGTCCGCCCGCGCTGACGGCTGTTCGACCGGAACAGGGCGCCGACGCCCGGCAGGTCGCCCAGGCCGGGGATCTTGTCGGTCGAGATGATGTCGTTCTGGTCCAGCAGGCCGCCAGCGACCGCGATGTCGCCGTCATCGACCACCAGGGTCGTCTGCAGCTCGCGCTTGTCCAGCACCAGGTCTGTCGCGCCACGGGTCAGCCCGCCGTTGATCGCCGACACCTCCTGGCGTAGGGTCAGGGTGATGGAGCCGCCGGCGTTGATCTGCGGCTTGACCGTCAGCCGCACGCCGATGTCCTTGCGGTCGGTCGTGGTGAAGGGGTTGGAATTGCCGTCCAGCAGGGTCTGGCCGGTCGTGATCGGCACCTCCTGTCCGACCAGGAAGGTGGCTTCTTCGTTGTCCAGCGTCATGATCGACGGGGTCTGGAGCAGGTTGGAGCCCTTGTCGGTCTTGGCCGCATTGATGATGAAGCCGAACAGGCCGTCGCCGACCTCGACCCCGGCGCCGCCGATAAAGCCGTTGGCGCCCACCAGACTGTTCAGGGCCAGGGTTTGCAGCTGTTCCCGCAGCGGATCGTCCTTGTCCAGCTGCCCGGCATAGGCGCCGCCGGCCATGTTCACCAGCGGGGTGGCGTTGGCGGTGTAGTTGGTCAGACCGACGCCGTTCTCGCCGCCGTACAGCCACTGGACGCCCAGCTCGCGCACCGCGTTGTCGCTCAGCTCGACCACAATGGCCTCAATCAGCACCTGTTGGCGGCGCACGTCCAGCCGCCGGATGACGTCGGCCAGGGTCCGCTGCATGTCGGCCGGCCCGGCGATGACCAGGGCGTTGGCGCCGGGGAAGCGGGCGATGGTGGCGCGCTGGCCAGTGGCGGTGACAGTGGACGACCCGATGGCGCCGCCGCCCGCGTCCGCTCCGCCCAGGCTGGAGGCGGCGCGCGACAGGCCGCTCGACGCGCCGTTCGTCGATCCGGTCGGGGCGGTGCGCAAGCCCCGGCTCGCGCCCGTCGAGGCTGTGACCGGCTGGCCCACCACCTGCTGCAGCACCGGCAGAAGCTGCTCGGCGTTGGCGTGTTCCAGGAAGACGACGTTCACGTCCTGGCTGGCGCGCGAACGGCCGTCCAGATCGTGGATCAGGCCGCGCACGCGGGCCAGGGCCTGGCCGTCGCCGCGCAGGACGATGGAGTTCGAGCTTTCCACCGCCGTGACGGTGACCATCCCCTGCCCGCCGCCGCTCGGCGCCGCCATCACCTGCTGCAACACCCCGGCGATCTCGCGCGCCGAGGCGTTTTCCAGCGCCACCACCTCATAGCTGGACCGGTCCACGTCGATCCGGCCGATCAGGGAGCGGATACGGGCCAGATTGTCCGAAAAGTCGGCCACCACCACGCTGTTGGCGCCGGGATTGGCCAGGACCTGGCCCTGGGCCCCGACCAGCGGCCGGATCGTCTCGGCGGCCGAGGCCGCGTCGATGTTGCGCAGCTGGAAGACCTCGGTCGAGAACCGCTCGGCCCCGACCGTCGACGGCCCCTGGGCCGCGCCCTGGGCCGGGCTGATCCGATAGGCGCCCGACTGGGTCGGGGTGACGACCAGGCCGTTGGCCCGCAGGGTGGACAGGAAGACCTCGAACATCTGGGCGCGGCCCAGCGGCCGGTCGCTGGTCACCGTCACCGTCCCGGTCACGGCCGGATCGACGATGAAGGTGCGGCCGGTGGTGCGGGCCACGTCCTGAATGAAGGCGCGGATGTCGGCGCCCTGGACGTTCAGGGTCTGGCGCGCCTCCTGGGCCAGGACGGGCGCGGCGGCCAGGGGGGCCTGCAGGGCCAGGACGGCGGCGAGGGCGCCGACGCCGGAACGCTTCAGGCGATTGCGCAGAGAGGCGGTCATGGACGCGTCCTTATGGTGGTGGTGCGCGTCTCGCCCGCGCGCTCATATTGGATGTCGGCGGACGGGGCGCTGGCCAGTTGGCCGCGCAGGGCGCCGATGGCCTGAGGGCTGTTCAGCGCCACGCCATTGACGGACAGGATGACGTCGCCGGACTGAAGTCCCGCGCTGCGCAGCTCGGACGCATTGCCGGCCGACGAGACGGTGAAGCCGTTGACGCCCAGACCTTGGATCCGGGGCTGCAGCGCGGCCTGGGCCATCAGCCGCTGGGGATCGACAACCGCGCCCTGAGACGAGGCGGGCGCGGCGGCCGGCGGAGCCACCACCTGAGGCGTCGACGGCGGCGGGGGCGGCGCGGCGGCGCCGGCGGGCGTGTCGGCGAATTCCAGACGGCTCAGGGACTGGCCCCGCGCCAGGGTGACGAAATCCGACCCGACAGACTGCAAGACCAGGCCGGGCTCGACCTCCTCGCCGACGCCGACAGACAGTTGACGCCCGTCCGCAAGACCGATGATGGCCGATCCGCCGCCCGCGCCGCCCGTGCGCACGCCGAACAGCCGCATCTGGCTGGCGTCCGCGCCCGAGGCGCCGGCCAGGGCGCCCTGCCCGCCTGTGCGGAAGAAGGCGTCGAAACGCGACAGAATACTCATGTCCACCGGCCCCGCCGGGGCCGTGGCGCCGGCCGGTTGGGGCTTCGGTTGAGGCCCTGCGAACAGCCAGACAAGCCGCCCCGTCTGAACCAGCAGCAGCAGGATCAGCACGACCTCGACGATGCGACGCAGCGGCAGACGACGCATACGGTCGGCCACCGAAGAGACGTTAAAACTACGGATAGCCGCGATCACGACGCCATGCCTGTTCCGACCCCGACGGCCATCCCGCGATCTAGACTAATCGTCCGTATGCGGGCCGCACCGAAGTGTGAAGACACGAAGAACATCTGGTGACAGATGCGATCTATACGGATCATTCAGTAACGAAAACGACCGGAAGGCCAAGGCCCCCCGGTCGCAACGCGTCACTTGTTCCAAAGATCAGAAGCGGGCGGTCAGGCTGACCGAGGCGCTCTGGCCCAGGTCGTAGTTGTTGACCCGGATCTTGTTGCCCAGTTCCTGGTATTCGTCGAACTCGGTTCCCAGCAGGTTCCGCAGTTCCAGGGCGAAGCCCATGTCGCGGGCCATGACGGTGAAGTCCTTGCGATAGACGAAGTCCAGGAAGACACCCGGCTCCTGGATGAAGTCAGGCTCGCGGCTCGAACCGATGCCGGCGCCGCGGGCGGTGATCCGGTCGCTGACATAGTTGACGATGATCGTCGCCTGCGAGCGGGCCGTATCGTCTTCCCAACCCAGTTGCAGGTTGGCGACATGGTCCGACTGGCCTTGCAGACGGCTGCCGTCCTGAATGAAGAAGGACGCCTGTTCCGGCGTGCCCGCACCACCCAGGGTCAGGACGGTGTCGCCCTCGCCCACCTTAACCTCGGAGTCCGAGTAGGTGTAGTTGGCCTGCACCAGCCAACGCTTGTTGGCGATGAAGCTCATGGTCTGGTCGGGGTACTCGAAATACTTCTTCACCTCGACCTCGGCGCCCATGATGGTCGCCTTGGGCGCGTTCAGATACGACTGCTGCCGCTGGTTGCCCACGTCGACGATGACGGACTCAACCGGCTTGTCCAGGTCCTTGTAGAAGACGCCGGCGGTGATGAACTGCTGGCGAGCGAAGTACCATTCGTACCGCGCGTCCAGGTTCAGCAGCTCGGTGTCCACCAGATAGGGGTTGCCGATGAAGATGCGGTCGCTTTCCGGGTCCGTATAGGCCTGGGGCGCCAGTTCGCGGAACTGCGGACGACCGATCGTCTTGGACGCGCCGAAACGCAGTTGCTGATCCTCGGCGAAGTTCCAGGTCGCCGTCAGCGAAGGCAGCCAATACTGCTCCTCGATCTCGGTGGCCTTATAAGTCGAACTTCCGCCGAACAGGTCACGCGGCGTAACGCTCTGCTGACCGTCCTCGAAACGTACGCCCACCGTGGTGCGGACCAGCGGGATGATCTCCGCATCGACCATGGCGTAAGCGGCATTGACCTGCAATTCGGCGTCATAGGCGCTGGCGTCTGAGCGCCCAACTTCGCGCAGTTGCAGCGTGTTCGGATTGATGTTGTAGTCCGAGAACAGATAGTCGATCCGGGAGTGACGCTGGCTGTCGGTCAACCTGTTGACCGCTTCGAACTGCAGGTCGTGGCGTGTCGCTTCGCGATTGTTGTCGAACGAGGCTACGCCAGCACTGATGACGGCTTCGCGGATCGACGACAGCGGCAGGGTGTACGCCACGTCCACGCCGCCCGAAACGATGTCGTCGTCCAATTCGCTGAACGAGATCAGATTGCCTTGCACGTTGTGGATATAATCACCGTTCTCGTCCACACCGTACTGGAAGCGCGATTCATAGGGTGCGTCGCGCGACGTCTTGGCGTATGCGGCGCGCCAGTCGATTTCGAGAGCCCCGTCCATGAACTGATGCTCGCCGGCCAACTGGCTGGTGAACAGTTGGCGCACGAACCATTCGGTATAGTCGTTACGGATAATGCTGCCGCCTGCGTCGGCGTCCGGGCCAGCGGCTGAACGCGCTTCCTTGGTCGTGTTGCGAACATAGAGGTTGGTCCACTTCACCTCATGATCTGCGGTCTTGAGCGACAGCCCCCCCAGGAAGTTCAAACGGATGTCGTTCTGGTTGGATTCAACGTTAGAGGAAGAAGCGACCTCCAGGGCGTCGCCCTGAAACTGGCCCTCTTCCTGGACGCCGCGACGGGCGCGCCAGCTGTTGTCGTAACCGGCGACGGCGATCAGGCCCAGGGTGCCGAGACCCGTGTCCTGCGAGAAGCCGCCCGCCAGTTCCACACCGCCGTCGATCGGCGTCTTTTCGCGTTGCAGCAGGCGCAGCGGGGCGTTCACCAGCGACTGGCCCATGGTCTGGAGCTGGTCGGCGGTGAAGTTGGCGCCGTTGATCTGCTTGCCCTGGTCGAAGGCGATGGCGATGGCGCCGGGCACTTCGCGGGTGTCGTCGTCAAAGCCGGTGAAGTCGGTGCGCGACCCGTAATAGATCAGGCTTTCCTTGCCGGTGGATTCGGTGTTGCCGCCCAGCGACAGCTTCATGTTGAAGAAGGGTTCGTTCGGGGCGTCGATGGTGTGCAGATCAATCACGCCGCCGCCGAACTCGCCGGGGAAGTTGGGCGAATAGGTCTTCTGAACCGTCACGCCGTCCAGGATGCTGGAGGGGAACAGGTCCAGGGGCACGACGCGCTGCAGCGGCTCGGGGCTGGGCAGGGGCGAACCGTTCAGCAAGGCCGAAGAATAACGCTCACCCAGTCCGCGGACGTAGATGAACCGGCCCTCGACGATCGACAGGCCGGTCACGCGGGTCAGGGCGGCGGCGGCGTTGCTGTCGCCGGTGCGCTCCAGGTCCTCGGACGTCAGGAAGGCCGCGACTTCGGAGCTCTCGCGGTTGGGTTCGGGAATATAACGGCCCAGGACGACGATCTCGCCGACTTCGGTCGCCTGCTCCTCGACCTGTTCGGCCGGGGTCTGCGCGGTCGGGGAAGTCGTCGGGGCCGTTTGGGCGAACGCCAGGCCGGGCGCGATCAGCGCACTGGTGGCGAGAAGGACCCCGCTCAGGGTCAGAGTAAGTCTATTCATGGTCTGCGCCTTGAAGGGGTCAGGAAACGCGAAGAACCGGCGGCGACCCCATGGTCGCCGCCGGCGCTGTCATCGTCAGCAGGTCGAGCCGGACGTCAGGCCGCAGGTCCAGCCCTGCCACCAGGTGTCCTGGGCGTTCCGCACGGCGCCGATGTAGGTCACGCTGTCGAAGAAGCCGTAGGTCGTCTTCGGATCGACCGCCGGCACGGCGTTTTCGTTGGCGCCGTTGATGAAGGCCAGGTTCTGGTTGGTGATCGAGGTGCCCGAGGCCGGCGCGGTCAGGGTCGAGGGTCCCGCCGCCGTCACATTGGTGTTGCGGGCATTGGTGAACACGGCCGTCGAACGCGTCACGCTGGCCGGGCGGTAGGAGATCGCGCAGGACATGTAGATGGAGCGCAGCGACGGCGTCGTGCCGCTGTTGAAGCTCGTTTCCGTGTCCTGATCGTCGATTGCAAAGCAGCCCGACGCCGAACCCGCCACGTTTGTAGCGACGATATTCATCAGAGTCGGCTTGGTGCCCGTGTCGAAGTGCATGACGGTGTGAACATCGGATGTCGTGGTTCGACCAACCAGGGTCCAGTTGGCGATCTTGGGTTCCGACAGGTAGCGCGAAGCATAGGCAGTGGTTTTGGGAGCGGACGAAAACTCAAATCCGGCCGAACGACTGGTCGTGTTCTGTGCGCGCTGGGTGACGATGCCGAACTGGGCGCCACCGCGCCAGCCGGTGTCTGTGTCCAGACCGTCATCGTCGGCGCCGTTGATGACGATGTGCTTCAGGTTGGCGTTGCCGCCGAAGATTTCGATGCCGTCATCCGAGCTGTTATACGACTGAATATACTCCAGGACCGTGCCTGAGCCGACGCCAGCCAAAGTCAGCGATTGCAACTCGTTGCCCGTCGCTACTTCGTAGCCAGAGTACTTAATCTGGACATAGCGCAAGCGACCAGAGTTGTCGGCTGCGGTATTGCCGCCGAAGAAGGCGTTGGTGCCCTCGATCTGGCCGGCGCAGGTGACGGGGGCGGTCAGTTGGCAGCCAGCCTGAGGGGCACGACCAGCCAGGACGATGCCGCCCCACTGACCTTGCGATTCACTGTTGGTCTTGCCTTCCAAATCAGCCCGGCTGGTGAAGACGATTGGGTCCTTTGCTTCGCCTTCAGCGAAGATCTGCGAACCACGGTTTACCAAGAGGTAGTCGCCGCCACCTTCCGCGAAAATCTTCACGCCCCGCTCAATGGTCAGAATGCCTTGCGTTCCTTGGTCGAGATTGATGCCCCTATCAACGCCGACATGGACGCCGCCGCTGATGGAGTAGATGGTGCCGGCGCGGACCGAAAGGGTCAGGTTCCCAGTGATAGACTGCGGCAGCTGGCAGACGCGCAGGGTGCCGTTGAGGACCGTGGCGATGGTGCCGGTGTTCGACAGACCCGTCGGGCAGTCGGCGGCGGGGGTGCCGGGCGTCGGCGTCGTCGGGGTCGTCGGCGTGGTCGGCGTGCCGCCGTTGCCGAAATCGCCTTCACCAGGCGAAGCCACCTCGGCGGAGCCGCAGGCGGCGAGCGCGAGGGCGCTGGCCGCCGTCACGAGAAGGGTCTTGAGCTGAAGGCCGGTCATCGTCAGTCCACCGTGTCTGGTCAAAGAGCTATGACAGGGGACGACCGAGCTCATGCCCGGCCGCGATGACGTGATCGTCCCTCCTGCCCGGCTCCAGTCATTAGGGATGCTGTGTGACGGCGCATGCGCCTCGGCATGAAGGTTCGGCGGAGGTTTTGCGGAGAAATAGACTCTGTTTTGCGACGATTGATCTGCCTTCCGATCAATACGCCACATCGAATACGTCTGCTGTCGGTGGTTGCAGAGGCGCAGACGCCGAGCTTCGCCCGATCAGTCGCCGTTCCACCAGCCCAGGTTGAACGGAATCCTGTGGCCCTTCACCGTCATGGCGCCGGTGATCACCGGGGTGCGGTCGCCCAGATTGCGGCGTGCGGTGGCCAGTGCGCCGGGATCGATGCGGGCGTCCAGAACGAGTTGTCGCCCATCGGGCATGACGCCGACGAAATGCAGGCGCTCGTCGGTCAGGTCATAGGCGCGCGGCGTGATCTGCACCGCGCCGTCCGGCCCCGACAGCGTCAGGATCAAGGGTGCGCCGCCCCTCTGCGCCGCTTCCCACGCTTCCAGGGCCGAGGCCTGGCCAATGAACAGGCTTTCGACCCGCCAACCCTGGGCCGGTGCGGACACCGGCCGATAGTCGCCCGAGATGTCGCCTTCGAGCCGATGCCGGAAGGACGCCGTGACGGCGGGCGTCGTCGCCGTGGACGCCGGGCCGGCCTCGCGCCGCTCACAAGCCGCAAGCGCCGCCAGACAGACCAGGGCTGGAACCAAAAGGCGCCGCATCACCGATCCAGCGACCGGTCCAGGGCGCGGAAGCCGGCGATGGCCAGTTCGGTCGCCGCAGTGAAGACCTCGGGCCTGATCCGCTCGAAGTCATCGGTCGGGCGGTGATAATCGGGGTGATAGTCGATGCCCATATAGAGGAAGGGCACGCCCTTGTCGTGGAAGGCGCCCTGGTCCGACGCCGAGACCCAATTGTTCTCCCCCTCGTCCTGCGGCGTATCCTTGCCGAAGGCGAAACTGACCGGGCCGACCGCCGGCAGGGGCTCCAGGATCGGGCGCAGGTTCGGGTGCTGGTATGTGCCCGTGACCCACAGATGCCCGTCGGTCTCGGCCCGCGCCGTCATGTCGAAGTTCAGATTCAGGGCGATGGACGACAGGGGCACGGGGGGCGCCTTGACGAACTCGCGCGCGCCCAGCAGCCCCCGCTCCTCCCCGTCGAAGGCGACCAGCAGCACACTGTGCTCCGGCGCCTGGGCCTTCAGCCGTTTGGCCAGCTCCAGCATCGTGGCGACCCCCGAGGCGTTGTCGTCGGCGCCGTTGTAAATCTGGCCCTCATGCATGCCGACATGATCATAATGGGCGCTGACTACGATGTAGCGGTCGCCCACCCGGGTTCCGGGGATCAGGCCCAGCACATTGACCCCGCGATAGGTGACAGGCCCCTGCGGCGACGGCCCCGTCCCCTCGAACGGCTGCAGCCGCCCGAACGGCGCGGGCGCGACGCCCAGCGCCTCTAGTCGCGACACCACATAGGCCCGCGCCCGCTCCCCGCCCGGCGTGCCGGTTCCCCGTCCCTCCATGTCGTCGGCCGACAGGATCCGCACATCGTCCAGCAGCGAGCCATAGTCGGCGGCGGGCATCGGCGCGGGCGGCGGCGGGCTGATGGGCTCGACACAGCCGCTCAGGGCCAGGGCGGCGCATCCGCCGAGCAGAAGGGATCGGGCGGCGGCGGACAGCATGGACGACTCCGTAAACGATGATTCAGCCTAGCGTGCGGATCGCCCGGCGTCAGCCCGTGGTAATGAGACGACGACATGTCCAGCGCGATTCCCCCCTTCCCGCCCATCGAAGACCTGACCGCCGAGACAGCGGCGGAAGAACTGGCCTGGCTGGCCGCCGAGATGGCCCGCCACGACGCCCTCTATAATGAGGCGACGCCCGAGATTTCCGACGCCGACTACGACGCCCTGCGCGCCCGGAACCTGGCGATTGAGACCGCCTTCCCCGACCTGATCCGCCCGGACTCCCCGTCGCACAAGGTCGGCGCCGCCGTCTCCAGCCAGTTCGCCGAGGTCCGCCACGGCGTGCCCATGCTGTCGCTGGACAACGCCTTCGACCAGGGCGAGGTGCGCGACTTCGTCGCCCGGATCGCCCGTTTCCTGAAACTGCCCTCCGACGAACCCATTGCCTTCGTCGCCGAGCCCAAGATCGACGGCCTGTCCGCCAACCTCCTCTATGTGGACGGCCGGCTGACCCTCGGCGCCACGCGTGGCGACGGGCGCACCGGCGAGGACGTCACCGCCAATCTGAACACCATCGCCGATGTGAAACAGACCCTGGCCGGCGACGACTGGCCCGACCGGATCGAGATCCGGGGCGAGGTCTACGCCCCCAACGCTGCCTTCGCCGCCTTCAACGTCGCCGCCGAGGCCGAGGGCCGCCGCACCTACGCCAACCCCCGAAACTTCGCCGCCGGCTCCCTGCGCCAGAAGGACGCCCGGATCACGGGCAAACGCCCGCTGAACTTCTTCGCCTACGCCTGGGGCGAACACTCCAGCGACTTCGCCGAGACCCAGTGGGAGGCCCTGCAAAAGCTCAAGGCCTGGGGTTTCCCCGTCAACGCCCGCTCGCGCCGCGTCGAGGGCGCCGAGGGCCTGATCGCCGTCTATCGCGAACTGGAACGCGACCGCGCGACCCTGGGCTATGACATCGACGGCGTGGTCTACAAGGTCGACCGTATCGACTGGCAGCGCCGCCTGGGCTTCGTCGCCCGCAGCCCCCGCTGGGCCATCGCCCACAAATTCCCCGCGCAACAGGCGACGACGGTGCTGGAAGGCATCGACATCCAGGTCGGCCGCACCGGCGCCCTGACCCCGGTCGCCCGTCTGCATCCGGTCACGGTCGGCGGCGTCGTGGTCAGGAACGCCACCCTGCACAATGAAGACGAGATCGAACGGCTGGACGTCCGCATCGGCGACACCGTCCGCCTGCAACGCGCCGGCGACGTCATCCCCCAGATCCTGGGCGTGGTCCCCGACCAACGTCCCGCCGACGCCGTCCCCTATGTCTTCCCCGACAAATGTCCGGTCTGCGGCTCCGAGGCGGTGCGCGAAGGCGACGAGGTCAAGCGCCGCTGCACCGGCGGCCTGATCTGCGACGCCCAGATCGTCGAACGGCTCAAGCATTTCGTCGGCCGCCGCGCCTTCGACATCGAGGGGCTGGGCGAGAAACAGCTGGTCGCCTTCAATGCGCGCGGTTGGATCAAGGAGCCGGCCGACATCTTCCGGCTGGCGCGCGACGAAGCGCGGCTGAAGGAACTGGAACGCGACGACGGCTATGGCGAGACCAGCATCCGTAACCTGGTCGTCGGCATTGACGCCCGCCGCGTCATCTCGCTGGACCGGTTCCTGTTCGGCCTGGGCATACGCGACATCGGCGAACAGACCTCCATCGTCCTGGCCCGCGCCTTCGAGAGCTGGCCCGCGCTGAAGGCCGCCTGCCTCCAGGCCGCCTCAGGCGTGCCGTCCGACGCCTGGACCGCCCTCGCCTCCGCCCACGCCATATCGCCCCGAGTCCTGACCCTGATGGCCGAGGCGACGCCCCCCGCCGCCGATCCCTGGCCCGAGGCGACCATGGACATGAAGATCAGCCAGGCCTTCCCCGGCATGGCCGCACCCGCTCGCCGTTCGCTGGCGATCCAAGTCTCTGGGATGACGGACGACTGGTCCGGCCTGGTCGAGCTGGCCCGCGTCGCACGCGAGGAAGGCCCGTCCGAAATCCTGAACCAGATCGCCGGCGTGACCGGCGTCGGCCCCGTCGCCGCCCTGGCCCTGGCCCACTTCTTCCACGAGCCGCACAATCTTCAGGTCGTCGCCGCGCTGGAGGCCGAGTTGACCCAGATCCTCGACGCCGAACGGCCCAAGTCCGACACCCCGGTCGCGGGCAAGACCGTGGTCTTCACCGGCGCGCTGGAACGCTTCACCCGCGACGAAGCCAAGGCCCGCGCCGAAAGCCTGGGCGCCAAGGTCTCGGGCTCCGTGTCCAAAAAGACCGACTACCTCGTCGCCGGCCCCGGCGCCGGCTCCAAGCTGAAGGACGCCGAGAAGCACGGGGTTCAGGTCCTGACCGAGGACGAGTGGCTGGCCCTGATCGGGGGATAGGCGTCAGGGGATCGGGAAGCCCCAGGTCCGAGGGTCGAACGGATCATCTCCCGGCGCCAAGTCGTCAAGGCGTGTGGGACCTGCCGTGATCAAGACCGCCCGTAATTCGCTCGAGAGCCGCCCCCGGCTAATATTTTCCTCAATCAACAGCAGGCCATCGGCGGTCACGCATTGCGCCTGGCCAATATCCTGCACGCCGGGCCTGCCGTCGATCCAGTGGCAGTCCCGACCGAGAACCGTTTCCGGCGTTCGTTCGATCCTTGGCTTCTCAGTCGGTGCTGAAGCCGTATTGTGGCTGGCCCACATCCTCGTGTGCCCCCCCTGCGCGTCCCATTGCGCTGACCAGACGACGCTTCGATCTGCGTTCTCGAGAGTCCTGCGGCGTTCGCCGTTGGAGATTTCCTCGACAAATTTCCAGTCGCCACGACTTACGATAGTGCGACGGATTGGACCGATGACAAAGGATCGCCCCTCCATAACAACACGATAGTCGCTCTGCTCAGGCAGGCTCACGGGATCACCTACCCCCGTAGGCGCTCGGGTGGCGCACCCTGCCGCCAAGCCCAATGCGACCAGAACAATACCGTAGAACACCCTTTTCATATCGCCATAATAGCGCGTCTGGATTGCGCAATGCTTACGCCTTCTGCGAGCAAGTCACCTCGACCGGCCCATATCCTGACCGAAGACGGGTTGCTGGCCCTGATCGGCTAGCCGCGCAGCGTCGCCAGGGCGGCGGGATAGCGGCGTGACAGAGGCGCATTGACCGCCCCCAGTTCCACGGTCCAGTCGCCGGAGCCGTCGGGTTGCAGGCCGGTGACGCGCTCTGCATTGACCAGCCACGAGCGATGGACCCGCACAAAGCCGAACCGCGACAGTTCGGCCTCGACCGCCGCCAGGGTCGCGCGCATCAGCGGACGCCGCCCGTCCGCCAGCAGGAACTCGACATAGTTCCCCGCCGAACTGACCGCCAGGATATCGCCCAGGGGCGCGCGGATGATGCGGGCGCCGTCGCGGATGTCGAAACTGACCGGCCGCACCGGTTCATCGCGCCGCCGCCGCAGATAGGCGATCAGCACGAAGCCCCCGACCAGCAGGACATAGGTCACCAGGTCCTTGCGCAGCTCATAGCCGAACCGGTCGCCGAACTGATAGGCGCCCGCCCCCATGACGGCGTAGCCCAGCTTTCTCAGCGCCACGAAACCGCTGACGTGCACGGCCGAAAAGGTCAGAAGCGCCGCCAGATGAATCCCGGCGAACCTCGCCTTGGGCCGCCATCCCTCGCCCGCCGCCTCGTCCGGCGGCGCCAGACTGGCGGCCAGCCAGGGGATCCAGATCACCGCCATCACGGCGAGGGTGCTCGACACCTCCCAGACCATGGGCATCCATGCGGCCACATCCGGATTGTCCGCCTGGGCCGTCAGGATGTTGACCGGCGTGTTGATCAGCGAAAAGGCCAGGACCGCCAGGGCGCACCGCCACAGGTCACGACCGTTCAGCCGTCGCGCCATAGCCGTCCACCCGCTCGTCACGATACGCGCGCCGTTCGTCCCGACGACCCCAGCGCCGTCCCCGCCAGGCGCCCGCACGGCCCCGGGCGATTGCTGAACCGCCCGTCGGTCCGCGAGGACGGGGCCTGCATCATTCGCCATGGAGTTCTCGCATGTCTGTTACGCCCCCGCTCGTGTCGCCGTCCGCGATGACGGGCCGACGATACGATCTGGACTGGATTCGCGTCGGCGCCTTCATGCTGCTGATCCTCTATCACGTCGGCATGTTCTACGTGCCTTGGGACTACCATGTGAACAGCCCACGTCCGGTCGAGGCGCTTGAGCCGATCATGCTGCTGACGAACCCCTGGCGGCTGACCCTGCTGTTCCTGGTTTCGGGCTGTGCGACCCGGTTTCTGGCGGACGGGTTCGCCGCGCGCGGCCAAAGCGGATGGGCGCTGGCCGGATCGCGCATCCTGCGCCTCTTGCCGCCGCTGTTGTTCGGCATGTTCGTCATTGTGCCGCCCCAGAGCTATTACGAAATCCTCGAAGCGGCCAAGGGCCTGGGCATAGCCGACCCCGCGCATGGACCGGTGCTCAAGGACTTCTGGGTGCGGTACGTCACCTCGACCGGCCACTGGTGCGACGCCGACGGCTGCCTGACCACGCCGACGTGGAACCACCTGTGGTTCATCGCCTATCTGCTGCCCTACAGCCTGTTGCTGGCGGCGATGATCGCCTTTCCGGCCGTCCGGCGCGCCCTTCAGGCGGCGGGGGATCGGGTCTTTCGGGGATGGGGGCTGGTGGTCTGGCCGGTCCTGTATCTGATCCTGATCCGCTGGTTCCTGGCGCCCCGGTTCGAGATCACCCATGCCCTGACCGACGACTGGTACAACCACGCGCTCAGCTTCGGCGCCTTCCTGTTCGGCTATCTGATCGCCCGGTCCGAGGAGGCGCGTCAGACCCTGATGCGGCTGCGCTGGCCCGCCCTGATCATCGCCCTGTGCAGCTGGGCGGCCTGGGCGACCTATGCCTGGGTCTATCGCGGCGACGTCAATCCGTCCGAGCCGCTCAGGCAGGCGATGCGGATCGCCTATGCGCTGGATCAGGCGGGCTTCATCGCCGCCATCCTGGGCTTCGGCGCACGATGGCTGAACCGTGACGCTCCGGCTCTGCGCTATCTCTCGGCAGGGGTCTTCCCCTTCTATATCGTCCACCAGACCGTGACGGTCGTGGCGGCCTATAATCTGGCCACACTCCAACTTCCGCTGGGCGTGGAGGCCGGTCTGCTGATCCTCATCACCGCCCTGGGCTGCCTCCTCGCCTACGAGGTCGCGCGCCGGATCGGATGGCTGGGCCTGTTGCTGGGGGTGAAGCCGAAGAAGGCGGGGCGAACCGCGCGGTCGCCCGCCTGATGCGAGGGCTGGGACGGCCCAGCCCTCCTAATTCCGCAGGAAAACCGTCGCTGGATCAGCGGCTTGAAATTGATTCACGCCGCCGACCCATCACGTTCGCAGACGGGCTTATGATCCCGCCCAGGTCTTTGACATCGCGATCGGACAGCCCCGACGCACCGGCCCTGAACGTCGGAATTAGACGAAATAGACGAAATAGACTCCATTTTTTGGAGTGGACCGCGCCTATCTCAGATCGTCATGACGATCCGGCCCTCGATCTGGCCGTCGCGCATCCGCTGGAAGATGCTGTTGATGTTCTCCAGCGGTTCGACCGAGACCGTGGCCTTGACCTTCTCGTCGGCGGCGAACTGAAGCGCCTCCTGAAGGTCCAGACGGGTGCCGACGATGGAGCCGCGCACCGTGGTGCCGTTCAGAACCATGTCGAAGATCGACAGGGGGAAGTCGCCGGGCGGCAGGCCGTTCAGGGCCACGGTCGCGCCGCGCGAGGTCATGTTGACCGCCTGTTCGAAGGCCTTGGGCGAGACGGCCGTGACCAGCACGCCCTGGGCGCCGCCGTCGGTCTGGGCCTTGATGTCGGCGGCGGGGTCGTTGGACGTCTTGGCGTTGACCGTCACGGTCGCGCCCAGCCGTCGCGCCAGGTCCAGCTTGGCGTCGTCCACATCCACGGCGGCGACGTTCAGCCCCATGGCCTTGGCGTACTGGACCGCCACATGGCCCAGGCCGCCGATGCCCGAGATCACCACCCAGTCGCCCGGCTTGGTGTCGGTCATCTTCAGCCCCTTGTAGACCGTGACCCCGGCGCACAGGATCGGGGCGATATCGGTGAAGCTGACATTGGCCGGCAGATGGCCGACGTAGTTGGGGTCGGCCAGGGCGTATTCCGCAAACCCGCCATTGACCGAATAGCCGGTGTTCTGCTGGTCGTGGCACAGGGTCTCCCAGCCGCCCAGACAGTGTTTGCAGTGACCGCAGGCCGAGTAGAGCCACGGCACCCCGACCCGGTCGCCCTCCTTGACCAGAGTGACCCCCGCCCCCACAGCCGAGACATAGCCGACGCCCTCGTGGCCCGGAATGAAGGGCGGGTTCGGCTTGACCGGCCAGTCGCCCTCGGCGGCGTGCAGATCGGTGTGACAGACGCCAGAGGCCTCGATCTTGACCTGAATCTGGCCGGGACCCGGCTCGGGGACCGCCACCTCTTCGATGGTCAGCGGCTGGCCGAATGCGCGCACGACGGCGGCCTTCATGGTTCTGGACATGGAACATCCTCATCGATTTGGGGGAACGGGCGGACCAGAAGCAGGACACCGGCCCGCCCGCCTGGGAGTTAGCTCTCCGGACAGACGGATCAGAGAGCGATCGGAGAATGGCCGATCCGGAACCGGCCATCCTTGATGCAGATCAGAAGAAGCCCAGTTTGTCGGGGCTGTAGCTGACCAGCAGGTTCTTGGTCTGCTGATAGTGGTCCAGCATCATCCGGTGGTTCTCTCGCCCGATGCCGGACTTCTTGTAGCCGCCAAAGGCCGCATGCGCCGGGTACTGATGATAGCAGTTGGTCCAGACCCGACCGGCCTGGATGGTACGACCCGCGCGATAGGCGGTGTTCATGTCGCGCGACCAAACCCCGGCGCCCAGGCCGTATTCGGTGTCATTGGCGATCTCCATGGCCTCTTCGAAGGTCTTGAAGGTGGTCACGGCCAGGACGGGACCGAAGATCTCCTCCTGGAAGACCCGCATGTCGTTGGTGCCCTTGAACACGGTCGGCTTGACGTAATAGCCGCCCGACAGGTCGTCCGGCAGCAGCGACTGCTCGCCGCCCGTCAGCACCTCGGCCCCCTCGTCCTTGCCGATCTGCAGATAGCTGAGAATCTTCTTCAGCTGCTGTTCCGACGCCTGGGCGCCGACCATGGTGGCCGGGTCCAGCGGGTCGCCCTGGACGATGGCCTCGACCCGGGCGATGGCCTTGGCGATGAAGGCCTCATAGATGTCTTCGTGGATCAGGGCCCGGCTGGGGCAGGTGCAGACCTCGCCCTGGTTCAGGGCGAACATGGCGAAGCCTTCCAGCGCCTTGTCCAGGAAGGCGTCGTCGGCGTCCATCACGTCCTTGAAGAAGATGTTCGGCGACTTGCCGCCCAGCTCCAGCGTCACCGGAATGATGTTCTTGGTCGCATACTCCATGATCTTCTGACCCACGGCGGTCGAGCCGGTGAAGGCGATCTTGGCGATGCGGGGGTTGGTGGCCAGGGGCTCGCCGACCTCGGCGCCCGTGCCCGACACGATGTTCAGCACGCCGGCCGGCAGCAGATCCTGGATCAGTTCGATCAGCAGCAGGATCGAGGCCGGGGTCTGTTCCGCCGGCTTCATCACGATGCAATTGCCCGCCGCCAGGGCCGGGGCGATCTTCCAGGTCGCCATCAGAATGGGGAAGTTCCACGGGATGATCTGGCCGACTACGCCCAGCGGCTCATGGAAATGATAGGCGACCGTGTCGTGATCCAGTTCCGAGATTCCGCCTTCCTGCGCGCGAATACAGCCGGCGAAATAGCGGAAATGGTCGATGGCAAGGGGAATGTCGGCGGCCAGGGTCTCGCGCACCGGCTTGCCGTTGTCCCAGGTCTCGGCCTCGGCCACGGCCTGGAGATTGGCTTCGATCCGGTCCGCGATCTTGTTCAGGATGACGGCGCGCTGAGCGACGCTGGTCTTGCCCCAGGCGTCCTTGGCCGCATGGGCGGCGTCCAGGGCCAGTTCGACGTCGGCCGCGTCCGAGCGTGCGACTTCGCACAGGACGCGGCCGTTCACCGGGGAGGTGTTCTCGAAATAGCGGCCGTTGACCGGCGGGACCCACTGGCCGCCGATGAAATTGTCATAGCGCGTCTTGAACTTGGGGGTCGCGGCGCGCGCGAATTCGGGTTTGGTCATGAAACACTCCTAACGTTCCCTCGGGCGTCGATTGCCGACGTCGTTGGGACGGGAAGCTCTGCCTGCCCCGGCCGATCCGCCAGACGGGCCGTTCATGGTGCAGCGCAAACCTGTCGCACGCCTGCGACAGTCGGCTCAGTGAGGTTCGCGCGAAAGCCCCAGCCGGTGCAGCTTGCGGTGCAGGGTCGCACGGCTGATCCCCAGGGCCCGCGCGGCGGCCGAGACATTGCCCCCGCTGCGCGCCAGGGCGCGACGCACCGCCCCGCGCTCGGCCTCCAGCAGCTCCGTCTCGACACAGCCCGCCCCCAGGACCTCGGACGCCGCCAGTTGGGCCGCGATCCGCTCGTCGGTGATGGACAGGGCCAGGCGGGCCGCGCGGGTGGCGCCGATCACCAGGTCGTCCCGATCGACCGCCAGCAGGGCCGCCGTATTCCGCTCGACCGGATCCCCGGCCAGGACGATCCGCGCTTGGGAGAAGGCCTGACGAAAGGTCTGGGCCTCGATGGCCCGCGCCGCATCCGCCACGGCCGCCGCGATCAGGCCCAGCACGCCCGCGGTCGCATCGGCCCGGCAGGACGAGACGTCCAGCAGACCGGCGAGGCGTCCCAGATGATCGTGGATCGGATGGCTGGTGCAGCTCA
Source organism: Brevundimonas sp. FV1ye7S (assembly GCF_058680995.1). NCBI lineage: Bacteria > Pseudomonadati > Pseudomonadota > Alphaproteobacteria > Caulobacterales > Caulobacteraceae > Brevundimonas > Brevundimonas sp. FV1ye7S. The sequence goes on along the minus strand of NZ_CM178726.1, from coordinate 1,551,588 downwards.
GGGCCGTGTTGCGGGTATGGAAATGCTGGTCCCGATGGATGGTCAGGGGCCGGTGTTCCGCCAGGGCCGTGCCGATGCCGTTGGTGCCCTCGACCGCCTCGGACCATATGGCGCCGGGCCACAGCCCCCAGCGGCGAAAGATGTCGTCATCCGCCGCCGCGCCCCGGCGCTCCAGCGGCACCCCGTCGGCATTGGTCAGCAGGATGCAGCAGCCGGTGTCGCCGACAGCCAGGAACAGCCGATCCAGCACCCCTTGCGCCGCCCGCGTCATCGGCTCCATGGCCTGGCGCGCCTCATGCAGTTGCGCCTCGGTCAGGGTCTGGGGACGGCCGCCGTCCTCGGGATCCAGGCCGTACAGCGACATGGACCGACGCCAGGATGCGGCCAGGGCCGAACGCGCCGGCTCGGCGCCGTTGTCGAGCGCCTGTTTGATCAGGCTTCCGTGATCGTTTCCTGGCCGATCGCCCATGGTGTCTCCCAAGGCTTGTTTCGCCAGATCAGACGCTTGCCGCGCCACAAGGTCAAGGCGACCCGGCTGAACGCCGCGAAAGCTTCCCTAAGGTCCGGTTTTCATTGGCGATAGGGGATCAGTTCAGCCTTGTTTTGAACCGAAACCCGGATCACCCTGCATATCAACGGGCCGCCGAACCGGCCCGAGAAAAGGGAACGACCATGAAGACCAAGATTATGTTGGCCGCCGCCGCCCTGGCGGCTGCGCTCGCCTCTCCCGCCCTGGCCGCGGATCCGACCGGCCTGTGGCAGACCCCGACCAACGGCGGCCAGGTGCGGATCGCCCGCTGCGGCCAGGCCCTGTGTGGAACCCTGGTGACGTCGAACCATATCCGGGCGGACGCCGACGTCCGGGACGAGCATAATCGCGACACCGCCCTGCGTAGCCGCACCCTGCGGAACCTGCCGATGCTGACCGGCTTCACCGGCGGCCCGACCGAATGGCGCAACGGCTCGGTCTATAACCCGGCCGACGGCCGCACCTATCGCGGCACCATCACCATGACCAATGACAACAGCCTGAACCTGCGCGGCTGTGTCGTCGCCCCCCTGTGCAAGACCCAGACCTGGACGCGCATCCAGTAGGCCCGACCCAGACAGACGAAGGCCCGGCCGGATCGCTCCGGCCGGGCCTTTTCATGCCTGCCGTCAGGCTTGACGGATCGGCCTCGGGCGGCCTGCGCCCCTAGCGGTTCAGGGCCGCCCGCGCCGCCTCAGCGTAGCGGTGGCCCACGGCCGCGCCCTTGGGGAAGACCGCATCAATGCGCGCCAGGTCTTCCGGCGTCAGGACGATGTCCGTCGCGGCGGCGTTCTGTTCCAAAGTGGCGATGCGGCGGGTGCCGGGGATCGGAACCAGATCCTCGCCCTGGGCCAGGACCCAGGCCAGCGCCAGTTGGGCGGCGGTCACGCCCTTGTCGGCGGCGATGGCCTTCACCGCCTCGACCAGGTCCAGGTTCTTCTGGAAATTATCGCCCATGAAACGCGGATTGGTGCGGCGGAAGTCGTCCGCCTCCAGATCGTCGATGGACTTGATGTCGCCGGACAGGAAGCCCCGACCTAACGGGCTGTAGGGCACGAAGCCGATGCCCAGTTCCCGCACGACCGCGAACAGTTCGTCTTCCGGGTCCCGCGTCCACAGCGAATATTCGGTTTGCAGGGCGGTGATCGGATGGGTCGCATGGGCCTTGCGCAGGGTGTCCGGCGCGGCCTCGGACAGGCCCAGGAAGCGGACCTTGCCCTCCTTGACGAGTTCGGCCATGGCGCCGACCGTCTCCTCGATCGGCGTGTCGGGATCGACCCGGTGCAGGTAGTACAGATCGACGTGATCGACGCCGAGACGCTGAAGACTGCCCTCGATGGCGCGGCGGACATTGGCCGGACTGCCGTCGACCAGAAGCTTGGAGCGGTCGGCGTTGTAGTTGATGCCGAACTTGGTGGCGATAAAGGCCTGATCGCGCCGGTCCTTCAGCGCCTTGCCGACCAGCATCTCATTGGTATGCGGGCCGTACATCTCGGCCGTGTCGAACAGGCTGACGCCCAGGTCGAGGGCGCGGTGGATGACTGATATGGACTGGCCCTCGTCCGCGCCGCCGTAGAAGGCGCTCATGCCCATGCAGCCCAGACCTATGGCCGAAACCTCGGGACCGTTCAGGCCCAACTTGCGCGTCTTCATCTGCGCTCTCCTGTCGATGTAGGGGATCAGCGTTCAAAGACGCCGACAATCAGGAGATGGTCACTGCAGCGGCGGGCCGCAAGCCCGGCCGCGCTGCGCGATGGTACCGCCTCTCAGGCTTGAACTGAGGACCTCCGGTTCCACAAACCGGCGCTCTAACCAACTGAGCTAAGGCGGCCCGCGCGTCGCGAGGCGCGTTCTCTACCGGGACTGCGGCAGGGGATCAAGCGGCTTCATCAGATTTCGTCACCGCGCGGCATAAAAGAAAAACGCCCCGGAGATCGCTCTCCGAGGCGTCTGTTTCTTCGCCGCAGCGCCTTACCCGAGGGTGAAGGGCACCCGGACGCGGAAGGTGGCGTCCTGAGCCGCGCCATCGACGGTACGCGGGGACAGTTGTCCACGCTGAACCACGCGGACAGCAGCCCGACCGAAGCCCATACCCGCAGGCTCTTCCGACACCACGCGGCAGTTCGCCGGAGAGCCGTTAGACCGAGCGGTGCACTCGACCGTGGCCGATCCGCTGATTTCCCGTTCCAAAGCGCGAGCCGGGAAGTCGTCGGCGGTCGGACGCGGCTGACGCGACCACTGCACGTTCGTGATCGTGGACGGACGCGGCGGAGCCGGCGGAGCCGGAGGCGGCGGCGGTCCAGGAATGTTCACGGGCGGACCCGTGTACTCGACCCGGTCTTCCTTCTTCGTCGGCGTGATGTTCACCGGCGGAGGAGGAGTCACGTTCGGAACCGGAGCCGGCACCCGCACCTGAAGCTTGGGCGGAGGCGGCGTATCCGTCGGCGGAGGCGGCGGGGGCGGAGGCGGCGGAGGCGGCGGAACCGGCTCGACCAACTCGACCTCGACGGACTCGTCGACGTAGTTGAACTCCTTGAGTTTGAACTTCGACTGCTGAAGGAAGAAGATCAGCAGGGCGAACAGGAGGGTGACGATCAGAAGGCAGACGATCAGGACGGGGTAGGAAACCCCCATGAAGCCCTTCTTCTTGGGTACGTCGTAACGACTGCGATGATATGCGACGTCTGTCATTCTATCTCCGCACTCTAGCTCGTCGCCTGGTCTTCGCCGACCAGTGCAACGCTGTAGAAGCCGTTATCCTGCAAAGCGTTCATGACCTGCATGAAATCACCATAGCGGGTGTTTTGGTCGCCCCGAATGAAGATCCGCTCATCGGCCGGGTTCCGGGATCCGATCTGCTTCAGCAGATCTTCGCCCAGAGAGCCGACGCTGGTCGGGAAGTCGCCCACAAAGACGTCGCCGTCGTTCTGGATCGAAATATAGACCGGCTTGGGCGGGTTCGGAGCCGCCTTAGCGACGGCGATTGGCAACTCGACCGGCACCGACACGGAAGCGAGCGGAGCCGCGACCATGAAGATGATGAGGAGGACCAACATGATGTCAACGAAAGGCGTGACGTTGATATCGCTGTTGGCCTCGACCTTGTTGCCGCCGCCGCCCGATTTAATCTTGGCGGCCATCCGTCTTACGCCCCCTTGTCGAGCTGACGCGAGATGCCGTTCAGCAGCTCGGCGGCGAAGCCATCGGCGCGGGTGCCGTAGGCGGCGATGCGCGTGTTGAAGTAGTTATAGAAGACAACGGCCGGGATAGCGGCGAACAGGCCGATACCGGTGGCCAGCAGGGCCTCGGCGATACCCGGAGCAACGACGGCCAGGTTGGTCGTGTTGGATTCCGCGATGCCGATGAAGGAGTTCATGATGCCGTAAACGGTGCCGAACAGACCGACGAACGGACCGATCGAGCCGACCGAAGCCAGGAACTGCTGGCCGCCCGACAGGCGCAGGGCCAGACCGGATTGAACGGCGGCGACGGCGGCCTGGGCGCGGCCCAGGGCCGAGTCGAGGTGATCGCCGGTGACCGAGAGACCGGCCTGACGCGACATTTCGACTTCTTCGGTCGCCGCAGCGGCCATGTCGGCCAGCGGGTTGCCGTCGAACTCTTCTTGCGTCGAGACGGCGCGCATGTCCGCGATGGTGCGGGCGCCGCGGAAGTTTTCGAGGAAGTTGTCGGTCTTGCGGTTCAGCGCGCCAAACTCGAACAGTTTGATGAGCAGCAGGGTCCAGGACAGGATCGAGGCCAGCAGCAGGCCGATCATGACGACCTTAACGATGACGGTCGCTTCCATGAACATGGAGATCGGGGTGATGCCGGCGCCGTGTCCGCCGCCGACGGACTCGTTCATGGTTTGCGGGTTGGCCGCGTCGGCGGCCGGAGCCATCGCCGTCGGGGCTGCTGCGGGTGCAGCGGCCGGGGTCGGCTCGGCGGGGGCCTGGGCCAGGACCGGCGAGCTCGCCATCAGCACGGCGGCGCCGGCCATGGCGAGAAGGATGTTCGTCTTTTTGCTGTTCAGCATAATTCGCCAGTTCCTGCTTGGTCTGACTCGTGGAACCAAAGGTGCGGCCGTGTCAAAGAGCCGCCCCCCAACCTGAAAATGTTTCCTTCAACGCCCCGCGTCCCATCGGGATCATCCAGGCGCTGAATTCTTTGATGGAGACGCATCCGGTTTCCCGCACCGCCCCCGTATTCGAACCGCCGGAGAACACGTCTCCTAAGAATCCGTCTGACGCCTTTGTGGGAGGACGTCCTACCCCCTTTGGCGAACCCTTACCGGAGCGTCAAGGGAGAACAGCCGGATTTCACCCGCCGGGCGAAGTTCGAGCAAGTCTTGCTCCTTTCGACCGCCAGCAGGCCGGAAAGCGACACTTTTGTGATGATTTCGCCGCGATTAGCGCAAGCTTGTTCGAAAGCCATAATCCGGAGGAGTTTTTTACTCCTCTGAGAGCGTTTCTCAGATCATCCGCCCCCAAAGCAGTCGATCAGCATCGTTTCAGATGACGTCGTTCCATGGAACGAGACGCTTAGGCTTGGTCATTTCAGGGAAGGTCGGCGCGCCGACGAAAGATGGTGCCTGGAGGCGGGTTCGAACCACCGACACGCGGATTTTCAATCCGCTGCTCTACCAGCTGAGCTATCCAGGCGCCGACGCGGCGTCGCGAGAGGCGGGTCTATAGGCGAGCCGTTTCCGCCTGTCCAGCGTCGTTTCAGTCCTTTTCGCCATCATCTTCGGCGCCCTCGTCCAGGGCGGCCGGGATGGCGTAGCCGCCCGTGAACCAGCGCTGCAGATCCACTTCCGAGCAGCGGCGCGAGCAGAACGGCTTGTACTTGGGATCGGCGTCGGCCTTGCGGCAGATCGGGCAGGTGCTCATCGATCAGGTCCTTCGATACGTCCACACCCGCGCCGCACATCGGCGTCGGCCCGCACCGAGGCGCGCGGCCCCATCCGGGCGGCCAGGGGGCCAAGAAGCGCGGCCTCGTCCGGCGCACAGCGCGCGACGACGCGCGCAGACCGGGTGTCGGACAACAGTCGTCGGCGCAGCGCCCGGGCCAGGGCCAGGACTTCGGTCTGGACCGATGGCCGGCGGCCGGCCTCGAACAGGATCTCTTCTATAGGGGTCCGCCGCCAGGGCAACGACATCTGCAACAGTCCGAACCGGCTGATCGGGCCGAACACGGCCTGGGGTTCGTGTGCGAAGGCCGCGCGGGCCGCCTTGTCCCCGGCGGCCGCGTCCTCCGCGTCGCCGACCAGGTCTATGACGATCAGCCCGCCCCAGTTCCGCAGGCTGATCAGCCGCGCGGCCTGGTTCAACCCCAGGCGATTCGCCGCCGCCCGCGCCTGTTTCGGATCACGCCCCGTCCCGGCCGTATGATCAATGTCGACGGCGATCAGGGCGCGGGTGCGTTCGATGGCGAGGTCGACGCCGTGGGAGTTGAAGACATGGCGGGACGCCAGAGCCTCTTCCTCCGCCTCCGTCACCGCGTCGATGGCGGCTAGGCCCGTGGTCAAGCCCCCGCCTCCGGCGAGGTCCCGCAGCTGGGCGGCGATGCTGGGCGCGGCCTCCAGCAGGCGGGGCGCCCCCTCCCCCGGCCCAAGGCGGCGCAGGACCGCGCCCTTGCCGGCGCGCGGCTCGGCGACGACCGTCGCCTCCAGCCGTTCGCCCTGGGTCAGACGTTCATTGCGATGGAAGGGCAGAAAGGCCGGCGCGCCGGCGCCCAGATCGACGAAGACGCCGCGCAGGCCGGGATTGATCTCGGTCACCCGGCCGACGGACCGTGCGCCCAGGCGATGCTGGGGCAGATCGCCGTCACGATGGATCAGCAGATGAGTATAGCGGCCGTCACGCAGGACGGCGCCGCGGGTCTCGCCCGGCGCCTCGTCGAGGAAGACCTCGATCTCGCCGCTCATGCCCGCCAGCCGACGCCATGCAGCAACTGCACCGCCTCATAGAGGGGCAGGCCCATGACGGCGGGATGGCTGCCGACGATTCGCTGAACAAAGGCCCCGGCCGGGCCCTGGATGCCATAGCCCCCGGCCTTGCCGCGCCAGTCGCCGGTGGCGACATAGGCGGCGATCTCGTGGTCCGACAGGGGCTTGAAGCTGACGCGGGTCTCATTGACCCGCGACGACAGCTTACCGTCGCGCACGACGGCCACGCCGGTGAAGACCCGGTGATTGCGGCCGGACAGCAGCTTCAGGAACCGCGTCGCCTCAGCCTCGTCCGCCGCCTTCTCCAGGAAACGTCGTCCCACGGCGACCACCGTGTCGGCGGCGATGACCACCGCGTCGGGCCGTCGCGCCGCGACCACCTGGGCCTTGGACGTGGCCAGACGTTCGGCGAGGCGCGGCGGCGTCTCGCCCTTCAGCGGCGTCTCGTCGATGTCGGCGGGATCGATATGGTCGGGCGTGATCCCGACCTGCGCCAGCAGTTCGATGCGGCGCGGGCTGGCCGAGGCCAGCACCAGCTCAGGCCGGCTCATACGAGCCGTCCCTTACTTGAAGCGATAGGTGATGCGACCCTTGGTCAGGTCGTAGGGGGTCATTTCCACCAGAACCTTGTCGCCGGCCAGCACGCGGATGCGGTTCTTACGCATCTTGCCCGCCGTGTGGGCGATGATCTCGTGGTCGTTCTCGAGCGTCACGCGAAAGGTGGCGTTCGGCAGCAATTCGCTGACGGTGCCGGGAAACTCGAGCAGTTCTTCCTTAGCCATGCGGCCTCTCACGCCCGTTGAATATGCGTTCGACCCCACGCCGGGCGGGCGCGAGGGGCGGAATGGAGGGGCCTAATGCCCGAAAATGCAGAGATAGTCGAGGTCAGCCGCGACGGTAGAGGGCGCACAAGAGCGTAAACAGCCGTCGCGCCGTCTCGTGATCGACGATGATCTTGCCATCCAGCCGCGTCTTCAGCTGTTCGGCCCCCTCGTTGTGCAGACCGCGCCGGCCCATGTCGACCGATTCGATCTGGCTGGCCGACGAGCCGCGCAGGGCCTCGTAATAGCTGTCGCAGATCATGAGATAGTCCCTCAGCACCCCCTTCAGGGGCGTCAGGCTGATGGCGTAGGTGCGGGTGAAACCTCCGCCGTCGATGTCGAACACCAACCGGTTGTCCTGCAGCGACAGTTTCAGCCGATATCGCCCGCCCCCCTCTGCATCGTCAGGCGCGCCGACGGGTTCGAAACTGTTCTTCTCGACCAGGTCGAAGATGGCGACGCGGCGTTCGTGCTCGATCTCGGCGGTGGCGGCGGGAAGCGTGACCGTGTCCAGCTCAACCGAGACCAGCTTGTGGACGCCGCTCATGCCGCGCTCCCTTCATCGTTTTCAGGCGCGTTCAGAGGGACCGCATCCAGATGCGTCGGGGCGATCCGCGCCGGCCAGCGCTCCGAGATGTCGGTCACCACGGCGTCCAGGCATTCGACGTCGATCCTCAGATCGCCGCCGCCGGCGAACATCAGGATCACCCGCCCGCCCGGCGCCTCGGTCGGCATGAAATCCAGGGCCAGCAGTTCCAGCGAGGCGTCGGGGCTGCGCGACAGGCGCCGGCTCTTGACCGCCAGCACGTCCCCGAACTGCATGGCGCACATCACCCGCGTCCCGCCGCACTCCCAGCAGAAGCGGCTGAAGGCGATGGTCAGGGTGCGGGCGCCCTTTTCCCAGACGATGTCGACCGGCCGCAGGATGGCGTCCTGAAGTGCGGCGGAGATGATCTGCAGATCGTCGGCGTCCTCGGCCAGCAGGCGCAGCGGTTCGACCGGCGCCTTGGCTTCCGTGACGACGCCGTCGATCTCAGTGCTCATCACCTGTTCCTTTAATCCGTCGGATATCCGCCCCGCACGCGCCCAGCTTCTCCTCCAAACGCTCGAACCCGCGATCCAGATGATAAACCCGGCCGACCGTCGTCTCGCCCTCGGCGACCAGGCCGGCGATGACCAGGCACATGGAGGCCCGCAGGTCGGTGGCCATCACCTGGGCCCCGTGCAGCCCCTCGACCCCTTTGACCTGGGCCTCGCCGGCGTGAACCGAGATCTCGGCTCCCAGCCGGGCCAGTTCCGGCACATGCATGAACCGGTTCTCGAAAATGGTCTCGCGCACGGTGCTGACGCCGTCGGCCGTGGTCATGAGGGACATGAACTGGGCCTGCAGGTCGGTGGCGAAGCCGGGATAGATGGCGGTCTCGATATCGACCGCCTGCAACCGCACCTTCGGATCGCGCTTGATCAACACCCCGTCGGCTGTGGGCGACACGTCGACGCCCGCCTCGATCATCTTGTCGGTCAGGGCCCCGATCAACTCGGCCCGCGCCTTGGTCAGACGCACCTCGCCCCCCGCCATGGCGGCGGCGACGGCGTAGGAGCCCATTTCGATTCGGTCGGGAATCACCGACCAGGTCGTGCCGTTCAGCGACGAGACGCCGGTAATGGTCAGGACGTCGGTGTCGATCCCCTCGATCTTCGCCCCCATGGCGGTCAGGCAGCGGGCCAGATCGCCGATCTCGGGCTCGCGCGCGGCGCGGCGCAGCACGGTCGTGCCCTGGGCCAGCACGGCGGCCAGCAGGGCGTGTTCGGTGGCGCCGACCGAGACGAAGGGAAACTCGATCTCCGCGCCCTTCAGACCGGACGGAGCCTTGGCGGTGACATAGCCTTCATCCAGCTCGATCTCGGCGCCGAGCGCGGTCAGGGCCTGGAGGTGCAGATCCACCGGGCGCGCGCCGATGGTGCAGCCGCCGGGCAGCGACACCTTGGCCTCGCCCGTGCGGGCCAGCAGCGGCCCCAGCACGTTGAACGAGGCCCGCATCTGCCGCACCAGATCATAGGGGGCGAAGGTCGAAGTCAGGGCCTTGGCGTGGAACAGACTCTCCTGCCCGTCCGCGCCGTCACGCTCGGTCACTTCAATGCCGAACTGGCGCAGCAGTTGCCCTAGGAAGCGGGTGTCCGCCAGACGCGGCATATTGGTCAGCAGCAAGGGCTGATCCGTCAGGATCGAGGCGGCCATCAGCTTGATGGCGGAATTCTTGGCGCCGCTGACGGGAATATCCCCGAAAAGCTGGGCGCCGCCCTGAATGGCGATGCTGTCCATGACGTCCTTAAGCGCGCCCGAAGTAAACGCCTCGGGGGGAGGGTTCTCTAGCAAGCCGGCGCGCGCTTGCCAAAGGGCGGAACGGGCGCGGGCCGATGACTTTCAGTTGCTGTCTTTCGGCGGGGCGGGCGTGCGGGCCGGCGCCTTGCGACGTCGCAGGTTGGCGCGCAGGGCCGAAGCCAGGCGGATGGCCCGGTCCGCCTTGGCCCGTTCGACCTCCGACGGCGCCGAAATCTCGGGGGGCGAGGCCGCAGCGGCGGCGGGCGGCGTGTCGGCGTCAGGCGGGGGACGAGTCATGTCCGGATCATGCCGTGATCAGGAGCCGTGTCCAAACTTTCTTTCAGATCGTCAAAAAGCCGCTTCCCTCCCCGGAAGGGTTTGGCTATACGGCCGCTTCCTCAGTCGGGGCCGCCGTAGCTCAGTGGTAGAGCGCATCCTTGGTAAGGCTGAGGTCGTGGGTTCGATTCCCCCCGGCGGCACCATCTGAGACTGAAAAGGCCCGGCGCAAGCCGGGCCTTTTTGTTATGCGCGATCAGGAGAAGACCGGCATGACCGACACGCGGAAGACGGAGCCGCGCAAGCTGGGCTGGGCGCTGGCCGCCCTGCTCGTCACCGGAAACATGATCGGCTCGGGGGTCTATCTGCTGCCCGCCTCCCTGGCCTCGGTCGGCAGTTCCAGCATGGTCGGCTGGGTCGTGGCCGCAATCGGCGCCCTGCTGCTGGCCGGGGTCTTTGCGGGCCTGGGGCGAAGGCTGCCCGCCGCCGACGGCCTGTCGGGCTATGCCGAACAGGGACTGGGTCGGTTCTTCGGCTATCAGGCCTCAATCGGCTACTGGGTCGGCAACTGGCTGGGCAATGTCGCCATCGCCGTGGCCGCCACGGGTTATCTGGCGCATTTCTTCCCGGTGCTGGCGGAACGCTGGCCCAGCGCGATCTGCAATATCGCCCTGCTGTGGCTGACCACCTTCCTCTATATGGCCGGACCGCGCGCCGTGGCGCGTTTCGGCGGTCTGTCGCTGGGAATCGGCCTGATTCCCCTGGCCATAGCCGCCGTCTCCGGCGCCCTGGCCTTCGACCCCCAGATTTTCGCCGCCTCCTGGTCGCCGGACGGCGCGGGGCTGGCGGCCAGCGTGCCCGCCTCGATGGCCCTGATCTTCTGGGCCTTCCTCGGCTTCGAGAGCGCCGGGGTCGTGGCCCAGCGCCTGAAGAACCCCGAGCGCGACGTCGGCCGCGCCACCTTCGCCGGGGTCGGCCTGGCGGCGGTCATCTATATCGCGGTCAGCGCGGCGATCTTCGGGGTGATTCCTGCGGCTGAGCTGGCGAAATCCAGCAGCCCCTTTGCCGATGTCGCCGCACGGGTGATCGGCGGCGGCGCGGCGGGCTTCGTCGCCGTCTGCGCCATCGCCAAGACCCTGGGCACCCTGGGCGGCTGGATGATGCTGACCGGCGAGACCGCCCGCGCCGGGGCCCGCCAGGGCTTCCTGCCCCGCGTCTTCGGCCGGGGGGCCCTGACCCCGCCCGCCAATCCGCTGATCCACGGCGGCCTAATGACCCTGATGGTCCTGATCAGCGCCCAGCCGCGCCTGGCCGGCCAGTTCAGCCTGCTGATCGGCGCGACCACCGTGCTGTTCCTGATCGTCTACGGCCTCTGTTGCGCCGCCCTGTTCCGGTTCAGCGACCGCTGGCCCGCGCGCCTGGCCGCCCTGGGCGGACTGGGCTTCTGCGGCTGGGCGGTCGTGATGTCGGGCTGGACCTTCCTGGGCATCGCCCTGGCCTTCTTCGCCGCGACGACAGTGGGATGGGCGTTCGTTCGCAGGACGGGCGATCCGACGGAGGGGTTGGTCTAAAAGTGTAGGAACGGACGTCGAGAACTTCACCTTAGGGTAGAAAGTGGACGCTGCCTCCCTTCGACCTTGACGATAATACTCCTCTCACCATCTCAGCATTTGCCAGAAGTCGGGAGATGGAAATGTTCGGTTTATTCTTCCATCCTCGGCGCTCCGACGATGGCAGACCGGTTGCAATGCGGGTGGTGGCTGGTCAGCAAAGCACTGCTACGACCGATGCGCCGTCGCCCATCATCGTAGATTCTTTCTCCGCGCCGATGGTGGCTGGGACCTCAGCCGAGTCCCCTCAGGGCCGAGAGACGATCTCGCGGACGATTCGAGCACGGGGCCTTCCCGTCACCTCTGTTAGCCAACCCGACCCGAGCAAGTTCTGAGGATCGGGAACGGACTACGGCTCCAGGCTGCAAAGCCGACCTTGGCGACTCCGACCGAAAACGGTCCCGGTGAACAGTTGGGAAGGGTCGAACTGCGACCTCGGCGCTCAGCCTAAAACTTGACGACGCGATAGACGTCTCAATCGTATGCTTACAGCCCCCGCCGCCACGGATCGCGGTCTTCAGCGTCCTCGTCCTTGCTCCAGCTGAAGCCCAGGGACAGCGACTTGCTGGTGGAATCGGCTCCGTAACCACGGCTGGACCAGCCGCCGTAGGGAGAATAGAAGCCCGGCCCGCGCTGGCCGTATCCGCCGCCGTAGCCATAGCCCCAGGGCTGGTTGCGGCCCTCGCGATAGGCCAGGTCCAGACGGCCGTTCTCGCCGACCGGCATGGACACCGCCGCGCCATAGCTGCGATAGCCGCCCGTGCCGATGCCGGCCTCGACCATGCCGTGCATCTGGCGGTCGTCCTGAGGGCCGGGCGCGGGGGCTTCGTCGAAGCTGGCGCCGGGCGTGCGGCTGTCGATCCAGTGCTGGATCTGCTGCTCGGTGGTCAGGCCGTGGGGCGCGGCGTCCTGGGCCGTGGGGGCGGCGACGGCGGCCTCGGGCGCGGCGGCCATGGCCTGGGCCAGGGTCGGGGCGTTGGATGGCGCGGTGGTGACCACGCCGTCGGGATCGCCGCCCGGCATCGTCAGAGCCATACCCGCCAAGAGTCCTGCGATCAGCATGCGCCGCCTCCGTTCGAAATCATCCTAGCACAGCGAATGCGGCCAAGGTCAGGCGTCGCCGTCGCCGCGATGCAACGGATCCGGCAGGGGTTCGCCCTCGGCCACGAACGACAGCGCCACCGAGTTGATGCAATAGCGGTTGCCGGTCGGCGGCGGGCCGTCGGGGAAGACGTGGCCCTGGTGGCTGCCGCACCGGGTGCACTGGGTCTCGATGCGGACCATGCCGTAGCTGGTGTCGCGGATTTCATGGACATGGGCCGGATCGACCGGCTCGGTGAAGCTGGGCCAGCCGGTGCCGCTCTCGAACTTGGTGCGGCTGCGGAACAGGGGCAGGCCGCATTCACGGCAGCAGAAGACCCCCGCCCGCTTCTCGCCCAGCAGGGTGCCGCAGAAGGGCGCCTCGGTGCCGTGCGACAGCAGGACGCGCTTCTCCTCGGGGTTCAGGTCGGCTTCCAGCCGGGCGCGTTCGGCGTCGTCCGGCGGGGTCAGGTCATAGCCGGAGGGCGAGCGCAGGCGGTCGGACGGGGGGGCGAGATCGGTCATGACCTCCAAATAAGAAGGGGCGGGCCGAGGTTCCACCCCTGCCCGCCCCCGCAGTCCGTTCGATCCGGACGATTTTACTGGAACAGAGTTCCCACCCAGGCGCGGACAGCGGCCTCGTCGGTCGGATCGCCGGTGTAGGCCAGGCCCTGGGCCGGGGTGAAGGGCATGTCATTGCCGCGCTGGCGGGTCATCCAGGCCTTGTGGCCATAGCTGAGGTCAGCATAGTTGGACGGCAGGCGCAGGACGGTGGGCTCGATGAAGATCGAGTCCTCGGCCGTCACCGATCCGGCCAGGCGCACGTTCGGCAGACGGGTCAGCAGGTCCAGCGTGTCCAGGCAGCCGCTGGTGCAGCCGCCGTCCACCAGAACGATCACCGGACCGGCGACCGGATTGGCCGTGCCGGCGTCCGGAACCGACGGGCGGCCCGGCAGGGTGAAGGTCGCCTGATTGGCGGCCAGGGCCGAATCGAAGGCGGCGACGATGGCCTGGGTCTGTTCGATGACTGCGCCCGATTCCTGCACGAAGCGCGGATCGGCCTGCATGCGGTTCAGGGTGTCGACGAACCACTGACGGTTGGCCGGGGTGGCGCGATAGGTGATGGAACCGGCTTCGGGCTGGCGGCTGACGGTGAACTCGGGCGTCCAGATCCGGTTGGCCAGGCCATAGCCCCGGCCCGTGGCGTTCAGCGACGCGCCATTGGCGCCCCGCAGGTCGATGACAAAGCCCTGAGGCCCGCGGAGGGCGGCCAACTGGCCTTCGACCGCAGCATAGAAGGCGTCCCAGCCCGCTTCGTCGGCCAGACTATGGACGTGGACCCAGGGACGGCCGTTGACGGTCTCGATCGCCAGGGGATTGGCCGGGGGCATATAGACGGTCGCGCGATAGGCGGTTTCCAGCGCTCCGGCCTCGACGGGTTGGGGCTGCATCTGGAACTCACGCTCCCGACGGCCGACCTTGAAGGTGCAGAGCGACGGCACGCCGCTGGTCAGCGGATTGTTGCGGTTCCACAGCAGATAGGGGGCCGTGCGAACGCGGCCGGCCTCGGTCGTCAGATCGCCTTCCCAGCGGTCCAGGCGTTCGTCAGCCAATTGCGCCGCAGTCTTGTCGCCGCACTTCACCAGAGCCGAGCCGACCGGCGGAAGACCGCGTGCGCCGGGCTTCACATAGGAGACCACATATTCGCCGTTGCGCCAGGCCGTCGTCAGACCCGGCCAACCGATGGCGAAATAGGGACCCAGACCTTCGTAGGTGGGGCGGGTCGCGATGTTCGAATCTCGGAAACCGTTGGCGTAATAGCGCAGCAGATAGGCGTGGCTGTCGCCGCTGTTGACGCGGCCCGCCTTGCTCTGGGCGTCGGCCAGGCCGGTGTCGATCCAGGCCCGGAAGGCCTCGCCCGGCGCGCCGGGCACGACGGCGGCGGGGTGGTTGGCGGCCAGGACGTCATGGACCGTCTGCAGGTCCTGCTGCGCAAGGGCGCGGAAATCCTGGGCGGAGGCGGCGCCGGCGGCCAGTGTCAGGGACACGACGGCGGCCGAGGCGGCGGCGATCAGGCGGTTCATGGAGGCTCCTGGGCTTGGACGATAAGCTTGGCGCCGCCGTTAAACCTTATGCCTCCCACGCTTGCCAACCCCCGCCGCCGTCCTTTCGCCCAAATGTCATACCGATTGCGGCGAAGCGGCGCGGGTCAGAGCGGCGAAGCCGTTTCGACGGTCGCGCCGAACAGGCGGTGAAAACTGGTCTTCAGCGCCGCGTCCGCCTCGTCCATGGTGGCCAGAACGCCCAGATCGACCAGGCTGGTGACCCCGTGCTCCTGAATGCCGCAGGGCACGATGCCGCCGAAATGATCCAGATCCGGCTCCACGTTCAGGCTGACGCCGTGGAAGCTGACCCATTTGCGCACCTTGACGCCGATGGCGGCGATCTTGTCCTCACGGCTCCAGCCCGCGCCCTTGCGCTCGACCCAGACCCCGACCCGACCTTCGCGCACGTCGGCCGTCACGCCGAACTGGGCCAGGCCGCCGATGAGCCATTGCTCCAGCCCCCTGACGAAGGCGCGCACGTCCCGCCCGCGCCGGTTCAGGTCCAGCATGACATAGGCCACCCGCTGGCCCGGCCCATGATAGGTGAACTGCCCGCCCCGCCCCGTCCGGTGAACCGGGAAGCGGCCGGCGTCGAGCAGGTCCTCGTCCCGCGCCGACACCCCGGCGGTATAGAGGGGCGGATGTTCCAGCAGCCAGACCATCTCCCCCGCCTCCCCCGCCGCAATGGCGGCGACACGCGCCTCCATGAAGGCTTCGGCGGCGGCGTAATCGACAGGGCGGGTCGCCACCGCCCATTCGACGGGGCGGTCGTCGTCGCGACGCAGCTTCTGAAGTTCAGGACTTAACGGCTCGGCAAGCATAAGGCTTCAATGTGCAGCTTGAGGCGTTTCCGCAAGGGACGACCTCATAGTGAACGAGAGCGCCCGTGTCCCAGATCAACGCCGTCGACGTCGAAATCTCAGTGGTGCTGGGCCGTATGGTGCTGCCGATGTCGCAATTGCTGCGCATGGGTCGGGGCGCCGTGATTCCGCTGGACGCCTCCGAAGGCGACGAGGTCTGGATCCTGGCGAACAATCACCCGGTCGCGCGCGGCGAGATCGAGATTCGCGACGATCGGATCGCCATCACCGTGACCCGATCAGCCGACCTCTACGACTTCATGGCCGGTTCCGCCTGACGTATCCACAAGCTGAAACGCACAAAGCGCGACAGGGCTGAAAAGAGAGCCTTTCCTTTTCCGGCGGCTTCGTCTATTCGCCGCCGCTCCGATGCGAGCGGTCGTGGCGGAATTGGTAGACGCGCAGCGTTGAGGTCGCTGTGGGGCAACCCGTGGAAGTTCGAGTCTTCTCGACCGCACCATCTGGCTAAACAGGGCGATTCATCGGCTAACTACGGCTGGACATACCAAGGGAGGCGACCACGTGAACACCACGGACTCCGCCTTCGCTCCAGCCGAAGCGCCTGATATCGAAGACCACGCCGCCCTGGACGAGGACTATGTCCTCACCCCTCAATTCGTCGAAAAAGTCGTGGACGCCGCCGACGACGGCGACGGCATGCGGCTGCGGTCCCTGCTGGAGGATCTGCACCCCGCCGACGTCGCCGACCTGATGGGCTTCCTGACCTCGGAACACCGCGCCGTCGTGGTGCTGTGGCTGCCGCCGGAGCTGCTGGCCGAGACCCTGCCCGAACTGGATGACGGGATTCGGGAAGAGGTGCTGGAGCGGGTGCCGCACGGCACCCTGGCCGAGGCCCTGCAGGAACTGGATTCCGACGACGCCGCCGCCGTGGTCGAGGACCTTGAGGACGACCAGCGCGAACGCGTTCTGGCGGCCATGCCGGACGTCGACCGCGCCGCGATCGAGAGCAGCCTGGGCTATGATGAGGAGTCCGCCGGCCGCCTGATGCAGCGCGAGGTGATGGCCGCACCCCAGTTCTGGAGCGTGGGCGACACCATCGACCACATCCGCAAACAGGGCGACGATCTGCCGGAGCTGTTCTTCGACATCTATGTGGTCGATCCGCTCAACCGCCCCGTCGGCGGCGTGCCGATCAGCGGCCTGTTGCGCGCCCCGCGCAGCGCGGCCCTGGCCGACCTGATGGAGCCGATCAACGAGATCGCCGTCGATCAGGACCAGGAAGAGGTCGCCTATATCTTCGAGAAATACCACCTGATCTCTGCCCCGGTCGTGGACGCGGCCGGGCGGCTGGTGGGCCAGATCACCGTCGATGACATCGTCAACATCATTCAGGAAGAGAACCGCGAGGACATCCTGCGTCTGGCCGGTGTCGCCGACGAGGATCGCGGCTCGTCGGTGTCCGAGATCGTGCGCGGCCGCGTGCCCTGGCTGGCCATCAATCTGGCGACGGCGGCCCTGGGGGCCAGCGTCATCGGCCTGTTCGAAGGCACCATCCAGCAGATCGTCGCCCTGGCCGTGCTGATGCCCATCGTCTCGGCCATCGGCGGCAACGCCGGGACCCAGGCCCTGACCGTCACCGTCCGCGCCCTGGCGACCCGCGAACTGAACTCGGCCAACGCCATGCGGACCTTCCTGCGCGAGCTGGCGGTCGGCGTCGCCAACGGGCTTGTTCTGGCCCCCCTGATCGGGGTCGCGGCGGGATTCTGGTTCCGCGACGAGGACTGGCGGATCGGTCTGGTCATCGGGGCGGCCATGATCCTGAACCTGCTGGTGGCCGCCTGTATCGGCGTGCTGACGCCGCTGACCCTGTCGAAGCTGAAGTTCGACCCCGCCGTATCGTCGGCGGTGTTCGTGACGGCCACGACCGACTTCTTCGGTTTCCTGATTTTCCTCGGTCTGGCCACCATGGTTTTGCTGTAGAAGCCTGGCCCCATGTTTGCTGAGACGTGGCCCTGGGCCGCGCCGCCGTCTCGCTTTGGGGCAACACCTGTGTCTGACACGCCGAAACCGACCAAGATTTCCCGCGAGGGGGTCATTCTGATCAAGAGCTTCGAGGGTTTCCGCCCCCGGGCCGTTCAGCGCGCCGACGGCCGCTGGATGATCGGCTATGGCCATACCCGTTCCGCCCGCGAAGGGCTGAGCGTGTCGGAGAGCGACGCCGAACTGCTGCTGCAGTACGACCTGATCCCCGTGGTCCGCGCCATCGGCTCCGTCCATGCGCCGCTGAACCAGCATCAGTTCGACGCCCTCGCCAGTTTCGCCTTCTCGGTGGGGGTGGATCGTTTCACGACGTCCGACGTCCTGGCCCGATTGAACGCGGGCGCGCCTGACGAAGCCGCCGAGGCCCTTGGCGGCTGGTCGGACGACACCGAGATCGTCACGCCGCCGCGCCGCCGCGCCGCCGAACGCGCCCTGTTCGTCGCCAATCCTGACGCGCCGGTTTCGCTGGCCGACCTTCTCGCCGCGCCCCTGCCGCCGGTGGCCGCCACCCTCGAGGAACGCACCGTCGAACCGGAGACGCCGGTTGAGGGGGGCACGTTCGAAAACACGGATGTCGCGCCCTTCCCGGCCTTGCCCTCGGCGCCCCTAACGAGAGCGGCGGCCGTCGCGGTTCTGCTGGGCGAAGACCAGGACGGTCTGCCTCCCGTCGCTGCCGACGAGACGCCTCCGGCGCTTGAAGTCGCGCCGGTCGAAGAGGAATCGACCCCGGACGTCCTGATCGAGACAGACGTCGCCGAAGAGGCCGAACCGGCGAAAGAACCGGAGCCGCGCCCTTCGCCGCCCGCACCTCAGATCGACAAGACGGCCGGCGTCGCCGCCTTCTACGCCCCCTACGCCGTGCGCGCCCACGGCCCGCTGCTCGGCTTTGGAGCGGGACGCGTGAACGCGAAGCCGGAGGCGACCGCCGCCGCCAATGACCTCGCTGCGCAAGACGTCGAGGTCGAGGCGACGGAAGACCGTGCGGTCGAGACTTCGTTCACCCCGACCGCGGCCCTGCCCGACCCCTCGCCAGGCGAAACAGCGGTCGCCGGCGAGGAGGTTTCAACGCCTGAGCCGGCTATAGAACCTGCGACTTCAGAAGACGCGCCTGAGACGTTTGAACAGCCGGAAATGATCGCCGAGCAGGCGGTCGAAGTCCCGGTGTTCGCCGCCGCCGCGCCGCCGCAGGATCCGATCCCGCTTGAACTGACGGCTGATCCTGTCTCGCCGCAGGAATCGTCGAACGCCCGCCAGGCATGGCCCGAGAGCCGCGAGGCGGTCGATCCTGACCAGACGCCTCTGTTCGGGGCGGAAGAGAATTCCGCGATCGATGAAGAGATCCAGGCCGACTATGCTCCGGTCGCACCCACCGTTCAGCAGGCCGGTTGGAGCGAAACCGCGACCTTTCTGGTGATGGGCGGCATTGGCATGCTGTCGTTCGGCGCCGCCATGGCCGCCTTCCGGCAATCCTCCCGTTCGAGCGACGAAACGCTCCTGATCGGCTGGGTGCTGGCCGTCATCGCCCTCGCCTGCGTCGGGGTGTCGGGCTACAATCTTTACAAACGCTGGGGCCGCGCCGACCGCGCCTAAGACTGTTTTGCGAAAGAGGATGCGCGATGCTACCCCTTTGCGCATGAGCATTCCCTTCGCGCCGCAATCCATGGAATTCAGCCTCGGCGAAAACGCCGACGCGATTCGCGAGACGACCGCCCGCTGGGCGGCAGATCGCTTGGCCCCCCTGGCGGCCGAGATCGACGCGACAAACGCCTTCAGGCGCGAGCTCTGGCCCGAGATGGGCGAACTGGGCCTGCACGGGATCACGGTCGAAGAAGACTACGGCGGCCTGGGCCTGGGCTATCTGGAACATGTCGTGGCGATGGAAGAGGTGTCCCGCGCCTCGGCCTCCATCGGCCTGAGCTACGGCGCCCACTCCAACCTGTGCGTCAACCAGATCCGGCGCTGGGGCACGCCCGAGCAGAAGCGGAAATATCTGCCCAAACTCATCAGCGGTGAACATGTCGGCGCGCTCGCCATGTCCGAGGCCGGATCCGGCTCGGACGTGATGTCGATGCGGACGCGGGCCGACCGAAAGGGCGACCGCTATGTCCTGAACGGAACCAAGTTCTGGATCACCAACGCCCCCCACGCCGACACCCTGGTCGTTTACGCCAAGAGCGATCCCGACGCCGGATCAAAGGGCTGCACCGCCTTCCTGATCGAGAAGGGCATGAAGGGCTTCAGCGTCTCCAAGAAGCTGGACAAGATGGGCATGCGCGGCTCGGACACCGCAGAACTGGTGTTCGAGGACTGCGAGGTGCCCGAGGAGAACATCATGGGACCGGTGGGGGGCGGCGCCGGCGTTCTGATGAGCGGCCTGGACTATGAGCGCGCGGTCCTCGCCGCCGGCCCGCTGGGCATCATGCAGGCCGCCCTGGATATCGTCCTGCCCTATGTTCGCGACCGCCAGCAGTTCGGCCGACCGATCGGATCATTCCAGCTGATGCAGGGCAAGGTGGCGGACATGTACGTCGCCCTGAACAGCGCTCGCGCCTACGTCTATTCGGTCGCCCGCGCCTGCGACGCCGGCCTGACCACCCGCTACGATGCGGCGGGCGCCATTCTGCTGGCTTCCGAAAATGCGGTGAAGGTCACGCTTGAAGCTGTCCAGGCCCTGGGCGGCGCGGGCTACACCAAGGAATGGCCAGTCGAACGCCTGGTCCGAGACGCCAAGCTGTATGACATCGGCGCCGGCACCAACGAAATCCGGCGCTTCCTGATCGGTCGGGAACTGCTGGGCGGCTGACGGCTTCTTCCGAGCGGAAGGAGAATCCCATGCCCGCAAAATCCGCAGCTCAGCAAAAAGCCGCCGGTGCCGCCCTGTCGGCCAAACGCGGCGACACGCCCAAGTCCGAACTCAAGGGCGCTTCGAAATCGATGGTGGAGTCCATGACCGAGAAACAGCTCGAGGACTTCGCCCACACCAAGCGCAAGGGCAAACCCGAGCACGCGGCGAAGAAATAATCGCCTGCGGCGCGATTATTCGGCTTTGTTGCCGTTCGGTAAGTGGCGGTGAAACCTCTGTGCGCCTACATGGCGCGAACCCCTTTCCCGAGCCGCGCTGATGCCCGCCCAACCGCCTTCGAACGACGACCTGCGGCTCTTCTCGGACGTGATCGAGGAGCTTGGCGAAGGCGACGAGCCCAAGTTGAAGCTCGAGGAGCTGGTCGCCGCTTTCGGCGAGCGCGGCTTCGGGGCCATGATCCTGATTCTCTCCATGCTGGCCCTGCTGCCTTGGCCGCCGGGCGGCAAGGCGGTGTTCGCGGTGCCCATCATACTGATGTCGTTGGAACTGGCCTTTCAGCGCGATTCGATCTGGCTCCCACGCTGGGCGCTTCGCACATCGATCAGTCGTGCGGCCTATCGCGCCGGCGTGTCGCGGATCATGAAAACCGTCCGCTACGTCGAGAACCTGACGCGCCCCCGTCTTCCGTTCCTGACCGGCGAGGTGGCCGATACGGTCACCGGTCTGGTCTGCGTGATCCTGGCGCTGATCATGGCTCTGCCGATCCCGTTCGGCGACGCCCTGCCCGGCATCGCCCTGGTCTTCTTCGCCCTGGGCATGATGCAGAGGGACGGGATCGCCATCCTGCTGGGCGCACTCGCGACCGGCGGCTGCGCCCTGTATCTGTTCCTGATCTGGCGCACGGTCTTCGAAGTCGCCCACCACGCGGCCGGCTGGCTCGCCCAGATCTTTCACTGAAGCCAGACAAAAGGGCCGCCGCGTCGCCGCGACGGCCCTTCATTGTCTGACCGCGAACGGCCGGACCGCAACACTCAGCCTGAACAGCGCCAAAACAGCCCGACGGGCCTTAGCGCCAACCAAAAGGTCAGGCCCGGACCTCTCCGAGGACCAGGGTCGCGGCCACCGCACGCGATTGATGACAATGAGACACTGGATCACCTCCTTTCGACTGTTCAACAGGGATCTGAAAGGTAGGTCGGTTCAACAGCTTGCAGCAACAGGCTTCGCGATTTCGTGAAGAAGGGCGCGTTCAGGCCGCCTGCTGCGCTCCCGGCGCCAGCCCCTGCATCATCATGCGGTTGATCTCGATCAGGTCCTGGAACGTCTCTTCGCCGCGCATGACAGCGGAGGAGTGGCGATTGACGAACAGGCTCAGGGAGATGATCTGCGCGCGCAGGGACGCCGGCAGCACATTGGCGGGATCGCCGCAGTCCGAAGCCAGGGTCGACCACAGACGCCGGTTCCAGTCCAGCGCATCGATACGCGTGGCCAGATCCCGTTCATCGACCGTCGAGGCATGCACCAGCGCGCGCGTGACCTGGCCGAAGAGCCGGTACTCCAGGTCGCGCGGCGTCTCAGCCCGCGACGTCGCCGCTTTGTAAGCTTGAAGCGACATTCAGAACCTTTTCTTCGTATTCGACAATCTTACGGGCCGCCATCAGGGCCTTGTAGTATTCGCGCGCCAGAACGTGACGCGAGGCGGAGACGCATTCGGCGAGAATGGCGGGGTTCTTGGTCGCGCCCATGAACTCGGAGATCCGCAGCGCCAATTCGTCGTAGAATTTCGCTGCAGAGGCCTCTTCCAGATACATCATCATGATCGGGAAATAGATCCGGCGGGCGGGGGTGGTGACCTCCTCCGCCTGCATGATGTCCTTCTCGCGCAGCACGCTGGCGCGGTTCTGAAGAATCAGCACCCCGCGACGGTCGCCGTTCTGGACCACCGCGCCGTTCAACACGAACCGCTCGCCGGGTTTCAACGACAGCTTCAACGCCATGGACGACCGAACTCCCCAATAGGTCGGAACCGGTCAATCTTGGACCGCACCTGATGAGTCGAACCTTAACGCGAGAGGGTTAACCATCTCTTGTCCCCCCGTACGCTGGAACACCTAACCACGGCTGACGTTTCCTCTTCGCAGAGGAGGCGCACATGCCGGACAACGATTACCAGGACGACCAGGAGCAGTCGGAGGTCTTCGACGAAACCCATGTCGACGACGAGGGCGAAGGCGACATCCTGCTGGACGAGGCCGAACAGGTGCTGGACGTCACCCAGGCGGACGGCGACGCCGACGAGGATGAGTTCGACGAGGACGATCTCGACATCGACGATCAACTCGCTCTCGACGGGATCGCGCGCGAAGCCGACGCCCTGCTGGGCGTGGATGGCGAAACCCTGAGCCAGTCTGACGCGGACAGCAACAATCTGCGCGCGGACGATGAGGTCGAGCTGGTCTATTCCGGCCTGATGGAAAACGAGCGCGGGGCCCAGGCCAGCGCCGCCCACTGGGAATCCAAACGTCTCGACGACGACGACATCGAACAACTGGGCTACGCGCCCGATCAAACCCCTGATCCGGCCCCCTGAGCCGCCAATCCCTTAAGGAGACGACATGAACAATCCCCACGCCAAGGCCGACGCATCCACCGATACTCCCTATGCGAAACGCATCGTCGCCGAGGAGGGCAAGACGGACCAGCTGAAGGACAAGGTGCAGGAGGCCGAAAGCCGCGAAGAGGCTCTGGTTGACGAAGGCGTCGAAGAGACCTTCCCCGCCAGCGACCCGGTGTCAGCCAAACACATCACCTGATCGCTGTTCATACCCGATCCGATCCGCTAACCCGCTTCGTGACATTCACGGAGCGGGTTTTTCATGGGCCGGTTCGAAGGCACCGATCGCTACATCGCCACCGCTGACCTCAAGGTCGCGGTCAACGCCGCCGTGGCGCTGGAACGGCCTCTGCTGATCAAGGGCGAGCCCGGGACGGGCAAGACCGTTCTGGCCTACGAGATCGCCAAGGCCTTCGACGCGCCCCTGATCACCTGGCACGTCAAATCGACGACCAAGGCGCACAACGGCCTGTATGAATACGACGCCGTCAGCCGCCTGCGCGACAGCCAGCTGGGCGATGAGCGGGTTCACGACGTCCGCAACTACCTGAAGAAGGGCAAGCTGTGGGAGGCCTTCACCGCCCCGGCCCGCCCCGTGCTGCTGATCGACGAGATCGACAAGGCCGACATCGAATTCCCCAACGACCTCCTGCAGGAGCTCGACCGGATGGAATTCTATGTCCAGGAGATCGACGAGACGATCCGGGCCGAAATCCGCCCCATCGTGATCATCACCTCAAACAACGAGAAGGAGCTGCCGGACGCCTTCCTGCGCCGCTGCTTCTTCCACTACATCCGCTTCCCGGACGCCGAGACCCTGTCGGCCATCGTCGATGTCCACTTCCCCGGCATCAAGCCCCGCCTGGTCGCTGAAGCCCTGAAGACCTTCTACGAGATCCGCGACACGCCGGGTCTGAAGAAGAAGCCGTCCACCTCGGAACTGCTGGACTGGCTGAAGCTGCTGCTGGTCGAGGATATCGACGCCGAGACCCTGAGGGAGAAGACGCCGAACAAGCTGATCCCGCCCCTGCACGGCGCCCTGTTGAAGAACGAGCAGGACATCCACCTGTTCGAACGGCTGGCCTTCCTGGGTCGGCGCGACGGCGGCCGCCCAGGCGGTTGATCGGGCGGTTGATCGGCATTACCGCGATTTCACTGGATCGACGCCGCCCAGCGCCCACAATAGCAAACATGAGCGTTACCGCCCCGTATCGTCTTCTGACCGCCGGCCTAATGGCCGCAAGCCTGAGCGCCGGCCTGGCGGCGTGCGACGGCGAAAACGCGGTTCGCATCACCACCACGACGACCACCTCGCCGGACGACACGCCCTTGGGCGTGCTGAAGGTGGTGGACGGCCTGCAATGCCCGGACGCCCTGAACGTCCTGACCCGCAAGGGATCGGCCAGCCCCGGCGGCGGATCCTGCACCTATGGCGGGCCGCGCGGGTCCGAGGTGGTTCTCTATCTGGTCAAGCTGGACGGTCGTTCGGCCGATCAGGTGCTGCGGGACTACGAACGCCGCCTGTCCGATGAAATGCCGCAGGCGGCGGTGCGGATCGACGCCCGCGAGCGTCAGACGGGCGAAGACAAGACCTCGGTCGAGGCGCCGGGCGTCAACATCAGGACCAAAGGCGAAGACGCCACCGTCAGCCTGCCCGGCATCCACATAGAGACCCAGGGCGACAACGCCTCCGTCCGTATCGCCGGCATCAACATCCAGTCCAAGGACGGCCAGGGCGTGCGGACGGAGACCAGCAACGTCAGCGTCCAGTCCAACGGCGAAACCACCCAGGTCCGCACCCAGGCGCCCGGCGACGCCACCCGCATGACCTTCCTGCTCGCCGACGACAATGTCGAAGCCGGCGCCTGGCGTCAGGTGGGGTTCGTGGCGCGCGGTCCGGTCGGCGGCCCCCTGGTCATCGCCACTGTGCGGTCCAAGGCCACCAACGACCGGGTGTTCGAATCCGCCAAGGATCTGGTCGCTCTGAACGTCGGGAACTGACGGTTTTCCACGCTGGATGCGACGCTGATCGATCCGATTCGCCCTTGCCGCCTTGATCCCCGCGCCGCTTTGCGTCACCTGACCAGCCCACAAGCCATCAGGATCGACGATTTGGCCGAGCGCCCCAAGAAGAAGACCGAAGTCCGCGCCTGGCAGCGCATGCTGTCGGGCCGACGCCTGGACCTGCTCGATCCCTCGCCCTTCGACATCGAGATCGAGGACATCGCCCACGGCCTGGCTCGCGTCGCGCGCTGGAACGGTCAGACGATCGGCGAACACGCCTTCTCGGTCGCCCAGCACAGTGTCGTGGTCGAGGAGATCGCCGCCCACATCAAGCCGGGCCTGGACCCGAAATGGCGCCTGGCCGCCCTGCTGCACGACGCCTCGGAATACGTCATCGGCGACATGATCTCGCCGTTCAAGGCGGCCCTGGGCGAAGGCTACAAGGATTTCGAGGCCCGGCTCGAGGCGGCCATTCACGTCCGCTACGGCCTGCCGCCCAAGACGCCGCAGACCATCAAGACCCTGATCAAGAAGGCCGACAAGGCCTGCGCCTTTTTCGAGGCGACGCAGTTGGCCGGATTCAACGAAAAGGAATCCCTGGGCATCTTCGGCTCGCCCCCGCCGGGCTACAGCCTGGTCATCGAACCCCAGCCGGCCTCCATCGCCCAGGCCCGTTATCTGGAACGCTATCAGGTCCTGGCCAAGGCGGTCGGCCTCCTGCCCGCCGACGACGCCTGGCATACGGAATAGGCATGGCGGGACCGGCGGACCAGGGCGTGCGCATCGGCCTGTCGGTCGTCGTCATGGCGCTGAAGGACCGTCGGGCCGTGGTCCTGACGACCCAGGCCGAGGACGGCGCCCGCGCCCTGCCCTTCGGCCCGTTCGATCCCGTGCGCGACCGCACGTTCGAACGGGCTCTGCGCGACTTCGTGACCGACCAGACGGGCTTCCGCCTGGGCTTCGTCGAACAGCTCTACACCTTCGGCGACGCCGGTCGCGCCACGCCCCGCGCCACCCCCACTCCAGACCAGAGGCGCGAGGTCTCGGTCGGCTATCTGGCCCTGACCCCGGACGCCGCCCAGGGCCAGACCCACGACGCGCACTGGGACGCCGTATTCGACTTCTTCCCGTGGGAGGATCGTCGCGCCGACAACCCCGCCCTGCACGCCGCCCTGGTCGAGGGACTGGCCCGTTGGTCCGGCGCCGACGACCGCCGCACGGCCCGCGCCCGCGCCCTGTTCGCCCTGACGCCCGACCACCGTTGGAACGAGGAACGGGTGCTGGAACGCTATGAGCTCCTGTACGAGGCGCGACTGGTCGCCGAGGCCTGGCGCGACGCGCGCCAGACGCCGCCCGAGGCCTCGGCCCTGCTGCCCGGCGCGCCCATGGGATCGGACCACCGGCGCATCCTGGCGACAGGTCTCGGCCGGCTGCGCAGCAAGCTGAAATACCGCCCGGTCCTGTTCGACCTGACGCCCGGCCTCTTCACCCTGTCGGAACTCCAGGCCGCCGCCGAGGCCGTCTCGGGCCTGACGCTGCACAAGCAGAATTTCCGTCGCGGCGTCGAACGCACAGGCCTGGTCGAACCCACCGGACAACTGTCCTCGGCCACCGGGGGACGCCCCGCCGAACTGTTTCGATTCAAGGGCGTCGACCCCCAGACGGGCGCCGCGCCGGGCCTGTCCCTGCCTGCGCAAAGATAGCGTCCGATTTCTTTCACAGACCGCTTGCGATGCGGCGCGCCTGCCATTAGAGAAGCCGCTCGCTCGACCAAGCGACTATGCACCGCGGAGAGGTGGCAGAGTGGTCGAATGTACCGCACTCGAAATGCGGCGTGCCTGGAAGGGTACCGTGGGTTCGAATCCCACCCTCTCCGCCATTCGCCTGTTCCTGGACGTCCACCCAGGTGCAGGACTGTCCAAATAATCGAATAAACTCTTACACCTAGATCCGCCGTCGTGTGGACAGGTCCGCAACCGCGCGTCACAATCCAAGTCCGAAACGTGGGTAGCGACGAGGGTAGAAGTGCGGCGCATGTCCAGACTGAGCGCCCTTTTTGTCGGGCGCGCAAAGGAGCCAGGGATGTATGCAGATGGGGGCGGCCTGTACAACGGCAACGACGGCAGCGTCATCGTCCAAAGCAAGTAAGATCGGCGGCCGGAGGGTGGTCGCCCTCCGGCCGTATGACTTCAAGGATATTCATGGACAGACGATCGTTTCTCGTCGCGGGATTGGCTTGGGGATGTGCCGCAAATAGCTCGGCTCAGACACAAGGCGCAGATCTGAAGCTGGATGGCGCGCGGGCGCTCTTGGCTGGCGCGAATGTCGCGGGACAACCGGTCAAGGTGACCTTCGACACCGGAGCCAGGATATCCTCCATTTCGGAAGCGCTTGCACGCCGGCTAGGCGTTGTCGGTGACCGAGATCTTCGTCTGAACACCTCTCGCGGGGAAGTTCGGGTCAAAACGACTTCGACCGTGAACCTGACTATACCGAGCTTTCCGACGCCTGCCGGACGATGGGCCATCGTCCCTGATGAGATACAGCTCGGTGTCGACTGCGTTATTGGGGCGGCGACACTGGATCAGTTCACGTTGGCGTTTTCGCGTGCCAAGGTGTTTCCCAGCGCATCGCTGACCAATGGAACGGCCCTCGAGATGCGCCGCGCGCCGGTGCCCATCGGCAACTTTCACGCCGACGGCGCCCCTTTCCCCCTCCTCATCGATAGCGGCGCTGACCTTTCCTGGGTTGATGCGTCAGTGGCGGAAGCCATAATCGCCGCAGGAGGCGTGTGCGTTCTTCGCTATCTCACTCCTGCCGGCCCGAGCGTTCGCGCGATCCGCGTGCCATCGCTCAGCTGTGGCGACGCGGAGTTTAGGGATGTGCTGTTCCGGGTGCGCACGGGTGGAAATCCGATCTCTATCCGTCGGCTGCAATTGGGCGGCTTGCTCGGCCTCGACGCAATGCGGCTACGCGACTGGAGCTTTGCAAGGCAACACTCACGCGTACGCGTTTCTGCCGATACTGGTGCCCGTCAAAGCTGGATTGGGCTGGGCGTCGATTTTCGAACCGACGAGACAAACCCGGGTCTCGTCGTTGGTCTCGCAGAGAACGGTCCAGCGCTGAAGGCCGGGCTGCGGCTCGGCGATCGGATCGTCACTCTCGGAGGAGCGAGGCCGATACCTTCGGATCAAGAATCAATGGCCAAGGTGGCGGCGTGCGGATGCCGTGAAACCATCCCCGTTACGTTCGAGAGAGAGGGCGTGGTCAACCAAGTTTCCCTGACGACGGAAGCAACGATTTAGGCTCAGGCCTCATAGATCCAGAAGATCATTAAGTCCTGAGCTTAAAGTCACTGCAGTCACAGAAAGCACCTCACTCTCGAGAACGAACCTGTCTGAACTTCAAAACGACTGCAAAAACCACAAAACGCGGCGCAAAGCTCCCTCTAAGTCATTGAATTTGAGCAGATGAAAGGGAGAATCGAACCCTCGACATTCAGCTTGGGAAGCTGGTTGTCGTCGTGTTGCAACGACATAGGTTATTGCCCGGAGGCAGACCTGCCCAACAGCCGCGTTGAGTCAGGAGGGGTCACTGGCCCACTCTAAGACCCGTCTCGTTGCCATGACCAATCAGCGAATTTGCAGGCGCAATTCGAATCTGCTGAGGCCCGGTCCAGCTGCCGAGTATAACCTAACGTGCGTGGGTAAATACGTGGGTAGAGCTGGATAATATAATTATCTCATTGTTATAGTACAACTATTTTAGCACCAAAGCGGACACCCTCCGCCATTCGCCTTGGCGCCCAAAACGGGGCCGGCGAAATCAACCTTTCGAATTGAATCAGCAGGGCTCGGATCGGGCCACGCCCCCGTGTTCCTAAGCCTGAAGGCTGCAGGGCTCCGCCGCGATCACGCCGCGACGGAGCGCCTTTGCCTTATTGGGCCGCCAGCGCGGCCTGGACCTCGGCCCGGGCGGCTTCCAGGTCGCGGCGGAAGACGTCGGAGCGTTGTTCGGCGCCATAGATGACCATGCCCGACTGGATGCCGGCCTCGACAGCGCTGTAGCTGTGGGATCCGCAGATGTAGCGGCTCTCGGCGAACTCGCGGCCGCGCGCATAGAGGGCGTCGGCGCGCTGGGGCGCCAGTTCGGCCAGGATCATCGCCACATGCACCCCATGGGCCGAGTGACCGGACGGATAGTCGGGATTGCCGGCCAGATGGTCGCTCTTGGCTTCGCAGATCGGCTGGTCCGTGCCGATATAGGGGCGTTTGGTGGCCCAGTGGGTCTTGGCGTCGCCGACCACAGACCGGTCGTCGCCCGCCCGGTCCAGCAACGCCGTCAGGACCGGCGCGGTTTCGCGCGTCAGGCGCACGCCCAAGGCCTCGGCGAAATGATCATAGGCGTCCCCGGTGACGTCGTGGGTCGCCAACACCCAGCGCGGCGTGCCCTCCAGACTGCGGGTCTGCAGGAAGACGCCCCGGTTGGCGATGTCGCGTGGCGAACCCGGCGCGGGCGGGGGCGCCAGGACGGCGGTCAGGTCCGGCCGGTCCGGCTTGGCCAGATAGCCGCGCGGGACGGCGGCGCCGGTCGGCTCAATCGCCAGACCGTCGCAGCGCGTCTCGGTCCGCACCCGGTTACAGGCGGCGGCGTCCGCCCCCGTCAGCCGCACCTCATAGCCCGGCAAGCGCGGATCAGCCCACAGATAGTCCGTCGACACATATTGCGCCCCGCTGGCGAAGGCGGCGCTGCGGCGCGCGACGTCGCCGGAGCGGGCCTCGGCCGTATCCGCATCGGCGCGGGTGCGGACGATGAAGCCGGCGCGAACGGCGGCCTGGATCCGCGCCTGCTCGGCCACGGGGTCGTTCAACGTCAGATAGGCGGCGGCCGGCGAGGTCTCGTCGGTGTTGACGAAGAAGACGCGGCCTTCCAGCGAGCGGCGCGCGCCACGATAGCTGGCGACCTTTTCCGGGCCTTCGTCCAGGGCGAAGAAGACCTTGCCTCGCGCGGCTCCCAAGGTCGGCCAGCCGCCGGCCAGAACCGCGTCACGCAGGGTGGGATGATCGCCCTGGACACCGTCCGGCGTGATCAGCCGGTCGGCGTCGAAGACCGAGCGGACCTCGGCGTCCAGGGCGTCCCAGGCGGCGGCGTCGAAATCCAGGGGCGTCACCCCGCCCGGCATGGAGGCCGCGCCCGTCTTGGCGTTCAGCATGATCAGGATCGGGGCGTGATCGGGATGGGCGCGCGACCAGTCGCGGATTTCGGTCAGACAGGCCACGAAAGTCAGGCAGGTGCTGCGGAAATCGACGTCCGGCATATGCAGGGTCTTGAAGCCGGGTCGGGCCATGGCTTCAGCGAAGGCGGCGCTGGTCGGCGCGCCCTGCCCCGGCCGACCCAGGGCGGACAGGGGATGGGCGTAGCGCCCGCCCTGCGGATCGTTGAGCACGTCGATCTCGATCTGGCGCGCGCCGGCGTCCAGTTGTTCGGTCAGGGGCCGGTGCGAATAGTCCAGGGCCACGGCGGCCGGGTTGACCGCGATCATGGCCTGCAGTTCGGCGGCCGGGATCGGCAGCTTGTAGCTGTTATGGGTCCCCACGGCCGTCAGATCGTTCATCCCCAGACGCCGATCCATCCAGGCCACAGCACAGGCGTCGCCGCCCGCCGCCCGAACGTCCGAAGCACTCAGATCACAGGCCGGCTGTACGGCGTTGAGGGCGGATCCGGCCAACAGGGCGGCCATCAGGGTGAACATGGGGAACTCCTTGGTTTTGGAACAGGAAGGGCCTGGCCCCGCGCGGTGTGGGGTTACAGCGACCAGCGCAGGCTGGCGGTGACGCTGGGACCGACGCGGCCGAGTTGCAGCAGGCGTCGCGTGTCGTGCTCATAGGCGAGGTCGGTCGTGTCGGTCAGGTTCGAGGCGGCGATCACCAGTTCCCCGCCCGATCCGATGTCGAAAGAGGCCTGGGCGTCCAGATAGCCGGCGTCGGCCACGGTGAAGTCCGACACCCCTCCCCCCTGCATGTCCGCCTCGGATCGGAAGGCGGACCGCCAGGACCAGGACAGGCCGATGGCGACCGGTCCCCGCTCGAAGAAGGGGTTGATCGAATAGGCCAGGCGCGACACCCCCGCCAGGCTGTACCCCTCCGGCCCCTGGCCGTCCGTCCAGGTCCCGCTGGCCCAAAGGCCGAATCCGGAAGGCAGCCGCCGATGGAGCCCGACCTCCAGCCCCCGGCTGACCGCCCGCCCCAGATTGGCCGGCCGCGACATCAGCACCTCAGCATGCACCAGGGGACCGGCCCGGGTCTCGAACACCAGCATCTCCGGCGCGGCCACCAGTCCGATGAAGTCGTCGATGGTCTTGTGGAAGACCGCGACGCTGAGCGCGCCCTGAGGGAAGGTCCATTCATAGGAGGCGTCGAGATTGGTCGACACGTAGGGACTGAGATCCGGGTTGCCGCCCACCCCGACGAACAGCGAACCCGGCGAAGGATCGTCGATCTCGGCCTGTCCGCGCTCGTAGATGGACGAGACCAGGGAACTGGCCGGCGCCGTCGCCAGCCGCAGATCGGCCAGGGACGGCCGGGTCATGGTGCGCGACGCCGCCAACCGCAGCCGGCGCCCCTGATCAAGGTCGAAGGCGATGTTCAGGCTGGGAAGCAGACGGATATCCGACCCCGTATGAGATACGCCCCGGATCGCCGCCACGCCCTTGTCATCCGCCGTCAGCAGCGCGCCGTCCACGGCCGTCCGGGTCGCCACAAGGCGAAGGCCCAGATTGCCGAAGAAGGGCGCCGATCCCGCTTCGCCTTCAAAGTCGATCCGCCCATAGACGGCGCCGACCCGTTCGCCCACCTTGTACGAGTTCTGCAGGTCGGCGCCGGTGGGCTTCAGGTCGCCCGGCGAGACCGCGATGCTGTCGCTTTCACCCGGGAGGATGAAGGCGGTCTGGAAGGGTGCGAAGTCCGCGACGACCCAAGAACCTGGATGTTCGTCGATAACCTGATCGAAGACGCCGTTCTGAATGCGCGAACTGAAGAAGTCCGGGCTCAGCGTCTTTCCCGGTCCAAGCACGGCTTCGCGGTCCCGGCGCTGATAGTCGCGAGACCGGTCGCTGACCTGGCCGCCGAAACGAAAGTCAAACAGGCTCAGCCCGCCGATCCGGACATCTGCAGCCCGGCCGATGTCGATCAGGGCCGTGGCGTCGTCATCGACGGATTCGATGGCGCGCACGCCCAGCTTTTTCCATTTCAGGGCGGAAGGGTCGTCAAGATCGAAGTCGGTCCGCAGCAGGGCCGCCTTTCGAACGGAGACGGCGTCGCCCACGTCGAAGCTGTAGGATGGCGAAAGGCGCGCGCGAAAAGAGAGGCGTTCAAGCGGCGTATCCAGTTTCGATCGTGCGCGCGACAGGCTGACCCGCGGCTGAAACCTCCACGCCCCCAGCATCACCCGGGCCATTCCCGAGACCACGATGTTCAGATGCGCCTGATCCGAGAACTCGGTGTTGTTGTCGATCGTGCCGGACTGGACGGCGCCGGCCGAAACCACCCCGTCGGTGATCGTCGCCTGTGCATCGTCCGCCTCGAGCAGCTTGCCGAGGCCATAGACGATCCGGTCTTCGCGGATGGCGTTGTCAAAGGTCGAGACCAGGCTGTCGAACCGCAGATGGACGGACGGCGACGCCCGCCATTCTCCCCCCAGGAACAAGCTCCGGCGCAGGCGGTCCTCCTGTTCGACGGTCGTGCGGACGTCGCTGGGCGCCACGACCTGTTCACCGTCCAGGGCCACCGGCAGATAGCGCTGAATCTGGAAACGGTCGTAGAGAACCGAACGTCCCTCTTGCGACAGGCCGCCGACCAGCCCCCAGTCGCCGTCGTCCGAAACCAGCCGCCCGGCCACGGACAGGTCGAGACGGGGGTCCCGCAGTCGCGCCTCGGCCGCGCCGCCGACCCGCAGGCTCAGGAACGGATCGCCATCCAGCCCCCCGACCGTCTCGATATTGATGTTGGAGCCGATTCCGCCCTCGATCAGATCCGGCGTCGCGGACTTGGTCAGTTGCGCGCCGGCCAGCAGGTCCGCCGACAGGGCGCGAAAGCGGAACTGGCGGCCGCTCTGGGTCGAGTTGCGGATGTTCTCGTTGAAGGCCACCGGCGCGCCGTTCAGGGTCACCGACTGGAACAGGGGGCCCAGGCCCCGGACGCTGACGAACTGTCCCTCCCCCACCTCGCGCTCGATGGCGACGCCAGGCACGCGCTGAAGGGCCTCGGCCAGATTGGCGGCCGGCAATTCGCCGATCCGGGTCGAAGAGGCGCTGTCGGAGATGACGTCGGCCTGGCGCTTACGGCGCAGGGATTCCTCGATCTGTTCCGACAGCCGGCCGACCACCGTCACCTCTTCCAGCTCGGTCGGGGCTGCGGGCTGCGGCCGATCCGGCGCCGAGGGCGCCGCCCAGACCCGAACGCCACGGGCGCCGATGAAGCGGTATTGAAGGCCTGCGCCGTCCAGCATCCGGCTCACCGCCGCGCGCCAGGTCATGCGCCCCCGAACGGGACGGCTGCGCCGCGCTTCGCCCGGCGAGGCGACAAAAGCCAGTTCACATCCCGCCGCCACGCAAAGATCCACCAGCGCACGGCGGGCGTCCTGGGCCGGAATATCGAACGTCAGTGTCCCGTCCTGCGCATGGGCGCGCCCGGTCCATCCCCCGCTGACCAGCACAGACAAAACCGCCCCCGCGACAACGACACGTCGCGCACCGAGCGGCGTCGATGGTGCGAACGGCTTCAAGCGGAGCAGGCCTTAGGACAATGGGACGAAGTTCAGCGTCGATCCTTAGCGCGACCGCGTGACAGCTCTGCGATGGCCCCAGCCTGCACTGACCTAGTCTGCTCGTATCAGGGCGCGACCGTCCGAGGTCCGTTCAATGGAAATCGGCAACAGATCGTCCATGCGGTCGATCAGTCCGACCTGTCCGGTCAAGGGCAACACCACCGTCACCCTCGTCTTCGCCAGGGCGGGATCGGCGATGACCATCGGCCGGTCGGCATAACGGGCAGCCTCGGCGATCACGTCGGACAGCGGGGCGTCATGGAAGATCAAGCGCCGTTCGCGCCAGGCCGTGGCGGACTCGACGTCCGGACGGCTCAGATGGACGCGGTCCAGGCCGGGGGTGAAGACGGCCTTCTGGCCGGGCGCCAGCATCACCGCGTGATCAAGCGAACGCCTCTTGCCGACGTCATGGCGGCCGATGGCGACACGCCCTTCCAGCAAGGAGACCTCCGCCCGGTTCCGCCGCAAGGTGGTGGTGAACCGCGTGCCTGTGACGATGACATTCCGATCCGCAACAGCGACCTGGAACGGGCGGGCAGGATTGTGGACGACATCGAAATAGGCCGCGCCCCGCAACAGGACGACGCGCCGGACGTCATCCTCGAACCGCACCCGGATTTGCGAATCGGCGTCCAGGGTGACGCGAGAGCCGTCCTCCAAGGCGAGATCGGTGATTTCGCCGGGCGCGCTGGCGTAGACCACCGCCCCCTTGTCGGCGCTCTGGGATCCCAGGCCGGGCAGGATCATCAGGACGGCGATGGCCGCAACGGCCGAGGTCGCGAGACCGCCGATCAGGATTCGTCGGCCAGTGTTCGCGGGCTTGCGCGCCCGCAGCCGCGCCAGATCGCCCTCGAAGGCGCCGGCCAGAGGCGCGAGGCCCGCCAGACGCGCCTTCGCGGTCTCGTAGGCTGGCAGGTTGTCGTCTTTCTCCAACCAATCGAGGAAGGCCGCCTGATCGCGCGCGGGGACGGTCGGCCGACGCATGCGCGCCAGCCAGTCTTCGGCGGTTCGCGGCCGACGATCAAACAGGGATGTCAGGCGCTGGATCATGCGCGAACGAAACGCTCCTGGACGCGGCAGGGGGATAGGGCGCCGACGCCTTCAATATTCACAACGACACAGGGGTACGACACCTCAACCCTCTCGCGATATCTTCAGCTGACGGAGGGCTTCGGCGATGTGTTTCTCGACCATGCTGACCGAAACCCCCAGGCGTTTGGCGATCTGGCTGTAGGTCTGCCCCTCGAACCGGTTGAGCAGGAAGGCGTCGCGCGTTCGCGGCGGCAGGGCGCGAATGATCCGGGCGGCGGCGGCCAGGTTTTCCCGGCCGATCAGATGCTGGTCCGCGGCGGGGGCGTCGCTGGCCACGGCCCGCGGGCCGGCGTCCAGGGCGTGGATGTCGTCGGTTCCGCGCACGCCCTTGCGGCCGGCCGATTTCCAGCGGTCCGTCTGCAGATTGCGGGCGATCACGAACAACAGGGGTCGGGCGTCGGCGCCTGAAAGATCGTGGCCGGCGCGATGAAACCGAACAAAGGCCTCCTGCACCACGTCCTCGGCGTCCTCGATCGTCTGCCCCTTGCGTTGGAGATAGCCGATCAGGTCGCGGCGCAGTTCGACGACAAGACGGTCAACCGACATGGTCGCCGTCTTCCCGCTGGCCAAACGCGCAAAGACGTCCCCTCTTGCGGAGGGGACGTCGCGCCAGGCCAACCTCTAGGGGATCAGAAGTGATGGTCTGAACTGCTGCCATGGTCACGGCTCCGAAGCGAGCCGGCGCCTCAGCCGGCCGCATGAGCGGCCGGCTGGAAGTTCTGCAGACGACGTCGGCCGTCCGCAGCCCTCACCATGGTTTGGCGTTCCGGAAATGGATCAGAACTCCATCCGCAGGCCAAGGTTGATACGGCGACCCGACAGTTCGTACATGGTGGGGAAGGACGGATCCATCGTATAGCCCTTGGTCGCCTCGTCGGTGACGTTGATGCCCTCCAGGTTGATCTGGAGGCTGTCGGTCACATTGTAGCTGGCCGACAGGTCGATCTGACCATAGCCTTCGCGCCAGATCGGGTACATTTCGTAGCCGATTCCTTCGACGTACTTGTCCTTGAAGTTATAGGACGCGCGCGCCTGGAACTTCGAGTTATCGTAGTAGAGGGTGAAGTTGTAGGTGTTGTCGGCCAGACCGACGGGCGGCATGCTGATGCCCAGTTTTGTCGTGGACGTCAGCGAGCTGTCCAGCACCGTGTAGTTGGCGTTGATGCCGAAGCCTTCCAGCGGCGCATAGAACTGGCCGAACGGCACGACGGCCACCAGTTCGACGCCGCTGACTTCATACGAACCCGGCTCGTTGATGGGCTGATAGACGTCGAAGGTGTAGACGCCGTCGATCGAGCCGTTGGCGTTGTACTTGGTCACGTTCGGCACCGTGCCCGTCAGGGCCTGGCGAACGACGCCCTCGATCTCTTTCCAGAAGTAGGACACGGCCAGAAGACCGCCGTCACCCAGATACTGTTCCAGGCCCACTTCCCATTGCTTGGCGTAGGTCGGCTTCAGATTGGGGTTGCCGTCGGTGAAGCGGAACGAGTTCCAGCTGGCCGTGCGCTTGTAGGCCAGATCGGTCAGGGCCGGGCGGATCAGGGTTTCCGAAGCTGCGGCGCGGAAGATCAGGCTGTCCGTCAGATCGGCCGTGATGTTGAGGCTGGGCAGAACCTTGTCATAGCTGCCGTCGCTCGACACCGGCTCGGGCGTATAGCCGGTCGAACCGTTCGGGTTCTGGATCTGGTGGTACCCCGACGAAGTGATCGAGGTGTCGACGTAGCGAGCGCCGCCGTTGACGGCGACCGGCACGGGCCCCAGGTCGAAGTTCAGGTCGGCCATGGCGTACAGCGACACGACCTCTTCCGACACCTCGTAATAGTCGCCCACGTTGAACGGCGTGTAGAAGCCGTCGTAGCGGAAGGTGCGGCGGGCGTAGTCGTTGGACACCTGGCTCCAGGACAGGTCACGGACGCTGTAGGCGCCGCCGGGGACCAGATCGCTGATCGCCGTCAGTTCGCTCTGCGACATCGGGCGTCCGAGGTAGTCGACCTTGCCGGCGCCGGTGCCCTGGATGTTCAGGGAGCCGTACTGGCGCTCCTTCGACTTGTCGGTATAGCGGGCGCCGACCTGGACGCTGGTCAGGGCCGGGAAGAAGTCCAGATTCAGGTCTTTGGTGAAGTCGATCTGGGCGGCGTATTTGTCGTCGCTGATCTGCTCCAGCGACGTCTCGTAGCCTTCGAACAGATAGCTGGACGGCGAGTTGTACATGTCGATCGACGCCGGGTTGGCGCTCTTGATCGTCTCACCGCCCTGGGCCGTCCAGCGCGTCCGCGACGGCGCATAGACCGTGTGCTTCAGGTTGGCGTAGTCCAGCGTCTTCTCGGCGCCGGAATAGCCGGCCAGAGCATGCAGCTTCCAGCTGTCGCCGCTCCAGTTCAGTTCCGTCCCGAACTGCCGATAGTCCGTCTCGTTGATCCGCTCCTTGCTGAGCATCTCATGCTGGGTAAGGGTATAGGATACGTCGCGCAGCACGATCAGGCCGGAGTCAGCCAGGGTGGTCTTGTCGTACTCGTGGATGGTTTCCAGCGTCGAGCGGCTGGAGGCCGAATAGGCCGCCGCGTCATATTCGTCTTCGGTGGTTTCGTACCGGCCGATCAGGGCGTCGAAAGCCAGGCTGAAGTTCGATGACGGACGGTATTGCAGCGACAGGGCGCCGCCCCATTGGTCCTGGGTGTTCAGATAGGCGCGGTCGCCGACCTTGTCCTGGAAGATGATGCGGTCCGTCTCAGCCGTATTGGCGCGGTTCTGAACGACGACGCCGGCGTCGCGCGCCAGCACAGCCATCGCCTGGGCGCCCCGGGCGCCCGTCGAGTTGGCGAGGAAACGGGTCATCGGGCGGAAGTTGATGCCCGAGTTAGAGTCGGTCCGGTTGGTCCGGCGCGCGGTCGAGAAGGACACCAAGGCCCCGAGGTCGCCCCAGGTGTCGCTGGCCAGGAAGGACAGTTTCGGATCGGTCTTTTCCGAGATCGAATTATAGGCGCCCTCGACAGAACCGACGACCCGGCGGCCGGCGTAGTCGAACGGGCGGGCGGTCGAGATATTGACCGAACCGGCGATGCCGCCCTCTTCGTCGGCGGCGCGCGGCGACTTCTGGACCGTCACCTGCTGGATGATTTCCGAAGCGAAGATGTCGAACTCGACGTCGCGGCCGCCGCTGCCCGAGGCGGTCGCCAGGCCGTTGATGCTGACGAAGGTGAACTCGCTGGGCAGGCCGCGCACGTTGACGCGCTGGCCCAGGCCCTTGTTGCGTTCGATGGTCACGCCGGGGATGCGCTGCAGCGCCTCGGCCAGGTTCTGCTCGGGGAAGTTGGCGACGTCGGTGGCGACGATCGAGTCCGAGAAGCCGACGGTCTTGCGCTTGATGTCCACCGCCTCTTCGAGGCTGCGACGATACGAGCCGGTGACGATGATTTCGTTGATCTCGGTCGCTTCAGCCGCGCTCGGCGCGGTGACGACGGCTTGATCGGCCGATTGCGCCAGGGCGGCGAACGGCGACGCGGCGACCAGGGCGAAAGCCGTGGTGCCCAGGATTCGGTTCTTCATTTCAGGTAGCCCCCAGTGAGTTCTAGGCGCTTCAACGACCGGGCCTCGCAGCCCCTCAATGTGTGACAGGCCTTTTCATTCAAACTTCACGGCGCTGTCGCGTTCGCCGCTTCCGGACAGCAAAACGGCCCGCCGGACGCCCTGAAGGACGCCTGACGAGCCGCTGTCAGCCTGACTGTTCCGCCTGAAACGGTTAGCCGCCGTAACTCCGGCCGCCGCCGCCGAAGCCGCCGCGCGACACGACGGCCGTGCGGCTCTGAACCCGGGCCGGCGCCTGACGCGCCACATCGCCATGTTCGCGGGCGTTGGCGACGGTGCGACCGGTCCGATAGTCGCGGTAGGTGTACCCGCCGCCGTAGCCGTTCGAGTAGCGGTTCTCGCGGTCGCGATACAGCGGGCCGCCGCCGCGATAACCGCCGCCGTTCAACAACTGGCCGACCACGAACCCCGCCAGCAGAGGCGTGAAGAAGGAGCCGTTGCCGCC
This sequence comes from Brevundimonas sp. FV1ye7S, assembly GCF_058680995.1. Taxonomy (NCBI): domain Bacteria; kingdom Pseudomonadati; phylum Pseudomonadota; class Alphaproteobacteria; order Caulobacterales; family Caulobacteraceae; genus Brevundimonas; species Brevundimonas sp. FV1ye7S. The sequence continues at coordinate 1,512,673 of NZ_CM178726.1, read as the reverse complement.
CTGATTGTTGGGCTGGCATTGCGACGGCCCCCACTGGCCTTCGCATTCTTCGCGCGTCGCATAGCGCGGCGCGGTCTTGGCGGCTTCTTCCTGGGCCTTGGCCAGGGCGGCGTCGCACTGGTCGTCAGGGATGTCGTTGGCGGCGCGGCATTCGTCCAGACTGGCGTAGGCCAGGGCGGGTTCCGGCTCGGGCTCGGGCGCCCGGACCTGAGGCGAACTACAGGCGGCCAGCGAGAAGCTGGCGGTCGCCATCAGACTGCTGACATGCAGGATGCGCGACCGTTTCAGCCGGCGCATGGTTTCCGTCTTGGGCAGGTCCTTGGGATCGGTCATGGCGGTCACGACGTCATGCAGGCGGCGTTCAGCAGCCCGACGCAGATGGAGATGGAGGCCAGATAGACGGCCGCGGCGATTTCGCCCGCCTCGATACGGGCCACCAGATTGCGGAAGGCCATGCGGCTGATGGCGACGAAGACCACGATCTGGATCACGCCGGCCAACAGGGCCCAGGCCGCGAACTCCATCAGGCTGACGGTGTGCGACAGGGCCGAGGCCAGGGGCAGGACATAGCCGATCAGGGCCCCGCCCAGCGCAATGGCGGCGGCGGTGTTGCCCTCACGGATCAGCGTATGCTCGTGATAGGGCGTGACCCACTGGTAAACCAGCTTGAAGGCCAGGGTGAAGGCGCCGGCGACGGCGAAGGCGATCAGGAAGGCGATCGCGCCCTGCTGAAAAATGAACCAGTCGAACATTCAGTCTTCCCTTTCGGATCGCGCGGTCAGGCGCGGAACTCGGCCATTTCCAATGGAATGCCGATCATGATTTCGTGGGTGGTCTCGCCGCCCTCGGGCTGTTGCTCCAGGGCGATCATCAGTTCGCGGCCGTCCGCCAGCTCGCGCGCGTACAGCATGCAGGTCTGAAAGATCCTCGCGTAGGGCGTGGTCGCCGCCCGGTCGTCCCAGATGGTCTCCCATAGAGTGACCGGCGGCTGAACGGCGTCGCTCTCGGCGAACCAAAAGCGCGGATAGTCCGGCAGTTCCTCCGCCGCACCGTGAAAGACCGGCGCCGACAGACGGTCGCGCCAGATCCGGCGTTCCCGCTCGCCGGGCGGATAGGCCGAGGTCCAGGGGATGAACAGGCTGAAATCATAGCTTTCGGCGCCCGCCTCGTCGTCGCTCATGGCCTGAAGCATGACGTGATCGTCGGTGTAGAAGCGGTGGACGAACTGGCCGCTGTCCAGACTGACCAGGCCCTGGGCCGAGATGTCCAGCACGTCCCGATCCAGCACGAAATGGGTCTCGTCGCCCAACCGGCGCCAGGCCAGCGGATCCAGCGACACCGTCCGACCCACGGTGATGTTTCGCACGGTCGCCAGCTTGGAGGCCGGCTCGACCTTGTTCGATGATCCAAAGAGCTTCTTGAACATCTTTTACGCGTTTCCCGCCAGGCTGGCCTGATCCAGCCGGACGGACGAAACATAGAACAAGCGGTCGCCGGCCTCTACGTCCGTTTCGGCCGGCGGGTTGAAACGCGGCGCATCGGCGCCCTGCGGCTGCAGCGCCAGAAGGGTCGCGTTGTGGTCCAGAAGTCCCTGGGTCAGATTGCCGACTGACCGAACCCCGCCCTGCCATTTCAGGCTGAACAGGGTGGCGCTTTCGTCCAACTGGCTGGTCAGGGCGCTGATCACCTGGCTCGAGCCAGGGTCGCGGGCCGAGCGGGCCAGCATCTCCGGCCCCGACGACAGCACGATTTCGACGTGGGGACAGTGCTGGGCCAATAGGCGGGCGCTGTCCGCGTCCTCGAAGAAGCAGACGATATGCGCCGTCGCAGGCGCTGCGGCCGATGCAGCCAAAGTCGCGGTCAGGGTATCGGAATCGTTGTCGGCGTACACCAGGATCCGGCTTGCGCCGGCCGCGCCGGCGCGGGCCAATCCTTCGGCGGAGGTCAGGCTCTCGCTCTGGACGTACCGAACCCGCGAATCCAGATCGGCGATGACCTGGCGCGTCATCAGGACCAGGGTCTGGGTCGTGTTCAGTTCAGCGCACAGTTCGCTGATCATCTTGGGCGTTCGGGCCGGATGATAGCCGATGAGAATGATCGTATCGGTCATCTTGGAATAGTCTCCCTTTCCGGCGCGGCGCACGCGCCAGATATCGCCGATTGCGCCCAGAACCTTGGCCACCACGGTCGTGAAGGCGGCGATGGCGCCGGGGAATATCCAGATCGCGGTGATCAGCCGTCCGGCTGCGCCTTGCGGGCTGAGGTCCCCATAACCTACGGTATAGGCAGTCGTCGCGTACCAGTAGATGAAAGTTGCAGGCGGATGAAGCTCGGTCTCTCCCGCCAGGGCCAGCAGAAACCAGGACGAAACCGCATGAAACAGGATCAGACCGGTCAGCACCCGCCAGTGCATGTCGGCCATGGCGTGAAACGCCCGGTCGAAGATCAGCGCGAGTTTCATCCTCGGCAGCAACATGCCATCCCCTTGGTCCGCGCCAACTGATCGCAGACCCCTAGGCGAAGTCAAGCGTTCATGTTACGCGTTTCATGAAACATGCCTGCAACCGCCCCGCCCTCGTCCGCCGCCAATGACCGCATCCGTGCGTGGCGACAGGCGCGTCGCGAGGCGGGACTGGTCAAGCTGGAGCTCTGGGTGCCTGAATCCGCTCGCGACGACGTGAAGGCCGCCGTCCGCGCCATCGTCACCGATTCCACCCGCGGCCCCCGGCTTGCTGCTCAGAGCCTTGCCGGCCGCTCGCGCCGCCCCACTTCTCATTCCATCCCCCCTGGAGACGACCACCACATGGACGCCGTGATCGAAACCCCCTGGACCGTGCCCGCCATCAAGGCGGCGCTCGATGAATCCCCCTTGCTGCGCGAGGGCGAGATGACCCTGCGCGTGCTGGAGGGCGCCGAGCCCGTCCTGTTGGCGACCATGCACGAATACGGCGACCTGCCGGTCTATCTCAGCGTCGGCGGCGCCCAGATCGTCTGTTCGGTCCTGCTGTGGCCCGTCGCCGAACAGGCCGACCGCCACGCCTTCAACGAATTCCTGCTGAAGGCCCAGCGCGTGGTGCCCCTGTCCAACTTCGCCATCACCAACGTCGGCGGCGAAGACGTGTATGAGCTGATGGGCGAACTGTCGTGCAAGACCACCTTGCAGACCATCCTCATCGAACTGCGCACCCTGGCCGAGAATGCGATCGACGCCACCGAACTGCGTGAAACCTTCGGCGCCGACGCCGCCTGATCCGGAGACCCCGACCATGTCCATGCTCAGAAAACTCTCCGCCCTGTTCCGCGGTTCGGCCCATGACGCCGCCCAGGGCGTCGTCGACGCCAACGCCCTGAAGATCCTCGACCAGGAAATCCGCGACGCCGACAATGCTCAAGGCAAGGCCAGAGACGACCTCGCCGGCCTGGTGGCGCGCCGCCGCATGGCCGAAAACGAAATGGCCAGTTTCCGCGACCAGATCGCCAAATACGAAAGCTCGGCCCGCTCCGCCCTGGGACAGGGCAAGACCGAGCTGGCCCGCGAAGTCGCCGGCCGTATCGCCGAACTGGAGGTCGAGATCACCAGCCGCGGCCCGCTGATCGAGGACATGAAGACGGCCGAGACGCGTCTGCGCACGGCCATCGCCTCGACCGACCAGAAGATCGAGACGCTTCGTCGCGAGATCGACATCGTCAAGGTCAACGACTCCGTCCAGCGCGCCCAGACCTCGGTCGCCCTGAACTCGGCCGGCGCCCAGTCGCGCATCGGCTCGGCGGCCGACAGCCTGCAACGCATCAAGCAGCGCCAGGCGATCCAGGAAGAAAAACTGAACGCCAGCCAGGCCCTGGAAGACCGCCGCACCGGCGCCGACCTGGACGCCAAGCTGCGCGAGGCCGGCATCCTGCCCGGTCATTCTTCGGCCGACGACGTTCTGGCTCGCCTCAGCCAGCCGGACGTGACCGTGGTCACGCCGCGCATCGGCCAATCTACTCCAGGCGTGGCGACCCCCGACAAGGACCCGGCCTGAACCATGGAGCGTCTGCGCCTCGAACCCCGAACCGACTGGGACGCCAAGGCCGAGGAACTCGGCTTCACCTGGCGCCATACCGACGGCAAACCCTATTGGGACGAGACGGCGGCCTACGCCTTCTCGCTGGCCGAGATCGAGGACGGGATCGAGGCGCCGACCGCCGAACTGCACGGCCTCTGCCTGGACCTCGTCAATGAGGCGGTCCAGTCGGAGCGCCTGATGGAACAGCTCGATATTCCCGAGCCGATGCGGGACTATGTCGCCGACAGCTGGAAACGGCAGGAGCCGTCCCTCTATGGCCGGTTCGACTTCGCCTATGACGGCGCGGGTCCGGCAAAGCTCTACGAATACAACGCCGACACCCCGACCAGCATCTATGAGACGGCGGTGTTCCAATGGCTGTGGCTGGAGGACCAGATCGCCGCCGGCGTCCTGCCCGCAGACGCCGACCAGTTCAACAGCCTGCACGAGAAGCTGGTCGACCGGTTTCGCGCCATCTTCCCGGACGGCGGCTTTCTCCACTTCAGCTCGGACGCCGACTTCGTCGAGGATCGCCAGACCGTGCGCTTCCTCGAGGATCTCGCGCGCCAGGCCGGGCTTGACCCCCAGTTCGTCGCTATCGATCAGATCGGCCTGAACGAAGAGGGCCGGTTCGTGGACCACGAGAACTGGATCATCCAGGCCATGTTCAAACTCTATCCGTGGGAGCAGATGCTGCGCGACGACTACGCCGCCCCCCTGCCGACCGCAGAGGTCACGGTGCTGGAGCCGGCGTGGAAGAGCATCCTGTCCAACAAGGCCATCCTGCCCCTGCTGTGGGAACGCCACCCCGGCCACCCCAATCTGCTGGAATCCTATTTCGAGGGCGACCCTAAGGCGACGGCCCTGGGGACCTCCTATGTCCGCAAGCCCCTGTTCTCGCGCGAAGGCGACAATGTCGAACTGATCGATCAGGGCCTCAGCGCCGCCGAGGTGGTGGACGGCGGTTACGGCGAGGGCCGCTACATCCGTCAGGCCCTGCACAATCCGCCGCGTTTCGACGACAACTATGTCATCGTCGGCTCCTGGGTCGTCGGCGAAGAACCGGCCGGCATCAGCCTGCGCGAGGATCAGGGGCGCATCACCCGCAACACCTCGCGCTTCGTGCCCCACTTCATCCGCGACTGACGCTCAACCCTCCGCCTGATCAGAACCATCGGTCCTGCATCGCCAGCGTCGTGTCGTCCTTGCTGACCAGCAGGTCCAGCATCGGCCCGATCTTGGGCAGTTCCCAGCGGAAGAAATAGCGCGCGGCCTGACGCTTGCCGTCATAGAAGTCGCCGGTCTTGCCCGCCGCCGCCAGCGCCTGCTCCAGCCAGATCCAGGCCAGCACCGCATGGCCCACGGCCTCAAGATAGGTCGAGGCGTTGGCCAGGGCCCGCTCCGGGTCGCCGTCCTGCCAGACCGTGGCCGTGGCCGCGCCGATCCGCCCCATGGCCTGGGCCAGGGCCTCGCCATAGGGGTTCAGATCCGGATCGCCCGACGCCCGCGCCACGGTGGCCATCACCGTCTCGCCCAGCAGTTTCAGCCCGGCCCCGCCGTCCATGATCGCCTTGCGGCCCAGCAGGTCCAGCCCCTGGATGCCGTGCGTGCCCTCGTGGATCGGGTTCAGCCGATTGTCGCGATAGAACTGCTCGACCGGATAGTCGCGGGTATAGCCGTATCCGCCCAGCACCTGGATCGCCAGGCTGTTGCCCTCCAGGCACCATTGCGACGGCCAGCTCTTGGCGATGGGCGTCAGCATGTCCAGCAACCGCCCGGCCCGCTCCCGTTCGGCCGCGTCCTCGGCCGTCGTCTGATCGTCGGTCAGCCGCGCGCAATACAGGTTCAGCCCCAGCGCGCCCTCGGCGTAGGCCTTCTGCGCCAGCAGCATGCGGCGCACGTCCGCGTGCTGGATAATCGACACGGGCGGACTGGCGGGATCCTTGGCCGAAACTGGCCGTCCCTGCGGCCGGCCGCGCGCATAGTCCAGGGCGTGCAGATAGCCGGTGTATCCCAGCGCCGCCGCCCCCGCCCCAACACCGATCCGCGCCTCGTTCATCATGTGGAACATGGCGGCCAGCCCCTGGTTCGGCGCCCCGACCAGCCAGCCGACCGCGCCCCCCTGCCCGCCCGGCGCATGCCGTCCTTCGCCGAAGTTCAGCAGGGTGTTGGTCGTGCCGCGATAGCCCATCTTGTGGTTCAGCCCGGCCAGGACGACGTCGTTGCGCTCGCCCGGCGCGCCGCTCTCATCCAGCAGGTGTTTGGGAACCACGAACAGCGAGATCCCCTTCACCCCCGCCGGCGCCCCCTCCATCCGCGCCAGCACCATATGGACGATGGTCTCCGACAGGTCGTGATCCCCGCCCGAGATCCACATCTTGGATCCGAACAGCCGATAGCTGCCGTCGGCCTGCGCAACCGCGCGGGTGCGGATGTCGCCCAGCGACGAGCCGGCCTGCGGCTCCGACAGGCACATGGTGCCGAAGAACCGCCCCTCCAGCATCGGTCGCACATAGGCGTCGATCTGCTCGGCCGTGCCGTGGGTCTTCAGCAGATTGGCCGCCCCAATCGTCAGGAACGGATAGGCGGCCGTGCCCACATTGGCGGCCTGGAACCAGGCGAAGCCGGCGCGCTCGATCACATTGGGCAGTTGCAGCCCGCCCAGATCATAATCCTGGGACGCCGAAAACAGCCCGGCCTCGCGGAACGCCGCCAGGGCCTGGGCGACTTCCGGGATGATCGTCACCCGCTCGCCGTCGAACGTCGGCTCGTTCTGATCGGCCTTGCGATTGTGCGGGGCGAACATATCCGCCGCAAGCTGGGCGCAGGTATCCAGCACCCCGTCGAACGACACCCGGTCATGATCCGCAAACCGCGCCCGCTGCGTCAGCCGCTCGACCTCCAGCCATTCGTACAGAATGAAATCCAGATCGCGCCGGGACAGGATCAGCGAGGCGTCAGACATGCGAAGGCTCCGGAGACGCCGCCTTACGGCGACACCTGATGAGCCTAGGTCGCCGCTCTCGAAGCGGCAAGTTCGACGACATCGCCGACACAACCGCCGCCGAGTTTCAGATTTCTTGGAAAAGGAAGATGGCGGAGACGGAGGGATTCGAACCCTCGGTACCCCTTACAGGGTACGACGATTTAGCAAACCGTTGCCTTCAGCCACTCGGCCACGTCTCCAGCGAAGGGCTCGATAGCCGAGCATGATGCGTCGTGCAATCCGGTTCGAACCAAAGACCTGTTGTTAACGCGACATAGAGGCGGCGCATGCAGGGTGGCGGCCGTGCGGAAACTCCGGATCGACATGCCCGACTGCGCCCGTCCCCTTGCCGCGCCGACCGCAGCGAGTGCGAACGACCGCGCCGTCGCCAGCCTCGCGCCGCATGCCGAGCGGGGCCCGTTCCGGCCGGAGGTGTGGCGCAACGCGCGCCAGCGCTCGACCGTGCGGCTGGCCGCCTATTATTTCCGCGCCGCTGACGTTCTGGCTGTGGTCGGTCTGGCCGTTGTGGCCCTGTGGTCGCTGGGGTCTCTGGATGTGAAGACCCTGACTGTCGGCGCCGTCCTGCCCCTGGCCACCGGCGTCGTCGTCGCCCTGGCCTTGTTGCGCAGCCTGGGCCTGTATCGATTCGGACCGGAGCCGACGCCCCTGCTCCATCTGGTCGGGGTCGTCGGGATCGTCGCCCTGGCGATCATGGCGGCGCTGCTGGTCGGCCTGGGCCTGAACGGGCACGGCCTGGGGCCGGTTTTACCCTGGGGTCTTGCGGCCACGGTCTGTCTGGTCGCCCTGCACGGCTTATGGCGGGTGCTGGCGGCGCGTTGGCGACGGCAGGGCCTGCTGTCGCCCAATATCGTCATCGTCGGGGCGACCCGGAACGCCGAGGCCCTGATCCGGCGGGCGCTGGAACGGCGCGACCTGAACGTGCTGGGCGTGTTTGACGACCGCCTGGCCCGCTCGCCCGACCGTCTGGCCGGGGTGCCGGTGCTGGGCGGGGCCAACGCCCTGCTGACCCATCGGATGCTGCCCTATGTCGACCGGATCGTTCTGGCGATCGACGCCGATGCGGGCGCGCGGGTGCGGGATCTGACGCGCCGTCTGGAGACCCTGCCCAATCCCCTGACCGTCCTGTTCGATTCCGACGCCAGTCGTGAGGCGGCGCTGAATCGTCTGGCCGGTCCGTCCCTGGCCGAGATCGGGTCCGCTCCCGACGCCGACCGCCGCGCCTTCGTCAAACGAGTGCAGGATGTGGTGATCGGCGCCCTGGCCCTGGTCGCCTTCGCCCCGGTCATGGCGGTGATCGCCCTGGCCGTACGGCTGGACAGCCCCGGCCCGGTCTTCTTCCGTCAGCGTCGCCATGGCTTCAACCAGGAGACCATCGTGGTGTGGAAATTCCGCTCTATGCGTCACTGCGACGCCGATGCGACCGCCAGCCGCCAAGTCGTCGCCGACGACGACCGCGTCACCCGCGTCGGCCGCTTCATCCGCGCCTCCAGCCTGGATGAACTGCCCCAGCTGTTCAACGTGCTGAGGGGCGAGATGTCCCTGGTCGGCCCGCGCCCTCACGCCATCGGCATGAGGACCGGCGAGACCGAATCCGCGCTTCTGGTCGCCGAATACGCCCACCGTCACCGTATCAAGCCCGGCATGACCGGCTGGGCCGCCGTCTGCGGGTCGCGCGGACCGGTGGACAGCGAGGCCGAGGTGCGCCGCCGCGTCGAGCTGGACATCGATTATATCCAGCGCCAGTCCTTCTGGCTGGACCTGTGGATCATCCTGATCACCATCCCCGTCCTGCTGGGCGACCGGGCGGCCGTGCGGTGAGCGAGAAGCGCATGTTCTGGCGCGGCGTCTGGGGCTATCTGCCGGCCCAGATCGTTCAGGGCGTGGTCGGCTTCCTGACCATCGTCGTCTTCACCCGCCTGCTCAGCCCCGAGGATTTCGGCCACTACGCCCTGGCATTCTCCGTCACCAGCCTGGCGCATACGGTCAGCTTCAGCTGGCTGGAGGCGTCCATGGCCCGCTTCTGGGCGGCCGAGCGCACGCCGGAGGGCCTCGCGGCCCATTTCGCCAGCCTGTACCGCACCTCCTTCGCCGTCATCGCCGTCTTCGTGCCCGTCGCGGCTCTCGTGGTCTGGCTTCTGCCCCTGACCCCCGCCTTCAAGCTGGCGGTCGGCTTCGGCCTGGCCGGGGCGCCGATCCGCAACCTGGCCAAGCTGGCGCAGGAGCGTTACCGCGCCGCCGGCGAGGTGTCCAAGGCCGCCTCGGTCGATATGTTTGTCGCCGTCCTGGGCTTCCTGGTCGGGGCCGGTTTCGCCCTGGCCGGGGCCGGCGCGGCCTCGCCCATGCTGGGCCTGATGATCGCTCCGCTGTTCGCCCTGCCCTTCATCCTGCCGGGCGAACTGCGCCAGTCGGCCGGCGGAACCGTGGATCGCGCGCGGCTGAAGGCCTACGCCGCCTACGGCTATCCGATCGCGGCGTCGCTGACCCTGGCCCTGGTCCTGGCCTCGACCGACCGTTTCCTGCTGGCCGGCTTCATGGATGCGGCGGCGGTGGGCGCCTATCACGCCAGCTACAGCCTGGCGAACCGCACCCTGGACGTGATGTTCATCTGGCTGGGCGCGGCCGGGGCCCCGGCCATGGTCATGGCGCTGGAGCGCGGCGGCCGAGAGGCGCTGCGTCACACGGCCCTGGAACAGGGTTCGACCCTGATCCTGATCGGCCTGCCCGCCGCCGTCGGCCTGGCCCTTGTGGCCCGCCCCCTGGCCGAATTGATGATCGGCCCTGACCTGCGCGTCGCCGCCGCCCTGGTCACGCCCTGGATCGCGGCCTCGGCCTTCATGTCGGGCCTGATCGCCTATTATTTCGGCTTCGGCTTCACCTTGGGCAAGAAGACCGGCCTGCTGCTGGTAACCATGGCCATTCCGGCCCTGGCCAACATCCTGCTGAACCTGATCCTGATCCCCCGGTTGGGCGTGCTGGGCGCCGCCGTCGCCACGGCCCTCAGCTTCGCCATAGGCCTGGTCGCCTGTCTGCTGATCAGCCGCCGCGCCATCGCCCTGCCCATTCCGTGGGAAGCCCTGATCCGGTGCGGCGTGGCCTCGACCGGCATGGCCCTGGTGGTCTGGCGGCTACCGCCGCTGGGCGGTTTTGTCGAACTGATGCTGGACGCGAGCGTGGGCGGACTGGTCTATGCGGCCCTGGCGCTGACGCTCAACGCCGCCGGGGTGCGCGACGTACTGAACCGCCTGATCCAGGCCCAACGAGGGGCGACGGCATGAGCGGCTCCCGCGCCGATATCCACGACAACCCCGGCTGGGCCGCCGCCCGGCCCGAACTGTCGGTCCTGATCCCCTTCCTGCGCGACGACCCCGAGCCCCTGCTGCGCCGGCTGGATGCGGAAGGCCCCACCCTGGCCGGCCGGGTCGAGCTGATTCTGCTGGACGACGGCACGGGCGACGCCGCCCTGACCGCCCGACTAAAGGCGGCGCTGGACGTCCTGGCCCTGCCCGCCCGCCTCGTCACCCTGTCCGCCAATGAAGGCCGGGCGCGGGGGCGCAACCGGCTGACCATCGCCGCCCGCGCCGGCGCCTGGCTGTTCCTCGACAGCGACATGAAGCCGGACAGCCCGCGCTTCCTCCAGACCTGGGTCGATCTGATCGCGCGCGACGATCCGGCCGTGGCCTTCGGCGGTTTCTCGCTGAAACAGGCGCCACGCGACCGCCGCTTCGCCGTCCACCGCGCCCTGTCCGGCGCCAGCGAATGCGTCCGCGCCGCCCAGCGCGCCAGGACGCCCGAGAAATACGTCTACACCTCGAACCTGCTGGTCCGGCGCGACGTCTTCGCCGTCGAATCCTTCGACCCCGGCTTCACCGGCTGGGGGTGGGAGGATGTCGAATGGGCCATGCGGGTCGCCCGCCGGTTCCCGGTGGTCCACATCGACAATCCGGCCACCCACATGGGCCTGGACACGGTGCCGGACCTGGCGCGCAAGTTCGACCAGGGCGCCGCCAACTTCGCCCGCGTGGTCGCCCTGCACCCCGAGATCGTCCAGACCTACCCCAGCTACAAGGCCGCCCGCGCCCTGAAACGCCTGCCGTCCCTGCCCCTGATCCGTCGCCTGGCCCGGGGCGCCGCCCTGTCGCCCCTGTTGCCGACCCGCACCCGCGCCTTCGCCCTGCGTCTGTATCGCGCCGCCGTCTATGCGGACGCGATCTGATGCGGGATGTCGCCGTCGTCATTCCCACCCTGCGTCGCCCCGCCATGCTGGAGCGGGCCCTGCGTTCGGTCTTCGCCCAGGTCGGGTCGCTGGACCGGATCGCCGCCGTGGTCGTCGCCGACAATGACCCCGACGGTTCGGCCTCGGCCGTGGTCGAGCGGCTGCGGGCCGAGGCGCCGGTTCCCCTGACCTACGCCCACGCCCCCGTCCCCGGCGTCGCCACCGCCCGCAATGTCGGCCTGGCCGCCACCGACGCCCCCCTGATCGCCTTTCTGGACGACGACGAGGCCGCCTCCCCCGGCTGGCTGGCCGCCCTGTTGCAGGCCCAGGCCCAGACCGGCGCCGATGTCCTGTTCGGCCCGATCCGAGGCCGCGTGCCCGAGGGCACGGGATGGACCACCGCCTATCTGGAACGCTTCTTCGGCCGCGACGGCCCGACCCAGACCGGCCTGACCGACCAGATCCACGGCTGCGGCAACAGTCTGATGGTCCGCGCCACGGCCCTGCCCGGCCCCGCCCCCTTCGACTCCGCCATGGACCAGACCGGCGGCGAAGACGACCGCCTGTTCACCGCCCTGCAAGCGCGCGGCGGCCGGTTCGGCTGGGCCGCCGACGCCTGGGTGGACGAGTTCGCGCCCCCCGACCGCGCCACCCTGAGCTACGCCCTGATGCGCGCCTTCGCCTATGGCCAGAGCCCCAGCCAGATGGCCGCCGCCCGCGGCGACTGGCCCGGCGTCGCCCGTTGGATGCTGATCGGCGCCGCCCAGGCCGCCGTCTGGGGTCTCGCCTCCCTGACCCTCGCCCTGCTCCGCCGCCCCGCCCGCGCCGAAACCCTGGACCGGATGTCGCGCGGCCTGGGAAAGGTCTTCTGGACCAGCTGCTTCGAACCGAAACTCTACGGCGCGGCGATGGTGCGGCGGACGGGGGCCTGACGACCGAGTCGTCGTCTGCAAGCCGACCGGTGGGCGGCTTTCTTTCGGTGCGACACGCAATTGCCTTCGGTCATGTCGTCTTAACAAAAGTGGATCAACTTAGGGTTTTAGTCTGACCAACCTGCTTGTTCGTGAACCTTCCACGGTGGAAACAGCGATGACTTTGATCTCTAGCGTGACGGTTGGGCCCCAGGCATCGGCCGGCAAGGGCACGGTGGATCCGAGCCTCAAGGCGATCATCGACGAACTAAACGACGACTCCGGCGCAGTTAGTTCGAGACGAAAGGCTGCGATTATGGATGACATCCAGCAGCGACGTTATGATATTCCGTCGAGCAACAAGGCCACGCAAGATTACTTCACGGCAGGCTTTACAGCTTCAAGCTTCCAAAAGCGCGGCAACGAACTAAGCATGCAGCTTCATTCGCAACTGTCTGCACGCGTATCTCAATCACACAGCAGCTCCGATACATTCGAGTTGCAGCTCGGTTTTTACAAAGCACTGTCCGAGGACGATAAGATCGCCTTCGCCGCCTACAAAGGTCAATCGCCCGAAGATTGGCAAGCAACCATGGAGGCGCGCCTCAAGCTGGCCGACCGCATCGAAGCTGCACAAGCGAGCGGTGAATTGGGACTGGACGGCCATCCTACAGGCAAGGCCAGCGCCGCTTTGAGCATGCTGATCGAGATAAGCGACGCATTCCACAAGATGAACATGGCCGACAAGGCCGCCGTCAACGCCTGGACGCGCTCGGTGAACGAAACGTTTGGCCGCCCCCCTGCCGTCCGCGTCGATCTATCGGACGAAGCCAAGGCCTATCTCAATCGCGGATAGGCCTCGACGATCTTGGGTGCGTCTCACGTCGGCACCGGGACATCAGCCCGCCAGCCGGCTCAGGAACCTGGGCGGCTTGTAGGTCGAGCGGTTCATGACCACTCCGGCGATACGGCCGCCGACGGCCTCGATCTCGTCGCGCAGGATCACCGGTCCGCTCGCGGTCGCCCCGCCGGCCGCCACCACCAGAACCGTCATGTCCACGAAGGGCGCCAGGATGATCGCCATGTCGTTGCGGTCGGCGGCCGGGCTGTCGATGACGATGGTGTCGGCATGCGGCCGCAGGGCGTCCCAATAACCGGCCTCGCCGATCGCCTCGACCCGGTGGCCAGAGCGCAGGGCCTCCATGTGGAAGCGCGTGATCCACAACCGGCCGCCCAGGCAGGGTCGCGCAGTCAGCAGGCGCGCGGGCGGGATCGGCTTGCCGTCCCGTCCCGTCGGCGCCGGCGTGACGGCGAAGAAGCTGGAGCCGTCGGGCGAGGCCTGGGCCGGCTTGCCCAGTTGGCCGAACCGGTCCGGTTCGGCGGCGATGGCTTCGAGCTGCCCCTGCTGGGCCAGGTCCCCGTCCACCAGCCAGACCGGCTTTCGCGCACGGACGGCGGCCAGTCGCGCGAACTCCCGCGCCACGGTCGAGACGCCTTCTCCGGTCGTGGCGGCGGCGAACTGGATCACGCGGGCGCGGTGCGCCGGCGCCGGACCCAGCGCCGCCCACAGGCCCGCCATTTCGGACGTCAGATCGACCATCGAATCGCCACGCGCTCCATCGGCTCAGCCTAACACGGGCATGAGGCTAGTGCGCCTTCGCCGGAGCCACGGCCAGGACCGGCATATCCAGCGTCCGCCGCACCGAGTCCGGCGTTGCAAAGCCGCGCCGCGAGAAGATCCGCAGCAGGCCGATGCACAGGGCGGTGAAGGCGGCGAACAGGAAGACCGCCGCCAGGGCCGGCGCCTTCAGGCTCTTGCCGGTCGAGGGGGGCTGGGCGCGTTCGATCACGGTGACATTGTCGGCGCCGGCGGCGACCAGGGCGTTGTCCGCCCGGCTCTGGCTCTCGCGCTGCTGGAACTCGCGAATATTGGCGGTCAGGACTTCGCGATTGCCGGCCAGGGTCGCGTTTTCGGACTCCAGCGCCGTCAGCCGCGCCTGCCGCGACCGAATGTCCGTTAACTGACGATCCAGCGCCGAGAGCCTCGCCGCAAGGGCGTCGCGGTCGGCCTGGGTGTTGATCCGGTTGGTCTCCAACTCGGTCCAGACAGGGTTCGGCCCGGTGCGGACCTCCTTGGCCCCCACCGCCGTACCTGTGCCCACATAGGCCTGCAGCTGGGCGATCCGCGCCTCGATGTCCCTCACAGGCTGGGCGTCCGGCTGATAGCGCGACAGCAGTTGCTCGCGCTCGGTCCGCAGTTGCAGCACCTGATCCTGGGCCGAGATGTTCAGGTCCTGCTGAAGCGCCACCTCCGCCGGGGTCGCCGCCTGCTGCGCCACCAGGGTGTTCAGCCTCTGGCTGGTCTGGTTCAGCTGGCTCTGGGTCGATAACCGGTCGGTGAAGACCGTCTGATAGACGGCCGCCAGCGTGGTCTTGGCGGCGGTGAAGTCGCCGATGTCGTTGCTGGTCAGGAACTGCTCATAGGCCTGATCCGCCGCGCTCAAATCGCCTTCGAACGCCAGTCTCTGGGTGGCGATGGCGGGGGTCTTGTCCTGGAAGACCTCGCGGCGATAGGCCAGATATTGCTCGATCACGGTGTTCAGCACGCGCGCCGCACGCTCCGGGTCGTCGGCCTCGTAGCTCAGACGGATGATCGCGCTGCCCGGCGCGGTGCCGACGCTCAGACTCGCGCCGATCAGCTTGCGCGCCGCCGCCTCTGCCCGGTCCCGTGACCCCGTCGGCGTCTTGCCCAGGATCGCCGCCGGCCCCAGCGCCTCGACCACGCGCTGGCGCACCTGCCCCGAACTCAGGATCGCGGCCTCGGAATTGGCGACCTCGTCGCCCTGCGGAGCCTGGCCCCGCTCGGCCGTGCCGACGCGGGGCTGATAGACATATTCCTGTCCCACGCCGGCGAAGACCGCGCCCTGGGCCGTGTAGTTCTTCTTCAGGGTGAAGGCGGCGGCGGCGCCCAGGGCGAAGATCACCAGGAAGACGATGATCATCAGCAGCAGTTCGCGGAACAGCAGGCCGACGACGTCCAGCACGCCGTAGCGCGGTCGGGTCGTGACATATGCCGTCGAGCGCATAGGCGGGCCGAATCCTGGAAAGTCTCTTGCGAATCCACCTTTCGCCCACCGGCGTTAACCATCGGTTACCCATAAGCGGCGAGTCTGCGACCCAACGCTCCTTTCGTCGGACCAGATCGATTCCATGACGCCAGATCGCCGACTATTCCTGCTGGCCCTCGGATCGGGCTGCGCCGCCCTGGCGGCCTGCGGCGGCAACGCCGCCCGGATGCCGCGCCCGAGGGGCGACGTGCAGCGGGTCGAAGCGGCGGGACGCGGCGACTTCCCCAACATCCCTTTCGCCGACTGGACGGACGAAGAGCCGGACTATCTGCTCTATCCGGGGGACGAGATCGAGGTGGCCCTGCCCACAGCATCTGAATTGACCCGCACCCTGAAGGTCGGACCCGACGGTCGGGTCGCCCTGCCCCTGGTCGGCCAGGTCATGGCGGCGGACCGGACCTTGCCGGAGTTGGAGCGGGAGGTGTCTTCGGCCTACGCCTCGCAACTGGTGCGGCCGGTCGTGGAGGTGACGTTGCGCCAGGCAGGGCCGATCCGCGTCTGGATCGACGGCGAGGTGCGGACCCCGGGCGTGATCGAGATGACCGGCGATCTGGACGCCTATCAGGCCGTGGTCCAGGCGGGCGGCTTCCTGCCGTCGGGCAAGCCCGAGCGCGCGGCCCTGATCCGTCGTGGTCCCGGCGGATCGCGCATGATGCGGGTGGTCGACCTGCGCCCGCGTCGCGGCGAGGTCGTGGCCCTGCGTCGGGGCGACATCATTTTCGTGCCGCGATCGACCCTGGGCGAACTCGCCGCCTTCTTCACCCAGGTGCGCGCCGCCCTGCCCATCGGCTTCAGCTATTCGATCAATGGATCGAACGGCAACGGCTACGCCACCTTCTGAAGTCTCAGGCGGCCAGCCGCACCACGCCGGCGTCGATATAGCGACGGGCGGCCTTCTGGGCCTCGGCGATCTCTTCGCGCTCCATCTCCTGGCTCATCTCGCGGCGATAGACGCGCGCCTCGATCGAACCCTTCATGGCGGCCAGGTTGAAGATCATGTGGGCCGAGACCCGGTCCATCGGACAACCGCCCGAACCGGCCGAATACATCATGCCCAGCTTGAACAGGTCGTCGCCCGACATGTCGACGGTCGGCAGCGGCAAGGACACGACTTCCACGTCGGCCTGCAGGTCGTGCGCCATTTCTTGCGCGTTCATTACCGTATCTCCTGAACGGGCGCCGTTCTGGGCCCGCCTCTGATACCGCATCAAATACCGCCGGTTTGAAGTTAAAGTTAACAGCGCAAAGCGCCGCCAAACTTTTAAGTAAAGCAGGAATGAATACTGCCAAAAGCGTTCAGCGTTCCGATACGATTTGGAAGGGTCTTGTTTACGTCTTGGCGGCCCGCTGACCGAACAGGACCCTGCGCGCCGCCTCGGCGTCCTTGCCCGCCGCGCCGGCGTTTCCACGCCGATCTTCCAGCAGAGCACGCCCGGCCTTGACCGCGGGCCTCGACCCGACCCGATCCATCCAGGCCGCCAGATGCGGAAAGTCCGCCAGAGTCTGCCCCTGCAGCGTCGGCAATATCCACGGCCAGGCGGCCATGTCGGCGATGGAATAGTCGCCCGCCAGATAGTCGCGGTCCTTCAGGCGTCGATCCATGACGCCATACAGACGGTGCGTCTCGTTCGTATAGCGCTGCACCCCATAGGCGATCTGGCGCTGGTCGCGGATCATCGCGGGCGCATACTGGCGGAAATGGTGGGTCTGACCCGCCATCGGCCCCAGGCCTCCGACCTGCCAGAACAGCCACTGGTTCACCTCGACGCGCGCTCGCGCCTCGGTCGGATAGAAGCGGTCGGATTTGTCACCGAGATACTGCAGGATTGCGCCGGATTCGAAGATCGAGATCGGTTGGCCGCCCGGCCCCTCCGGATCGACGATGGCGGGCATGCGGCCGTTCGGACTGATGGCCTGGAACCCAGGCTCGAACTGTTCACCCGTTCCGATGTTCACCGGCTTGACCTCATAGGCCAGCCCCATCTCCTCCAGCGCGATGGACACCTTCCATCCATTCGGCGTGGGCCAGTACCAGAGCAGGATCGGAGCGGTCATTGCGGCGGTCTTTCCTGTGGCGTGCCTCGCATCATGGGGGCCGCGACACGCAGCCACAATCCGCATTTCGATCCTGACACGGTCATTCAGGACGCGTTCAGGCGCGAAACCCGACCTTCACCTCATTAACGGGCCAGTTCGTCGTTTCCGTCGGCGGCCCAGAATGGAGCACGCAGATGAACCGCCTCACCAAGGCCGCTGTTGTCGCTATCGCCCTGTCCACCACGGCCGTTCCCCTGCTGGCCGAGGCGCAGAGCCGCGACGATCGTCGGGAATATCGCCAGGACCGCCGCGACGACCGGCGAGACTACCGCTCGGAACGCCGCGACGACCGTCGTGACTGGCGTCAGGGCCGCTACGACAATCGGCAGGATTATCGTCATGACCGTTGGGACGACCGTCGCGACTTCCGCCACGAACGCCGCGATGACCGCTGGGACCGCAACAATCGCAACTGGTGGCGCGGCCGGTCGGACTTCCGGGGCTACAACGGCCCGCGCTCGGGATACTGGTACGCGCCCAGCTACGGCTATTACCGGGTCGAGCCCCGTTATTACGGCTATCGCTGGCGGACGGGCGGCTATCTGCCGTCGCAGTACCGGACCTATTATGTCCGCGACCCGTATTTCTATGGTCTGCGCGAACCGCCTCGCGGCTATCGCTACGTCCACGCCGGCAGCGACATTCTGATGGTCGCGGTCGCCACGGGCCTCATCGCCAGCGTCCTGTCCAACGTCTATTGAGGACGCCAAGCCGTTGAGCCGACAAGCCCCGCGAGGAAATCTCGCGGGGCTTTTGTCTGGGGCGTCCCCCGAACGGCATTCAGCCGGGGTTCATCGACCAAGCGCGATCATCACCTTAAGCCGCTGGAAAACCAGCGTGCAGGAATGAAAAGACCATGAAACGCCTCCTGATGGCTTTCACCGCCGTCGCCGCCCTGGGCGCCCCGCTGGCCGCACCGATACAGGCCCTGGCCCAGGACCGTCAGATTGGCCGCGAACAACGCGACGCCGACCGCCCCCAAAGGCCGCAGATCACGCGGGGAGAGCGTCCCGCGCCGAACCGTCCTTTGCAGTCCCGGCCGGAAGCCCCTGTGCGTCCCGAGCGGCCCCGTCCGGAGCGACCCGGTTTCGGTGAGACACGGCCGGCGCGTCCGGACCGCCCGCAGACAGGGGACGACAGGCCCGATCGTCCGAATTACGGCGGCGCACGGCCGGATCGTCCCGACGTCAGGCCCGGCCGCCCGGAAGGCGCCAACCCCGGTCGGCCGCCTCGTCCCGACCGTCCCGAGGGCGGCTGGACTCGCCCCGACCGCCCCCAGACCGGCGGATCTCGCCCTGACCGCCCGTCAAGCGGCGGCCGACCGGATCGGCCGGGCGACAGTGGCGGGCGGCCCCATCGCCCGGACGGCGGCTGGAACCGGCCGGATCGGCCCGACAATGGTCACACGCGGCCCGGCCAGCCCAACCGGCCCGGCTCGGGCTGGAACCAGAACCGCGACCGGCACGACGAATTCCGCCGTCGCTTCAGCAGTGATCAGTGGCGGCGCGACTTCTATCGCAACCACCGGTCCGACTGGTGGCGGAACGACCGTCGCTTCCATGGCTACAGCGGCGTCCGCATGGGGTTCTATTTCGCACCGGGCTGGGGCTACTACAGCGTGCCCCGCTCCTATTGGGGCCGCGACTGGTCGGCCGGCGACTATCTGCCGGACACCTTCTGGCGTTATCGACTGGACGACTGGCGCACCTATGGTCTCGGCTATCCGCCTGAGGGCGCGCGCTGGGTTCTGGTCGACAATACGATCTATCTGATCGACGAGCGTGACGGCTACATCATCGACGTGATCCGCGACGCCTGGCGTTGGTAGTCTCGACGAAGAAGGCCCGGAGATCGCTCTCCGGGCCTTCTGACTAGAATGGGTCGCTCAAGCAGAGAGCGGCCGCGCCGCGAGCGTTAGCGACCAGCCGGGGGTTTGGGGGCCGCAGCCCCCAAAAATCAAAGACCCAGCTTGGCCTTCAGGATGTCGTTGACCGCGGCCGGATTGGCCTTGCCGCCCGTCGCCTTCATGACCTGACCGACGAACCAGCCCAGGGCCTGGGGCTTCTCGGCGACGGCGGCCGCCTTGTCCGGATTGGCGGCGATGATGTCGTCGATAGCCTTCTCGATGGCGCCGGTGTCGGTGACCTGCTTCAGGCCGTGTTTCTCGACCACCTCGGCCGGCGAGCCCTCGCCGTTCCAGACTAGGTCAAAAACTTGCTTGGCGATCTTGGACGAGATGACGTTCGTCTCGATCAACTCGACCAGCTGGGCCACATGGGCGGCCGGCAGCGGGTTCTCGCTGAAGTCCTTGCCGTCGGCGGCCAGACGCGCCGAGACCTCGTTGGTGACCCAGTTGGACACCAGCTTGGCGTCGCGCCCCTTCGCGGCGGCCTCGAAATAGTCCGCCTTGGCCTGTTCCGAGATCAGGACGATGGCGTCGTACTGGGACAGGCCGTACTCGCTCATCAGCCGCTTGCGCTTCTCGTCCGGCAGCTCAGGCAGGGACGCCTTGATCTCGGCGATCCAGGCCTCTTCCAGGTCCAGCGGCAGAAGGTCCGGATCGGGGAAGTAGCGATAGTCCTGGGCCTCTTCCTTGGACCGCATCGAGCGCGTTTCGCCCGCCGTCGGATCATACAGGCGCGTCTCCTGAGTGATCGAACCGCCGTCCTCGAGGATCTCGATCTGGCGGCGCGCCTCGTACTGGATGGCCTGGGAGATGAAGCGGAACGAGTTGACGTTCTTGATCTCGCAGCGCGTGCCGAGGAAGCTGAAATCGCCGCTGGCCTTGAACTTCTCGTAGTTGCCGGCGCGGCAGACGGACACGTTCACGTCGGCGCGCAGATTGCCCTTCTCCATGTCGCCGTCGCAGGTGCCCAGGTAGATCAGGATGGTCCGGATCTTCTTCACATAGGCGACCGCCTCTTCCGGCGTGCGCAGGTCGGGGCGCGAGACGATCTCCATCAGGGCCGTGCCGGCCCGGTTCAGATCGACATAGCTCTCGGTCGGCGACAGGTCGTGGATCAGCTTGCCCGCATCCTGTTCCAGGTGCAGCCGCTCGATGCCGACGTTGAAGAAGCTGCCGTCCTCGGCCTCCACCTCGACCACGCCTTCGCCGACGATCGGATAATAGAGCTGGCTGATCTGATAGCCGGTCGGCAGGTCCGGGTAGAAGTAGTTCTTGCGGTCGAACTGGCTGCGCTTGTTGATCTGCGCGCGCAGGCCCAGGCCGGTCCGAACGGCCTGTTCGACGCAGTGCTTGTTCAGGGTCGGCAGCATGCCGGGGAAGCCGGCGTCCACCAGGGACACCTGTTCGTTCGGCCCCGCGCCGAAGCCGACGGCGGCGCCGGAGAAGAGTTTGGCCTTGGAGGCCACCTGGGCGTGGATCTCCAGCCCCATGACGATTTCCCAATCGCCGGTGCGGCCCTTGATCGTTTTCGAGTTCGTAGCGGTCTCAGTCATGCAGGACTTCTAAGTCGGCTACGGCCTCCGGGGAAGTCGATTCCGGCACTCTCCGGCGAAACAGTCGCCAGAAAAACCAGTTGGGTACAGCGCCAAGGCAAACTGCAACAAGACCAAAGATCATCAGCATTCCTGCCGTCACTTTGGCGCTCCACGTGTCGGGCTCGACCGGGAACAGGGCATCGGCGTTATTCAAGTCAGATAGAACCCAAATACCGAGGCCCACCCACGCCACGCCCAATAGAATAAGAAGCCAGCCGAGCGCCGCGAGCGCCCCCAGAGGGGCAAAAACGGTCATCACTCGTCCTGCCGACGGGAAACGGGTCCCGGCGCCCAAAGCGCGGCTATTCAGCTTCAGGCGCCAGCCAACAAGCAGAGCCATAAGGGCGGCTCCAAGAGCGAGTCGCCATTCTGGTTGATACTGTCCGTCCTCACTGACTGTCACGAAAGACACCGCCAATGCCGCAAGGCACAGGGGCAACACGACCCAATAGATGATCACGACAAAACGGCGGAACGGTCGGGTCAGCTTAGCCATGCGTTCATCATCGTTGGACAGGCCGATAAGGTAAAGGTCGGGGACAACTGTCTTGAGGGTGTCGCGAAATCGCGCTCAACATCGGTCGCCTCAATGGAGAATCCCATGTCCAAGACCCTGTTCGCCGCTGCTGCGGC
Source organism: Brevundimonas sp. FV1ye7S (assembly GCF_058680995.1). Classification (NCBI taxonomy): domain Bacteria; kingdom Pseudomonadati; phylum Pseudomonadota; class Alphaproteobacteria; order Caulobacterales; family Caulobacteraceae; genus Brevundimonas; species Brevundimonas sp. FV1ye7S. The sequence continues at coordinate 1,491,137 of NZ_CM178726.1, read as the reverse complement.
GTCCCTGCTTCTGGTCGGCGCCGCCTCGGCCCAGACCGCGCCGGCTCCGGCCCCCGAACACGCCTCTGACCACGCGCATGACGAACATCATGCCCAGCATCCGACCATCGAAAGCCCGATCGAGGCCCTCCTGGCCGATCCCGCGACCAAGGCCGTGGTGGAGAAACACCTGCCCGGCATGGACAAGCATCCCGCCTATGGCCAGTTCAAGGCCATGAGCCTGCGCCAGGTCGCGCCCTACTCCCAGGGCCACATCACCGACGAGAAGATCGCGGCGATCGACGCCGATCTGAAGGCGCTGCCGGCGGCCTGATTTTCACCTCTCCCGGAGGGAGAGGGAGGGGCCCGCGCCGCAGGCGTGGGAGGGTGAGGGACAGACGTCGGCCGTCAATAGCATGATCTTCCCTCACCCAAGCGTTTCGGCCACCTTCTCCTTTCAGGAGATTGGGCCGCAACCATGACGAGACAAGAGCGAACAAATCGGGCGCGGACGCTCAGGCAGGCTTCCGGTCTGGCGGAACGACGCACCTGGTCCCTCTTGCGCGGCGGGCGGTGCGACGGGTTCAAGTTCCGTCGGCAGCATCCGATTGATCGCTACTATGCGGACTTCGCCTGCGAGGCGCTGAGGCTGGTCATCGAACTGGATGGCGGGGTCCATGAGCGCGACGAGGTGGTGCTGAACGACCATTATCGCCAACTGGACATCGAAGCGCTGGGGTGGGTCGTCATCAGGTTCACCAATGCTCAGGCCCTGGGGGAGCCGCATCAGATCACCGATGCGGTCCGCGATCATGCGAGACGGGTGAGGTCGGTCCCTCACCCTCCCACTCAACTGCGTTGAGCGGGCCCCTCCCTCTCCCTCCGGGAGAGGGGAAGATCAGTTCACCACCACTGCCCCGGCTTGGCCGTGAAGCCTGCGGCGCGTTCCAGCGCGGCCCCGACCTGGAAGACCGTCGCCTCATCCAGGGCCTTGCCGATGACCTGGAGACCCAGCGGGAGGCCGCCGGAATCGACGCCGGCGGGGACCGAGATGCCCGGCAGGCCGGCCAGGTTGGTCGTGACCGTGAAGACGTCGTTCAGATACATGGTCAGCGGGTCGATCTGCTTGTCGCCGATGGCGAAGGCGGCCGATGGCGTCGAGGGGGTCAGGATGGCGTCGACCTGGCCCCAGACATTGTCGAAGTCCTCGGCGATGCGGCGACGGACCTTCAGGGCGCGGACGTAATAGGCGTCGTAGAAGCCGGCCGACAGCACATAGGCGCCGATGGTCAGGCGACGCTGGACCTCCTTGCCGAAGCCCTCGGCGCGCGAGGTGGCGTAGAGGTCGTCCAGCGAGCTGAACTGATCCGCCCGGTGCCCGAACCGCATCCCGTCGTAACGGGCCAGGTTGGACGAGGCCTCGGCCGGCGCCACGATATAATAGGTCGGCAGGGCGTACTTCGTGTGCGGCAGGCTAATCTCGACGATCTCACAGCCCGCATCCTTCAGCCAGGCCACGCCCTGGTCCCACAGGGCCTGGATCTCGGCGGGCATGCCGTCCACGACATATTCGCGCGGTACGCCGATGCGCAGCCCCTTGACCGACTTGCCGACCGAAGCGGTCCAGTCGGGGGTCGGGACGTCAAGGCTGGTCGAATCCTTGACGTCGAACGAGCACATGGATTGCAGCAGCAGGGCCGCATCCTCGACCGTCTTGGTGATCGGGCCGGCCTGGTCCAGCGATGAGGCGAAGGCCACCATGCCGAACCGGCTGGCGCGGCCATAGGTGGGCTTGATCCCGACCGTGCCGGTGAAGGCGGCGGGCTGGCGGATCGAGCCGCCGGTGTCGGAGGCGGTCGCGGCCAGGCACAGGTCGGCGGCGACGGCCGAGGCCGAACCGCCCGAAGACCCGCCCGGCGTCAGATCGGCGTTCGAGCCGGTGGACTTCCACGGGTTCTTGACCGGACCGAAGGCCGAGGTCTCGTTGGACGAGCCCATGGCGAACTCGTCCATGTTCAGCTTGCCCAGCATGACCGCCCCGTCGCGCCACAGATTGGCGGTGACGGTCGATTCATACGGCGGGACGAAGCCGCGCAGCATGTTGGAGCCAGCCGTGGTCTGGACCCCCTCGGTGCAGAACAGGTCCTTGATGCCCAGCGGCGCGCCTTCCAGCGCCCCGCCCTCGCCCGAGGCGATGCGGGCGTCGGAGGTGCGGGCCATGTCCATGGCCTTGTCCGCCGTCACCTCGACATAGGCGTTCAGGGTCGGGTTGGCGGCCTCGATCTTGGTCAGGAAGGCCCGGGTGATCTCGGCCGAGGAAAAGTCCTTGGCCTTCAGGCCGTCGACGGCGCCCTTCAGGGTCAGTTTGGTCAGATCGCTCATGACTATTCGACCACCTTGGGCACGACAAAGAAGCCGTCGGCCGACTTCGGGGCGTTGGACAGGACGGCGTCGATCTTGCCGCCGTCGGTGACCACGTCTTCGCGCAGGCGCAGGGGCTGGGCGACGTTCGAGGTCATGGGCTCGACGCCGTCGACATCGACCTCGTTCAACTGTTCGATCCACTGCAGGATGCCGTTCAGCTCCTGGGCCAGCGGCTCCAGCCGATCCTCGGGGGTCTTAATGCGGGCGAGATGCGCAACCTTGCGCACCGTCGCAGCGTCGATGGCCATGCGGCCCTCCAATGCACGTCGATAATGGGGTCTAGGGGGTCGGATTAGCGGCACAGGCGGGGATTCACAAGAACATCGCCCCGCTGGCGACCGGGAGGCCGGGCGATGTCCGGAAGGGGGTTCGTAAAAACAGGGTGACAAACCGCCAAACCGCCAAAAATCCACTGCATCGCGCCCCTCCGGCATTTCGGAGGGCATTATAATCCTGGGCGAGACGCCGATGGTTCGAAGGGGTGGAACGGACCGCAAACCCTTGCGTCGCCGCAGAAGGGTGTGGTGCACAAATAAATCTCGACCGCCTTGTGGCGCGCTTCCCATACGGAGGGGCCAGTCGAGCGGGATGTCGCATTCACGTGCATCAACCGCCAATCTTGCGGTCCAATTGACGCCGCAATCACAATCTTTGCTTTAGCTCCCACACGCCAAGGATGACGTCATGCTGCTCGCCGCAATCGCCGCCGTCATATTGCAGTCCACGCCGACGCCCGATCCCTGCGCCTACGACAAGGAGGCCATGCTGGCCCTATCACCGGAGGCGTTCGATCAGGACATGGATGGGGGCTGGCGACCGCTGGCGGCGCTCAAGGAATGTCGCGAGACGGCGGCTGATCTGTTGGCGGCTTATCGCGAAGCACACTGGGGTGACCTGACCCAGAGCGAGCTTCACACCAACTATTGGCACGAGGGACAGGTGCGGGCCTCGCTTGGCCAGATTCGGCCTGCGGTGCGCCTGCTGATGGCCGGTGTGAATCCGGCGTTTCAGACGGACGGATTTCATGACTATGCGCTGGGAACCGTCGCTTTTCTGAACCGTGATCGCGCCGGCCTGGAGGCCGCGCGAGCACGTTTGGCCGCCACGCCGCCGCCGCCCGACTTCGAAGTATCGGCTCGCGCGTTCGGAGAGAAGTACGGTCTGACGTTGAAATGGCCCATGAATCTGGACGTCCTGGATGGCCTGATCGCCTGTTTCGACAAGCCTTACGACGAAGCCTACAGCCGCGACTGCCGGCCCTGACGCTGTTTCCATAAGCCTCCGCCTTTGACTTCCCTGCGCGCCGGTCCTAACCGCAGGCCGTGCCCGTTCTCGACCTCCTTGACCTGCCCGCCGCCTGCCCGCCCGACACGCCGTGGATGGGGCTGGATCTGGGCGAGAAGACCATTGGGGTGGCGGTGTCGGACGCCACGCGCCTGATCGCCTCGCCGCTGGAGCTGATCCGCAAGTCCAAGTTCACGCTGGAGGCCGAGCAGCTGTTCAAGCTGATGGCGCATCGCAAGGTCTCGGCCCTGGTGATCGGCCTGCCCGCCAATATGGACGGAACCGAGGGGCCGCGCGCCCAGTCGTGCCGCGCCTTCGCCCGCAATCTGGAGCGGCTGCGGCCGGTCAACATCGCCTTCTGGGACGAGCGGCTGTCCACCAGCGCGGTCGAGCGGTTCCTGATCGAGGACCTGGACCTGAACCGCAAGCGCCGGGCGCAGGTCGTGGACCGCACCGCCGCCGCCTGGATCTTGCAGGGCGCGCTGGATCGGGTGCGGGATCAGGCGACCTGGGTTTGACGGGGCTGATCGCCGGCGTCCTGCCGGTCTTTCTGATGATCGCCCTGGGCTATGGGCTGCGAAAATCCGGCTTCCTGCCCGATGAGGCGTGGCGGCCGATCGAGAAACTGTCGATCAACATCTTCTATCCGAGCTTCCTGATCCCGGCGATCTGGCATGCCGATCTGTCGGGCGGCGGGGCGACGGTGGCGGGGGCGGCGGCGGTGGGGGCGACCCTGATCGTGGCGGCGGCGACGTTCGCGGCGCGGCCGCTGATCCCGCTGGACGGGCCGGCCTATACCAGCGTGTTCCAGGGGGTGATCCGCTGGAACAGTTTCGTCTTCGTGCCGGTGATCCAGTCGGTCTATGGCTCGAAGGGCACGGCCATGGCGGCGGTCGCCATCGCCTTCATCATTCCGGTGACCAACATCACCTGTGTGGCGGTGCTGGCCAAATGGGGGTCGTTGCGGCGCGAGCCCTCCGCCCTGGGCCTGGCCAGGTCGATGATCGCCAATCCGATCCTGCTGGCCTGTCTGATCGGTCTGGCGCTGAACCTGCTGCGCGTCCCCCTGATCCCAGGCCTGTCGGACGCGATGGACCTGCTGGGCGCGGCCGCCCTGCCTCTGGGCCTGATCGTCGCCGGGGCGGGGCTTTCGTTCGCCGAGGTCAAGCGCCGCCAGGGAACCATCGCCGCCGTGACCCTGGTCAAGCTGGGGGTCATGCCGCCGCTGATGTGGTTCATCGCCTGGGCGCTGGGCGGCGACAATCTGGCCCAGGGGATCGCCCTGATCTGCGGGGCCGCGCCGGGATCGGCCGCCTCCTACATACTGGCGCGCCAGATGGGCGGGGACGCGCCCCTGATCGCGGGGGTCATCGCCCTGACCACCGTCGGCAGCGCCGTGGTCATTCCGGTGCTGCTGGCCCTGTTCCACTTCGCCTGATTTGGGCGCTGACTGGCGCTCCACACTGGCGTTTGCGCCGACTCCCGCCTATAGGCGCGTCTCGATGACCCAGCCCCACGACGTCACCGACCAGACCATTCGCGAACGGCTGGTTCCGTTCCCCAAGGCCCATTTTCTGGCCGCCTCGGATCTGAACCCCTTCGTCACGCCGCAGCTGCTGGACCTCGGCGACGCCTTCGTGGATTTCAATCGCCAGTCGTCCAAGGCCTTGGACCTGCTGCACGGCCGCACGGTGGTGAACCTGTTCTTCGAGAACTCGACCCGCACCTCCTCCTCGTTCGAGATCGCCGCCAAGCGGCTGGGCGCAGACGTCGTCACCATGCCGGTGGCCTCTTCGTCGGTGAAGAAGGGCGAGACCCTGATCGATACGGCGGTGACGCTGAATGCGATGAAGCCGGACATTCTGGTGATCCGCCACTCGGCCTCGGGCGCGGCGGAGCTGCTGAGCCAGAAGGTCGGCTGCGCCGTCGTCAACGCCGGGGACGGCCGCCACGAACACCCGACCCAGGCCCTGCTGGACCTGCTGTCGATGCGCCGGGCTTTCGGCGATGTGACCAGCCTGACCGTCGCCATCTGCGGCGACATCACCCACAGCCGGGTGGCGCGGTCGAACGTGGCGATGTTGCAGATGATGGGCGCGCGGGTGCGTCTGGTCGGGCCGCCGACCCTGGTGCCCGGCGACGCCGACCGTTGGGGCTGCGAGGTCTTCCACGACATGCGCGAGGGGCTGCAAGGCTGCGACGTGGTCATGATGCTGCGGCTGCAGCTGGAGCGGATGGCCGGCGCCCTGGTGCCCTCGACCCGCGAATATTTCCGCTTCTGGGGCCTGGACCGCGAGAAGCTGGCCTGGGCCAAGCCGGGCGCCCGGGTCATGCACCCCGGGCCGATGAACCGGGGCGTCGAGATCGATTCCGACGTGGCCGACGACCTGGACGTCTCCCTGATCCAGGATCAGGTCGAGATGGGCGTCGCCGCCCGCATGGCCGTACTGGCCTCCCTGTCGGCCCGCTGGGGGGATAAGTGATGACCACCGTCGCCATCCTCAACGCCCGCCTGCTGGACCCCGCCAGCGACTATGACGGTCCTGGCGGCGTCCTGATCGAGAACGGCCGCATCGTGCGCGTCGTTCACGGTGCGGCTCAGATCGATGCCGATCAGGTGATCGACGCCGACGGCCTTTGCCTGGCCCCCGGCCTGATCGACATCCGGGTCAAGACCGGCGAACCGGGGGCTGAACCGAAAGAGACGCTGAAGTCCGCCAGCCTTGCCGCCGCAGCCGGGGGCGTGACCACGATCGTGGTTCAGCCCGACACCGATCCCGCCGTCGATGACCCGGCCATGGTCGACTTCATCCAGCGGCGCGGCGCGGCCCTGAACCTGGTCAATGTGCGGGCGGCCGGCGCCGCGACCAAGGCCCTGGACGGCCAGCGGATGGCCGAGATCGGTCTGATGGACGAGGCCGGCGCCCTGTATTTCACCGACGGCGACAAGGTCATCGTCAACAGCCGCACCCTGCAGCGGGTGATGAGCTACGCCGCCGCCTTCAACGCCCTGATCGCCTGCCGCCCGTCCGACCCCTGGCTGACCGAGGGGGCCGTGGCCGCCTCGGGCGAGCTGGCCACGCGGCTGGGCCTGTCCGGCAGCCCGGCCATCGCCGAGCGGATCGGGCTGGAGCGCGACCTGGCCCTGGTCGAACAGACCGGCGCCCGGTTCCTGGTCGATCAGATCTCGACCGAAGGGGCGCTGGAGACCCTGGCCCGGGCCCGCGCCAAGGGGCTGGAGGTCGCCGTCAGCGTCTCGATCAACCACCTGTGCTTCAACGAGGTGGATATCGGCGACTATCGCACCTTCTACCGGCTGGACCCGCCGCTGCGGTCCGAGGCGGATCGTCAGGCCCTGATCGAGGCGGTGCGCGAGGGCCTGATCGACGTCATCACCTCGGCCCACGCCCCCGCCCCCGCAGAGGACAAGCGCCGTCCCTTCGCCGAGGCCGCGCCCGGCGCCGTGGGTCTGGAGACCCTGCTGCCCGCCGCTCTGACCCTGCACCATGAGGACGGGCTGGACCTGCTGGACGTGCTGCGGCCCCTGACCCAGGGACCGGCGGCGCTGCTGGGCCTCGACGCCGGGGTGCTGGCCGAGGGCGCGCCGGCCGACCTGGTCCTGTTCGACCCCGGCGCGCCGATCATCGTCGATGCGGACAAGCTGCGGTCCAAGTCGAAGAACTCGCCGTTCGACGGGCGACGGCTGCAGGGCAAGGTGATCGGGACCTGGGTGGGCGGCCGGAAAGTCTTCTGACCTTGCTTTCGTCATCCTCCGGCAAGCCGCCTCTTCGCGGCGCAGAACGGGGGACCCAGCGGCGCCGAAGGCGATGCGTCCGCCGCACCGCGTCGAAGTAGTTGGTCCGCGACAGGTTCGCGCTCTCGCGCGCCGCTGGGTCCCCCGGTCGCGTCGCGCCGGAGGATGACGAAAAGTCAGATCACGCCGTCAGCATCCGCTTCACCACCCGTTTGAACGGCGCCGTCGCCTGGCCGGCGCGCAGGGCGGCGCCGCGCGCCAGACGGGCCGGGGGCGTCTCCTGGGTGAACAGGCGGACCAGGGCGTTGGTGCCCTGGTACAGGGGCCAGCTGGCGAGGCGGTGGTCGCGTTCATAGCGGGCCAGCAGGCGTTCCGACCCGATGTCCCCGCCGCGCGCCGACTTCAACACCTTGGCCAGCGTATCCTGTCCGCGCAGACCCAGGTTGAAGCCATGGGCGGTGACCGGGTGCATGCCCACGGCGGCGTCGCCGATCAGGGCGAAACCCTCGCCCGCGAACCGGCGGCTCCAGGTGGTGGCCAGGGGATAGGCGTGGCGGGTTCCGACCAGCTCCAGCCCGGTCAGACGGCCCTTCAGTCGCCGCTCCATCTCGACCGCAAAGGCCTCGGGCGACAGGCGCATCAGGTCGGCGATGGCGGGGGCGGCCAGGGTCAGGACGACCGAGGAGACCCGCTCCTCGACATCCGCAACCGGCAGCAGGGCGACGGTCTGGCGATGGTCGAACCATTCGGTGGCGACATGGCCGTGCGCCTGATCGTGGCGCATCCGGCAGACCATCATCGACCGGCCCAGCCGGTTCATCTCGACCCCGACGCCCAGTTGATCGCGCACGCCGGAGAAGCGGGAATCCGCCGCCACGATCAGCCTGGCCCGGAGCGTCGTCCCGTCGTCCAGCACGACCCGGCCGCGCGGGGCGGCGCCCTGGACAGTACAGCTCGACACCCGCCGTCCGGCCATCAGGGTCACGCCCGGTTGGCCTTCCACGACCTCGAACAGGGCGCGGCGGATCAGGTGGTTGGGGATCAGGACGCCCAGCCGGTCGGCGCCGCCGGCGTCGAAGGTCAGGGCGAAGGGCGAGCCGCCGTCCAGCACCCGCGCCTCGCGCAGGTCCGATATATCCTCGGCCGGGATCCGGTCCCAGGCGTCGAGGGACTTCAACAGGCGGATCGAGTTGTGGGTCAGGGCGATCTCGCGGCCGTCGAAGGCCGGGTCGCGCAGGGCGGCCTGATCCTGGCCCTCGATCAGGGCGATCGTCAGCCCCGCCCCGGCCAGGGACCGGGTGAAGGCCAGGCCTGCGGGTCCAGCCCCGACCACGGCCACATCGAACATCAGATCATCGCGCATGCTGAACTCCTGATCCTCCTCCTGCCCTAGCCGGTTCGTCCGCTCCTTGATCGAGCGCAAATCGTCGCGTCAGCGCGGGCGGCGGCAGGTCGCGGCCTTGGCGACCTCGGCGCCCAGCACCGACTGGACCGCCAGAGGCGTGTCGGTGGCGATGACGGTCACGCCCTGCCGATACAGGTCGCGATATTCCGAGACGTCGCCGTCGGCTGCGTAGCGGTCGTCGCGGCGGCGCCCCTCCGCGCCCAGGGTGCCGAACTGGACCTCGACGCCGGCCTGACGCAGGGCCGACCACAGGGCGGGCCGCTCCTCGCGCGTGCCGGTCCAAGCCAGGATCTGCGACGCGTTCAACCCGTCCAGATTTTCGACGCCGTCCAGACCGGCGGAGATCATCATCTCCGGCGCCAGGGCCGCCACGGCGCGGGCGTCGGCGTCATTATAGGTGATCAGAATGACCCGGTTCTGCGCGCCCGAGCGGCGCACCTGATCGATCACGGCGCGGGCCAGATCGACCGTGGTTCCGCCGTCCGCCGGCTTCAGGTCCAGGCTGGCGATGGCGCCGACGCGCCCGGCGGCGTCCAGAGCCTCGGCCAGGGTCGGGGGCGCGGCCTCGGTCAGGGCTCCGTTCGAGGCTTTCAGACGCGTGGCCTTGACCTGGGCCAGGGTCAGGTCGGCGACCCGGCCCTGGCCGGTCGTGGTCCGATCCATGGTCTCGTCGTGCATCAGGACCAGATGGCCGTCCTTGGTCAGGACCGCGTCCAGTTCGAGGATGGCGCCCGGAATGGCCCGGCCCGTGGCCAGGATGGCGGCGTTGGAATTCTCGGGCTGATCCATGGCCGAGACCGCCCGGTGCGCCGAGATGGCCACGCCGCCGTCGCGGACACAGTCGAAATAGGCGGCCATGGCCGGTGCCCCCGTCGGGGTCGGGCTCGCCGGCGCGGCGCCCACGCAAGCCGAGGTGGAAATCAACAAAATCAGGGCGGCGGCGGTGGGGATTCGGGTCATCAGACTCTCCGGCAGGGCGGGCGGACCTGACCCTGCGGCAATCATTGGGTCAAGAGGTCGGATCGCCCTTGCTCCGCAAGGCGCGCCGACGCATTTTGCCACAGCATTCCGTGGGGAGAGAATCAACGTGCAGGATCTGGCAGGCCCCGCGATCGGGACCTTGGCGCTGGTCGCGCTGGGCGGCTATCTGCTCGGCTCGATTCCGTTCGGCGTCGTGATCACCCGCGCCGCCGGCGCCGGCGACGTGCGCAATATCGGCTCCGGCAATATCGGCGCGACCAATGTGCTGCGAACGGGCCGCAAGGACCTGGCCCTGGCCACACTGCTGCTGGACGCCGGCAAGGGCGCCGTCGCCCTGTTGATCGCGCGGGCGCTGTTCGACAGCGAGGTCGCGGGCGCCATCGCCGGCGGCGCGGCCTTCCTGGGCCACCTGTTTCCCGTCTGGCTGAAGTTCAAGGGCGGCAAGGGGGTGGCGACCTTCTACGGCCTGCTGCTGGCCGCCGCCTGGCCGCTGGGGCTGATGGCCGGAGCGGTCTGGCTGATCAGCGCCTTCGTCTTCCGCTATTCGTCGCTGGCGGCCCTGATCTCGTCGGCGACCGCGCCCCTGCTGGCCCTGCTGCCGCTGGCCGCCGTCGGCCTGCCGGTGGGCATGCCGATCCTGTGCCTGACCGTCTTCGCCGCCGTGCTGATCTGGGTCCGCCACCACCAGAACATCGCCCGGCTGCTGAAGGGCGAGGAACCGCGTATCGGGGCCAAGAAGGCGTGACCCTGTCGGCGGACGAACGGTTCGCCCGGCTGCGGCTCGCCCGCACCGACCGCATCGGTCCCGTCGCCTTTTCCCAGCTGCTGGGCCGCTACGGCTCGGCCGTTCGCGTGCTAGAGGTCCTGCCCGATCTGGTCCGCAATTCCGGTGCTGCCTCCATTCCCCCGCCCGTCGCCAAGATCGAGCGCGAACTGACCGATGGTGAGCGGGTCGGCGCCCGCCTGCTGGTGCTGGGCGATCCCGACTATCCCGAGATGCTGGCGGCGCTGGATCCGCCCCCGCCGATCCTGTGGACCCGGGGTCGGGTCGAACTGATGAACGCGCCCTGCGTCGCCATCGTCGGCGCGCGCATCGCCTCGGCCGGCGGACAGCGGATCGCGCGCGGCCTGGCGCTGCAACTGGGCCAGGCGGGGCATGTGGTCGTCTCGGGCATGGCGCGCGGCATCGACGCCGCCGCCCATGAAGGCGCCCTGGCGACAGGGACCGTCGCGGTCCTGGGCGGCGGGGTGGACGACGTCTATCCGCCCGAACACGCCGATCTTTACGCGCGGCTGATCGACCAGGGCTGCGTCGTGTCGGAAAGCCCCGTCGGCGCGCGGGCCCAGGCGCGGGACTTCCCCCGCCGCAACCGCATCATCTCGGGCCTGTCGCGCGGCGTCGTGGTGGTCGAGGCCGAGATCAGGTCCGGCTCGCTGATCACCGCCCGGCTGGCGGCGGAACAGGGGCGCGACGTCTTCGCCGTGCCGGGCTCGCCGCTGGACCCGCGCGCCAAGGGCCCCAACGAACTGCTGCGTCAGGGGGCCATCCTCTGCGAGGGGATCGAGGATATCGAGCGCGCCTTCAACACCCTGCGCACCCTGCGCGCGCCGCCGTCGGATCCCATGGACTATGGCGAGGTGGACGACGCCTTCCTGGACCGGGTCGCCGCCCTGCTGTCCCCCACCCCGACGCCGCGCGACGAGATCGCCCGCGCCCTGAACGCCCCCATGGGCCAGGTCGCCGCCGCCCTGCTGGAACTGAGCCTGGCGGGCCGTGCGGAGCTGCTGCCGGGCGGTCTCGCGTCCATATAGTGAAGTCTCTTCCGGATTCGTCTTCGATCCGTGATAGTCACCCGATATTCCGCAAGTTTACGGGCGTCCGGCGGCCGGTGCATTGACACATGGCTCCGCTCCAACCACGTTCGCGCCCCTTCCCGAGACCGAACACGCATGAACCTCGTTATCGTCGAGAGCCCCGCAAAGGCCAAGACCATCAATAAATACCTCGGCTCCGGCTATGAGGTTCTGGCGTCCTACGGCCACGTCCGCGACCTGCCGTCGAAGGATGGATCGGTCCTGCCCGACGACGACTTCTCCATGCACTGGGAGGCCGACGCCAAGGGAGCCAAACGCCTGTCCGAAATCGCCGAGGCCGCTAAGCGCGCCGACCGCGTCATCCTCGCGACCGACCCCGACCGCGAAGGGGAAGCCATCAGCTGGCACGTGCTCGAGGTGCTGAACAAGAAGAAGGCGCTGAAGGACACGCACGTCGAACGCGTCACCTTCAACGCCATCACCAAGTCCGCCGTCCTGGACGCCATGGCCGCGCCGCGCCAGATCGACATGGAGCTGGTGAACGCCTATCTGGCCCGCCGGGCGCTGGACTATCTGGTCGGTTTCACCCTGTCGCCGGTCCTGTGGCGCAAGCTGCCGGGCGCGCGCTCGGCCGGGCGGGTCCAATCCGTCGCCCTGCGCATCGTCGTCGATCGCGAGATGGAGATCGAGAAGTTCAAGGCGCAGGAATACTGGTCCATCGAGGCCGACCTGAACGCCGACAGCCCGCCCTTCACCGCCCGTCTGGTCAAGCACGCCGGCAAGCGGGTCCAGCGACTGGACATCAAGGACGAGGCGACCGCCGCCGCTGCGCGCGCGGCCATCGACGCCGGCGACTTCACCATCAACTCGGTCGAGAAGAAGCCCGTCCGCCGCAATCCGGCCCCGCCCTTCACCACCTCAACCCTGCAACAGGAGGCGTCGCGCAAACTGGGCTTCAGCGCCCAGCGCACCATGCAGGCGGCGCAGAAACTATATGAGGGCGTCGACGAGACCGGCGGCCTGATCACCTATATGCGGACCGACGGCGTGCAGACCACGCCCGAGGGCATCGCCCAGGCGCGCGAGGTCATCGGCAAGGAGTTCGGCCCGGCCTTCGTTCCGCAAGAGCCGCGCTATTACAAGACCAAGGCCAAGAATGCTCAGGAAGCGCACGAAGCGATCCGGCCGACCAACATCGCCCGTCATCCGGACAGCCTGCGCCTCGAATCCGATCTTCAGCGTCTGTACGAGCTGATCTGGAAGCGGATGGTCGCCTCGCAGATGGAAGCGGCCCGGATGGACCGCACCACGGTCGATATCGAGACCTCGGACGGCCTGACCGGCCTGCGCGCCACCGGCCAGGTGGTGACCTTCGACGGCTTCCTGGCCGTCTATGAGGAAGGCCGCGACGAGAAGCAGAAGGGCGCAGAGGGGGATGATGAAGGCGACGACACCAGCCGCCTGCCCGCGCTGAAGGAAGGCGCCAAGGCCAAGGTCGACGCCATTCGCACCGACCAGCATTTCACCGAACCGCCCCCGCGCTATTCGGAAGCCACCCTGGTCAAGAAGCTGGAAGAGCTGGGCATCGGCCGGCCGTCGACCTACGCCTCAACCCTGTCGACCCTGCGCGACCGGGAATATGTCCGCGTCGACAAGAACCGCTTCTATCCCGAGGACAAGGGGCGGCTGGTCACGGCCTTCCTGGAGCAATTCTTCCGGAAATGGGTCGAATACGACTTCACCGCCGCGCTGGAGACGCGTCTGGACGAGGTGTCCGCTGGTCAACTGGACTGGAAGGTGCTGCTGCGTGAGTTCTGGTCGGACTTCCACGCCGCGACCCAGGCCGCCGGCGAACTGCGCACCACGGCTATTCTGGACGCGCTGAACGAGTCGCTGGGCGCCCACATCTTCCCGGCCAAGGAAGACGGGTCCGACCCGCGCGAATGCCCGCTGTGCCACCAGGGCCAGCTCAGCCTGAAGACCAGCCGGTTCGGCGCCTTCATCGGCTGCGAACGGTACCCTGACTGCAAATACACCCGTCCTGTCGCCAGCCCTTCGGCTGAAGACGGATCGGCGGAAAGCGGCGATCGCGAACTGGGCATGGATCCCGAGACCGGCCAGCCGGTGCAGCTGAAGATCGGGCGTTTCGGCCCCTATGTCGAAATCACGCCGCCCGAGGGCGACAAGCCCAAACGCTCGTCCCTGCCCAAGGGCTGGTCGCCGGCATCGCTGACGCTGGACCAGGCGCTGCGCCTCTTGGCCCTGCCGCGCGAGGTCGGGGTTCACCCCGAGGACGGCAAGATGATCACGGCGGGCCTGGGCCGTTACGGGCCCTTCGTCCTGCACGCCGGCACCTATGCGAACGTCTCGGACATCGACGAGGTGTTCGAGGTCGGCCTGAACCGCGCCGTCGCCCTGCTGGCCGAGAAGCGCGCCGGCCGTCCCGGTCGCGGCGCCGCCACCGCCCCGCTGAAGGACCTGGGCGCCCACCCGGAGACGGGCGAGCCGATCCACGTCATGGCCGGCCGCTTCGGCCCCTATGTCAAGTCGGGCAAGATCAACGCCACCCTGCCCAAGGGCACGGCGCCCGAAGACCTGACGGTTGAAGACGCCCTGCCCCTGCTGGCCGCCAAGGCCGGCGCGGCGCCGAAGAAGAAGGCTCCGGCGGCCAAGAAGGCGACTGCGCCCAAGAAGGCTGCGGCTGCGAAGAAGCCCGCCGCCAAGAAGGCGCCGGCGAAGAAAACCAAGGCCAAGACGGAAGACTGACCTCACCTCCCCGTTCGCGAAGGCGAACGGGGAGGACAGATCGCGTAGCGATCAGGAGGGGGCGACTCCGAAGTCGGTGATGACCGCGCCAGCTTCTGACACCGTGTCGCCCCCTCCTGGCGTCCGCTGACGCTCCCGCCTGTCCACCCCGCGCGCCTTCGCGCGCAGGGAGGTGTATACTCAGCGCATCTCCACCCGCCGCGCGCCCAAGGGGATCGCCAGCTCGTCGCCGGACCATTGCGCGGCCCGCCCGTCGATGCGGATCCACTCGGGCCGCCCCGCGCCCGCCGGCCATTGCAGCACATAGCCCCCCGGCGGCGTCGCGCCCTGGCCAAGGGTCAGCACATAGGCCGCCCCCTGTTTGCGATAGGCGTAGGTCAGCGCCCCATAGGCGGTACGCAGATCCTTCACCCCCACGCCCTCCTTCGTATCCAGCCAGGCCTCCGGCACGCCCGCCGCCAGCACCAGGGCGTGGTCGCGGTCCCGTTCGTAGGCGAACAGGTCGAGGGCCGAGCGGATATAGTCGGAGCTGATCCAGGCGTGCGGCATGTCGCCGATGAAGCGGGGCTCGCGCTTGTCGCGTCCCACCACCTCGGCCCAGCCGTTCCAGGCCTCGGGCCGGCGGTCGGCCATCAGGAAGTCCAGCACCGCCAGGGCGCGGTCCTTCTGGCCCAGTCGAACATAGGCGCCGACCAGCCGCCATTCGTAGGGGGTGTAGTCCTTCCACGCGGTGCGATTGGTCAGACGGTTCTGGAAGTTTTGCCAATAACGGTCAAAGGTTCGCGCCAGCAGTTCCGGCGGAAGATTATCCTGCTCGCCCGCCGGCGAAAGGGCGATGGTGGTCGAGGTGGCGTCGAAATCGCCGCGGTCGGCGGCGCCGGCGATCCAGTCGATGTCGTGGTACTGGACCGTCGCGACGATGGAGGCGCGAATGTCGGCGGCGAACTGATCCCGCGCGGCGGCGTAGCGGGCGGCGGCCTCGGCGTCGCCCAGGGTCTGGGCGATGAAGACCGCGTCCTTGTAGCCCAAGAGGCCCCAGAAATCGTCCCAATAGGAATAGGCCGCCTTGTCCGAATAGCCCTCGTGGCTGATCGTCGGCGGCAGCAGGCCGTACAGATGGCGCTGGTCGGGGGTCTGGAACTCAGGCGTGCGGGTGGAGGCGCGCAGCTCGTCCATGTAGGCGATCGCCTTCTGAACCTGGGGCCAGACCTGGCGCAGCAGGGCCTCGTCGCCGGTGTAGCGGTATGTCTCGGCGGCCAGGAAGACGAACTCGCCGTGGCTGTCGTTCTCGGGCACGGGATCGGCGCCCCGCGCATCGACGCAGCAAGGGACCTTGCCGTTGTCGAATACATAGGGGGCGTACCAGCGCAGATAGTCGGCCGAATGCTCGGCCATGCCCAGCCGGTTCAGCCCCTCGGCCATCATGGCGCCGTCGCGGATCCAGGAGCGGTTGTAGCTGCGGGTGCCGGGCTGGAGGATCGGCCCCTGGCGCGACATCAGCATATGGGCGAGCGACGACTTCAACGCGTCCTCGATCCGCTGGGCGGCGGGCGGCAGGGTCAGGTCAACCCGGTCCAGCTTCTCGCGCCATTCGGCAGCCAGCGCCTGCTCGGCCTGATCCAGCGCGGCGACGCCCTGCCCGGCCTGCGGCGTCTCGCCCGCCAGCGGCGACAAGAAGCCGAAGGTGCGTGTCTCGCCGGGCTGGAGCATCACCTCATACAGCAGGGCGCCGGCCGGCAGATCCGTGGGGTCGGAGACCATGACCGGTTCGCCGGCGGGCCGTCGCGCCGACGGTAGAATCAATGATTGAGGATCTGCCCCTGCATCGAAGCTCGAAGCCGCCACGGCGTCCGGCGCAGTCAGGGCGTGGACCCGGACGTCGTCGTTCAGCGTCAGGCTCGCGCCGTCCCAGGCGATCCGCTCCACGGGCGCCACGCCGCCCGGAATGGCCAGGAACTGCACGGGTCCATTCACCTGGAACGGTCGCGCCGTCAGGGCCAGGGTCAGGCGACGCGGCCGGTTCGAGGTGTTGGTCAGGTCATAGCGGCCCCACAGCCGCGCCTGGTCGGGCGCACCATCGGCGAAGCTGGTGATCTTCAGCG
The DNA here is from genome assembly GCF_058680995.1 of Brevundimonas sp. FV1ye7S. NCBI lineage: Bacteria > Pseudomonadati > Pseudomonadota > Alphaproteobacteria > Caulobacterales > Caulobacteraceae > Brevundimonas > Brevundimonas sp. FV1ye7S. The sequence continues at coordinate 1,474,627 of NZ_CM178726.1, read as the reverse complement.
TCCAGTCGTGGGCGGTCCAGGTCACGGACGGTATGGGCAGGTCGCCGTCCTTCAGGCCCTGGTCGATATCGACGTCGGCCCAGGTGATCAGCCGCCCGTTGTCGACGACGAAAGGTTCGATGCTGGGGCCGGCGCGGCGCAGTTCGACGGCGCCGTCCTCGCCGATCAGGCCGCTCTCGCCGCCGCCGTCCACGCCGACCAGGGTCCAGTAGGGCTGTTCCCCGAAAAAGCCGCGTGGATAGAGGCCGCGCCGGTTCTCCCTGGCCACCGCCTCGACGAAGGCCGTGGCGTCCTCGCCGAAGGCCAGGGGCTCGACCTCGATCTCGTTCAGCGCATAGGCGGTCGCCTGCCCCGCGCCCAGCCGCTGACCGGCGCCGGACGAGCCGACCACGTCCGACGCGGGGACCGGCTTCAGCGGCTCCAGCCGCAGCCAGCGGGCGGTCGCCTCCGGCGTGCGCAGCCAGTCGACGCCGCCGTTCCCGCCCGTGACCGTCGCCAGCTCGCGCCAGTCCCGTCCGTCCGTCGAGGCGGAAATCCGATAGTCCGCCGCCGCCCCCCGCTCGCCCCAGCGCAGGGTCAGGCCGCCGAACTCGCGCTCGTATCCCAGGTCGAGGGTCAGGGCCGACAGTTCGCCCACCGGCGGGGTCCAGGCCGTCTTCGGGTCCAGATCGACACCGTTGGCGGCGGTCGTCTGTGGCCGGCCGTCGGCGGCGATCGGCTGGGGCGGCACGGCGGGATCAACCGGAAGGGCGCGCAGGCTCAGTTGGTCGATCTCGACGGCGCCCTTGCCGCCCTCGGCCGCCACCACGACGAACTCGACCCGTTCGGCGCGGCGCAGCACCGTCTCCGGGCTGGGGCCCCAGGCCTTGGACACCTGGCGGCGTTTGATCACGAACTTCGTCCAGCCGTCGGGGAAGTCGTAGCGGGCCGTCTGTTTCCACCAGACGTTCTCGGCTGAGGCGTCGGTCAGCTTGACCTCGAAGGTGTTGACCGGCCCGGCGCCGCGCACCCAGAAGCTGATCTCGTAATTGTCGGGCAGGTCGAACGGCAGGGGCCGGCTGAGCACCGCATAGCCGGCCTTGCCGTCGAAGTCGTAGTCGAGCCGCACGGCGCGGCCGTCATGCCCGGCGACGGCGGAGACGGCGGCGTGGACGTCGGTGGAGGCGCTGGCCTGCCACCGCGACGCGTCGTCCATGCTGTCGAGGACGCCTGTGTCCTGCGCGACGGCGGGGGCGGCCATGAGGGCGGCGCTGAGCGCGAGGGCAGAGGTCAGGATACGCATTCGGATTACTCCAATTTCCTCTGTTGCCGTCATCCTCGGGCTTGTCCCGAGGATCCATACGCCCGGTGTCGAAGGCGTGCGTCCCGTCCTCGACGGAGTCTATGGATCCTAGGCACAAGGCCCAGGATGACGGCAGTAGAGGGCTACAAGGATCACCCCTTCACGCTGCCCGCGAGCATGCCGCGGATGTAGTAGCGTTGCAGGGCGAGGAAGAGGATCAGGACGGGCGCGACTGTGACGACAGCGCCGGCCATCATCAGTTCGATGTCCTGCACATGCTCGCGCGACAGGGCGGCCAGCGCCACCGGCAGTGTATAGTTCGACTGGTCCGTCAGGATGATCAGCGGCCACAGGAAGTCGTTCCAGCTGCCCAGGAAGACGAACAGGCCCAGGGTGACGATGATCGGCTGCAGCGTCGGCAGGACGATGCGGCGGAAGATCTGGCCTTCGTTCGCGCCGTCGATGCGGGCCGCCTCCAGCATTTCGTCGGGAATGCTCAGCGCATACTGGCGCACCAGGAACAGGCCGAAGATCGAGGCCAGCCAGGGCACCAGCGCCCCGGCATAGGTGTTCACCAGTCCCATCCCCTTCAGCATCAGGAACAGCGGCAGGGTGCCGATCTGGGCCGGCACCACCAGGGCGGCGACCAGGAACTGGAACAGCCGCTCGCGCCCGGTGAACTTCAGCTTGGCGAAGGCGTAGCCGGCCGGGACGGTGAAGCTGAGAGCCAGGATGGTGGCCAGGGTCGCCAGGGCGAAACTATTCCACAGATAGCGGCCCATGCCCTGGTTCAGGAACAGGTCCTGATAGTGCTCCAGCGTCCAGCGCGACGGGACCAGGGGCGGCGGGAAGGTGGCCGCCTCGCCGGTCGGCATGAAGCTGACCGACGCCATCCAGACCAAGGGAAACAGGACGATGAGGGCGATCAGGGCGACGGCGAGGTTGAGCAGGATGGATCGGATCTTCACTGGTACGCCCCCACCCGTTTGGCCACGGCCAGCTGCACCAGGGTGATGGCCAGGATGCACAGGAACAGGACGAAGGCGACCGCGCTGGCGGAGCCCAGGTTCCACCATTTGAAGCCTTCCTCGTACATGAAATACAGCACCGTCACCGTGCTCTGGGCCGGGCCGCCTTGCGTCATCACATAGGGTTCGGCGAACAGCTGGAAGAAGCTGGCGACCGAGATGATCGAGACCAGCAACATCGTCGGCGCGATGGCCGGCAGTGTGACATGGCGGAACTGCTTCCACGGCCCGGCGCCGTCGATGCGGGCGGCCTCGTACAGATCGTCCGGCACGGTCTGAAGCACCGCCAGGAAGATCAGCATATTGTAGCCGAAGATCTTCCAGACCACGAACATCAGGATGGCGGGGATCGAGGTCGAGGGCTGGCCCAGCCAGTCGACGGCCGGCAGACCGATGCTCTCAAGCCCCCAGTTGATGACGCCGTAGCGGGTGTGCAGCAGATAGCGCCAGACCACGGCGGTGGCGACCAGGGTGGTGACATAGGGGGCGAAGAACATGACCCGCCAGATCGGCCGCCACTTCACCACCCGTGCGTTCAGGATCACCGCCGCCGCCAGCGAGGCCGCAATGGACAGGGGCACGCCCAGGACCGCGAAGGTCAGGGTGTTCTTCATCGCGCCCCAGAACAGCGGATTGGTCATCAGCCGCTCGTAGTTCTGCAGGCCGACGAAGCGCAGATTGTCGAGGTTCGCCAGGGCGTAGATGTCGAAGTCGGTCAGGCTGAGCAGCAGGGCCGCGATCACTGGAAGGGCGAAGAACAGGCCGATGGCGATCATGGCCGGGGCGACGAAGCCCCAGGCCGCCCGTTCCCGCGCGCCGCGTCCGCGCGACGGTTTCACTCGGGCCAATGTCGGATCGGCGACGGTCATACGGCCCTGCCCTGCTCCATCATCCAGCGGCGTTTCTCCAGCAGCCGGTCGGCGCGGCGGTCGATCTCGGCCGCAGCGGTTTCGGGCGTATATTCGCCGCGCACCATCCGTTCGGCGACGATCTGCATCTCAGTCACGATCCGTTCCCATTCCGGAACCTTGGGCACGGCCTTGGCGCGTTCCAGCTGAGCCCGGAAGGGCGCCAGCATGGGGTCGCGCTCCACCTGGGCGATGTCCCAGGCGCTTTTCCGCGCCGGCAGATCGCCGACGATGGTGTTGAACCGGGCCTGGACGGCCGGCTCGGACAGATAGCGGACCAGGGCCCAGGCCGCCTCCTGATGCGGCGAGGACTTGAACACCGCCAGGCTGGACCCGCCCGGCGCCGAGGCGCCCAGGCCGTTCGGTCCCGGCACGCCGGCCGTGGCCCAGCTGGACTGAAACGACGCCGGCAAGCGGCTGCGGAAATCGCCCACGCTCCACGGGCCGGAGAAGTAGAAGCTGAAATAGCCGCGCGCGAACTCGGTCCAGACGTTGGAGATCTGCGCCGCCGAAGCCAGGGGCGCCAGGCCCTCGGCGAACAGGCTGCGATAGAAGGCCAGGGCCGAGATGAAGCCGGGGTTGGAGAAGTTGCCGCGCGTATTCCTGTCCCGCAGCAAGGGCTCCTCGGTCTGAAGGCCGAAGGTCAGAAGCTGCTCGAACTCGTTCAACGGCAGCAGGATGGCGTAGTCAGCGCCCCCCGCCGCGCGCTTGATCCCGTGCATGGCCCGCTTCCACTCGGCCCAGTCCCGGGGCGGGGCGCCGAAGCCGGCGCGGGCCAGAAGGTCGGTGCGATAAAACAACAGACGCGTATCGACGTACCAGGGCGTGGTCATGGCCCGGCCGGCCACCTCGTTGGTCTCCAGCACCGCCTCGAACTGATCGGTCAGCAGGTCGGCGGCGGCCGGCGGAGTCGGCGACAGGGCGCCGATGGCGGTCAGTTCCGACACCCAGGTGTTGCCGATCTGGCTGACGTCCGGCAGGGAGTCGCCGGCGTAGGCGGTCAGCAGTTTCTCGTGCGCCGCCGTCCAAGGCAGGGGCTGGACCGCGACGCGGACGCCGGGGTTGCGGCGCTCGAACTCGGGCATCAGCTGGCCCACCGTGCCGCCCTCATTGCCCATGGCCCAGAAGCGCAGCACGGTTTCGCCCTCGCGACGCGGCGTGCAGGCCGCCGCCGCCCCGCCCGCCAGCAGCGCCAGGGCGCCCCGCCTGTGCGGGCCAGAGGTCATGCGTTCAGCCAGCCGCCGGTGAAGCCCGCCGTCTCCAGGGCCTTACGGATGTGCGGCTCGCCGCGCATGTAGCGCCAGATGAAGTCGGAGCGATGGTTCTCGGTCATGCCGACGATGGGCCCCTGGTCGATGCCCAGATAGTCGTCGGCGACCCAGCCCACCCCGTCAATGATCTTGCCGTGCTGCAAGGGCCCGTCGCGCTGGGTCAGGGTCGGGTTGAAGCTGTCGAGGAAGCCCCACTCGGTATAGATCCCCGCGCCGAACCGGCTCTTCATCGCCTTGATGCAGGGCACGACGATCTCGGGCGCGAAGGCGATGGAGCTGGCCGCCGCCGTGGGGGCGATGGTGCCGTCGTCCCGATCGCCTGGACCGCGCGCCGAATAGCTGAAGAACTCGCGCTCGACCCCGTTGATGGTCTGTTTGAAATCGCCCGGCCCGTCGCAGGCCGTCAGACCCCAGGTCTCGGACGAATAGCCGGCCCACTGGCCCGGATTGTCGTGGCCGTATTTCTGCTGGGCGTAGACGGCGCGGCGGCTGTTTTCGAAATAGTCCAGATACTCGCCCATCTGGGCCGACTGGCCCCGCATCCAGGCGTCCTGGATGCCGCGGAAGTCGACGTACATATGACTGTACTGGTGGCCGAAGATCGGCGCGAAATTCAGGTGCCAGCTGCCCCAGCGGTCGGTCCAGCTCTGGTCATAGCTGGCGGCCCATTCGTGCCAGACATTGACCGAGACCGGATGGGTCGGGCTGCCGATGGCCAGCAGCAGCAGCAGCATCCCCTCGTTATAGACATGCCAGTCGGACGGGATGAAGCCGCTCTCCGGATGCCAGCCCATGGTGATCCGGTTGTCGCGCACGACGGCCCAGTCCCATTCGATCCGCTCGTACAGGGCCTGGACCCGGCTGCGGATCTCGACCTCGTCCGGATGGTCGCCGTCGAAATAGCGGGCGGCGAACAACATGCCGGCGATCAGCAGGGCCGTGTCCACGGTCGACAGCTCGTTGGTCCGGTAGCGAAGCCCGGTCTCCATATCGAGGAAATGATAGAAGAAGCCCTTGTGCCCCGCCGTGCCGGTCGGCTCCGGTCCCTGGGGCAGGCTGTAGAAATAGCGGACGGTGGTCAGGGTGCGTTCGCGCGCCTCGTCCCGGCTCATCCAGCGGCGCTCGACGCCGATGGGCCAGCAGGTCAGGGCGAAACCGACCGCGGCGATGGAGCAGAAGGACGGCGTGGGCCAGCGATCGGGCGTCAGGCCGGTGCGCCGATCCGTGACCTTCTCGAACCAGCGGAAGGTGCGTTCCTGAAGCTCGTTGATCTCGCGGTCCAGCCGCAGGGGTCGGCGTTCGATCCCGTTGACTGCGCCCGTGACCGCCTGCTGCGCCGCCGCCTGGCCTGCGACCATGCCGCCGACCGCCAGGGCCGCAGCCCCGGCCGTGGTTCGCATCAGGAAGTTTCGGCGGTTCATGGGCACGCTCACTGGGTCTGTATCAAGAAGAAGGCCGCCTCCCGCGCAAGCGGAAGGCGGCCCAGGCTCAGAGGGAGTTAGAAGGCGTAGCGGGCGCCGATCTGGAACGACCGCGTCGGATACTGCACGCTGCTGGGGTTGCCGAAGTTGGGCGTGCCAGCATCGCCGTTGAAGCCGCTGTAGTTCTTGAAGTTGAACACGTTGATCGCATCAACATAGACCTGCAGCTCGCCGGCCCCTGCCATATCAATCTTCTTCGTCAGACGAAGATCCAGATTGCGATAGGCGAAGGCGTTCGGGATGAAGAAGTTCTCCTTCTCCGGATAAGCACCGTAGGGTCGGTAGTAGAAGTTCGAACCCGTGCCGTCATAGACTTCGAACGGCGTGCCCGAACCCAGGGTCAGGATGCCCGAGAGCTGGAAGTCCAGCGGCAGGTCCAGAATGCCGTTGGCCACGATCCGATGACGCTCGTTGTTCGCCGAATTGCGCATCGGAGAAGCCTCTACCGAGAAGCAGTCGAAGCAGAAGTTATCGTTGCCGCCGTTCTGCTTTGCGTCAGACAGGGTATAGGCAATGTTCACACCCCAGCCTGAATCACGCGTGTAGGGCTTGTCCAGCTTGACGTAGAGGGCCGTGAACTCGCGTTCCTTGTTGTGGTCCGAGACCAGATAGCTGCGATACGGATTGCTGCCGCCCGGTCCGCACCAACCGCCGTTGTCGCCGAAGCCGTCGCCGTCGTTGCCGTAGTTGGGTTCGCGGCAGCGGTTCAGATACTGCCAGGTGAACTCGTTTTCGGTCTTGCCATAGGCCAGGGTGAACTCGGTCTGCCAGTCGCCGACCCGCTGGCGGACGCCCAGATTGAACTGGTCGGTGCGCGGCGGCTCGTAATCGTTCTTCAACAGGAAGGCTTCGCCCTTGGCGGGAATGGTCGCCAGAAGCGCATCCAGACCGGACGTCGTCATGTAGGACGCGTTCCACAGGAAGGGATTGGCAGAACTGCCGTCCTGAACCGCCCCGGGCGTCGTCGTGAAGAAGGCGTTCTTGGAGTTGTCGAACGGCTTGGCGATCTCGTCGAAGGCGAAGTTGAAATTCACCCGATCATAATAGCGCCCGGCGCCGCCGAAGATCACGGTGCCGCGATCGCCGAAGACGTCGTAGGAGAAACCGATCCGCGGCTGGAAGGCCTTGGCGTAAGGATCGCGATTGTCGCCGGTCGAGATGTAGTCGCCAATGTTGAACCAGCTGGGTGCATAGCCGGCCAGCTTGCCGCCGTCGGTGGAAGCGATCCACTGGTTCAGGCCGTCCACGGCGGACTGAGGCGTGACATAGTCCGGGTTGCTGGCGTTGTCCTCATAGTCCCAGCGGATGCCGAGGTTCAGCTCCAGCTTGTCGGTGATCCGCCAGTCGTCCTGGATATAGACGCCATAGACCTTGTTCGTCAGGTCGACGGTCGGGAAAGCATTACCCAGTTGAACCCGATAGGGCACCGAGGCGTCGCCGCTGCCGATCCCGTCCACATCATAGAAGAACTCGGGATTGCGGCCGAACTCCTTCTCGACGTGATAGTCTTGGCTCGAGAACTTCACGCCCATCTTGATGGTGTGGAAGCCCTTGAACTCGACCTCGTTGAGGGTCAGGTCGTTACGGAAGGTCACCGACTCGTCCGTGATGTCCTGGCGGGTGTTGGCGCCACCGATGTTCAGGATGGTATCCCCGCCGAAGGGATCATAGCCGCGATCGAATACCCGATAGCTGGCCCCCGGCGTGTCGAAATTGGCCGCTGTCGGGTTGTAGTGGTAATTCCTGTAATCGATGGCGACCTCGTTCAGGAAGCCCTGCCCCTGCCACTGATAACGCAGGTTGGCGCTCTTGGTCGTCTGCTGCAGACCGGTCGCGCGATCAACGGAGTTTGCCCCGCCGACACTGGCGACTTCGCCTTCGTCACGATAGGTGACGCTCAGATCGATCAGATGACCTTCCGCAGGCTGGAAGCTGAGCTTGCCGAAATACAGATCTTCTTCGAACGGCGTCGCAAAGGTGCCGAGGTAGTTAGCGAACTGTGCCTGATACTTTGGATCCTGACGACCCAGGTTCACCACGGCCGCCTCGTTTTCTTCCTTGTGCTCATAGCTGCCGAAGAAGTGCAGGCGATCCTGAATGATCGGGCCGCCCAAGGCTGCGCCATATTGTTTGACGTTCAGGTCGGCCTTTTCTTCGCCTCGACGTTCGGCAAACACATCCTGGGTGACCATGCTTTGATCACGGTAGGTGCCGAAGATTTCCCCATGGAATTCATTGGTGCCCGAGCGGGTCACCGCTGTGATGATCGCCGAGGAGGCCTGCTCGTATTCAGCCTTGAAATTCTGGCTGACGACGCGGAATTCTTGGACCGCCGCCAACGGGAAGGGGTTCCCGCGACTGTCATCCTGACCGACGATGCCGCCGGCGATGATGTTGGACTTCAGGCTGGCCCCGTCGATGAAGGCGTTGACCGCTTCCGCCCGCTGACCGCCAGCCGTGATCTGGCTTTCCTTCTGGTTTGTCCCGACCCGAACGCCCGGGGCCAGGGCAGTGAAGTTCAGGAAGTTGCGGTTCAACTGCGGCAGCGTCTGAAGTTGCTGCGTCGTGACGTTGGTGGCGCTCTCCGGCGTGCGGACTTCCACCAGACGGCGGCCCACCACCACGATCTCGCCCACATTGGTCGCACCCGACGCGTCCGCGACGACCAGATCCAGGTTGCCGACCTGACCGACGCCGATGGAGACGGTGTCGGTGGCGGTATCACCGTCCGCAGTGGTCACCGTCACCTCATAGGTGCCGGGACGAAGGCCGGAAAGGGTATAGCCGCCCTGGGCGTTGGCCGTGGTACGGTTGGTGAAGCCCGAGTTGACGTCGCGCGCGACGACGGTGACGCCAGGCTCGGCCTGAGCGCCGTCGGTGACGCTGCCTCGAATGGTCGAGGTCGCGACCTGCGCCGTCGCCGCGCCGGCGAAGCCTGCGGTGATGGCGAAGGCGGATACGGCGGCCAGGGCCGCGCTACGCGTATTGAACTTGATCATCCTGAAGTCCCCTCCTGATATTCGATTCACGACAGCGACGCCGCTGTCTGATCGGGGTTTGACCCGGCGGTTGCGGCCGCCGCGGTGGATTGACGAACGACCAAGGCCGGCCGAACGATTTCACAAGCGGTGTCCGCCTCGGCGTTCGCGCCGGCCTGGACCAGGCCGATGAGGCGTTCGACGCCCCGGCGACCCATTTCCGCAATATTCACTCTGAGCGTGGTCAGGGTCGGCCGGACCAGGGCGGCCAGCGGCACGTCGTCGAAGCCGACCACCGCCACGTCCTCGGGGCAGCGCACGCCCGCCTCCTGGAAGGCCAGCAGGGCGCCCAGGGCCATCATGTCATTGGCCGCGAACACCGCGTCCGGGCGCTGGTCCAGCGCCATCAACTGTGTGGCGGCGCGATGCCCGGCGGCCTGGGTAAAGTCGCCCTCGACGATGATCGGATCCTGGCCGACCAGGGAGCTGGCGTAGCCTTCGGCGCGGATATCGGCTTCCAGGTTGCCGGCGGCGCCCCGGATATGGGCGATGCGGCGACGACCGGTGGCGATCAGATGTTCGACCGCCGCCACGGCGCCCCCGTGGTTGTCCACAGCGATCGCCGGCCGGCCGCCCTCGTCCAGACCGCCGTTCATGACCAGCACCGGAGTCCGGCCCGCCACGTCGGCGGCCAGATTGGCGGCCCGCACATGGGGCGACAGCACGATCATGCCGTCGACCCGGCCCCGCATCGACCGCAGCGCCGCCATGGTCTCTTCGGTGTCGCCGTGGGAGCTGGAGACGATCAGGTGCTTGCCGTGCGCCCGCGCCGCTAGGTCCATGCCGCGGATCAGTTCGGAGAAGAACTCGCCGTACAGGTCCGGCAGGATGACCCCGATGGTGTCCGTCCGGCTGGTGGACAGGCTGCGCGCCCCGACATGGGGGACGTAGTGAAGATGTGCGACCGCATCCAGCACCCGCTGGCGCGTGGTTTCGGTGATGGCGTCCGACCCGTTCAGCACGCGCGACACCGAGGCCACGGACACCTTGGCCCGTTCGGCGACGTCGCGGATCGTGGCGGCCTTGGCGGCGGGCGCACGTCCGTTCACGGCTGATGAGGCGGCGATATCCAAGTGTTTCCCTCTGAGCGTCATCGCGCCAGCCTTCTTGTCGAAGGTCTGTCGATAACCTGATGTAATCGGTTACATGACACAGGAGCAATGTCGGCCGCAAGCGGCGCAATGTCGCTTTGTGTCGATTTCTGGCCCGCCGGCGCCCGCGCCTCGCCTGATGACCACCGGATCGAGCCGGCGTCCGCCCCAAAGGCGCTGAATGACCATCAAGTGGATTCAGCGGTTGATAACTACTACATATAGTGGCGCGCCTTGATGGATCGCCGTAATCTGGTGGCAGGCTTACCGGGAGATGCGGCCCATGCGCTTTCAATCCGGCTTCGTGGATCTGGCCCGCCGGGTCACGATGGAGACCCGCGCTGTCGAGCGCGCCGCCACAGTCCAGGAGATCACGGCGCCGGCCGCATGGTCGGACGCCCGGATCGAATCCTGGCTGGACTGGAGCGAATCCCTGGTCCCCGACCTGTCGCCGACCGGCGGCTGGCTGAACGGCGCCGTCGACGCCTGGGCCGAACGCCTGGCCGGCCGGGGCCTGGCCGAGGGCGTCTTCACCGATCGGGCCGAGGCCTATGTCTTCGCCGCCGAACTGGCCGCCACCATTCAACTGGGCCTGGCCTCGCCTGTGGGCGCGCCCGAGGCTGGCGCAGGCCCCGCCGACATTCTCGACCTGTCCGATCCCGCCGCGCCGGTGCATCTGGCCGAACACCGCGCCGACCGCATGACCGCCCGACTGGCGCTGCAGTCGGCCGAGGCCCTGGCCGACGCGCTCTGCGCCGTCGCCGACGCCGTGGACCGCTGCGAGGGGCCGGACGGCCACTGCGCCGACCCGTCGCGCAACCCCGCCCTGGGTCGCGCCGCCGCCACTGCGCGGCGTCGCGGCGCCACCGACGCCGACATCCTGCGCGCCGTCGATGGCGAACGTCCGGCCCTGGCCCTGCGCCCCTTCCACGAAACCCCGCCCCTGATCGCCCTGGCCGACCGCACCCAGATCGCCGCCGGCGCGCCCGAGGCCCTGCTGGCCGCCGAATCGGCTCTGGACGGCGGCCTGATCGCGATCTTCTCTCCCCGCGACGCCGAGGCCCTGGCAGAGCGCGCGGTCGGTCGCGCCCTGCTGGACCTGTCCGCCGTCGCCGCCCTGGACGGCGGGACCTTCGACCGCCTGCCGGATCTGGTGCGTCTGTGGACCGTGGCCTTGGATCTTCAGGCCGCGAGCGTCGCCATTTCCCTGGGGCTGGAGGGCCTTTCGGCCGCCCTGATCCCGGCCGGCGGCGACCTGGCCGCCCGGGCCGAGGCCCTGGCGGGCCTGACAGCGGTGGTGGCGGCTCAGACCTCGGTGGAACTGGCCCAGTTGCGCGGCCCCTGCGCCGAATGGGACGCCCTGAAGAGCCAGGTCGCCGACGCTGACCGCGCCCGCCGCGCCCGCCTGAAGTCCAATCCGGATCCTCTCGCCGCCGTCGCCCTGAAGCGGATCGGCAAGCTCGGCGCGCCCCGGCGTCATGCAAACGTCGGCCTGTTCGTGGACGACGCCGAGGCCCGGCTGCGACTGGGCCTCGGCGCCCCTTCGGTCATCGACGTCTTCCAGACCGCCGACGGCCAGATCGGCCGTCGCCTGACCGCGCCCCTGGCCGCCGCCCTGGCCCGCGCGGGCGGCGACGTCCAGGCGGCCGAGCGCCGGCTGTTCGGCCGTCGCACCCTGGTCGAGGCGCCGGGCGTCGATCACGCCGCCCTGCGCGCCTTCGGCTTCACCGACATCGAACTGGCCGCCGTCGAACAGGCCCTGGCCGGGGCCGACGGCTTCGACGCCGTCTTCACCGCCCCGGTGCTGGACCCCGGCTTCATCCGCGACGTCCTGGGGCTGGAAGACGGCGATGGCCCGTTGCTGAACCTGCTGGGCGTGCCCGAAGAGGCCGAGTTCGCGGCGGCGCGCTGGGTCTTCGGCCATGGCGATCTGACGGATTGGGCCGAGGCGCCCGCCGCCGTCGCCGCCCTGCTGGCCGATCCGGCAGGCGTCGAGGCCGACCTGCGCCGCGCCGTCGAACCGTTCAGCGACGCGCCAGACACGGCCGTGGACCTTCTGGACTGGCGCGCCACCGCCGCCCAGGCCGCCCGCCGCCTGGCCCAGGCCGCCGCAGAGGGTCGCCGTGCGGTGCGGCTGCGTCGCGCGCCTCCGCCCCCAGGCCCCCTGCTGACCCTGCCGAAAACCGATGCGGCTCCACGCCTCGAAACGCCCCGCCCCGCTCCCACGCCCGCCCCGCAGGAGCGCGTCGTCGAACGGGTGGTCGAACGCGAGCGCGCCCGCCGCAAACTGCCCGACCGCCGCAAGGGCTATATCCAGAAGGCGGCCGTCGGCGGGCACAAGGTCTATATCCACACCGGCGAATACGACGACGGCGAACTGGGCGAGATCTTCATCGACATGCACAAGGAAGGCGCCGCCTTCCGAAGCCTGATGAACAATTTCGCCATCGCCATCTCGATCGGGCTTCAGTACGGCGTGCCGCTGGACGAGTTCGTGGACGCCTTCGTCTTCACCCGTTTCGAGCCGGCGGGGCGGGTCACGGGCAATGACTCGATCCGCTCGGCCACCTCGATCCTGGACTATATCTTCCGCGAGCTGGGCGTCTCCTATCTGGACCGCCACGAACTGGCCAACGCCGGCCCCGATGAGTTGAACGCCGACGGTCTGGGTCACGGCAAGGCGGAGGGGGGAGAGGCCGTCCCCGCCGCCCGTTTCATCTCGAAGGGCTTCGCCCGCGGTTCGGCGCCCGACAATCTCGTGGTCCTGCCCTTCGGCAAGAAAGCCGAACCTGAACCGAAGGTCGTCGCCAACACCGAGGCCGTCGCCTGCCCGTCCTGCGGCGATTTCAGCCTGCAGAATCGCGGCGGCGTCTGGGTCTGCGACACCTGCGGAGACGCCCGGGCGGTTCACGGCGGCGATCAGGGCTAAGTTAACGGCTGGGCTCTAGAGTGCCGCCACGCGACGTTTTCGCTGGAGCGACCCCATGTCCCGCCTGACTGCCCTGTCCATCGCCGTCGCCTTCTTTGCGACCGCCGCCACCCCTGTTCTGGCGCAGAACGCCAGCCAGATCGCCAGCGTGAAACGCGGCGCATCCTGCGCCGGCTGCAACCTGTTCCAGGGTGATTTCTCCGGTCTTGAGGCGCGCGGCCTGAACCTGTCCGGCGCGCGCCTGCGCCAGGCGGACCTCAGCCTCAGCGTGATGAACCGCACCCGTTTCTCCAACGCCGACATGCGCGACGTCGAGGCCTACGGCGGGGTCTTCTCCAGCTCCAACTTCTCAGGAGCAGACCTGACCAACGCCAGTTTCGTCGGCGCCTATCTGCAAGGCGCGAACTTCTCGGGCGCAAAGCTGATCGGGACCAACCTGTCCGGCGCCGACCTGTCGCGCGCCACCGGATTGACCCAGGGTCAGCTGAACCGCGCCTGCGGCGACGGCTCGACCATTCTGTCCGGAAACCTACGTATTCCCGCCTGCTGACGGCCATCCGTCTTGCCGGGATTTAACGAAATTACCTCGATTTAAGTAGGTATGGCCGGTGTTTCGGGGCATTCAGACTGCGTGAAACAGATCGCCCGCCCAACCCCCATCCGATTGAAATCCGCGCTGATCGCGGCGGCGGGCCTGATACTCGCCACCCCCGCCTTCGCCGGGATCGAGATGACGGTCCAGGATCGCGACGTGGCCCGGTCGGTGTCCCTGGGCGGTTCGTGCAATCGCTGCGAACTGTCGGGCCGAAACCTGTCGGGCGCCACCTTCACCGGCGCCAGCTTCATGAACGCCACCCTGGTCGGCGCCAATCTGCGCGGCGCGGAAATGGTCGGCTCCAACTTCACCGGCAGCGACTTCAGCCGCGCCAATCTGACGGGGGTCGAGATCGTCGGGGCCAACTTCACCTCGACCAATTTCACCGGCGCCGTCCTGACGGGGGCCGAGGCCCAGGGCTCGTCCTTCGTGCGCGCCAACCTGTCGCGGGCCGACCTGTCGGGGGCCGAACTGCACGGCGTGAACTTCAACGGCGCGACCCTGGCGGGCGCGAATTTCTCGAACAGCGAACTGTTCGGCGCCACCCTGGCCAATGTCCACGCCATCGGCGCAAACTTCTCCGACGCCGAGATCAACGCCTCCAACCTGTCCGGCGGCGACTTCTCGAACGCCTCCTTCCGTGACGCCAGCCTGGACGGCGCCCGTCTGACAGGGGCGACCTTCACCCGCGCCGACTTCAACGACGCCTCGCTGCGCCGCACCGACATCCGGGGCGCCGACCTGTCCGGCGCGCGCAACCTGACCCAGGATCAGGTCAGCGAGGCCTGCGGCGACGGCGCCACCCGCCTGCCCGGTCGTCTGACGCCCCAGGCCTGTCGCGGAACCATCCGGGTGATCCGCACCCCGCCTGCACCGCCGGCTCCCCCGGCCGTGCGCCACTTCGTGTCCGCCGAACACTGAACAGCAAAAAGGGGACGCCGCAGCGTCCCCTTCTTCGTTTCGGCGATCAGGCGTGGCCGATCAGACCTTGATCGGCACGGCCGTGCGGATGTGGACGTCCTTCAACTGGCGTTCCTCCGCCTCGGTCGGCGCGTTCATCAGCAGATCCTCGCCCTGCTGGTTCAGCGGGAAGGCGATGACCTCGCGGATGGCCGTCTCGCCGGCCAGCAGCATGACGATGCGGTCTATGCCGGGCGCCAGGCCGCCGTGCGGCGGGGCGCCGTAGCGGAAGGCGTTCAGCATGCCGCCGAACTGTTCCTCGACCACCGAGGCGTCGTAGCCGGCGATCTCGAAGGCCTTCAGCATGATCTCGGCCTTGTGGTTCCGGATCGCGCCCGAGCACAGCTCATAGCCGTTGCAGACGATGTCGTACTGGAAGGCGCGGATGGTCAGCGGATCCTGGGTCTCCAGGGCCTCCAGCCCGCCCTGCGGCATCGAGAAGGGGTTGTGGCTGAAATCGACCTTCTTCTCTTCTTCCGACCATTCGAACATGGGGAAGTCGACGATCCAGCAGAATTTGAACTGGTTCTCGTCGATCAGCTTCAGCTCTGTTCCCACGCGGGTGCGGGCCAGCCCGGCGAACTTGGCGAAGACCGACGGCAGGCCGGCGACGAAGAAGGCGGCGTCGCCCTGGCCCAGACCCAGGGACTTCATCAGGGTCTCGGTCGGCTCCTGACCCAGGTTCTTGGCGATGGGACCGCCCCAGGCGCCCTGGTCCTCCGACCAGAAAATATAGCCCAGGCCCGGCTGGCCTTCGCCCTGCGCCCACGAGTTCATACGGTCGCAGAAGGCGCGCGATCCGCCGGTCGGGGCCGGGATGGCCCAGACAGCGTTCTTCTCGTCCGCGCCCAGGATCTTGGCGAACAGGCCGAAGCCGCCGTCGCGGAAGTGGTCGGAGACGACCTGCATCTTGATCGGGTTGCGCAGGTCCGGCTTGTCCGAACCATACCAGGCCATCGACTGGGCGTAGGTCAGGCGCTCGAAGCCCTTGTGCTCGAACGTCTCGCCGAAATCGTTGGTGAAGACATGGACGCCGTCGATGGGCGACACCGGCTTGCCCTCGCCGAACTCCTCGAACACGCCGTGCATCAGCGGCTCGATGGCGGCGAAGACGTCTTCCTGGGTCACGAAGCTCATCTCGACGTCGAGCTGGTAGAATTCCAGCGAACGGTCGGCGCGCAGGTCCTCGTCACGGAAGCAGGGGGCGATCTGGAAATAGCGGTCGAAGCCCGAGACCATCAGCAGCTGCTTGAACTGCTGGGGCGCCTGCGGCAGCGCATAGAACTTGCCGGGGTGCAGACGCGACGGCACCAGGAAGTCGCGCGCGCCTTCCGGCGACGAGGCGGTCAGGATCGGCGTCTGGTACTCCAGGAAGCCCTGGGCGACCATGCGCTGGCGGATCGAAGAGATGACCCTGGAGCGCAGCACGATGTTCCTGTGCAGACGCTCGCGACGCAGGTCGAGGAAGCGATTGGCCAGACGGATGTCTTCCGGATACTCCTGATCGCCAAAGACCGGCATCGGCAGTTCGGCGGCTTCCGACAGAACCTCGACGCCCAGGACGCGGACCTCGACCTCGCCGGTCGGCAGGTTCGGGTTCACCACCCCCGCCTCGCGCGCGACGACTTCACCGTCGATCTTGATCACGCTTTCGGCGCGCAGACGTTCGACCGCCGCGAAGCCCGGCGTCTCCGGGTGCAGCACCAGCTGCGTCAGGCCGTAGTGGTCGCGCAGGTCGATGAACAGCAGGCCGCCGTGGTCGCGCTTCCGATGCACCCAGCCGGACAGGCGGACGGCAGAACCGGCGTCGGAGGCGCGCAGGGCGCCGCAGGTGTGAGAGCGATAGGCGTGCATGAATGGACCGTCTGGAATTCTGCGGTGGAATCTGACGCCTCAGGCGCCTGAAATCGAAGCGGCGTAGGGCGCATTATCCCCCCCGAAAGTCAAGGTTTCAGCCGTTGCAAACCCCGCCGCGCCGCGCGATAGCGGTTCCAGTCACCGCGCAAGGCTGCCCATGTTCATCGTCACCATCACCTATACCCAGCCCATCGAAGCCATCGAGGCAAAGACGGTCGAGCATCGCGAATGGCTGGACATCCATGTCGCCAGCGGCCTGATCATCGCCGCCGGTCCAATGGTTCCGCGCACCGGCGGCATACTCGTTGTCCGCAGCGGGGGCACGAAAGAGGAGCTCGAGACCCTGCTGAAGGACGATCCTTTCCAGGTCCACGGCCTGGCCGACTACAGGATCACCGAGTTCAAGGCAGGCAAGTTCAACCCCGCCCTTACCGAATTCGCCTGATTCCGTCCACAGGGCGGGCCTTCGCTCCCCTGTACCAACAGGATGCGCCTGCGCAGTTCGTCTCCGCCTCTGCTATGACAGGCTCATGCCCGCGCAGAGCGCCATGATCCGACCGAACGCCGAACAGCTGCGTCTGCCGCTGGAACGCCCGCTTGCGGGCGAGGCCTTTGTGTCGTCGGACAGCAACGCCGAGGCCGTCCGCGTATTGTCGCGCTGGCCGGACGGCGCCGGTTCGGTCCTGGCCCTTTACGGACCGGCGGGTTCGGGCAAGAGCCGGCTGGCCGCCGACTGGGCCGAACGGGTCGGGGCCGTGCCGCTGAACGGCGTCGAGGCGGCCCTGGTCGATCCGCTGGAGCTGGAAGGGCGGCCGGTCCTGCTGGATCGCGCGCGCGATGCGGACGACGAGAGCCTGTTTCACCTGATCAATCTGGCCCATACGGGCGGCGGCGCCCTGCTGCTGGTGTCGCGCGCGGCCCCGCGGAACTGGTCCGTCGCCCTGCCCGATCTGCGCTCACGCCTGGACGCGGTCCGGACCGTCGCCGTCGAGGCGCCGGACGACCGGGTCCTGTCCGCCATTCTGCGCGCCCGGTTCGCCGAGCGCAGCATCGCACCGACCGACGAGGTGATCGCCTATCTGGTGCGGCGGCTGGACCGGTCCGCCGACACTGCGGCGACTGCGGTCGAACGTCTGGACGCCTTGCACCGCCCCGTCACCCGAGCCCTGGCCCGGCAGGTGCTGGACAAAATGAGCGCCGCCGTCGAGGTCGAGACCGACTGAGGGCCGGGGCGAATGGCCGCCCATGAAAATGTCGATGCCCGCTTGCGGCCGTCACAGTCGCGCGCGAGAACCGGGCCATGACCGACGCCGCGATCCACGACGCCACCCTGGGCGAGGAAGTCCCCGCTTCTCGCGCCCCCCAGCTTGCCCTGAACGAGGAACTGATCGCCTCGCCCACGCGGTTCTTCAACCGTGAAATCTCCTGGCTGGCCTTCAACGAACGTGTGCTGGAAGAGGCCGCCAATCCGAACCACCCGCTGCTGGAACGCCTGCGGTTCGTGTCGATCTCGGCCAACAATCTCGACGAGTTCTTCATGACCCGCGTCGCCGGCCTGAAGGGCCAGTTGCGCGAGCGGGTGCGGGTGCTTTCGGCCGACGGCCTGACCCCGGCCGAACAGCTCGAGCGCATCAATATCTCGGCCGGCGACCTGATGGCCGAACAGCAGGTGCGCTGGCGCCAGCTGAAGAAGGAACTGGCGACCGTCGGCATCGAGGTGGTCGACCGCAACCGTCTGACCAAGACCGAGAAGGAGCGGCTGGAGCCCGAGTTCCTGAACCAGCTCTTCGCCGTCCTGACGCCCCTGGCCATTGACCCGGCCCATCCCTTCCCCTTCCTGCCCAACCTCGGGTTCTCCCTGGCGCTGAAGCTGAAACGCAAGGGCGAGGCCAAGACCTTCTACGCCCTGGTGCCCGTGCCGACCCAGGTTCGGCGCTTCTGGGAACTGCCGACCGACGGCCGCTCGGCGCCCGGTCGCAAGCGGTTCATCACGCTTGAAAACGTGCTGCTGCTGTTCATCGACCACCTGTTCCCCGGCTGTGACATCCTGGAGAAGGGCCTTCTGCGCCTGATCCGCGACAGCGATATCGAGATCGAGGAAGAGGCCGAGGACCTGGTGCTCGAGTTCGAGGAGGCGTTGAAGCAACGTCGCCTGGGCTCGGTCGTGCGCGTCAAGATCGAGGCCTCGATGCCGACCGACCTGCGCGACTTCATCGTCGGCGAACTGGAGGCGGCGCCCCAGGACGTGGTGCTGGTCGACGGGATGCTGGGCCTGGCCCAGCTGTCGGATCTGATCCCCGGCGGCCACCCCGACCTGAAGTTCAAGGGCTATGAGCCGCGCTATCCCGAGCGGGTCCGCGACAACGGCGGCGACATCTTCGCCGCCATTCGCGAGAAGGACATGCTGATCCACCACCCGTTCGAAAGCTTCGACGTGGTGGTGCAGTTCCTGCGTCAGGCGGCGCGGGATCCGAACGTCATCGCCATCAAACAGACCCTGTATCGCACCTCCAAGGACAGCCCCATCGTCGCCGCCCTGATCGAGGCGGCCGAGAACGGCAAGAACGTCACCGCCCTGGTCGAGCTGAAGGCCCGGTTCGACGAGGAGGCCAATCTGCGCTGGGCCCGGGCCATGGAGCGGGCCGGGGTCCACGTCGTCTTCGGCTTCGTCGAATACAAGACCCACGCCAAGCTCAGCGTCGTCGTGCGCCGCGAGGGCGAGGCCCTGCGGACCTACTGCCACTTCGGCACCGGCAACTATCACCCGGTCACGGCCAAGATCTACACCGACCTGTCGCTGTTCTCGTGCGACCCGGTCCTGGGCCGCGACGCCAGCCGGGTGTTCAACTACATCACCGGCTACGCCACCCCGGACGAGCTGGAGGCCCTGGTGGTCTCGCCGCTGAACATGAAGTCCACCCTGATCGAACTGATCGGCAAGGAAATGTCGGCCGCCGCCATGGGCAAGCCAGCCGCCATCTGGGTCAAGCTGAACTCGCTCGTCGATCCCGAGATCATCGACGCCCTGTACCGGGCCAGCCAGTGGGGCGTGCGCATCGATCTGGTCGTGCGCGGCATCTGCTGCCTGCGGCCGGGCGTCACGGGCCTGTCCGAGAACATCCGCGTCAAGTCCATCGTCGGCCGCTTCCTGGAGCACAGCCGCATCGTCTGTTTCGCCAACGGCAAGGACCTGCCGCACGACAAGGCCAAGGTCTTCATCTCCTCGGCCGACTGGATGACGCGCAACCTGGACCGCCGGGTCGAGCTGATGACCCCGATCCGCAACGCCACCGTCCATGACCAGGTGCTGGACCAGATCATGGTCGCCAATCTGAAGGACGACGCACAAAGCTGGGTGCTGGACGCCGAAGGGCGCTATACCCGCCTCATCCCCGCCGATCCGGAGCGGCCCTTCTCGGCCCACAAATATTTCATGACCAATCCCAGCCTGTCGGGCCGTGGGCGCAAGGTGAAGACCCTGCCGTCCGTTCTCAGCTACGAGCGTCCCGGCCGCTGATGCCGGATCTGGCGCTTACCCGCCGCGACGTCGCGGCCATCGACATCGGGTCCAACTCGGTCCGTCTGGTTCTCTACCGGCTGGAAGGTCGGGCGATCTGGACCGTGTTCAACGAAAAGGTCCTGGCCGGTCTGGGCCGCGACCTGCCGACCACCGGCAAGCTGTCGCCCGAGGGGGTGGTCATGGCCATGACGGCCCTGCGCCGTTTCGCCGCCGTGCTGGAGGGGGTTCGCCCCGACGCCACCCTGATCGCCGCCACCGCGGCCGTGCGCGAAGCCAGGGACGGCCCTGAGTTCTGCCAGCGCGTCGCCGCCGAGACGGGCTTGCAGATCCGTGTCCTGTCCGGCGAGGAAGAGGCGAAGTACGCCGCCATGGGCGTGCTGGCCGGCGCACCCGACGCGCAAGGCGTCTCGGCCGACATGGGCGGCGCCAGTCTGGAGCTGACTCGTCTGGACGGCGCCCCTGGCGCGGCGCGCAGCGTCGAACAGGGGCTGACCCTGCCGCTGGGCCCCTTCGCCCTGGCCGAGGGCAAGGGATTCGACGTCGACCGGATCAAGGCCCGCATCGACCAGAGGCTGAAACCCGTCGCGGCCCAGTTCCAGACCGACCGCCTCTACGCCGTCGGCGGCGCCTGGCGCACCCTGGCCCAGGTCCATATGGCGCTGAAATCCTATCCGCTGAAGGTCGTGCACCAGTACGAGATCACGGCGGACGAGGCGCTGGAGACCGCGCGTCTGGTCGCGCAACAGTCGGCCGCCAGCCTGGCGAAACTGCCAAGCGTGTCCAAGAAGCGGGCCGAAACCCTGCCCTACGCCGGCCTGGTGCTGGAAGGTCTGATCAAGCACCTGAACCTGAAGCGGATCGAGATGTCCGCCTGGGGGGTGCGCGAAGGCCTGCTGTTCGAAACCCTGGACGAGGCGACCCAGGCGGCCGATCCGCTGCTGGCCGGGTGCGCGGCCCTGGGCGGACGGCAGGGGATCGACCCCGCCCTGCCCGGCGCCCTGAACGGCTGGATTTCAGACGTCGTCTCGGCCCTGCCGTCGGCCTTCGGCGCCGCGCGCGACGGCGTCCTGTCCGCCGCCGCCTGCCGCCTGTCGGACCTGGGCGCACGCCTGCATCCGGACCACCGTCTGGAACTGGTCTTCGATCAGGTTCTGCGTGCGCCCGTGGCGGGCGTCAGCCATGCGGAGCGCGCCTTCCTCGCCTGCGCCATGAACGCCCGCTACGGCGGCGGTCCGGCCACGCCCCAGCCGGACATCATCAGCCGCCTGTTGAACGAGGACGCCGCCAAGCGCGCCCGCGCCCTGGGCCTGGCCATCCGCCTGGCCTGCGATCTGTCGGGCCGGTCGTCGCAACTGCTCGCCAACGCCACCGCCACGGTGGGCAAGGCCGAACTGAAGCTGACAGCCACTGAAGGCTACGCCGACGTGCTGCTGGGCGAACAGACGAAGAAGCGCGCCAAGGCCCTGGCCGAGGCGATGGGACTGGGTCTGAAAATCTAGACAGATCACCGAACAGGGTTCAGCCTTTCGTCGAACGAAAGGAACACTCATGCCCGTAACCGGAATCGGCGGCTTCTTCTTCCGCGCCCAGGACCCGCAGGCGCTTTCGGCCTGGTATCTGAAGCACCTGGGCGTCGGCGCGCCAGAGGGGCAGTTCCTGTGGGATCAGCAGGCGGGACCGACCGTCTTTTCGCCGTTCAAGGAAACGACCGACTATTTTCCCCAGGACAAACGCTGGATGCTGAACCTGCGCGTCGAAGGCCTGGACGCCCTGCTCGCCTCTCTGAAGGCCGCTGGCGTAGAGGTCGTCACCAAGGACGAGTGGGACGCCAGCCCCGAGGTCGGACGCTTCGCCCGCATCCACGACCCCGAGGGCAATCCCATCGAACTGTGGGAGCCGCCGGCCGGCGCCTAGCCCTCGATCTCGACGACCTCGACCCGCGATCCGCTCAGCACCAGGGCGATCTCGCCCCGCTTCAGCTTCAGCGCGTCCTCCCCGAAGATCTCGCGCCGCCAGCCCTTCAACGCATCCACATCGGCGTCGTCGGTGACGGCGATCTTTTCCAGATCGGACACGGTGGCGATCAGTTTGGACGCCACCCCGGCGTTGTCGCTCTTGGCCTTCAGCAGCACCTTCAGCAGCTCCACCACCGACGGCGGCGCAGGCTGGCGATGGGCCGGCCGCTCCATCTCGGGCGCATGGGATTCGGGATCGGCCAGGACGCGCTTCAGCTCCTCTGCCAGCTCCAGGCCCAGGCGCGATCCGCCGAAGCCCTTGGGCACCGAACGCAGACGGTTGAAGGCCTCGGGATCGGTGGGGGTCTGTTGCGCGACCTCGTCGATGCCCTCGTCCTTCAGGATGCGGCCGCGCGGCTGGTCGCGCTCCTGGGCGGCGCGCTCGCGCCAGACGGCCACGGCCTTGAAGGCCGCCAGGTATTTGGCCGAGAATTTCTTGGGCTTCAGCCGCTTCCAGGCGTTCTCGGGATTGGTGTCGTACAGGGCCGGATCGATCAGGCTCTCCATCTCCGACATCACCCAGTCCAGCCGGCCTTCCTTCTTCAGCCGGTCGCGCAGCTTGGGATACAGGGCCGCCAGATGGGTCACGTCGCCCAGGGCGTAGACCAGCTGGCTGTCCGACAGCGGGCGTCGCGCCCAGTCGGTGAAGCGGCTGCCCTTGTCCAGTTCGACGCGCAGCATCTGCCGCACCAGCGAATCATAGGCGACCTGTTCGCCGAACCCGGCCGCCATGGCCGCCACCTGGGTGTCGAACATCGGCCTGGGCATGGCGCCCAGACGCACGAAGATTTCGACGTCCTGGCGGCAGGCGTGGAAGACCTTGATGATCTTCGGATCGCGCAACAGGTCCAGGAAGGGCTCCAGGTCCAGGCCTTCCGCCATAGGATCGATGATCCCGGCGTGATCGGCGGACGCGGCCTGGATCAGGCACAGCCTGGGCCAGTAGGTCGTTTCCCGCATGAACTCGGTGTCGACCGTGATGAACGGGGCGGTGGCGAGGCGGGCGCAAAAATCGGCCAGCGCCTCATTGGTGGTGATCGGCGTCATTCCGATGCTATAGCCCCCCGCAACCCACCTGTGGCAAGAGCCGCGCTGCATTTCCGCCCCGATTCCAGGCCCGAACACCATGAGCGACACCCAAAAGCCTCTCGAAAACGGCCTGACCTACGCCGATGCGGGCGTGGACATCGACGCAGGCGAGATGCTGGTCGAACACATCAAGCCCCTGGCCAAGTCCACGGCGCGCCCCGGTTCGGAGCCGTCGCTGGGGGGTTTCGGCGCCCTGTTCGACCTGAAGGCCGCCGGATTTGAAGATCCGCTGATCGTCACCACCACCGACGGCGTCGGCACCAAGCTGAAGATCGCCATCGAAACCGGCCGGCATGACGGGGTCGGCATCGACCTGGTCGCCATGTGCGTCAACGACCTGTTGGCCCAGGGCGCCGAGCCGCTGCTGTTCCTCGACTATTACGCCACCGGCCGGCTTGAAATCGACGCCGCCCGCCGCGTGGTGGCCGGCATCGCCGAGGGCTGCCGCCAGGCCGGCTGCGCCCTGGTCGGCGGCGAGACCGCCGAAATGCCGGGCATGTACACCGACGGCGACTACGACCTGGCCGGCTTCAGCCTGGGCGCGGTCGAGCGCGGCCACGCCCTGCCGTACCTGGAACGCCAGGCGGCCGGCGACATCATCATTGGCCTGGGCTCGACCGGTCCGCACTCGAACGGCTATTCGCTGGTCCGCAAAGTGGTCGAGAAGTCCGGCCTGGCCTGGGGCGACGACGCCCCCTTCGCCAAGGACCGGTCCCTGGCCCAGGCCCTGATGGAGCCGACCCGCATCTATGTGAAGCCGGTCCTGCCCCTGATGAAGGCGGGCCTGATCAAGGGCGCGGCCCACATCACCGGCGGCGGCCTGATCGAGAACCCGCCCCGCTGCATCGCCGAGGGGCTGAAGGCTTCATTCGACTGGAACAGCTGGCCCATGCCCCACGTCTTCCAGTGGCTGGCCGAAATCGGCGGCATCAGCGACCACGAGATGCGCCGCACCTTCAACTGCGGCGTCGGCTTCATCCTGATCGTCTCGCCCGAAAACGCCGAGCCGGTGCTGGCCGCCCTGCTCAACGCGGGCGAGGTCGCCTTCGTCTGCGGACAGCTGGAAGCGGCCTGATCCTTCGACGCGCCGGTTTCGCATGAAACAGGGGCCGGAGGCGGCGACGCCTCCGGCCCTCTTGCGTATCAGCGCGCCCCGCCGTTCGCCGTTTCGCTGTAGAAACGCGACAGGTCGGCGTGCAGCTTCACCAGGGCGTCGTGGCTCAGGTACATCATGTGCCCGCCTTCATAATAGGTGAACTCCAGGTTCGGCCTCAGGCTGGGCTCCAGCATCATCTGGGCCAGGTCGAACTCGGTCGAGAAGAAGGGGGTGGCGGCGTCGTAATAGCCGTTCAGCGCCATCACCTTCAGATACGGATTGCGCCGCATCGCCGTGGCCAGATCGACCGCCGTATTCGGTGTCGTCTGCGGCCCGCCGACCGGCGGACGGTGGTTCCAGTTCCAGTTGAAGCCCGGCAGGCCCCGCGCCGA
The DNA here is from genome assembly GCF_058680995.1 of Brevundimonas sp. FV1ye7S. Taxonomy (NCBI): domain Bacteria; kingdom Pseudomonadati; phylum Pseudomonadota; class Alphaproteobacteria; order Caulobacterales; family Caulobacteraceae; genus Brevundimonas; species Brevundimonas sp. FV1ye7S. The sequence goes on along the minus strand of NZ_CM178726.1, from coordinate 1,450,075 downwards.
CATCCGGTATTCGACGTCGGTGTCGTACTTCAGCTCATTGGCCACATAGTCGCGGAAAATGCCGAAATAGGCCCCCGTCACGGCCGAGCTGGACGGATCGTCCTCGGGCGAGTCGCCTGAGGCGTCGTCGTCCAGACCCAGATAGCGGGTGTCCAGTCGCCCGATGGTCTGGCGCCGGTCACGCAACAGCTCCTTGCGGAAGCTGCTCAGCTCGACCCGCAGATTGGCGTTGTCGATGAAATTGGGCGACAGGCCGGTCAGTTCGCTCATCTGACGCACGATGTCGGCGCGCTCGGCGTCCGAGATCATATGCCCCTTGGCCAGGGCCGAGGCGTAGGGCCCAAGCGCGAAGTCACGCGCCCGCTGCACCTGTTCCTCCACCGTCGCCGCCGGATGGGCCAGCTTGCGGTGATACCAGGCCGTCGCCGCATAGGTCGGCAGCAGGGTGACGAAATTCTGCGGATAGCCCGGCTGACGCACGCCGTAGTTCATGATCGACGACAACAGCACCACCCCGTTCAGCGACATGCCCCGGTCTTCCAGCTGGAAGGCCACGGCGCCGGTGCGCAGGGTGCCGTAGGATTCGCCGATGATGTATTTCGGGCTGGACCAGCGGCTGAACTTGGTCGTGTAGCGCATGATGGCGCGGGCGAAGGCGTCTGCGTCCTGATCCACGCCCCAGAAGGCCGAACCCGCCGTCTCGCCCAGCGGCCGCGAGAAGCCCGCCCCCACCATGTCGATGAAGACCAGATCCGTCTGGTCCAGCAGGGTCATATCGTTGGGACCAAAGGCGAAGGGCGCGGGCCGCACCACCGTCGGCTCGTCGGTCTGGACCCGCATCGGCCCGAACGAGCCCATGTGCAGCCACACCGTCGGCGAGCCCGGCCCGCCGTTGTACAGATAGGTCACCGGCCGCGTCCCGACCGGCTGACCGTCCAACGTATAGGCGGTATAGAACAGGCTGGCCGTCGGCATGCCCGCGTCGTCGCGGATCGTCAGCGTCCCCGCCGTCGCGTGATACCGCAGGGTCTTGCCATGGGCGTTGACCGAATGGGCCGTCGTGACCTCGGCCTCCTTGACCGGCGCGCGCGCCCAGTCCTTTTCGATGGCGTCGGCGTTGGCGTTGCGGAACCGGTCGGTCGCCGAGCGCATCGCGCCGCCGCCGCTGGCGCCGCTGTTCGAACCGCTCTCCTGAGCGAAGGACGCTGCGGGCGCGCCCAGCATCGCAGCCATGGCCGCGAGGCAGATCAGTCTCTTCATGCGATAATCCCCTGTACCCGCCGCCCCTCAGGACCCCTCGTCGGATCGGCGACGTTACACGGTAACGTCCGAACACGGCGGACAACAAGAGCGGATCGCGTTTGATCCTTGCCAAGCGTCGCCCGCCCCGCCATGGGGGCGGCCATGTCGTCCCGAGCCGTTTCTCCCGTCCGCGTCGCCGTCCTGATCTCCGGGACCGGCTCCAACATGGCCGCCCTGATCGACGCCGGTCAGGCCGCTGACAGCGGCTATGAGGTCGCCCTGGTCCTGTCCAACATCGAAGACGCGGGCGGTCTGGCCATCGCCTCGGCCAAGGGCGTCGCGACCGTCTCCATCCCCCACAAGCCGTTCGGCAAGGACCGCGAGGCCCATGAGCGGGCGGTTGACGAGGCCCTGCGCGCGGCCGGCGTCGAGGTGGTCGCCCTGGCCGGCTATATGCGGATCCTGACGCCGTGGCTGGTGCGCGCATGGAACGGCCGGATGCTGAACATCCACCCCAGCCTCCTGCCCCTCTATCCCGGCCTCGACACCCACGCCCGCGCCATTGCCGGCGGTGACGCCGAGGCCGGCTGCACCGTTCATCTGGTCACCGAAGGCGTGGACGAAGGTCCGATCCTGGGCCAGGCCCGCGTGCCGGTCCTGGGCGACGACACGCCCGCCGCCCTGGCCGAGCGGGTGAAGACGGCGGAACATGGATTGTATCCGCAGGTGCTGGCGAGCTTCTGCAAGGGTTTGGCGCGGGCCTGAACCTCTCCATGCTGCGCCGTCAGGCCCGGTCCGAAGGCGCATAATCCGGCGTCAGGTACCGGGTCAGCATCAGGGCGGTTTCCGCGATAAGCCGCACGCGTTTGTCGGGCGTCAGGGCGCAGGCCTGAACCACCAGGGCATGCGCCGCTTCGACCACTGTGGTGGCGTGCCATTCGCGGTCCTGAGGCAGGACATGCCGTGCGCGGAGCGCCAGCAAGCGATCGACGACGACCCGGGTGTGATCGAGCAATGCGGTGCTTTCGGGACTGCTGGAGCCGCGCACGGCCCGATAGACGTGTTGATAGGCGGGATGGGCCTGATGAAAGTCCGTCAGCGCATGCAGGACCCATTCGACCGCCTGACGCAGGGGCCAAACCGCAATGCCCGCCTGCTCCTGACGGCTCAGAATCTGTTCCGTCTCGTGCACATAGCGCACCGCCAGCATCTCGATGATCGCGCGCTTGTGGGGGAAGAAGCGATACAGCACCCCGACCGACGTACTGGCCCGCGCAGCGATCATATTGGTCGTGGCGTTGTCCACGCCCATTTCGCCGATCACTTCGGCGGCGGCGTCGAGGATCTGCTCAACCCGCCGACGGCCGCGATCCTGGACCGGCGGCCGCCGCACTGGCCCGCTTCCGGTGGGCCCGGGACCGTCCTGAGCATCCGTCGGGTTGGCGGCCATGAGTCTCCCTGTGACTTGGACTTCGCCCGGCCTCATTCGGCGACGACGGAGCGAAGGGCTTCGTCAACTACCAGCCTTGTCAAATGAGAGCAAATACTCCAGTTCTTGAATACTGCGGACACGGATGGACTCTCATGAGCAGGATTGGCGGCAAGACGGTTCTGATCACCGGCGGGGCGTCCGGGATCGGCGCGCTGATGGCGCGGAGGTTCGTCGCTGAGGGCGCCGCGCATCTGGTTCTCTGGGATATCCAGGCGGAGGCCATGGAGCGACTGGCCCACGACTTGGCCGGGGGCGGCGTCGCCGTGTCGACCTATCTGGTCGATCTGGCCGACCCCGAACGTATCCGCGCCACGGTTCAAGAGATGAACGAGGCCGGGATCAAGGTGGACATGCTGGTGAACAACGCCGGCGTGGTGACCGGTCGGCCCTTCGTCGCCCACAGCCCCGACGACATCGCGCGAACCATGGATGTGAACGCGCTGGCGCCGATGTATGTGGCGCACGCCGTCCTGCCCGGCATGATCGCCCGCGGCGGCGGCCATATCGTCAACATCGCCTCCGCAGCCGGCCTGGTTTCCAACCCCAAAATGTCGGTCTACTGCGCCAGCAAATGGGCCGTGATCGGCTGGTCCGATTCCCTGCGCATCGAAATGGAGCAAGAGGCGACCGGCGTGAAGGTCACGACCGTCATGCCCTATTACATCGACACCGGCATGTTCCAGGGCGTGCGTTCGCCCGTCATCCCCATCCTCAGACCCGACAAGGTCGTCGATCGGATCGTCGCGGCGATCAAGACGGACAGGATCGTTCTGCGACTGCCGTGGATCGTGAACCTTTTGCCCTTGGTCCGCGGTCTTCTGCCGGTACGATGGTTCGACCTGATCGGCGGGCGCTGGCTGGGCGTCTATCATTCGATGGACGACTTCCAGGGAAGGCGATGAGGTTCAGGCGTGAGCCGCTGACCGCATCCACCGGGAACCGCCTCACGCCGGATTACGAAAACTTCATGCGACAGGCCGCCGCACCGGCGCAAAGGTGCGGCCGACAAAAATCGGGACCCTATCCTTCATGAATCGTATTCGCCTTATGGCCGCCTGCTCGGCCTGTATCGTCGTCGCCCTGACCGGCGGCGCCTCGGCCCAGGACCACTCGCACGGCGCGCACGGCGCCCCCGCCCCCTTCGGCGCCTGGGGCTTTGACCTCGCCGGCCGCGACACCAGCGTCAAGCCGGGCGACGACTTCAACGAATACGCCAACGGAACCTATCTCCGCACCACCGAGATCCCCGCCGACAAGGCCCGGTTCGGTCCCTTCGACGTCCTCTATGAGAACGCCCAGTCCCAGCTGAAGTCGATCATCGAGACCAGCGCCGCCAATCCGGTCAACGCCAACGCCCAGAAGGTCGGCGCCCTCTACGCCAGCTTCATGGACGAGGCGCGCGTCGAACAACTGGGCGCCGCGCCCATGGCCGCCGACCTCGCCGCCGTGAAGGCGATTACCGACCACGCCGCCATGGCCCGCCTGATGGGCGCCAGCCATTCCGGCTTCGGCGGCTCCCTGTTCGGCGTCGCGGTCTTCGAGGACCTGCAGAACCCGAACATCAACTCGGCCTATCTGGCCCAGGGCGGCCTCGGCCTGCCCGACCGCGACTATTATCTGAAGCCGGACTTCGCCGCCCAGCGCGAGGCCTATCTGGCCTATCTGACCCAGACCCTGACCGCCATCGGCTGGACCAATCCGGCCCAGAGCGCCGCCGACATCCTGGCCTTCGAGACCAAGGTCGCCGAGAAACACTGGACCACGGTCGAGCGTCGCCAGATCGACAAGCTCTACAACCCCAGCAAGGTCGCCGACCTGGCGACCCTGGCCCCCGGCTTCGACTGGACCGCCTTCCTCGACGGCGCCCAGGTCGGGAACCTCGACACCCTGATCCTGATGGAGAACACGGCCTTCCCGGGCATCGCCCAGGTCTTCGCCGAGACGCCGATCGAGACCCTGAAGGCGTGGGAGGCGACCCAGATCGTCGATCAGGCCAGCCCCTATCTGTCCAAGGCCTTCGTCGACGCCCGCTTCGAGTTCCGCGGCAAGACCCTGCGCGGCCAGCCCGAGAACCGTCCGCGCTGGAACCGCGGCGTGGCCCTGGTCGACGGCCAGTTGGGCGAGGTCCTGGCCCAGGAATATGTCCGCCTGCACTTCCCCGCCTCGTCCAAGGCCCAGATGGAGACCCTGGTCGACAACATCCGCGCCGCCATGACCGAACGGCTGAAGACCCTGGACTGGATGAGCGAGGCGACCCGCGAACAGGCCCTCTACAAGATGTCGAAGTTCGGGGTGAAGATCGGCTATCCCGACAAGTGGCGGTCGTATGACGGTCTCGAACTGACCGCCGGCGACCTGTACGGCAATGTCGAACGCTCCTCGGCGTTCGAGTGGGCGTATCAGCGCGGCAAGATCGGCAAGCCGGTCGATCCGCTGGAATGGGGCATGACGCCCCAGACGGTGAACGCCTATTACAACCCGCCGCGTAACGAGATCGTCTTCCCGGCGGCCATCCTGCAGGCGCCCTTCTTCGATCCGAACGCGGACCCGGCCGTCAACTACGGCGGCATCGGCGCGGTCATCGGCCACGAGATCACCCACGGCTTCGACGACCAGGGCCGCAAGTCCGACGGCGACGGCGTGCTGCGCGACTGGTGGACGCCGGAAGACGCCGCCCGGTTCGAGGCGCGCGCCAAGGTTCTGGGCGACATCTACAATAGCCTGGAGCCCCTGCCCGGCGTCCACGTCAACGGCGATCTGACCATGGGCGAGAACATCGCCGACCTGGGCGGCCTGCTGCTGGCGCTCGACGCCTACCACAAGTCGCTGAACGGCCAGCCGGCTCCGGTGATCGACGGCCTGTCCGGCGACCAGCGCGTCTTCCTGGGTTGGGCCCAGGTCTGGCGCGAGAAGTCGCGCGAGGCGGCGCTGAAGGAGCAACTGACCACGGACCCGCACTCGCCGGGCTCGGTCCGCGCAGCCACCTCGCCGCGCAACATCGACGCCTGGTACGCGGCCTTCGGCGTCTCGCCGGACCAGAAGGCCTACATCGCCCCCGAGGCCCGCGCCCGCATCTGGTAAGCGGTCACGCAGCCCGAACGAAAAAGGCCCGGAGCATCGCTCCGGGCCTTCTCTTTTCAGCGCGGGGCCGAAGCTCTTACTTCGGCGTGGTCGCCGCGCCGGCGACGGCGCCGATCGCAGCGCCCGCGACGGTCGAGCCGGTGTTGCCGCCGACCACCTGCCCGGCGACGGCGCCGCCCAGGGCGCCGGTGGCGGCGCGTTGTTCCATGGTCTGGCCACAGGCGGCCAGCAGGGCCACGGCGCCGATGACGGGGGTCAGTTTCAGGATGGTCTTCATGGGTCTGCTCCGGGAGGGGACGATACGAGACTGACCCAACGAAAAGGCCCGCGTCCGGTTCCGGACGCGGGCCTTTGTCTCTTCGCGCTACGCTCGGGACGCGGTCCCTCGCGGCTTGAGCGCCTTAGCCGACGATCTGGTCGTCGGTGAAGAACTGGGCGATCTCGATCTTGGCGTTGTCCTGGCTGTCCGAACCGTGGACCGAATTCTCGCCGATCGACAGGGCGAACAGCTTGCGGATCGTGCCTTCGGCGGCCTGTTCCGGGTTGGTGGCGCCCATGATTTCACGATAGGCGGCGACGGCGTTCTCGCCTTCCAGCACCTGGACGACCACCGGCTCGGCGGTCATCTGCTCGACCAGCTCGCCGTAGAACGGACGCTCGGCGTGGACTTCGTAGAACTTCTTGGCCTGGTCGGTCGACAGCTTGACGCGACGCTGGGCCACGATGCGCAGGCCGGCGCCTTCGATCACGGCGTTGATCGCGCCGGTCAGATTGCGGCGGGTCGCGTCGGGCTTGATGATCGAGAAGGTGCGTTCGGTCATGGGAGTTGACTTCTTGTTAGGGAGACTAAGGGTCGCGGGCTTATAGCGACGCCCCGCCCCCGCGCCAAGCCCGTCTTATCAGCAGGCGATGGCGCGGACGTGACCGGCGGCGGCGTAGTCGAGGATGGCGCGGTCGCGGGTGATCAACGGTACGTCAAGTTCGCGAGCGATAGCGATCATCAGTCGATCCGCTGGATCGCCGTGGATCGGCTCCGGGAGGTTCCACGCGGCAAACGCGATCTGGTGGTTCATCGGAGCCATCCAGACGCCCGGCGCGCTCAGGACATTGTCGAACCATGTCGCGGCGTCGGGTTGAAACAGTCGTCCCGTCGGGCTTTGCCGATTTCGCGCCAGCAGACCGATCTCCCAAGCGGAGACCACCGACACGAGGATTCCGTCTTCGGCCTGCGCGGCCTGTATCGCGGCACGGGCCTCAGGTCGCAAATCGCGATCCAGTTGCGCCCGAATGATCGCGTTGGTGTCCAACAGTATCGCCGCTTTGGACTGCCCCGCCTTGGACAGAGCCCCCAGCCCTCGCCCCACGGCCCTTGTCGGCTTCAAGCTCAACGCAGACCGCTCATCGGATCACAGACGCCATCCACTTCGGGGTCATAGATTGGACCATCGATGTCCAGATCGTCCGGCAGATCGACGCTTCCAGCCTGCCAGCCGATGAAGTCGCCTCTATCCTCTGGCGCAGAGGAACCGGCGACCACCGCCACCTCCTTGCCGCGTTTGGTGATGCGAACCCTGCGAATCTCGCCCGAGTTCACGCGATCCAGCAGGTCCAGGCACTTGGCCTTGAACTCCGTGGCCGTTATGACGACCTCGCCGCTTACAAGATCATACGTCATGACTGGTCATATAGAGATGACCGGTCAGAAAGTCCATTGCGCCTCCCATGCTCCAGATCACCGACCTGACCTTCAACGCCTGGGGCCGCAAATTCCTCGTGGACGCCTCCGTCAGCCTGCCGCCGGGCGCCAAGGTCGGCCTGGTGGGCCGCAACGGCATCGGCAAGTCCACCCTGTTCAAGCTGATCCTGGGCGAGTTGAACGCCAACGGCGACGAGATCAGCCTGCCGAAGACCGCCCGCATCGGCTCGGTCGATCAGGAACACCCGGCCACCCCCGTCAGCGTCATCGACACCATCCTTGAGGCCGACGTCGAACGCCACACCCTGCTGGGCCGACTGGAAACGGCGCCGCCCGAGGAGATGGGCGAGATCTGGGCCCGCCTGATCGAGATCGACGCCGATGCAGCCCCTGCCCGCGCCGCCGAAATCCTGGTCGGCCTGGGTTTCGACCAGGAGAACCAGGCCCGGCCCATGTCCGAGTTCTCGGGCGGCTGGCGCATGCGCGTCGCCCTGGCCGCCGCCCTGTTCGCCGAGCCGGACATGCTGCTGCTGGACGAACCGACCAACTACCTCGACCTGGAAGGCGCCCTGTGGCTTGAGGCGCGGCTGAAGAAATACCCGCACACGGCCCTGATCATCTCCCACGACCGCGAGATGCTGAACGAGGTCTGCACCCATATCCTGCACCTCGCGAACCACACCCTGACCCTCTACACCGGCAACTACGACGCCTTCGAAAAGGCCCGCGCCGAGAAGGCCCGACTGCAACTGTCGGCCAAGGCCAAGCAGGACGCCGAACGCGCCCACCTCCAGGCCTTCGTCGACCGGTTCAAGGCCAAGGCCTCCAAGGCCGCCCAGGCCCAGTCGCGGATGAAGCGGCTGGAGAAGATGCAGCCCGTGGCCACCACCATCGAGGAGCGCGTCGCCCCCTTCACCCTGCCCTCGCCGCCGCGCCCCCTGGCCCCGCCGCTGATCCGGCTGGAGCGGGCCAATGTCGGCTATGACGTCGGCAAGCCGATCCTGCGCAATCTGAACCTGCGGATGGACCTGGACGACCGTATCGGTCTGCTGGGCGTCAACGGCGCCGGCAAGTCCACCTTCGCCAAGATGATCGCCGGCGCCCTGGACGTGTCCGAGGGCGAACTGCACCGCGACCGCAAGATGCGCGTGGGCTGGTTCCACCAGCATCAGATCGAGGCGATGGACCCCACCGACACGCCGCTGGAGATCATCCGCCGCGCCATGCCGGACGCCCCCGAAAGCGCCCGCCGCTCCAAACTGGCCCAGTTCGGCCTGGGCTATGAAAAGCAGGAGACCACGGTCGACAGCCTGTCGGGCGGCGAGCGCGCCCGCCTGCTGCTGAACATGGTGGCCATGGATGCGCCCCACGTCCTGATCCTTGACGAACCGACCAACCACCTGGACATCGACAGCCGCCGCGCCCTGCTGGACGCCCTGAACGACTATTCCGGCGCCGTCATCCTGATCACCCACGACCGGTCGCTGATGGAGATGGTGGCCGACCGGCTGTGGCTGGCCGCCGACGGCACGGTCAAGCCGTTCGACGGCGACATGGACGACTACGCCAGGTTCGTTCTGGACCGCGCCAAACAGGCCATCGCCAAGCCCAGCCAGATCAAGAAGGAAGAGGCCGCCGCCGCTCCCGCCGCCCAGAACAACAAGGGCAAGAAGAACGACCGCAAATCCGGCCCTTCGCCCTCGACCCTGCGTCACGCAGTCAAGAAGGCCGAAGAGACCATGGCCCGCCTGACCGCCGAGATCGCCCGCATCGACGACGACATGGCCAACGCCGCCGTCAACAACCCCAAGGCCCTGGAAGGCCTGACCCGCGCCCGCGCCAAGACCCAAGCCGACTTGGACGCCGCCGAGGTGGCCTGGGTCGCCGCAGAAGAGGCGCTCGCCGAGGTGGCGTAAACATTGACTTCGACGTGACGCCGCCATCCTATATCGCCGGTATCAGTCGGGGGAATCAGTCATGCTCGCCACGCTTCTCGCCATCCTCAGCACCGTCGCGGCGCCCGCCGATGCGGCGACGCCGCCAACGGCGCGATACGCCTTGGAAGTTTCCGTGGTCAGCGATGGCGTCGAGACGGTCGCCGCCCGCAGCCTGATCCAGGAAGACGGACAGACGGAGATATCGGTATCCGACGGCCAGGAGACCTTCCTGCTGAACGCCGAACTGACGGTTGTCAAAGAAGATGGCGCGGCATCCGAACTCGGCCTCGTCATCAACATCGATCATGGCGATCATTTGAAGTCGGCCCCGACCATGATCTTCCGGCGCGCCGGACAGGCCAGGGTGGAGATCGGCGGTTCGGACTACAGGTTGAGCCTGAACGTCTCGCCCCTCACACCCTGACTACGACACGGCATTCCCCGTCGTTAACTGCTCTTGCAAATCGTTCGCACATAAATAATGTCCCCGCCCAAAAGCGGAGGACGCCCCATGACTCGACCCACCATCCACGCCGGCCTTCTGGCCTCCCTTCTGGCGGTCTGGAGCGCCGGGGCGGCCCAGGCCCACTCCCCCTATCTGCGGCCGAACCTGTTCGACGCAAGCCGACGCGACCATGTGACCGTCGAAGCCAGTTTCACAGAGGATGTCTTCAACGCCGAGGTGGTCATGCGCTCCGACAGCTTCCATGTGGTTGGCCCCAATGGCGACACGCCGATCAGCGCCGTCACCTATCTGCGCGACCTGGCGGTGTTCGAGGCGCCGACCCCGGTGGACGGCCTATATCGCCTGTCGTCCGGTCCCCGCGCCGGCCGCGCGGCCAAGATGTACAACACCCCCTCCGGCTGGAAGATGGTCGGCGAGGAAGACACGCCGCCCCCGCCCGGCGCCGAACTGGTCGATGTCCAGAGCATCACCGTCGCCGAGGTCTATGTGGTGCGCGGCGCCCCCGACGAGGCGGCCCTGAAGCCGACCGGCCAGGGCCTCGAACTCCAGCCCCTGATCCAGCCGAACGAGATCGTCGCCGGCGAGGACGCGACCTTCCGCCTGCTGTTCGACGGCCAGCCCCTGGCCAACGCCCCCGTCACCGTCTTCCGCGAAGCCGGCCAGTACGACAGCAGGAAGATCGAGGCCGAAACCGCCACCGACGCCTCGGGGGTCCTGACCCTGCGCGTCTCGACCCCCGGCGCCTATATGACCCAGGTCCGCCACCGCACCGCCGCACCCGCCGGCAGCCCCACCCCCTACCGCAGCTACACCCACACCCTGACCTTCATCGCCGACGCGGGGTGAGGCGGCGGGGTCGTTTTTGTTCGGAAGCGTCGTTTCTCGCCGAGGCGTTTACTACTCCCTCCTGATCACCGGCTTCAGACGAAAGCTTGGCTATTGCTGGTCGCATCAGCCCATTGCCACGGGTCGAGCGACTATCTACGGTCATGCGCCTGTCGGAAGCAGATTTGGTCATGAATAAATCTATCGGTGTGACCAGCGAGCGCCTTGGGCGCATCGTCGAAGAAGCTGCGAGCGAAGTCTATATATTCGGCGAGCCCGACTTCTACTTTCGACTCGTCAACAGGGGTGCCCGCGACAATCTCGGCTTTAATTCCGAAGAACTCTCACGGCTGACACCTTGGGATCTGAAGCCGAATATCAGTCGTGCCGATTTCCTGAGACTGATCAAACCCCTCCAATCTGGCGAGGTCGACAGACTTGACTTCGACACCCTCCACCAACGCAAGGACGGCAGCACATACAATGTGTCCGTCAAGCTTCAACTCTTTGACGACGGCGATGACGCGGTCTTCTATGCCGCCATCAAGGATACGACGGATTATCGACGTGTTGAGGCCGCGCTGCGAGAAACAGCCACCCGACTTGATGTCATATTGAGCAACACGACCATGGCCGTCTTCCTCATGGATGAACGACAGCACTGTGTATTCATGAACAAGGCGGCGGAGAAACTTACGGGCTATGCTTTCGAGGAAACGACCGGACGCCCCCTCCATGACGTGATTCATCACACCTATCCCGACGGCTCGCCCTTCCCTCTCTCGGAGTGCGCCATCGACCGCGCCTTTCCGGAACAGGCCGGGACGCAGGGCGAGGAGGTTTTTGTTCATAAGGACGGCTCCTTCTACCCTGTCGCCTTCACGGCCAGCCCGATCTACGACAGCGAGGCGAAGGTCATCGGCACCGTCATCGAAGCGCGCGACATCAGTGAGGAGAGGCGCAGCGAGGAGGCCCGCCAGCTGCTGATGAACGAGGTCGATCACAGGGCGCGCAATGTTCTCTCGATCGTCCAGTCGCTCACGCGACTGACCCGCGCCGACGATGTCGCGACCTACAAGGAGGTCCTCGCTGGGCGGATCGGCGCCCTCGCGCGCGCGCAGACCTCCCTGGCCAGTCGGCGTTGGGAAGGCGGGCGGCTGGAGGATGTGGTGAGGGAAGAGCTGGAAGCCCTTTGCCCCAGGGACACCGTGGACACCCACGGCCCCGAGATCGGTCTTTCGCCGCACCAGGTCCAGCCCCTCAGCATGCTGCTCCACGAACTGGCGACCAACGCCAACAAATACGGAGCCTGCAGCAATGGCGGCGGCCGTGTCTCTGTGACCTGGACGCTGAAGGAGGGTCAGGTGACGCTCCAGTGGCGCGAAACCGGCGGCCCGACGGTTGTTCCGCCGACCCGAGAAGGCTTCGGATCCTCCCTGAAGGCCAGAGTGGTCCGTCAGCTGGGCGGCGCCCTGACTCGAGAGTGGGCGCCGGACGGGCTCATCGTCGAAGTCGCCTTCCCGCTCGACCCGCTGCAAACGCCGGCCTGAACGCAAACCTTCCGGTCGCGAGCGGAGGCGGTCCGACAGCCCCCTCGACGAATACAGGCCTGTGGAACCCTGTCCGCTTTCCGGACCACACCCCGGGTCACCGTTCGACCGAGGCTGGGTGAAAACGCGACGGATCAGCTAGACTCCTGACGCGCAGCGGGAGGTGAGCATGAGCCGCTTCCGGCTTGCTGCGTGCCGGTAGCTTGATAGGTTGACGGCGCAGAGCGCGAGACGGAACGATGAGGCGCAGGTTGGTGATCGTGTCTGGAGCGCCAGGCGCCGGTAAAACGACCCTTGCGGTCCCGCTCGCGGCTTATCTCCACTATCCGCTGTTCTCCAAGGATTTTATCAAGGAGACCTTGGTGGATGTTCTGGGCGACGACGCCGGATCGTTGGACGCTTCCAGGCGATTGGGCAGCGCGGCCATGGAGCTTTTATGGTCGCTGGCGACGAGGACGCCGTTCGCAGTTTTGGAGGCGAATTTCCGTCCTCATAGCGACTATGAATTGGGGAAACTTCGGTCCCTTAAAGCCGACATTGTGGAAATCCATTGTGATTGCGGGCCGGCTGAAACGGCCAGGAGGTTTGCTGCACGGGCTGCGACTTCCACCCATCACGCTGGCGCTCACCCCCTACGCGCTCTGCCGCCGGCTATGTTGGCCGAATATGACCGGCCCATAGGTGTGGGGGCCACCATAGCCGTGGACACAACCAAACCGATCGATATTCCCGCCCTCGCTTTGGACGTATGCGACCGCTGGGCTTTGTAAAGACCGATATCCACCCTGAGCGGAAGCTTAACGCTTCCGCTCAGGGAGTTCACAGCCGCTCACCCCGGACAGCGCGTCTCCGTCTGGCTGGCGTCCAGCCGGATTTCCGACACTGACACCGTCATCTTGCCCGACGTCGCCATGTGGAACGGAACCTCGACCTTCGACAGATCCCCGCCGTCGGTGCGGAAACAGGTCAGGGGGATGCGGGCCTCGCGCCACTGGCCCACCGGGGCCGAGCGCAGCAGGCCGGTCAGGTCGATGGCTCCGCCGCCCAGCTTGAAGGCCACAGGCGCGCTTGGCGCAGCGTCCACCCGGTAGCGGAAGCCCAGGGCCACGGCCCCATTGGCCTGACGCGTCAGATCGACGGGCGTGCCCCAGATTTCGACGCTGGCGGCGCCGGTTCCGGCGAAGACGAACTGCTGGCCGCTTTCCTGGGCCAGGTCGTCAACTGGGCGCGAGGCCACGCCGCTGCGCGGGCTGGACGCCGTCTTGGCCGTGCCGGGGCGGGTCTGGCCGCCCGCGTCGTTCAGCAGCAGGCTCCAGGGCGAGACGAACCGACCGTCGACGAAATAGCGGTCCAGATTGGTCGCCTGGGCCGAGACCCCGCTCTCCTCCGACAGCATCCCCACCGTCGCCGGCGCGGCGTAGCTGAGGCCGTAGCCATAGGCGAACTGCGGGTCATAGCCGGGCTGGCCGTGGTTCAGCGGCGTCCCCGTGGCGTCTTTGGGCCAGCTGAAGGACAGCTTGCCGTGGAAGTCGTTGCGCGGCTTGCCGTCGGCGCCGCCCACCAGCAGGTCGGCGACCCCGCCGCCCTCGGTGCCCGGCAGCCAAGCGGCCACGAAGGCGTCCGACGCATTGATCTCCGGATTGGTCCACATCGGCCGCCCGGACAGGAAGACCGAGACGGTTGGAATGCCCGCCGCCTTCAGACGCTTCAGCGTCTCCAGCGGCGCGCTGGGCACGTAATCCAGATTGTCCACGTCGCCCTGGAACTCGGCATAGGGGGTCTCGCCGAAGACGACGATGGCCACGTCCGGCTTCTGGGTGAAGCTCCCGTCCGCGCTCAGGGTCGCACTCCCGCCCCCCGCCTTCACGGCCTCTTCGATCCCGCCCCAGATCGACTGCCCCTGGGGGAAGTCGGCGTTGGAATTGCCCGTCCCCTGCCAGCTCAGGGTCCAGCCGCCCGAGGCCTGGCCTATGTCGTCGGCCGCCGTCCCCGCCACCAGGACCCGCGCATTGGCGCGGACCGGCAGGACGCCGTCGTTCTTCAGCAGCACCAGCGACTTGCGCACCGCCTCGCGCGCCAGGGCGCGGTGCGCCGGCGAGGCCAGTTCCTCGAACCGGCCCTCGACCGGCCGCGTCGGTTCGAACAGGCCGGTCTTGACCTTGGCGACCAGGATGCGGCGCACCGCTTCGTCCACCCGCGCCGCCGGGATCTCGCCCGACCTGGCCTGGGCCAGGGTCGAGGCGTACAGCGGCTTCCAGCTGTCGGGCGCCATCAGCATGTCGATGCCGGCGTTGACGGCCAGGGCGCAGCTCTCATTGGTGCAGCCCGGCAGTTGCCCGTGGGCGTTCCAGTCGGACACCACGAAGCCCTTGAACCCCAGGGGCCCGCGCAGCACGTCGGTCAGCAGGGTCGGATTGCCCGAGTGCTTGTAGCCGTTCCAGCCCGAGAAGCTGGCCATGATCGACAGCACGCCCGCGTCGATCGCCTGGACATAGCCGCCCAGGTGGACGTCGATCAGCTCCTGCTCCGTGCCCCGGAAGTCGCCCTGGTCCTCGCCCTCGAAGGTGCCGCCGTCGGCCAGGAAGTGTTTCGCCGATCCTGCGATATGGCCGGGCGCCAGCGGCCGCCCCGGCTGCAGCTCGCCCTGGAGCCCCAGGGTCATCGGCCCGGCGTAGGACCGCTGGACCTCCGGATCCTCGGCGTATCCCTCATAGGACCGGCCCCAGCGGTCGTCGCGCGGCACGGCCAGGGTCGGGCCGAAGGTCCACTCCGCCCCCGTCACCGCAACCTCAAGCGCCGTCGCCGCCCCGATCCGCCGGATCAGGTCCGGGTCACGCGCGGCGCCCAGGCCGATATTGTGCGGGAAGATGGTCGCGCCGGGGACGTTGTTATGCCCGTGCACCGCGTCGATGCCGTAGATCAGCGGGATGGTCGTGCCGCCGCGCGCCTCGTTGGCGGCGCGGAAGGCGCGGGCCAAGTCCAGCCACTTCTGCGCCGTCGCCTTGTCGTCGCCCCACGGACCGGAGCTGCCGCCGGCCAGGATCGAGCCCAGCGGATAGGTCTTCAGGTCATCCGGCGTGATCGAGCCGATATCGGCCTGGATCAGTTGCCCGACCTTCTCCTCCAGCGTCATCTTCGCCATCAGCTCGGTGACGAAGGCCTCGGTGCGCGCATCGCTGATCGCGGCCGGGGTCGCGGCCTGGGGCCAGAGGGCGGGATGGGCCCGCGCCGCCTCGGGAACCGCGGCCGTCTGGGCCAGGGCGGGGGCGCCGCCGCTCATGGCCAGGGCCAGAACCATCAGGGACACAGTCGTGCGCATCGGATTTCCTCGCAGGATGAACCAGGAGGCGTGCGTCTGACAGATCGGAAGACAGGCGGACAGGCGCGGCGGAATGGCGACATTCCGACCCTTTATCCTGTACGTCTGCTCCCGAGCGATCGATCCGCCGCCCTTCGACGCGGATTAGGGACGGGACGCCACGAACCGTCAAGCCATTTTTGAGAACGTTCTCAGGATCACCCCGCGCAAGTTGACGCAGGGCGACCGCGGACCGGATTTCACCGCCTGGGCGTCGCCAGCAGACGCCCGTCGCCATAGGCGCCGTCCAACCGCCCCGTCCGCGCCCAATCCAGCACGGCCTGATAATAGCCGGGCGCATAGCCGATGGAGGCGCGCCGCCCGTCCGCCGCCGTCTCGAACCTGACGATGCCGTGGTCGGTGTCGGGGTATTCCAGCAGGGTGACCGGCCGCCCCTGGGCCGCCAGGTCGATCAGCCGCCGCCGCGTAGCCTCAGGCGGGGCGCCGGTGTCGTCTTCCGCCTGGATCCACAGCATGGGCGCGTCCAAGCGGCTCAGCACCGGCAGCGGGTCATAGTCCCAGGAGGTTCCGACATCGAGCACCGGGGCCATGGCGACGATCTGGTCGTTCGGCGTGTTCAGCAACAGGCCGGTGACCTCGCCCTTGATATCGGCGAACCAGGGCTGGGCCCGATACCTGGCGCGCACGGCCTCCAGACCGTCGAATCCGACCGCGCCGCGCGAGGCGATGAAGGCGCCGGTCACATCGGTGATCTCGCGCGCCTGTTCCAGCACATCGGCGCCCCACCCCTTGGCCTTCAGATCGAGCATCACCTGGTCGCTGTCCTCCGCCAGCGCGCCATAGGCCAGGCCGAAGCCGACGGTGACGAAGTCCACCGGCGTCAGGCTGGCGGCCAGCGGCGCAATCCAGCCGCCCTGGCTTGCGCCATGCAGGCCGACTCGGCCCGCCCGATCTCCGGCCAGCCGACGGGCCTCGACCACGGCGGCGGCGGCGTCCGCGGCCAGAACATGGAAGTCCTGAGTATAGCGCCCCTCCGATCCGCCAGAGCCGCGCTTGGCGTAGACGAAGACCCCGACGCCCGAGGCCGGGGCGAACCGTTGGAAGGCGTTGAAGTCCAGCGCATTGGCGCCTTCCGATCCGTGAACCTCGACCATGATGGGGACCACACCGTCGCCCGGCGGCAGGATCAACCGTCCTTTCAGCCGCGTGCCGCCCTGGCCAACGAAGGCTGTCTCGCGCACGTCCTGGACCAGGCGTCGGCCGGTCTGGCCCTCGAAGACGATCCGCCCCTCGTCGCAGAGTCCGAGCTGCGGCTGCGGACCTTCGACGCGACTGGTTGATCCCAGGGTGCTGACCCAGCGTCGGTCGGCGCCCACCACCATCCTGGCCGTCGATCCGTCCAACCGACGCCACCGCAGCCCCTTTTCCGCCAACGGCGCGACATCCACCCAACTGCCGTCGTCCAGCCGATAGACGCCGACATGACAGACCACAGCCGGGTCGGGGCGCTCATCGACGTCGGCCCCCGGCGCCTGGGCCAGAGCGGGAACGGCGACGGCGGAAACGACGAGGGTCAGGGCGGCGGCGAGCCAGGATTGCGACATGGGTGTTCCGATCAGGGTTGGGTTCTCGCCCAACGCCATTGCCGCGCCGCCGTCGGCTCGCTAGGCCCGACTTCGCGAACGGCGCCGTGGGTGCGCGAACGGGACGGCATGGGCCACAGGGCGAAGACCATCATCGGAGCGAAGTCCGCGCGACGCTGGGCCGTCGATGCCCTCTTGCTCGCCGCTATGGGCCTGTTGCTCGGTTTCCTCGGCCCATTCGACTCGGACAATGCCCCCATCGCGTCCCGCTATGCCTATTGGATGACCTGTATGCTGGGCGGCGGCCTGATCGCCGTCGCCGTGGACGAGAGCCTGGGCCGGCGCCTGCCCGTCCTATGGCGACGGGTTGTCGTCACCTCGGCGCTCGCCACCCCGCTGGTGACCCTGTTCGTCGTCGTGACCCAGCACCTGATGTTCGCAGAGCAGCGCTGGTCGATCTATCTGCCGCTGCTCTGGCAGGTCTGGCCCATCATGCTGGCGGCCATGGCGGTCCGCGCCCTCGTCTGGCGTCGGCTTCCCACGCGGGTCGAGACCCGCACCCTCGTCGTCCCGCCCCTGCCCGAGGCTGAGGCGGTCTTCCGCCGCAGACTGTCGGCCAAACGCCGCAGCGCCCGACTGATCGCCATCGAGGCGCACGACCATTATCTACGGGTCCATACCGATGCGGGGGCGGAGTTGATCACCCTGCGTTTCGCCGATGCGCTGGAGGAATTGTCACGCGCGCACGGATGGCGCGTTCACCGCTCATGGTGGGTGGCGGCCGATGCGGTGCAAGAGGTGCGCTGGCGGCGCGGTGTCGGCGAAATCCGCCTCGTCGGCGACCTGACGGCCCCGGTCAGCCGGACCCATGGCCCCGTGCTGAAAGCGGCGGGCTGGCTCTAGCGGCGCCGCCCGCCGGTCGTGCGTGATCGCCCGGTCTGGGCCGGACGATCACGACGTAGAACGAAAACTATTCAGGCAGGTCTTCGGCCAGGATCGCCATTTCGAACATGAACGAGCCTTCCTCGTCCTCGTCCTCGAAGACGATGCCGATGAACTCGTCGCCGACATAGACCTCGGCCGAGTCGTTCTGCTTGGGACGGGCCTTCACGATGATGCCGCCGGTGTTGAAGGTGCGCTTGAGGTGGGCCTCGATGCGCTTCAGGTCGGTGTCTTTCACGGGGGCCTCATGGTCTTGGGTTGGCGGCGGACCCTAGAGAAGTCGGGCGTTGAGGGAAACCCGTCAGATCACGAAGTCGTACACCACGTCCGCCAACGTATGGTCCATGGTCCGCGCCGGCTCGGCCCCGGTGGGGCAGTTGACCAGCCGCGCCGGCACCCCCGCCACGGTGCAGCCCGACGGCACATCCTTCAGCACCACCGAGCCCGAGGCCACCTTGGCGTAGTCGCCGACGAGGATATTGCCCAGCACCTTGGCCCCGGCGCCCAGCAGCACCCCCTTGCCGATCTTGGGATGGCGGTCGCCGCGCTCGGCGCCCGTGCCGCCCAGGGTGACATTGTGCAGCATCGACACGTCGTCGCCGACCACCGCCGTCTCGCCGATGACGATGCCGGTGCCGTGGTCCAGGAACAGGCCCTTGCCCAGCCGCGCCGCCGGATGGATGTCCAGCTGGAACAGTTCGGAGATCCGGCTCTGGAAGTGGAAGGCCAGGGTCTCGCGCCCCTGTCCCCACAGCCAATGGGCCACGCGCCAGCCCTGCAGCGCCTGGAAGCCTTTGAAATACAGGAAGGGCTGCAACAGGTTGCGGATCGCCGGGTCGCGCTCCGCCACCGCCTGCAGATCGGCTTCCGCCGCCGCGACCATGGCCGGATCGGCGACGAAGGCCGACAGGCAGACCTCGCGCACCGACATGGCGCTCATTTCTCCGTCGGCCAGTTTGCGCGCGATCTGGAAGCTGAGGGCGCCGGCCAGGTCGTCGTGCGACAGGATGACCGCGTTCATCTGCGAGCCCAGCTGGGGCTCCTCGCGCGCGGCGGCCTCGGCCGAGGCGCGCAGCTGGCGCCACACGCTGTCGGTTTCCGCAACGACTTCAAGCTTGGCCATGCCGGGCTCCTTCGGCGACATCATACCCGCCCCAGCATGGCCTGCGCCAGCGCCGGAGGCAGGGCTCCATTCTGCGCCATATGATAGGCCTTGTACGCCGTCGCCACCGTCAGACTGTCGCGCACCGTCCCGCGCCCGATCTCGTCGAGCAGATCCAGGAAGGGCACGCGGACCACGGCGATGATCTCCGTCGGGTCCGGCGCGACCGGCGCAGGGCTCAGGCCCCAGGCGATCCAGGTCTTGCCGATCTCGTCGGTGATGGAGTTGGACATCTCGACCGTCAGGGCCGGCGCCCAGTGCGCGGCCTCCAGCCCCGCCTCCTCGGCCAGTTCGCGCCGGACCCCGTCGAACGGATCCTCGTCCAGGGGCGCCCCGCCCTCGGGCATTTCCCAGGAATAGTTGGCCAGGGCGAACCGCTGCTGCCCCACCAGCACCACCGTCCCGTCGTCATGCACCGGCAACACGCCGGTCCCGACGTTCTTGAACCGCACGACGGCGTAGTCGGCCGCATGCCCCGTCGGCGCCGTCGCCGGATGCCGGGTCAGGCTCAGCCACGGGCTGTCGAACAGAACCTCGGTTCCGTCGCTGCGCCAGGCCGGCGGCTTGACCAGTCCCTCGGCCCATTTCGGTTCGTCGGAATTGCTCATGGCTCACCTATGGCGAAGGCGGGGACGAAAGCCTAGCTAGACCGCATGACCGAGCTGCCCCTGATCCCCCTGAACGCTCCCCTGCCCGCCCCGGTCCCCTCGCAGGACCTGCGCGACCGGCTGGCCACGCGCCGCTCCGCCCCGGCCCAGGCCCTGACCGCCCCCGGCCCGACCGAGGCCGAGCTGGACCAGATCCTGACCCTGGGCGCCCGCACCCCCGATCACGGCAAGCTCTTCCCCTGGCGGTTCGTGGTCCTGGGCCCGCTCAGCCGCGCCCGGATCGCCGAACAACTGGCCGTCCTGGCCGAGACCCGCGACAAGCCGGCCAAGGACCAGGCGGTCCTGGCCAAGCTGACCGCCGCCCCCCTCACCATCCTGGTCGTCTCGACGCCCGTCCCCGCCGCCAAGCCGGTCTGGGAGCAACAGCTGTCGGCCGGCGCCGTCTGCATGAACCTGGAACACGCGACCGGCGCCTTCGGCTATTCGTCCAGCTGGATCACCGACTGGTACAGCTACGACCCCCAGGCTATGGCCCTGTTCGGCCTGACCGAGGGCGAAGCCGTCGCCGGCTTCATCCACATCGGAACCCTGACCGAACCCGCCCTGGAACGCCCCCGCCCGGACATGGCCGCCAGGGTCACGCGCCTGCCGTGATAGGCGTCATCCTCCGACAAGCCGCGTGGCGGCGCAGATCGGAGGACTCAGCGGCGGATAGGCCCGCACCCGGATATGGAAGATCCGCTGCACCCGCGCGATATAGCTGCCCACCGCCGCATACATGAAGCCCGAGAACAGCGGCACGGCGCCGATGCGCAGCAGACTGTCCTCCGGATAGACCCAGGACCCGTGCGCGGTCTTGAACAGCTCCATGATCGTCCCCGCCACATGGAACAGGAAGATCACCCGCGCCTCTTCCCAAGTCTCCAGCTTGAACGCCAGCATGGCCGCCTGGATCACCACAGCCCCGACCGCCAGAAAATCATAGCGCGAGATCGGGGCCTGATCCGGCCACCACAGGAAGGTGCCGACGATCAGCGCCAGCATCAGCCCCCCGAACAGACAGGCCCACCCCTGTTTCAGCCCGAACCAGAGGAATTCGTAGGCATAACGGCGCGCGCGCGACCGGTCGGCCCAGGCCTCCGCCCGCGTCATCAGACGGCGACCCCAGGTCTCGAGCGGTAGGCGGCTTGATAAACTCATAGTTGCATGACCGCGCAAACTCTACGAATAGCAATGCAGCACAGTAGGCAAATCCTTGCTTAGCAGCAGACTAGTGAAGTGATTTCAGATGGATCAACAGTCACTCGCAGCCCGGCGACCTTCGCTACGGATAATCCATCTCTCAGGTGGTCACCGCGCCTTTGACGTAGGAGAGCCGGAAATTCGCGTGGGAGTAGATTTTAACCGCACCATGCTGACCATACCAAATCAGCCTTACGAACAGGTATTCGGTGCGCTGGAGTCAATCGGACTTCAAGTGATCGGCGCGGATTTTATCTCCGGCGCCTCGCACGACCTGAACCTTCCCCCCGATTTCCAGCCGATCACCCCGACATCTGGATTTTCTACGCTTTGGGGCGAAAGAGCATGGTCCGATGTCAAAAACGTCAAATCACAACGAACGCCCGACATCATCGACATCTCAAGTCGTTTCGCGACCTATCATCGACTATTAGCCATTAGAATCAGAGAAATTAGCGAAGCGTATACAGGCGCATTGACATCGAAACTTACCGACATAGACGGACAATATCGTCGGCCGGAAAAAGACACGCTCTTCAGCAACGGCTTTCAAGCCCACATCGAAGCAGCTATCCACGCGTTTCTGGCTGATGCGGCGGCCTTCAGAGACCTAGTCGCTGAATCTATATGGAAATTAATTCTCAATAATAATAACAACGAAGTGACAACGCTCGGATCTTTAATAAAGAAAACTAAAAACTACAGCCACAAAGGCACGCTACTATCTTACATTCATCATCATGGCTCTGATGGCGGCTGGATAAAAAATCTTACCGACATACGGAACTCAATAATCCACGTCGCACCTTTAGCAAATACTAACGAAATTCAAAGCCTCCATCTTAGAATGCACCAACTCAAAGGTGGCTCGGTTCCAATAATCCACTACCCATTAACTACAAGCGATGGTCGATTGCGCATACGGCAGGAACCGGTGGATTTCGATGATCATGACAAGCTAAAGGAAAGAATCCAAAACTACCATGAGTTTGTTAAAGAGAGCGGCGACGCTCTAATATATGCCAACAAGTGCTTGGGCCAGTTAGTTGAGTTAGGAAATCAGGTGCGAGAGACGGCGAGCCTTCAGCACGAAATACTAACAATAACAGACGCCGACATTATAGGGCCCATACGCATTCACAGAGGAAACTAGTTCTGATTCACCCCCGCCCGCGATACGTTGGCACGCCCTGATCCGGCAGCCACAGCCCCTCGGGCGCCACCCCCGTCTGCCAGAAGACGTCGATCGGAATCCCGCCGCGCGGATACCAGTACCCCCCGATCCGCAGCCATTTCGGCGCCAGCAGGTCCGCCAGGCGCCGGCCGATGGCGACGGTGCAGTCCTCGTGGAAGGCGCCGTGGTTGCGGAAACTGGTCAGGTACAGTTTCAGGCTCTTGGACTCGACCAACCAGTCGCCCGGCGCATAGTCGATGACGATATGGGCGAAGTCCGGCTGGCCCGTCACCGGGCACAGGCTGGTGAACTCGGGCGCCGTGAACCGGGCCAGATACAGCGTGTCCGCATGCGGGTTCGGCACCCGCTCCAGCACGGCCGTCTCGGGGCTGGTCGGGGCGGCGGTCTGGGCGCCGAGCTGGCTGAGGTTGTCGGTGTAGTGGGTCATGCCGCGCATTTAGGCGTTTGCGGCGCGTAAGAAAATCCTCCCGGGCGAACCGCCCCATTCCAGACCCCATCCGCGTCCGGCCCCCTCCACCGCGAAGACGCGGCCCCCCTCCCCCAGACGGGGGAGGACTACGAAGCCGACGGCCGAAATCCTCCCCCATGGGGGAGGGGGACCGCCGCGCCGCTTCGCGCGGTGGTGGAGGGCGCGCGCCGCGCACGAGGCTTGTGACGTTCAGCGCCCCTAGTTCCGCAGATTTTCTCTCAGCCTTTCAACGCTCTGACGTCAAAAAACCCTGCTCAACCCACCACGCCTTGAAACCCGGCTATAATCACCCCCATCGGATGGAAGGGCCGAGATTGGACTCATTGGACTCATTGGACTGTGTTTTCACCGTCCAGCTTCGCCGCCGATTTCAGACGATTCATACGATTCAGACTCTGTTTTTTCGTCGGCGAGTCTGAAATCCCGTCGCCCGAATTCTCCCCGATTGCCTTCCCCCGCGACAGCCCGCTAAGCGTAGCGAAACGAAACCCAGGAGACGCCCGTGGCCATTCCCGCTTCGCTTCAAAAAGACCTGACCCTGCCGATCATCTCGGCGCCCATGTTCCTGGTCTCCGGCCCGGATCTGGTGGTCGAGGCCTGCAACGCCGGGATCATCGGCACCTTCCCGTCGCTGAACCAGCGCACGGCCGAGGGCTATCGCGACTGGATTCACGAGATCAAGGGCCGGCTGAAGCCCGGGGCCGCCGCCTTTGGCGTCAACCACATCGTCCACCCGACCAATCCCCGGCTGATGGCCGACATGACGGTGTCGGTCGAAGAGAAGGTGCCGCTGATCATCACCTCGCTGGGCGCCGTGCGCGACGTGGTGGATGCGGTCCACGGCTACGGCGGCGTGGTCTTCCACGACATCGCCAACATCCGCCATGCGCGCAAGGCGGCCGAGGCGGGCGTCGACGGCCTGATCCTGGTCGCCAACGGCGCGGGCGGCCACGCCGGGATCATCAACCCCTTCGCCCTGGTCAACGAGGTGCGCAGCTTCTTCGACGGGACCATCATCCTGTCCGGCGCGATTTCGACCGGTCAGGACGTGGCGGCGGCCCTGATGCTGGGCGCCGACTTCGCCTATATGGGCACCCGGTTCATCAACACGACCGAGGCCATGGCGGCCGACGCCTACAAGCAGATGATCATCGACAGCGGCTCGACCGACATCGTCCACACCCCGGCCGTGTCCGGCATCCCGGCCAACTTCATGTCCAAGTCGCTGATCGAGAACGGGATCGACCCCAAACACCTGCCCGAGCACAAGCTGGACATGGGCGACGAGGCCAAGGCCTGGAAGACGGTCTGGTCCGCCGGTCAGGGCGCGGGCGCCATCCACGACGTCCTGCCGACCGCCGAACTGGTCGGCCGCCTGCGACAAGAGTTCGCTCAGGCTACGGAACAGTTTTCAGCCAGGACCGCAAACCTGTAAGGCTCCTTCGCGCATCCCGCGCGTTGGAGCCCGCATGATCCGAATCCCCTCGCTCGTTCCCTCCGCCCTGCTGGGCTCCCTGCTGGTCCTGACCGCCGTCGTTTCCGCCCAGGCCCAGACGTCTCCCGGCCGCAGCGTCTGGGGCTTCGAGGTCGAGGCGGGGACGGACAACCGCTCCAAGGCCGCCTCCAAGTCGGGCAACGACGCCTATGTCTCCGCCTACGCCGCCTGGGAGAGCGACGACGGCCGGATCTATGTCTCCCCCGGCTTCCAGACCATCCAGGCGGGCGGCTCGAACATCGAGACTGACTGGATCGTCGGCTACCGGCCCGAGGCCTTCGGCTACGCCTTCGACCTCAACCTCGCCTACAAGCGTCGCCTCGATGTCGATCCCGGCTACGACGCCGACGGCCTGGAGCTGAGCGCCGAGGTCAGCCGCGCCGTCGGTCCCGCCCAGGCGGCCCTGCTGGTCCAGTACGCCCCCGACGCCCCCGGCTCGACCCGTTCCTACGTCTGGGTCGAGGCCGAACTGGGCTGGACCTTCTCGCCCCGCCTCGACGGCTCGGCCGCCATCGGCCGACGCGAACAGGACGGCGGCCCCGACTACACGGGCTGGAACGCGGGCGTGACCTACGCCCTGACCGACGCCCTCGCCCTCGACCTGCGCTACTACGACACCGACGCCGCCGCGTTGGACGAGCAGTACGAGGACGCCCTCGTCGCCCGGCTCGCCTACGCCTTCTGACGCCCTGCCCTTGCGCCCCGGGCCAAGGCCGCCCATATGGGGAGGGTCGATCTCTCTGCGTAACGCCGCTGCTCCCTTTGCATCACGCACCGAGGTCCAAACGCCGATCCCATTCAGACCCGACAGGCCGACCAGGGATCCCTCCCTGCGGTCAACGCCAGACGGAGGTCTCCAAATGGCTACCGGCACTGTTAAATGGTACAACCCCACCAAAGGCTACGGCTTCATCGCTCCCGATGACGGCGGCAAGGACGTCTTCGTCCACGCCTCGGCTGTCGAAACCTCGAGCGTCGGCTCGCTGAACGAAGGCCAGAAGATCTCCTACGAGATCGAGCGCGACTCGCGCTCCGGCAAGGAATCCGCCGGTCGCCTTACGGCGGCTGAGTAGGACACGCTTCGGAACACCATCGCCTTCGACGGCGAGATGACCAAGCTCCTGCCGCTGGGCGGCCGCAAGGTCCGCCTGGACAACGGCCACGTCGTAACGGTCCTGCCCACGCTCGGTACGCCTCAGGGCGTCTCCGGGCTGGGTGATCCGGTCGTGGTCGAGATCGCCTTCAATCAGCTGAAGGGCTGGCGCCTCGCGCGCCGGCCCTGACGCCTATTCCGTACAGGACGCCCGCATGACCCCGCTCGCCGACATGATCCCCTCGATGACCGACGCCGATCTGGTGACCCTGCGCGCCAACGCCGCCCGTCTGGTCGAACACGGCGCCTCGACCCAGGTCATGGCCGCCAGCGACATCCTGCCGGTCATCGACGCCGAAGTCGCGCGCCGCGCCGCCCTGCCCAAGGCCGCCAAGGCCCCGGTCAAGCGCGCCGCCCCCAAGAAGAAGCTGCCCCCCGTCACCGGCCACCAGACGGCTCTGCCGTCCAGCTGAGGCTGACGACGACACCAGGCTGGCTGGGCGTGCTGCAAGGTTGCTAAAAAGGCGTCCATGACGCCTGACGCCCTCCAGTCCTATCTCCACGACCACATCCCGCTCTCCCGCGCGATGCACGTCAGTGTCGAGGCCATCACACCGGACACCCTGACGCTTCAGGCGCCTCTCGCGCCCAATATCAATCACCGCGACACGGTGTTTGGTGGAAGCGCCTCAGCCTTGGCCATTCTCTCCGCCTGGTCGCTCGTGCACACCCGGCTGACAGCCGAAGGGCTGAAGGCGCGACTGATGATCCAGTCCAACACCGTCCACTATGACCGAGCCATCGCGGGGACATTCCAGTCCACCGCCGTGTTGGCAGATCCGGCCGGCTGGACGCGCTTCGTCGCCCTGTTCAATCGGCGCGGCAAGGCGCGTGTCACAGTCGTGGCGACCTTGACCGAGGATGGTCAGGCCGCAGGCCGCTTCGAAGGCAGCTTCGTCGCCCTGAGCATGAGCGACGCCTAGGATTACCCCAGGGCCTGATCCAGATCCGCGATCAGGTCCTCGACGTTCTCGACCCCGACCGACAGCCGGATCAGGCTGTCGGTGACGCCGCCCTTCTCGCGGATGTCCTTGGGCACGCTGGCGTGGGTCATGATCGCCGGGTGGTTCACCAGGCTCTCGACCCCGCCCAGCGACTCCGCCAGCGTAAAGACCTGCACCCGTTCCAGCACCCGCTTGGTCCGCTCCAGGTCGCCTTCCAGCACCACCGTCACCATGCCGCCGAAGCCCCCGTGCATCTGGCGCGCGGCCAGTTCGTGCTGCGGATGGGCGATCAGGCCGGGATAGATGACCTTGGCCACGCCCGCGCGCGTCTCCAGCCAACGGGCCACGGTCAGGGCGTTCTCGCAGTGCGCCTTCATCCGCAGCGCCAGGGTCTTCAGCCCCCGGTTGGCCAGGAAGGCGTCGAACGGCCCCATGATCCCGCCGACCGAGTTCTGCAGGAACTTGATCCGCGTCGCCAGGTCGGGATCCGCCGTCACCAGCACCCCGCCGATGATGTCCGAATGGCCGTTCAGATATTTGGTCGCCGAGTGCATCACCACATCCGCTCCCAGGCTCAGCGGCTGCTGGCAAAACGGCGTGGCGAAGGTGTTGTCCACGATCAGCAGCAGGCCGTGCGCCTTGGCCACCTTCGACAGGGCGGCGATGTCGGCCAGCTTCATCAACGGATTGGTCGGGGTCTCGACCCACAGCATCCTGGTCTTGGGCGTGATGGCCGCCTCGACCGCGCCGATGTCGCTCAGGTCCACATAGGCGAAGTCCAGCCCCATGGTCCGCCGACGCACCCGCTCGAACAGCCGCCACGAGCCGCCGTACAGGTCGTCGCCGGTCACGATATGATCGCCCGCGTCCAGCAGCTCCAGCGCCGTCGAGGTCGCCGCCATGCCTGAGCCGAAGCCGAACCCGTGCGTCCCGCCCTCCAGGTCCGCGATACAGGCCTCGAACGCCTCCCGCGTCGGGTTCTTGCCCCGCGCATACTCATAGCCCTTGTTCACGCCCGGGCTTTCCTGGGCATAGGTCGAGGTGGCGTAGATCGGCGTCATCACTGCACCCGTCGTCGGGTCGGGATGCTGCCCGGCATGGATGGCGCGGGTCGAGAAACCCTGGCTGTTCTTGGTGTCGGCCATGGTTCTTACCGGTTCAGGCTGAGGTGGTTGATCAGGTCGGTGCGGGTGATCAGGCCGACGAACTTTTCGCCGTCCAGCACGATGGCCACCCGGTCGCGGTCGAAGACAGGGATCAGGGCGTCCAGCGGCTCCTTGACCTGAAGCGTGTCCAGATCGCGCGTCATGGCCGAGGCCACCGGCTTGGCGAACCGCTCCTTGCGGGTGATCTCGTCGGTGTTCATCACGTGGATCAGGTCGCTCTCGTCCAGAATGCCGACCAGACGGCCGTCCTCGATGATCGGCAGTTGGGACACGTCGGCGCCCTTCATCCGCTTGAAGGCGGTGTCCAGGGTGTCGCCCGGACCGGCCACGACCACGTCGCCCTTCTCGTATTTGCGGTTGATCAGGTCCGACAGGTCGCCGTGCAGCTCGCGCTCGCCCAGACCCTGATCCGCCAGCCAGGCGTCGTTGTAGACCTTTGACAGATACTTGGCCCCAGTGTCGCAGACGAAGGTGACGCAGGTCTTGGCTTCGGTCTGCTCGCGGCACCAGCGCAGGGCCGTGGCGATCAGCGTCCCCGAGGACGACCCCGCCAGGATGCCTTCCTTCAGCAGAAGCTCGCGCGCCGTGGCGATCGCCTCCGCGTCCGGGATCGAATAGGCCTTATCGATCAGGCTCATGTCCGCCGTATCGGGCACGAAGTTCTGACCGATGCCCTCGACCGTATAGCTGCCGTCCGGCCCCGGCACGCCCTCATTGACGATGCCGGCCAGGGTCGATCCGACCGGATCGGCCAGGACGATCTGAGCCTTGGAGCCGACGCTCTTCAGATAGCGCGCCACGCCGGTGATGGTGCCGCCCGAGCCGATGCCGGCGACGAAGGCGTCCATGTCGCCGCCCGTCTGCTCCCAGATCTCCGGCCCCGTCGTCTTCACATGGGCGTCGGCGTTCGACTGGTTGGCGAACTGGTTGACGTAATAGGCGCCGGGAATGGCCTGCGACAGGCGCTCGGCCATGTCGGTGTAATATTCCGGATGCCCGTGCGGCACGTCCGAACGGGTCAGGCGAACATCGGCGCCCATGGCCCGCAGATGCTGGATCTTTTCCTTCGACATCTTGTCCGGGATGACCAGCAGCACCTTATATCCACGCGCCCGACCGACCAGAGTCAGGGCCAGACCGGTGTTGCCTGCCGTCGCTTCCACGATGGTGCCGCCTTCCTTAAGCCAGCCCTCCTTCTCGGCCGCGTCCAGCATTTCGACGGCGATCCGATCCTTGATCGAACCGCCGGGGTTCTGGGACTCCAGCTTGAGCAGCAGACGGCACGGGCCAGTGTCGATCTTCGTCACCTCCACCATCGGCGTCTTGCCGATCAGATCCAGCGGCGACTTCACGGTCGCGCTCAGGGCGGGGGCGGAAAGGGACATCGAAGACTCCGGTTCAGGATCAGTGGAAGCTGAAGCCCCACATTCACTCGGTCAACTCACGCAAGATTTGACCGGCCATTACGGTTCCAGCCGCGCCACCGGGGCATGACTGGCGGCCTAGACGGAGAATGGCTATATTTATAGCCACAGTCGGAGAGCGATCATGGCCGCATACAGCGTCGCCGAAGCCAAGAATACCCTGCCTCGGCTGCTCGACAAGGCCATCGAGGGCGAGCAGGTGATCATTACCCGCCACGGGAAACCGGTGGCTGAAATTCGTTCTCTTCCGACCGAACGGACGCCGATGTCCCACGCACAGAGACTGGCTCTGATCGACGACTTCGCAACGCGCCGCCAAGCTCTGCCTCCGCTCGATATCTCCGCCGTCGATCTGATCCGTCAGATGCGCGACGAAGGCGTATGAGCTTCTATTTCGACGCGAGCGCCCTGCTTGCCCTGCTGCTCAACGAGCCATCGGCCGAGTCCGTCGAACGCTTTATGCGTCGCCATGACCAGACAATCAGCGTCAGCACCCTGTGCGCTGCGGAATGTTCGGCCGCGATTTCAGGACTGGTGCGGATGCGACGCCGTTCGGAGGCCGAGGTGACAGTCCTGCTCCAGCGTCTGGACGACTGGATCGACACCTTCGGCGCCCGCGCGGCGATACTGGATGCCGACATAGAAGACGCCTGCCTCCTCGTGCGTCGTTTTGACCTGAAGCTCCGAACGCCTGACGCAATCCACATCGCCGTCGCGAGACGGCTGAATGCACAACTTATCACACTCGATCACCCCATGGCGCAGGCGGCGAGCCTGCTGAACCTGGACTGCATAAATCCAGCCGACACCCCGTCGAACTGAAAGACTGAATGACCAAACCCACCAAGAGGCCGCCCGCCGGCCTTCCCGACAAAGACACCCTCCTCGCCTTCCTGCGCGAGGCCGGATCGGCCGAGAAAACCGATATCGCGCGCCACTTCGGCCTGAAGGGCGGCGACCGCCGCGCCCTGCGCGAAATGATCCGCGAACTCGAAGAAGAAGGAAAACTGGGCAAGCGCGGCCGCAAGGGCTTCTCCGAAGCCGGCGCCCTGCCCCCTGTCGGCGTCGCCGATGTGATCGAACGCGACGGCGACGGCGAACTGTACGTCCGTCTGGTCGAGGCCGGCGCCGACGCCCCGCGCGCCATACTGATGCCCGACAAGGGCAAGCCCGGCCCCGCGCCCGGACTGGGCGACCGCCTGCTGGTCAAGTTCCAGCGCGGCGGCGACGGCTGGGAGGCCCGGCTGATCAAGAAGCTGGACGTGGGGACCAACCGCGTCCTGGGCGTCATCCGCAAGTCGGCGCGCGAGACCCGCGTCGAGCCGGTCGACCGCCGTTCCAAGGACGTGCTGCTGGTGCCCCAGGCCCAGTCGGGTGATCTGCGCGACGGCGACCTGGTCTTGGCCGCCATCGAAAAGGGCGAGCAGCGCTATGGGCCCAAGCGCGGCAAGATCCTCGAGCACATCGGCAAGGAGGACGACCCCCGCGCCGCCTCCCTGATCGCCATCCACGCCCACGGCGTCCCGACCGGCTTCTCCGAGGCCGTCGAGCGTGAGGCCGAGGATCAGGCCCTGCCGACGCTGAAGGGCCGCGAGGACCTGCGCGAAGTCCGCTTCATCACCATCGACCCCGCCGATGCGCGTGACCATGACGACGCCGTCTACGCCGCCCGCGATGAGGATCCGAAGAACCCGAACGGCTGGATCGTCTGGGTCGCCATCGCCGACGTCGCCGCCTATGTCCGCCCTGGAACCCACCTAGACCGCGAGGCCCGCGACAAGGGCAACTCGACCTATTTCCCCGACCGCGTCGAACCGATGCTGCCCGAGGTGCTGTCGAACGGCCTGTGCAGCCTGAAAGAGGGCGAGAACCGCGCCTGTCTGGCCGTGCGGATGGTGTTCGACAAGGACGGCCGAAAGACCGGCCACCGCTTCGTGCGCGGCCTGATGCGGTCGCACGCCAAGCTCAGCTACGAACAGGCCCAGGCCGCCATCGACGGCCAGATCGACGACGCCACCGGCCCGATCATGGACGCCATCCTCTATCCGCTGTGGAACGCCTACCACGCCATGCTGAAGGGCCGTCTGAAGCGCAGCCCGCTGCAGATCGAATCCGCCGAGCGCCGCATCCGCATGGCGCCTGATGGCGGCATCGCCTCGATCGAAAAACGCGCCTCGCTGGAGGCGCACCGGCTGATCGAAGAGATGATGATCCAGGCCAACGTCTGCGCCGCCGAGACCCTGGAGCAGAAGAAGACGCCCCTGATCTACCGCGTCCACGACGCCCCCAGCCAGGAGAAGATCTTCAACCTGGCCGACTTCCTCTCGACCATCGGCAAGCCGTGGAACAAGGGCGAGCCGGGCACGACCAAGCGGTTCAACAAGCTGCTGGACGAGACGCGCGACGGCGAATACGCCGATGTGGTCAATGAGGTGGTTCTGCGCACCCAGATGCAGGCCATCTATTCGCCCGACAACGTCGGCCACTTCGGCCTGAACCTGGATCGCTACGCCCACTTCACCTCGCCGATCCGGCGCTATTCCGACCTGATCGTCCACCGCGGCCTGATCCGGGCGCTGGGTTTCGGCAAGGACGGGCTGACGGATCGCGAGATCGCCGAACTGCCCGCCATCGCCGAGGGCGTGACCATGACCGAGCGCCGGTCGATGGCCGCCGAACGCGACGCCATGGACCGCTATATCGCCGCCTTCCTGGAAGACCGGGTCGGCGCGACCTTCACCGGTCGGATCACCGGCGTGACACGGTTCGGCCTGTTCATCCGCCTGGACGAGACCGGCGCCGACGGCCTGGTGCCCGTCTCGACCCTGGGCAGCGAATATTTCGCCCATGACGACCGCGCCCACGCCCTGGTCGGCGAACGCACCGGCAAGCGGTTTACCCTGGGTCGCAAGGTCGAGGTCAAGCTGATGGAGGCCACCCCCGTCACCGGCGGCCTGGTGTTCGAAATGCTCAGCGAGCCGGAACCCCGCGACCCCAACGCCCCCGCCCCCCGCTACGGCATTCGCGGACGCGGCGGCGACGGCCCGCCCATGCGCGGAAAGGGACGGCCGGGCGGTCCCAAGCCTCGCAACGGCTCCAAGCCGGCGGGCGGACTGAAGGGCGTCAGGAAGGGCAAGCGGAGGTGACCCCCTTCGACGCCGCCCAAGACCTCGCCGACGCCCCGCGTGTCGGCGGCGCCCAGCGGCCCAAGGACGCGGCGACCCTGATCCTGACGCGGGGCGGGTCGCGGCCCGAGGTGCTGATGGGAAGACGGGCGCCAGGGCATGTCTTCATGGCGTCGAAGTGGGTGTTTCCGGGCGGGCGGATCGACCGGGCGGATTTCACCGCCGCCGCAACGGGCGATCTGACGTCCGACGTCGCCCGCAGGCTGGAGGCCGAGGTTCCCGCCCGCCGCGCGCGCGCCCTGGCCCTGACCGCGGTGCGCGAGACATTCGAGGAGACCGGCTTGATCCTGGGCCGCCCCGCGCCGCCCGCCAACACAGCCGGGCCGTGGCGCGAGTATCGACAGGCGGGCGCCCTGCCCGACCTGTCGGTCCTGTCCTACATCGCCCGCGCCGTCACGCCGCCCGGCCGCACACGCCGGTTCGACGCCCGTTTCTTCATGGCGCCGTCCGAGGCGCTTATGACGCCGGAACCCACCGCCGGATCGGGCGAACTGGACGAGATCGCCTGGCTGCCGCTGGAAGACGCCCGCGCCCTGGACCTGCCCGCCATCACCCGCTTCGTGCTGGGCGAACTGGCCGAGCGCCTGGCCCAGGACCGCGCCAATCCTGACCGCTCCCTGCCCTTCGTCCGCATGGTGCGTGGCCGCCACGTCGTCGATCACAGGGACTGACCATGCCCAACGCCATCACCCTGCGCCTGACCACAGCCGACCCGGTCCCAGGCGTCGCCTACGGCCTGCAGGACAAGGCCAATGCGCCGGTCGATCCCCGCGTCGCCGACGATGGTCCGATCAGTTTCGACGTCCCCGTCACCCTGTCCGACGACGGGCGGCTGACCGGCCCCTTCGTGCGACGCGAAGGACCGTCGCGACGCTTCGTCTATATCGCCATCGGCACATCGGCCGGACAGCACGGCGAATGGAGCCGTCGCGCCAAGATCGACGTCCACGACATCCCCGCCGACCTTCTGGCCCTGGCGCGCGACGGACGCGTGCTGGAAGCCGTTCTGCCCGGCCGCGCCCGCGACGGCGGTCCGGCTTGCGCCACCGTGCGGCCGCTCCAGCCCTGGCGCGCCGTCTGACCTATTCGGCGACCGGCTTCGTCAGGTCGAACTCGACGCGGAAATGCCGGTTCGGCCGGCGCAGCTCATAGGCGAACATCCGATCCGGATGGACCTCCATCGCCCAGACATTGGTGGTCGAGACCGCCGCGTCGTTGGCGTCGAACAGGGCGATGGACTCGGCGTCGACGGGGAATTCCTGCCGCTCGGCCGTGCCCGCCTCCGCCGTATCTCCGCCGTACCAGTGCAGCACGTCGGTCGTGCCGTCCTCGTGCCGGTGATCATGCTTCAACCGCAGACCGGCGGCCGTCTTCGTCACCACCCAGGTCCGCGACCGATCCTCGCCCACGGCGAAGGGAATACGGACCTCGTCCGCCGAACAGTCGCGGACATGCATGATCAACCGTTGGCTGGCGAAGGCGGCGTCGGCCGCGTCGGTCGTGACGACCCGTCCTTCGAATCTCTGGCCGCACAGGGCGGTGAGCCGCGCCAGGAAGGCGTCCTGCTCCGGCGTGGAAAAGGCGTTCGCCGCGCCTGCGAAAGGCGCGGAAACAACAGCCAGGGCGGCGATGAAGGATGCGATTTTCATGCGACGACATTATATGTGCGCCGCGTCGCATCAACGTGGCATCGCGCCCGTTGACTTTGGGGCGCGGCTGAGTATGTTCCGCGCCTCTTATTTTAAGCGGCTTTCGCCGTCGCAGAGGTAATTCCGATGGCCAAACCGGCTTCCATCAAGATCCGCCTGAACTCCACGGCCGACACCGGCTTCTTCTACGTCACCAAGAAGAACGCCCGCACCATGACCGAAAAAATGGTCGTCAAGAAGTACGACCCGGTCGTGCGCAAGCACGTCGACTTCAAGGAAGGCAAGATCAAGTAAGGGCTTAAGGCCCGGCGACCCTCGCACGATCCGAGGGCGCCTTGATCTGAGACTGAAAATGAAACGCCCGGCGGGTCAACCGCCGGGCGTTTTCAGTTGCTTGTCGTTCTTCTCGACATCGTCTGACAACGGAGACAAGCGACGTCAGGCCGCCTTGGCGATGACCTTGTTCCGACCGCCCGCCTTGGCCTCGTACACCCCTTCGTCGGCGCGTTTCAGCAGGGCTTCGGGCGTATCGCCGGCGCCGGTCGTGGCGGCGACCCCGATCGAGATGGTGATGGTCAGCAGTTCCTTGCCGCCCATGACCCGGAAGGGCGCGGAGGCGATGTCCCGGCGAATCCGTTCCGCAACGATCCGCGCGTCTTCCAGACTGGCGCCCGGCATGACCACCACGAATTCTTCGCCGCCCATCCGGCACGGCACGTCCACGGCGCGGACATTGGTGGCCAGTCGCACGGCGAACTCGGCCAGAACCTCGTCGCCGGCGTCATGACCGAAGCCGTCGTTGACGGATTTGAAGTGGTCGATGTCCAGCACCAGCACCGCCACCGTCGCGCCCCCATGCGCGGCCCGCCCGACCAGGGCCTGCAACTGCCCGGTCATGTAGCGACGGTTATGCAGACCGGTCAGGGCGTCGGTGACAGCCATCTCCAGGCTGCTGTCCAGCTTCTGCCGCAGGAAATCGGTGTAGCGTTTGCGGCGAATCTGGGTTCGCGCACGCGCCGAAAGCTCCTCGGGATCGATCGGGCGCGGCAGGATGTCGGTGGCGCCCAGTTCCAGCGCCTTGACCATGCGCGGCCGTTCCTTCGGCTCGACAATGGCCAGGATCGGAGCGCGACGCGCATCGCCCGACTTGGCCAGGGCCACGACCCGCAGCCCGTCGAAGCTTTCGGCGGAGACATTGACGATGATCAGGTCCAGCGGCCCCTTGGCGGTCGCCAAGGCGGCCTCCGGATCGGACTCTATGGAGACGCGGTGCTCGCGTCCCAGTTCGGCGGCGATCGTCTGGGCCTGGCTCGCATCGTCGTCGATGATCAGGACCCGGCCGCCCTCGCTGCGCAACCGCGCGGCCCCCTCGCCGTCCACGCCCATGCGCCGGCTGCTTTCCTCGCGCTCGCGCAGTTCGTCCATCACCTGCTTCAGCCGCGTCAGCGACTTGACGCGCGCGAACAGGACCACGTCGTCGATCGGCTTGGTCAGGAAGTCGTCGGCCCCCGCCTCAAGCCCTCGGATTCGATCCTCGCGTCCGTCCAGCGCCGTCACCAGCACCACCGGTATGTGCCGCGTCTCCGCCCGCGCCTTCAGCCGCCGACAGGTCTCGAACCCGTCCATGCCGGGCATCATCACATCCAGCAGGATCATGTCCGGCTGATGCTCCGTCGCCAGATCCAGCGCGGTCGCCCCGTCGTTGCAGGTCAGGACGTCGTAATATTCGATGGTGAGCTTGGCCTCGAGCAGACGGACGTTCACGTCCACGTCGTCGACCACCAGAATCCGCGCGCTCATCCCAGATGCTGCCGGATGGTTTCGAGGAAATGCATGACGGAGATCGGCTTGGAGATATAGGCCTCGCACCCGCCCTGGCGGATGCGTTCCTCGTCGCCCTTCATGGCGAAGGCCGTAACGGCGATCACCGGGATATGGTTCAGCTCCTCGTCGTCCTTCAGCCATTTGGTGACTTCGAGACCGGAGATTTCAGGCAGCTGAATATCCATCAGGATCAGGTCCGGATGATGCGCGCGCGCGAGAGCCAGAGCCTGCAGTCCCTCACGGGTCTGCAGGGTCTCGTAGCCCTGGGAATCGAGCAGATCATGAAAAAGCTTCATGTTCAGCTCGTTATCCTCGACGATGAGGACTTTCTTGGACATCATCACCTGACCTGCGGGGCCCCTCACAACGGGGCGCCTCGTGCGGTGGAATAGTGGGCGCCCAGTCTTAAGTTGGGGTGAAGCCAAGGTTACGGAGACCTTAAGCGTGGCCATGAAGGCCGTCTGCCGCGACTGCCTGTGGACCGGCGCCGACCCCGCCGGACCGCCGGACCGACGCTGCCCGTCGTGCGGCTCCCGTCGCATCGTCGCCGATCCGGAACTGGACCAGCTGTCCATCGCCCACATGGACTGCGACGCCTTCTACGCCTCGGTGGAGAAGCGCGATCGGCCAGAACTGCGCGACAAGCCGGTCATCGTCGGCGGGGGCAAGCGCGGCGTGGTGTCCACCGCCTGCTATGTCGCGCGCCAGTACGGCGTCGGCAGCGCCATGCCGATGTTCAAGGCGCTGAAGGCCTGTCCAGAGGCCGTGGTGATCAAGCCGAACTTCGCCAAATATGTCTTCGAATCGGAACGCATC
Source organism: Brevundimonas sp. FV1ye7S (assembly GCF_058680995.1). Lineage (NCBI taxonomy): Bacteria > Pseudomonadati > Pseudomonadota > Alphaproteobacteria > Caulobacterales > Caulobacteraceae > Brevundimonas > Brevundimonas sp. FV1ye7S. Next base: position 1,413,610 of record NZ_CM178726.1, on the reverse strand, counting down.
CTCGGCGCCCTGGGCCGGCTGACGCCCCTGATCCAGCCCCTGTCGCTGGACGAGGCCTGGGTGGACCTTTCGGGGACCGAGCGGCTGAACGGCGGTCCGCCCGCCTTCCAGCTGATTCGCTTCCAGAAACAGATCGAGGAAGAAACCGGCCTGACGGTCTCCATCGGCCTGGCCCCCAACCGCTTCCTGGCGAAGATGGCGTCGGAGATGGACAAGCCGCGGGGCTTTTCCGTCGTCGGCGCCGCCAACGCCCAGGCTCTTCTGGCGCCGCGCCCCGTCACCGCCCTGCCCGGCGTCGGCCCGGTGTTCGGCAAGGCGCTGCGCAGCGACGGCTTCGCCACCATCGGCGACCTGGCGAAGGCGGACCTGCGCGACCTGGTCAAGCGCTACGGCGAATCGGGCCTGCGCCTGCATGATCTGGCCCACGCCCGCGACGCCCGCGCCGTGAACCCCGAGCGCGACCGCAAGGGCATGAGCGCCGAAACGACCTTCAACGAAGACCTGAGCTCTCAGGAGGCGCTGGAGGCCGAGCTCTGGCCCCTGTGCGAGAAACTGGCGTCCAAGGCCCGGCGCGACGGCGTCGCCAGCCGCGTTCTGGTGCTGAAACTGCGGCGCAGCGATTTCAAGATCATCACCCGCCGCGTCAGCCTGGCCGACCCGATCCAGACCGCCCGCGCCCTGTTCGCCGCCGGCCGCGACCTGCTGAAGCCGGAACTGGGTCCGCCCTACCGGCTGATCGGCATCGGCATGGCCGACATCCAGGACGCCGACGACGCCCCCGCCGGCCTGTTCCAGACCCCCGAGACCCGCGCCCTGAAAACCGAACGCGCCATCGACGCCCTGCGCGAAAAATTCGGCAAGGACGCCGTGGTGGCGGGGCGGGCGTTGAAGCCCTAGGAAGCCGCATGGATCTCGCCAAACGCGCCTACGACCACGGCTTCCGCCTGGACCCCATCGTCCGCAGCCTGCTGGACACCGACTTCTACAAGCTGCTGATGCTGCAGATGATCTGGCGCGAGCATCGCGACACGTCGGTCGTCTTCCAGGTCATAAACCGCACCCGGTCCGTCCGCCTGGCCGACGAGATCGACATCGGCGCCCTGCGCGAACAGCTGGACCACGCCCGCACCCTGGGGTTCACCAACAAGGAACTGGTCTGGCTGGCGGGCAACAGCTTCTATGGCGTGAAGCAGATCTTCTCGCCCGACTTCATCGGCTGGCTGACCGACTATCGCCTGCCCGACTACGACCTGTCGGTTCAGGACGGCCAGTATGTCCTGACCTTCGCGGGCGCCTGGGCCGAGGTGACGCTGTGGGAGATTCCGGCCCTGGCGATCCTGAACGAACTGCGCTGCCGCGTTGGTCTGCGGCGGCTGGGCCGGTTCGAGATGGATGTCCTCTATTCCCGCGCCAAGACCCGGCTCTGGTCCAAGGTCGAGCGGTTGCGGGCCTTGCCCGATCTGGCCCTGTCCGACTTCGGCACCCGCCGTCGCCACGGTTTCCTGTGGCAGCGCTGGTGCATACAGGCGCTCAAGGAGGGGCTGGGCCAGGCCTTCATCGGCACCTCCAATGTGCTTCACGCCATGGAGAACGACCTGGAAGCCATCGGCACGAACGGCCACGAACTGCCGATGGTCCTGGCCGCCCTGGCGCCCGACGACGCGGCCCTGGCCCGGACCCCCTATGCGGTGCTGGACGAGTGGCGCAGACATTACGGCGGCAATCTGCTGGTCGTCCTGCCCGACGCCTTCGGCACCGAGGCCTTTCTGGACCAGGCGCCCGACTGGGTCGCCGACTGGACCGGCTTCCGTCCCGACTCGGTGCCGCCCATCGCGGCGGGCGAACGGCTGATCGACTGGTGGCGCGCCCACGGCCGCGATCCGAAGGAGAAGCTGCTGATCTTCTCGGACGGGATGGACATCGACGGCATCGAGGCCGCCCACGCCCATTTCCACGGCCGCGCCCGCCTCAGCTTCGGCTGGGGCACCAATCTGACCAATGACTTCCGCGACTGTTCGCCGGCCTTCGCGCCCGAGCTGGAGCCCATCTCCCTGGTCTGCAAGGTGGCGGAGGCCGGCGGCCGGCCGGCGGTCAAACTGTCGGACAACCCGGAAAAGGCCGTCGGCGATCCGGCCGAGATCGAACGCTATCGCCGCGTCTTCGGCGTGCGCGGCCTGACGGCCCAGCCTGTCGTCGTCTGAAACCCGGCCTTAAGCCCCTTTCGGCCATAAGGGCGGGATGAACGCCTTCATCGACAAGATGCGCCGCCGCGCCGGCCGTTACCTCGACGTCCGCGCGGAGATGATCCAGCCCGCGCGCGGCGTCCTCAGCCTGTCGTTCGACGACATCCCCGCCTCGGCCTGGCTCGAGGCCGGGCCGATCCTGGCCGAGCATGGCGTCAAGGCCACCTATTATGTCTGCGGCGGCCTGTCGGGCGGTCGCAATCTGGACCTGCCGCAGTTCGAGACCGAACACCTCCAGGCCCTGCACGAGGCCGGGCACGAGGTCGGCTGCCATACCTATGAACACGTCTCGACCCTGACCCTGTCGCCCGCCGAACTGGACGCCAGCCTGGCCCGCAACGCCGCCTGGGTGTCGGAACGGCTGGGCGACTATCAGATGCTCAGCTTCGCCTATCCGTTCGGCGACTGCGCCCTCGGGGCCAAGCCGGTGATCGACCGCCGCTTCCTGTGCGGGCGCGGCGTGCGCGACGGGATCAACGCCGGCCGCGTGGACCGCAATCTGTTGCAGGCCGTCGGGCTGGAGAGCCGCCGCCTGCCCGGCTATGATCTGGAACAGATGGTCGCAGACACGGCGGCGTCTAGGGGCTGGCTGATCGCCTACGGCCACGATGTCAGCGACGCCCCCACCCCCTACGGCTGCCGCCCTGAGGATATCGATCGTCTGATCCGCCTGGCCAAGGCGGCCGGTCTGGACATACAGCCGGTCGCGGCGGCGTGGGCGATGGCGGCCTATTAGCCACCGCCGTCACTTGCGCCTACGCTTGATGAGAAGCGGCCTCTTCCATCTTCCTGTGGTCCGCCCAGGCGATCAGCTCCTTCCTCGGCCAGACCATCAGCCACGACCGCGCGGTGTATTCACCGCTGTCGATCAAGGCCTTGCGCGACGCTGAGGCCGTTCCCGCCCGCTCCGTATGGATCTCGCCCGGCCCCTGGTGAACCATGAAGGCGCCGCCCTTCAGCGGGTTGAGCCGCAGGTGCGCCAGGCGCGGGCTGATCTCGGTCAGGGGCGGATCATAGAACCAACTGGAGCCGATCATCCCCGCCAGCTCCGGCCGCGTCCGGCAGATTTCCGCCGCCGTGGCCCAGGCTTCGTTCCAGCCGTCCTCGTTGAAGCCGCGCAGCCAGCGGCTCTCGGTATGGACCTCCAGCCAGGGCTCGCGTTTCGCCCCCGCCGCCAGATAGCGGAACAGCGGGCCGAAGCCCCAGCCCTCGCGCACATGTTTGATGATCTGTCCCGGCCCGACCGGCGAACTGAGGTCGATCACCTGGCTCTTGGCGCCGGGCACGCTGAGCGCCAGGGAAAAGCGCACGTCCTTGGACCAGTGATCGAAGTCGTAATCCCCCTCGGCCTTGCTCAGAAAGGCGGCGAGCTGGTCGATCCAGTAGGGGTAGAGCGCCAGGACCTCGGCCGGCAGGGCCATGGCCTTCACCCGGTCCGGCAGACCCAGGGCCCAGGCCGCGACCAGGCCGCGTCGCACGTCGTCCGACACGCTCGGCCCCAGCAGGCCGTCCACCGCCTTGGCCGGCATTTCGAAGTCCCAGTGGGGCGCAGCCTCGGCGGCTCTGACCGCCGCCGGCTCCAGAGCCGCGTCCACGCGCGCCCGATCCTCGGGCGACAGCCGCGCCAGAACGGCCTGGAAGGCGGAGACGTCGGGAGTCAGGTGCAGATCCATGGGCCACACCATGACACGGCCCGGTTGGCGAAGCTTTAAAGCCACGCGACCGGTGACGCCGCCCTTGCGCCGCGCTAAACCGCCAACCAGATCAAGGAGCCCCCATGAGCATCGAAGCCCGCATCGCCGAACTCGGCATCACCCTGCCGGAACCCGCCAAGGCGGTGGCCAACTATGTGCCCTTTGTCCAGACGGGCGCCGTGGTCCATGTGTCGGGCCAGCTGTCGAACGACGCCTCGGGCGGGGTCAAGGGCACGGTCGGCGTGGACGTGACGCCGGACCAGGCCAACGCCGCCGCCCGCCTGTGCGGGATCAACCTGCTGGCCCAGATCAAGGCCGCCTGCGACGGCGACCTGGACCGGGTGGTGCGGATCGTGAAACTGGGCGGCTTCGTTCAGGCTGGCCCGGACTTCGAAGCCATTCCCGCCGTCATCAACGGCTGCTCGGACCTGATGGTCGAGGTGTTCGGCGACGCCGGCCGCCACGCCCGCTCGGCCGTGGGCGTCTACAAGTTGCCGCTCGGATTCGCGGTCGAGGTCGACGCCATCGTGGAGATCCGTTGACCGTCAGCTCCACCTCATTCCCCGTCATCCTAGGCCTCGTGCCTAGGATCCATACTCCTGGTGTCTACGGCGTGCGTACCGTCGATGGGCTGAGTCTATGGATCCTCGGGACAAGCCCGAGGATGACGGACTTTGGGGGCAGGGCGTGAGTTTCCAGCTCTCCGTCCATGACGCCATAGCCGACATCGGCCGCGAGGCCTGGGACGCCTGCGCGCGTCACACCGGCGATCCCTTCGTCTCCTACGACTTTCTGCACGCCTGCGAGGCCTCCGGCAGCGCGGCCCCGCAGGAAGGCTGGGCGGCGCGCCACCTGGCCCTGCGTGACGAGGACAACGCCGTCCTCGGCGTCATGCCCCTCTATCTGAAGGGCCACAGCCAGGGCGAATACGTCTTCGACCACAGCTGGGCCGACGCCTATGAGCGCGCCGGCGGGCGCTACTATCCCAAGCTTCTGGGCGCCGTGCCCTTCACCCCGGCGACCGGCCCGCGTTTCCTCAACCACCCCGATACAGACGCCGCGACGGTGCGGCAGGCCCTGCTCCAGGGCGCCCTGACCCTGGTGGAGCGGATGGGGGTCTCGTCCCTGCACGTCAACTTCCCGACCGAGGTCGAGTGGACGGACATGGCTCAGTCGGGCCTGCTACCGCGCCAGGACATCCAGTTCATCTGGCGCAACGACGGCTATCGGACCTTCGACGACTTCCTGGCCGCCCTGTCGGCCAACCGGCGCAAGACCATCCGCCGCGAGCGCCGCGACGCCCAGGCGGGTCTGGACATCCGCGTCCTGACCGGCGCCGAGATCACCGAGGCCCACTGGGACGCCTTCTTCGCCTTCTACCTGGACACGGGCGATCGCAAATGGGGCCGGCCCTATCTGACGCGGGACTTCTTCACCCGGGTCGGTGAGACGATGGCGGACCGCATCGCCCTCGTCATGGCCTTCCGCGATGGAACGCCTATCGCCGGCGCCCTGAACTTCATCGGCCGCGACGCCCTGTACGGCCGCCAGTGGGGCACGCTGGAAGACGTGCCCTTCCTGCATTTCGAGCTCTGCTATTATCAGGCCATCGAGTTCGCCATTGCGCGCGGCCTGTCCCGCGTCGAGGCCGGCGCACAGGGCGAGCACAAGATCGCGCGCGGCTATCTGCCCTCACCGGTCTATTCCGCCCACTTCATCGCCGACCCCGCGCTGCGCGGCCCGGTGGCCGACTATCTTCGGCGCGAAGGTCCAGCCGTTGAGGCGCAAAGGCTGGAGATGACCGAGGAACTGTCGCCCTTCAAAAAGGACGGCTGACGTCCGCCTCTAAGCCGGCTTCTGCGCCCAAAAGTGGTACATGCCGGCGAACAGCTCGGGCCGCCGCGCTTCCAGCCGGTCCCATAGGCCGAGATCCAGCGTATCGGCCGAGCCGAACGCCGCTGCAAACGCCGCCCTCGCCTCCGGCGACGCCTCGAACCCGACCAGTCGAAGCCCGGCTCCCTCGATCAACTCGCCGAGCTGGGGCGGCGTGTAGCGATGCTCCTGCACATGGAAGACCAGGTCGCGACAGCCGCTGAGGCTGTAGAAGTCCGCACTCTCCTTCAGCGCGGCCAAAGGCTCCCCATCCGGCAGAGCCAGAACATGGGTGCGAAACGCCCGGATGTCCGCCTCGACCGGCGTCCAGCCCCGCGCCCGGATCAGCTGATGCGCCGCCCGCACCACCGCCCGCGCCCGCTCGCTGTAGAGCCCCAGCCGCACCACGCCACCGGGCCGCAAGACGCCCGCCAGCCGCGCCAGCCCGTCCTCGGGCCGCGCAATATGGTGGATTACGCCCGTGCTGGTGACGACATCGAACCGCGCCTGAACCTGGTCCAAGGCCAGTATGTCGCCCTGGACGAACTGAACCCGCGTCAGCCCGAGGTCTTCCGCCACCCGCATGCCGTGGGCCAGGCTGGCGCGGCTCAGGTCCATGGCGGTGATCGCCAGCGAAGGGTCCATCCGCGCCATGTCGATGGGCTCGAACCCTGTGCCGCACCCCGCGACCAGCACTGTCTCCGCACGACCGGCGAAGGCCTTGCCATCAAGATTCGGCAGGGCTGCGATCGCGTCGGACAGTCTTCGCGACGTGGGCGCGGGGGGCGCAGACCAGCGCGGATAGGGGTTCGCCTCGTACTGATCCTTGACCGCTTCGGACACGGCGTCGGCGCCGTCGGGCGTCAAAGCCCGCACGGACTGGGCCAGGGCGCGCTCCCGCGCGGGTTCGTCAATGGCGCGGCGGATCAATTGCGCCTGGATTTCACCCTCGCCCAAGGCCGTGGCCTCTGACCGGGTCGGCGACCGGAACAGCAGGGCGACCGCGCCATCAGTTGCCTGTATCGGTGCGACATATTCGGAAGCGAAGCCGATGATCCCAAGGGCGGCGACCAGATCTCCTATGGAAAATTCAAATGCGCCGGCCGCCTCGACCACCGCCGTCCGCACTGCGTCGAGACGCATCTCCATGGCGGCGCTGACGTTCACGCACCGCGACAGGAAGGCCAGCCACAAGGGGTCGCGCCCCATGGCCGCCAGCATCGCCGACGTTCCGTCGAACCGCCCCTGTTTCAACAGCAGGGTCTCCGCCGTAACGCGCGCCAGGGTCTGCGGATCTACGGTGGGCGAGCTCAGACAAACGAGCAGATCGCGGTCCAGCGCCGGATCCCAGGCGCTGGGCGTTAGCCCTTCCAGCAGGCGCGCGAACGCCGGAGCGACCCGCAACCGCACCGCCGCATCCCCCTCCGCCATCGCCTGGCTCAACAGTTGGGCCGCTGTTCCGGGATCGCCGTGCTCGGCCAGGAACAGACCCATGCCCGCAAGCCCGGGCGCAAAATCGGGCGCCGCCTTCAGGCACGCCTTGTAGGCCGCAAAGGCGCCGTGCAGATCCCCATCCGCCAGCCGCCCCTCCGCCTGGGCGAGCAAAGCCCCCGCCTCTTCAATCTGTTCAACCTGCCCCATCGGCCCAGTATGCCGCCGCCGTGCGCTCTGCGCATGAAAAAAGGCCCGGGCGTCTCCGCCCGGGCCTCCCATTCGTCGTCGATCAGGCCCGATCAGGCCGTCTCTTCTTCCTCCGACTTCACCGCCACGCCGCCGGCGCTCTTGATGTCGAAGTCGATCTTGCCGTCCTTCAGCTGGACCTTGACGTGCCCGCCGCGCGTCAGACGCCCGAACAGGATGTCGTCGGCCAGCGGCTTTTTGATCGAGTCCTGGATGACCCGCGCTAGCGGACGCGCGCCATACAGTTCGTCGAAGCCGTTCTTGGCCAGCCAGTCGGCCGCCTCGTCGGTCAGTTCGATGGTGATGTTCCGGTCCGCCAGCTGAGCTTCCAGCTGAAGGATGAACTTGGTCACCACCGAGCGGATCGTGTCTGCCTGCAGCGGCTTGAAGGCCACGATGGCGTCCAGGCGGTTCCTGAACTCCGGCGCGAACAGGCGCTGGATGGCCTTGTCGTCCTCGCCCTCGACCTTGCCCCGGCCGAAGCCGATGGAGGCGCGGGCGTTGTCGGCGGCCCCGGCGTTGGTGGTCATGATCAGGATGACGTTCCTGAAATCGACCTTCTTGCCGACCGCATCGGTCAGCATGCCGTTGTCCATCACCTGCAGCAGGATGTTGTAGACATCCGGGTGCGCCTTCTCGATCTCGTCCAGCAGCACCACGGAGTGCGGATGCTGATCGACGGCGTCGGTCAGCAGACCGCCCTGGTCATGGCCGACATAGCCCGGAGGCGCCCCGATCAGGCGACTGACGGTGTGGCGTTCCATGTATTCCGACATGTCGAAGCGCTGCATCTCAATGCCCAGGGTCGAAGCCAGTTGTTTGGCCACCTCGGTCTTGCCGACGCCGGTCGGACCGCTGAACAGGAAGCTGCCGATCGGCTTGTTCGGATCGCGCAGACCCGCCCGCGCCAGCTTCATCGCCGCCGAAACCTGTTCGATGGCCTGTTCCTGACCGAAGACGGCCCGTTTCAGATCGACCTCCAGTTCGCGCAGGCTTTCGGTGTCGGATTTGGACACCGACTTGGCCGGGATCCGGGCCATCTTGGCGATGACGGCCTCGATCTCCTTTTGACCGATGACCTTCTTGCGCTTGGATTCGACCACCAGCATCTGCGACGCACCGGCCTCATCGATCACGTCGATCGCCTTGTCCGGCAGTTTGCGGTCGGTCATGTAGCGGGCCGACAGATCCACCGCGGTGCGGATGGCGCTGTCGGTGTAGCGGACCTTGTGGTGCTGCTCGTAATAGGTTTTCAGACCCTTCAGGATCTTCACCGTATCCTCGACCGTCGGCTCGTTGACGTCGATCTTCTGGAAGCGACGCACCAGGGCGCGGTCCTTCTCGAAGTGCTGGCGATATTCCTTGTAGGTCGTCGATCCCATGCACCGCAGCGAACCCGAGGCCAGGGCCGGCTTCAGCAGGTTGGAGGCGTCCATGGCCCCGCCCGACGTCGCGCCGGCGCCGATCACCGTATGGATTTCGTCGATGAAGAGCACGGCGTTGTCGTGGCTTTCCAACTCCTTGACCACCTGCTTCAGCCGCTCTTCGAAGTCGCCGCGGTAGCGGGTGCCGGCCAGCAGGGCGCCCATGTCGAGGCTGTAGATGGTGGCGTCCTTCAGGACGTCGGGCACCTCGCCATTGACGATCTTGCGGGCAAGACCTTCAGCGATGGCGGTCTTGCCGACGCCGGGGTCGCCGACCAGCAGCGGGTTGTTCTTGGTGCGGCGGCACAGGATCTGGATCGAGCGTTCGACCTCGGCCTGGCGACCGATCAACGGATCGACCTTGCCCTGGCGCGACTTCTCGTTGAGGTCGACGCAATAGGCCTGCAGCGCCTCGCCGCCGGATTTGACGGCCGACTGGTCCTCCGCCTCTTCGGGTGAAGAGCCCTTGGCCGGACGGGTCTCGCTGGCGCCCGCCTTCTTGGCGATGCCGTGGGCGATGAAGTTGACCGCGTCGTACCGCGTCATGTCCTGCTCCTGCAGGAAATAGGCGGCGTGGCTCTCGCGCTCGGAGAAGATGGCGACCAGCACGTTTGCGCCGGACACTTCCTCGCGGCCGGACGACTGGACGTGAATCACAGCGCGCTGGATCACGCGCTGGAAACCGGCGGTGGGCTTGGCTTCCTCCCCGTCGGACGTGGCGAGGGCGGCGAGATCATTATCGACATAGAGCGTCAGCGCGGCCTTGAGCGCGGTCAGATCGACATTGCAGGCGCTCATGACCGCGGTCGCGTCGGGATCGTCGATCAGCGCGAGCAGCAGGTGCTCGAGCGTCGCATACTCGTGCCTGCGCGCATTGGCGTAGCCGACTGCGCGATGCAGGGTTTCTTCGAGAGGACGGGAAAATGAAGGCATAGGGAGGCTCCTCTCAGTCCTTTTCCATCGTGCATTGCAGAGGGTGCTGGTGGCGGCGCGCGGTCTCGATGACCTGCGCGACCTTGGTCTCGGCGACCTCGTAGGTGAAGACGCCGCAAACGCCCACGCCATGCTGATGCACATGCAGCATGATGCGGGTGGCTTCTTCCCGGCTCTTCTGGAAGAACCGCTCCAGCACATAGACGACGAATTCCATCGGCGAATAATCGTCGTTCAGGATCAGCACTCGATAGAGCGAGGGCTTCTGAAGCTTCGGCTTTGTTTCGGTGACGGTGGCGGCGCCTGCGCCTCCCCCGTTTTCACCGGGCCTTTGTATGGGCATTCGTGTTCCGTAATCGGGGAGTCGTCTTCTCTATCAGATAGGGAATGATGGCCTGAATTGAAGCGGCGTCCAGTCACAGGTTTCGTGAAGCGCAAACCACGGTCCCAGAACGAAAAAACCCCGGGGCGAACCCCGGGGCCTTTCGAATCCGTTCAGGATCGCCGCGAAATCAGCGGGCGGCCTGGAAGGTCTCGACCGAGGCGGTGACGCGCTCGTTGATCGGCTTGAGGCTGTCCTTGACCGTGGCGGTGACGATCTCGTTCGTCCGGGTCATTTCAGACATGTAGCGTTCCATGGACTTCTTGGCCCAGTTGGTCTGAAGCTCGAAGAACTCCTGCACCGAACGGGCGGTCGACAGTTCCTTGCTGGCGGCGACGCCGTCTTCCCAGGCGGACTTGGCGAAGCCGAGCGCCTGTTGCGACAGGGCTTCGGCGCCCTTCTGGGCCACCGTGGCCGACTCGACCATGGCGTCGAGGTTCTTCTTGCTGTGAGCGTTCAGTTCGCCCAGCGAAGCCACCGACTTCTCGATGCCTTCACGGAAGGCGTTGGCGCCGGCGGCCTGGAACTCGGCGGCCTGGGCCTTCGCCTTGGCGGCGGTTTGTTCGACGGTCTTCTTCACGGTTTCGGCGCTGTCAGCCATGATCGTGTCTCCAGAGGAAGGAAGAGGGGGAAATAGGCACGGCGAAATCGGGGCGTCGGATGAGCCCGCGACCGTTATGCTGCAAGTGCGAAGGCGATTCAAGATTTTTGTGCGACGCAACATATGAACGGCGATAACCTGGTTCGACACTTCAAATTCGCGTTGACGGCCGGTTAACCACCATGAAACCCCAAGTTCCTATGCTAGTCCTTTAATCGCGTCGGCCGGGGGGCCTGTCGCACCCTGCTCACCGAGGGTCGTAACCGCCCATGATCGCCTTTCTCCGTCGTGGCCTTTTCGCCGTTCTCGCGCTTTCGCTCGTCCTTGGGGCGAACGTCAGGCCTATCGAGGCCCAGTCGCAGGAAAACAGTCGTTACGCCGCCATCGTCATCGACGCCGCATCGGGCGAGGTGCTGTTCTCGCGCCACGCCGACAGCCGCCGATATCCGGCGTCCCTGACCAAGATGATGACGCTGTACCTGACGTTCGAGGCCCTGTCTCAGGGCAAGGTCCATGCCGACGACGTCCTCACGGTCTCGCCGCAAGCGGCGGCGCAACCCCCGTCGAAACTCGGGCTGGGCGCAGGCCAGACCATCACCCTGGACGACGCCATGCGGGCCACTGCGGTGCGTTCGGCGAACGACATGGCCGTGGCCATCGCCGAGCATATCGGCGGCTCGGAATCGCGTTTCGCCACCCTGATGACCGCGAAGGCGCAACAGCTGGGCATGACCCAGACGCGCTATTTCACCGCCAACGGCCTGCCCGACGCGCGCCAGACGACCTCGGCCCGCGACCAGGCGATCCTGGCTCGCGCCATCATGCGTGATTTCCCGCAGTATTATAAATACTTCGGCCTGCACGACTGGGCCTACAACGGTCGCAGCTATCGCAACACCAACGGCCTGCTGCCGACCGGAAACGGCTACGACGGCATGAAGACCGGCTACACCAACGCCTCGGGCTATAATCTGGCCGCCTCGGCGGTGCGCGACGGCCGCCGGCTGATCACCGTCGTCCTGGGCGGCCGCTCCAGCGCCAGCCGCAACGCCCACGTCGCCGAACTGATGGACACCGGCTTCGAGGTCGAGCGTCGTCGCAGCCAGGGCGAAAACATCCAGATCGCCCAGGCCTTCTTCGAACAGCGCGGCTTCGGCGTCGGCGGCGAGTCCCTGTCGCCCAGCGCGCCCGTCGCCTATGCTTCCATCGGCAATGACGAAGACGGCATCGGGGCCGAGTCGAGCGCCGTCGCCTACACGGCGGCTCCGGCGCCCGCCGTTCTGCCGACGCGGATCACGCCCTCGCCATCGGAACGCAGCGCCGCCGCCGGTCAGCGCGCCGCAGCCCAGGCTCAAGCCCAGCCGACCGTCCCGACCCGTCGCGCGCCCGCCAATGTCACCGCCGCCCTGAACGGCGCGCCGTCCGGGGCCGCCGTCGCGCCCTCGACCACGCCGCGCCGCGCCGCGCCGCCGCCCGCCCGCGAACCGGCTCGCGCCGCCGCTCGCCCGTCCGGCCGCTGGGCGGTGCAGGTCGGCGCCTTCCGCGACGAGAAGGTCGCGACCGACTGGCTGGCCGAGGTCAATCGCCGTTTCCGCGCCCAGTTCGCCAGCGCCGAGCGTAATGTTCAGACGGCCGGCGACTGGTACCGTTCACGCTTCACAGGCCTGACCGAAGACACCGCCAAGGCCGCGTGCGACGCCCTGTCGGAACGGCGCGTCACCTGCATGGTCATCCGTCCCGACTGAAATGCGACGGGATCGCCGTCTGCGCTGGTCTTTCCGGCGAGGTTCAAATACCCTGAACTGTCTTAGAACGACGTTCTTCCTTCTTATCTGAGCGAATCTCGCGGGCCATACCTCCGCGCACGACCCCGTTCAGTTTCCGACCATCGAGGACATGGCCGACACGACCAATAAGCTGGGGCACAAGATCGGCGCGCGGGGCGGGCGCACGCGCCAGGCGATCCTCGACGCGACCCGCGCCCTGCTGAACGAGCGGCACTATGGCGAAATCCGCGTGGCGGACCTCGCCTCGGCCGCCGGGGTGTCCCCGTCCAACTTCTACACCTATTTCAAGACGGTCGAAGAGCCGGTCCTGGCCCTGTGCGAGGCGGCGGCGACGGATTTCCAGGGCCTGGCCGCCCATTTCCAGGCGGATTGGCCCGGCGACAAGGCCTTCGCCATCGGCCGGGCCTTCATACTGGACGTCATGGCCATCTGGCGCGATCACGGTCAGGTGCTGCGGGTCGAACACATGCTGGCCGACAACGGCGAGGCCGCCTTCGTCGAGAGCCGGGTGCGTCGCCTGCGCCGCCTGCACCTGGCGATCGAACGCCGCGTCGCCCAGGCCCATGCCGCAGGCTTGCATCCCAAGGATTACAGCCCGCGCCTGGCCTCGTACCAGATCGCCTCCATCGCCGAATCGACCGCCGCCAGCTTCGACCTGCTGCGCCGCGCCGATACGCCTGAGGCCATTCTGGACACGGCGGCCATCATCATCGTCAAACTGACGACCGGGCGCTAGAACCCGAGCGGCCCGTACAGCCAGGTCAGCCAGATTCCGACGGCCAGGAAGACGCCGAACGGCAGTTTCTGCGTTGCGCTGACCGAACGGCGCACCACCAGCATGCCGAACACCAGGCTGAGACCGACGGCCGAGGCCCACAGCAGCACGCTGGGCAGACCCAACCAGCCGACCCAGGCGCCCGCACCCGCAAACAGGAAGGGATCGCCTCCGCCCAGGCCGTCGCGCTTGCGGACCGCCTTGTACAGCCAGCCGACCAGCCAAAGACCGCCAAACCCGACCGCCGCCCCGATCAGGTGCGTCAGGACCGAATCCCGGTCGATCAGGGCCGCGGCGATCAGGCCTGTGGCCGCCAACGGCCAGGTCAGGACATCGGGCAACCAGAAATTCTCGGCGTCGACAATGGCGATCAACAGCAGTTGCCAGCCCAGGACGGCGGTCGCGGCGACCACCAGCCACGACGGCCCGCTGAAGCCCGCCCAGACGCCGATCCCGGCGGCCCCCAGCTCGATCAGCGGATAGCGCGGCGAGATGGCTGCGTCGCACCGCGCGCACCGGGCGCGCAGCACCAGCCAGCTGAACAGGGGAACCAGTTCCCACGGCCGCAGGGTCTGGTCACAGCCCATGCAGCGCGACCGGGCGACCACGATGTCCTCGTCACGCGGCAGGCGCACGCTGACCGCCGCCAGGAAGCTGCCGATGATCAGGCCCAGCAGGCCCAGGACGACGGCGGCGACGGCAGGGCTCATCTCGGGGTCCAGTCGGTTAGGAACCGCCCCCGCTTAGCCGCCCCCGAGCGCCACCGCCACATGATAGGTCACGAAGGACGCCAGATAGGCCAGACCGAACATGTAGCCGATCATGATCCAGGTCCATTTCAGCGAATTGGTCTCGCGCTTCACGACGCCCAGGGTCGCCACGCACTGGGGCGCGAAGATGTACCAGGCCAGGAAGGACAGGGCCGTCGCCAACGACCATTGCGACGACAGGGTCGAGGCCAGAAGCCCGGTCGCATTCTCGGCGTCGGCGATGGCGTAGGTCGTGCCCAGGGCCGCCACCGCCACCTCGCGCGCGGCCATGCCGGGGATCAGGGCCACGACCATCTGCCAGTTGAAGCCGATGGGCGCGAAAATCGGCTCCAGCGCACGCCCGATCATGCCGGCGAACGAATAGTCGATGTCCGGCATGGTCGCGTTCTCGGGCGGATAGGGGAAGGTCGCCAGAACCCACAGGATGATCACCAGCGGCAGGATGATCCGGCCGGCGCGGTTGACGAAGATCTTGGCGCGAATCCAAAGGTTGAAGACGACGCTCTTGAAATCCGGAACCTTGTAGGTGGGCAGCTCCATCATGAAGGGCTCCACAGCCCCGCGCCAGAAGACCTTGCGGATCACCAGCGACACCAGCAGGGCGCTGACGATGCCCGCGGCGTAGAGGCCGAACATCACCAGGCCTTGCAGATTGACGAAGCCCCAGACGGTCTCGTTGGGAATGAAGGCCGCGATGATCAGGGTATAGACCGGAATCCGCGCCGAACAGGTCATCAGCGGCGCGACCAGTATGGTGGTCAGGCGGTCGCGCTTCGAATCGATCACGCGCGCCGCCATGATGCCGGGAATGGCGCAGGCGAAGCTGGACAACAGCGGGATGAAGGCCCGGCCGTGCAGCCCCGCCCCGCCCATGATCTTGTCCATCAGGAAGGCGGCGCGCGCCATATAGCCGAAGTCTTCCAGGGCGATGATGAACAGGAACAGGATCAGGATCTGCGGCAGGAAGACCAGCACGCTGCCGACCCCCGAGATGATCCCGTCGACAATCAGACTTTGCAGCAGGCCGTCGGGAATGAGCGCGGCCACGCCGGCGCCCAGCCATCCGACGATCCCCTCGATCCCGTCCATCAGGGGCGCGGCCCAGCTGAACACGGCCTGGAACATGGCGAACAGGATGATCATCAGAATGATCATGCCGCCCAGCGGATGCAGCAGGACGCTGTCGATCCGCCCCGTCAGGGTGTCCGGCCGCTCGGGCGGACGCACGCAGGCCTTCATGATCCGTTCCGCCTCGCGGGCGGCGGTGCGCAGCTCGGTCGCGTCGGGACTGCGCCAGTGGTTCTCGCTGGCGGCGGCGACATCGACCTGGGTCTCGACGGCGGCGATCAGATCGTCGATGCCGCGCTTGCGCGTCGCGACCGTGGTGATGATCGGCACGCCCAGTTCGGCGCCCAGTTTTTCCAGATCGATCCGCAGCCCCTGACGCTGGGCGATGTCGTACATGTTCAAGGCCAGGACCATGGGCCGACCGACGGCCTTCAGCTCCAGGACCAGGCGCAGGATCAGGCGCAGATTGGTGGCGTCGGCCACGCAGACCAGCACATCGGGCGGGACTTCGCCGGCCAGACGGCCCAGGACCGCGTCGCGGGTGACTTCCTCGTCGGGACTGCGGGCGCGCAGCGAATAGGTGCCGGGTAGGTCCAGCACCGACATGGTCCGGCCGGAGGCGGCGCGGATCAGCCCCTCCTTCCGCTCCACGGTGACCCCGGCGTAGTTGGCGACCTTCTGATGAGCGCCGGTCAAGGCGTTGAACAGAGCCGTCTTGCCGCTGTTGGGATTGCCGACCAGGGCGACGCGGGCGGTCTTCAGGGCCATGTCCATCAGGCGGCGTCCAGCCTGATCGTCAGACTGGCGGCCTCGTGGCGGCGCAGGGCCACGCGCATGTCATCCACCTTGATCGCGATGGGATCGCGACCGAACAGGCCTTCGTGCAGCAGTTCGACGTGCGCGCCCTCGACGAAGCCCAGTTCAAGCAGGCGGCGTTCCAGTTCAACCGCCTCGCCCTGGTGGTGACAATGGGCGCCCACCTGGGTGATCACGCCCTGATCGCCGCGGCGGGCCTGGCTCAGCTTTATGGTATCGGTCAAATCTAGACTCGCACGGGCGGACGCCGCCCCCCGGCGACTCCGCGTTTCTTTGACACTGATTATCAGGTGCGCGCCCCATCCGTCCAGCAGGACAGCTTGACCAATTGCCGCGTCCGGAGTTTTCCCTATGTCGCGCGAAAACTGGAGCCCTTGATGAGCCGTCTCACCCCCCTCGCCGTTCCCTTGATTCTGGCGCTTGCCGCCTGCGGCCCGGGCGATCAGCCCAGAAAGACGGGCGACGAGGGCCGACCGGCCGCCAAGCCGGCGCGCGTCGCCACGGATGCCGAAAAGGCCAGTCTTCTGGCCGCCCTGCCCGCACCGTATAACGCCGGAGACCTGGCCAATGGTCGTCGCGTCTTCGCCCGCTGCCGCTCGTGCCACACCATCGGGCAGGACGGGCCGGATCTGGCGGGACCGAACCTGCACGGCGTGTTCGGGCGCAAGGCGGGGGATCGCCTGCGTTTCAACTATTCCAACGTCATGCGCACGGCTGAATTCACCTGGGACGCCGAAAAGCTGGACCACTGGCTGCAGAATCCGAAGACCTTCCTGCCGGGCAACAAGATGAACTATCCCGGTCTGCCCGATGCAAAGGATCGCCGCGACGTCATCGCCTTCCTGAAGGTGGAGACGGGCTACAGGCCCCAGAGCCCGGCGGCGCCCGCCTCCTGATCCTTCAGCCCTCTTCGATGGGTTTGGGGCCGCCCTCGCGCATTTCCTGGGCCTCCCACTCCGCGATCTTGCGGGCGGTCCATTCCGGCGACTTGGTGAAGCGCGCCAGCACGCCATAGATCACCGGCACGACGAACAGGGTCAGGACGGTGGCGAAGATGGCGCCGGTGAAGATCACCACGCCGATGGTCTGACGGCTGCCGGCGCCCGCGCCCTGCCACAGCACCAGCGGCAGGGCGCCGAAGGCGGTGGCGATGGAGGTCATGATGATCGGCCGCAGGCGAAGCGACGCCGACTCGATGATCGCCTCGCGGATCGACCGGCCCTGGTCGCGCAGCTGGTTGGCGAATTCGACGATCAGGATGCCGTTCTTGGCCGCCACCCCGATCAGGATGATCAGGCCGATCTGGCTGTAGATGTTCAGGCTGGACCCCGCCATCAGCAGGCCGAACAGGCCGCCCGCCGCCGCCAGCGGCACCGTCAGCATGATGACCGCCGGGGTGATCCAGCTCTCGAACTGGGCCGCCAGCACCAGGAAGACCAGCAACAGCGCCAGGCCGAAGGCCGCCAGCACAGCGCCGCCCGCCTCCTGCTGATCGCGTGCGGCGCCGCCCCACTGGGTGATCACCCCGCCCGTCGGCTGTTTGGCCGCCTCGGCGCTGAGGAACTGGATCGCATCGTCGATGGTCATGCCGGGATTCAGATCGGCCTGAAGCGAGATGGCCCGCTGGCGATCCAGACGCCGGCGATCCGGCGTGTCGCCCGAGGTCTTGGTCGTCACCACCGCCGACAGAGGCACCAGCTGGCCCGCACCGGTCGCGACATAGAGCGCTTCCAGATCCGCCACTTCGCGGCGGTTGTCCCGGTCGGTCTGCAGGATGACGTCATACTCCTGACCGCCCTTGATATAGGTGGTGGCGGTGCGCGACCCGAACATGGTCTCCAGCGTCCGCCCGATGGACTGGGACGAGACGCCCAGCGCCGCGGCCTTCTGCGGATCGACATCGACCAACAGGCGCGGCGAATTGGGTTCGTAATTCAGGCGCGGACGCGAGAAACCGGGGTTGGCCTGGGCCGCCGCCAGCAGGGGCTGAAGCCAGTTGTAGATCTGCTGGTAGTCGGTCCCGGTGGCGATCAGTTCGACCGAGTTGGAGTTGCCGCCCCCCCGCTGGAAGGCGCCGGGGGTCGAGGCGTTGACCTGGGCGTCTGTCTGGCCGCGCAGCTTGCCGTTCAGCTCCTGGGCGATCTCGGCGGCGGTGCGGTCGCGCTTGGACCAGTCGGACAGGACCAGGACGCCATTGCCCGTGTTGAAACTGCCGCCGCCGAAGCCGGGCGCCGACACCAGATAGGAATCCGCCTCGCCGCTGTTCTTGTATTCGGCCAGCAGGGGTTCCAGCCCCATCATGATCTTGCGGGTATAGTCGAAGCCTGCGCCCTCCGGTCCGGCGACACGCACCGAGACCCGGCCTCGATCTTCATCCGGCACCAGCTCATTGGGCAGGACCAGGAAGATGCCCCCGGCTCCGGCCGCCACCAGGACGATCAGGGCGCCGACGCCGATGACGGCGATCCGCTTGCCCAGCAGCATGTCCAGCGACCGGCCATAGGAGGTCTTCAATCGGTCCATGCCCCAATCGACCCGGCGCGCGACCCAGCCGCCGCCATGCGCCGGCTTCAGGATCTTGGACGCCAGCATCGGCGACAGGCTCAGCGCCAGGAAGGCCGAGAAGGCCACCGCCGCCGCGATGGCGGCTGCAAGCTCGACGAACAGCCGTCCGACATAGCCCGGCAGGAACAGCAGGGGCGCGAACACCGACAACAGGACGATGGTCGTGGCCACGACGGCGAAGAAGACCTGGCGCGCCCCCCGTTCGGCGGCCACCAGCGGCGGCTCGCCATGGTCCAGACGACGCTGGATGTTCTCGACCACCACGATGGCGTCATCGACGACCAGACCGATGGCCAGAACCAGGGCCAGCAGGGTCAGCAGGTTCAGCGAGAAGCCCAGGGGCGCCAGGACGATGAAGGTCGCCAGCAGACAGATGGGCGCCACGATGGACGGGATCAGGGCGGCGCGCAGGCTGCCCAGGAAGATGAAGTTGACCAGGGCCACCAGGGCCATGGAGATGCCGATGGTGATCCAGACCTCGTCGATGGCGTGTGAGGTGAAGACGGAGTTGTCCGACCCGATCTCCAGCGTCACGCCCGGCGGCAGGCTGGGCCGGATCTCGTCGATCATCTTGTGGACGCCGTCCGAGATGGCCAGGTCGTTCGACTGGGCCTGGCGGGTCACCGCCAGACCGATCTGGTCCATGCTGTTGCCGCGGAACAGACGACGCGGCTCCTCGGGCGCCTCCTCGACCCGGGCGATGTCGCCCAGGCGGGTCACATAGGTCGGCTGACCCTGGATGATGGCGGAAGAGCCGCTGCCCGCGCCGGTCGCCACGGCGGCCGAGGCCGAGGCGGACCCCCGCGTGCCGATGGGCAGTTGGCGGAAATCGTCAGGCCGGGCGTAGGTGCGGGCCACCCGGACGGTGTAGTCCTTGTCGGTCGATTCCAGCGAGCCGGCGGGCAGTTCGACGTTCTGGCTGGTCAGGGCCGTCTCGACGTCGTTGACCGTCAGACCGCGCGCGGCCATGGCGGCGGAATCCAGCCAGATGCGCATCGAATAGCGTTGCTCGCCATAGATGTTGACCTGGGCCACGCCCGGCACCGTCGCCATCCGATCCACCAGATAGCGATCGGCGTAGTCGGTCAGCTGCAGCCGGTTCATCGTCGTCGAGCGCAGGAAGACGATGATGATGGGCTGGCTGTCGGAATCCGCCTTGGCCACTTCCGGCGGGTCGGCCTGATCCGGCAGGCGGCCCACGACGCGGCTGACCCGGTCGCGCACGTCGTTGGCGGCGTCGTCGATATTGCGGTCCAGCGAGAACTCGATGTTCACGTTCGACCGGCCGTCTCGGCTGGTCGAGTTGATGCGTTCGACGCCCTGGATGCCGGCGATCTGCTGCTCGATCGGCTCGGTGATCCGGCTTTCGATCACCTCGGCCGAGGCGCCGGCGTAGCTGGTGTTGACCGAGACGATGGGCGGATCGACGTCCGGCAGTTCGCGCACGGGCAGGAAGAAGAAGGCGGCGGCCCCGATCACGCACAGGACGATGGCGGCGACCGCCGCGAAGACCGGACGCCGGACCGCGACATCGGAAAGCATCATCGGGCGGCGGCCCGCTGGCCTTGGGCGCGGGGAACGCTGACGGGCGCCCCCGGCTGGATCCGGTTCAGGCCCGAACCGACGATCCGGTCCCCGACGTCCACGCCCGAAAGGATCTCGACGAAGCCGTTCTCGACGGCGCCGGCCACGATCTCGACCCGCTGAGCGGTCGAGCCCTCGGCCCCGGCGGCGATGCGATAGACGAAGGCGCCCGCCCCTTCGTACTGGACGGCGGATTCGGGCGCGGCCGGCGCCTGGCGCTGCCCCTGCTGGACCACGACGCGCAGCAGCATGCCGGGGCGGATACGACCGCCGGGATTGGGAAACTCGGCGCGGGCCGTGGCGGCGCGGGTGGTCTCGTTCACGCGCGTGTCGATCAGGGCGATCCGCCCCTGGAACGGCGTTTCGCCATAGGCATCGGCCGTCGCCGTGATCGGCGCTCCGGCTTTCAGCACATCCAGATACCGCTCAGGCAGAGGGAAGTCGACGCGGATGGTCGATGTGTCGTCCAGGGTCGCGATGACGGCGCCCGGATTGATCAGCGTGCCCGGCGTCACCGTCGTCAGACCCAGGGTCCCGGCGAAGGGCGCGCGAATGACCCGGTCGCCCCGACGCGCCTGCGCCGCCTGCAACGAGGCGCGCGCCGTCTCCAGCGCCGTCTCAGCCTGTTCAAGCAGCACCTGAGGGGCGACACCCCGATCCGCCAGGGCCTTGTAGCGGTCATACTCGCGTTGGGCCTGGGCGACGTTGGCGCGGGCCTCGATGATGTCCGCATCCTCTTCACGGGCCTGCAGTTCGACCAGGGGCGCGCCCGCCGACACCGTCTGACCGTCGGTGAACAGGACGCGGGTGATCAGTTCAGTGGTGGACGAGGTGATGTTGACCGATCTCTGTCCCCGCGCCACGCCCAGGACGCGGATCTGGTCCGAAAACGACCGCTGGGACACCGTGGCTTCGGACACCTGCTGGCCTCCGCGCCGTCCCCCGCCTGGCGGGCCGCCCGCATCATCGTCTGCGAAAGCGACTTTCAGCACAGCGGCAAGCACCATCAGCCCCAGCAGAACCGCTGCGGCGATCAGGAAGAAGTGGCGTTTTATCACGCAACGGTCTTTCAATTCAGAGGACGCGCACGCTTAGCGGCTTCTCTCCGCCATGCGCAACATTACCTATTGGTAACGTCGCCTACGCTGAATTCCGTCGCCGGGATTACGTTCAAAACCTGCGCCAGATCGCCACAACCGGTCCATGGGCGATGGCCGTCTCCCGACCCGCGACCGTCTGGCGCCAACCGGCCTGGATGCTCCAGCCGCCCATGTCGCGCACCACGGACGCCTCGAGCGACAACCAACGTGCGCCGCCATCCGCCGCGCCGCCGAAGGCCTGGCCCATCACCAGCCACTGGCCCCCGATACGCCCGCCCAGCGTAGCGTCCACACGGGTTTCATCAGGCAGACCGTCGCGCAGCCGGCGGGCGACCTGCAGTTCGACGAAGGACTGATCCATGCCCCACCGGGCTCCGGCCCCGCCGAACGATCGACCCGCTGAAGCCCGCGCCTCCCAGTCGTATTCGCCGACGCCCGGCGAGGCGTAGCCTGCGTTGCGCCCCTCGCCGGCTTGAGCGTATCCGCCATAGAGACTGACGGCATTGTGATCGTCGCGCCAGACCTGCCAGGTCGCCCCGATCTCGACCGGCCCGCGCCCTTCATAGTCGACGAAGGCGTCTTCCCCCTGCTGCCAATCGGCCTTCAGTTGAAGGGTCAGACGATCTGTCAGCCCGTATTCGGCGAACAGACCCAGCGTCGTGTCGGTGCGGTCGGCCTCCAGCGGCTGCTCTTCGCCTGAGGGATCGAAGCCCGTTTCGGCGCGCATGTCCTCGTATTTGACGATCGCCTGTCCCCGGCCCCTGGGCTGGGTCCAGGCCCCCGCGAAGGCGTCCTCGGCCAGAAGACCTCCGCACAGGCCGACGACGGCCGCCAGGGCGCCGAACGCCCCGCCGGACTTCAGGCGTCGTAGCCGGGCGACTTCCGATCCAGCTGACGCAGGGCGCCCGGCCAGGCCAGGGACGAAACGAAGCTGATGCCCCGCCCCTGTTCCCTGGTTTCGGACTGGGCTTGATCCGGCGCGATCAGCACGTGTTCGCGCCCGCCCGACAGGGCGGCCACCTGCTGTGCGCAGGCCCTCTCGAGGAAGAATATCCCGATCCATGCCTGCGCCGCCGTTTCCCCGACCGCCAAAGTGCCGTGATTTCTCAGCAGCATCAGTGACTTGTCCCCCAGGTCGGCCACCAGACGTTCGCGTTCGTCAAGATTCAGGGCCAGTCCCTCATACCCATGATACGCAACCTGATGCTGTAGTAAACACGCGTTCTGACTGATGGGCAGCAATCCATGCTGCTGGGCGGCCACTCCGACCCCGTTGACCGTATGCAGGTGGATGACGAATTTCGCATCCTCGCGCGCCGCATGGACCGCCGAATGGATGGTGAAGCCGGCCGGATTGATGAAGTCGGTCGTCTCCTGAACCACGTTCCCCTCCAGATCGACCTTCACCAGCGAGGAGGCGGTGATCTCGTCGAAATAATAGCCGTATGGATTGATCAGGAAATGATGCTCGGGGCCCGGCACGCGGGCCGAGATGTGGGTGAAGATCATGTCGTCCCACCCGTTCAGCGCCACGAGGCGATAAAGGGCGGCCAGATTCACACGCACCTGCCATTCGGCCTCGGACACGCGGGATTTCAATGCGGGATGGGCGCCGTCGGCCATGGTTTCCTCCTGTATGGCAGGGCCTCTGCTGGGCTTTGCTTCAGCGTCTCCCTCCGTCGTCGATCCGTCAAGCGGCTGCAGGCCCAGTCCGCAGGGGGTTAACCGTCACGTTTCAGATTCCGTTAACCGCGTCTTCACGCCGCAGCCCCATGATGATCGCGAGAGTTTGCTGCGTCCGGGAGTCGCCGTGTCCGCTGTCGTCCAACTGAGGACCTCGTCCAGAACGGACAGAGATCTGTCGCCGCAGGACCTTGTCGATCTAGCCCGCAGCAAGGCTCCAGACGATCGTCACCGCCTGTTGATGGGCGTCATCGCCCTGTGTGAAAGCGCCGCGCCGGCCACGCCCCTGCCGACCGCGCTCGGCGAGATCTTCCTGACCCTGGCCGCCCAGGCCGAGCACGAGATCCGCAGGCAGCTGTCCGAACGCCTGGCTCACGCCGACTGGGCCCCGCCGGCGCTGATCGACATGCTGGCGCTGGACGAAATCGACATCGCCGCCCCGGTCATCGCCGCCAGCCCCCTGCTGAAGGACGCCGCCCTGATCCGCGTCCTGGTCGAGACCACGCTGGAGCACCAGATCGCCGTGGCCCGCCGCCCCAATCTGTCGGGCGGCGTCGTGGACGCCATTCTGGACCGCGCGGATCCCGTGACCATGACCGCCCTGGCCTCCAACCGCAGCGCCGAGATCGGCGAGGCCGCCATGCACCGCCTGGTCGAACATTCCCGCCGTATCGCCGGACTGCGCGCGCCCCTGGCGCGCCATCCCAGGCTCAGCGAGTCCCTGGCGCAGGAACTGTACCAATGGGTCGGCCAGGCCCTGCGCCAGTCGATCGGCGAACGTTTCCAGATCGACGACCGGCTGTTGAACGCCGCCGTGCGGGAAGCGTCCGCAAAGGCGTCACGCATCCCGGTCTGGCGCCCCCTGCCCAACGGCCGCAACGCCGAGGATCGCGAACGCCAGGAAATGGAGCGTCGCCTGGTCGACAAGCTGCAGGCGGCCGGCCAACTGCGTCCCGGCATCCTCATCCGCGCCCTGCGCGAGCAGAGATACGGTTTGTTCGAACGGGCTCTGGGCCACCTGGGCGGGTTCAGCCCCGCCCAGGTCCGGGCCGCGATTCATTCGTCGACCGCAGAACCCCTTTATCTGGCGTGCACCGCCGTGGGCCTGGACAAGGCGGTTTTCGCCTCCGTCCTGACCGAACTGCGCAAGCTGACCGACGGCCTGCCTGGCGACGGCGGCTGGTCCGCCACGCCGATGAACAGTCATTCCGCAGCCCGCGCCTTCCGCCAGATGATGGAAAGATTCGCGACAGTTTGACTTCGGCGCCAAGCTGAGGCTCACGTTCGCGCGTGAACCAGACTCCGCCCGTCCCCGCCCTGGCCTTCACCGCCAGCGACCGCCCTGAGGCCCAGGCGGCGCGCCAGGGTCTGATTGCGCGCTATGGCGCCGTTCCGGAAGAAGAGGCCGACGTCATCGTCGCCCTGGGCGGCGACGGGCAGATGCTGGAGACCCTGCACGCCAACCTGCGTCGTCGCACCCCGGTGTACGGCATGAACCGCGGTTCGGTCGGGTTTCTGATGAACGACTATGACGAGGACGATCTGATCGCCCGCGTGGTCGCCGCTGAACGCACTGTGATCCATCCGCTGCAGATGGACGCCTGGACCGAGAGCGGCGAGGTCCATACGGGTCTGGCCATCAACGAGGTCTCCCTGCTTCGCCAGACCCGCCAGAGCGCCAAGCTGAAGATCACGGTCGACGACAGGGTGCGGCTGGAAGAGCTGTCGTGCGACGGCTGCCTGGTGGCGACCCCGGCCGGATCCACCGCCTATAATCTGTCGGCCCACGGCCCGATCATTCCTCTGGACGCCCGTATTCTGGCCCTGACCCCGATCAGCGCCTTCCGTCCCCGTCGCTGGCGCGGCGCCCTGCTGTCCCACGGCGCCAAGGTGCGGTTCGACGTGCTGGAGCCGGACAAGCGGCCGGTCTCCGCCACGGCCGACAATTTCGAAGTTCGGCGCGTGGCGCGGGTTGAGGTGCGTGAACGCCGCGACGTCGCCCTGACCATGCTGTTTGACGCAGGCCGATCGTTCGACGAGCGGGTCATGGCCGAGCAGTTCGCCAACTGACGACCGCCCCCTATACCCCTTCTTAAGGGCGCGCGGATAAGCTTCGCCGAAATTTCTATGGAGTCTCCCATGAGCGACCCGGCGCACGTCATTCGCCCCACGCCCCCCCTTCGCACGAAGGTCGGCGGCGGTTTCGGCATCAACGCCGACGCCATCGCACGGGCGGAGGAAGCGCTGAAGGCCATGTCCGCCCAGTTTGGACAGTGGCTGAACGACGAGATCGTCAAGCTGGACAAGGCCCAGGCCGACGTCCGTGAACAGGGCTTGAACGCAGAGACCGCCGAGGCCCTGTACTTCCGCGCCCATGACCTGAAGGGGCTGGGAACGACGTATGAATACCCGCTGGTGACCCGTATCGCCGGTTCGCTTTGCCGCCTGCTGGACGACGCCGGCGCCCGCCAGAACGCGCCCCTGATCATCATCGACGCCCATATCGACGCCATCCGCGCCGTGGTTCGCGACCAGGTGAAGACCGACGAAAACCCGACCGGCCGCATCCTGGCCGAATCCCTGGAAGCCAAGGTCGCCGAACACAAGGCGCGCTGAGCTTCAGCCCCCTCCAAAATGAAAAGGCCCGCCGTCAGGCGGGCCTTTTCTTTGTTGCACCCCAGGACTCAAGCGGCGGTGGCGGCGATCCTTGCGGGGCGGACGGGCGCCTGGTCCAGCCGCTCCATCAGATAGGCCAGGTCGTCGCGGAGGACGTTCGGCCGCTGGGTCAGGAACCGTTCCAACATGCGCTGGCGGAAGACTTCGCTCGCCGTATCCACCCCTTCGGCCGACAGGGCGCGCCAGGTGTCGACCCCCGCGCGGAAGGCCTGGAACAGCCGTGGCGGCAGGCCGGCCCGATCATAGATCGCCTTTAGCCCGAGAGGTCCTGCATCATGGATCATCAGCCAGGCCCGGTGATGCGGCGTGTTGGCCAACTCGGCCAGACCATGCTCGAACATCGCCATCTGTCCCCGCGCCAGGCCGCGCAGCAACAGCGAGGCGTTCAAGGCCTTGCGCAGATTCAACTGCGCCATGAAGGCGCCCAGGTCCGCGCTGCTTGCGGCCTGATCCACCAGATCGACCGTGGCGCGCTCGCGTGCGTACTGAGCCAGGCGAATGGCGGTCTCGGGCGCCATCGCATGCCGCGAGACCAGATGTTCGCGCACCGTCTCGCTGGCCAGTTCGATCAGGCGCTCGGTGATATGCAGCGGCAGCACCTGGCGATAGGCGACGGATGTCACCACCTCGGCCGAGTCCGGGAAACGATCGACGATCGCCCCCAGGGCGCGTTCCGACAGGTCTGCGTTGTCATTGGCCGCCAGGGCTCTGACCGCCTGCTCACAGCCTTCGTCCGCCAGCGCCTGAGCCACGTCGCGCGACACGCGCGGTCGACCGGCGACGGCGACCTGACGCAAGGCCGCGCCCCCGCGCACGATCTCGATCAGGTCTTCGTCGCTGAAGGCCGGCGAAGCGCCGATGATCGGCAGGGCGATGCTGTCCACGTCCGCCGCCAACCGGCGGGCGACGTCATTGGGGATCAGGTCCGATGCCTTCAGCGTCACGGCCATGGCCCGACGCACCAGTTCGGCCGCGTCATTGGCCAGCAGCCGCACGATCTTCTGCGCCGCCTGCCGGTCCCTGTCGTCCAGATCGGCGCGATCCATGTTGCGGCACAGCTTGTGCGCCGCCTCCGCGCGTTCATCGTCATCGGCCGCCTTCACCAGGCGCTGGATGTCCATTTCGGTCAGTCGGGCGCGGTGGGCGGTCATGGACGGCTCGTCAGGGAATCGGGCGTGTCCGATATCATGAGACTGCCATGCTTAACGGTCGGTTTACTATGGAGAGACCGGACGGCGGTCAGGTCGATTCCCCGCCGTTCGGCGAAAAGGCACCGCCGAAGCCGCTTCCGCTCGATCCGTCCTGGCCCAGAAGCAGGGCCAGGATGCCCTGATCCTGCTTCAGCCGATCCATCCGCGCCGCCAGAACCTGGTCGCGATCGCTCAATTCCGGCATTGGGAACCGCGTATCCCCCGCCCCGGCCGCCGGCGCGCCGTCGCCCGCCGAGCGTTGCAGATTGGCATGGACCTCGGAAACCGTGGCCGCCCGCCCGTTCTTGTAGAAGATGCTGCGGTTGGCCCGGGCCGCATCGGGGAACAGGGCGACGGCGCTGGCGCCCGGGTTGCGGTCCAGGGCGTTCATCAGACTAGCCGCGCCCGCCGGCCCAAGGAAATGGGCGGCGTACAGATCTCCGGCGCCGGGCTCCTTGCCGGTGCGCCCGCGGAGATAGGCGGCGTTGGACGCGGTCAGTTCCGCCGCCATCACCGAGGCGGCGTGCGGATCAAATCTCAGGTCCAGCACCACATTTCGCGCCGATCCCTCCACGCGCCAGCGTCCGTCGGTCCCCCGGTGGATCAGATCGGCGTACTGGCCGTAGCCGTGCTGGGCGCCATGCTGTTTGACCGTCCCCAGCCAGGTCTGTTCAATGAACTGAAACAGGCCTGCCGCCGATGAGGTGGGCGCCTTGGCCGACGGGTTCATGGCGCTCTCGCGCCGCGCCGTCTTGACCAGGAAGTCGTAATCGACTCCCACGGCGGTCGAGGCGCGCTGGATGGCCGCCTCTACCCCGCCGAAAGATGGAATCGCTCTGATGCCCATGACAAGCAGAGGGTCGTCGAACGTGGTTAATCAACCGTTAATCGTTAACGACAGCGTTAACAGCCGAGCCATGATCGACGTTTGTCGAACCGCGTATCTTCGCCGCAAAGCCGCCACAACCTGAGCGCTCACTTTCTGTTACGGGCGCTGCGGGGGCGGTGAACGAGGGAGTGCAGTCATGATGATCCGTGCCGCCGGGGGTCCCGGCGCCGTCAGCCCCATCGACTTCGGGGAACGCAAGAAACCACTGCCGCGCTGGATGTGGGCGGCCATCGGCCTGTCGGTCCTCGCCCATGTCGGCGCCGGCGTGGTGCTCTATAACCAGCGGTTCCAGTTGAAGGCGCCCGACGTCGCTCCGCCGGCGCCGCCGCCGACCATCGTCACCCTGGATCTGCCGCGTCCGAAACCCCTGCCGAAGGTCGAGGCTAAGGCGCCGCCCGCGCCGCAAAATCCGACCCACAAGCCGCCGGTGGTCTTCCCGACGACGGAGCCCTCGCCCTTCGCCGCGCCGGACGTCCCTGTCGTCGACGCGACCCCGGGTCTGGTCGTCAGCACGGCTCCGACCGGCGTCCAAGGCGGCACGGCGACGACGGAAACGCCGATCCGCGCCGTCTCGGTCATCAACAACCCGACCTGGGCCAGCCGTCCGTCGGCGGCGCAGATGGCGCGGGCCTATCCGACGCGCGCGGCCGAGAATGGCCTGTCGGGCTCCGCGAGCCTCTCTTGCGTCGTGCGCATCGACGGCGGCCTGACCGCCTGCCGCGTCGCTGGCGAAACCCCGAACGGCCAGGGCTTCGGTCGGGCGGCCATGAGCCTGACGCGGGACTTCCGCATGAACCCCCGCACGGTCGATGGCCGCGCGGTGGACGGGGCGACGGTCAACTTCACCGTCCGTTTCGCGATGGCGGACTAGAACCGTCGAGGATCGAGGGCGCGGGCTGCGGGCGACGGCGCCCGCCCCTCGATCGCATCGGCCACGACGGCCCCGACCATCGGCGCCAGCAGCCAGCCGTTGCGACGCGGCGCCAGGGCCAGAAACAGACCTGCGCCGTCCGGCGCCGGGCCCGCCATCGGCAACCCGTCCGGCGAGGCCCCGCGCACCCCGGCGCGCCATTCGATGTCCAGCGGTTCGGGCGAGCGCCCCAGCACCCGCCAGGCCGCCTCAAGCAGGCGTTCGCCCACAGCCGGGTCGGGCACGGTGTCGCGGCGTCCCGGCTCCATCGTCGCGCCTATGACCGCTCCGCCGGTCATAGGCGCGACATAGGCCCCCGGCCCGCGCAAGGCATGGGACGCCAGATCCGCCTTGGCCACCCCGATCTGCCCCCGGATCGGCTGGACGTTCTCGACCAAGGTCCGCGTCGCCTCCGGCGAACCCGGAATCGCGTCGCCGGCTCCTGTCGCCAGCACGACGGCCGAGGCCGCCAGCGTCCGATCGTCCAGTTCGATGGTCCAGCCGTCGGACTGGGCGGTCAGCCGGACCACGCGCCCCTGGATGATCCCGTCGCCGAGCGCGGCGTGCAGGGCCGCCATCGCCTGTTCCGGCTGGATCTGACCGTCCTCGTCCGTGATCACCCGATCGCCGTCGCGTCGGGCTTCGAAACCCAGGGCCATCAGCCGCGCCGCCATGCCGTCCACGTCTCCGCCGCGCCACTCGGCCGGACGCCGCCCGAAGGCCACGCCGGACGCCTGGGCGAAGGCGGGCCACAGATCGCGTCCCGCACGCAGAAGCGCCGCCCGGTCCGGCGAGACATCGTCGATCGCCGCCTCCATGGCCGGCGCCACCATGCCCGCCGCCACCCGCGAGGCGTTGGGTCCGCCGGGGTCGACCACAGTCACCCTATGGCCGCGTCGCGTCAGCTCGAAGGCCGTACTCAGGCCCAGCACGCCGGCGCCGATGATCACTATGGCAGGGGAAGACATCACCATGTCCAGATCGACCCGCGACGCCCGGAATGCAAGCCGCCCCGCCCGGACCTTTCGTCCTAGCTGCGGCGCTTCGCCCGCATTGTTTCAGACTGCGCCCAGCACACGGTTCACATGGGCCATCTTGCGGCCGGGACGGGCCTCGGCCTTGCCGTACAGGTGCAGGCGTTCGTCCGACTTGCCGGCCAGGGCGCGCCACTGCTCGACCTCGTCGCCCAGCAGGTTCTTCATCTCGACGCGGGCGTGAGCCGACGTCGGCCCCAGAGGCCATCCGGCCACCGCGCGGATATGTTGTTCGAACTGGTCGCAGACGCAACCGTCCTGGGTCCAGTGGCCGGTGTTGTGAACGCGCGGCGCGATCTCGTTGACCAGCAGGACGTCCTCGCCGCCCGCAACCGGAATGTCGAAAAGCTCGACCCCCAGGACCCCGACATAGTCCAGCCCGTCCAGGATGGCTTCGGCGATGGCGCGGGCGCGGACCTGGGTCTTCTCGTCCACCGTGGCCGGCGCCAGTGTGGTGCGCAGCACCCCGCCCTCGTGCCGGTTCTCGCCCAGCGGATAGACCGCCATATGGCCGTCCCAGTCGCGGGCGGCGATCACCGACAGTTCGCGCACGAAGCTCGCCCTGGCCTCCAGAATGGCCGGGCGGCCGCCCAGGCTTTCCAGCGCGGCGGGGGCCTCCTCCAGAGTGCGGATCCAGACCTGGCCCTTGCCGTCATAGCCTTCGCGGCGAGTCTTCAGCAGGGCGGGCAGACCCAGGGTCGTCAGGCCGAGGACCAGATCGTCCAGCGTATCGACCACGGCGAACTCGACCGTCGGGGCGCCGACGGCGTTCAGGAAGGTCTTTTCCTCCACCCGGTCCTGCGACACGCGCAGGGCGGTCGGTCCGGGCGCGACCAGGGCGCCGGCCTCGGCCAGCCGTTCGATGGAGGCGGCGGGCACGTTCTCGAACTCGAAGGTCACGACGTCGGCGGCCCGGCCCAGGGCCGTCAGGGCCTCGGGGTCGTCATAGGCGGCGACGATCTGGGCGGTGGAGACCCGGCCCGCCGGGCTGTCGGGCTCCGGATCCAGGATGACCACGTCGAAGCCCAGGCGTGCAGCCGCCTGGCTCAGCATCCGGCCCAGTTGGCCGCCGCCGAGAATGCCGAGGGTCGAACCGGGGGGAAGCGGAAGCGTGGGCACTCAGTCCTCGACGGTTTCGGCGACGGAATCCGTCAGGGCGGCGCGGAAGGCGGCCAGACGCGCCGCCAGGGCTTCGTCCGACAAGGCCAGGATCTGGGCGGCCAGTATGCCGGCGTTGGCCGCGCCCGCCTCGCCGATCGCCAGGGTGGCGACCGGAACCCCGGCGGGCATCTGCACGATGGACAACAGACTATCCATGCCCTTCAGGGCCTTGGACTGGACCGGCACGCCCAGCACCGGCAGTTCGGTCATCGAGGCGGCCATGCCCGGCAGGTGGGCGGCGCCCCCGGCCCCGGCGATGATGACCTTGAAACCCGCCGCCTTGGCGCCGGTCGAAAACTCGACCAGCCGCTGGGGGGTGCGGTGCGCGCTGACGACCTTGGCCGTCCAGGCGACGCCCAACTGATCCAGTTTGTCGGCGGCCAGCTTCATCGTCGGCCAGTCGGACCGACTGCCCATGATGATCGCCACCGGCGTTGCGGAAGTCGCCATATCTTCAAGGCCCCTCGCGGAAAGGCCGCCCGTTACAGCACGCGGCGGACGCCCGCAACCGATACAGGCCGTGTTTACGGCGGGTTTCGCTACGGCCCCGCCTTCAATCTCGGCCGTTCAGCCTCTAACATCCGCTTATCGCGCGTCCGGTTGAGTCGCGCCGCCGGAGCCAGCCTGCGCCGTGACCGACGTGGCCGAACACGACCTGACCGCCGAGATCGCGCGCCTGCGCGCCGAGTTGGACGCCTGGAAACAGCGCGCCGCTGCGGCCGAGGCGGCGGCCGACCACGACGTCCTGACCCCGGCCCTGAACCGCCGCGGCTTCGTCGCCGCCCTGCAGCGGACCATGGCCTATTGCCAGCGCCACGGCGTGCCGGCGGTGCTGCTTTATCTGGATATGGACGGATTCAAGGGGGTCAACGACCGGCTGGGCCACGCCGCGGGCGACGCGGCCCTGGTGGCGGTGGCGCGGATGCTGCTGGGCCATCTGCGCGAATCGGACGCCGTAGGCCGCCTGGGCGGCGACGAATTCGCTTTGCTGATGCTGAACGCCGGCGTCGACGAAGGCCGGGCCAAGGCGCGCCAGTTGGCCGAGGCGCTGAAGACCGAGGGCTTCGTCTGGAACGGCCAGCAGACGCCGCTGGGCGGCTCGTTCGGCGTGCGCGCCTGGGACGGCCACACCGACCCCGAAATCTGGCTGACCGAGGCGGACGCCGCCATGTGGGTGCGCAAGAAGGGGCGCTGAGGCCCCTTCCCCGCCTTCCCTCTTACAGCGGCAGCCGCAACTGAACGCCGCCCATATGGCTGTCGGCGTGTTCGCCGTACCGGCCGCGATAGGCGATCGTCACCTTGACGGGCCCCAGCGACCCTTCGACCCCGGCCGAGGCCAGGAACTGGCCGCCGAACGGATCCTCGACCTCCCGCTCCAGCACCTGCGCCGGGTTGTTGTAGAGGCCGACGCGCACCGGGTCGGAACTGTCGTCCAGGGCGTCGCGATAACCGCCCTCGGCGAACAGGCCGAACCCGCCCATCTCCGCCTCGGCCCGCAGCGCCACCTCGCCGCTGATCGCCTTCATCTCGCGATCCTCATATTCGTACTGGGCGGCGACGCCCTGCTCCCAATAGCCGTCGACGTCGCTGGTGGCCCAGGTCACGGCCGCACGGGGCGACAGGGCCACACCACCCATGTCGAACCACATCCCGCCCTGCAGCCGCGCGCCCGTGCTGAAGGCGCGGGTCTCGGCCGTATGGACGATGGGCGCCAGACTGGTGACGCGCTCGATGTCGTCGATATTGTCGCGCGCCACCCCGACCGCCGCATTGACGAACAGGTCGCCTGAGCGCCAGCCGCCATACAGATCCAGGCCGAAGCTCTCGACGTTGAAGGTCAGGGCCTGGCTTTCGACGTCGGTCTTGCGCGCCGTGCCGGCCATGCCGAACCGCCAGTTCGCCGACGGTCCCGCCTCAAGCGCAATCCGACCGCCCCAGCCGTCGCTGGACGACTCGGTGACCGAATGGCGCGCGTCCGTGTCCACGCTGTCGACCATGGCCGAGGCGGTGACCGCCACGCCGGCCTCCCAGGCTTCACGACCCGACAGGGCCTCGCTGGCTGCATCCAGGGCGTCCTCGCGGTGCCGGAATGTGGTCTCGCCCTGCAGGGCCGCCTGGGACCCGATGTCGCCATAGTAGAGGTAGTCGGTCGCCAGACGGGCGATGATCTGGTGCCCGGCTGCGGTGGGATGGACCCCGTCGAAGTAGAAATAGCTGTTCGGGTTCGAACAGACCGTCACCCCGTTGAAACAGGCCTGGGTCACGTTGGTGATGCCGAACTGACCCGGATCGGCGGCCAGTGTGTCGCCGATCTTGAACAGGTCCATCAGGATGATGTTGCTGCCCGAGCGTGCGGCGGCCGTGGTGTTCAACCCCGTCAGCAGGGCCGTATTGAAGGTCGTCACCGCATAGTCGGCCAGGGGGGCCGCAGCCGTGCCACGGAACTGCGGCGTGAGGCTGAGCTTGGGCAGATTGGTGACCAGTATCGTCCCCGCCCCCGCGCCGGCGACGCTGTTGACCAGGCTGTTGACGTTGGCGGCGGCCGACGTCGCGACCGGAGTGATGGCGCCGACCGGGCTTGCCGATGCGCCGGCTGCGGGCAGTCCCTGGAAGATGTCGTTGGCGCCGCCCAGGACGCTGACCAGGTCATTGGACCCGAAGGTCCCGCCCCGGCTGGTGTAGGCGGCCAGCTGGGTCAACATGCCCGGCGGAGGGCCGGCCGAGGCGTCGGTGCGGGCGCCGCCGAAGGCGTAGTTGATGCTGCCGCTGACGGAGCCGGTGAAATTGACGGCGTTGAAGCCCAGCAGTTCGGTGAAGACCGGACCGGTGGAGAATCGTCCCTGGTAATAGGGCGGGCTGGGCGGCTGCGTCCCGCCCGAAGCCAGATACAGATTGCCGTTGTCGCTCAGGCTGTCGCCGAACACGACCAGGCGATTGTAGGTCTGGGCCGAGGCCGAGCCCGCAAAGGCGCAGGCGGCGACGACCAGGGCGGCGACGGCGCCGCCGGTGAGATAGCGTGACATTTATTTCCTCCCACAGCCGTCGTGTATCGCGGCCGTTACTCGGGAGGATGCGCCACTCTGCGGCGAGCGCAAGATGCCGTTACGTCAGCCTTCGGAAGATAACGGGTCGTTCCGTCAATGCAGGGTGCGGAACTTAAGCGTGCCCGGCACGGTCTTCAACGTCCGCAGCGCCTCGGGGTCGTAGTCGCGGTCCACGTCGGTGATGACATAGCCGGTGCGCTCGTCGGTCTTCAGATGCTGACCCAGGATGTTCAGCCCCGCCGCCGCCAAGGCCCGGTTCAGCTCAGCCAACACGCCGGGCTGGTTCTTGTGGATGTGCAGGATCCGGTGCGCGCCCGACACCTCGGCCAGTTGCACGTTCGGCAGGTTGACGCTGAAGGTTGTGTCGCCCCGGTTCAGATAGCCCAGCAGACGCTCGGCCGCGAACTCGGCGATGGCTTCCTGAGCCTCCTCGGTCGAACCGCCGATGTGCGGCGTCAGGATCATGTTCTTCATCCCCTGCAACGGGCTTTCGAACGGATCCGAATTGGTGCGCGGCTCCTCGGGGAAGACGTCCACCGCCGCCCCCGCGACCCGGCCCGATCCCATGGCCTGGGCCAGGGCGCCGACATCGACCACATGGCCGCGCGACAGGTTCAGGAACAGCGCCCCCTCCTTCATCCGCGCGAACTGGGCCGCGCCGAAGATGTTGGAATTCTCGCGACGCCCGTCGACGTGCAGGGTCACGACGTCGCTCTCCGCCAGCAGGGCGTCCAGCGAGCGCATGCGCCGGGCGTTGCCGAGGGCCAGCCGCTCCGACAGATCATAGAACAGCACACGCATGCCCAGGTTCTCGGCCAGGACCGACAACTGGCTGCCGATGGCGCCATAGCCGACGATGCCCAGGGTCTTGCCGCGCAGCTCCTTCGACCCGGTCGCCGACTTGTTCCATTGGCCCACGTGCATGGCGGCCGACTTGTCCACCACGTCGCGCATCAGGACGATCATCAGACCGATGGCCAGTTCCACGACCGAGCGCGTGTTCGAATAGGGGGCGTTGAACACCGCCACGCCGTGATCGGAGGCTGCGTCCAGATCGATCTGGTTGGTGCCGATGCAGAAGGCGGCGACGGCCATCAGCCGGTCGGCCTCTTCCAGCACCCGACGGCTGACCGTGGTCTTGGAGCGGATGCCCAGCACATGCACGCCCTTGATGGCGGCGATCAGGTCGTCCTCGTCCAGGGCGCCCTTGACCGTCTCGACCGAATAGCCGGCCTCCTCCAGCCGTTCGACGGCGGCGGGGTGGATGTTCTCAAGCAGCAGCATCTTCATCCGGCTGCGCGGGAAGGACCAGCGGCCGACCAGGCCTTCGGCGTGCAGCACCTCGTCCAGCGATGCGGCCTCGGCGTCGGCGACCTCGACCACCGAGGGGCGGCGGGCGACCTCGGTGAAGGCGTAGAAGACGTCGGCGGCGCCGGCCAGCTTGACCTCGGCGTCGTTCCAGCCGTCGCCGACCATGACGACCCGACCCGACAGCTTCTGGGCGTGGATGACGGCCGGCTTGCCGTCGGCCTGGGACAGGGGATTCGCGTCATCGACACCCGTCACCCGGTCGTCGGCGTCATAGACCAGGTCGTTACACAGCACCCGGTCAGGCGAGACGCCCAGCATCTCGGCCACCGGCGCGATCACCTCGCGGAAGCCGCCGGACAGGATGACCACCTTGCCCTTGTGCTGCTGGAAGAAATTCAGGTTGCGCCGCACCGAGGCGGTCAGGTGATCCGGCGCCGTCTCGGCCAGGGTCGCGATATGGGCGCGGGTCAGGGGCAGCAGGGCCAGACGGCGGCGCAGCGCCTCGCCGAATGCGATTTCACCGGACATGGCCCTGTCTGTCAGATCTGCGATCTGAGCCCGGACCTGATCGGCCTCGGGCGATCCCGCCAGGGCGATATCGGCCAGGGCTTCCAGGGTCTCGAACCCGACCAGGGTCGAATCGAAGTCGAAGATCAGTGTGGGGCGCGCGCTCATGGGCGGGGTCTTAGCCGCCTTCGCCCTCGCAGCAAAGCCGAGCCTTGCTGATGAACAGGCTCAGTTTCGCTTAAACCTTGCCGTCCGCCGCGAAATTCGTCGCGGCGGACGGCAAGAAATATCAGAAGCGCGCGATACGGCGCACGTGGCTGTCGGGGCGACGGCTTTCCAGCACAGCCGCGCCGACAGCGGCGGCGATGGTGGCCACCGCCAGCAAGGCCCCGCCCTCGCGGGCGTGATCGCGGGCATAGGCGCCGGCGTCGTCGGCATAACGGTGGGCCGTCTTGCCGTGCTTCTTCAGCGCCTTCTTTGAACCT
This sequence comes from Brevundimonas sp. FV1ye7S, assembly GCF_058680995.1. Lineage (NCBI taxonomy): Bacteria > Pseudomonadati > Pseudomonadota > Alphaproteobacteria > Caulobacterales > Caulobacteraceae > Brevundimonas > Brevundimonas sp. FV1ye7S. The sequence continues at coordinate 1,377,426 of NZ_CM178726.1, read as the reverse complement.
TTGCGGGTGGAGCGGAACCATTCGTCCGCCCGGCCCCGCGCATCATGGGCCGCATCAGCCGCGCGATGGCGAGCCTCGCGGGAGAAGTCTCCGGCCCGCTCGCCCGCGTCTTCGGCCCGATGACGGAAGGCGTCGACGGCGTCGTGGAAACGGTCGCGCAGGTCTTCCGTGTCCACCCATCCGCGCGGATCAATACGGGTCTTGATACGCTGATAGCGCGTCGGTCCGCTGCGCTGGGTCAGATACAGGACCACGGCGGCGCCGGCCGCAAGGGCGACGAGGCTGCCGGCGGTGACGCCCGGATGTTTGCGGACTTCGGCCAGGGCGCTGAAATTACGGACCATGGGATAGTGAACCTCTTCATCGAGGCCGTCCTCGGTCGGGTCATAGAGCCCGTCGTCATACGGCCGATAGGCGGAACGGCGGTCCCGCATCAAAGATGGAGCGAACCGCGCCAGAAGAGGTTCCGCAATCCCCGGCAAAGCTGAGTAGAAAGACGCGATGACGCGCCCTCCCCCGCCGACCGTGATCTCGCGGATCGGATGGGTGGCGCAATACAGGATGGTGTCGGCGACCACATGGGTCGCATAGACCGGCTGGGGATTATGCACCGCCTGGCCGGTCAGGTTGCGGGCGTGACGGCTGTAGGGGGTATCGATCGCGCCGGGCTTGACCAGGCTGACCGTTACGGGCGCCTGCTCGCGCAACAGTTCGATCCGCAGGGCGTTGGTGAACCCCTTCACCGCATGTTTGGACGCCGCATAGACGCCCTGCACCGGCAGCGGCAGGTCCGACAGGATCGAGCCGACATTAATGATCGCCCCGCCGCCCGGCCGCGTCCGCAGATGCTCCGCCGCCGCCAGAGACCCATTGACCACGCCCCAATAGTTGGTCTCGAACAGGCGGCGCTGATCCTCCAGCCTCGTCTCGCGGATCGACCCGAACATCCCGACCCCGGCGTTGTTGACCCAGGTGTCGAAGCCGCCGAACAGCCGCACGCATTTCTCGACCGCCGCCTTCAACACCTCGGGATCGGCCACGTCGGCAACGGCCCAGGCCACACGCGCCCCTTGGGCCTGCAACTCCTCGCACAGGGCCCGCAAGTCCCGTTCGCCCCGCGCGATCAGAAACACCCGGGCGCCGGCCCGCGCCGCCCGCCGCACCGTCGCCAGCCCCACGCCCGAGGTCGCGCCGGTGACGACGATGGACTGCTCGCCCAGGGGCTTCAGCACAGGTTTCGCGCTCATCGACCGTTCCTCGCTTCCAGACCTCGACAATTTCTCGAGGTTTTTCCGGATTTGTCGAGGCGGATTCTACAGGTTTTTCGAGGCCTGCGCGCGGGTTTGCGGGCCGCCGCGCCGGCGCGCAAATTCGTCCCCGATCATCGTCCCCCTTATCAAGGCGGCTCAGGGCGCCTAAATAGCCGCGATCCCGAAATGACGCCGTTCAAGGACCTTGCCGTGACCGATCACGCGCCTCAATCCGCCGTTTCCGACGATCTGGCCGCCGCCTTCCAGATCGAGGGCTGGCCCGTGCGCGGCCGTCTGGTCCGGCTGGGCGCGACCATCGACAAGATTCTGGCCGCCCACGCCTATCCCGAGCCGGTCGCCGCCCTTCTGGGCGAGGCCTGCGCGCTTGCCGCCCTGATCGGCTCCAGCCTGAAGTTCGACGGCCGGCTGATGGTCCAGGCCCAGGGCGACGGCCCGGTGCGCTATGTCGTCGCCGACTATGGCACCGACGGCACGCTGCGCGGCTACTGCCGCTATGACGAGGCCGAGGTGGCCGAGGCGTCCCAGGGCTTCGCTCGTCCCGGCGCCCAGACCCTGCTGGGCCAGGGCGTCTTCGTCATGACCCTGGATCGCGGCCCCGATTTCGAACGCACCCAGGGGATCACGCCCATAGAGGGCGAAAGCCTGTCGCTGTGCGCCGAACACTATTTCCAGCAGTCCGAACAGGTTCCGACCAAGGTGCGCCTGGCCGTCGGCGAGGTCCTGACCGAGGCGGGCTCGCAGTGGCGCGCCGGCGGGGCGATGATCCAGATCATCGCCGGCGACGAGGCGCGAGGCTCCACCGAAGAGATCTGGGACCGCACCCGCGCCCTGTTCGGCACCCTGGGCGACGACGAGCTGATCGACCCGACCATCTCGCCTGAGACCCTGCTGTTCCGCCTGTTTCACGAAGACGGCGTGCGGCTGGAAGGCGCACGGGCGCTGACGGCCGTCTGTCGTTGCTCCAGGGAGCGCATCGCCTCGGTCCTGGCCTCTTTCGACCCCGCCGAACGCGCCGACATGGTCGAGGACGACGGCAAGATCCGCGTCACCTGCGAATACTGCGCCACCGTCTACGCCCTGGAGCCGGACGAGGTCGTCGCCGAACAGATCTGAATGGAAAAGGGGCGGCCGATCCGGCCGCCCCCTTTTTATCTAGCCTTCCAGATCCAGCGAATAGCCCGCCGAGCGCACGGTGCGGATCGGGTTGGCGCTGTCATCGCCGATGGACAGGGCCTTGCGCAGCCGGCCGACATGGACGTCCACCGTGCGGGCCTCGACATAGACGTCGGAGCCCCAGACGGCGTCCAGCAGTTGCTCACGGCTGAACACCCGGCCCGGGTGCTGCATGAAATGATCCAGCAGTCGGAACTCGGTCGGGCCCAGATGCACTTCCTGGCCCGAGCGCTTCACCCGGTGCGAGACGCGGTCGATGATGATGTCGCCGTGGTTCAGACGATCGTCGGCCAGGCCCGGCCGGATGCGGCGCAGCACGGCGCGGATGCGGGCGATCAGTTCGACCATCGAGAAGGGTTTGGTCAGATAGTCGTCGGCTCCGGTGTCCAGGCCGCGAACCCGATCGCTTTCCTCGCCCCGCGCCGTCAGCATGATGACCGGCAGGTTGCGCGTCTCGGCCTTGCCCCGAATGCGGCGGCAGACCTCGATGCCGGACAGCTTGGGCAGCATCCAGTCCAGCAGGACCAGATCGGGCTGACGCTCATCGATCTGCAGCATGCCCTCTTCACCGTCGGAAGCGACGGCGACGTCGTAACCTTCCTTCTCGAGATTGTACTGAAGCAGGGTCGCCAGCGCGTCCTCGTCTTCCATCACAAGGATATAGGGCTGCACTTCGGGTCTCCGGTCTCGGCTTAGTGCGAGTTGGTCGTCAGGTTGGGGGTCGAGGTCTCGTCTTCCGCTCCCGGCAGGGCGCGCGGACGCTCGCCCACCATGTCGTCGCCGGTGATCTCGTAGTGAACGGTCTCGGCGATATTGGTCGCGTGGTCGCCGATCCGTTCCAGATTCTTGGCCATGAACAACAGATGGGTGCAGGCGCCGATCGTGCGCGGGTCGCCCATCATGTAGGTCAGCAGTTCGCGGAACAGGGCGTTGTAATGCTCGTCCACCTCGTCGTCCGTCTGCCAGACGGCCACGGCGCGATCGAGCTCGGAAGCGGTGTAGGCGTCCAGAACGTCGCGCAGACGGGTCGAAACCAGGCGCCCCATCCGCTCGATCGAACGCGTCAGGGGCTGCATCGGCTCGGCTTCCGCCAGGATCAGCGCCCGCTTGGCGATGTTCTTGGCCAGGTCGCCGGTGCGTTCCAGGTCTGACGCCATCTTCATGGCGCCCAGGGTCCGACGCAGGTCGCTGGCGACCGGCTGGCGCAGGGCGATCAGACGGATGGCCTTCCGCTCGATATCCCGTTGCAGGGCGTCGAGCTTCAGGTCGCGATCCACGACGGCGCGCGCCAAGGCCACGTCCCGCCGGGCGACGGAATCGATGGCGTCCGAGACCTGGGCCTCGGCCAGGCCGCCCATGCGGGCGACCTCGGCCGTGATCTGGTTCAGCTCGTCGCCGTAAGCCTTGACCGTGTGCTGGTTCATCAGCCGAAGCGTCCCGTGATGTAGTCCAGGGTGCGCCGCTCACGCGGGTTCTGGAAGATGTCTTCCGTGTCGCCGGTCTCGACCAGACGACCCATGTGGAAGAAGGCGGTGCGCTGCGAAACCCGTGCAGCCTGGGCCATCGAGTGGGTGACGATGACGATGCAGAACCGCTCACGCAGTTCGTCGATCAGTTCCTCGATCCGCGCGGTGGCGATGGGGTCCAGGGCCGAGCAGGGCTCGTCCATCAGGATGACTTCGGGGTTCACCGCGATGGCGCGGGCGATGACCAGACGCTGCTGCTGACCACCCGACAGCCCCATGGCCGACGACTGCAGGCGGTCGGCGACCTCTTCCCACAGGCCGGCGCGCTTCAGGGCGCTTTCGACCACGCCGTCCATCTCGGACTTGGCGCTGACCAGCCCATGGATCTTGGGGCCGTAGGCGACGTTTTCGTAGATGGATTTCGGGAAGGGGTTCGGGCGCTGGAACACCATGCCGACACGGGCGCGCAACAGGACCGGGTCGATGGACCGATCGTTGATGTCCTCGTCGTCCATCGCGATGCGGCCGGTGACCTTGCAGCCCGCAATCGTGTCGTTCATGCGGTTCATGGTCCGCAGGAAGGTCGACTTGCCGCAGCCCGAAGGGCCGATCAGGGCCGTGACCGTCTTGTCCGGAATATCCAGCGAGACGTCGTAAAGCGCCTGCTTGCCGTCATAGAAGACGGAGACGTCACGCGCCGCGATCTTGATCGGACCGGTCGGCGGAGTGGCGACCACGGTCGGGCCGCTCACAGGCGTGGCGTCTTCAAGCCGGGCTTCCACGGCGGAGGCGGCTTTGGAGGACGTGGCTTCGGGCAAGACCTGGCCGCCCATGCGAACGGACTCGGTCGGATCGGCGGCGCCGGCGCCGGTCTGGTCTTCAGCAGAACGGAAGATACGGAATTTCATTCTCTTACCACCGACGCTCGAAGCGCCGCCTCAGGATGATGGCCGCCGTGTTCATGATGATCATGAAGACCAGAAGAACGATGATCGCAGCAGCGGTGCGTTCGTGGAACGCCCGCTCGGAGGCGTTCTCCCAGATGTAGATCAGCGAAGGCAGGGCGCCGACCGGCTGGTCGATCGCATGCGGCACGCCGGGAACGAAGCTGACCATGCCGATCAGGAGCAGCGGCGCAGTCTCGCCCAGGGCGTGCGCCATGGAGATGATGGCGCCGGTCATCACGCCGGGCATGGCCAGAGGCAGGACGTGGCTGAACACCGTCTGGGTCTTGGAGGCGCCCATGGCCAGGGCGGCCTCGCGAATGGACGGAGGGACGGCCTTCAGCGCCGAGCGGGTGGCGATCACCAGGGTCGGCAGGGCCATCAGGGCCAGGACCAGACCACCGACGATCGGGCTGGCGCGCGGCAGATGCATCCAGTTGATGAACAGGGCCAGACCCAGCAGGCCGTAGACGATCGACGGCACGGCGGCGAGGTTGTTGATATTGACCTCGATGATGTCGGTCAGCTTGTTCTTCGGCGCGAACTCTTCCAGCCAGACGGCGGCGCCGACGCCCAACGGAATGGCGATCAGGGCCGTGACCATCAGCATCAGCGCGGAACCGACCACGGCGCCCAGCACGCCCGCCAGTTCCGGCTGGGTCGAGTCGCCGTTGGTGAACAGGGCGGTGTTGAAGTGCGAACCGACGACGCCTTCGGCCTGCATCCGATCCAGCCAGGCGAGCTGCTGGTCGGTCAGACGGCGCTGGTCTTCCGGCGTCTCCTTCGAGATTTCGCCCTTCAGATACAGGTCCGCCTCGTCTGACAGAGGCACGGCCAAGGGCACGGTCTCGCCGATGACGTCCGACCGCTTGGCGACCAGGTCGGCGGCGACGAACTTCAGCTCGGAAGAAAACAGGGCCTTCATCTGGCGAGCGGCGTCGCCCGCCGCATCGTCCTGAATGCCCCAGCGCTTCAGTTGCTGTTCGGCCGCCATCTGTTCGAAGTTCGAGCCTTGCGGATAGGCCCGGTCCACACGCGCAGGGTCCATATAGACCGGCACGGTGACGGTGTGGGTGTAGAAGGCGGTGTGGCCCTGGGCGACGATACGCACCATCAGGATCGCCAGGAAGATCATGGCGGCCGCGATGGCCAGACGACCGTACCACTTGAACCGCGTCTCTTTCGCGTGACGGCGCTTGAGGCCGGCGCGCAGACGATCCAGCCGCCCTTTTGCGGCCGCGCCGTCGATCTGATCGGGGGTCGCGTCAGTCATATTGTTCCCGATAGGTCTGGACGATCCGGTGAGCGATGATGTTCAGCACCAGAGTGACCATGAACAGGGTCAGTCCCAGGCCGAAGGCCGACAGGGTCTTGGCGCTGTTGAACTCCTGGTCGCCCGTCAGCAGGGTCACGATCTGCACCGTGACGGTGGTCACCGTATCCAGCGGATTGAAGGTCAGGTTGGCGGCCAGGCCGGCGGCCATGGTGACGATCATGGTCTCGCCGATGGCGCGCGACACGGCCAGCAACAGGGCGCCGGCGATGCCCGGCAGGGCGGCGGGCAACAGAACCCGCTTGACCGTCTCGGACTTGGTCGCCCCCATGGCGAACGAGCCGTCGCGCAGCGACTGCGGCACCGCGTTCAGAATGTCGTCGGACAGGGACGAGACGAAGGGGATCAGCATGATGCCCATCACCGCGCCGGCCGTCAGGGCCATCTGGTTCTGAACCAGAGCGAGATACTGGCCCAGTCCGTCCAGCGGTCCGCCCATCAGGAACAGGCCGATCTCATTGAAGAAGACGCGCAGGATGGGTCCCACCGTCAGGGCGGCGAAGAAGCCGTAGACCACGGTCGGCACGCCGGCGAGAATCTCGAGCAGCGGCTTGATGACGGCCCGTGTGGTTCGGCTGGCGTATTCCGAAAGATAGATGGCGGACAGCAGCCCGATCGGCGCCGCCACACACATGGCGATCGACATGATCAGCATGGTGCCGACGAACAGGGGCACGGCCCCGAAGGCGCCGGTGGATCCCACCTGGTCGGCCCGGATGGCGATCTGCGGGCTCCATTGGGTGCCGAACAGGAAGTCGAAGATCGGCACCTTCTGGAAGAAGCGGAAGGAGTCGAAGGCCAGCGAGGCGATGATGCCCAAGGTCGTCAGCACGGCGATGGCGGAACAGATAAACAGGGCGCCGTAAATCCAGCCTTCGACCCGGTTGCGCGCGCGGGTCTGGGGCTTGATCTGGGTCAGGGCGAACAGGCCGCCGAGAATAGCGGCCAGGATAGCGGCGACCCCGCCGCCCCATTGCAGGGTGCGTTCGATCCGCACCATGCGGCGAGCTTCGACCGGAAGCTGTTCGGCCAGGGGCCGTTCCCAGATCTGAAGGGCCGGCTCGCCCCGACCGACCCGGTGGGCGTCGGCGAAGAAGGCGTCGCGGCGGAAGTGCTCAAGCTCGGCCACCACGTCGGGCGTGCCGGCGGCGGTCAACTGACGCTCCAGCGGCGCAGCAAAAACGCTGAGAAGGATAAGAACCAGCAGAGCGGGCGCAGCGACCCAGATCAGCGCGTAGGCGCCGTGCTGCCCCGGACGCGAGTGGGGATGCGCGCCAACGGCGCGACGACGCGCCAGCTCGCGTCCGCCAAAAAAGGCGGCGGCGCTGAGCGCGGTGAGGATCAGCAAATAAATCCAGATCATTCCGGGTCCGAAGCGGGCAGGCGCGAATCGAATGGCGACCGGGAATCCGGCTTCGACGCGGCGCGACTACTGCCTGCGAATGGTCAGCGGAATAAGACACGTTGATGACAGTTCGGTAACAGCGGCGGCCTCCAGCGCCATCAGGCGGCCGTCCGGACGTCACGACGCTCGACCACCATGGGGAACCAGGCCGTGAACGCGGCCCCGAGCCCGGGCGCGCTCTCCACCACCAGCCCGCCCTGGTGGCGGTTTATGATATGCTTGACGATGGCCAGGCCCAGCCCCGTCCCCTGACGTTCGCCGCTCTTCTGGCCCTCGACCCGATAGAAGCGTTCCGTCAGCCGCGGCAGATGTTCCCGCGCCATGCCCGGTCCGTGATCGCGAACCGTGACAGCCGCATAGAGGACGCCGACCGCCCGATCGGGCGTCACCAGGGGCAGTCTCGTCGCACCGGGCATCCGCGAAGCCCAGGCCTCGTCGAACGACAGATCGGACCGCACCGAAATTTCCACCGTTCCGCCCTTGGCCGAATATTTGACGGCGTTGTCGAGCAGGTTCTGCACCACCTGCAATATCTCGTCCCTGTCGCCGCTGATCGAGGCCCTCGCCTCGCCCTGATCGACCACGACATTGATCTGCTTCTCTTGCGTCAACACGCTGACGGCGTCGACGACGTCGGACGCCGCGCGATCCAGATCGACTCGCCCGGACGGCGGAATATGCTCATTCAGCTCGATCCGGCTGAGCGACAACAGGTCCGCGACCAGCCGCCCCATCCGATCCGCCTGGGCCGACATGATGTCCAGGAAGCGATCGCGGGCCGCGACATCGTCGCGCGCATGTCCCTTGAGCGTCTCGATGAAGCCGCTCAGGGACGCCAGCGGCGTGCGCAGTTCATGGCTGGCGTTGGCCAGAAAATCGACGCGCATCATCTCGGTGCGCCGCGCGTCAGTTTCGTCACGAAGAATGACCAGGGCGAGAGAGCCCTGCCCTTTTCCTTCTCCGTCGCCCAAGGGGCGTGTCCAGGCGCGCCAGCGCCGGTCGCGCTGCCCTCCGGTGGCGTAGTCCGTGGTTCGAGAGACGCCGCCGAACAGGGCCTCGTCCACGGCTTCCAGCACGCCGGGCTCCCGGATCACCTGAACCAGCAAGGCGCCCTGACTCTGGATGCGGAGCAGGTCTCGCGCCGCCTTGTTGGCCATGACGACCCGGCGGCCTGCAATGTCGTCGGGCTCGCCCCCGCTGATGATCAGCACAGGGTCGTCCAGGGCTTCGAACACCCGGTCCAGCAGCTCCGCCGTCTTTGGATCCGCCGACCGTTCGATCGGGGCGCCCGATGTTTCAGGCAAGGTCGCGACCGAAGACGGCTGCACGTTCAGAATCCAGGCCGAAGCCGCGACGACCACCGCTCCACCGATCAGCCAATTCGCGATCTCGGGATGGATGAAGGCGAGCCCCACCATCACAACCAGGGCGATTGCGATGCTGATGCCCACCGTCCAGAAACGGGAGGTCGAGATCGGCGCCACCGGCGAAGGCGAGGATTCATAAGGCATATGCGGCGCCAGACTCGTGTGAGCAGCCTAAGGAATCCAATCCTTGCACGGATTCTGTGACGGCGCGCCGACAGACGACATTGATTTTTCCAAGCGTGGCCGCACCGTTTGTTTAGGAGTTTGGTCCAGCATGGCGCTGAAGGGGACGCCGTGGACCGGATACTTTATTGCATCGTGCGTGATCACGACTGGCGGGTGAGCCTGCTGGCAGTCATCGTCTGCCTCGTCGGCATGGGTTCAGCCTCCCGCTTCATGGAGCGCGCTCGCATCACCGATGGAGCACGCCGCCGCCGCCTCGCAATCTCGGCGGGATTGATCGGCTCTATCACGATCTGGACCACCCATTTCATCGCCATGCAGGGCTATGTCGGCGTGGGCGCCCTAACCTACGATGTGGCGATGACCCTGGCCTCCACGCTGGTGATCCTGGCCGCGATAGGCGTGGCCATCTTCACCATCTTGAGCGGCGACGACCGCTGGCGCCGCGTCATGGGCGCCCTCGTCGCCGTCTCGGGCTTGGCCGCCATGCATTATCTGGGGATGGCGGCGCTTCAGGCGCCCGTGCATCTCAGTTGGCGGCCCGAACTCGTGATCGTGTCCATCATCGGCGGCATGGTGATCGGTGGAACCACCGCCTTCTTCTACAAGCGTGGAGGACTGATACGATTGGCGACGACGGTCCTCGGCGCCTCTGTGTGCATCCTGTTCCTGCATTTCGTCGGCATGGCCGCCATAACCGTGACGCCGGACCCAACCTTGAGTTCGCAGTCCGGCCTTTCGCCCGACGCCATGCGAACCCTGGTGTTTCTCATCGCCCTGTCCATCCTCAGTATCGGCAGCGCCCTGGTTTTCATGGCCTATATGGCGCGGGCCAACGCGCTCGGTCATATCCGCGAAGCGGTCGAGGCCATGTCGGACGGACTGGGCTTCTACGACGCCGACGACCGCCTTCTGCTGTGGAATGCGCGCTACGCTGAGGTGAATCCGGAACTTGCGCCCTTCCTCAAGGTCGGAATTACTTTTCGTGAAGTCCTTCAGATCGGCATCAATGAAGGCCGATATGACGAAGCCATTGGCCGCGAGGACGAATGGATCACCGAACGCATCCGTGTGCGCCGCCAGGGCGAATCGACGATAGAGCAGCGGGTGGCCGGCGACCGATGGCTGCAAATTCAGGATCGACGCACCGCCGAGGGCGGTACGGTCACAGTCTGCAACGACATCACGGCCCTAAAGCGCGACGCCCAAGCCCTGGGAGAGGCGAGAGACGCGGCCGAGGCGGCCAATGTCGCCAAGAGCCAGTTCCTTGCGAACATGAGCCACGAGATCCGCACGCCTTTGAATGGCGTGATCGGTCTGTCGCAGGCCCTGTCCAAGACCGACCTCACGGCGGAGCAGCATGAGATGCTGGACCTGATGCAGGCCTCGGGACGCACGCTTCAGACCTTGCTCAGCGACATCCTGGATCTGGCGCGGGTCGAATCAGGCAAGCTTGAACTGACCAACGACGCCTTCGAACTGGAAAGAGCTGTGCGCGAAGCCGCGCAACTCTATGCCGAGAACGCGCGTGAGAAACACCTGGGCTTCCACATTGATATCGACGTGGACGCGGGTCTCTGGATCCGCGGCGACGTGGTGCGGCTGAAGCAGATCCTGACCAATCTGATCTCGAACTCGGTCAAGTTCACCAGCCAGGGCTTCGTCGGCCTGACCGTCCAGCGTGGCCCGGAGAAGGAGGGCGCGCCCACCCTGCGCTTCATGGTCGAGGACACGGGAATTGGCTTCGACGCCGCCACCCGCGAGCGCCTCTTCAGCCGTTTCGAACAGGCCGACGGCGGCATCACCCGCCAATTCGGCGGCTCCGGACTGGGCCTGTCGATCTGCCGTCAGCTGGCCGAAATGATGGGGGGCGACCTGGATTGCGAAAGCGAACCGGGTGGCGGATCCGCCTTCATCCTGACCCTCCCCCTGATCACCTGCGAAGCGCCGGTCCAGTTGGAGGCGAAGGCTTCGCCCGCCATAAATGGCGATCGGCGTCCCGTCCGGGTGCTGGTGGCCGACGACCACCCGACAAACCGTCGCGTCCTGGAACTGATACTGAGCCAGATCTCCTCGGTGATCTCCATGGCGGAGAACGGGGCGGAGGCGCTGGAGGCGTTCCGCGCCGGCGACTTCGATCTGGTGCTGATGGACATGCAGATGCCGATCATGGACGGGCTGACGGCGACTCAGGAGATTCGACTGCACGAAGCGACTGCAGGCGCCCGCCGAACCCCCATCGTCATGCTGACGGCCAACGCCATGCCCGAACACGTCGCCGCCGGACGGGCCGCCGGGGCCGATCACCATCTGGCCAAGCCCTTCAACACGACAGAACTGCTTGCAATCGTCGCCGATCCGGACGCTCTGCTCAAAGACGCCGCAAAGGCGGCCTGATCGAAAGCGCCGCCAAGACCGTCCTGCCGTTCCATTTACCGTCAGGGCGGTTGCACATCCGTCATGATGCGTGTAATAGCCCGCGCTCTTGAATTCGAGGGTTCATGACCCCCGCCGCGCGGGCCCAGGGTTGGCGCGGTGTTTCCGTTGTTGTTGAGGCGAGCCAGATGGCCGAGATCATTCTGAACGTGGACGTCCGCGATGGCGTCGGCACCGGCAGCGCACGCGCTGCCCGTCGCGCCGGTTTCGTGCCGGGAGTCCTGTACGGCGGCGACAAGGCCCCCGTCGCCGTGGCGGTGAACGAGAAGGACTTCCGCAAGTCGCTCTACACCGGCAAGCTGCTGGGCCACCTGGTCACGCTGAAGTACGGCGAAGAGACCCAGCCGGTCATCGCCAAGGACATCCAGTTCGACCCGGTGTCGGACCGCCCGATGCACTTCGACCTGATGCGCGTCGATCAACACGCCCCGATCAAGATCGAGGTTCCGGTTTACTTCAAGAACGCCGATGACGCGCCGTTCGTCCGTCAGGGCGGCTCGCTGGAAGTCGTCCGCCACGCGGTCGAAATCATGGTCAAGGCCGACAGCATTCCAGAAGAACTGGTCGTCGACCTGATCAAGTCGCAGATGGGCGACACCATCCGCTTCTCGGACATCGAACTGCCCAAGGGCGTCGAGCCGACCATCACCGACCGCGATTTCGTGATCGCCACCATCAAGGTCTCGTCCGCCGCCATGTCGGCCGCCGCCGATGAAGCCGCCGAGGCCGAAGCCGCTCCGACCGAGAAGACCGAAGGTTAAGCCTTCGTCGCATCGACAAGATCATGCCCCGCCCGGTTCGCCGCGGCGGGGCTTTTCTTTGGGCGACGCACGCGGCATGAGGACGCCATGATCATCATCGCCGGGCTCGGCAATCCGGGCGCCAAATACGAGAAGAACCGCCACAACATCGGCTTCATGGCCGCCGATGAGATCGCGCGGCGCTGGCGCTTCGGGCCCGAGCGGGCCAAGTTTCAGTCGATCGTCAGCGAGGGCCTGGTCGATACGGCGGACGGACCGGTCAAGGTCCTGCTGATGAAGCCACAGACCTATATGAACGAGAGCGGGCGGGCCGTGGGCGAGGCCGCACGCTTCTACAAGATCAAGCCGTCCGAAATCATCGTCTTCCACGACGAGATCGACCTGGCCCCCGGCCGGTTCCGCATGAAGACCGGCGGCGGCGCGGCGGGCCAGAACGGCGTCCGCTCGCTGATCAGCCATCTGGGCGCCGACTTCCGCCGTGCGCGCATGGGCATAGGCCATCCCGGCGAGAAGGAGATGGTCATGCCCCATGTCCTGGGCGACTTCCACAAGGCCGAACAGCCCTGGCTGGACGCCCTGCTCCAGGCCTGCGCCGACGCCCTGCCCTTCGCCGCCGCCGGCGACGACGAGCGCTATCAGGGCGAGGTCATGCGCCTGGCTCCTGCGCCCAAGTTCAGCCCCCGCCAGGCGGCGCGCGGCGAACTGTAGCCTGTACGGCCTGGCGGAAACGCCGTAGAGGCGAGGCGTGAACCGTTCCGGCGCCGATCATTGGTCGACATCGAAGTCGCTCGCCTTCCTGGCGGCGGTGTTCGCCCTCATGCTCGGCGCCCTGCTGCCCTTCGGGGCCCTGGCGGCGGTGCAACACGGACAGCCTCTGGTCATCTGTTCCGCAGAAGGTCCCCAGACCATCCAGTCCGGCGGGATGGACGGCCCGGTCAACAAGCATCTGGGGGCCAAGTGCGCCGCCTGCGTCGTGCCTCTCGCGGCCGCCCTGCCCGCCCCGCCTGCGCCCCAACCTGCGCCGGTCATCCGCACGGTCGAGACGGTCGTCTATTCGCCCGCCCGCGTCAGCCCGCCGCCCCCGGCGCGCGCGCCGCCGCGTCCGCCGTCCACCGCACCACCCCACGCCTGAACCAGACCCAAAGCCCGCGCCGGCCCTTCGCCCGCGCGCCCTTCTCGTTCTGACTTCAGGATCATCATGTCTCTCAAGACCACTGCGGCGCCCTGCGCCCTGCTGCTCGCCGCCCTGGCCGGCCCAGCCTTCGCTCAGCAGCCCGCCACGCCGCCTTCAGAGCCGACCGTGCTGGACAGCGTCATCGTCACCGCCCGCCGCAACGTCGAAGACCCCGCCGTCGTCGCCGAGGCGCGGGCACGCCTGTCGCGCACGCCCGGCGCGGTCGCCGTCGTCTCGGCCGAATCCTACGCCGACCGCTATGCGCCCAACCTGGCCGACGTGCTGCGCGACGCGCCGGGCGTCTATGCCCAGAAGAAGTGGGGCGGCGACATCCGTCTGTCGATCCGCGGCTCGGGCATAGGCAATTCCAGCCACAATCGCGGAACCCTGCTGGCCCAGGACGGCGTCCCCTTCAACGAGGCGGACGGCTTCGGCGACTTCCAGCTGATCGACCCGCTGATCGCCCGCTATACCGAGGTCTACAAGGGGGGCAACGCCCTGCGCTTCGGCGGCGCCCTGCTGGGCGGGGCGATCAATCTGGTGACGCCGACCGGCAGAACGGCGGCGTCGAACCTGAACCTGCGTCTGGACGGCGGCTCCTATGGGACGGTGCGCGCCCATGCCGAGGTGGCGGGCGTTCGCGGCGACTGGGACGGCTTCGCCGCCGTCACCGGCCAGAGCGTGGACGGCTGGCGTCAGCAGAGCGAGGGCAAGTCGCTGCACCTGTCCGCCAACATCGGCCGCAGCTTCGGCCAGGACCGCGAGGTGCGCCTGATGGTCTCGGGCGGCGATATCCATCAGGAAATTCCCGGCAGCGTCAGCCTGAACGACGCCCTGACCCAGCCGGAGAAGGCCAACCTGGGCAATCTCAGCCTGAATTATCAGCGCAATATGCAGTCGATCCGCACGACGGTGCAGACGCACTGGCGGCTGGACCAATCCACCGTGTTCGAGGGCGCCGTCTATGGAACCTGGAAGGATCTGGACCACCCCATCTTCCAGGTCATCGACCAGGAAAGCCGCAACTATGGCGCCTTCGGTCGCTTCGACTGGCAGGGCCAGGTCCTTGGCCTGCGCGCCGACGCCTTCTACGGCGCCTGGTATCGCCAGGGCGACCTGGACGCCAAACAGTGGGGCAATCTGGCCGGCCAGCAGAACGGCCTGCGCGCCCGCAGCTTCCAGAACGGCAAGGGGCTGGACGTCTTCGGCGAGGGACGGCTGTTCGTCACCGACCGCCTGGCCCTGGTCGCCGGGGGAACCTGGGGCCGCGCAGAACGCGACTATCAAAGCTATGTGGTCCCCGGCGTCGCCGGCACGATCGACCTGAGCATCGACAAGAGCTTCGACTGGTTCGCGCCCCGCGCCGGCCTGTTGTGGGAAAGCGAGGAAGGCGATCAGGCCTTCGCCAATGTCACCCGCTCGGTCGAACCGCCCAACTTCTCGGCCCTGTCGCCGACCGCCGGCGGCTATCAGCCCCTGGTCCCGCAGGAGGCCGTGACCTGGGAAGTCGGCACGCGCGGTCGCCGCGGCCCGGTGACCTGGGACGTCACCGCCTACCGCGCCAACCTGGACCACGAACTGCTGAACTTCCTGCCAAATGTGACGGGGCTTCCCGCCACATTCAACGCCGGACCGACCGTTCACCAGGGGATCGAAGCGGGGCTGGACTGGCGGATCGCGCCGCAGTGGCGCCTGCGCCAGACCTACGCCTTCTCGGACTTCTTCTTCGACGGATACAAGGTCTACGGCGACAATGACCTGCCGGTCGTGCCGCCTCATCTGTACCGGGCCGAGCTGAGGTATGATCACCCGGCCGGCTGGTTCGTGGCGCCCAGCTTGGAATGGTCGATGGCCGATTCCTGGGTCGACTACGCCAATACGCCGACCCTGAAGTCGCCCGCCTATACGGTGGCGAACCTGAACATGGGCTGGACCGTGCGGGACGGACTGACCGTCTTCGCCGACGTGCGCAACCTGTTCGACGAGGCCTATGTCTCGAACTTCAGCGCCGTCACTGACGCCCAGCGTCCCGGCGTCTCCACCGCCGTCTTCTTCCCCGGCGAGGGCCGCTCGGCCTATGTCGGCGTGAGGATGAGCTACTGATGGCCGGCAAGGCCGCAACCCAGGCGCCGGACGATCGGTCCGGCGCCTACCGGGCCGTCTGGCGCTGGCATTTCTACGCCGGCGTCTTCGTCATGCCCGTTCTGATGCTGCTGGCCCTGACGGGGGGTCTGTATCTATTCAAGGACGAGATCGACGCCGCCCTCTATCGCGACATGATCCGCGTGCCGGCGGTGCAGTCCCAGGCGGCCCCGGAGACCTGGCTGACGTCGGCGGTCCAGGCCGCCGGCGGCGGCCGGGTCGCCAATCTGGTCATGCCCGCCCGGGCGGACCAGGCCGTCCGCCTGCGGGTGGATCGGCCCGACGGGGTGCAGAAGACGGTCTTCGTCGATCCGCACACCGGCCGCGCCACCGGCGTGATTCCCGCCGGCGGTTTCATGGAGCTGGTCAAGAAGACCCACAGCCTGACCCTGCTGGGTCGGCCGTTCAACATCCTGGTGGAGATCGTGGCGGGCTGGACCATCATCCTGTTCGCCACCGGCCTCTATCTGTGGTGGCCGCGCGGACGGGCCGTCGCGACCTTCTCGCCCCAGACGAACGACACACGGCGACGCCCCTTCTGGCGCGACCTGCACGCCCTGACCGGCGTCTACGTCGGCGGGGTCGTGTTGTTCCTGGCGGTCACCGGCATGCCCTGGTCGGCCTTCTGGGGCGACACGGTCATGGACGTCGTCAAGTCCAGCGGTCTGGGCCGCCCGCCTGCGCCCGTCGCCGGGGCCTGGCAGCGCGCCGAACATCACGATCAGCCGCTCGGCGCGGGCTGGGCCATGGACTGCATGGTCATGGCCCACGACCACGCCGGTCACGGAGCCCTGGACCGGGTGCTGAAGACGGCCGACGGCGCGGGTCTCGCCCGGCCCTACGCCGTCTCCATTCCCGCCGCCTCGGGCACGGCCTATACGATCACGACCCAGGCCCGCCGGGTTCAGGACAGCCGGTCCCTGTACATCGACGCCGCCTCGGGCCGGTTGCTTGCCGACCTCGGCTACGACCGGTTCGGCGCGGGCGCCAAGGCGATCGAATGGGGCGTCTACACCCACCAGGGCACACAGTACGGCCAGCTGAACCGGATCGTCATGCTGCTGGGCTGTATCGGCGTCTGGCTGCTGGCGATCAGCGGTCTGGTCATGTGGTGGAAGCGCCGTCCGCCGAACCTGTCGCGCCTTCGCCTGGGCGCCCCGCCCGCCCCGCCGGGACCGCGCGTCCGCGCCGCCGTCCTGGGCATCGTCCTGCCCCTCGCCATCCTCTATCCCCTGACGGGCCTGAGCCTGGTCTTCGCTGTATTGCTCGATCGAGCCGTGCGGCCGATGATCCGGCGCCGTCCCGCCGTTTCCTGAAAGAACGACGCCATGAAGACCTATCTATCCCTCGCCGCCGTCGCCCTCGCACTGGCGGCCTGCAACCCGCCGACGGACAAGTCCGCCCCTGCGGCTGATGCCACGGCTGCTGTCGTGACCGCCGCCGACGCCTGGTGCAGGCCATCGCCCAACGGGGCCAAGGCCGGCGGCTGCTACGTCACCCTGACCGCGACCACCGACGACCGACTGACCGGCGGCTCCAGCCCGCGCGCCGGCGAGCTTCAGGTCCACGAGATGAAGACCGAGAACGGCATGATGAAGATGGCCCAGCTGACCGAGGGCTTGCCGCTGCCGGCCGGTCAGGCGGTCGGCCTGGCGCCCGGCGGCAATCATCTGATGCTGATCGGCCTGACCGCCCCCCTGGTCGCCGGCGAGACCGTGCCCCTGACCCTGAAGTTCGCCTCGGCGTCCGAGGTGACGGTGCAGGCGGCGGTGCGCCAACCCGCAATGGCGGCCATGGCGGGCATGGATCACGACGCGCACTGACGCCTTTTGAAGCGCGAGCCTGACAAACCGGTTTGAACCGGCTAAAGGCTCGCGCCTCACGAGGAATCCCATGGCCCTTAAAGTCGCGATCGTCGGCCTGCCCAATGTCGGCAAGTCCACCCTGTTCAACGCCCTGACCAAGACGGCGGCGGCCCAGGCGGCCAACTATCCGTTCTGCACCATCGAGCCGAACACCGGCGACGTGGCCGTACCGGAGCCGCGCCTGAACGCCCTGGCCGAGGTCGCGGGATCCAAGGAGATCATCCCCGCCCGCATCACCTTCGTCGATGTCGCCGGTCTGGTGCGCGGCGCGTCAAAGGGCGAGGGCCTGGGCAACCAGTTCCTGGCCAATATCCGCGACTGCGACGCCGTGGCCTTCGTGGCCCGTTGCTTCGTCGATGACGACATCACCCATGTCGAGAACCGCATCGATCCGATCGCCGACCTGGAGATCATCGAGACCGAGCTGATGCTGGCCGACATGGAAAGCCTGGAGCGCCGCCGGCCCCAGCTGGAGAAGCGCGCCAAGGGCGGCGACAAGGACTCCGGCCTGACGCTGAAACTGGTCGATCTGGCCCTGACCCAGCTGAACGCCGGCAAGCCCGCCCGCACCGCCGAAGTGTCCAAGGAGGACGCCAAGGCCTGGCACATGCTGCAACTGCTGACCGCCCTGCCCGCCCTCTATGTCTCGAATGTCGAGGAAGGTTCGGCCGACAAGGGCAATGAGCTGTCGGACAAGGTCGCCGCCCGCGCCGCCACGGACAACGCCAATTCGGTCGTCATCTCGGCCCAGATCGAATCCGAGATCGCCGTGCTGGACGACGAGGAGCAGAAGGAGTTCCTCGAGACCCTGGGTCTGGAAGAACCCGGCCTGAACCGCCTGATCCGCGAGGCCTACAAGCTGCTGGGACTTCAGACCTATTTCACGGTCGGCCCCAAGGAAGCCCGCGCCTGGACGATCAATGTCGGCGACACCGCGCCCCAGGCGGCCGGCGTCATCCACACCGACTTCGAGAAGGGCTTCATCCGCGCCGAAACCATCGCCTTCGACGACTTCGTCGCCCTGCGCGGCGAAACCAAGGCGCGCGAAGCCGGCAAGCTGCGTGCGGAAGGCAAGACCTATGTCGTCAAGGACGGCGACGTGATGAACTTCCTGTTCAACTAGGTTTCGAAGCGGGGGTCTCCGGCTCCTTCTTCATCATGCTTTCCAACGGATTGGCGGGATCCGGCGCGCGCGGCGAGCCGGGGCAGCGCGCCAGTTTCACCGTTTTCATGTCCCTGTCGACGTAGGTCAGGTTCATCACGTCGCCGGTGGCGGCCATATGAACCCGCTCGCGCTTGGCCTGCCCCTGAGCGGCGCAGGCCAGGGTGGCCACATAGCCGGCACCGGTCTCTTCAATCCGAGCAATGTCACAGGCGACGCCAGGGGCTTCGAACCGCATCGGCGTCAGGGTGATGGGCGCCCGCTCGCCCTGCGGATGGGCGCACCAGACGGGGTTGGCGGCCCAGATTCCCACAAAGCTGCGCGGGCCGCGGCCGGCCAGAGAGGACGGGCCCGGCGGCTCCACCTGTTGCATCGCCTCAGGCGTCCTGAGCGGACGCGCCGGCTCGTCCGGAGGATTGACCCCGTTGTCGCCACAGGCGGTCAGCAGGGCGATGGCCGCAACCATCGGGAAGAACGCGTATTTCATCCGCCTACAACACCACGGCCAAGGCTGGGGTTCAAACCCACGCCTTCATTGCGGTTGATTCTGATAATCGTTCGCAGTAACACCTCCGCCTGTCATCAAGCGGGGCCATTATGCGCAACCTACTCCTCCTCTCCACCGCCGCAGCCGCCTTCGGTTCGGTCCTGATCGCCCAGCCCGCGTGCGCCGAAGCGGCCGACGCGCCGGCGACCGAGGTCGATCCGGTCATCGTGATCGGCACGCGGTCGGAACGTCTGGCGTCACGCACGCCCGCCACGGTCAGCGTCATCAGCGCCGACCAGATCGAGACCATGCTGGCCACCGACATCAAGGATCTGATTCGGTTCGAACCGGGCGTCAGCGTGCCGACCTCCCCCGCCCGCTTCAACCTGGCGCTGTCAGGCGGCGGTCGCGACAGCAATTCGGGCTTCACCATTCGCGGCATGGGCGGCGACCGCGTGCTGATCATCAACGACGGGGTGCGCCTGCCCAGCGGCTTCAGCTTCGGCGCCCAGGCGGTCGGTCGCGGCGACTATAACGACCTGGACATGGTCAAGTCGGTCGAGATCCTGCGCGGCCCCGCATCGGCCCTGTATGGTTCGGACGGCGTCGCCGGCGCCGTCGCCTTCACCACCAAGGACCCGTCCGATTTCCTGAAGATCAACCAGGATTTTGGCGCGCGGGCGCGGGCGGCCTATAGTTCGGCAGACGAAGGCTGGACCGAGAGTCTTGCCGTCGCCGGCCGCACGGGGTCGGTTTCGGGCCTGCTGGCCTACACCCGCCGCGATCACCAGGAGACGGAGAACCAGGGTGAGGTCGGCGGCGTCGGTTCGGCCCGAACCCAACCCAATCCGCAGGACTTCACCTCGAACGCCATCCTGGCCAAGCTGGTCTGGGACGTGGCGCCCGGCCATTCGCTACGCCTGACCTACGACCATCTCGACTCCGAAATGGACGGCGACGCCCTGACCGCCCGGTCGGCGACGGTTCTAGCCGTCACCGCCCATGACGAAACCCAGCGCGACAGCCTCAAGGGCGAGTGGCGCTTCCAGGATTTCGCCGGCTTCGAGAGCGGTTCGGTCAGCGCCTATTGGCAGGATGCGACCACCCGCCAGTATACCTATGAAGATCGAAGCCCCGCTGTGGACCGGGTCCGCGACACCACCTTCGACAACACCGTCTACGGCCTGGCCGCCCAAGGCGCGCGCGTCTTCGGCGCGGGCGGGGCGGTGGAACACCGTGTCACGGTCGGCGGCGACTGGTCGATGACCACGCAGGAAGGCGTCCGCGACGGCGTCACCCCGCCCGTCGGCGAAACCTTCCCGACCCGCGCCTTCCCCCAGACCGACTACCAGTTGGCGGGTCTGTTCGTTCAGGACGAGATCGAGATGCTGGGCGGTGCGCTCAGCATCATCCCCGCCGTACGCTACGACTGGTACGACCTGTCGCCGGAGGTCGACGCCCTGTTCCCGGCGTCCGCCACGGGCCAGTCGGAAGACCATATCTCGCCCAAGCTCGGCGTCGTCTGGTGGGCCGACCGTCGCTTCGGCCTGTTCGCCAACTACGCCGAGGGCTTCCGCGCCCCGTCGCCGATGCAGGTGAACAATTATTTCGAAAATCCCGTCTACGGCTACACCTCGATCCCCAACCCGGACCTCAAGCCCGAAACCAGCGACAGTATCGAAGGCGGCCTGCGGTTCCGCGACATCGCGGCCTTCGGGGGCGAACTGCGGCTCCAGACCACGGCCTTCAGCACCCATTATGACAACTTCATCGAGCAGGTGGTGGCGTCGGGCACGGGCGTGCCGGGCGTCGATCCGCTGATCTATCAGTACGTCAACCTGACCAAAGTCGACATCTGGGGGCTGGAAGCCAGAGGCGACGTCGCCTGGAGCAATGGCCTCAGCCTGATCGTCTCCGCCGCCTTTGCGGACGGCGAGCAGGAAACGGACGGTGAGAAGACCCAGCTCAGCAGCGTCGATCCGATCAAACTGGTCGGCGGCCTGAACTATGCCGCGCCTTCGGGGGTCTGGGGCGGTTCGGCCGTCGTGACCTGGTCGGACAGGAAGGACGCCGCCACCTATGAACTGTCATGCGGATCGGCCTGCTACACCGGCGACAGCTTCGCCCTTCTCGACGTGACCGCCTATTGGAACGTCACCGAGCGCGCCACCTTGCGGGCCGGCGCCTTCAACCTTCTCGACGAGAAATACGGCTGGTGGAGCGACGTGCGCGGCTTGTCCGCCGCCTCAACCGTCAAGGACGCCTACACCCAGCCGGGCCGCAATTTCGGCCTGTCCCTGACCCTGCGTCTGTAAGCGACCATGCACATCCCCCACATCAAGAGCCCCCGTCCCATGCGCGCCATCCTGATCGCCGCCGCCCTGCTGACCGCCGCTGCGCCCGCCGCCCAGGCGCTGGAAACCGGAGCCGTCGCTCCGGCTGCGGCTTCCACCCCCGCCAGCGCCTTCGAACGGGATCGCCAGTCGATCCTGGCCCAGGCCGACCAGTACCGCGTCCATTTCGACATGCGCGAGAACGTCAGCTTCCAGGCCGACTACGACCCGCTGGAGGAGCAGCTGTCGGGCGGCAGCGAGATCGTCCGCGTCGTCCATGACCAGGGCGACCGGATCAGTCTGCAACACATCCTGGTCATGGAGCATGAGGGCCAGGTCATCGTCATCAAGCACTGGCGTCAGGACTGGGTCTATCAGCCCCAGACGGTACTGACCTACGCCGGACCGAACCAGTGGGTGCTGACGCCCGTCCCGGCCGATCAGCGCCAGGGCGCCTGGTCCCAGACCGTGTGGCAGACCGACGACTCGCCCCGTTACGGCGGCGTCGGCCGCTGGACCTATGACAACGGCCTGTCGGCCTGGACGTCCAACCCGACCTGGCGGCCGCTGGCGCGGCGCGATGCGGTGCGGAACCCCGTCTATGACCGCTATCTGGGGACCAACCGCCACATCCTGACGCCGAACGGCTGGGTCCATATCCAGGACAATGTGAAAATGTCGGGCAAGGCGGGCGGCCAGCCGGTGGCCGTGGTCCAGGAGGATGTGATCAACACCTATGACCGGTCGACCGGCTATTCCCCTGCGGCCGGCGACGTCTATTGGGCCAGGACCCAGGGCTTCTGGGCCGCCGTGCGCCAGGCCTGGGACGACGCTATCGCCGCCGGAAACGGCGTCCATCTGCAGCAGGAGGCCCAGACTGGCTCCGTCACCGGCGCGCCGTTGATGGACCTGGCCCAGTCCCTGGCCGACGGCGAAACTACCGAAGCGGACGCCGTCGCCCAGGCCCGCGTCCTGATCACCCAGGCGACATCCGCACGCTGACGTACAAGCCAGCGGATGATCGACGGCGGCCCGGACTCCCCTCCGGGCCGCCGTTTTCGTATCTAGCGCCGCTGATCGGCGCTGGCGTCGCGGATGGCGTTGAACTCGGCGCTCGGCTTCCAGGCCGGCCAGGTCTCGCTGTCGGCCACCGTCAGCCCCAGCCGGTACAGCAGATCCAGGTTCTGGACGGCCGCGGTGAAGTCGTAGTCGGCCCGCCATTCGTCGGTCAGCTTGTGATAATAGCGCGCCATCTGGGCCTCGTAGTACGGCGTGCCCGCCTCCAGCCCGCCCTCTACGAAGTCACGACCGCTCCACGGCATCAGGGCCGGCACCCCGCCCGCGGCGAAGTTGAAATGGTCGGAGCGGTAGTAGAAACCTTCCTGCGGATAGCCGTCGCCGGTCACCGTGCGGCCCTGCACGGCGGCGAACCGGCCCAGGATGTCTTCCAGCTCCGACTTGCCGACGCCGAACACCGCCACGTCGCGCGTCGCGGGGGTGAAGGGCAGCATGTCGATATTGATGTCCGCCGCCGTCTTCGCCAGCGGATAGACCGGATCGGCGGCATAGGCTTCCGAGCCCAGCAGTCCCTGTTCCTCGGCCGTGACGTGCAGGAAGACCACCGTCCGTTCCGGCGCCGGCCCGGCCTTGAAGGCGCGCGCCATCTCGATCAGGCCCGCCGTGCCCGAGGCGTTGTCCCAGGCGCCGTTGAAGATGTCGTCGCCCTCGGCGTTCGGTTCCCTGGCCTTGCCGACGTGGTCCCAATGGGCGGAATAGACGACATATTCATCGGGCCGCGTCGTTCCGGGGATCTTGGCCAGCAGATTGTTCGAGTGAATGACCTCGGTCGTTTCGGCGATATCGACGTCCAGCCGCACGCCCAGATCCACCACCCCGCCCAGGCCGCCGGTCTTGGCCCGCGCCAGGGCCTCGGTCAAAACGTCTCCACCGATGGCGGTCCCCGTCGCCGGACTGATGGATCCGGTGAACCGCGCATCCTTCGCGCCCTTGACCGTCATCTGCGGCCGGGTCGCGCCGCCGACGGCCCGACGCCAGCGGCCGTCGTTGTCCTGAAGACTGATCACCCCGACCGCGCCGCGCTTCAGCGCCTCCTGGGTCTTGTGCGTGCCCGAGCCGTAGAAGTTCGGATCGACGCCCAGGGCGTCGGGCTGGGCGCGCAGGATCACCACCACCTTGCCCGTCAGATCGGCGTCGCCATAGTCGTCCCATCCCCGCTCCGGAGCCACGATTCCGTAGCCGGCGAAGACCAGCGGCGCACCGTCGATCTTGACCATCGGATCGGCCGGTCCCGCGCGCAAGGTGATGTCCGTTCCCGAAACCAGGACATGGCGCACACCGTCGGCGCCGATCCAGGCGGCCGTCGGCGCACGCTCCGGCGTGAACCGCACCAGATCGACCGGTTGCAGCCAGGATCCGTCCCGTCCGCCCGGCTCGAGCCCCATGGCCTCATACTGGCGCTGGAGATAGGCCAGAGTCAGTTGCTCGCCGATCAGGCCGGGGAAGCGGCCCTCCAACTCGTCGGAGGCCAGGTACTTGATGTGGTCGGACAGACGCTGGGCGCTGAACTGCGGCGTCGCCGCCGAGGCCGTGGCGAAGGCGTCCAGCCGGGCGGGCGGCGGGCTGACGGACGCGCCTGCGCAGGCGGTCAGGACCAGCGCCGCCAGGGCGATGAAGGGGTAACGACGAAGGATCATGCGGGCGGCTCGAACAGACGAATAGACAGGGAGCCAGGATCGCGTCCCGGCCCCCGGTTTTCACAGATATCAGCGACGCTCGGACGCCGTCGTGGCCCGCACGGGGCCGAACTCGGACCCCGTCTTCCATTCCGGCCAGTCCCGGCCGTTCGCCAGGGCGCGACCGACATCATAGAAGACCGTCAGATCCTCGATCATGCCGCTGTAGTCCCAGTCCGGCGACCATTCGTCCGCCGCCTGGTGATAGCGTTTGGCGCCATATTCGGCGCGCGCAGCCTGGCGTTCGGCGATCGGTTCATCGCGGAAGTCGCCCCGGCTGCCGGCGTAGGCCATGGGCACGCCGCGCTTGGCCAGGGGGAAATGGTCCGAGCGATAATAGGTGCCGGCCGCGTTCTCGTAATCCGGGACCAGACTACGGCCCTGTGACTGGATCGCGACGGCCAACCGCTCATCGAAATCGGACTGGCCGTATCCGGTGACGCCCAGCCCCGTGACGCGGCCATAGACGTTCATCGAATCCATGTTGAACCCGCCCACCGTCCTGGGCAGCGGATAGACCGGGTTCACGGCGTAATATTCCGAACCCAGCAGACCGCTTTCCTCGCCGGTGAAGCTGATCATAACGACAGAGCGTTCGGTGCGAGGGGCGCGTCCGTACATCCGCGCCAGTTCCAGCAGGCCGGCGGTGCCCGAGGCGTTGTCGACGGCGCCGTTGAAGATCCGGTCGCCCGTCGCGTCCGGCTCGCCCATGCCGATATGGTCCCAGTGTGCGGTGTAGAGGACGGTTTCATCCGGGTGGGTCGTGCCCGGCAGGCGCGCGATGACATTGTGGCTGGTGACCTGATTGGTCGCCACGTCGAATTCGGTCGAGAAGGACGCGCCGGTCAGGGCGACGGGCTGGAAGTCGCGGCTGCGCGCCTGGACCTTCAGCGCATCGAAATCCAGTCCTGCGCGGCGGAACAGGTCCACCGCCACATCGCGCTGAATCCAGCCCTCCATCGGCACGCGCTCGGCCGCCGCATTGGGCCTCAGGATGTCGAACTGCGGCACGCCCCAGGAGTTGGCGACCGTCGCCCAGCCGTAAGAGGCCGGCGCCGTCTCGTGCACGATCAGCACGCCCGCCGCCCCGTGCTTGGCGGCCTCCTCGTACTTGTAGGTCCAGCGGCCGTAGTAGGTCATGGCCTTGCCGCCGAAGGTGTTCAGCGCCGGCTCCTCGAAATCGGCGTCATTGACCAGGACGATCAGGATCTTGCCGCGCAAGTCCTGGTCCTTGAAGTCGTTCCAGTTCCGCTCGGGCGCATTGATGCCGTAGCCGACGAAGACCAGGGGCGCGTCCTTCAGGCTCACATGCTCGGCCGGACGACGGGTGGAAATGGCCACCTCGCGGCCCTGGGTCATCGGCAGGCTCCAGTCCCCCAGCTTCAGCGAGGCATGGACGTTGGACTGGACGAAACGGTTCAGGATGACGTCCTGGGTCCACTGGCCGTTGGGACCGCCCGGCTCGAAACCGGCGGCCGCATATTGAGCACTCAGGTACTGAACGACCTTCTCTTCAGCCGGGGTGGCGATGCCGCGTCCCTCATAGGCGTCGCTCGACAGGACGCGGATATCCTCCGAAATCCGCGCGGCGTCGAAGGACGGCGCGGCCTGATCCGCTCCGGCGGTGGCGCAGGCGGAAAGGGTGACGCCGGCCAACAGCACGGCGGCGAAAGAAGAGACGATACGCATGAACACGAGGCCCCACAGCCGGAAATGAAGTCCGCCGACCCTAGGGGGCGAAATCCATCATGTCGATTCCGTGTCACGCGCCATTTGTCGCAAACAAAAGCCCGCCGAAGCGGACTTCGGCGGGCTGATGATCAGGTCATTTGAACCTGCGCCTAGTGGGCGACGCCCTTCCAGACGCGGCGATAGCTGGCGTAGGTGAGGCCGGCGAAGATCAGCAGGAAAATGATCACACCGAAGCCGGCCTGTTTGCGCTCGACCATCTTCGGTTCGGACGTCCAGGCGATTAAGGCGGCCACATCCTTGGCGTACTGGTCCACCGTCTGGGGCGAGCCGTCGTCATAGGTCACCTGGCCGTTCCGAAGCGGCGGCGGCATGGCGATGAAGCCCCCCTCCGGCACATGGTGCTTGTCCCCCGTCCAGAAGGGCGTGAGGTCGCCGGCCATATAGGGGTTGTAATGCTGCCCCTCTCGGATGGTCAGGCCCGCCGGCGCCGCGCGATAGCCCGACAGCAGAGAGTAGATATAGTTGGCGCCGTCGTGGCGGGCCTTGGCCATCACCGACAGATCAGGCGGCGCCGCTCCGCCGTTGCCTGCGGCGGCGGCCGTCGCGTTCGGGTAAGGGCTGCGGAACTTGTCGGCCGGAGTGGCGTCGCGCTGGATCGGTTCACCGGTCTCGCTGTCTATGTCCGGGACCTGGACCTCCTTGGCCAGGGCCTTGACCACCGGATTGTCGTTCGGGTTCGGATATTTCGGATTCCAGAACGGCCCGTTGCGATCACCCAGATTGCGATAGTGCATCAGGTTCATGCTGTGGCAGGCGGCGCAAACCTCCTGATAGACCTTGTAGCCGCGCTGAAGCTGGCCCTGGTCATAGACGCCGAACGGTCCTTCGAAGCTGAACCCGCCCGAGCGCGGATGGGCGGCTCCGCCAGCAGCCAGGGCCGGGGCCGCGGCCAGCAGGCCGAAAGCTACAGCCGCCGAGGCGATGAGCCTGGACATCGAGGCGTTGGTTTTCACGGTCATCATGGCCCTCACCCCTTCTTCTCGGGCGAGGCCGGGGCGAAAGCCGGCATCGCGTCCGCACCGGTCAGGACCGGCTCGGAAATGGTCGCCGGGATCGGCAGCGGCGTCTCCTTCAAGCCCACGAACGGCAGGATCACCAGGAAGAAGAGGAAGTAGTAGGCCGTGAACAGCCGCGTCAGCCACAGGTAGGAGTTCAGGTTGCCGTCCAGCAGAACCACGCCGCCCAACCCCGGAATGACCGGCGCGTCCGGAAGCTGACCACCGCACCAGCCCAAGCCCACGCCGACCACCAGGAAGATGAAGAAGAAGGTCCGCATGGTCGGGCGATACCGCATCGACCGCACCTTGGACGTATCCAGCCAAGGCAAGACGAACAGCACGCCGATGGCGCTGAACATGGCCACCACGCCGCCGAACTTGTCCGGGATGGCGCGCAGGATGGCGTAGAAGGGCAGCATGTACCACTCGGGCACGATGTGCGCCGGCGTCTGCAGCGGATTGGCCGGGATATAGTTGTCGGCGTGGCCCAGGGCGTTCGGCTGATAGAAGACGAAGATCGCGAACAGCAGCAGGAACAGGATGATCGCGAACCCGTCCTTCAGCGTGAAATAGGGGTGGAAGGGCAGCATGTCCTTCTTCGTCCGATCCTTGGGGATCAGGATGCCGACCGGATTGTTCTGACCCGCCGAGTGCAGCGCCCACAGGTGCAGGACGACGCAGCCCAGTATGGCGAAGGGCAGCAGATAGTGCAGCGAGAAGAAGCGGTTCAGCGTCGCATTGTCGATCGCCGGTCCGCCGCGCAGCCAGATCAGGATCGGCTCGCCGATCACCGGGATGGCCCCGATCAGATTGGTGATCACCTCGGCGCCCCAGAAGGACATCTGGCCCCAGGGCAGGACGTAACCCAGGAAGGCCGTCGCGATCATCAGGAAGAAGATCACGCAGCCGATGATCCAGATCATCTCGCGCGGCGCCTTGTACGAGCCGTAGTACAGCCCCCGCAGCATGTGCAGATAGACGGCGATGAAGAACATCGACGCGCCGTTGGCGTGCACATAGCGGATCAGCCAGCCGCCGTTGACGTCACGCATGATCCGCTCGACCGAGGCGAAGGCCAGGTCGACGTGCGGCGTATAGTGCATGGCCAGAACAATGCCGGTGACGATCTGCGTCATCAGGCACAGGGCCAGGATGCCGCCGAAGGTCCACCAGTAGTTCAGGTTTCTGGGTGTCGGCAGCGACATGTAGTCTGCGCCGAAGCGGATGATCGGCAGCCGGGTGTCCAGCCACTTCTCGACGCCCGTCTTAGGGACGTAGGTGGATTCGTGTTCGCTCATTTCCTCCCCCTGGCCCTCACCCGATCTTGACGCGAGTGTCGGACGCAAATTCATAGTCGGGCACCACCAGGTTCAGAGGCGCGGGCCCCTTCCTGATCCGCCCGGACGCATCATAGTGCGAACCGTGGCAGGGGCAGAACCAGCCGCCGTAGTCGCCGGCGCCAAAGGTCGGCACGCAGCCCAGGTGGGTGCAGGATCCGACCACGACCAGATATTTCTCGTGGCCTGGCTTGGTGCGCTCCGCGTCCGTCTGGGGCTGTTTCAGGTCCGAGGCGTGATCATCGGCGATGACGCGCTGCAGTTCGGCCGGAGTGCGATAGCGCACGAAGACCGGCTTGCCCTGCCATTTGATCACGACCTGCTGGCCTTCCTGCACCTTGGTCAGATCGAACTCGATCGAAGCCAGGGCCAGGGTGTCGGCGGCGGGGTTCATCTGGTTGATCAGCGGCCAGGCGATCATCGCCCCGGCGCCGACCGCAGCGGCGCCCGCTGCGATATGGATGAAGTCGCGGCGATTCGGATCGCCCTCGCCTTCCGGAATCACACCCGTCTCGGCCACGTTTCACCTCTCGAAAACCGCCGGGACCGCCTGTATTGGCGCTCCTCTTTTGCGGCACGAACCCTAAAAGCGAGACCCAGTATCCCCCTCGGTCTGTATTTGCGGCCTAAGGCCGCAAGTCGCTGACGTTTCTTGCGAAACGTTCGCAGACAGACCGCGACAAACCCCCAGGCCGCGTATATCTAGGGATTAGAATGCGTCTCGCTCTTTTTCAACCTGACATTCCTCAGAACGTCGGCGCCTGCATCCGGCTGTCGGCCTGTTTCGGGGTGGAACTGCACGTCGTGGAGCCTACGGGCTTTCGTTTCGACGACCGCGCCATGAAGCGAGCGGCGCTCGACTATGGTCCTTTGTCGCACATGACCCGGCACGCCGACTGGGATGCGTTTCAGCGCGACCGCCCCGCCGGCCGACTGATTCTGTTCACCACCCGCGGCGCGACGCCCCTGTCCGATTTCGCCTTTCACCCCGACGACACGCTTCTGTTCGGCAAGGAAACATCCGGCGCGCCGGACTATGTCCACGCCGCCGTCGACGCCCGCGTGGTGATTCCGCTGCGTCCTGAAGCACGTTCGCTGAACCTGTCGGTCACAGCAGGCATCGCCCTGTGGGAGGGGCTGCGCCAGACGGGCGGGATCGGCTAGAGGGCGATTGTCCGCTCGATCCCAATGGCGTCCAGAAAGTCGGCGTCATGACTGACCACGATCAGGGCGCCGTCATAGGCCCGCAGCGCGACTTCCACGGCGGCGACGGAATCGAGGTCCAGGTGATTGGTCGGCTCGTCCAGAATCAGCAGCTGCGGCGGCTTGGCCCCTGTCATGACGCAGGCCAGGGCCGCCCGTAGCCGCTCGCCGCCCGACAGCGCGCCGACTTCGCGATGCGCCGCTACATTCCGGAACAGGAACCGCGCCAGCGCCGCCTGGGCGTCATTGATCGAGCCCTCAGGATTGAGCCGTCGCCAGGCCTCGACCAGGGTTTCATCCCGTTCCAGGATCGTAGCCTCCTGATCCAGCAGCACCGCCCGACACGGCCGTTCCACCCGTCCGGTCGTCGGCTCCAGCGCCCCATGGATCAGTCGCAGCAGGGTCGTTTTCCCCGCCCCGTTCGGCCCTGTGATCGCGACCCGTTCCGGCCCCGTCAGCCGCAGGCTGACCGGACCCACGACGGTGCGCCCCTGCGGCGTCTCCCACGTCGCATCGTCCAGAACCAGCAAGGTCCGCCCTGAAGCCAGCCCGCTCGATGGCATGGGGATCGACAGGGCGCGGGTGCGCTCCACCCGCTCGCGCGCCGACGCCAGGGCCGCCTCCGCCTCCGCGGCTTGCCGCGCCGCCAGCAGCCGGTCGCCGGCGCCGCTGTTCTCGGCCCGCTCCGCCCTCGCGCCGATCAGGATCTTCGGCATGTCGCCCTTGGCGCCCTTGCGCCGTCCGGCTGCGTCGCGCCGCGCCTTCATCTCCGCACGGCGCTGGGCGTCCGCCCCCACCCTGGCGGCCGTCCGTTCGGCGCTCGTCAGATCGCGTTCCGCAGCCGCCCGCTCGGTCGCCTTGCGCTCGGCGTAGAGGTCGTAGTTCCCGCCGTATCCGGTCACGCCCAGACCGGAGACCTCGACGATCCGGTCCATGCGCCGCAGCAGATCGCGGTCATGGCTCACCACCACCGCCCCGCCCTCCCAACGGCCCAGCACCTCGGCGATCCGTCGCCGCGCTGCGACATCCAGATGATTGGTCGGCTCGTCCAGCAGGATCAGGTCCGGCCGCGCCAGCAGCAGACCGGCGAGCCGCAGCCGGGTCTGTTCGCCGCCGCTCAGACTGATCGTCGCCCGGTCCATGGCCAGGTCCGCCAGCCCGACCTCGGCCAGAATCTCGTCGATCCGCAGTTCGAGCGTCCAGTCCGCGTTCGAGAGATCTTCTGCGTCGCCCTCGCCGGCCAACGCCCGTTCGATCACCGCCAGGGCTTCGCCGACGCCCAGCGTTTGGGCGACCGTCTCGCCCGGCGCAGGATCATGGCGCTGATCCAGCACGCCGATCGTCCCGACACGCGTCACCACGCCCTCGGCCGGCGACAGGTCGCCCGAGATCAAGCGCAGCAGGGTGCTCTTGCCCGCGCCGTTGCGACCGACGACGCCGGTGCGCTCAGGCCCGAACGTCAGGCTCAGATTGTCGAAAAGCGTGACGCCGGCGGGCGTTCTAGCGGCGACCTTGTCGAGGGTCGCGAGCGCGGACGGGAACGCGCTTCGGCTTGGGCTGGTTGGCATGGAGGATCACGAGCAGCATGGCGGACAGGGCGGAACCGGTTGCCAGTGCGATAATCATGATCTTCGAGCCTCCTGCTCAAAACTCGTCAGAGACAAGAGGATGGGTCGTATTTGTGCGATGTGCAAGTCCGCGTCGCCCCTGAAGCGAACACGGCCGCGTGAACCCTCCCTTCCAGGGTGGACCGTCGGTCCAGTGGCGATCTGCTCGCCAGACCGCTAGGACGGCTCCATGGAAAGCCGTTTCCGCATCGAAGACCCCGCCGGCGCCGCCGCCCGCCGCGAAGCCGCCGTCCAGCGTTTGCGCGACGAGACCGGCATAGACGAGGCGATGATCGACGCCCTGGTCGAGACCTTCTACGCCCGCGTCCGCGACGATCTTCTGATCGGCCCGATCTTCGCCGACCGCATCACGGACTGGGGTCCGCATCTGGGCCAGATGAAGTTGTTCTGGTCGTCGGTCGCCCTGTCGACCGGCGTCTATCAGGGCCGGCCGATGCCGAAACACCTGCCCCTGCCCATAGACGCCCGCCATTTCGATCGCTGGCTGGAGGTTTTCGCCGAGACGGCCCGCGACCTTTGCCCGCCCGTCGCCGCCGACCACTTCATCGAACGCGCCCGCCGCATCGCCGAAAGCCTGGAACTGGGCGTCGCCACCGCCAGCGGGGTGATGCTGGCCAAGGGCGAACGGTTCGTGCGGACTACGCAGGCGTGGACGCCGGATTAGGGTCCGAAAGGGCG
Organism: Brevundimonas sp. FV1ye7S; assembly: GCF_058680995.1. NCBI lineage: Bacteria > Pseudomonadati > Pseudomonadota > Alphaproteobacteria > Caulobacterales > Caulobacteraceae > Brevundimonas > Brevundimonas sp. FV1ye7S. The sequence continues at coordinate 1,345,575 of NZ_CM178726.1, read as the reverse complement.
ATCTTCGCGGGTGTGGAAGATGCGCAGCACAACCACATCCGTCCGCTCAATACGGTAACGGACGATATAACCTGCCTGTCCGAATGGAACGACCAGCTCCCTTGATGCAGCCCCTGTTTTGGGCGCGCGCTCTGGGAACAGCTCGAGCGTTCTAAGCGCTTCATCCAAAACGTCAGCCGCCCTCAATGCAACTCTGGGGGCGACATCCGCGAGGAAGTTGGAGACGCGGATCAGATCGCTGCGCGCAGGCGGCAGCAAGCGAACCCTATATTTCAACGCTTCTCCGCCAGGCGCCGCGCCAAGTTGTCGTGAAAATCGCGAAGTGCATCCTCCAGCGGCACGGTCACGCCCGTCCGCTCATACTCGCCCCAGCGTTCCGCGTCCTCCGAGACCCAGGAGGCCGGATACTCGCTCACGCCTGCGATGCCGATATCCCCAATCACGCCTTCCAGCGTCTGGATCGCAAAGGCCGTCGGGTCCAGCCCCGCCGCCTCGGCCGCCGCCTTAAGCCGGCGGGCCTGATCCTCATTCAGGTGGATGTCGAAACCATCGGCCATGCGCCGACGATACCTCAGCCCACAGGGCGCCGCAATGTTCCCATATTGTTCTTGCTTCAATCGCGCGATTCATCCCCATATAGCGATGTCGCGCCGGAGCCCTCCGGCTCCTCTCCGCGTTCCCGGACTCCATGACCGAAAAGCACAACTTCATCCGCGTTCGCGGCGCCCGCGAGCATAATCTCAAGGGCGTGGACCTCGACATCCCCCGCGAACAGCTGGTGGTGATGACCGGCCTGTCAGGCTCGGGCAAATCCTCCCTGGCGTTCGACACCATCTACGCCGAGGGCCAGCGTCGCTATGTCGAGAGCCTGTCGGCCTATGCCCGCCAGTTCCTGGAGCTGATGGGCAAGCCGGACGTGGACCTGATCGAGGGTCTGTCCCCCGCCATCTCCATCGAACAGAAGACCACCTCGAAGAACCCGCGCTCGACCGTCGGCACCGTCACCGAAATCCACGACTATATGCGCCTGCTGTGGGCGCGGGTCGGCGTGCCCTATTCGCCCGCCACCGGCCTGCCGATCGAGAGCCAGACCATCAGCCAGATGGTCGACAAGCTGGTCGCCCTGCCGGACGGCGAGCGCATCCTGCTGCTGGCCCCCGTCGTTCGGGGCCGCAAGGGCGAGTACAAGAAGGAAATCGCCGAGTGGCAGCGCCAGGGCTTCCAGCGGCTGAAGATCGACGGGCAATTCTATCCGATCGACGAGGCCCCCACCCTGGACAAGAAGTTCAAGCACGACATCGACATCGTCGTGGACCGGATCGTCACCAAGCCTGACCAGGAAGCCCGCTACGCCGACAGCCTGCAGACCGCGCTCGGTCTGGCCGACGGCATCGCCAACGCCGAATGGGCCAGCGTCGCCGAGGGCGAGACCGCCCCGCGCAGCCTGCTGTTCTCGGAACGGTTCGCCTGTCCGGTGTCCGGTTTCACCATCTCCGAGATCGAGCCGCGCCTGTTCTCGTTCAACAATCCCTTCGGCGCCTGCCCGGTCTGCGACGGCCTGGGGGTCAAGCTGGCCTTCGACGCCGATCTGGTGATCCCGGATCGAGACAAGAGCCTGCACAAGGGCGCCGTCGCCCCTTGGGCGCGCGGCCCTTCGCCCCTCTACACCCAGACGCTTCAGTCGCTCAGCCGCCACTACGGCTTCTCGATGGACGTGGCCTGGCGCGAGTTGCCGGCCCAGGCGCACAAGGCCATCCTGTACGGAACCGGCGCCGAGAAGATCAAATTCACCTACGACGACAATGCCCGCAAATACGAGGTCTCCAAGCCGTTCGAGGGTGTGCTGCCGAACCTGGAGCGTCGCTGGCGCGAGACCGACAGCGCCTGGGTGCGCGAGGAACTGGCCCGTTATCAGTCCGAAACGCCCTGCGACGCCTGCCACGGCAAGCGGCTGAAGCCCGAGGCCCTGGCGGTCAAGGTGGGAGGGCAGGACATCGCCGACATCTCCACCCTGTCGATCAAGAAGGCCTACGACTGGGTCCAGGCCCTGCCTGAGGCGCTCAGCGACAAGCAGATGGAGATCGGCCGGCGCATCCTGAAGGAGATCGGCGACCGGCTGCGGTTCCTGAATAACGTCGGCCTCGACTATCTGTCGCTGTCGCGCGCCTCCGGCACCCTGTCGGGCGGTGAGAGCCAGCGCATCCGACTGGCGTCCCAGATCGGTTCGGGCCTGACCGGCGTCCTCTATGTGCTGGACGAGCCCTCCATCGGCCTGCACCAGCGCGACAACACCCGCCTGTTGGAAAGCCTGAAGGGGCTGCGCGACCTGGGCAACTCGGTGCTGGTGGTCGAGCACGACGAGGAAGCCATCCTGACGGCCGACTATGTCATCGACATGGGCCCGGCCGCCGGCGTCCACGGCGGCACGGTCTGCGCCGAGGGCACGCCCGCCGAGGTCATGGCCAATCCGAACTCCCTCACCGGCAAATACCTGACCGGCGAACGTGAGATCGAGATTCCTGTCGATGGTCGCCGTCCCATAAATCGCAAGCGGATGCTGAAGATCAGCGGCGCCAGCGGCAACAATCTGAAGAGCGTGACCGGCGAAATCCCCGTCGGGGTCTTCACCTGCATCACCGGCGTGTCCGGCGGCGGCAAGTCCACCTTCACCATCGAGACCCTGTACAAGGCCGCCGCGCGTCGCCTGAACAATGCGTCGGACGCCCCGGCCCCCTTCGACCGGATCGAGGGGCTGGAGCATTTCGACAAGGTCATCGACATCGACCAGTCGCCCATCGGCCGCACCCCGCGCTCCAACCCGGCGACCTACACCGGCGCCTTCGGCCCCATCCGCGACTGGTACGCCGGTCTGCCGGAGTCCAAGGCGCGCGGCTATGGCCCCGGCCGGTTCAGCTTCAACGTCAAGGGCGGCCGCTGCGAGGCCTGCCAGGGCGACGGCGTCATCAAGATCGAGATGCACTTCCTGCCCGACGTCTATGTCACCTGCGACGTCTGCAAGGGCAAACGCTACAATCGCGAAACGCTTGAGATCGTGTTCAAGGGCAAGTCCATTTCGGACGTGCTCGACATGACGGTCGAGGAGGCTGCGACCTTCTTCAAGGCCGTGCCGCCGATCCGCGACAAGATGCTGACGCTGGAGCGCGTGGGCCTGGGCTACGTCAAGGTGGGCCAGCCGGCGACCACCCTGTCCGGCGGCGAGGCCCAGCGGGTCAAGCTGTCCAAGGAGCTGTCCAAGCGCGCCACCGGCCGCACCCTCTATATCCTCGACGAGCCGACCACCGGCCTGCATTTCGAGGACACGCGCAAACTGCTGGAAGTGCTTCAGGAACTGGTCGAGGCCGGCAACACCATCGTGGTGATCGAGCACAATCTGGATGTCATCAAGGTCGCCGACTACCTGCTCGACTTCGGCCCTGAGGGCGGCGACGGCGGCGGCGAGATCGTCGCGGTCGGCACGCCCGAACAGGTGTCGGACAACGCCGCCAGCTGGACCGGAAAATACCTCAAGGAGGTGCTGGACCGGCACGAGACCCGCCGCAAGGCGCGAGTCGCGTCGCTTGGCGGGTCGGTGGGCGAACCTGTGAAGAAGAAGCGGGTGAAGGCGTCCGCCTGACGCCTTCACCGCCGGTTTGCGGGTCGGTTCAGCGGTCCCGCAGACCCTGCCAGGCCGCCGAGAAGGGCGCATAGAGCACCGCCAGCTGCAGGGCGGACATCAGGGCGTTGACCACGGACCAGACCAGGATGGCGGGCCAGGCGCGCGCCAGGACATCCAGGGTGGACAGGCCTTCCATGCCCGCCAGAACAGAGATGCCGCCGGTCGCCAGATCCGTGCCCGCGCTGATGATCGTGCCAAGAATGCTGACGATCAGGCTCATGATCACGGCGATGATCGTCATGCCCAGCAGGGGCCAGAACTGGCCGTTGGTGGCCTTGAACGACTCGAACAGGGTGAACTTGCGCCGGTCGATCGTCATCGGCACGGCCAGGCAGAGCTTGATCGAAAGCCAGATCACGAGAGCCGCCGCGGCCAGGCCCAGGATCAAGGCGAGCAGATACATGACCGCCTGACCCGAGGCGACCCCGAGGCCGAACACGGTCACGACGATGGCGGAAAGCACCCCGCACAAAAGCCCGACGATCACCCCGATCACCAGCGTGACCGCGAACACCCGAACCTCGTCCATGCCCAACCGCAGATAGCCCCAGGCGTTCTCGGCGGGCCGCAGCACCGACCGCGCCACGGCGGCGCTGAGCACAGCCCCGATCACCAGGCCCAGGGGCGCCAACCAGACGAGCAGGCCCATATAGGCCTGCCCCAGGGCCATCATCTCCTCAGGCGACGGATTGGACGACTGTTCCAGCGTCTGGGCCGAGGCCATGATCGCGGCCCATTGGCCGGCGCCCAGACCGAAAGTCGCCACATACAGGACCAGATAGGCCAGACCCCAGATCAGGGCTGTCACCGGATGGCGACGCACCACCCGAAATCCTTCGAACGCCGCGTCGGTGGCGGAAAAGCTCATGCTGCACTCCAGATCAGATTGGCGCGATCCTAGACCATCGTGTCGGCCGCGTCGCCCGCCGAGGTGGCGGCGGGCGACGTCGCTGCGGCGAACACGGCGCCGGACGGCCCATCCAGAAGCTGACGGCAGGCGGAGGCGAAGGGCGCGCTGAGCAGGGTCATGACCGCCCCATAAACAAAGCCGCCGGGCACGAGCATCAGCCCGGCCACCGTCGCCAACACCGGCGGCGATGGAAACAGCTCGCCCAGGGTGGCGGGAGGCGACTGGGCCGTGATGTCCGCGAGAACACCGCTGGCGAACAGGGCGACGATCACGACAAAGGCCAGGACGAAATAGACGACCAGATAGACCAGCCAGGTGCAGACCAGCAGGCCCAGCAACGGCAGGGTGCGCCCGCGGCCCAGGGCCCAGCCCTCGACGAAGGCGAACCGTTTCAGGATCAGGGTGGCGGGCGCGATGAGGGACAGCCGCGTCATGGCGACGACGACCAGTGCGATCAGACCCAGCACCAGAACGAAGCCGCCGATCATCGCCGCCGCCTCATTGGCCTGCCACAGGGTGGCGACCAGGGCCGCGCCCAGCAGCACCAGAATGATCACGGCGATATAGGCCCCGACAAACAGCGCCAGCCCCACGACCACCAGCCGCAACTCGTCCATTCCCGCGCGCAGGAAGAAGGTTCGGTCGGGCCGGCCGATCATCAACGTCGCCCGCATGGTCGCCGCCCAGATCACGACCGCCAACACGGCCTGTCCGACGTTCAGCAGCATGGACAGGCCCTGAACCGCCATCAGTTTCCCGAACATTTCCGGCGGCGGCTCAGCGCCGTCCGTCAGAGGCAGGTCCGCCAGGGTTCCGAACATCAGTGCGACCGCCAACAGGCTGAAGCCCATCATCAGAAATCCCCAGACGAAGACCGCCATGGGATGGCGCCGGATCACGCGTCCCGGCGTCGCCATGGCCTCGCCGATGGAAAATGTCTCAGTCATGGGGGGCTCCTTGCGGTGTCCAGTACTCGAGTCTGCGATAGGCCGCACCCAGGAAAGCCAGAGCCAGGGGCGCCTCGAACGCGGAGATCACCACCGCCCACACGATCCACGTCGCCACGCCGGATGGCAGGCCCGCCCCCGTCAGGATCAGCAGTCCCAGGATCGGCAGGCCCACGACCACGACCAGTCCGCCCAGCAGAGGCCGGAAACTGCCCTGGGCGATCCCCAAGCTGTTCAGGGACACCATGTGTCCGCGCCCCAGGGTGGCCGGGGCGAACAGCGACAGGCGCACGACCATCACCAGCACGCCGTAGAAGGCCAGCAGGGTCACGACCGCCAGCAGGACCAGTTTCCAGATCGGCCCCACCGCCGCCCAGTCCCGCAGGCGGATCGCCTCCGCGTTCAACTCGGCCATGCCGAACACGGCCAGCAGCACCAGGGCCACGACCGACAGGATCATGGCCATGAAGACCGAACACAGCAGGGCGGCGCCCAGCAGGCGCAGTTCAGGCAAACCCAGTTGCAGACCCGCCCCCCCCAGGCCCAGCCGCCGCGCGTCGTTTCGGTCGTCGCTGATCGCCGTGCGCGCCAGGGCGCCGATCAGGATGAGGCCGGCGACCAACGCCGCCGCCGCCCAAACCCAGCCCAGGACGCCGACCATGAAGGGTCGCACGGCCCACACAAGGGCGCAGACCGCCATGGCGCCCCAGGCCCAACGCCACGCCCTGGCCAGGCCGACGACCGACGCCTTCAGCGCCTCGCCCAGCCGCAATCGCCTGTCGTTCGTCACGATCATCGCCCCATATCCCCGCCTCAGACATAGCAGGGGATCATGACATCACGCCAGACGACCGCTAGAAGGCCGCGATGACTGCTTCCCCCTCTCCTTCCCCTATTCACGTCATCGGCGGCGGCCTCGCCGGCTCGGAGGCCGCCTGGCAGATCGCCCAGGCCGGCGTGCCCGTCATCCTGCACGAGATGCGCGGCGTCCCAGGCGTAAAGACCGACGCTCACCAGACCGACGGCCTGGCCGAACTGGTCTGCTCCAACTCCTTCCGGTCGGACGATTGGGAATACAACGCCGTCGGCCTGCTGCACGCCGAGATGCGGGCGCTGGACTCGATCATCATGGCCTGCGGCGACGTCAATCAGGTGCCGGCGGGCGGCGCCCTGGCGGTGGACCGCGACGCCTTCTCCGCCGCCGTGACGGCGAAGCTGGCGGCCCACCCGCTGATCACCATCGTCCGCGAAGAGATCGCCGGCCTGCCGCCGCAGGAGTGGGACAATGTCATCGTCGCCACCGGCCCCCTGACCTCGCCCGCCCTGGCCGAGGCCATCCTGAAGGCGACGGGCGAGGAAAGCCTCAGCTTCTTCGACGCCATCGCCCCCATCGTCCATGCCGACAGCATCGATTTCGACATCGCCTGGCGTCAGTCGCGCTATGACAAGGAAGGCCCGGGCGGAGACGCCGCCGCCTACGTCAACTGCCCGATGGACAAGCCCCAGTACGAGGCCTTCATCGACGCCCTGCTGAACGGCCCCAAGGCCGAGTTCAAGGACTGGGAGCACGTGCCCTATTTCGACGGCTGCCTGCCGATCGAGGTCATGGCCGAACGCGGCCGCGAGACCCTGCGCCATGGGCCGATGAAGCCGGTCGGCCTGACCAACCCGCGCGACCCACAGGTGAAGTCATACGCTATCGTCCAGCTGCGGCAGGACAATGCGCTGGGTACGTTGTTCAACATGGTCGGCTTCCAGACCAAGCTGAAGCACGGCGTCCAGGCCGAGGTCTTCCGCATGATCCCTGGCCTGCAGAACGCCCAGTTCGCGCGTCTGGGCGGCCTGCACCGCAACACCTATCTGAACAGCCCCCAGCTGCTGGACAAGCAGCTGCGGCTCAAGGCCATGCCCCGCCTGCGCTTCGCCGGCCAGGTCACGGGGGTCGAGGGCTATGTCGAGAGCGCCGCCATGGGCCTGCTGACCGGCCGCCTCGCCGCGGCGCAAGCCCTGGGCCGCGACCTGTCGGCGCCCCCGCCCGAGACCGCCATGGGCGCCCTGGTCGAACACATCACCGGCGGACACCTGGAAGGCTCGAAGTTCCAGCCGATGAACATCAACTACGGCCTGCTGCCGCCGCTTGAGGCGCCCAAGGTCGATGAAGACGGCAAACGCATCCACCCGAAGGAACGCGGCCGGGCCAAGAAGCGGCTGCAGAGCATCCGGGCGATGGAAAGCCTGAAGGCCTGGCGGGACGCGGGCTAAACCCGTCCGCGCACCGTCGCCCAGATCAGTCGCAGGCGCTTGACCGGTTCCGGCTCGTCGGGCGTCGTCAGGGCGGCCGAGGCCACGGCCGGGAACCCCTCGGCCGGCAAGCCCTTCAAGGCGGCGTTGGCCTTGGGCCGCGCGGCCTTCGCCTCGTCGATCCGCCCGACTTGGCCCAGCCCCCGCACCCGCCCGGCCTCGACCACCTTCTCCGCATGGCCCGGCCCGGCCAGCACCTGGACCACCGCCTGCATCGGGCCGACGTAGAAGGCGTCCAGGTCATGCGGCTCGCCGTGGACCCGGCCGATATGGGCCTCGATCAGGGCGTCGAAGGGGGCGCGGTCCAGGGCATGGCGGGCGACAAGGTCGGTCAGGGCTTCCAGCACCGGATGGCCCTTGCGGGCGATCCCGGCGAAGACCCCGTCCAGCTGTTCCGCCCACCAAGTGTAGCGCATCTCGGCCAGCAAGGGCTGGGTCACGCGCGCGGGGATCGACATCAGCTCGACCTCGAAGGCGTAAAGCGTGATCAGATCGGCGCGCGCGCGCGCGTCGGCGACCAGACGGCTGGACAGCCAGCGGTCCAGATCGGCGGTGCGGACCTGGGCGTCCAGGGTTCCCGCCACCGCCGCCGGATCGGGTTCATTCACAGGTTCAGGCGGCACGCGAAACGGCGAAATCCGCCAGGTCTTCCAGGGCGGCGCGCCAGTCCGAGGCCGGCAGTACCGACAGGGCGGCCTTGGCCTGATCGGCGTAGTCGCCGGCCAGATCCAGGGTCGCGCCGATGGCGCCCGAACCGACGACCAGTTCGCGGGCGCGGGCGAAGTCCTCGGGCGTGCGTTCGCCCTTGGTCACGGTCCGCTCCCAGAAATCGTCCTCGCGGCCCCGGGTGCGAGCCACGGCCAGCAGCAGCGGCAGGGTGGCCTTGCCCTCGTTGAAGTCGTCGCCGGCGTTCTTGCCGAGGGCCTCGGCGGTCGCGCCATAGTCCAGGGCGTCGTCGGCCAGTTGGAAGGCGATGCCCAGGGCCATGCCGTAGTCGCGCAGGGCCTGAGTCGCGGCCGGATCGGCGCCGGCGCCCACGGCCCCCGCCTCGGCGGCGGCGGCGAACAGTTCGGCGGTCTTGGCCGAGATGATCTGCAGATAGGTGGCCTGATCCAGGTTCAGGTCGTGGGCGCGGGTCAGTTGCAGCACCTCGCCCTCCGAGATCACCCGCGACGCCTGGGCCAGAATGCCCAGGGCCCGCATCGAATCGGTCTCGACCATCAGTTCGAAGGCGCGGGCGAACAGGAAGTCGCCGACCAGAACACTGGTGGGCGCGCCCCAGATCAGATGGGCCGCCACCTTGCCGCGCCGCAGTTCGGAGGCGTCGACGATGTCGTCGTGCAACAGGGTGGCGGTGTGGATGAACTCGACCGCGGCGGCCAGCTTCTTCGGCGACAGGATGTCGCCCTCGGCGCCAGAGGCGCGGGCGGCGGCGACGGTCAGCAGGGGCCGCAGGCGCTTGCCCCCGGCCGAAACCAGGTGTTCGGCCAGTTTGGGGATGATCGGCACATCCGACTGCATCCGATCGATGATCAATGCATCCACCTCGGCCATGTCGGTTCCGGCCAGCCGGACGAGGGCGTTCACATCCCCCTTCGGACGGGGAGAGGCGGCGAGGACTGCGTCCAAGGGATATTCTTTCACACGTCGCGCGACCTGGGCCGCGTCAGGCAATTCCGACCGCGTCCGCTTGCCGGATCGCGATGCGGCGCACAATGGTGATAGGCCCACGGAGGGTCAAGGAGATTGAGGCTTGGACATGGCTCCCGCCGCCCCGGATGTCGTCGAGAACGCTCTTCTGGACGGGCGTGTCCGCCTGCGTCAGCCCGCACGCGGCTATCGGGCGGGCATGGATGCAGCCTTGTTGGCCGCCGCCGTCGCTCCCCGTTCTGGCGACCGCCTGTTCGAGGCGGGCTGCGGCGCCGGGGCCGTGCTGATGCAGATTGCGGCCCGTCATGCCGGAGTTTCGCTGACCGGGCTGGAGCGCGATTCGGTCGCCGCTGGCCTCGCGCGCGAGAACGCCGACCTGAATCATTCTTTTGATCGAATCACGATTCTCGACGGCGACGTGGCCGACGGGTTCCGTCCTTTGGACCTGCCCCCGTTCGACTGGGCCGTGTCGAACCCGCCCTTCTTCGACGACCCCGGCGCCCTGCGCGCCCCGGCGCCCGGCAAACAGGGCGCCTGGATGGCCGACGACGGCCTGTCCGCCTGGACCGGCCTGCTGCTGAAAGCGGTGCGCGAGGGCGGCCGGATCGTGATCATCCACCGCGCCGACCGTCTGGCGGACCTGCTGACCCTGCTGGGCGAAAAGGCCGGCTCCTTCGCCATCCGCCCGGTCCAGCCCTTCGCCGACGAGCCGGCCAAACGCGTGCTGGTCCAGGCGATCAAGACCGGCAAGGCCCCCCTGCGCCTGCTGCCGCCCCTGGTGCTGCATGACCGCTCGGGGGCCAAACACACGCCCGAGGCCGAGGCGATCATGAGGGGCGAGGCCGGGCTGGGGTGGTAGGGTCTGGCGCCCGCGATCTTCCCCCGCTTGCGGGGGAAGTGTCAGGTCGTGGCGCGTAGCGACACGCCTGACGATGGGGGAAGTCATCTTCTGGACGAGACTTCCCTCTCCGTCGCTGGATCGGCTTCGCCGATCGACGCGACACCTCTCCCGCAAGCGGGAGAGGGTCTATGAAGTTCCCTAAATCAAACCCGCCAGCGGCGACGACGGGTCCGCATACATCCGCTTCGGCATCCGCCCCGCCAGATAGGCGTCGCGCCCCGCGATCACCGCATGCTTCATCGCCCGCGCCATGCGGATCGGATCCTTGGCCCCGGCGATGGCGGTGTTCATCAGCACGGCGTCACAGCCCAGCTCCATCGCCCGGGTCGCGTCCGAGGCCGTGCCCACGCCGGCGTCCACCAGAACCGGCACCTTGGCCTGTTCGACGATCAGCCGCACATTGACCTCGTTCTGGATGCCTAGCCCTGAGCCGATCGGGGCGGCGGCCGGCATGATGGCGGCGGCGCCGGCGTCTTCCAGCCGCTTGGCCATGACCACGTCGTCTGTGCAATAGACCATGACGTCGAACCCGTCCTTGATCAGCAGGTCCAGCGCCCGCAGCGTCTCGATCATGTCGGGATAGAGGTGGGCGGTGTTGGACAGCACCTCCAGCTTGACCAGGCTCCAGCCCCCCGCCTCGCGCGCCAGGCGCAGGGTCCGCACCGCGTCCTCGCCGGTGAAACACCCGGCGGTGTTGGGCAGGAAGGTGAACCGGTCGGGCTTCACATAGTCGACCAGCATCGGCTGGTTCGGATCGGTCAGGTTCACCCGGCGCACGGCCACGGTCACGATCTCGGCCCCCGCCGCCTCGGCGGCGGCGGCGTTCTGGGCGTAGTCGGCGTATTTGCCGGTGCCCACGATCAGGCGGGAGTTGAAGGTGCGGCCGGCGACGGACCAGGTTTCGGGGGCTGTATCGGTCATGGGTGGTGACCTAGTCCTGTCGCGCCCGATGCGAAAGGGCGGATCGATCACGCCGCGTTGCGAGACCGGGCCAGATGAACTAGACTAAGTGGACTAAGTTCACCCGGAGCGACGCATGGAAACGGTCAACGTCCACGAGGCCAAGACCCACCTGTCGCGCCTGCTGGACCGGGCCGCCAAGGGTGAAACCATCACCATCGCCAAGGCCGGCAAGCCCATCGCCAAACTGGTCCCCATTGAAGAGACGCCGATCGACACCTCGCGTCGGTTCGGTTTCATGCGCGGCCAGACGAAAATTCCCGACGACTTCGACACCATGGGACAGGCCGAAATCGAGGCGATATTCTATGGCGAAGGCGTTCACGAGGGCGACGACGGCCAATGAGGCTGTTGATCGACACCCACCTGCTGCTCTGGGCGTCGGAGGATCGCGCACGGCTTCCCGCCAAGGCGGAAGCCTTGATGGCCGATCCCGACAATCAACTGGTGTTCAGCGCGGTCAATATCTGGGAGGTCGTCGTCAAGCACGGCCTGAAGCGACCTGACTTCGACGTGGACGCCCTGGTCTTCCGCCGCCAGTTGCTGGACGCGGGTTATGAGGAAATTCCGGTGACCAGCCTGCACGCGCTGGAACTGGCAGGATTGCCGCTGATCCACCGCGACCCGTTCGACCGGCTGCTTATCGCCCAGGCCATGGCCGAAGGCATGCGACTGCTGACGGCCGACCGGCAGATCGCCTTCTACCCCGGCCCGGTCCTCAAGGTCTGATCACCCGCCGCCGACGAACTGGACCAGTTCGATCCGGTCCCCCTCGGCCAGGGCGGTGACGGCGTGCAGCGACCGGGGCACGATCTCCAGATTGCGCTCGACCGCCACCTTGCGGGGGTCTAGCGCCAGTTCCTCGACCAGGTCCAATATGGTCGCGGCGTAGACTTCGTGTTGATCACCGTTGACTTGAATGCGCATGACGTTAGGTCAACCCGTTTCCACGCTGCGCTTTGACCCGCGCCGCGCCTAAGCTACAAGGCCGCCCCTGAACCGTCAGAGGTCGCCCGATTCCGGAGCCTCGATTCGAGAACCGATGTCCGACACGTCCGTCATCTATGTGCTGAACGGCCCCAATCTCAACCTTCTCGGGGTGAGGGAGCCTGAAATCTATGGCCGCGACACCCTCGCGGACATCGAACAGCGCTGTATGAAGGCCGCGGGCGACGCCCGGATCGTGTTCCGCCAGACCAACCACGAAGGCGTCCTGGTCGACTGGATCCAGGAGGCGCGTGAGAGCGCGCAAGCCCTGATCCTCAATCCGGCGGCCTATGGCCACACGTCGGTCGCCCTGCACGACGCGCTGAAGACGTTGTCGATCCCGGTGATCGAGCTTCATCTGTCCAATCCGGCGGCGCGCGAGGCGTTCCGTCATCACTCCTATGTGTCGTCCGCGGCGACCGGCGTCATCGCCGGCTTCGGCGCGGCCGGCTATGAACTGGCCGTCCAGGCGGCTCTCACCAAGGTTCGGGAACGCGCCTGAGGGCCGACCCGTTCGCAATCCAAGACGAAAGACAAAGGCGCACCCCAATGGCCGATGACAAGAAACACGCCGAGATCGACGCCGCCCTGGTTCGCCAGCTGGCCGAGATCCTGAACGAAACCGACCTGACCGAGGTCGAGGTCGAGCGCGGCGAGCTGCGCATCCGCGTGGCGCGCGAAATCACCATGCACGCCGCCCCGGTCCAGTACGCCGCCGCCCCTGCTCCCGCCGCCGTGCCCGTGGCCGCCGCCGCCGCTCCGGTCTCCATGCCGTCGGACCCGGCCACCATCGTCGCCCGCGCCGGTGAAGAGGTGAAGTCGCCGATGGTCGGCACCGCCTATCTGCAGGCCTCGCCCGAAGCGCCGGCCTTCGTACAGCCGGGCGACAAGGTCAAGAAGGGCCAGACCCTGCTGATCGTCGAGGCCATGAAGACCATGAACCCGATCCAGGCCCCGCGCGACGGCGTCGTGGCCGAGATCCTGGTCGGCGACGCCCAGCCGGTCGAGTTCGGCGAGCCCCTCGTCCTGCTGGAAGCCTAAGGCGCCCTGATGTTCACCAAAGTCCTGATCGCCAACCGCGGCGAGATCGCCCTGCGCATCCACCGGGCGTGCAAGGAGATGGGCATCTCCACTGTCGCCGTGCACTCGGAGGCCGACCGCGGCGCCATGTGGGTGCGGCTGGCCGACGAGAGCGTCTGCATCGGCCCCGCCTCGGCGGCCAAGTCGTATCTTAACATCCCCTCGATCATCGCGGCGGCCGAGATCACCGGCGCCCAGGCGATCCACCCCGGCTATGGCTTCCTGTCCGAGAACGCCCGTTTCGCCGAGATCGTCGAAGCCCACGGCATGACCTTCATCGGTCCCAAGCCCGAGCATATCCGGGTCATGGGCGACAAGATCAGCGCCAAACAGACCGTCATGGACGCCGGCATCCCGGTCGTTCCCGGCTCCAAGGGAGAGGTCGAGACCGTCGAGGCGGCGATCGAGGCCTCCAAGTCCATCGGCTTCCCCCTGATCGTCAAGGCGGCGGCAGGCGGCGGCGGACGCGGCATGAAGGTCGCCCTGACGGCTGATGATCTCGTGGAGGCGGTGCAGACCGCCCAGTCGGAAGCCAAGGCCGCCTTCGGCAACGGCGCCGTCTATATGGAGCGCTATCTCCAGAAGCCACGCCACATCGAGATCCAGGTCATCGCCGACAGCCACGGCAATGTCGTGCACCTGGGCGAACGCGACTGCTCGCTGCAACGCCGTCACCAGAAGGTGCTGGAAGAGGCCCCCTCGCCCGCCCTGTCGGCCGAGGGTCGCAAGCAGATCGGCGAGACGGTCAACAAGGCCATCGCCGCCATCGGCTACCTCGGCGTCGGCACCATCGAGTTCCTGTGGGAGGACGGCGAGTTCTTCTTCATCGAGATGAACACCCGGCTGCAGGTCGAGCATCCGGTTACGGAAATGATCACCGGCGTCGACCTGGTCCGCGAACAGGTCCGTATCGCCGCCGGCCTGCCCCTGTCCTTCACGCAGGAGGACATCAAGTTCCAGGGCCATGCCATCGAGGTGCGGATCAACGCCGAGAACCCGGAGACCTTCACCCCGTCGCCGGGCAAGATCACCGACTTCCACGCCCCCGGCGGCCTGGGCGTGCGTCTGGATAGCGCCATCTACGCCGGCTATTCGATCCCGCCCTATTACGACAGCCTGATCGGCAAGCTGATCGTCCACGGCCGCGACCGCGAAGAGGCCATCGCCCGCCTGAAGCGGTCGCTGAACGAGATCGTCATCGGCGGCGTCGACACCACCATCCCCCTGTTCCAGAAGCTGTTGCAGGAGCCCGACATCCTGTCCGGCGACTATGACATCCATTGGCTGGAGAAGTGGGCCGCCCGTCAGAAGGGCGACGCCTGACGCTGGCTTGATCAGAGGAACCGGCCCATGCGTATCGCGGTCTTTGCGACCAAGGCCTATGACCGCCGGTTCCTCGACCTGGCCAACGCCGACTTCGGCCACGACCTGAGCTGGTTCGAGGCGCGGCTGGACGAGACCACCGCGCCGCTGGCCGACGGTTTCGACGCCGTCTGCGTCTTCGTCAACGACCGGCTGGACGCCCCCGCCCTGACCCGACTGGCGCAAGGCGGGGTGCGCGCCGTGGCCCTGCGCTGCGCCGGCTACAACAACGTCGATCTGCGCGCCGCCGAGGCCCTGGGCCTGACCGTCATCCGCGTGCCGGCCTATTCGCCCGAGGCGGTCGCCGAGTTCACCCTGGGCCTGTTGCTGGCCATGAACCGCAACATCCCCCGCGCCTCGGCCCGGGTGCGCGAGAACAACTTCGCCCTGGACGGCCTGATCGGCCGCAACCTGTCGGGACGGACGGCCGGGGTCGTCGGCACGGGCCGCATCGGCGCCCTGGTCGCCCGGGCGCTGAAACTGGGTTTCGGCTGCGAGGTGCTGGCCCATGATGTGGTCGAGGCCCCGGCCCTGACCCAGATCGGCGTCCGCTACGTCGATCGCGAGACCCTGCTGCGCCAGTCCGACATCATCAGCCTGCACTGCCCGCTGACGCCCGATACGCGCCACCTGATCGACGGCCCGACCCTGGCGGCGGCGCGGCCGCGGGTGATGATCGTCAACACCAGCCGGGGTGCCCTGATCGACACCCAGGCCCTGATCGACGCGCTGAAGAACCATCGTGTCGGCGGCGTCGCCCTGGACGTCTATGAGCAGGAAGGCGATCTGTTCTTCGAGGATCTGTCGAACGAGATCATTCAGGACGACGTGTTCCAGCGCCTGCTGACCTTCCCCAATGTCCTGGTCACGGGCCACCAGGCCTTTCTGACCGAAGAGGCGCTGACGGCCATCGCCGTGACCACCCTGTCGGGCCTGGCCGAGATCGAGGCCAGACGCGTCCCCGCCAACCGCGTCACCGCCGACCAGGTCCGCCCCGCCCCATGACCGAGCCGGACTTCAGCGCCCGCGGGCCTTCCGATGGCTTCGGCCCCGAGGACCTGCTGGGGTGCTACGCCCGGGGCGTGTTCCCGATGGCCGAGTCGCGCGACGATCCGCGCGTCTTCATCATCGAGCCGGACCAGCGCGGCGTCATACCCCTGGACGCCTTCCATATTCCCACACGCCTGCGCCGCACCGTGCGCGGCGAACCGTTCGAGGTGCGGATCGACACCGCCTTCGAGGCCGTGCTGGAGGGCTGCGCGGCGGCCCAGGGGCCCGAGCGCGAGGACACCTGGATCAACGCCCCGATCCGGCGCCTGTACGCCGCCCTGTTCGCCCAGGGCTTTGTCCATTCGGTCGAATGCTGGAAGGACGAGCGGCTGGTCGGCGGCTTGTACGGCGTCTCCCTGGGCGGCGCCTTCTTCGGCGAGAGCATGTTCAGCCGCGAACGCGACGCCTCCAAGGTGGCGCTGGTCCATCTGGTCGCGCGCCTGAGAAAAGGCGGCTGGACCCTGCTGGACGCCCAGTTCCTGACCGACCACCTCAGCCAGTTCGGCGCGGTGGAGACGCCCCAGGCGGCCTATCTGCGACGGCTGAAACCCGCGTTGAAGGGGACGGTGGACGAGACCGCCCTGATCGCGCCGATGACGGGGGCCGAGGCGGTAGACTGGGCGCTCCATCGCGCTTGATCCCTGTCCGGACACGATTACAGCCTGTCCGGACAAGCCTGAGCTGGCGTCGTCCCGCAGGCTCGCGGCCTAACAGGGCATGACCCAAGACACCACCGCACCCGCCCCGTCCTCCGCCGCCGTCTGGCGCGAAGTCAAAGAGATCGGCGTCACCCTCGCCGCCGCCCTGATCCTGGCGATGGTGATCCGCATCCTGCTGTTCCAGCCCTTCACCATTCCCTCCTCGTCGATGGAGCCGGGGCTCGTGACCGGCGACTATATCGTCGTGTCCAAATACGCCTATGGCTGGAGCCGGGCGTCCCTGCCGTTCAATCCGCCGCTGCCCGACGGCCGGGTGCTGGGACGCCAGCCGAAACGGGGCGACGTCGTGGTCTTCCGACGTCCACACGACCCGGATCAGGTCTGGATCAAGCGCGTCATCGGCCTGCCCGGCGACACCGTTGAGGTCCGCAGGGGTCAGGTCTTCGTCAACGGGCGCCTGATCCGCCAGACCCCCCTCCAGATGGTCAGCGACCACGACGCCCCCCAGCGGCGTGTACTCGATGTGCGCGAGACCCTGGCGAGCGGCAAGACCTATGTCACCTACGACGGCGGCCCGGACCATCCGGGCGACGACACGCCGATCTATCGCGTGCCGGCGGGTCAGTATTTCATGATGGGCGACAATCGCGACAACTCGCTGGACAGCCGCTGGCCCGCTGATCTGGGCGTCGGCCTGCTGCCGGCCGAGAACATCGTCGGACGCGCGGAGATCGTTGCGGCCTCATGGAAACCCGGCGCCGGACTGTTCAAGCCGTGGACCTGGCTGAACCTGCAATGGGGCCGGTTCCTGACGCCCATCCGTTAGCGGGCGCGGAATTCCTCAAAGCTGACCATCCCGTCATGGTCGCGATCCAGACGGTTGAACGCCGCCCGATCCGGGGTCACGGACTGAGCCAGCGAAGGCGCGGCGACGGCGCCCAGGGCCAATCCGGCGAACGCCGCCGCCAGCAACTGACGCCAGCCCGTGCGGATCGACGACCGAGCGGTCGTCGACCGGTCCAGTTCGCTGTCGATGAAGCGGCGAATGGCCTCGCTGGCCGTGCGGCCCTCAGTGCGGCACTTGTCCATGAAGGCGGTCTTCGTCGCGTGCGGCAGCCGGATCTCGACCGTCTCGCTCTTCTTGAGGGGTCTTTGGCGGTTCATTCCGGCCTCTCGCGCTCAGTTCTTACAGCCCACCACCCAGGCGTCGTAATTGGGATTCTGAAGCCCGCTGACGGCCGGGGACGAGGCGAACATCCAGCCGCGGTAGATCTGGCGCGGTTCGGCCGGCTGGTTGGCGCCGCGCGATTGCAGCGAGACATCGACATAGGCGATGGCGTCTTCGGTCAGTTCGTCAGGCGTCGAGACCTCGCAGGCTCGGACGCTGAAGATCAGGTTGCGGTTGAAGCGGACCGGACGGCCGCCGACTTCGACCTCGAACTTCATGGTCTCGGCTGTGGTCTTGTCGATAGCCTGGATGACGGCGAACTTGCGCCGCTGGCGGCGAGCGGGCGTGGCCGGCTGTTCGATGGCCTTTTCGACCACCGGCTTTTCGGAGGCGGCTTCTTCCTCGGCCTTTTCCGCGACGGCCTCATCCTCGGCGATGACGACGGAGGGCGGCGGCGTCACTGCCACCGGCGTCCGGGGCGCGGGTGCGGCGGCCGGGGCGGTCTCGGTCGGCGCATTGGCCGGTTGGGCCGGCGTGGTGCGCAGGATGTCGCCGATGGGATCCTGGACCGGACGGGCCTCGCGCGGCGAGTCCTGAAGGACGCTGGCGGTCACCGCCCCGGCGCTGAGCGCCGCGACGACGGCCGCCCCGCCCAGCAGGAGCCGATTCGGTCTCACTCGGGCGTCCAGGCCTGATAGTCGCCGGTCGCGGCGGGGCGTTTGGCCTCGGCGGCCAAAGAGCCTTGCGGACGCCAGGCCATCGGGGTGCCGGTGAAATTCGGCAGGTGATCCTTCTCCCACGCGCGGCGCGGGAGGGGCGCCTCGGTGGGCGGCAGGTCGAAGGTGTAGCGCAGCCAGCCGTGCCAATCGGCCGGCACCTTGGACGCGTCGGCATAGCCTTCGTACACGACCCAGCGGCGCTTGCGGCCGTCGTAGCTCGAGTTGTCCTTGGCCTCGTAATATTTGTTGCCGATCTCGTCGGTCCCGACGAAACGGCCGCGCTTGGCGATCGTGAAGAGGGTGCCGATCGTGGCCCCGTTCCACCAGGCGAAAATCTTGTTCAGCACGTCGTCAAAACCTACGCGAAATTCCCGCAGAAAAAGAGCCTGCGGCCGGAGCGGATCATAGGAACACTCGCCCCCTTCGTCCAGCAGACACGTTCGCAGAAGCGGGAAAAGCAGTCGGCATGAACCGTCTTGCAGAACTCGGGCTTCGCGATCTGACGCGCCGCCCGCCGAAACGCCTCCACGACCACCTTCGTCGGAGCCCTGTCGCCCCCTAACCCAAAGCTGATCCGATCAGGCTCTTCAGGCGATAGGCGGCGACGATCCGGGCGGTCCTGGCCTGGGTGGCGGCAGCGGCGGCGGCCGTGGCTTCACGCTCGGCGTTCAGCAGGTCGATCTGGGGTTTCAGTCCGACGCGGACTTCATGTCGAACGCTGGCCAGGGCCTGGACCGCGGCCGCGCTTTGTTCGTCGGACGCCTGGGCCACCAGTTCGGCGGTGTGAATGTCCTGCCAGGCGGCGAGAACCTGTTCCTCCAGGCCCATGCGGGCGGCGCGCAGCCGGGCGGAAGCGGCGCGGACATCGGCGCTGGTCTCGGCGATCTTGCCGGACGTCAGGCCGCCGCTGAACAGGGTCCAGCGGCCGCGGATTCCCACGGTCGCGCTGTCGGCGCGATAGTCCGGAAAGAACTGGTCACGAACCGAACCCGCCTCGACGAAGGCGCTGACGGTCGGCAGGCGTTCACCGCGCGCGGCGCGGGCGGCGGCCTCGGCCGCCTCGAGATCGGCCCGCGCCTGACGCAGGGCGGGGCTGCCGCCCATGGCGATCGCCATCGCATCGTCGAGTGAGCCGGGCAGAGGCGGATTGGATGGAATCGGTTGCAGATCAACCGGCTCCAGGCCGGTCAGATTGCGGTAACGGGCGCGGGCGGAAACCTGCATTCCCTCCGCGCGGGCCAGGTCGGCGCGGGCCTCGGCGGCGCGCGACGCGGCCTGGGCGACGTCGGTGCTGGGGGTTTCGCCGGTCCGGAAGCGCTCGCGCGCCTGTCGCTCGATTTCCACCGTCTGGGCCGCCAGCTCGCGATACAGCCTCAACACGTCGCTGGCGGCGAGCATATCGCCATAGGCCTGAACCACCGCCAGGACGACCTGCCCCTGAACGGCGTCGCCGCCGGCCTCGGCTGCAGCCATGCCGGCGCGCGCTTGCGCGATCCCCGCCGCCGCGCGTCCCCCGGTGAACAGGGGCTGTTCGAGCGTCAACTGGGCCGCCCGAGGCGTGACGTCCGCCGCGCCCAGACCGAAGAACGCCTTCGGATCAAGCCGGCCCTGACCGACCGTCCCGCTGAGGCTCAGCGAAGGCGCTCGCGCTGAGCGCGCCTGCTGCAACCGGCCTTTCGCGGCGTCGGCGCCGGCGTCGGCCTCGGCGATTTCGGGCGCATGGGCGATAGCGGCGGCGATGGCCTCCTCCAGCGTCGTCGCCTGCGCCAGACCGGGTGCGGCCAGGAACAGGACCAAGGCCCAGGGCGCAGCGTGGCGCAGGCTCATCGGAAGGCGTTCCCCGGACGCAGACCCAACGCCTTGAACACCATGGCCGCCGGGCAGAAGCCGGTGAAACCGGACTGGATCATGTTCAGCCCTGCGAAGACGGTCAGGGCGATCCACCAGGGATGGACGGCATAGGACAAGGCCACGCCCGCCAGCACGACGCATCCGGCGAAGATCACGACAGCACGATCAAGGTTCATCGGTAGGCTCCAGATTTAGAGGGAGGGGGTCACATGCGAAGCTTGCGGATGCCCATGATGTGCATCGCCAGCCGCTCGTAGGAGGGTTCGCTTTCGCCCCTGCGCACCTTGCGCAGGAAATATTTCTCGAAGCCGACCTTGGCCAAGTGGACCCATTTGCCGCTCGCGGCCCAGTTGACGTTGCGCGGCGGGATCTGCGGCTGGGCCACGAAGGCGACCCCTCCATCCCCGAAGTCCGCCAGGCAGACGGCGTTCCAGGTCGCCTCGGCCTCGGGCGTCTCCCCGGCGATCAGGGCGGCCAGATTGGCGGCGACGGCGGTGACCATGCTTTCGATCATGAAACCGGTCTTGGGCACCCCGACGGGAACAGGCGTCGGGCCGGTCGGGGCGATGGCGACACAGACGCCCAGAGCGAAAATCTCCGGGAAGGCGGGATTGCGCTGGTGCTTGTCGATCAGGATGAAGCCGCGCGGATTGGTCAGGCCCGGGATGTCGCGGACCGCAGGCACGCCTCGGAACGCCGGCAGCATCATCGAATAGCCGAAGGGCAGTTGATGGGTCTTGGCGACAGCGCCGTCCTCGGCGATCTCCTCGACGTGCATCAGGCCCGGCTCGACCTTGGCGACGCGCGCATTGGTGATCCACTTGATGTGCCGCTCGCGCAGCTTGCTTTCCATCAGGGACTTGGTGTCCCCGACGCCGTCGAGGCCGAGGTGGCCGATATAGGGCTCGGCGGTGACGAAGGTCATCGGCGCCCGATCCCGGATCTTGCGCCGCCGCAGCTCGGTATCCAGGATCAGCGCGAACTCATAGGCCGGGCCGTAGCAGGACGCGCCCTGGACGGCGCCCACGACGATGGGGCCGGGGTTCTCCACATAGGCGTCGAACATGTTGGCGGCGTGCGAGGCGTGCGACGTCTGGCAGACTGACACCGTGTAGCCATCCGGCCCCAGCCCTTCGATTTCATCGAAGGCCAGATCGGGGCCTGTCGCAATTACGAGATAATCGTAATCGACACTGTCGCCGTTGTTCAGCTCGACCCTTTTTTCTGCAGCGTGAAGCCGTTTCGCCCCCACCGCCGTGAAGCCGATCTTCTTGCGGGCGAAAATCGGCGGCAGATGAACCTGAATCTCCTCCGGCTCCCGCCAGCGAACAGCGACCCAAGGGTTTGATGGAACGAAAGAATAAGTCTCCGACTCGGCGATCATCATCACCTCGGCGCGCCCCTTGACGGCCGCTCTTATCTCATAGGCGGCGATTGTGCCGCCCAGTCCGGCGCCGATGATCACAATCTTGGGCTTGGCCATGTTTCCCTCCAGAAGGCGTTTCCATCGCCCTTATGTGCTTGACCGAATATAATGATTACATGATATACACAATAATAAAAGTATGACACCGCGTTCGGCGGGTCCATGGAGGTCGAAAATGTTCGGATTTGGAAAGCCCAAGGCCCATCGGGAGATCGGCCCGGCCGATCTGAAAACCATGCTCGCCCAGGATCAGGTCCTGCTGGTCGATGTGCGGGAAGCGGGCGAGTTCGCCGCCGAGCATATCGCGGGCGCCGTGAACCTGCCGCTCTCGTCCTTCGACCCCGCCCGCCTTCCCCAGGCGGACGGAAAGACGGTCGTCCTGCAATGCGCGGGCGGAAAGCGGTCGGGCATGGCGCTGGAGCGCTGCGCCAAGGCCCAGGCTGCGATCGATACGCACCTGGCGGGCGGACTCGGGGCCTGGAAGTCGGCGGGCCTTCCGGTCGAGCGCGGCTGACGTGCGATTGATCGGCGGGGATGGTGGAAGGACGACGGCGATGAAGATGTGGACCCTGATGGCTGCGGCCGCGCTGACGCTGTCGGCGTGCGGCGGCGCGGACGAAAAGCGCGAACCGACCGCGAAGGCGGCGCCCGCCGGCGAACAACTCGTCCTGGCCTCGAACCTCCTCGCCGACACCAAGACGGTGGCGGGCGAAATCACCACCCGCGACCAGTCGCAAGCCCGGGCACGCATCTCCGGCGTCCTGGTCGTCCTGTCGGTGCGCGAGGGCGATATGGTGAGCCGCGGTCAGCAGATCGGACGGGTCGTCGATGACCGGATCGGTTTCGAGACTCGCGCCTATGGCGCCCAGGTCGCCGCCGCCGAGGCGGAGGCGACGCGCGCCCGCGCCGACCTGGGACGGATCCAGGACCTTTATGACCACAATGTCTACGCCAAGGCGCGCCTGGATCAGGCCGTCGCGGCGTCCCGCGCCGCAGACGCCCAGGCCGCCGCCGCCCGCGCCGAACGCGGCGCCAGCGCCAGCATGGCCGGCCAGGGGGCGATCCTGGCGCCGGCCGCCGGCCGCGTCTTGAAGGTCGAGGTTACGGCCGGATCCGTGGTCAGCCCCGGAATGTCGGTCGCGACGATCACCGCAGGCCCCCCCGTGCTTCGTCTCGAACTCCCCGAATCCCTCGCCGGCCGGGTCAAGCCCGGCGCGCGCGTCCTGCTGACGGCGGACGATCTGCCGGTCGAAGCGCGCCAGGGACAGGTGACGCAGGTCTATCCCGCCATCGTCGGCGGGCGGATTCAGATTGATGCGGCCGTACCGGGCCTGACCACCGAACTGGTCGGCCGCAGGGTCGCGGCCTCGATCGAGATCGGCCAACGTCAGGCCCTGACCGTACCCCGGCGTTTCGTCACGACGCGTTATGGTCTGGACTATGTGGAAGTGATTTCACCTGACCGGAAACCCAGCGCCGTCCCGGTTCAGACGGCGCCGACGAACGACCCTGAAACGGTCGAAATCCTGAGCGGCGTCAAGGCCGGCGACAGGCTGGTCGCGACGAGGACGCAAGGATGAAACTGGGCCTTTCCGGGCGCCTGACGCGCTTCACCATCACCTCTCCGCTGACGCCGCTGTTCCTGCTGGCGGCCATCGCCGTCGGCCTCTTGGCCCTATTCTCGATCCCGCGCGAGGAAGAGCCGCAGATCAGCGTGCCCATGGTCGACATCCAGGTGGCGGCGCCCGGCCTGGCGGCCCCCGATGCGGTCGAACTGATCGGGATTCCACTCGAGACCATCGTCAAGAGCGTGAACGGGGTCGAGCACGTCTACACCCAGGCCGAAGACAATGGGGTGCTGGTGACGGCGCGCTTCCTGGTGGGGTCCAACCCCGAAGACGCCGCCATCCGGATCGAGGAAAAGCTGCGCGCCAACCGGGACCGGATTCCGGTGGGGGTCCCCGATCCCAAGGTGACGGTGCGCGGCATCGACGACGTGCCGGCCATCGTCCTGACCCTGACCCCGAAACCGGGCGCGGCGGGCCAGTGGACCGATCAGGCCCTCTATGATCTGGCGCACAAGCTGCGCACCGAAATCGCCAAGGTCGATAATGTGGGCCTGACGTTCGTCACCGGCGGTCGGCCCGACGAGATCCGCATCGCTCCTGATCCCGCAAAGCTGAATCAGTATGGCGTGCCGCTGGGCCGTGTGATCGAGGCGGCGTCTCAGGCCAACCGCAGCTTCCCGGTCGGCAATGTCCGTGAAGACGGCCAGGCCGTGGCCGTCACCTCCGGCCGCACCCTGTCCTCGGCCCAGGAGATCGGCCTGCTGACCGTCCGCTCCGTCACCGGCGCGCCGGTCTATCTGCGCGATGTCGCGGACGTGGCCCAGGGGCCGCGAGAAGACCAGGCCCGGGTGTGGCGCTGGGCCCGGCATGACGGGCAGTGGGCCAGCACGCCCGCCGTCAGCATCGCCATCGCCAAGCGCGCCGGCGCCAATGCGGTGGTGGTGTCCGAGGCCGTGCGTCAGCGCGTCGAAAACCTGGAAGGCAAGCTGATCCCGGAGGGCGTCGAGGTCGCCGTCAGCCGCGACTACGGCGAGACGGCGAACGAAAAGGCCAACGAGCTGCTGTTCCACCTGGCCCTGGCAACGGTGTCGATCGTCGTGCTGATCGGCTTCGCCATCGGCTGGCGCGAAGCCGCCGTCACCGCCGTGGTCATTCCCACCACCATCCTGCTGACCCTCTTCGCCTCCTATGTGATGGGCTACACGATCAATCGCGTCAGCCTGTTCGCGCTCATCTTCTCCATCGGCATCCTGGTCGACGACGCCATCGTCATGATCGAGAACATCGCCCGTCACTGGGGGATGCGCGACGGGCGCAGCCGAACCGAGGCGGCCGTCGAGGCGGTGGCCGAGGTCGGCAATCCCACAGTCGTGGCGACCCTGACCGTCGTGGCGGCCCTGCTGCCCATGCTGTTCGTGTCAGGTCTGATGGGTCCCTATATGGCGCCCATCCCGGTCAACGCCTCGGCGGCGATGATCTTCTCATTCTTCGTCGCGGTGGTGATCGCGCCGTGGCTGATGATCCGGTTTGCGCGAAAGACCCTGGCCCATGGCCAGCACGATCACGCCCATGAAGAGGGCGGCGGCAAGCTGGGACGGCTGTACGCCCGCGTGGCGCATCGCGTGATCGACAAGCGGTCCTCGGCCCGCAACTTCCTGATCGGCGTCGGCCTCGCCACCCTGGTCGCCTGTTCGATGTTCTACTTCAAGGCGGTGACCGTGAAACTGCTGCCCTTCGACAACAAGTCGGAGATCCAGGTGGTGGTCGACATGCCCGAAGGGACCAGCCTGGAAGCCACCTCCCGCACCCTGGACGAGGCGGCGGCTCAGATTCGCACCCTGCCCGAGGCGGACGCCATGGAGGCCTATGCGGGGGCCTCGGCGCCGTTCAACTTCAACGGTCTGGTGCGGCACTATTTCCTGCGCGACCGGCCTGAGATGGGCGATCTGATGATCTCCCTTCTGCCCAAGGACGAGCGCAGCCGCTCCAGCCACGCCGTCGCGCTGGACCTGCGCGACAAGCTGAAGGCCCTGGCCTTGCCCGCAGGAGCCTCGATCAAGGTGGTCGAGACGCCGCCCGGCCCGCCCGTCCTGGCCACCCTGCTGGCGGAGATTTACGGCCCCGACGCGGAGACCCGGCGCAAGACCGCGCTGGAAGTCGAAAAACTGTTCCGCTCCGTCCCCTATATCGTCGATGTCGACAACAGTTTCGGCCAGGAACGGCCGCGACTGCGGCTGGTCCCCGTTCGGGATCGCCTGGACTATTACGGCCTGTCCGAACGCGAGCTGCAGGATTCCATCGGCGCGATTCTGGCCGGGTCCACGGTCGGCTATGCGCCGCGCGGCGACGGCCGCTCGCCCCTGCCGATCACCGTCGCCCTGCCGCAATCGGCGCGCAGCTGGAGCCGCACCCTGGCCACGACGCCGGTGGCGGTGACGACCGGGCCGACGGGACCGCGCCTGATCGAACTGGGCGAGGTCGTTGACGGTCGCCGCGAAGCGGGCAGTCACGCCGTCTTCCGTCGCGACGGCCGACCGCTCGACATGGTGACCGCCGAACTGGCCGGCGAATACGAGGCCCCCATCTACGGCATGCTGGCGGTCAATCGCGCCATCGAGGCCCATGACTGGGACGCGCTGGGCCTGCAAAAGCCGGCCGTCCGCCTCAATGGCCAGCCGGAGGATGAATCCGTTCCCACCCTGCTGTGGGACGGCGAGTGGGAAATCACCTGGGTCACCTTCCGCGACATGGGCGCCGCCTTCATGGTCGCCCTTCTGGGGATCTATGTGCTGGTCGTGGCCCAGTTCCACAGCTTCAAACTGCCCCTGGTCATCCTGACCCCCATCCCCCTGACCCTGATCGGCATCGTCATCGGCCACATGCTGTTCGGCGCGCCGTTCACGGCCACCTCGATGATCGGCTTCATCGCCCTGGCGGGCATCATCGTGCGCAACTCCATCCTGCTGGTGGACTTCATCCGGCACACGGCCTCGCCCGACAAGCCGCTGCGCGACGTCCTGATCGAGGCGGGCGCCATCCGGTTCAAGCCGATCCTGCTGACCGCCCTGGCGGCCATGATCGGGGCGGCGGTGATCCTGACCGATCCGATCTTCCAGGGCCTGGCGATCTCGCTCCTGTTCGGTCTGGCCTCCTCGACCCTGCTGACCGTCCTGGTCATTCCAGCCATCTATGTCGTGCTGCGGGATGACGGAAAACCCGCGACCCGATGACGCCGCACCAAGCCCCCATGGCGGATCTGGCCAGGCACGCCCATGCGGCCGCTGCGGAGTTGAAGCTGCTGGCGAATGAGCATCGCCTGTTGCTGCTCTGCCGGCTGACGCAGGAGGAACTGTCGGTGGGGCAGCTTGTGGGGCTGTGCGGCCCGTCCCAGTCCGGCGTCTCTCAGAATCTGAGGCGGCTGCGCGAGGGCGGGCTGGTGAAGACGCGTCGCGACCGCTCAACCATCTATTACAGCCTCGCCGACGACACGGTTCGCCAACTCATCGACATCTTATGCGACCGCTTCGCCCACCCTCGGACACCCGACTAGACGAAAGGACGCCAGTCCCCTCTGCCCGCGCCTTATCGACGGGGGGCCGGGGTGACGCGGGCGAACCGGGCGGCGTCCCCACGGGGCGGCGCTGACGCCTCGGTCGAGGGCGCCGAAGCCCCGGCGGAGGGCTGGAGGCGCGCGCCGACCGCCTGCCCGTCGCCGCAGAAGATTTCGTACAACATGCCCATCACCGCCTGGGCGCGTTCGTCGGCGATGGAATAGTAGATCGACCGCGACTGGCGCCGGGTCTTGACCAGGCCGTACTGGCGCAACTCCGCCAGTTGCTGCGACAGAGCCGGCTGCTTGATGCCCAGATCCGCCTCGAGCTGTCCGACGGATCGCTCCTCCGCAGCAATATGGCAGAGGATCAACAGCCGATTTGTATTGGCCAGCTGACGTAGCAGTTCGGCGGCCTGGGGCGCCTTGTCCTTCAGCCGCCCCATGGCCGCGGCCTGGTCGTCGCTCATGCGCGGCGCTCGCGATAATACCAGGGCGCATCACCGTCGCCGTCAGCCAGGGCCGCATCCAGAGTGGTGGCGGCCGGCTCCAGCAGGGGCTCGCCGGGCGACCATCCGGCCGGCGTCGACGCCTGCTCACGGTCGGCGGTCTGCAGCGCCGTCACCAGCCGCAGCAGTTCATCGACCGATCGGCCGATGTTCATCGGATACCAGCTGATGGCGCGCACGATCCCGGTCGGATCGATGACGAAGCTCGCCCGCACTGTGGCGCTGTCGCTGGAGCCGGCGTCGACCATGCCGAAGGCGTGACCGATGGCCATGGACGGATCCTCGATGATCGGGAAGGCCACCTTCACGCCGAAGCGGCGATAGATGTCCTTCAGCCAGGCCAGGTGGGAATAGAGGCTGTCCACCGACAGAGCCATCAGGTCGCAGCCCAGGGCGTCGAAGGCGTCCGCCCGCCTGGCCAGGGCGATGAACTCGCTGGTGCAGACTGGCGTGAAGTCGGCCGGGTGCGAGAACAGCACCAGCCACCGCCCGCGATAGTCGCTGAGCCGTTTCTCGCCCTGGGTCGTGCGCGCGATGAAGTCCGGAGCCGGATCATTGATGCGGAGGGCGCGCAGGGCGCTGGGGCTGTGTGGCGGGGCGGTCTCAGTCGAATCCATGGGGCGGAATCTAGTGACTTTCAGGCCGCTTCGCCATACTGAAATACATACCTGCAAGAACTATGAAGGTGTTTATACGTCGATCGCGGACACGGACGGCTCAAGCCCGCAACCCACCCGCGACCAGGCGTCATATCCAGGGAGGTATTTCACCCGCGTCAACGGTGTGGACGCCTCTGGCGCCCAGGTGTGGTCGGCGCAGGTTCTAGTCGTCGGTCCAGGTTTGATGGCGGAAGCGCGCAGGCCGGGTTCGGTCGTGGCCGGCGCCGACCTACCAAGGGCGTCAACGAACAGCCTGGCGCTGTAGGCCGAGCCGTTGCCGGTCATGACCCGCTCGACGACGACGCGTGACGCTGAGGGTGTCCAACACCGCACACAGGGAACGGTCGGCCGATGTGAGGCGCTATGCGCTTGAGATGAGCGGTTCGCCCGCCGCTCCAGGAGCCGCCCATGCCCATGAAAATCTCTCACGTTCCCAACCCGACTTCCGGGGCACGGACGCAGCCAGAGACGATCACATGAACGCCCGATCGACGTCGGGCCTGGCGCAGGGCGGTCTCGGCGGGCCCGAAGATCAGCTGCTGGAAGACGGACAGGAAGAAGTCTTCTCCCGCGCCGAGATCGAGAGCGGGCGCATCGAACACCATGCCAATACCCAGACCGCCCCTGATCCGGGCGAGATCGAACCTTCGTCCCCTAACTCAGACCAGAGCCTGACCGCGCCGGCGGACGCCCGCGCCAAAGACAAGGCCCGGGGCGCGGCGGCCTGAGCATGGTTCAAGGCCTACGCGACCCCATCCCGGACACGGCGGTTCATCTTTGCGTCGACATGCAGCGGATGTTCGTCGAGGACACGGAGTGGCGCACCCCCTGGGCAGCTCGCGTGCTGCCCGTCATCGAACGGCTGTGCGAAGCGAAGCCGGAACGCAACGTCTTCACCCGCTTCATCCCCGCCGCGCGCCCGGGCGAAGGCAGGGGCACCTGGCGCGGCTACTGGGAGAAATGGTCGTCGATGACTCTCGACGCCCTGGGCCCTGAATCGGTGGATCTGGCGACGCCGCTTCAGCGCTTCGTCCCTCCCGGACGCCTGATCGACAAACACGGCTACTCGCCGTGGTTCGGAACCGATCTCGACCCGGTGCTGCGGCGAAGCGGCGTGGACACCCTCGTCGTCACAGGCGCGGAGACGGATGTGTGCGTCCTGGCGGCGGTGTTGGGCGCGGTCGACCTTGGCTACAGGGTCGTGGTCGTCAAGGACGGCCTGTGCAGCTCTTCGGACGCCTCTCACGACCGACTGATCGCCCTCTATCACGAGCGCTACGGCCAGCAGGTCGAAGCGGCGGAATGCGCGGAGGTTCTCGATGCCTGGCGCTGACAGGGACGCCTGGCGGCCGATCAGTCCGCCCGACGAGAACGGCCCCCGCGACGGCGCCCTCCCGGCCTATGTCGCCAATGGGCTGATCGGGCTTCGGGTCAGGGAAATGCCGCTCATGGCAGGCATGACCCTGGTCAACGGGGTGGTCGGGGAAAATCCGGAGCGCCGGGTGGAAGCGACCGCCCCCGTCCCCTACCCGCTCGCCGCCGATCTCTGCGTCAATGGCGTCTGGATGTCCGATCAGCCTTGGGCGGTCTCGGACCTTCGCCAGGCCTACGATTTCGCCACGGGTGAACTCACCAGCCGGTGCCGTGTCCGGCTCGGCGGAGTGGATGCCGCCATCGAGATCCTGACTCTCGCCAGCCGTACCGCGCCGACCCTGGTGATGCAGGAAATTCATGTGCGGCCGGACGTGCACTGCCACATGCGTTTTGCGCGGGGCGCCCAGACGGGTTTCGACGTCCTGAGAGCCCGAAACCGAGACGCGTGGCGCGAACTGTGGCGGGGACGCATTGTTGTCGATGGGGCGACGCGTGACCACCAGGGGCTGATTGATGGATGGCGGAGTTGGAGAATATCGCCCCTTCCTCGGACGCCTGGCTCGACAAGTGGGGCCACATTGAGGGCGCGGTGCTGACGCACATGTTCGAGGAGGAGAACGGCTGGTTCATCCACCTCAAGGAAGAGGGCGAACATCAGGACCGCCTGACCGCCCGTTACAAGGAGGAGTTCGAGCGCTACGCCGGCGCACTGTGACCGCGTCGCAGTCTGGGCGTTAAGGGCGTTCCGACGGAAACCCGTCCCTTGAAGGGACGGGTTCAGACGGCGGGGGCGGCGAGCTCACTTCCCCCGTACATCCGCCTCCCGGCGCCGGGCCACGGTCGAACGTATCGACCGGTGACGCGGCAGGACCTGGCCGTCGACGTCGATCATCAGACCGCTTCTCGCCAGCCCGGCTGGTGCAGCCGTCAATGCGGCTTCAGGATCACCTTGGTCCATTCATTCTGGTTTTCCTTGAAGTTCTTGTAGCCCTCCGCCGCCTGTTCGAGAGGCAGGCGGTGGCTGATCAGGTCGGTGGTGTCGATCCCCCCCTCCAGGATCAGCTGAAGCAGCTGCGGCAGGTAGCGCTGGACGTGGGTCTGGCCGGTCTTGAGCGTCAGCCCCTTCTCCATGAAGGCCCCGACGGGGAACTTGTCGGCAAAGCCGCCATAGACGCCAGGCACCGAGACAGTGCCGCCCTTTCGGACCGCCATGATGGTTTCGCGCAGCACATGGGGGCGGTCCGTGCCCAGCCGCGTCTCCTGCTTGACCGCATCGATGATATTGTCGGGCGAGAAGCCGTGGCTCTCCATGCCCACCGCATCGATGCAGCTGTCGGGCCCCAGACCCGCAGTCATCTCCAGCAGGGCTTCGCGCACCTTGACCTCGTGATAGTTCAGCACCTCCGCGCCGTTAGCCTTGGCCAGCGCCAGACGGTTGGGATGATGGTCGATGGCGATGACGCGACCAGCGCCCTGCAGGATGGCGCTCTTGACCGCGAACAGCCCCACCGGGCCGCAACCCCAGATCGCCACTGTGTCGCCGGGCTGAATCTGCGCGTTCTCCGCGGCCATCCATCCCGTCGGAAAGATGTCCGACAGGAACAGCACCTTCTCGTCCTCGATGCCGTCCGGGATCTTGATCGGACCATAGTCGGAATAGGGGACGCGCGCATATTCCGCCTGCCCTCCCGCAAAGCCGCCGGTCAGATGGGAATAGCCGAACAGGCCGGCGACCGACTGCCCATAGGCGATCTCGGTAGCGTCCGCCTTGTCGGCCGGGTTGGAGTTGTCGCACGCCGCCGGCATCGACTTCTCGCAGAAGAAGCATTGGCCGCAGGCGATGACGAAGGGCACGACGACGCGGTCGCCCTTCTTCAGGCTGGTGTTGCCCCGGCCGACCTCGACCACCTCGCCCATGAACTCATGGCCCAGGATGTCGCCGTTGGACATGCCGGGGATCATGCTGTCGTACAGGTGCAGGTCCGAACCGCAGATGGCGGTGGCGGTGATCTTGATGATGGCGTCGCGAGGATTGACGATCTGCGGGTCAGGGACGGTGTCGACCTGAACATTGTGTTTGCCGTGCCAGGTGAGGGCGCGCATGGGCGAATCCTTATCGAATGGTGTCGGAAAAATCAGAAGTGGCGAGAGGCGCGGGGCGCGGCGTCAGGCGCCTTGGAGGTCGAGATCTCGCCCGTCTCCATCAGCTGCTTGAAGCGACGAAGCTCGCGTCGGGCCTGGATGCGGGGTTCGCGCTGCATCACCTTGGCGACGACCTTGCCGACGATCCCCGCAGGCGGCTCGTAGCTGATGAAGACCCGCACCTCCGTGCCCCGCCCGAAGGCGTTGTCTCTGAACGCCACCCAGCCTTCGTGGTCGACGTCGGAGCCTTCGCTGGAGGTCCAGGCGATTCGTTCGCCGGGAACGTCCTCGATGATTTCGCTGGTCAATTCGACGTCCTTGTCGCCTGGGCCGGCGACGATCCAGCGCGAGCGGCCGTCTCCCAGAACCTCGACCGACTTCACGGTCTCCGAGAAGGTCGGCAGGTTCGTGAGATCGCGCCAGTAGGCGTATAATTCGTCGCGAGGCCGATTGATCAGGACGGCCCTGAGGCTGGACGCCTCGTATTCGCCCTCGCGTCGATCCTTGTCGACGAATGCGGTCGACCCGACATCGGCGTCGGTCGAAACTTCACTATAAGACATGGGTTTAGCTCCGGTCAGCTGAGTCTGGTCAACCACCCGGCCGGAGCTTCGTTCCCAGTGTCCGCGAAGGAACAGGCGCGGCTGCCGGGGGTCGGAAGCCGGACCCAACCCCGGAGTTCCCATGACAGACGCCCTGGCCCAGACCGCCGCCGAAAACGCCCGCCCCCCTGGCCGAGCAGGCAAGATGGCGGAGCCTGGCTCCGGCGCCTGAGCCGAAGCCAGGCAGGAGATCCCACGCCGATCCTCACGGGGCGGCGTGACATCCGCAGGCGGTCTTCGTCAGGCCGCTGGCATCCAGGATCCGGATCTTCCCCCGCCCGGTGCGCGCTCCCCCGGCGCCCTCAAGCGCCCGGCACGAGCCGTTGACCGTAGAGCGACGGAGCCCGAGCATGTCGCCGATACGCTCCTGCGACAGCAGGATGTCCTGGCGCGGAGCCGCGCGGTGAATGGACAGCAGAAGGTCCGCGACGCGAGCGGTGGCGAGATGTCGGCCGACGCAGACGAGGCGGCGTTCCAGCCTGGCGCGTCTGCGGTCCTCTGCGTCCAACAGGTGGAGCATCCCTGCCTCGCCCGCCCGATCGAGCCAATCGACCAAAGCAACCCGATAGATTTCCCCGTCGGTGATCCACTGACCGGCGACGGAGCGGCCGGTCCCGGTCGCCACCACGTGACCCGGTCCCAGGATTTCGGCCGACAGGTCCGAGCCCGCCGCCTCGGTGGCCAGGCAGCCGGAAACGATCACCGCCACCTCCCCCGCCCCGAGGTGGAAGTCGCCCGCGCGGCGGGCCTCGACGACGCCCACCGACAGCGCCCAACGACGTCGCTCGGGCGGCAAGGGCGCGAAGGCCTGCCACAGGCGCAGGGTTTCGGTCGTCGGACCCGACACGGCCGAGGCCGGCCGTTGGCGCGCAGGCGCGCTCGCCTCTGCCAAACAGTCGGGCGCAAAAGCGGAGGATTGTTCTTGGGGCATGCTCTTTCCTGCGCCTCCATTTCGGGGGGCGCATTCACATAGGTGAACGACGCCCCGAAACATCCAGTCTCTGACAGCCCGCCCCGACGCCGTGAGGCGGTGGCGGCGATCTGGCTCTCAGAGAGGCTCGTGCTGAAGCCGCAGGAAGGCGGGATCGAACTCCGCCAGGGGCGATCACGAACTCCGTCAAGGCGACGACGCCATGGTGCATCTGCTTCGTCATGAAGCTATGCAGATCGACAAAGTCGCCGCTGACGTTCAGTTCGGTGATCTGCCGTCCGCCATCCGCGAGGGTCGAATAGCGAGCCGTGAAGCCGCTGGTGAGCAGAGTGCTGTGCTCCGGCCGCGCGCCCTCCCGGACGATGTCGGTCCCGGCGGCGACGCGTTGCAATGGCCCCAGCACCTCACGAAGCGCCGCCGCTTCTTCAGGCGTCAGAGCATCCCTGCGGCTCAGCTTTTCGATCAAACCGTACAAAATCACCCCACCGCCGCGTAACGTGTCCGGGGTCCAAACGTTGCGAGGCGGCGGGACGTTCACATGGGGATGCGCGTCGCAGAACACGCGCTCGGGGTTGGCCCATGAGGCACGCCAAACCTGCTTCTGCTTCACCCACGTCGGGTCTGGGTGCGGCGCTCCCGAGGCGTGCCCTCGACGGCCATGGAGGACCGGCCTGGGAGTTGGACATCCTTCCAAGGCTAGTCTTGCACGGCCCCGACGTTCAATCTCGCCAGCATATGGGCCACGGCCTTCGCCGACATCTCTTCGGCGATCAGCCCGGTGACGACAGCCCCGGCGGTGTCCGTGCAGAGAATGCGGAACGGACCCGCGCCCCGGATGTCGATCTCGCCGTCCCGCAGCACCTCGCCCATGACCGTCAACGTCATTCGACGGGCGGCGGCCTCGTCCGCCAGATCCTCGCCGTCGAGGTCCCGGAATGGGCGTCCATTCAACATGTGAAAATGATAATGCGGCATGGACGCCCGGCGGTTCGAGGGGATCAGTCGAGGAGGACGGTGGTCTTGCCCGCGCCTGGCCCTGCGCCCAAGTCGGCGCCGGTGACGGGGTTCGCATCCGGATCCGACGCGGTTCGCAGCGCGAAGGCGTTCACGGACGACTCGTCGGCGGACTCGAGGACGACCGAGGCCGAACCGTCGCCGCCGTCGACAGCCATCTGGTTCTCCGGATCCTCGACATACTCCCACTGCTCGCCCTCGTTCCAGGGACCGCGTGTATTCCCCTCGCCCTGCGACAGGTCATAGTATTTGTCGCTGAACTCGGGCACGCCGCCGATCTTGCCGGCGGGGAAGTTGGGATCGATGGCGTAGAGCGCCTTTTCGAATGACTTCTGGTGCGCGACCTCGCGGGTCATCAGGAACATCAGCGCATCCTTGACGCCCGGATCGTCGGTGACGTTGATCAGGCGCTCGTAGACGATCTTGGCGCGGGACTCGGCGGCGATGTTCGACCGCAGATCGCAAGCCGGATCGCCGATCGAGTCGATATAGGCCGCCGTCCACGGCACGCCCGCCGAGTTCACCAGCGCCGGCGCGCCGCCGTACAGGATGGAGGTCGTGTGGCTCTCGCCCCGATCGTTCAGGGACATGTACAGATCCGCCTCCTCCAGCGCCGCCTCGGCCATCTTCCCCTTGGCGCCGCGGTTCAGCATGGCGACGATCGAACCGATCACCTCCAGGTGGCTAAGCTCCTCGGTGGCGATGTCGAGCAGCATGTCCTTGCGGCCGGCGTCCTCTTCAGCCAGCGCCTGCGTGAAATAGCGCATCGCCGCCGCCAGCTCGCCCTGCGGACCGCCGAATTGCTCGAGCATGAGCGTCGCCAGGCCGGGGTTCGGCTCGGCGACGCGCACCGTGTACATCAGTCGCTTGTTGTGAATGAACATTGAGAGGGTCCTGCTGGGGGTGATGGACCCGTAACCGGAAGCCGTCATCGCTGTTCCGAAAGTCACACAGCAGACGTTCGAGCCGGGCGTTCGGCGCGGCGCCCACGTCCAGGCGGAACATCGCCAGACCGCCCTTGGCCAAGCCGAGGTCGCCGAGATCATGACGACGGATTGGGACGCTTCCCGCCCCAGTTCCAGTCCGAACTCAGGGCTGACGCAAGCCCGCGCGACGGCCGGGCCGCGCTCAGGCGATCACGGCCAGCAGCACCGCCACCCAGTGAACGGCGGCGGCGGCCACCACGTGGCCGTGCCAGATGGCCCGTCGGAACCGGAGCGCCTTGCGCGCATAGAAGCCGACCCCGATCGAATACAGCAGGCCGCCGACCGCCAGCAGGATCAGCGGCGCGATCCCGAGGCTCTCCATCAGCGGCTGCACCGCGATCACCATGAGCCAGCCCAGGGCCAGGTAGATCGCGATCCAGAAACCGCGCCCCAGGCCCGGCAGCAGCAACTTGGCCAGGGCCCCGAACAGCGCCGTGGCCCACACCGCCGCCGTCATCCCCCACGCCCAGGCCCCCGTCAGATGTTGGGTGGTGAACGGCGTGTAGGAGCCCGCGATCATGAGGAATATCCCCGCATGGTCGAAGCGCCGCAGCACGGGCTGAAACCGCGCGGGCGCGAAATTATAGGCCGTCGAAAGCGCGAGCATCGTCAACAACCCGCCTGCGTAGATGGCCGAAGCCGCCAGGCGGCCCACATGGCCGAATCCGATCGCCAGACCCAGCAGCATCCCGCCCCCGACGAGAGCGAGCGCCAGACCCGTCAGGTGCACCACCAGATCGGCCAGCCGCGCCTGGGGGTCGTCATAGTGTTTCATAAGCGTGGATGGGTCGGTCACGGGCGTATCCGATGCTGGGCCGCCAACGGCTACACCGCCTCCAGGAGGCGCGCCAAGCGCTGCGGCGATTTCAAGCGGCCAGTTCGAGGAATCTGCCGCTTAAACCGTCACCGGCACAGGCCATCCGCCAGGCGACTCGGCCTGTCACGCCAATTGCCGCCGACATCATCGGCCTCAAGGGCGATCACAGCCGGATCAGGTTCTGCGGCAGGCCGGGCGTCTTGACCCGCAACCGGTAAAGGCCGCCCAGAGTCGGTTGTTCGCCGCGCTTGTCGGCGTTCCCCAGCCAGGCCGTGGTCATATAGAGGTCGCGCAGATCCTCGCCGCCGAAGGCCGCCTTGGTGACGGTCTGGACCGGCATGTCGATCTTGCCGATCCGTTCGCCCTCAGGCGAAAACTGCGCCACCCCCCAGCCGTTGAACAGACCGACGTGCAACACGCCGGCGGAATCCATGCTGGGACCGTCGGCATAGCCGTCGTCGGTCACGGCGAAGACCCGCCGGTTCGACAGCGCCCCGTCGTCATGGTCGAAGGCCAGGATGGTCCTGGCCAGGGTGTCGTGGTGATACAGGGTGCGGCCATCCGGGCTGAGGCACGGCCCGTTGGTGACGCCATAGCCATCGTCGTGCCGTGTCAGCTCGCCGTCGGCCCAGCGATACAGGGCGCCGGTCTTGACCACCTCGCTGTCGTCCATCGAGCCGAACCACAGCGACCCGTCAGGGGCGACGAAGCCGTCGTTCAGCCGGTTCTGCGGCCGGTCTTGCTCGACCGGTTGGATCAGAGTGAAGACACCCGTATCCGGTTCAAACCGGTGCAGGCCGCCGCGCACCCCGCAAACCAAAGATCCGTCCTCGGCCGGCAGGGCGAAACCGATCTGGTCGGGCGTGTCCCAGGACGCCGTGTCGCCGGTCGCCGGCGTATAGCGGTGCAAGCCCCGGCCCTTGATATCGACAAACCAAAGGGCCCCGCGCACGGCGTCCCAGGCGGGGCCTTCCGCCAGCTCGGCCCCCAGGTCCCAGACAAGTTCGGCTGCGGCGCTCATTGTCCGCTTCCGAACCAGGCCGCGACGAAGGCGCACGCAGCCGCACCCACCTCGTCCGCCGTTCGGCCGGGTCTGTAGAGGGCCGAGCCGATGCCAAAGCCGTCGGCGCCCGCCGCGCGCCAGGCACCCATGTTGTCCGGATCGACGCCGCCGACCGCATAGACCGGCTGCCCCTTGGGCAGGACCGCCTTGATCGCCTTGACGGCGCCCGGTCCGGCCAGTTCGGCGGGAAACAGCTTCAGCACGTCGGCCCCCGCCTCCAGCGCAGTAAAAGCCTCCGTGGGAGTGAAAAAGCCGGGCATGGTGAACAGGCCCAGCGCACTGGCGCGTTCGATTACGCGCGGGTCAACGTTGGGCGAGATCACCAGTTGCCCGCCCGCATCCGCGACGTCCTGCGCGGCCGAGGGCGTCAGGACCGTGCCCGCTCCCACCACCGCCCGGCCATCCATCGCGTCACGCAGCCTCCGGATGCTCTCCAACGCGCGGGGAGAGTTCAACGGCACCTCCAGGCAGGTGAAGCCGGCCGCGACCAGGACCTCGCCGATCTCGACCGCCTCCTCGGGCGTCAGGCCGCGCAGGATGGCCACGAGGGGCAGCGTCTTCAGGGCCTGTTCGACGGCCTGGGTCATGGGATCGCCTTCCAGATGCGGTGGAGTCCGTGCGCCACAGCCACTTCGCCGGAGGTGCTGCGGATGTCTTTAAAGCCGGCCAGAGCCAGGGCGCGTGCATAGCGTTGGCCCAGGCCCGCCTCGCTCACCACCTGCACCGGCTTGTCGCGATGGGTCGTCTCGGCCGCCAGTTCGGCGCCGATCAACAGGCCGGACAGGAAGTCCGCCGCTCCCTCTGGGCGCAAGGAGCCGGCCAACTGCCGGACGCGAACAGTGAACAGGTGGGCGGTGACGGCCGGGTCGGACAGCGCCAGCCGCACCCCGTCGTCGAAGGCGGCGTCGTCACCGCCCGGCGCTCCCATGTCGCGACCGATCAGTGTGGCGTGGCGCACGGCGGCGAACAGTTCGCCGGTCAGATAGGTGCGAAAGCCCGCGAGGGCGCCGTTCTCGACCCGCACCCATTTGCTGTGGGTGCCGGGGGCGATCATCAGGCCTGTTTCGTCTGGGCCGAACAGCCCCAGCGCCTGCGTCTCCTCGCCGCGCATGACGTCGCCCAGTCCCTGGGGCGTCAGGGCGACGCCGGGAACGATATAGATGTCGCGCGCCGCATCCGGTCGGGCCAGTCGCGCAGCCAGGGTCGCCACATCGGCCGGGCAGAAGGCATAGGGCGTCTCGATCCAGCCTTGGCGCGATCCGGCCATGCCCGCGATCAGCACCGGCGCCAGGTCCAGCCAGTCGCCCGCCACCTCTTCAAGCACCCCGAGGAAGGCGCCGGAGGCCAGGCGGCCGACGCCGCGGGGGTCGATGCGCCGATCCAGCACCGCCCCGTCCGCCCCCAGTCGCATGATGCGCAGATTGCTGGTGCCCCAGTCGACGCCGATCAGTCCGGTCATCTCGATGCGTTCATACAATGAGCGATCACCACCAGATCGAATAGACCAGGATCAGGAAGGCCACGACGCCGACCGCGGCCAGATTGAAGCCCAGCGAGGTCTTGTAGCTGATCTGGTCCAGCTTGATCTTCATGGCGTCTGGCTTGGCCGGGATCAGCAGCGACACGACCACGGCCGCGACCAGGGAGACGACGAAGACGACGCCGACCCGGTTCATGAAGGGGAAGATGAACTGGCCGGTCTCCTGCAGCCACCAGAAGATGGCCGACAGCACCACCGAGCCGATGGCGGCGGTCAGGGCGCCGGCTTCCGAGGCCCGCTTCCAGAACAGGCCCAGCATGAAGATGACGACGATGCCCGGCGTGAAGAAGCCCGTGAACTCCTGGATGAACTGGAAGGCCTGATCAAACCCGCCCAACAGGGGACGGGCGGTCAGGATGCCGATGACCACGGCGGCGACGGCGGCGATGCGGCCGACGGTGACCAACTGATGCTCGGGCACGTCCTTCCTGATCTTGGCGTAGAGGTCCAGGGTGAAGATGGTCGAGATCGAGTTCACCTTGGACGCCAGCGAGGCGATGATGGCGGCGATCAGGGCGGCGAAGACCAGACCCTTCAGGCCGACCGGCAGCAGGTTCATCATCGACGGATAGGCCTGGTCCGGCGCCGACAGGTTCGGGGCCAGGATCAGGGCGGCCATGCCGGGCAGGACCACGATCACCGGCATCAGCAGCTTCAGATAGGCGGCGAAGGCGATGCCTTTCTGGGCTTCCGGCAGCGACTTGGCGGCCAGGGCGCGCTGGATGATGTACTGGTTGAAGCCCCAGTAGCTGATGTTCATGACCCACAGGCCGCCCAGCAGAACGGCGATGCCCGGCAGCTCCTGATAGTGCGGATTGTCCTTCGACAGGATCATGTCGAACTTCTCGGGGAACTGGGTCAGCAGAGTGTGGAAGCCGGCCGCCGCGCCGCCCTCGCCGCCGATGGTCGACAGGGCGATGAAGCCGATGATCAGACCGCCGCAGACCAGCAGGGCGACTTGCACGATGTCGGTCAGGGCCACGGCCTTGAGGCCGCCCCACAGCTGATAGGCCAGGGCGAAGACGCCGATGGCGACGATGGCGTAGTCCTGGTTGAAGCCGGTCACGGTGTGGACGGCGATGGCGCCCAGCCACAGGATCGAGGTCACGTTGACGAAGACGTAGAGCAGCAGCCAGAAGACGGCCATGACATTGCGGATCGTCGGCCCGTACCGCTGCTGCAGGAACTGCGGCATGGTGACGATGTCGTTGCGCAGGAAGATCGGCAGGAAGAACTTGCCGACGATCAGCAGGGTCAGGGCCGCCATCCATTCATAGGAGGCGATGCCCAGGCCGATCACATAGCCCGATCCGCTCATGCCGATGATCTGTTCGGCCGAGATATTGGCCGCGATCAGCGAGGCGCCGATGGCCCACCAGGGCAGGCTCTTGGACGCCATGAAATAATCGGTGGAGGTCTTCTGCTCACCGGCCTTGGTCCGCGAGACCCACTGGGCCAGGCCGAAGATGAAGACGGCGTAGATCGCCAGAATGGCCAGATCGATGCCCGCGAGCGTCATGTGCATTTCCCCCAACTATCGTGCCCTTTGGTTCGGGCTTCCGCAAAAGCCTAAGGGAGGCGCGGGCGGGCTGCAACGGCTTTTTATATATGCGTAAACATTTCACGGGCGACAATGTTAGGGTCGGTGTCCTTCGAAGGCTTCACCCGATCAGGGAGCCCCGGTAGCCTATCCATCTTCCGACAGGATTCTCATGACTGGCCAAGCTTCCACCGACGATCGCAAATACCGCGCCCCGGCGCTCGAGAAGGGGCTCGACGTCCTTGAGCTGTTGTCGGCCCAGGGCGAACCCATGACGCCATCGCAGATGTCGGTGACGTTGGGGCGTTCGGTCAGCGAATTGTTCCGGATGATCCAGGTGCTGGAGTTCCGCGGCTATATCGAACAGTCGCCGGACGGCTATCGGCTGACCAACCGCCTCTTCACCCTGGGCATGACCCAGGCCCCGATCAAATCTCTGGTCGACGTCGCCATGCCGGCCATGCGTGACCTGGCGTCCACTACGCGACAATCCTGCCATCTCGTCGTACCCTCCGGTGACCAGATCGTGGTCATCGCCCGGATCGAGAGCCCCGGAGATCTGGGTTATTCGGTCCGGATCGGCTATCGCCGCAGCATTCTGGACGCCACCTCGGGGCTGATGTTCTATTCGCGCGCCAACGAGCGAGCGCGCAAATATCTGCACGACCGTCTCGTCGCCCTGTTCGGAGCGGCGGTGGTGGCCGAGTTCGCCGAACGCGCCGACGCCATGACCCAGGGGGCGCATGTCGAGCGGGCCAGCGATTTCGTCGTCGGCGTGACCGATCTGGTCGCCCCGATCATGGGCTCGGACGGCGTCATCGCCACCCTGATCACGCCCTTCATCGAACAGACGCCCATGGTGTGCAGCAAGGCGGAGGCAGCGACCCTGCTGGTGCGGACGGCCACAGCGATCTCCGGGCAGATGAGCGCCGTCTCCCAAGCCTGAGAGCCAGGACAGTCCACCGTTGACAGGGCCAGTGGCTATTGCCATTTTCGTGGACGGCACAGGTTTCATTTGTAAAATCTCACAAGTCGCCGGATAAACGGCGGGCGTCGAGGAGGCGCGCTCTATCATGGCCGCCATCTATCCTGATCTGAAGGACAAGACCGTCATCGTCACCGGAGGCGCGGGGGGGATAGGCGAAGCCATAGTCCGCAGCTTCCACGCCCAGGGCGCCCAGGTCGGCTTCCTGGATATCGACACACAACGCGGACCCAGGCTTCGGGCCGAGTTGGGGGCGGACACATTGTTCATTCCCTGCGACCTGACCGACATTCCGGCCTTGAAGGCTGCGGTCGCGGAAGTGCGCGCGGCGTTCGGGCTGATCGACGTTCTGGTCAACAACGCCGCCCATGACGAACGTCATGCGACCCTGGACGTGACCGAGGAATACTGGGACGGCCGCATGGCCATGAACCTGAAGCACCAGTTCTTCGCCGCCCAGGCCGTGCTGCCGGACATGCAGGCGACGGGCAAGGGCGCCATCGTCAATCTGGGATCCACGTCATGGATCATCGGTCAGGGCGGCATGCCGGCCTATACGGCGTGCAAATCCGCCGTGATTGGGCTGACCCGTTCGCTGGCCCGCGACTTCGGCCCCTTCGGCGTGCGGGTGAACGCTGTCGCGCCCGGATGGATCATGACCGAGCGCCAGTTGGAGCTGTGGGTCACGCCAGAGACCGAAAAGGAAATCTACGCCAACCAGTGCCTCAAGCGCCGACTCGTGCCGGACGACATCGCCAAGATGGTCGTCTTCATGTGTTCGGACGAGGCGGGGGCAATCACCAACCAACACTATGTCGTCGACGGCGGCTGGACCTGAATGACCGATACCTCAAAGACCCCTCCCCCCTCCAAGACGCTCCGCAGCCGCGCCTGGTTCGACAATCCGGAAAATCCGGACATGACGGCCCTCTATCTTGAGCGCTATCTAAACTACGGCCTGACGCGCAAAGAGCTGCAGTCCGACAAGCCGATCATCGGCATCGCCCAGACCGGTTCGGACCTGTCGCCGTGCAACCGCCACCACCTGGTGCTGGCCGAGCGCGTGCGTGAAGGCATCCGTGAGGCGGGCGGCATCGCCATGGAGTTCCCAGTTCACCCGATCCAGGAAACCGGCAAGCGCCCGACCGCCGGCCTGGACCGCAACCTGGCCTATCTGGGGCTGGTCGAGAGCCTGTACGGCTATCCGCTGGACGGGGTCGTCCTGACCATCGGCTGCGACAAGACCACGCCCGCCTGCCTGATGGCGGCGGCGACCGTCGACATCCCCGCCATCGCCCTGTCGGTCGGACCCATGCTGAACGGCTGGCACCGGGGCGAGCGTACCGGGTCGGGCACGATCATCTGGAAGGCGCGACAGATGATGGCGGCCGGCGAGATCGACTATGACGGCTTCATCGAGTTGGTGGCGTCCTCAGCTCCGTCGGTCGGTTACTGCAACACCATGGGCACGGCGACGACGATGAACTCGCTGGCCGAGGCCCTGGGCATGTCGCTGCCCGGCTCGGCCGCCATTCCCGCCCCCTACCGCGAGCGCGCCCAGGTCGCCTATGAGACCGGGCTACGGATCGTCGAGATGGTGCGCGAAGATCTGAAGCCGTCAGACATCCTGACGAAAGAGGCCTTCCACAACGCCATCGTCGTCAACTCGGCCATCGGCGGCTCGACCAACGCCCCGATCCACCTCACCGCCCTGGCCCGCCACGCCCATGTCGACGTGCCGCTGAAGGACTGGCAGACTGAGGGGCTGCACGTTCCGCTGCTGGTCAATTTGCAGCCTGCGGGCGCCTATCTGGGCGAGGATTATTTCCACGCCGGCGGCGTGCCGGCGGTGGTGTCAGAGCTGATGAAACAGGGGCTGATCCGCGAGAACGCCCTGACTGTCACCGGCAAGTCGATCGGCGACAATTGCCGCGACGCCGAGATCGTCCTGCCCGATGTGATCAAGACCTTCGACGCCCCGATGAAGACCGACGCCGGCTTCGTCGTCTTCACCGGCAATCTGTTCAACTCGGCCATCATGAAGCTGAGCGTGATCTCACCCGAGTTCCGCGAACGCTATCTGTCCAACCCCGATGACCTGAACGCCTTCGAGGGCCCTGCCGTCGTGTTCGATGGGCCCGAGGACTATCACCACCGGATCGACGACGAGAGCCTGGGCATCACCGAACAGACCCTGCTGTTCATGCGCGGCGCCGGCCCGATCGGCTATCCGGGCGCGGCCGAAGTCGTGAACATGCGGCCGCCGTCCTACCTGATCAAGAAGGGCGTCAGCGCCCTGGCCTGTATCGGCGACGGACGCCAGTCGGGCACCTCCGGTTCGCCGTCGATCCTGAACGCCTCGCCGGAAGCGGCGGCGGGCGGGAACATCGCCCTGCTGAAGACCGGCGACCGGGTGCGGATCGACATGAACACCGGCCGCGCCGACATCCTGATCTCGGACGAGGAACTGGCCGAGCGCCGCAAGGCGTTCGAGGCGGCGGGCGGCTACAAATACCCGGCCTCCCAGACGCCGTGGCAGGAAATGCAGCGCGCGGTGGTCGGTCAGTTGGAGACCGGCGCCGTGCTGGAACCGGCGGTCAAATACCACCGGATCGTCGACAGGTTCGGTCTGCCTCGCGACAGCCACTGAGCACGATCAACATCGCCTGTAAAAATTATTTCATTGACAGAAGTCGGCCTAGCCGGTTTCCTGAACTCAAGGGCCGGCAACAGGCCTGAGGGTTTCAGGGAGGCGTCGCGTTGGATCGCGAAGATCTACTAGTTTCACGCGTGGATCGGCGCGCCCTGATGCAGGGCGCAACGGCGGCGGCCGTGGCGGCGATTCTTCCCTCAACCCCGGCCTTGGCGGCGACGCCCGAGACCCGACGACGCATCAAGCTGGCGTTCGATTGGAAGTTCGCTCTCGGCCACGCGGCGGACATCGACAAGGATTTCGGCTTCGGTCGAGATCAACGCACCTACGCCAAGACGGGCGGCTCCGAGACCTCCCCCATCGCCGAGGCGGCGAAGGCGGACTTCGACGATTCCGCCTGGGCCGACGTCCAGATTCCGCACGATTGGGCGATCAACCTGCCCTACGATTCCACGCCTCGCATCCTGGCACCCGATCAGGACGATCCCCGCGCCGCGCATGGGTTCCACGCCCTGGGCCGCGACCATCCCGAGAACAG
Source organism: Brevundimonas sp. FV1ye7S (assembly GCF_058680995.1). Classification (NCBI taxonomy): domain Bacteria; kingdom Pseudomonadati; phylum Pseudomonadota; class Alphaproteobacteria; order Caulobacterales; family Caulobacteraceae; genus Brevundimonas; species Brevundimonas sp. FV1ye7S. The sequence goes on along the minus strand of NZ_CM178726.1, from coordinate 1,301,457 downwards.
CGTCGGGTGGTACCGACGCCCCCTGGACATCCCGGCCGACTGGGCCGGCCGCCGCATCGGACTGGAGTTCGACGGCGCGTTCCGCCAGGTCGTGGTCTTCGTCAACGGGATCATCGTCGACGAGCATGCCGGCGGCTATTCGCCCTTCCGCATCGACATCACCGACGTGGCGCAACCCGGCCGCACCAACTGGCTGACCGTCCGTGTGGACGCCAGCTTGGGCGAGGGCTGGTTCTATGAAGGCGCGGGTCTTTACCGACATGTCTGGCTGACGGCGGCGAACCCGCTCCATGTGCCCCCCGACGGCGTGTTCATCCGGGCGGAGCCGCAGGGTTCGGGTGCACGGGCGACGGTCGAGGCGGCCGTGCGCAACCAGTCGGACTCGTCCCGCACGGCGACGGTGCGTACCGTCGTCGTGGTGCCGAACGGCCTGGAGAAGGCGCGACGGGAAGTCATGCTGTCGCTGGCGCCCTGGAGGAACGAAAACGCCGACCTGGCCCTGGCCTGGGACGTTGCTCCCCTGTGGTCGCCCGCCGATCCCCAGCTCCATCGGCTGACCACCGAAATCGAGATCGACGGCGTCGTGGTCGACCGGATCGAGACGCCCTTCGGCGTCCGGTCCGCGGTCTTCGACGCCCAACGCGGCTTCCTGCTCAATGGACAACCGCTGAAACTGCTCGGCGCCTGCTGTCACCAGGACCACGCCGGCGTCGGCGCCGCCGTCCCAGACCGGCTGCAGGCCTGGCGGATCGAGCAGCTGAAGGCCATGGGCTGCAACGCCTATCGCGCCTCGCACAATCCGGCCACGCCCGAACTGATGGACGCCTGCGACCGGCTGGGCATGCTGGTCATCGCCGAGACGCGGCGCATGTCCTCCGACGAAGAGTCGATGACAGAGCTGGCCACCCTGGTTCGGCGCGACCGCAACCGCCCCTCGGTCATCGCCTGGTCGATCGGCAATGAAGAACAGGCGATCCAGGGCAATGAGACCGGCGCCGCGATCGCCCGCACCATGAAGCGGCTGGTCAACCGACTGGACCCGTCCCGCCCCGTCACGGCCGCCAAGGACCAGGATTTCGACACCGGCGTGTCGCGCGTCGTCGACGTGCTGGGCTTCAACTATCGCACCCCCCAGATGGAGGGCTATCACGCCCGCTTCCCGGATCAGCCCATCCTCGGCAGCGAGACGGGCAGCACGGTCTCGACCCGGGGCGAATATGTGCTGGACGCGGCCCGCCACATCGTCCCGGCCTATGACCGCGAGCATCCCTGGTGGGCCTCGACCGCCGAGGAATGGTGGACCATTGCGGCGGAGCGCCCCTATATCGTCGGCGGCTTCATCTGGACCGGCTTCGACTATCGCGGCGAACCGACGCCCTACAGCCGCTGGCCCAGCGTCGGCTCCTACTTCGGCGCCATGGACTCCTGCGGCTTCCCGAAGGACAATTACTGGTACTACCGCGCCTGGTGGCGGCCCGAACCGCTGCTGCACCTGTTCCCGCACTGGAATTGGGAAGGGCGCGAAGGCGAGGAGATCGAGGTCTGGGTCCATTCCAACCTGGATCGGGTCGAACTGTTCGTGAACGGCCGCTCGGCCGGATCGAAGATGGTCGAGCGCAACCGCCACCTGGCCTGGTCCGTGCCCTATGCGCCTGGGGTGCTGGAAGCGCGCGGGTTCAAGGACGGCCGGCTGGTCGCCACACAGCGCCGCGAAACCGCCGGCGCGCCGGCGGCCCTGCGCCTGTCGGTGGACCGTGAACGACTGACTGCCGACGGCGAGGACGTGGCCATGATCGCCGCCAGCGTCGTGGACGCCCGTGGCCGACCCTGTCCGCGCGCCAACGACCTGGTCGCCTTCGAGGTTGCGGGCGACGCCCGGGTCATCGGCGTCGGCAACGGCGATCCCGTCAGCCACGAGCCGGATCGCAGCGACCGCCGACATCTGTTCAACGGACTGGCCCAGGCCATCGTCCAGACGGGCCGCAAAGGCGGCCCCATCACCGTCACCACGCGGGCGGAGGGGCTACGGCCCGCCGTGCTTCGTCTCGACGCCCGCACCATCAAACAATCGACCTGAAAATCAGGCGAGCACAGGGGGAGTTTCTAATGACCGCCAATCGCAAGACCATCGCCGCCGCCAGCGTATCGCTGGCCGCCCTTCTCGCGGCCGCGCCCGTCTGGGCCCAGGAAGCGCCGGCCGCTGAGCCTGCGGAGGCCGCACAGGTCGACGAGGTTGTCGTCACCGGCATCCGCGCCTCGCTGCGCGATGCGATCGGCGTCAAGCGCCGCTCGGACCTGGTGGTCGAGGCCATCTCCTCCGAAGACATCGGCCAACTGCCGAACGTGACCATCGCCGAAGAGCTGGTCCGTCTGCCCGGCGTCAACGGCACGCGCGACCGCGGCAACCAGAGCCAGGCCTCGATCCGCGGCCTCGGCCCGCGTCTGGTCCTGGGCCTCGTCAACGGCCGCGAGGTCGCCTCGTCGGAGCCGGACCGCAACGTCCGCTGGGAAATCTACCCCTCGGAAGTCGTCTCGGGCGTCGAGGTCTACAAGTCCCAGTCGGCCGATCTGATCTCGGGCGGCATCGCCGGCACCATCAACATCCGCACCATCCGCCCGCTGGACTATCGCGGTCCCAGCTTCGTCGGCACGGCCGGCGCGGTCTATTACGAGGGCGGCGAAGACCTGCCCGACTATGATCCGCTGGGCTCCCGCTTCAGCGCCAGCCTGACCCACCGGCTGACCGACACCCTGGGCGTCAACCTCGGCGTGACCCACCAGGAGCAGAAGAACGGCTATTCGACCTTCGAAGGCTGGGGCTGGAACGATGAGGACACCGGCGGCTCGCCCGGCGATATCGACGGCGACGGCGATCTGGACGCGACCTTCTGGGGCGCCCAGACCCAGGTCAAACGCCTGACCGAGACCCGCAACGGCGTAAACGGCGCCCTGCAATGGAAGCCGTCCGACCAGTTCGAACTGAACATGGACGCCCTCTATTCGAAGGTCGAAATCGACGAGGATCAGAACCAGATCTGGTACGGCAGGAACAACACCTACGCGAACTTTGCCGGCGCCTCCGGCTGGGCCTACGGCGATCCGGCCGCCTCCTACACCATCATCGACGGCACAGTGGTCGCCGCCACCCTGCCCTTCGCCTCGGTCACCAACGTCATCGCCAAATACGTCGAGGACAAGACGCTGCTGGCCACGGGGCTGAACGGCAAGTGGATGTCGGGCGCCTGGACCCTGACCGGCGACGTCGCCTATTCCAAGGCCGAGCGCGAGAACCTGTGGCGCGCGATCTTCACTGAACACTATCCCGCCCTCGCCGGCGTCGATATGACGCCGGGCCGGACGCCTTCGGCTTTCGCCAGCTACAATACGTCAGACCCTAGCTTCCAGCCGCTGTTCGACTATGTCCCCGGCCAGGCCGATGGCGGCAAGCTGACCGACGAACTGACATCGGCTCAGTTCGACGTCTCGCGCTACGGCGGTGAGACGGGCGTGACGGAAATCTCGTTCGGCGCCCGCGTCGCCGACCGGTCCAAGGCCTATGAGCGGCTGCTGTGGACCCAGGCGCCGATCGTCGCCACTCTGCCCGCCGGCCTGCTGAGCAGCTTCACCGTTTCCGACTTCGACACCCCCGGCTTCCTGAACGGCGATTTCAACGCCCTGGCCCAGGCGGCCTATGGAGGCTTCGTCCAGCCCATCGACGCGGTGGACGAAGCCTCAGGCTGGTCGGTCGATGAGACGGTCTTCGAAGCCTATGTGAAGGTCGATTTCGCCGGCGACTTCGCCGGACTGCCCATCACCGGCAATGTCGGCATGCGCGCGGTCCAGGCCGAGACAACCAGCCAAGGCTATGAATCGGTCAATAGCGGCGCCCTCGTGCCGATCTCGATCGACAATGACTATTTCGAACTTCTGCCCAGCCTGAACCTGACCCTGGCCCTGGATGAAGACCAACAGCTGCGGTTTGGCTTGGCCCGGACCCTGGCGCGTCCGCCGCTGGATGAACTGCGCGCCGGCCGCACCCTGTTCAACACCAGCCCTCCGCCCACAGGCTCGGCCGGCAACCCGAACCTGACCCCCTACATCGCCAACCAGGTCGACCTGTCCTACGAGTGGTATTTCGCGCCGGAAGCCCTGTTCGCGGCCGCCGCCTACTACAAGGACGTCGAGACCCACATCGGCTACTTCACCCAGCCGGTGACCATCGACGGCGTGACCTACAATGTCACCGGTCCGTTCAACGGCGACGGCGGCGGCATCAGCGGCATCGAGCTGACCTTCCAGACGCCGTTCCGCTTTATCCCGGCGCTCGAGAACTTCGGCGTCTACGCCAACTTCGCCTATGTCGATTCCGACGTGAAGGAGTTCTCGCCGGCTAATAACCCTCTGGAGTCGACCGGCCTGGCCCGCGAGACGGCGACGGTCGACCTCTGGTACTCCGACGGCAAGTTCGAGAGCCGGCTGGGCTACAAGTACCACAGCCCCTTCACCGTCATCAGCGGCTGGGACGGGTCTGCGCTGCGCACGCTGGACAGCGAATCCACCCTGGACTTCAGCGCCTCCTATCAGGTGACGTCGAACCTGGGCGTGCGCTTCCAGGCCAGCAACCTGACCGATGAAGAGGTCAACACCTACTACGACAACGACGAGAACCGTCTGGCCAGCAACACCCGCTTCGGTCGCCGGTTCAGCCTCGACGCCACCTTCCGCTACTGACCCCGCGTCGCACCTCAAGCCTACGGAATCGCCCATGAAGATCCGCCGCATCCTCCTTCCCGCCTTCGCCGCCCTGCTGGCCTTGCCCGCGCAAGCCCAGCAGGCGGAACAGCCGGCGCCCTTCTATTTCGGCGCCGACCTGTCCTATGTGAACGAGATGGAGGACTGCGGCGCGATCTATCGCAAGGACGGCCAGGCGCGCGATCCCTACGGCCTGTTCGCCGAAATGGGCACCAATCTGGTGCGGGTCCGTATCTGGAACGACGCCGAATGGACGAACTACAGCGACCTGGACGACGTCCGCGAAACCATCCGCCGCGCCCGCGCGGCGGGCATGGAGGTTCTGCTCGACTTCCACTATTCGGACGACTGGGCCGACGGGGACAAGCAGATCGTGCCCAAGGCCTGGCGCTCGATGCGCGACGACACGCCGGCCCTGGCCCAGGCTCTTTATGACTACACTTTCCAGACCCTTCGGACGCTCGACGCCGAAGGCCTGATGCCGGACCAGGTTCAGGTCGGCAATGAAACCAACCCCGAAATGATGGGCGAGCTCGACTGGAAGACCGCCCGCCCCGGCATCAACTGGGAACGCAACGCCGCCCTGTTCAACGCCGGGATCAAGGCCGTACGCGACGCCGGCGCCCAGTCCAGCATCCAGCCTTTGGTCATGCTGCACATCGCCCAGCCCGAGAACGTCGAACCCTGGTTCGCCGACGCCTGGAAGCACGGAGTCACCGACTTCGACCTGATCGGCGTCAGCTATTATCGCAAATGGTCGACCCAGGGCCTGGACGGACTGGAGCAGACGATCAATCGTCTGCGCCATCGCTATCCAGCGGAGGTGGTTGTGGTCGAGACCGCCTATCCGTTCACCACGGACTCGGCGGACGATTCCCCGAACCTGCTGGGCGAGGACTCCCTCTTGCCCGGCTATCCCGCCACCTACGAGGGCCAGCGCCAGTACATGGTCGATCTGACCCAGCGGGTGAAGTTCGCTGGCGGCGTGGGTGTCGTCTATTGGGAACCGGCTTGGGTCTCTACCGACTGCTCGACCCGCTGGGGTCAGGGATCCAACTGGGAGAACGCGACCTACTTCGACTGGCGACGCGACGGGGAACCGACCCCTGCGGCGACCTTCGCCCAAGCCGCCTATCAAGAACCGACGACCGTCACTCTGACCATTCGTCGTCCCGAGGGCGCCGCCGGGTCATTGTGGCTCTGGGGCGATTTCCTAGGCGCCAACGACGTCGCCGTGCGGCTCGCACCCGACGGCTCCGACCCAAGTCTTTACCGTTACACGACGAAAGTCAGGCCCGAAACCGACATCCGATTCCAAGTCTTCGACCGCCGCCCCTTCGAACGGGGTCTGCTCGAATCCGGCCAAGTGATAGCCGTTCACGTTGGAAATGACGACTTCGTCGGGGTCTATTCGACTACGCGCTGACGGTTTGGCGGACACCTTCGACGGCAGGCGCGGGTCGCCGTGATCAGCCGGTGCGAGGCGCTGGTCCCGATCATGAACGCCCTGAAGGTCGATGCCATTGAGGGCGTATAGTTGACCGAACTGGGCCTAGTCGTCACGACCACCGACATGGCCCCGAGGAGGCGGGCGAACAGCCGGATCGCGTCGCGCGGCTGACGAATATGCTAGCGGCGGGCGGCGTCGACGACGCCCATCGTCAGATCGTCGTCGTCCTGCACGGCGCCGCCATGACTGCGGTCCTGTCCGACGCCGCCTGGGTCGCGCGCGGCAAGGGCGCCGCCAATCCCTACAGCGCCCTGATCCGCGCCCTCCTCGCCGCCGGCGTTCAGGTGCGCCTGTGCGGCCAGGCCATGGCGGGCAACGGCGTCACGGAAGCCGAACTCGAACCGGGCGTGACCGTCGATCTCGCCGCCCTGATGACGGTGATTCACCATCAACAGGCGGGTTATGCGCTGATCGTCAATTGACGCGGGGCATAGGCTGAACCTTTCAGGTGGATAAAAACTATTAGTTTGTGTAATTATGTATATAAGTGTTGATCAGGGTGTCTGAAGGAGACATCACATGACCGGACTTCCCCGCCTCAACGAGCCCGCCCCCGACTTCCACGCCCGCACGACCCACGGGGATCGCTGCCTGGCCGACTATCGCGGCAAATGGCTCATTCTCTTTTCCCACCCCTCCGACTTCACCCCAGTCTGCACGACCGAGTTCATCGGCTTCGCGAAGCGCGCGGATGAGTTCGCTGCGATGAACTGCGACCTTCTGGGACTATCGATCGACAGCATCTTCTCCCACCTGGCCTGGACCCGGAACATCAAGGAGAAGTTCGGCGTCGAAATCCCCTTCCCCATCATCGAGGACCTGAAGATGGAGGTGGCCCAGGCCTATGGGATGATCCATCCGGGCGCAGCCGACACCTCAGCCGTTCGCGCGACCTTCCTGATCGATCCGGAAGGCAAGCTTCGCGCCATGGTCTATTACCCCATGAGCAACGGCCGCAGCATCGACGAGTTCGTCCGACTGCTGACCGCCATCCAGACGTCGGACGCCAATGGCGTGGCGACCCCGGAAGACTGGCGCCCGGGCCAGCCGGCCATCGTGCCCCCGCCCAAGACCGCCGCGGCGGCCGAGGCCCGCGCCTCCGAAGGCTACGACTACACCGACTGGTACTTCTCGACGCGCGAGCTCCCCGACACCCCGAAAGCCGCCTGATCGGACGCCGGCCGGACCGCGACAGCGGCCCGGCCCTCCCTTTCCCGGACGCGAAAGGAGCTCACACGGGCGGCCTAAGACGAATCCAAGAGGCGGAATCTACCGACCTTCAGGCCGCTTCGCCATGCCGAACTACATACTTGCGCCAAGTATGAATATATCTATATATGAACACCCAACGGAGACGCCCCCATGTCCTCGCACCCCCAAGACCCCATCCGTGAACAGGCCGCTGAAATCGTGCGCGCCGCCATGGCGGACGCCACCCAACGTCCTGTGGTGAAGTCCTTTTTCGACGAAGCGACCTTTACGGTCAGCCATGTGATGCGCGACCCCGGCTCCAAGGTCTGCGCCATCATCGACAGCGTGCTCGACTACGATCCGGCTTCCGGCCGAACCTCGAACGCCTCCGCCGACGCCCTGATTGACTACGTGAAGTCCGAAGATCTCCAGGTGCAGTGGCTGCTGGAGACCCACGCCCACGCCGACCACCTGTCGGCCGCACCCTATCTGCAGGAAAAACTGGGCGGCCGGCTCGCCATCGGCCACGAAATTCTCACTGTCCAGGCCGTATTCGGCAAGATCTTCAACGAGGGAACCGAATTCCGCCGCGACGGAAGCCAGTTCGACCAGTTGTTCAATGACGGCGACCGGTTCCACATCGGCGGGCTGCAGGCCATGGCGCTGCATGTGCCGGGCCATACGCCCGCCTGCCTGGCCTATGTGATCGGCGATGCGGTCTTTCCCGGCGACACCATGTTCATGCCGGACTATGGCACGGCGCGCTGCGACTTCCCCGGCGGCGACGCCCGGACCCTGTATCGCTCGATCCATCGCCTGACCGCCCTGCCGGATGAGGCGCGGGTCTATCTATGCCACGACTACAAGGCGCCGCCCGGCCGCGATGAATTCGCCTGGGAGACCACCATCGGCGCCCAGCGCACCGGCAATATCCACATTCGCGACGGCGTCTCCGAGGACGCGTTCGTGGCCATGCGCACCCAACGCGACGCCACCCTGCCCATGCCCCGGCTGATCCTGCCGTCGGTCCAGGTCAATATGAACGGCGGCCGCCCGCCGGAGCCCGAGGCCAACGGGGTTCGCTACCTCAAGGTCCCGCTGAACGCGCTGTGAACCTTCAGCGCGCCGACCGACCTGAGCCGCAAGACCTGAACCCGATCCGCAAGCAGGAAGACCGAGCGATGGATATCCGCCCGCTGGACGACGCCCTTTCGGCCTCCCCCCAGATCGCCTTGCAGGACCTGGCCGCCGTCGCGGCCCAGGGCTTTCGATCCGTGATCTCGAACCGGCCCGACGGCGAAGACCCCGATCAGCCCAGCGCAGCCGAATTCCGCCAGGCCGCCGAGGCCGTCGGCCTGGCGTTCGCCCATGTGCCCGTGGTCGGAGGCGCCATATCCGACGCCGATGTGGCGGCCTTCCGCCGGACCCTCGACGCCCTGCCCCGGCCTGTGTTCGGCTTTTGCCGCACCGGTACGCGCACCACCACCCTGTGGGCGCTCGCCCGCGCGGCCGACGAAGCCGACCGCCTGATCCAACGCGCCCAGGCGGCCGGTTACGACCTGTCGGCGCTTCGTCCACGCCTGGAAGGCGCGCGCTGAACCCATGGATCTTTCCCCTCTTCAATACGGCCTCGGCGCCGGCGCGGGCTCGCTGGTCGGTTTCAGCCTGGGTCTGGTCGGCGGGGGCGGGTCCATCCTGGCCGTGCCGCTGATCGTCTATCTGGTCGGGGTCAAGGATCCCCACCTCGCCATCGGCACCAGCGCCTTCGCCGTGGCCGCCAACGCCTTCGCCAACCTGCTGAACCACGCCCGACACGGCACTGTGAAATGGAAGATCGCCGGCCTGTTCGCCCTGGCTGGCGTCCTCGGCGCCGTCCTGGGCTCGACCCTGGGCAAGGCGGTGGACGGCCAGAAGCTGCTGGCCCTTTTCGCCGTCCTGATGCTGATAGTCGGGGCGCTGATGCTGAGGGGCCGCTCGGCCGCCGGCGACCCCGATGTGGTTCTGACGCCGGGCAATGCGCCGAAGCTGATCGGAACCGGCGTCCTGACCGGGGTGATGTCCGGCTTCTTCGGCATCGGCGGCGGGTTTCTGATCGTGCCCAGCCTGATGGTCTCGACCCGTATGCCCATCTATTACGCCGTCGGCTCCTCGCTGGTCGGCGTGACGGCCTTTGGCCTGACCACGGCCTTCAACTATGCGCTGGACGGCTGGGTGGACTGGCCCCTGGCGGCGATCTTCATCGGCGGCGGCGTCCTGGGCGGCCTGTTGGGCGCGCGCCTGGCCAAGAGTCTGTCAGGACAAAAGGGCGTCCTGAACACCGTGTTCGCAATCCTGATCTTCGTCGTCGCCGTATACATGCTGTACCGGAGCATCGACGCGCTCGGCCTGGTTTCATAGGATCGGATCATGGAGTTCGACGCTCTCATTTTGGCCCGAACGCAGTTCGCATTCACGGTCGCCTTCCACATCGTCTTCCCGGCCTTCTCGATCGGCCTGGCCAGTTATCTGGCCGTGCTGGAAGGGCTCTGGTTGAAGACCGGCCGTGACCTGTATCTGAACCTGTTCAACTACTGGCTGAAGATCTTCGCCGTCGCCTTCGGCATGGGCGTCGTGTCAGGCCTGGTGATGTCTTATCAGTTCGGCACCAACTGGTCGGTCTTCTCCGACAAGGCCGGTCCCGTCATCGGCCCCCTGATGGCCTATGAGGTGCTCAGCGCCTTCTTCCTCGAGGCCGGATTCCTGGGCGTCATGCTGTTCGGCCTGAAGCGGGTGGGCAAGAAGCTGCACTTCCTGGCGACCCTGATGGTGGCCATCGGCACCTTCGCCTCCGCCTTCTGGATCCTGTCGGTCAACAGCTGGATGCAGACGCCCCAGGGCTACGCAATCAACGACGTGGGCCAGTTCGTGCCGGTTGACTGGTTCAAGATCGTCTTCAACCCCTCCTTCCCCTTCCGCCTGGCCCATATGCTGCTGGCGGCCTATCTGACCACCGGCCTGGTGGTCGGCGCCGTCGGGGCCTGGCACCTGATCAAGGACCAGACCAACAAGGGGGCGCGCAAGATGTTCGCCATGGCCATGGGCATGATCTTGGTCGCCGCCCCCGTGCAGATCTTCATGGGCGACCTGCACGGGATCAATACGCTCGAGCATCAGCCCGCCAAGGTCATGGCCATGGAGGGTCACTTCGAAAGCCATCCCGACGGCGCGCCCCTGATCCTGTTCGGCCTGCCGGACCGAGACGCCGCCAAGGTTCACGGCGCGGTGGAAATCCCCAAACTGTCGTCCCTGATCCTCAAACATGATCTGAACGCCCCCCTGGCGGGCCTGGACACCATCGACCGCGCCGACTGGCCGCCGGTCGAGATCGTCTTCTGGTCCTTCCGCATCATGGTCGGCCTCGGCATGGCCATGCTGCTGCTGGGCCTTTGGGGACTGTATGCCCGGGTGCGCAAACGTCTGTACGCCGCCCCCTGGCTGCACCGTTTCGCCCTAGTCATGGGACCGATGGGCTTCGTCGCGGTTCTGGCCGGCTGGATCACGACCGAGGTGGGGCGTCAGCCCTGGACGGTCTATGGCCTGCTGCGCACCGCCGACAGCGCCGCCCCGCTCGACGCCCCGGCGGTCGCCACATCCCTGGCCGCCTTCGCCATCGTCTATTTCGCCGTCTTCGGGGCGGGGGTCTTCTATATCCTGCGCCTGATGAGCCACGCGCCGCATCGCGGCGAAAGCGGTTTGCCCGAAACACCGATCCGTACAGCCGGCATCACGCCGGCTCCAGGCATCGCCCCCGACCGGCCGATCCCTACCGGTGAGGAGACCGATCATGAACATTGATCTGACCCTGGTCTGGGCCGGTCTGCTGGCCTTCGCCGTCTTCGCCTATATCGTCATGGACGGGTTCGACCTGGGGGTCGGCATCCTGTTCCCGACGTTGAAGCCGGGCGATCAGCGCGACAAGGCGATGAACTCGATCGCCCCGGTGTGGGACGGCAACGAGACCTGGCTGATCCTGGGCGGAGGGGGCCTGTTCGCCGCCTTTCCACTGGCCTACGCCGTGCTGATGCCGGCGGTCTATACGCCGATCATCGCCATGCTGCTGGGCCTGGTCTTCCGGGGCGTCGCCTTCGAATACCGCTGGCGCACGGTGCGCGCCAAGCCGGTCTGGGACGTGGCCTTCTTCGGCGGCTCGCTGCTGGCCGCCTTCTCCCAAGGCGTGACCCTGGGGGCCATTCTGCAGGGGGTCGAGGTTTCCGGCCGGGCCTATGGCGGCGGGTGGTGGGACTGGCTCAGTCCCTTCAGCCTGCTGACCGGCGCCGCCGTCGTCGTCGGCTATGCCCTGCTGGGCGCCGCCTGGCTGAACATGAAGACGGAAGGCGCGCTACAGTCCCACGCCCGTTCCCAGGCCTGGAAGCTGGGTCCGGCGACCCTGCTGATGATCGGCGCGGTCAGCCTGGCGACGCCCTTCCTCGACGGCGAATACGCGCGTCGCTGGTTCGACTGGCCTGGAGTCCTGCTGACGGCCCAAGTGCCGTTGCTGGTCGTGATTCTGGCGGCCGCATTCTTCTGGACCATGCGCCAGAAGCGCGAGGTCTGGCCCTTCCTGCTGTCCCTGGGCCTGTTCGCCGTCACCTTTGCGGGCCTGGGCGTCAGCATCTTCCCCTATGCCGTGCCCGACGAGATCACCCTGTGGCAGGCCGCCGCCCCGGCCTCCAGCCAGATGTTCATGCTGGTCGGCGCCCTGATCCTGATCCCGATCATCCTGGCCTACACCGCCTATGCCTACTGGGTGTTCCGCGGCAAGGTCGGCGACGACGGTTACCACTGATGCGCCGTGGTCCGACAAGCGGGCTCCGGCAGGGCCTGTGGTTCGTCGCCCTGTGGGGGCTGGGCGTGGGCGTCCTGGGCGTGATCGCCTATCTGCTGCGCGGCGTCCTGAAGCTGGCCGGCGGATGAGCCCGCAGGCGCCGAACCGCTGGCCCTGGCCGCCGCTCATCATGGGCGGGGCCGTCCTTGTCGCGTTCCTCGCGGCGCGCCTATGGACGCCGCCGCCCCTGTTTCCCGGCGCCTTTGCAGCCGGCGGCCTCCTGGTCGCCCTCGCCCTTGGCCTGGACCTCTGGGCCATGCTGGAGATGCGGCGGCGGCGCGCCAACATCCTGCCGCACCGGGCGGCGACCACCCTGGTCACGACCGGTCCATTCGCCTGGAGCCGCAACCCGATCTATCTCGCCAACGCACTGCTGCTGCTCGGCCTCGGCGGCCTGTTCGACAACGCCTGGTTCTTCGTGGCCGCCCCCGTCGCCGCCTTCGCCACCGACCGCCTCGCCATCCGGCGCGAGGAACCACACCTGGCGGCCCTCTTCGGCGCGGACTGGATCCATTACTCCGGGCGGACGCGCCGCTGGGTCGGTCGACACAAGTAACGCCACATGCCCCGGCTCTGCCCACCGATAGATGCAAAGCCAAGATGGAGCCCTACTGTGATGGGACTACGGGCCGTTCGCCTTTATCTGGGGCGCTAGAGTCGCCTCACCCATGTCCACCACCCCTCACTCCCACTCGATCATCGAAGATTAAGTCTATTCATTTGATATCCCGCGCGGCTTTTCTCGCGCATGTGCGAGGCTGAACGTTAAGGTCGCCGTGGCGGCGGCAGGCCCCCATGGACGCCAGGGGGCGCCGCCCTCGCGGACGTCAGTGTCATAAAACTGGGACCGAAATGTCGGATTCGACGCGCCCGTTCGTCTACAGAGATGGGCGTATTCGCAGGCTGGCCATGAATGGGTTGAAGCAAATTTTGCGTAAAGCGCGCAGAGCGGTCATCCGACGCGGGGTCATGGCGCAGGACGCCGACGATCTTGTCCAGGAAGCCTTCTTGCGGGTCGAGGCGTTCGGGCGGCGCGAGGGGGCGCCCGTCACCGAAGGTCGCGTCGTAGTGGCTGCGGTGAACTTGTCGATTGACGCGGCGCGGCGCCGGCGGGCCGCACCCTTCATCGACCTCGACGACGCGCCGCTGATCGCTGATGAAACGCCGGCTCCCGACGAGATTCTCCGCGCGCGGTCCAAGCTTCGTCACGCGGCCAAGGGATTGGAACGCTTGCCCGAACGTACACGCAGACTTCTGTTGGCGCGCCGGATAGAGGGACTCAGCTACGCCAAGATCGCGGAGAAGGAAGGCATGAGCGTCGCCGCGGTGGAAAAGCACGTCGCGCGCGCGACCGTCGAGCTGACGAAGTGGATGGATCAATGGTGACACCGAGTGCATCGCGCCGCGACCGCGTTCGGGCGGAAGCCGCCGTCTGGTTGACACGCATCCAGCGCGAGACCGGCGTGGAGGAAAGCCGCCAGGCCCTTCAGGACTGGCTGGCGCTGGATCCCGAGCACCGGCTTGCCTTCCAGCAGGTCACCGAAACCTGGGAGTTCCTGCCCGGTGCGGCGGCGTTGATGTCGCCACAGCACTCAGCGCCTGCGCGCTCGAGCCGAGGCTCCGCCCCTCGCCGCTCGGCGGTCCGACCCGCGCTGGTCGGACTGGGGCTGGCGGCCTGCGTGCTGGCGGCGGTCGGGATCATGGTGATCAAGGGCGGGTCGGTCTACGTCACCGAAGAGGGGCAGCATCGCGCCATGACCCTGGCGGACGGCTCACGCCTGACACTCAACACCGACAGCCGCGCCAAGGTGATCTATTCGGCGACCGAGCGCCGGGTCCGCCTGGATCGCGGGGAAGCGGCGTTCGACGTCGCTCACGATCCGGCCCACCCGTTCGTCGTCGTGGCCGGGACGACGGAAATCCGTGCTCTGGGCACGGCCTTCGTGGTGCGGCGGCAGGGCGATCGAGTTTCGGTGACCCTTGTGCGCGGCAAGGTGCAAATCTCTGGCGCTGGCGCGGACGCACGTGGCGCCAAGCGGGTGTTGGCGACCCTGACCCCGGGCCAACGACTGCAGGTGGCGCCGCAGGCTCAGCCCCAGCTCGACACGCCTTCGATCGAGATGGTGACGGCCTGGGAACAAGGTGAAGTGATCTTCGAAAGCGCCACCCTGGCTGAGGCCGCCAACGAGATGAATCGCTATGGGCCCATCAAGGTCACGGTCGACGCCGATGTCTCGGGCCTGCGGATTTCCGGCGTCTTCGCCACCAACCAGGCCGCCGAGTTCGCCGCCGCCGCGGCCCAGCTCCACGGGCTCAGGGCCGTGCCTCGGGAGGATGGTCTGGACCTGCAGCGATAGGTCCGGCCGCCGCCTCCCCCCGACGCCGACGTCATGAAATCTTTATGTCGGATCGCCGCAAACACTTCGTTTCCCTTGTGAGGGTCGCGCAGGCCCTCTTCAGTTTTCAGGGGATCCAGATGCCTTTCAAACACGCCGCTTTCGCCAGCGCGGCCGTCTCGGTGATGATGGTGGCCGGAGAGGCCCAGGCCCAGGCCCAGTACGCCTTCGACCTGCCCGCCCAGTCTCTCGAGCGTTCGCTGACCGCCGTCGGCCGACAGACCCAGGTCAATGTCGTCTTCCGCCCCGAGCAGGTCAGCGGCAAAACCGCCGGGGCCCTCAAGGGTCGCTTCACCGCCGATGCCGCACTGCGCCGTCTGCTGGCTGGGTCTGGGCTGGACGTCCGAACGACGCCAGGCGGCTCTTACCTGCTCGTCGAGGCTCCCACCCAACTCGTGCAGACCGAGAGCGCGGTGGTCGATGACGTCGTGGTCCTGGGCCGCGGCCGCACGCGCCAGATGCAGACGCTCTCGAAGGCCGAACTGGACAAGTTAGCCCCGGGCACTTCACCTCTTGCGGCGCTGAACAAGCTCCCGGGCGTCAACTTCACATCGTCCGACCCGTTCGGCGCCTATGAGTGGGCCCAACAGGTGACCATCCGCTCGTTCACCACCGACCAGATGGGCTACACTCTGGACGGCCTGCCGCTTGGCAACATGCAGTATCGCAACAACAACGGCCTGAGCATCGGCCGCGCGCTGCTGACCGAGAACAACGGCGCCACCTCGCTGTCCCAGGGCGGCGGCGCCCTGGGAACGGCCTCGACCAACAATATCGGCGGCACGATCGATTTTACCTCCATCGACCCGACCGGCGAGTTCGGCGTCGATATGGCCGGCACCTACGGTAGCGGCGGCACCTGGCGTGGGTTCACGCGGCTCAACACCGGCAGACTACCTGGAGGCGGCAGCCTCTACGCCGCCTATGCGCGCCAGGACACCAAGAAGTGGAAGGCTGCTGGCGAGCAAAACATCGAGCAGATCAATGTGAAGTTCGTCCAGCCGCTGGGCGAAGCCGTGCGCTCGACCACCTTCCTCGACTACGCCGACCGCCGCGAGGACGATTATGCGGACTTGTCCTTTGCCCTGGTCAACCGGCTGGGCTGGAACGTCGATACCATCAGCGACAACTTCCCCCTGGCCGAAGCCCTGGCCACCGCCCTGCAGACCGGCGGCGCCGTTCCCGCGCCGTATCTCAACGCCGACGACGTCTACTACAACGGCGGCGGTGTGCGGCAGGACACCCTGGTCTATGAACGGCTCGACTACGACCTGACGCCGTCGCTGTCGGGATCGACGACCGCCTACTACCACCGCGATCACGGCATCGGCACCTATGCGAGTCCCTACGACGCGACACCCGAGGCGTATGGCGGCTCGCCGGTCTCGGTTTCAGCGCTGCGGTACGATATCGACCGCGCCGGCCTGATCAGTCGCCTGAGTTATACCTTGGGTGACCACAAGCTGGATGCCGGCGTCTGGTACGAGGACAACGACTTTCACCAGGCGGCCTATCTCTATGGCCTGACCAAGGGCGTTGCTCCGACCAATTTCCAGCGCTTCTACGACAATCCCTTCCGCACGCGCTGGGACTATCAGTTCACCACCAAGACCTATCAGTTCCACGTCGGCGACACCTGGTCGGTCACCGACAATCTGAGGGTCAACGCCGGCTTCAAGGCGCTGAACGTCACCAACGAAGCCGAGACGATCACCAGCAACACGCCGATCAACGGCGTGATCAAGGCCAGGGACTATTTCCTGCCCTCGGCCGGGATCCTCTACCGCCTGGACGAGCGCAATGAGATGTTCGCCAGCTTCACGCGCAATATGGCCGCTTTCGTCGCCTCCGCATCCAGCGGCCCCTTCTCGACCACCCAGGCCGGCTTCGACTACATCCGCAAGGATCTGAAGCCCGAGAAGACCCGCACCCTGGAGGCCGGCTATCGCTATTCCAGGGATGGGCTGCTGGCCTCCGTGACCGCCTATGACGTCGCCTTCGAGAACCGCCTGCTGGCCACCTCGATCAGCGCCACGATCGTCGGCAACCAGAACGTCCTGCAGAATGTCGGCGGCGTGACCTCGCGTGGCGTGGAGACGGCGATCAGCTGGCGCTTCGCGCCGGCCTGGTCGCTGTTCGGCAGCTTCGCCTACAACGACGCCAAGTACGACGACGACGTCAAGCCGCTCGGCGGCGCGACGATCGCGACGAAGGGCAAACGCGTCGTGGCCGCTCCGAAGACCGTCGGCGGCGCCGAATTGGCCTATGACAACGGTACGGTCTGGTCGAAGGTCACGGCCCACTATCAAGGCGAGCGCTTCTACACCTACCTGAACGACTCGCCGGTCAAGAGTTCGACCGTATTCGATCTGGCGGCCGGCTACCGCGTCCCGCAGACGAGTGTGGAAGTGCTGCTGAACGTCACCAACCTGTTTGACAAGCGCTACTATTCCTCAGTCGGCACCAGCGGTTTCGTCAACGCCGACCCCACGGGCTCGTACACGACGCTGCAGCAAGGAGCCCCGCGCCAGGTGTTCGCCACCGTGCGGGTCAGTTTCTAGTCCGTATCCCTGACCGAGCCGCCGCCGAGGACGCTCCTCGGCGGCGGCGCTTTTTCGCGCAAGGCCATGATCGAGACCGCCATGAACCGCCGAAGCCTGATTTGTGGAGCGCTCGTTTCCGCCGGCGCCGCCCCCGCCGCCACCGCAGCCTCCGCCCAGCCCAAGACAGTGGATTTCAAATTCGTGTTCCTCAGCGACACGCACATCCAGCCCGAGGACGGCGCGGTCGAGGGCGTGCATCGCTGCTTTGCCCAGGTGGCGGCCAGCGACGCCGATTTCGTGGTCCATGGCGGCGACCACGTGTTCGACGCCATGGAAGTAGGGCGCGCGCGCGCCGACGCCCAGATGGCGCTCTATCGCCAGTCCGAACGTCTGCTGGATAAGCCGGTTCGTCACGTCCTGGGCAACCACGACTGTTTCGGGCTGTTCGAGAAGAGCGGAGTGGACCCGTCCGAGCCTGGCTACGGCAAGCGCTACTTCATCGACCAGTTCGGGCCGACCTATTACGGCTTCAGCCACAAGGGCGTGCGGTTCCTTGTCCTGGACTCGATCGGTTTCAAGGGCCGCAACTACGAGGGCCGCATCGACGCCGAGCAGCTGGCATGGCTGCGCGGCGAGTTCGCGATACTCTCACCCTCGGATCCGGTGGTTGTCCTGACTCACATCCCGTTGGTGACCGCGCTGGAGTGCTACGAGCCCGAAGACTGGGCGGCCTCGCCCTATGACTGGACGCGGGTGATGAACGGCCGTGAGGTGATGCGACTGTTCCAGAACCACAATGTGTTGGGGGTCTTGCAGGGGCATGGTCACGTACACGAGACCGTCGAGGTCGCCGGGGTGCGCTACATCTCCAGCGGCGCGGTCGCCGGGGCGGACTGGCGCGGTAGCTTCCTGGGCACGCCGGAGGGCTATCTGGAGGTCACCATCGCCAACGGTCGTCTTGATACACGGTTCAGAACCTATGGCTTCACGCCGCCGCGTCGCCACGATGTACCGCTTTGACGCGAAGGCCGCCGCTACGGGAGCCATCTCCTCGCGACGGGTGAATGGCGCCAACAGCTGCGTAATCGGGCGGTTCTGCGAAGGGGCAAGCACCGTAGAGTTCTCGGCTCAATCCGAGGCGAGATCACCGCCCTGAGCTTCAAGGCCGCCGTGTCAGGGCCCCAAGCATCGAAATCACTCAGTACGTCGTGCGTCCGCCGGACGTGTCGAACGTCGAGGCGGTGGTGAAGCTGCATTCTTCGGAGGCCATGAAACAGACCATGGCGGCGCTTTCCTCGACCTCGCCCAGGCGGCCCATCGGGATCTTGGAGCGCATGTATTCGACCTGGCTGGGCGGAAGCTGTTGCAGGATCGGGCTTTCGAAAGTGGCGGGGGTCAGGCTGTTGGCGATGACGCCCTTGTCGGCCAGTTCCTTGCCCAGCGACTTGGTGAAACCGATCACGCCGGCCTTGGAGGCGGAATAGGCGCTGGCGTTCGGATTGCCTTCCTTGCCTGCGACGGAGGCCACGTTGACGATGCGGCCATAGCCGTTGGCCAGCATGAAGGGCACGATGGCGCGCGAGCAGTAGAAGACGCCGTTCAGATTGATGTCGACGACGCGCTTCCAGCTGTCGATCGGGAACTCATGCACCGGAACCGTGGCGCCGGTGATCCCGGCCGAGGCGACCAGGATGTCGATCCGGCCCAGCGCCTGGTTGGCTTGTTCCGCCGCCGCAGCGACGGCGTCCGCGTCCGACACGTCCAGCGCCGCGACGTGGATCGCGCCGACCTCGTCCGCCGCCGCCGCCAGCGCATCGGCGTTGAGGTCCCACAGCACCACCTTGCCGCCCTCGGCGACGATGCGGGCGGCCGACGCCTTGCCCAGGCCCGAGGCGCCGCCGGTGACCACGGCCGTGCGGCCCGCAAAACGCCCCTGAAAGATCATGGCGCCACCGTAAAGGAGGTTTTGAGTTCCGCGCGGGAATCGCCGCCGATCCAGACATCGAAGTCCGACGGATCCAAGACCCAGTCCCGCTCGCCCGCGTTCCAGTAACGAAGCTCTGCCTGGGTCAGATTGAAACGCACCTGCCGGCTTTCGCCCGGCTGAAGCGTCACCCGCTCGAAACCCTTCAACTCCCTCACCGGACGAGCAGCCCGGCCGGAGCGTTGGTGAATATAGAGTTGCACGACCTCGTCGCCGGCGCGGGCGCCGGTATTGGTCACCGTCGCCGTGACGACGACCGATTCGCCGAGCCGCACGGCCGCACGGTCCACCGCGATATCCGTGAAGGCGAAGTCGGTGTAGCTGAGCCCATAGCCGAATGGGTAGAGCGGCGTCGAAGGCTGGTCCCAGTAGCGTGCACCTTGATCGGCCGGCGCCTTGGTCGCGTTATGGCTGTAGTAGATCGGGATCTGCCCCACGCTGCGGGGCCAGGTCATCGGCAGTTTGCCGCCAGGATTAATGTCGCCGAACAGGGCCTTGGCGACGGCCGTCCCGCCCTCGGAACCCGGATGCCAAGCCTCCAGGATTCCCGGCACCTGTTCCGCAAGCGGCGCGATGTCGAGCGGGCGGCCATTCAGCAGAACAGCGACCATCGGCTTGTTAAACGCCTTGACGGCATCAACCAGGCGAAGCTGATCTCCCGGCAGGGACAGCGCAGTGCGCGACGCCCCCTCTCCGCTCATCTGCTCGATTTCGCCCAACGCCAGGACGACGAGATCGGCGCCTCGCGCCGCCTCGACGGCTCGCTCGAACTCTACCTCCGCCTGAGCTTCGGTCCAGGCCGGCGGCGCGGGTCGAAACATTTCGAACATGGACGGCGTGCCGCGGCGAAGCTGGACGCCCGGCACCGTCGTGACCTGGGCGCTTTCGCCAAGTCTTCTACGTATGCCTTCGGCGACAGTTACTGTCTCTTCGAGTTTCGGCACGAACACCCACGAGCCGAGCGTATCCTGGGCTGAATCCGCCAGAGGACCGATGACTGCAACTCGTCGATATGCTGCCGCCGAAAGCGGCAGGACGCCACCGGCGTTTTGCAGCAACACCAGCGAACGCTCCGCCGCAGCGAGGGCGGCCTGGCGGTGTTCCGGCGCGCTCAAGACGGCTTCGGTCGCCCCCTCATCCACATAAGGGTTTTCGAACAGACCCATGCGAATCTTGGCGACCAAGACGCGCCGAACCGCGTCGTCCAAGACCGCCTCCTTCAAACGTCCCGAACGGACAGCTTGCGGAAGAGTGGCGTTGGCGGCCTCTGCGGTCGCCATCTCGAGGTCGTTTCCGGCTGATAGCCCCCTGACTGCGGCGTCCGCCTCATCAATCGCGAAGCCTTGCGGGACGAGGCTTTTGACCCCGTTTGCGTCGCTGACGACAAAGCCTTCGAACCCTAGCTGTTTGCGCAAGACATCCGTCAGCAGCCAGTGATTGGCGGCGGCCGGGATGTCGTTAAGCTCCATATAGGCGCTCATGACATTGCCGGCGCCCGCTTCGATGGCGGCTGCGAACGGCGGCAGATAGACATTGTAGAACTGGCTGTCCGAGACGAATGCGCTGTCGTAATCCCGACCGCCTTCGGATGCGCCATAGACGGCGAAATGCTTCGGTCCCGCGATGATGTGGCCCGGAGCCCCGATATGTTCGCCTTGGAACCCCTTCACGGCCGCGCGAGCGAGGGCGGCGCCGAGATAGGGATCCTCACCCGGCCCTTCGACGATGCGGCCCCATCGCGGGTCGCGGGTGATGTCGAGCATCGGAGCGAATGTCCAATGAATGCCGCTGGCCCGCGCCTCGGCCGCCGCGATGGCCTGCCCCTGCTCGACGGATGCGGGGTCCCAGGACGCCGCCATGCCAATCGGCACAGGGAAGATCGTCCGCAATCCGTGAATGACATCGAAGCCGAACAATAGGGGGATGCCGAGTCGACTTTCCTCGACCGCCACCTTCTGCAGGCGATTGATCAGGGCGGGATCGGTGACGAACAGCAACGCCCCCGTGGCGCCGGACCGCACACCCGGCTCGAATGGGGTCGGATCGCCGAACAGGAAGAGCTGACTGACCTGACCGGCCTTTTCTTCCAATGTCATGCGCGCGATCAGTGCATTCGCTCGAGCGAGCACGTCCGCCGGTACGGCCTGGGCCTGCACTGCAGCGGGCGAAACCTGAGAGGCCCACGACAAGTTGGGGGCGGCGATCGAAGCGACCAGAAGCGCGGTTATGGACGCGGTAAGCAGCCGGGATTTCATGAGTGCGTTCTCGTTTTCGCTTTGCGGAGAAAAGGACCGGCGCATCACTGGACGCGCCGGTCAGTCGCTCAGAAGGACGCCTTGCGACGTCGGCTCGGACGAACGCTCAGAGAAAGAGTGTCTGGGTCGTCTGATTTGGTGGGTCCGGGGCGACGACGGCCCCGGACGAGACGAAGGGAGATCAGAAGGCCTTGCGCACCCCGATCGAGAAGACACGGCCCAGCGTGGCGCCGTTCGCATAACCGGTCGCGCTGTTGAAGTAGGGCGGATCCTCGTCGAAGACGTTGTCGACGTTCAGGGTCAGGGCGGTGTTTTGCATCCAGCCTTCGCCAGGCAACTCATAGCGCGCGAACAGATTGACCAGGGTGTAAGCATCGACCTCGGACTGCCCAACCACGCCGGTCACGTCATAGCCCGCTCGATGGTTGACGATCGCATCGACCGTGACCGGACCGGAACGCCATCCCAGCGTGCCAACCAGAGAATACCGACTGGTCGAGTTGTCCAACTCATTGACGGTCGGCGCGCCTGGGACAGCTTGACTGTCACGATTGAGCGTATAGGTGCCCGCCAGTCCTGCGCTGACCGTGCCGAGCGGCAGCGTCCAGTCATAGCCGATGTCGAAGTCGATCCCATCAACCTTGAGCGAGCCGAGATTGTTGCGGCGGGCATCGATCAGCGCATAGGGCGTCGCGCCGCCGCCCGTGTACAGGCTGGTGATGCTTGGCGCATTCTCCACCCGCTGTCCCGCCGTGGCCGCCTCGGCCTGGGCCTGGGTCGGATTCAACGTGAAGAAGGACGCATAGGATGGATTGGCGAAATAGGAGGCGCCATTGAAGAAGGGGGCAAGGCCGATAGCGTCGGTGAACTCCACATTGAAGTAGGTCAGATTGACCCTGAGCCCATCCAGGGCGCCGACAGGGTTCCAATCTGCGCCGAACGACCAGGTGGTGGCTTCTTCCGGTTTCAGGTTCGGATTGCCGCCGGCCAGGAGAATGGTCGGCCGGAACAGGTCCGACGCCGGGCTGCCGCCGGCGCGGAACGGACTGACGCCCAGAACCTGAGCCCGCGTGTCCACCGATGAGCCGAGGTCCGATAGACTGGGCGCATGGAAGGACGTGCCCCAGTTCCCGCGAATGCGCAGTTCGGAAACCGGTCGCCAGTTGAAACCGACCTTGGGATTGATGGTGTCTCCGACGTCGCTGTAGACATCCATGCGCATCGAGGCGTTGACGTCGATCGATCCGATCCCGCTGTCCTGCCCTTTGAGCGGCACGAAGATCTCGCCGAACAGGGAAGTGACGTCACGGTTTGAGCTGCTGGAGGCGCCGATGGGGTTTCCGATCGTGCCCTGGCCCTGCGTCTGGTCGAGTTTCTCCTCATAATATTCGGCGCCGAGCGCCAGGCGAGCCTGCCCTGCCGCCGTCGAGAAGATGTTGCCGTCCGCGACGGTCCTGACCGAACGGATTTCCTGCGTGGCGTCGCCGTACAGCTCGTAGTTCAGGATGCTGTCCAGAACCGTCGAATTGGTCGTGCCGACATCATAGGGGTTCAACGCCGTCGCCGCCGTCGTGCCGGCCAGGGCCGCCGCCTGGGCCGTCGTGTTGATCTGGCGCGTGTGCACCGTGTTGGTGCTGCGACCATAGTTCCCGGTCGCACGAATCTGCCAACCGCCATCGAACTTGTAGGTCAGGGTCGGTGTGACGCCCATCGAGCTGAAGTTGCTCGGGTTTTCCAGCGCATCGCCTGTGACGGCGGAATAGTTGAAGGCGACCGTCTGCGAAGTTTCGGCGCCGATCGGCCGGAAATAGGGGTTGGCGGAGGTGATCGTTCCCGTGCCGCGAACGCCGGTGCCGTCCGTCGGCGACTGACCTTTCCGCACGGTGTCGCGTTCCGAATAATAGCCCGTGACGTCGAAGCTGAGGTCTTCGGTCAGTTGCTGGCTCAGGGCTGCATAGACACTCTGACGCTCTTCCTCAGGATAGAAGTCGATCGCCTTGTTCTCGTCGCAGCGATTGACGCCCACGGTGCGGGTATCCATCCGATAGGTGACGCCGCCCGTCGTGATATTGCCGGGCGTGCAGCTTTGCGAACGGAAGTCCGACCCGCCGGCCGCCAGATGGTCCTGGGCGAACCAGTCACGATCTGCGCCTGCGATGGCGTCATGCTGGGCATAGGCGTAGGCGATCAAGGCCGAGCCACTGCCCCAGTCCTTCCCGGCCATCGCGCTGAAGTCGGTCGTCGTATAGTCGTCGCCCATGCCGTATTTGGCGGTCAGTTCGACGCCGTCGTACCGCTTGCGTGTGATGAAGTTGATCACGCCGCCGATGGCGTCGGACCCGTAGATGGACGAACCGCCGTCAGGGATCACCTCGACGCGCTCCAGCACGGACGGAGGAATGGCGGAAGGATCAGGCGACGTCTGCAGAATCCCGGCGCCCACCATGCGGTTGCCGTTCAGAAGGATCAGGGTCGTGGACCCGCCTGACGCGCCGAGGCTGCGGATATTCGGGCGAGTGATGGGCTCGGCTATCGTCGAGGATCCCTGCGGCACGCCGCCGAAGGCGTTGGTCACCTGCGGGACACGCGCCAAAAGGTCCGCCGACGAAGTGACGCCCGTGGAGACGATATCCTCGCTGGTGACGCCGACCACATTCGTTCCCGTAGGCGCGACGCCCCGCAACAGCGTGCCTGTGACGACGATCTCATCCAGTTCGGCGGCGTTGTCGTCCGTCTGAATCGCGTCGGGCGCTGAAACGGAGGCGTCTTGGGCAAGCGCATGCCCGGCGCCGCCGAAACTCGCGGCGACGAAGGCGACGCTGCACAGCAGCCGCGCGACTTCCTTGGTGGCTTTCATCTTGTCTCTCCCTGACCCGACCGTCTTCTGTGGACCGGTCTGGGCGTGTTGTTTTGCAATTGGCGCGAGCAACGAGCCGCGTCGATGCGCCCAAATCGGCGCCAGTATAAGAAATGTCCTCCCGCGAGAGCTGCCCCCTCGTCCCATTTTGTGATCCAACGTTCCGATATTTAGGGAAAAACGTCAAGAGGTCGCATTTACCCCCGGAACTTTTCCAATTGTGACCGATTGACGGGACGGTTTTCCACCTGTTGGTATATCGTCATTCCAACAATAAAACGCGCCGAATGGCGACGCTGCTGGGAGGCATGCATATGAAACGGTCCCTTCGATCGCTGGCGCTCTGTGGAGCGACCGGTCTGATGCTGGCTGCATGCGCCCACGCCGAAGCCGAACGGCCTCGTCTCGCCATGCTCCAGGCGTCGCCAAACGCGCCATCGGATCTGAAGATCGAATCCGCACCGTCTCTGCTCGGCGCAGATGTCCTCCGGCCACGCTTCCAGTGGCTGGCGCCGCAAGCCACGAGGACACATCAGACCCATTACCGACTTCAGGTGGCGACCTCTGAAGCCAGCCTATCGAACGGCGATCTGGTCTGGGACAGCGGCGACGTGGCGTCCGGCGACCAAACCCAGATCGTCTATGAAGGCCCTGCGCTAGCATCACGTGGGCGCTACGTTTGGCGGGTTCAGACCCGCGACGCCGAAGGCCGACCCTCCGATTGGAGCTCGCCCGCCGTTTGGGAAATGGGATTGCTGCAGCCCGACGATTGGCAGGCGCACTGGATTTCCACCGATTCCTCCGTCGAGCACGTCTGGTCTGACGCGACGACGGAGTGGCGCTTTACGCCGACTGGAGGCGACATCGACTTCCTGTTCCGGGCCAGCCCTGTCGGCAAGACCTTTGGGGAAGCCTATGTCTGGCGGCTTGGAATCTCCGAAGGTCAACCGATCTTGACGGCGCTTTCGCGGACCTATGACGCCCAGTCCCAACCCCTGGTGAAGGAAACGGTGCTGAAGACCGTGCCCCTGCCCTTTACACTGACGCAATGGACCGCGGGCCCGCATACGCTGACGGTAGAGGCCAAGGGGGCGCGCATCGTCACGCGCCTTGATGACGTCGTCATCGACACGCTCGAGAACACCGATCACCGCCAGGGAACGGCCGGAATTTTTCAGGCCGGCCCCGCCACGTTCGGGCAGTCGGCGCCTGCACCCGACGCCATCGTCCTGCATGAACTCACCGTCACCCCGGCGAACGGCCCCGTCACGCGCGCAGCCTTCTCGGGCAATGATAACCCGCTCAGCGGCGGCACGATCGAGGCCGACGGCCTGCACATCGCCAACGCGAGGGGCGTCGATATCGTCTTCCCTCAGACTGAGCCGGCCGCCCTGCTGCGTCGCCTGTTCATCATAGAGGGAGACGTCGTCCAGGCCCGCCTCTATGTCGCCGCCGGCGGCTTTCCTCGCATCGACATCAACGGCAAGACGATCAACGAAGCCGTCGGCGACGGTTTCACGGCCTATGATCGTCGCGTCCTTTATCGGACGCTGGATGTAACCGATCATATCCGTCGCGGAGACAACGTCATTGGTCTGGAGCTAGGTCGCGGCTGGTACGATCTGGTCGAACCCAACGAATGGTATTGGCACGAGGCGCCGTGGCGCAATCGCCCTACCGCGCGACTTCAGCTGGAAGTCACCCTGGCGGATGGCAGCCGACAGATCGTCGCGACCGACGACCAATGGCGGACCCACCCGGGGCCGACCCGGCATGACTCCATCTATGCGGGCGAACGTTATGACGCCCGCCTGCTGCCCCGTGGGTGGTCGCAGCCCGGATTTGACGACCGTGATTGGACGGCCGCTCGTCTCGTCCATGGTCCGGCAGGTCGCCTGGACGCTGGAGAACAACAGCCAATCGCGGTAGTCGGCACGCGCCGCGCCGTCAGCCTGAAGCAGGTCCGTCCAGGCGTGTGGATCTACGATTTCGGCAGCATCTTCGCCGGGCGCCTTCATCTTAAGGTCAATGGACCATCCGGCCAGACCGTCTCCATGATCCAGCACGAGAAGCTCCGTCCCGACGGAACGGTCCTGTCCGCGAGCGGACTGGTGGATACGCAGCTTCAGACCGATCAGTACACCCTGGCCGGCGACGGTCCGGAAGACTGGACGCCGCGTTTCGGCTATCGCGGCTTCCGTTATGTGGAGGTCCGGGGCTTCCCAGGCACGCCGACGCTGGACAGCCTGACCGGCGAAGTCATGCACTCCGACGTAGCCTCGATCGGAAGCTTCGAAAGCTCGAACCCCCTGTTGAACCAGATTCAGGCGGCGGCCCGCGCCACCATCCTGAACAATATGCACGGCTTCCAGACCGATACGCCGACGTTCGAGAAGAATGGCTGGACGGGCGACGCCCAGGCGTCAGCTCTGGCCTCTGCCTTGAACTTCGACGTCAGCCGCGTCTGGACCAAGTGGATGGGTGATTTCCGAGACGCCCAGGCGCCCAGTGGCGAAATCCCCGAGATCGTGCCGTCGACGCCCCAGTACGGTTACGAGGGCACGCCGGGGTGGAACATGGTCAACGGCCCCACACCTTCTTGGGACGCCGCCACCTTCATACTGCCCGACGACCTGTATCAGTTGACGGGTGACACGCGCCTCCTGGCCGAGATGTACGACACCCAGAAGAGACTGGTGGACTACACCGCGTCCTGGTTCACGCCGGACGATTTCCATTACCGTCAACTGGCCAACACCTTCCTCGGCGAATACGCCAATCCTCGCCCACCGATCACGCCTGAAATGATCGCCGCCTTCATGGCCGGAAATCGCGCCGGAGGCCTGCCGCCTCAGCCGGGGCCCGGCGACGTCGATAGTGTCGCGACCGCCTATCTCTTCCACATGACCCAGTTGCTGGCCAAGAACGCGGCCTTGCTGGGCAAACAGGCGGATGCTCGAGCCTATGCCGCCCGTGCAGATGTGATCCGCGCAGCCTACAATCGCACCTACTGGGACGCCGGCCGCGAGGTCTATCGCGTTCCGGCGAAGTCGGGCGATGCGCCAGCCTTCGTACAATATCAGAACATCCTGCCTGTAGCATTCGGCCTGGTTCCTGACGGCCTGGCGAACGCCGTGCTTCAAAAGGTCAATGACGACATCGTGGCCCACGACTACCACCTGTCCAGCATGGGTGTTTTCTCGGGCCGCTATGCGTTGACGCTGCTCAGTGATGCGGGCCACGTCGATACCGTCTACCGCGTCGCAACTCAGACCACCGAACCCAGCTGGGGGTTCTGGTTGGCCAACGATATTCACACCATGCTCGAGGGCTGGTCTCTGGATAGTCGATCCTACGACCATCACTACTGGGGCTTGGTCTCCAGTTGGTTTTATCAAAGCCTTGCCGGCATCCGGCCTGGCGCGCCGGGCTACCGGACCATCGTGATACGTCCGGAGGCGCCGCAGGGTCTCGACCACGTCTCCGCCCATCTCGACACGGTCAGGGGACGCATTTCATCGGAGTGGCGCCGAGTGGGTGATCGTCTGATATTGGACGTGGGCATCCCCGCCGGAGCTTCGGCTGAAATCTGGTGCCCGGGCGAAGTCGCTCAGATCCCGAAGAACGCCCAACTCGTCCGCCAAGAAGACAAGCGCTGGGTCTATTCCGTAAACGGCGGCAACCATCGATTTGACTGTGCTGCACCGGCAAGCGGGCCGAGTCGTCTCTAAACCCCGCCGATCCCGGTCGGCGGGGCCTTCTTCAGCTGACGCTTCGAGCAACCTTCGCCTTTCGGAAGAAGGCGAAGGTTCAGAGGGCCAGCATATCCCGGCTGATCCCCGCCACGGACTTCGCCCCCGTCAACGTCATGGCCACCCGCATCTCCTTCTCGAACAGGTCCAGCAGGTTGGCGACGCCGGCCTCGCCGCCCGCCGCCAGCGCATAGACGAAGGCTCGTCCCAGCATCACGGCGTCGGCCCCAAGGGCGATGGCGCGGACGACGTCCAGGCCGTTGCGAACGCCGGAATCGATCAGGATGCGGATATCGCCTTTCACCGCTTCGGCGATCGCAGGCAAGGCCCGCGCCGATGACAGGACGCCGTCCAGTTGGCGGCCGCCGTGGTTCGACACCACAATGCCGTCAGCGCCGAAGCTGACGGCGTCGCGGGCGTCCTGAGCATCCAGCACGCCCTTGATGATCATCGGCCCGTCCCAGAAGTCGCGGATCCACTGGAGATCCTTCCAGGATATCGAAGGATCGAAATTCTGGCCCAGCCAGCCGATGTAGTCCGCCAGACCCGTAGGCTTGCCCAGATAGGCCGAGACATTTCCCAGATCGTGCGGCGTGCCGCGCACCCCGACGTCCCAGGTCCAGGCCGGGTGCGTCATCGCCTGGATCATGCGGCGTATCTCGGCATGAGGGCCGCTCATGCCCGAATGGGCGTCGCGATAGCGGGCGCCGGGGGTCGGCATATCGACGGTGAAGACCAGGGTCTTCACCCCCGCAGCCCTGGCCCGCTCCAGCGCATTCTTCATGAAGCCTCGGTCGCGCAGGACATAGAGCTGGAACCACATCGGCCGGTCGATGGCCGGCGCCACCTCCTCAATGGAGCAGACCGAGACGGTGGACAGGGTGAAGGGCACGCCGCGCGATGCCGCCGCCTTGGCGGCCTGCACCTCGCCGCGCCGGGCGTACATGCCGGTCAGGCCGACTGGCGCCAGGATGATCGGCAGCCGCAGGGTCTCGTCGAACAGCCGTGTTTCCAGGCTGAGGCTGGTCATGTCCTGTAGGACGCGCTGGCGCAGGGCGATGGCCTGCCAGTCCTCGACGTTGCGGCGCAGCGTCTGTTCGGCGTAGGCGCCGCCGTCGATATAATGAAACAGGAAGGGCGGCAGCTTGCGCCGCGCCGCCTCGCGATAGTCGCCGGGCGAGGAAATGATCACCGTGACGCCCTACTGGAAGTTGGCGAAGGCGCCGCCGTCGACCAGCAGGGCCGCGCCGGACATATAGGCCGCCATGTCCGAGGCCAGGAAGGCGACGACCGAGGCGATGTCCTCGGGCTTGCCCAGGCGTCCCAGGGGAATGCGGCTTTCCATATATTCGCGCTTCTTGGGATCGGCGAGATCGTCCTTGTTGATGTCGGTGGCGATGGTGCCGGGCAGGACCGAGTTGCAGCGAATGCCGTGACGCCCCAGGGCGACGGCGCAGGACTGCATCAGGCTGTGAACCCCCGCCTTGGTCGGGGTGTAGTGGGTCTGCATCTCGCCGCCGACCAGGGCCGAGATCGAGCTGATGGCGACGATGGCGCCGCCCTCCCCCTGTTTCACCATCTGGTTGGCCGCCGCCTGGGTCATGAAATAAGCCCCATGGAGATTGACCTCCATCGTGCGCTGCAGCGTCTCGACCGGCATGTCGAGGAAGGCGTGGAAGGGGCAGATGCCGGCGTTGGAGACGAAGACATCCACGCGCCCGAACGCCTCGACGGCCGTGTTCACGAAGGTCGTCGCGCTGTCCGGCAGGGCCACGTCCGCATCGACCACGATGGCTTGGCGGCCCAGGGCTTCGATTTCCGCGACCACCTCGGCGGCGACCGCGTCGTCGCGGAAGGTGTTGAGGGCGACATTTGCGCCCTGGCGCGCGGCCTCTACCGCCGTCGCCCGTCCGATACCCCGCGATGCGCCCGTGATCAGGACGACCTTGTTCTCAAGCAGCATGTGGGCTCCGGCGTTCTACGATGTTCAGGGTTTAGGCTGCCAGCCGAGGTCGGCGCTGATGGCGTTGGCGGCGGCGGTGACTGTCTTGGTCAGCTCCGCCATGCGGGCGTCCGACATATACTGCGCGGCCGAAGAGACACTGAGCGCGGCGACGATATGGCCGTCCACCGAGCGGATCGGCGCGGCGACGCAGCGGATCTGGTCCTCGTTCTCTTCCAGGTCGAAAGCATAGCCCTTCTGGGCATAGGCGTGCATCCGCTCCAGCCAGACGGCGCGGGCCGATGAATCATAGGGCGCGCCCTCAGGCGTATAGAAGTCGATCCATTCCGGCTCGGACTTGTCGAGAATCAGGGCCTTGCCCAGGCCGGTCGAGGCGATCGGGTGCCGCTCTCCCAGGCGGGAGCCGATATTGATCCGGCGCCGGCCGGCGACCTTGTCGAGATAAAGGGCATGGCGTCCGTCGAGGACGCCGAGATGGACCGTATCATCGGTTTGGGCGGACAGTTGCTCCAGCCATGGACGGGCGACGCGGGGCAGATGCATCTGTTGGCTGGCGGCGTGGCCCAGTTCCAGCAGTTTCGGGCCCAGGCTATAGCCTTCGCGGGGGCGGAACGAGAGCAGGCGACGATCAACCAGGGCGGAAGCCAGGCGGTGCGTGGTGCTGCGGGTCAGGTCCAGTTTTTCTGACAACTCAGCCAGAGGCAGAGAGCCGTCCATCAGGGCGTCGATCACGTCCAGGCCGCGCAGCAGCGTCTGACTGCCGGACGCTTTGGTCCCGACCTCATCTTCCCCATCGACCTGCACGGTCTTGATTGACGTCACTCGTCCCATTTCGTAATCCTCATTCTCAGAATGTAGCAAAACACGCAAGCTCGTCCGCGGAACGGGATCGAGTTTGACGCGCCGCACGGAGGAAAGCCAGTGAAATCCCGTATGATGGGAGCAAATCACCAGACGCCGGTGATGCCTCAATGAGCCGCCTTCCAAAGATCAAGCACGTTCGCGCCTTCGTCGTGAAGAATGACGGCGCAGGCGGCGGGGCCGACTATCATGACCAGGGCGATGGCCACTGGATCGACGACCATATCGCCACGCCAATGGCGAAATATCCCGAATACCGTCAGAGCCGCCGCAGCTTCGGCATCAATGTGCTGGGCACCTTGGTCGTTGAGATCGAGGCCGAGAACGGCGTCGTCGGCTTCGCGGTGACGACCGGGGGCGAGCCCGCCGCCTATATTGTCGAGAAGCACCTGGCTCGTTTCCTGGAAGGTCGAGACCCGACCGAGGTCGAGAAGATTTGGGATCAGATGTATTTCTCGACCCAGTACTATGGCCGCAAAGGGCTGGTCGTGAACGCCATCTCGGGCGTCGATCTGGCTCTGTGGGATTTGCTGGGCCGCCTGCGTCAGGAGCCGGTCTTCGCCATGCTGGGCGGCGCCGTGCGTGACGAGCTGACCTTCTACGCCACCGGCGCGCGTCCGGACAAAGCCAAGGAACTGGGTTTCATCGGCGGCAAGATGCCGCTGCACCACGGCCCGGCCGAGGGCGAGGAAGGCCTGCACAAGAACCTGGCCGAGCTTGAGGCCATGCGGAACGCCTGCGGCGACGACTTCTGGCTGATGTTCGACTGCTGGATGGCGCTGGACCTGAACTACGCCACCCGCCTGGCCCACGAGGCGCACAAACTGGGTCTGAAGTGGATCGAGGAAGCGCTCAGCCCCGACGACTACTGGGGATATCAGACGCTGAAAAAGAACGCGCCCAAGGGGATGCTGGTCACGACTGGAGAGCACGAGGCCACCCGCTGGGGCTTCCGCATGCTGCTGGAAATGGAATGCTGCGACATCATCCAGCCGGACGTCGGCTGGTGCGGCGGCGTGACCGAACTGATCAAGATTTCCGCCATGGCCGACGCCAAGGGCGTGCTGATGATCCCGCACGGGTCCTCGGTCTACAGCTACCACTTCGTGATCACGCGCCATAACAGCCCGTTCGCCGAGTTCCTGATGATGGCGCCCGGAGCCGACAAGGTCGTGCCCATGTTCCATCCCCAGCTGATCGGCGAGCCGACGCCGGTGAACGGCCGCCTGAAAGTGCCCGACACGCCAGGGTTCGGCGTCGAGCTGAACCGCGACATCGCCCTTCATCGCCCCTACGTGCGCTAAGACGAAAGCCCCTTATGAAACTGCTGCGTTATGGTCCCAAGGGCGACGAGAAACCCGGCACGCTGGACGCCGAGGGCCGCATTCGTGATCTGTCGGGCGTCGTCGCCGACATCACCCCGGAACAGCTGTACGGACCGGCGCTCGCGGCCTTGAAAGCCATCGATCCGACCAGTCTTCCCCTCGTCGAGGGCCAGCCCCGCTATGGCGTGCCCGTCAAGGGCAGCCGCAAGTTCATCGCCATCGGCCTGAACTTCGCCGACCACGCCGCCGAATCCAACCTGCCCATCCCGGCCGAACCCGTCGTCTTCACCAAGGCCATCACCTGCCTGAACGGACCGAACGACGACGTGATCATTCCGCGCGGTTCGGAAAAGACCGACTGGGAGGTCGAACTGGGCATCGTGATCGGCAAGCCCGCCACCTACGTCACCCAGGATGAGGCGCTGGATCACGTCGCCGGCTATGTGCTGATCAACGACGTGTCGGAGCGCGCCTTCCAGACCGAGCGGGGCGGCACCTGGGACAAGGGCAAGGGGTGCGACACCTTCGGTCCCGTCGGCCCCTGGATCGTCACCACCGACGAGGTGGGCGATGTTCAGGACCTGGACATGTGGCTGGACCTGAACGGCCAACGCATGCAGACCGGCAACACCAAAACCATGATCTTCGGCGTCGCCGAGATCGTCTCCTATCTTTCGGAGTTCATGACGCTGGAGCCGGGCGACCTGATCACCACCGGCACCCCTCCGGGCGTCGGCCTGGGCCAGAAACCGCCGCTCTACTTGAAACCGGGCGATACGGTTCGCCTGGGCATCCAGAAGCTCGGTGAACAGGGCCAGACCTTCGTGGAGTGGAAGCGATGAGCGCCTATCAGGGGCGTTTCGCGGGCCGCACGGCCGTGGTCACCGGCGGCGCCTCGGGCCTGGGCAAGGCGTCGGCCGCCCGCATCGTCGCCGAGGGCGGCAAGGTGGTGCTGTGGGACCTCAACGCCGATGCGCTGGCGGCGGCGGCAGACGAGGTCGGCGCGATCCACGTCGCGGCGCTGGACGTGTCGGACGCGGACGCCGTCGCTGCGGCGGCGGAACAAGCCAACCAGGCGCTGGGCCGGATCGACATCCTGGTCGCCTCGGCCGGGATCACCGGCGCCACGGTTCCGGTGCATGAGTTCCCGATCGACAGCTGGAAGCGCGTCGTCGACATCAATCTGAACGGCGTCTTCTACTGCTCGCGCGCCATCGTGCCCTTCATGCTGGCCAACGGCTATGGCCGCATCGTCAACGTGGCCTCCGTCGCAGGCAAGGAAGGCAATCCGAACGCCAGCGCCTATTCCGCCTCCAAGGCCGGCGTGATCGGTTTCACCAAGTCGCTGGGCAAGGAACTGGCCGACAAGGGCGTCATCGCCAACAGCCTGACCCCCGCCACTTTCGAAAGCCCGATCCTGCAACAGCTTCCGCCCAGCCAGGTCGAATACATGCGCTCCAAGATCCCGATGGGCCGCCTGGGCGAGGTCGAGGAAAGCGCCGCCATGGTCTGTTTCATGGCCTCCGAAGAATGCAGCTTCACCACCGCCTCGACGTTCGACACGTCCGGCGGACGCACGACGTACTAGGGCGCGCGGGTGGCTTCGAATCTTCGCATCGTCGACAGCCACGTCCACCTGTGGGACCTGTCGCGTGCGCGCTATGGCTGGATTCAGGACGATCCCCTGCCGAACAATCCGGCGGGGGACATGTCGCCCATCGCGCACAAGGACTACCTGCTGGAAGACTATCTGGCCGATACGGCGGGCTGGTGCGTGGACAAGATCGTCCACGTCGAGGCCGGCCAGCCTAGGGGCCGGCAACTGGCCGAGACCGACTGGCTCCAGTCCCTCGCCGATGACCGAGGCTGGCCGCACGCCATCGTCGCCGGCGCCGACCTGCTCGATCCCGACCTCGACGCCCTGCTGGAGGCCCATGCCGCGCGTCCGAACGTGCGCGGCGTGCGCCAGATCGTCTGCTGGCACGAAGATCCGCTGAGGACCTATACCGACCGCGACCTGCTGCGTGATCCGCAATGGGTCGCGGGCTTCGCCAAACTGGCCCGCCACGGCCTGTCGTTCGACCTGCAGCTCTATCCGTCGCAGATGGCGACCGCCGCCATCATCGCCGCGCGCCACCCCGACATCCCGATGATCGTCAACCACGCCGGCCTGCCGACGGATCGCAACGACGTCGGCATGGAGCGCTGGCGGATCGGTCTGCGTCTGCTGGCCGCCCAGCCCCAGGTCTCGATCAAGATCTCGGGCCTGGGCATCACCGACCGCGCCTGGACGCCCGAAACCATCCGTCCGACCGTGCTGGAATGCATCGACATCTTCGGGACCGAGCGGGCCATGTTCGCCTCGGACTTCCCGGTCGAGAGCGTCCACGGAAGCTTTGAAGCCTTCTATTCCGCCTTCGACGCGATCACGGCCGACTTCTCGGCCGACGAGCGCGACCACCTGTTCGCCGCCAACGCCGAGGCGATCTACCGCATCTAGCCCCACTCCGCCGAAGCCGCAGCAAGACGGCCAGGCCCCCGAGGAAATCCAGGAGAGTATCCCATGGTCATCGAGACCGACGCCGCCCACACGCCCGGAGGCCTTGCCAAACCCGTCGGCGGCCTGAAGGGTCCGCTGGCCTTCGCCATCGCCTGCTTCCTGATCTGGGGCCTGGCCTATGGCTTGCTGGACGTGCTGAACAAGCATTTCCAGGAGACGCTGAGCATCAGCCAGGCCGACAGCGCCTGGCTGCAGATCGCCTATTTCGGGGCCTATCTTCTGCTGTCGATCCCGGCGGGCATGTTGCTGCACGCGCGCGGCTACAAGTTCGGCATCGTGTCGGGCCTGGCGATCACCGCCATCGGCGCCCTGCTGTTCATCCCGGCGGCGGGCGCGGGCGCCTTCCTGCCCTTCGTCGGCTCGATGTTCGTTCTCGCCGCCGGCCTGTGCATCCTTGAAACCAGCGCCGACACCTACGTCAACGTCCTGGGCGATCCGGCCAAGGCCTCGCAGCGGCTGAACCTGGCCCAGTCGTTCAACGCCCTGGGCGTCTTCTTCGGCCCGCTGATCGGCGGCGCGGTCTTCTTCAGCCCGACGACGACCCAGGCTCTGGGCGGCGCGACCCGCTCGATTCAGATCGTCTACGGCCTGATCGCCGTCGGCGTGGTCCTTTTCGCCATCGCCGTCTGGCGCGCCCGCCTGCCGGAGACCGGCCTGTCGGACCACGGCGGCGCGGCGGAAGGCGACGCCCCCGCCCTGCCCCTTTCGAAGCAGCCGCACTTCATCGCCGGCGTGATCACCCAGGCCCTCTATATCGGCGCCCAGGTCGGCATCGGCGCCTATTTCATCAATCTGGTGACCCACAACTGGCAGGGTCTGACGTCGCAGCAAGGCGCCTTCATGCTGTCGCTCGCGGCCATCGGCTATCTGGTCGGTCGCTTCTTCGCCACCGCCCTGCTGCTGAAGATCAAGCCCCGCGTCCTGCTGACCACCTACGGCTTGATCAACGTGGTCCTGACCCTGATCGTCGCAGCCGGCATCGACAAGGTCTCGCCCATCGCCCTGCTGGCCGTCTTCTTCTTCATGTCCACCATGTTCGCCACCATCTTCGCCCTGGGCACGACCGGCCTCGGCGCCGGCACCAAGAAGGCGTCTTCCCTGATGGTCATGGCCATCGGCGGCGGCGTCCTGCTGCCCTGGCCCATGGGCAAGATCGCCGATCTCTATGGCGCCAACGTCGCCTTCCTGCTGCCCGCCGTCTGCTTCGCGGTGGTGGCTTGGTACGGTTGGAAGGGCGCAACGCTTGGGGTCCGTTCACGCGCTTGATCGTCTGCTCTGCTCTGACCTTGGCTCCTGTCGCCACTAAGACACCCTTCATGGCCCTGAGCCAGAAGGATCCGACTGCACTGAGCGCCACTATTACGGACGGCGGTCGGAACAAACTAACAGGCAGTCAAAGTGGGAATCCATTGACAACGCAGAAGTCTCTGTCTGCCAAAAGACGGATCTCCAACAAGGCTTAGCCAACACCGCCATCCGCCTCACCCGACATCTGCCACCGCACGGCTACAGGATCGCCCGGTCCAAACCCAACTGCTAACGTCGGCCCCTCATCAACGAGCGCCCTCGCCAGAGGCCCTATTCGCATGCCGCCCCTCACTCCCACTCGATTGTTCCACAGTCCAGAAGACGCTGATTTATCAGAGCATATTCTTTGGACGCCAAACCATACCGCCTGCATTCCCGCCACCGAAGTGAGGCTTATGAAAGCAAAGAAGAATATGGCCCCGATAAAATCTGAGTGATGCCGCTGTCTATCGGCAGACGCACGACAATGCTGGTCCTGTAAGGCGCAGCCATCGCGATCTCAGCGCCGCTTCAAATAGCGACAAATCCATACCGACATGTTGGCAGAAGACGAGCATCTGTCCTGGGGGATCGGTTCGAGGCGGGATTGTTGGCCAGTCAGAGTTTCCGGCCGTAATCCCAAAACATCTTTCCCGCATTTCCAGGCGCCGCCGCGAGGTGTTCTGGAATCCCCACGGCCGTATCGGCGTCACAAACGAGGCGATCCCTCAGCACGCCGTCGATCGTCGGCGAACCGAGGGTTGACCTGAGATCGACCGCCGTCGGCGCTCCGGCCGTCCAGGTGCTGGAAAAACCCGGACAGACGCGATCACCGGGCGCGAACCGCGTCACCCCCGGGCCGACGGCTATCACCTCGCCGGCCGCGTCTGACGCGGGCACGATTTCTGCGACGGCGCCGCCGGCGTAACGACCTTCGGCGACCAGCAGGTCGCGAAAGTTCAGGGAGACCGCTTTCACGACGATCAGGATCTGGCCTGGACCTGGCTCCTTTTGCGGTTCCTCAATCGACCGGAACCCATCCAACCCACGCGACAAGACCAGTCGCCAGACCCGTGAACCCAATAAGCTAGACGCCAAGATCGGTCGGCAGGATGTCGCGTCCCCAGAGGTTTCCATTGCGCGCCTCCCAAGCCCTCACGAGCGGCATGGCCGACAACGATTGCGAAATCTCGTCGCGGCCTTCCAACAGCGCTGCCTTGCGATCCGGATCCACCTGGAAACTCACGGTCTCGCCGTTTGATCGGGTGATGGTCTGGGTCGGCAGATCGACAACCATGGTGGCGGTCGCCGAAGCTCCGGCATCCGCCCGAAGGAGGTCTAGAAGGCTGCCGTCCAGAATGATCGGCAGGATCCCATTCTTGAAGCAGTTGTTGTGAAAGATGTCGGCAAAACTGGGCGCCACGATACAGCGAATGCCAAAATCCAGCAGGGCCCACGGCGCGTGCTCGCGGCTGGAGCCGCAGCCGAAATTCTCGTCCGCGATCAGGATGGAAGCTTCGCGCCACGGGGCGCGATTGAGGATGAAGCCGGCGCGTTCGCCCCCATTCGCATCGTAGCGAAGGGCATGAAAAAGATGTGCGCCCAGCCCCGCCCGACTGGTTGTCTTCAGAAAGCGCCCGGCGAGAATCTTGTCGGTGTCGATGTTGGAGAACGGTAGAGACGCCGCCACGCCCTGCAGGCAATCGAAGGGCGTCATCGCGCCAACTCCCTGGAGTCCACGATCTTGCCGCTGACGGCGGCGGCCGCCGCCATCACCGGCGACATCAGATGGGTGCGGCCTCCCACGCCCTGCCGCCCCTCGAAATTCCGGTTCGACGTCGAGGCGCAGCGCTGTCCCGGCATGAGTTGGTCCGGGTTCATGCCCAGACA
Source organism: Brevundimonas sp. FV1ye7S (assembly GCF_058680995.1). Taxonomy (NCBI): domain Bacteria; kingdom Pseudomonadati; phylum Pseudomonadota; class Alphaproteobacteria; order Caulobacterales; family Caulobacteraceae; genus Brevundimonas; species Brevundimonas sp. FV1ye7S. The sequence continues at coordinate 1,263,467 of NZ_CM178726.1, read as the reverse complement.
CATCGAACAGCCCGCCTCGCGCCATTCGAACCCAGCGTCGAGAAACACCGAGGCGAGCCCCTCAGCCTCAGCCTGGGCCTTCACGGCGCCGGATCCGGGCACGACCAGAGCGCGGGTTCCGTCGGCGACCTTACGTCCCTCCACCAGACGGGCGGCGGCCCTGAGATCTTCGATCCGGCTGTTGGTGCAACTGCCGATGAAGACGACATCGATGGGCAGGCCCAGCAGTGGCTGACCTGGTTGCAGTCCCATGTAATCGAACATGCGTTGGATTTCCGCCCTCCGGTGCTCGGGCGTCTCTTCCAGCGAAGGCGTGACGCCGTGAACATGGGTCACGGCCTCGGGACTGGTGCCCCATGTGACCATGGGCTCGACCGACGCCGCGTCGATCAGAACGACGCGCTCGAAGGTCGCGCCGGCATCCGTGGCCAGAGCACGCCAGACCGCTTTCGCCGCCTCGAACCCCTCGCCCTGAGGCACCATGGGGCGGCCCTCGATCCAGGCGAAGGTCTTGTCGTCGGGCGCGATGAGACCGGCCCGGGCGCCCGCCTCGATCGACATGTTGCAGACGGTCATACGGCCGGCCATGTCCAGCGCCCGAATGGCCTCGCCGGCATACTCGATCACATAGCCCGTCGCCCCAGCGGTCCCGAGCTGGCCGATGATCGCCAGGATGAGGTCCTTGCCGGTGACCCCGGCGCCCAGCAGGCCGTCGATTTGCACCAGCATGTTCTTCGCAGGCTTCTGGATCAGGGTCTGGGTGGCGAGGACGTGCTCAACCTCCGAGGTGCCGATGCCGAAGGCGAGCGCGCCGAAAGCGCCGTGGGTCGAGGTGTGGCTGTCGCCGCAGACCACGGTCATCCCCGGCAGGGTCAGACCCATTTCCGGGCCGATGACGTGGACGATGCCCTGCTGGCGGCTGCGAAGCGGCACATAGGGGACGTCGAACTCGACAACATTTCGCTCAAGGGTCTCGACCTGCTCGCGGCTTGCGGCGTCGGCGATGGGGCGGTCGCGGGCTTCGGTCGGCACATTGTGGTCGGCGACCGCGATGGTCCCGCCGGGACGATGGACGGACCGCCCCGCGAGCCGCAACCCCTCGAAGGCCTGCGGGCTGGTCACCTCATTGACCAGATGACGGTCGATATAGAGGAGGACGCCGCCGCCCGCGGCCGGCGCCACGACATGGGCGTCCCAAATCTTCTGGAACATGGTCCGGGGCGTGGTCATGCCGGGACGTCGGCCAGGGTTGGGGCCAGGGTTGAGGCCAGAGTCGGGGCAAGGGCGTCGCGCACCCGACCGCCGATGGCCGCCCCTGGGATTCGAGTTCCCGCGACGGCGGCGCCCAACAGGCGGGGCAGGTCTAGCCCGGTCGCGACCCCCATCTGTTCGAAGGTCCAGACCACGTCCTCGGTGGCGACATTGCCGGTCGCGCCCGGCGCGAAAGGACATCCGCCGAGACCGGCGAAGGAGGCGTCGATCACATCGATGCCGACGTCCCAGGCCGTCACAACATTGGCCACGCCGAGACCGTAGGTGTCATGGCCGTGGTAGGCCCAACGCGTCGCTTGAGGGAAGGCCTGGCGCGCCGCCACAAACAGGCCTGCGACGCGGTCCGGCGTCACGCGGCCGGTCGTGTCGCACAGACAGATCTCCGCCTCCGGCAGGATCTCCACGAGAGGCGAGAGCAGAGCCAGACTCCGCGTGGGATCGACCGGACCGTCCCACGGACAGTCGAAGGCTGTGGCGAGGTTCAGCCGCATCCGCGCGCCGGCCGGCAGAAGATCGGCGATGGCGCGATACTCATCCACGGACTCAGCCGGCGAGCGTCGCACATTGTTCTGGTTGTGCTTTTCGGACACCGACACCACGAAGGCCAGATGGTCGGCGCCGGCGTCCAGCGCCTTCTGGGCATTCCGCAGATTTGGGACTAGCACCTGAACATCGAGACCCGGCAGGCCCTGGGCGTGACGCAGGATCACGCCCGCGTCCGCCAGTTGCGGCACCGCCGCCGCACTGACGAAGGCCGTGGCCTCCATCCGCCGCACGCCCGCCGCATAGAGCTGGTCGATCAGGTCCAGTTTGGTCGTCGTCGGAATCACCTGCGCTATCGACTGGAAGCCGTCACGGGGACCGACCTCCACCAGAGTCAGGCAGCGCGGGCTCATGCCAGGGCTCCTTCGGCGCGCAGGGCGGCGATCCGGTCGGCGTGGTAGCCGAGGAGTTCGCTCAGGATTTCATCGCCGTGCTGACCGATATCCGGCCCCGTCCAACGGATTGCCCCAGGGCTTTCGGGGACGTGAGGGACCACTCCGGCATGAAGGATCGAACCCAGCCGAGGATCCTCGATCTCCCGGACCATGCCCCGGGACAGGTACTGGGGGTCGGAGGCGATATCGGCCGCTGTATAGACCTTGGACGACGGAATATCGGCAGCCTCGAGCCGGGCGGACAAGGTCTCGGTGTCGAGGCCCCGCGTCCAGTCGGAGATCATCTCGTCCAGCACCGCGACATGGGCCACACGCGCCGCATTGCCGATGAAGCGAGGATCGGTCGCCAGTTCCGGCCTTCCCATGGCCCTCGCCAGCTTCTGGAACAGGGGTTCGGAGTTGGCCGCGATCAGGGTCCAATCCCCGTCCTTCGTCGGATAGGCGTTGGTCGGCGCGGCCGTGGCGATGCCGCCGCCGGTCGGCTGCTTGATCTTGCCGAGGCGGCCGTATTCCGGAAGCATGGCCTCCATCATGCTGAAGACGCTTTCGGTCAGGGCCACATCAAGGCTTCTCGCCGCGCCATCGCCGCCAGCCCGGTCGCGCTGCCACAAGGCCGCCATGACGCCGAATGCGGCGTAGAGGCCGGCGATGGAGTCGCCGATGCTGACACCGACCCGAACCGGCGGCAGGTCGTAGGTCCCGGGCGCGTGATTGGTCAGATGGCGCAGACCGCCGATCGCCTCGCCGATCACGCCGAAGGCGGCGCGGTCGCGATAGGGGCCAGTCTGACCGTAGCCAGAGATGTGAGCGATGATCAGTCCGGGACGGCGCGCGCGCAGCACGTCAGGTCCCAACCCCAGCTTCGCGAGTTGACCAGGCCGGAAATTCTCGACCACGACGTCGCATTCGGCCGCGAGGTCCAGCACCACCGCTCGACCGGCTGCGGACTTCAGATCGATCGCGATGCTGCGCTTGTTACGGCCATGGACCGACCACCACAAAGAGCGGCCATCCACTTGTTCGCCCCATTGCCGCGCGGGATCGCCGGACGGCGGCTCCACCTTGATGACGTCGGCGCCGAGGTCGCCCAGAAGCCGGGTGCAGAAGGGCGCGGCCACGAAATGACCGAGCTCCAGAACGCGCAAACCATGCAGGGCGGGCGCGATCGATGTGGGCGATGCAGATGAAGGCGTCGAGGGCATGCGCGGTGTGTTCCCAAAAGGACGGTCAACACACTAGCCGCCGCAGGCGCCCGGACTATCCCCGGTCCGGGGGACAGTGAGGTCCGGACCGGGAAGTGCGACTATTCTTCATAAAGACCGGCCTCGAGCAGGCGGATCGAGGACAGATCGGCGCCGTTGCGGCGAGCGAAGAAGCTGGTCGTCAATCCGCCGTCCACCGGCAGGATCACCCCCGTCAGATAGGCGGAGGCGTCGGACAGAAGCATGACCGCCGGACGCGCGATGTCGTCTGCGGTCGCGATGCGCGCCAGCGGCGTGCGGTCCTCCACCGCCGCGACGAAGGCCGCCGGGATGGCGTTGCGGAGCAGAGGCGTGTCGACAAGGGTTGGCGCAATACAGTTGATCTGCAGACCGAACCGCCCCCACTCCAGCGCCAGCGACTTCACAAGGCCATTAACCGCGTGTTTGGAGGCGACATAGGCGGTCCGGCCGGACTGGGCTCCCAGGCCGTCGATCGAGCCGATCACCACGATCCGCCCGGCGCCCCGCGCGATCATCGCTCGACCGAAGGCCCGGCAGGAGGCGAAGGCGCCCAGCACATTGACGTCCATGATTCGCGTCCAGTCCTCGAGCGGCGTCTCCAGACTGGGGCTCGCTCCGCCGATCCCGGCGCAGGCCACCAGACCGAAGACAGGGCCAAGTTCGGCCTCGAACCGCGTCGCAGCTGCATTCAGCGCCGCCTCCTCCCGGACGTCGAGACTGATGCCGAGGACGCGGGCTCCTAGAGCCTCCAGTTCGGCGACGGCCGCCTCGACCCCGGCCGCGTTCAGGTCGACCAGCCCGATCACGGCGCCGTCCCGCGCCAGGGTGCGCGCCGTGGCCAGACCGATGCCCGACGCGCCTCCGGTCACGATGACGACCCTGTCCTTCAGTCCGTAGTTCAGCATCTCGGCCTCCTGTGGCTTGGGCGTTCAGGCGACCGGGTGGTCGAGCGCCGCGTCGATCAGCCGGTCGGTGAAGACGGGAATGCGGGCTGCGGCCTCATACTCGCTCGCGAGCCGGTCGACGAGTTCGGCCACAGACGGCGTGTCGGTGATCTGATCGACCCCCTGCCCCGCGCTCCAGATGTCCCACCACGGGCGAACGCCGGGCGGCGCGGGCGTCGAGTCGTCTGCGGGGTCGAGTCCCGCCTCTACGAGAGAGGGGATCAGCCAGTGGGCCGGGGCGCCGCCCAGTCTGGCGGTATAGACGAGGTCGGCGGAGGTCGCGTCCACCAGCATGGCCTTGTAGGCTTCCGGAACCGCCGCCTCGCGGGTCGCGATGAACCGAGTCCCCATGAAGGCCAGGTCCGCGCCGAGGATTTCGGCGGCGCGGATCGCGGCGCCGGTCGACAGCGCCCCGCCCATCAGGACCGTCTTGTCAAAGCGCGCGCGGATCGCGGCCACCAGCGCCAGATGGCTGATCCGGCCCGAATGGCCGCCCCCTCCGGCGCCGATGGCGGTTATGCCGTCCACCCCAACCGACATGGCCTTTTCCGCGAACTTCAGGCTGACGGCGTCGGCATAGACGAGGAAGCCCTTATCGTGAGCGCGGCGGGTCAATTCCGTCGGGTTGCCGGTCGCGTTGATGATGATCTCGACGCCGTAACGCCGACAGGCCTCCAGGGTCTCCTCGAACTCCTGCGGCGGCAGGTTGGAGGCCATGTTGACCGCGATCGCCCCGATGCGCGCCTCGGGCTCCTCGTCGCGCCGACGATCCAGAGCCTCGCGGATGCCGGCCAGCCAGACGATGAACTCCTCCAGCGACCGGGCATTGTGGCGCGGCAGCCCACCGATCACTCCCGCCAGACAGCATTCGCGCACGAGGTCAGGACCCGAGACGCTGAACATGGGTCCGCAGACCAGAGGCAGGCGAAGGCCGGCGCGAATGTGGGGGTCGAGGCTCATCGTCCGGTGAACCTCGGCGGGCGTTTCTCGAGGAAGGCGCGGTTGCCCTCCTGACAGTCCTCGGTGGCCGGGATGGTGGTCTGCATACGGCGTTCCTGAGCGAGACTCTCCTCGAACCGGCTCTCCCCGGCGGCCCAACACAGTTCCCGCACGCCCGCGAGGGCGACAGTGGGCCCCTCGGCCAATCTGACCGCCAGCGACAGCGCCCTCTGGGGCAGATCTACGTCAGGCACCACCTCGGTCACCAGTCCCCATTCCAGGGCGCGTCCAGCTGGAAGCTTGTCCGCCAGCAGAAGCACCTGCATAGCGCGGACGCGGCCGATGGATCGCGTGAGCAGCGCGGGCACGCCGCCATCCGGGACCAGACCGATCCGCGCATAGGGAGCGAGGAAGTAGGCGCTTTCCCCAAGGACGATGACGTCCCCCACCAACGACAGCGCCATGCCCAGGCCAGCGGCGGCGCCTTGGACCTGGACCACCAGAGGGATTTTCAGGTCGCGCAAGCGCTGAACCATCGGATTGTAATGCGCCTCCAGAATTAGACCGCCGTCGACTTCCGGGCCCGGCGTGGCGCTGGGATCCGACAGGTCGACGCCAGCGCAGAAGGCTCGCCCGTCGCCGGACAACAGGACGGTGCGGGCTTCCGTTTCCGCCAGATCGCACAGGGCGACCAGCCGCGCCGCCATCGCCGGCGTCAGCGCGTTCAGGCGCGTGGCGGCGGCCAGGGTGATGCGGGCGACGCCGCCCGTCAGTTCGTAGCGGACTTCATCGACCTCAGTCATGGCGCGGCCTGAAGAACGGAACCCAACCGCTTTCGGCTTCCTGGAAGATCAACTCGACCTCCTGATCGATCGCGAGACTTTCGGGCTCAGCCTCGACGATGTTGGTGAGGATCGACACCCCGTCCTCTAGGGTGACGTAGGCGACCACATAGGGGCCCTGCGGCCCCCGTCCGGTCAGGCTGTAGCTGTAGATGGTCCCGCGCCCCGACGAAGCCTTCCGCCCCACGTCCGCGCTGAAACAGAAAGGGCAGACACGGCGAGGATAATAGTGGACCTGATCGCAGGTCCGGCAGTGGCCGAGTTGCAAGGCGCCGTCGGCGGAGCGCCATTCGGCCTGACCCGATGTATCGACTTCGTCCATCGTCAAGCCTCCCGCTCCAGGATCAGGGTTCCGCCGATGTGCCGCGTGCCGAGGAAACCCCCGGTACCGTGGGCTAGGGCCAGGGCCAGGTCCGGCACCTGGACCGCCGGGTGGGCCTCTCCTCGCAGTTGCCGCACCGCCTCGATGACCTTGGTCATCCCGCCCCGGTTGGCCGGGTGGTTGTTGCACAGACCGCCGCCGTCGGTGTTCACCGCGAGCGGACCCTGCCCGGAAATCAGCTTGCCGTCGGCGACGTATCGGCCGCCCTCGCCCTTGGCGCAGAAGCCGAGATCCTCGAGTTGCATCAGGACGGTGATGGTGAAGCTGTCGTAGATGGAGGCGTAGCGAATGTCCGCCGGGTTGACGCCGGCCTCGGCAAAAGCCGCGGCGCCGGAATCGCGGGCGGCGCTGTAGGTCAGATCGACGCGGCCGCCATCGAGGGTCTTGTAGGCCTCTCCCGATCCCCTGATCTTCACCTTGGGCCGATTGAGGGATCGCGCGACCTCGGGGCTGGCGACGATCAAAGCGCCGCCGCCATCGTTGACGATGCAGCAGTCCAGCTTGTGAAGCGGGTCGGCGATCATCGGCGACGCGAGCACGTCCTCGACGGTGACCAGATCCCGAAGCATGGCATGGGGATTGTGCTGGGCGTGGTGGGAAGCCGCGACCTTGACCCAAGCGAGTTGTTCGGAGGTCGTGCCGAACGCGTGCATATGGCGGCGCGCCGCCAAGGCGTAGGCGTTGACGATGTTCAGGCCGAACGGCGCCTCATAGGGGACCTCGGGCACGATCGGGTCCGACAGGAAGGGCATCTCGCCTTGAAGCTCCACCCCGGTGCGCGGCCGTCCTGCGAGAGTGACCAGCGCCACCGAGCATTTACCCATGGCGATCGCCGCCGCCGCATGGCCGACGGCGATGATGTAGCCCGAGCCGCCGGTGCTGGTCGTGTCGATGTAGCGCGGACGCAGGCCCAGGTACTCGGCCATCGAGACTGAGCCAAGACCCGGGGCGTCGGTGCCGGTGAAATAACCGTCAACATCGGCCAGGGTCAGGCCGGCATCGGCCAGGGCGCCGGCGGCGACCTCGGCATGAAGCTGTGGGATGGTCTTGTTCGGCGCCTTGCGCAGCGGATGCTCATAGGCGCCGACGATGTAAGCGCGGCCGTTGATACTCATCCCAGCCTCAATCGAAATAGAGGAAGACGATTTCGGCGGCCATCGCGGGCTTGTCCGAACCTTCCAGCTGAATCTCGGTGGCCGTCGTGATCCGCAGGCCGGCGCCCTGCGGATCGGCGGCGATGACGGTCTGCATCAGGCGAATGCGCGAGTTCACCGGGACAGGAGCCAGGAAGCGAAGCTTGTTCAGCCCGACGTTCAGCACGCGCGGCGAATTCACCGTGTAGATAGTCGGCTGCAGTTTCCCGAGCAGGGACAGCAGCAGATAGCCGTGGGCGATGGTCTTGCCGCCGGGCGCCTCACGCGCGGCCCGTTCGACGTCGATATGGATCCACTGATTGTCGCCGGTCGCCTCCGCGTAGTCGTCGATCTGCTTTTGGGTGACCTCGAACCACTCGCCCGGCCCGATCGGCTTGCCGATCTCTGCGGCCAAGGCCTGGGCGTTCTCAAATCGTCTCATGGGGCCTCCCGGCCGGTCGCCTCTTCGGGCGAATGTGCATCAGTGTTCGTAGTATGCGGGCGTCTTGCTGGCGACCTCTTCCGCAGTAACGCCCGGCGCCAGTTGCGTGAGGCGGAACGGCGAGGAGCGGTCGGGACGGCGAAAGATGGCGAGATCCGTAACGATCATGTCGACCACGCCCAACCCTGTCAGGGGCAGGGTGCAGGACTTCAGGAATTTCGGCTCACCGGACTTCGACGTGTGCTCCATGGTCACGATCACGCGCTTGACGCCCGCGACCAGGTCCATGGCGCCGCCCATACCCTTGATCATCTTGCCCGGGATCATCCAGTTGGCGATGTCGCCCGTCTCGCTGACCTCCATGGCGCCCAGGACGGTCAGGTCGATATGGCCGCCTCGGATCATGGCGAAGCTGTCCGAGGACGAGAAGAAGCTGGAGGACGGCAGGGCGCTGATGGTCTGCTTGCCCGCATTGATCAGGTCGGCGTCGACCTCGTCCTCGAACGGAAACGGACCGATGCCCAGCATGCCGTTCTCGGACTGCAGGGTCACCGTCAGGCCATCGGGAATGCAGTTGGCGATCAGGGTCGGAATGCCGATGCCCAGATTGACGTAGAAGCCGTCCTCGAGTTCGCCGGCCGCCTGGGCCGCCACCTCGGCGCGCGACCAGCCCTTGGCGGCAGTGTGTCCGCTCATGCCGACGCCCTTTCACGCACAGTGCGGAACTCGATGGTCTTTTCGTAAGGGTCCGGTCGCACGACCCGCTTCACATAGACGCCCGGCACATGAATCTGGTCGGGGTCCAGGCTGCCGGTGGGAACGATCTCCTCCACCTCCGCGATGGTCATGCGGGACGATGTGGCGACCGGCTGATTGAAGTTCCGCGCGGTCTTCCTGAACACCAGATTGCCCGCCTCGTCGGCCCGCCAGGCCTTGACCAGAGCGATGTCGCCAACGATGCCGCGCTCGAGCAGGAAGGTTTCTCCGTTGAAGTCCTTGGTCTCCTTGCCCTCGGCGACCTGGGTTCCGACGCCGGTGCGGGTATAGAAGCCCGGTATGCCGGCGCCTCCCGCCCGGATGCGCTCCGCGAGCGTGCCCTGCGGACAGAACTCAACCTCCAGTTCGCCGGCCAGATACTGGCGCTCGAACTCCTTGTTCTCACCGACATAGGAGGAGATCATCTTGCGGATTTGTCGCGTGCGCAGAAGCTTGCCCAGACCCACGCCGTCGATCCCGGCGTTGTTGGACACGCAAACCAGCCCCGTGGCCCCGGTGTCCCGAAGCGCGTCGATCAGGGCTTCCGGCACGCCGCACAGGCCGAAGCCCCCGACGCAAACCGTCATGCCGTCGCGGACAACGCCGTCCAGGGCCCGCGCCGCCGAAGGAAAAACCTTACTCATGGTCTGAAGTCAGTGACCGCCGCCGGCGTTGGCGCGGATCAGGGCGACCATGGCCTCCTGCAGGTCCTCGCCGGAGGCTTCGGCGGCCTTCTTGCCGTCGCACCACATCGACAGGTCGGCCGTCGCCTTCTGCGTATGCCGGTTCCAGTTGGGGTCCGTGGGCGTGGTGATCTCCAGACGGATGCCGTTCGGGTCGCGGAAATAGATGCTGTAGATCAGTCCGTTATGGTCGGTCGGCCCCGTTATCTCGACGCCGTTCTGCAGCAGCCAGTCCTTCCAGCGATCGACCTCCGCGTGGTTCTTCACCTCAAGCGCGATGTGATCGAAGATGTCGTAAGCCGGATGACTGACCGGCGGCCTCTCGGGTAGGCCCGGCGCCTCGAAGAACGCGATGGTCGAACCATCGACCATGCGGAAGAAGATGTGGAAATAAGGGAACTTGTCGCCGGTTGACGGGACGCTGTCGCCAACGACCGTGCTGGCCAGTTCCATGCCCATGATCCGCATGTAGAAGTCCGCGGTGGTCTCTACGTCGTGGGTGACCCAGGCGGCGTGACTGAGCATCAGGGGCGTCAGGCCCGGATTTTCCGGTCGATTTTTGGTTTCGACAGTTTCGACCATGACCAACTTTCCCCGCTTTCGGTGGTTGGCCTCACTATTTCAGACTCATGGGACGGACGCTGTCCCCCACGAACGGGACGAAGCGATTGCCAATCATTCTTAAATATTACGTTCCGTTTCTAGGGACGCACGATTGCCCTTGCCGAGCGAACCTTGCGTGTTACGCTAAGTTTACAGTCTCACCCCTCGATGTCCGGCTTCGGCCAAGGTCATCGGCGAGAAGGTGAGGTACAGGGAGTCGAAATGAGCTACACCGCTGTAAGCATTCGGCCGTTAGCCGGGCCGACCAGACTGCAATCTCTGATTGACGCGATTGGGGAACAGGAATTCGAACTTGAATTGCTTTCGTTGCTAAACGAAACCTGTGGCGCGGAACACTGCGCCATCTTCGGCTTGGACGGCAGTGCGCCCCGCGAACTGGCGGCCGCCAGCCTCGACGGTACGAACACGGCCCATGTGTGCGCGACCCGATATCTGCAGACCCAGTCCTGGCGACGCGACCCCACCATGGGCGCCGCTCGGAAGCAGGGTCTCAACGACACCCCCAGCCTGATTCACCTAAATATCGGCCAGCTTGAGGATCAGGAACTGCGCGACGTGATCTATGCGCGCATGAGCGAGCGGCTCCTGCTGTGCGGTCCATCGGCTGCCGGACGTGTCGCGCTCAGCATTCTGAAATCCGGCAGCGGGTCGCTTTTCGAGTCCTCCGGCGTGATGGATCTGGAGCGGTTCGCGACGGTTCTGCTGCCGATCCTGGGCAAGCACGCCACCGCAACCTGGCAACGCAGCCGACTACTGCTCGCCCTCACCTCGCTGGAAGAAATCGAGGCCTGCGTCCTGGGCTGCGCCGATAAATTCCCGCGCCGAGAAAGCCAGGTCTGCGCCAGGATCATCTACGGCATGTCATCGACCGGCATCGCGATTGAACTGGGCATCAGCGAAGAGACTGTGATGACCTACCGCAAGCGCATCTATCAACGCCTCGGCATTGCAACGCAGCGCGAACTGCTGATCTGGTACGTCTCGCAGTGGGCCAAAGCCCCTCGCCTGCCCTCGCTGGCCACCTCCGCCCACCACTAGGCCGGCGGAGCGTCAGTTCGCCGCCCAGCCGGTGGTATCGCTTCCGGCTCTGACCACCGCTTTCATGTGACAGTCGATAGAGCCGTACAGGTTCTCCAGCACCGTCGCGCGGCGGAACAGATGGCCGATGGCCAGTTCGTCGGTCATGCCCATGGCGCCGTGCATCTGGACCGCCTCCTGGGCGATATGGCGCAGGGCCAGGGATATGCGGGCCTTGGACGCCGCCACCGCCGGTCGGCGCCGTTCGGGCTCGGCGTCGGCCATTCCGGCGACAAAAAAGGCCATGGCCTGGGCGTGCTCATACTCGACCAGCATGTCCGCGAGCCTGTGCTGAAGCACCTGAAATTCCGCAAGGAAGGCGCCGAACTGCCGACGCTGTTCGAGATAGGCCAGGGTATCGGCGATCAGCCGGCGCATGATGCCCACAGCTTCGCCGCACAGGGCCGCAGTGGCGCGATCGACGGCTTCTGCAAACACCTCGGCGCCACGAGCGCTACCGACCAAACACGAAGCGGCCGAAAGCTGCGCGTTCTCGAAGGAGACCTCCGAAGTGATCCGGCCGTCGATTGTCGGGCCGGTGACAAATTCCACAGCGGGATGATCCGCAGCGATGAGGAACAGCGCAACATCGCCCTCTTCGCCTGTGTGCGCCGTGACCAAGACGTGGGTCGCGCCCGGGAGGCCGGTGACGCGTGACTTGGCTCCCCTCAGCGACCAACCGTCCTCCACTCGTTCGGCGATTGTAGACGGGACCGTCGGCGACGTCCGTCCGCCCTCCAGATCGGCGATGGCCAACCGGACCTTACCTGCGGCGATGCCGGAGAGCAGGTCGCGCGCGACGTCGCCCTCGGCGCGCATCAGGACGGCGGCGCCGAGGACGCAGGTTTCCAGATAGGGCTCGACAACCAGGGCGGCCCCCAGCGCGTCCATCACCAGCATATGGTCGACCGCGCCGCCGCCCAGACCGCCCGTCGCTTCCGGCAGGCCCAGCCCCAGGATACCGAGCTCATGGGCGAAGTCATTCCAGACTTCGGGCGACCACCGCTCCGGCGACGCGACAATTTTCAGGCGCGCGTCATGGCCGTAGCGGTCGCGCAGATAGGCCGTGATCACATCGCGGATCTGACCCTGTTCCTCTGAGAGGTGGTACTGCAAATCGGGCCTCTCGGATCAAACGCCGTACTGGCGTAGTTGTTTGAAGATGATGCCGCGCTGAACCTCGCTGGAGCCGCCGAATATCGTGGCGGAACGACCCATCATGTAGCTCAGCATGATCTCCGGCCCGCCCTCGGGGCCCACGACCGGGATCGTTCGATCCTCCAGCCCCGCACTCTGGTCGAGCTGACCCCATTCGCCCAGCGCCAACCGTCCGGCCTCGGAAATAGCCTGCTCGATCTCGCTCCCGCGCAGCTTGAGCATGGAGGACATGCGGCTCTTCAGCGCCGGATCGGGCGCCGCGTCAGCCCTGTGGATCAGGCATTCCAGCGCCAGAAGATCGACCTCCACGTCGGCGAGCCGTCGGGCGAAGATGGGATCGTCGATCATGATGCTGTGCCCCGCATCGTCCGGAGCGGAAGCTGCCAGAGTCCGTACATGGCCGAGTCGCATGCGCAGGTAGGCCGCGCCGGCGACGCCGTTCCGCTCGTGCTGCAGAAGATATTTCCCGACCGTCCAGCCGTCGTTCTCCGCCCCGACCCGATTTGCGACCGGCACCCGTACGTCGTTGAAGAAGACCTCGTTGAGATGGTGCAGGCCGTCGATCGAGTGGATCGGCCGGACGGTGATGCCCGGCGTCGTCATGTCCACGAGCAGGAAGGTGATGCCGGCCTGAGGCTTGCCCTCCGACGACGTCCGGACCAGGCAGAACATCCAGTCGGACCGGTGGGCGTAGCTGGTCCAGATCTTCTGGCCATTGACGACATAGTCGTCGCCGTCGCGAACGGCCTGGGTGCGCAGCGCGGCCAGGTCGGACCCTGCGCCTGGCTCCGAATAGCCCTGACACCAGACCACCTCGCCCGACCGGAGGGGCTCGAGGTGCCTCGCCTTCTGCTCGTCCGACCCCAGGGCGATCAGGACCGGGCCGATCATCTGCAGATTCGGCGACAGGGCCGGCGCGTTCGCGCGCACCAGTTCCTCCTCGAAGATCGCCTGTTGTTCGCGCGACCAGCTGGCGCCGCCATGTTCTTCGGGCCAGGTCGGGACCGCCCAGCCCTTCGCCGCCAGCCGCCTGTGCCACGCCTGCTGCAGGTCCACGTCGAGCAGCATGATCGTCCGGGGCGCCGTCCGCATCTCGGGCGTCAGGGCGGCTTCCAGAAAGGCTCGAACCTCGGCGCGGAAGTCGTGATCTGACATCGGGCATTTCCTCATGGTCGGCACGCGCCGCGACGATACCGGCGAGCCTTATCGTCCTTTTGCCGCTGACATCAGTCCCGGCTGTGTGGGACATCTGGAATGAGCCCATCGTGATCGTCCCCCATAGACGGGACTGCTCGTAGCGGCGGTGGAAACTAAAAGCAGCATAGAGTTCGCGTCCAAGCCGCAATATCGCCGAACCCGCATGTCGAGGAGTGTAACGACCATGGCCGTCAACCTGCAGGGCCGCAGCGCCATCATCACCGGCGCGGGCGCCGGTTTAGGCCGAGAGTATGCCCTGCTGTTCGCCCGTCTCGGCGCGAAGGTGCTGGTCAATGACCTCGGGGTCAGCCTGAACGGAACCGGCGAAAACGCCTCGGCCGCCGACGCTGTGGTCGAGGAAATCCGCGCAGCCGGCGGCGAGGCCGTCGCCAGCCGGGCCAACATCGCCGACCCCGTCGCTGCGCGCGGCGTCGTTCAGGCCGCAATGGACGCGTTCGGGCGATTGGACATTGTAGTCAACAACGCCGGCATCCTGCGGGACAGCAGCTTTCCCAAGATGACGGACGAAAATTTCGCCGACGTCCTTAACGTGCATCTGTTCGGCGCCTACTACCTGACCCACGCGGCGTGGCCGGTGATGACGGCCCAGAAGTACGGTCGCATCGTCTTCACGACCTCCCCCGCCGGAACCAACGGCAATTTCGGCCAGTCGAACTACGGCGCCGCCAAGCTCGGCCTGGTGGGAATGATGAACTGCCTGGCCTTGGAGGGACGCAAGCACGACGTCCTCGTCAACGCGATCTCGCCCAGCGCCCTGACCCGGATGACCGAGAGCGTGCCGATGGGTGAACTGGCCCAATGGCTGCGCGCCGATCTGGTGGCCCCCGCCGTCGCGTGGCTCTCCAGCGAGGTCTGCACCGAGACCGCCCACATCATCTCTGCGGGCGGCGGCTTCTTCGCCCAGCACCGCATCTTTGAAACGCCCGGCGTCCAGTTCGACCCTAAGGACGAGGTTACCGTGGACATGTTCGACGAGGCCTTCTCGAGGATCGTCGACATCGACGGCGCCAAGCCCGTCAAGCCGGGGCCGCTCGGGGACCTGGTGCCGCGCCTGATCGCCATGGGGCGCATGAGCGCCGAGGCCTGACGTGGCCTTCGAGCTCGAGTTCGAATGGGTCCATGTGGCCTATGACGAGACCGCCAAATTCACTGAGACCTATGGCTTCTCCGGCAACCAGGGCGCGGTGAATCTGGAGGGGGTTCGCATTCGCCCCAGGGGCGTCCCGTCAGACACCCTGCTGATCTTCATGCACCCGGCCTCGACTCTGCAGCTTCTGCCTGTTCCGCGCGCCGCAGCCGCCAGGGGCGCGCATGTCCTGTGCGCCGGGAGCCGCTATGCGAAGAACGATACGGCGGCGATCCTTGAGAAGGTTCTTCTCGATCTCGGGGCCTATATTCGCCACGCCAAGGCTGTGTGGGGTTACGACAAGGTCGTTCTTGTGGGCTGGAGCGGAGGCGGATCCTTGTCCCTGTTCTACCAGTCCCAAGCCGAGGCTCCGACGATCCGGGAAACGCCCGCAGGAGACCCGGTGGACCTCGTCGGCGCAGGGCTGATTCCGGCGGACGCCGTCGTCTTCCAGGCCGCCCATATGTCGCGCAGCCAGTTGCTGGCGGACATCATCGATCCGTCCGTCCGGGATGAACTGAACCCCGACGACCGCGACGTCGCACTGGACATCTACGATCCGGCCAACCCCAACCGGCCGCCCTACCAGGCCGAATTCATCAAGGCCTACCGGGCGGCCCAGGCGGCGCGCATTCGTCGGATCACCGATCGCGTCAAGGAGACGCTAGAGACGCTTCGCCGCCGGAACACAGGCGAGCTGGAACGGGGATTCATCACACACCGGACCATGGCCGATCCGCGCTTCCTCGACCCGAACCTGGATCCCAACGGTCGCCGCATCGGCTGGTGCTACATGGGCGCGCCGGAGACCGTGAATAACGGACCGGTGGGACTGGCCCGTTTCTCGACGCTCCGATCCTGGCTGTCGCAATGGTCGCTCGACGACAGCAATGGCGACGGCCTTGTCTGCGCTGCGCGGATGAAGGCGCCCCTGCTGGTCATCGAGAATACGGCGGACGATGCCGTGCCCCAGCCGCACCCGAGCCGGATTTTCGAGGCCTCCGGGTCGGCGGACAAGACCTTCGCCGCCATCAAGGGCGCGACCCATTACTACGCCGGCCAACCCGAACTTCTGGCGCAGGCGACCGACCTCACCCTGGGCTGGCTGGCCCAACGCAAGCTCTACGACCCAAAATCCTGAGGATCCGCCCATGCCCGCTTCCATCATCGGCTGGTCGCACACGCCCTTCGGCAAGCATGACGGGGTGACGCTCGAAACCCTGATCGTCGACGCCGCCGTCGAAGCCCTGGCGCACGCGGGCCTGCAGGCCAGCGAGATCGACGAGATCGTGGTCGCCCACTTCAACAGCGGCTTTTCACACCAGAGCTTCACAGCAGGTCTCGCCCTGCAGGTGTCGCCCGATCTGCGATTCAAGCCGGCGACCCGCGTCGAAAACGCCTGCGCGTCCGGATCCGCCGCCGTCTATCAGGGCATGCGCGCCATCGAGGCCGGTCGGGCCCGGGCGGTTCTCGTTGTGGGGGTCGAGAAGATGACCGACACCCGCGGCGAGGCGGTGGGGAACAACCTCTTGGGCGCCTCCTACATCCCCGAAGACGGTCAGGTTCAGGGCGGCTTCGCCGGACTGTTCGGCCAGATCGCGCAAGCCTATTTCGACCGCCACGGGGATCAGACCGACGCCTTGGCGATGATCGCCGCCAAGAACCATAGAAACGGAGTGAATAACCCCTGGGCCCAGCTCCGCAAGGATCTGGGCTATGAGTTCTGTCGAAACGAGAGCGAGCGGAACCCTCTTGTCGCGGGTCCACTGAAGCGCACCGACTGTTCGCCGGTGTCGGACGGTGCGGCCGGCCTCATCCTGGCCGACGACGATCTGGCTCGGCGGTCGGCTCGCGCGGTTGGCTTCCGGGGCGCGGCGCACGTTCAGGACTTCATGCCCATGTCACGCCGCGATCCGATCCGCTTCGAAGGCTGCGCCGAGGCCTGGAGGCAGGCTTTCGAGCAGACCGGCGCGACCCTCGCCGATCTCAGCTTTGTGGAGACCCACGACTGCTTCACCATCGCCGAGCTGATCGAGTACGAGGCCATGGGGCTAACGCCGCCCGGCCAGGGCGCGGTCGCGATTATGGAGGGCTGGACGCAGATGGACGGCAAGCTGCCGGTCAATCCCTCGGGTGGCCTCAAAGCGAAGGGCCATCCGATCGGCGCCACCGGCGTATCGATGCATGTGCTGTCCGCGATGCAGTTGTGCGGCGCCGCGCCGGACGGCATGCAACTGCGGTCGCCAAGCCTCGCCGGCGTCTTCAATATGGGGGGCACCGCCGTGGCCAACTACGCCAGCATTCTGGAACGCACCCGCTGATGACCGCCGATCTCCTAACGTTCCCCGCCGAAACCACGACGCCGGATCACACCGACGGCCTGGCCCTCTTCACGGCGGCGGTGCAGGCTGCGCCGGATCGCCCCTGCGTCCACTATTTCGATGCGACGTTGAGCTATGCGGACATCGACCTCGCCAGCGACAGGCTGGCGGCGGCGTTCCAGGGCGCGGGCGTGATCAAGGGCGACCGCATCGCCGGATACATGCAGAACATCCCGCAGTTTCTGATCGTTCTGATCGCGACCTGGAAGTGCGGGGGGGTCTTCGTGTCGGTCAATCCGATGAACCGCAGCCGGGAGTTGGGACTGATCCTGGACGACGCGACCCCCCGCGTGCTGGTCATGGAATCGGCCCTGGTTGAGGCGGCGTACGACCGACTGGAACCGGAGGTGCATCGGCCGTCTCTGGCCGTGACCACATCCGGCTGGGACTATCAGAGCGCTCCGGATACGCGGCTCTTTCCCGGCTCGCCGCCGCCGACGCCGGCGGGGACGATGGACCTGTTCGACTTCATGGGCGCGGCTGATACGAAGCCGACGCCGGTCTCCATCGCGCCCGACGACGTCGCGATGCTGGTCTACACCTCCGGCACCAGCGGCCGGCCGAAGGGGGCGATCAATCTGCACAAGGGCGTCGCCTGGGGTGGTCAGTTGTCCCGGGCGTCGCAGGATCTGCCGGACCACGTCACGACCCTGGCGATCGCTCCCCTGTTCCACATCGCCGGCCTGATCATGACGGCCGCGAGCACCATCCACGCCAAAGGCGCCCTGGTCCTGAGCTACCGATTCGATCCGGCCATCGTGATCGAGGCCATCGCCCGCCACCGGCCGCAGACAACCTCGGGGTCGGTCACCGTCTATATCGCCCTAATGAACGCGCCGGGCGCGACGGGAGAAATCCTGTCGAGCATCACCAAGCCCTTCAGCGGCGGCGCCCCGGTGCCGGTGTCCGTCGTGGAGCAGTACTTGGCCTATTCCGGGTCCATGCTCAGAACGGGCTACGGCCTCACCGAAACGACCGGCGGCGCCTTCATGGAGCCGACGGACGGATCGCGAAAGATCGATCCGGCGACCAACACCCTGTCGGTCGGCAAGCCTGTGGCCACGTTCGAGGTCAAGATCCTCGACGACGACGGCAATGCCCTGCCCGCAGGTGAAGCCGGGGAGATCGTCCTGTCCGGTCCGGCCGTGTCACCAGGCTATTGGAACAATCCGGAGGCCACCGCCGAAGCGATGCGGCCGGAAGGCTTCCACACTGGCGACGTCGGATTCCTGGATGAGGACGGATGGCTGTTCATTATCGACCGCAAGAAGGACATGATCATCGCTGGCGGCTACAAGATCTGGCCGCGCGAGGTGGAGGACGTGATCTACAGCCACCCCGCCGTTCGGGAAGCGGCGGTGATCGGCGTCGCTGACGACTATCGGGGAGAGACTGTTAAGGCGATCGTCAGCCTGAAGCCCGGCGCCGCGCTCGATCCGGCCGATTTGATTTCCTTCTGCAAGGAGCGGATGGCCGCCTACAAATACCCACGCCAGGTCGAGATCGTCGCCGATCTGCCCAAGAGCCCGGCAGGCAAGATCCTGAAGCGCGAACTCAAGTCCTGAAGGCGAGACCCGCAGAATGACGAAAGGCCCGGCGGTTCAGTCGCCGGGCCTTTTTCCATGTCTGTATCTGTCGACCTATTCGACGTCGGACGACATGCGGCCACCCGCCCGAATGCAGAAGATGAAGGCCAGGGTAGACAGGGTTCCAGCAATGGCCGCGTTCAGCATCATGCCATGACCAAGGGCCTGGGGCCCCTCCCCCCAGAACCGTGACAGCTCGACTACGGTGATGGGCCCGACCGCATAGCCGAACAGACCTGTCGCCAGAATGTAGAGCGACGCCAGCCTGGCCCGCACCGGCCGGGGCCCGTAGGTCTGCAGGGCCAGGGGGGCCAGCACCCCCACGGACGCCAAGCCGATCATCGCGAAGAAGAAGCCGGCGAGGACCAGACTGACGTCGCCCTGCATCAAGCCCACGACTAGGGCGACCGTGGCCACAGCGCCGCTGGCGAACAGAGTCAGAAGGGTGCCGTTGCGCCGCCCGCCCTTGGCCATCCGCGTCACCAGCCAAGGCCAGAAGATCGCCGCCAGAACACCTGCGGCCAGCCCTACGCTCCCAAGACGGTAGCCGGCGTCCGCCACCGGCAGACCGAAGTTGCGGAAAATCACCGTCGGCATCCAGCTGATCGTCCCCATGGACACGATCGTGATCAGGGCCAGGCCTGCATAGAAGGGCGCGTAGAACGGCCAGTTCGCGCCGAGGTATTTGAGCAGACCGCCGAAGTCCACGGTCGAAGCCTTGGCCGTGGCGTGCGGGCCGTCCCGTCGAGGGTCACGCACCGTCAGCAGGACTATGGCGGCGAGCGCCAGCCCGGGCAGGCCCAGCAGGATGAAGGTGAGCTGCCAGACCTCCAGGCCGATCTGCGGGCTGATCGTGCCGGAGAAGGCGACCACGGCTCCGCCCAGAATGAAGGCGCCTGTCGACATGATGCTGCCCATAGACCCGTAAACCGCTGTCGGCACCGCCCGCTTGTTGGGCGGGAAGAGGTCGCCGATCAGCGACACGGCGGCCGGCGTCAGCACCGCCTCCCCTAGCGCCACCCCGGCCCGAAGCGCCAGCAGGGTCCAAAAGCTGTTCGCGAACGCCGACGCGATCGTCATGATGCTCCACAAGGCCACCCCGCAGGCGACGATGGCGACGCGATTGCCCCGGTCGATCCGGTCCGCGATGGGCACGCCGCTCAACGCATAGACGATGGCGAAACCCGCCCCCAGCAACAGCGCAAGCTGGCCGTCGCTCAGATCCAGAGCGCCGGCGACCGGCTGGGCCACCAGGGCCAGGATCAGTCGGTCCGTGAAGGACAGGCCGTACAGGATCGTGAGCAGCGCGACGACATACCAGGCGCGACGGATCTGCTTCGCGGTTCGGGCCGGTTCGACAGCGGGCGCTTCGGTGCTGAGGACGGGGTTTTCCAGGCTCATCGAAATCTCACTGTAAAGCTTCTTGTAGGGCCAGATGTCGCGGGGTCAGGCGGTATAGACGCCGGCCTCGAGCAGACGTTTGGACTGAAGGTCGGCGCCGCCGTGACGGTTGAAGTAGCCGACGGACAGGGCGCCATCGACGGGCAGGATGACCCCGCTCTGATAGGCCGAGGCGTCACTGAGGAAGGCCAGGCAGGCGTGGGCGATGTCGTCGACCCCGCCAATCCGGCCCATTGGCGTCCGATCGGTGACGACATCGAAGAAATAGTCGGGCAGGCCGCGCCGGACGAGCGGTGTATCGACGATGGTCGGCGCCACGACGTTCACCCGCACTCCATGCCGTCCCCATTCCAGCGCCAGATTCTTCACCATGCCGTGGACGGCGAATTTGGAGGTCGAATAGGCGATCCGGCCGGCATGGGCGCCCAGACCGTCGAGCGAACCGATGACGACGATCGAGCCTCCGCCACGCGCGATCATTCCCCGTCCGAAGGCCTGACAGCACAGGAAAGCCCCTAGGACATTGACGCCCATGACCCGGTTCCAGTCCTCGACGGAATAGGTTTCCGCCGGCGCCGCGGCCGAGGTGCCCGCGCAGGCGACCAGACCATCGATTTCTCCGAACCGGGCCAGGATGCGCTCGGCGGCCGCCGTGACCTCATGGGGGTCCGATACGTCTGCGGCGACGCCGAGCACGTGAGCGCCTGCCTTCCCGACCTCGGCGACGACCTCCGCGATCTGATCCTCGCTCAGGTCCATGATGGCGATGTTCGCCCCGGCGACGGCCAGACGCCGGACCGTCGCCAGCCCGATGCCGGACGCGCCGCCCGTCACCACAACCGTCCGGCCTGCGAGCCCATAGTCCATGATCGGATCCTCGAGACAGCCCCTTCTGTGGCGGAGGCCCTGCAAACTCGCAGACTTCCGCTAGTCTGGCCGCGGAACCATCCCCTCCGGGGGGGACGCCGGGCGCCCCGTCGCGCAGGGACAGACCTTCGACGGCGTATGGACAACGATAAGGCCGTCAAAGGAGCCGCCATGTTTCCCACCGCAGTCGACGTCATCATCGTGGGATCCGGCGCGGGCGGTCTGACCGCCGCCATCACCGCCGCGCACCATGGCCTGTCGGTGCTGGTTCTGGAAAAGGCAGAGGCGATCGGCGGCACGACCGCCTGGTCCGGTGGCGGCGTCTGGATCCCGACCAATCATCTGATGGAAGCCGCCGGCGAACCCGACAGTCCGGGCCAGGCTCAGACCTATATCCAGGCGGTGCTTGGCAACCACTACGACGGCGGGATGGCGCGCGCCTTCGTACGGCACGCCGCCGATGCGGTGCGGTTTCTCGAGGCGGAGACGCCGTCGGTGCGGTTCGTCAGCTACGCTGGATCGGATTATCACCCCGACCTGCCAGGCGCGGCGCGCAAGGCGCGCACCCTGCTGCCCAAGCCGTTCGACGGCCGTCGGCTCGGCCCCTGGCTGAAGCGTCTGCGGCGCCCGAAGCCGGAGATGACCGTCTTTAACGGCATGCAGATCGAGACGACGGAGGTCCGCGACTTCCAGAACATCCTGCGGTCACCGGCCGCTTTCCTGCGCTGCCTCGGATTGATGGCGCGGTACGGCAAGGATGTCGTCGTTCATGGCCGAGGCACGCGGATGATCCGGGGAACGGCCCTCGCCGCCGCCATGCTGGAAGCGGCGCTGGACAAGGGGGTGGATGTCCGAACGGGCGTGATCGTGCGCGGATTGTCATGTAGGGGCAGGCAGGTTGCGGGGGTCGAGGTGGAGACCGTGTCCGGCAGGATCACGATCGGTGCGCGGCGCGGCGTCGTCCTGGCGACCGGGGGCATCTCGGCCAATCCGGAATTTCGTCCATCCCTGATCCCGGACGCGACGCATCATCTGCAGGTGCTTCCTCGGGAGAACACCGGCGACGGAGCCGCCTATGCGCGCGACGCTGGAGCGGTTCTCGGCAGCGACGTGGGCTCCAACGCCATCTTCGCGCCGGCCTCCAGCCGCAGGCTCAAGTCCGGTGAAACGAGCGTCTATCCGCACTTCGGCTTCGACCGCTGCAAGCCCGGCGCCCTGATCGTGGGGCCGGACGGCCGTCGTTTCGTCAACGAAGGCGAGTCGTACCACACCCTGGTCAAGCGCATGCACGAGCGGGGCGTCTCGCCCGCCTGGCTGATCGGGGATCACCGCTTCCTCCGCGCCTATGGCATGGGGATGGCCCGTGCAGCCCCCTATCCTTACAAGCCCTTCGTTCGCGAGAGTTATCTGATCGAGGCCGACACCCTGGAAGCGCTGGCCGGGAAAATCGGCGTCGACCCGGAGGGGCTGGTGGAAAGCGCTGCGAACATGAACCGCTACGCCGCCTCCGGCGTCGATGAGGAATTCGGCAAGGGATCGGATATCTACACTCGCCTTCTGGGTGACGCCGAGCATGGGCCGAACCCCAGCCTGGGACCGATCCGCACCGCGCCCTTCTACGCCCTGGCGCTGCGCCCGACCGATGTCGGGGCCAGTCTGGGAATCGCCATCAATGCCGACGGACAGGCGCTGGACGCGAGCGGCGTCCCGATCGCGGGCCTCTATGCGGCGGGACTGGACGCCCACGCCGCCCTGCGTGGCTACTATCCCGGCGCGGGAACCCAGATCGGTCAGGCGATCGCCTTTGGCTACGCCGCCGGTCAGGCCCTGAGCAGGGCCTGAGGTGCGACGGCGGGGGATCGCCCGTCCGCCGTCTCAAAGGCTCAGAGCGCCAGCCCGCCGTCCACGTTGACGATGGCGCCGGTGATGTAGCGGGCCGCATCGCTGAACAGCCAGGCCACGGTCTCGCCGACCTCGTCCGGCTGGCCGACCCGACCGAGCGGCATGACGCGGCTGGCGAAGATCTTGCTGTCGTCGCCGGCGCCGCTGCCGCGCTGGCTGGTGGCGCGGAAGGCCGGAGTGTCGATCAGCCCGGGCGCGACGCCGTTTACGCGGATGCCCGCCGGTCCTAGGTCGGCGGCGGCGTTCTTCACCACCCCGATAAGGGCGTATTTGGACACGCTGTAGACGCCCAGCGAGGGCGAGGGCCGCAAGCCGGCTGTGGACGCGGTGAAGACGATGGAGCCTTTTCCCTGCTCGATCATCGTCGGCGTCACCGCCTGCATCGACAGAAGCGCCCCCTTCACATTGATGCCGATCACCCGGTCGAAGTCCGAGGCCGAGGCTGACCGCAGGGGGCCGCCCTCGCCCACGATCCCCGCATTGCTGTGCAGGCCGTCGATCCGGCCGAAGCGCTCCAGGGTCTGGCGCACGGCGTCACGGGTCTGATCCGCGTCGGCGACATCGGCTTGGACCAGCAGGATGCGATCCGCATCGAGACCGGCGGCGGAAGTTTGCAGCAGGTCGCCGTCGTAGTCGACCAGACAGACCTGGTATCCCTGGCGCACCAGAACACGCGCGGTCGCCTCACCAATGCCGCTGGCCGCGCCCGTAACGATGGCGACGGGGCTGTCGGAAACAGGAATCATGGGATCCTCTCGGGGAAATCGGGAGTAATTCGGCGATCAGGCGCCGCGCGCGCCGTCGATCTGATAGACGGCGCCGCTGACGAAGGTGGATTCCGGCCCCAGAAGCCAGACGATCAGGTTGGCCGCCTCTTCTGGCGTACCGGCGCGGCCCATCGGCATGGACTTGAGTTTCTCGTCGTAGGACGGCCCGCCCGGCACATGCAGGGCGGCGTTGCTGGATCGCAGCAGCTCCGTCTCGATCGCGCCCGGCGCGACGCTGTTGACGCGAATGCCGCGCGGTGCGAGCTCGACCGCCAGGGTCTTGGTCAGGCCGATGACCGCCGCCTTCGACGCCCCGTACAACCCCATACCCGGCGCGGCGCGAATTCCGAACAGCGACGACATGTTCACTATGGAGGCGCCTTGGGTCATGTGCGTCGCCGCCGCCTTGATCGCCACGAAGGCTGCGCGAAGGTTGACGGCGAAAACGCTTTCGAGATCGTCTAGGGTCGAGTCCAGGGCCGGGCCTGAACGTCCCGTCACGCCGGCGTTGTTGTGGAGCATGTCGATGCGCCCCCACCGATCGACCGTCTCGGCGACGAACGCCTCGATCTGCTTGGGGTCGGCCACGTCCGCCGCGATGGCGTGGGCGCATTCGCCCAGGCTGTCAGCCACACGCTTCAGGGCTTCTGCGTCGCGATCGACCAGACAGACCTTCGCCCCCTCGACGATAAGGCGACGGGAGACCGCCTCGCCCATGCCGCGCGCCGCGCCGGTGACGATGGCCACCCGATCCTGGAATCCGGTCTGGCTCATGAGGGGCTCGATCCTTGCGTGACCCGAAGGGTCGTTGGCCAGGTCACGTTCTTCGGACCGGGCTGGTTGTGGCGTTCGACGGCCACGGCGACATGGGCCAGCGCCATGAGCAGCTTGAAGAGGGTCGCGCTGTCGGCCGGGATCGCATCCAGCGGATACTGTTCCAGATGCTCCAGAGCCGCGTTCGCACGCGGCTGCATGGCTTCATAGAAGGCGCGGATGTCGTCCATGCCGCTCTCGAAACGGGTCTCGAAACGGGCCTGGAAATCGTCGCGAGACCAGGCATCGACGAAGGGCTCCAGCGTTTCGAAACCGGCGGGCAGACGGCTCATTCTTTCACCTCGGCCATGGCTTCCGCCACGGTCCCGGCTTGAGTCCAGCGCCGGATATGCTCTGCCGCATGCTGGATCAGCGCCTCGCTTTCAGAGAGCTGCATATAGTCAGTGCCGCGCGAGTTCACGCCCCGCTGTGTCCGCTCCACGTTGCTGAGGTCTTCCAGCACGATGTCCACGGCGTGGGCCATGCGGTGTTCGATCGCGAACCGCTCGCGCACGCTCAGCGGCTTGCCGACATAGAACCGCGCCTCGTGGCGGGTCTCGCTGATGCTGATCGGCCAGAATTGATGGGTGAAGAAGCCCAAGGGATTGGCGTCCAAGTGGGTGTTCGGAAAGACGTAGTTGACGTCCATCGACCAGTCTCGGGTCTTGGTCGGATTGATCGCCGGATGCTGGTTGAAGCGGGCGATCGCCGCACGGCTCTCTTCCGATCTATGCGAGGGATTGAAGGCCAGCGCCTCGACGTGCTGGTCTTCGCGCGGCGCGTAGTCGCCGTAGCCGTACATGGAGTTGACGCCGTGTGGGCCGATGCCGCGGATTTCCAGCGGGCGTCCGAACGGATTGTCGGGGCTGGCGAAGCGCGGCTTCAGGCTGACCGCGTGGATCGCCGGGATGTGATAGGCCTCGGCGAACGCGTCGGCGACTATCTTCCAGTTACACTTCAGGTGGGTCTGGATGACGATCGCATCGTGGGCGTTGATGTAGTCGATGCCGCCCAGATAGTCTTTCAGGCCGCCGAGATAATCCTCCAGGGCCACTTCCGGCTCGCGCTGGAAGTTCAGGAACATCCAGCCGTCCCAAATCTGGAGATGGATCGGCGGAAGGCCGCATCTGGACTTGTTCAGGCCGGGGAACACCGCCTGGTCCGGCACGCCGCGAACCGTTCCGTCCGTCGAGAATGACCAGTTGTGGTAGCGACAGACGAAGACCGGCGTCGATCCGCGCTCTTCCCAGACGACCTGGTTCGCGCGGTGCGGGCAGACGTTGTAGAAGGCGCGAACGGCCCCGTCCTTGCCGCGTACGATTAGGGCTGCGGCGTCCAGGATTTCCACCTGTTTGACGACGAAGTCGCCCGGCTTGGCCACTTCTTCTTCGCGGCCGATCAGCAGCCAGGCGCGACCAAACAGGTTCGTCTTCTCAGCCGAGAATATCTCGGCGGACCGATAGGGTTCCAAAGGCACCGCGCCGGGCGGCAACGGCTGGGAGGCGGGTGACGGCATGGTCAGGATTGCTCCGGCGCCGCGATGCGACGGCTTTCCAGATACTCGTCCACCCGCAGGACCTTGCCGTTCTCGACCTTGGCCACGATACAGACCGGCCGCGGTTCGAACCGCGATCCGTCCTTCAGCGTAGTGTGGATGATGTGCTGCTGGACATAGCCTTCTTCCGTGCGGACCCGCCGGATGTCCGAGTATCGGATTTCGCCGGCCTTTTCAAAGAAGGCCCTGAGGAAGGCCAGGGTCGTCACACGGTCCTGCTCTTCGCGGTCGTAGCTGCGCCACACCACGGTCTCGTCGGCATAAAGCCGATCGACGGCCTCCACATCCCGGGTGGTGATGGCGTGGCTGAGGGCCTCGGCGACAAGCAGGGCGTCCATAGATCGATACTCCACAAATCGGAACGGGCGGGATGTGACTTCCACACCCCGCCCTATGGCTTAGTAGCGGTAGGTCAGTTGCAGCAAGACTTCCCGACCGCGCGCCGTAGTCCCACGCTGCTCGCCGAAGTTGCCCGGCACGCTGGCGCCGCCGGTACGGTCAGAGGCGAAGGCCACGTAATACTCGTTCGACAGGTTCCGACCGATCAGCGACAGCCTCCAGGCGTCATCCTCGGTGGCGACGCTGGCGCTGGCGTTGAAACGCCAGAAGGAGTCCTGCACGGCGTAGGGGCTGAACGTGTCGGAGGCGTTGTAGCGCCCCATGTAGGAAGCATCGCCCGTAACGGTCCAAAGCAGGTTCCCCGCCGGCAGGTCATAGGTGAAGCCGGCGTTGCCGCTCCAGTCCGGAGAGCGCGCCGGCGCCCGGCCTTCGTTGTTCTGCTGAAGCGCCAGCGTCGTGTTGTTGGCGAACTCACAGTTTGGCGGAGGCGTCGCGGTAGCCCGCGTCGAACCCGTCGGGAAGGCGTACGAATAGCACTGGCCCACGTAGTCGGAGAAGCGGTTGCGAACGTAGGTCACGGCTGCCCGCAGGGTCAGGGCGTCGGTGGCGTTCAGCGAGGCGTCGAACTCGATGCCGCGTTGCTTCAGGGCGCCCGCGTTTCCGACAATGAAGGTCGTGCGCGCCGGATCGTAGGCGTTCACCTGAAGGTCTTCGAAGTCGTAGGCGAAGGCTGCGGACGTGACGCGCAGGCGTCGGTCGAAGAGATCGGCCTTGGCGCCGGCCTCGAAACCTGACACCGTTTCCGAGTCGAAATCGATATCGCTGATCCGCGTCGTCGTATTGGGCAGCGCCGCCTGATAGCCGCCCGATTTGAACCCGGTCTTGTAGGCCAAGTAGTAGGTCATATCGCGGTTGGGGCGCCAGGTCAGGGTCGCTTCCGGCGACCAGTTCGTTTCCGCCACCTCCCCGGTCAGTTGCCCCGGAACGGTCTCGCCCGGGAACAGCATGTTGGAGACGTTGAAGGCGCCGACGCCGTAGAGGACGCGCGTGCGATCCTTCTTGGTTTCGTCGGTGTAGCGGGCGCCCGCGGCGATCTCGATCGTGGGGCTGATATCCCAGATGGCCTGGCCGAAGATCGAATAGGTCCGCCCCTGGATGTCAGTGGTGACATCAACCGAGTCAAAGCGGCCCGTGGCCGGGTTGTAGGCGCTGTCAGCAAACTTCACGTCGGCGCGATAGGCGCGATCCGTATCCTGGTAATAGAGGCCGCCGGCGAAGTTCAGCGGGCCATCCAGGCTAGTAGAGAATCGAATCTCCTGGCTGAACTCGCGGATCGCATCCGTCTCGGCGGAATAGAGCTGCGAGTAAACGGTGTGATCCAGCCCGTACTGCGACCAGACGTCGGCGTGGTTGTAACCGGTCAAAGCCGTGATGGTGAACTTGTCGTAGTCAAACACCAGGCGCCCGGACACTGAGGTGAAGTCGAGTCGACCGAAGGATGACCCCGTCCCGTCGGTCAGGGGGATGCCCGCCCCGATGGTCGGGCTGGTGTCGCCGGCGCTGGTATGATTGTCCGCGCGGCAGTCGCCGAAGGGATCGGCGATCCCGTACATCCGCGGCGTCGAACCTACGCAAGGTCCGATGTTCTGCGACGCCGCGCCCGGTCCGTCGTCCCGATATCGCGAATGGAAGACCTTCAGCGTTCCGGTGATGTTGTCCGTGGGCCGGTATTCCAGGGTCAAACGAGCGAGCAGTTCGTCGCTGCCGACGCGATCGTTGGCCGCCCCGGGCAGTTGCGCGGCGCCCGCCGGCATTGTGGTCGGATTGTAGAAGGGGTTCGCGATCGGTCGGGCGTCATTGTACATCCAGCCTTCGAGGTCGCGGCTACGCACCGCAATCCTGAAACCGAGCTGATCCGTGATGGGGCCGGACACAGCGGCGTCCAGGAACCTCTCGTCGCCTTCGAATTCGTAAGCCGTGCTCAGCATGACTTGCAGATCGTCGGTGGGGCCAGCGCTTGTAACAGAGATGACGCCTGCCGGGCTGTTCTTTCCGAAGAAAAGAGCTTGTGGGCCGCGCATCACGTCCACTTGCTGGAGGTCAAAGAAGCCAATGCCGGCGATCCGACCATTACTGGTCTGCACCCCGTCCAAGGCGACGGAGACCGCCTGCTCGAAGCCGGCTACGTTCGCCGGCGAGCTAATGCCCCGCACACCGATCGATCCGCCGCCCGTCTGCTTGGTCGAGCTGATGATCACCGACGGCGTGATCTCCGCGATCTTCGTCAGATCGGTGGCGACGCTTCGGGTCAGAGTTTCTGGCGAGATGGAGTTAACAGCCACAGGAACGCTTATCAGTGTTTCGCCACGGCTGCGCGCGACGACGACGATTTCGTCAACCTCGGCGGCCTCGGCGGCGCCGGGGCCCTGCTGCACCTGGGCGACGGCCGCGAACGGCAGGAGAACGGCGAACGCTGAAGCGCCGCCGAGCAAACAAAGCTTGAACCGTGTTGGAGAACGCATGTTTATCCCTCCCTTGGATAGACGCCCCTAGGCGCACGGCTCGCCTCGACTCTGCGCGAGGCTTTCAACCGTCCAAGTGTTCTCCCACCCTTGCCGAACTTGGTATGTCCCTACTGCTTGGGACAGCAAGAGCCGCCCTGCGGAACCTCGATTTCTTCTAGACGAAGCGGGCATTTCGCGGAGACGGATGGTCTCAGCGCCACGGACTGCGACACCCGGAAAGCGGGTGGATACGCGCCCTAGGGCTGGATGGCCGGCACGGCCTTCAACGGCGTATGCGGATCGCGAAGCGCATCGATATCGGGCGACCGTCGATCGAGAATCCAGGGCCTAGCCTGGACATAGTCTCTGACCGCGTTGACGCAGTCGATGGCGATCATCCGCCCATCCCTGAGGTAGACCACAGAGAACGCCCGCTCGTCTGAGCTTCCTCGAACCACGACCTGATCGTGACCCTGCGAGAGCCCGAGCGTCTGAAGCTTGAGATCGTACTGGTTAGACCAGAACCACGGCAGGGCGGCGTAGGGTTCGTGGCCTCCCATGATCGTGCACGCGACCGTTACCGCCTGATCGCTGGCGTTCTGCACCGATTCAAGCCGCACCTGTCCGCCGTCCGAATGGGCATTGGGATGCCGGGCGCAATCGCCGATGGCGTAGACGTCGTCGAGACTGGTTCGGCAGAGGGCATCGACCAGAACACCGTCGCCCACCTTGGCCCCCGCCTTCTGCAGAACCTCCACGGCCGGCGTCAGACCGATCCCGACGATGACGACCTCGGCGGGCACGACCGTTTCGTCGCCCAGCCGCACGCCACAAACTCGTCCCTCCAAGGTCTCGATGCAGGCGACGCTCGTCGACAGGCGGATATCCACGCCGTGACGGCGATGCTCGGCCTCGAAGAAGCGAGAGAGGGGTTCGGCGGACACTCTCGCGAGCACCCGGTCCGCCGCCTCCAGAAGAACGGGCGGCCTTCCCGATTTGGCGAGGACCGCGGCCGCCTCCAAACCGATGTAGCCCCCGCCGATGATGACGACGCGCGGATCGGAGCCCAGAGCCGCAATCAGTCGATCCACGTCCGTTTTCTCACGAATGGTGTGGACGCCCTCGGCGTCGTGCCCGCCGCAGGTCAGTCGCCGAGGCGTCCCGCCTGCCGCCCAGACGAGGACGCCGAACGCGATGACCTGGCCGTCATCGAGCCGGACTTGGCGATCCGTCGCCGATACCTCCACGACGCGACGCCCCAGCGTCAGCTGGATGCTTCGCTCTCGCCAGAAGTTCTCCGGCCTGATGAGCAGACGATCGAACGGCTTTTCTCCGGAGAAGTATTCTTTCGACAGGGCGGGCCGCTCATAAGGCGCTTCGACCTGGGCGGCCACGATCTCGATGTCGCCCTCGAACCCTTGCTGACGCAGAGCGATAGCCGTCTGCGCGCCGCCGTGTCCCGCTCCGACGATCAGAACGTCGCTCCGTCGGATCGCCATGCTCAGCCTTCGGGCGGGATCGTGATCGCGAGCCCGTTCAGATCGTCCGTGACGAGAATCTGGCAAGACAGGCGCGAGTTCGGCTGTCGATGATCGCTGCTGTCCAGAAGATCATCCTCATCGGCCGAGGGAGCTACGAACTGGCCTAGACGCTCCGGATCGACATAGACGTGACAGGTCGCGCACGAGCAGTTGCCGCCGCACAGAGCCAGAATCTCATCGAATCCGGCGTTCCTGAGCGCCTCCATGAGGGAAATCCCCGTGGCGGGTTGGATCGTGCGTTCCAAGCCGGACTGATCCGTGACCGTGATCGAAGGCATCATTGGACCTGCTGGAAGGGCGTGGACGAGATCGAGGCCAGGGCCTCACCGGGGTGGTTGCGGATCATTGGACCATGCACGTCCCGCCAGTAGGCCGAAAAGGCCTCATGGGTCATGCCAGGCTTGCGCTTGAAGAACCCGAGAACGACGAACATTGAAATCTCCTAGACCAACGTACGCCGCCGAGGCGCCTTGGCCAAACCGATCCTAGCGCCCCCCTGCGTGGTGTCGGTCCCAAGGCCGGGGGACAGAAGCGCGCGCGTCTTTGGTCACCACCGTAGGGGACTGGCGCCGCGTCCTATCGACCCTAGTCTGGTTTGGCTGTTTTCCTCCCGGAAACTTCGGCGGGGTCAGGAGGCGTTTCCTCCGGCTCCGCCTTACCTTCCGCGCGAACAGGTGAAGGACCTCGACATGGACGCTCAGACAGGGCTCAGGATTCCCCCGGAGATCGACATCGATCCCTATGCCGACGACGTCCTGCGGTCTCCCGATCGCTTCTACGAGATCCTTCGTGAGGCCGGTCCCGTCGTCCGTCTATCCCGCTATGGCGCCTATGCGGTCGGACGCCATAGCGAGGCCAAGGAAGTCCTTACGGACTACACTCGCTTTACGACCACCGGAGGTGTCGGGCTGGCCGACGCTCGCAAGCCCGGCGACGCCCGCGCCCTGAGCGAACTACTGGAGGTCGATCCGCCCAACCACGGCCCGATCCGTTCGACCGTGCAGCGTATCCTGTCTCCCGTCGTCATAAAGACCTGGCGCGCCGATTTCGAAGCGGCGGCCGACAGACGGGTGCGTGCGCTCTGCGGTCGCGACGTCGAGGCCATGTCGGAACTGGCCGAGGCGTTTGTCTTTGAAGTGTTTCCCAAGGCGCTTGGCATCCGATTCGAGCCCGAGGCGATCCGCGCGATCGGGCTGATGATGTTCAACCAGTCCGGCCCCAAGAATGCCCTGTGGCATGCCGCGGTCGCAGGCGGCACGCCCTATCTCGAGTGGCTCACGGACACCTGCCGGAGGGAGAACGTGGCGCCCGGCACGGTCTCGGAACAGTTGTTCATCGCCGAAGAAGAGGGACGTCTGCGCCAGGGCGTCGCAGCCAATATCGTTCGCGCCTTTGTTCGCGGCGGCACCGACTCGACGATCGCGGGCATCGGCGCCCTGCTGAAACATCTCTCGGAGCAGCCGGATGTCTGGCGTCGGCTCAGGGAGGAACCAGCGAAGCTCAAGATCGCCCTGGACGAGGCGATCAGGTTGGAATCACCGTTCCACGTCACCTTCCGAACGACGCTTGAACCGACCGAACTGGCCGGGTACGCGCTCGACGGCGACACCAAGATCGGCGTCTTCCTAGGGGCTGCGGGCCGGGATCCGAGAGCGTGGGATAATCCGGACGCCTTTGATATCGATCGCCGTGTCGCCGGCAGCCATGTGTCATTCGGCGCCGCAGACCACAATTGCATCGGCCAGATGCTGGCGCGTCTCGAATCGGAGACCCTAATGAGCGCCCTCCTCCGCCATTGCGAAACGATCACGCCTGCGGGGCCCGTCGCCTACCGCACCATCAATCAGATGCGGATGATCGAAACCCTGCCGCTGCGTTTGGGCTGACGCTGATGCTCAAGATGTCTCTGGCCATTCGCCGTCGGGCCGACCTGACCCACGCGGAGTTCCTGGACTACTGGCGTGACGTGCATGCCCCGCTCGTCGTTCGACTGGCGCCCGATATCCGTTTGCTGCGCTATGTGCAGCTTCACGGAGAAGACGGCGAACTCGCGCGTCAGTACGTCGCCTACAGGGGGGTGGACGGAATGCACGACGGCGTGGCGCAGCTTTGGTGGACGAGTGAGGCGGATCGACTGGCGGCCTCGGCCACGCCAGAGGGTATCGAGGCCGCTCGTTTTCTGCGCGAGGATGAACAACAGTTCTGCGACCTTGCTCGCTCGACGGTCTGCTTTGGCCACGAAAGGTCGGTCTACGACCTCTCGCGCTGAACGGTCCGGCCAAGGTCGCCTGGCGACCGAAAGGAACTGCGCATAGTCGACCGTTGAAACGGTTCGCCTCGAACTGACTTCACATAGCGCGGTTGCTTTGAACCCGCCGCTGGGAGCCCAAGCGGACGCTTGGAGAGCCCGCAATGTCGAGCTTCGTTGCGCCCCCCTACCCCCTTATGGCTACGGGATCGCGCCATCCCAAGAGCCTCGCTCCAACGCCATCTTGCAGGCTGCACCGGTCGCAACGGTCCCCTAGAACCGGGATAGCCGTAACGCCGATCGATCGTTCCGCGAACGGCGCCGATGTCCGTTGATCCACGAGAACGCAAAAAAACGGGCGCCAAGGCTCGAACCCCGGACGACCCGCATCTGTCGCGAGATCGTCTCGCGGCGAGAAGAGGATTCGGCTCCCGCAGCAGAGGAGCGCTGCGGGAGCCGAATCCTGACTAGTAGCGGAAACTGGCCTGGAGAAGGATCTCCCGGCCACGGGAGACGTAGCCCCGCTGCTCGCCGATGGCGCCGGGCACGCTCGCACCGCCGGTCCTATCCATCCCATATTGGAGGTAGTACTCATTGGTCAGGTTGCGTCCGATGAGCGCGAGCTGCCAGCGTTCATCCTCGGTCGCAATCGTGGCGCTGGCGTTGAACCTGAAGAAGCCGTCCTGGTAGGTGCTGGGCGCCTTCGTGTCCGAGGACCAGTACCCGCTGGTGTAGAAGCCGTCGCCCGTCAAGGTGTACAGCATGTCGCCTCTGGGAACGCGGAACTCGAAACCCGCATTACCTGAGAAGTCCGGCGAGCGGCCAGGCACGCGCCCATCCTGATCCTGCTGAAGGGTGAGCGCGGTCGCGTTCACGAATGAGCAGTTCGGCGGCGCAACGGCGGTGGCCCGCGTCGTGCCAGTCGGGAAAGCGTAAGCGTAGCAGGGACCGACATAATCCGCGAAGCGGTTGTGGGCGTAAGTCGCCGCGCCATGGAGCGTCAGGAACTCATTGGCGTCGTAGTTCAGCTCAATGTCCAGACCGCGTTGTTTCAGGGCCCCCGCATTTCCGACGACAAATGCGACACGTGCAGGATCGAAGGCGTTCACCTGGAGATTGTCGAAATCGTAGAAGAACAGAGCACTGGTCACCCGCAGCGGTCCGAAGCGTCCTTTGGCGCCGATTTCGCCACCGCTGACTTCTTCTGAGGTGAAGTCGAGATCGCCGATCCGCGTCCCGGCCGTGGCCAGACCTGCCGTGAATCCGCCGGACTTGAAGCCGGTCTTGTAGGCGGCATAAAGAGTTCGGTTCGGGGCCGGGTGCCAGGTCAGGGTCGCTTCCGGCGAGAAGTTGTCCTCCTCATAGCTGCCGTTCAGGACGCCCGGCTCACTTTCACCGGGGAAGGTCACCCCGACCACGTTAAACGCTCCGAAGCCGTAGTTGACCCGCTGGTGATGGGTCTTGCGCTCATTGGTGAAGCGTCCGCCCACGGCCAGCTCGAGGTGGGGTACGACTTCGTAGAGAAGCTGCCCGAACGCCGACAAGGCGCGTCCGTCCTGCTCGACCTTCGTTTCAGTCGCCGTCACGCGATTGTTCGCCGGGTTGAAGTAGGCGTAACCTAGCGAGATGTCCTGGAGTACGCTTCTGGACGTGTCTTGGTAGTAGACGCCTGCGGCGAAGTTCAGCTTGCCGTCAAAGTCAGAGACGACGCGAAACTCCTGGCTGAACTCGCTGATACGGTCATGCTCCGTCGCGAAGAGCTGGGAAAACGACGTATTGTCCAAGCCGTAGTCTGAGTCGAACTTGTTGTGGTTGAAACCAGTCAAAGAGGTCCAGGTCAGCGGCCCGGTGTCGTAGGACATGTTCAGCGCGACCGATTGGAAATCCGTCGCCCCGTAGTTGCGACCGTTTCCTCGGCTGTTAGGCAGCGCCGCCGCCACGGCCGCCGGTAGATCTCCGTTAGTCATGTGGTTGTCGATGCGGCAGTCGCCAAACGGATCCGGCACGCCGTACATCCTCGGGCGATCGCCGGTGCAAGGGCCGATGTTCTGCCCGCTGGCGCCGGCGCCATCGTCCCGGTAGCGATCCGCAAAGATTTTCAGCGTTGCCTGGAAGGGCCCCTCCGGCGTGTAGGCCAAGGTCAGACGGCCGAGCAGTTCCGTATTCCCGGATCTCGCATTGTGCGCTCCAGGAAGCGTGGCGAATCCTGACGGCATCGTTGCGGGATTGTAGAATGGGTTCGGCGCCTCTCTCGAGTCGTTGTAAAGCCAGCCCGCGAGATCGCGATATCGGGTGGCGAGCCGGAACCCGAAGTCGTTGCCGATGGGGCCTGAGACGGCCGCCTCGCCAATGACCTCTCTACCCCCGAACTCGTACCCCAGGCTGCCTGAGGTCTCCACAGTATCGGTCGGCCCCCTTGTCGTGACCGCGATCACTCCGGCCGGGCTGTTCTTGCCGAAGAACAGCGCCTGTGGTCCTTTCAGAAACTCGATCTGCTGGATATCAAAGATGCCGAGCTGCGCGATCTTGCCGTTGCTGGTCTGAACCCCGTCGAGAGCGACCGAGACGCTCTGCTCAAAGCCCACGACGCCCGACGGCGAGCTGATGCCCCGGATGGCGATCGACCCGCCGCCCGACGAGCGAGAGTTCGCAATGATGACCGAAGGCACGACTTCAGCCAGCTTGGGCAGGTCGCCGGCGCTCGCACGCGCCAGCGCGCTTCCTGCGATCGCGGTCACCGCAACCGGCACATCCATCAGGTTCTCGGCGCGACGGCGCGCGACCACGACGATTTCGTCGACAGTGCTCGTCTCAGGGGCGACGGAAGATTGTACTTCAGGCGAAGCGACCGGAATTGGCGCTGAAGACTGAGCTTCTGCCTTAAAGCTGTATGAGATAGACACGCAAGCAACCGTCCCGGCCAAAAGCCAGGATTTGAATTTTACAGCACCCATTACCTTATCGCCTCCCCATGTGTTCACGCCATTGTATTCAGCGCAATACTAGCTCGACGATAGGACAGCTAATTATATTATGTATGTCCCACTCTGCCGGGACACCGAATATCGACTCACCTCAAGATGATGAAATCGAGGCCTCCTCAGAAGCAACTCGCCCGGACTTCCCGTTAAGAAACTGCGCAAGATTAGGCACACCGTCTGAACCCGCGATGCCAGCTGCCGCGAACCATGACCTTTCCAGACGCGCCTGCCGACGAGCATGTGTGCCGATCGCCGCCCGCGCTCCTGCGTTGGACAGCAGTCCATCCGCGCTTTCGATGAGTTGTTCGATCGCCTCGCCCAAGACCTGCGCGCGAGAGCGTAAGGCGTCGATGTCACTAGTATTGACCAGCGCGGCTGCGTCGAGCGCGCGTTTGATCTCGCGAAAGGTCGGTCCGTCGTCGGTCGCCACAAGTTCGGTCGCGAGCTCGACCAGATATTGCAGCTCCCTCTCAGCCGCGACCGTGACATAGCGCCATTGCGTTTCGAGCAGGCGAAGATGTCCCACTGCGATCTCGGCCTGTTCGATGGCAAGTCGTTGGTCTGCAGGCAAGGCCGGGATGACGACCTGTTCCAGCGCCTTGGCGATGCTCTGCAGCCTTGTATCGATTGACGGAACCACCGATCCCTACTTCCGTGATGAGCCTATCGGACGAATCCATCCAGCTGGACGGCGACTCGATTAGACCAGCCCTGCGCCAAACGCAGTCCTATGCGACGGGGACAGCCTGCACGATGCGCCTCCGCTATCAAAACCGGGTTCAAATCGTCTGAAATCAGATCCGAAATAGAGCCCTCAATGTTTTCCGATGACGACGTCCGCTACCACCTCCCGCAAGAGGTTCCCTACAACTGGGCAGAGACGAGCTTCTTCTACTTCTACGTCCCTGAAGAAAACATCATCGGTCTGTTCTATATCGTAGCGCGTCCAGGCGTCGGAACGATGATCAATGAGATTGAAATCTGGAACGAGTTGTCTGACGACATCTTGCGAGCGTGCTACATTGACACCCAACAGAACCTCCCGATGCCCGAACGCTTCGAGAAGTTTGCGCTGCCGAACGGGACATCGTACGAAGCCAAGGGCATCCGCAGTTACCGGATCGACCACGTCGGCTCCTATGACACGGAACTTCACCTCGACGTCCTGGGCGTCATGCCCCCTTACGACATTCACGATCCGGAGATGGATCCGCTTGCCCTTCCGCACGAGGACGCGGCGGTAGCCTCCGGCGTCGGCGCCAGCTTCTCGGCGCATTTCGACATGACGACGCGGGTGACGGGCACGATGAAGATCCGCGGGCGATCCTATGATGTAGATTGCATCGCCACGATGGACCACAGCTTCGGCGTCCGCTCGGAACGCGGCGGTCATCCGATGGCATGGATCAACGCAAACTTCAGCGAGAGCCACGCCTTCCATGCGATCTGGAAATTTTTCCCCGACAAACCGCTGCATGAGCAATACGAACTCGTCCATGGATACGCCCTGATCGACGGCAAGGTCAGCGGCGCCAAGGGCGGGCGCATGGTCGCGCGACACTTGGGCCGCGTCGCCGTATCTTATGAGATGACGATCATCGACGCCGACAATGTCGAGCACACAATGTATGGGACGGCGACCGCCTCGCACACGCTGCAGCCTTACGGCTACGTGTCTGTTCCCGTGACCCTCGTTCGCTGGCATGAGGGCGATCAGATCGGCTGGGGGCACAGCCAGGAGGTCTACCTGTTGCACAAGCAGGCAGGACTTCACCTGGACGGAGCGACGCCGACGTGAGGCCGGAACCTATTTCGACGGGAACCGGGGGCTCCACCCTTCCCTCGGCAAGTTACGTTACCGAACGCCGGGTCGCCGAGGTGCTGGATAGAAAGATCGCCTTGCGTTCTGGCGCGCCCTATTCGGCAAAGACGGATGGAGAGGTGAAGGCGGGACTGGAGCGGCTTTTCGCTTCCGAGGGCCTGACGGACATTTCCATCACAAATCTACGGAGAATGACCGGCGGCGCGTCAAAGGAGCAGTTCGCCTTCCGGCTCTCTTCTGCGGGTTTCCTTGATCCGCAGGACCTTGTCCTGCGGATGGATCCTTACGCCAGCGCCGTCGACACGTGTCGAGGTCGGGAAGCCCAGATGATCCAGGCTGTCTCACGCGATCTTCCGGTTCCGCGTATCAGAGCCGTCGACAAGGACGGTCTACATCTGGGCCAGCCCGGAATGGTCATGGCTCTCGTCGACGGCGTGTCCATGCCGACACGAATGAGCGGACGCGCCGTATCCGGGATCGGCGGCAGCTACGGCGCCCTTGGCGTCCTGCTCGCTCCCCAGTTCACCGAACACATCGCCAACCTGCACAATCTCGATTTCGCGGGGCGAGATCTCTCGCTCTTCGATGTACCGAGACCCGGCACCACGGACGCGGCGCTCTGGCAGGTCAACGGCTTCGCGCGCTGCTGGCATGACGACCGCCTTGAGCCCGCGCCCATTCTCTCACTGACCGAGCGGTGGCTTCGCGAGAATGCACCGCCCTGCGCGTCTCCTTGCCTGGTGCACGGAGACTATCGGATGGGAAATTTCCTCTTCAGCGAGCCGGACGGGGTCATCACCGCCGTCCTGGACTGGGAACTCGCGCATATTGGCGACTATCACGAAGACCTGTCTTACATTCTTCGCCCTCGCTTCGGCAGCACTGGCTCAGACGGCCAACTGCTGGTGTCAGGCCTTATGCCTAGAAGCCAGTTCCTTGACGACTATCAAAGCCTGTCCGGTCGCGACATCCGCGAAGAGGTGGTCCGCTACTACGATGTCTTCAGCGCTTGGAAGGCCGCCGTCGTCGTCAGGGCTTCGGCAGTGCGGGCGGCTCATGAAGGGCATAGCCACCAGGATATCTTGCTCACCTGGCTTGCCACCGGGACGGGCAACCATCTCTTGGAGCTCGCAGAGATGATGGACCGCGTTTAGCACTCATGACCACGACTGATCGCTTCCTGCCGACGCCCAGCATTCTCAATCTCCGAGACTATGGAGGGTATGCCGTTGCTGGAGGCGGCCATGTGCGACGGGGTCGTCTCTTTCGATCCGCCGATCTTTCCAACGCAAACGATCAGGACCTGGCGATCGTCGATGAACTGAACTTGTCGGCGATCATCGACCTTCGCAGCAGCGAGGAGCGCTCGACACGGCCGTCTCGGCGAAGCCCCGGTAGTCAGGCGAAGACCTTCCACGTAGCGGCTCCCAGCGAGGCCGCAGCCCCCCACATCGCGGCGATGACCGGCCCCCGCGACGCCGCATCGGTCCGTGAACGGCTTATCCGATACTACACCGAAGCCCCGTTTCGTGATGCCCAGCGGCAGGGATTCCGCCTCCTTTTTGAGACGGTCATTGAGAGCGACGGTCCGACCCTGGTCCACTGCGCCGCCGGCAAGGATCGCACCGGCATGGCAGTGGCGTTGCTTTTGGCTGCGCTTGGGGTGGATCCGGTCGATATCGTCGCCGACTATATGCTGACCAACACCTGCGGATCATTGGACGCCCGCGCGGAAGCTTTCGCTTATAGCGTCAGTCACCACTTCGGGCATTCGCCTTCCGAGGACGTTCTTCGCGCCGCCCTGATGGTCGATCACGACTATATTGATGCGATGTTCCGGGCGATTTCATCGCATTGTGGAAGCGTCGATCGCTACATAGAACAGAAGCTGCTGATAAGCCCCTCCAAGCGCCAATCGCTCGCCGAGGGCCTTCTCGATTGATGGGCCCGTCCGCGTGGGCTCCGGGTTCGTCGAGTCACAAGCTCTCGCCATCGTCCCATGGCTCGCCCCTCGAGGGGGCATCCTTGCCCCCTGATGAGCTCAGTTCTCTTGGCCATCCATGTGCCGGCTCGCTCGCCAGCACAACACGAAGGCCAGGCAGGAGAGGACGCCGGCGCCCGCCGCATTCATGATCATCCCATGGATGAGCGCGTTGGGACCAGCCCAGAACTTGGCCAGCCCGACGACGACCAAGGGGCCGAGCGCATATCCGAACAACGACGTCGCCAGGATGTAGAGCGAAGTCAGGCGTGCGCGGATCATGCGGGGACCGAACATCTGCAAGGCAAGCGGAGCTAGAACCCCGACAGAAGCCAGTCCAAACATCGCGACGAAAAATCCGCCCAGAACGACGGGAAGGCTCGTCTGCCCGATGCCAACCACCAGCGCGATCACCGCGATGACGCCGCTCGCAAGGAGGCCGATCAAGGTACCATCTTTGCGTCCCCGCTTGACATACCGCTGCGCGAGCCACGGCCAGAATATAGTCGACAGGATGCCAGCGCTTAGTCCCATGGCGCCAACCTGGTAGCCAGCCTGTTGGACGCTGCCGCCAAAGGTTCGAACGATGGCAGTGGGCATCCAGCTTATCGTGCCCATCGACACCGTCGTGACCAGGGCCAAGCCTATATAGAACGGGGCGTAGAACCGGATGTGCTTGGCGAGATAGCCGAGCATCTGTGCAAATGTCATCCTCACCGCGTTCTCTCGTCCGGCCAACGGCGAGTGACGGGGATCGCGCACGGTGAACAGCATCAGGATCGCGATGAACAGACCTGGGCACCCTAAGAATATGAAGGTCAACTGCCACGCCGCGAGGCCGACCTTGTGATCGATGGTTCCGGAGAAGGCTAAGACGGCGCCCCCCACAACGAACGCCCCGGTACTCATCATACTACCCATGGAGCCGTACACCGCGGTCGGGAGCGCCCGGCGCTTCTGGGGAAATAGATCGCCGATCAGAGACACTGCAGCCGGAGTGAGGACCGCCTCGCCCAACGCAACGCCCGACCGAAGCGCGAACAACGTCCAGAAGTTGGAGGCGAACGCAGACGCCATCGTCATGATGCTCCAAAGGCCGACACCCGCGACGACGATCTTGACTCGGTCGTTGCGGTCGATCCGATCAGCGATCGGTAGACCGCTGAGCGCGTAGACAATCGCGAAGCCAGCCCCAAGAAGCAGGGCCAGTTGGCCGTCCGTGAGCGTGAGCGCGCTGGCGACAGGCTGGGCGAGAAGCGCGAGGAGCAGTCGATCAGTGAAAGACAGGGCGTACAGGATCGTCAGAAGGATCACCACGTACCAAGCGCGCCCTGGAGGTAATACACTCAATGCGCTCACTTCAGAATGGGGCTGACCAGCGTTGCTTCTCTGCGTGTCCATTGCCTCTGTTCCATACCCCAAATGCCGATCAGCACGGGCCGACCGGCAACGAAAGCGTGGCCCGCCCGCCAATCGAACAACGTTTTCCGACGCCTCGGCCGCAGCCCACGTTGAGGAGTGGTATGGTCCGAAGCTCCTTGTAGCGACATACGATTTGGCAAATCAGTCCCGTCAGCTTGGGACAAGTCGGAACTCGGCGGATAGCCTGCCCGCCCACTGCCGGCCCTTCACGCGCGGCGGCCATTTATGCCGGAAACAGACACTTGGATTGACCGAACAAGTCAGGATCGAGCCTCGCCGCGACCCTCCGCCACCGCAGGGCTACGGGATCGCCCAGTCTGAAATCGACCGCTAGTATCGCTCTGTCATCAACGAGGGCGCTTCGTCAGAGGCCGTTCCCGCATGCCCGCCCCTCACTCCCACTCTATTATTCATGCGACGGAAGGCGCTGATTTATCAGCGCCTTTTCTTCGACCGCTAGAACATGCCGTCAGCCATACCGCCACTGGGATGAGCCTGATGAAAACAAAGAAGAATTTGGCCCCAATAAAATGTGAGTGATGACGCTGTCTATCGGCAGGCGCACCACAGTGCTGGTTCCGCAAAGCCCAGCCATCCCGAAGTCGATCTCGCTCAAGATACCGACGCTTCCATACCGAC
Source organism: Brevundimonas sp. FV1ye7S (assembly GCF_058680995.1). Taxonomy (NCBI): domain Bacteria; kingdom Pseudomonadati; phylum Pseudomonadota; class Alphaproteobacteria; order Caulobacterales; family Caulobacteraceae; genus Brevundimonas; species Brevundimonas sp. FV1ye7S. Next base: position 1,221,961 of record NZ_CM178726.1, on the reverse strand, counting down.
AATCTGGCAATCCTACGGAGATGATACCGTCATCTCAGTCATCAGCCAACGTCGTCAATTCGCCAGGACCAGACATCATCGCCTTACCCGAAACGCGACATTGCAACTTCGTTCGAAAATCCTGAAGGTCCCAGCTTCACCGCCTGTCAACGTCGAGGCCTGACCGTTGCGGTGGAGATGCCAGTGCTGGTTGGAACCGTCTCTAAGCGGCAATGTCACGTTCAACATCCCCTAGGATCGCGTGTTGGAGACCCGATCTCGTAGCTATCCTGTCTTTTTCGACTTCTCCGCGCCGTAGCGCAGGCCGTCCAGCAACAGCATGACCATCAGCTCGGTGTGCGCGGCCCCATCATTGCCTGAAGCTACGGCAAGGTTGCCGATTCCGCGCAGCAGATCATAGGGCGCAATGTCGTCACGTATCTCACCGTTGAGGGCGGCAGCATCCAGCAGCATCGACAAGGCGGGCTCGAACCGGCTCCGGAAATAGTCGGGCAAGGTGGCGAACGTCGGATCGCCAGAGTGGAGCGCAGCCGCCAGCCCCTGCTTGGTCCCTAAGAAGCGCGTATATCGCGTCAACCAACCAGCCAGCGCCTCAACGGGCCCGTGTTCAGATGCAAGCGACCCCGCCGCGTCGGCACACGCATCGACCTCGCGACGGAACACTGCCGCCACCAAATCGGCACGAGTGGGAAAACGGCGGTAGAGCGTGGCAAGCCCGACACCGGCTTGTGCCGCGATCTCCCGGATAGGGGCATCGACCCCCGAACGGGCGAACACGATCTTGGCCGCTTCTAAAACCGCTTCCTCATTCCTGCGAGCATCGGCGCGCATGCGCGGCGGGGGTGCCCCGGTATCGCCCACCGTCAATGACCCGATCTCAAAACTATTCCGGGACTTGGTCGACACCATTTCTCGCTTTTCCCCTTGATAAACGGATCAATGATCCGCATTAAAGCGTAGCGGAACATCGATCCCTTTATAGTTCGAAGGTACGCGTCTCATGTCAAGTTCAGTCGCGCCAGCCGGCCCATCCGCTGTCGTCTCCATCGCGCCCATCGTCTTGACGTCACCGGGCAGAGGCGTCGACCTGCATCTTCGGGTGTCCGCACCGATCGCGGGCGACGCGCTGCCCGTCATCATCTTTTCACACGGCAACGGTCAGTCGCTTCACGCGTACGGCCCCCTCGCTGACTATTGGGCGGCGCACGGCTTTGTCGTGATCCAACCGACGCACCTCGACTCGCGAACGCTCGGGCTCGCGCCAGAGGATACTCGCCGCCCGCAGCTAAGGCGCTTCCGGGAAGAAGATCTGGCGGTCGTTCTCGACGGGCTCGATCGCATCGAAAGCGAGGCGCCGATGATCTGGGGACGGCTCGACCGCTCGTGCATCGCGGTAGCAGGTCATTCCTGGGGTGGGCAGACCGCCGGCGCCTTGCTCGGCGTCACGCACCCTGATCCTGACGACGGCTCGCTGGTCGACAAGCGGGATGCCCGCATAAAGGCAGGCGTGCTGTTCGCGGCGCCCGGCAGCGGCAATGACCTTACCGAGCAGGCAGCTCGCACCTTTGCATTCATGCACCCTGATTTCTCGGCCATGACGCCGCCGACCCTGATTGTCGTGGGCGATCATGACATGGGCAGACTTTCGACACGCGGCGCCGACTGGTGGCGCGACGCTTACGATCTAAGCCCGTCCCCCAAGGCGCTGTTCACGGCCTTTGGTGGCGAACATTCGCTTGGCGGCATCCCCGGATACGAGGCGCGTGAGACGACGGACGAACGACCCCAGCGGGTCTCCGCCATCCAGCGCCTTTCAACTGCCTTCCTCCGCAGCGCGCTCTACCCCGGCGATCCCGCCTGGACAGGGGCGGTTGCAGCGTTGGAAGCCGATGCGACGCCGGAGGGCAGCGTCGAGACAAAGTAAGCCGGTCGACCCCGTTTCCAGCCCGCTCGTACCGGCGCGCCCCACTGCATCAATCGTCTCGCCGCACCACCCCAACAGGAACTATTAAATGAACACGATCCTCATCACCGGCAGTTCGTCCGGTTTCGGACTTGAGACTGCCCGCTATTTCCTCGATCGCGACTGGACCGTCATCGCCACGATGCGCAAGCCCCGTGAGGACGTTCTACCCGCATCCGGACGCCTGCGAGTCGTGGCTCTCGATGTGACCGACGCTGCCAGAATCGCCCGCGCCGTGGAGGAAGCCGGCCCGATCGACGCCCTTGTCAACAACGCGGGCGCCGGCCTGATGGGCGCGCTGGAAGGCGTGTCGATCGAGGCGACACGCCAGCTCTTCGAACTGAATACGTTCGGCGCCATGGCGATGACGCAAGCCGTAATGCCCGGCTTTCGCGCGCAAAAGTCGGGGGTCATCGTCAATCTGTCGTCAGCCGTGACGCTCAAGCCACTGCCTATGCTGTCCGCCTACACGGCCAGCAAGGCCGCTGTGGAGGCGTTCAGCGAAGACCTCACGCTAGAGGTGGAGCCGTTCGGAATCCGCGTGCGGTTGGTCATTCCCGGACGCGCTCCGGAGACCGCATTCGGTGCGACCGCTCGTGCCAGCTCGCAGAACGGCATACCAGAAGCCTATGCCGCCTGGGCCAAGGAAATGTTCTCCGCAGCGCCACCGCAACCCGCCGAAGTCACCACGGCGACCGATGTTGCGGAGGCGGTCTGGCGAGCGGTGACCGATGCATCTTCGCCATTTCGCATCCCGGCCGGCGCAGACGCAGTGAAACTGGCCGCACAGCTCTCATAGCGGCTGAGCTCAGCTGGAGCTTGCCCGTCGCGCGGTTCGTCCGAAGCATCCGCTGCCGACGATCGGAAAAAATCGAGAAGCCGAAGGTGGCGGATAGTACTGCACCATACAGAGCGCCAGCACCGTTAGGATCGCGACCAACACCCCAGCCTCGTTGATGGCGCGGACCAGAGCCAGCTTCTCGGCAAGGGGGAAAAGCGCCGCGGTCTTGGCTGCGTCGATGGGTTGCCCCATCCGGCTCGAAAAAAGTGAGACCGGGATTCCGACGGGCTGAGCTGTCTCTACATCTCCCGCCTGATCTACCGCTTGCAGTCGCTACACAATCCGTCGACCCAGTATAGGGGCTCGGCCGTAGATCATCGTGTCGATCAAGGCGAGGTCTACGGTGCCACCGAGGTTGCACATCAGGTTGAACAGGCCGCTGGCCCCCGGAACCTCCTTTGGTGGCAAGTCGTCCAAGGCCAGCCGGGTCACCACCCGCGATGAAACCTGTCGATGTTTGTCAGATGCAAGCCCGGCAATCCAACGTCACAGTCCCGGAGGAACAAGGGTCGGTACCAAGCGGCTCTTGAGCCCGGGCGCAAGTGGTCGGCGGCGTCCCGCCTGACTGCAAGCCGTCCTCGCCCAAAGGAATTTCTGTTGCCGCGTTTCCCCAACCCCGCAGCACTGACAGCAAGATGTCCGGGTTCAGTCGGTAATCCCGTTTGACCAGGAGAACCCACCCTATCGAGGTAACCCGACATGAAGACCGCCCTGAAACTCTCCTGCGTTGCGGCCGCCGCCGCGCTGCCGCTGCTGGCGGGCACCGCCGTGGCCCAGAACGCGCCCAGCCTGAGACTGTTCAGCCAGAACGGTTTCGCCGGGACGTCCCTGCGGCTGGATCGCAGCATCGACAATCTGTCCAGCCGCGAGTTCAACGACAAGGCTGCCAGCATGATCGCCGAAGGGCGCTGGGAAGTCTGTCTGGACGCCAGCTATGCCGGAACCTGCCGCGTGATCCAGGGCCGCATCAGCGACATGGGCGACTGGGCCGGCAAGATCAGTTCGGCCCGCTACCTCGGGCCGTCGGACTGGGGCAGCAGCGGCATGGAAGACGGGACCACCGCCACGGCGGGACAGGCGGCCGCTTCGCCCGACACACTCGCGACACCGGCCGCCGCTGTGACGCCGCAGTATCGCACCGATTACGAACCCCACGTGATCGGCAACATCTACGACACCGATTTCGGGACGATGACCCTGGACCGCTGGGACCGCGATGGCGCGGCCGGACACTATGTCGGAGCCACACCGGAGGCCCGCGGCAGCTTTGACGGCATTCGCGAGATCGGAAACGACAGCCCGGAAGGCATCGATAGAATCCTCGGCTACTGGTACCAGCCCGCCGCCGCACAGGCCTGTTCGACGCAGAGGAACGGCACCTATTACTGGGGCCAGATCCAGTTCAACTTCTCAAGGGACCGGAACGAATTCATCGGCTTCTGGGGCCACTGCGAGGGCACAACGCTTGACCGCTGGAACGGCAAAATTGTCGGCCGGGACCCCCAGATCGCGGCGGCCGTGGACGTCGATCTGCGCAATGCCGGCACCGCAGGCGCGGCCGCGACCACCACACGGGTCGGCGACGCAACCGCTCCAGGCACCGGCGCCCGGCCGCCCGCCGCCGGCCAACCCCTGCCGGGCGTGGTGGACCGGACGGTCCGCGCCGCCAGCGACGAGGTCGAACGCCGGACCCAGGACCGGATTCGCGAGGGCATTGGACGGCTGTTTTGAGCCGGGCGGGACAGGGCAAGCTCATGACCAGCCCCTCCATACCCCTGGTCGGTCTGGCGCTGTTCGCGCTGACCCTGACGGGCTGTAGCCGGTCAGGCGGCGAGGCCGCAAACGGCGGCGGGACCGACCCCGTCGCCGCCGCGCCTGCCGGCGCTGCAACCGCCGCCGACCCTGCCGCGGCCGACCCTGCCGCGGCCGACGCGGAAGCCGTTCCCGCGGACGCCCCGTCCAGTCCCCTCCCCCCGCTTGAGCGAGAGATCGAGGTCACCGCGTTCGAGCCGGAGGTGATCGGCAACGTCTACACGTCCGACTTTCAGGACGTCATTCTGGATCGCTGGGACGCCGACGGCGCCGCCGGACGCTATGCCGTCGGCCAGGGCCGGTTTGAAGGCGCCCGGCTGGCCGGCAGCGACGGGCCGGACGGCATCGACCGGATCGAGGGCTACTGGCATCAGTCCCGGTCAGACCAGCGCTGCGACACGGCCCGTGACGGCACCCACTACTGGGGCCGATTTCAGATGAACGTGCCGCGAGACCGCAGCGGGTTCATCGGCTTCTGGTCCTACTGTGACAGCACTCCGCTCGACCGCTGGAACGGCAACCTGATCCGGCGCGACCCCGAAATCGCCGCCACGGTCACACGGCTGCTCGCCGACCGATAGGCCCCGACCGCCCATCCTTTCCGGCACGAAGGTCCCCTCATGACAACTCTGTTTCGCATCGCCCGTCCGCACCTGACCGCCCTCATGGTTCCGGCCGCTGTCCTCGCCCTCTCGCTCGGAGGGTGCAACCCGTCGGACCCGGCGGCGACGCCCGAGGCCGGGGCCAGCGATCCATCCGGTGTGGCCGACACCGTCAACTCGGCGGGGGCAAGCAAGGGCGAGGTCCCGGGCGGCGCGCGGGCGGCGAACGAAAGCGGGTCGATCACCGACAGCTTCGCCATCACCAACCCGGACATCGCCGCCACCTTGCCCGATTTCGTCAGGATGCCGCCCGGGGCGCGGGTGATCGTCAACTTCCCCTTCTCCAACGGGATACGAACGGGCGGCTCGATCATGGCCAATACGCCGATGCCCCGGGCGGAGGTCATCGCCTTTCACCGTCAGGCGATGACCCGAGACGGCCTGGTGCTCAAGCCCGACGAAACCGGTCGCGACGGCGAAACCATCCTGACGGCCGAAAGCCCGGACGAGAAAACCCAGTACACGGTCAGTGTCTTCCTTCCGCAGGAGAACGGCACCCTGTTCCGGGTCGGCTACTATGAGCCCGTCGCCTGAGATGACCGTTTTCAGAGCCCTCGTCGCCACCCTGATCTCGAGCCTGGTCCTGACCGCCGTCCCGGTCGCGGCGCAGCAGACCCTCCCCGGCCATGACGCGGCAGCCGGCGAGGACCGTCATGCCCTGACCCCCGCAGGGCCGCTCCAGGGCAGTTGGCGGATCGTGCGGGCCGGAGATCCGGCCGATGCCGCCATCATGCGGATCCAGATCATCCACGACGGCAACCGTCTGGACGGCAGCTATGTCCTCTACCAGCCCTTCTGCAGCATCGAACGCCCCTTGCCGGTCGCCGGCGCCGAGGACTGCGAGTTCATCGATCTGGGCGGTCAGATCACGGCGGGCCAGTCCACGGGACGCTGGGCCAGCGTGATCCTGCGTCCCGGCGCGGACGGGCTGGATCACCGCATCAGCTTCCGCAACCGCCCGGCCCGCGGTCCGCTGAGAGGCCGCTACCACGCGCCCGGGGACCGGTCAGGCCTCCCCGTCGTTCTGGCACGCGCGCCGGAATAGCCCCGCCCATACCGGGTCGGTCATGTCCGCTTCAGCCCCGCAATTCCGTTCTGATCGATGGGGGCTTTCACCGATCAAACGAAACAGGGCTAAACACCATGGCATTGATACGCAGAACCTTTCTGGCCGGCGCTGGCGGACTCGCCGTCGGCGCGACCACAACCAGCCTCGCCTTCGCGCAGGACGGCGGCCGGATCACCATCGAGATCCGGGATGCCCGTCGTCTGGCCCGGCTGTCGGGCGAGCGCCTCCGGCGCGGACTGATGCGGAACATGGTGCTGCGACTGGACGGCTCACGGGTCGAACCCGTGCAGATGCTGGCGGCGCGCTTCGAAAAGGGCGAACTGCGCGACGTCTTCACCTCGGACCGGTTCGATCTCCGCGCCGGCTCGGTCGCCTTCCCCGGAGACATGTTCTTCCCTGGCGACATGTTCTTTCCGGGCGATATGTTCTTTCCGGGCGACATGTTCTTTCCCGGCGACATGTTCGCCCCCGGTGGCGAGCGAACCCTGTCCGGCCGCGAGGATGTGCTCCGGGAACTGGCGCGATCCACCCTCGGCCGGGACGGAGAGATCAACGGCCTAGTCTTCATGGTCGTGGCCCGCAATGACAAGGCGCTGAGCCGGGGCAGCGCGCTTCGGACCCGGCCGGGCGGGGACGACCGGCGCTGACGGCGCGCGACGCTTGTCCTTCCTGATCCTCGGGGGCGGGGTCGCCGGCCTGTCCGCGGCCCTGTCCCTGCGGGCGATCGGCCGGGAGCCCGTTCTGGTGGACCCGCGCGAGGCGGGGCACCCGCCCGCGCGGTCCGTCCATGTGCACCGGATCGGTCCTGGAAGCCTGGCCCGGCTGGCCACCGTCTGCCCGGATCTTGATGGCTGGCTGGCCCAGGCCGGCGCGGGCATGGGCCGCATCGGCCGGGTCGTCGGCGATCGCCTGGTGTGGGGAGATGAAGCCATGATCGTCACCCTGGCCATGCTGGAAGCGGCCCTGGGCGACGCCGTCGAGGCCCTGGGCGTACTGGTCCTGCGCGGCCAGCCGGTCCTTGCCGTCGAGCCGACGTCCGACGGCTGGAGCGTGCGAATTCCGGGGCGGCGGCTGATGATCGACGGCGTCATCGACGCCAGCGGCGGGCAGCGCGCCGGTGTCGATCTGTTCGGGGACCATCTGCCCGATCTCGACCTCGACGACGTCGGCGAACCCCAGGCCTATGCCAGCTGGGCCGGCCAGACCGTCGGCGGGCGGCCGTGGCTGGTCGCCTGCCGCGATCCGCAGCGCGGTCTCGACAGTCTGGTTCAGGTCCTCCCTGGCGGCATGGCGACCCTTACCCTGAGACACCGGGCGGGGTGCGCGCCACCAGACCGTGATGCGGTCCTGGCGGGTCTCGGTGATGCGGGTGGGTCCCGCCTGCGGGCCCTGCTGACCGATATCGTGTTCGAGCCGCGGCCGGTCCGTCATCTGGCACCGGGGGCCCGCCGCGTGGCGCTGGAGCGTGCGCGTTCCGAAGCCATGCCGCCGTTGGCGCTGATCGGGGATGCGCTGATGCAGATGCCCCCGAGGTTCGGCGGCGGTGTCGCCCGCGCCATTCACGACGCCGTATCGCTGGCGGACGGGATTGCCGGCGGGCAGCCGGTGGCCACCATCGGTCGCGACCTGGCGGTTCAGGCCCGCGCCGTCTGGAGCGGCGCGGGCCTGGCGATGATGGCCGGCTGATCAGCCCTGGGCCAGGTCCGGCGGTTCGGCGCCCTCGGGCGGGGTCGATGCAAGACAGGCCTTCAGCGGCTCGACCGAGTCCTGGCGCAGATCGGCGCTCGTCGCGAACCGGTTGGACATCTGGTATTCGTCCAGAAGGGCCTGAAATTGCGGCGCCGTCAGGCCCGCCACCGCGGCACGGCGCTGGGCCTCGTTGAACCAGGCCCTTTTCTGATCCTCGGTCGCCGCCGGGAGTTCGGCGGCCATCTCCGGCAGGCCGACGGCCAGGACGGTCGCGCCCTGGACAAGCCCCCAGCAGCGGGTCGCCTCGACCACGGCGGCCGGTGCCGATGGGCCGTACGCCCGCGCCCCCCCGGCCGCCGGGGCCGCCCCGTTGTCGCTCGCGGACGAGCCGCTGTTGTCGCAGGCAGCGAGAGCCAGAACGGCGGCCGTCAGGGCACCCGCCGCAAGGATGGATCTGCTCATGTCGAGTCTCTTTCTCAGTTGTGGATCAGGGATTGCACGGGGTCGCGGCTCAGCTGTTCTGGCTGAGCATGCAGGCCATGGCCTTGGCCATCTCGGGGTCCGAAGCGATCTGGGCCTCCATCTCGCGCCGGACCTCGGGCGGCAGCTGGCCCAGGAATTCGTTCAGAAGCCGTCGGGTCTCCGCTTCGCTGAGATTGCAGCTCAGACCAGGGATCGGGGCGGACGAGGCCCCGCCACCGCTGCCACCGCCCCCACCGCTGCCGCCGCCGGCGGCCTCGCGACGCGGCTCCCGGCTCAGTTCGGCCCGCTGCGAGGCCGACAGGGTCGACCAGAGCTTCTCGCCCATGAATTCGATCGCCCGCGGTGAAATCATGGTTCGCCGGGACGCCGGCAGCATCGGCATCGCCACCACGCTCTGGAAGGTGCCCGACACCGGACCGACAAGCTGGGCGGTGCAACGCCCCTCCTGACGCTCCAGACTGGCCTGATAGCTGACTCTCACAAACCCGGGCGTGGCCTGCTCGATCGTGATCGTCCCGCGGCCGGCGACCGAGCTCGGCAGGTCCAGGCCCCGCTGTTCCAGGGTCGCATTGCTGAGCGTGGCCGTTGCCGTCGCGGGATAGGTGCCCGGGCCGGTGATCGGCCGGTCGGCATCCAGCCCGAACTCGATGCTGGCGGACGGGACGAGCCCTTCCAGGCCCGCCAGATTGATGGCGGTCCCCCCGGTGGCGGCGGCCATGGCTGCAGCGCCGATTCCGGCCAGCTGGGCGTTTCGACCGGCACACACCTGTGTCGGCGAGCCCGCCGCCGGTCTGCCGCCGACGGTATCCGATCCGCCCCCGAGCCCCACCGCCATCTGAATGCGGGCACATTCCATATAGCCGGCCATCAGGTCACCCTGCGAGGGCGGCAGGAACGACAGGTTGATCGAGAAATCATCCGTATCCAGCGCCGCCGCATACATCGCCATGGGGCCCAAGCTCATCTGCCCCGGCACGTCCGGCGTAATCACCTGGGGCACACAGGGGTCGCGCTGATTGTCGACCGCGGTCGCCTGCAGCTGCTGACGCGCTTCATGCGCCCCCGGGCCGACCGTAAATTTGACCTCGACGGGTTTCGTCGATGCCTCGCCACCGGGATTCAGATTGGTCAGGGCGATGGTCATCCGGTCATCGGCAAACGCCTCATCCGGTTTGAGAATGACTTCCCAGACCTTCACGGCCTTGCCGCTGCGGGAATCCTCAACGATCAGGCCCGGTCGCAGCAGGTCTGTGCCCTGTTCCAGCAAGGCCACCTCGCTCCTTGTTCCGGACTCGATGGTCAGGGACTGGCTCCAGGACTGGTCCGCCGTCAGGTGAAGGCCGTCCAGCGCGTCGGCCGGGGCCGCACCGCCGTCGGCGACGACGGTGAACACCGGCGGCAGATCATCATCGCTCTTCGGACCGCTCCAGTGAACAGACAGGCAGTTGGCCGCTGCGGGATCGAGGGTGAACGACAGCTCCACCACCGGATGACCCAGCGAAAGCTCGACGGGAAGACAGCCGGGCGCGGCATTGGCCTTGACCATCGCCCCCTGCCAGACATACCGCGCGAATACGCCCCGCCCGCGCTGGTCCTCGGGAATGATGTCACCGCCGATGACATTGTAATAGTTCATCTTCGCCAGCAGGAGCGCCAGGCCGCGCTCGTCGCCGTCGGTCGACTTCAGCGCGGCATCCAGCCATTGCCGGGCTGCACTGTCAGACCCGAGATCAGACGGTTTCGTCTGGAACAGGGGGGTCAGGAACCGCCAGTCCCGCACGGCCCCGGCTATGCTCCAGAAGCTGCCGTCCATCCGGCCGGAAAAGAGCGGCTGATCGATCCGCCGCAATCCCCCGAGGCGCTGGACCAGGCCGACGACCGTGACCAGACTCTCATCGCTGTCCAGCGACGTGACACCGGACTCGGCGAGAATTCTGCCGATGCTCCCATAGTCCCAGACACGGCCGTCCCGATCGTTCGCACCGCCGAGAGCATAGGCGCCCAACCCGAGGCCGAGGCCGTTGATCGCCTTCACGCCGGGCGGCGTAAACGCCTCGTTGACTACCGCATCTCCGATCTGGACGACATCGCGGCAATAGACGTGGGCCTGGCGCAGTCCCAGGCCCACGGCGATGGACAGCTCCGGATAGTGTTCAGGCCAGGTCCCGCTCGACGCCTGGTCAAACCAGCCGGGCGGGACCGTCAAATAATCGCTGAGACCGGGGACGCCGCAGCTGCCGGCCAGGGCGAAGCTGGCCCCCTGGGCCCGCAGCATCACCCCGACCGTAGACGTGCGGCCCTCGACGGCGGGGCTGAATGCGTCCGGCGGCAGGGCCAGATAGCCCGGTGTGGTGGTTGAAGCGGGCCATTCTTCGAGAACGAAGTCCGTTGCGGCTTCGATCCGCCGGGTCTCGGCCGCATTTCCCGGAACGCGGCCGACATAGAGGCTGGACTGGGTCGGATCTGTCCACGTCGCATAAGGCTGCTGTTCGCCGACCCAGACCCGCATGATCGGCTTTTCGCTCTGGGCCAGAGCCGGCCCGGCGAGGGCCACGGCGAGCGCCAGCGCCGAGGCAAATCCCAGGCCGCGTCGATTTCGAATGGTCATGATGTCGGTCCCCGCTTTGGCGTCACCAGGGAAACGGGATCGCCGGCCGGAACCGGACACAACCACTGGCCTTTCGCCGGGCTTGCGGTAGGCTAACGGTGTTCAGTTTGGCGTGAGGGAGTGGGAATCATGAGTGCAATTCCGATCAAATCCTGTTTTGACGAGGTCGACCCGCAGGTCCACCACGCGGCAAGCCGTCTCGCTCCCGAGCTCTGGGGTGAGCTTCGAAAAGTCGCGCGACGCGAACGGTTCCGGGTCCAGGCGGGCGAGACCCTGCGCACCACAGCCCTGATCAGCGAGGCATGGCTGCGTCTGCGCCGCTCGGAAGGGTTTCTGAACGACAGTCATTTCCTGCACGCAGCCGCCCTGGCCATGCGCCATGTCCTGGTCGACCACGCCCGCGCCCGGCTGGCGGTCAAGCGCGGCGCCGGCAAGGTTGATCCCCTGACCGAGGATATCGAGCCCTTCTGGGAAAGCGATGACCAACTGGTGGATCTGGACGAGGCCCTGGGACGTTTGGCGAGACTCAACCCCCGCCTGGCCAAGGTCGTCGAGTTCAGGTTCTTCGCCGGCTACAGCGACGAACAGACGGCGCAGATCATGGGCCTAACGGATCGCACTGTCCGGCGCGACTGGGTCAAGGCCAAGGCCTGGCTGTTCCGGGAGCTCAGCGAGATCACCGCTGAACCCGATCAACCCGCATCGTCCGGCGTCAGGGCGCGGTCCGACCCAACCCATATCGCGCCCTGATCTGATCGATCGCCTTGATCTGGGACACCGCGCCCGGACCAAGGGCCGCGAGGGTGACCTGGGCCGCATCCAGAAGACGTCCGCCTTCCGCCTTCCGCCCCTGGGCGGCGCGGACGCGGGCCAGGGAAATCCGCACAATCGCGGTGGCCGGATGGTCCGGTCCCAGCGCGGCCTCGACCTCTGATACAGCGCCTTCACTCAAACGGGCCGCCTCGCCGACCCGACCAGTCGCGAGTGAGGCCTCACTGAGTCCCGCGACGGCCGAGGCATAGTGCAAGCTGGCGACGCCGGCATGGACCCGCGCCATCTCTGTCGCCTCGCGCAGGATGGGCAGCGCCTCGGCGTGCCGGTCCAGCTGCATCAGGGTCTTGCCATAGTTGCTCAGCAGGGCGGCGGTCGCCGCAGACGGCCCATAGAGCTTGCGCCGGACCTCGACAGCGCGCCGGAACAGCGGTTCTGCCCGCGCCGGCCGACCGGACAACACTTCCAGCGCCGCGAGATTGTTCAGCGTGTTCAGGGCATCCGGGCCGTTCTCCAGCCCGTTGGTCGACCAGACCGCCAGAGCGGCCTGGAACGACGGAACCGCCTCCTCGACGCGTCCGGCCGCGGTCAGCATCACTCCCAGATCATTGTGATAGACCCCGGTGTCGCGATGGTTGGGGCCACTGATGGCGATCCGGGCGGGCAGGTTGGCGCGAAGCACGCGAATCGCGTCCTCGGCGTCGCCGGCGTCACGCAGCAGTCTGGCCTCGGTCAGGCGACTGTCCACCAGCTCGGAGCGCCAGCGTCGCGGGTCGGTGTTCCAGAACGACTGGGCCCGCAACATCAGGGCCCGGGCCTCCTCGGGTTCGGCCTGACGCTCCTTGATCTGGGCCAGGTCATAGGCGGCCCCCGCCACGATGGCAGGATCGACGCCGCGAACCGTCATGAGCCGCTCGAGCAGCGGTTTGGCCGCCTCATAGTCGTTCATGTAGAAATAGAGTTCGCCCAGCATGCGGGCGACCGGCCCGCCCCGTTGCGGGTCGGCCTGGAACTGGTCCAGCACCTGGGCGGCGGCGGCATCCAGAATCCGCGAAGCGTCGGCGTCGGGCCCCCCGGTCTCGGCCCCCGTGCGCAGCATGAAATAGAGATAGTTCTGAACGGCCTGCAGCCGCGACTGCTCCAGCAGGGCGGCGTCCCGCTCCCGCTGGGCGACCGCCGCCTGGTCCAGAGCGATCGCCAGTCCGCCCGACAGGCTCAACACGACGGCGGCGGCGGCGCTCACAGGAAGCCAGCGCCGCTTCAGGAACCGGCGCGCGACATAGCCCCGCTCATCCCGACGGACGGTGACGGCGGATCCTTCCAAGGCCCGGCGCAGATCGTCCGCGAAGGCCTCAACGGTACCGTACCGCGCCGTCGGCGACTTGCTGAGCGCCCGGTCCAGCACGGCATCAAGATCCCGGACAAGACCGCTGGGCCGGACGCCGGCCGGCAGGGCTGCGATCAGCCGGTCCGGGCTCTCGTCCACGATCCGCCGGATGGCGGCGGGAAACGGCAGGGTCCCGACATCGATCGGCGGACGGCCGGCGATCAGGTTGAACAGGGTCGCGGCCAGGCCATAGACATCGCTCATGACGGTCGCCATTTGACCCTCGACCACCTCGGGCGCCGAGTATTCGATCGACATCGGCGAGGGGTCCGCCCGCGACGCGCCGTCACCCAGTTTCTGGGCCACTCCGAAATCAATCAGCCGGGTTCGCCCCCCCTCGGCCACCAGAATATTCGAAGGCTTGATGTCGCGGTGAACCGTCAGTTTCGCATGGGCATGGGAGACAGCCTCGCAGACGTCCAGCATCAGGCGGGTTCTATCCGCCGGACCGAGGTCTTCCCGCACGCACCAGCTGTCGATGGCCGGCCCGTCGACGAATTCCTGAACCATGAAGGGCTGGCCGTCCGGCCCCAGCCCCCCGTCCAGAATCCGGGCGATGCCGGGATGTTCCAGTCCCGCCACGATCTGGCGCTCGGCCATGAACCGGTCCCGATCGGTACCGGCGAAGCCGCGCATCAGCTTGAGCGCCGCCGTCTGCCGGTACTCGCCGTCGTCGCGCTCGACCCGATAGACCTCTCCCATTCCGCCCTTGCCGAGCGAGCCGACGATCTTCCACACCCCGAACCGCATCCCGGGCTGAAGCGTGACCGAATCCAGCCGCGACTCCGGCTCGAGAAAATCCGTCGCATGCTCGGCCGCGTCCAGCAGGGACACCAGTTCCTTCAGGAGTGCCGGATCGGCGCAATACCGGTCCGCAAGCCAGGCACGGCGTTGCGCGACCGGCACGTCCAGCGCCTCGTCCAGCGCAGACTCAATCCCCTGCCAGTCCACGGCCGCCCCCTACCCTGTTCAGCCTGCCACGCTGTGGCGAACGCCGGTTTCCGTCAACCGTTTCTGCGGCTGTAGATCAGGGTCACGACACTGCCTTCACCTTCACCGGATGGCGCGATGCTGATCTGGACGCCGTCGCCGACGTCTTCCGCCGCGGTGCCGCTGAGGATCACGGCGCCATTGACGTTGGCGTCACTCCGCTCGGTCAGGTCCGAAGCGTCCAGCCGGGCGCGATAGAAGCCGGCCACCCGCTCCGGGTCATCCCTTGTGCTGAACGAGACCATCCCGCCGGTCTGGACACTGCCGCCGCTGTCGCTGCCGCTGATGCCATCCATCGAACTCAGGATGACCGCCCCGGGATAGATCGGCGCAAACGCCGGCAAATTGCGGGGCGCGGCCATTGCGGGACCGGTCCGGACGGTCACGCTTCCACCGGTTTCGCGATCCCGGATCGTGCGTTCAGACCGCCCGGAATCACAGCCATAAAGCCCCATCGCGACAACAGCCAAAGCGGCCACCCAATGCGTTCGCATGTCTTCCTCCACCTGCTCGATATGGCGAAGAACGGAATTCACCCGCGCATGCGGACATCAGCCATGACGGCCCCCGGTGGAGCGGCCTGCGCGGCCATCTCTCCAAAGGCCTCTACGCCAATGATGCCTGCAGAGTATGGTACAGCAGGCAGGCTTGGCTAGCAGATCGTCCGCCTGCCGCCGTCGACAGCCATTGGCGTGCAGCCGAAAGGCGAACATTCCCAAGGACAAGGATGAGTCGAGGCCGTGTAGAAACTCGAAGCAATCAGATTCTTCAGCAATTATATTGCTTTTACTTGCAAATAGAGGATCAAAATCAGAATATTCTGTCGAATATTATTGTGTATCCGCAGAATTTTGCGGCCATTTCTCGCGGAGAAGAGTTTTTACACAGCCTCAGTCAGAAGCGGATCTCAGGGATGTACGAAAGCTCGAGCCCCGCTGTCACCTCTACCACCGTAGGGCTACGGGTTCGCAATACCCCAACCCGACCGTTAAAGTCCCCCTGTCATCAACGAAATCCCCTCGCCAGAGGCCGCTCCCCCATGCCCGCCGCCCCTCACTCCCACTCAATTGTTTCACAGACCAGAAGACCATGATTTGTCAGAGCCTTTTCTTTGATTTCATGAGCGCGCCGTCGGCGCAGCCGTCATTGAAACCGGGCTCATGAAAACAAAGGGAAAATTGGCCGCGATAAAATCCGGGTGATGTCGCCTTCTATCGGTAGGCTTGGGCCCTGCCCCGGTCAGGACGACTCCGTGACTTCAAGTCCCAAACGCTTGCCCAATACCGTCGAATCCAGACCGACACATGCGACCAGTGAGCCTGAACCATATCGCGCATTGACGCTCGGCCAATGTCGTAGATGCGCCAGAAGCATGCAATCGGGTGAGTTAGGTTCGCCCTGTCAGCGATGTCGACGACGCGCCAAGGGCAGACATTTATCTCCGGCCGCAAAGTAGACTTGCGCTGGCGTGACGGCTTTGAATCCTCACGTATGATGAACCCGTCTGTTCGCTTGGTTGTGCGACCGCCAGCCATTCAACATTCTTGATGTCGTCATCTCACTGCAACGCGTCGTCGCCTCAGAGCTGTCGCTTCTTGAGACGATAGCGACAACAGCCCCATGGCGTCGTTAAGATAGTCGTCCAACGGCCCAGAGAACGGCCAGTCGGAGCCCGGCACAAAACGCTCAGCGCCGATGCCCCTCATGACCTGGACCAGTCGGGCCCTGTTCTCTGGCGACGTATCGGCGTCGAAGACCTGAGCCAGATCGAAGAAGAGGTCGGGAGCCATGCCGGGTTGTTCCGCCAGGACCTGGCGAAACTCTTCCAGCGCATCCCAGGTGTTCGCGTCCAGACCGCCCCAGCCGCCGGAATGGGCGATGACGACGGGCGCGCCGACCGCGTGCGGCAGGACCTGTTCGACGAAGATGCGGACGTCGCGCGCGCCATAGTCTTCGGCGCGGGTGCGCATGTGGATCATGATGGTCATCCCGGCGTCCGATGCGGCGTCGAAGACCGCCGCAAGACGGCGGACCTGATCGGGATCGCGAAGGTCGACGCCGGAGTTGGTCAGGTGCAGCTTCAATCCCTTGGCGTAGGGCTCGTCCTTCCAGGCGGCGATTTCGGCCAGGGCGTCGGGCGCAAGCGGATTGACCGAGACGAAGGCGACCAGCCGTCCGGGGTGGGCGGCGGCGGTGGCGACGGTGAAGGCGTTGGCGTCATGAACCCGCGTCGCGGCGTCAGCCAGCGGGGGAACCATCATCGGACTTTCGGCCAGATAGGCCGTGGACATCATCCAGGCCGTCTGGACGCCCGCCTCGTCCATGTCCGCAAGCAGATCGTCGGCCGTCAGGGGTTCGACGAAGGCCGGATCGCACGCGCCGATACGCCCCGGACTGCTGCAGTAGGCCGACAGGATGTCGAGGATGGCGGGCGAATGGACGTGGACGTGATGGTCGGTGTGAACCGGGGTGCGGGGCTGCGCCGTCCCGGGCGTGGCAAGCAGCGCGGCTGAAACCGCGCTCGCTGCGGCGATGCGTTTGAAGATCATCAAAGGATTTCTGAGACGCTGCGATCAGGGCTCAGCGCGCGGCGTCGCCCAGCAGCGTCTGTTTCCAGAACAACAGGCTGGTCCAGAAATAATAGTCCTCGTTCTCCTTCTTGTGGAAACCGTGGCCCTCGTTCTGCGCCAGCAGATGCCAGGCCGTACCGCCGTTGCCGCGGACCGCGCTGACGATCTGATCGGCTTCGGACGCCGGCACACGGGGGTCATTGCCGCCGGTCGCGACCAACAGCGGGATGGTGATCTTGTCCACGCTGGTCAGGGGCGAGATCGCCTGAAGCTGGGCGCGTTGGGCCGGATCACGCTCATCGCCGTATTCCACGCGCCGCAGGTCGCGGCGGTAGGATTGGGTGTTTTCCAGGAAGGTGACGAAGTTGGAGATGGCGACGTAGCAGTTCGCCCCCTTCAGCCGGTCGCTGTAATGCACCGCCGTGGCGTAGCACATATAGCCGCCGTACGAGACGCCGGTGACGGCGAAACGCGAGGCGTCCAGGTCTGGATCGACCTCCAGGGCGTCGAGGAAGGCGCCGATGTCCTTGACCGAATTCTCTCGCTGGAACGGGCCGTTGTCCAGATTGACGAAGCGTGTGCCATAGCCGGACGAGCCGCGCACGTTCGGGAAGAACAGCGCCACGCCCAGTTCATTCAGCAGATAGTTCTGCGCCCCCAGGAAGTCGGGACGGGTCTGGCCTTCCGGTCCGCCGTGGATATCGACGATCAGCGGACGTTTGCCCGGAAACTTGGCGGGGTCCGGCTGATAGAGGAACCCGGAGACGGTCTCGCCATCGAAGCTCTTAACCTCGACCAGCCTGGGCTCGACGTTGACGGCGGGGTCCAGGCCGCCGGTCTCGCTGTGGGTCCACTGGATGACCGCCAGGGTCGTTGGATCGATCGAGAAGGCGTCGCCGGAGACACGTGCGGACGACAGGCTCAGCCCGATCGCCCCCCACGGCGCGATATCGATGGACGGGCCGATGCTGTAGGGGATGACGCCGTCCGGCAGGCCGGGGACCACGCGCACCGCGCCCGTGGCGACATCCATGACCTTGAGCCGCGAGACGCCCGCCTCATTCACCGCATAGGCGACGAAGCTGCCGTCCGGCGCCAAGGCGTAGTCGCTGACATCCCATCGGCCTTCGGTGCTGACGGGGACGAAACAGCCCTGCCCGATCCGCCCCAGGCGCAGGAAGTCGGAATCCTTGTTCGACGTCGCCCAGACCGTGCCGTCCGCCGCATATCTGGGATCGACATAGGAGACCTGCGCCGCCGGATCGGTCAGGGGGGTCATGTGGCCGGACGCCAGGTCCAGCTCATAGACCACGGCGTTGTTGATCGACATCCGGTTCAGGACCAGGGCCCTGGTCCCATCCTTGGAGAAGTCGGCGATGTTCCAGCCGCCACCGGAGACTTGCGCGACCAGGCGGTCGCTAGATGGGTCGGCGGGATCGACGACATACAGGTCCATGTCGGCGCCGTTGCGGCGGGATGAGGCGTAGCCGACCCTCTTGCCGTCCCGGCTCCAGGCGCCGAACCAGTTGCGGCTCTTGCCGTCGGTGATGCGGGTCAGCCGACCGCCGGACAGTGTGTAGAGCTGATAGAATTCGTCGCCGCCATTGTCCTTCTGGACCAGCAGGGTCTGACCGGACGGCGACAGGGCGCCGGCCAGGATCGGCTCCGCCTCGAAACTGATCTGGGTTCGGGCGCCGTCAGGGCCGGTGACGAGATGAAGCTGATCGGTCGCCCCGAACCGGGTCTTGATCAGCATCGACCGATCGGCGGCGTTCCAGCCGAGGAAGGCGGCGCGGCGCGCCTGAAGATAGGGTTGGGTCGCGGCGACCAGATCGTCGGGCACCGCCGGCAGGCCATCCGCAACGATGGCGGCGGGCTTGGGCGCCTCAGCCAGGGCCGCAGGGGCGACGCTCAGGGCGAGCAGGAGGGCCATCGGCAGACGGGTAATCATGGAACAGACCGTGCGGTGTATGGGGAAGCAAAAGGGGGAGGTCGCCGGCTCCCTTGGAGGAGCAGAGCCGGCGACCGGGAGCGGGGACCGAACTAGAAGCGGTACCGCGCGCCAACCGTGACGTACCGACCGATGACGTCGTAGTACGGCGAGTAGAGCGACCCGACCGGCGGGTCCTTGTCGAACAGGTTGGTCGCGTTGGCGTAGAGCTCGACACCGTTCGCACCGTAGTGGGCCAGGTCAGCCGTCAGCCCCAGATCGACATAGGTGTAGGCGTCGATGTGGTTGTTCGAGATGGCCACGGTGCTGTTGTAGTCACCCGCCGAGATGTAGCGCGCGCGCAGGTTCGCGCCGAACACCTCGCCTTTCCAGCCGAGGCTGGCGTTGAGGCGCAGCTTGGGCACGCCCAGGCCGAACGAATAGCCCTGAGATTTGACGTATTCGATCTCGGTCATTCCGTCGTCAGTGGTCAGACTGTTCACCCAGGTGCCGACCAGACGCATCGTCACCCGGCCCGTCGCGCCCGGCACCCAAAGGTCGGCGTCCGAGGCATAGGAGGCCTCGGCATCAATCCCGTCCGTGTGATATTCGGCCAGGTTCACATAGGTGGACAGGGTGCGCACCAGATTGCCCGCCGTGTCACGTTCTACCTTGGTGCAGAGGTCGAGGTTGCCCTTGAAGCAGCGGGTGACCAGGTCCTGCGCCGCAATGGTCGTGATCACGTCATCGATCTTGATGTCGTAATAGTCCAGCGACAGATTGAGGCCGGGAATGGACGGCGGGGCATAGGTGACGCCCAGGGTCAGGGTGTCGGCCGTCTCCGGGCGAAGGTTGGGATTTCCGCCGCCGTTGTTCAGCACATAGACCAGGGCGCCTTTCTTGGCCGGGTCGTTGAGGTTGTTCCATCCGGTCGTGGTCGTCGTGAACAGTTCAGACAGGTTGGCCGAACGGATGTCGCGCGACTGGGTCACCCGGCCCCGGAAGCCCGGGAAGAACTCGTTCGTCGCCCCGACCTTCCACGACCAGATCGAACCGGTGGTGTCGTAGTCGGAGATACGCGCGGCGGCGTTGAACTGCAGGTCGTTCAGAACCGGCAGGTCGCGGACGACGGGAACCAGGATTTCGCCGAAAGCCTCCTTGACGCTGAACTCTCCGGACATGGCCGAGAAGCTGAAGGTCTTGAAGGCCTTCGCAGCATCCAATTCGCCGACGCGCTGGTCGGTCTGCTCCTTGCGGGCCTCAAGACCGACGGCAATCGAGACGTCGCCCGCCGGCAGGCTGAAGGGCTCGCCGCGCAGGCTGATCCCGGCCACGTCCAGCTTGGTCGTTGCGCGCTGCTGCGGGGCGCCGGTGACATAGTCGATGGCTTCCTGCGACGGGGCCCCGAGGCCGAACAGATTGATCGGCACGCAGCCGGAGTTGGCGTTGGTCAGGGTCACGCGGCAGACGGCCTGGCCGGTCGATGGATTGATGACGGAATCGACGGCGTTGGCGAACTGGGTCTTCAGCAGGAAGCCAGGCGTGTCGATGTTGTTCTCGAATTCACCGTGGCTGTAATAGGCGCCCCAGCGCCAGTTCTCGCCGAACTCGCCATCCACGGCCAGGGTCGCCTGGGTGGTCACCCGCTCGAAGTCGATCGTCGAATAGGACAGATCGGAGTTGAAACGACCGAAGGTGAAGGACGTCTGGCCGGCGGCCGCCATCTGCTGCTTGATCGTGGAAGACAGGAAGGCGTTGTCGATGCCGATGGTCAGGTCGCCGCGATCATGGTCGCCGAACCAGACATAGTTGTTCCACATGCGCGAATGACGGACATCAGCCGTGACCCGCAGCCTGTCGTTGATCTCGTAGACGGCGCTGGCCAGACCCGTGTAACGCCTCTGCGGCGTGACCAGCGGGCTCAGATCGTCGTTCGACGGACCTTCGCCGCCGATCGAATTCGTGCCGCTGACCGTGCCATAGTCGAACGGACGCAAGGAGCCGTCCGGGTTGAACACCATGCCGCGGTTCACACCCGACATGACCAGACCGCCATAGGCCGCGTTGGCGAAGCCCACGTCAGGCGTTATCGCGCCATTGACGGTCGCCCACCGTCCGATGTTCGGGCGCGAGGCCTTGGGGATGACGCCTTCGTTGTCGAGATATTCGCCGCCGACGACGAAATGGCCGCGACCGCCGGCGAAGTCCGTTCCCCAGGCGCCTTCGAACCGTTCCTGCTCGGCGTCGTCATAGGACGAGATGCCGTATTCGGCGCCCAGCTTGCCGCCGGTGAAATAGCGGTCGATGCCGATGTTGACGACGCCGGCCACGGCGCCCGATCCCCAGGCGGCGGAGGCGCCGCCGGTGACCACGTCGACGCTCTTGACCAGGACCGACGGCACCGCATTCAGGTCGTTCTCGCTCGACACCCGGCGTCCGTCGATCAGGACCAGGGTCCGGTTGATGCCCAGCCCCCGCAGGTCCACCGGCGCATTGCCCGCGCCGGTGTTGGTGCCGGTCGTCTGGGCCGAGGTGGTGGCGCGGAACTGGGGCATGTCGTTCAGCGCGGCCGCGATATTGGGGCGCGCGCCCACCGACAGATCCTCAGCGGTCAGGTGGATGGTCGGCGTCGGCGCTTCGAAGCCGGCGCGATCAATGCGCGAGGCGGTGACGACGATATCGTCGACCGCGGCGGTTTCCGGAGAGCCCTCCGTCTCCTGGGCTTGGACCGCCGTGGCGCAGGCCAGCAGGGCGATGGCGCTGCAATAATGGGTCAAGTGACGATTAAGACGAGACAAAGCGAGATTCCTCATGGCGACGACGCCCCTCCCCAGGGATGCCCAATGCGACTGACGCTCTTCGGCGTCCGTTCGCCCCCGCTGTCATTGGGCCTGAGAGTTTCGGGTCGTCGCCGACCCTTTCTCCTTCGGCGAGACCGCATCCCCCGGATCCGGCCTTCTCTCCAGCGTTCCTTCAGCAAGACGGTCCGTTTGCCTGAGCGTTTCCGGGGCGGTTGCGCCTTCGGCGTCGGCCGGAGCCGATCTCTCCCGCCTTGCTGAGGTGAGTAAGATCAACCCAGACTGCCCTGTCAAATCGACAAATACGGCAGTTATTTTGCGCTCAAAACAAAATACATGGTTTTATCGTGCTGTCACAAACCAGACGGACCAGATCAAGACCCCATGTTGCAAGCGACGGGCGTCCGCATGACGGCGTCGTGACAGAAAGGGAGGCTTCGGACTTAATGGACTTATCCACAGGAACGGTCAGGGCGCAGCCGGATCCGCCGGCGCTCTGACGCCGTGACGCATCGCTTCCCTCCACCGGGTGAGCAGAGTCGCGCGACGCGCCTGATCCAGATTGGCCAGCAGGGCGGGTCCCACCCGAACCGGCCGAACGCCAGGCGCGCCGGGACGGACAGGCGCATCGACATCGTCGCGGACCGGTCGAACGCCCAGGGCTCCGATCACCCGCTGGCCTTCACGCGACAGAAGGAAGTCCAGAAACAGCCGCGCCGCATTCGGGTGGGCGGCGTTGCGCGGGATGAAGGCCACGCGTGAAACGGACAGATGATAGTCCTCAGGCGTGATCAATCCGATCTCCGGCGCGCGCGCGACCCATGACGCGCCGTACGACTGGTTCATATTATAGGCGAACGCCATCCGCCCATCGGCGATTTGGCTCATCATTCTCCGCCCGGAGGTGTCCAGCCGCGGACGCTGCGTGCCCAGCGCCTCCATCAACGACCAGGCTTCAGGATAGATCTGCACGTCCGCCGAAAGCTGCATCAGGGCCACGCCGCTCCGTTCGGCGTCATAGAGGGTGACACGACCGTCAAAGACCTCGGGGCGGGTCTTGAGCAGCCGAAGCAGATCCGCATGACTGCGGGGCACGACATCGGCCGTGAGTCGGCGTCGATTATAGGCGAACACGATCGGCTCGGCCGTCAGGCCATAGCCCTGGTCGCGCCATACCGAACCGTCCGGCATGGCCGCACGATGCGGCGACCGGTAGGCTTGAGCATAGCCGTCGTTGATCAGCTTGACCTGCACGTCCATCGCCGTGCTCCAGACCAGGTCCGGCCCCTCCTGGCCCGCAGCTGCGAGCCCCCGAACCTCCTCGGCGATCCGAGTGGAGTTTTTGTCATCCAGACGTACCCTGATCTCAGGCCAGCGACGACGAAAGGCCTCCAGCACCGGCCCCATCAAACTGGTGTTGGTGAGGATGTGAAGCGCCCCCTCGCGGCGGGCCAGCCAACGCACCCGCGGCGCCGTGCCCGCGCCCTCAGGCTCCGACGAACAACCGGCGGCGCTCAACACCGCCGCCCCTCCCGCCAGCCCGCCCGCCAGCCCCCCCGCCAGGCCTACGAGCAGATCTCGCCGATCCGGCTTCACCGGCCCCGCTTTCTGGTTATTGTGTCATCCATGATCCGTCGCCCCATCGCCTCGCCATGAGAATACTCGTTGTCGAAGATGACAAGGCGCTACGGCATTCGCTCGAAGCCACTCTGCATGAGGCAGGTTTCGAGGCGAGATGCATCGACAGCGGCGAACAGGCCTTACGCCTCGAAAGCTCAGAGGTCTTCGACGCCGCCATCCTGGACATCGGCCTTCCCGACATCGACGGCTTCGAAGTGCTGAGAACCCTGAGGCTGCAGGGATCATCGACCCCGGTTCTCATGCTGACGGCGCGTGACGCCCTCAGCGACCGGGTCGCGGGCCTTGACCTCGGGGCCGACGACTATCTGGTCAAGCCGTTCGCCCCCTCGGAGTTGGTCGCACGTCTCCGCGCCATCGTGCGCCGACGCCAGGGACAGGCCGCCGGCGCGGTCGTGGTCGGAACCCTCTTCTGCGACTGGCGCACCGGGCGCGCCCACGTCAACGACCGCGACCTCGCCCTGCGCCCCCGCGAATGGGCGGCCCTGCGCGTCCTGGCGTCCCGACCTGGACAGGTGGTGGACCGCGACCTGCTGGCCGCCGAGGTCTTTCCTCAGGACGAGGCGCCGTCGCTCAATGCGCTGGAAATTCACGTCGGCCGTTTGCGACGCAAGCTTCAGCCGGATGGACCGGCCGTGACCAATATCCGTGGCCGCGGGTATCGCCTCGATCCATGAGCCTCGCCCGGCCTGCCCGTTCCCACAGCCTGGTCACACGTCTGCTGATCGCACAGGTGGCCCCTTTGGCGCTCTTCGCGGTCGTCGTTCTGGCGGTCGGCGCCTGGACGGCCCAGCGGGTGGTGGCCAACAATGCGGACCGCCTGCTGGCCGGCGCGCTTCAGACCATCCGCGAGACGGTGTCGGTCGCGGAGGGTCGCATCACCGTGGATGTCGCGCCCTGGGCCTTGGCTCTGCTGGACGGTCCCGAGCGTGACGCCGTCTTCTACAGCGTCCGCGAAGGCGATCGCCTCGTCACCGGCTATGCCGAACTGCCCAATCTCCCTGAGGCCCGGACGGAGGAGCCGGTCTTCGCGGACCTGTCCGTCCGGGGGGTTTCGGTGCGTATGGCGCAACAGACCCTGATCATCCCCGGCCGCGACGCCCCCATCCGCGTCTCGGTGGCCCAGAGCCTGGATTCCCGTCGCGCCAGCCTGCGAGAGCTCTACCGCAGCATGCTGCTTCTCCCCGGCCTGCTGGTGGTGCTTGCCGCGCTTCTGATCTGGCCGGCCCTGCAATGGGGCCTGAACTCGCTGAAGCGTCTGATCGACGACCTGACGCGCCGCCCCAGCCCCTCTTCCGACTTCGCCCCGGCCAATGTCGATCTGGCGCCCCGCGAATTGTGGCCCGTTCTGAACGCCTTCAACCATCTGCTGGCGCGGCTTGAGACTTCCACTTCCGGCATTCAGCGGTTCGCGGCCGACGCCTCGCATCAACTGCGCACGCCGCTGTCGGTCCTCTCCGCCAATCTTGACCTTCTGGCCGGCTCCTCCCGCCCCTGGACGGCTCAGGAACGGCGGTTGATCGCAGACTCTCGCGACGCCGTCGGCGGCATGACGCGGCTGGTCGGTCAGCTGCTGTCGACGGCCCGGGCCGACGGGGCCCGGATAGACACCTCCGCCGACCTCGGCCGCGCGGCGCGGCGCGCCTGTCAAGCCGCTCGGGAGCGCCGCGCCTTTGCCGACGGCGCCCTGCGCCTTCGCCTTCCGGCCGAGCCGGTCATTGTCCTCGGCGCCGAAGACCTCATCACCGAACAGATCCTCAACCTGATCGACAACGCCTTCCACCACGGCGCGCCGCCGGTGGTCGTTCATGTCCGCATGACGGGCCGACAGGCCGCTGTCTGCGTCTGGGATCACGGACCGGGCGTGGATGAAGCCGTCCTTCCCCACCTCACCGACCGCTTCTTCCGCGCCGGCTCACCCCAGACGCCCGGCTCCGGCCTCGGTCTGGCGATCGTTCACACCCTCTCCGAGGCCCAAGGCGCAGAATTCCGACTAAGCAATCGCAGGGGGATGCGAAGCGGCCTGATCGGGAGGATCGCTTTTCAGCTTGAGAAGCTGGATGAAGTTATCGGCCACAACGCTTCAGCATGATTGACTTGGTCGGCTGGGGCTTAAGTCTATTATTTCAGGCCGCTGCACCTGCCCGCTCACGCCGGTGGGCTCAAACCGATCAGCTGCACCCCAAGCGTCCGACCGGCAGAAGCGGCGCGATCACGCCCACGTTCCAGTGCCAGGCGATATGGCCGACCGCCCGACGTCGGCACACCACCGTCTCGTGCAAGGCGAAACCGTTGGGCGGGTCGATCCGGGGCTCGGGGGCATTTTCAAACGCCATGTAGGCGCGCGCCGGGCCATAGGGCGGCCAGTCCGGCTCGCCGTGCGCCTGTGGCCGACCGGCCTTCACGAAGGACGTCCAGTAGCCCAGCATCGCCTCGGACAGGCGCTGCTCGACCGCCGTCTTCGGCATGGCGGGCCACCATCCCGGTATCGCCGCCGTCGTGCCGAACGCATAGGGAATCTCTGCCCCGTGGAAGGCGTGGAAGCCCCGGTCGTCGGCGGCAGGATAGCCGTGGTCGAACAGATACAGATAGGCGCCCTGCCCCACGGCCACCTGCGCCTTGGTCAGGCGCTCGGCGGACCAGCCGTACATGGCGTCCCGCGTCGTCGCCAACAGGCTCTCGCGGATGTCGCTGGCCGGATAGCGGTCCAGAAAGGCGTCCGCCAGATCGCCGTAACGCGCGCGGATCTCCCGCGTATAGGTTTGCGCGTCCGCCGGCGCGGGCGGCAGAAGGATGGGCAGGGAGCGGACTTCACCGTCGTTATACCCGGCCAGAACCGGCACGGGCGCCTGTTCGCCCCGGTCGAACGTATCGACCAGCTGACGCGGCAGGACCTGGCCGTCGATGGTGGCCAGCGGGAAATAGCCCGTGCGCGGCGTGTCGGCGATGATCGTCTCGGCGCTCAACGCCCGCAGCGCGCCAAGGTCGGTCGCGCCCAGCTTTCCGGCCCACGACAGGCCGATGGTCTCCGCGTCCGGCCAGTCCCGGAACGTGCCGTTCCGCAGTTCCGGCATGGCGATCATATAGCCGCTCTGCGCGATCGCCCCGTCGAACAGCCCGCGCGCCTGCGGCGCCGCCATCAGCAGGATGACGCTCAGCGCGCCGGCGGACTGACCCGCGATCGTCACCTTGCCGGGGTCGCCGCCGAAGGCGCCGATGTTGTCGTGAACCCAACGCAGGGCCTGGATCTGGTCGGTCAGGCCGTAGTTGCCAGAGATATTCCGTGTCGATCCCGCGCTCAGCGCCGGATGGGCCAGCCAGCCCAGAGCGCCCAGGCGATAGTTGATCGACACCACGACCACGCCCTGCTCGGCCATTCGGGCGCCGTCCGTGACCGCATCGCCGCCGGCGCCGCTGACCAGCGACCCGCCGTGGATCCAGACCATAACCGGGGCGTTGCGCGCATCCCTGGGCGCCCAGATGTTGAGGAACAGGCAGTCCTCGCTCATCGCCGCATGGTCCTGGAAGGGCGACGGCGGCTGCATGCAGGCCGCGCCGAAGCGCGTGGCCTCGCGCACGCCCCGCCATGCCGGCAGAGGCTCCGCAGGCCGCCAGCGCCGTTCGCCGACCGGGGGCTTCGCATAGGGCACGCCCCGGAAGACGGCGACCCCGCCTAGGTCTTTCCCGCGAAGATCGCCAGCCGCCGCATGGACCACCGGCCCCTCGGTCAGCGCCCCGGCCTGCGCCAGCACTGGCGACGGCGCGACCAGCCCCAGGGCGACCACCGCCGTCGCCAGCAGCCGCCCGATCATTGGCCTTCGCCCTGATAGCCGGCCTTGGCCAGCTCCAGCCGGCTCTGCTGCAGGGCGTCGGCGGGGGTGAAGGCGGTCGTCGCATCCATGATCTCGTCCCAGCGCGCCACCACCGTTTCGGCCGCATCCGCGCCGGGCGCGATGTGGACGCCCGTCGTCATCGTCACGTGCGCCGCCTCGAAGCCCCCGGCCCCGGCGCACAGGATGGTGCGCGTCGGCGCGTCCTCACGCACCAGGGCCAGCATGGCCGGGCTGACGAAGTCGGGGTTCAGCAGGCGCAGCATGTCGGCGGGCAGGATGCCCTCCATCATCTGCGTCGCCGCCGTGGGCGCCAGGCAGTTGACCTTGATGTCGTAACGCGCGCCCTCCAGGGCCAGGGTCTGCATCAGGCCGACCAGCGCCATCTTGGCCGCGCCGTAGTTCGACTGGCCGAAGTTGCCGAACAGGCCCGAGGACGAGGTGGTCATGATGATGCGGCCATAGTTCTGGTCGCGCATCGTATCCCAAACCACTTTGGTGCAATTGACCGCACCCATCAGGTGCACGTCGATCACCAGCCGGAAGTCCGCCAGGTCCATCTTGGCGAAGCTCTTGTCGCGCAGGATGCCGGCGTTGTTGACCAGGATGTCGATGCGGCCCCATCGCTGCTTCGCCTCCGCGACCATCTGTTCGACAAAGGCGAGGTCGGTCACCGAACCGACGGCCGCCACCGCCTCGCCGCCTTCGGCGACGATTTCGGCGGCGACCGTGTCGGCCGCCTCGCCCATGTCGTTGACGACCACGCGTGCGCCCCGCCGCGCCAGCAACAATGCGTGCGACCGGCCCAGGCCGCCCCCTGCCCCGGTCACGATCGCAACACGGCCATCCAGTCTGATCACGGTCTCGTCCTCATCCTAAAAATGGGTCGGCTCGCCGCCCGGACGTCAGTCCGTCGCAGCGGCCTTGTCGATCTTGCGCTGGTCCAGGTCGGCGATGATCCGCGCGTGCCGCGTCCGCGTCAGGTGGTAGCCGATCAGGAACAGCGGCGAGAGCGCCGCGAAGGCGGCCGGCAGGGGCCCGGAGATCAGCGCCAGCTTGTCCAGCACCTCTTGCGGAATGACCAGCCCAGGCCCCCGCGCGCCCAGGTCGGTAGGGAAGTGGATCGCATCCAGCGCCAGGCCGGCGATCAGCCCGCCCAGCCCGGACGCCGCCTTGTAGGCCAGCGTCAGACCCGAGAAGAACAGACCCTCGCGACGCACGCCGAACAGCCATTCATGCTCGTCGGCGGTGTCGGCCAGCATCGACTGGAAACCGATCCCGCCCACCATGATCGCCGTGCCGACCAGCAGGCCGTTGACGAACAGGATCGGCGCCGCGGCGGCGGGAGTCAGCGTGACCGGCCCGTAGAGCTGCAGCAGCGGCGGCCAGATCAGGAACAGGGCGATGGCCAGGAAGGCCGCGATCGAGAGGGTGCGCTTCTCGATATAGCGCAGGGCGAAGGCGCTGATCGGCGCGCCCAGCAACGGCCCCAGGGTGGTGCTGAGCAGGATCATCTGGATGGCGGTGGAATCCAGTTTCCAGAAATAGCGGCTGGCGTGAAGCGCCAGCGAGACATGGGCCGAATAGGCCAGGAAATAGGTCAGCACCGTCGCAAACAGGATCAGGAACGAGCGGTTGCGCGCCAGTTCGATCATCTCGCGGCCGAAGCCGGTCAGGAAATTACCTTCGCCCTTTTCCGGGCCGTGCAGCCGGGGCTGGGCCGAGCTGACCGCGCGAATGGCGATCATGCCAGCCAGGAACATGGCGGCCGCGCAACTCCAGGCGAAGGGCACATAGTTCGCACGGTCCAGCAATCCGTCGGTCCCGCTCATGAAGACGCCCAGGCCCAGCACAACCCCGATCAGAATGCCTGCGTTCTGGAACGACAGGCGGTAGGACACGATGCTGGCCCGCTCGCGATAATCGTCGGTCACTTCCGCGCCCACCGCCGTGTAGGGCAGCACGAAGCAGGACAGGGACACGCGCAGCACGATCAGACAGACGGTGGCGTAGACGAACTGCGGCAGGCCGCTCAGGGACTCCGGCATCGAGAACAGCAGACCGAACGCCGCCGCGAACGGCAGCAGGCCGAACACCATGAAGGGGATGCGCCGCCCGAACCGCGATCTCAGCCGGTCGCTGGCCAGGCCGATGGCCGGGTCCGCCACCGCATCGACCAGCAGGGCGATCAGCTTGGCCGTGCCCGCCATCGTCCCGGACATCCCGCAGACCGCCGTCAGATAGAACAGCAGGAAGAAGCCGAAGCCCGCCGCGACGATGCCGTCCGCCAGCGCGCCCGACCCGTAGGCGGCCTTGAACCGGCGGGTCAGAGGCGCGCTGCGCAAGGCCGCGGCGTTCTTTTCGTCGATGACGCTCTGTCGCATGACCGGCTCCCTGTTGTTGTTTCGATTACCGACCGGCCGACGACCGGCCGTTCACCCGGCCGATCCCGGATCGACCGGGGTCGGATTGCTCTGCAGGGCTCCGTAGATCCCCTGCTGATAGACCGGCAGCGCGCGACGCCCCGCCGCCCCCCGGCCCGTGGCGATGGTCGATCCCGAATTGGCCGACACCGGCACCTGGTGCTGGATCAGATAGATCAGGATCAGGTCGTTGGCCGGATCGGCCTGCCACCAGGTGCCGAACACGCCGGGCCAGGTCATCGAGCCCGGCGCGCCGCAGGAATAGGGATTGTCGGTCAGGTCCTCGGCGATGGACACGCCCAGACCGAAACCGGACTTGGTCCACAGATCCATTCCCGCGAAGGGCACCTGACGCTGGGCGTCCGTGAGCCGGTTGGTCCGCATCAGCCGGACCGTCTCCGGCCGCAGCAGGCGCACCCCGTCCAGTTCGCCCTCATTGAGCAACATGCGCGCGAACCTGTGGTAGTCGCCGGCCGACGAGATCAGCCCGCCGCCGCCCGGCGTATAGTCGGGCGGTTCGTCATACAGCTCCAGCTTGACCTTGCGCAGCCGATCGCCCGATTCCTCGTAGGCGTACAGGCTGGCCAGACGGTCGCGCTTGGCCGGCGGCATCCAGAAGTCGGTGTCCGACATGCCCAGCGGCGTGAAGATCCGATCCAGCAGCACCTGTCGGAAGGACTTGCCCTCCACCCGGCCGATCAGAAAGCCCAGCACGTCCGAAGAGTGGCCGTAGTGGAAGCGTTCGCCCGGCTGGTACGCCAGCGGCAGGCTTCCCAGCGCCGCCAGCCATTCATCGGCCGTCTTACGGTTCATCCCCGGATCGCCCAGAGCCGCCTCATAGGCCTGTTTGAGGGGCCCAACGGAAAAGGGCGCATAGGCGACGCCCGAACGGTGGGTCAGCAGGTTTTCCACAGTGATAGCCCGCCGGGCCGGCGTGGTGTCGTCCAGCGGCCCCGTCGCGTCGCGCAGGACCTGAAGCTCGGCCATCTCGGGAATCCACCGCGTGATCGGGTCTTCAAGCGCGATCCGCCCCTCCTCCATCAGCATGAGGGCCGCCACCGAGGTGATCGGCTTGCTCATGGAGGCGATGCGGAACAGCGTGTCGGGCCGCATCGGGGCCTTGGTCTCGATATCGCGCCAGCCGACGGCGTCGGCATGGACGACCCGCCCGCCGCGCGACGCCAGCGTCACCACGCCCGCCAGCTCGCCGCGATCGACGAAGCCCTGAAGGGCCGGTCGGATCGCGGCGAGCCGCGTCGGATCAAAGCCCAGGGCGGCGGGCGAGGCGTCATCGGGCATCAGTTACGCTTTTCTACAGACTGCGAAGACACGATCAGAAGGACTTGCGCAGGTTCAGCGCCACGAACCGTCCGATCGGATTATAGGCCCCGCCCACCCCGTCGGTGGCGGGGAAGAAGGGCGGGTCCTTGTCGAACAGGTCGTTGACCTGCAGGGCCAGGGCCGTGCCACGGGTCCAGCCGGCCTCCGGCAGGGTCCAGGTCACGCGCAAGTCCACCGTCGTATAGGCGTCCGCCTTGTAGGAACCGACGCCCGTCGGGGTGGCGAAGTTGTTGCGGATTCCGTCGCGATAGTTGACGAAGCCGGCGACGCTGACCGGGCCGGAAACCACGCCCAGGCTGGCCCTGGCGGTGAAGCGCGGCACGCCCAGATCCAGGCTGTCCGTCACCGGCGCGGCCGGCGACAACTGGGTGTCGAAGCCCAGAACATAGTTGCCGGCCAGGCCTGCATAGACGTCGCCGAAGGCCTGGGGCCAGCGGTAGTTGACGTCGAAGTCGACGCCGTCCGTCTTGCGGACCCCGAAGTTGTTCAGGCGCAGGTCCAGCAGGTTGCCGATCGCCGGCAGCGGCGTCGGCAGATTGACCGGCACGGCGATCCCCAGCAGACCGCCCAGCGTCTCGGCCGTCGGATTGCGATAGACCACCGAGGCGAAGGTCGGGTCGGTGAAGACCAGGGCCGTGGACGGCGTCCCGATCACATTGGTGTACTCGATATTGTAGTAGGTCAGGCTGGCCCGCAGGTTCGGCAGGAAGACCGGCCGCCAGTCGGCGCCGAACGACCAGGTCTCGGCCTCCTCGGGCTGCAGATCGCGATTGCCGCCCAGCAGATAGACGGTGTTGACCTGCGCCGCGCCGCGCGTCGGATCATTGGCCAGGGCGGCTGCGGTGGCGGCGTCATAGTAGTAGGCGCCGACGGTGGCCCCGACCTGACGCATGCCCGGCGCCCGGAACGACTGGCCATAGGAGCCGCGCAGGGTCAGGTCCTCGAGGGGCTCCCAGTTCACGCCGACCTTCGGATTGCTCGTGGATCCGAAGTCGCTGTAGTCATCGTAACGCCCCGACAGCGACAGCGACAGGCTGCGCACCAGCGGCATGGCGTTCGCCGAACCGACGATCGGCACGAAGACCTCGCCATAGAAGGAGTTGATGTCGCGGCTCAGGTCTTCGGGCACAGGGGTCGCGCCGACGAAGCCGGTCTGCTCGAACGTCTCGCGCCGCGTCTCTGCGCCCAGGGCGATCTTCAGTTGCCCTGCGGGGAGATCCAGCAGCGGTCCGCTCAGCTTGATCGCGCCCAGGTTGGTGCGCTGGTTGATCGTGACCGAGGTGGAGGAGTTCAGGATGGCCGCGACCACGCCCGGCGCGGTGCCCGTCCCGAACGGGTCGAGGGCGGTGGCGGTCGTCGTCCCCGCCGCCGCCGCCGCCAGCGCGCCGGCGTTGATGGTGGGCAGAAAGGCGACGTTCTCGGCCCAGTCGAAGGTGCCGTAGACGCTCAGTTCGAACTCATGCGGCAGTTGCACGTCCGCGCCGACAGACGAATTGCCCACCCGCCGTTCGTCGGTGTTGGTGAAGTGGTCGTCGCCGATCAGGTTGTCGGGACGGAACAGCACCAACTCCGTCGTGGCGCCCGTCCCCGGCGGGGCCCGGAAGAAGGGGTTGGCGCTGGTGAGCGCCACCGACTGCACCGGCGGAGAGACCTGAATCTCGTCCAGGCGATCCGTGTAGAGCACCTCGCCCCACAGCGTGACCCGGTCGGTCACGTCCTGCAGGACCGACACGAACAAGCTGTGGATGCGCGACGCGGGCAGAAGGTCGGCCGACGCGCCGTTGTCGCAGAAGTTCCGGGTGTTCGCCGCCAGGTCGGGTGCCGCGTAATAGACTGAGTAGAAGGTGGTGTTCACCAGGACGTTGGGCGCGGGACAGTTGACGCCGCGCGTGTCGATGCCGCCGAACGGACGGAAGTCCTGCAGCCGGTAATCGCGGTCGCCGCCGGTGATATTGTCGGTCCTGGTGAACTGGTAGGCCGCCAGGATCGAGCCGCCGTCCCAGGTCTTGCCTGCCAGGGCGCCGACATGGCCGGTGTAATAGTCGTCGGCCATGCCGTAGGCCGCCGACATCTCGACGCCGGAGACGTTCCGGCGGGTGATGAAGTTCACCACCCCGGCGACGGCGTCGGACCCGTAGATCGAGGAGGCGCCGTCGGCCACGACCTCGACCCGCTCGATCGCCAGGTTGGGGATCAGGGGGAAGTCGGGATTGGTCTCGTTGGCGGCGGCGGCGACCAGCCGGTGGCCGTTCATCAGCGGAAGCGTGGCGTTGGCCGGCAAGCCGCGCAGACCCGGTGCAAACGACCCCACCCCGCCCAGGCTCGGCGACGGCGCGGTGTTGAAGCTGTTCAGTTGCGGCACGCTGGCCAGCAGGTCCGGCGTATTGGCCGCGCCCAGGGTCTCGATGTCCTCGCGGGACATGCTGATCAGGTTGGAGCCAACCGGAGGCACGCCGCGAATACTGGTGCCTGTGACGACGATTTCGTCCAGATTGGCGACGGCCTTGTCCTGCGCCGTCTCGGCCGTCGTGGATTGCGCTTCGGCTGTCTGGGCGAGGCTGGGCCCCGCAGCCAGCAACAGGACGGCAAGCGACGCGCCAGAGGCGACGCGCAGCCTGACGGATTGACGGAATCCTCGCATATGTTTCCTCCCCGATGGCGGCTTTGCCGCTCTGCATTGCAGCGCCCTGCAAGAGGACGCCTCCCCAGTTCATTTACTTAGCACTAAGTTAGCCAAATCCGTCAAGTTCATTGTCTTGCGGCTAAACAAACCGCCCCTGCGTCCTTGACCCGGGCAGGCGCCGGCCTCATCGTCCGCAGCCTTGCGGGGTCTTGCACGACCCCTGGTAGAGATCAGGAGGTCCAGACCGAATGGCAGCTTCGCCGGAAAGAATGGGTCGTCGCACCCGCGCCGAGCAGCGCGCCGCGACCGAGAAGCTGATCCTGGACACCGCTGAAGATCTGTTTTCCCAGCGCGGTTATTTCGGCGTGACCATCAAGGACGTAGCCGACGCCATGGGCATCCATCCGGCGCTGATCCACTATTATCATGCCGGCAAGCAGGCGATCTTCGACGCCGTGTTCGAGCGCCGCGTCGGCTATGCGGTCACGGTCCGCACCGCCGGGCTGGACGCCTACGAGGCCCAGGCCGGCGATTCGCCGACGGTCGAAGGCGTACTGCGGGCCTATTATGACGGCGCGTTCGACGTCTACATCAACGGCGACGAGGGCTGGCGCGCGTTCGGACGGATTTTCGCCCAGGTTAACAACGCCCCTGGCTACGGCGCCGAGAAAATGGACTTCTATTTCGACCCCCTGGTGCTGCGCCTGATCCACCTGCTGCAAAAGGCCCTGCCCGACGCCGATCCGCGCGACCTGTTCTGGAGTTTTCAGTTCACCTCGGGCGCCTACACCCTGATCCTGTCGCGCACCGGGCGGATCGACCGTCTGTCTGACGACCTGTGCCGCTCGGACGACTTCGAGGCCGTGCGCGAACGGTTCGTCACCTTCATGGCCGCCGGCTTCGACGCCCTGTACAGGACCCGTCAGGCGCGGGGCGCGGCGGCCGCCGAGTAGGCGCGGCCTTTCCGCCTTTCTAGTCCAGAGGCGCGCCTTCCGTCGGCGTCAGCCGCGCCTGGCGCAGCGCCGCACGCCGCACCTTGCCGGCTTCGTCGCGCAGCGGCTCGTCGGTGAATTCGATCCGCTTGGGCAGTTTGAACCGCGCCATCCGGCCGGCCACGAAGTCGAGCAGTTCCGCTTCATCCAGGCTCGCGCCCTCGACGGGCTGGACGATGGCGTGAACCACGGCGCCCCATTCCTCGCTGGGCAGGCCGATCACCGCGCTGCCACGCACCGCCGGATGCGCCTCCAGCGCCGCCTCGACCTCCGCCGGATAGATGTTGGCGCCGCCCGAGATGATCAGATCATTGCGCCGGTCCGACAGGAACAGGTAGCCGTCGGCGTCCATGCTGCCCAGGTCGCCCATCGTCTCCCACTCGCCGATCCGGACCGACTGGCTTCCCAGATAGCGATAGGTCGAACCCGGTCCGGCTTCGGGCCGGAAATAGACCTCGCCCACCTCCCCCGTCGGCAATTCCCGGCCGGCTGCGTCGAGAATCTTCATCTCATAGCCCGGGCGCACCTGGCCGACCGACCCGCGATGGTCCAGCCAGTCGACGCCCGAGATGATGGTCGAGCCGATCCCCTCGGTCGTGCCGTAGTATTCCCAGACCCGCTCGGCCCCCAGCCAGCCGATCCACGCCTCTTTCAGCCAAGGTGCACACGGTGCGGCCATGTGCAGCATCATCCGCAAACTGGGCAGGCTGTGCTGCGCAAGCACGTCCGGCCCCAGCCGCCAGATCCGGTGCATCATCGTCGGCACCATCGTGACCCAGGTCACGCCATGTTCCTCGATCAGCTGCAGCGCGCGCAGGGCGTCGAACCTCTGCATCTCTACGATGGTGGCGCCGACGAACATCCCCATGGTGACGCAGTGGAACGGCGCATTGTGATAGAGAGGGCCGGGATTCAGAATGACGTCGCCGGGCCTTTGCAGCAGGAAGCCCTCCTGCGGATTCCACTGGGCCGTCATGGCGTCTACGATCACCTTCGGCCGGCCCGTCGACCCCCCGCTGGTCATCGCCTTCCAGTGTGGCGAGACGATTTCCGGCAGCGGATCGGCCGAGTGCAGGTCCAGTCCCTGCGGCGTCTCCGACAGGGCCGCGAGGCCCGGAACGGGCGCCTCGCCGATGAACAGCCGGGGCCGGACCAGATCCAGGATCGCCTCCATCTCCGGCCGCGCCATCTTGGCGGAGACGATGTTGGGAATGGCGCCCAGCTTCCACAGGCCGAACACGGTCTCGTAGAAGGCCAGTCCGTTGGGCAGGGCCACGGTCACGAAGTCGCCGAAACCGACGCCCTGCGCCGCCATCAGCCGGGCGCGCCGGTTCGAGCGCGCATCCAGTTCGGGGTAGCTGACCTTGTCATCTCCCACCACGACGGCCGTCCGGCCAGGATCACGGGCCGCGTGATAGGCCAGGATGGAACTCAGCGAAACTTGATGATTCGACACGGCGAGAACGACTCCGTCTGCTCCAGCGCCGCTGACTTCGACGGCGCTTACCAGGACAGCAGGCCATCCATTAACTTATCGATAAATAAATGAAAAGGGGCCGACTTGAAATCGACGGCCCGTTCACGCGTGCGACGCCAAGCAAGCTTGCCAGGTGTAGGTCGCCCTCACGGCGGCGATCGTCCCAAGGCGCCGTCTGACCGCGCACGCGGCAGCTTCGAGGGCAGGAGGGCGAACAAGGCTTCGCGGCGGGCGGCAATGCGGGTCGGCGCCGCAGGTCAGCAGCGCTCGAAGATCGCGGCGATGCCCTGGCCGCCGCCGATACACAGGGTCACCAGGGCGTAGCGGCCGCCGATGCGCTGAAGCTCGTACACAGCCTTGACGCTGTTGATTGCGCCAGTGGCGCCGACGGGATGCCCGATCGAGATGCCGCTGCCGTTCGGATTGACCTTGTCAGAGTCCAGACCCAGTTCGCGCGAGACTGCGCAGGCCTGGGCGGCGAAGGCTTCATTGGATTCGATCAGATCCATGTCGGCGATCCTCAGGCCGGCGCGCGTCAGGGCCTGCCTCACGGCAGCGATCGGCCCTAGGCCCATAACGGCCGGATCGACGCCCGCATGGCCCCAGGACACGATCCTCGCCATCGGCTTAAGCGCCAGACGCTTCACCGTCGCTTCGCCGGCCAGCACCAGGGCGGCCGCGCCGTCGTTGATCCCCGACGCATTGCCCGCCGTGACCGACCCCCCGGTCTTGAACACGGGCTTCAGTCGCTCGAAGTCGGCGCGGGAGGCATCATGACGGATATGCTCGTCGCGGTCGAAAATGATAGGTTTGCCCTTCTGCTTCACCTGGATCGGCAGGATCTGATCGACGAAACGCCCTTCCCTATCTGCGGCCGAGGCGCGGCGGTGGCTTTCATGGGCGATGTCGTCCTGGACCGCGCGATCGATGCCGTAACGTTCGGCCACGTTCTCGGCGGTCATGCCCATGTGATAGCGGTTGAACGGATCTGTCAGGGCGCCCGTGAGACCGTCCACCAGGGCGGCGTCGCCCATCTTGGCGCCGAAACGGGCGGCCGAGACCAGATAGGGCGCGCGGCTCATCGACTCGGCTCCGCCCGCCAGGGCCGTGTCCGCTTCGCCCAACCTCAGCACCTGTGCGGCGGACACCACCGCCTGCAGGCCCGAACCGCACAGTCGATTGACCCCCAATGCGGGCGTCTCGACCGCACAGCCGGACTCCAGCGCCGCCCACCGCGCCAGATAGGCGTCTCGCGGTTCCGTCTGGATCACCTGCCCAAAGACCGCATGGCCGATCGCCGCCGCCTCCAGGCCGGAACGGCGAATCGCCTCCCCCGACACTTGCGCAGCCAGTTCGGTCGGCGGCGTATCCTTCAGCGCGCCGCCGAATGCCCCGACGGCCGTCCGCACGCCGGAAAGAACGAAAACTTCGTCCATGGAGATCTTCCTCAAGCCTGAAGCCGCCCTTTCAATCAGGGCGCGATGATGATTCGGGCGCGCTGGCGCCTGCCCGCTGGCAGCGGGTTTTCAGTTCGCGACCACGCCAGGCGCCGCGGGGGCGACGCCGGACTGGACGCGGGCGGGATGACTGACCTCGTGGCTGTACTGAGCCGCGCCCGATTGGGGAACGACTTCGCCCGCACGGTCGCGGATCAGCGTCCACTGCGCCTCGATACGGTCGGCGGCGTCGGGGACTTCCCCCACCCAGACGCCCTGGGTCATGGTGATGTGGGCCTGTTCGAAGGCGCCTGCGCCGGCCAGGAGGATGGCGCGGGTCGGGGCGTTCTCGCTGGCCAGGGCCACCACGCCGGGGCTGACCATATCGGTCGACAGGCCGCGCAAGTCGTCTGCCGAATACAGGCCCTCGGTCATCCGGGTGGCGGCGCTCGGCGCTAGGCAGTTGACGTGAATGCCCGACTTCTGACCTTCCAGCGCCAGGGTCTGCATCAAACCGACCAGCGCCATCTTGGCCGCCCCGTAGTTCGACTGGCCGAAGTTGCCGTAAAGGCCCGAGGAAGATGTGGTGAAGATCACCCGGCCGTAGCCCTTCTCGCGCATATGCGGCCACGCCGCCTTGGTCAGGTTGACCGAGCCCATCAGGTGCACGTCCAGCACCAGGGCGAAGTCGTCGAGATCCATCTTGGCGAAGGTCCGGTCTCGCAGGATGCCGGCGTTGTTGACCAGAATATCCACGCTGCCCCAGCGCTCGACCACCGCTTCCACCATGGCGAAGACGCCGGGGCGGTCGGTGACGCTGCAGCACCACGGCATAACCTCGCCGCCTTCGGACCGGATTTCGGCGGCGACCGCTTCGCACGCCTCTGACGACAGATCGTTGACCACGACCTTCGCACCATGACGCGCCAACGCCATCGCATGGCTGCGGCCCAGGCCCCCGCCCGCACCGGTGACGATCGCGATCCGTCCGCTGAGATCAATAGCCATGATGGTCTCCCTGCCTTCGCCGTGTTGGCCGGCGTTTCAGCGCCTGCACTCTCATCATCCTGGCCAAAAGGTCAACATTCACCAGCCGGCTAGTGAATGTTGACATGATGAGAAATCGGTGAGACGGTGCTCCCACGGCGCCGACAGAGCGCCTGAGGAAACACCGAGGAGGAAATCATGGGGCGCAAGCTCTGGCTGACCACATCCGCCGCCGTCCTGCTGTGGGCCGGAGCCGCCCAGGCTCAGGACGCCACGACGCAACAGACGGACGACCAGCAAAAAGCGACTGAGGTAGGGGAAGTCGTCGTCACGGCCGAACGCCGCACGACGAACCTTCAGGAAACTGCGGTGGCCGCCACCGTGCTATCCGGCGACAGCCTCGATGACCGCGGAGTCTTCTCCCTCGAGCAGTTGCAGTTCGTGGCGCCGTCCACGACGGTGCAGAATTTCGGCCAGGGGAACTATTTCAACGTCCGAGGCATCGGAAAATCCGAGCCCACCACCGCCATCGGCGTGGGCGTGACCACCTATCGGGACGGGGTGCCCGTCTTCCCCGGATATTTCCAGACGGAGCCGTATTACGACATCGGCAGCGTCGAACTGCTGCGGGGGCCCCAAGGCACCTTCGCGGGCACGAACGCTACGGGTGGCGCGGTCTTCATCACGTCTCGCAACCCCGATTTCACGGGGCTGAACGGCTATGTGATGGGCCAAGTCGGCAACTACGACAACCTCAAGGTCCAAGGGGCGATAAACCTCCCCCTCACCGACACCCTCGCGGCCCGTTTCGCGATGAACACGGAGAAACGCAGCAGCTTCCACGACATCACCGGCCCCTACCGCAGTCATCCAGGCGACGTGGACATGAACAGCGCGCGCGCCAGCTTCCTGTGGACGCCTACGCCGGCGCTGCGAGTGCTACTGAAGGGCGACTACAACAAGCTGGATTTCGGCGGCTATCCGGCCGATCCCGTCCTTTCCACCAACGATCCGTTCGAGATCACGGCGAACGGCCCGCACTCCGGCGTCGACGAGACGGCGCGTGTATCGCTGAACGTCAGCTATGTGTTCGACAACGGCATAACCCTGCGTTCGATTACCGGTTACCAGGACGGGATCAGCGAGTTCTCGACCGACCTCGACGGCACCAGCGCGCTGAACAACACCTTCTATGACCGCGTCGAGGAAGAGGTCTGGTCACAGGAGATCAACCTCGTCTCGCCCGACAACCAACGCCTGACGTGGCTGCTGGGCGCCTTCTGGCAGCAGGACAAGGTCACCTTCCCCGTCACAACCTTCCCGCAAGGCGCCTATCACGTCGGCTTCCCCGAAGGCGTGCTCGACTATTACATCTTCGGCGAGACGCCGAAGGAGACCAAGGCTGTCTTCGGCCAAGTCAGCTATGACATCTCCGACCGGCTGCAAATCCAGTTGGGCGCCCGCTGGTCCGAGAGCACCTCGCGCAACGAGAATGTGTATACGACCTATCCGGCGCTTGGCCTGCAGTTGCTCCAGAACGACGAGGTCACGGCCGAAAAGACCACCGGCAAGCTGAGCATCAACTACAAGGTCGATGACAACAATTTCGTCTACGGGTTCGTGGCGAACGGCTTCAAGATGGGCGGGCTGAACGCGCCGAACTTCTATGCTCCGGCAAGCTCGTTCGGACCGGAAGACGTGGTCGACTACGAACTGGGCTGGAAATCGACCCTGTTCGGCGGTCAGGTCCGCACCCAGCTGGGCGCCTATTACATGACTTATGAGGGCTTCCAGGTCGTCGTCGGCGATCCAGCTGTTCCGCTGTTCAGTTCGATCGTCAATGTCGCGGACGAAACCGTCCTGATGGGGCTGGAGGCCTCGGCCCAGGTGCGTCTGAAGGCCTGGACGATGGACGTCGGCGCCGCGGTCTCAAACTCCGAGCTCGGCGAATTCTACGCCGCCGATCCCCGCGTCGCGCGCAGCGGCACGTGCGACGCAACCACCGGACCGGCGACCGCCAACTGTCTGAATCTCGACGGAAACACCCAGGGGTATGCGCCCGAGCTGACCTTCAACATCGGGGTCCAGTACGACTTCGCCCTGCCCAACGGCGCGACCCTGTCGCCCCGCATAGACTACGCCCACATCGGCGAAGCCTGGACGAGCATCTTCAACAATGAGGCTCTGGGCGACCGTCTGGAAGCCCGCAATCTGGTCAACCTGCTGCTCAGCTACAAGACCGGCGACTGGACGCTGGCGGCCTATGCGCTGAACGCGACGGACCAGACCTACATAGCCGCAGTCAACTCGCGTCTCCGCTATGCGGGCGCTCCCCGCCAGTTCGGCGTCAATCTGACGAAGACCTTCTGACACTTCCGGGGCGGCGGTCGACCGGCCGCCGCCCTGTTCGCTCACCGGCTTGCCGGCCCCTGAAACCGTCTGGACTATCGCTCAAGGATGATCGGCTCCTCCCCCGGCCTCATGCAGGACTACCCCCTGACCGTGGACCGCTTTCTGGAACACGGCGCGAAATGGCACGGCGCCGCCCTGGTGGCGACGGCCGGCGCAGAGGCCGACCAGAGCATCGGCTACGCGGCGCTGCGGGACCGGGCCAATCGCCTGTCCGGCGCCCTGATCGATCTCGGGCTGAAGCCGGGCGACCGTATCGCCACCCTGGCCTGGAACACCCAGCACCACGTCGAGGTCTGGTACGCCTCAATGGGCGTCGGCCTGGTCTGCCACACCCTGAACCCGCGACTGACCGTCGCCCACCTGGCCGCCATGGTCGCCAAGGCCGACGACCGGGTCCTCGCCGTCGGGGCCGGCCTGCGTGACACGGCCGAGGCCCTGCTGGACGCCTGCCCTTCGCTCGAGCGCCTGATCCTGCTGGATGGAGACACGCCGGAAGCCGGACGGCCTGAGGTGATCGACCTGGAAGGCCTGCTGGAAGCGGGCGGTCGCGCTGTGCGGTGGGGACAGTTCGACGAGACGGCCCTGGCAGGGCTATGTTTCACCTCCGGCACCACCGGCGCGCCCAAGGGCGTGGGCTATACTCACCGCTCCAACTACCTGCACACCCTTCGCGCGCTGCAGGCGGATTCCATCGCCCTGACCGCCCGCGACAGCGTCCTGGTGGCCGTGCCGATGTTCCACGCCAACGCCTGGGGCCTGCCGTTCGCAGCGCCGGCCGTCGGCGCCCGGCTGGTCCTGCCCGGTCGATCGACTGACGGGGCCAATCTGGCGAGACTGATCTCCAGGCATGAGGTGACCGTGGCCGTGGGCGTGCCGACCGTCTGGCTGGGCCTGCTGGACCACCTGGACGCTACGGGCGGAGAGACTCCCAGCCTCGAACGCGTCATCATCGGCGGATCGAGCTGTCCCGACAGCCTGCTGCAGCGGATGGAGCAGCGGCTGGGCGCCACGGTGCAGACCAGTTGGGGCATGACGGAGCTCTCGCCGCTCGGCGCCATCTCGCCGCGCAGCGACAAGCCCGGCGCGGCGCGCGGTTCGGGTCGTCCGCCCCTCGGCCTGGACCTTCTGCTCACCGACGCCGACGGGGCTCCCTTGCCCGATCAGCGCAACACGGTCGGCCGTCTGAAGGTGAAGGGCCAGAGCGTCGTGAACGCCTATTTCGGCGCCGGCGCTTCGGCTGTCGATGAAGACGGCTGGTTCGACACGGGCGATCTGGCCCAGCTGGATGACGACGGCAACCTGACCCTGGCCGGTCGCTCCAAGGATCTGATCAAGTCGGGCGGCGAGTGGATCAATCCCGTCGAGATCGAGGAAATCGTCGGCGCCCTTCCCGCCGTCGGGCTGGTGGCGGTGATCGGCCGCGCCGATCCCAAATGGGGAGAGCGCCCTTTGATGGTGATCGAACCCGCCTACGGACAGCAGATCGAGGACGAAAATCTGAGGGCGGCTCTTAAGGGCCAAGTGGCCGACTGGTGGATTCCCGAACGGATCGTTCGGGTAGAGGCCATGCCTCTGGCCGCTACGGGCAAGATCAACAAGGCACTGCTTCGCGCCACCTATGGAGACGCCTAGGATGACGGCCGTCTCCATCATCGAGTCGGCGCCCCGTCCTCAGGGAGCGCCTCAACGCCCCGAGGCCCAGATCATGACGACCCCGCCCCGCAAACCGCGCCGCAAGGCCGAACAACGCGCCGAGAGCCTGGAGCAGCTGCTCGACGCCGCCGAAGAGCTGTTCTCGCGGCACGGTTTCTACGGGGTGACGATCAAGGACATCGCCGACAAGGTCGGCGTCCACAAGTCTCTGATCCACTACTACTTCACCGACAAGCAGGACGTGTTCGACAAGGTCATGGCGCGCCGCGCGCCGGTGACCAGCGGACGCCGGATGGAGGCCCTGGACTCCTATGAGACGGCCGCCGCCGGCAAGCCGACGGTCGAGGGGGCGCTGCGCGCCTTTCTTGACACCGACCTGGACACCTACTCCACCGGCGGCGACGGCTGGCGGCATTTCGGCGCCCTGAGCGCCCAGATCAACAACACCCCGGCCTGGGGCGCCGAGGTGATGGACCGCCTTTACGACCCTGTTGTCCTGCG
Source organism: Brevundimonas sp. FV1ye7S (assembly GCF_058680995.1). Lineage (NCBI taxonomy): Bacteria > Pseudomonadati > Pseudomonadota > Alphaproteobacteria > Caulobacterales > Caulobacteraceae > Brevundimonas > Brevundimonas sp. FV1ye7S. The sequence goes on along the minus strand of NZ_CM178726.1, from coordinate 1,179,075 downwards.
TCTCATCGAACTGCTCAAGCAGGCCATGCCCGATGCGCTCGATGAGGACATCTTCTGGGGCTACCACTTCGTCACCGGCGCTCTGACCCTCAGCCTGGCGCGCACCGGCCGGATCGATCACCTGTCCGGCGGCAAATGCCGATCCGACGACTTCGAGGCGATCAAGGCCCGGATGGCGGCCTTCATGGCCCACGGCTTCATCGGGGTCTGCCGCGACCGCGCCGAGGAACGGCGAAAGCAGGCCCGCGAATGAGCCCCGGCGGCCTCCCGTTCGCTTCGACGCCCGAAGCTCTCGGTTTCGATTCCGTGCGTCTCGCCCAACTCGACCGCTACATGGCGGGCATGGTCGAGACCGGGATGGTCGCGGGAACCTCCACCCTGCTGATGCGCCACGGCCAGGTCGCCGCCTTCACCACCTTCGGCAAGGGGCGGCTGGACGACGAGGCGCCGCTGGGCCGGGACGCCATCTTCCGCATCTATTCCATGACCAAGCCGGTGACCGGCGTGGCCATGATGATCCTGTTCCAGGAGGGGCGCTGGACGCTGGACGACCCCGTCACGGACCATCTTCCCGAGCTGAAGGGCCAAAAGGTCTTCGCCGGCGTCGCCGACAACGGAACCCTGCAGACCGAGGCGGCCATCCGCCCGCCGACGATGCGCGAACTGATGAGCCACACCGCCGGCTTCGGCTATGGCCTGTTCGAGGTGCACCCGCTCGAGCGCGCCTATCGCGAGGCGGGCGTGATGACCGCCGCCAGCCACGAGGACCTGCTGGCCCGCGCCGCCCGGATCCCGCTGATGTTCCAGCCGGGCACGGAGTGGTTCTACTCCATCGCCACCGACCTTCAGGCCCTGGTGGTAAAGCGGCTGTCGGGCATGAGCTTTGGCGACTTTCTGCGCACCCGCATCTTCGAGCCCCTCGGCATGATCGACACCGGCTTTCACGTGCCGGCGGATCAGGTTCACCGGCTGGCGGAAATGTACCGCGACGACGGGGCCGGCAGGCTGAAAGTCGCCGCCGAGGCCTTCGACATGCCCATCAACGACTACACTCGCCCGCCCCGTTTCGAGAGCGGCGGCGGCGGCCTGGTGTCGACGGCCGTCGACTACGCCCGCTTCTGCCAGATGATCCTGAACCGCGGAGAACTGGACGGGGTTCGCATCCTGAATTCCGAGACCGTCGATCTGATGGCGACCAACGTCATCCCCGAGGCGGTGCTCAAGACGACCAATCCCCTTCGCCTGCTGCCCTTCAATCCGGCGTTCGGCTTCGGCCTGGACTTCGCCATCGCGATCGATCCCCAGGCGCTCGGCATGGCCGAAGGCCGCGGCACGCTGAGCTGGGGCGGGGGCGGCGGGACCTGGTTCTGGATCGACCCCACCAATGATCTGATCTTCGTCGGCATGATCCAGCGCATGGCCGATCCCGTCAGCAACGAATTCCGCGCCCAGGCGCGGGCCCTGACCTACGCCGCCCTGACCCATCCCGAGAAATAGACGAGCCAGAAGCTCGCTTCACCGAGGAAACGACATGAGTGCAACGCCGATCGAATCCGAAGGCCCGCCCGCCGCAATCACACCATCGGTCGGCCGGCGCGCCTGGGTCGCGCTGGGGGTGCTGTGGTTCATCTATGTTCTGAACTTCCTGGACCGGCAGCTGCTCTCCATCCTGGCAAAACCGATCCAGGATTCGCTGCACATCACCGATGGACAATTGGGCCTGCTCGGCGGCCTGTATTTCGCGTTCTTTTACTGTTTCATCGCCATCCCCGTCGGATGGCTGGCCGATCGGACGAACCGCGTGGCCGTGGTCTCCATCGCCTGCGGACTCTGGAGCGCGGCGACCATGGCCTGCGGTCTGTCGCGCACCTTCGGCCAACTGGCCGTTTCGCGTATGGCGGTCGGTTTCGGCGAGGCAGGCGGCGTGCCGCCGTCCTACGCCATCATCACCGACTACTTCCCTTTGGGACGCCGCGGCATGGCGCTGGGTCTGTTCAATCTCGGCCCCCCCGTGGGTGCGGCCCTGGGCATCGCCTTCGGGGCGTCGATCGCCGCCGCATTCAGCTGGCGTGACGCCTTCATCGCCATCGGCGTCCTCGGCCTGATCGTCGCCGCCCTGACGCCGGTTCTCGTCAAGGAGCCGAAGCGCGGCGGACTGGACCAGGCGACGGGTGCGGCGCCGCTCACCCGGGCGCCCTTCTGGGGCACGGTGCGCATGTATTTCTCAACCCCTACGCTGGTTCTGGCGGCGCTGGGCAGCGGCGCGACCCAGGTGATCACCTACGGTCTCGGCAACTTCTCGGTTCTGTTCCTGATGCGTGAAAAGGGCATGACGCTGAACGACGTCGCCCTGTGGTACGCCCTGCTGGTGGCCGTGTGCATGGGCGGGGGCATCTTCGCGTCGGGATGGCTGATCGACCGGTTCACGCGGCGATCCAAGAAGGCCTATGCGCTTTTGCCGGCCATCTCGCTGACGCTCGCCATCCCCTTCTATATCGCCTTCGTCTGGGCTCCCTCCTGGCCGCTGGCGCTGGTTCTGCTCTGTGGACCGACCTTCCTGAACTATTTCTACCTGTCGTCATCGGTCGCCCTCGTCCAGGAAGAGGTGAAGCCGAACCAGAGGGTCATGTCGGGCGCGCTTCTGCTGTTGGTCATGAACTTCATCGGGATGGGCCTGGGTCCGACCTATGTCGGCGCCGCCAGCGACTATTTCCACGCCGCCCATCCGGACAACTCGCTTCAGGTCGCCCTCTACACCCTGACTCCCTTCTATGTCGTGGCGATCAGTCTGTTTCTGTGGCTGGCCAAACTGCTGGGCCGCGACACGTCAAGAGAAGGAGCCGTCTGATGTTCCGCCAACTCGTTTCAACATGTGCGGCCCTCGCCTTCCTCGCCTCCATCGCCGCCGGCTCTCCGGCCACCGCGCAGACGCGTCCCGTCGTGACAGCACCGGCGGGCGCCGTGCGCGGCATGACAGAAGCCGACATCGCCAGTTTCAAGGGCATTCCGTATGCATCGCCCCCTGTCGGGGCGATGCGCTGGCGGCCGCCCTCTCCGGCTCCCGCCTGGAGCGGCGTTCGCGACGCCAGCCGATACGGGTCCGCCTGCATCCAGCCGACGCCCCGCGTCCAGTCGATCTATTCCGCCGATCTCGGCCCGACCAGCGAAGACTGCCTGACCCTGAACGTCTGGACGCCGTCTACGACCGGCAAGGCGCCGGTCATGGTCTGGATTCACGGCGGGGCGCTGGTGACCGGCTCCAGCAAAGAAGCTTTGTATGACGGCGCCCGTCTGGCCCGCGAAGGCGTGGTGGTGGTGTCGATCAACTACCGTCTCGGCGTCCTGGGCTGGCTGGCGCATCCGGAACTGAGCGCGGAGAGCCCCGCAGGCATATCCGGCAACTACGGCCTGATGGACCAGATCGCTGCGCTCGAATGGGTGAAGCGGAACATCGCGAGCTTCGGCGGGGATCCGGACAATGTCGCCATCGCCGGCGAGTCGGCCGGCGGCCTGAGCGTCCTCTATCTGATGACGTCGCCGCTCTCGCGGGGCCTGTTCGACCGGGCCATCGCCCAAAGCGCCTACATGATCTCCACGCCGGAACTGAAACAGCCGCGGCACGGGGCGCCGGCGGCGGAGGCGGCCGGCGCCGCCCTCGCCCGGACCCTTCAAGCGCCCAGCCTGCGCGCCCTGCGGGGGATGGACGCCCAGGATATTACCGACCGTGCCGCACTCGGCGGCTTCGCCACCTTCGGCGTCGTCGATGGCATGATCCTGCCGCGTCAGATCGTCGATGTGTTCGACCGGAACGAACAGGCTAAGGTCCCCGTCCTGGCGGGCTTCAACAGCGGCGAGATCCGATCCCTGCGCATGCTGGCTCCCGCCGTTCCAGGCGGCGCCACCGACTATGAGCGCACGATCCGCGACCGGTACGGCGATCTAGCGGAAGAGTTCCTGCGTCTCTATCCCTCGTCCGACATGGAGGAGAGCATCCTCGCCGCCAGTCGCGACGCCCTCTACGGCTGGACATCCGAGCGGCTCGTCCGTTCACAGACGGCGGCCGGCCAACCGTCCTTCCTCTACCTGTTCGACCACGGCTATCCCGCTGCGGACGCGGCGGACCTGCGGGCGTTTCACGCCAGCGAACTGCCGTACATGTTCGGCGCCCTGAAGCGCACGCCGCCGCGCTGGCCCGAAATACCGGACAATCCGGAAGAGGCGCGTCTCAGCGACGCAATGGTCGCCTACTGGACCAGCTTCGTACGCGGCGAAGCGCCGCATGCCGACGGAGCGCCCGCCTGGCCGCCCTACGGGTACGACGCGGCCTTCCTGCGGTTAGACGACGTGCCGACGGCGGAAACAAACCTGTTCCCCGACATGTTCGAACTTCACGAAGCCGCCGTGGAACGCCGCCGTAACGCTGGCGACCAGCCGTGGAACTGGAACACCGGCCTGGCTTCCCCTAGCCTCCCTCCATCCCTCTAATAGCCAATCATAAGGGCCATACGGAGCGGATGACAGGTTTCGGTCCTCAGAACCGGTTGGTTGGGACCATCGGAGATACGATGATCATCGCGCAGCAGCTTCCGACCGGTAAGGCGTAGCCTCTCATTGAGGCCGGCCAAGTGGCGTTCAACAGCGTACACTCGACCCTTCTTGCAGCCGCCGGCGCGCTTCTCCTAGCGCTAGCCTTCGGTGCTTCTTCTGCTGAAGCCTCGCCCAGTCATGGCGCTTGACCTCTTTGAGGTTGGCCTGCTGCGCTGGGTCGCGCGAGGTCACTTCGGTGAGGATTGCAAGGTCACGGTCCATTGCGGCCACGGCGTCTTCGTAGGGCTCAAGATAACGGTCTTGGCCCGTGAGAAGGTAACCGCGCTGTCCCGTTTCGGCGTCCTGCACGGTCGACAGGACCTGGTCTATGGCCACCAGCGCAGTATGGCTTCCAACCACCTTTTGACTATTGGCGCGCAGGCCCTGAACGTTGAGGTAGGCGACGACGCCGCTAATCAGGAAGAAGGCGAGAACGAGCACGACGCCCACTCCGACCCAAATTTCGACCTTCGATCGAATGCGTCCAACGCCATGCTGCGTCTGAGCCAAGCTCGCTCTCCAACCCGAAAAGTTCATTCCGCCCGTCCATAGCTGCAAGCCACAGCTTGGCAAACAGTGCTGAGGACGCCACCGATGTTTTCATAATTTCCCTGACCGAAAACGGACGTCACTAACCGCCCCTTTGAGTCGAGGCTGTGTAAAAACTCTTCTCCGCGAGAAATGGCCGCAAAATTCTGCGGATACACAATAATATTCGGCAGAATATTCTGATTTTGATCCTCTATTTGCAAGTAAAAGCAATATAATTGCTGAAGAATCTGATTGCTTCGAGTTTCTACACGGCCTCAGTCAGGAGCGGCGGTAGCGCCCAGAGTCTCAGAAGGGTCGCCGTCAGGCGCGGCAGGACCCAGAAGAGCATGATCATGTGGCCAAGCCGAGAGCGAATGGCCGCCCGGTTTGCGTAGCTAGAGTCCACGCCCAGGATCACGCGAGGCCCGCCAGCTGTAGCCGCGGCCCGCCTCAAGCGGGCGATCCAGCTCCGCTCCCGAGGGTACCAGAGTGGCGTGTTGCCGCAGTGCATCAAGAGCGGTCATTGGCGTTTGGCCGTAGAGCAGACATTCGAATTACGCCCCGCCTCGACCACTGTCCTCAAGTTGCTATCAGTCAAACAGTTGAGCCAAGCGCCGCCTCGAATGTCGCCACGCGATCATTAGAGATTGCCATAAGCACAACCTGATGAGATAACGACGTTCCGTATTGAGGAGCCGGACATGCGCTTCATTGTGGTCGCGACCATTGTCGTCGCCTTCTTCGCCACTTCGGCCCAGGCGCAGGTCATCGAGTGGCAGGTCGAAAACCGATTCCGGCTGTGGGATCGCGCTCGGGTTGATGAAGGGGTGGTGAGCCTAGACACCCTTCTCCAACAGGTTCGAACGGCACCCGACGCGACCGGCGTCGAACGAGCAATAAGACGGTTTCTGGTGACGCAACCCGACCTGATCCACAAATCCTACTGGCGACCCGATTTCGAAACCTACGACTGGGAATATATCTGGCCGACCCGGTATGAGGTGCGACTGGGAACGCTCAAGATGGACGGCGAGTGCACGTGGTCGTCATCGACCGGCACCCTCGGCGAGACCGCGGCGCCTTGCGGAAAATCCATCACCATCGTCCTGCCCGCGCGTCCGGACGGCGGTGGGGCGATATCGGCCAGGGTTCAGGTCACCAACGGGTCAGTGACCTTCCAGACGGAGATCGCGGTCACGGACCGGGTGATCGCCTCGATCGGGGATTCCTTCGCTTCCGGCGAAGGCAATCCCGATCAACCCATGGATCTGCTGAGACTTCCCCGTGAGTTCTCGACCTCTGGGGACTGCAACCCCGCGAACCCGCAGGCCCGCAACTGGGCCCGCAATAGGTTTGTCTGCTGGGACGCCGATTGGCAGGACCGCTGGGTGGGACGCCGGCCGGTCATGAGCGCGGGCGGCGGCGCCCAGTGGTGGGATCCGCGTTGCCACCGCTCATTTTACTCCCAGCACATGGTGGCGGCGCTGCGCTACGCCGCCACTCATCCGCAGGAGGCAACGACCTTCATCACCTATGCGTGTTCCGGCGCGGAGACCTTCCAGGGGCTGCTGACACGTCAGAGCACCCCGCCGGGCTTCAAGGAGAGCGTGGCCTTACGGCGTTTGCATTATCCCCAGGTGGAAATTCTCATCGCCAACCTGTGCCCGATCCGCCCGGGTAACGCCACGCAGACCGGCCCGGTGGCGTCCTACAAGAACCTTGGCCGCCCACTTTCCGACCATACCCTGCAATGTCTGGCAGGCGGTCAGCCTCGGCGTATCGACGCCCTTCTGGTGTCGGGTGGCGGCAACGACATCGGCTTCGGGCCCGTGATCCAGGACGCCCTGTTGCCGCAGTTGACGGATGTCGACGGCCTTGGCCGTCTCGTCCTGAGGCGGCTGCGGAGCGGCGGTGCCCTGCCCCCGACCGAGGCGAAGGCGCGTATCGAGACCCATCTCCCCGATCACTACGCGCAATTGCGCGGACGCCTGAGGGCGGTGCTGCCGGAAGGAACACCGATCCTGCAGACCGTCTATCCCTCCCCTCTCCGCGGCGACGACGGCGAACTCTGCGGCGGCTCCGAGGACGCGATCGCCCTGAGAGCCATCGGCGGTTTCTGGCCGGATCGACATCTGTCTCGAGATGATCGGTGGCAGATGCACATTTCGGTCGACGAGGCGCGCACGGCTGAAGACCTCGTGGTACGGCCGCTGAACGCTGCCATCCGCGCCCACGTCATCGCGGGCCAGAACGACGGCTGGCGGCTGGTCGATGGTTTCGAGCCGGCCTTTGCTCGTCGAGGATGGTGTGCAATGGCGGCGGCTGACACCCCTCTCGGCATGCCGAACTGGAGCCCCGGAGACGCAAGCTGGAATGCGTGGAGGCCTCAAAATTGGTCGCCTTATCATCAAAGGGCCAGGCTGTTCCGTACGCCTAACGACGCTGCAATGACGCAGCAGCCCGTTACGACCAGGCGGCTGCTAGCATGGTTTGCCCCCTTCGGAAACAGCCGGATCGACCAGCAGCAGGAAAGCCTTCTCTCGGCCATGTCGGGATCCTTCCATCCCACGTTCGAAGGCCATGCGATCATGGGCTGGGCGATGGCGCAGACGCTTGACGTCGCCCTGTCGCCTCCCGCTGATACGGACGTTGCGCAGGCCGCACCCGTATCGACTGGGGGACCTCATCCGCCCAGGCCGTAATTCATCGCCGGTTCCAGATCACCTGGTTCCACCGACAGCCGATGCACCGCTTCGATCTGTGTGGTCCTGACCCACAACGTCAAAAGCGGGCCAGCTGAGCCTCAGCTGTAAAAGGCAGCCATCGACTTCTTGGAAATGCCGCTTAAGCGCAGAGCGGCATCATCTCTTTCTCTTGGGTCCGGAACGCGCCAGAAGCGGTCATGGGAGCCTTGCCGCAAATGCGACACTCCGCCGAAAGAGGCACCTGCGAGGAGGCCTTAGTGATATGGAGCCCGACCTGGCAGATCGCGTCCCTGCGAAAGGTGGGAGCTCCCTGCTCTCTCATGACGCCCTAGGCTCAGGACTCATAGCCAGAAGAGCGCGGTTGCGGCGACGGCTATGGCGGACAGGAAGACGGTTGGGCAGCGATCGTAGCAGGTTGCGACCCGTCGCCAGTCTTTCAGGCGCCCAAACATGATTTCTATCCGGTTGCGCCGTTTGTAGCGGCGCTTGTCGTAGCGGATGGGCTCGTTGCGTGACTTACGTCCGGGAATGCAGGGAGTGATGCCCTTTGCCTGCAAGGCGTCCCGGAACCAGCCGGCGTCATAGCCCCTGTCGCCCAGCAGCCATTGCTGCCCGGGGCAGGCTGTCCAGCAGGGCGGCGCCGCCGGTGTAATCGCTGACCTGGCCCGCCGTCATGAACAGGCTGATCGGGCGGCCGTTTGCATCGGTCACGGCATGAAGCTTGGTGTTCATGCCGCCCTTGATGCATCCGATCAGCCGCCCGAGGCCCCCTTTTTTACCCGCAGGCTCGAAGCCGTGCGGTGTGCCTTCAGATAGTTCGCATAGATCATGACGGTACGGCGTTCAGTCTGAGCCCCGGACAGGCCCTCCATCATCCGCATGAAGACGCCAGCCTCGCTCCATCGCTTCCAGCGATTGTAGAGCGTCTTGTGTGGCCCATAGGCCGCTGGCGCATCACGCCAGCGCAGGCCGTTGCGGTTGACGAAGATGATCCCGCTCAACACCCGGCGGTCGTCAACGCACGGCTTGGCGTGGCTCTTGGGGAGAAGGGCTCCAGCCGAGCCATCTACTCGTCCGTCAGCCAATACAGGTCACTCATGGTCCAGAATCGTCAGGAGCCTGAATCAGATCGTACGCTTCACATCAATGGGCCCTGAGCCTAACCAAACGCCTGAGAGAACAGACACGCTTCAAGTCCCCTCGCCAAGGACGACATCCAGGGAAAGCCGAGCGGTCCCTGGATGGGCCAGTGTCGATCAGGGAACGACTTCAAAGGCTGTGTGCAGCTCAGCGTTGGAATCTCCGCCCACCCACACATCGAACTTGGCGGCGTCGACCACCCATTTCCTGTCGGCCGCGCTCCAGTATCGCAGTTCCGCTTCGCCCAGGGTGAAGGTCACGGTGCGGCTTTCACCCGGCGCAAGGGTCAGGCGTTGGAAGCCCTTCAGCTCTCGGATGGGCCGGGTCGCCCGGCCAGACTTCTGGTGGATGTACAGTTGCGCCACCTCATCGCCGGCGCGGTCCCCGGTGTTGGTCACCGTCGCCGTGATCTCGATGGGCTGTCCGAGACCGACGGAGGGCCGGGCGACCTTCAGGTCGGAGAAGGCGAAGGTGGTGTAGCTGAGCCCGTGGCCAAAAACGTACAGCGGCGTCGACGGGACGTCCCAATAGCGTTTCCCCGCGTCATCCGGCGCCTTGGTCGTGGCCTGGGAATAGTAGACCGGGATCTGCCCCACGCTGCGGGGCCAGGTCATGGGCAGTTTGCCGCCCGGATTGACGTCGCCAAACAGAGCATCGGCCACCGCCGCCCCGCCCTCGGTGCCCGGGTACCAGACCTCCAGGATCGCCGGGACTTTCTCAGCAGCGTCGGCGATATCGAGCGGGCGCCCGTTCATCAGAACGACGACCACGCGTTTGCCCAGGGCTGTCACAGCGTCCAGCAGGCGCTGCTGCTCGCCCGGCAGGGTGAGATCCGTCCGTGACGCCTGCTCGCCGCTCATCAGCTGGGTTTCGCCCAGCACCATCACGACCACATCAGAGTTGCGCGCAAGCTCCACGGCGCGCTCGAACTCCTGCGGCTTCTGGTCGTCGGTCCAGGCGGCCGGTCGCGGACGAAGCCTGGCCAGATCCGGCATGATTTCGAACAGCGACGGGAAGGTCCGTTTGAGCTCGACGCCTGGCGCGGTCTGAACCACGCCGTTCGTCCCGACCCGATCGCGGATGCCCTCGTAGATGGAAATCGTCTCATTGGGATCGTGTGCGAAGACCCAGGAGCCGAGAGTGTCGTCCTTAGAGTCCGCCATGGGGCCGATCACCGCGATCCGTTGGCCCGCAGCCGGGTTCAACGGCAGGGCACGGTCGTCGTTCTTCATCAGCACCAGCGAACGGGCGGCGGCCGATCGCGCCTCCGCTCGGTGTGTCGGGTCGGCCAGAACGCCGGCCGTCAGGGAAGCATCGACGTAAGGATTTTCGAACAGACCCATCCTGAACTTGGCGATCAGGATGCGACGCACGGACTCATCCAGGACCGCGACAGGAACCTTGCCGTCATGGACCGCCTGGACGAGGTTGGCGTAGGCGGCGTCGCCCAGCGCCATCTCCATGTCGTTGCCGGCGTTCATGGCGCGAACGGCGGCGTCCGCCTCGTCGACGGCGAAGCCCTGGGCCGTCAGGCTTTTCACGCCGTTCGCATCGCTGACCACGAAACCCTTGAATCCAAGCTGGTCGCGCAGGACGTCGGTCAGCAGCCACTTGTTGGCGGCGGCGGGAACGTCGTTGATCTCCATATAGGCGCTCATGACATTGCCGGCGCCGGCGTCGATCGCGGCCGCGAAGGGCGGCAGATAGACGTTGTAGAACTGGCTGTCCGACACGTGGACGGCGTCATAGTCACGCCCGCCTTCGGACGCGCCATAGGTGGCGAAATGCTTGGGCCCGGAAATGATGTGGCCTGGCGCGCCGATCGTTTCGCCCTGGAAGCCGCGCACCTGAGCCCGCGCCAAGGCGGAGGCGAGATAGGGATCTTCACCCGGTCCCTCGACGATCCGGCCCCAGCGGGGATCGCGCGTGACATCCAGCATAGGCGCAAAGGTCCAATGGATGCCGCTGGCGCGCGCCTCGTTGGCGGCGACGGCCTGTGCACGTTCGGCCGCCGGTGGGTCCCATGACGCCGCCATGCCGATCGGTACGGGGAAGATGGTCCGCAGGCCGTGGATTACATCGAACCCGAACAACAGCGGGATGCCCAGTCGGCTCTCTTCCACCGCGACACGCTGCAACCTGTTGATCACATTGACATCTGTGACGAAGAGCAGCGAGCCCGCCCCGGCGCGAACCTTGGGTTCAAAGTTCGCCGGGTCGCCGAACATGAAGAACTGGCTGACCTGGGCCGCCTTTTCATCCAGCGTCATGCGGGCGAGAAGCGCGTTCGCCCGCGTCGTGGCGTCGGCCTCGCTGACCGGCTCCGCAGCGGCGTTCGGGGCCGCCACGGACGCCGCCGTCGCACCGGCTGCGGCGGCCGAAAGCGTCAGGACGCAGGCGGCCAGGACGACCATTCTGGACTTCTTGGAGTAACGCATCGGTTTCCTAACCTGGGTTGCAGAGCGTGGTGTGTAGAGAGATCAGCCGGTTCGGCCTTCGTCGTGGATGAACTCTGTCAGGCGCGCGAGATTGACGGGCGACGCCGTCCAGTGGGCCGACAGCAGGCCGCCGCGCCCGAACAAGGCCGCAGCGATGTCCTTGTCGCCGGCCTGCCCCCACAGGCCGGCGAGCCGATCCGCCAGAGGATCGACAACCGGACCCCGGTCTCCGCGGACGAAGACCACCCAGGCCGCCAGCGCTTCGAGCGTGGCCGGGCAGGATCGATCGGCAGCCTGATGATGCGCGAGCACCGGCAGCCACCGCTGCACGATCTTCTCGGACCCATCCCTGGCGATCTGATCGAGCCGGTGATTGAGCGCGGGATTGGCGAACCGTTCGATGAGCCGATCCGCATAGGTTTTCAGGTCCTGGCCCGGTGTCGGAGACAGGCTCGTCGCCGCCTCCGTCCGCATCAGGCGTTCGACACGTTCGGCGATGCGGGGATCTCGGATGGCCTCATGGACAAACGTCCAGCCCTCGCCCAGCCCGATATAGGCCAGGGCCGAGTGGGCGCCGTTCAGCATTCTCAGCTTGGCGGTCTCGTATGGAGCCACATCGCCGACGAACTGCGCGCCACCGGCGTCCCACCGTGGCCGGTCGCCGACGAACGCGTCCTCGACCACCCACTGCGAAAAGGGTTCGGTGAAGACGGCGGCGTGGTCTTCGACGCCCAGCCGCGCCTTCAGCTCGTCACGGTCAGCCGCCGTGGTCGCAGGGACGATGCGATCGACCATGCTCAAGGGGAAACGGCATTCAGCCCGCGCCCACGCCGCAAGTTCGGGATCAGCGGCGAGCAAGAACTGATCAAGCCACGCCGCCAGCCGCTTGCCGTTGGCGGCCAGATTATCGCAGGACAGAACGGTTAGCCCCCGCCGTCCTTCGGTCTTTCGCTCACGAAGCGCGCATCGCAGGAAGCCATAGATGCTCAGCGGCGGCCCCTGCCCGTTCAAGTCCGCCGCCACCGTCGGCGAAGCCAGGTCGAGGTCTCCCGATGGTCCGGCGAGGTAGCCCGCTTCCGTCACCGTCAGCGTCACCAAACCCGTGGTCTCAGCCGCCAGGGCCCCGATCACGTCGCGCGGCGACTGGGGTGCGAACAGGACATCGTTGACGGATCGGACCAGCCGCGTGACCGCCGCCTCGCCGGACCGTTCCGTCACGGTGAACAGGCCGTCCTGAGGGGCCAGTTGGTCTCGCGCCGTCGAGGATCGCAAGGACACACCCAGGATGGCGGCCGCGGAATCCCCATGTTCAAGCGCCGCGTCCGCATAGACGGCCTGGTGTGCGCGATTGAAGGCGCCGGTCCCGAGGTGAACCACGCCCGGCGTCCGTGGCCGATCATAGACGGACCGCAATATGCGGGCGTCCAGTATTTCGGCGTAAGCATTGCTGAGGCGCGTCACGTCACAATCCTTCGGGCGTCCAAGGATGTCGGGCGCAACGCAGCGACTGATCCGAACATCGAAAAAGCAGCCCGACCCTAGAGGGCCGGGCAGTTTCAGGAGAAGTCGTCCTAGAAGCGCGCGCGGGCGCGGATGCCGAAGTAGCGTTGCGATGCGCGCGGCAGGATTTGCGACACGGCGTCGGCTACGCTGTACCCGCCGCCCAGCGCCGTGGTCGAGGCGCCCGTGGCCGGAATGATCGACGTCGAGTAGTGCTGGTCGAACAGATTGTTGACGAACACCGTCACGCGGTAGCGCGAGTCCGGCGCGCTCTCGAAGCTGACATTGCCGTTGAAGACGCCGTAGCCTTCCTGTTCCTGACGCGGATTGTCGCCAAGGGCGAAGTTCACCGCCGTCCGGTATGCCCATTCGCCAGAAATCGCGGCGTTGAACGGCAGGCTGGGCAGATCCAGGTCATAGGTGCCCGCGATCGAATATTTGAACTTGGGCGAGTTGGTCAGGCGTTTGCCGGCCAGATTCTGAACCCCGGTAAGAGCCGTCGGGCTCGGATTGAGGTCGCGGCAGCCCTCGGCCGCCGTCTGGCCGTTGTAGCAGGGCGCATTGGGGAAGTCGGTGACCTCGGCGTCGATATAGGCCGCGGACACGTCGAACCGCAGTTTCTCCGTCACCCGCGCGGCGCCGTCCACCTCAACACCCCGGCTTCTGACGCTGCCGACGTTGCGCAGGCGCGCGACGAATGTGCCCGGCGCGGCGGGGTCTTCCTCGATGCTCTGGGTCTGGAAGTCGGAATAGTCGGTCCAGAAGCCGGCGATGTTCGCCTGGACACGGCCGTCCAGGAAGCGCCCCTTCATCCCGACCTCATAGGCGTCCGAGGTTTCAGCATTGACCGGCCGCGCGGCCTGGGCGGGGGTGAAGCCGCTGCTGACGTCAAAGCCCTGTCCCTTGTAGCCCGTGGCGATGGAGGCGTAGGCCATGATGTCGCTGGTCAGATCATGCCTCAGCGCGACCTTATAGGTGGTGCGCTCTTCGCTCGCGTCGCCGCTGCAGGTGAACCGGCAGGTGGTCGCCGTGGCGAGCTGGTTTGTGAAGTCGACGCCGATGTCTTCCGAGTTCCAGCGCAGGCCCACATCGACATGGGTTTGCGGCGAGAAGTCATAGGTGAACTGACCAAAGGCCGCATAGGTGGTGTTGGTGACGCCCGCCGCGAAGTTGGTCGGATAGGTGGGGCCGCGGACCAGCGTTCTGTCCGTCTCGGAATCCGAATAGAACAGGCCGAGCAGATAGTGGAAGCGATCACCCCCCGTAGAGGCAAGGCGCAGCTCCTGGGACAGGCTGGTGGTGTGGAAGCTGGACCGTTGGATGATGCCGTCCGGCACCGGGGCGCTGTTGGGATTGTTGGCGTCGGTCAGGGTCGGCGTAGCGATATTGTCGAAATCCTCGCTGAAGTCGTACTTCCAGTCCTGATAGCTGGTGATCGACGTCAGGGTCGCGGCGCCGAAGTCATACGATCCCTTCACGGCGAAGATCTCGGACTCGCTGTGGTTCAGGGGTTCAAAGTTGATACGGACCTTGTAGTTGTCCGGTCCGATCTGGATGTCGGCCAGATTGCCGGACAGCGGAGAGCCGATAATGCGAGCGCCCGGCGTCGCCTCGCGGAAGGAGCGCACATTGCCGTTGACGTCCGATTCCGAATGGCTGGCGGTCAGCGAAAGAAAGAGTTGGTCGGTGGGCTGAAGGTCCACACGGGCGCGAATCCCCCACGCATCCTCGCCATTCAGCATATTGCCGGTGGTCAGGTTTTTGAGATAGCCGTCACGCTCTGACGTATAGGCGTTCAGCCGGAAACCGGCGCGCTCGCCCAGCGGCCCGGCGATCGATCCCTCGAGCCGCGTCTCCTTGTCGGTGGTGGCGGCCGCCGTCAGCGAGCCGCTGAGATTGGCCGTCGGCCCCTGGGTCACAATGTTGATCGCGCCGGCCGAGGCGTTCTTGCCGAACAGAGTGCCTTGAGGACCTCGCAGCACCTCGATACGGGCGATGTCCGCCAAGGGGGAGAAGGCCTGCGCCTGTTGGACCAGCGACACGTCGTCGACGACGGCGGCCACGGCGGACTCGATGCCGATGCTGAAGGCGGACGTGCCGATGCCGCGAATATTGATGCTGTTGTTGGTGGCCTGACCGGATTCTGTCACCGTCAGGCTGGGCGCCAACCGCGCCACATCCGCCACTTCCGCCACGTTGCGGTTTTCCAGGGTCTCGGCCGTCAGGGCCGTCACGGCGACCGGAACGTCCTGAAGTCGCTGCTGACGCTTCTGAGCGGTGACGACTACTTCATCCAGCGCATAGACTGCGGAATCGTTCGTCTGTGTTTGAGCGGCGGCGGCGTCCTGAGCCCAGACCGGAGCCGCAAGGCCCGATAGGGCCGCTGACGCAAGGAGCATGGATGTGTAGCGCATATTGGTAAACCCTCCCGTGTGCATTTGTGCACTTATTGGTATGACCAGTTAAGCTCGTTTGGTGCGGCCTGTCCATATTGGACAGCAATCATTTTTTCACGACCTCGATCGCTGAAACCAAGGCGTCGCCGCGCGTGGGGGCGAACGACAGGACGATCTGATCATCTCGGGCGGTCACGTCGAACTTGCGTTTGACGACTTTCAGAACCCCGCCCGCTGCGGTGTTGACGTCGAATCCGGCCAGGACGGTGTCGCCATTGGCGCGGACGTCGAACAGCCGCTCGCCCGGCCCCGCCGCGGGCTCCAGGAAGGTCAATGTGACCTCGTACGTCCCGGCGTCGACCGGCACGACGTAGTCGAAGGTTCCGGTCCGATAGGATTTGATGAGCGCCGGGTCATCGCCCTCGACAGCAACGGGTGTGGCGGGCCTGAAACCGACCGGCGCCGGATCCGCCGAGTCGGCGCGACCACCGCTGAAGAAGTTGTCCGACCCGAACCGGCCCGACACGCTCGGCGCGGCCAGGATGGCGCCGCTGTCGATGCGCACCGCGCGAGCGACGTCCTCGCCCAACGTCCAGCGGACATCGTCGCGGACCTCCCTGTCTGCGAACCGCCCTACGGCCTCCACCGTATTCACGCCCGGCGACAGTTTGACCGACCAGACGCAGATGCGCATTGGGCAATCGGCCTGAGCCGTCAGCGTCTGGCCGTTCAGCACCAGCGCAGTCGACGCGGCGTTAGAATAGACCCTGACATCTGCGTGCTGATAGGCCCTGTCGGTGTAACGCGAACCCGTGACGTGCACCGTCGGATTGGACGACCAGTTCGCCCGATAGAAGAAGAAGGCGTCCTTCTTGATCTTGCGGTCGTAGGTGATCAGCCCCTTGGTATTGATGTCGTCCGCGTCACCCTCTCGCCGGATGGTCGTCGCGAAATCAAAGCCATTCCACAGCCAGGTTCCCCACAGATAGTCGCGCGACGCCAGGATCGACCAGGCCTGTTCGTGAATGTAGCTTTCGTACTCCTCGGGCTGCGTGCGACCGCGAGAGTCGATGGGACCGCCCAGAGGATTGTCCGTGTGCATCGTCGTCGCCCCGCCGGCGCCGTACTCCGTGATCGCGGTCGGTTGTTCGGGACGGCGAAGACGGATTAGATCCAGCGCGCCCGAAAGCTCGGAAGGCTGATCATAGTACCAGCCGTAGTACAGGTTCATCCCACCCAGATCCGCCGCGACGGCGGTCCTGGGAACGGTCACCTCCTCCGCGAAATGGCGCGCCTCGCAGCAGGTGGCCAGGGCCGTGTGCCGGCTTGGATCCAGCGCCTTGGCCAGGTCGTCCAGCTCGTGGAGCAGCGGCATGGGATCGGGAAGCGACGAGGCGTCGCCGGTCAGGAAGATCGGCAAGGAGTTTCCGAAATCGACCTCGTTGGCGATGCCCCACACCGAGACGGAGGCGTGGTTGCGGTTCTGCTGGATCAGTTCCGTGAGCTGCTGACGCGCATTGGCCCTCAGACCTTCGCTGGGCTCCTTGGCGCCCCCGAGCGTCCATACGCTGACGAGGGGAATTTCGTCCCAGACGATCAGCCCGTAACGATCCGCCAGATCGTGCACCGTCTGCCCGTGCTGGTAGTGCGTCAGCCGTAGCGAGTTCACGCCCATGTCGCGCAGCATGGCGACATCTTCTTCGATGTCGGCCGGCGTTACGGCCCAGCCCTTGCCCTCTCGATCCTGGTGATAGCCGGCGCCGACCAGCCGCACCTTCCGCCCGTTCAGCAGAAAGCCCTGCTCGGGATCGACCAAGATTTGCCGCACGCCGTAAGGCTGATCCACGCGGTCGATCACCGCACCAGTGGGGTCCATCACCTCCGTCCGCAGCGTATAGAGATAGGGATCCGCCACGCCCTGCCACAGACGAGGCCGGGCGACCGTGATCGTGCCCTTGAACACGCCCGACGCATTCGCCGTCAGCAACTGCCGGCGATCCACCTCGCCTTGAACCCGCCCCTCGGCATCCACCAGGGCGACCCGCACGGTCGTCGCCTGATCGCGGGCGCTGTCGTTGCGCAGCCGGACCTCGACGTCGATCTGCGCCTGATCCGCCGCGATCGAACGCGTCGTGGCGTAGGCGCCGCTGCCGCCGGAATCCATCATGTCGATATGGACGGGATGGGTGGCGATCAGGCTGACCGGACGATACAGGCCGCCGTGAACGAAGAAGTCCCCGGCGAGCGGAAGGCTGTCCGCCGTCGCGGCGCCGGGCTGGGGCTTGGTATTGTCCGTCTTGACCACCAGAATGTTGTCCTGACCGGGCTTCAGCGCCGACGTGGCGTCCAGCCGGAACCGTGAGAAGGCGCCGTCATGCGCCCCCAGACGGTGCCCGTTCAGCCAGACCTCGGCGGTCCGGCTCGCCGCATCGAACTGCAGCCAGGCCTTGGCGCCTTCGAACGAGTCCGGCGCAGTGAAATGCAGCCGATACCAGCCGACGCCCTGTTCCCGATTCACCGTCTCCGGGGTGTGAATATGGGCCTCTGGATTGTTCAGATAATAGCCGACACGGTTCCAGGTGTGGGGGACTTCGACGGCCTGCCAACCGCTGTCGTCGAAAGCGTCTCCGACGACGTTTTCCGGCGCCTCTCCGTACTGGAAACGCCATCCTTTGGC
Source organism: Brevundimonas sp. FV1ye7S (assembly GCF_058680995.1). Taxonomy (NCBI): domain Bacteria; kingdom Pseudomonadati; phylum Pseudomonadota; class Alphaproteobacteria; order Caulobacterales; family Caulobacteraceae; genus Brevundimonas; species Brevundimonas sp. FV1ye7S. The sequence goes on along the minus strand of NZ_CM178726.1, from coordinate 1,161,101 downwards.
GAGAGAAACCACGTCGCGCTGTTCGGCCCGTGCGGCCGCCGACGCCTGGGCCAGGACCGGTGAAGCCAGGGGCAGGACGAGCAGTCCTGCGGCGATCGCACTGTACCGTTTCATGGACGTGTTCCCTCTGCTTTTGATTGGAAGCCGTTGCTCATGCCGCGTGAGCACGCGTCGTTCGTCAGACCTTGGCCGGTTCGTACTTCGGCGTGATCAGGTGCACGACCAGCAGGGCGATCAGATAGGCCGAAGCGGCCACGACGAAGATGGGCGTATAGCTGCCGATCTTTTCCAGAACGTAGCCGGCGTATTTGGCCATGGCCATGCCGCCGATGGCGCCCAGCATGCCGCCGATGCCCACGACCGACCCCACCGCAGAGCGCGGGAAGACGTCGCCCGGCAGAGCATAGAGATTGGCCGAAAAGCCCTGGTGCGCCGCCGTCGCCAGACCGATGACGCCCACAGCGACCCAGAGATTCGACGCCATGGCGGCGAAGGCCACCGGGACCGCGCACAGCGCGCAGATCAGCATGGTGATCTTGCGGGCCCTGTTGACGCTCATGCCGCGATGCATGAGGCGCGAAGACAGCCAGCCGCCGCCCACCGAACCGACGTCCGACAGCAGATAGATAGCGACCAGCGGCGGGCCGAAGGTCTTCAGGTCCAGTCCGTAGGTCTTGCCCAGGAAGTCCGGCAGCCAGAACAGGAACATCCACCAGATCGGATCGATCAGGAACTTGCCCAGCGCATAGGCCCAGGTTTCCTTGACCGTCAGCAGCTTGGTCCACTTGACCTTCTCGACGACGTCGGCCGGATCCTGCTCGATATAGGCCAGTTCGGTGGCGGACAGGCTCTTCTGCTCGCGCGGGCGGCGGTAGACCAACAACCAGATCGGCAACCAGACCAGACCCAAGGCCCCGGTGATGACGAAGGCCATCTTCCAGCCGAAGGCCAGGACCAGGCCCGGAACGATCAGGGGGGTGACGATGGCGCCGATGTTGGTGCCGGCGTTGAACAGGCCTGTGGCCAGCGCGCGTTCCTTCTTGGGGAACCACTCGGCGACCGCCTTGAGGCCGCCGGGGAACCCGCCGGCCTCGCCGACGCCCAGCACCATCCGCGCCATCATGAAGTGCGACAGGTCACGCGCGGCGCCGTGCAGGATATGGCCGACCTGCCAGATGCCGAAGGCGACGCCCAGTCCCCAGCGAGCCCCCACCTTGTCCATGATCCGACCCCACAACAGGTAGGCCACGGCGTAGGACGCCTGGAACCAGAAGACGATGTCGGCATAGTCGGTCTCGGACCAGCCGAACTCGGCCGACAGAGTCGGCTTGAGGAAGCCGATCATCTGACGGTCGACGTAGTTGATGACCATGGCCGCAAACAGCAGCCACATGATCACCCAGCGGTACTTGCCCGGCGACGGCGCCTTGATCCGAATCGGACTCGTCTTGACGTTCACTTTTGGCCTCCCCCTGATGCGCCCGGTCTTGCTGCCAGCTCACGCGAGATGACCAAAGATAAATTAATGGTCAGGCCAATTGCAACGACTTTAACATTAAAGCGACAATGCGCGACCGAAACGCTCGCGAGTCGAGGCGACCGAGCGCCGCGCGTTTTCCATGGCCTTCTCTTCCGTCGCGAACAGCAGGTGCTCGATCACCTGACCCAGATGGGCGCGCATCGCAGCCCGGGCTCTCTGCGGATCTCGCGTCTTCAAGGCCTCGACGATTTCCTGATGCTCCTCCACCACCGGCCGCACATTGGCGGTGCGAGCCTTTTCATGAAGAAGGGCGCAGGCTGGCGAGGCGGAACGCATGCGCCACAGTTCCTCGACCATATGGACGATCGCGGAGTTGCGCGTCGCCGCAGCGATCACGCGATGGAATTCGCGATCCGCACGTTCACTCACCCCCGGCATGCGGTTCTCATCCGCAATTTCGTTAACCAGCTGTTGTAAAAGGTCTATCTCGTCATCGGAGATTGTGGTCGCCGCCAGCGCGGCCGCCTCGCCCTCAACGAGAAGCCGCCCTTCAGTCAATTCGAACGCCGTCACGCCGAAGCCCGGCTGGTCCTCCACGCCTGGCACGCGCACCACATAGGCCCCCGAGCCGATCCGAACCTCGACGAAGCCTTGGACCTCCAGGGCGATCATCGCTTCGCGAACCGCCGGGCGGCTGACGCCGTAATCGCTCGCCAACTCGCGCTCCGCCGGCAAGCGGTCGCCGACCTTGAACTTGCCCTGCACCAGGTCGTCGAAAAGCATCTTGGCGAGCTTCTGGTAGAGGCGATCGTGCGACACGGGCGCAGCCTGAGACGCCAAGGGCTCGCTATTCAATTTTCCCATGGCTGCACTCCCGAGGTTGCAAAAATGGCCTTACCAATATCTTTCGGATTGGAAATGGCCGTGCTATTCCCATGGTCATAACAGTGAGAAGCCTGCGCCGCCATGAAGATCGTATCCGCCAAAGTCATCGTCACCTGCCCCGGGCGTAACTTCGTGACCTTGAAGATCCAGACGGATCAAGGGGTATACGGCGTCGGCGACGCGACGTTGAATGGCCGCGAGCTGGCCGTGGTCTCCTATCTCGAGGACCATGTCGTCCCCTGCTTGATCGGCATGGATCCGCGCCGGATCGAAGACATCTGGCAGTATCTCTATCGGGGAGCCTATTGGCGCCGCGGGCCGGTCACGATGCGCGCCGTGGCTGCAGTGGATGTGGCCCTGTGGGACATCAAGGCCAAGATGGCCAGCATGCCCCTTTACGATCTGCTGGGCGGACGCAGCCGCGACGGCGTCATGGTCTATGGCCACGCCAACGGCTCCGACATCGCCGAGACCGTCGATGCGGTCGGCCACTATATCGACCTGGGCTACAAGGCCATTCGCGCCCAGACGGGCGTTCCCGGCGTCAAGGACGCCTACGGTGTTGGACGGGGCAAGTTGTTCTACGAACCGGCCGACGCCGCCCTGCCCTCCCTGACCGGTTGGGACACCCGCAAGGCCCTGAACTACGTCCCCAAACTGTTCGATACGCTGCGCAAAACCTACGGCTTCGACCACCACCTGCTGCACGACGGTCACCATCGCTACACGCCCATTGAAGCCGCCCAACTCGGCAAGGCCCTGGAGCCCTACAGCCTGTTCTGGCTCGAAGACGTGACCCAGGCCGAGAACCAGGAAGCCTTCAGGCTGATCCGTCAGCACACGACCACGCCGCTGGCCGTGGGCGAGATCTTCAACACGATCTGGGACGCCAAGGATCTGATCCAAAACCAGTTGATCGACTATATCCGCGCCACGATCGTCGGCGCGGGCGGCGTCACTCATCTGCGGCGGATCGCTGATCTGGCCAGCCTGTACCAGATCCGCACCGGCTGCCATGGCGCCACCGACCTGTCGCCCGTGACCATGGGCACGGCGCTGCACTTCGACACCTGGGTCCCCAACTTCGGCATCCAGGAATATATGCGCCACACGCCCGAGACGGACGCCGTCTTCCCGCACGACTACAGTTTCGAGAACGGCTTCCTGCATGTGGGCGACACGCCCGGTCACGGCGTCGATATCGACGAGGCCGAAGCCGCGAAATATCCTTACAAGCCTGCCTATCTGCCGGTCGCACGCCTCGAAGACGGGACGATGTGGAACTGGTGACGGCGCCCCCCTCTCCAATGCGCCGCATCCTCTGTTTCGGCGAGATGCTGCTGCGGTTTTCGCCCAATCAGAACGAACTTCTGATGCAGTCCCCCGCCCTGACGATCCGCCCAGCGGGGGCCGAGGCGAACGTCGCCGTGTCGCTGGCCCGCTTCGGCGCAGCCGTGGGCATGGCGACGGTCCTGGCCGACAACGCCTTGGGCCGGGGCGTGCGCGACGAGATACGCAAGCATGGCGTCGACACCTCGCAGGTCGTGTTCAAGTCGGGCCGGATGGGCCTGTATTTCCTGACGCCCGGGGCCGTGCGTCGGCCGTCGGAGGTGCTGTACGACCGCGCCGACTCGGCCTTCGTCCAGCATGTGAACACTGCATTCGACTGGGATCAGTTGCTGGACGGGGTCGAATGGTTGCACGCCTCGGGGGTGACGCCCGCGACGGGACCGAACGGCTCGGCCGCCGCCGTGGCCGTCATTGAGGCCGCCGTCCGCAAGGGCGTCAAGGTCAGCTATGACGGCAACTTCCGCAGCAAGCTGTGGGAACAGTGGGACGGCGATCCGCCCGCGACGCTCGGCAAGATGCTGGCCGGCGCCACGGTCGCCTTCGCCGACGACCGCGACTTCGCCCTGGTGCTGAAGACCCGGTTCGACAGCGCCGATCCGGTCGTACGGCGTCGCCAGGCCGCCAAGGCCGCCTTCGCCGCCTTCCCCCGCCTACAACGCATCGCCTGCACCCTGCGGGTTCAGGAGAGCGTCGCCGACCAGGCTCTGTCGGCGGTGATGCTGACCCGCGACGGGGACAATGTGATCGAGACGAACGCCCAGGCCATCCACATGACCGGCGTCGTGGACCGTGTCGGCGGCGGCGACGCCTTCGCTTCCGGCGTCCTGTTCGGCCTATGGAGCGGTTGGCCCGACCAGGAGGCGCTCGATTTCGGTCTGGCCGCCGCCGGCCTCAAACACTCCGTCCCCGGCGATTTCAATCTGTTCTCGGCCGACGAGGTGCGCACGGCCATGAACAATGGCGGGTTCGATATCCGCCGCTGAAATCACTGGCCGATATCAGGTGTCGAGCCCCCCGGTTCACAGCTTGTAGGCCGCCTTGACCAGACCATAGGTCAGGGCGTGGGCCAGTTCGTGCGCCTCGCCCTCCTCCATCCGGTGCTCAGTCACCAGTTTGGCCAGGAAGCCGCAGTCCATGCGCCGGGCCACATCGTGACGGGCCGGGATCGACAGGAAGGCGCGCGTGTCGTCATTGAAACCGACAGTGTTGTAGAATCCGGCCGTCTCGGTGACCTGTTCGCGGAAGCGACGCATGCCCTCGGGGCTGTCGTGGAACCACCAGCTGGGCCCCAGCTTCAGCGCCGGATAATGGCCGGCCAGAGGCGCCAGTTCGCGGCTGTAACTGGTCTCGTCCAGGGTGAAGAGGATCAGGGTCAGGCGCGTGTCCGATCCGAACCGGTCCAGCAGCGGCTTCAACGCCCGGACATAGTCGGTGCGGGTCGGGATATCGCAGCCCTTGTCCCGACCGAAGCGGTTGAAGACCGTGGCCGAGTGGTTGCGGAAGCTGCCGGGGTGCAGCTGCATGACCAGCCCGTCCTCGACCGACATGGCGGCCATCTCGGTCAGCATCTGGCCGCGAAACAGTTCGGCGTCGGAGGCCGAGGCCGGGGCGGTCGAAACCCGAGCGAACAGGGCCTCGGCCTCCGCCTTTGACAAGTCGGCGGTGAAGGCGGTCGGATGGCCGTGGTCGGTCGAGGTGGCGCCCATCTCGATGAAGAAGCGCCGACGATCGCGCAACGCCTGCAGATAGCCGTTCCACGACAGGGTGTCTCGGCCGGTCTGTTCGGCCAGGATCTTCAGATTCTCGCGGAAGCCCTCATAGTCCGGGTCCAGCACAGGGTCGGGGCGATAGGCGGTCAGCACCCTTCCCTTCCAGCCCGAGGCCTTGATGGCCTTGTGGTGCTCCAGCGTGTCGAGCGGGCTCTCGGTCGTGGTCAGAACCTCGATATTGTAGCGGTCGAACAGGGCGCGGGGCCTGAAGGCGTCGGTCTTCAGCGCAGCGTCGATGATGTCGTAGTAGTGATCCGCCGTCTCCGCCGACAGGCGCACGTCTATGCCGAAGGCCTCGGCATAGACCCAGTCGTGCCACAGGCGGGACGGCGTGCCCCGGAACAGGTGATAGTTCTCGGCGAACCTGCGCCAGATCTTGCGGGGATCGGTCTCGACCGGGCCGCCGTCGGCGCGCGGAACCCCCAGGTCCTCCATCGGCATCCCCTGCGAATGCAGCATGCGGAAGACATAGTGGTCGGGCGTGATCAGCAGCTCCGCCGGATTGGCGAAGGCCTCGTTCAGGGCGAACCAGCTGGGATCCGTGTGGCCGTGCGGGCTGATGATCGGCAAGGCCTTGATCTCGGCATGCAAACGGCGCGCGACCGTGCGCGTGTCGGCGTCGGCCGGAAACAGGCGATCGGGATGGAGCTTGAGCGGATGAGTCATGACACGTCTAAAATTGGTCTTACCATTTAAAGTGTGTAGGTCGAGTCAGGTCTGACCTCAACTGAAATTTGCTTAAATCTGGGAAAGGAGAATGTGTGGCGCGACAACAGCGCGCCGGCCGGGCAGCGATAGACGTCCTGATCGGGCAGATAAACGAAGTCCTGCTTGCCGAAGCGGCCCACGGCCTTGGCGCCTGACGTCAGCGGCTTGGGGACGTAGGGCGTCACGCCCAGGGTCTCGCAGGCGAGGATCTCCTCGCAGGAGAAGTAGCCGCAGTCCGCCAGTACATCGAGCGCCTCGACGCCCATCGCGTCCTTGGCCTTCGCCGCCATGGAGGCCAACTGCTCGCGATCACTGCCGGTCATCACCACTCGTGGGCGACGATCAGGTGATGCTCGCCTTCGACGGCGGATTGGACGTTGTAGCCGACGATGCCGCTTCCCCGGCCTGATGTCGCCATGGCGCGAGCATTGGGATCGGTCAGGGACACCTGGCCGTCGGGCGACGCTTCGACCTGGCCTCCATGGCCTTGAGCATCGCCATCTGAGCGCGAAGGCGATCAATCTTCTCGACCAATCGTCCGGACCGCGCTTCGGCGGCCTCTCCCTCGTGACGACCCGCCGTGTCCAGGTCCTGCAGATAGCCGGCGATGTGCTCGGCCACCTGTTCGATCCGCCGCTTGACCTTGTAGGCGGTGAAGTTGCGGTCGCGGGTGTTCACCGCCTTGAACTTCGACCCGTCTATGGCGACCAGGGCCGCGCTGAACAGGCCAAGCTGGCGGCACAGAACCAGGAACTGCGCGCACGCCGCCTGGATCGCCAGGCCCTTCTCTCGGCGGAAGTCGGCACTGGTCTTGTGATCCGGTGCCAGCCGCCCCGTCAGCCACATCAGCTCACGTTGCGCTGCGCCTCGCGCTCCAGTCTCCGGCTCGACTGCATCTTGTTCAAGTAGCCGTAGACGTAGAGCTTTAGCAGCATCGCCGGATGATAGGCTGGTCGCCCCGTCGCCGCAGGCGTCATGCCCTCGAAGCCCAGACCCTTGAGGTCCACCTCATCGACGAAAACATCAACCACCCGGACCTGATTATCCTCGGCCACATAGTCGTCGAGACACTCGGGAAGCAGCGTCGGCTGCCGGCGATCGGCACCCTGAACGAAGCGGCTCATACCCACCTCCTGCTGACCACAAGAGGCTAACCTAATCTGCTCGACCCGCAGGAAGCGACCAGCTCATCGCCTGAGACCAGACATAAGGGCGAGGCCGAGCTGATGACTGATTTCGACTCTCAGCACCGGTTGGCTGGGAGCCCGAGGCGTCTTCTTTGCTGCAGCCTCTTAAGATAGCTGTCGTTGGCGAAGGTCCCAAGTGGGATGAAGGCCGCGAGAGTGGTGCGCAGCCACCCGCTGACTTCTGCTCGGCTGATGGCCAAGACCGGTATCATCACCAAGAGGTAGGCGATGAAGGCGACGCCGTGAGCCATCCCCGTTATAGGAACGAGAATGGGGTTCCCTGCCAGATACTTCAGCGGCATGGCCACAAAGAACAGCGCGATCATCGTCACCCCTTCAATGAGCGCCACTAGGCGAAAGACGCCAAGCATGTCGAATGTCCTTCTGAGAAATCAGTCAGGAACGGGCGGCCGGAGCTGAGCGTCTGCTTCAACGCGCTGCCGTCCACATCACCTTGAGGTGCGCCAGCGATACGCGCCGTTCTGCTCCGGGCTCCATCCCATAACGCCTCCGCCAAGAGCGCCGTAGAGCTGCACGCTGGCGGTCGCTTGCGCCTGGCGCAACTCCACCAGCGCCAGGCGGGCTGCGTACAGCTGGCGCTGCGCGTCCAGCAGCTCCAGACGGCTTTCGACACCGGCGCGGAAACGCAGCTCCGACAGATCCACCCGTCGCTCGGCGGCGACGACGGCGCCGCTCTGGGCGTCGATCTGGCTTTCAAAAGTAGCCCGCGCCGCCAGCCCATCGGCGACTTCGCGGAAAGCCGTCTGAAGCGTCCTTTCATAGACCACCACGGCCCTGTCGCTACGAACCTCCGCCACATCCAGTCCGCCCTTGAGCCGACCCACCTGGAAAATCGGAACGGTGATCTGAGGCACGAAGGACCAGGTGTCGCTGTCGCCGTTGAACAGACTGGTCAGATCGCCGCTCGCGAAGCCCAGCGCGCCGGTGAGCGAGATGCGAGGGAAGAAGGCGGCGCGCGCCGCCGCCACGTCGGCGTTGGCCGCCGCCAACTGGTACTCTGCCTTGCGAACGTCGGGACGCCTTTCGAGCAGGTCAGCCGGAACCCCAGCAGGCAGTTCGGTCTGCACGGGGCGATCCGCCAGCCTCATCGGCGCAGGCAGATCGGCCGGCATAGGCGTCCCGACGGCGAGAACGAGAGCGTTCACAGCGACCTGCCGCGCCCTAATCGCCCCCTCCCGGTCGGCTTCAGCGCTCCGGACCTGACCTTCGGCCTGGGCCACCTCGAGACCGCTGCTCTGACCCGCTGCACGCAGTTGCTTCGCAAGTCTCAAAGACGCCGACCAGTCCTCAAGCGTGGCCTCGACGAGACGCAGCCGTTCGTCGGCCGCGCGTTCGGCCAGATAGGCTTCGGCTACAGTCGAGATCACGACAATGCGGGCCGCATCTCGCCCTTCTTCCGCAGCCAGCCAGGCCTCGAAGGCGCTGCGCGACTGGGCGCGCAACCGACCGAACAGATCAAGCTCGAAAGCGGTCAGCGCCAGCCCCGCAGAATACTGGGATTGCGATCCCGCATTAACGTCCCGGGATGTGTTCCCGCCCGAACGTCCCCGGGTCATCCCGGCGTTCGCGTCAACCTGCGGGAACTGATCGGCGCGACGGACACGCAGTTGAGCGCGCGCTTCCTCTGCGTCCAGCATGGCGAGCCGCAGGTCGCGGCTGTCGGTTAGAGCCAGTGAGACGAGACGCTGCAGGCGGGCGTCGCGCAGAACGTCTTCCCAGGCCGTCCCGGCCGTATTGCTGGAATCGATGGGCGAAGTCAGTGGATAGCTGGCCGCAATCACGTCGGTCGTCGGCGTTTTTGGAGCCGTCTGGCAGGCGGCGGCGGAGAGGGCCGCCGCAAGCACGGCGAGCATTGCAGGCGTTTTCATATCCCCTCAGCCCTCCCTGGCTTTCTTGAGTGACGGCGGCCTGAGCCGCCCCATGCGCTGGCTGATCTGGCTCATCGCCGTCAGGGTGAAGACGAAGAAGACGGGCACAAAGAAGATCGCCAGAACCGTGGCTGTGATCATTCCGCCGAACACGCCGGTGCCGATGGCGTGCTGGGTGGCGGCGCTGGCCCCGCTGGCGATCATCAATGGCACGACGCCCAGCGTGAAGGCCAGCGAGGTCATGATGATCGGGCGCAGCCGCAGACGCGCGGCCTCAATGGTGGCCGGGATCAGGGCTTGCCCTTGAGCCTGAAGCGCACGAGCGAACTCCACAATCAGGATGGCGTTCTTGGCGGACAGACCGATCAGGGTGATCAGGCCGACCTTGAAGAAGACGTCGTTGGGCAGATCGCGCAGCAGGACGGCGAGCACCGCCCCGATCAGGCCCAGCGGCACCACCATCATGACCGACAGCGGGATGGACCAGCTTTCGTAGAGGGCGGCCAACACGAGGAAGACGACCAGCATCGAAAGCGCCAGCAGCATGGGCGCCTGGCTGCCGCTTTCCTTTTCCTGCAGAGATTGTCCGGTCCAGGCCACGGCGTAGCCAGGCGGCAATTGTTCGACCAACTTCTCCATCTCGATCATCGCCTGACCGCTGGAAACCCCCGTCGCCGCATCACCGCTGATACGCACAGCGGGATAGCCGTTGTAGCGCACCACCTGCAGCGGCGTGGTGGTCCACGCCGGCGTCACCACTTCCGACAGCGACACCATGCCGCCGGCGGCGTTGCGCACATAAAGACCCAGAATATCTGAGACCTGCATCCGCGCAGGCGCATCGGCCTGAACGATGACCTGCTGCAGACGTCCATTGTTGGGGAAGTCGTTGACATAGGACGAGCCGAGCGCAGCGGTAATGGTGCTGCTGACGGCCTCGAACGACACGCCAAGGGCTTCGGCCTTGGCGCGGTCGATCTTGAGGTCCACGCTGGCGCCGGGCGGCAGACCTTCGGGATAAACCCCGGTCAGTCGCGGGTTTGCAGCGGCGAGCGCCAGAAGCTGGTTCTGCGCGTCCAGCAACTGTTCGACGCTCTGACCCGCGCGGGCCTGAAGCCGCATGGCGAACCCTGACGAGTTGCCCAGAGAATCGATGGCCGGGGGATTGACCGTCATCACCTGACCATCGGTGACGTTGCTCATCGCTTCGGTCGCTGCAGCGACCTCGCCCTGAGCAGTCGCGCCGTCGCGCTCCTTCCAGTCGACCAGGTTCGTGAACACCATGGCTGCGTTGGACCCAGACCCGCCGAAGCCGAAGCCCAGGATTGAGAAGCTGTCGCTGACGCCCGGACGCTCTCGCAGATGCGCCTCGAACTGCTTGATAACATCGCGCGTGCGGGCGCCCGTCGCATCGGCCGGCAAGGTGATCGAGGTGATGATGCTGCCCTGATCCTCGTCGGGCAGGAAGGCTGAGGGGATTTTCGTGAAGCCGAAGGCCATCACGCCCACAAGCACCAGAAACACCGCCATGGCGCGCCCCGTGCGCTTCAGGAGGCGGGCGACCGACGCAGAATAGCCCCGGGTGAACCTGTCGAACTGGCGATTGAACCAGCCGAAGACCCCCTTCTTGTCATGATGGCCGGGCGCGATCGGCTTAAGAATCGTGGCGCAAAGGGCCGGCGTCAGCGAAAGGGCCAGGAAGGCCGAGAACAGGATCGACACGGCCATCGACACGGTGAACTGGCGATAGATGGCCCCCACCGATCCCGACGCCATGGCCATCGGCAGGAAGACCGCGCAGAGCACCAGGGTGATGCCGATCACCGGACTGGTGATCTCCTTCATCGCCTTCTTGGTGGCTTCCTTGGGCGAAAGCCCTTCGGTCGCCATGATCCGCTCGACGTTCTCGACCACGACAATGGCGTCGTCGACGATGATGCCGATGGCCAGAACCATGCCGAACATGGTCAGCACATTGATGGAAAAGCCCGTCGCCAGCATGACGGCCAGCGTGCCGAGCAGAGCGATCGGCGCGACGATGGCGGGGATCAGCGTGTATCGGACGTTCTGAAGGAAGAGGAACATCACCAGGAAGACCAGCGCCATCGCCTCGATCAGGGTATGAACGACCTTCTCGATCGACACCTTCACGAAGGGGGCGGTGTCATAGGGCACGACGTAACTCATGCCCGTAGGCATGGCTTGGGCCAGCTCGGCCATCCGGGCGCGAACGCCTTCGGCCGTTTTGACCGCATTGGCGCCGGGTGACATCTGAATGGCGATGCCGCTGGCCGGCTTGCCGTCCTGATAAGTCGAGAAGGCGTAGGTCTGCGGACCCAGCTCGACACGCGCGACGTCGCCCAGCGTCAGCCGCGAACCGTCGGTTCCGGCGCGAAGCGTGATCGCGCGGAACTCTTCGGGCGTCGTCAACTGGCCGGAAGCGGTCAGGGGAATGGTGACCGCCTGCCCTTCCGTCGTCGGATCGGCGCCGGTCCGTCCTGGCGCGATGGGCAGGTTCTGCGCGGCGATGGCGTTGGTCACATCGCTGATGCCGACACTATAGGCGGCCAGCTTCTGAGGGTCGATCCACACGCGCATCGCATATTCGGAACCGAAGTTCTGAACGCGGCCGACCCCCGGCACCCGTTTGAGCTCCTCGACCACGTTTCGGCTCATGTAGTCGCCCAGTTGCTCCGCATCGAAGGCGTCGCCGTCGGAGATCAGGGCGACCATCATCAGGAAGCCGGAATCGGCGGCCTCGACCGTGAGGCCGCTCTGGCGCACCGCTTGCGGCAGGCGAGGTTCGACGCTTTTCAGGCGGTTCTGGACGTCGACCTGCGCCAGTTCCGGGTTCGTGCCGGGACGGAAGGTCGCCGTGATGGTGGCCGTCCCTGACGTGTCGCCGGAGCTCTCGAAGTAGAGGAGGTTCTTGACGCTCGACATCTCGCGCTCGATCGGCGCGATGACGCTGTCGGTCATAGTCTGCGGGGTCGCCCCCGGATAGGAGGCGTAGATGCTGATGCTGGGCGGCGCCACATCGGGGAAGCGCGCGATCGGAAGATTAGGCAGCGCCAGAAGGCCGCTCAGGATGATGAAGATGGCGAGGACCCACGCGAAGATGGGACGCTCGATAAAGAACTGAGGCATCGCGTCTTTCCCGGATCAGGTCGCAGGGGCTGCAGCGGTCGGCGCGGTCCAGGGTCTCGCGGACATCGGCTGGCCGGGTTGAATACGGTCCTGACCTTCGACCACTACGCGCTCGCCGGCCTTCAGGCCGGAAAGCACGACGTACTTCCCGTCGAACACATCTCCCAGCTCAACAGGGCGCGACACCGCCTTGCCGTCCGCCGCCACAACCAGGACAGTCGCCTGGGGGCCGTTGCGCATCACCGCCTGTTGCGGGACCTTCGGCAGCACCTGCTCCGCGCCGCGCGGCACTCGGGCGCGCACGAACATGCCAGGCAACAGGCGCTGCGACGGATTGTCGACAAGAATGCGAACCGTCACGTCGCCGGTCGCTGGATCGACGCTGAGGTCAGAGAACATCAACCGGCCCGTCAGTCCGGTCGGCTTGCTGTCGCTGTCCAGTATTTCGACCCGACTGGACCCCTGGCCCGCCCCGCGCAGCGTCTCCAGACGCGACGCCGGCTGGCGCACGTCCACGTAGACCTGATTGATCTGATGAATGGTGGCGAGCGCCTTCGCGTCGGCCGTTCCGACCAGAGCGCCCTCGGTAATGGCCGAGGCGCCGATGCGGCCGGCGATCGGCGCCGTCACCGTGGCGAACCCGACATCCAGGCGGCGGCGCGCCAGGCTGGCGCGAGCCGCTGCGACGTCGGCCTCCGCCTGAGCCAGTTCGGCGGCGGCGTTATCATAGGTCTGACGGCTCACGGCGTCCGCATCCAACAGAGGCGCCAGACGATCGACCTGAAGACGAGCGCGGTCTCGGACGGCAATAGCCCGTTGAAGGGCTGCTGACGCGCTGTCGGCTTCTGCCCGGAACGGCGCCGCATTGATCTGAAAAAGCGGCTGCCCGGCCCGGACGTTCGCCCCTTCCATGAAGAGCTTGCGCTGAACGATGCCGCCGACCTGCGCGCGTATCTCAGCGGTGCGGAAGGCGACGACCCGCCCCTGCAGGCTGTCTGAGAACTGCACCGGGCCCTCGGTGACTGTCGTCACGGCGACAGCCGAAGGCGACGGCGCGCTCTGTTGCGGCTGTGCTCCGCACCCAGAGAGGATGACAATGGCCGCTGCGCCGATGAGGAACTTTTGGCGCGATGGGCGCATCATGTCGTCATCTCCGAGAATCCGCCGAATGGCTGAGACGCCGCTACTTGCACTGCAGCATGGGATTTTCGTTGCAGATTGATGGAAGGCGTATGGAGCCCACACGCCAGGGCTGGACGCGCTCGTCATCATCGCGCCATCTACCTCTCAGGGAGACAGCATGAGCGCCTTGATATTGATCGCTGAAGACGAGCCCGACATCGCTGCCGTGCTCGACGCCTATCTCACGCGAGAGGGCTTCCGTACTGTCCGCGCGGCCGACGGCCAGGTCGCTCTGGACCTTCACAAGGCCTTGAAGCCAGACTTGGTGCTTCTCGACGTCCGCATGCCCAAGCGCACGGGGTGGGAGGTGCTCAGCGAGATTCGCCGGCGTGACGATACGCCTGTGATGATGATCACGGCCCTGGACCAGGATATCGACAAGCTCCAGGCGCTGCGCGTCGGCGCAGACGACTATGTCGTGAAGCCCTTCAACGCGGCCGAGGTCGCGGCCCGCGCCCACGTCATCCTGCGACGCCGCCAGGGCGGCGGAGACAACAGAGTGCTACGTGTCGGTCCGCTGCAAATCGATCTCGAGAGCCACCTGGCGACGATAGGGGAGCCTGATGCAGATCGACGGCTGAATCTGACCCTCACCGAGTTCCGTGTCCTGGCCTTCATGGCCCGACACCCCATGCGCGTTTTCACCAGAGGCGAGTTGGTCGACGCCTGCCTTCCCGGTGAGGATGTTCTGGAGCGAACCGTGGACAGCCATCTCAGCAAGCTTCGCAAGAAGCTCGAAGAGGCTGGCGCTGCAAAGCTTCTGACGGGTGTGCGTGGTGTCGGTTACCGGCTGGAGTTGCCGAAATGAAGGCGCCGTCAGGCCTGGGCCGGAACATCGCCATATACATGTCTCTGGTGACGACGCTGGGACTGTGCATCTCGACCGTCGGCAGCTATTTCATCTACGGGTGGCTGTTCACCAAGAACCCTGAGTATTTCGACTCTTCTGTCTGGGCTCTCGGTCCGCTCGACATAATGGTCACGTGCGGCTTCATCCTGCTTTCGATTGGTCTATCCGTCGCTGCGGCTCTGCAGTTGTCCAAGCGCATCGCACGCCCCTTGTCGTCGCTGGCGCTCGCAGCGCGGCAAATCAAGAACGGGGACCTTGGGGCCCGCGCCTCCGCAGAAGACCGATCTCTGGGCGAAGCCACGGAGATGGTCGAGAATTTCAACGCCATGGCGGCGCGGCTGGAGAACGTCGCCGAGGACCTGACGACCTGGAACGCCTCCATCGCGCACGAGCTTCGCACGCCGGTCACGATCCTGCTCGGTCGGCTACAGGGTGTGGCGGACGGACTGTTCGAGTTGGACGACGCTCTTCTGGCCAGCCTCATCAAGGAGACCAAGGGGCTTGCGCGGCTGATCGAGGACCTGAGGGTCGTCAGCCTGGCGAATAGCGGACATCTTCACCTGCGCTTCGAGGTCGTGGACATGGCGGAGGTGGTGGGCGACCTGCGCGGCGCCGTGGACCCCGCCCTGACCGAGGCCGGCTTTCGCACGATCTGGACGCTCGACTGGCTACCGGTGGAATGCGATCCTTTCAGGGTTCGGCAGGCCGTGCTCGCCCTGATCGACAATGCCCGAAAGCATGCGACTCCCGGCCTGCTGCGTATTTCAGTCGAGCAGCGTGACGGCTTGGCGTCAATCACCGTGTCCGACGTCGGCCCTGGGCTTTCGCCCTCCTCGGCTCAGAATCTGTTCGAACCTTTCGCACGGGGAGGCGCCGAAGGGGACGGTTCAGGCCTTGGTCTATCCGTGGTCAGGGCGGTGGCCGAAGCCCATGGGGGCGAACTCCGATGCCGTCCAAACGCTGAACGGGGCTCTACGTTCGAGTTGCTGTTCCCCGCCGTCAAACCTGATCATCTCTAGAATATGGCGTGCTGATCCACAACGGATAACATTTTTCTAGGTAATGCTGATGATCGTCGGCATAACTGTTCTGAGTCCTCGCGGTACTGGACCTCACATTGAACTTCAGGCGATTCTGATCGCGGGCATCATCTCATTCGTCTCGTCGATTAAGGCCGGGTTTGGCGGCAAGCAATCCATTCCGCTGATACTCCTCGTCCTCGGGCTCGGTCTGATCAGTCGCCCGACGCCCCTCTTGACCGAATATTTGAGGCTGCATTGATCGCCTTGAGATAGGTCACGTCAGTCATGACATCTCGACGTTCAGTTTGATCACCGAACAACCCCTCAATCATCTTAAATAAACGAGCCGCTCACGACCTCACACCCATCAATTACTTTAAGTAATTAAATATCTGTTGTGGAATAACTGGCAACTTTGTTATCGTCTATATATACAATATTATTGCTAAAACCCAACGACATATCAACAACACTTCTTAGATAAATCCACAAAAGACATATCATACTCACAAATAATCTCATAAGAGAGTCAATATTTATAAGTCATGCTCAGATTTTCACGATTCGGAACTAAAATTTACACATCAGATCGATGGACCTCGAGCCCGCAAGCGACGCTACGTCCACATTTCATCCGCGGAGTCGCAACACTCCGTGGGTATGCGTCTGGCACGTTAGTTATTTCATGGTTTTGCAGGATCGGCATTGCAGCACCCCGTCCAAAGAATATTGCTGGGCGTGCCGAGCGCGATTGTCCTTGTCGCCGCAGGCGGCGCTCTTGCACATCCAGAACATGCCCCGCTTGCAGCACCCGTTGTAACAGCCGCCGCTCTTGAGGGCCGTCTCGAAGGGACCCATGTCGAAAACTGGAACGAGGTTTTCGACGAGCCCGATCTGACGGCAATGCTAACCGAGGCGCTTGAGCACAATCTGACGATCGAGAGCGCCCGGCATCGGCTGCAACAGGCCATGCTCATGCAGCAAGGCGCGCGCACGGTCGACCGCCCCGACGGGCAACTGTTCGGAGTCCCGTTGCAGGATGTGCCTTCAGGCGATGGTTATTACCAGTTGGGCGTCGGAACGCGGTGGGAGATGGACTTCTTCGGCGCCGGCGCTGGTCGAAATCAGGAAGCCCAGGCCCGCACGGCCGTAAACGCTGCGCAACTGCGTGCGGCCCGCCTGATGATCGCGACCTCGCTCATTCAGGCCTATTACGAACGTCATCAGGCGCTGGCCGGGCTGGTCCTGTCCCGGCAGTCGCATGAACTGTCCCTACGCGCCCTGCAACTGCTGCGGGCGCGGTACGACGCGGGGCTGGCCGAAGCCCGCGAACTGCGCGCAGCCTCGCAGGAAGAGCACCGTCATCGGATCGAACAGGCCCGCCTGAAACATCAGATCGAACGCGGCTCATGGACCCTTGCGGCCCTGTTGAGCCAATCGGCCGCCGCGCCGCAGGACGCCCACGCCGGCGACCACTTTGCGGCGGTGCGCTTTCCATCCGAACTGCGCGCCGATGACCTGCGACGGCGTCCCGATCTGATGATCGCCGAGGCCGACGTCCTGGCGGCCGCCGCCCGGGTCAGAATCGCCAGATCTGCGCTTTACCCCCGCCTGACCCTGGGGGGGGGCGTCGGCTACACGTACAGCCTGTCGTCCGCCCCCTCGCCTGGCGGTGTGGCGCCAACCATCGGGGTGTCGATCGATATTCCGCTGTGGGACTGGGGCCGCCGCCGCGCCCTGGTGAACAGCGAAGACCACGCCCTGTCCGGCGCCCTGGCCCTTTACCGCCAGGCCGTCATGGACGCCGCCAGCGAGGCCCACACCGCTCTGGGCGCCCTTGAGCAACAGCAGGCCATCGTCGCGATCCGTCGTGAAACTGTCGACGCCCTTCAACAGACGCTGGACGCCTGGACCATCCGCAAGAACCTGGGTCTGGCCAGCGAAATCGACCTGATCCAGCCCGAGGCCGACCTGCTGGAGGCCCGCTCGGCCCTGGTCGACGCCCAAATGGACAGCATTCTGGCCCTGTTGGCGGTCTACAAGGCTGCAGGCGGCCCGCCCCCGACTGCCGGGAAAGCGCCATGATCTCCCTGGCCCGCAAGACCCTGATCCATGAGTGGGGGCGCTTCGTGCCCGTGGTGCTGGCCGTCGCTTTCGCCGGTCTGTTGCTGATCGTGCAGGCGGCGCTGGTGCTGGGCATCTTCAGCAGCGCCGCCATCTATATCAAAGCGTCTTCAGCCGATCTGTGGATCGGCTATCCCGGCTCGCAGAGCGTCAACTACGGCCGCCCGCTGGGCCCGGACATAGAAATGCGGCTACTGGCCGACGACGCCGTCACGGCGGTCGAGCCCTATCGCTGGGTCGACGCCAACTGGCGCTCGGCCTCGGGCGGAGGCGGGGCCATCTCCATCTATCTGTCGGGCATTTCCGTGGATGACGGCGCGATGGCTTTTTCGGAGCGGCTGTCCGAGGCCCAGCGACGAAGATTGCGCGAACCAGGCGCGGTCATAGTCGACGCCGCCGACCTTTCCACACTTCACGTCGCCGATGGCGGCGGCGCCTGGATCAACAAACAGCCGGTGCGCGTCGTCGGCGTCATCAAGGGGATGCGCGGCCTGGGCGGGGTCAATGTTCTATCGTCGCTGGAGACCGCGCGTGAGATCGGCGCCGCAGAGACGCAGGCCGACACCTATTATCTGGCCCGACTGAAAGACGGCGCCGCGGCCGCCGCAGCGCGTCAGCGGTTGATGCAGGACCGCGCCGCCTTCTCTTCCTATGAGGCCTGGACCGGGCGTGAGTTCGCCGCCCGGTCTCAGAACTACTGGCTGCTGGACACCGGGGCCGGGATCGCCGTCCTGTTCATGGCCATTATAGTCAGCCTGGTCGGCGCCGTGGTGACCAGCCAGTCGCTGGCCGGGACCATCGCCGCCTCACGACGCGAATACGCCGCCCTCAGCGCCCTTGGCGTCGGCCGCTGGCCCCTGACCCGCGTGGTTCTGGAACAGAGCGCCTGGATCGGCGGCGTCGGCCTGATGCTGGCCGCCCTGCTCAGCGCGCCCCTGCTGGCGCTGGCCGCGAGCCATGACGTGCCGGTCGCCATGAACCTGCCGGTCGCGACCGGATGCGGACTGCTGATCTTCGCCATGGCCATGCTGGCCAGTCTGGCGGCAGTGCGCACAATGCTGGGAACCGACCCCGCCATGTTGCTGAGATAACGCCATGGCCAATTCGCCCATCGTTACGAACGCCCCGGCCGTCGTCGCCGAGGGATTGGTGAAGACCTTCGTCACGGGCACGGTGCCGACGCCCGTGCTGACGCATCTGGATCTCAACCTCTACCCCGGCGAGATGACCCTGATCTCCGGCCCGTCGGGTTGCGGGAAGAGCACGCTTCTGTCCCTGCTATCCGGCCTGCAGAAGCCCGACGAAGGCGCCGTCACTGCCCTGGACCAGCGGCTGGATGGTCTCAACCGGGGACGGCTGGAGGCCTTCCGCCTGCAACACACCGGCTTCGTCTTTCAGGGCTTCAACCTGTTCCCCGCCCTGACGGCCGTGGAGCAGGTGCAACTGCCGCTAGGCTATCTGGGCATGGACCGCCGCCAGAGCGAGACGCTGGCCCTGAAGGCGCTGGAGGAAGTCGGCCTGAATCACCGCCTGCATATGCGCCCGGCCCAGCTATCCGGCGGCGAAAAGCAGAGAGTCGCCATCGCCCGCGCGATCGCCAAATCACCTTCCCTGCTATTCGCCGACGAACCCACCAGCGCTCTCGACGCAGAGAACGGCCAGCGCGTCAGCGAGATGCTGCGCCAGATCGCTCATCGCCACGGCTCGACCGTGGTGTGCGTCAGCCACGACCCGCGACTGATCCGTTTCGCCGACCGCCTGGTGAAGATGGAGGACGGCGTCATCCAGAGCGACGAACGCCCCGCCCTCTCCGCCGCCCACCTAAGCCCTTCGGAAGTCGGGTGATAGGAGCCAGAACCATGCCGCCAATATCCCGCCTTTCCGCCTTCGCCGGCGTGGCGCTTCTGATCCTTCCCACGCTATCCTCCTGCCAGCAGACGGAGCCGCCTGCCGAGCCCCCTCCCCTGCACGCTATCGCGCGCGGGCGGATCGAGGCGCAGGGCGGTCTGATCGCAGTGACCGCGCCGATCGACGGCGAACTGCTCGCGCTGGACGTCGCCGAAGGTCAAAAGGTGCGCAAGGGCGATGTGCTGGCCCGTTTCGACGACGCTTCTCTGGCGGACGAAGCGCACCTGATCAAGGCTCAAGCCAACCAGTCGCGCCAGCGCCATCTGTCGGCCCAGCGCAAGACCCGCGCCCTGACCGAAACCGTCGGCCGCTATGAACAGGCCGCCCAGGCGGGCGCCGCCTCGGCCCAGGCCCTGGCCGAGGTGCGGCAGTCGCTGTCCGACGCCCAGGCCGAGGTTGACGCCGCCGCCGCCGAGATCGCCGTGGCCGATCAACGTCTGGTCCAGGCCCGCAACCGCCTGCGGAAAACCCGGCTGATCGCGCCCGCTGACGGCGTCGCCCTACGCATGGCCGCCTGGACCGGACAGCGGCTGTCGGCCGGAAACGCCGTCCTGACCCTGCTGCCCGATCGCCCCCTGATCGTCCGCGCCGAGATCAACGAGAGTTTCATCGGCCGGGTGCGCCCCGGCATGAAGGCGACGGTGACCATCGACCCGGCGACGTCTGACGCCAAGCCCCTGCCCGCCGCGCGGTTGACCTATCTCAGCCCCGTCTACACCCACGCCCGTCAGGATGACGACGTCGAGCGCGGCCCCAGCCGCGTAGTCGAGGGCCTGCTGGAGTTCGACGCCCGCCCCGATGTGCGCGTCGGCCAAACCGTTCGAGTCCGCTTCGATGACTGATCGCCCCTATGCCGTCGCCCCGTCACGCACCGAGTGGGCCATCCACTGTGATTTTGACGGCACCATCAGCAATCGGGATGTGACCGACAGCCTGTTGCAGGCCTTCGGCAGCCCCGGCTGGACCGATCTCGAAAGTGCGTGGGAGCAGGGCCAGATCGGCTCCAGGGCGTGCATGACCGGCCAGATCGCCCTGCTGGACATGACGGAATCCGAGTTCGACGCCGCCCTGTCCGCCATTCAGGTCGACCAGGCCTTCCCCGCCTTCGTCCGAGCGGCGCACGGTTTCGGCGCGCCAGTCAGCATCGTCAGCGACGGGCTTGATCTGGCCATCCAGCGCATCCTGACGCCATTGGGGATGCAGACCCTGCCCATCATGGCCAATCAGCTGGAACAGGTCACGTCCGACCGCTGGCGGCTGAACACGCCGTGGAGTTCCGGAGCCTGCATCAAGGACAGCGCCAATTGCAAATGCGCCCGTCTGGCCGACGCGAGGCGGACGGCGGGCCGCATCCTCTATATCGGCGACAGCACCTCTGACTTCTGTGTCTCCGGCAAGGCGGACTTCGTTCTGGCGAAGAGCCGCCTGATCGACCACTGCCGCGCCAACGCCATTCCCTACGCCCCCATCGACGACTTCACCGACGCCCTGGCGCTGCTGCCGGAAATCCTGAGCCGTCGTCCGTTTCAGGATGCCGTATGACTTCGCCAATCGCCTCGCGGATCAAGGACCAGGCCTATCTGCTAGCGGGTCAGGGCGAAAACGGGCGCGTCGGCGTCCTGCTGATCCACGGCCTCACCGGTACGCCCAATGAGATGCGCCTGATCGCGCGCGGCCTGCAGAAAGAAGGCTTCACTGTCTACGTCCCGCAACTGGCCGGCCACTGCGGCGACGTGGACGATCTGCTCGCGACCGACTGGCGCGACTGGATGAGCAGCACCCGCGAGGGCGCGCGTAATCTGGCCGCCCGCACCGACCGGATCATAGCCGTCGGTCTGTCGATGGGCGCCCTGTTGGCGCTGGGGCTGGCCGAGGAAAAGACGCCCAAGCTGGCGGGCGTCGTCGCCCTTTCCACCACCTTCCGCCACGACGGCTGGAGCATGCCATTCTACACCCGCTTCTCTTTCCTGCTGCCACTGTGCCGGGCGCTGGGGATCGGGGCCACACGGGTCTTCTTTGAAATGCCGCCCTACGGCATCAAGGACGAGGCGATCCGCGCCCGCATCGTCGCCCAGATGCAGTCAGGCGACAGCTCGCAGGCGGGTCTGCCGGGCAATCCGTGGTGGTCAATCGGCGAGCTTCAGGCCCTGGCGCGCCACGTCCGCCGTCGCCTGCCGCTGATCGAGGTTCCCTGTCTGGCGATCCACGCCCGCCATGACGATGTCGCCGCCTTGTCCAACGCCCGGGACAT
Organism: Brevundimonas sp. FV1ye7S; assembly: GCF_058680995.1. NCBI lineage: Bacteria > Pseudomonadati > Pseudomonadota > Alphaproteobacteria > Caulobacterales > Caulobacteraceae > Brevundimonas > Brevundimonas sp. FV1ye7S. Next base: position 1,139,349 of record NZ_CM178726.1, on the reverse strand, counting down.
CAAGAATCGCGTCCGCAAGGCGCCGGTCGAACTGGTCGTGCTGGACGACAGCTTTCACATGGTCACCATCGATCGGGAGCGCCGCCGGGTCATCGCCTGCGTCAGAGATTTCGCCTGCCGGATCGCCGGCCGGAATGAGACGACGACGGAGGCCGCCGCGTGAACCTGTTGGTCGTCGGCCTGTGGACCGCCAACATCATTGTCGACTGCACAGGGCAGCTGGCGTTCAAGGCCGCCGCCTCTGACCCACGTGCGGGTGACGGGCTGGCGCGCTGGCTCTACATGGCCAGAAGGCCGTGGATCTGGATCGGCGTCGGCAGCTATGTGGCCGAATTCCTGGTCTGGCTGGCCTTCCTGTCGCTGGTGCCCCTGTCCGACGGGGTGCTGCTGGGGTCGATCAACATCGTCGCTATCCTGTTGCTGGGGCGGGTGCTGTTCCATGAGACGCTGACCCCGTTGCGGATCATTGGCGTGACGCTGATTTCTCTAGGCGTCGCCATCGTGGGGCTGAAAGGATGAAACCCTCCCAGAAAATCTTCTATATCATCGGCTTCCTGGCGTTAATGGCGTTCGACACCCTGGCCCAGATCTGTTTCAAACAGGCGGGCAACAGCGCATTGCCCGTCGAATTCTCGCCGTCATGGCTGGCGCGAGTGTTCAGCCAGCCGTGGATCTACGGCGCCATGGCGGGCTATGTCGGCGCCTTCTGCACCTGGATGACGCTGTTGCAGCGTGCGCCGGTCGGCCCGGCTTTCGCCGCCTCCCACCTCGAGATCGTGTCGGTACTGGCGCTGTCGGCGGTGCTGTTCCACGAAGTCATCGGCTGGCCCCAGCTTGTGGGGACGCTGCTGATCCTCGCGGGCATCGGCTGTCTGGCCCTGGGCGAAGGCCGTCTCAGCCATGAGGACGGCGCGCTAGAGCCTGAGCCTCGTGGCTAGGCCATCGTCATTTGCCCCGCCGACCGCAAGCCTGCCGCTGCAAATCCGCAACCTGCTTCCCGGCCGCGCGTCCTGTTTAGAGACCGATCTAGCGGCCTTTCTGGGGACGCCGCCGATCCAGATCGAATGCTCGGGCACGGCCGCCTTCATCATCGCCTTGCGGACTCTGGCCGCCTTCGCCCCTGAACGGAACGAGGTGCTGATCCCCGCCTATACCTGTCCGCTGATCGCCCAGGCCGTGGCGGCCTGTGATCTGCAGTCGAGGTTGGTCGACCTCAGCCCCGACAGTCTGGACATGGCGCCCGCGGCGCTGGACGCCCTGTGCGGTCGCCGGACGCTCTGCGTCGTTCCCACTCATCTGGGCGGGCGGGTCAGCGACATCCGCCCGGCGAAACAGGCCGCACGCCGCGTCGGCGCCTGGGTGATCGAGGACGCGGCTCAGGCGTTGGGCGCACGCCTCGATGGAGCGCCGATCGGGCTTCAGGGCGACATCGGCTTCTACAGCTTGGCGGTCGGCAAGGGCCTCAGCATCTATGAGGGGGGCGCCTTGACCGCCCGCGACGAAGGCCTGCGTCAGGCCTTGATGGAAACAGGTCGTCGCCTGATCCCCGACAGTCCGGCGATGGAAGTCCGGCGCATCGCCGAACTGATCGGCTACACCCTGCTCTATCGGCCCGGCGCCATGCGATGGAGCTATGGCGCGCCCCTGCGTCGGGCTCTTGCGCACGGTGACTGGAGCGCAGCCGCCGGCGACGATTTTCCCGAACGCATCCCCCTTCACCGCCCCGGCCGCTGGCGCAAACAGGTCGGCGCCGAAGCCCTGAAACGTCTGTCCGCCTTTCTGGCCGCCAACGAGAGGCAGGCCCGAACGCGGGTGGAGGCGCTGAAACAGATCGGGGCCGTCGAAGTCGTCGAGGACAGCACGCCGGGCGCGAGCGGCGTCTGGCCGATCCTGATGCTGCGCCTGCCCGATCAGGCGACCCGCGACGCCGTCTTGGCCCATGGCTGGGAAAAGGGGCTGGGCCTCAGCACGCCCTTTCTGCGCGCCCTGCCCGACTATCGGCGCTATGCCTCGATCATCCCTCGTTACGCGCCCGACGCCCTGCCCAACGCCCGCAACTGGGCCGGTCGACTGCTGGCCATTAGCAACAGTCCGTGGCTGGGCGATGCGGACTTCGCGCGGGCCTGCGATATCATCCGCCGCGCGATCGAGGGGCGACGTTAAAGCCGCGCCTGCTCCTTGCGTTTCAGTTCGGCCTCGCGCTCGATGATATAGTTGCGCGTCAGAGGAACCGCCTCCTGCCGGCGCGCCAGCTGGACCTGAAACACGGCGATCTCCTGATAGCGGAAGGCCGTCTCCGACATGGCCAGGTAGAATTCCCACATCAGGCAGAAGCACTCGTCGTACAGCGCCTTGGCCTCGTCGCGCCGCGCCATGAACCGCTCGCGCCATATCCGCAGCGTCTGCGCGTAGTGCAGGCGAACGACCTCGATGTCGGTGACGATCAGGCCCGACCGTTCGATCGCCGGCGTGAACTCGGACAGAGAGGGCAGGCTGCCGCCGGGGAAGATGTACCGCTCTAGCCACGGGTTGTTGAAGTCCGGCACATCGCTGTTGCCGATAAAGTGCAGCAGCATGACGCCGTCTTCGGTCAGCAGGTCGCGGCATTGTTTGAAGAAGGCGTCGAAGTTGACGATGCCGACGTGCTCGAACATCCCCACCGAGACGATGCGGTCGAACGGCCCCGGCACGTCGCGATAGTCCTGCAAGCGGAACTCCACATCCCCGCGACGAGGCGATATTTCCGCGCGGGCCGTCGCCGCCGCCTGTTGTTCCGTCGACAGGGTCACGCCGACCGCCTGACCAGCGTCCGCCACCTCGGCCAGATAGAGCGCCATCCCGCCCCAGCCGCAGCCGATGTCCAGAACGCGTTGACCCGGTTCGATCAGCAGCTTGGCGGCGATATGGCGCTTCTTGGCCAGTTGGGCCTCTTCCAGGGTTTCGTCACCCGTCTCGAAATAGGCGCACGAATACTGGCGGTCCTCGTCCAGAAACAGCCGATAGAGCCGGTCATCCAAATCATAGTGGTGGGCCACGTTGCGGCGCGATTTCTTCCGCTTGTTGCTCTGTAGAAGAGGCCGCAGAGCCGACCGCACAGAGTCCAGAGCACGCACCGTGGCGCCGACCGGCACATCGCGATCGTCGCGCAGCACCAGCTCCAGAAAATCATAGACCGTGCCGCGCTCGACCGTCAGCCGCTGCTGCATGAACATCTCGCCCATGTTCAGGTCGGGATCGCGCAACAGGTTCAGGATCGCCCCACCGTCGGTGAAGCGCACGCGCACGCTTGGCGTCCCGCCGTCACCCAGGCGCAGCATGGCGCCGTCCGGCATGACGATCTCCAGATCGCCGCGCTGGATCAGGGGGGTAAAGACGCGCTTCACCAGCTTCAGCATCAGTCCATCCAGCATCCGTATGCCTCCCCGAAAATTATCATGCGTTGCGCCAGGCCGCCTGCAGGGCCACGATCAGTTGCTGGTTGAAAGGGTGGTTATCCTGCTGCCACCGGGCCACGACCTCGGCCGACGGCTCGACCGTCTGCCCGTCCATCCGGCTCAGCCAGCGTTTCCACCATGTGCGATAGCGGTGCAGCGACACCTCACCGGTGATGTCGGCGCCGACCAGCCAGCCATTCAGCGCTGACACGATGTCCAGCCCCTGCGCCGCCGTCATCCGGCCCTGATCCCAGTTGGTGCGGACCACGTCCGGGGCGAAGACGTCCTTGTCGATGCTCAGATAGGTCGGGACCGGATCACCCTTCAGATACCCGCACAGCGCCTCCGTCAGCGCGCCCGTATCGCTGAAAGACAGGAACCGCTCGCCAAAGCCGCGACGGCGCGCCCAGTCCACATCGACGCCGACGCTCCAATAGGTCGCCTTGCCAGCCCTCACTGCGCGCAAATCATGCTCCCACGCGTGGGCGGCGCCCAGGTCTTCTGACGTCACGCCGACGACGTGAACCTCGGCCACGCGCGGGTCCATCGCCATGCGGCCGATCCAAGACCCACAGTGAACGCCCCACGGAAAGCCCATGCTGTCCGGGTGATTATCCAGAACCACCACCCGCACCGGCGCCTCGGCCCACTCCAGACAGCGGTGGATCAGCGGCCAGCTCAAATGGTGGAAGTCGCCGCTGCCCATCAGCACCGGCCCATGCGCCCCATACGGCGCAGCCAGCGACAACAGGGCGGCGCCCGCCCGCCAGAATGTGTTCCTCCCACAGCCGAACCGCAGCGTCTCGCGCCATTCCTGCGGCAGAGTCGGGCGGATCTCGTCCGGCAGGGTCAGTACCGACCCGTCCAGATCCAGAACCAGAGGCCGCCGCCTCATGGCTTCTCACTCCCCGTCTTCTCGTTCCCCACCTTCTCACTCCACGCCCTGTCGCTCTCAAACGACCCAGCCACGCGGCGGCCCAGCGCTCTCAACAGCGGATTGCGGATGAAGACCAGGTGCCGCGTAAAGGTGAAGCTGGCACCCAGCAGGGCCTTGACCTCGGGGTCGGTCCACCCGGCGACATAGTGCGTCAGGCCGCGCTCCATCGCGTATTCCAGATTCACGAACCAGCTGACGAAATACAGGTTCGCCTCACGCGCCTGCGGATAGGTGAAGCCGATGTATTTATCGATCAGCATCCCCCGATGCTCGAAGCACAGATTCCAGCCGATAAAGGTGCCGTCCTGTTTGCGGTATTCGAAAACCACGCCGTTCTGGGCGGCATCGGTCAGAATCTTGAACAAGAACCTGTATGTGAGCTTGTCGAAATGAATCTCACTCTGGGCGTAAACCTGTTCGTACATCGCATAGTATCGGCGCACGGTGGCGTCGTCAAAACAGACGTCGCCGGTGCGCACCACCTGCACCGTCAAGCCAGCGCGGGCCCGCAGTTTCTTGCGGATGTATTTGGCGTCCTTGCGGTTCAGGCGGGAGATATAGTCACCGACATCGCTGAAATCGATCGCCACATAGGCCAGCGCCTGCCCGGCCAACGGGATGAAGTCCCTCGCTTCGCAGGCAAGGGCCAGTTCATCGGCGAAGACGTTGTCGTGCGGGGGCAACAGGGGCGAATCCTGAGGCAGGTCTTTCACAATGGTCAGGGGCTCCCGACGCCCTTGACGCTCGCTCAGGGATGCGGCCACCGTCGCCGCCGCCTTCTTCGCAACCGCCGGTATTGTATCTGGCATCGGAGCATATTCTGTCACCGTCGTGCCGATGAAGGTGGCGCGCACGCGAAGGAACCTCCGCCATATGCGGAACCCCGGCAAGGTCGACAGCCGCGCGACGAGTTCGGCGTCCGCCGTCGTCAATAGATCGAACGGCGCCACGAACGCCGGCGCCGGCGCATCGCTGACGACCGAAAACCCTTCCGGCGGACAGGCTGTCCACCGGTCGATAAGGGTTTGCGGCTCCAGCATGTTGCGCCAGCGCATCGGCGCGTCCCTCACGTCGCCTTGGCGCGGTTCAGCAGTTGCTCCAGCAGCACCATGGCCTCATCGATCTCGGAGCGCGAGATCATCAGCGACGGCGCAAAGGTGATGACGTTCTTGTAGTAGCCGCCAACGTCCAGAACCAGGCCGCGCTTCTCGCCCTGATACTCCAGACCGCCGGCCAGACCGATGTCCACCATCTTGTCCAGCAGTTCGCGGTTCGGGGTGAAGCCGTCGTCCGTGCAGATTTCCGCCCGCAGCGCCAGACCCAGGCCGTCGACGTCGCCGATCTCCTTGTGACGCGACTGCAGATCGCGCAGGCCCTCCAGGAAGTAGGCGCCCGACTCGCGCACCTGACGCCCGAAATCGACCTCGTGAGTCATCTTCAACACTTCCAGACCGACGGCGGTGCCCAAGGGGTTGGCGGCGAAGGTCGAGTGGGTCGAACCCGGCGGGAAGGTCGTCGGATTGATCAGCTCCTCTCGCGCCCAGATGCCGGACAGGGGGTTCAGACCGTTCGTCAGCGCCTTGCCGAAAACCAGGATGTCCGGGGTCACGCCGAAGTTCTCGACCGACCAAAGCTTGCCCGTGCGCCAGAAGCCCATCTGGATCTCATCGACCACCATCAGGATGCCGTGCTGGTCCAGCACGGACTTCAGCCCGGTGAAGAAGTTGGCCGGCGGCACGACATAACCGCCCGTGCCCTGGATCGGCTCGACGTAGAAGGCCGCATATTCGCACTGGTTCGTCTTGGGATCCCAGACGGCGTGGTACTCGTTCTCGAACTTGCGGGCGAAGTCGCGGACGATGACGTCGGCGTATTCCTCAGCCGTCATGCCGCGGGGGCGACGGAACGGATAGGGGAAGGGAATGAACTGGGCACGGTCGCTGAAGTGGCCGAAGCGGCGGCGATAGCGATAGCTGGAGGTGATGCTGGACGCCCCAAGCGTGCGGCCGTGATAGCCGCCTTCGAAGGCGAACATCAGCGTCTTGCCGTTGCTGGCGTTCCGCACGACCTTCAGTGAATCGTCGACAGCCTGGGCTCCGCCGACATTGAAATGGACCCGGCCCGGCAGGCCCCATTTCTTCTGCGCGTCCTCGGCGATGAACTTGGCCAGTTCGATCTTGGTCGGGTGCAGATACTGGCTGGCGACCTGGGGAAGCTCATGAATCTGACGGATGAGGGTGTCGTCGAGACGCTTGTTCTTGTAGCCGAAGTTGACGGCCGAATACCACATCTGGAGATCTAGAAAGGCTGTGCCATCATTGTCGAACATATAGCTGCCGTCGCAGCCGGTGAATATCTTGGGCGGATCGACATAGTGAACCGTGTCGCCGAAGGAGCAGTAGCGCGCTTCCTGCTCCAGAAGTTTTTGCACATTGATACTCAAGGCACATCTCCATTGAAGTGGAAGCTTCTTTCCGACAGATCGGTGCAACCTCCGTCGAGGTCAGGTGTAGGATTTGTGGATGCAGCAAGGCCCTATTGGGACCAAAGCCGCGACGGCGCCGCGCGGCCTTCTGGCGCTCGAATCGATGTCGATCTGGCGCTCTTTCCGACGCGATCGTCGACAATGCTGAAATCAGCTTCTGCAAAGGCTGATCGCGCAGATCGATCCGACCCGCGCCCTACGGCCGAGACGACGGTCCAGGGATTGATGCCGGATTTTCGTTGGGCCAATCCGGCCGCGAAACTGCGAACTTGGTCGACCGCTCGTCAGCCGATCGTCGCGAGCCGATGGTAGCGACCATTCGCGGCCATGAGCGTGTCGTGGTCGCCCATCTCGATGATCCGCCCGCCTTCGAGCACAACGATCTGGTCGGCGTGGCGCACCGTCGACAGGCGATGGGCGATCGAGATCACGGTGCGATTGTGATTGGCGGCCAAGGCTGCGGACAGCGCGCTTTCGGTCTGTGGATCGAGCCCGCTGGTGGCTTCGTCCAGCAGAAGCACGCGCGGATTGCGCAGGATTGTGCGCGCCAGCGACAGCCGTTGCCGTTCTCCGCCAGAGAACTGGTATCCGCGCTCACCCACTTCGGTTTGCAGCCCCTTGGGCAGGCCAGCCACCTTTTCGGACAGTTGCGCCAGGGCCAGCGCCTGTTCGATCTCCGCCAGCGACGCCTCGGGCTTGGCGAAGCGCAGGTTCTCTTCGATGCTGGCGTTGAGAAGGAACGGGTCCTGCGTCACCACGCCGAGGATATGGGAGAGGGCTTCGAAACTGAAGTCCTTGAGATCAACGCCATCCAGCGTCACACGACCGCTGTCCGGGTCGTAGAGGCGCGCGACAAGATAGCCCAAGGTGCTCTTGCCCGATCCGGTGCTGCCGACGATGGCGGTATGCGTGCCGGACTCTATGCGCAGATCGATGTGATCCAGGGTCAGGCGATCCGTCGCGGGATAGGCGAAGCTGACGTCTTCGAAGACAATCTCTCCGCGCACGGCGTCCAGGTCGATGCTAACGGGCTGGGCGGGTTCGACCAATGTCGGCTTGGTGTCCAGATAGCCGAACACACGGGTCAGCAGGGCGCGCGCCTTGCGCAACTCCACACGGGATTCGAATAGTTGGAGCGTGGGCCATAGCAGTTGTTCCTGAAGCGCGATGAGCGCCACCAGGGTGCCGATTGACACGCCCAGACCATGAGCGAGCATTAGCCCCCCGACCAGGAAGGTCAGCGCCGGAAGGATATCGAGCGCGAACATGATGATGGCGATCTCCCACTGACCGGCGGTGTGGGACTTCAGTTCGAGCCGCGCGACGTCGGACGAGGTCTGACGGAATATCTGCAGCAGATAGCGCGCACGGCCCATGGTGCGGGCCAGGATGAAACCGCCAGCTGACAGGGATTCGGTGACGGTGGCCGACATGTCGGCGATCCGCTCCTGCTGCTGGAAGGTGATGCGTTCGCGCAAATCCGCGACCCGGTTGTTCAGCCACAGCAGGATCGGCATGAAGGCCAGCGACGCCAGCGCCAGACGCCAGTTCAGCAGGAACATGGCCACCACCGTCGTCAGGACCACGGTGACATTGCGGGCCACGTCGGTCGCGGTGTTGGTGAAGAGGGACTGCAGACCGGCGATGTCGCTCGACATGCGCGACTGGACTTCGCCGGTGCGAGCCGTGGCGAAGAACGACAGCGAAAGCGAATGCAGATGCTCGTAAAGCGTCACCCGCAGGTCATGCATGATGCGCTGGCCGATATGGGTCGAGACATAGGCCTGCAAGACGCCGGCGATGGCGGACAATATGGCGACGCCCGCGAGCCCAACGCACAGCCAGATCAGCAATCCGCTGTCCCTGGCCGGCAGGGCGTCGTCGATGATGCCCCGCATCATGAACGGCGTCATCGCCCCCGCCGCGCCGGCGACGATGATCAGGCCGAGAACGATCAGCAAGGCCTTGTGATGCGGCCCGAACAGAGCCAGCACACGACGCCAAGGGGTGTGCTTCAGCGCCGAAGCCTCATAGTCCGCAAAGTCGTCGTCGAGGTCGTGCATGGTTAGGATGTCGCAATTTCAAGTTCATCGGCGGAAATGGGACTAGAAACGCAACCCTCGTCCGACCGCCATGTCATATTGAGGCGGAGTACGCAGGTTGCGCCTGGATCGGGTCGGGCGCCTAGTCACCCCACGCGTCATCCCACCCCGGCGGGGGTCCATCATCCTCCCAGTGATATTCTTCCCAATCGTCGTAGTGGCCGTAGAAATCATAATCGCGATAATGGTCGCGCCAATAGCTGTTGATCTGGAAGGTGATCGGCGAAACCCGCATCGCCCCGGCGCGTGACGGCAAATAGACGCTGCTTTCGTCGTCGATGATCTGAATCTGCCCACCCGACGCCCACCCGCGAACGCCCGATGCGCTGACATCGCACCACCTGTAGTGCGATACGCAGCCGTGAACGGTCACGACCGTTCCGGCGCCCAGCACGCCGACGGGCGGGAATCGGACACTCGGCCCAGAACGGATATTGAGATTGGCGAGGGAATAGCCGTCGACCGAGACGGCGCGGGCGGGTTGAACGCCCCCCATCAGCACACACAAACCCGCCACCAGGGCGATAGGCCCGAAACGCATGGACATGCTCCCGCCAGCATGAGACGCTGACATCTTCACTGCGAGATGTCTCACCACGCTGTTGAGCGCTGGCCGAGACTTTGTGGACGCTCCATGAAGCGCTCCGACACCTGACTGCCAAAGCCGCCTCCCAAAGCCTGACGGAGCGTGACTTGGTTCTGGAGCTGCGCCAACCGGATCGACGACAGCGCAAGATCAGCGGTCCGCCGACGCTCCTGCGCGTCGAGCCAGGTCCGCAGAGACACGGCCCCCGCGCGATACCGGACTTCATAGAGGCGTTCGATCTCCATGGCCGCGTCTCGCGCCTGCCGAAGAGACGCGGCCTGTGAAGCCAGTTCAGTCCGCGCCGAAAGCGCCTTCTCCACCTCCGAAAGCGCGTCGTAAAGAGACCGCCGGAACTGAATCGCCGCCTCTTCATAGCGAGTGCGCGCGATATCGGTTTCAAACCGCATGGCGTTGATATTGAGAAAGGGCAGCGTCACCCCGGCGCCAAGAGTTGCGACGGGGTTCGAAAGCAGACTGAGCAGGCCGCTGCTGGACGTGCCCAAGGCGCTGGTCAGGGTCAGCGAAGGATAGAAGCCGGCTCGGGTCGCATCGGCGCTGGCCAGGGCGCCGCGTAGTCGCAACTCAGCAGCGCGCAGATCGGGGCGTCGCCCCAGCAGATCAGACGGCAAGCCTGCCGCGACGGCGGGCAATGGGCCGACGTTCAACGCCTGTGGTTCGCTAGCCGGCGGCACAGCCCCGTTCAACAGCACCATCAGACCCTCACGCGCCTGCACCCGCGCCTGCCGCACCTCGGACAGGGTCGCCTCCTGCGCGGTGACCGCCTGCTCGGTTTCGCGAAGCTCCACCGCCGAGACCGCGCCGGCTTTGTACTGCGCCTCAATCAGCGACTGGGTTCTCCGGGCATAGGCGAGGCTTTGCTCGCCCAGCGCGATCCGCTCGTTTGCCAAGGCGATCTGCCAGTAGAGCGACGCCGTCGTCCCGACAAGCAACAGGAACACACCGTCATGATCTTCAGCGGTCGCCTGCGCCTCGAACCGGGCGGCGTCGCGAAGCGCGTCCAAGCGGCCGAACAGATCAACTTCCCAGGCGACGCTGGCGGCGCCCGATGCATTTTCGGTCGTCCGGCGATCCCCGCCGGACAATGGGCGGGACACCCCGCTGCCGAGCGACCCATTCGGGACCGGGCGCAGAGCATTGCCCGCCAGCCGCGCCTGCAAGTCGGCCCGGCGCACTCGCACCGCCGCTGCGGCGAGGTCAGGATTGCGCGCGACGGCCAGATCGATCAGCGAATCCAGATTTGGGTCTGCGAAACCCCGCCACCAGGCGTCGGCCCGAACCGGCGAGCCGACTCCCCCCTTCGCGTTGGCGAACGACGTCGGCAACGGCGCGACGGGACGAACATAGTCCGTGCGGGTCGCGCAGGCCGCCAGAAGCGCGGCGGCCATGATCGAATAATGAGCGAATTTCATCATCAATCTCGCGCCAAGGCTGCAACCGGATCGAGACGGGCGGCGTTGCGCGCCGGCAGGAAGCCGAACAGAACGCCGATAATGGTTGAACAGGCGAAGGCGAGCAGGATAGACGGCGCCGAGAACACCATCTCGAATCCGCCCCCCATCAGACGAACCGCCAGCCCCAGCATCAGCGCAAGAGACACCCCGATGGCGCCGCCGATCAGACAGACCAGCACGGACTCGATCAGAAACTGCTGAAGGATGTCGCTCTGCCGGGCCCCGATGGCCATCCGCACGCCGATTTCGCGGGTCCGTTCCGTGACCGACACGAGCATGATGTTCATGACGCCGATCCCGCCGACCACGAGAGCGATCACGGCGATCGACGAGATCAGCAGGGTCATGGTCTGGCTGGTGCGGGTGACCGCCTGTCGAATCTGGTCCGAGTTGAAGATGAAGAAGTCCTTGGCCCCGTGTCGGCGCGTCAGAAAGGCGGTCACAGCGGTCTGGGCCGCATCGCTCTTCACATTGTCGGCTACGCGGACGGTTATGCTCTCCAGATTGTTTCGCCCGGTCATTCGTGTTGCGGCCGTGCTGTAGGGCACGTAGATGGTGGTCCCAGACCCGCCCATGCCTTGCGAAGGACGCAGAACGCCGATCACATGAACAGGCATTCGGCCGAGCAGAACCGTCTGGCCTATCGGATCGCCGCCATGCGGAAACAGCGCATTTTGGGCCTTGGAATCGAGCACTGCGACCTGCGCGGAACGCGCGACCGAAGCCTTGTCGAATACGGCGCCGCGCTCGGTCTTGTACCCGCGCACCCGGAAATAGCCGGCGCCGACGCCGCTGACCTGCGCCGAGGCGGCGACATTGCCCCTTCGCGCCGTAACGCTTGTCGAGACATTGGGCGATACGCTGTCGATATAGGGCTGTCGAGCGAGCGCCTGCGCATCGGCCTCGCTCAGCGTCTGGATCGAGGCGGCCCGCAGGTCGCCGAAATCCCGGCCGGGAAAGATGTCGATCGTATTGGTGCCAAGGTCGCTGATCTGGGCCATCACCTTGGATTGCGCGCCCTTGCCCAAGGCCACCACGGACGCCACCGACGCGATGCCGATGATGATGCCCAACATGGTCAGGAAGGTGCGCATCGGATGCGCCGCCATGGCCCGCAGCGCCATCTGGAACGCCTCTGCGAACCGGTCGGCCATGGCGCGCCAGGGCGCCGCGCTGGACTGCATGGATGCTTTCACGACGTTTGACGGCGTGACGTCGCGCGTGGGCCGGTCAGCGACGATCAGGCCGTCGTCGATCTCGATGATGCGGTTGGCGTGTCCGGCGACCGTCATATCATGCGTCACAAGGATGATCGTATGACCCTCGGCGTTCAGCTCCTGGAGGACGCGCATGACCTCTTCGCCGCTGGCCCGGTCCAGGGCGCCCGTGGGCTCGTCGGCCAGAATGATCGCGCCGCCATTCATCAGCGCGCGCGCAATCGACACCCGCTGCTGCTGGCCGCCCGAAAGCTGGCCCGGGCGATGAAGGGTTCGCTCGCCTAGACCCAGCCGTGCAAGCAGTTCCATCGCGCGAGCGCGTCTCGCGCGATGATCGCGACCGGCGTAGATGGCCGGCGCCTCGACATTGCCAACAGCCGTCAGGTCCGATAGCAGGTGATAGCGCTGGAAGATAAAGCCGAAATGCTCGCGACGCAAAGCTGCCAGTTCATCCGGCTCCAGCGTACCCGTATCGCGCCCCATCACACGATATGATCCCGAGGTCGGTCGATCCAGACAGCCGAGAATATTCATCAGCGTGGACTTGCCCGATCCGGATGGACCGACGATCGCGACCATCTCGCCCGCACGGATCGTCAGAGCGACATCTTTCAGAACGGCGACGGAGCCTTCGCCCGAGGCGAACGCGCGGCCGAGCGCCGTCGTCTCGATGATTGGCGGGGCCGACATCAGAAACCCATTCCCATATCGACTTCTGCCGCGGGCTGCGTCGTCGCCTGGGCGATGACGACTTTTTCGCCGGACTTCAGACCGTCCAGCGCTACGGCGTTGGTGTCGTTCGACATGCCGATACGAACCAGCCGGTTTTCGATCCGGCCCTTCTTATCGACTACGCGCACCTGATAACGTCCGTCTGCTTCGCGTTGGCCCAGGGCCGCCATTGGCACAAGCAGAGAACGGTGCGCGCGTCCCAGCAGTACCGAAACCTGTGCGGTCATGGACGGACGCAGCAGCCCGTCTGTATTCGGCACGTCGAAAAGCGCATTATAGTAGATCGCGGTCGTTCCGGCCGAAGCTCCACCCGCGCCGGTCGCATTCGCGGTGTCTGAGGCTATGGATTCCGGCGCAGGTTCGATCCGGTCGATCCTGGCGTTGTAACGCCGATCAGGAACGCCCAGGGTCGTGAACGACACCGCCTGTCCCGCATGCACTTTCTGGACATCGGCTTCGGAAATCTCGGTCCTAACCGTCATCAGATCCAGGCGGGCGAGCATCACAATGGTGGGCGCGGACTGGAATGCATTCACCGTCTGCCCCTGTTTGGTCACGACCGCGACGATCGTTCCATCCATCGGCGCCACGATACGGGTGAAGCCGAGATTCAGGCGCGCCGTTTCAACCTGCGTCCGGGCCTGGACGATCTGGGCCTCCAGCGACCGGACTTCGCCTTGGACGGACGTCAGCGCCGACTGCGCGGCCTCATAATCCGCGCGTGGGGCGGCGTCCGCGGCCAGCATCGTCTTCTGGCGCTGGAAGGCGAGTTCGGCCTGGACCAGAGCGCCCTGTCGGGACGCCTTCTGGGCGACCAGGGCTGCGGCGGCGGCCTCTGCATTCCGCAGGGCCAGTCGCTGCGGCGCCGCGTCGATGTCGGCGATCGGGTCGCCGGCCCGGACCTGCTGGCCCAACTCCACATAGAGCAGCTTGACCTGACCGGATACCTGCGCGCCGACGCTTACCAACTCCTTGGGGCGAAGCTTGCCGGTGGCCAAGACCGTCTGCTCCAGATCGCCGACCGTGACTTCGGCGAACGTCAGGCCCTCATTGGGCGATGGCCGTGTGGCCCGCCACCAGCCTCCCGCAATGAGCGCCAGAGCAAACGGAAGACCGATGAACAGGAGAAGACGGCGTATCTGCATGAGCAGACTTATGCCAAAAGTTAGGGGCGCTCATGGGTAAGGTGATCGAAAGCGGATCGAAAAGATTGCGTAAAGACGGGCCGGTTTCGCCTGTCGAACCTTCCAGCCCGCGTTCTCCAAGAGGTATGAGCCAGACGTGACCAACCTGCTCCTCATCGACGACGACGCCGAACTGAGTGCGATGCTACGCGAATATCTCGCACAGGAAGGCTTCGTCGTCAGCGTGGCGGGGAATGGCGAGGATGGGGTCCAACTCGCTTTGACGGGACGGTTTGACGTCGTCATACTCGACATCATGCTCCCGCGCTTGAACGGGATCGAGGCGCTGGGCCGCATCCGTCAGTCCAGTCGGGTGCCGGTGCTGATGCTCACGGCACGGGGTGACGATGTTGATCGGGTGATCGGGCTGGAGTTCGGCGCCGACGACTACATAGCCAAACCCTATTATCCGCGCGAACTGGTGGCGCGCTTGCGCGCCGTCCTGCGCCGAACGACGGGATCACAGCCTTCAGGCCCCTTGACCCACGGATCGCTGACACTCGACCCTGGCCGTCGCGATGCGCGCTGGGCTGACCAACGACTGGAGTTGACCGCTGCCGAGTTCAGCCTGCTGGAAGCCCTGTTGAGATCGGGAGAACGGGTCGCCACGAAGGACGACCTCTCTCTTGCGGTGCTCGGGCGTCAGCGCCAGCGCTACGACCGCAGCATTGATGTTCATGTCAGCAACCTGCGTCAGAAACTCAGTGTGGCGAGCGGTGGAATGGCCGAGATCGAAACTGTTCGCGGCGTCGGCTACCGGCTGGCTGTTGTTCCGTGAGGCGGCGGCTATTCTGGAAAATCCTGCTGGGATTCTGGGGCGCCTATCTGCTCCTCACGATAGGGCTCTGGTTCTATTGGGCGCTTCATCCGACCCTGGTTCAACCGGATCTGGACCCGCCCCGTGTGGTTGGCGAGGTTCTTGTCGACACGGCCGAGGCCGCCCTTCGTGCTGGCGGGCCCGACGCGCTGAAGCCGCAAATGGCGAACTGGCCCGCGCGCGAACGTGCCCGCTTCACCGTCGCACCATTGGCCCAAGACAGGTGCGCGCCGTCAGCAGACCCTCGCGCCATTGCGCGAAACGTGGAGGGATACTGCCTGCGCTACGCCACACCGCCCCTTCCGAACATGGATGAAGACTGGTTCAGCACGGCAGGGCCTCCCGAATACTTGATCGCCATCGCTCTGGCCGGCCTCGCGTTCAGCGCCGGTCTGGCCGTCTATCTTTCCCGGCCGATCCATCGTCTGCAGGCCGGATTCGCGCAACTGGCCAAAGGCGACCTCGACACCCGCCTCGGCCACGCGATGGGGCGTCGTCACGACGAGATCGCCGACCTCGCCCGGGATTTCGATTCCATGGCCGAACGCCTTCAGGAGCTCGTCGGCGCGCGCGACCGCCTGCTCCATGACGTCTCGCACGAGTTGCGCTCGCCCCTTGCGCGGATGCGGCTGGCGGCCGACCTTCTGCGTCGAGACCCCGCACGCCTCGATGCCTCCCTCGACCGGATTGACCGGGAAGCCGGCCATCTGGACGCTCTGGTCGGCGAACTTCTGACGCTAGCTCGACTGGAAAGCAACGCCAGCATCGGCGAGGATTATTTCGATCTGCTCGACGTGCTGCGCATGACGATAGAGGATACACGCTTCGAAGCCGATGCGATGGACGTGACGATCACCACCGATCTCCCCCCGGACGGGACCGAAACGGATTGGTTGATCCTTGGAAACGGTCAACTGGTCAATCGCGCCTTCGAGAATATCTTACGCAATGCGCTGCGGTTTTCGTCACCCAGCCAAACGATCACCCTCGCGCTTCTCCGAGAGGGTGCGGACGGCTGCAAGATCGTCATCGAAGACGAGGGCCCCGGCATCGCCGACGGCGAAGCCTCGCGTTTACTCGAACCGTTCGTGCAGGGCGCGCGTCAACCTGGTAAGGGATTCGGCTTGGGACTGGGAATCGCCCGTCGCGCCATCGCCGCCAGCTCCGGATCAATTACCCTCACCAACCGCGGTGACAGAGGGCTAAGGGTCACCGTTTCCTTCCCCCTCGCCTATTCCGCCGACCACCGAAACGCACTTATCTGCTGAGCCGTCTAAGATTTTGTAGCGTAGTGGGCCTAAGACCTTGTAGCGTAGTGGGCGCGTCAGGCGCCTGAAGGTAAGTTCATGGCGTCTATGACCAGTCGCACGTAAGCATCTGACATCTGGTTAGAAGCCTTGCTCGAAAGCGGACGTTGCCAAAGACCGCTTTCAGTTAAAGCCGATATCAAAGCATCACTTCATTCCGACAGAGCCTCGTACATTTACGACCGCAAGGGTACGCGGTGCGCGACCTCTGACTGACAGCTAAAGTACGCCTGTTATCAACGAAACCCACTCGCCAGAGGCCGCCCCCTGCATGCCCGCCCTCATTCCCACTCGATCGTCCCCGGCGGCTTCGACGTCACGTCGTAGACCACGCGGTTCACGCCCCGCACCTCGTTGATGATCCGTGTCGCGGTCTTGGCCAGGACGTCCCAGGGGAACTGGTAGAAGTCGGCGGTCATGCCGTCGGTGGAGGAGACGGCGCGCAGGGCCAGGACTTTTTCATAGGTGCGGGCGTCGCCCATGACGCCGACGGTCTTGACCGGCAGCAGGACGGCGAAGGCCTGCCAGATGCTGTCGTACAGGCCGGCCTTGCGGATTTCGTCCAGATAGATGGCGTCGGCCTGTTGCAGGGTCTCGACGGCTTCGGGCGTGATCTCGCCGGGAATGCGGATGGCCAGGCCCGGTCCGGGGAAGGGGTGGCGGCCCACGAAGGCGTCGGTCAGACCCAGTTCGCGGCCCAGGGCGCGGACCTCGTCCTTGAACAGTTCGCGCAGGGGCTCGACCAGTTTCAGCTTCATATAGTCGGGCAGGCCGCCGACATTGTGGTGGCTCTTGATCACATGGGCCTTGCCGCTGGACGAGGAGACGCTCTCGATCACGTCGGGATAGAGGGTGCCCTGGGCCAGGAATTCGGCCCCCTCGATCTTGGCGGACTCGCGATCGAACACCTCGATGAACAGGCGGCCGATGGTCTTGCGCTTGGTCTCCGGATCCGAGATTCCGGCCAACTCGCCCAGGAAGTCCTGCGAGGCGTCCACGTGGATCAGCGGGATATTGTAGTGCTCACGGAACAGGGTGGTGACCTGTTTCGCCTCGTCCTTCCGGAGCAGGCCGGTGTCCACGAAGACGCAGGTCAGCTGATCGCCGATGGCCTCGTGGATCAGCACGGCCGCGACGGAACTGTCGACGCCGCCGGACAGGCCGCAGATCACCTTGGCGTCGCCGACCTGTTCGCGGATCTGGGCGATCTTCTCGTCGCGATAGGCGGCCATGGTCCAGTCGCCCTTCAGCCCGGCGATGCCGTGGGTGAAGTTCTTCAACATCTGGTGGCCGCGCGGGGTGTGCATCACCTCGGGGTGGAACTGCACGCCGTAGAAGCGGCGGGTCTCGTCGGCGATCACCGCATAGGGCGAACCGGCCGAAGAGGCGACGACGTCGAAGCCCGCGGGGATGGCGACGATCTTGTCGCCGTGGCTCATCCAGACCGTCTCCTCCTCCCCGACCGGGGCCAGGTCGGCCAGCAGGGGCGAGGCTTTCTCGACGGTGATCTCGGCGCGGCCGAACTCGCGGGTGTGGCCGCCCTCGACCTTGCCGCCCAGCTGTTCGCACAGGGTCATCTCGCCGTAGCAGATGCCCAGCACCGGCACCCCGGCCTCGAACACGGCCTGGGGCGCGCGGGGGCTGCCCTCCTCGTGGACGCTCTCGGGTCCGCCCGACAGGATGATGGCCGCTGGGTTCATGGCGGCCAGGGCGGCCTCGGCCTTCTGGAACGGATGGATCTCGCAATAGACGCTGGCCTCGCGCAGGCGGCGCGCGATCAGCTGCGTCACCTGGCTGCCGAAGTCGACGATGAGGACCTTCTGGTGGTCGTGCGGCGTGGTCATGGCGTGATCGAATCCGGGGAGAGTTGCGCGGGGTCTTGGCCTTGTGCGGCCGGGATTTCAAGGACGGCGAGGCCGTCGGCCTCCAGCACGGCGATCAGACGGTCCAAGGCGGCGGCCAGGTTCTCGTCCACGTGATGCAGGGTCGAGGTCCAGTCCTCCAGCGCCTTCAGCTCGGCGCGGCCGTCCGACACGCCGCGCAGGGCGATCAGGGGCACACCGAAGGTCTGGGCCGACCGGACCAGGGCCCAGGTCTCCATGTCGACCATCTCGGCCTCGATGGCGTCATAGGCGGCGCCGGAGACGACATTGGCTCCGGTCGACAGGGTGGCGGTCGGCACGCCGGGGATGGGGCACGGCAGGGCCAGGATCGCAGGCTGGTCCAGCAACGGCGTCACGCCCTTGGCGAAACCCAGGGCGCTGGCGTCCATGTCGCGATAGGCGACCGACGCGGCCTGATAGACGGCGGCGTGGTCCAGCACCCGCGAGCCGCACGACCCCAGCGACACGATCATGTCCGGCAGGTCGCCCGCCGCCTCCAGCCGGGCCAGAGCGGCGGTCAGGGCGACGGCGGCCTCCACCGGACCGACGCCGGTCATCAGGGGCTGGATGCGGGCGCGCAGATGGTCGCCATACTCGGCAGGCGCAGCCATGACGTACAGGACCGAAACCTCGCCGTGCCGAACCAGCCCACCCCCCATCAGGCGGCGCGCTGATAGACGGCGGCGAAGAAGCCGTCGGTGTCTGCGGTCGCCGGCGACAGGCGTAGACGCGCGCCGGACGCCAGTTCGGCGAACTTCACCCGCGCGGCCTCTGTCAGTTGCGGGGCCGACAGAACATCGGCGACGGCGACCGGGCGGAAGTCGGGGTTGGCGGCCTCGAAGGCGTCAGCGCTGGCCTCGTTCTCGCGCGCCAGCATCGAACAGGTGACATAGACCAGACGGCCGCCCGGCTTCACCAGCTTGGTCGCCTGGCTCAGGATACGGACCTGAAGGGCGTGCAGCTTTTCGACCTCCTCCGTCGTCAGACGCCAGGCGTCCTCGGGCCGACGCCGCCAGGTGCCGGATCCCGAACAGGGGGCGTCGACGAAGACCAGATCGGCCTGGCCGTTGACGGCTTCCAGCCCGCCGCCGTTCTGGCCGATCAGCACCAGCTCGGCCTCGACGCCCGCGCGTTGCAGACGGGGGCGGATGTTCTCGAGCCGCTTGTTGACGACGTCGGAGGCGATCAACTTGCCCTGCCCGCCCATCGCCTGGGTCAGACCCAGTGTCTTGCCGCCGCCGCCGGCGCAATAGTCCACCACCGTCGCGCCGGGTTGCGCGCCCGCCAGCCAGCAGACGACCTGGCTGCCCTCGTCCTGGATCTCGAACTTGCCGGCCTTGAAGCCGTCCAGCGCCTGGATATTGGGCGGCGGCTCGGACGGCACGCGCAGGCCCCAGATCGACCAGGGGGTGCGCGAGACCTCCAGACCGGCGGCCCGCAGTTCGGCCTCGACCTCGTCCACCGTCGCCGCCGCGCCATTGACCCGCAGGTCGATAGGCGCGCGCGGCGCCATCAGGGCGTGGGCTTCCTCGGCCCAGCGGTCGCCAAAGGTCGCTTTGAAATCCTCGACCACGAACTCGGGCAGGCCCGCCGCAACCCAGCCGGGCAGTTCACCCGGCGCGGCCGTGATGCGGCTGCGTTCCTGCTTCGACAGGGGCCGGGGGCCATAGCCGTCGCCCGAGTGCAGAGCCTCGATCTCGTCCACCGACAGGCCGTCAATGGCGTGCAGCGATCCGATCACCAGGGCCCGACCGTCTTCGCGCCCGCCCATGATCCACGACAGACGACCGCGCGCGCGCAGGACCTTGTAGACGCGGTCGGCGATGGCGCGCCGGTCCTTGGACCCGGCGTAGCGGTTGGCGGTCCCCCAGGCTTTCAGGACGGTTTCCGCCGGTTGGTTGCCCTGGGCGATGGAGTCCAGGACGGAGGCGGCGGCGGCGAGACGGGCGGCTGGGGTCAATGCGGACTTTCAGATCAAAGGAACAGGGAGGTCAGGACCATGCCCAGTCCCGCGAGCGAGACCAGCCAGACCAGCGACCGGATATAGGGAATACCGAGGGCGTAGAGCGGCACATAGACGACGCGGGCCCAGAAATAGAGGGCCGAGCCCCATACGGTCAGGGCGCTGGACGCCCCGATCACATGGGCGATCAGGACCGCGCCGATGAACAACGGCAGGGTTTCATACAGGTTGGCCTGGGCGCGCTCGAGACGGCCGGTCAGCGGCTTCTTCGCCGCCGGCGTCTCGTCGCGCGGACCCGCATTCCACTTCGAACCGAACTCGACCGTCCGCGCCCCGGCCGGCAGGAAGACCTGCACCAGGGCCAGGATCAGCGTCAGGGCCAGATAGGTCAGTTCGGTCGTCATGGCCTTATCCCTGTCTGTAGTTCGGCGCCTCGCGCGTGATCATCACGTCGTGGACGTGGCTCTCCCGCAGGCCCGCGCCGGTGATGCGCACGAAGCGGGCGCGTTCCTGGAAGTCGGCGATGGTGCCGGCGCCCACATAGCCCATCGAGGCGCGCAGCCCCCCGACCAGTTGGTGCAGAACCGGGGTGATCGGCCCCTTGTACGGCGTCTGGCCCTCGATGCCCTCGGGCACCAGCTTCTCGGACGAGACTTCCTTCTGGAAGTAGCGGTCGGCCGAGCCGCGCGCCATGGCGCCCACCGAACCCATGCCGCGGTACGACTTGTAGGACCGGCCCTGGTACAGGAAGACCTCGCCGGGGCTCTCGTCGGTGCCGGCGAACATCGAGCCCATCATGGCCACGTTCGCGCCGGCTGCGATCGCCTTGGCCAGGTCGCCCGAATATTTAATCCCGCCGTCGGCGATGACCGAGGCGCCCGTGCCCCTGGCGGCCCGCGCTGAGTCCATCACGGCGGTCAGTTGCGGCACGCCCACGCCCGCCACGATCCGGGTGGTGCAGATGGAGCCGGGACCGATGCCGACCTTGACCGCATCCGCGCCGGCGTCGATCAGGGCCCGCGTCGCATCATAGGTGGCGACGTTTCCGGCGATGACCTGCAGACGGTTCGACTCGCGCTTGATCCGCTCGACCACCTGGGCGACCGAGGCCGAGTGGCCGTGGGCGGTGTCGATCACCACCACGTCCACGCCCGCATCGGCCAGGGCCATGGCCCGCTCGTATCCGGCGTCGCCGACGGTCGAGGCCGCCCCGACCAGCAGACGACCCTGGTCGTCCTTGGCCGCATGGGGGAAGGCCTGGGCCTTCTCGATGTCCTTCATGGTGATCAGGCCGACGGCCCGATAGTCTTCGTCCACCACGATGACCCGTTCGATCTTGCGGGTCTTCAGCAGGTCGCGCGCCTCTTCACGGCTCGCGCCCTCGCGCACCGTGATCAGGTCGCCGGTCGTCATCAGCGAGGCGGCCGTCAGGTTCAGGTCGTTCTCGAACCGCATGTCGCGGTGGGTCAGCATGCCGACCAGCTTGCCCGTGGCCGGATCGACCACCGGGAAGCCGGTGATCTTCTTGCGGGCCACGATCTCACGCACTTCGCCCAGGGTCGTCTGCGGGCCGACGGTGACCGGATTGACCACCATGCCGCTTTCATAACGCTTCACGGCGCGGACCTGATCGGCCTGCTCCTCGATGGTCATGTTCCGATGCAGCACGCCCAGGCCGCCGGACTGGGCCATGGCGATGGCCAGGCGGCTTTCCGTCACCGTGTCCATGGCAGACGACAGCAGCGGGATGTTCAGTTTGATGTCGCGTGTCAGCTGGGTCGAGACATCGACCATCGCCGGCATGAACTCGGACGGGCCGGGTTCGAGCAAAACATCGTCGAAGGTCAGTCCTTCGCGTATCTCCATAGGGAGTCTCCGTTTTGCGGGCCGCGTATAACGGTGCGGAGGGGGCCACGGCAAGGGTCTTGCGGCTTATGGGCCCGATAGATTTTATTGGTTTGCAACCGAGGGGGCCAATGACCATTCTTGCAACATGGTCGGCGTCCTCCTCAGCACCGCGCGCAAACTGGCTCTGAAGATCGCCAGCTACGGCGTCATGCACCTTGTGGTGGCCGTTCTGGTGGCCTTCGCCATCACGCGCGACTGGCGTATCGCCCTGGCCGTCGGCATGGTCGAACCCTTCTTCCAGACCATCGCCTATTCGATCCACGACCGGGTCTGGCACCGGGTCGAACGCCGCCGCATGGCCTCCAACATCGAAGAGGCGGCCGAGGCCTTCACCGCCCGGCTCGACATCATGTCGCCGGACGAACAGACCCGCGTCCACGACCACCATGGCCACAGCCACGCCCTGCCCCGCTCGCTGAAACAGGTGGCGGTCAAGACCGTGACCTATGGCGTCATGCATTTCGCTGTCGCCGTGGCCGTGGCCTACGCCCTGACCCAGGACATCCGCACAGCCCTGGCCATCGGCACCATCGAACCCTTGGTCCAGACGGTCTTCTTCACCGTTCACGACCGCATCTGGTCGCGCATCGAACAGCGCCGCGCCGGCCGGCAGCCGGCGACGGCCTGAGCCTCGGCGGCGCCGATTCTGCCGCCTACCGCTTGTTCAGCGCCACCAGAAACACCTCGGCGCTGTCCTTCCGGCTGGAGGCCGGCTTGACGTATTTGACCGTCTCGAACTCCTCGCGCAGCCGCGCCAGAACCCCTCCGGCGTCGCCGCCCTGGAAGTTCTTGGACACGAAATTCCCGCCCGGCCGAAGGGTGCGGATGGCGAAGTCGGCGGCGATCTCGATCAGGGCGATGATCTTCAGGTGGTCGGTCTGGCGGTGGCCGACCGTATTGTGCGCCATATCCGACAGCACCAGGTCCGGCGCCCCGCCGATGGCGTCGATCAGTTGCTGGTCCACGCCCGGATGGGTGAAATCGGCCTGCAACAGGGTCGAACCCGGGATCGGCTCGATCATCAGCAGGTCCACGCCCGCCACCGCGCCGGCTCCGCGATTGACCGCCACCTGGATCCAGCCGCCCGGCGCCGCGCCCAGGTCGATGACCTTCGAGCCACGCTTGATCAGGTGGAATTTGTCGTCGATCTCGATCAGCTTGAAGGCCGCGCGCGAACGCCAGCCCTCGGCCCTCGCCTTCTCGGACCATTTGTCGGCCAGTTGGCGTTTGATCCATTGCTGGCTCGACATCGACTTGGTGTCGGCCGTCTTCATTTTGGTGCCCATGCCGCGCCCGGCGGCGGTGCCGCCCGTGGGCGGTTTGACCATCCGGCGGCGTTCTTGGGGCTTTTCGTCTTCACTCATCGTTCCCACATAGCCCCGACCGGCGTTGCGGGCTATGTCCCGCCTCAAATCAACCCCAAGAGGACGACCGAAATGGCCGACACCCTGACCTTCACCCTGGACACCGGCAACGGCGAAGCCCGCGACGTGGTCATCAAGCTGCGCCCCGATCTGGCCCCCGGCCACGTCGAACGCATCACCGAACTGGCCTCGGAGGGCTTCTACGACGGCGTGGTCTTCCACCGCGTGATCGCCGGCTTCATGGCCCAGGGCGGCGACCCCACCGGCACCGGCACCTCCGGCTCCAAGAAGCCGAACCTGAAGGCCGAGTTCTCGGCCGAGCCGCACGTGCGCGGCGTCTGCTCGATGGCGCGCACCGCCGATCCCAACAGCGCCAACTCGCAATTCTTCATCTGCCTGGACGACGCCACCTTCCTGGACCGCCAGTACACGGTCTGGGGTGAAGTCGAATCCGGCATGGAAAACGTCGACGCCCTGCCCAAGGGCGAGCCGCCCCGCGCGCCGGGCAAGATCGTCAAGGCGACGGTCAACTAAGACTCTCCTCCCTCGAAACCGTATCGGCTCGGCCGATGCGGTTTCGAGGCCTGCGGTCTAGGAGCGGTCCTCGGCCGCGCCGTCGAACTGAACCGCCTGGGCGTCGCGCCAAGCGTCACGCAAGCCGTCCACCGGCAGGTTCGCGCCCAGCAGGGCCAGCTGATCGACCCACACCGTCGCCAGTTTGTCGACTGTGGACTGGCCCCAGCCCGGCGGCTGCTGACGCGCCCAGTTCTGCAAAGACTCCGCATTGAAGATCATCAGGAAGGCGCAGGCCACGAACAGGGTCTGGCTGGTCCATCGCCGCGCCCGCGACGCCTCGCCTTCTTCGTCCAGAGCCGGCGCCGGGGGAAAGGCGAACCGGCCCAGGGCGATCAGGGCGTTCTCGCGCGTCGGCAGGTCATGAGCGTCGGCGGCGCCGATCCAGTCGCTGGACGGATCAGCCGCCACCGGTTCGTCAAGCGGCGGAAACGGCGACACCGGCGGATGCGCCTGTGTCGGGAAGGGATCGATCGGGTCCGTGGGATCGCTCATCGTCGGATCAACGCCTCAGAATTGGAAATAGATGAAGGGCGCCACGCCCTCGGGTCGCATCGCCTCGACCAGCAGGATGGCCGCCCCGATCAGCACCCCGAGCGTAGGCGACGGCGCCGTCTTCAGCCGTTCCGCCAGCCCCTCGACCGCGCGCGGCGGCAGCCAGTGCATCGCCAACCCGCCGACGATCAGAACCAGCACGAAGGGCGTCACCAGGCTGAAACCCTCGAACCGCCCCAGGCCGGCCAGCATCTGCATCGCCAGGTCAAAGGTCTCGGCCCGGAACAGGATCCATCCCAGACAGACGACGTGGAAGGTGATCAGGACCCCCAGCCAGGTCGGAATGACCTTGCGGTCCTTGACCACCGCACGACCGAGGCGCTCGACCACCTGCGCCCCGCCGTGCAGGGCGCCCCAGGCCACGAAGGTCCAGGCCGCCCCGTGCCACAGCCCGCCCAGCAGCATGGTGATCATCACATTGAGGCACGACGACCACAGTCCTTTGCGGCCCCCGCCCAGCGGCACATACAGATAGTCGCGCAGCCAGCTGGACAGGCTGATATGCCACCGCCGCCAGAAGGCCTGCATCGAGGCCGCCCGATACGGCTGGTCGAAGTTGCGCGGGAAGGAATAGCCCAACAGGGCCGCGATCCCGATGGCCATGTCCGAATAGGCCGAGAAGTCGCAATAGATCTGAACCGCATAGGCATAGACCGCCGCCGCAATGTCGACCGCCCCATAGGCCGACGGATCGAAGAAGACCGGGTCCACCAGCCGCGTCGCCAGCTCGGACGCGATCACCGTCTTCTTGAACAGACCCCAGACGATCAGCAGCAACCCATGGGTCGCCATCTCGCGCGTCAGCCTGGGCACACGCGCAAACTGCGGCAACAGGTCCGACGCCCGCACGATGGGCCCCGCCACCAGGTGCGGGAAGAAGCTCATCAGCAGCATGACGTCCAGCAGGCTCTCGGCCGGCGCCGTCTTGCCGCGATAGACGTCGACGACATAGCTGATGCCCTGGAAGGTGAAGAAGCTGATCCCGACCGGCAGCACTACCTGCAACAGCGGCAGGTCCCGCTCCCAACCGAATTGCGCCAGCAGATCAATGGCCTGCTCGACGAAAAAGCCGTAATACTTGAAGAAGCCCAGGATGGTCAGATTGGCCGCCACGCCCAGGCCGACCCACAGTTTGCGCCGCCCCGCCCGGTCGCTGCGCACGATCAGCGCCGCCACGCCCCAGTTCAGCACGGCCGAGGCGATCAGCAGGCCGACGAACCGCCAGTCCCACTGGGCGTAGAAGAACCAGCTGGCCAGCAGCAGGAACAGTTTGCGCCGCCCGTTCTCCCGATCCAGGCTCCAACTGACCAGATAGACGAACAGGAAGAAGACCGCGAAGGCCAGGGTCGGAAACAGCATCAGTCCGCCCCCCCCTTCGCCGCCGTCCAGCGGTCATAGGCCCGCATCAAGTCTTCGCTCAGCACCCCGCCGATCCACTCCGCCCCGAGGGAGGTGAAATGCACCCGGTCGGGCCGCATATAGGGTTCGGGCAGGGTCGCCAGCCGCTCCGCCGAACACTCGCCCCCCATACGTCCATACCAGTCCCAGAAGGCGACGCCCGTCTCGCCCGCGACCCGACGCTGCACATCCCGGACCACCGCCAGCGACGCCGGGGCCGCGCGTGATCCGTCCGCCCCGCATCCGCCCGCCATGCCTGACTTGAGCCCCTCCGGCGCGCCCAGGATCAGCAGCGACGCTCCCGGCGCCAGCCGCCGCAGCCGCTCGATCTGGCCCCGCAGCAGGCCAGCGTAGGCCTCGGACTCCACCCCTTCAAATCCATCATTGACGCCAAAGGCCAGAATGATCAGCGACGGCCGCCACGCCTCCAGCTCCGCCGCGACCACGGCCTGATCCCGCGCCGCCAGATCCCGCAACGTCGCCCCGACCACGCCCAGGCTGGACACGACCACACCCGGCCCGTTCCGCTCGATCCAGACATCGTGCACGGTCACGGCCCCCGTCGGGCTCAGCCTGACGGAAGTGGTCGCAGCGCCCAGCCGCAGGCTCCGACACAGGGGCGCCGCCTCGGTCGCGCGGAAGTCCGCCTCGACCGTCTCTTCCGGCCTCGTCGCCGTGATCCGTCCCGCCTGCGGCCCGCTGTCGCCGCACAGCCCCACGATGTCGAAGGCCGCGCCCGGCTCGGCGGTCAGGCTCAGCACCGCCCCCTCGCCCGTCTCCGACCGCGCCCCGCTCAACCCCGCCCTCAGGGTCGCCGCCCCGTCCGGCCCGATCAGGGGCGCGACCGATATGGGCCAGTCGCGCGCCGTCACCTCGACCTGCATCGGCCCATAGCCGGCATAGGGAACCCCTGGCGGCAACACCCCGCGCCCACCCGCCCCGAACCGGGCTTGCAACCGTGCGCGCAGAGCGCCCGTGATCCGATCCCCGGCCGTGTGACTGTCGCCGATCTGGAGAATATGGACCGGCCGCTCGCCCTGGCCGATCTCCGCCGTCCGCAAGGCCTCGAACACCCCCTCCAGCGCCTCGACCCCGCAAATCCCATCGGCACAGACCGACACCCCCGGCCCCGGCGCGGGCATGGGTGCATAGGGGACCTCGGTCCCGCTCTGCATCCCCAGCATCAGCACCGCCGCCCCCACGGCCCCCAAGCTCATGGTCAGCCGGTCGTCTGCGGCCGGGCCGCCGCCGCATCCAGGCCCGCGTCGCGCTTCAGCCGCTCCGCCACCGGCGCGCCCAGGCGGCGATAGCCGGCCATGGTCATGTGGATCCCGTCATTGGCCCGCATCAGCTGCGGCCGCCCGCTCGCGCCGGGCAGATAGGCCGCGTATTCGCCCGCCGCATCGGCGGTGACGCCGGTCGTCTCGATCAGGGGCACGCCCAGGGCCGTCATCCGTTCACGCACCACGGCGTTGATCAGCGCCATCTTGGCGTCGAACCCGGCCCGCTTCATCTTCGGCAGACCGACCCAGTAGACGGCCACGTCCCTGGACCGCAGCAGGCCGACCAGATCGTCGATCCGCTTCCCATAGGCCGCCTTCCAGCCCGGGGTGCCGAAATCATGGATCACCCCGTCCAGGCTGATGCCCTGGGCGTCATTGGTCCCGAACATCACCACCGCCGCATCGACCGGCGTCTCGCTCAACTGCCGCGCCGTCTTGGCCTGGATGTCCACATAGTCGTAGCGCGACAGGCCGGTGGAGACCGCGCTGAACTGGGTCACAGTGACCCCCTTCTCGCCATGCAGATCACGGTACAGGGCGGCCCAGAGGCCGTCCGCCATCGAATCGCCGAACACGCCGATCCTCAGTTCGCCCTGCGCGAGCCGCGCCTTCAACGGCGTCACTGCGGCCTTCGCGACTGGCGCCGGCGCCGGGCTCTCGACCGGACTGGCGACCGCCGGCGGACTGGCCGAGGCGTTGGCGGTTCCGCCCAGCATCAGGGTCGGATGGCGCAGCCAACCGCGCCCGTCCGGCGTCAGCATCAGGCCGATCACGACCCCGACGACCAGGGCCGCCGTCAATCCGTTGATGCCTGCGCGCAAGACCGCCCCCGTCGAAAACAGGGTTAGCTATAGCTTAACGACCCCGCCCTGCGCCATGCCGGTCCCGTGTCAGGCGAAACTGACAGCGACCTCAGCCGAACCGCCCCTCGGCCCAGCGCGCGGCGAAATAGCCGCCGGTCGCCGAGATCGTGGTCAGAACCGTCCCCCAGATCAGGTCGATCACCGTCAGCTTGGTCTGCCAGATCTCCAGCGTCGCCTGATTGGTCAGGTCATAGGTGGCGTAGGCGACGAAGCCCAGCGCCGCCCCGTTGATCGCCGCCCGCGTCCAGCTTCCGTCCTTCAGGGCCGGGGCGATGGCCAGGAAGACCGTCCCGGCGATGGAGATCAGATAGAACAGCACCGCCGCCCTCATGTCCGGCTTATCGGCCAGGATCGGCCCCAGCACCGGCTTGTAGAACCGGTCGGTCATGGTGGTCAGCCAGACGGCGTCGATCACCGCAAAGGTGATCCCGGCGCCCAGATAGGCGAAGACATATTTGATCACGACAAACTCCTCAGGCGGGTTTCAGGCGATAGTGGCTGACCGCCCAGGTGCGGCCCCCGTCGTTGCCGAACAGACCGGCGGTCGCCAGGTAGAAACGCCGCCAGCGCCGGGTCCACAGCTTGGCGTCGTCGCCATAGGTCTCGCGCATCAGCACGGCGATCCGCGCGGCGTTGCGGTCCATATTGGCCAGCCAGTCGTTGGCGGTGCGGGCGTAATGTCCGCCGTTCCAGGTCCACTCCTGCTCGACCGCGAACAGGTCGGGGAACTGCCGGATCAGCCCGTGGCTGGGCATGATCCCGCCGGTGAAGAAATGCTGGGCGATGAAGTCGCCGCTGTCGGTGTGGTCGAACCGATAGGGGGCGTCGCGGTGGGTGAAGACATGGATGAACATCCGCCCCTCCGGCTTCAGCCAGGACCGGGCCTTGGTCAGCAGGGCCCGCCAGTTGGCCATATGCTCGAACATCTCGACCGAGACGATCCGGTCGAACCTCTGGTCGGTGTCGAACAGGTTCATATCCTGGGTCACGACCGTCAGATTGCTCAGCCCCCGCGCCCGGGCCTGGGCCTCGATATGGCCCCTCTGGCCGTGGCTGTTCGACACCGCCGTGATCCGCGCCCGGGGATAGGTCTCGGCCATCCACAGCGACAGCGAACCCCAGCCGCAGCCCATCTCCAGAATGGTCTGGCCGTCCTGCAAATCGGCGTGGGCGCAGGTCTCCAGCAGGGCCGCGACCTCGGCCTGGTCCAGCGTCTCCGTCCCCGTCGGGTACAGGCAGCACGAATATTTCAGCCGCTCGCCCAGGCACAGGCGGAAGAACTCGGGCGGCAGTTCGTAATGCTGCCGGTTCGCTGCATCCGCATGTTCGGCGATGACCCGCTCGGCCATTTCGCGCGCGAACGCCGCCTCGTCATGCGGCCCGTCGCGATCCAGGCGCCGACGCGCCTCCGTGACCAGACTGTCGATCGCCGGGCGGGTGACGAAGTCCGGAAAGGGCGCGTCCTGCAGCTGGCGAATGGCGACATTGGTCAGGTTCATTCAGGCGCTCCCGTCAGATCACGAGGGATACGCTTTGGGGCGACATTCGGATGCGGCGCGATTGCCGCCGCGACCGCTTGCCCGCAAGATCGCTTCCGGACTATGAGCGGAAGACGCCGCGATATTCATCAGACGGTGAAAAGGGAGAGCGATGGGAAAGATCTATGCTGACGTCACGTCCGCGCTGGAGGGCCTGACCTTCGACGGCATGACGGTCATGTCCGGCGGCTTCGGCCTGTGCGGCATCCCCGAGAACCTGATCGCCGCCCTGCGCGACAGCGGCGTCAAGGGGCTGACGGTCATCTCCAACAACGCCGGGGTCGACGACTTCGGCCTGGGCCAGCTGCTCGGCACCCGCCAGATCGCCAAGATGATCTCGTCCTACGTCGGCGAGAACAAGGAGTTCGAGCGCCAGTATCTGGCCGGCGAACTGGAGCTGGAGTTCAACCCGCAAGGGACCCTGGCCGAACGCATCCGTGCCGGCGGCGCCGGCATCCCCGCCTTCTTCACCGCCACCGGCGTCGGCACCCTCGTCGCCGAGGGCAAGGAGGTCCGCAACTTCAACGGCCGCGACTACGTCATGGAGACCGGCCTGATCGCCGACCTGTCCATCGTCAAGGCGTGGAAGGCCGACGAGCGCGGCAACCTGGTGTTCCGCAAGACCGCCCGCAACTTCAACCCGATGATGGCCACCGCCGGCAAGGTCACGGTCGTCGAGGTCGAGGAGATCGTCCCCGTGGGCTCGCTCGATCCCGACCACATCCACACGCCCGGCGTCTATGTCGACCGCCTGATCCAGACCATGTCCGAGAAGCGCATCGAACAGCGGACGGTGCGTCATAGGGAGCCGGGCTCAAGTAGCGAAGCGGTAGCCCAAGGAGGGCATGTCTGATGCCCCGTACCCGCGAACAACTGGCCGAACGCGCCGCCCAGGAGCTTCAGGACGGCTTCTACGTCAACCTGGGCATCGGCATCCCGACCCTGGTGGCCAACTACATCCCCGCCGGCATGACCGTGACCCTGCAATCCGAGAACGGCATGCTGGGCATGGGCCCCTTCCCCTATGAGGGCGACGAGGATCCCGACCTGATCAACGCCGGGAAACAGACGATCACCGAGATCCCCGAGTCGTCCTACTTCAGCAGCGCAGACAGCTTCGCCATGATCCGCGGCGGCCACATCAACCTGTCCATCCTGGGCGCCATGGAGGTGGCCCAGAACGGCGATATCGCCAACTGGATGATCCCCGGCAAGCTGGTGAAGGGCATGGGCGGGGCCATGGACCTGGTCGCCGGCGTCAAGCGCGTGGTCGTGGTGATGGAGCACGCCAACAAGCACGGCCAGTCCAAGGTGCTGAAGGCTTGCACCCTTCCCCTGACCGGCACGGGCGTGGTCAGCCGCATCATCACCGACCTGGCAACCTTCGACGTCAAGCCTGACGGCGCTGGCCTTGAACTGATCGAACTCGCCGACGGCGTCACCCTGGACGAGGTCGCCGCCAAGACCGAGGCCGCCTACACAGTGGCGGCCGGGTTGAAGGCGACCTGAAGCGCCCGTTCGGGGTCGCCTAATCGAACCTTGTTGGGTGATGACGCGCCCGCTAGTGTCGATGACCCGGAGGTCCTGCGTGACCTTCGGATGCGACCCCAGGGCGCCCGCTCCCCGGCATCCAACGCCTCTCAAGGCGAGAACAGGCGACCTCCGTCACATGGCGACTTCGCTCCAGGCGCGGCCCGCAGCCTCCGACGGCCCCGCCTTGCCGGAAGCGGCCGATCTCGGCGCCCGTCTGATGGCGCGCCAGGCGGGCGACCGCCGCTTCGGCGCCCCGATCCACGCCTGGTATCCGGTGCGCGCCGCTCGGACCCGCACCGCCACGCGGGCTCAGCTTCACGGCGAATGGATCGACCTGCCCGCCGCCGTCGCGCCGGACGCCGTCCAGACGACCGCTTGCGGCGGATGGCGACTGATCAATCGGCTTGGACTGATTTGGGCCTGCCCCGCCGGCTCGGTCGCCCCGCCGGACCTGCCTCCGACGCCCGAGGCGCCCCTGGCCCTGATCGCCTATTCCAAGGCCCCTGCGCATGCGGATTATGACCAGGCGGTCCTGGGTCTGCTGGACCCGGCCCATGTGCCGATGATCCATAACGCCTGGTGGTGGCGCAGTCAGGCGCGACGCACCAAGACCAAGAGCTACAGCCCCTCGCCCTTCGGCTTCACGGCCGTCGCGGCGGACGCCTTCGCCTCCACGCCCGCCTATGATCTGGTGTCCGAAGACCGCAGGGTCAGTATCGAGTTCCGCCTGCCGTCCATCCGGCTGGAGCGCGTCACGGCCCGCGGGTTCGAACTGATCAACCTGACCACCGTCACCCCCCAGGCGGAAGGCGACGTCGTGATCCGCAACCTGATCCTCTGCTCGGTCGCCGCCTTGCGGTTCGGCAGCCCGCTGCTGTCGGCCTGGGGCCGAACCTTCCTGCGTCAGGACGTGGCCATACTG
The DNA here is from genome assembly GCF_058680995.1 of Brevundimonas sp. FV1ye7S. Lineage (NCBI taxonomy): Bacteria > Pseudomonadati > Pseudomonadota > Alphaproteobacteria > Caulobacterales > Caulobacteraceae > Brevundimonas > Brevundimonas sp. FV1ye7S. Next base: position 1,107,293 of record NZ_CM178726.1, on the reverse strand, counting down.
GAGCGGCTGGAAGGCCGCAGCCCGCATCTGCCGCTGGTCTTCGCCGGCGACCCGGATCGCCCGTCCGCCTTCTACTTCGCCTCCAAGGCCGCCCTGCTCCGCGCCCAGCGCGACGACGCCCCCTACAGGAACCCGGTCGAAGCCGAGTCCCTCCAGTGGGTCACCTGAGCCGGGCCCCAGCCCTCACTTCGCCGACTGAATCGTCCAGTCGGCGATCTGGGTGTTGATGTCGCGCGTCGCCGTGTCGAAGGCGGCGACGATGGCCGAGACCCGGTTCTCGCCCGCCGGCTGGGTCACAGTGAAGACCCGCTCCACCGACCGCCCCTGTTCAGGACGGATCGCCGCATCCCCGCCGGTGCGACGCTCGGGCGTCGAACGCAGCTGGGCGCGAGCGGTGATCACCACGTCCGGCGTCGCCCCCGGCGCGGCGTAACGCGCCTCGAACGTCGTCACCGTGACCTGCAGCACCAGCGGCGGCGTGCCGGGTTCGCGTCGGCCCAGAACGCGGATCTGGTCGGCCCGATTGGCGAAGGCCGCCTTCAGGCTGTCGTCGAACAGGGTCGCGGCGGGCGACACCCAGCGGGCCCCGCCGATATAGGCGGTTTCGGTCCCCGTGACGCCCAGGATCCGGTCGTCGCCGCTCGCGGCCGGAAACTCGATCCGGCGGATCGACACCGACAGCGGCGCGGGCGTGTCGCCCTCGGCCGAGGGCGCGTCCAGCGGCAGGCCGAACCGGTAATTCTGCACCGGATCCGGCGTGGACAGCAGCGAACAGCCGCTCAGCGACACGACGACGCCGGCGACGGCGCCCAGTTGAACCAGGGAACGGATCACGGCTGCACCTCCAGCTCTTTCGATTGCGGTTTCCCGATGAAGTCGCGCGGGCTGGCGCGGACGTCGTCGATCAGGGCCTGCAGCGACCGGGTCGCCTCCTGCAGTTCCTCGATGGTTCCACTCAGTTGCGGCAGGCTGGACGTCGCGAAGTCGCCCAGCGGTCGTTCCAGCCCGGTGATCGAGCGGTTGGCCGAGGCGATGGCCGTGCGGGCCTCCGCCGTCGCCTGATTGATGTTGGCGATGGCTTCGCGGCCGTCGGTATTGACGACGGCGCGCATGTCGGCCGCCAGCCCCTGATACTCAAGGATGGTGGCGTTGGCGTTCTTCACCGCCGCCTCCAGCTCGGCGAAGATGGCCTTGCGGGCCTCCAGCTCGGTCGTCAGGGCCTCGACGTTCTTCACACTGGTCGAGAAACTGCGGATATTGTCGTCGGACATGACGCGGTTGATGCGGTTCAGCGCATCCACCGTCTGGGCCAGCACCGTGCCCGAGCCGCTCAGAAGCTCGGCGATCGGCGAAGGCTGGCTTTGCAGCACCGGCACCACATTGTCCGGATACTGGTCCTTCAGCAGGGCGCTGTTGGGCGAGCCGGCGGTGATCTGGATATAGTTCAGGCCTGTGATGCCCTGCGGCTCCAGCTGGGCGCGGGAGGTCACGCGCACCGGCGTCGTACCGTCCACGCGAACCCGGGCGATGACCTGGTCGCCGCGCTTGGTGTCGATGTTCAGGTCGGTCACCTCGCCGACGCGGATGCCATTGAAATGCACCTCGCCGCCTTCCGACAGGCCATTGACCGGCCCATAGAAGACGATGTCGTAAATGTCGTAGTCGCTGTTGAACTGCAGTCGGGCCAGCCAGATGGTGAACACCGCCAGCGCCGCCATAAGGCAGACGGTGGCGATCCCGACGGCGGCGTAGTGTGCGTCTCGTTCCATACTCGGCTCTCCTCAGGCCGCGGTCTCGAGCGCGCAGCAGGCGAAAGTGGTCGCCGGTTTCGCCGCCCGCTGCGCGCTCATTTTGACATTTCCGGTTCCGACCGCGCCGAGGCGCGGTCGGAACCGTGGGCGGCGCGACCGCGCGGCCCCAGGAAGTATTCCTTGATCCACGGATGGTCGGAGCGTTCCAGCTCCTGCACCGTGGCCTTTTCGACGACCCGTTTGTCCGCCAGCACCGCCACCTCGTCGCAGATGGCGTACAGGCTATCGAGGTCGTGTGTAATCATGAAGACGGACAGGCCCAGATCGTCGGCCAACTGCCGGATCAATTCGTCGAAGGCCGCCGCCCCGATGGGGTCCAGGCCCGCCGTCGGTTCGTCCAGGAAGACCAGTTCGGGATCCAGCGCCAGGGCCCGCGCCAGACCGGCCCGCTTCTTCATCCCGCCCGACAGCTCCGCCGGCTTCAGATGATGATGCTCCGGTTTTAGACCGACCATGGCGATCTTCAGCTCGGCCAGTTCGTACATCACCGACTTGGGCAGTTTGGTATGTTCGACCAGGGGCGCCGCCACGTTCTCGAGAACGGTCAGGGATGAGAACAGCGCCCCCTGCTGGAACAGGATGCCGGTGCGCTTCTCGATATCCGCCGCCTGATCGTCCGTCAGGGTGGCGCGGTCGTAGCCCAGCACCTTGACCGACCCGCCCTCGGGCTCCTTCAGGCCGATGATGGTGTTCAGCAGCACGGTCTTGCCCGCGCCCGATCCCCCGACCACCCCCAGGACCTCGCCCCGTTTCAGGTCCAGGTCCAGGTTCTCGTGAATGGTCCGGTCGCCGAACTGGCTCAGCAGGCCGCGCACCTCGATCAGGTTCTCGGTCTTGTCCTCCGGGGCGGCGGCCGACATCGTCGCATCGGTCATATGTCCAGCTCCAGGAACATCAGGGCGAAGACCGCGTCCAGCAGGATGATGGCGAAGATCGCCTGCACCACCGCCGCCGTCACCCGCCGGCCCAGGCTCTCGACATCCCCGGCCACCGACATCCCCTGACGACAGCCGATGGCGGCGATCACCAGGGCGAAGACCGGCGCCTTCACTAGGCCGACCATCATGTGCTGGGCCATGCTCCCGTCCTCGACCAACCGCTGGAAGAAGAAGGCCGGCCCCAGGTTCAGGGAGCTCCAGCACACGATCAGACCGCCCAGCAGGCCGCCGATCATGCCCATGAAGGTCAACAACGGCAACATCAGCACCAGGGCCGCCAACCGCGGCACCACCAGGGCCTGGAACGGATTGACGCCCATCACCTGCATGGCGTCGACCTCCTGGTTCATCCGCATGGACCCGATCTCTGCCGCAAAGGCCGAGGCCGACCGCCCCGCCAGCAGGACCGAAGCGATCACCACCGCGAACTCGCGGAACATAGCCACGCCGATCAGCTGGACCGCGAAGACCTGGGCGCCGAAGTCGGTCAGCAGGTCCACGCCGATGAAGGCCACGACCGCGCCGATAAAGAAGTTCGTCACCATCACGATGGGGATGGCGTCCAGCCCCGCCCGCTCGGCCTGGCTGACCCAGGCGGGCCAGCGGATGCCGCCCGGATTTTTGGCGGCCTCGACCACGGCCTCCATCAGACGTCCCAGGAAGGCCAGGGACAGCATGGCCTCGGCCCCGAAATCATAGACGCCCCGCCCGATCTTGGCGAAGGCGCTGGTAAACGCGCCTGGCTGCTTCGGCGGAGGCGAGCTCTTGCGCTCCAGGGCCTCGATCATCGTGTAGATGCGGCCCGCCTCAGGCCGCTCCGTCCACGCCGACTTGGGCACGCCGCAATGCGACGCCTGCACCAGGGCCAGGGCGCCGGCCGTGTCGAAACGGCCCAGGTCGCGGGTGTCCACGCTTTCGATCTTGCGGCCGTCAAGATCCTTGCCGAGCCGTTGCGGCAAACGGCCCAGGGCCGTCGTCGTCCAGTCGCCGACCAGGCGCAGCTTCGCCGTCCCGTCGCCGGCGTCCGTGATTTCGTAATCGGTCTGGCTCATCGCGCCCCGGAAGTCAGAACGGGCATCAAGCGGCTTCCCAACCTATGAAAGGGACCGCCGAAAACCCGACACGCCTCATGGTCAAGCCCAAGAGGGAAGTCAACGCGCGATGACATTTGCACGGCGCTTTCCTTACGCACTGTGTCGGACCTGCGTCCCCCATAGGATATTCCCCACCGCCATGCTGGCGCTACAACGGCAACGCCGCCAGACCGGATTCGTTCGTTCTTCAACCGACAAGGCGTCGCGCGGCGGTCAGATCCTCGACCAAGGTCCGCCGCGCCCCGGCCTGGGCGGCCCTGTCCGGCAGTCGCAGCAGATAGGCCGGGTGGACCGTCAGCATTCCGACTGATCCTTCGTCCAGGCCAGGGCCTGCCCCCTTTCCCTGGTCACCGCCGGCTCATGCAGAATGGGACGCCTCGGGAATCAGGGAGGCTGGAGCTCGGACTATCGCAGCAGATCCAGCAGCGACGTGCTGCGCAGCGAATTGATCACCTGCGCCGAGGCCTGGATCGCCACCTGCGCCATCTGCAGGTCGGTCACGGCCTGAGCCGGGTCATAGCCCGTCTTTTTCAGCATCATCTTGTCGAGCGCGATCTTCTGGGATTCGTGCGCTTCGAGAGCGGATTCGACGTGGTTCTGCACCAGACCATTCTTGGCGTTCTGGTTGGTCACGCCCTGATTGGCCTTGTCGAGTTGGGTCATCTGGGCGTTCAGGAAGGCCGTGACGCCCGCCCCCGGCTGGCCCGTCAGGGTGCCGACGCCCGTGGGCGTATAGGTCACCCCGTCGATGATCACCGGCGTGCCGTTCTGATAGGCCTGCATGTTGCGGAACACCTCGGTCAGGGGGCCGCCGATTTCGTCCGCGAGGAAGCCGGTCTCGACCATGGTGTTCTCGTCGATGCGCGACTTCTGCTTCAGGCTGTCGTTCGCAAAGGTCGAGGCGGTCGAGGGGGCGGCGGCCAGATCGGCCATGGTCTTGGCCGTCGCCGGCGCGACGTCGCCACGCCCGCCGGAGAACAGATAGGAGCCCTGATGCTCGGCGTTCAACCCGCCCTGGACGTTCTGGTAGTGCAGACCCAGTTCGGTCATCAGATTGGTGATGCTGCCGGCGGCCAGCCCATTGGCGATAGCCTCGCGAGCGCCCGTGCCGGCTTCGTAGATCCGGCCCATGGCCAAGTCCTGGGCGCTCAGTCGCGCCGCCGCGCTCTCGCCGGCGCCGATGAACCCTTCCAGCCGGGCCTGGGTCGAGGTCAGACTGGTCAGCTGTTCCGCGCCCCGGCCATAGCCGGCCATGTCGGTCGCGATCTTTTCGCTGCCCATCCGCTCCTGCGCCAATTCGGCGCGGCTCTGGGCCGTCATCAGATTCAGGAGGGCGGACTGATAGTTTCCGGCGGTGGCGACACGCGTCATTTCAGCATCCCGATCAGGGTGTCGTACATGTCCTTGCTCGCCTGGATCAGGCGGGCAGAGGCGTTATAGGCTTGCTGGAAGGTGGTCATATTGACCAGTTCCTCGTCCATGTTGACGCCTTCGGCCGAGGCGCGACGACTGTCGGCCTCCTGTGACAGGGCCGTCGCCGTCTCGCTGCGCGTCTTGGCCGCCGAGGCCTTGCCGCCGATGTCGCCGGCGAAGTCCGCCGCATAGGACGACAGGGTCTTGCTCCCGCCGCTGTTGCCGCCGGCGGAGGCGAAATTGACGTTCTTCTTGCCCGCGTCCGCCAGCAGAAGTCCGCCGCGACCGTCGTTCTTGCTCAAGGCCGGCGTTCCGGCGGCGGCCGACAGGTTCAACTGGGCCAGCGCCAGCTTGGCCGGGTCCTGCTGGATGTCGCTGCGGACGCTGTAGGCCCCCGCCCGCGTCGCGCCCGTACCGCCCAGACCGAACAACTGCGACATGGAAACGCCGGACGGATCCTGGGTCGTGCCGTCCTTGACCACGCTCATGGTGGTGGCGCTGGCGTCATAGGCCTTGAAACTCAATGCGCCCGAGGCGTTCAGGCTGAAGGCGCCGAACCGCCCCACGCCCGCGACCGGATCGTTCAGCGCGGACAGCAGTTCGCCCATGGTCCCGGTCCCGGCGGGAACCGCCACCGTGACGTCCCGCAGTCTCGCGCCGGACTCGCTGCCGATGCGGAAGGTCAGACTCTCGCCCGCATCGAAGCCGTGCTGCGACGTCAGGCTCAGACCGGTTTCATAGAAGGTCGGCGTCTTGGTGCTGACCAGGTCGTTCAGCCCGAACCAGTGCGAGAAGCCTCGACCGCCCTTGCTGCTCGGCGTCGTCGCATCGTCGGCGATGGCGATTCCGTTTCCGGCCTGGCCCTCGATCCGCAATTGTCCATTGGAGAAGCCGACCGTCGCCGTCCCCCCCAGTTGGGCGTTGACCGTCGCCAGGAAGGTCGTCGGATCGGCGGCCACCCCGTTGACCGTCATGGTCGCGCCGGAGAAGACGATCTCGGCCGAACCCTGGATCACGCCTGCGCTGTTCACCGTCGTGATCGTGGTCTTGCCGGTAAAGCCGGTCAGGGCGTTCGTCAGCGACTGGCCGGTGTTTCGTCCGGTCAGACTGGTCGGCGCGGGCACGGCGCTGTTGGCGTTGTGGGCCCGGTTCAGTTCGTCGGCCATCTTGGCCGTCAGTTCGCCCAGACGGGCGGCGGCGGCCGGGGCGTCGATGTCGCGCAGTTCGACCAGCCCGCGGATCTCGCCCGACGACACCCCGTCCAGCAGCGGCCAGCGCGTGCCGTTCGGTTCGGTGATCATGATGTCGGAGAAGGCCGTCGTCGCGTCCACCGTCCCCGCCGCCTTGTAGGACAGGGTCGCATTCCCTTCGCCAACCAGGGTCGTGCCCGTCCCGGTCCGCAAGGTGACGCCCCCATTGGCCCGGGCCTCCACCTTGACGTCCATATATTTGGACAGTTGGTCGATCAGCGTCTGTTGGGCGTTCTGTGCGCCCGTTACGTCCTGGTTGATGACCGTTCCGGCGGCGATCGTCTTGTTGAGCTTGGCGATCTGTTCCAGCAGCGGATTGATCGTCTCGACCGCGTTCTGAAGCCGCCCGTCGGCTTCCTGGCGCGCCGCCTGGATCTGGGTGGCGATGCCTGCGGCCTCATTGAACAAGGCCTGGGTCTTGTAGATCGTGTCCTGGCGCGCGGCTGAAGATGTGGGGCTTTCGCCCAGGGTCGCATAGCTGGCGAACAGCTTGTCTATATCCGCGAAGAAACCGCCGTCGCCGCTGGGATCGCCGAACCGGGTCTGGATCTGATCGTACAGTTCATACCGCACGGTCTCGCGCGCCGCGTCCGCATTGGCGCTCATCCCCGCAGCCTGCAGGAACCGATCGGTCGCCAGCCGAACCCGCGCGATATCGACGCCGGCGCCATAGCCCTGGGTTACGGCCGCCGTCTGATCGACGGTCTTGCGCACATAGCCCGGCGTATGGACGTTGGCGATATTGTCCGACGTCACGCGCAACTGGGCCTGGGCCGTCTGGAGGCCCGAGGTCGCGATATTCATGATCGACGTCAGCGACATGGACCGGCTCCCCTCGCCCCACCCGGCAAGCCCTGCCCTGCCATGCGCAGATCTTGCCCGGCCACGCGCCGCCGCCGCTCAACCAGAGCGTTGTTTTTAAACGACATCGCGGATCGCGCAGTCTTCATGGTCCGCAAGGTGCGCAAGCGTCGGGCCAACATATCCGTCGCGACATGACGGAGGCCTGAGGACTTCGATTTCGATCCAGACGCGACGCATTCCAAGCCGGGCAAAAAAGGGGCGAACGCACGGCAAGAAAGGCCCACGCCCGATGGCCGGCTTTTGACGGGTTCCTGTTTTTCCCTTTTAAATCAATGAATATGCAACTGGCCCGCCCCTTGCGACGGGCTGTTGGAAGAACCAGGCGCAGCAGGCGCCGCCCAGCCCTGAAGGTCGCCTGCCTCTCATGCCGTCCGCATTCGCCATGTTCGCCTCCGCGCCTCCGGCCTCCGCCGGATCGGCCGCTGCTGCGCCGGGCGCCACGGACAGCGAGACCGCCAGCCTGTTCTCCTCGAACCTGGCCGACGCCATCCAGGGCGTAAAAGCAGACGCCGCAAAGGCCGAAGCTGCACATCGGACGCCGGGCCGCCTCTCGCTCCCGGTGATCTCCAGCCCGGAGATGGAAGCGGCCGAGACGTCCGACGCCTCTCCCGCCCTGGCGGAAGCGGTGGACGTCGCACCTGACGCCTTGATCGCCGTTGAAGCGCCGACCTCAGACGCCGCCGCCGACGCCGCGCCCGACACCGAACAGACGGATACGCCCGTCGCACCTTCCGACCTCGCGGCTGCGCCTCAACCTCCTCTCCCGCAGTCGGCTCCTGTGGCCGCCCCCATTGTTGCGCCGACCACAGCGTCCGAACCGTCGCTTGAAACAGCGGCTGCCGAGGACGCAAGCGTTGGCCAGACGACAGCGGCCCTTGAACAGGGCGCTGCGGCAGGCGTGACCGTTGAGCCCTCCGCTCAGCAGAACGCGACGGCCGCGACCGAAACCGCGTTGGTCGAGGCAAGGCCTGCCCCATCGCCGATCCCGGACGCCCCCACGCAGACTCCGATCAACGGCTCGGCAGAGACCTCCCCGCACGAACAGAGCCTGGCCCAGAATCACGAAACGGCTGCGGCGGCGCCCGTCGCCCCTGATGTCGACCAGACACTCGCCGCTCTGGCCGTGCAGCAAGTCCACGCCGCCGAGTCATCTCCGCCCGTCGCCAAAGACGACGTAACGACAAAGGCGCCTTTGCCGGAATCGGGGATGACGGGACAGGCTTCGGCTGGCGTGAAGAACGCCCCACCCTCGGCCCCCGACAAATCAGCCGTGGCGGCCGACGCCTCTATCGTGAAGCCGGCCGAAAAGGCGGCGACAAAGCCGGTCTCGGAACCCGTTCAATCCGCCGGCGCCAGCGCCGTTTCTCCCAAAATCGAGGCCGCCGCGCCGAAGATGGACGTGAAGGTCTCGACCCAGTCGACCAACCTCGCAGCGCAGCCCGTCCAGACGGTCGCGGTAGTCTCGAGCCTGGCGGTCGCCGAAGCGGTTCAGGCCATAGACGCCAAAGTCGAAGTCCCGACTGAACCGTCTGACGCAGAGCCCGCGCCGGTCATCGCGACATCGCAACCGGCTGAAAGCGCGCCTCCCAAGGCGGCGACGACGCCCGTGACGAACGCCGCCCACCCCAACCCGGCCTCGACCAAGCCCGCACCCGCACCCGCACCCGCACCCGCCGAGGCGAGCCAAGGTCAGAACGTGGCGCAACCCGCGCTCAGCGACCACATCGCCATGGCGGACGCAACGCCGCCCCCGGCCCAGAACGCCGCCTCGACCGAAGCCGCGCCGACCGGAACCGTTCCGGTCCTCGATGCGGCCATGACGTCGCTCGATCCGGCCACGCCTGTCGATGGCGCCACGGAAGCCCGCGCGCTCGATGCGGCGACGACCACGACCCAAACGACCAGCGCCTCGTCCCTGTCGCGCGCCACCATCGAAACGACGGCCCATCTCGCCGCCCAGATCGCCCGCAAGCTTGAGGGACGCTCCACCCGTTTCGACATGGTGCTGACGCCAGAGGATCTGGGTCGGGTGGACGTAAGCCTGGAGATCGGCGCCGACGGCCGGCTCGCCGCACGCCTGGCCTTCGACAATCCGGCCGCCGCCGCCGAATTGCGCGGCCGCGCCGACGAACTGCGTCGCCAGCTTCAGGACGCCGGTTTCCAGCTCGCCAGCGACTCGCTCGATTTCACCCAACGCGACACCTCGTCCGGCGGCGGTTTCGACCGCCAGCAGCAGCAGCACCAGAGCCTGTTCGCACGCGGCGCGCGCCTGACCGCCCAGGCCGATCTTTCCATTGCGCCGCCCCAGGGCGCCTGGACCAACCATTCCCAGACGCGCGACCGCGTCGATGTGAGGGTCTGACCCCATGGCCACCGCCGTTTCCTCCGTCGACGCCTCCGGCCGCCTGAACAGCGGCACGACGATGCTGGCCTCGAACTTCGAGACCTTCCTGACCCTGCTGACCACGCAGATGAAGAACCAGGATCCGTTGTCGCCGCTCGATTCCAACGAGTTCACCGCCCAATTGACCCAGATGGCCGGTGTGGAGCAGCAACTGCTGACCAACGACCTGCTGACCAGCCTGGTCGCGGCTCAGTCGGGCAATCTGAACAACGCCGCCGCCTATATCGGCAAGGAAGTGACCGCAGCCTGGTCGGCCACGACACTGAAGGACGGCAAGGCGGACTGGAACTACGAACTGGCGTCCGACGCCGCCGCCGTCACGCTGAAGGTCCTGGACAGCAAGGGCAAGATCGTCTGGGAAGGTCCGGCGCCCGACAAGTCCCAAGGACTTCACTCCTTCACCTGGGACGGCAAGACGAGCGGCGGCGAAGTCCTGACGGAAGGCGTCTATACGCTGAAGGTCTCGGCGATGGACTCCAAGAACGCCAACGTCGCCAGCCAGGCGCTGACCCAGGGCCGGGTCAAGGGCGTCGAAATGTATAATGGCGAACCGTACCTGGTGGTCGGCGAGACCATACTCCCCCTCTCGACCGTGATCTCGCTGAACGAGATCGCCGACAAACCGAGCAACGACGATACGGAGAATCCGGACGTCCCGACCGAGGAGGCGGCCGCATGATGCGCTCCGCCGCCTTCCCGATGAATTCCATTCAAGGAGCGTCTTCATGAGCTTGAACAGCGCAATGCTGGCCGGCGTGTCCGGCCTGGCCGCCAACTCCGCCGCCCTGGCGGCGATCTCGCAGAACATCGCCAACGTCAACACCGTCGGCTACAAACGCTCGCAGGGCGAGTTCCAGACCCTGGTCAACAGCCAGACCCGCGCCGGCGGTTCCTATTCGGCGGGCGGCGTGATGGCCAACACCCGGGCCTTCGTCAGCCAGGAAGGCCAGCTCCAGCGCACGACCGCCAGCACGGATCTCGCCGTCAGTGGACAGGGCTTTTTCGTCACCACGACCCAGGCCGAAAACGTCGGTGCCACGGACACCCGCCTGTTCACCCGCGCAGGCGCCTTCCGCGTCGACAACCTGGGCTATCTGAAGAACAGCGCCGGCCTTTACCTGCAGGGCTGGCCGGTGGATTCCAACGGGGAGATCGCGACCGACCCGTCCGACCTGTCGCGCCTGCGCTCGGTGAATATCGGCTCGGTCGGCGGCACGGCCGAGCCGACCACCCGCGTCCAGATCAACGCCAATCTGCGCTCGACCCAGGCCGTATCCAGCCCCGCTGCTCCCACCAGCTACAACGGCGTCGAAGACGCCGCTGTTCCGCCAGTCAAGCACGACATCACCGTCGGCTATAAGCGAACCGGGGCCAATACGTTTGAAGTCACTTTGAAGTCAGGCATCACCAAGATCGTCGGCACGGCCACCTACGACGCGACCGGCGCCCTGACCGGCTTCGTTCCCAGCGCCGCTTCCAGCGCCAATGGATCGGCGACGGCGAACGCCACCACCCTGACCATCACCCCGACCAGCGGCACGCCGCCCGTCAACGGCACGCCCTATGCGATCGACTTCGCGGAAATCGGCATGGCGACGAACGGCGTCGCCCAGACGAAATACGATCCCTCCGTCAACTCCATGGCGATGTACAACGCAGACGACGACACGCCGGCGGGCGTCAAGCCGGACTTCAAGATGAACATCCCGGTGTCTGACTCCAAGGGCGGCCAGCGCAATCTTGAGATTCGTTTCCTGAAAAGCGCCGAACCGAACCAGTGGTATGCTGAAATCGTCTCGGCGCCGGCCGATGACGTCGTGACCGGCGCCCCCTACACGAACGGCCAGATCAAGACCGGCCTGATCGCCTTCACACCCTCGGGCCGCCTTGATGTCGAAACCATGCAGAGCTGGCCGGCCGGCAAGGGACTGTTCGACGACCCGACCCAGGCGACCCTCTCCTTCCTGGAGTCAGACCCTAACAACACGATCGATCCCGCCGACCCGCTGGACAACGGCAAGGTCAAATGGGCCGACGGCCTGGGCATCGCCGCCCAGACGGTGATGCTGGACCTCAACACCTCCGCCGGCGGGCTCAGCCAACTGAACACCGCGTCCGTGGTGCAGTCGACCGTCACCAACGGCACGGCCTTCGGCAATCTGAGCGAGATCACCATTGATGAAAGCGGCTTCGTCACCGCGATCTTCGACAACGGCGTCATGCGCCGCATCGCCCAGGTCGCCATAGCCACCTTCCCGAGCCCCGACAGCCTGAAAGAGGTTTCCGGCAACGCCTACGCCGTCAGCCTGGAGAGCGGCACCTTCAACCTGAAGGCGGCCGGAACCGGCGGCGCCGGCACGATCGCAGCCCAGCAGCTGGAATCCTCCACCGTCGATCTGTCGGCCGAATTCACCGGCCTGATCACCACCCAGCGGGCCTATTCCGCCTCGTCAAAGATCATCACCACGGCGGACGAAATGCTCGCCGAACTGATCAACATCAAACGCTGATCGGCGAGTAAGTAAGCGTTAGTCTCAATGAATCGTCGTTCAAGCAAGGTTTACAAAATGGTTTGGGGAGGGACGGGTTTTATCAGTTCCTTCACCACGACCCTTAAACCGACCTTAGCGGGGGTGGCCTACATTCATGACACTACGGTGTTGGTGAAAGAGGCATAAGCCCATGTTGCAAGAGCGACGCCTGAATAGCAAAGGCGAACAATACGTGGTCGGACCGACTGGCACGCCCCTGACCCTGAACGATCTGCCGCCGTCCAATACGGATCGGTGGGTGATCCGCCGCAAGGCCGAGGTCGTCGCCGCCGTTCGCGGCGGTCTGCTGAGTCTTGACGACGCCCTGGCGAAGTACCGCCTGACGGCGGAAGAATTCCTCGCCTGGCAGAAGGCCATCGACAAATGGGGCATGCAGGGTCTGCGCACGACGCGGATCCAGAGCTACCGCTCCTAAGGGTTCCCCCCGAAGACGACGAGGGCCGCATCCGGCGACGGATGCGGCCCTTTTCGTTGGCCGGCCTCGAAATCGCGCGGGTTCCGCACTAAATGGCGGCCATGACCCTGGTCGAAGACATCTGCCCCGTTCCCGACATTCGCCGCACCGACATGGATGCGGCAGTCGAGAGCGCGCGGGCGGCGGTCGGCCTGCCGGTCGGGGCGCGCGTCGTCGCGGCCATGTCGGGCGGGGTGGACTCCACCGTCGTCGCCGCCCTGCTGCACAAGGCGGGCTATGACGTCGTCGGCGTCACGCTGCAGCTCTACGACCACGGCGCAGCCTTGAAGAAGAAGGGCGCCTGCTGCGCGGGCCAGGACATCCACGACGCCCGTCTGGCCGCCGAGATGATCGGCATCCCCCACTATGTCCTGGACTACGAAAGCCGGTTCAAGGACGCGGTGATCGACCAGTTCGCCGACTCCTATCTGAAGGGCCAGACCCCGGTCCCCTGCATCCGCTGCAATCAGACGGTCAAGTTCCGCGACCTGCTGGACGTCGCCCGCGACCTGGGCGCAGAGGCCATGGCGACCGGGCACTACGTCCGCCGCGCCGCGGTCGGCAATCGCTCGCAGATGCGCAAGGCGATCGACCATTCGCGCGACCAGTCCTATTTCCTGTTCGCCACCACCCCGGACCAGCTCGACTATCTGCGCTTCCCCCTCGCTGATCTCGAAAAGCCCCAGGTGCGCGGCGTCGCCGCCGAACTGGGCCTGAAGATCGCCGCCAAGCCAGACAGCCAGGACATCTGTTTCGTCCCCTCGGGCGACTATCGCACCCTGATCGACCGCCTGCGGCCGCAGGGCCGCGAGGCCGGCGAGATCGTGCATATGGACGGCCGGGTGCTGGGCGCCCACGCCGGCATCACCGACTACACCATCGGCCAGCGCCGGGGCCTGAACGTCGCCGTGGGCGAGCCCCTGTTCGTGGTCAGGCTGGAGCCCGAAACCCGCCGCGTGATCGTCGGCCCGCGCGAAGCCCTGCTGACCGCCAGCCTGACGCTGGAAGAGACGAACTGGCTGGGCGACGAAGCCACGATCCATGAGGCCGCAGAAGCCGGCCTCCCCGTCCTGGCCCGCGTCCGCTCCACGCGCCAGCCCTCGCCCGCCCGCCTGGCCCTGGTCGACGGCGACGTCCGCATCGTCTTCGACGAGGGCGAGGAAGGCGTCGCCCCCGGCCAAGCCTGCGCCCTGTACGACCCGGCCGACCCCGACCGCGTTCTGGGCGGCGGCTTCATCCGCGACACGACGGCGGTCGCGGTCTGAGCCTCAACGGGCGTCTCGCCCGCCCTCGCGCGGGCGATAGTCCAGCCGCACGCGGAACTCGCGCGTCCGCCAGGTCGTGCCGGCAGGGGGCCGGGGAAACGGCTCTGCGGCCCTGATCTGGCTCAGGGTCGCGGCGTCCAGCGCCGCTCGACCGCTGCTCGACAAGATGCGCGCGTCGCTGACACGCCCCCGGCGATCCAGGGTGAAGGCCACCGTCACCAGGCCCGTGACGCCCCCGGGGTGCCGCTTGTGCGTCTCCACCCAGCGCAGAACCTGGGCGTAATAGTCGGCGATCTGGGCGCCTCCGTTGGCGCCGGACGTCGCCGCCCCGCCGCCCCCGGTCAGGCCCCGCCGCAGGTCCTGCGCCCCATCGGGTCCCGGTTCAGCTTCCGATCCGCCCTCCGCCTGAAACGAAACCAGCGGCTCCGAAACGGCGGACGTCAGGGCTATGGACGTCGTCTGAAGTGTTGGAAACCGGGGCTGCGACGGCCTGGGCGCCGGTCGGACGGGCGCGGTCTGGACCTCGGGTTCATGCGCCGCCTTGGGATGGTCGCCCCCCTTGGAAGCCGCCGCCTCTGTCGATCCATCGACACTGTCGAAGGCCGCGCGCGGCGACAGCGTCAGTTCGATCACCGGCGCGCCGCCCTGATCGGGCGTCGGCGGGTGAACAGACCCGACCGCCAGCATCGACAACAGACCCAATTGGACGACCGCAACGACCACCCCGGTCGCTGCCTTGGCGAGCGGAGATACATACTCAGGCGGCATGAGGGGCGCATAAAACCGGATTGCTGAAAACGCAACTGATAATGAGTTGCAATTCAATTTAGCCAGGCGTACCCCGCCTCCGCTCAGTGGGTTGGGGATCATCACCATGCGTATCGCACTCGTTTCATCCGCCGGCGCAGCGGCTTTGCTGCTTGCAGGCGCTGCACAGGCTCAGACCGCCCAAGCGGGGGATGACGCCATCCCCACCGTCGTCGTCACAGACGAATCAAAAGCCTCCACCGCCTATAGTTTCGGTTCGGCCGTCGATTCCGGCACGACGGTCTTCAGCGGCGAGTCGGTCCAGGACCGCGCGCCCGGCTCGGGCGACGCCAATCAGTTGCTCAAGCTGGCGCCGACTGTCCAGTTCAGCGCCAACGAGGGCATGGCCGACGACGAGAGCCTTCAGGACCTCCGCCCCTCGCGCATTTCGATCGCCGGATCCAGCTATCTGGACAACCTCTTCGTCTTGGACGGCGTAGGCGTGAACTCGCGTCTCGACACCTTCAACACCAAAGCCCAGCACTATGGCGAAGTCGCCGGCGCGGCCTCCGCGCAGTCCATTTGGGTCGACTCCAGCCTGATCGGCGAGATCAAGCTGATCGATTCGAACATCCCGGCGGAATACGGCGGTTTCCTGGGCGGGGTGGTCGATATCAAGACCCGCGCCCCGGCCTATGCCTATGAGGCGACGGCCTATTATGGCTTCACCCAGACGGACATGGCCAGCTATCGAATGACCAACGCCGTGCGCGCCGAGTTGGAAGGCGTCTATCCTGATAAGCCGGACTACGAAAAGTCGCGCTACGGCTTCACCATCGATCTGCCGTTAAATGATCGCCTGCGTCTGATGGGCGGCTACAGCTATTCCGACGCCACGGTCACCTACTACCGCGGCTCCGCCTATGGCGGCGGCCCTTTCGGCCAAACCAGCAAGAGCGAGAACTTCCTGCTGAAGGGCGAGTATGATCTGGCGACGGACCTGACGCTGGAAGGCCAGATCACCTGGAGCCCCTATGAGAGCATGAACGCCTCGGGCAACGGCATCGACAACCAGATGTACCAGCACGGCGGCGGCCTGGCCTCCAACCTGCGCCTGCGCGGTAAGCATGGAGCCGCCGACTGGAACGTCCAACTGACCTACGCCGACTCCGACAACGACCGCGACGCGCCCGCTGTGAATCTCAGCCTTCCGTCGTCCGTCGCCAACTGGTGCGACAGCAGCAACTGCACCATGGGCAGTTTCGGCGATCTGGAACAGTCACAGCAGGACTATGGCCTCAAGACCACGTGGTCACAGCCCTTGGCCGGCGGCAAGCTGATCGCAGGCTTCGACTTCACCCATACGACGGCGGAAAAGAACCGGCCTCAAGACAACTACGCCTACTCGCGCAGCACAGTCAGTTCAGCAGTCAGATGCCTTTACCCCGAAGAGGCGGCGGCTCTCACCTGCGTGCCCGGCTCCTATGCTCTGACCCAGTATTCTATCTACAGGGCCTACCAAACCCAGCTGGACCTGCAGACCTACAGCCTCTGGGGCAGTTACGACTTCGACTGGCGGGGTTTCGAGGTTCGGGCCGGTCTCCGCTACGGCCATGAGACCTTCCTCGGCAATCATGATGTCTCGCCGCGCCTGTCGATCGCCCATGACCTGCCTTGGTTCGGCATGACCGCAACGGTCGGTCTGAACCGCTATTACAGCCGCGGTTTCCTAGGTTACGCCCTGCGGGAAGACGCACCGGACAACTACATTTATCGCCGCACGCCCGCCAGAGGCGTCTACGGCGACTGGACCTTATACTCCCATACGTCCACGGCCCGGTATTCAGACTCCGACCTGAAGACGCCCTATTCCGACGAACTGACGGCGGCGGTGGCCGGCGGTCTGCTGGGTGGCGAGTATCGGGTCAAAGGCATACTGCGCGAAGGCAAGGATCAGTTCTCTCTAACCAAAACGACCGAGACCTATATCAGCGAAACCCTCGGCACGCGCTCCCGCACCGTCTCGACGGTCGATAACGACGGCTCATCCAGCTATCGCGGCCTGTCGGTCGAATGGATGCGAAAATTCGGCCGCCACACGATCTCGTTCAACAGCAACGTCTCCCACACCAAGACGTCGGCGATGGAGTACTATGACGAGCTCGAGGATACAGAGGCCGAGCTGGTCTATTACAAGGGCGAGGTCGTCTCCATGTGGAAGGCCCTGGCCGACAATCAACGCCCGGACTACGCCTCCCCCATCATCATCAACGCCGACTTGGGATCGACCTGGCTGAACGGCCGGATCCGCACCAACCTCAACGCCCGCTTCAAGGACGAATTCACCCAGGTCGAGGACACGGGCGAGAACATCACCGTCGATGGGTCGGCCTACGACGTCTACGGCGAAGTTCAGTACGACGCCTCCATCGACGCCAATCTGTCGCTCCAGGCCGAGATCGCCCGCACCCAGTTCGGCACGACGACCCTGGACCTGCGGGTCAACAACCTCTTCGACACGATCCGGAACAACAACTCGACCTCGACCAGCCAGCCCTACCAGCTGGGCCGCAACCTCTGGGTCTCGCTGAAATACAAGTACTGAAGACCTTGAAACCCGCCCGCGACATCACCGCCCTCGTCACCGCCGTCCTCGCGCTCCATCTGGGCGTGGGGGCGGCGGTCTCGCGCGTCCAGACGCCGTCCAGCGACGCCGAGCTTCGTCTGGCCTACGCCGGCGGCCCCGAGACCTGGCCCCGCCCGCTCTTGCAGGAGGGCGCGACCTTCGCCGAGTTCGCGCCCCTGCCCCCGGCGCCCGAGCCGGCCGACAATCCGACCACGCCGGAAAAGGCCGCCCTGGGCCAGCGCCTGTTCGACGATCCGAAACTGTCCGCCTCGGGCCAGATCGCCTGCACCTCCTGCCATGCGCGGGAGCTGGGTTTCGCCGACGGCGTGCGCACCTCCTTCGGTCATGACCGCCAGAGGGGACGGCGCAACGCTCCCTCGGTCGCCACCGCCGCCTGGGCGACCAGCCTGTTCTGGGACGGCCGGGTCACGACACTGGAGGAGCAGAGCCTGCACCCCATCGTCGACGCCAGGGAGATGGCCGCCGACCTGCCGGCGGTCACGGCCCGCATCGCCGCCGACCCGACCTACGCCGCCCCCTTCGCCCAGGCCTTCGGCTCGCCCGAGGTCACGACCGACCGGATCGCCAAGGCCCTGGCCGCCTTCCAGCGCACCCTGAAGCCCCGCCCCAGCCCCTACGCCCGCTTCCTGGCCGGCCGGAGCGACGCCCTGAACGATCAACAGCTGCGCGGCCTGCACCTGTTCCGCACCAAGGCCGGCTGCGCCAACTGCCACTCCGGCCCCCTGCTCAGCGACCAGAAATTCCACAATCTGGGCCTCAGCTTCTACGGCCGCGCCCGCCAGGACCTGGGTCGCTACGAAGTCACCGGCGCCCCCGCCGACGTCGGCGCCTTCCGCACGCCCTCCCTGCTGAACATCAGCCGCACCGGCCCGTGGATGCACAACGGCCTTTTCCCGACGCTGGAGGGCGTGGTCGCCTTCTACGATGCCGGCGGGGCGAGGCCGCGACGGCAACCCGAGCAGGCCGACGATCCGCTGTTTCCAACCACAGACGCCCTGCTCATCAACCGCGACCTCAGTGCAGAGGAACGCGCAGACCTCGTTGCTTTTCTGGAGGCGCTTTAGCGAGCACGGCCTTCCAAACCCCCATGGATTCTGGAAAGACCAGGGCACGTATCCATCTGTGGAGATACGATGGAGATCGTCTGCATTTACAGCGAATATTGTTCGAATCTCATTACATCAATAATGCATGTCAGTGTTGCAGATATGTAAACTGCATATCGCATTGGCGCCGTAATCCCCGCATTGACCAAGCAGGGGATATAAATGCACCGTCAAAACAAACTCCGCCTCCAGCTTTTGCTGGGAACCGCTCTACTCGCTGCGCCTTTCTCCGCCCTCGCCCAAACGGCGCCGGCTCCCGCCGACGCCACGCCGGCCGGTCTGGACGACATCGTCGTCACCGCGACCAAGCGTGAAACCAATCTGCAGGACACGCCGATCTCGATCTCGGTCCTGAACTCCGAGGCCCTGGAAGACCGCCACGTCCAGAGCCTGATGGATCTGGCCGACGGCGCCGTTCCCGGCCTGCGCGTCGCCACCTTCGAAGCGCGCCAGTCCGCCCTGACCATCGGCATCCGCGGCATCGTGCCGAACGACGCCAACCAGCCCGCGCGTGAACAGGGCGTCGGCATCTACGTCGACGGCGTCTATCTGGGTCGCCAGCACGGCCTCGGCGCCGCTCTGCTGGACGTGGAACGCATCGAAGTCCTGAAGGGCCCGCAAGGCACTCTGTTCGGTCGCAACACCGAAGGCGGCGCCCTGTCGCTGGTGACGCGCAAGCCCACCGGCGAGTTCGGCATGCGCGCCGTCGCCGGCGTCGGCAACTACAACTCCTACAACTCCGAACTTCATGTCGACTTCCCGGCGATCGCCGACTTCGCCGTCAAGATGGACGGCGTGATCTCGGCCCAGGGGCCTGTCACCAAGAACATCCTGCCGGGCGAGGAAGGCTTCGGCGCCTATGACCGTCGCGGTCTGCGCGGCCAGGTGCGCTGGACCCCCACCGACAACTTCACCGCCGATCTGGCGGCCGATATCAGCAAGGACAAGAACACTCCATTCTACAGCCAACTGCTGAACTTCAACCCCAACGGCCTGACCGTCGTCCCCTTCACCTCGACCAGCGTTCCCTCGGGCAGCATCCGCGCCCTGTCGCCGCTCGTCCAGGTCAACGGCGACAGCGTCATGAAGTCGGCCGACATCGGCGTGCCGCAGCAATGGAGCGTCGACGACACCAAGGGCGTCGATCTGCACCTGTCCTATCACCCGACCGACAGTCTCGAACTGCGCTCAATCACCGCCTATCGCGAAGTCGATGTCGAACAGTACGACAACATCGCCGGCGCCCACCGCCCGCCCGTCACCGGACCCAACGGCAACTTCAGCCGCTACTCGCTGGCGGGCCTCTGGCAGCACCAGTTCAGCCAGGAGTTGCAGGCTGTCGGTTCGCTGGGCGATCGCATCGACTACGTCGGCGGCCTCTACTACTTCAAGGAAACCGCCTCGGACGACGCCTCGACGCCTTCGACCAACAAGTGGAATGCGGACGGCACCGGCTACACCATCAACGACCCCACCCCGACGATCCGCGGCTCCCGCTCGATCGACCGCGCCAGCCGCGCCGAATCCGAATCGAAGGCCGTCTACGGTCAGGCGACCTGGACCCCGGCTGTTCTGAACGACGCCCTGCACATCACCGCCGGCGGCCGCTTCACCTGGGACGACAAGTCGGGCGTCCTGTCCGTGGTCAATAATGCGCCGACCAACTACACGTTCAACGAGAAGAACGAGCGTTTCAACCCGATGGTCACCGTGGCCTATGACGTCAGCAACGACGTCAACGTCTACGCCAAATACGCCACGGGCTACCGCGCCGGCGGCGCCAGCTCGCGCTCGCTGACCTACCGCTCGTTCGGTCCGGAAGACATCAAGTCCTACGAACTGGGCCTGAAGAGCGACTGGCTGAACCACCGTCTGCGCGTCAACGCCGCCGCCTTCTACTCGGAGCGCGAGGACAGCCAGATCGACTTCAGCCTGGTCACTGTGATCGGCGCCTCGACCCGCAACACGCTGGAAACCATCAACGCCCCCGGCACGACCAAGATCAAGGGCGTCGAACTGGAAGGCATGGCGCGCATCACCGACGCCCTGACCCTGTCGGCCTCCTACGCCTATACGGACGCCGAAGTGCCCCCCACCCGCAACCCGTTCAACGACGTGGTCCAGCAGGTGTTCATCGCCTATACGCCGAAGAACGCCTTCAGCGTCGCCGCCGACTACAAGGCGCCGCTGATGGGCGCCACCTTCAAGGCGCACGTCGACGGCAACTACGCCGACGCCACCCAGGCCTTCGATCAGTTCGAGCTGAAGAACGACAAGTCCTTCATCGTCAACGGCCGCCTGTCTCTGGCCGACATCACGACCCGTGACGGCGGCCCGCTGCTGGAAGTGGCCCTGTGGTCGCGCAACCTGCTGAATGAGCAGTACGTCTATCGTCGCGACCCGTCCAACCGGGGCGTGATCGGCGACTACGGCAACTTCAACACGCCGCGCACCTTCGGCATCGAGCTGCGCGCCTCTTACTGATCGTCTCTTAGGGACGAACCAGAGCCCCCTTCCGCCGCCCGGCGGGAGGGGGTTTGTCTTTTTGCGACCGTCCAGTCTTTGTGAAGACGGGATGAAATTTATCCGAAGACGTCCGGTTCCTCTGGACCTCGCGGCCGTCCGGCGCGATGGCGGCGGATGGAGGTGTCATGAGCAGCCTGATTTTGATCGCCGACGACGAAGGCGAAATCGTCGAGATACTTGACGCCTATATGCGGCGCGAAGGTTTCCGCACGGTCGCAGCCTCGGATGGGCAGCAGGCGATCGACCTGCATGCGTCGCTGAAGCCGGATATGGTCCTGCTGGACGTGCGCATGCCGGTGCGGGACGGCTGGGACGTACTGGGCGAATTACGCCGCCGGGGCGAGACGCCGGTCATCATGGTCACCGCCCTGGACCAGGATCTTGACAAGCTTCAGGCCCTGCGGATCGGCGCCGACGACTATATCGTCAAGCCGTTCAAGCCGATCGAGGTCGTCGCCCGCGTCCACGCCATTCTGCGCCGCAGCGTCGGCGCGGCGGACGCCAAGGTGCTGCGAGTCGGTCCGCTGGAAATCCACTTGGAGAACTATCTGGCGGCGATCTTCACGCCGGACGGCAAGCGCGGGCTGGACCTGACCCTGACCGAGTTCCGCATCCTGGCCCATATGGCGCGCATCCCCCTGCGAGTCTTCACCCGGCTCGAGATCATGGAGGCCTGTTTCCCGAACCAGGACGTTCTGGAACGCACGATCGACAGCCACGTCAGCCATCTGCGCCGCAAGCTGGAGAGCGCCGGCGCCGCCGGTTTGCTGACCAATGTGCGCGGCGTCGGCTATCGGCTGGAGCCTGACGCCTGATGCGGGTCGTCGGCGTGGGCGTGGGGCGCAAGATCGCCGTTCGCGTGACTCTGGTCACCCTGACCGGTTTCCTGCTCAGCGCCCTGTGCGCCTTTTTCGTCTACGCCTGGGTGTTCGAGAACCATCCTGACGCCGTCGCCGCGCCGCACCACTGGGCGCCGCAGGCCATTGATTATGGCGTGATCGCCGTCGCCGTCCTCCTTGCGGTCGGCGTCTCCGTTCTGGCCGGGGCGCAGTTGGCGCGCCGTATCGTCCTGCCCCTGGCCTCGTTGACCGCCGCCGCCCGTCGGATCACGGACGGCGATCTGACCGCCCGCGCCGTGGTCGGCCGTCGCGCCCTGGGCGAGACCGCTCAGTTGGTCACAGACTTCAACCGGATGGCGGAACGGCTGGAAGCCCTGGCCGCCGGCATGATCACCTGGAACGCCAAGATCGCCCACGAACTGCGGACCCCCGTCACCATCCTGAAGGGGCGGCTGGAAGGCGTGGCGGACGGGGTGTTCGAGATCGACGACCGCACCGTGACCAGTTTGCTGCGTCAGGTCGACAGCCTTGCGCGCGTGGTCGAGGATCTTCGGGTCGTCAGCCTGGCCGACAGCGACCATCTGGACCTGCAGCTCGAGACCGTCGATCTGGCCGAGGTCATCGGCGACCTGCGTAACGTCGTCCAACCAGGCCTGACGTCCGCCGGGTTCGAGACGATCTGGCGTCTGGAGCCTGCCGTCGTCGACTGTGATCCCACACGCCTGCGGCAGGCGGCTCTGGCCTTGATCGAAAACGCGCGCTGCCACGCCACCCCCGGCCCCCTGTGCATCCGCACCGCCCCGTTCGGCGACGTCGTGCGGATGTCGGTCGAGGACGGCGGCCCCGGCATAGACGCGGACCGGGCCGCCCAGGTGTTCGAGCCCTTCAACCGCCACACCACCTACGCCGCAGGATCCGGACTCGGCCTGGCCGTGGTTCGGGCGGTCGCAGACGCGCACCACGGCCGGGCCTTCCATCGCGCCACCGTCGGCGGGGGCTCGCTGTTCACCGTGGAAATCCCCCGCGCGACCGAGCCGGGCTGACCGAACGTCAGGCCGCGACGGCGTAGACCCTCAGCCGATGCCCGTCCGGGTCGCGCGCCACGAAGCCGCGCCCGGCATCCATCTCCATCGGCGGGATCAGGATGCGCGCGCCCCGGTCCCAGCAGTCGATATGGGCCTGTTCGACGGCGGCCGGGTCGTCGAGCGGGAACTCCAGCTCGCGCCCCTCGCCCGCATCGGCAGGGGCCCGCCGCATCAGGCCCAGCGCTCGACCCGAGCGCATCATGAACAGGGCGCGGTCCGGCCCGGCCATCAAGGGACGGCGCCCCAGAAGGCCCGAATAGAAGCGGGCGCTGGCCTCGGGATCGGCGACCGCCAGCAGGATATCGTCGATGTCAGTCATGTTCGCCCTCCGCCTTCTACGAGAACAAACCTAGACCGGACTACTGCCAGTTCCTGTCAGCATGATCCCGCCTCACCCCGTTTTTCCTGCGCCTCGCGCCAGGTCTTCAGCAGGGCTTGGCGCGAGGTGGGATAGCGCGCCTCCGTCACCTCGGCCTCGACGATCCGGTCGGTGCGAAAACTGCGAAAATCCTGCCGCAACTCGCACCAGGCCAGCAGCAGCCGCACCCGGTCGAAGAAGACCAGGGCGAAGGGCCAAACCACCCGTTCCGACGCCGCCCCCGCCTCGTCGCGGTAACACAGTCTCAGCCGCCGCTCGGTGCGAATCGCCTTCCTCAACAGGGCGGGATCGACCAGATCGACCGGGAACGGCGCGCCGGGCACGACCAGCAGGGCCGAGGTCTCCATCTCGTCGCGCAGGTCCGGCGGCACCACCGCCGCGATCCGCGCCAGCGCGCCCAGAGCCGCCTCGCGCATCCGCGCGTCGGCTCGGTCGGCGACCCAGCGCGAGCCCAGCACCAGGGCCTCCACCTCCTCCGGCGTGAACATCAACGGCGGCAGCAGGAAGCCCGGCTTCAGCACATAGCCGACCCCCGGCTCCCCCTCGATCGTCGCCCCCTGGGCCTGCAGGCTGGCGATGTCGCGATACAGGGTGCGCAGACTGACCCCCGTCTCCTCCGCCAGCGCACGACCGCTGACCGGCCGGCGACGCCGCCGCAGAGCGTTCAGAAGATCGAGCAGGCGTTCGGACCGGGACACGACGCGATCCTAACAGACCTGCTGCCAGAAATCGGCAGCATCCCCATCCCTCAACCCCGTCGGGGCGCCGACCACAACCCCTCCAACCAGGTCGAGCGCCGCTTCACCGCCGCCGACTGGACCCGCGACGGCGAGATCGTCGCCATCCGTCACACCCTCCCCGCCTCGCCCACGCCCCGCGCGGCACCAACGGTACCGAGCTTGAGCCCGCCGGCGAAGCCCCCTGGAGCGACCTGTGGTTCTACGCCAACCCGGTGTTCATCACGCCGCAGGGGTGAGGGCTTCTCAAAAGTCCTAGTCGGTCTGGTTCGTCCGGGATTGATGCCCCAGGAAGACTTCGACCTGGGGATGGGCGGCGGCGAAGCGGCGCAGACGATCCGCCGATGCTTCCGCCTCGGCGCGGGCCGAGACCGGCAGCGGCTGGGGCATGGCCTGTTCCCAGCCCAGTCGCGTCGACACCGCATCGCCGACCACCAGTTTGGGGCCGTCCACCGCATTGATCAGATAGCCGGTCGAGCCTGGCGAATGCCCCGGCAGGCTCAAGGCCCAGACCGATCCGTCGCCGAAGACGTCGATGATTCCGGCGAAGGCCCCGTCGGGATCGGGCGTGAACGCCCATTCGTGCAACGGCCCCTTCCCCTCCAGCGCAATATCCGCCGGCCGGCCGATCAAGCCATAAGCCCAGATCCGCTCCTCGGCGTCCCCGCGACCGACATAGACTGGGGTATCGTCCGGCATGTCCAGCAGCCCGCCGACATGATCGAAATGCAGATGGGTCAGGAAGACGGCGCGCGGCGGCGGCCCGCCTTGCAGCCATTCGGCCGTCGTCCGCTCGATCCGGATGTTCAGATCATGCAAGGCGCGCCGCATCAAAGGATTGAGGCGCGGCTCCAGATCCTGCGAGACGCCGCTGTCGATCAGATATCGACCGAACCGGGGATGGTCGATGGCATAGGCATAGATCACCGCCTCCTCCATCCCCTTGGGCACGCCGGCGGTGCGGGAGTCGTCGCGATCGATGAACGCCCCGCGTCCCGCCGTCCATCGCGCGAAGACAATCCGCTCGAAGGTCACAACGCCGGGCTGGGACAGGCTGGCTTCCAGGGCGGAAGCGCGCGAGGGCGCGCCCAGGTCGGATGCAACGACGGGATGGACGGCCGCCACAGTGGCGCATCCGCCGGGCACCAGCAGGAGGACAGGCATGACAAGCCCGATCCATCGTGAAATCCTCGGCGATCCCATGCGGCGTCTCCCCTGCTTGCGTGGCGATACATATCGAAATACATAAAAATATATCTGTCAATCAAAGAGACCGTGGTTATGGCCACTATCGTTGAACTCCCACCCCCGGTTCCGGCCGAGGCCGCCTCCTTGACGAGGATCAGAGGTCTCAGCCGCCCGCTGGAATGGCTGTTCGCCGCCCTCTTCGTCATCGGCGCCGTGATCCTGGCCACCGCCGTCGTCGGCGTCCTGGCCTATGACGGGCCGAGACTTCAGGTCCGGCCGGGCGGGATGCAGATCATGCTGGGCCGCGACGTGCCGCCCCTGCCCCCCGGCTGGACCACGGTCGGGGTTCTGCCCTTCACCCGCAAGCTGGCCCTGGCGTGTTCGGCCACCTTGATGATCGGTCCAGCCCTGGCCGTTCTGTGGGAGTTGCGGCGGCTGTTCGGCCTCTACCACGCGGGAATCGTGCTTGGGGCGGAGAACGCCCGCTGCATCGGCCGGATCGCCCTCTGGCTCCTGGCCTATGCCGTGGCGCCGACACTGGGGCATATTCTGGTCAGCGCCAGCGGCTTCGACGACGACGGCTGGCTCAGGCTCGACAGCGCGAAGGCCCTCTGCCTGGGCCTGGTGCTGCTGGTCATCGCCCGCGTGATGCAGTTGGGCGCCGAGGTCCACGACGACGCCTCGAGGTTTGTCTGATGCCTATCATCCTGCGCCTCGACGTGGTCATGGCCCGACGCAAGGTGCGCTCCAACGTCCTGGCGCGCGCCATCGGCATTTCGGAGACCAATCTGTCCCTGCTGAAATCCGGCAAGGTGCGGGGGCTGAGGTTCGACACCCTCGACGCCCTCTGCCGCTATCTGGACTGCGCGCCGGGCGATATCCTCGAATATGCGCCTGATGAAGACGAGAATGAGGATCAGACGCTCGTCCCGACTTCCACGGCCCGTCGGGCATCCAGACCTGGCTAGGCTTGTTCCCTAAGCCGCCTCGTCCTTCGGCATCACATCCCCCACCGTCGGACGGTTCTCCGCGCGCGTCAGCAGGATCTCCCTCGGCTTGACGATCTCGCCGCAGCAGCCGCAGGCGATGCGCGGCGTCAGGGTCTGGCCGCAGGTCGAATGGACCATTTCGATTCCGCAGTCGGTCTCGCCATAGACGTGTTTGGCGCCCCAGCCGTGCAGGGTCACCAGCACCCCGTACAGGTCCTTGCCCTTGGCGGTCAGCACATATTCATTGCGCGGCGGCCGCTCGGAATAGGGGCGCGGCTCCAGCACCCCGTGCTGGACCAGGCTTTTCAGCCGCGCGGCCAGGACGTTGCGCGCCACGCCCAGATTGTCCTGCCACTGTTCGAACCGGCGCACCCCGTTGAAGGCGTCGCGGATGACCAGCAGGGTCCACGGATCACCGATCACCTCCAGCGTGGCGGCGATGGAGCAGCTTTGGCGGCTGTAGTCTGCGGTGCGTCCCATGCGACAAAAGTGACCCCGCGTCAGCCGCTTGGCAAGAGGGTTGCCAAACCGAACCCGCTAAGTCAGTCTTGTTTGGCAACGGACTGACGGGCCTCCCGGTTCGCCGACCTTGTTCCTCGACTGGCGGAAGGCCGTTTTAGCCTTCCGCCTCTTCTTCGCCTGACGCAGGATCGCGCCCATGGCCCATATGACGACTCCCATTTCCCTCGACGCCGCCCTGGCCTTCCACACCCTGGACGACGGCGGCCTGTCGGCGCCCGTGCCCGGTCATTTCTCCAACGGCCCTTCCGGCATGGCGCCGGAGAAGGGCTTCCCCTTCGGCGGTCTGTTGGCGGCCCTGTGCGCCCAGTCGATGCGTCGAGGCCTGTCCCTGACCGCGCCGCTGCGCACCCTGTCGGTCCAGTATCTGTCGGCGGCCCGGTTCGGTGATCAGGTCGCCTTTCGTCCGCGCCTGCTGCGCGGCGGCCGCAACGTCGTCTATGCGGCGGTCGAAGCGGAACAGGACGGCCGCATGACCCATCACGCCACCGGGACCTATGGACTGGACGGCGACAGCCCGCCCCTGACCCCGCTTCATCTGCCCCCGCCCCCGCTGGACAGCCTCAACCCCGCCGCCACCATCCAGGGCCCGATGTCGCCCCACTTCGCCCAGCACGTCGAGTATCGGTTCGACGGCGGCCCCAACATCCTGGGCGGCAATAGGGGCAAGCCGGTGATCGAGCGCACCTGGATGCGGATGGCCGATCGCCGCCCGCTGGACGAGGTCGGGCTCTGCTATCTGCTGGACGCCCTCTATCCCCCGGCCTGGACCGCCTCGTCCACGCCTGCGCCCATGACCACCGTCGATCTGCGCATCGACATCCTGACCGACCCGACGCCCGAAACAGCGCCCGAGGGCTGGGCCTTCTTCGAGTTTCGGATGCTGGACCTGGGCCTGGGCTGGACGGTGGACGAGGCGACCGCCTGGGGCGCGGACGGAACCCCGCTGGCCATCGCGCGACAGCGGCGCAAACTGCTCCCCCAACGCACGGCCTGACCCGGCGACGGTCAGGCCCTGTTCACCATTCGGCTGTAGTCTCGACATCTCACGAGAGACTCCTCCGATGACCGACCGCCGCCCCCTGCGCGCCGCCGCACTCCCCGTCCTGCTGGGGGCAGCCCTGCTACTCCAGGGCTGCGTCGTCGGCGCCGTGGTCGGCGGAACCGCCGCCGTCGTGGGCGGCACGGCCAAGGCCACCGGCGCGGTCGTCGGCGCCGGCTTCGACGCCGTCACCACCTCCGACGAGGAAACCCGCGCCCGCCGCGAACGCGAACAGCACGAGTACGAGCGCGACCAACGTCGCTGCGAACAACGCCAGCGCCAGGGCAAGGGCTGCTGATCGACTGATCCCTACAGTCTGCCCCTTGCGGAGGCGGAAGCGGTTTCGTGCTACTGTTCCGAGATGACCCCGACCGTCCTGATCCCCGGCCTCGCCTGCACGGCCGAAATGTTCACTGCCCAGACCGTCGCCCTATGGCCCCACGGCCCCGTCACCGTCGCCTCGACGCTTGAGGGCGACAGCATCGCCGCCATGGCCGCCGCCATCCTGCGCGACGCCCCGCCGCGCTTCGCGCTCGGCGGCATCTCCATGGGCGGCTATATCGCCATGGAGATCCTGCGCCAGGCACCGGAACGGGTCATGAAACTGGCCCTGCTCAACACCTCGGCCCGTGCAGACACCCCTGAACAGATCGAGGCCCGACGCCTGCTTATCGAACGGGTCCGGAACGGCGAACTGGAAGCGGTCCTCGCCCAGGTCACGCCCAACCTGCTTCACCCCGCCCATCGCGACCGTCAGGATCTGATCGACATCCAGATCCGCATGGGCCGCGATGTCGGATCAGACGGTTTCATCCGCCAGGAAGCCGCGATCACAAAGCGGATCGACTCGCGGCCACACCTCGCCCAGATCGGGGTTCCGACCCTCGTCCTGGTCGGCGACCGCGACCCGCTGACGCCGCCGGATCGCGCCCAAGAAATCGCCAGCGCCATCCCTGACGCGAGCCTCGCCATCATCCCCAACTGCGGCCACGCTTCGACTCTGGAACAGCCAGAAGCGGTCAGCGCGGCCTTGGTGGAATGCCTCTCCCACTCCCCGTCATCCTAGGCCTTGTGCCACTGCTGTCCGGTTCCCGCTCAGACTCCTTCCACACAAAGTTGTCGGGGGGCGTCGTGTTTGGGTTTCGGGGTTTAAGGAGTTGGTGGATTTCGCGTCTGTGCATGAGGTTTGCGGGGATGACGCGGAGGCAGGTGGTGTGGGGAATGGCCGCTGACTGGGCCTATTTCTTAAGCGAAGTGCGCGGGGCTAAAGCCCATTCATCTAGATTTGGACGCCACCAGCCCTCCGTAACTGGACGTGGTGCCCGTGCAGGTGACCGACATAGCCGCCGCTCGAACCGTGGCGATCAAGACGGGAGCGACGTATTTGTTCGGCCTGGGCTACAACGACTTTCGCCCGCCAGCCGGACCAACATTCACAGCGGAAATGCGGTAACTCCAGGTTGCTACTGACAGCAATCAACACGAGGACCACACAGTAATTGTGATCCGGATCGTGCACTTTCATATACCAATCTAGAGGAACAGTTATGACGGACTCGATTATAGACGTGCGCGAGTTGCAAGACTGCGAAATTGACCACGTTGGTGGGGGCAAAGGTTTCTGGGAGGCTGTCGGACAATTTGTCGGACGGCTCGCAGCCCGAGACGCTGAAATGAGAGAGGCCATCGCTGATAGCCCGATGCTTAGTGCAATGGCCTACGGCGCTTAGTTTTCATTTAGAGCAGGTGGGAGGTTTTCATGCTCAGTGGTGAAATGCGAGATTTGACGGATCTAGAGTGCGAAATGGTTTCTGGTGGCGTGCCGTGGGGCGCGATGATGGCTGCTGCCGCCGCGGCGATTGCGATATCTGATGCGGCTGGTGAGTTCTGGGACGGCTTCGTCCAAGGCATGAAAGCCGAAAAAGCACACTGAAAGTCAGTTGATATTGTGGTCGCTGCTCGGCGGCGACCACAATAATTGATGAGGGAAATATAAATGGGAGATTTCACTATGGTGGATAAGATAAAATCGAGCCTGGATGCATTTTTTGGCAATGAATTTATCCGCCTTGCCATCATGATTGTGCTGGTCGATCACGCTTATTCTGCGCTGACCGATCTCGCGGCAGGGTTGATGATTGGGGTCTCCAGCCTGGGCTAAAACGACATCTTCAAGAAGTGGGACGCGTCCACCTAGACGCTCAGCACGCACCGTTCATTGATCGTCGGCCGCGCCACCTGCACACGGCACAGGCCCGGCCAGGCCGGCTTCAGCGCCTTCACGAACCACAGGCACAGGTTCTCCAGGCTGGGCAGTTCCAGCCCCTCGTGCTCGTTCAGCATGCCGTGGTCCAGCTGCTCCGCGGCCGCCCTCAGCGCCCGGTCCAGCGCGCCCAGGTCCGCGACCCAGTTGTGCTCGGCGTCCAGGGTCTCGGAGCGGATCGTCGCCTCGACCGTGAAGGAATGGCCGTGGACGCGGCGATAGATGCTGCCCTCGGGTTCGTTGGGGAAGTGGTGGGCGGCGTCGAACGTCGCCTGTTTGGTGATTTCGAAGACGGGCATTAGCGGACGCCGATATACTTGTGGGTCTGGACGCTCAGGCGCCACTGGGGATGGGTCAGGCAGTATTCGATGGCGGCGGCGGTGTTTTCCGCCTGGTCGGGGCCGTCCATGGGCTGGAGCCAGAACCGTTCGAACGCCAGGTGTTCGAACCGCTCAGGCAGGGCCTTGGGCTGCGGATAGACCAGCTTCAGCTCCTGGCCCTTGATCTGGATCAGGCCAGCGTCCGCCTTGGGACTGACGCAGATCCAGTCGATCCCGTCCGGCGCCGCCAGGGTGCCGTTGCTCTCGATGGCGATCTCGAAACCGCGCGCGTGCAGGGCCGCGACCAGCGGCGGGTCCAACTGCAACAGGGGCTCGCCGCCGGTGCAGACCACCAGTTTCGGATCCCCCGCCCGCCCCCGCCACATCGCCGCAACATGATCGGCCAGCCGATCCGCCGTCGCGAACTTGCCGCCGCCGTCCCCATCCACGCCGACGAAGTCCGTGTCGCAGAAGCTGCAGACGGCGCTCGCCCGATCCTGCTCGCGCCCGCTCCACAGATTGCAGCCGGCGAAGCGCAGGAAGACGGCCGGCCGTCCCGCCTGCCCGCCCTCGCCCTGCACCGTCAGAAAGACTTCCTTGGCCGAATAGGTCACGCCTTGGCGCCTTGGGATGCGACCCAGTCTTCATAGCCCGCCGCGCGCAGTTCACAGGCCGGGCATTCGCCGCAGCCATAGCCCCAGGCGTGACGGTGCGTCCGGTCGCCCAGATAACAGGTGTGGCTGTCCTCGATGATCAGCTCGACCAGAGCCTCGCCCCCGATCCGGTCGGCCAGTTCCCAGGTCTGCCCCTTGGTCAGCCACATCAGCGGGGTGTCGATAACCACCGGCTTGTCCAGCCCCAGCGACAGGGCGCGCGCCATGGCCTCCATCGTCTCGTGGCGACAGTCCGGATAGCCGGAATAGTCGGTCTCGCACATGCCGCCGACCAGCACCTCCAGCCCGCGCCGATCCGCCAGGGCCGCCGCCGCCACCAGGAAGATCAGATTGCGCCCCGGCACGAAGGTGGTCGGCAGGCCGCGCGCATCCATCTCGATCTTGCGGTCGGCGGTCAGGGCGCTCTCGGCGATCCGGCCATAGCCGGTCAGGTCCACCACATGGTCGTCGCCCAGCCGGTCGGCCCATTGCGGCAGGGCCGTCTTCATCCCGGCGCGCACCGCCTGGCGCGCCTCCATCTCGACCCGATGGCGCTGGCCATAGTCGAAGCCGACCGTCTCCACCCGCTCGAACCGCTCCAGCGCCCAGGCCAGACAGGTCGCGCTGTCCTGCCCGCCGGAGAACAGGACCAAGGCCGATGTCAGAGACTTTTCCAGGATGACGCTCATGACGAATCTGCGGTCGGCCGGTCGGCCGCGCGCATGCACAAAGGGATGGGGACCCATATGGGTCGGGGCGGCCTTCTACACTAGAGGGGCGGCCGGCGCAAAATCCGGGTGGCCGGTCCGCACCTGACGCCGCATTTCATCCACGAAACTTTTTGATCCGGCTTAACTAATCCGCAAGCGCTTCCGGTCAAGGTTGGCAGGGAGTAAGGAGTTCCAGGCAGTATGCCGATCATTGAGACCCTTTCAGAGCGGCCCGAGCCCATCGCCCCGTCCACGCTCGGCTGCGCGGTGCTTGCGCGTTTCGAGCGCGAACCCGACACCCTGGTCATCCCGGTTGTCGAGAATGGCCGTCCCGTGGGTCTGGTCGAACGCACCGCCTTCCTTCAGAAAATCGCCGGCCGCTTCGGTCACGCCCTTTACGACAACCGCCCCATCAGTTTCGCCATGGACGCCGAGCCTGCGGTCGTCGAAGGCGACACCCGGATCGACGCCTTCTCCGACATCATGTTGCGCGGCGGTCCCGCCGCCCTGCTGCGCGGCTTCATCGTCACCAGGAACGGCCGGTACCACGGGGTCGGTACGGCGGCGACCCTGCTCAAGGCCGCCACCGATCGCCAGCGTGAATACGACGCCCGGATGGCCGATCAGACCGCCATCCTCAACGACACCCGCGCCCAGGCCATCGCCGCCGCCCGCGCCAAGAGCCAGTTCCTGGCCATCATGAGCCATGAGCTGCGCACCCCGATGAACGGCGTGCTGGCCGTGGCCGAACTGCTGCGCCGCCAACCTCTGAACGAGGCGGCCCAGGCCCACGTCCAGACCATCGTCGATTCCTCCGAAAGCCTGCTGCGTATCCTTCAGGACGCGGTCGACCTGTCCAAGGCCGAGGCGGGCGAGCTTGAGCTGAACCCCGTCCCCACCCCGCTCCGCGCCGTCATGGACGACGTCCAGTCCCTGTGGGAGCCGCGCGCGTCCCAGGACGGCGTGACCCTGATGGTCGGTTACGAGGGCGACACCGAACTGGCGGCCGTCATCGACGGCGTGCGGCTGAAACAGGTGTTCAACAACCTGATCGGCAACGCCCTGAAATTCGCGCGCAACGGCATGGTCGAGGCCCGGCTCAAGGCCTGGGTCGAGGGCGACCAGATCCGCATGCAGGCCCGCGTCCGCGACGATGGCCCCGGCCTGGACGCAGACCGCGTCGATTCCGTCTTCGAACCCTTTGTGCACGGCTCGGGGCCTGACGGCGCTGGCCTGGGCCTGTCGATCTGCCGTCAGGTGGTCGACCGCATGGGCGGGCGCATCTGGGCCGAGAACAACCAGGGCCGCGGCGCCACCTTCGCCTTCGACCTGACCGCGCGCCGCGCCGTGGTCGAGGTCGAGACCCCGTCGAACGTGTCGGACCTGTCCGAGCTGAACCTCCAGTCCGCCCCGCACATCCTGATCGTCGACGACAATGCGACCAACCGCGTGGTGGCCCAGGCCCTGTGCGAAATGTTCGGCTGCAGCTCGGAACTGGCCGAAGACGGGATCGAGGCGCTCCAGGCTGTTCAGGAAAACCGCTACGACCTGATCCTGATGGATATCAAGATGCCGCGCATGGACGGCGTCCAGGCCACCCAGGCCATTCGCGCCCTGAACGGTCCGGTCAGCCGCATTCCCATCGTCGCCCTCACCGCCAACGCCGATCCGGAAGACGCCAAACACTATCTGTCCATCGGCATGGCCGCCGTGGTCGAGAAGCCGATCAAGCCCGAACGCTTGCGCATGGCGATGAACGCCGCCCTCTCGACGACCCAGGCCGCCGCCGCCGATGACAGTGGCGAGGGCGATGGTGAGGACGCCCGGGCTCCAAAGCGCCGCGCCGCCCGTCGCGCCTGACGCGCTTCAGGCCCTGGCTCAGTCTGGCCGGACCTCCAGCGCCTCCTCATCCTCCTCGTCGTAGCCCACGAGGCGCAACGCCCGCGCCTTCTGGCCGTTCAGCTCGGCCCATCGCAGCAGCCCCTCCTCGCGGCCGTGGGTGATCCAGATCTCGTCGGGCTTCAGCTCTTCGAAGGTGGCGACCAGTTCGCCCCAGTCGGCGTGATCCGACACCACCAGCGGCAGTTCCACGCCCCTCTGGCGCGCCCGCGCCCGCACCCCCATCCAGCCGGACGCAAAGGCCGTCACCGGATCGGCGAAACTGCGGGCCCACCGATCCTGGATCGCCGACGGCGGCGCGATCACCACCTCGCCGCCCAAGGCGCCCTTGCCCAGACCCCGCGCCGGCAGGACCGGCCCCAGGTCGATCCCCTCGCGTTCATACAGGGCGTTCAGCCGCTCCATCGCCCCGTGGACATAGATCGGCCGCTCCCACCCCGCCTCGCGCAGGCTCATGATGATCCGCTGCGCCTTGCCCAGGGCGTAGGCGCCGACCAGATGGGCGCGTTCCGGAAACTGACCCAGCGACCGGATCAGCCGTCCGATCTCCTCCTCGGTCGGCGGATGGCGGAACACCGGCAGGCCGAAGGTCGCCTCCGAGATGAAGACATGACAGGGAACGGGTTCGAAGGCCGGGCAGGTCGGGTCGCGCCGGCGCTTGTAGTCGCCCGACACCACCATGGTCAGGCCCTTCCACCTCGCCTCGACCTGGGCCGAGCCCAGCACATGGCCGGCCGGGACCAGCCGCAGGTCCACGCCGTTGACCGCGGCGGCCTCGCCATACTCCACAGCCCGCATCTGCCCCGCGAACTCGGCGCCATAGCGTTCGGCCATGATGGCCAGGGTCTGGCGTGTCGCCAGCACCACGCCGTGCCCGGCCCGCGCATGATCCGAATGGCCGTGGGTGATCACCGCCCGATCCACCGGCCGCACCGGATCGACGTAGAAGTCGCCCGGCGGGCAATACAGGCCGGCGGGCGTGGGGTGCAGCAGGTCTTCAGGGCGGATCATGGGACCGTAACGCTCTCGACGCCGTCGGGTCCCCCCTCCATACAGGAGACGATCATCGGCTTCACGGGCGTTCCTTTCGCATGCAAGACAGTTTCGTCGACACCATCCTGCCCCAGCTGGCGACGGGGTCCGCCCACACCAGCGCGCTGGGCTTCGTCTTCGACGGCCTGCACGAGGGCGATCCCCGTATTCGCGTGCCCTGGCGGCCCGATCTGGTCGGCGATCCCGACACTGGCGTCCTGGCCGGCGGCCTCGTCACCACCCTGCTGGACCACATCGGCGGCCTGGCGGTCTGGACGGCCATGGCCGAGTTTCAGCCCATCGCCACCCTGGATCTGCGGGTGGACTATATGCGCGCCGCCCATCCACGCGTGGACCTGCTGGCCCAGGGGAAATGCTACAGGCTGACGCCGACCATCGCCTTCGTCCGGGCCTGGGCCTTCGAAGAAGACCCATCCGACCCGGTCGCGGCGGCCCAGTCCGCCTATGTGCTGAACCGCGCCCGCCCGCACCGGGAGAAGACGGCCGCCAGCCGTGAGGCCACGGCATGAGCGACCTTCTCGAACGCATCCCCTACGCCCGCTTCCTGAACCTTCAGACCCTGGTCAGCGGCGACGAGATCACTGTCATCCTGCCCTTCGCCGACCGGCTGATCGGCAATCCCATGCTGCCGGCCCTGCACGGCGGTTCGACCGCGGCCCTGCTGGAAATGACGGCCATGGCCCAGGTCGCCCTGGCCTTCCCCAGCCCGCGCCTGCCCCGCCCGATCAATGTCACCGTCGCCTATCTGCGCACCGGCCGCCCGGTCGACGTCTTCGCCCGCGCCAGCATCAGCCGCGCCGGCCGCCGCGTCGCCCATGTCCAGGCCGAGGCCTGGCAGGAAGCCCGCAGCCAGCCCATCGCCTCCCTGACCGCCCATTTCCTGCTGGACAATCCCTAAGCCTTTCAGCGGCTTCGGGCGGACAAAAACAGAAATGACACCCCGTTCGCCGAACAATCGGCGATGAACACGCACACGACCATCACGGTTAACAAGACTCTACCAAGCAAGGTTAATCCATGTTAAGCTTACATCTCTTGTAAACCTTGTTTTAGGGGCTTTCTATGGAACGGACCGAAGTCATCGCCAGCGTCGCCGGCGATCTCCACGCGACCGAACACGCGATCGACGCCGCCATCACCCAGGCGACGACGCTGGTTCAATCCTTCATCGGCGCCCGCGCCGCCCTGTCCCTTTCGCCCGTCGCCGCCACGGCGTCGCAGGCCAAGGCCATGGAAACCATCGCCGCCCTCGCCGCCGCCCGCGAGTCCATCGTCGCCTGCCACGCGGAACTCCAGAAGGATCACCGTCGTATGGGTTACGGCACCTACGCCATCGGTCCGGTCGCCAAGCCCGACGACTGGCTTGATCCGAAAGAATCCCGCTCGACGGCTCACCTCCGCTCGGTTGCGTGAATTCTTGGTAAGCTTAGCGGACTGACATTATCGTTTAACCAGAAATGGTTCACTATCGCCCCCGTGCACTCAGCGCGGGGGCGATTTTGCATGCTAAATGTAGGTTATGCGATCGCAGGTGCGGTCTTCATGGTCGGGATGGCCATCTTCGCCTTCATCAAGGGCGGAACGCGAGAAAAAATCGGCGCGGGCTACCTTATGTTCGCGTGGTTCGCCTCACTGCTGGTTCAGCAGAATGACGGCTTTCGCGGCTTGCCGATCGGTATGTTTCTCATTGATGCGATATCGCTCCTGGTCTTCGCCGCGCTAGCCTGGCGTGCGCCTCAATCCTGGCCCGTATGGGTGGCCGGCCTACAGCTGGTCACCGTCATGGCTCACATCATGATCCTGACGACGAAGACGATCCCCATAGCATCGCTCTACACAGTGATGAACTTGATCGGCTACCTCATCATCCTCTGCATCGGCGTCGGCACCTTCTGGACTTGGCAGGAACGCAAGGCTGAGGCCGAGTTTGCGTCTAGGTAGAGATTGGCGAATTTACCCGTAGCGACGTGAACACCAACTCAGCGGAAGGCTTCTTCGGCACCTTCTAGAAGGGCATGAAGGGCGTCTATCAGCATTGCTCCGAGAAGCACCTGAACCGCTACGTCACCGAGTTCGGCTTCCGCTATACCAGCCGCGTTGCCCATAAGCATCAATGACGAGGAACGGACGGACCTTGCGATCATTGGCAAGCGCCTGACGTATCGACAGCCTCACAAAGCTACGTTTAGGTTTCAGGCTTTGCGGCTGGCGCGGCTTCGTCGGAGGTGCGGAAGACTTCTCCTTCCTAGGGCTCTTTTTCGGCTGCGGCGGGGTGGCGAGCATCCGCTTGATTACCTCGTCGTGACGTTCAGCGATGAGGTCGTTTGCGTGGCTTCTTGTCATGGGCCTACGCTATCACAGTCATTCCGGACATAAGAGGCGGAAGCCCCTCGGTCCTGCGCCGGACAACGTAAGGAAGGTTTGCCTGAACGTTCGCATTGCCCTCATTTGCGGCGAGCCACGCGCGAGCACTCGTCACGACCGCCCGGCAGAATGTGAACACGTCGATAATGTATGTGTCAGGCATTCTCACCCCGTTGACGGTGTTTCCCTGCATCATCGTTTGTCCGGGACCGCCAATGCCAAACGCGACCTGATGCCAAATCATATCGGATCGTGTTGAGCGCGCTTGGTGCAGGAACCCACACCTCATTTTGTGAGCCTCTTCGCCCGGGAGCGCATCGGTATACTGCGGAAGATTTTCATTGAACCACGCAGCGTAGCCGCCCTTGGGGCTCAGACCCTTCGGGTGGTTAAGGGCCGAGCAAACGTCAGGCAGGGTTAGCGTCACTGCTAACGCAGCGTGATAGAGGCCAGCGCCGAGGGCCGCTTCAATCTCCGAGAAAATCTGCTCCAGCGGGGATGTTCGCTCAACCGAAAAGTCTGTCGAAAAGTTCGGCCAGGTCGAGATCGGCTGCATTGTTCCTAGCTTCATTGAAGGCCCGAACGTATAGCCGCCCTGTATGATCGTCGTGCCAGAGTTCAGCAGAGTATCCTTCAGTGCGTTCATAGAGACCACTGATCTCACAGATTCGCGTCATTCCAAACTCAGTAGGCCCCTCAGGGGTGAAGGCTTCAAGTGCTGAGAGATCAAGTGCCGGCCTGTCGGCTGCATCCTCTGTCGTAAATTCCTCGGTATGCAAAGTGCATGGTTAGGTAGAAATTCCTAATCCCATCCCCTAAACTTCCCCGACTCAGTCGCGGGAACCCCATGCCCCTGTCGCACGCGAAACTCTGGAAGGCCGTGGACGCCCTGGCGCGGCGCGAGGGGTTGTCGCCGTCGGGGCTGGCCCGGCGGGCGGGGCTGGATGCGACCAGTTTCAATCCGTCCAAACGGTTCGGCGCCGGCGATCCGCCGCGGCCGCGCTGGCCCTCGACCGAGAGCATGACCCTGATGCTTCAGGCGACCGGCGTCTCCCTGGCCGAGTTCGCGGCCCTGGCCGACGATGCGCCGCCGACGTCCACGACCGTGCCCCTGCTGGGCCTGGCCCGCGCCGGCC
Organism: Brevundimonas sp. FV1ye7S; assembly: GCF_058680995.1. Classification (NCBI taxonomy): domain Bacteria; kingdom Pseudomonadati; phylum Pseudomonadota; class Alphaproteobacteria; order Caulobacterales; family Caulobacteraceae; genus Brevundimonas; species Brevundimonas sp. FV1ye7S. Next base: position 1,069,046 of record NZ_CM178726.1, on the reverse strand, counting down.
TGGACGGTTTCTTCGACGACGCCGGCCTGCCGGTCGGCGACGGCTGGGATCAGACCGAACTGCCCCGGGTCAACGCCACCACCTTCAGCCTGCGGATCAGCGGGGATTCGATGGCGCCCCTGTATCGCGAAGGCGACCGCGTCATCGTCGACCGCGGGGACCCCGCCGTGCGGCGCGGCGACCGGGTGGTGGCGCGCCTGATCTCGGGCGAGGTGGTGGCCAAGGAGCTGACCGGCCTGACCGCCCGCGCCGCCACCCTGTCCTCGATCAACCCCGACTATCCGCCCCGGATCGTGCCCCGGCGCGAGATCGAATGGATGGCCCGCATCCTGTGGGTCAGCCAATAGAAAGCCCCGCCCGGCGAACCGGACGGGGCCAGGCTCGAACGGCGAACCGTGAGCCTTCGACTGTCCCGGCGGCGGAACCGGACGGGGCGTAAGCAGCCCGCCGCCGAAAACAGTCTTTCCGCAAGCGACCCTTAGCGGGTCACGTAATTCGCATTGACCCAACCGCCGCCGGCGATCTGGATCCAGTCGCCTTGCGAGGCGACGGCCGTGAACTGTTGGCCGGCCGACAGGCTGCCCGCCTGGCGGAAGCCGGCGCCGGGGCCGCTGCGGATGCGCAGGTTCGTGCCGGCGCGATAGGTGTTGGCGTTGGCCTGGGCCGCGGCGCGGGTGCGCTGCTGGTTGCAGCCGATATAGGAACCGGCCGCCGCGCCGGCGCCGGCGCCGACCACGGTCCCGGCCGTGCGCTCATTGCGCGCCAGGTTCGAGCCGACCACGCCGCCGACGACCGCGCCGATCAGGGCGCCCACGCGTTGACGTCCGCCGGGGGCGTCGCAGTTGGTCACGCCATTGGCCTGGGCCTGGGCGGCCATGGGGGCGGCGGTCACCAGGGCGGCCAGCGCCGCAGCCGTGGCCAGACCCGTCTTCAGAAACTTGCTCGACATAACTCTATCTCCTGTCATCGGGCTTGCCGATGAGGAGACAATGCCCGGCCGAACCTGAAGGCTCCCGGAGCTTCGCCGTTATTTTCCGTTCATCTTAAGGGTCGCAGGCCGCGTCGGCGTTCGATCAATCGGCGCGCCGCCTCGGTGTCGCGCTCAATCAGGTGTTTGCGGCGCGCGAACTGGAAGTCCAGCACCCGGGCCCACAGGTGCAGCAGCCGGTCCTGAGTGACGAAGACCGTGATCGCCTCCACCTCAGGCGGCGGACCCCAAGCTTCGGCCAGTTTCGACAGATGGTCCACCGTCGCATCGTCGGGCATGGGCTGGCACTCGACGATCCAGTCCCAGCTGCACAGCTCCGGCCGCGCCGTAATCAGCGCCACCGTCGCCGTCAGCACCTTGTCTGCGGATCCGGCCGAGACCAGGTCCAACCACAGAATCCGCGCCTGTTCGTCGATCTCGTACCGCACGTCGCCTCCCCGGCCACGCCCACATACCATCGCGTTACAGTTAAGAAATATTACCTTACATCAAGCTTGCGCCAGTTCGCCGCGCGTGCCCGCCTCGATCAGGGCGATGGTCTGCGGCAGGCCGTAGATGGCCGCGAACGAACCGAAGCGCGGCCCCTGGCTTGCGCCCAGCAGCACCTCGTACAGCGCCCCGAACCAGGCCCTCAGCGGCTCGAACGCGTGCGCCTTGCCGACCGCATAGACCTCGTTCTGGATCAGCTCGCCATCGGTCGTATCCGCCGGCAGGGCCTTCAGCCGTTCCGCCAGGTCCAGCAGCGCCGCCTTCTCCTTGTCGTCCGGCAGGCGATACGCCTTCGAGGGCTTCACGAAGTCCTCGTAATAGTTCAGCGCCCGGTCCATCAGCTGATCCAGCAGCGGCTCGTTCTCCGGCGTCGCCTCCGGCAGATATTTGGCGAAATAGGCCCACAGCTGGTCCTTGGTCGAGGCGTTGGCCACCCCCACCAGGTTCAGCAGCAGGGCGAAGGACACCGGCGAGGTATGGGTCGGCGGGTTCCCCGCATGGATCGACCAGACGGCGTTGTCGATCCGCTTGGCCGGCTCCTGGGTCTTGTAGCTTTCGATGAAGGCCAGATAGTCGTCGATGGCGCGCGGAATGACGTTGAAGTGCAGGCTCTTGGCCGACTTCGGCGACTGGAACATGTACCAGCTCAGGCTCTCCGGCGTGCCGTAGCGCAGCCACTCGTCCATCGTCAGGCCGTTGCCCTTGGACTTGGAGATCTTCTTGCCTTCGATATCCAGGAACAGTTCATAGTTGAACCCTTCCGGCGGCGTGCCGCCCAGGGCGCGACAGATCTTGCCGCTCTCGCGCACGCTCTCGATCAGGTCCTTGCCCGACATCTCGTAATCGACGTCCAGCGCGACCCAGCGCATGGCCCAGTCCGGCTTCCATTGCAGCTTCACATGGCCGCCAGTGACCGGCAGCTCGGTGCGCCCGCCCGCCGGGTCGTCGAAGACGATGGTCCCCTTCTCGACGTTACGCTCCAGGGTCGGCACCTGCAGCACATGGCCCGTGATCGGGCTGACCGGCAGGAAGGGCGAATAGGTCGCCCGCCGCTCTTCGCCCAGGGTCGGCAGCATGATGGCCATGACCGCGTCGAACCGCTCCAGCAGGGTCAGCAGGGTCGCGTCGAACACGCCGGACCTGTAGGTCTCGGTCGAGCTCATGAACTCGTAGTCGAAGCCGAACCCGTCCAGGAACGCCCGCAGCCGCGCATTATTGTGCGCCCCGAAACTGTCGTGCGTGCCGAACGGATCGCGCACCCGCGTCAGCGACAGGTTCAGATCCTCGCGCAGCATCTCCGGGTTCGGCACGCCTTCCGGCACCTTCCTCAACCCGTCCATGTCGTCGCTGAAGGCGATCAGTCGCGTGCGCCAGTGGTCGCCGGTCAGCGCCCGGAAGGCGTTGCGCACCATGGTGGTCCGCGCCACCTCGCCGAAGGTGCCCATGTGCGGCAGGCCCGAGGGGCCATAACCGGTCTCCAGCACCACCGGCCGACGCAGGGCCTCGAACTTCGCCAGGGCCTCGTCGGCCTTGCCGGCGTCGATCAGCGCCCGCGCCTCGGCCCGCTCGCTCTCGCCCAGCCGCTTTTTCAGAACATGGGCCAGCAGATTACGGGCTTGTTCGAACGGCCAGGACTTGGCCTCACGGGCGAGGATTTCGAGGTTCTGAAGCATGGCGGCGGTTTGCAGTCTGCAACCCGCCGGGTCAACCGCCTATCCTTCCACCCACTCCGTCACCCTAGGGCTTGTCCCGAGGGCCCACCTGTCCGCGAAATTCGAACGATGACGGTTGGCAGGTCGTTAGTGCGGTCGCGTTCCAGCCCGTGTCCGCCGTGGGCCCTCGGGACAAGCCCGAGGGTGACGGGTTCAGGGTCATCGCCGTCCCACCGCCCAACTCACCACCGCCGCCCCGGCCGCCACGATGATCGCATCCTCGATCAGCCCGCTCTTCGTCTGCCCGATCCGCTTCATCGCCGTCTTGCGTCCCCGCAGCGTCAGATAGGCCAGGGGCACGGCCGTCCCCACCGCCAGGGCCGCCCCCAGCTTCTCGCGCCCGCGCGGCGCCAGGGCCGAGCCCGCGATCCCCGCGCTCATCACCCGCGCCAGCAGGCCCAGGAACACCGTCCGGTCCGGCGCCGACTTCATCTTGTCGCCGAACAGCTCGCCTACCCCCATGGCCAGACCGCCGAACTTGAACAGCGGATGATCCAGCAGCACCAGCCGCCCCGGCGTCTCCCGATGCGCCAGCCGCGCCCCTGCAAGGGCCGCCATGGGGGTCATGGACCGGGCGCTGGCGACGGCGCCGATGAGGACGGAGGGAAGGAGGGCGAGGGTTTTCATGCTACCTCAACCCCGCAGGCGCGCGGAGGTTCACCGGCCGCCGCACTTGACCCCCCGCGCCCGGCATGGCCTTTGCCCCGCCGATGAAGACCGCCGATTTCGACTTCGACCTGCCCGAGGACCGCATCGCCCTGCGTCCCGTCGATCCGCGCGATTCCGCCCGGCTGCTGGTGGTCAAGGACGGCGCCCTGGACGACCGCATCATCCGCGACCTGCCCGACTTCCTGCGCCCCGGCGACGCCCTGGTTTTCAACGACACCCGCGTCATCCCCGCCCGCCTGTCGGGCGTCCGCACCCGTCCCAACCCTGTTCCCGGCGCCGAGACGGAAACCCTGACCGTCGAGGTCGAGGCCACGCTTCACCACCGCGACGCCCCCGACGTCTGGTCCGCCTTCATGAAGCCCGGCAAACGCATCAAGCCGGGCGACCGCATCCGCTTCGGACAGGAAGCCGACGCCGCCTGCGACCTGGGCCGTCTCGACGCCACGGTCGCGGCCAAGGGCGACGACGGCCTGATCACCCTGAAGTTCGACGTCTCAGGCCCGGCCCTGGACGACGCGATCCGCGACGTCGGGGTCATGCCCCTGCCCCCCTATATCGCCGCCAAACGGCCCGAGGACGACCGCGACCGCTCGGACTATCAGACGGTCTTCGCCGAACACGACGGCTCGGTCGCCGCCCCCACGGCGGGCCTGCATTTCACCCCCGCCCTGCTCGAGGCGATCCGCGCCAGGGGCGTCTCCACCCACGCCGTCACCCTGCACGTCGGCGCCGGCACCTTCCTGCCGGTCAAGGCCGACGACCTGGCCGACCACAAGATGCACAGCGAATGGGGCGAGGTCTCACCGGACACCTCCACCGCCCTGAACGCCGTCCACGCCAATGGCGGCCGCATCGTCTGCGTCGGCACCACCTCGCTGCGCCTGCTGGAATCCGCCACGACCGAGGCCGGCGAGATCCGCCCCTTCCACGGCGACACCGCCATCTTCATCACCCCCGGCTACCGCTTCCGCGCCGTGGACGTGCTGATGACCAATTTCCACCTGCCCAAATCCACCCTCTTCATGCTGGTCAGCGCCTTCGCCGGCCGGGCTGCGATGAAGACCGCCTACGCCCACGCCATCGCCGACGGGTACCGGTTCTACTCCTACGGCGACGGCTCCTTACTGTTCCGGGGGGCCGAAAACCACGCCTGACCGCCAAGCTCACCGCCCCGTTCGCGCAGGCGAACGGGGAGGACAGGCGATCGCGTCAGCGAGCGCCAGGCGGGGGCGACTCGGTGTCAGAAGCCAGCAAGGGTCATCATCACTGCCGGAGTCGCCCCCTCCGTCACGGCGCTCCGCGCCGCGCCACCTCCCCCAAGGGGGGAGGAATGCGAGCACCGAAATCCTCCCCCTCTGGGGGAGGTGGATCGCCGGCGAAGCCGGCGAGACGGAGGGGGCCCGAACGGGTCCAACCGTCACAATGACGCTGGTCCTGCCGTAACGATTCCAACCGCTTGTCAGATTCTCGCCCCCACTTTCCCGCCAGGGTCTCCCCGTCCCCTATAATCACGCCCGGTCTCGTCGCTTGGAGGGCTCGTAAGGCCTGCGACCTTGCGGCGGCGGGAGCGGATGGAACGGGAGCGGGGGTGAAATCCCTCCGCGCCGACGGCGTCTCAAAACGCCGTCGGAGGGTCGAGGGGGATACTCGATCGCACTCGGGACGGTTCTTCGCAGACCCTGCCGACCCGTCGCAGGCCTATGGGGTTAGGCGATAAGACCGCCACCGCTCGGCGCCCCGAGCTTGCAGGCCAAACATTCGCGCGGGGCGTCAAACCTTCGTCGAAACGGTAACCAAAACACAAAACTCCGGGCGAAGGCCCGGCGCCCCGCCCAGCCCTCCATGAACTTCGCAGCGAAAGCGCGAAGATGACGCCGCATGTCTGTAGCCTTCCGCCGCCCAACCCCTTAAATGCCGCCTGCTGACGAAAACGAGCCCCCCCTTGTCCCTCGACGACTTCCAAAGCGACCTTCCGCAGGATCTCCAGGACGGCCTGATCGCCGTTGGCGAGGCCGCGCGCGATCTGCGCGAGCCCTGGTGGATCTTCGGCGGGGCGGCCATGGCCCTGTACGGCCTGATCGACCTGCATGTGCCCGACATCGACGTCCTGTGCGCCCCGCGCGACGCCCGCGCCCTGCTGGCGGCGCTGGACGGCCAGGTCGTGGCCGATCCGGGCGAGGGCCTGTTCCGCTCGGCCGTCTTCGGCCGCGCCCCGGATCAGCCGATCCTGGTCGAGGTCATGGCCGATCTGGAGACCCGCGACGGCGCCGAATGGCGGCCGGTGGCCTTTACGTCGCGCCGTCCGGTCTTCATCGACGACGTCCCGCTGTTCGTGCCCGACATCCGGGACCATATCGCCCTCTACCGCCTGTTCGGCCGCCCCAAGGATCTGGCGCGGGTCGAACAGCTTGAACGACTGATCGCCTGATGCCCTTCCCCTTCGAGATTTCCGCCAAAGAGGGCCGCGCCCGCACCGGCGTGCTGAAGACCGCGCGCGGCGACATCCGCACCCCCGCCTTCATGCCCGTGGGCACGGCGGCGACGGTCAAGGCCATGACGGTGGATCAGGTCAAGGCGACCGGGGCCGACATCATCCTGGGCAACACCTATCACCTGATGCTGCGCCCCGGCCCCGAGCGGATGGAGCGTCTGGGCGGGCTCCACAAATTCATGGGCTGGGACAAGCCGATCCTGACCGACAGCGGCGGCTTCCAGGTCATGTCCCTGGCCGGGATTTCGAAGGTGAAGGAAGAGGCCGTGACCTTCTCCTCCCACATCGACGGCTCCAAACACGTCCTGACGCCCGAACGCTCGATCGAGATCCAGGCCGACCGGATCGGCGCCGACATCTCGATGCAACTGGACCAGTGCGTCGCCTATCCGGCCGAAAAGGACGCCGCCCGCAAGGCCATGGAACTGTCGATCCGCTGGGGCGCGCGCTCCAAGGCCCGGTTCGGCGAGCGGGAAAACCAGGCCCTGTTCGGCATCCAGCAGGGCTCGACCTTCGAGGACCTTCGTCGCCAGTCGTCGGACCAGCTTCAGGAGATCGGCTTCGACGGTTACGCCATCGGCGGTCTCGCCGTCGGCGAGGGTCATCAGGCCATGTGCGAGGTGCTGGACTACGCCCCCGAAATGCTGCCCGCCGACCGGCCCCGCTATCTGATGGGGGTCGGCAAGCCGATCGACCTGGTCGAGGCGGTGTATCGCGGCGTGGACATGTTCGATTGCGTCCTGCCGACCCGCGCCGGCCGCCACGGCCAGGCCTGGACCTGGGACGGTCCGCTGAACCTGAAGAACGCCCGCTTCGCCGAGGACCAGGATCCGCTCGATCCCGCCATCGACGGGCCGTCGTCGCAATATTCGAAGGCCTATCTGCACCACCTGATCCGCGCCGACGAAATCCTCGGCAAGGTCCTGCTCAGCTGGCACAATATCGCCTTCTACCAGGCCCTGACCGCCGCCATGCGCGCCGCGATTTCGGAAGGCCGATTCGAACAGTTCCGCCGCGACTTCCATGCGCGGCATGTGTCGAACTGACCATCTCAAAGACCGATTAATCAGGAGCGCTCTCCATGAGAATCGAGAAATCAGGGTTCCACGCCTACAATACCTATTTGGCAGAGCCTTCACGGCCGCCCAGCAGAGGCGGAAATACGAAAGCGCTTCATCGTCACGTCATCATCATCGGTGGCGACAAGTATTCCTTCTTCGCACCTTGGGCAGGCAAGTTTGCTTACAAAGGCGAGTTGATATCCTTTGACTGGGACTGGGACAAAACTGGCGAGTTTAGAAATATCGTTAAGCCGTCTTTCGAAGCCTTCGCCAAAGACGGGACAGTCCAGATTAGAGGCGATCGCGGCGATAAAGTCCGTCGCACTGCCGAAACGAGACCGCCTGGGCGCAGGCGTGAATGGAAGGATTAGCGCAGCATCGACGCTGGCTAACGCTGCGACCGTCCCGTCGGCCGGAACCAGCTCGGCGCCGCCGGCGGGGCGCAGTTCCTCTGCATGCCGATGCCTTTCAGGAAGGCGCGCCGCATCCGCCCCGACTGGATGGCCGACTGGACATGGCGGCTATGCTGATCGGCGCCGCTCAGGCGGCGGATCCAGCTTCGTCCGGGAATGAAATCGGTCGTCGTCCCGCGAATGGCGTCCAGGGCCGCCTTGGCCGCCGCATCGGCCGCCTGTTCGCTGCGGTACGAGCCGTCCTGGCGCGGCGGTTCGTCCGTATCCGGCCCCAATGCCTCGTCCAGCCGCGCCACCTCGGCGCCGATGGTGGTGCACTGGTTCAGATTGCGCAGGTCATAGGGATTGGCCTCGGCCTGCAACAGCACGGTCGGAATCAGCTGACGCCGCAGGTTGAAATCGTCCAGCGGGGCGGTGACGGCGTCGCCCACCCCCGCCCCGACCTGTTCCGCGCCGCTCATGGCCGAACGCCCGGCGTTGCAGCCGGCGAGCAGGACGGCCGCGAGGGCCAGAGGGAGGATCGGCTTCATCCGGCTCTTAGATCACGCCCGGCCGTCGCGATCAAAACCCCCACGCCCTTCGGCGGCGTCTATCCGCGATCAGGCGGCCAGATCCCGCGCCATCAGCATCGCCCCATCCAGCCCGGCGTGCTCACGCTCGGCCGCCACCAGATAGCCGCCCTCGCCCATCACCACCGCCGATCCATAGCCGTTGACCCGGCGTCGCGCCGCCGCCTCGACCTCGGCGATCAGGCCCGGCGTGGACATGACGCCGCCGCCGAACACGATCCGATCCGGCGCCCAGGCGAACACCAGGCCGGCGACCAGTTGCCCCAGATAGTCGGCGACCACCGCCCGCACCGCATCCGCGTCTTCCAGGCGTCGCCCCGCCAGCCGCGCCTGAACCGCCGGCCCGGCCGCCAGCCCCTCGACGCAATCGGCATGAAAGGGGCAGGCGCTGGCCTGGACGTCGCCCTCGGCCCGACGCACGAACAGATGACCGATCTCCGGATGCAGCGCCCCCTTCAGCGTCCGTCCGTCCACGCACAGGCCGCCGCCGATCCCCGTGCCCACGGTGACATAGGCCACAGCCCGCGCCCCCCGGCCCGCGCCCAGTCGGGCCTCGGCCACAGCGGCGGCGTTGACGTCGGTATCCACGGCGAAAGGGGCGCCCAGACGGTCGGCCAGGGTCCTGGACAGATTGAACCCGGTCCAGCCCGGCTTGGGCGTGGCCAGCATCAGCCCGCGCTGGGGCGAAGCCGGATCGACCACCAGAGGCCCGAAGCTGGCGACGCCCAGCCCGGCGACCGGCCGCTCGGCCGCCGCGGCGACAAGCGCCTCGACCGCCGCCTCAGGCCGCCCGGTCGCAAACCGACCCTCGTCCAGCACGACGCCCGCCGCATCGACGATGCGCCATACGATCTTGGTCCCGCCGGTCTCGACCGCGAAGAAGACGGGCTGGCTCATCGGGGGGGGCTCCGCAAAAGGGAGAAATGGTACGTCCTCTCGGGCTCGAACCGAGGACCCTCTGATTAAAAGTCAGATGCTCTAACCAACTGAGCTAAGGACGCACCGTGCGACGTTCAGGACTGGCCCGAACCGTCGAAGGGCGCCTTCTGTTGCAATCCGCTCTTCCGGTCAAGACCGGGTCTGCTACTCAATGCGTATGAAACCGCTGAACGGACTGCGCATCCTGGAGTTCGACGGCCTGGGGCCGGTGACTTTCGCCGGCCTGATGCTGGCCGACATGGGTGCCGAGGTGCTGCGTCTGACCCGCGCGGCCTCGGCGGGCGCCGCCGTTTTCGCCGAGGTGGGCGGGGCCCTGCTGCATCGCAGACGGACCGCCGTACCCGTGGACCTGAAGTCCGAGAGCGACCGCGAGCGGATCCTGCGCCTGGTCGATGGCGCGGACGCCGTGATCGAAGGCTTCCGTCCGGGGGTCATGGAACGGCTGGGCTATGGTCCCGAGGTTCTGCACGCCCGCAACCCGGCCCTGGTCTTCGGTCGGGTGACAGGCTGGGGCCAGACTGGGCCGCTGGCCGACGCCGTGGGGCACGACCTGAACTATATCGGCCTGTCGGGGGTGCTGCACGCCATGGGCGAGGCGGACCGCCCGCCGCCCCCGCCGCTGAACCTGGTCGGCGATTACGGCGGCGGAGCGATGATGCTGACGACAGGGGTGCTGGCGGCCCTGCTGGAGGCCAGGACCACCGGACGGGGCCGGATCGTGGACGCCGCCATGACCGACGGCGCGGCCCTGTTGGGCGGCCTGTTCCAGGCCCTGCGCGGCCAGGGGCTGTGGAGCGAGCGCCGCGGAGCCAATCTGCTGGACGGAGGCGCGCCCTTCTATCGCTGCTACGCCTGTCGGGACGGCGGCTTCATTGCGGTCGCGGCGCTGGAGCCGCGCTTCTACGCCGCGCTGCTGGCGGGCCTTGGGATCAATCCGTCCGAAGCGCCTCAGCATGACAGGACCGGTTGGCCCGCCCTGCACGACCGTTTCGCCGCCCTGTTTGCGACGCGGGGCCGCGACGACTGGGCGGCGCATTTCGCTGAAACCGAGGCCTGCGTCACCCCGGTCCTCAGCCTGGCGGAGGCGCCGGATCATCCGCACAATCGCGACCGAGCGACCTTCCGGAACGGCCTGCCCGGCCCTGCGCCCCGCTTCGACGGCGCCGAACCCCCAACGCCGACCGTCCCGCCCCTGACCGCCCTGGGCGAGGCGGCCTGGAGCAAGAGGCGGGATGACCCCTGAAGTTTTCCGCGCTATGGGAACGAGGCGGCGCCGAGGGCGTTGCAACGGACGATATCCGGGGAACTATTTCTGATGAGACGCTCGATCTTCGTTCTGACCGCGACGGCGCTGGGCGCGCTGGTGCTTGCGGGCTGCGACGACTACCAATCGAGGTCGCAGGACGACTATGCCGACACCCCTCCGGTCGAAGAACAGGCTCCCGCCGCCGAGGATTCGGCCGAGCCGGTCGTCGCCCCTGAAGTGACCGACCCGGCGCCGGCGCCCGCGCAAGCCCCCCTTCCGCCGGAAGAGCGGACGTCCGAACAGTCGGTTCAGCCGGAAAGCGAAACCCTGTTCTACTGAGGCGCGCCGCTTCGCCGCCACATCAGGATGCAAGGGCGTACCGAGACGCCGACTTGGAGTCCGCGCCCTTGACGAAAGCTAGAGTTTGACGTTCCGGCCCACCCTGTTTCTCGCTGCGCTGGCGACCTGCAGCCTTTCCGCCCAGGCCGCCTCAGCCGATCCTCGCGCCCAGATCCGCGGCGACATGGACGCCGAACTGCGCCGCATGCTGGAACGCGCGGTCGGCGAGGTGGACGGGGCCCCGGAAAGCCGTTTCGAAGCCCGCCGCCGCGCCCAGGGCGCCCTGTCGGCGGCCGAGGCCCTGCTGCGTTCCGAGGCCTATTACCAGCCCGTGCTGGAAGACGTGGTCGAGGGCGAGGATCGGCCGTCGGCCATCGTGGACGTCCAGCCTGGCCGCCGGTTCCTGCTGACCCAGCCCACAATCACCTGGACCGATCCCGCGCCCGACGCCGAAAGCGCCGCCGACGCCCTGGAGGCCATAGGCCTGAAGGCGGGAGCCCCCGGACGGGCGGTGGACGTCATCTCCGGCGAAGGCCGGGCGGTCGCCACCCTGGTTCGCGACGGCTACGCCGACGCCAAGGCCGATCCGCGCCGCGTCGTGGTTGATCACGCCGCCTTCACGGTCGCCCCGGAATACCGCATCGACTCAGGCCGACTCGTCCTGCTGGACGGCGTGGTCATGCCCCGGACCGGTCGCACCAACCCGGCCTGGGTCGCGGGCCTGGCCCCCTGGACCGAGGGCGATCGCTATGATCCCGACCAGGTGGCCGAACTGGAACGCCGGCTGCTGGACACCGGGGTCTATGACGGGGTCGGCGTCGCCCTGGCGCCCGTCGACCAGACCAACGCCGACGGGCATCGCCCCATCATCGTCAATCTGCAGGACCGGCCGCGCCGCGTGCTGGAGGCCGGCGCCACCTGGTCCACGGCCGAGGGCGCGGGGGTCGATCTGATCTGGACCCGCTACAACCGTTTCGGCCGCGCCGACACCCTGAGGCTGGAAACACGGCTGGCCGATATCGACAGCCGGATCGGCGCCGACCTGTCCCTGCCCCACTGGCGCAAGCCGGGTCGGACGCTGAAGCTGAGCGCCGGCGTGGTCAAGGAAGACACCGACGCCTACGATCGCACCGCCCTGGTGCTGGCCGCCGAACTGCAGCAGCGGATCGGCAAGACCTCCTACTTCAACTATGGCGTCGGGCTGGACGCCGGCCGGTACAACGAGATCCGGTACGACTACACCTCCATCCCGCCCCGTGCGGTCAGCTTCGATCGCGATCTGGCCATCATCACCGGGCGGACCAGCGCCTATATCGACAACTCGAACGACCCGCTGAATCCGACCCAGGGCTGGCGCGTGACCGCCTCGGTCCAGCCGACCGCCGTGACCGGCCAGGACACGATCCTGTTCCTGCGCGGCGAAACCCAGGCCACGGCCTATCTGCCGCTCCAGGACGGGGCGCGCACGGTTCTGGCCGGCCGTCTCCGCATCGGTTCGATCATCGGCGGCGGCGAGCTGAGCGTGCCGTCGGACCGTCTGTTCTACTCGGGCGGCGGCGGGTCGGTGCGCGGCTACTCCTATCAGAGCGTCAATCCCAAACTGCCCGACCTGACCCCGCGCGGCGGCCTGTCGCTGTTCGAGACCTCGCTGGAGGTGCGCCGTGACATCGGCCAGAGCTTCCAGGCCGTGGCCTTCGTCGATGCCGGCGCCGTCGGCTTCCAGGAAACGCCGAACCTGACCAACATGCGGTACGGCGCGGGCCTGGGCGTCCGCTACAAGCTGCCGTTCGGTCCCATCCGCGCCGACATCGCCGTGCCGCTGGACAAGCGCGAGGGCGATTCCGCCTTCCAGATCTACATCAGCATCGGGCAGGCGTTTTGACCGAAGCCCCGCCCGAAAACACGCCGGACGCCGCAACGCCGGAAGAATCGGCCGCCGAGGTTCGCAAGAAGCGCAGCCTGCCGCAGCTGTTGGCCCTGGTCGTCGGCGGCGTGGTCGGCGGCCTGCTGGTGCTGCTGGTCATCGCCCTGATCGGCGGGCGGATGTACATCGTCTCGGACGGCGGGCGCGACCTGGTGACCGGCTTCGTCCAGGGCCAGAAGATCAGCCGCTATGGCCGGATCAACGTCTATGGGCTGAAGGGCGACCTGTTCGACGACTTCACCCTGGACCGGGTCACGGTGACGGACCGGGACGGCGTCTGGCTGGACGCCCGCAATGTCCGGGTCGACTGGTCCTACTGGCCGTTGATCACCCGTCGGTTCCACGCCACCGACATCAGCGCCGAGGTGATCCAGCTGGTTCGTCGGCCGGTTCTGGACGCTCCCAGCGGCGAACCCGGCGGCCCCCAACCCATCGACGTCGATATCGACCGCTTCTCCGCCAGGGTCGAACTGCTGGAAGGCTTCTCCAAGGAATACGGCCGCTGGAACCTGACGGGCGACGTCGCCCTGCCGCGACGCGGGGCCAAGACCGCGACCGTCAACGCCGACAGCCTGAACCGTCCCGGCGACTATCTGCGGCTGGCGGCGACCTTCGGCGGCAAGCTGGAAGAGACCCGCGTCAATCTGCGCGCCAATGAGGCCCAGGGCGGGCCGCTGGCCGGATCACTGGGCTATTCGCCCGACCTGCCCTTCTCGGCCGTGGCCTTGGTGAACGCCGACATGGTCCACGCCAAGGTCCAGACCGGACAGTTCACGCCCCTGACCGTCGATGGCCGGTTCGGCGAAGACGGCTCGCGCGTCTCGGGCTTCTTCGACTTCAGCGGATCGGACCTGTTCGAACCCTTTGTTCAGCGCGTGGGCCGCACCGCCCGGTTCGGCTTCGCCATGGTTCCGGCCAAGGACAAGGCGTTCCAGGGCGTGGGCTGGAAACTGATGTCGGACAATGTCGCGTCCGAGGCGCGCGGTCTGATCCGCATGTCGGACCGCAGTTCGCCCGATGGAATCAGGCTGGATATCCAGACCGTCTCGCTGAGCCGTCTGGTCGGGTCCGACGTCGGCGGGCCGGCCGCCTATTCGGGCCTGTTCAAGGGCGACGCCGAGACCTGGACCCTGGAAGGTCAGGCCAGCCTGCTGAACGCCAATCTGGCCAGCTATCGCGCCACCCGCATGGCCGGTCCGCTGAACGTCCAGGTCAAGGACGGCCGGATCGATCTGGACGGGGACATCCGCGCCGTCGGAGGTTCATCCGAGGGGCTGATCGGCGGCCTGCTGGGCGCGACGCCGCGCGTGCAGATGGAGGCCGCCCGGATGAAGGACGGCGCCCTGTTGCTGGAAAAACTTGATCTTCAAGGCCAGGGGCTGACGCTGAAGGGCTCGGGCTCGCGCAATCTGCTGGGCGGCATGGGCTTCCGCGGCGATGCGCAACTGACCGACGCCTCGCGAGTCCTGCCCGACGCCAAGGGCGCCTTTGGCGGTCCGGTCCGCGCCTCGTCGGCCAAGACCGGCGCGCCCTGGGTGCTGACCTTCGACGGCCGGGGCCGCAATCTGACGGTCGGAATGGACGAACTGAACCGGCTGCTGGGCCGCACGCCCCGCCTGCAACTGACCGGCAAGCTGAATGGGAACCGGATCGAGGTGGATCGCGGCGAACTGACCGGGGCGGCCGGCCGCGCCGGGGCCAAGGGCCTGATCGAGACCGACGGCCGCCTGCGGCTGGCGCTGGACTGGAACGCGCGCGGCCCCTTCGCCGTCGGACCGGTCGAGATCGGCGGCGACATGAACGGGCGCGGCGCCCTGACCGGTACATTGTCCCAGCCGCGCGTCGATCTGACCGCCGGATTCGACACGGTCACGGCCGGCGCCCTGACCCTGACCCAGGCCGACCTGATCCTGAGCTTCCGCAAGGGGGCGGATGCGTCGGACGGCCGGATCACCGTGACCAGCGGTTCGAACTACGGCCCGGCCCGGGCGTCCGGGAACTTCTTCCTGGGCGGGCGGCGGATCCGGCTGAGCGATCTGGACGTCAACGCCGGCGGGGTGACCGCCCAGGGGGCGATCGCCCTGTCCAACAACGTTCCCTCCAGCGCGGACCTGACCTTCACCGCCCGCACCGGCGCCTTCCTGGCGTCGGGCGAGGCCAACGGCCGCATCCGTCTGACCGAAGGCGGCGGATCCGAAAGCGCCATCCTGGACGTCAACGGCCGCAACATCCGCCTGGCCGGCCAGAGCTGGAATATCCGCACCATCGACCTGGACGGCCGCGGCACGCTGGACAACCTGCCCTTCACCCTGGCGCTGGACGTCGGCGGCGGCGTCCCCGCCCAGTTCAACGGCACAGGCGTCTATTCACGGCGCGGGGCCGCCCAGACCCTGACCCTGCGCGGCGGCGGCCGGGTGCGCGAGGTGGCCTTCACCACCCGCAGCGCCGCGACGATCACCTTGAACGGCGAGAGCCGGACAGCCCACCTGGACCTGGGCGTCGGCAGCGGCGTGCTGCTGGCCGATCTGCGTCAGGACGCGCGCACGGCGATCATCCAGGCAGACCTGACCAGCGTGGACCTGCAGACCCTGTCGCCCAATCTCCGCGGCCGCGCCACCGGGCGGGTCGCCCTGCGCGGCGCGGGCGACGACCTGTCCGGGTCGGCCAACGTCACCCTGGCGGATGTCCGCAGCATCGACGCCCCCAGCGGGCTTTCGGTCGACGGCCGGCTGGACGCGACCCTGATCAACAACAGCCTGACGATCAAGGCGACGGCGTCCGACGAGGGCGCGGTCAAGGCGGCGGCCGATGTCGTTCTGCCGGTCGAGGCCTCGGCCGCCCCGCTGCGTCTGGCCATCGCCCGCCAGCGGCCCATGTCCGGCAATGTTTCGATCAACGGCCAGATCCAGCCGATCTGGGACCTGTTCCTGGGCGGCGACCGTAGTCTGGCGGGCCAGGTGGCGGGCCAGGCGACCCTCGGCGGCACCCTGGCCGCGCCGCGCCTGAACGGAAGGTTCGACCTGACCCAGGGCTCCTATCGCGAGAAGGCGGTCGGCCTGGTCCTGGGCGACCTGACTCTGAGGACAAGCTTCGACGACACCACGGCCCTGATCGAGACCTTCACCGCCAATGACACCGCCGGCGGCACAGTCGCCGGCCAGGGCCGGATCGGGCTGCGCGAAGGCTCGGGCTCGACGGCGCAGTTGAACCTCACGCGGTTCCGGGTCATCGACAACGATATCGGCGAGGCCCGCGCTTCAGGTCCGATCACCATTGTTCGCGGTCAGGACGGCAACATCCAGCTGTCGGGCCAGATGAATATCGACGAAGCCCGGATCGAGCCGGAAGTGCCCGGCGCCACCGGCATCGTCTCGATGGACGTGGTCGAGATCAATCGTCCCGGCGGCGATCCGGTCGAGACCGTGGCCCGTCAACGCGGGCCGCAGATCGGCATGGACATCGCCCTGCGCTCGACCGGCGGCAAGGTGCGGGTCAGCGGCCGCGGCCTGAACGTCGTGCTCGACGTCAACGCCCGGGTGCGCGGCACCATCGCCCAGCCGCAACTGACCGGCACGGCCAATGTGGTGCGCGGCGATTACGAGTTCGCGGGCAAGCGGTTCATCTTCAACGACACCGGCCGCGTGACCCTGTCGACCGATCCGAAGCAGATCCGCCTGAACCTGTCGGCGACGCGCGAGGATACGGCCCTGACCGCCTCCATCGCCGTGACCGGCACGGCCGACCAGCCGAAGATCGCCCTGACGTCCACCCCCGCCCTGCCCCAGGACGAAATCCTCTCGCAGGTGCTGTTCGGCCGTTCGGCCTCGCAACTGTCGCCGTTCGAGGCGGCGCAACTGGCCGCCGGGGTCGCGGCCCTGGCGGGCGGCGGCGGCTTCGACGTGATCGGGAACCTGCGCGAGCTCGCCGGGCTTGACCGTCTGTCCTTCGGCGGCCAGGCCTCGGCCGTGACGGTCGCCGGCGGTCGCTACATCACCGACAACGTCTATCTGGAGGTCATCGGCGGCGGCGAAGGCGGGGCGGCGGTCAAGGTCGAATGGCAGCCGCGCCGCAACCTGGCCATCAGTTCGCAGTTCGGCGGTCAGGGCGACACCAGCCTGTCGATCCGCTGGCGCCGCGAAAGCCGCGAAGCCGGCCAGCGCACTGACCGCCGCCCGAACCGGAACTAAAGCCTCAGCCGCCCGACGTGCCCCACGCGACCTTCACCTTTGGCCCCGCGACGGCTAGGGTCCGGCCGATGCGGATTCTGACCACGGACCAGGCCGTCCTCGACCACGTCGCCGCGCGACGCGAGGCGATTATCGGCCGCACCATCGACTGGGCGAACATCAACTCCGGCAGCCGCAACGCCGCCGGTTTGAACGCCGTGCTGGACGCGCTAGAGGCCGTAGCCGGGGCCCTGCCCGGCGCCGTCGTCGAACGGATCGCCACCCAGGGCTCCACCACCGTCGCCGACGACGGCTCGGTGCGGACCGAGGCTCACGCCGACGCGCTGAAGATCACCGCCCGTCCCGAGGCGCCGATCCAGGTCGTCCTGACCGGCCACTACGACACCGTCTTCCCTGCCGACGGCCGCTTCCAGACCGTCACGACCCGCGCGGACGGGGCCCTGAACGGCCCCGGCGTCGCCGACATGAAGGGCGGGATCAGCGTGCTGCTGGCCGCGCTGGACGCCTTCGAGACCCACCCCGAAAAGCACGGCGTCGGCTGGACCGTGCTGTTGAGCCCCGACGAGGAGATCGGCTCGCCCGCCTCGGCCCCGCTGCTGACCGAACTGGGCGCGCGCGGGCATGTGGGCCTGACCTATGAACCGGCCCTGGCGGACGGCACCCTGGCCGGGGCACGCAAGGGCAGCGGCAACTATCATATGATCGTGACGGGCAAGGCCGCCCACGCCGGCCGCGCCTTCGAAGAGGGCCGCAACGCCATAGCGGGAGCGGCCATGATCGCCGCCGCCCTTCACGGACTGAACGGCCAGCACGATGGCGTCACCGTCAATGTCGCCAAGATTTCGGGCGGCGGGGCCCTGAACGTCGTCGCCGACAACGCCGTGGTGCGGTTCAACGTGCGTGTGCCGGACAAGGCCGCCGCCGACTGGATCGACGCCTCGGTCCGCGCCATCGCCGCCACGCCGCCGTTCGAGGGTCTGACCCTGGACCTGCACGGCGGCTTCACCCGTCCGCCCAAACCGATGGACGCGGCCCAGACCGCCCTGTTCGAGGCGGTGAAGGAAGCCGGCGCCCTGCTGGGCCAGCCCATCGCCTGGAAGCCTTCGGGCGGCGTCTGCGAAGGCAACAACCTCCACGCCGCCGGATTGCCCAACATCGACACCCTGGGCGTCCGGGGCGGCGACATCCATTCGGACCAGGAGTTCGCCTGGCCCGACAGCTTCGTCGAACGCGCCCAGCTGAGCGCGCTGATCCTGTGCAAGATCGCCTCGGGCGAGATCGACGCGGCCAAACTGAAATCCCTGCGGATGGAAACCCTCTGAATGCTCGTCGTCCGTCCCGCCGGCCCCGCCGATCTCGATTATCTGCTGGAGCTGGCCATCCTGTCCGGCCCCGGCTTCACCAGCCTGCCGGAAGATCCCGACGCCCTGGCGGAACGGCTGGAGCTGAGCCAGGCCAGTTTCCGGGGCGAGGTGACGCACCAGGAGGCCTGGTACACCCTGATGCTGGAAGACGGCGACACCGGCGACATCGACGGGGTCGGATCGGTCAAGGCTACCGTGGGGCTGAAACGGCCCTTCTTCTCGTTCCGCATCGTCAACAACACGGCCTCGTCGCCGTCCCTGGGGGTCAAGCTGGATCACCAGACCCTGGTGCTGGTCAATGAATGCACCGGCTGGACCGAGGTCGGGTCGCTGTTCCTCAAGGCCGATCGGAGAAAGGGCGGGGCGGGTCGCCTGCTGAGCCAGTCGCGCTACATGCTGATCGGCGCCCAGCCCGAACTGTTCGCCGAGAACGTGCTGGCCGAGTTGCGCGGCGTCTTCTCGCCCGACGGGGCCTGCCCGTTCTGGGACCATGTGGCGCACAAGTTCTTCCCGATGGAGTTTGATCACGCCGACCGGATGAGCGGATCGACCGACAAACAATTCATCCTGGACCTGGCCCCGCGCCACCCGATCTATACCGAGCTGCTGCCCGAGCCGGCGCGCGCCGTGATCGGCAAGGTCCACCCCCAGGGCGTACCGGCCATGGCCCTGCTGGAAAGCGAAGGCTTCCGGCCCAACGGTCTGGTGGACATCTTCGACGCCGGTCCGACCGTGTCGTGCGGGCGCGACAATATCCGCACCGTCCGCGACGCGCGCCGCCTGACGGTCGAGATCACCGACCGGGTCGAGGCCGAACTGCCGGCCCTGATCTCGACCGACAGCATCGCCGCCTTCCGCGCCGTCCGCGCCAAGGCGGACATCGACGGCGACATCGCCCGCCTGACCGCCGAAACCGCCGCCGCGCTGAAAATCAAAGCCGGCGCCACTGTCCGCGTGAAATCATGACCCTGTTCCAGTCCATCGACCCCGCCACCGAAGCCGTGAACTGGGAAGGCGAGGCCGCCAGTCCGGTTCAGGTCCAGGCCGCCGTCGACGCCGCCCGCGCCGCCTTCCCCGCCTGGGCCGACGCGCCTCGCGCCGACCGCATCGACGCCGTCAAACGCTATCAGGCCGTTTTGAAGGACCGCGCGCCCCAGATCGCCGAGGCCATCGCCCGCGAGACCGGCAAGCCGCTGTGGGAGACCAAGACCGAGGCCGCCGCCATGATCGGCAAGGTCGACATCTCCATCCGCGCCTATGACGAACGCACCGGCGAACGCACCAGCGACACCGCCTTCGGCCGCGCGACCCTGCGTCACCGACCGCACGGCGTGGCGGCGGTGCTGGGCCCGTTCAACTTCCCCGGCCACCTGCCCAACGGCCATATCGTCCCGGCCCTGCTGGCGGGCGACACCGTCGTGTTCAAGCCGTCGGAGGAGACGCCCCTGGTCGGTCAGGTCATGGCCGAGGCCTTCGCCGCCGCGGACCTGCCGACCGGCGTGGTCAATGTCGTCCAGGGCGGACGCGAGACCGGTGCGGCCCTGCTCGACGCCGGGATAGACGCCCTGATGTTCACCGGCTCGGGCGCGGCCGGCGCCCATTTCCGGCGCAAGTTCGCCGACGATCCCCACGTCATCCTGGCGCTGGAGCTGGGCGGCAACAATCCGCTGGTCGTCTGGGATACGGCGGACGCGGAAGCCGTAGCGGGCATAGCGGTGCAGTCCGCCTTCATCACCACCGGCCAACGCTGTTCCTGCGCCCGACGCCTGATCGTGCCGGAGGGCGCGCAGGGCGACGCCATCATCGAAGCCATCGCCGCCCTGTCCGATCGGCTAGTGTTCGGGCCTTGGGACAGTAATCCCGAACCCTACGCCGGACCGCTGATCTCAGCCCGGGCCGCCGAAGCGGCATTGAAATCGCTGCAGGAACGGATCGACGCCGGAGCCAAGGTCATCCGCGCCTCGGGTCCTGTCGCCAACCTGCCCGGCGCCTTCGTCAAACCGGCCATCATCGACGTGACCGGGATCGACGTTCCCGACGAGGAGATGTTCGCCCCCTTCCTGTCGGTGATCCGCGTCCCGACCTTCGACGCCGCGATCCAGGCGGCCAACGCCACCCGGTACGGCCTGTCCGCCGGCCTAGTCAGCGACGACCCGTCCAACTGGGACCATTTCATCCGTCGCATCCGCGCGGGCGTGGTCAACTTCAACCGCCCCACCACCGGCGCCGCCGGCGACATGCCCTTCGGCGGCCTGGGCGCCAGCGGCAACCACCGCCCCAGCGCCTATTACGCCGCCGACTACTGCGCCTATCCGGTCGCCAGCTTCGAGGCGGATGCGGTCGCGAACATCGAAGGCGAGATAAAGGGGCTGCGATGACCCCCGCCATCGAAGCCAACGCCGACGGCCTGATCGGACCGACCCACTCCTACGCCGGTCTGTCGCCCGGCAATCTGGCCTCCAGCCTGAACAAGGGCGAGGCGTCGAACCCGCGCGCGGCGGTGCTGCAGGGGCTCGACAAGATGAAGACCCTGGCGGACCTGGGCCTGCCCCAGTTCGTCCTGCCGCCGCATGACCGGCCGAACATTCCCTTCCTGCGGACCCTGGGCTTCACCGGCTCGGACGCCCAGGTGCTGGAGCAGGCCTGGAAGGACGCCCCCGCCTTCGCCGCCGCCGCCTGCTCGGCCTCGCCCATGTGGGCCGCCAACGCCGCGACCGTGACGCCCAGCGCCGACGCCGCCGACGGTCGGGTGCATTTCACACCCGCCAATCTCGTCACCAATCTGCACCGGTCGCTGGAGCATCAGCAGACGAAGCGGGCGCTGGACGCCCTGTTCCCCGCCGCGGATCGTTTCGCCGTCCATAACGCCCTGCCCTCTGTGGCCCATCTGGCCGATGAAGGCGCCGCCAACCATGTGCGCCTGTGCGCAGAGCATGGGGCGCCGGGTGTCAATCTGCTGGTCTGGGGGCGCGAGGCCTTCACGCCCTGGGACGGCCCCTACCCCGCCCGCCAGACGCGCGAGGCGTCGCAGGCCGTCGGTCGTCGCCACGGCGCCAGCGGCGTCGTCCTGGCCCAGCAGTCGAAGGCCGCCATCGCCGGCGGCACCTTCCACAATGACGTGGTCTGCGTCGGGGCGCGGGACACCCTGTTCTTCCACGACCTCGCCTTCGAGGACACGGCCGGAACCCAGGCCGCCATCCGTCGCGCGGCCGAAGGCCTGTTCGACCCGATCTTCGTCGAGGTGTCGTCCGCCGACCTGCCCCTGGCCGACGCCATCAGCAGCTACCTGTTCAACTCGATGCTGATCCAGATTCCGGGCGAGGACCGCCTGACCCTGATCTGTCCGACCGAGACCCGCGACAATCCGCGCAGCCATGCGGTGGCGCAATCCCTGGCCGCCTCAAACGGCCCCATAGGCCAGGTCCGGTACGTCGATGTGCGCCAGTCGATGCGCAACGGCGGGGGGCCGGCCTGCCTGCGCCTGCGGGTCGTGCTGACCGAGGCCGAGCTGGCCGCGACCAACCCGGCAATGCGCTTGACCGATGCTCTCCACGCCGAACTCTCGGCCTGGGCCAATCGCTGGTATCGCGATGAACTCCGCCCCGCTGATCTTGCCGATCCGGCTTTGCTGGAGGAGAGCCGAAGCGCGCTAGACGCCCTGACCGGCATCCTGAACCTGGGCGGCGGCTTCTATCCGTTCCAGCGGCCCTAGGCCGCGAACCGCCCGCCCTTGGACGCATAGGCTTGAGTGCCGCGCGTGAAGACCTGATCGGTCGGCAGGACCGTCTCGATCGGCAGGTCGGCCTGCCCCTTCAAGGCGTCATAGACCGGCCCGAAGTCCTTCAGCGTCTGGTCCTTCAAAGCCTCCAGGCTGTCGATGACGAAATAGACCTGCTGGAAGTCGTCGATCCGGTACAGGGTCCGCATCACCCGCTCCAGATCGAAACCCAGCCGGTTCGGCGACGGATCTTCCAGCGCAAAGACGCTTTCGGTCGCCGACGAGACGATGCCGGCGCCGTAGATGCGCAAGGCTCCGGCCTCCTGCATCAGGCCGAACTCGACCGTGTACCAGTACAGCCGCGCCAGATTTGGCAACATGCCCAGACCGGCGGCGCGCTGTCCGCCCTTGCCGTAGGCCTCCATATAGGCGGCGAAATCGGGGTCGGTCAGCATGGGCACATGGCCGAAGACATCATGAAAGATGTCGGGTTCCTGGAGGTAATCCAACTGGTCCGGTTTGCGGATGAACTGGCCCGAGACGAAGCGGCGATTGGCCAGGTGATCGAAGAAGACCTCGTCGGGCACCAGACCGGGCACGCAGACCACGGTCCAGCCGGTCAGGGCCTGGAGCTTGGGATTGATGATCTCGAAATCGGGAATGCCGCCTGCATTCAGGTCCAGCGCCCTCAACCCGTTCAGGAAGGCGTCACAGGCCCGGCCGGGCAGGATCTTCATCTGGCGGGCGTACAGCGTATCCCAGGTCTGGTGTTCGACCTCGGTATAGGCGGCCCAGTTCTGGGGAATGGTCCAGTCGGCGGCCGCGCCCTCGGGCGGTTGTTCGAAGACGTGTTCGAAGTCGGACATGGACGCTCCTCTTTGCCCCATCCTAACGCCCGGCGGGCGCCCCTTCCAAGTCTTCCTCAGTGAATGCCTTCATGCAGGGGGGCGTGATGGCCTTCGGCGTCGGTGGTGAACCAGCGCTGGGCGTCATCGGGCAGCAGGACGGACTGGCCGTCTTCCAGCACCCCCTCCGCCGCATAGGCGACGAAGCCGCCGTCCTCGCCCAGGGCGAAGACGCGGTAGAAGGGCTGGTCCGCCGCCACGGCGCCGGTTTCGACGGCGGGGCCGGCGTAGCCGTGGTCGACGTCCATCACCACGCCGCGAAAGGCGTTGTCGCGGTGACGAACGATCTGGCCGATGGCGAAACGGGCGGTGTGAACCTGGGTCATGAGGTCTTGTTACGCTGGTGCGGATGACCGGGACGCCCACAGGTCCGTTCATCTTCCTGACAGAATGGCTTGGCGCGGACGATCTTCGCGGGCTAGGCTGATCAGGACGGGCGCCGCTTTGGACCGCCCACATCGGAATGACGGCCCATGCCGGAGACCCACGGCGCGCCCCGACGGCGCGACGAGCGGTCCCAGCCTTCCCGCGAGCGGGATGCGTCGGGTCGGGACGCGCCCCTGTATGGCGCGCTCGATCTGGGGACCAATAATTGCCGGCTGCTGATCGCGCGGCCGTCGCGCGACGGCTTTCGGGTGGTCGACAGCTTCAGCCGGATCGTGCGGCTGGGCGAAGGCCTGTCCCGCACGGGACGGCTGGACCCGCGGGCGATGGACCGGGCCTATGACGCCCTGGCCCTGTGCGCCGACCGGATCGTCAGGAAGGGCGTGGAGTCGGTTCGGCTGAGCGCGGTCGCCACCCAGGCCTGCCGCGCCGCCGAGAACGGCGCCGAGTTCATTGATCGCGTGCGCAAGGGCACCGGCTTGCGGCTGCGGATCATCGATCCGGCCGAAGAGGCGCGGCTGGCGGTCGAGGGCTGTCTGAACCTGATCGATCCCAAGGCCGAGGCCGTGCTGATCATCGATGTCGGCGGCGGTTCGACCGAACTGTCCTGGCTGAAGCGGGAAGACGCCGACTGGAAGACCACCGCCTGGATGTCCGCGCCCCTGGGCGTCGTCACCCTGGCTGAGCGTCACCCGGAGCCGCAAGGCGCCGGCGAGGACTGGTACGAAGCCATGGTGAACGACATGGGCGCAGCCATTGCGGCGGGCGGGATCGAGGATGCGGCCATGATGGAGCTGTTCCTGGCGGACCGCGCCCATCTGGTCGGCACCTCGGGCGCCATCACCAGCCTGGCGGGCATTCACCTGAACCTGCCGCGCTACAATCGCGACCGGGTCGATGGACTATGGATGACGCGGAGCGAGTGCGAGGCGGCGGCGGAGCGGCTGAAGGCCCTGGGGCCGGACGGCCGGGCCAGGGAGGCCTGTATCGGGCCGGACCGCGCGGATCTGGTGCTGGCCGGCGCCGCCATTCTGGAGGCCATACAGCGCGCCTGGCCGTCGGAACGGGTGCGGGTCGCCGACCGCGGTCTGCGCGAAGGCCTGCTGCTGCAGCAGATGCGCGAGGACAAGAAGCCGCCCAAGCGGCGCAGGCGTCGGCGGGGCCGAGGCCGGGGACCTGCGGCGACCTGAGCGTCAGCTCGCCGCCGCCAGCCGCACCGGCACGTCGATGTCGCAGACCGAAAAGTCCGCCCCCTTGGCCTGACGCGCCTGATCGACCAGGGCGCGGAAGGTCGGCGAGGTGGTGTTCAGCATCTGCACCGCCGGGCGCTCGGCCGACGGCAGGTCAGACGCCAGGCGGACGCGGGTCATCCGGTCGGGATCGGTGACGACGCCGTCCGGATTGGGGCTGGCTTTAAGGGCGCGCACGACCTCAAGCCCGACGACGACGCGGCCCCAGACGGTGTAGCGCTTGTCCAGGGCGGGATAGGCCTGGCGCATCAGGAAGAACTGGCTGTTGGCGGTGTCATTGCCCTCGTCGCGGGCCATGCCGGCGACGCCCGGGCAATAGAGACCCCAGCCATGCACCTTGCGGTCGGCCGTACCCGCCATCAGGGCGTCGGGCTGGGTCTGGACCGGGAGGGAATGGTAGAAGCCGATCAGGGCCCCGGCCGGCGCGGCTGCGGGGGTGAAGGCCATGTCCGGGCCGCGTCGGAAGGTGAACTCGGCCTTCAGGTCGGGATACCAGCTCTGGCCGTCCCCGGTGCCCAGGGGGTCGCCGGTCTGGGCCATGAACCAGTCGATGACCCGGTGCCAGGCCAGATTGTCGTAGAAGCCGCGCGACGCCAGCAGCTTGATCCGCTCGACATGGGCCGGGGCGATCTCGGGCGCCAGTTCGACCAGAATCCGGCCCTTGGTCGTGTCGATGACCAGCAGATTATCCGGCGCGACGGCGCGCCATTCGGTCGGCGCGGGCGGGGGCGGCGGCACAGCCGCCTGCTGCGCCAGAGCCGGACTGGCCAGCAGCGCCGCAAGGCCCGCCGCCATCAGCGTGTTTCGAATGGTCATCCCCCGGCCCTCCCCTGTATTTTGGCGATCAGCCGCCGACGACCTCGGCCACCGGTTGAACGTCGCAGATATTGAAGCTGCCGCCGCGCGCCGTGCGGGCCGCCGCGATCCGTTCGGCGAAGGCGGCGCTGGCCGGATTCAGCACACGGACGGTGGGCCGTTCGCCTTCCGGCAGGGCCGAGGCCATGCGGACCCGCGTCATGACGTCGGGGTTGGCGACCTTGCCGTCTTCGGCGTCGGAGCCCTTGTTCAGCTTGTTCACCACGTCCAGACCCGAAACCACGCGGCCGAAGGCAGTGTAGACGCCGTTCAACTGGTCCCGGTCGCCCATCATCAGGAAGAACTGGCTGTTGGCGCTGTCGGGCGCGCCGGCGCGGGCCATGCCCAGGACGCCGGGGCAGAACAGGCCGTGGGCGCCGACCTTGAAGTCGGCGGTGATCATCATCTGGGCGTCGGGCTGGGTCTCGACCGGCAGGACGCCGACCAGACCGCGCACGCCCTGGCCCGCGTTCGGCACGGCGACGAAACCGGCGTCGCGGCCGCGGCGGAAGCTGAACTCGGCCTTCAGGTCCGGCAGTTCGCTGCCGCCCTCGCCCGTGCCCTGCGGGTCGCCGGTCTGGGCCATGAAGTCGGGGATGACGCGGTGGAACTTGAGCCCGTCATAGAAGCCCTGGTTGGCCAGGGTGCGGATGCGTTCGGCATGCGCCGGGGCGGCGACCGGCGTCAGCTCGACCAGGATCCGGCCCTTGGGCGTGTCGATGACCAGCAGGTTCTCGGGCGCGACGGTGCGCCAGTCCGCAGCGGGAGCCTGAACCGGGGCTTGGGCCGAGGCCTGAGCTTGGGCCACGGCCGGAGCCTGGGTCGAAACCGACGCCACAAGAGCGGCGGCGGCCGCCGCGATCACACCAAGACGCATTGACGAACTCATCCTCTGTTCTTGACCTTGTCCCGCACGCGCGCGGCGATGGCGGGGCTGACGAAACTGTCGATCGCGCCGTCCAGACGGGCGATTTCCTTGACCAGCCGCGAGGCGATGGCCTGATGCCGCGGATCTGCCATCAGGAATACCGTCTCGATGTCCTGATTGAGGCGCTGGTTCATGGCCGTCATCTGGAACTCGTATTCGAAATCGGCGACCGCGCGCAAACCGCGAATGATGACATTGGCGTTCAGCTCTTCCGCGAAATGCATCAGCAGGGTCGAGAAGGGCTGGACCACGATGTCGCCGCCCAGGTTCGCCACCTCGGCCTGGAGCATCTCGACCCGCTCGGCCGTGGTGAACAACGGCCCCTTGTCGTCGTTCTGGGCCACGCCGATGACCACCCGGTCGACCAGCTTCAGCGCCCGCTTGATGATGTCGGTGTGACCGTTGGTCACTGGATCGAAGGTGCCCGGATAGAGTCCGATGCGCATGGCGTGTCTCCCCAGCCTGTCGCCTGCTGTTCGGCGTGACTTAGCAGGTGCGAAAGGTTCGGCCTAGCAGGCCGTTGGCGTGGAGGCGTGTCGTAAAAACAGGGTGACAAGGCGCCAAAAGCGCCAAAGCAGGCGGTGGACGGCGGGGCGGGGTTTTGGCGTCACGTCGGTCATTGAGCGACTTTACACCCGCCGCAAACCCAGGCGCGCTGATTGCTGATTTCGCTGACGACGATACTGAATTCGTTAGATTTTTCTTGCAGAATTAGGAGAGCTGGACCGTCAAGGGCAGCGGGTCATTGGCGGCCCAGGCGGTTTCGATCGCCGTCAGCAGGGTCGGATCGACGGCGAAAACCTTATCGTCAACTGCCGTGATGGGACAGGCGGGCGTGGCGCTGTTGCACAGGAATGCGCCATCGAAGCCCGCCAGTTCGGACACATGCACCGGGCGGGTCTGCGACGATAGGCCCAGCCCGGTCAGCCCCCGCGCGATCAGGACCTGGGTCACGCCCGCCAGCATCGGCGCCTGGGGCCAGACGATGCGATCCCCCTGGATGAAGCCGATGTTCCAGGTCACGCCCTCGGACACATGGCCCCGGTCATCGACGAACAGGGCGTCGTCGAAGCCCGCCGCCCGCACGGCCCGGCGCACGCGCGTCTGACCGAAGGTGGCGACGTGTTTCAGGTGGGGGGTTTCGCGGCCATGGGGCACAGCCGTCACCCGCATCTGGGTCGCCAGCGGCGGCGGGGGCGGCGAGACGACGGTCATCACCTTGGGTCGGCCGACGAAGGACGGATTGCGATGACCGATCTCGGGCGAGAACAGGCTGACGCGCATCCAGGCCTTGTCACGTCCCTCAACAGCGCGCGCCAACAGACGTCGGAACTCGGCCTCGCCGGGGCTTTCGCCGAACAGTTCGATGGCGGCCTGGTCGAGGCGGGCGAGATGCAGGTCCAGGCCGCGGACCGCGCCATGCTCGACGCGGAAGGAGGTGTAGGCGCCGTAGTTGACGAGGGCCTGGTGGGCCAGGTCGTCAGGGGTGGCGGGAAGGCCGTCGATCAGGATGTCAGACGTCATGGCCGCTCCCCTCTCCTCCTTCCTTCTCCCCTTGCGGGAGAAGGTGGCCCGAAGGGCCGGATGAGGGGTCCGCCGGTGGGCCAGTTCGCACCATCGTTCCCCTCACCCTTTCGCGCCAGAACGATCGCTTCGCTCTCGTGCGCTCAAGCCCTCTCCCGGCGGGAGAGGGTCTTGGTTTTAGGCTTCGGCCTCGCCGCCCTCTTCACTCGCCTCATCCGAACCGCCGCTTTCCGGCAGGCGTTCGACCGAGACGACCTTTTCGTCCTTGCCGGTGCGGAAGATTGTGACGCCCTGGCTGGAGCGGCCGACGATGCGGACCTGATCCATCCGCGTGCGGATCATCTGCCCGCCCGAGGTGACCAGCAGCAGGTCGTCCGTTTCCTCGACCGGGAAGGCTGCGGCAAGGCGCGTGCCGGCGCGGCCGCCCAGGCCGTGAGCCGTCAGGCCCTGACCGCCGCGACCGGTGCGGCGGTACTCATAGGCCGAGGATCGCTTGCCGAAGCCGGTCTCGGTGACCGTCAGGATGAACTGTTCGGCGGCGCCCAGTTCGGCGATCCGCTCGACGGTCAGAGCGGCGTCGGCGACCTCGTCTTCAGCCTCGGCCGGAGCCGCGACATCCTCTTCCGCCTCCGCGCCGGCCAGGGCCTTGCGCATGGCGTTGGCGTGTTTGACGTAGGCCGAGCGTTCCTCGGGCGTCGCGTCGACGCGGCCCAGGATGGCCATGGAGATGACCTCGTCGCCGTCCTGCAGGCGCACGCCCCGGACGCCGGTCGAATCCCGGCCCTTGAACACGCGTACATCGTCGGCCTTAAACCGGATCGCGCGCCCCAGGGCCGTGGTCAGCAGCACGTCGTCATCGGCGGTGCACAGGCCGACGCCGACCATGCGGTCGTCGCCTTCCAGCTTCATGGCGATCTTGCCGGCGCGGTTGACCGTGGCGAAGTCCGACAGCTTGTTGCGGCGCACGTCGCCCGAGCTGGTGGCGAACATGATGTCGTAGTCGCCCCAGGTGGTCTCGTCCTCGGGCAGGGGCAGGACGTTCATGATGCTGTCGCCCGGCTCGATGGGCAGCAGGTTGACGAAGGCCTTGCCGCGCGACTGCGGATTGCCCAGCGGCAGACGCCAGGTCTTCAGCTTGTAGGCCTTGCCGTTGGTGGCGAAGAACAGGACCGGGGTGTGGGTCGAGGCGCTGAACACGCCGGTGATGGCGTCCTCGTCCTTCATCGACATGCCCGAACGGCCCTTGCCGCCGCGGTGCTGGGTCCGATAGGCGTTCAGGGCGACGCGCTTGACGTAGCCGCCGTGGGTGACGGTGACGACCATGTCCTCGCGCGGGATCAGGTCTTCGTCCTCCATCTCGCCGTCGCCTTCCCCGATCAGGGTGCGACGCGGGACGGCGAACTTGGCCTTCACGTCGATCAGGTCGTCGCGAATGATGGCCAGGACGTTCTTGCGGTCCGACAGGATGGTCAGGTGGCCCTGGATGGTGTCGGCCAGGCCGTTCGCCTCGCCGAAGATGTCGTCACGGCCCAGGCCGGTCAGGCGCGACAGGGTCAGGGCCAGGATGGCGCGGGCCTGTTCGTCGGTCAGTTGCAGGCTGTCGCCGTTGATGACGACGCTGCGGGGGTCGGCGATCAGCTCGACCAGGGCCATCATGTCGCCGACTGGCCAGGGCTTGGCCTGCAGCCGTTCGCGCGCCTCGGTCGGATCGGCCGAGGAGCGGATGATGTGGATGACCTCGTCGATATTGGCGACGGCGACGGCCAGACCGACCAGGACGTGGCCGCGGTCTCGGGCCTTGTTCAGCTCGAACTTGACGCGGCGGACCACCACTTCCTCGCGGAAGTCGAGGAAGATCTGCAGCAGGTCGCGCAGGCCCATCTGCTCGGGCCGGCCGTGGTTCAGCGCCAGCATGTTGACGCCGAACGAGCTCTGCATGGCGGTATAGCGCCACAGCTGGTTCAGGATCACGTCGCCGGAGGCGTCGCGCTTCAGCTCGATGACGATCCGCATGCCCTGACGGTCGGATTCGTCGCGGACGTCGGAAATGCCCTCCAGACGCTTCTCGCGCACCATTTCGGCGATCCGCTCGATCAGGGTCTGTTTGTTGACCTGATAGGGCAATTCGGTGACGACGATGGCCTCGCGATCCTTGCGGATCTCTTCCACCGAGGCGCGACCGCGCACGACGACCGAACCGCGACCGTCGCGCAGCGCATTGCGCGGCGCGGTGCGGCCCATGATCTCGCCGCCGGTCGGGAAGTCGGGACCGGGCACGATGTCCAGCAGGGCGTCGTCGGTGACGTTGGGGTCGTCCAGCAGGGCCAGGGCCGCATCCACGACCTCGCCCAGATTATGCGGCGGGATATTGGTCGCCATGCCGACGGCGATGCCGCCGGCGCCATTGACCAGCAGGTTCGGGATCCGGCTCGGCAGGACGACCGGCTCCAGCTCCTTCTCGTCGTAGTTGGGCTGGAAATCGACGGTGTCCTTGTCGATGTCGGCCATCAGGGCGACGGCGGCCGGGGCCATCTTGGCCTCGGTGTAACGCATCGAGGCGGGCATATCGCCGTCGACCGAGCCGAAGTTCCCTTGGCCGTCGACCAGCATCAGACCCATCGAGAAGGGCTGGGCCATCCGCACCAAGGCCATATAGACCGAGGCGTCGCCGTGGGGGTGGAACCGGCCCAGCACGTCGCCGACCACGCGGGCGCATTTCGAATAGCTGCGCTCGGGCGTCATGTTCAGGTCGTGCATCGAATACAGGATGCGACGGTGAACCGGCTTGAGGCCGTCACGGGCGTCGGGAAGCGCGCGCGAGACGATCACGCTCATGGCGTAGTCGAGGTACGAACGCTTCAGTTCGTCCTCGATCGTGATCGTGGAAATGTCGGAGCCGCCGCCTCCCGGAACGATCGGAGTTGCGGCGTTTTCGTAGCTGTCGTCGGTCAAGGAAGCGTGGCTTTATGCGGCCGGAATCGGAACGTGATCCGCTGTGACGATTTCTAGCATTCCAGGGCCTCGGTGGCAAAGCGACGTCGCCGTGAAAGCCCGTCTCTGAAAGGACGTTCCACATGCGCTTCACGCCCCTCGCCGCCGCCCTCGCTCTCGCCGCCCCGCTGGCCCTCGCCGGAGCCTGCGCTTCGACCGCCGATGCGGCCCAGATGCAGGCCGAACGCGCGCCCGTGGGCGCGACCGGACAGGCCGTTCTGATCAACGCCCAGGGGGCCAATATCGGACGCGTCGATCTGCGCCAGGGACCGACCGGCCTGGTGATCAAGGTCGAGGCCTCGGGCCTGACGCCCGGCTGGCACGGCATCCATATCCATGCGACTGGCGAATGCGCCGCACCCTTCACCTCGTCCGGCGCCCATATCAACCACGGCGAGCCCAAGGCGCCGCACGGCCTGCTGAACGCGGCGGGGCCGGACGACGGCGATCTGCCGAACGTCTACGCCGGCGCCGACGGCAAGGTGAACGCCGAACTCTTCACCACCCGCGCGCGGATTTCCTCGGAAGGGCCCGGCCAATGGCTGTGGGACGCCGACGGGTCGGCGATCATCATCCACGCCAATCCCGACGACCACTCGAGCCAGCCCATCGGCGGGGCCGGCGATCGGGTCGCCTGCGCGGCGTTGAGCGCGAGCTGACGCCCTAACGCCCCTTCTCAACCAGCAACCGCTCGATCATTTCGGTCTGCTCCTGCTGGCGCGCCGTCAGGTGTTCGACCTTGTCCAGCAGGGCCATGATCTCGATCTCGGCCTTCAGATTGACCTGGTAGTCGTTGCCGGCGTCCAGCCGGTCCTTCGAGGCCTGACGGTTCTGGCTCATCATGATGATCGGCGCCTGGGCCGCCGCGATCATCGACAGCATCAGGTTCAGGAAGATGAAGGGATAGGGGTCGAACGCATCCCGTCTCAGAACCAGATTGATCAGCGTCCAGGCCACGAGGAACAGGCCGAAGGCGATCAGGAAGGTCCAGGATCCGCCGAACTCCGCCACCCGGTCGGCCAAACGGTCGCCGAAACTCTGGCGGTCGTCGAAGGCTTCGTTCACATCCTCCGAGATCGGGCGGCGTTCGGCGGCGCTGCGAACGACGCTGGCCTCGTTCGCGGCCAGTTCATGCGTCTCCTTGCCCAGCCAGCGGCGGGAAACATGATCGGCGTCGAGAGGGGCGTGTGACATGACGGATTCCTGAATCGCTCAGGAAACAGATCAAGCCTTGGCGGCCCCCGCGCGCAAGCCCCGTTCGGCCAGGGCGACCAGAGCCACCCCGCCCATGGCGATGGCCGAGCCGGTCAGGATCTGGGGCGTCAGCACGTCGCCCATCAAGCCCCAGCCGATCAGCATGGACACCACCGGCGTCACCAGCAGATAGGGCGTCACCCGCCCGGCCTCGCGCCGCTGCACCAGCCAGAACAACAGGGTGGTGGCCAGGACCGAGGAGACGATCCCCGCCCACAGCAGCGAAGCCCAGACCATGGGCGTGGCGGACTTCACCGCCGCCCACTGCCCGTGCTCGAACACCGCCGAACCGAAGGCCATGACCGGAAAGGCGCCGAGCGCCAGCAGCCCTTGCATCTTCAGCGGCGGGATCGAGGTCGTGCGCCGCGCGACCACCGTCGTCACGCCCCAGGCCGCCCCGGCGGCGATGGCCACCAGGATGGCCTTCCAGTCCTGAAGCGCATGGGCGTCCAGCGTCATCCAGGCCACGCCGACAAAGGCCACCCCCATGCCGACCAGGGCGGCCCTGCTCAGTCGCTCGCCCAGGATCAGGAAGGCGAACAGGGCGGTGAAGGGGATCCACAGCTGGTTGGCCACCGTCACGGGGCTGACGTCGGTCGCCATCCAGTAGGCGGTGTAGGCCAGACCATACTGGATCGGCCCGCCGACGATGACGATCAGCAGCAAGCTCCTCCAGTCCGGGAACGGCGGACGGACGAAGACGATCAGACAGGCCGTTGCGAGACCGAAGCGGATCGCCCCGACCAGCAACGGCGGCAGGGTCTCGGTCGCCAGCTTGGCCCCCGCATTGTTCACGCCCCAGACGACAATGATCGCCACGATGGCGGCGATCTCCAAACCGGTCAGGGCGTGGGGCTTGTGCGACGGCGGGGCGGGGGTGGCGGCGGTCATGATCCGGCTATCGCACGGCGTAAGCCGCTTCGCCCGTCAAATGGCGTGTCGGCTCATTGCATTGACATGTACATGTCTCAGGCGCAGCATGTACATATGACCGAAGTCACCCTGACCGCCCTGCGCAAGGACCTGTTCCGGCTGGTCGACAGCGTGCTGGAGACCGGCGAGCCGCTGGTCATCCGGCGCGGCGGTCGGCGGCTGACATTGATCGCCGAGACCCCCGCAAAACCGACGACGCCCGAGGAACGCTGGGACGCTTATATGGCCCAAGGGGTGCGGGAAGGTTGGGAGGACTGCCCCGACGACATCGACACCAACAAGAGCCACTGGACCTGGGATCCGGACATCAAGTTCGATTTCCGCGACAAGTGACCCATCTCGACACCCAGGTCGCCCTCTGGCTCTACTATCGGCTGGATCGGCATATCAGCCGCCCGGCGCAGGCGCAGCTGGCGCGGGCTCGCGATTTGCGTCTGTCCCCCCTGGTGCTGGTGGAGATCGAAATCCTGATCGAGATCGGTCGGGTCAAGCTGAAGACGGCCGATCTTCTGCTGCGGGATCTTGAGGACCGGCTGGACCTGTCGCTATCGGACGCTTCGACCGCCGCCGTCGCTGAGGCGGCCTGCCGCTTCGCCTGGACGCGCGATCCGTTCGACCGGCTGATCGTCGCCAACGCCATGGCCGACGGGGCGAAGCTGATCACCGCCGACCAGATGATCCTGCGTCATTTCGACAAGGCGGTCTGGTAGGCCTCAGAACGTCGGCTTGGCGACCATCAGCCAGTAGATGGCCAGGACGCCGGCGAAGGCGGGCCAGCCCAGGCCGAACCACCAGCGAAACAGACGATGATAGGCGGTCGGCAGCGCCGCCCCCTGCCCCGCCGCCTGCTCGGCCAGCTTCGTCATCCGGTACTGGATCCAGACGACCGGCAGCCAGCAGACGCCGACGAACACATACAGCCCATAGGCCGCCAGCAGCCACGGACTGGTCAGGGACCAGCCCTGCAGATGGATCAGACCCAGGCCGCTGATCGGCTGGACCACCACGGCGCTGGTGGTGAAGACGAAATCGGCTAGGACGACGATGCGCCCGACCTCAGCGACCGTGCGGGCGTCGCGCGTGGCGTGGGCGCGCAGCATGAAGAAGGCGATGCCCGCCCCTGTGCCGAACAGGACGGCGCCGGACAGGATGTGGATGATTTTCAACGCGAAATAGAGGCTCATCGGCGGGCGTCCGTTGCGGCCACGAACAGGCACAGCGCCATCATAGGCAGGACTTTCAGCCACGGCCCCAGCGGATCGATCCAGTAATGGGGCAGGCTGAGCGTGCCCGCGATCAGATAACCGATGGTGGCCAGACACATGAAGATCGCCACCCGCGCCGTCCAGGGCCGCACGAACAGCGCCAGCCTGAGAACCACGTCCAGCAGGGCGCCCCACCAGGCCACCGGCCCGGCCCAGCGGCCGTAGCCGCCCTCGTGCAGAATGGCGACGGCGCCGTTCCAGCCCGGCCCGAAGCTGATCAGGCCCGTGATCAGCCAGAACAGGCCCAGGGTCAGGATGGAGATCGGGCGGACGAACCACAGCCGCGCGTGCCAGACGTCCTGGACCGAAGCCGGGGTCTCGGCCAGGAAACGTGTAAAGCCGCGCGAAGACACGCCCAAACGCTCGGCCCAGCCGCTGTCGTGGCCGGAGACGTCGTAGTCCATCTGTTTGATCGCGGTCGTGCGGATCGGCGAGAACCAACCCAGCCGACCCAGCACGTCGCCGACGGCCAGGGCAGGCGCAGCCAAGGCGCGGGGCACAGGCAGGACCGGCGCAGGCTTCAAACCGAGCCAGCCGCGATAGAGGCGCACCGTCTCGACCATGGTCACCGCCTCCGGCCCCGGCATGTCCAGCGCCTGACGCGACGGGGCGCCCGCTTTCAGGGCCGCGACGACGGCGGCGCACAGATCACCCAGCGGGATCGGGCGGAAGGTCTGATCGCCCCCCACGACGGGGCTGAACAGAGGAAAGGCCGCCAGTGCGCGGATCAGACCCGTGCCGCCGAAGGCCGCCCGGTCCACCACAAGCGACGGCCGCAGGATCAGCCAGTCCAGGGCGCTGGCGGCGACCAGCCGTTCGGTCTGCGCCTTGGTGCGGGCGTAGTCGGTGCCGGCTTCTTCGTCCGCGCCGACGGCGGAGACATGCACCAGACGCCGGACGCCCGCCGCCTCGCACGCCGCGATCAGGGCGCGCGGGCCGTCGACATGGGCCGCGCGGGTGCTGTCGCCGCCGCCGTCCTGCAGGACGCCGACGCAGTTCACCACAGCCGACACCCCGTCCAGAAGGGGCGCCCAGGCCTGGGCCGTCGTCAGTTTTGAAAAGTCGGCGACGATCCAGTCGAAGCTCGGGGCGCGTCGGGACGGTTCGGCGATACGCCGCGCGCCCGCTCTCACGCTCCAGCCCTCTGCGGACAGGGCCGCCGCTACGTGCGAGCCAATGAAGCCGTTGGCGCCCAGCACCAGCACGCGACCGCTCATCCCAGCACTCTATCCATCAGATCGACGCCCGCCGGAGGAAGGGCGCACCAGGTCGAACCGGGAAACCGGCGACGGCGACGCGCCACGAAGTCATACAGGCGGTCGCGAATGAACCGTGGCGCGATCCGACCTATGATCGCCCACCGATAGGGTGCAGGCAGCTGGGCGGCGATGGCCAGGACGGCGTCGGAGCGTTCGCGCGCCACGCCATCCTGGATCAGCAGCATGGTCGCCGGATCCTGAGGATCAACGCCGTAATGCATCAAAAGCGCCTGCCCCAGGGGCGACTGCGTCGGGGCCAGCCGGAACAGCCCGACCCGGTCTGCCTTCAGGATCTTGCGCGCCGAGCCGGAGCACAGGGCGCAGTCGCCGTCGAACAGGACCAGGGGTCGGTCGTCCGGGAAGGCCGGGACGGCGGGATCCTCACGATAGCTGTAAGACCCCCGCCCCATGGTTGGTTCGGATCGACCTTAGAACGGAATGTCGTCGTTCAGGTCGTAGCTTTCCTTCGGGCCGCTCGGCTTGTTGGCGCCGCCGGTGGAGAAGCCCGAGGAGTAGTCGTCGTCGCCGCGACCACCGCCGCCGCCGCCGTAACCGCCGCCTTGCGAGCCGCCTTCCGAACGGCCGCCCAGCATGGTCAGTTCACCCTTGAAGCGGCTGACCACGATCTCGGTCGAATATTTCTCGACGCCCTGCTGATCGGTCCATTTGCGAGTCTGGAGCGCGCCCTCGATATAGACGGTCGAGCCCTTCTTCACATAGTTCTCGACCACCTTGACGATGTTGTCGTTGAAGATGACGACCCGGTGCCACTCGGTCTTTTCCTTGCGCTCGCCCGAGGACTTGTCGCGCCAGGTTTCCGAGGTGGCGATCGACAGGTTGGCGATGCGGTCGCCGTTCGGCATCGACCGGATTTCGGGATCGCGGCCCAGATTGCCGACCAGAATGACCTTGTTGACGCTGCCCGCCATGGAAACTTCCTTCTCGTAGGGAGCGGCGAGTCCCTCGCCTGCTCCGTAATTCAGCCGGATGTCTTAGAGCCGCCGCCAGTCACCGCCAGCCGCATTCGACATCAGACCCGCCAAACCGGTGGATTAACGAAATGTTCCACCTTTGTTCACGTCACGCAAGTCTCTTCTACGACAGCCCGGGCCCTACTTGGTCTCGGGCGGCGGCGCGGCGATCGCGATCGGGCGCCCCGTCTCGTCACGCTGGATGGCGCCGGGAATGGCCAGACGGCCGTCGCCGGTGCGGGCCATGGCGAAGAAACGGCTGCCCGTCAGGGTCTTGCCGAACTTCACGCCCTCGCGGTCCACGAAGATGAAGCGGCCCTGATAGGCCCCCGCGACCTCCTGGTTCGAGCCGCCCATGCGCAGGAAGCGCAGACGCATCTCCTCCAGCTGGCCGGCGCACAGTTCGATCTGGGCGACGTTCTCGCCCATCTTCTGCAGGCGCGGCTCCTGGCCATCCGGGGTGGCGACGAAATAGCAGACGCCCGGCTCGAACTCGAACTTCGGCTGGTTGCTGCACGCCGCCAGGACGGCGGCGGCGGCGATGACGGAAAGGGCGAGCACGCGCATCAGTTCAGACCCGGGAATTGGCAGTTGCGGTCCTGCTCCGCCAGAGTGCGGAAACGGCTGTTGTCGCCCGACTGTTCCACCCGGCGCGGGACGAGGCGAAGGGTCGTGTCGCCCCAGCGGCCGTACTGGGCGTCGCCCGGACGCACGCAGGTGCCGGCGTACAGGGCCTGGACGCAGGCGTTCAGGCTCATGCCGCTGGACAGGACGCGCCAGTCCGAACCGGAATGACGCAGGCACTGGGCGCCGGCGGACGGCGCGGGCGCCGGATTGCTGGGCGCGGCGGCGCCCGGAGCCGGACTCGGCAGGGGATCGGCCTGGGCCATCTCGACCGGCGGCAGTTCCGGCGGCGGGGCGAAGGCGGCGGTGGGGGCGGCCGCCAGGGCGCCCGTCTCGTCGATGCCGACATCCAGGGCGTCGGTCGCCAGGCCGTTGCGTTGGGCGCAGACGGCCAGTGTCGCCATGCCCACGAACTGGCCGTCCACGAAGCAGCGCAACTCGCGCGTCGGCTCCAGCGTCGGGGCGTCGGCCAGGTCGACGGTCAGACCGCCCCTCGCGGCCGGCGGAGCTTCCGGCGTCTTGTCGCC
Source organism: Brevundimonas sp. FV1ye7S (assembly GCF_058680995.1). NCBI lineage: Bacteria > Pseudomonadati > Pseudomonadota > Alphaproteobacteria > Caulobacterales > Caulobacteraceae > Brevundimonas > Brevundimonas sp. FV1ye7S. Next base: position 1,031,267 of record NZ_CM178726.1, on the reverse strand, counting down.
GCCGCCGGTGAAGATGAGCGCCAGCACCACGGCGGCGATGATCACCAGACCGGCGCCGATGGCGATGATGACGCGATTGTCGTTCGGAAGGGCCATGAGGGGCTTTCGCAACTGAAGCGCCCAATAACCCGGAACGCACGCCGGGCGTCAACCGCCTAGGCGCGCATGACGCCGATCAGACCGACAGGCGGCTCAGCGCGGCCTGGAAGTTGGCGAGTTGGGTCTGGTAGTAGGCGGTCGATGAACCTTTTCCGGTCTGGGTGTTGGTGATCGTCCCGGTCGAGGGCGCCAGCGACTTGTAGGCGGACCGGACGGCCGTCATCGCCTGGGCGATGCCCTCGTTCGCCGCCTTGATCGAGGCCGGATCGTTCAGGTTCAACAGGGTCGACAGATTCAGACCGAAGGTCTTTGGCGCATCCTTGTCCGGCTTGACGGGGCTGACGAAGCCGGGGGTCAGACCCAGGGCCGCCAGGGCGTCCTTGCCGACGGCGCCCGACGAAATGATAGCGCCTTCCCGGTTCGCCGCCGTGGATATCTGCAGCCGCTGGGTGACGGGTACGGCCTTCAGGTCCGTCACCACCTTGGCGTCCAGCTGGCGGCCCGAGGCGTTCACGATCTTCTTGGCCAGGGTCTCCAGCGTGTCCTTGGCCTCGATCGTCACGGTGACGGCCCGCCCGCCGCCTGCCGGCGAAATGCTGAACTGATCCCCGACCCGCGCGGCGGTGCCGACGGTCAGCAGCTTGGAGTCCGCCTGCATGATCTCGCCCTGCGGCAGCCCCAGCCGGTCCAGCACGCTGGAACCGCCTGCGGCGAAGCTCAGACTGGTCGGCTTGGCCTGGTCGTCAGCGGCGCGCCAGGTCTTGTTCTGCTCCACCGCGCCTGTCGCCAGGTCGATACGCGCCAGATAGCCCTGGGTCGGACTGTCCTTGGTCGCGCCCTCGGCCCGGTTCGTGCCGGTGATCCAGACCTTGCCGTTCTTGATTTCGACATCGGCGGCGGTGTCGTCGCCCGCCCCGCCGAAATAGGTCAGCCGGTCGCCGCCCGAAGCCTGAAGATCGGCCGACAGGGTGGCGACGAACACGTCCTTGCCGCCGGCGTGGGCGTTGGTCACCGTGCCGATGTCCAGCGCGGCGTTATTGGTATGGCCGGTCACGACGACCTTGCCGTTTTCCACCGATACGCCCGCGATTTCACCGCTGGCGTAGCCCAGGTCGCGGGTCGAGGCCAAGGTCGGCACACCCCCTGCATCGAGGGTGAAGCGCCGCACGATGGCCTTCCCGTTCTCAACCCCGGCCGTATAGAGGTCTGAACCGGACACGGTCATCGCCTGGACGGAATCGTCGCCGGCGCTGCCGAACTGCAAGGTGGAGGCGTTCACCCCGGTGATCGGCCCGGTCACGGTCAGGGGCTTTTCCTGGAAAGTCTGCAGATAGGAATCCCATCCGCCCAGGGCCACAGTCCCCGACATGGCCGATTTGGACCGCCCCGCCACATACACCACGCCGTCCGCGCCGAAACTGACCTCCGTCGCCTCGTCGGCGGCCTTGGCGCCTCGGCGCTGGGTCCACAGTTCCTTGCCGGAGTCATCGAAAAGCGTGACGAAACTGTCGGCGGTCGTGGGGCTGTCGCCGCTCTTGCCCGGCACCAGCGCCCCTGTGACCGAACCGGCCAGGGCCACGCGTCCATCGTCGTCGATGGCGATGGAGAAGCCGTTCGCGCTGGACGCCGCCCCCAACAGCTTGGTCTGCATCAGATTGCCGGCGGAATCATACTTCATCAGGGCGACGTCGCGCGTGCCCTTGATCGGCTGGGCTGCGTCGCCGGCCTTCAGATCGGCCACGACCCAGACCGAACCGTCCGGAGCCACCGCACTGGCTCGCACCGCCTCGACGCCCTCGGGCATCTCGGTATGCCCGACCCGGCCCTCGACCCAGAAGGGATCGTTTACGCCCTGCTGCGCGGCGGGCGCAGCGCCGCCGTCGGCCTGGAACTTCAATATCTGTCCCGCGCCGGCCTTGCCGACGCCCTGGGTCACATAGACGGCGTCGGACGTATCGACCGCCGCGAAACTGACCTTCTCGCCCGCGCTGCTCGTGACCTTCAGAGCCCATTGGTCCGGCCCGGCCGGCAGGGTGATGGTCTTGTCGCCGGACTTGATCGTCTTGGGCTCCGCGGGGATGTATTGCGTCCCGACCCGCGTCGCGACGCCGGCCGCCTCCAGCTTGCCGTTCATATAGTTGACGACATTGACCATCGAACGTTCGGTGGAGCCCATCTCGGACAGGTCCATGGCGACGGTCTGGCTTCCGGTCTCGGTCTTGGCCGTCATCGAGAACTTGACGTCGCCTTCGAACGCGGCGACCGGGCTTGTGGCGACGCCCTGGTGAAGCGGTGCGGTCGTGAAGGTCGTCGGCGCCCGCTCCAGCGCATAGCTGGTCTTGACCTTGGTCTGCGACACGCCCTGCACCAGGCGGACATCCTCGAAGTCGGCGGTCTTGAGATAGGCCGACATCTCGGCCAATCCCTCGCTGAAGCGTTTCGACACCTGTGCGGCTTCCGCAGCCGTCAATCCCTTGACGCTCGCCCGATCCGCCAGGGCGCTGAGGCTGTTCAGTCCCTGATAAAGGGCGAACATCTTGCGATAGTCGCTGGACGCGCCCGACAGGTCCAGTTCGACCGAACCTTCGTTGATGATGTTTCGTCCCGCCAGGGCCGCCCGCACCAGCTCGCTGGCCTTGGGCGCAGTCGCCGACGCGGTCGAAGCCCAGGGCGCCGTGGGCTGGGTCTTCTTTGGCTTGGCTGCAGGCGTGTTTGAGCCGATCAGCGACCCGGTGTCCGTCGTGATCCCGTAGAGACCCAGCAGATAGCTGTTGTTGATCATCTCACATGGCTCCGGCGATTACAGTGCGGCCGAGCCCGATAACGAAGTCTTAAGCCGCGGCGTCAGTTCTTAAACAGCGACAGGATCATCTGCGGCGCCTGGTTGGCGATCGACAGGGCCTGGACGCCGAGCTGTTGCTGGACCTGCAGGGCCTGGAGACGGGCGCTTTCCTTGGCCAGGTCGGCGTCGACCAGATTGCCGATGCCGGCTTCCAGCGAGTCCGAAAGCTTGCCGACATAGGTGGTGTGGCGTTCGATCTGCTTGGCCTGCGCCCCCAGTTCGGACAGCCGTGAACTGGCCACGGTGATGGCGTCGTCGATCCGCTGCAGCGCGAACTTGGCTTTTTCCTGGGTGAGCAGATCAGGGGCGGCGTTCAGCAGGGTCTCGTTTTCCGGCGTGCCGGCATTGTCGGTCCAGGCGTCGATCGCCGCAGTCGCCTTGTTCGAGTCATAGGAGTTGGCCGCCAGGCCCAGGCCGACAAGCGTCAGATTCTGACGCTTCATCGCAATGGTTTCATTGCCGTCCGCACTCGCCAGGAACGTCATGTCGGTCGTGGCGGAGCCGTCGAGAATATTGGCCCCGTCGAAAATGGCGTTGTCGGCGAAGGACTGCACCGACTTCAACAGCGCCTGGAATTCCTGGTCATAGGAGGCGCGCGTCGCGGCGGTCTGGCTAGGATCGGCTGCGGCGGTCGCCTTCTGCTTCATTTCCAGCAGAATGTCCGAGATCTGTTCGCCCGCGGCCAGAGAGACATCGGCGATCGAGGTCGCCCGGTTCAGGCTGGTCGTGACGGCTTCCAGAGACCCCTTGTCCGCGCGCTGTCCCTGGGCGACAGCCCAGACGGCGGCGTTGTCCTTGGCGCCCTGGACCTTCAGGCCCGTATTCACCCGGCTCTGCGTCGACGCCAGCTGGTCGCTGGTGCGGTTCAGATTCTGCAGGGCGATCATCGCCGAGGTATTGGTGTGGATGCTGGTGGTCATGGCTTCAAGCCCCGGACGTTCTGTTCCCTGCAGGATTAACCATGAGTCGTGAGCGTATGGTTAACGGCGAAGAAAGCATGTTTGCGCCGCCCGGCAAGCCGGCGACGTTGGGTCCGCTTGACTGAAAGACCTCGCTAGATGGAGGTCTTCAGCAGATTTCCGCCCTTGTAGTCCGGGTCCTTGGCCAGATCCTGAACCACCTCTCGCGGCAGTTTCAGCACCACCTGACCCGTAACCGGGTCGCTGATCGTATAGATGTAACGGCCGTTTTCAGCCGTCTCGATGGTCAGGCGGTAGTTGCTGGACTCGCCCTTTTCCTCGACTGCGGTCTTTGGCGACTGCGGCTTGGCTGGAGGCGAATAGGCTGCGAGGTCGGTGTTTTCGGAAGCAAAAATCTTTACCGGCGGTACGCTCGCGACATTGTCTACCATGGCTCCTCGCGCGGATGGACCGCGCCCTTCTAGGTTTGAACGAGAGCGAAGGGTCGGGACGGCGAGCGCCGTCCCGACCGATCATTCTTAGCGGAAGAGGCTCAGCAGCGTCTGGCTGGCCGAGTTGGCGATCGACAGCGCCTGCACGCCCAGCTGTTGCTTGGTTTGCAGGGCGGTCAGCTTGGCGCTTTCCTTGGCCAGGTCGGCGTCCACCAGATTGCCCACGCCGGCTTCAAGAGCGTCCTGAAGCTTGTTGACGAAGGTGATGCTGCGTCCCAGCGACTTCGACTTGGTGCCGAAATCGGACAGGACGCTGGTGAAGGCGGTGATGGCCGAGTCGACCGTGGCCACGATAGTGGCCGCGTCGCCGGCCACGGCCGCCGTCGTGGTCGCCACGGCGGTGTCCGCCCCCGCGATGGCCTTCAGCGTGTAGGAGGTCGAAGGACCCGTCTGCACGGTGATGGCGGCTGCGTTCGCCTTGTACAGATTGACGCCGTCGAAGGTGGCGCCCGCCAACGCGCTGGCGATTTCCGTGCCGATGGCGTTGTATTCCGCCAGATATGAAGTCTGGGCGGCGCCGGTGGATCCGGCGATGCTGACCGCCAGGCCCTTCTGTTCTTCTAGCGCGCTCGTGATCGTATCGCCGGCGGCCAGGGCCACGTCGACGATGGATTGACCACGCTGGATCGAGCTGCGGACCGCGTCCTGGGACGCGGCGGCGGCGCGTTGCGACGTGGCGATCGAGAAGATCGCCCCGCTGTCCTTGGCCGAAGAGACCTTCATCCCGGTGTTGATGCGGTTTTGCGTCCGCTCCAGCTCCGAGCTGGTCTTGTTCAGGTTCTGCAGCGCGATGGCTGCGCCGTAGTTCGTATTGATGCTCGCCATTTTGGCGTTCCTTCTTCACTTCGTGATGGCCGTCGTCATTTTGGCGACGGGAGCGTTTTGCTCGGGGTTCAAGACCTATGGCCCGGCCGTCGAGACGACCGGGCCTCCGGGCCTTAGCGGAAGAGGCTCAGCAGCGTCTGGCTGGCCGAGTTGGCGATCGACAGCGCCTGCACGCCCAGCTGTTGCTTGGTTTGCAGGGCGGTCAGCTTGGCGCTTTCCTTGGCCAGGTCGGCGTCCACCAGGTTGCCCACGCCGGCTTCAAGAGCGTCCTGAAGCTTGTTGACGAAGGTGATCTGGCGGCCCAGCGACTTGGACTGGGTGCCCAGAGTCGACAGAGCCGTCGTCGTCGCCGTGATTGCGGCATCGACGTTTGCGGTCGTGGCGTTGGCGGCGGTGATGCTGCCCGTATTCACGGCCGTGATCGCCGCATTGGCGCCCAGAGTGGTCAGGCTGTTGACGCCGTCGAAGGTGGCGCCCGTGATCGCCGAAGCGATTTCGGTTCCCAGGGCGTTGTATTCGGCCAGGTACGAGGTCTGCGCATTACCGGTGGATCCGGCGATGCTGACCGCAAGGCCCTTCATCTCTTCCAGAGCGGAAGTGATGGTGTCGCCGGCGGCCAGGGCCACGTCGGTGATCGACTGGGTGCGTTGCAGACCCGAGCGGACCGCGTCCTGGGACGCAGCGGTGGCCCGTTGCGACGTGGCGATCGAGAAGATCGCCCCGCTGTCCTTGGCCGAAGAGACCTTCATGCCGGTGTTGATGCGGTTTTGCGTCCGCTCCAGCTCCGAGTTGGTCTTGTTCAGGTTCTGCAGCGCGATGGCCGCGCCGTAGTTCGTATTGATGCTCGCCATTTTGGCGTTCCTTCTTCACTTCGTGATGGCCGGCGCCGTTTTGGCGACGGGAGCGTTTTGCTCAGGGTTCAGACCTATGGCCCGGCCGTCGAGACGACCGGGCCTCCGGGCCTTAGCGGAAGAGGCTCAGCAGCGTCTGGCTGGCCGAGTTGGCGATCGACAGCGCCTGCACGCCCAGCTGTTGCTTGGTTTGCAGGGCGGTCAGCTTGGCGCTTTCCTTGGCCAGGTCGGCGTCCACCAGATTGCCCACACCGGCTTCAATCGAATCCTGAAGCTTGTTGGTGAAGCTGATGCTGCGACCCAGCGACTTGGACTGGGTGCCCAGGGTCGAAAGGGCGCTGGTGACAGCCGTGACGACCAGATCGACGTTGGCGGTCGTGAAGTCGGCGACAGCCGGCGCCGCCGCCGTAAACTTGGCCAGATCGGTATTGGCGCTGAGAGCGGCGGCCGTACCCAGAACCTTGGTGTCGGTCGCGCCCGTGCCGGTGCGGACCGTGGTGGTCGCGCCGGAGGCGGTGGTCAGCAGGTTGACGCCGTCGAAGCTCGCACCGTCCAGAGCGGACTTGATTTCCACACCCAGAGCCTTGAACTCATCCTCGTAAGACGTCTTTGCCGCGCCGGTGGATCCGGCGATGCTGACCGCGAGGCCTTTCATCTCTTCCAGAGCGGAAGTGATGGTGTCGCCGGCGGCCAGGGCCACATCGACGATCGATTGACCGCGCTGCATCGAACTGCGGACCGCATCCTGAGCGGAGGCGTTGGCCCGCTGTCCGGTGGCGATCGAGAAGATCGCTCCACTGTCCTTGGCCGTAGAGACCTTCATGCCGGTGTTGATGCGGTTTTGCGTCCGCTCCAGCTCCGAGTTGGTCTTGTTCAGGTTTTGCAGCGCGATAGACGCGCCGTAGTTCGTATTGATGCTCGCCATTTTGGCGTTCCTTCTTCACTTCGTGATGGCCATCGCCGTTTTGGCGACGGGAGCGTTTTGCTCGGGGTTCAAGACCTATGGCCCGGCCGTCGAGACGACCGGGCCTCCGGGCCTTAGCGGAAGAGGCTCAGCAGCGTCTGGCTGGCCGAGTTGGCGATCGACAGCGCCTGCACGCCCAGCTGTTGCTTGGTTTGCAGGGCGGTCAGCTTGGCGCTTTCCTTGGCCAGGTCGGCGTCCACCAGATTGCCCACGCCGGCTTCAAGCGCGTCCTGATACTTGTTGACGAAGGTGATCTGGCGGCCCAGCGACTTGGACTGGGTGCCCAGGGTCGACAGGGCGTCGGTCACGGTGGTGATGGCCGTGTCCACGGCCGCAGTCGTCGCAGCAGCGCGCGCCTTGCCGCCGCCCGCAACGGCGGTGACGCCGGCGACGCCCAGAGGCGTCGTCAGGCTGTTGACGCCGTCGAACGAGGCGCCGGAGATCGCAGAGGTGATTTCCAGGCTCAGAGCGTTGTATTCCGCCAGATAAGAGGTCTCGGCGTTGGAACCGGCTGTCGAGGCCTGGATGCTGACCGCCAGACCCTTCATCTCTTCCAACGCGGTCGTGATCGTGTCGCCGGCGGCCAGCGCCACGTCGGTGATCGACTGGGAGCGTTGCAGACCCGAGCGGACCGCATCCTGGGACGCAGCGGTGGCGCGTTGAGCCGTGGCGATCGAGAAGATCGCGCCGCTGTCCTTGGCCGAAGAGACCTTCATGCCGGTGTTGATGCGGTTTTGCGTCCGCTCCAGCTCCGAGTTGGTCTTGTTCAGGTTTTGCAGCGCGATAGACGCGCCGTAGTTCGTATTGATGCTCGCCATTTTGGCGTTCCTTTCACTTCGTGAGATCCAACGCCATTTTGGCGAAGGGAGCTTTTTGCTCGGTGGGTAAGAAGCAATTGCCGGGCCAGAGGCGACGGCGAAATATCATCGTAACCTATTGAAAAGTCGCGTTTACTATTGATTTACCCTCCCTGGATGCCCGGCAATATTTGCCCACTACAGCCCGCGCTTCGGCAAATCTTGCCGAGCAGAGCCTAAAGAGGTGGAGCGGCCGGCGGCCGACCGCGCCCAGAAAGAGACGCGCCTGAAGGCCGCCCTAGTTCCGGAAGAGGCTCAGCAGCGTCTGGCTGGCCGAGTTGGCGATCGACAGCGCCTGCACGCCCAGCTGTTGCTTGGTTTGCAGGGCGGTCAGCTTGGCGCTTTCCTTGGCCAGGTCGGCGTCCACCAGGTTGCCGATGCCGTTCTCGGTAGCGTCCTGCAGCTTGTTGACGAAGGTGACCTGACGGCCGACCGACTTGGACTGGGTGCCCAGCGTCGACAGGGCGCCGGTAATTTTGGTGATGGCCGCATCGACGACCGCCGTCGTCGCGGCTGCTGCGGTGATGGTCTGGCTGGTGATGGTGGTGATGTCGGTGTCCGCCGCCATGCCGCCGGCGACCGTGAAGCCGATGGCGGTGGTGCCGCCGCTGACGTCCTTGATCAGGTTCGTCGCGGTCGCGCCGGTCCACAGATTGACGCCGTCGAAGGTCGCGCCGGCCAGGGACGAGGTGATTTCAGCGCCCAGCGCGCGGAATTCGGTCAGGTAGGAGTTCTGGGCCGCGCCGGTGGAAGCGGCCAGGCTGACGGCCAAACCCTTCATCTCTTCCAGGGCGGCGGTCACGGTGTCGCCCGAGGCCAGGGCCACGTCGACGATGGATTGGCCGCGTTGCAGCGATGCACGCACGGATTCCATGGCGCCCATGTTGGCGCGTTGGCCGGTCGCGATGGAGTAGATCGCGCCGCTGTCCTTGGCGGAGGAGACCTTCATGCCGGTGTTGACGCGATTTTGCGTCATTTCCAGCTGAGCGTTGGTCTTGTTCAGGTTCTGGAGCGCAATTGCTGCGCCGTAATTCGTATTGATGCTCGCCATTTTGGCTGCCCTCTTCACTTCTGTGCATGTACGACGCCGTTTTGGCGTCGGGAGCATTTTGCTCCGCCCTCCTAAGAGCAAAGGCGGGGCCAGGCTGGCACGGCGAGAAAACCGAGATGAACTGCTGATTTTGTTGAATTTTTCAAAGTCAGCCGCACGCTGACCCGGCATTTTCCGTCGCATGGCGGCAGAAGTTGCCGAGTCGTTTTTGCCGCTTTGCGGTCAGGGTCGCTCTTTCGCCGCCTCCGAGATCCGGGCGTCCTGCATGGCCCGCTCCGCCAGCAGGGTCTCGACCGCCAACCGCCTCGCCCCATCGCAGGCCAGGATCTGGGCGCCGCGCTGCACATAGGCGGCGTCTAGGTCCGCGGCTGTGGGTTCAGCCGGCAAAACCGCCAGGGCGCACGGCCGCGTCGCCGCCTCGGGCAGGCTGAGCCGCACCGGGGCAACCGTCGAGGTCGGGCGCGAGCCCGCACAGCTCGCGGTCATGAGCGCGCAGACGGTCGGCGCGGCGGCTTTCCAGAGGGATTTCGGCGTCATCGGCGTTCCTGGCCTGTGCGACGGCGGTCGCGGTCGCGCGCGCCGCCGCCGTCTGCTGCTGTTGAAAATCATCGAGACGACGCAACTGTTCGCCCGCCCCCTCTGCCTCGAGACGACGCGCCGCCGCCTGGGCCCGGGCGTCACGTTCGCCGGACGCGGCCCGCGCCTCGGCCGCCGCCAACCGGCGCTGCTGCAGGTTCAGCGGGTCCCAGCGGAAACCGAGACCGCCCAGAAGCGCCGCCGCCAACCCCGCCACGACACCCGCGACGGCGAGCCAGCCGAGCGGCGTCAGCGCCTTCAGGATGGACACGACCCTCATGGGAAGATCCTTCGGTCCAGTTCGAAATGCGGGCCGTCGCGCAGGCTCTTCCAGTCGCCGCCCCAGACGATGGGGGTCTTCAGCTCCACAGCCGCCGCCTTGAAGGCTGAGGCGATGCGTCCGTACAGCGGCCAGTCCCAACGGACCTGTCCGTCGACCAGGGCCGCCACATCGACGGCGTGGCCGCTCAGATGGCGAGACCTCAAGGTCCGGCTGGCTCCGGCCTGGACCAGAGCCGCCTGCCGTTCAGGCGATCGCAGCCCCTCCGTGATCATGAAATCAACGGGGCTGCGTGCGACCGCCGCCTCGACCACAGCCACCAGGGCTGGATGCACCCCCTTCAATCGCGCCCTTGAGCGAACGGACAACGGGCCGCTCATGGCCGGCCTCCCGTCAACCGCACCCGCGCATTGGCGATGAGCGCCACCAGTTGCTCAGCCGTGGGCGCAACCAGATACAGAACCAGGATCAAGGCCAGCAGCCCCATCAGCCCATCGGTCATCTTGGGCAGCATCTCGGCCGGCATCCGCGCCACCGTCCGCATCAACAGCAGCCACAGGCCGACGCTGACGGCGAAGGCGTACAGCCTGCGCCACAGCCAGCGTCCCTCGGCCAGGGTTCCGTTCGGGGGCTGGATCGGATCCGGGGTCGTCGATCTCGTCATTCCTCGTCCTCCTTGTCGAAGATTTCGGTCGCGCACCGGCCGTCAAAGCCGGTCTGGGCGCGCCAGGCCGTGTCATTCAGTCTGTCGGGTGCGTCCCAGACTTCGGGCTCCAGCACCTCCACAGGCTCAGGTCGGTTCAGCCGCCGGCTCATCCGACGGCCGTGAGTCGAACCACGCCTCCCCCGCCTGCACCGCCGGCGCCCGACAGGGTCAGGCCCGCCCCCCCGCCTCCGCCGCCCGCGCCGAACAGGCCGCCCGCGCCACCCGCTGTTCCCGCACCGACGGCGGAAGCGCCGCCCCCGCCGCCCCCGCCGCCGACCCAGGCCAGGTTTGGCGCCGACGACGCCTGCCCCGCCGCACCAGCCGCGCCGCCCGGCGCCTGACGGACCGCCCAGCCGCCTGCGCCGCCCGGGCCGCCAGACCGCGCTGTATTGGCTGTGGTCAACCCGCCGCCGCCGCCTCCCCCGCCAGGACCGTCGGGACAGGCGGTCTCGCCGCCGACGAAGGCCGTCGCCGTGATCGAACCGCCGCCACCGGCGTTTCCCGTCCGCAGGCCCTGACCGCCGGCGCCTCCCGCGCTCGCCGACGCCGTTCCGCCGAGGCCGCCCGCCCCGCCTCCGGCCCGCAGCAACAGGGTTCCGCCCAGGCTCACCGCGCTCTGCCCGCCCGCGCCGCCCAAGGCGCCCGCGCCTGCCCCGGCCGTCCCCGCTGCACCGCCGGCTCCGACCCCGACAACCAGGGTTTCGTTCAAGTCGGCGGCCGCCCAACAGGCCTCGCTCAGTCCGCCCGCGCCGCCGCCGCCGCCGCCGAAGCGCGCGGTTCCCGACGCCCCCGCCATGCCCGATCCGCCGCCGCCGCCCCCGCCGACGCAGACCGCCTCGATCCACCGCGCCCAGGACGGCGGTTCATAGGCGCCGTCGGTGGTGAAGACTGTCGTCTCCCGCCGCGTCGCGCCCTTGTCGAATGCGATCCGCCCTGTTGCGCGATCCACCCCGAAGGCCCGGAGCCAGGTCGATCCGTCCGGACTCACCTTCAGGCTCAGGTTCTCGTCGCCTGCCAGGCCCAGTTCCGCCCGGCCGCCGTAGCCGCTCTGGAACAGCAGCGACAGGACATCCCCCGCCGCCTCCTTGTTCAGGGTCAGACGCAGGTCTCCGTCGCCGCCCTCGGCCGCGCCGCGTGCAGTGAACAGGGCGGTGTTGGTCTTGACCGCCAGCGGATTGGCGGCGTCGGCGGTCGTGCCGAGACCCAACCGCGACAGCCCCTGCACTTCGCCCAGCCGATGTCCCAACGGGCTCCAGCCCTCTTCACTCCGCACCACCAGGACGGCCGTATCCAGCACCAGAGCGATCATCCCCACCGGCGCGGCCACAACGCTCCAGCCGCCGCTCTCGAACCGCATCAGGGCGCCGACGGGCCGGCCGCTCCACGCCGTCCCTGCGGCGCCTGGCGGCAGAATGTAGAGATCGCCGTCGAACGGCGCGGCCGGCTGGGTCGTCAGGGTCCGGCTGACCACCGCCGTCTGCAACAGGGCGTCCAGGCGCGTCAGGGCCGCGTTCAGGGTCACATGCTTCTGCATCTGACCGGCTGCGAGATAAGGCAGGGCTAGCCGCGCGGTGAAATCGTCGCTCATCAGGATCTCCGTTGTTGTCGGAGATCAGTCTGCAGGCGCGGTCAGATCAGGCGGGTTGAACGGCGAATTTGTCATTCAACCCACGGTATAAGTTGAAGAAAATCGCCAAAATTAGGTGATCAGGGCGCCGCTGACGCCCGTAATTCAGTCGTGCAGATAGACGATGCGGCGCAGCTTCTTGTCGTTTCGCACCGTCTCCAGGTGGCGCTCGTGGTCGCCGCTGGCCCTGGCGTTGGCTTCGGAATCCTCGACCCAGTGGCTGGTCTCGATATCCTTCTGCAGCGCCTTGGCCGCCAACAACTGACCGGGGAAGAAGGTGTCGACCACGTCGCCGGCGATCGGCACCGTGCCCGTCGCCGTATCCACCGCCATATAGGCCGCCATCCGCGCCAGGGTCGCCGGCGACGCCTTGGCGCGTACCGCCTGCATCACCAGCCAGGCCCCGGTTCCGACCGTATAGACCGTACCCACCACCGGGACCCAGGTCAGCAGTCCGTCCATGCCGATGCCGAACGGTCCTATGCCGATGACCCGGTCCGACAGCTTCTTGATCCCCTCGACATTGGACCAGATCTTCTCGATATCCGTGATGGACCGTCTGGCCATGTCGCGCCTCTCCAAGCGTCGCCCTAACGCGGCATAGCCGACACCGTTCACCAAGAAAGGCAATATGCCATGTCCCTGCTGAAGCCGGCGAGCAATGCGGCGGCCAGCCTCGTTCTGATCGGGCTGTCGGGCTTCGGCGTGGCTGGTCTCAGCGGGATCGGCCATCGATGGGTGGACATCCTGGCCCAGTTCACCGCCCCCGTGCTGCTGGCTGCGACGGTGCTGACCCTGGCCTGCCTGGTCCTGCGTCTGTGGCCGGCCTTCGTCGTAGGCGTGCTGGCCGGCCTTGTCCTGCTGGCCGCTGTCTGGCCCCAGTGGATGACGCCCCTTGGCCGTCCTCAACCCGACCAGCCGATAATCCGCCTGTACTCAGCCAATCTCTGGGTGGACAACACCGACGTCGCCGCGATCCGACGATCCATCGTCGACGCCGACGCCGACATCGTCGTTCTGGTCGAGGTCGGAGATGCGCCGGCGGACCGGCTCGACGAGGTTCTGGCCGGCTATCCCAATCGGGCGGTCATGGGCCGCATCGAAGACCCCAGCGGCCGGGCCCTGTCGATCGTCGCCTCGCGCTATCCGATCCAGGGCAAGCTGCCGTCGTTTCGCGACGATCTGGCGGCGATAGGCGCCGTCGTCGAAACGCCGGTCGGGGCCGTCAACGTCTTCGGCGTCCACCTGACCCGCCCCTGGCCGTACCAGTATCAATGGGGCCAGATAAACCAGGTCATGGCCCTGACCGCACGACGGGAAAAGGCGGCGCCTCATCCGACCATCGTCGCCGGCGATTTCAACAGCGTGTCCAGCGCCCGGATCGGCCGTCAGATCCAGTCCGACATGAACCTGTTGCCCGCGCCCGGCTTCCCCGGCACCTGGCCGAGCCGCCTGCCCGCCTTCGCCGGCATCACCATCGATCAGGTCTATCGTTCGCCGGACCTGGCCTTGATCAGCCGCCGTATCGGCGAACCGACCGGGTCGGACCACTATCCCGTCGTCACCGAATTCACGCGGGCGACGCCATAGCGGCCTTCAGCCGCGCCTCGTGACCGTCCGAGGGAAAATCGTCGGCGATCCAGCCCGTCTCGAAGGCGTTCAGAACACGGCCCGTCTCCGGGCCCGGCTTCAGGCCCAGCCGCGCCAGGTCCCGCCCGCCGACCGGCATTTTCGGCGGCGTCCACTCGGCCGCCAGCCGTCGCAAGGCCGCGCCGTCTCCGCCCGCCGCCTCGGCCCGTGTCAGCCGATCCTCGAAGGCGTCGCGTCCCAGCCGATAGATCGCCGCCCGCGCCTCGGCATCGGTCATGCCGGGAGCCACGGCTGGACCCTCCGCGACCGCCGCCGCCAGCCGGTCCCGCATCCCGTTCGACAGCCGCAGGCTCCCCGCGATCTTCGCAACTGCAACCGCATCCGCCGGCAACAGGGCCGACAGACGCAGCACCGGATCGCCCGTCAGTCCGCACATCGCCTCGAACAGGTTCAGCGGCTGCGCCTCGGGCAAGATCTGCCCCAGAACGCCCGTCTCGGCCATCGCCCGCACCGTGGATCGCGGATCGCGCGCCGCCAGCAGTTTCAGCAATTCCTTGGACACCCGTTCGGCCGACAGTTGCGCCATCCCGACCTTCAGCGCCGCGCAGGCCGCGAGCCCGGTCGCATCGGGCTGGCCCCGCCCGTACCAGGCCTGGAACCGGAAGAACCGCAGGATGCGCAGATAGTCCTCGCGGATCCGCGTCTCGGCCTCGCCGACAAAGACGATCCGCCCCTCGGCCGCGTCCGCCAGGCCGCCGCCAGTCGGGTCGAACACCGTGCCGGCCGCATCGGCGTACAGGGCGTTCAGGCGGAAGTCCCGCCGCGCCGCATCCTCGCCCCAGTCCTCGGTGAAGGCCACGACCGCGCGCCGTCCGTCGGTCTCCACGTCCCGGCGCAGGGTGGTGATCTCATAGGGTTTGCGCTCGGACACCCCGGTGACCGTGCCATGCTCCAACCCCGTGGGCACGGCCTTCAGCCCCGCGGCCTGCAAGGCCGCCATGGTCTCTTCGGGCCTCAGCCGGGTGGCGATGTCGATGTCGTCCACCGGCTGGCCCAGCAGACTGTTGCGGACGCAGCCGCCGACAAACCGGGCGCAGTCGGGGCCTCCCGCCGCCTGCAAGGCCGCCATGACCGCCTGGGTGGCCTGGGCCTCCAGCCAAGGCTGGCCCTGCATGGACACGGTCATGCCGCATCCTCCTCGGCCGCAAGCTCGGGCGCCGGCTCGTCTCCGTACAGGCGGACGTGCAGCGCCTTCAGGATGCCGGCTGTCACACCCCAGATATAGCGTTCGCCCCATGGCATGGCCCAAAACCAGCGCCGCAGCCCCTCGTCCATGTCGTAGAAGTCCTGCCGGTGGTTGGCGGCGTCCATCAGGAAGTCCCACGGCGTCTCGAACACCTCGGCCACTTCGGCCGGCGCCGGCGTCGTGACCGGCGCCTCGTGCAGCCAGCCGATCACGGGCGTGACCAGAAACCCGGTGCCGGTCTCATAGGCGTCGGACAGGCCCAGCACCTCGACCTTCGCCGGGTTCAGGGCCACCTCCTCGTCCGCCTCGCGCAGCGCCGCCTGGACCGCGTTTTCGCCGGGATCCAGCCGTCCGCCTGGAAAAGCGATCTGCCCCGTATGCCGCACCAGGGTGTCCGCCCGCCGCGTCAGCAGCACCGTCGCCCCCTCGGGCCGCGCCACCACCGGGATCAGCACCGCCGCCGGCCGCAACTCCCGCATCGGCCGCGCCGCCTTGGGGTTCAGGTCGAAGTCGGACCGCGCCGCCAGCCCTTCCGGACGCCAGGCTTCGACCGGGTCCAGCCGCTGGACCAGCCGGTTCCTCAAGGTCGCCAGGGTCACGCCACAGCCCCCAGGGAAAACGCTCGCCCGCCGGACCGCACCACTAGCCGACCGTCGACCTCCTCGGCCATCTCGACCAGTTCGTAAAACACGGAGCGCGTGATCCGCGCCCACAGGTCGCGCCGCACATGCACGCGCGGCGCCGGCTCGCCCGTCTCCGGATCGGTCTCCACCACAATCGCGTCGGTCTCGCCCGCCCGCACCTCGTCGCCGACGTCGGTGGTGAAGATCAGGTCGTCGCCCTCGCGCCCGACCGACACGGCCCGGAACGGCAGATCCTCGACCGTGATCTTCAGCTTCTCGACCGGCGTGACCAGATGATAGCCGTCCGGATCCTTGCGCAGCACGGTCGAGAACAGCCGCACCAGCGCCTCGCGGCCGATGGGCGATCCCTCGTGCATCCAGACGCCGTCGTGTCG
Organism: Brevundimonas sp. FV1ye7S; assembly: GCF_058680995.1. Lineage (NCBI taxonomy): Bacteria > Pseudomonadati > Pseudomonadota > Alphaproteobacteria > Caulobacterales > Caulobacteraceae > Brevundimonas > Brevundimonas sp. FV1ye7S. The sequence goes on along the minus strand of NZ_CM178726.1, from coordinate 1,015,324 downwards.
GATGACGATGTCGATCTCGCCGCAGTGTTCGGGGTTCCACAGGTGGACCGGCGGCAGGCCCCGCCCGGGCGCCTGTTTCGCCGCCTCGACGATCGCTTTCAGTCCCGGCTTCTGGTCATCCATGTGCGTCATATCGGACCATGACTTAGGCCCCGCCAAGGCCCCGCGAAAGATCAGCCGATGCGAACAGGCCCGGAGACGGTCTCGACGCCCGTCGCCAGCCACAGCACTCGACGACGATCCACCGGCCCCGGCATCTCGGCTTCGGGCGCGCCGACGAAGCCGAAACGTTCGAAATAGGCCCGGTCGCCGACCAGCAGCACCCCGCCGACCGCCAGGGTCCGCGCTTGGTCTAAACAGGCCTGCACTAGTTCGGCGCCCAGGCCGTCGCTGCGACTGGCGGCGTCCACGGCGATGGGTCCCAGGAACAGACCCGGCGTCTGACCGATCAGGACCGGCCACAGCCGTACCGAACCGACGATGCAGCCGTCCCGGCGCGCGACGAATCCGGCCGCTGGGCGCGAACCCTCGCGCAGTCGCTCCGCCGTCTTGGCGAAACGACCCGGCCCGAAGGCGACCAGAACCAGGGCCTCCACGCCGTCGGCGTCGGCCGGGATCTCGGCGTCGATACGGCCGGCGACAGCGGCCGTCTGGGCAAGGGCGTGCGACATGGGCGCTCCAGAAAGAGGCGCGCGCACCTAGAACCAAAGCTGCGCCAAATCAAGGCGCAGTCTTGTGACGCTGGCGTCAGCCCAGCTTGGAAAAGTCCGGTGCCCGCTTCTTGGTGAAGGCCATGAAGGCCTCCATGGCCTCCGGGCTCTTCATCTGCGAACCGAAGGCCTCGCCCTCGCGCTGCATCAGGGCCCACAGACCCTCGGCGTCGCGCATCAGCCGTTTGGTCTTGCGCAGGGAGTTGGGCGCGCGCGCCGCGACACGGGCCGCCAGGTCCGCCGCCGTCGCCTCGACCTGATCGGCCGGAACCGCCCGGTTCGCCAGGCCCCAGGCCACGGCCGTCTTGCCGTCCAAGGGCTCGCCCAGGGCGAACATCTCGAACGCCCGCTGATGACCGATCACGGCCGGCAGCAACAGGCTGGACGCCGCCTCGGGCGCCAGGGCCAGATTGACGAAGGGCACGGACAGCAGGGCGTCCTCGGCCACCACCACCAGATCGCAATGCAGCAGCATGGTCAGGCCGATGCCGACCGCCCGCCCCTTCACCGCCGCCACCAGCGGCTTGTCGAGATCGGCCAGCGCCTTCAGGAAGCGGAACACCGACATGTCGAACGGCTTTTCGGTCTGCGACCCGATGGCGATGAAATCGCCGATGTCGTTGCCGGCCGAGAAGCTGTCGCCCTCGGCGCGCAGCAGCAGCACCCGCACCGTATCGTCGGTCCGCGCCTGTTCGACGGCTTCGGACAGGGCCGAATACATGGCCTGGGTGATGGCGTTCTTCTTGTCGGCCCGGTCCAGCGTCAGGGTCAGGACGCCGTCGGCCAGTTGGGTGCGGATATGTTCGCTCACGTCGTTTCCTCGTCCCATTTGACGGCTGTCCACCAGTCGACGCCGTTCTCGTCGCGCGTCCGCTCGGCGCGGCCGCGCTTTTCCAGATAGTTCAGGTGCGCCTGGGCCTCGCCCGTGGCCATGCCCAGCACCCCGTCTCCGACCGCCCGACCGAACACGGCCGGGAAGCCGTCGATCACCCTAGACGGTTGACGCAACGTCCGCTCAAGCCGTTTCAGCGCGACTTCATGCCCGCGTTTCAGCGCGTCCAGCCTGGCGTGAACGCCGTGGAAGGGTTCGCCGTGCGCCGGCAGAACGAATGCGCCCTCGGGCAACAGGTCCCGCAGCTTCTCCAGGGAGTCCATCCAGTCGCCCAAAGGATCGGCTTCAGGCTCGGTCGGCCAGACCGAGATATTGGATGAAATCCGGGGCAGGATCTGGTCTCCGGCGATGAAGACATCATCCGAGCGCCGCCACAGGCAGACATGTTCGGGACTGTGGCCGGATCCGACCACCACGGTCCAGTCGTCCCCGTCGATCTGGATCACATCCTCATCCGACAGCCGCAGATAGCTGCGCGGCATCGGCGACACCCCCTTGGCGAAACCGCCGTAGTCCGCGCGCCAGCGATCGATTTGAGCCTCGCTCCAGCCCGCAGCGCGATAATAGCGTTCACCGTCTTCGGGCGCGTCGCCGCCCTCGGCCATCAACATCCGGGCGGTGACATATTCCAGCCGCGACATCAGCAGGGGCGCGCCGCTGCGCGCGCACAGCCAACCCGCCAGGCCGATATGGTCGGGGTGCATGTGGGTGCAGATCAGCCGGTGGATCGAGCGCGCTTCCAAAGGTCCGGCCAGCGCCGCCTCCCACGCCGCCACGGCGTCCGGCGTCCGCAGTCCCGTATCAACGACCGTCCAGCCGTCGCCGTCCCGCAGGACATAGACGTTCACATGGTTCAGTTGAAACGGCAGGGCGAACCGCAACCAGAACACCCCGCGCGCGACCTCGACCGCCACGCCGGGCGCGGGCGCATCGGGCATGGGATAGGTCAGGCCTCGCGCCTCCATCCCCTGGTTCAGGGCCGCTGCATCGTCCGCCAAGTGCGTCTCCAATAAAAACGATCAAACCTTAGTCAGGTCTTGCCCACGCCGTCCACAGCCGCCTTGACCCCGCCCGATTAGACCGCCACGAAGCCTTCAGCCGTTCCCAACCGAAGGTGTTCCATGAAAGCCCGCATCGCCGCCGCCCTCGCGGCGCTCCTGTTCAGCGCCATATCGGTCGCTCCCGCCTTCGCGCAACAGCAGCGCGGCCCCGAAAACCAGCCCGCCACGGTTGAAGGCGGCTCGCGCGCCTCGGCCTCTCGTCAACGCCGCGAACGCCGCCCCGCCGCCCCGACGGCCGAGCAGATCCAGGCTGCCGCCCAGGAGCAGGCCACCCTGGCCAACACCGGATGCCAGGTCAGCGAATCCAAGCTTCTCGGCCAGACGACCGCCAACACCACAGTTTATGAAGTCGCCTGCGCCGCCGGCCCGGGCTTCATCATCGAAGCCAAGACCCCGCCCGAGGCGGCCAGCTGCATCCTGCTGGCCCATTCGGCCGAAACCCTGCGTGCGCGTGACCCGGCCGCCGACCCTGGTCCCCAGTGCACGATCGCCGCTAACACCGACACGCAGAGATTCCTGCGCGAATACGCCGTCCAGGCAGGCGTCGCCTGCACGGTCGACGAGGTCAAGGTGCTGGGCAAGGCCAACGACGGCGGCGTCATGTACGAAGCCGGCTGCTCCGACGGCGCGGGCTTCTGGCTCAAGCAACTGAACAATACCTGGACCAAGACCCCCTGCATCCAGGTGCTGGCCGAAAATGGAACCTGCGCCTTCACCACCTCGGCCGAGAACGCCGCCCTTGTGAAATCCTATTTCGCGGGTTCGGACGCCGCCTCCTGCGACGTGACCGAAGCCCGTCTGATGGGCCGCAACGCCAACGGCGTCTTCTATGAAGCCAAATGCGCCGCCGGCGACGGCCTCATCGCCCGTCTGAACACTGAGAATGTCGTGCAACAGGTCTATCCTTGCGCCACCGCCCAGCAGATCGGCGGCGGCTGCAAGCTGACCACCGCGCCCGCCGCCGCTCCGGCGCCGGCCGGCGGCCGTCCCTAAGCGACCATCGCAGAACCTACAAAGGGCCGTCGGAGCGATCCGGCGGCCCTTTTGTTTTGCGTCGCCTCTTTTCCGAAACCGAGACGCGCCCTACCGTCGCCGTCATGCGCATCGCCACCTGGAACGTGAACTCGGTCAACGCCCGCCTGCCCACCGTGCTGGCCTGGCTGGAGCAGGCCGCCCCCGACGTCGCCTGTTTCCAGGAGATCAAATGCGTGGACGAGAAATTCCCGCGCGAGGCCTTCGAGAGCCTGGGCTATAATGTCGAGACCCACGGCCAGAAGAGCTACAACGGCGTGGCCCTGCTGTCGAAATACCCGCTGTCGGACATCCGGCGCGGCCTGCCCGGCGACGAGACCGATGAACAGGCCCGCTATCTGGAAGCCGTGATCGAGGCGCCCCGGCCGCTCCGGGTGGCGTCCATCTATCTGCCCAACGGCAATCCGATCGGGACCGAGAAGTTCGATTACAAGCTGGCCTGGTTCGAGCGGCTGAACCGCCACGCCCGCGGCCTGCTGGCCTTCGAGGAGCCGCTGGCCCTGTGCGGCGACTATAACGTCATTCCCGAGCCGGAAGACGCCAAGAACCCCGCCGCCTGGACCGACGACGCCCTGTTCCAGCCCCAGAGCCGACAGGCGTTCCGCGCGTTGAAGAATCTGGGCCTAGCCGACGCCCACGAGGTCGGCGGCGAACCGGCCGGGACCTACAGCTTCTGGGACTATCAGGCCGGCGCCTGGCAAAGGAACCACGGCATCCGCATCGACTTCGCCCTCCTCTCGCCCCAGGCGGCGGACCGTCTGCGCGGGATCGAGACCCATCGCGACGCGCGCGACATGGACAAGCCCAGCGACCATGTGCCGGTGGTGGTCGATATCGACCTGTCGGCCGGGACGGAGGTCTGAGCCATGGCCGAGGTCGTGCGGGTGATCCTGCTGATCGCCTTGGCGGCGGCCCTGCTGACGACCCTGGCCCTGGCCCTGTCCTGGTGGATGGAGCCGCCGCGCCGCATCCGCCGCGCCTTGCTGAAGGCCCTGGGCGCTCCGCCCGAGGTCGAGGCCGTTTCGCCCCGCGAGGGCCGGGCCTGCGCCCTGAACTTCGACATCGAACAGGTTGTCGTGCTTTGGGCCAACGGCGCCCACGGCCTGGCCTACGCCTTCGAGGAGGTCGAGGGCGGCGAAATCATCGTCGACGGTCATGTGGTCGCCCGCATCCGGCGCGGCGAGGCGCGCAAGGCGCTGGACGTGCTGGCGCCCGACGCCGAACAGGTGGTGCTGCGGCTGATGTTCGCGGACGCCCGCCATCCCGAGTTCGAGCTGGCCCTGTGGGACGCCGCCCTGGCAGGCGGGACCGGTTCGCCCGGTGAGGCGCTACGGCTGGGCCGACGCTGGCTGTCGCACCTGGAAGCCCTGCTGAAGGGCTGACGGGCCCCCATCGCCCCTTCCGATTGAGCGGCGAGAGGTCTAGAAACCCCGCTCATTCCTATCGACACGCCTTTTTACGGGAGGCCGCCTTGGCCCGCCTATTCGACGCCTATGTCGTCGCCGACTGGACCGCCGCCGAAACCAAGAAACTCGGCGACACCTCGCTGTGGATCGGGGTGGCGAAGCGCGACGTGCGGTTCCGCCTCTATACCGAGACGCACAATGTCGCCACGCGGGCCGAGGGTGAGGCCCTGCTGGCCTCGATCCTGGCGGATCACAGGAAGCGCGGCGACCGGGTTCTGGTCGGGCTGGACTTCAACTTCGGCTATCCGGTCGGCACGGCCGCGCGGCTGAAGCTGGACGGAACTCCTTGGCAGGCCATGTGGAAATTCATCGCGTCCAATGTCGTGGACAAGGCCGATAATACGAACAACCGCTACCAGGTGGCGGCCAAGATGAACCGGCTGATGACGGACGAGGCCTGGCCGCTGTGGGGGGCGCCGGCGAAACAGGCGCAGCGCTGGCTGACGACCACCAAGCCGCCCGCAGGCGCGGGCGCCGACATCCCCGAGTTCCGGGCGACCGAGAATGCGGCGCGCAAAGGCAGGCTGCAGCCCAAGAGCGTGTGGCAGATGCACGGCGCCGGCGCCGTGGGCGGTCAGACCCTGGTGGGAATCCCGGCTGTGCGTAGACTGTTGGAAAGCCTGGGGTCTTCGGGCGCCGTCTGGCCGTTCGGCACCGGCTGGCGCGCCCTTAGCCCTGAGGACGTCGAGCCCCTGTCGGCCCTGGTGGTCGAGGTCTGGCCGTCCATGTTCGACGGCAAGCCCAACGAGGGCGAGTTCAAGGATCAGGCCCAGGTCCGCTCCACCGCCGAGGCCCTAGCCCACATGGACGAGGCCGGCGACCTGGCCAAGGCCTTCGGTCCGCCCAAGGACGCCACGCCCGAACTGATCGCTCAGGTCGAGCAGGAGGAAGGCTGGATTCTGGGGGTCTGAACCTGGAGAAAACCTCGACAAATTCTGGAGAATTTGTCGAGGTTCTCGATATCAGGACAGGCGGTCGCGGAACTCGGAATAGTCGAATTCGCGGACCAGCTTCAGCGCGTCAGTGTCGCTGTTCCACAGGGCGATGGCCGGCAGCGGCACCCCGTTGAAGGTGTTGGTCTTCACCATCGAATAGTGGGCCTGGTCCAGGAAGGCGATGCGGGTTCCGGCGGTCGGCGCAGTGGCGAAGCCATAGTCGCCGATGATGTCGCCCGCGAGGCACGAAGGACCGCCCAAGCGATAGGTCACGCCCGCCTCGGCCTCGTTCAGCATGGCTGGGCGATAGGGCGCCTCGATCACATCGGGCATGTGGCAGGTCGCCGAGATGTCGGTGATGGCGATGGGCAGGCCGTTGTGGAAGGTGTCCAGCACCTCGCCCACCAATATGCCGGCGTCCAGCGCAATGGCCTCGCCCGGCTCAATATAGACCTGAAGCCCGTAGCGCTCGCCCAACTCCTTCAGGAAGCCGACCAGGGCGTCGATGCGGTAGTCGGCGCGAGTGACGTGATGGCCGCCGCCCAGGTTGATCCACTTCAGGTCAGCCAGCAGAGGCGCCAGCTTCGGCTCCACCGCAGCCCAGATCCGCTCCAGCGGCTCGAACCCCTGTTCGCACAGGGCGTGGATGTGCAGGCCGTCGACGCCCTGCAAATGCTCGGGCGTCAGTTGCGACACCGGAAAGCCCAGGCGCGAGCCCAGCTGGCAGGGGTCGTATTTGGCGACCTCGCCCTCCGAATGCTCGGGGTTCAGCCGCAGGCCGATATCGAACACCTGGCCCTCGGCGCGGGCGGCGGCGATCAGGTCGGCGAAACGGGCGATCTGGTCCGGGGCGTTGAAGATGACCGTGTCCGACAGACGCAGGATCTCGGGCAGGTCGGCGGGCTTGTAGGCCGGGGAATAGGTGGTCAGGTGGCCGTGATAGAACTCCCGCGCCAGCCGCGCCTCCCACAGGCCCGAGGCGCAGACGCCGTCGAGGTATTCCCCGACGACGTCGGCCAGCGACCACATGGAGAAGGCCTTCAGGGCCAGCAGGACCCGGGCGTTGCCGCGCGTCCCGACGTCCTGAAGGACCGACAGGTTGCGGCGCACCGCGACCTCGTCGACCACGAAGGCGGGCGACGGGACGCGGTTCAGATCGAACCGAGCGAAGGCGCCCGGTCCGCCGGCCTGGGTCTGCATGACCATGGGCGTATCCTCAGAAGTCCAGCGGAGCGGGCAGTTCCTCGACCGTCCACGGCAGACCGTGCTTGTTCAGCATGTCCATAAAGGGATCGGGGTTCAGTTGTTCAATGTTGAACACCCCCTCGCCCTTCCACTGGCCGGTCAGCATCAGGGCCGCGCCGATCATGGCGGGGACGCCGGTGGTGTAGCTGACGGCCTGGTTGCCGGTCTCGGCATAGGCTTCCTGGTGGTCGCAGATGTTCTTGACGTAGACCGTCTTGGCCGAACCATCCTTCAGACCGGTGGCGATGGTGCCGATATTGGTCTTGCCCTTGGTGATCGGACCCAGCGACGAAGGTTCCGGCAGCAGGGCCTTCAGGAACTCGATCGGGATGATCTCGCGGCCCTGGAACATCATCGGCTCGATCGAGGTCATGCCGATATTCTCCAGCACTTCCAGATGCTTGAGGTAGGAGTCACCGAAGGTCATCCAGAAGCGGATACGCTTGATTTCCGGATAGAATTTGGCAAGCGACTCCAGTTCCTCATGATACATGAGGTACATGTTCTTGGGCCCCACGCCCTCGAAGTCGAAGGTCTGTTTGTGGCTCAGGGCCGGGCCCTCGACCCACTGGCCGTCGGCCCAGTGACGCGACGGGGCGGTGACCTCGCGCAGATTGATCTCGGGGTTGAAGTTGGTCGCGAACGGCAAGCCGGTGTCGCCGCCGTTGCAGTCCAGGATGTCGAGCGTCTCGATCGAATCCAGCAGATGCTTCTTCGTATAGGTGGTGAAGACCGAGGTCACGCCGGGGTCGAAGCCCGAGCCCAGCAGGGCCATCAGCCCGGCTTCCTTGAAGCGGTCCTGATAGGCCCACTGCCATTTGTATTCGAACTTGGCCTCGTCGCGCGGCTCGTAGTTGGCGGTGTCGAGATAGTTGACCCCGGCCGCCAGGCAGGCGTCCATGATGGCCAGGTCCTGGTACGGCAGGGCCAGGTTGACGACCAGGGCGGGCTTGACCGCCTGGATCAGGGCCGTGGTCGCCGCCACGTCGTCGGCGTCGATCGCCGCCGTGTCGATAGTCACGCCAAAGCGCGACTTGACGGATTCGGCGATGGCGTCGCACTTGGACTTGGTGCGGCTCGCCAGAGTGATGTGCGAGAAGATGTCCGCATTCATCGCCATCTTGTGGACCGCGACGGAACTGACGCCGCCGGCGCCAATGACCAGCACCCTGCTCATGTGTGCTTCTCCTGAAGACTGAAATGCTCTGGCGACATCGCCGCCCGTATAAAGGGTGCGGCTCTTAGCACGATGATGACAGGACCGCTAACCCGCGCGGAATTGATGTCGAGGCCGTCTCCCCCGGACGAGGCCCACGGCGGCGGAGACGAAAAAACAGGGTGTAGATAGCGCACTTTGGCCGAGGCGCCGTTCCGGCGATTGCACGTGCACAGGCGAAACGGCGCCATGTGCAAAAGGGTGCGATAGACGAGCTTCACGTTTTTCAAAGACCGGCGGGGATTATACGGCGGGTTTGAAGCGTATCAGGTTGATTGGGTATTCCGGTCCTCACGCGCTTGAAATCCGACGATATCCTTTCGGGAACTCGGGCGGCATTTTCGAAGCTCTTGCTCAAGCCAATGCCGACTTGCGGCCAACAGCGGAAATTGAGTCCTCGCTGCAGAGCAGACGTTCAGGTGGCCGAGCCACAGCCAAGCCATTCGACCACAATAGCTTGAGAAGCCGTGATTACGCTGAAGGATCAGGAGTATTCCGCGCGAAGATTAATCCGTTCAGACAATAGCGCCTTGTACTGGTCGGCAATCGTCAGTCACCGAGAACGCGTGATTGAGATGTCGAATCGGAACGCGCTTATGGCGCTGGTCTATGCCGCCGACGGGCTGTGCAAACAGGCTTCTCCGTGCGACGATCACCTGATGGAGGCGGCAAGTTTGACAGCGGAGAGCCAGCGTCTGGCGATGCTTCAGTCCCTCGGGCTCGTCCCGGGCCAGCGTGATCCAAGCCTCCAGGTTCTTGCTGCGCTAGCCGCCGACGTCGCCGAATCCGCCGTGGGGTTAGTCAGCCTCGTCGAACGCACATGCATCTATGTCGTGGGCGGGGCTGGGTTCGACAGTGATTTCATAGCTCCCGCCGATAGCTTTTGCAGCCACGCGGTGTTGAACCCGGCAAGCGTGTCGTGGGTGTCCGATGCGTTGGCGGACCCACAGTTTCGCAATAGTCGTTACGTCACGGGGGAGCCCTACATCCGCTTCTACGCCGGGGTTCCGCTGACGGTAAACGGCCAAACCGTGGGCACGCTCAGCGCGCTTGATCCCCGACCGAGAACCTATGACCCACGTCTGGTCTCCAGATTGAAACTCCTGGCGGAAGCGTGCGAAGCCGAACTCACCGAACGTCACCGCACCGCAGCGATGCGTCAGGCCTTGGCCGCTTCTGCAGATGCTCTCATTGATTGCGACGTCGCGGGCCGGGTTGTGGGTTGGTCGGTGGGTGCAGAACGCCTGTTTGGTTTCCCCGCAGAGGAGGCCCTCGGCGCTAATGTGACGATCATCGTTCCTCCAGAGCAGCAGGAAGCGCATCGGCAGGGAATGCTGCGGTGGCAGGAGAGCGGGGCGGCCCGCCTGGGGCGTCGAATTGAACTGCCGGCAAAGCGGCGAGACGGCTCTGATCTCGATATCGAACTTTGGATGTCTGTGTCTCATGAATCCGGAGGGCCTCGAATACATGCCAACATCAGAGACATCTCCGCTCGCAGGGCACAGGCCCGGAATATCGAGCGTGCAGAGGCGCGATCTAGGGAGCTTAGATCTCAGCTGAACCAGGTTTGGCGTTTGAACTCCCTCGGAGAGATGGCGGCGACCCTCTCGCACGAGCTGAACCAGCCGTTAGGGGCCGCCACCACTTACATCCACGCCAGCCAACGTGTCCTTCAGAGAGCCGACCCTATCAGCGCAAGCGCGAGCCAAACCCTCGATCTTGCGAAGGCGCAGCTCTTGCGCGCAGGATCGATCATACGTCGCATGCGGGAATTGCTGTCCCATGACAGTCGCGACCTTCAGGTCGAGCGTGTCTCAGAAATGGTGGGCGATCTGAATGGGATCCTCTCCTTAATTCAGAGCGACGCCGGCGTCGCTCTGGAGATCATCATCGATGAGGACAATGATCACGTCCGCGCTGAACGTATCCAGTTCCAGCAGGCGGTGATCAACTTGGTGCGGAACGCCGCCGAAGCCTTGACTGGACGTTCCGATGGCATAATCCGGGTGGTGGGGAGAGCGATCTCCGACACGATCTTTGAACTCAGCGTCACGGACAACGGTCCTGGCGTGGCGGCTGATCAGATTGAGACGATCTTCAGACCGCTCATGACAACGAAGAGTTCTGGGATGGGGCTCGGCCTATCCGTTACGCGAACCATTGTCGAACGCCACGGGGGATCTCTTGACGTGACGAGCAGCGACCTAGGTGGAGCCGCGTTCACCTTCTGCTTGTCGAGAGCGTGCGAGACAGACGCGTGAGAAATCACTCTGTTTCGTGATCGACGATGACGCCGGGATGATGGACTCTCACTGAAACCGAGGGATCAGGAAGGGAGCAGATCACGCCCCCAACGCCCCTACCCGATCAACGCCCGCGCCGCCGCCCGTGCCTCGTCGGTGATCTCCGCCCCCGACAGCATCCGCGCGATCTCTTCCTGACGCCGCGCGTCGTCCAGGGCCACCACCGTGGTGGTCGTCATCCCCTCGTGGTCGGCCTTCATCACCTTCCAGTGGGCGTGGCCGCGGGCGGCGACCTGGGGGCTGTGGGTGACGACCAGGACCTGGGCGCCGGTGGACAGGCGTTTCAGGCGCGAGCCGACGGCCTCGGCCACGGCGCCGCCGACGCCCTGGTCCACCTCGTCGAAGATCATCACCGGCTGGCGCATGTCCTCGCGGCTGGCCAGGGCGGCCTTCATGGCCAGGGCGAACCGGGCCAGTTCGCCGCCTGACGCAATGGCGTCCAGGGGGCCGAAGTCGGTTCCGGCGTTGGTGGCGATCTGGAAGCGGACGGTCTCGACCCCGTCGGGGCCGCGCCGGCCCTCGATCGGCTCCAGCGCCACGCGGAACCGCGCGCGCTCCAGCTTCAGCGGGCCCAGTTCGCCCATGACGGCGGCGGTCAGGCGGTCGGCCGCCGCCTCGCGCGCCGAGGTCAGGAAGGTGGCGGCCAGGTCGTAGGATTCGGCGGCCTCGGCGGCTTCGCGGCCCGCATTGGCCAGGGCCTCCTCGCCGTCCTCGATCAGGCGCAGCTGTTCGCGCAGGCGGATGCGAAGCGACGGCAGGGCGTCGACCGTGGTGTTCAGCTTGCGGGCGGCGGCGCGAAGGGCGAACAGCCGTTCCTCGGCCTTGTCCAGGCGGCCGGGCTCATAGTCGAAGGCGTCGGCGGCGGCGTCCACGGCGGCGACCGCCTCGGCCGCCTCGACCATGGTGCGGTCGATGGCCTCGACGGCGGCGGACAGTTTGACGATGACCGGATGGTCGCCCTCGGCCCCCGCCTGGCCGGCGCGCTGGCGGGCGTGTTCAACGGCGCGAAGCGCAGCGCCCAGTTTCTGGCTCAGCTTGTCGCCGCCCAGCTGGGTGCGGGCGTCTGCCAGGTCTGCGATGGCTTTTTCGGCGGCGCCCAGCAGGGCGCGTTCGCCGGCCAGTTCCGTCTCCTCGTCGGCGCGAGGGTCCAGGGCGTCCAATTCGGACAGGTTCAGGCTGATCTCGTCCAGACGCGCGGCGGCGTCGGCGGCCTGGGCCTTCAGCTCGGCCAGTTTGGCCTCGGCGGCCTTGAGCTTGGCGGAGGCGGCGGCGACGGCCTGGAGCTGGGGTTGCAGGCCGCCATAGGCGTCCAGCAGGCCCCGGTGGGTGCGCCAGTCCAGCAGGCCGACGGTCTCATGCTGGCCGTGGACCTCAACCAGGGCGGCGCCGATCTCGCGCAGGGCCGTGACCCCGGCGGGCTGGTCGTTGACATAGGCCCGGCTACGGCCGTCGGCGTTCAGCACACGGCGCAGGATCAGGTCCTCGCCCGGCTGGACCTCGAACCCCTTGTCCGCGATCAGGGCCAGCAGGTCCGGGTCGTCGGGGGCGCTGAAGATGGCGGTGGCCACGGCCTGTTTGGCCCCGTGGCGCACCAGGCCGGCGTCGCCGCGCCCGCCCAGGGCCAGACCCAGGGCGTCCAGAATGATCGACTTGCCCGCCCCCGTCTCGCCCGTCAGCACGGTCAGGCCGGTCTCGACGTCGAGATCCAGCACGTCGACCAGGACGACGTCGCGGATGGAAAGGGCGGTCAGCATGGCAGGTGGTCGCCGGTGGAACGAATCAGGATCACGCCGACAGAATCGGGAGATGTGCTGAAATGCACAAGGCTTTCCGGCGACAGTCTTCGGCGGGTCAGCCGGGGATGATCCGCTGCAGCCAGGATTCGCGCTTGGCCTCGGGGGCTTTTTCCGGGGTCTGGCCGTTTTCGGTCAGCAGGGCGTAGGCCTCGGCGTACCAGGGGCTGCCGGGGAAGTTGTAGCCCAGGACGGCGCCGTTGCGGGTCGCCTCTTCCTTCAGGCCCAGCTGCAGATTGACCTCGACCAGGCGGTACAGGGCCTCGGGCGTGTGGGAGGTGCGCTGGAACTCGGGGTTGGCGATGACGGCCTTGTAGCGGTTCAGGGCCGCCAGCGGCTGGTTGGCGCGCTGGTAATAGCGGCCGATGTTCATTTCCTTGCCGGCCAGCTGGTCGTTGACCATGTCGATCTTGACGGCGGCGTCGCTGGCGTAGGGCGTGCCCGGATAGCGGCGAGCCACGTCCTTCAGACCGGCCAGGGCGGCGTTGGCGTAGCCCTGGTCGCGACCCACGTCGGTGATCTGTTCGAAGTTGCAGACCGCCTTCATGTAGAAGGCGTAGGCCGCCGAGGGATTGCCCGGGAACAGGGAGATGAACCGGTCCGAAGCCGCGATGGCGTCCGCGTAATTATTGTTCTGATAGAAGGCGTAGACCTGCATCAGGATCGAGCGGCGCGCCCAGTCCGAATAGGGATGCTGGCGTTCCACCTCCTGGAAATAGTCGACGGCGTCGGCCCAGCGGCGCTGTTCCAGGCGCTGGTAGCCGGTGTTGTACAGGGCCTCGACCGGCCGTTCCTCATAGGCGAGCTTGGGTCGTGCGTTGCCGGCGCAGCCCGCGATTGTCATTGCGGCGGCGGCCGCAGCCATCAGCACCAGGCCGGAACGGATCTTGGAAACGGACAAGGATGACCCCATGACGAGCAAAGACAGACCCTCGGCCTGGCTTCGGAAACGAACGCGGCGTTCTCTAGCACCCACGACCGGACCGCGCCATGCCGACGAAAACTCTCCGCACACGACTTGCCCTGCCCGGCACCGCTGGTAAAGAGCGCGCCAACCGACCGCCGTTCATGGGGGTCGGATGACGGCGAAAGGATGACCAGCCGATGAAGCTGCTCTCAGGCAACTCCAACCGCGGCCTCTCTCAGGCTATCGCCGACCATCTGGACGCCCCCTTGACCAAGGCCCAGGTCAAGCGGTTCGCCGACAATGAGGTCTTCGCTGTGATCGAGGAGAACGTCCGCGGCGAGGACGTCTTCATCCTTCAGTCGACCAGCTATCCGGCCAACGACAATCTGATGGAGCTGCTGATCATCACGGATGCGCTGGTGCGCGCCTCCGCCCGGCGGATCACGGCCGTCATGCCCTATTTCGGCTATGCGCGTCAGGACCGTAAGACCGGCGGCCGCACGCCCATCTCGGCCAAGCTGGTCGCCAATCTGATCACCCGCGCCGGCGCCGACCGGGTGCTGACCATGGATCTGCACGCAGGCCAGATCCAGGGCTTCTTCGACATTCCGACCGACAATCTGGTCGCCACGCCGGTCCTGGCCCAGGACATCCGCGAGAATTATGCGCGCGGCGACGACCTGATGATCGTCTCGCCCGACGTCGGGGGCGTGGTGCGCGCCCGATCGCTGGCCAGCCGCCTGAACGCCGACCTCGCCATCGTCGACAAGCGTCGCCCCAAGGCGGGCGAAAGCGAGGTCATGAACATCATCGGCGACGTCGAGGGCCGAAGCTGCATCCTGTTCGACGACATCGTCGATTCGGGCGGCACCCTGGTGAATGCGGCCAAGGCGTTGATTGATCAGGGCGCCACCGAGGTCTCGGCCTATATCAGCCACGGCGTTCTGTCCGGCCCCGCCGTGCAGCGCATCACCGACGGGCCGCTGAAGGAACTGGTGATCACCGACTCCATCGAACAACCCGATGAAGTGCTGAAGTGCCCGAAAATCCGCAGGGTTTCCGTGGCTCCGCTTATCGGTGAAGCTATCCGGCGGATCGCCAACGAAGAATCCGTGTCGAAGTTGTTCGATTAATCTTCGGCAAACCACTTTCCTCACGTTATAAGCGGCTTCAAGTACACGCCCCGTCCGGGGCCATAGTTCTGTGGACGCGCCCCTATGCCCAAGGCCTTCATGACCCGCGGCCTGTCGATCGCCGCCCTGGCAGCCGCTGTTTTCCTGGCGAGTTGCACCACCAAGGAGCCAGAGGCGCCTCCGCCTCCCCCGCCGCCTCCGCCGCCGGTTTCGCTGAACGAGGGCGTGGCCCAGGCGGCCTCGATCTATGTCGCCTTCCTGCGGGAGGCCGAGACCATCCAGCCCGGCGGCTTCCCGGACGCCGAATCCATCCAGGCCGCCATCCGCAAGGGCGCCTCGTATGAGCCGGCCCAGTTGTCGCGCGGCCTGATCGCCTACGGCTCGATCATCGCGCTTCAGTCGCCCGAGTTCGTGGCCGGGGTGCGCCAGTTCGCCGCCGATCCCGTCCAGCGCCAGCAGATGATCGCCCAGATCGTCGCCGATCCGGCCTATGCCGCCACCCTGCCCGGCGCCGACGCTGCGGCGGGCCTGATCACCGCCACCATCGGCAAGGACGCCGTCGCGATGCGCGCCATCGCCGAGGCCGTCGAGGCCGACGCCTATACGGTTCAGGAACGCAACGATCCGCGCCGTCGCTGGGCCGTCACCCACGTGCCCAACCGCGAAGTTCGGCTGGAGGGCGCCAAGACCCTGTCGGCGGCGACCATGCTGCCTTCCGGCGATGAATCGAGCCGTCTGTTCACGGCCGCCAACACCGGCCAGGGTCTGTCGGTCGAGGCGTCGCGCAAGGCGCCGCCCTATACGCCGGCCCTGACGCGGTCGCTGGCCATCGCCGCCCTGGCCGCTCTCGGGGCCGCCGGCGACGAGGCCCGGGCCAATACCGACGCCCTGGTGGTCGAGACGAACAGCGAATTCTGCCTGAACATGTCCAAACTGATGCTGTTCCAGTGCCTGGCCGCCTCGCGCCCCGCCTATGAGGACATGTTCTGCCTGGGCCGTCACGTCGCACGCGACCTGGCCACCTGCACCACCCAGGCGGTGCTCACGACCTCGATCACGGTCGGCGATCCCGAAGAAACCAGCACGCCCCCCGCCGCGGTTTCGCCGGTTTCGGTCACCCTGACGCAGACGCCCGCGCCGTCGCCGACGGCCTCGCTGAACACCTCGCCCTCTTCGTCGCGCTAAACCCGTTCAGACGGACGAAGGCCCGCCCCGAGCGATCGGAGCGGGCCTTTTCCTTGCGCGGGACGGCTTATTCGTAGCCGTGCGCGGCCTCGTTGATCACCTGGGACGGCATGGACGAGAAGTCCACGGCGATCGGCTTGGCGACCTTGGCCTGATAGGTTCGAAGCACATGGGTCATGCGACGGCGCACCTCGCGTTCGGCCTCGGTGCCTGTGTCGAGCGCCAGGGGCGCCAGGCAGAAGTCGATGATGGCTTCGGTTCGGGTCAGCGGTTCCATGGAGGTTCCTTTCCTTAAGCTGAGGGGGCCTTAAGCTGAGGGGGGCCTTAAGCCGCGTGGGTGAACTGGGCGGTCTCGGTCGAGTCCTTCAGCGCTGTCGTCGAGGACGTGCCGTTGGAGATGACCGTGGCGACCTGGTCGAAATAGCCGGTGCCGACTTCGCGCTGGTGACGCGTGGCGGTGTAGCCGATGGCCTCGTTGGCGAACTCGCGCTGCTGCAGTTCGGAATAGGCCGCCATGCCGCGATCGCGATAGCCGTCCGCCAGCTCGAACATCGAGTTGTTCAGGGCGTGGAAGCCGGCCAGGGTCACGAACTGGAACTTGTAGCCCATGGCCCCCAGCTCGCGCTGGAACTTGGCGATGGTGGCGTCGTCCAGCTTGGCCTTCCAGTTGAAGGAGGGCGAGCAGTTGTAGGCCATCAGCTTGCCGGGGTGCTTCTTCTGCACGGCCTCGGCGAACTTCTTCGCGTCGTCCAGGTCCGGGTGCGAGGTCTCCCACCACAGCAGGTCGGCGATGTTGGCGTAAGACAGGCCGCGCGCGATGCAATGATCCAGACCCGTGCCTTCCTTCAGTCGGAAGAAGCCCTCGGGGGTGCGGTTGTCGCGGTCGATGAAGGGCTGATCACGCTCATCGATGTCCGAGGTGATCAACTGGGCGCTTTCGGCGTCAGTGCGGGCGACCGTGATGGTCGGCGTGCCCATGACGTCGGCGGCCAGACGGGCGGCGACCAGATTGCGCTCATGCGCCTGGGTCGGGATCAGCACCTTGCCGCCCAGGTGACCGCACTTCTTCTCCGACGCCAGTTGGTCCTCGAAGTGGACGCCGGCGGCGCCCGCCTCGATGAAGGCCTTCATGATCTCGAAGCTGTTCAGCGGGCCGCCGAAGCCGGCTTCCGCATCGGCGACGATCGGGGCGAACCAGTCGCGCTTGGCGCCGCCCTCGGCGTGCTCGATCTGGTCGGCGCGCTGCAGGGTGCGGTTGATGCGGCGGCACAGTTCCGGCGCGGCGTTGGCCGGGTACAGCGACTGGTCCGGATACATGGCCGAAGCGGTGTTGGCGTCGGCCGCGACCTGCCAGCCTGACAGATAGATGGCCTTCAGACCGGCGCGGACCATCTGCATGGCCTGGTTGCCGGTGACGGCGCCCAAGGCGTTGATGAAGGGCTCGTCGTGCAGCAACTGCCACAGACGGTTGGCGCCGCGCTCGGCCAGGGTGTGGGTGATCGGCACGGAGCCGCGCAGGCGCAGAACGTCCTCAGGGGTATAGGGACGCTCGATGCCGTCGAAACGGCCGGCGGGCGAAGGAACCAGGTCGGCGAAGGTGGTCATGGTCGAACTCGGTCTCTGAATGGCGCGGCCGCAGCCGCCGTCTCGGAGACAAGAACACGCAGAAGTCACGAATGACACAGTGCCTAAGCCCGTATTGATGTCAGTTTGTCATATCATGACTTTGCATAGTCAGTCATAATGTGACATTCTCCGACCATGGAAATCGCCGCTGATCGCAAGCTTTTCCTCGGCGCCCGGCTGAAGCGGCTGCGGCGCGACCTGGCTCTGACTCAGACGGCCATGGCGGCCGACCTGGGCGTTTCGCCCAGCTATCTCAACCAC
Source organism: Brevundimonas sp. FV1ye7S (assembly GCF_058680995.1). Classification (NCBI taxonomy): domain Bacteria; kingdom Pseudomonadati; phylum Pseudomonadota; class Alphaproteobacteria; order Caulobacterales; family Caulobacteraceae; genus Brevundimonas; species Brevundimonas sp. FV1ye7S. Next base: position 997,559 of record NZ_CM178726.1, on the reverse strand, counting down.
ATAGAACGCAATCAGCGGCCCGTTTCGGCCCAGCTGCTGCTGCGATTGGCTGAGACCTATGACGTCGATCTGCGCAGCCTGAACCAGGGCGGGGCGGCGGACGAGGCGCGGCTGGGCGAGGTTCTGACCGACCCTCTGTTCGCGGGCCTGTCCCTGCCCCGTCACGAACTGGTGCAGTTGCTGGAAGAGGCGCCCGGCGTCGCGGACGCCATGCTGCGCCTGTACCAGGCCTTTGACGACGGCCGCGCCCGGGCCCGCGCCGCCGCCGAGAACGGCGAAGGCCTGGTGGACACCAGCCCGGCCGAATGGGTGCGCGAATATATCCAGTCGCGCGGCAACCACTTCCCCGAACTGGACCAGATGGGCGAGGCCCTGGCCGAGGCCCTGGCGGCCGAGGCGCCGGCCCACGCCGACGGTTTCGAACCTGCCGCGCGCCAGCGGCTGGCGGCGAAACACGATCTGGGCGTCCGCACCCTGCCGGCCGAGGTCATGGTGGAATGGACCCGCCGCTACGACCTGCACCGCCGCCGCCTGCTGCTGTCCGAGGCCCTGGGCCCGTCGTCGCGCGCCTTCGCCATCGCCTATCAACTGGCCCTGGCCGAGCAGGGCCCTGCCCTGAACGCCATGGTCCAGGCTGCGAACGCCCCGGACGGCCCGACGCGATCCCTGCTGAAGGTGGCCCTGACCAATACCCTCGCCGCCGCGATCCTGATGCCCTATGCCGCCTTCCAGCGCACGGCGGAAGAGACCGGATATGATCTGGCGCGGCTCCAGGCCCGGTTCGGGGTCAGCTATGAACAGGCGGCGCATCGGCTGACAACCCTGTCGCGGCCGACGGCGCGGGGCGTGCCCTTCTTCCTGATGCGGGTCGATCAGGCGGGCAATATCTCCAAACGCTATGCCGCCGGCGCCTTTCCCTTCTCCCGCTTCGGCGGCGCCTGCCCGCGCTGGCGGCTGCACTCGGCCTTCCGTACGCCGGGCCGGATCATCACCCAGATCATCGAGACGCCGGATGGCGGGCGCTGGTTCACCTTCGCCCGCACGGTCGAACGCCAGGGCCAGGACGGCTATGGCGACGCCCACGATCTGGCCGTCGGCCTGGGCTGCGAACTGCGCCACGCCCCCCGTCTGGCCTACGCCCACGGCCTGGATCTGGAACGGCCCGAGGTCACGCCCATCGGCCCGGCCTGCCGCCTGTGCCACCGCCATCCCTGCGCCGAACGCGCTGCGGCGCCCATCGACCGGCCGCTGGCCGTGGACGACTGGTCCAAATCGGTCAGCCCGTACCCGTTCGCGGCGATGTGAGTTCACAACTACTCATAGTTGTGAGATGATGCGGTTATGGCCGATCATGTCCTGACCCTGCCCCTGACCGACGAGGCGCTTGAGCGGCTCAAGGCCGCCGCGCATGCGGCGGGCATGACGTCGGAAGCCTATACTGCCGCTGTCCTGGACAGGGCGCTTACAGAGAATTTATGTGGCGTCAGAGAAGACCAAGTTGCTTTCGAAGCGGGGCTGACCGGGCTTTACGCCGCGCCTCCAGAGGGTCCGACCGCGGCGGAAGCTCTGGCCGAATATGATCGCACGGGCGTCCACGAAACCTTCGAGGAATGGTCGACGGCGTTCGAAACGGACCTGAAAGCGCGCCTCGACGCCCGACGGTGAAACTCCGCTTCTCGGAACAGGCGGTTCGTGACAGGCGACGCCTCGCCGCCTTTCTGGCCGAGCGCAATCCACGCGCCGCCCTGCGCGCGTTTCGGGCAATCACCCAATCCGTATCCCTTCTACCCCGCACGCCGTTCATGGGACGGAAAAAAGAAGATCACCGCTAGCTTTACATCCGCTTCGGCGACAGCGGCTACGTCGTCCAATACCGCGTCGATGCGGACGTCGTCGTGGTCGCCCGCATCTTCCATGCGCGAGAAGACCGCTGAAGCGTCAATGGCTCAGCAGCAGCCAGGACTGGCTGCGGTTCAGCAGGGCCTGGGTGACGCCGCCCAACACCCATTCCCGCATCCGGGAATGGCCCCAGGCGCCGGCGACGATCAGATTGGCGCCGGTCTGTTCAACGAGGGCCAGGATGCGGTCGCCGGCGGGGCGTTCGTCGCGCACCTTGGCCTCGCTTTCGGCGACGACGCCGTGGCGGCGCAGCCAGGCGGCGACGTCGGCGACCCGCGCCGCGGCGGCGGCCGCGTCGGCCGACGCGCAGATCTCGACCACCTTGACCTCGCGGGCCTGTTTCATCAGCGGCAAGGCGGCGGCGACGGCGCGCTGAGCCTCGCGCCCTTCCTTCCACGCCACCAGGACGACCCCGTCGACCGGCGCGGCCGAGGCCCGGGGCGGCGCGACCAGGACAGGCCGGCCGATGTTCATGATCAGGTCGCCCGCGTCCGGCGCACGATAGGGCAGACGCCCGGCGTCACGCCCCACCAGGATCAGGTCGGCGGCCCGCGCATGGCGTGCGACACAGGAGGCGGGATAGCCCGTCTCCGCCCGCCATTCGTGATCTATGCCGGTGTCCTTCATGGCTTCGAGGAAACGGGCCTTGGCGGCGGACAGTTCGCCGTCGGCCTGGTCCCGGCGCAGGGCCAGGATTTCACCGGCCATTCCCCCGGCGACATAGGCGTCGACCAGCGGCGGCTCGGGCTCGCTGACGGAGATCCCGATCAGGGTCGCGTCGTGAATGGCGGCGAGATCGCGCGCGAAACCGATCCGCGCGACATTGTCGGCCTCGTCATCCACATAGACCATCAGGCTCGCATAGGTCATGGCGGTGCTCCTTGTTGCCGGAGTCTGGATGCGCCCTTCGGCCCCGTCCCGCCTTGATCCGCGTCAAACCGTCAGATCAGGATCACCCGGCCGTTGTCGAGGCGGAAGGCGACGCCGGTGCGCTGGAACAGACGGGCGATGACAGCGGAAGGATTGGCGACGCCCTTGTCCAGCATGGTCGAGATATCGTTGGCCAGGGTGGGGTCGCGCGACAGGCGGGTCAGGGCGCCCAGCCATTCGTCGCGGCTCAGCACCCCGTCGTCATTGTCGCGGCGCTGAAAATCGGCGACCACGTCGAAGAAGTCGCCGCCGCCCGCGCGTCGTTCCGCCGCTTCGATGACCAGGCCCCAGACGGCGCCGCAGGCGTAGTAGGCGCGGTTGTCGCCCCGGTCGCCGGCCGAGGCCACGGGCTTGCCCGCCGCCAGGGTGATGCAATCATCCACCTCGCGCTGCAGTTCGGCCCGGTCGTCATAGGCGGGGTCCATGGCCTTCAGGGCCCGCACCGCCATCAAGTCGGCCCCGCCCTCGGTGATCCAGGCCTCGCGGGCGTACTGGTATTTCAGCCCCTGAGAGCCCAGCCAGAAATGCGCCGCTTCGTGACCGATGAACCAGTGGGCGCGGGCCAGGGCCTGGGCGTCGGGGGCCAGCACCCCCTCCCCTTCGAAATTCATCGAGATCAGACCCGGCAGAACGCTGCCGCCCATGCTGGACAGGGATCTGGTCGGGCCGGTCCAGCTGACCATCAGGGTCGGCGCCTCGCCCTGAGCCCGACCCAGGCGCTCGGCGTAATAGGCCATGACGCGGGGTGTGAAGCCGGCCAGTTCATCGCCCAGCCAGCGCGGCAGACCGGGATCGATGACGGTGGTGATCCCTTCGCCCCGGCGGGTCGTGGCGTCGCCGAACAGGACATAGGTCTGGGCGTCAACGGCCGTGACCTGGGGCGCGCGTTCGCCCTTGAACAGCACCGGGCCGGCGCGGTCACGCCAGGTCACGCTGGCCGGACCGCCGGGCACATCGACGCCGTTCAGGTCGCGCGGCAGGGCGCGGGCGGCGGCGGCGGACTCCAGCGGGATGACGTCGAACTGACCGGAGAACAGCGCCACCGTGCCGTCCGAGAACACCAGGGCCGGATCATACTCCGCCTCCAGATCGCCGGGGCGCGGCGTCATGGCGATGCGGACATTGCGCGGCACAGGGCCGCCGTCGGTCGAGCGCAGCACGTCGTAATCGCCGATCCGCTCCAGCATGACGCCCGGCGTCTCCACCCGCCACCAGGCCGGCCGCCACGGCTGGCGGCTCTCGCGCAGCAGGGCCGAGCGGAAGAAGGCCCAGGCCGGGGCGTCACGATCCAGCACATACTCCGCCGTCCAGCGATCGCCGTTGCGTTCGACCGACACGTCGACGCGGCCGTCTCCGGCCATGCTCTGGTCTTGCGACGCGACGACGGCGGGCGAAGCGCAGGCCGCAACGGTCGAAAAGCCGACAAGGGCGGCGCATATGAGGGCCGTCTTCAGACGCATGAAGTTCTCCAACAGGTCAGGCCTGCGATAGCGAGGGCCGGCGACAGCGTCACCTTAAGCCTTCGTCATCCGCGAGCCGCGTCCAGAGCGCGCCCGGCCGCCGCCAGTTCCCCGGCCATGACGGCCTTAAGCCGCTCGGGCGCCAGGATCATGGCCTGTTCGCCCCAGGTGAACAGGTGCCAGGCCAGTTCGCGCATGCCCGAGGCGCGGAACCGCACGATGACGGCGCCGTCCGCCTGATCCTCGAACGACTGGGTCGGGTGCCAGCGCCAGCTCTTCGCCTCGGCCGCACCCTCAGGGGCGATACGCAGCACCACGTCCTCGATCTCGTCCTGATAGATGCCGAAGGACTGGCTGGCGAAGACGCCCAGGTCGAAGTCGGCGGGCGGAACCGCCACCCCGTCCTGCGGGGCGACATGGCTCATCCGGTCCAGGCGGAAGGTCTGGATGCGGCCCGTCTCGCGGTCGGCGGCGACCAGATAGTTGGCCCGGCCGAACATGACGCCGCAGGGGGCGACGGTCCGCCGGCGCGGCTCGGCGCCCGGTCGGGAATAGGTGAAGCCCAGCGGCTGCTGCGCCAGCACCGCCCCGCGAATGGCGGTCAGCATGGCCTCGTCCGCCGAGGGACGAGGTCCAGCCTGGACGGCGATGGTTTCGGCCCGGACCAGGGCCTCCAGATCCGGGGCCATTCGGTTCAGGGTCGTGGAGCGCATCGCCGCCTTCAGCTTGCGCTCCAGCGCCTCCAGCGCCGCCGCGCGGGCCGGTTCGCCGGCGGCGCGCAGGGCCGAGGCCGCCTTGGCCAGTTCCAGCATCTCGGTCGCGGTCGGCGCCTGTTCGAAGGCGGACAGGCCGCCGCGGATGCGCCAGCGTTTCGACGGCGGATCCGACACCTCCTCCACCTGGGGGAACAGCATGAGGACGGCGTCACGCATCCGTTCGGCGGTGCGGCGGCCGACGCGCATGTCGCGCGCCATCTCGTCGATGGTCAGGCCTTCGGCGCTGGCGGCCATGCGCCGCGCCAGGTCGATCACCATGGCCGCCTTGTCGTGTCTCACCGCCGCCCCTGAAATGATACGTCCGTTTCTGACGCAACAGTGCGCCATAACACCATCATCGACAAGAGGCCGACCGCTTCAGGAGATCATCAAATGGCTCGCTTCCAACCGAACACCGCCGTCAACGCCAACCGCTATCTGATCGTGCCGTGCGAGGCCGACGGATCGTCGGACCTGGCCGTCATCTGGGATCGGCAGGAGGAACAGGTGGTGGACGTCATCTCCGCCGCCGCCATCGCCCGCTATTCGGACGAAGACGCCCTGTGGGACGAGGCGCGGTCGGACCCGGCGGAAACGCCCTGGCTGATGGCGGCCTGAATTCAGGCGGCCTTGGGCTTGGTCCAGCGGTCGATCAGGCGCTGGGCCGGGCGTTCGACCCGATTGTGCGCCACGACCGCGATCAGGACGATGAAGCCGAACAGGCCGAGCGCGAACAGGTCGTTCAGCCAGACCGAGCCAAAATCGACGCGCCGTCCACCCGGCATCCAGTCCAGCTTGCGCGCGATGATCAGCATCACGGTCAGGATGAACATGTGGACCATGTAGATAGAGAAGGACCAGCGCCCCAGCGTCACGAGCGCCGGATGGTCCAGCAGCCGCGACACCCGTCCCTCCTCGCCCGCGAACACCCAGACCAGGACGACGAAGACCAGGGTGACGGCGACCGTCACCGGCCCCTCGGCCCAGGCCACAAAGAGGCATACGGCGACGACGGCCGCGATCTCCAGCCCAGTGGCGGCCAGTCCCTTCAGGCGCGGGATGTTCATCCATAGACCCTGCAACAGGCAGCCCAGGAAGAAGCCGTAGACCGCCCGCGGCACGGCGAAGTCATAGGTGGTGTTCATCCAGCGCCGGGCGTAGCTGACCACCAGAACGCCGCCGATGATCGCGAGCACCAGGCCGATCCAGCGAAACCGCTTGGGCGCCACCAGCACCAGGCCGGCGAAGATCAGATAACAGGCCCATTCGGCGCTCAGCGTCCACGACGGCCCGTTCCAGGTCAGATGCGGATGGACGTGCCAGGCCTGGATCAGGGCCAGATTGGTGAAGATCGCCCACACCGACCGGTCCCCGGTAAACGGCGCTGCACTATCGAAATGGAAGGCCAGCCGCGCCAGCTCCAGGCCGACATAGGCCGCCAGCATCAGCACGTGCATCGGCCAGATCCGCCCGAACCGCCGCACCATGAACCGGCCGGCGTCCGCCCCCGTCTTCAGCCGCTCGGCATAGGCATGGGCGATGACGAAGCCCGACAGGACGAAGAAATAATCGACGAACAGATAAGCGTGCTGAATGAAGTCCCAGGTCCGCCAATGGCTGGCCACCGGCATGTGGAACATGACGACCAGGATGGCGCACACCCCGCGCAGGGAATCGAGCGCCTCAAAACGGCGATGGGCGACGGGGGCAGGTTTGGACAGCGTGTTCACGGATGCGTGATAGCGCCGGTCAAGCTCGGGCGATAGAGGTTTCAGCGGTTGGCGAGACGATGGGCGGCGAGGAGTGACAGCCTCCCTCTGCCGTCATCCTAGGCCTAGTGCCTAGGATGACGGCTGTGGGGTGGTTCAGGATCGAGGGTCTGTCGGATGACTGAGATCAAGATGGTCCGGGCCCGCCGCGTTCGGGCATTGGCCGACCACCGACTGGAGATCGTGTTCGACGACGACACCCTCGGTGTCATCGATCTAAGCGAGTTCACAGCCCTGGGGCCGATGACCGAACCCTTGAAGGACCCCGCCTTCTTCGCCCGCGTCTTCGTCGAAATGGGCGTTCCGACCTGGCCCAACGGCTGCGACATCGATCCGATCAATGCGCACAGTCTGATGCGTGAGGCAGGGACGTTGCGGCCGGTGAGCGAGGCGGCTTAGCCGTCAATCTCTGCCTTCGTAAAGCGCCTCACAAGAACGCCTTGCTCGCAGACGGCGTGCTTTCGAACGAGGCGCGTGTCACCGCCATTTTTGCGAGCACTAGGACTGTCTCTAGATACACTTCGAAAAATGACAGGATCAACTCGCCAGAGTTCAAACCCTCCCGACTCGTCCTCGAAAGCGCCGTAGACGTCATCAAGGCGGGGTAGCATGGCCGCTGTGACACCTATTGAGTCATTCTTAGGTGCCGCCGCTTTGATAACTGCTCGGCGTCCTTCCCACTCAACTTCGTTGGAATTGAGCTTGAGCCGCTTGGCTCCAACCAACTCGGCGATCCGTCCCCCAATTCTAAGACCATAAGCACGGCCCGCAGCGCCGCTCTCGCGGGTTTGTGACATCACAGCGCCTTCACGATCCCCTCGACCATCTTCTTGGCGTCGGCGAACAGCATCATGGTGTTGTCGCGGAAGAACAGCTCGTTCTCGACGCCCGCATAGCCCGAGCCCATGCCGCGCTTGATGAACAGCACGGTCCCGGCCTTTTCCACGTCCAGGATCGGCATGCCGTAGATCGGCGACTGGGGGTCGGTCTTGGCGGCGGGGTTGGTGACGTCGTTGGCGCCGATGACGAAGGCGACGTCGGCGGTGGCGAACTCGGCGTTGATGTCCTCCAGCTCGAACACCTCGTCATAGGGGACGTTGGCCTCGGCCAGCAGAACGTTCATGTGGCCGGGCATCCGGCCGGCGACGGGGTGGATGGCGTATTTCACCTCGACCCCTTCCTCCTTCAGCTTGTCGGCCATTTCACGCAGCGCATGCTGGGCCTGGGCCACGGCCATGCCGTAGCCGGGCACGATGATGACCTTGGACGCATTCTTCATGATGAAGGCGGCGTCCTCGGCCGAGCCCTGTTTGACGGGCCGGGTCTCCTTGGCGCCAGCGGGACCGGCCGCGGCGTCCGCGCCGCCGAAGCCGCCCAGGATGACGCTGATGAAGCTGCGGTTCATGCCCTTGCACATGATGTAGCTCAGGATCGCGCCGGAACTGCCGACCAGGGCGCCGGTGATGATCAGGGCGATGTTCTCGAGCGTGAAGCCCAGGGCCGCCGCCGCCCAGCCGGAATAGGAGTTCAGCATCGACACCACCACCGGCATGTCGGCGCCGCCAATGGGGACGATCAGGGTCGCGCCCAGCACCAGGGCAATCAGGAAGACGCCCCAGAAGGCCCAGGTCGCCGCCCCGCCGGTGCCGATCAGAATGCCGATCAGGAAGACCAGGCCCAGACCCAGGCCGACATTGATCAGGTGCCGCGCCGGCAGGATGATGGGCGCACCCGACATATTGCCGTTCAGCTTGGCGAAGGCGATGACCGAGCCGGTGAAGGTGATGGCCCCGATGGCGACGCCGAGCGACAGCTCGATGATCGACAGGGTTTTGATGCCCGTCCCGTCCTCGGACAGGATTCCGAAGGCCTCGGGCGCATAGACGGCGCCGATGGCGACCAGGCAGGCGGCCATGCCGACCAGGCTGTGGAAGGCGGCGACCAACTGGGGCATGTCGGTCATGGCGACGCGCCGCGCGATCAGGGCGCCGGTCCCGCCGCCGACGATGACCCCGCCCGCGATCAGGGCCAGGGTCACGGTGTCCAGAGCCCCGGTGGTTCCCAGGGTCAGCAGGGTCACGCCGATGGCCAGGGCCATGCCGATCATGCCGAAGGTGTTGCCCTGGCGGCTGGTCTCGGGGCTGGACAGGCCGCGCAGCGACAGGATGAACAGGACGCCGGAAACCAGATAGGCCAGTGCGGCCAACGATGCGTTCATCACGCCCCTCCCCTCAAGACGTGCGCGCCAGCCGCCACAGGGCGGCGGCGATGAACAACGGGCCGATGAAGAACAGGGCCCATTCGAAAACACCCAGCGGCCGCTCCTGGCTCACGACCCGGACCAGTATGGCCGAGAAGACCAGGGCGATGCCGCAGTCGTGCAGCCGCTGACGCTTCAGCGGCAGTTTCGTCCCGAACCAGCCGTACAGCCACAGGCCGAAGCCGACGCCGGTGGCGATCCAGGAGCCGGTTATGGCGATCTGGGCGGGGTCGATCATGCCGCGCCCTTGGGAGCCGGCCGCTCCTTCTTCTTGTACATGGCCAGCATCCGCCGGGTGACCATGAAGCCGCCGAAGATGTTGACGCTGGCCAGGGTCACGGCCGCCACACCCGCGCCCTTGGCGATCCAGGCGCTGGGGCCGGTGACGTCGCCCGACACAGCCGCCGCCGCAATCAGGCCGCCGACGATGATGACGCTGGACACCGCATTGGTCACGGCCATCAGCGGCGTGTGCAGGGCTGGGGTCACGCTCCAGACCACGTAATAGCCGACAAAGATGGCCAGGACGAAGATGGCCAGGCGGAAGACGGTGGGATCGACGTGTTCCATAACCTATGTCCTGCTCTCGGCTCGCTCAAGCTCGCCAACACGCTGCCGGCCCTCCAGCGCCTCAATCCGCTTGGCGAGTTGTAAGTTGGACCGCGCCAACGCCGCGAGGATGACGAACGGCACCACGATCAGCGCCATTTGTACATCTGCGTCGGGGCGCCAAATCGTTAGACCGGCCAGGATCACGGTCATCCCGACGCAAAGACCAAGATAGACTTTGAGTTCGGTAATCATCCCCGCACCCCTTCATGCACCACGGCCCCGCCGTGCGTCACAACGGCCGCCTTCAGGATCTCGTCCTCCAGATCGACCGCCAGAACCCCGTCCTTGATCATCAGCTCCACGAAGGCCGTCAGGTTGCGGGCGTACAGGGCGCTGGCGTCGGCGGCGATGCGGCCGGGCAGGTTGGACCAGCCGACGATGGTCACGCCGTTCGCCGTAGTCACGACCTCGTTCAGCTTCGAGCCCTCGACGTTTCCGCCCGCCTCGACCGCCAGATCGACGATGACCGAGCCCGGCTTCATCGAGGCCACATGGGCCGCCGTCAGCAGCACCGGCGCGGCGCGGCCGGGGATCAGGGCGGTGGTGATGACGATGTCCTGCTTGACCACATGGCTGGCGGTCAGTTCGGCCTGTTTGGCCTGATATTCGGGCGACATCGGTTTGGCGTAGCCGCCGGCGGTCTGGGCGTTCTTGAACTCCTCGTCCTCGACGGCCAGGAATTTGGCGCCCAGGCTTTCGACCTGTTCCTTGGTGGCGGGGCGGACGTCGGTGGCGGTGACGACGGCACCCAGCCGCCGCGCCGTGGCGATGGCCTGAAGCCCGGCGACGCCGACACCCATGACGAAACATTTGGCGGCGGCGACCGTGCCGGCCGCCGTCATCATCATCGGGAAACCCTTGCCATAGGCATAGGCCGCCTCGATCACCGCCCGGTAGCCGGCCAGATTGGCCTGGGACGACAGCACGTCCATGACCTGGGCGCGGGTGATGCGGGGCACGAACTCCATGGCGAAGGCGGTGGCGTTGGCGCCGGTCAGGGCCTCGACCGTGGCCTTGTCGCGCCAGGCGTCCAGCATGGCGATGACGATTGCGCCGGGCTTGAGCGCGCTGGTCTCTTGGGCCGTCGGGCCGCGCACCTTCAGCACGATGTCGGCGCCGTCCAGCACCGCGCGGGTGTCGGGCTTCACCGCCGCGCCGGCGGCGGCGTAGTCGGCGTCGGGAATGGAGGAGCCCAGGCCGGTCCCGGCCTCGACCGTGACGGTCGCGCCCAGGGCGATCAGCTTCTTGACCGTCTCGGGCGTGACGGCGCAGCGCGTCTCGCCTTCGCGACGTTCACGGGTGGCGGCGATAGCGACGGCCAAGCGAATCCCCTTGTTCCTGTATGGGACGCGAGACTAGGCCGGTTCCGAAGACGCCGTCAAAGCGCGTCGTTATTGCATCGTTGCGGACGGGGGCTCAGTGGCCCGCGTCGGCCTTGGGCTTCAGGGCGAAGAAGCCGACGCCCCCCAGCACCACTGCGCCGGCCAGGGCCGCCATCAGGTTGCCGCCCGGATGGAACCACAGGGTCAGGAACAGCAGCAGGCAGGCCACGGCCAACGAGCCCCATTTGGCCAGATCCATGAACAGCTTGAAGGTCGCCGCCTGTTCATTGATCTGCATCCCGCCCCGGACATAGGCGGTCGCGTCGGCGTCTGCCTCGGCGGTGGCGGGATTGTGAGCGTCGGCCATGAGAACTCCCTCGGTCTTGTCGTTGAGGCGACTATAGCGCGGGTTCAGCCGGGCGCCAGCCTCTCACCCCAGCGCTTCGAACTGATCCACCAGACGTTCCAGCCGCTTGCAGCCCACGCTCCAGAAGGCCGGATCGCGCGGATTGAGGCCGAAGGGCTTCAGCGCCTCGACATAGGTCTTGGCCCCGCCCCCGGCCAGCAGATCGCGGTACAGGGGCGTGAACCCGGCCGGATCGGCCCGCCGCGCCTCCATCAGCGCCGCCACCAGCAGGTCGCCGAAGGCGTAGGCGTAGACGTAGAAGGGCGAGTGGACGAAGTGGCTGACATAGGCCCACCAGTGCTCATAGCCGGGGTTTAGCGTCACCGCCGGCCCCAGCGAGGCGCCCATCTCGGTCAGCCACAGCTCGTTGATCCGCTGCTGCGAGACCTCGCCCTTCTGGCGCTCGTCGTGGAAGCGGGTCTCGAACCGGTGGAAGGCGATCTGGCGCACCACCGTGTTCAGCCCGTCCTCGATCCGTCCGGCCAGCAGGCCGCGCTGCTCGCGCTTGGGCGCCGTCGCCAGCAGACGGTCGAACGTCAGCCCCTCGGCGAAGATGGAGGCGGTCTCGGCCAGGGTCAGCGGCGTATCGGCCAACAGGGTGCCCTGGTCCGCCGCCAGGGTCTGGTGCACCCCGTGGCCCAGTTCGTGGGCCAGGGTCAGGACGTCGCGCCGCTCGCCCATCCAGTTCAGGAAGACATAGGGGTGGCGGTCGGCGGTGACCGGGTGGGCGTAGGCGCCCGATTGTTTGCCCGGTCGGGCCCGGCCGTCGATCCACGGCTTGTCGAAGAAGCCGGCGGCGCGCTCCGCGAACTCGGCCCCAAGGTCGGAGAAACTGTCCAGCACGATCTCGCGCCCCTGGCTCCAGGTGAAGGCGCGCGGGGCGGTGGTCTCGATCGGGGCGTTGCGGTCCCAGTGGTCCAGCCGCGCCTTGCCCATGGCCTTGGCCTTCAGCGCATAATAGCGGTGCGACAGCTGCGGATAGGCGGCGGCGACGGCCTCGGCCATGGCGTCCACCGCCTCGCCGTCGACCTCATTGCCCAGGTGGCGGCTGTCGGCGGGGCGTTTGAAGCCGCGCCAGCGATCCTCCATCGCCTTGTCGGCGGCGACCGTGTTCAGCACCAGGGCCAGGGTCGGGGCGCGGACGGCCAAAGCCTCCGACAAGCCCTCGGCGGCGGCCCTGCGCCGCGCGGGCTTGGCGTCCGACAGCCGGTTCAGGGCCTCGGCCAGGGTCAGGCTTTCATTCCCGGCCTTGGCGCGCAGCGCCGCCAGCTGTTCGTCGAACAGGCGCGGCCACTGGGCCGTGATCGGGCCGCGCTCGGCGATGAAGGTCTCAAGCTCGCTGGACAGTTCGTGCGGCTTCATCGCCCGCACCCGCCGCAGCCACGGCCGCCAGCGCGATGCGCCGGCGTGGGCAGTCAGGGCGGCCTCCAGGGCGGCGTCGTCGATCTGGTTGATCTCCAGCGTCAGCCAGACGGTCGGGGTGGCGATGGCGGTGATCTTCTCGCGCACATCGGCCTCGAACCCCTGCGCCCCCGCGTCGTCCCGCGCCGTCGAGGCCGACAGGAAGGCGTAGGCGCCCAGGGCGCCCAGCACGTCCGACGCCTGTTCATACAGGCTGATCGCCCGATCCAGCGCGGCGCCCAAGGACGCCGGATCGCCGCCCTGCCCGGCCAGCCGGCCTTGCAGGCCGTTCATCTCGTCCACCAAGGCGCGGGCCCTGGCCAGGTCGGCGGCGATCCGGACGTCGTCGCGCGAGCCATAGAGATCGGTCAGGTCCCACAGCGGGGCTTCCGCAGGTTCTGACTGGGGCGGGGCTTTGAAGGGGGCGTTCATGCCGCCTTTGTGGGGGCGCGGCGAGGCCGATGCAACGGCCGGAAGCCGCCAGACGGCGCGCGCGGATCGTCGCAAGCAGAGGACCTCAACCCGGAGATCCCGCATGACCTACCGTATCCAAGCCCTGCCCCTGGCGCCCTTCACGCCCTATTTCGCCATGTCCGATAAAGACTTAGCCGCCGTCGGCGCGCGCCGGTGGGTCGCCGACGCCCCCGGCCGCGCCCCCTGCCGGGTCAGTCTGCGCGACGCCGACGCCGGCGAAGCCCTTGTGCTGGTCAATCACGCCCATCTGACCGACCCGACCTCGCCCTATCGCGCCGCCGGGCCGATCTTCGTGCGCGAGTCGGCGGTGGAACAGGCGCCGATCACCGGACCGGCGCCGGAGATGCTGACCAAACGGCCGCTGTCGCTGCGCCTCTATGACCGGCGCAACATGATGCTGGAGGGGCTGGTGATCGACGGCGCCGATCTGGACGCGCGGCTGGCCGAGGCGTTCGACCATCCGACGCTGAACCAGATCCACATCCATTTCGCCCCCCGCGGCTGTTATCTGGCGCGCGCCTGCCGGATCGAGGCGACGCTTCCCTGACCGCCCCCGCTTCGGTTAGATGGCGCGCCCAGGTCGGTCGCCCACTCGGGCCCCGAGCCGGGCAAAAGGGCGCGTCATGACCACCGAAGCGGCGAATATTCTCGGCACGGGCTGGGGCGGGACCACGCCGGACGGCGACCGCCGCCGGATCGCCATCGTGCGGCTGGCCGTCGGCCTGTTGCAGGGGATCGTCCTGTACCTGCTGCTGCGCGCCACCGAGGGCGACAGCGCCAGCTGGTCGCAGCGCCATCCCGACCTGTTCGCGCCGGCCCTGCTGACCGCCCTGTTCCTGCCCGCCGTCCTGCTGTCCGGCGTCGGCAAGCTGAGGCTGTGGGTCTATGTGGTCTGGAGCCTGATCGCAGGTTTGGTGCTGGCCCTGCTGGCCTGGCACGACATCGCCCGTCAGGCCGACGGCGCCCGCGAGGCGACCTTCCCCCTGTTCGTCTTCGCGGCGGCGGCCCTGTTCATCGCCCATCATCTGGTCGTGCCGGCAGACCGCGAGCGCCGGCTGGCGGCCTCCTACCCGGCCTATTTCGACGCCGCCTGGATGGCGGGGGTGCAGGGGGTGCTGTCGGTCGGCTTCGCCGGCGCCTTCTGGCTGCTGCTTCTGCTCGGGGCCAGCCTGTTCAAGATCATCGGGCTGAGCTTTCTCAGCGACCTGCTGCAAGAAAGCTGGTTCTCCCTGCCGCTGACCGGCCTGGCCTTCGCCACGGCGGTGCATCTGACCGATGTGCGCGACGGTCTGATCCGGGGCGTGCGGACCGTGGCCCTGATGCTGTTGTCCTGGCTACTGCTGGTCATCACGGTGCTGGTCGGCGGCTTCCTGCTGGCCCTGCCCTTCACCGGCCTGGACGGCCTGTGGGAGACGGGCAGCGCGACGGCCCTGGTGTTGTCGGCGGCGGCCGCCCTGATCGTGCTGATCAACACCGCCTACCAGGACGGCCGTCCCGACCATCGCCCCCCGGTGGTGCTGCGCTACGGCGTCCGGGTCGCCTCGGCCCTGATCGCGCCCCTGATCGGCCTGGCCTTCTGGGGCCTGGCGCTGCGGATCGGTCAGCACGGACTGACGCCGGATCGGATCATCGCGGCGGCCTGCGCTGTGATCGGCGCGGTCTATGGCCTGGGTTATCTGTTCGCCGCCGTCCGCCCCGGCCCCTGGATGAAGCCGCTGGAACCGACCAACATCCTCGCCGCCGTCCTGTCGGTCGCGGTCATCCTGGCCCTGTTCAGCCCCTTGGCCGACCCGGCGCGACTGTCGGCCAAGGACCAGGTCGCGCGGCTGGAGCGCGGGGCCGTGGCGGCCAAGGATTTCGACTTTGACTTCCTGCGGTTCGAGAGCGGCAAGGCGGGGCTGGCGGCCCTGGACCGGCTGACGCGGTCGCCCGACGCCAAGACGGCCGAACTGGCGCGCGCGGCCAGGGCCCGTGAGGAACGGTCGGGCTATTCCGTTCAGGACCGGAACGAACGGCTGGCGGGCATCCGGATCCAGCCGGTCGACGGCCAGACGACCCCGCCCAGCTTCACCGCCCAGCTGGGTCGCCAGGACGCCCTGATGTACACCTGCAACAGCGAGGCGCCCTGCCGCCTGCGCACCCTGGACCTGGACGGCGACGGCCGGGTCGAGGTTCTGCTGGCGGCGCCGGGGTCCATCATGGCTTTCGCCCAGGACGCCGGGGGGCAATGGTCGCAAACCGGATCCTACAGCGTCATGTGCGGGAAGGCATCGCCGAACGACCTGCCCAAGGCCTTCGCAGAGGCTGTGACCGTCGCCCCCGCCAGCCTGCCGGACCTGGTCGTGGGCGATCAGACGCTGAAGGCCCAGCCGCAAATTCGGTGCGCGACGGCGTCACCCGGTTAACGTCCCGGTCACCACGCCCTCTCACCCGATTTTCACCTCGTCCCCCTAGAAATCGTCCCGAAACGGGCCAGTCCGCACCACGGGCGGCCTATCGGTGATGACAAGGGGCTCCCATGGCCAAGACCGTTCTGGTGGTCGACGACGATCCGACCCAGCGCCGCCTGCTGCAGGCCGTGCTCGAACGCGACGGCTACGCCGTGGTCCATGCGGCCGGGGGCGGCGAAGCCATTGACCGCATGCTCCGGGGCGGCGGCGCAGACATGCTGTTGCTGGACATGGTGATGCCCGAGATGTCGGGTCTGGAATGCCTGGCCGAGCTGCGCAGCGCGGGCGTGACCACCCCGGTCATCGTCCTGACGGCCAACGGCGGCATCGACACTGTGGTCAAGGCCATGCAGGCCGGCGCCCAGGACTTCTTCGTCAAGCCGGTCGGACCCGAGCGTCTGCTGGTCGGGGTGCGCAACGCCCTGAAGATGACCCAGCTGACGGCCGAGGTCGGCCGGCTGACCAAACGGGCGCAAGGGCGCGCCAGTTTCGACGACATCATCGGCGACAGCGCCCCCATGCGAATGGTCAAGGCTCTTGGAACGCGGGCCGCCAAGTCGTCCATTCCGGTGCTGATCACAGGCGAAAGCGGCGTCGGCAAGGAAGTCATCGCCCGCGCCCTGCACGGCGCCAGCGACCGGGCCGGCAAGCCCTTCGTCGCCGTCAACTGCGGCGCCCTGCCCGCCAATCTGGCGGAATCCATCCTGTTCGGCCACGAGAAGGGCGCCTTCACCGGGGCGGTCGACAAGACCCTGGGCAAGTTCCGCGAGGCCGACGGCGGCACCCTGTTCCTGGACGAGATCGGCGAACTGCCGCTGGACCTCCAGGTCAAGCTGCTGCGCGCCCTGCAGGAGAGCGAGATCGACCCGGTCGGCGGAAAACGCCCGGTCAAGATCGACGTCCGCATCGTCTCGGCCACCAATCGCGACCCGGCCCAACAGGTCAAGGACGGCGCCTTCCGCGAGGATCTGTTCTACCGCCTCAACGTCTTCCCGATCGAGGCCCCGTCCCTGCGCGACCGCCGCGAGGACATCCCGGCCCTGGTCGATCATTTCATCGCCCGGTTCAACGCCGAGGAAGGCAAGCGGATCGTCGCCTGCGCGCCCGAGACCCAGGCCATGCTCCAGGCCTTCGACTGGCCCGGCAATGTGCGCCAGCTGGAGAATGCGGTGTTCCGCGCCATTGTGCTGGCCGACTCGCCCTTCCTTCAGCCCTATGATTTCCCGTCCATCTCGGGCGTGGTGGCGCCGATGCCGGAGGCGACGACGACTCCGACCCAGACCGCCCCCTCCTACGCCGACCTGCCGCCCCTTCCTGAACAGCCGATCCGCATCCTGGACGACCGCGGCCATCTGCGGACGCTGGAAGACATCGAACGCGACCTGATCCAGCACGCCATCGAGGTCTACGCCGGCCACATGAGCGAAATCGCCCGCCGCCTCGGCATCGGCCGCTCCACCCTGTACCGCAAGGTCCGCGAACAAGGGCTGGAAGGACAGCTGAAGGAGGCGGGGTGAACGTCAGCCTCCTGATTCCAGCCGTTTCAGAAACGCCTTCACACTCCCCTCACCGTCATCCTCGGGCTTGACCCGAGGATCGGGCGCCAGGTCGGCGCTCACTCATCAACGCTGAGTTGCGGACAACCCGATCCTCGGGTCAAGCCCGAGGATGACGATCCATTAGAGATCCTTTGATTTTTTACCCCACCGCCGCTTAGGCTCCTCGCCCTTGGCCTTGGCGGTGATTTCCTTCAGCTTGCGGCCCTGCATGGCCGACAGGGCCTGACCGGGCGCGCCCTTTTCAGGGTCGGCGAAGGCGCGGCCGTGGGTCTTCACCCGTTCCCCGACCGAATCGAGGAACTCCCCCTCCCATTCCGACAGAGAAACGCCCGCCTTCTCTGCCGAGCGGCGGGCGCGTTTCAACGCGTTCAAGGCCGCGCGCTTGGCGGCCTCACGCTGGATTTCGAACGGGCTAGGCAGCGGCTTCTTGGGCGCGCTATCGCCCTTCGGCCCGCCTGAGCGCGAAAGGCCGCCGCCTGGCTTGAAGGGGGTGCGCTTCAAGCCGGGTCAGTCTCAGATCTCGCCGAGGGCCGACAGATAGAGGTCCAGGATGGCGTCCTCTTCCTGGCGCTTGGCCTTGTCCTGCTTGCGGATGCGGATGACCTTGCGCAGGATCTTGACGTCATAGCCCTCGCCCTTGGCCTCGGCGAAGACTTCCTTCATGTCCGTCATCACGGCCTGCTTGTCTTCCTCAAGGCGCTCAAGACGCTCGATGATGGAGCGCAGCCGGCCCTGGGCCGTCGCGGTCAGAACATCGGACGAGGCGTCGAAGGCGGCGTCATCGGCCATGGGGAATACTCCAGAAATCAAGCGCGGACGCTAACCACGCCCAGCGGCGCGGCTCAACCGCCGAACACGAAAAAGGCCGCGGACAAAGCCCGCAGCCTGTGGATCGTCAGAGCTTTTGTCGCGCTGTCGCCCTTCGGGCGACCTAAGCGCGGCCCTGCGTGCGCACGCCGCCCAAGCGGCGCGCCGCGAACGCAGCTTAGCCCTGCTTCGCCTTGAAGCGCGGGTCGGTCTTGTTGATGACGAAGACGACGCCCTTGCGACGCACGACCTTGCAGTCGCGGTGACGGGTCTTCAGGGACTTGAGCGAGCTGCGGACCTTCATGGTCGGACGTCCTGAGAGAAGCCAATAAGAAAGCCGCTGATCCGGTCGGATCGCGGCGGAGGCGGTCGTATAGAGAGCGGTCCGGAGAAGGTCAACCCGCTACAAGGCAAATGCACGGAAAACCCAATCCCCGCCTGCCCGGCGCGGCGATCCCCGACCCGTGCTTAAGTAGCGTAAAGCGCGATAGCACCCAAAATCATGTGCTCAAGCAGCCCGAAGGGCGATAGCACCAAAAAGAAGATGGAGGCCTGACCTCCGAGTCGAACGGAGGGTTTCCGGGGTTGCACGCCCGTCGCGTCGCCACTCCGCCATCAGGCCGTCAGAGGACCCTGCGCCAATACGCCGCAGTTCGTTAGCGCGTCGATGAAATTGAGGGTTAACGACGTCAATAGGGGAGTCTCCCGGCGCCGCTTTCGCGCCACAGGCGCTTTGTGGCGCGTGAAAGTCATTCGCGCGGATGTCATTTCACCTATTACCTCGGGGGCTGTAGTCTGAATCTCATGCGCTTTTCCTATCGCCTACTCCTCATCTGCTGTGTCGCCGCCTGCGCGCCGATGCTGCCCGAGCCGCCCGTCAATTTGCCGACGCCGACGCCTGACCCGGGCGCGCCCGTCGCGGCGCCGACGCCCGCGCCCCAGACGCCGCCCCTGGCCGCCTATGACCAGCAGGGTTTCGAAGGCTGGAAACAGGGATTCCTGGCGCGCAAGGGCGGGGGCCGTCGCGCCGACTACGAACGCGAACTGGCCGGGCTGACGCCCGACGCCTCGGTCGTGCGGCTGGACCGCAATCAGCCCGAATTCTCCAAGCCCGCCGGCGCCTATATCCAGAATGCGGTGACGCCGGTGCGAATCGCCCAGGCCAAGCAGCGGATCGACCGCGTGCCGTGGCCGGTGGTCCAGCGCTTCGGCGTGCCGTCCGAGATCCTGGTCGGGGTCTGGGCCCAGGAAAGCGCCTTCGGTCAGGTTCAGGGCGACTATGACGTCATCCGCTCGCTGGCGACCCTGGCCTATGACGGCCGCCGCCGCGACTGGGCCGAGGCCCAGCTGAAGGACGCGCTGGACATCGTCGTGGACGGCCGGCGCGAACGCGCGGGCCTGAAAGGCAGCTGGGCCGGGGCCATGGGCCAGACCCAGTTCATGCCCGACAACTATCTGCGCCTGGGCGTCGACCAGGACGGCGACGGCAAGGTCGACATCTGGGGCGACGACGCGGACGCCCTGGCCTCCGCCGCCAATCTGCTGGCCCAGGCCGGCTGGAAGCGCGGCCAGGGCTGGGGCTACGAAGTCGTCCTGCCCGCAGGCTTCAACTACGCCGAGGCCGAGGGGCCGAAACACAACTGGGCCCACTGGGCGGCCAGGGGCGTGCGCCTGGCCCAGGGCGGCACGCCGAACGGCGCCGAGGCGCTGGAAGAGGCGACCATCCTGCTGCCCCAGGGCGCCAACGGCCCGGCCTTCCTGGCCCTGCCGAACCATTATGTGATCCGGCGCTACAACAACTCGGTCTCCTACGCCCTGGCCATCGGCCTGACGGCGGACGGGATCATGGGCAAGCCCGGCCTCACCAAGGCCTGGCCCAACGACGCCTCCATGTCGCGCGAACAGCGGATCGGCGCCCAGTCAGCCCTGACGCGACTGGGCTATGACACTCAAGGGGTCGACGGGGTCATCGGAACCAACACGCGCACGGCGCTGCGCCGCTGGCAACAGGCCAACGGCCGCATCGCCGACGGCTATCTGACCGCCGCCCTGGCCGACGAACTGATCCGCAAGGCGAACTGAGGGGCGACTTCACCTCCCCGCGCGCGAAGGCGCGCGGGGAGGACAGGCGATCGCGTCAGCGAGCGCCAGGAGGGGGCGACTCGGTTTCTGAAGCTGGATCGGTCATCACCACTATCGGAGTCGCCCCCTCCTGGTCGCTGCGCGACCGGTCCTCCCCATTCGCCTACGCGAATGGGGAAGTGAGCCAAAGCCTCAGGCCGCCTTGTCCCAGTTCAACACCACCTTGCCCGACTGGCCCGACTTCATCGCCTCGAAGCCTTCGCGATAGTCGGCATAGTCCAGCCGGTGGGTGATCAGCGGGCTCAGGTCCAGGCCAGCCTTCAGCAGGCCCAGCATCTTGCGCCAGGTGGTGAACATCTCGCGGCCATAGACGCCCTTGATGGTCAGGGCCTTCAGGATGATCGCGCCCCAGTCGGTCTCCATGGGTTTGCCGGGAATGCCCAGCATGGCCATGCCGCCGCCCATGATCAGGGTATCGACGCACTGTCTGAAGGCGATGGGCGAGCCCGACATCTCCAGCGCCACGTCGAAGCCGACCTTCAGGCCCAGTTCCTTCATCACGTCGTGGATGTCTTCCTTGGTCGTGTTCACGGTGCGCACGCCCGGCGCCACCTTCTGCGCCAGCTCCAGCCGGAAGTCGTTGATATCGGTCAGGACCACGGTGCGCGCCCCGGCATGACGGGCCACGGCAGCGGCCATCATGCCGATGGGGCCGGCGCCGGTGACCAGGACGTCCTCACCCAGCAGGTCGAACTGCTGCGCCGTGTGCACCGCATTGCCGAACGGGTCCAGGATCGAGCCGATCTCATAGGGCACGTCGTCGGGCAGTTCGATCACGTTGAAGGCCGGCGCCACGACGAACTCGGCGAAGGCGCCCTGGCGGTTCACGCCGATGCCGCGCGTCTTGGGGTCCAGGTGGAAATGACCGGCGCGGGCCGCTTCGGAGTTCAGGTCGATGACATGCCCCTCGGCCGAGACGCGCTGGCCGATCTTCAGCGGGCGATCCACGTCCTTGCCGACGGCGACGATCTCGCCGGCGAACTCGTGGCCGGTGATCATCGGGGTCGGGACGTTCTTCTGGGACCATTCGTCCCAGTTCCAGATATGGATGTCGGTGCCGCAGACGGCGGTGCGGTGCACCCGGATCAGCACGTCTTCCGGTCCCGCCTCAGGGATCGGCGCGTCGATCAGTTCCAGGCCGACGCCCGGGGCGGTCTTGGCCAGGGCTTTCATCGTGTCGGTCATAGTCTCAACTCCCTGAAATCATGGCCTCGGCTTGTTCCGAAGCCCGCGGCTGAGGCCCCACGCCTCCTCACCGCTTGTTCTTCGTCGATGGCGCGCGAAGAGGGCTAAATGACGCCCAGTTCTCGTCCCGCCTGCGTAAACGCCGCCACCGTGCGGTCGATCTGGTCGAAGCTATGCGCCGCCGACATCTGGGTGCGGATGCGGGCCTGGCCGCGCGGCACGACGGGGAAGGAAAAGCCGATCACATAGACGCCCAGCTCCAACGCGCGCGCTGCGAAATCTTGGGCCAGTTTGGCGTCGCCCAGCATGACAGGGATGATCGGATGTTCGCCGTTCAGCAGGTCGAAGCCCGCATCGGTCATGGCCATGCGATAGCGGTGGGCGTTGGCCGACAACCGGGTGCGCAGGGCGTCGCCCTCCGCCCCTTGAGCGATACGGATGGCCTCCAGGCTCGATCCGCACACCGCCGGCGCCAGGGCGTTGGAGAACAGATAGGGCCGCGCCCGCTGCTTCAGCAGTTCGACCACCGGCTTCTTCGCACAGATGAAGCCGCCCATGGCGCCGCCCAGGGCCTTGCCGAAGGTGCCGGTGACGAAGTCCACCTCGACGCCGTGGTGGGCGAAGGAGCCCTTGCCTTGCGGGCCCAGGAAGCCGGTGGCGTGACAGTCGTCCACCATGATCAGGGCGTCGTACCTGTCGGCCAGCGCCCGGATCTCGTCCAGTTTGGCGATATAGCCGTCCATCGAGAAGGCGCCGTCGGTGGCGATGATGATGTCGCGGGCGCCGGCCTCGCGCGCCTCCTTCAGCCGGCTTTCCAGCTCATCCATGTCCGAGTTGGCGAAGCGATAGCGTTTGGCCTTGCACAGCCGCACCCCGTCGATGATCGAGGCGTGGTTCAGGCTGTCGGAGACGATGGCGTCGTTGTCGCCCAGCAGGGGTTCGAACAGGCCGCCGTTGGCGTCGAAGGCGGCGGCGAACAGAATGGCGTCCTCGAAACCCAGATAGCCGGCGATGGCGGCTTCAAGCTCCTTGTGGATCTCCAGCGTGCCGCAGATGAAGCGGACCGAGGCGGTGCCCGCGCCCCACTTCTGCTGCGCGGCGATCCCGGCCTGGACGACACGCTCGTCGCCCGCCAGGCCCAGATAGTTGTTGGCGCAGAAGTTCAGCACGTCGCGGCCGGCGACCTGGATCACCGGTCCCTGGCGCGAGGCGATGATGCGTTCGGGCTTGGTCAGGCCCTGGGCGTCGATCTCGGTCAGTTCGCCGGCGACGCGGTCGTAGAAGCTCTGGGTCATGGGCCGCGACCTACGCCGATTTCGACCGGGATTCCACCCGTCTTAGGTCGCCATCTCGGGATCCGCCTCGGCCCGGATCGGGCTGACGCGGACCTTGCCGCCGCAGGGCTGGAAGGCGAAGGCCAGGCTGACCGCCGCCGTATCGTTCGGCGCCGTGACCCGTAGGGTCGCCGCGCTCGGACAGGTCTTCTGCATCGTCTCGTCCGGCACGACGTTCCACGCCACCTCGAAATAGGCCTTGGCCCGGGGCGCCAGTTCGACCGGCGCCGGCGCTTGGCCCTGACGGAAATAGCTGCCGGGGCTCTGGTCGGCGCGGATCGTGGTCAGGGGCCGCCCCTGCGCGTCCAGCAGGGTCACGCCCGGATAACCGGTCAGGCTGCAGGCCTGGGCGCCGAGGTTCTGGAGGCTGAAGTTGCGCACCCGATTGCCCGCCCCGGCGTCGCCGCCTTCGGCCGCCAGTTTCAGCTGCGGCCCCTTGCAGGGCGTGGACGCAGGCAGGACACCGCCCGGCGCCGGCGTGGTCGTCTGGCCCGGCAGGACTTGCGGAACCGGCGAGACGGGCGCCGCAGTCGCCACCGGCCGCGCGCATTGTTCCAGCACCTCCACCCCGACCTCCTCGTTGGGGCCGAGGCGGCTCAGGGTCGCGCGCTCCTGGCCGTCGCGGGGGGCGGTCCACCATTCGACGCCCGAGCCGACATAGCGGGCGCCGCTGGCCGCCTCGACCGAGCGCAGATCATAGGTCTGACCCTTGTAGGCCAGCTGCGCCGTGGCCGTGTCGGGATACCGCGCCTCGACCATCGCCCCGCTCTCGCAAGCGTAGCCGACAGCCGGAGCGGCCGACGCGGGCGCCGGCTGGGGCTCGACCGGAGCAGTCGGCTGCTCAGGCTCCGCCTGTTGGCAGGCGGAGACTCCCGTCAGGGCGGCGATCGCGACGAAGGCGGTCAGGCGGCGCATCATGGTGAAATCTCTCCCGTTCGGTGATCCAACGGCTAAGCTGGCGAAAGGCTCCGCAGTCGAACCTCAATGGTCGCCTTTCGGCGTCTCCATCAGCTCGATCAGCACCCCGCCCATGCCGCGCGGGTGCAGGAAGACGACCGGCGTCCCGTGCGCCCCGATGCGCGGCTCGCCCGTGCCCAGGATGGTCACCCCCTTGGCCCGCATCTCGGCGACGGCGGCGTGGATGTCGGCCACCTCGAAACAGACGTGGTGCTGGCCGCCCTTGGGGTTCTTGGCCAGGAAGCCGACGATCGGGCTGGTGTCGTCATAGGGTTCGATCAGCTCGATCTGGGCCGTCGGGGTGTCGATGAAACAGACCTTCACCCCCTGCGCCGGCAGGTCGAAGGGCTCGCCGATCTTGGTCGCGCCCAGAATGTCGCGATACAGTTTGATCGAGTCCGCGATGGACGGGGTCGCGACCCCGACATGATTCAGGGCGCCGATCATGCGGTCTCCCCCCTCTTGTGATTTGGTGGCGCAGGCTGGGCGTAACCCAGGCGCTGGTTCAGTTTCTCGATCAGGTCCACCGCCGTGTCGGCGATGGCCGAACCGGGCAGATAGACGGCGGCGGCCCCCATATCGAGCAGGGGCTGGACGTCCGACGGCGGGATCACCCCCCCGACCACGATCATGATGTCCGGCCGCCCCAGCCGCGCCAGCTCGGCCTTCAGTTCCGGCACCAGGGTCAGGTGGCCAGCCGCCAGGGACGAGGCCCCCACCGCATGAACCCCCTTGTCCACCGCATCGCGCGCCGCCTCGGCCGGGGTCTGGAACAGGGCTCCGGCGGTGACGTCGAAGCCCAGGTCGCCGTATCCGGTGGCGACCACCTTCTGGCCCCGGTCGTGCCCGTCCTGCCCAAGCTTGGCGATCAGGATGCGCGGCGGCCCGCCGTCGTTCTCGACGAAGGTCGCCACCATCTCGCGGGCGCGGGCGAAGCGGGGATCGGCGCCGGCCTCCTTGGCGTAGACGCCCGACACGGTCTGCACCGTCGCCACATGGCGGCCGAAAGCGGCCTCCAGCGCATCGGAGATCTCCCCCACCGTCGCCTTGGCCCGCGCGGCCTGCACCGCCAGCTCCAGCAGATTGGCGGTTCCCCGCGCCCCGTTCGTCAGCGCCTCCAGCGCCGCATCGGTCGCCGCCGGGTCCCGCTCGGCCCGCAGCCGTTTCAGCTTGTCGATCTGGGCCGCCAGCACCGCCGCATTATCGACCTTCAGCATCGGAATATCGTCGACGACGGGGTTCAGATATTTGTTCACCCCCACCACCGTCTGCTGGCCGGTGTCGATCCGGGCCTGGGTTTTGGCGGCGGACTCCTCGATCCTCAGCTTGGGAATCCCGGCCTCGATCGCCTTGGCCATGCCGCCCAGGGCCTCGACCTCGGCCATATGCGCCCGCGCCCGTTCGGCCAGTTCGTGCGTCAGCCGCTCGACATAGAAGCTGCCGCCCCACGGATCGATGACCCGCGTCAGCCCCGTCTCCGACTGCAGCAGGATCTGGGTGTTGCGCGCGATCCGGGCCGAGAAGTCGGTCGGAAGCGCCAGGGCCTCGTCCAGGGCGTTGGTGTGCAGGCTCTGCGTCTGGCCGCCCGCCGCCGCCATGGCCTCGACCATGGTGCGCGGCACATTGTTGAACACGTCCTGGGCCGCCAGGCTCCAGCCGGAGGTCTGGCAGTGGGCGCGCAGGCTCAACGACTTGGGATCGACCCCGCCCTCTTTCCGCACCGCCTCGGCCCACAGCAGGCGGCCGGCCCGCATCTTGGCCACCTCCATGAAATAATTCATGCCGATGGCCCAGAAGAAGCTCAGCCGCGGCGCGAACCGGTCGATCGGCATGCCCGCCGCGACGCCCGCCCGCAGATATTCGATCCCGTCCGCCAGCGTATAGGCCAGCTCGATATCCGCCGAGGCCCCCGCCTCCTGCATGTGATAGCCGCTGATCGAGATCGAATTGAACTTCGGCGTCTCCTGCGCCGTCCAGGCGAAGATGTCGGCGATGATCCGCATCGAGGGCTCGGGCGGATATATGTAGGTGTTCCGAACCATGAACTCCTTCAGAATGTCGTTCTGAATGGTCCCGGTTAGGGCCGCATGCGGCACGCCTTGCTCCTCGGCCGCGACGACGTAAAGAGCCAGGATCGGCAGCACCGCCCCGTTCATCGTCATCGACACCGACATCTGGTCCAGCGGGATCCCGTCGAACAGGGTCCGCATGTCATAGATGCTGTCGATGGCCACGCCGGCCATGCCGACGTCGCCCTTCACCCGCGGGTGGTCGCTGTCATAGCCCCGATGCGTCGCCAGATCGAAGGCGATGCTCAGCCCCTTCTGACCCGCCGCCAGATTGCGACGATAGAAGGCGTTCGACTCCTCGGCGGTCGAGAAACCGGCGTACTGGCGGATGGTCCAGGGATTGCCCGCATACATGGTCGGATAGGGCCCGCGCACGAAGGGCGCGAACCCCGGCAGGCCGTCCTGGTGCGCCAGCCCCTCCAGCGCCTCTGCGCCGTAGGCAGTCGCCACGGTCAGCCCCTCGGGCGTCAGCCACGGGTCCCGCGTCGGCCCTTGCCCTGTCGCGTCGAGACTCAGGGCGATTTTGCTGAAGTCAGGGAAACTCATTGCGCCGCCTCCTCAAAGGCCGCAGCGAAGCGGATCGGGCTCAAGGGTTCGCACACCCGCTCGACCGGCGACGGCGCCGCGTCAGCCGCCTCGACCGGGGCCGGCCGCACGTCCGCGTCCACATATTTGGTCACGCCGATGATCTGGGCCGCGCCGTTCGCCAGGGCCGCCTCGCGCAGGGCGCGGGCGCGGGCGATGCGGGGCTGGATCACCGACCCCTTCAGGGCCTCGACCAGACCGCCCTCGGCCTCGATCATCTGGAACTCGGCCCAGCCCGCCTCGGCCAGATCCCGCGTCCGGGCGTCCAGATACCAGCTCCCCGCCGCCGGATCATCGACCCGGCCCAGGTTGGCCTCCTCCATCAGCACCAGCTGGGTATTCCTCGCCTGCCGCCGAGCAAAGGCGTCGGACCGCCCGGTCGCGCGGGTGAAGCCCTCCAGCACCACCACATCCGCGCCCCCCACCGCGCCCGCAAACCCCGCCGCCGTCAGCCGCAGCAGATTGGGCCAGGGATCGCGCGCCGCCAGCATCCGCCGCGACGACCGCGCCTCGATCACGGCCGGCGCCTCGACCCCGAAGGCTCGCGTCAGCCCCGCCCAGATCAGCCGCATGGCCCGCACCTTGGCCAGGCTGTCGAAATATTCCGCATCGACCGACAGGCCGACGACCGTGCCGCGCAAAGCCGCCTCGACCGACATCCCGGCGTCCACAGCCGCCTTCGCATGGGCCACGACGCTTGAGGCCGCAAAGGCCAGCTCCTGCGCCGCCGATCCGCCCGCCTCATGCGCCACGCGTCCGCTGGCCATGAAGAAGCTCGCGTCGGGATAGGCCCCCGCATGCCGCGCCGCCGTATTGGCCGCCAGACTCAGATGCTCTTCGACCGAACGCGGCGCCCCGCCCGCCTCGGCGAAGGCCGAGACCGGGTCCATGTGGAATCTCAGCTGGGCGCGCGGCGACCCCTTGGCCACGACCGCCAGGGCGTTGGCCGCATCCGGCCCGTCGATCCCCGCATCCAGCGCCACCGGCGCCAGCTCCAACGCCACGCCTTCCAGCGCCCGGCCCAAGGGCGCGGAATCCGCCAGCACCCGCCCCTTCAGCACCACCGAGGCCGCGCCGTTCTCCAGATCGGTCAGGACGGCGGCGTTCACCGCCTCGGGATCATCCCCCTCGACCAGGGTCCGCAAATCCCAGGCCCGGCCTTCGGAGTCCGACGGACGCGGGGCGAAGATCGGCTGCACGCCCGTCGCGCCCGCATACAGCGGCCGCGTCACCAGTTGGTCGGCGTCGAGATGCATCAAGGACTCGATCGGCCGATCCTTCAGCGCCTTCTGGGCGGACTCGCGCCATTCGAGGGGGGTGGGTGTGGGGAAGCTCACGCGGCCGCCCCCCCTTCTTCTTTCGTCATTCCGGGCGTAGCGCAGCGGAGACCCGGAACCCAGCGGCGCCGAAGGCGAAATGGTTCAGCCGCACGATGTTTGAAGACCGAATCCGCGACAGTTTCGCGCTCACGCGCGCCGCTGGGTCCCCCGGTCTGCGCCGCGAAGGCGCGGCTTGCCGGAGGATGACGAAAGAAGAGAAGGGCGGTCATCACCCGAACTCCACCAGCACATCATCCGCCGCCACCGGATCCCCGTCCTTGGCCCCCACCGCCTTCACCACCCCGTCGCGCTCCGCCTTCAGGATGTTCTGCATCTTCATCGCCTCGATGATCGCCACCGTCTCGCCGGTCTTGACCTCCTGGCCCACCACGACGGGGATGGACACCACCAGCCCCGGCATCGGCGACAGCACCATCTTCGACGTATCCGCCACCGCCTTCTCCGGCAGGCGCGCATACAGTTCCGCGACATGCGGCCGCATCACCCGAACCCGAGCCCGCGCCGCCCGGTGACGAATATCAAAGCCGTCGGCGACGCGTTTGACCTCGGCGGTGAAGGCCTCGCCGTCCAGCTCGGCCTTGAACTGGGCCAGACCCGGCCGCCAGTCGATGTCCGACAGGCGGATGTCGCCCCCGCCCGTCAGGGTCAGGATCATCTCCTCGTCCTCATCGTAGGACAGGCCGACCCCGTGCGGCGTCTTGTCGATCATCACGATCCAGTCGGTGCGGTCCGACGGATCGCCGTCCTGTTCGGCGATGACCTCGTGCATGGCCAGGGCCGAGGCGATCAGGATCCGCTCCTGCTCCACCGTCGGGCGCAGGCCGTGGAAGCCGTCCGGGAACTCGTCCTTGATATAGCTGGTCGACAGATTGCCCGACTTGAACCGGTCCTGGTCCATCACCGCCGCCAGGAAGGGCACATTATGCCCCAGGCCCGACAGATGGATGTCCTCCAGCGCCCGGGCCATGCCCGTCACCGCGTCCTCGCGCGTCTCGCCCCAGGCGCACAGTTTGGCGATCATCGGGTCGTAGAACATGCTGATCTCGTCGCCCTCGCGGACGCCGGAATCGTTCCTGACCGTGTAATCCCCCTGATCGCCTTCTTCGGGCTGCTCGTATCGGACCAGCCGCCCGATGGACGGCAGGAAGCCGCGATACGGGTCCTCGGCATAGATCCGGCTCTCGATGGCCCAGCCGTCGATCTTCAGGTCCTTCTGCTCGAAGGCCAGTTTTTCACCCCAGGCCGAACGGATCATCTGTTCGACCAGATCGACCCCGGTGATCAGCTCCGTCACCGGATGCTCGACCTGCAGCCGGGTGTTCATCTCCAGGAAGTAGAAGCTCTTGTCCTGACCGGCGACAAACTCGACCGTGCCGGCGCTGTCATAGTTGACCGCCTGGGCCAGGGCGACGGCCTGCGCCCCCATGGCGGCGCGGGTGGCCTCGTCCAGCAGGGGCGAGGGCGCCTCCTCGATGACCTTCTGGTTGCGGCGCTGGATCGAACATTCGCGCTCGAACAGGTGGACCACATGGCCGTGCTTGTCGCCCAGCACCTGGATCTCGATGTGGCGCGGGTCGATGATGAACTTCTCCAGGAAGACCCGGTCGTCGCCGAAGGCGTTCAGCGCCTCGGCCTTCACCGCCGCAAACCCCTCGGCCATGTCGGCGTCCGAATGGGCCACGCGGATGCCCTTGCCGCCGCCCCCGGCGCTGGCCTTGATCATGATCGGATAGCCGATCTCGTTGGCGATCCTGACCGCCTCCTCCGGCGTCTCGATCAGCCCCATATGCCCCGGCACGGTCGAGACCCCCGCCTCGGCCGCCAGCTTCTTGGAGCTGATCTTGTCGCCCATAGCCTCGATGGCCTCGGGGTTCGGCCCGATGAAGGCGATCCCCTCGTCCCTCAGCCGCCGCGCGAACCCGGCGTTCTCGCTCAGGAACCCAAAGCCCGGATGCACCGCCTGCGCCCCCGTCTGGCGCACCGCCTCGACGATCTTGTCCGCCAGCAAATAGGACTGCGCCGCCGGCGCCGGCCCGATCAGCACCGCCTCGTCAGCCATCTCGACCGCCAACGACCCGGCGTCGGCCTCCGAATAGACCTGCACGGTCTGGATGCCCATGCGGCGGCAGGTCTTGATGATCCGAACCGCGATCTCGCCCCGGTTGGCGATGAGGATTTTGGAGAACATGGTCAGTCTTTCTGCGTGATCTCATCCATGGGGTTTTCCCCAGAGGACTTCGGCGCGCGCTTGACAAAGGCGAAAACTAGGCGGGAACATAGAGTGAACAACTCGGAGGTTGCCATGACAGACATTCCGTTGGCCCTGGGCGGCCTTAAGACCGCAATAGACATCGCAAAATCACTCATTGGCGTGAGAGACCAAACAATCATCCAAACGCGAGTGATCGAACTCAATCGCATAATCCTTCAAGCGCAGGAGGACGCCACGATTGCGAGAGCTGAACGAGATGAGTTGAAGCAAACCATACGAGCGTTGCAGGCTGAAATCGAAGCCACCAATTCGTGGGACGCTGAAGCCACGCACTACGCATTGAAGCAGGTTGGAAAAGGCGTGGTGCTTTACGGCCTCAAAACGAATCGGGGCGAGCCAGATCATTACCTTTGTCCGAACTGCTTTTCTGATCGAAAGAAGTCCTTCGTCCAAAAGACGCAGGCGAGCCGACATGGTGAGCTTTTCATCCATAAGTGTTTCACCTGCTCCTCAGAATTCGAGTTTGAGGCACGACCATGGGCGGGTGGAGGGGCGACATCGTACTCATCAAGCTACGATCCGTACGCAGAACTCGAATAGCCATCACAGCGGAATATTATCGTGCTTCTTCCAGGGGTTCTCCTGGACCTTGTTCTTCAGCGTCCGCAGCGCCTTCACCAACCGCCGCCGCGTCCCATGCGGCATGATGACGTCGTCGATATAGCCCAGGCCCGCCGCCACGAACGGATTGGCGAACCGGTCCTTGTACTCCGCCTCGCGCGCGGCCAGGGCCGCCGGATCGCCGGCCTCCTTGCGGAAGATGATCTCGACCGCCCCCTTGGCGCCCATGACCGCGATCTCGGCGGTGGGCCAGGCGTAGTTGACGTCGCCGCGCAGGTGTTTCGAACTCATCACATCATAGGCGCCGCCATAGGCCTTGCGCGTGATCAGGGTCAGTTTCGGCACCGTCGCCTCGGCATAGGCGAACAGCAGCTTGGCCCCGTGTTTGATCAGGGCGCCGTACTCCTGCTTGGTCCCCGGCATGAAGCCCGGCACGTCCACGAAGGTGACGATCGGAATGTCGAAGGCGTCGCAGAAGCGCACGAACCGCGCGGCCTTGCGGCTTGAATCGATGTCCAGCACGCCCGCCAGCACCTGGGGCTGGTTGGCGACGATGCCGACCGTCTGACCGTCCAGCCGGCCGAAGCCGCAGATGATGTTCTTGGCGAAGTCGGCCCCGATCTCGAAGAAGTCGGCCTCGTCGACCACCTTCAGGATCAGCTCCTTCATGTCATAGGGCTGGTTCGGATTGGCCGGGATCAGGGTGTCCAGCGACGGCTCGTCCCGCTCGGGCTCGTCATAGCTCTCGCGCACCGGCGGCTTTTCGCGGTTCGACAGCGGCAGGAAGCCGATCAGGCGGCGCACCTCCGACAGGGCCTCCAGGTCGTTCTCGAACGCCCCGTCCGCCACGCCCGACTTGCCCGCATGGACCCGCGCCCCGCCCAGGTCCTCGTGGCTGACGACCTCGTTGGTGACGGTCTTCACCACATCGGGGCCGGTCACGTACATGTAGCTCGTGTCCTTCACCATGAAGATGAAGTCGGTGATGGCCGGCGAATAGACGTCGCCGCCCGCGCACGGCCCCATGATCACGCTGATCTGGGGGATGACGCCGCTGGCCAGGGTGTTCTGCAGGAAGATGTCGGCGTATCCGGCCAGGCTCTCGACCCCCTCCTGAATCCGCGCGCCCCCGGCGTCGAACAGGCCGATGATCGGCGCGCCGGTCGTCAGGGCCATCTTCTGCAGCTTGACGATCTTGGCCGCATGGGCCCCCGACAGGCTGCCGCCGAACACCGTGAAATCCTTGGAGAAGACATAGACCAGCCGCCCGCCGATGGTGCCGCGCCCCGTCACCACTCCGTCGCCGGGGATGCGCTGATCCTGCATGCCGAAGTCGTGGCTGCGGTGCTCCACGAACATGTCGGTCTCCTCGAAGGAGCCCTCGTCCAGCAGAACGTCGATGCGTTCGCGCGCCGTCAGCTTGCCCTTGGCGTGCTGGGCGGCGATACGCTTTTCCCCACCGCCCAGTTTGGCGGCGGCGCGACGGCGCTCCAGTTCTTCAAGGATGGCTTGAGTCATGATCGGTTTCGGCCTTGTGTTCGAACGGCAAGGAGTGGCGGCTTCATCGCAAAATGGCAAACGCAACTTTGCAAAAGGTGCGGAACTGCGCGGACTTGCAAAGGCGGCGACGATGAACTGCAAACTTGCGAATGGCTGAGAAGCTTTTCCTGGGCGCGAAGCTGCGCAAGCTGCGCGAGGCGCGCGGCTGGACGCTGGAGGCCTGCGCCGAACGTCTGGGCCTGTCGCCGTCGTACCTGTCGCAGATCGAGACCAATCAGCGCCCGGCCACCGCCCGCGTCCTGATCGCCCTGACCCGCGCCTTCCATATCGACGCCAGCCTGTTCGACCTGGAGGGCGACGCCCGCCTGATCGCCGACCTGCGCGAGGCCACCACCGACATCGCCGGCCCGGTCAGCGGCGGGGCCGAGCCCCCGACCGCGGCCGAGCTGAAACAGGCCGTCGCCAACACCCCTCGCCTGGCCCATCAGTTCCTGGCCCTGCACCAGGCCTTCCGCCAGCTGGACGAGCGGGTGAAGGCGCTGGACGACACCCTGGGCCGCGACGAACTGGGCGCCCGCGTCGCCCTGCTGCCCTATGAGGAGGTCCGCGACTTCTTCCACTACCGCGACAACTACGTCGACAGCCTCGACACGGCGGCCGAGGCCCTGGCGGCGGCGGTCCCCCAGGACGGCCCGATCGAACGCGCGCTGGAGACCCTGCTGGCCGACCGGCACGGCGTCCGCACCGTCTATGTCGCGGGTCAGGAGGCCCTGCGCCGCTATGATCCGGCCAACCGGGTGCTGACCCTCGACGCCTGGCGGCCCGGCGCGACCCGGTCGTTCCAGCTGGCCCACCAGCTGGCCCTGTTGTCCTTCCGCGACCTGATCGAGACCGAGCTGGACCAGGCCGCCTTCCGCACCCAGGCCGCGCGCGACGTGGCCCGCGTCGGCCTGGCCAACTACGCCGCCGGCGCGCTTCTGCTGCCCTACCGCGCCTTCCTCGAGGCGGCGCGGGCCGAGAAGCACGACATCGACCGCCTTCGCACCCGCTTCCAGGTCAGTTTCGAACAGGTCTGCCACCGGCTCTCGACCCTGCAACGGCCCGGCTGGCGCGGCGTGCCCTTCTATTTCGCCCGGGTCGACATGGCCGGCAACATCACCAAGCGGCACAGCGCGACGCGCTTCCAGTTCGCCCGCTTCGGCGGCGCCTGCCCCCTGTGGAACGTGCACGAAGCCTTCGCCACGCCCGACCGGATCGGGGTGCAGCTGGCCGAGATGCCCGACGGCTCGCGCTACATCTCCATTGCACGCTCCGTGTCCAAGCCCAGCGGCTCCTACCTGGCCAACGACCGCCGCTACGCCCTGTCCCTGGGCTGCGAGGTCGAGCACGCCGGATCCCTGGTCTATGCCGCCGGTCTGGACCTGAACGGCCCCGCCGCCCGGATCGGCGTCAGCTGCCGCATCTGCGAGCGCACCGACTGCACCCAGCGCGCCTTCCCGCCCCTGGACCGCGCCCTGCACGTGCCCGAGAACGAGCGCGGGGTGGTGCCCTATGTGCTGGATGGCCCGCGCCCGGACCGCTATTGATCGGGGCATGACCTCACACGCACCCATCGGCGTCGCCGTCGTCGGCTACGGCCTGGCGGGCCAGACCTTCCACGCCCCCCTGATCGCGGCGACCCCCGGCCTGACCCTGACCGCCGTCGTCTCGTCACGCCCGGATGCGGTCCACGCCGACCTGCCGGACGTCGATGTCCTGCCCAACCTGGACGCCGCGCTCGCCCGCGACGACATCGGCCTGATCGTCGTCGCCACCCCCGACGCCCTGCACGCCGAACAGTCGATCGCCGCGCTTCAGGCCGGCAAGTCGGTGGTGGTGGACAAGCCCTTCGCCGCCACCCTGGCCGACGCGCAAGCCGTCGCCGCCGTCGCGACCGATGCGCCCGGCGTGTTCAGCGTCTTCCAGAACCGGCGCTGGGACGCCGACTTCCTGACCCTGCGCCGTCTGATCGACCAGGGCGAACTGGGCGAGATCGCCGTGTTCGAAAGCCACTACGACCGCTTCCGCCCCACCGTCACCGACCGCTGGAAGGACCAGCGCGACGGCGGCGTCTGGGCCGACCTGGGCCCGCACCTGATCGACCAGGCGGTCCAGCTGTTCGGCCCGCCCCTGGCCGTCTACGCCGACCTCCAGGCCCAGCGACACGGCGCGACCGCCATCGACTACGCCCACGTCCTGCTGCGCTACGACCGGCTGCGCGTCATCCTGAACATGAGCCACCTCGCCGCCGAGGCCAGCCTCCGCTACGTCGTCCACGGCACAGGCGGCAGCTTCATCAAACACGGCCTCGACGCCCAGGAGAGCCAGTCCAAGGGGGGCCTGCGCCCCGGCCACCCCGACTGGGGCCTCGACCCGTCGCCCGGCGTCCTGACCCAACAGATCGACGGCCAAACTCGCCGCACCACCCCTGCGCCCGAACGCGGCGACTACCCCGCCTTCTACGCCGCCGTCCGCGACGCCATCCGCGGCGAAGGCCCGCCGCCCGTCCCCGTCGACCAGGCCCTGACCGTCATGCGCATCCTCGACGCGGGTCTCCGCAGCGCCGCCGAGGGCCGCGAGGTTTCGCTCTAGCCTTCACCTCCACGCGCGCGAAGGCGCGTGGGGAGGACAGGTCGCGCTTGCGACCAGGCGGGGGCGACTCCGACGGTGGTGATGACCACGCCCGCTTCTGACACCGAGTCGCCCCCTCCTGGCGCTCGCTGACGCTCCCGCCTGTCCTCCCCGTCGGCCTTCGCCGACGGGGAGGTGAGAGAGCACCCCACCCTACCGCGAGT
Organism: Brevundimonas sp. FV1ye7S; assembly: GCF_058680995.1. Classification (NCBI taxonomy): domain Bacteria; kingdom Pseudomonadati; phylum Pseudomonadota; class Alphaproteobacteria; order Caulobacterales; family Caulobacteraceae; genus Brevundimonas; species Brevundimonas sp. FV1ye7S. The sequence continues at coordinate 962,676 of NZ_CM178726.1, read as the reverse complement.
TCATCCCCCCCGCCTCATTCCCGCCCCAATCCGCTACGCATGTAGCGCTACAGGTGTAACGCCAACAGCCACGGGAACAGCCTCATGATCGAATCCCTGCCCCGCCGCGAACGCGAGGTCTTCGAGACCCTGTGTCGGCTCGAGAAAGGCGCCGCCGCCGCCGTCCGCAACGCCCTGTCCGACCCGATCAGCGACTCCGCCGTCCGCACCCTGCTGTCGCGGCTGGAGGCCAAGGGTCTGATCGAACGCGCCCCTGGCCCCGACGGCTATGTCTACAGCCCGGTCCAGCGCACCGAGGCGGTCGCCGCCGGCGCCCTGCAGCGGATGATCGACACCTTCTTCGCCGGCTCGGCCGCCAGCGCCGCCACCGCCCTGCTGGGCCTGGGCCAGAAGCTGACGCCGCAAGAGGCCGCCGCCCTCGAACGCATCATCGACGAATCCGTGGAGCGCGAGTCGTGACCTGGGCCCTTCTCCTTTCCCTTTTGGTCAAGTCCAGCCTGATCGCCGGCGCCGGCCTGGCCTGTTCGCGGCTTCTGGCCCAACGGCCGGTCGACCGGGTCGGCATCCTGCGCGGCGTGACCTGTCTGTTGCTGGCCCTGCCGGTGATCATGGCGGTCCTGCCGTCGCTGGAACTGGCGCTTCTGCCCGCCGCCGAGCCCCTCGTGACGCCGCAAACCCTTCCCATGTGGGAGGGCGAGGTCGGCCCCGTCGCCGGAGTCGAGATCTCCGGCGCCCTGCCCTGGCCCACCCCCGCCCTGATCGTCGGCCTGATCTGGCTGATCGGCGTCGCGGCGGTCGCCGGACGGCTGCTCTTGGGCCTGCACACCCTGGACCGCTGGACCCAGGAAGGCCGCCCGGTCAAATGCTCCGCCTGGCGCACCGCGCTGGAGACCCAGACCACCGGCCGAGCGCCGCGCCTGATCGCCAACGACCGGCTGTCGGGCCCGCTCAGCTGGGGCGCATCGCCCGGCGTCATCCTGGTCGATCCGGCCAGCCTGGCCGAACGCCAGGCCGCCCCCGCCATCCTCGCCCACGAGCTGGCCCATCTGCGGCGCAAGGACTGGGTCTTCCTGGTCCTGTCGCGGCTCAGCCTGGCCCTGTTCTGGTTCAATCCCCTGGTCTGGGCCCTGCACCTCGACCTGGTCGCCCGTTCCGAAGAGGCCGCCGACGCCGACGCCCTGACCACCGTGGACCGTCAGGTCTACGCCCGCGCCCTGGTCCGCCTGGCCGCGCATCCCGTCCCCCGCCCCATTCCCTGCGCCGCCAGCCCCATGGCCGCCGACGCCCGCACCCTGAAGACAAGGATCGCCTGCATCATGTCGAACAAAAACGCCCGCCGTCGTCCGCTGACCGTCGCCCTGACCGTCGCCACCCTCGCCGCCGTCGCAACGCCCCTGGCCGCCCTGGAGCTGAGCCGTCAGGACTGGGCCAGTCCGCCCCCGCCGCCTGAAGCGCCTGAGCCCCCGCCCCCGCCTGCCCCGCCGGAACCGCCCACGCCCCCGTCGATGGTCGTCTCGCCCCCGCCTGCTCCGCCTGCGCCGCCCATCTTCAGCTCAAGCTACACCTACACCTACAGGGGCGCCCCCTCCCCCGAAGCGGAACGCGCCGCGGCCGACGCCCGCGCCCAAGCCGATCAGGCCCGCGCCCGCGCTGACGAAGCCCGTCGCGGCGCCGACCAAGCCCGAGCCCGAGCCGATGAAAACCGCGCCCAGGCCGAGATCGCCCGTCGCGGCGCCGACCAAGCCCGAACCCGGGCCGAAGAAAGCCGCTCCCGGGCGGAAATCGCCCGCCTCGCCGGCGCCCAGGCGCGCGCCAACGCCGCCCAGGCCCGCGTCGAAGGCGAAAAGGCGCGGCGCATGGGCGAACAGGCCCGGCTTCAGGCCGCCAGCGCCCGCGTGGACGCCCGCCGCCAGATGGCCCTGGGCGCCGAACAGATGCGCAAGGGCGCGCAGGACCTGCGAGCGGAAGCCGTGCGCCTTCGCGATCCCGCCTACCGCGCCCGCCAGATCGCCGAGAACCGCGCGCGCGGCAACCGCGTCACCGACGCCGAACTGGTCGCCCTCTCCGCCAGCCTACCCGCCAAGGCGGACGAGATGGACCGTGACGCGGCCCGCTTGGCGCTCGACGCGCGCCGTCAGGATTGATCCGGACACGACCCTATCGCGAATTTTCACGACCTATGATTGACTTATCCGCCCAGATGCGACACTTTAAGGTTGCACACAGGGAGCAAACACAATGTCAGTCATCGTCACGCTTCACATCTTCTCTGGTCGTCCGGACCCCGTTTGGGAATTGGCGGAAGATCAGGTGCTTCAACTCACCGAACGGCTCCGATCCACTCAGGAGCGGTCACTTCTTCGTCCCCCCGGCATCGCCGGCGCGCTGGGCTATCGGGGCTTCAGCATCGCCAGTACGGGCGAGAAGGCGCTGGATTCGCACATCTTCGTCCACCAGGGCCTGGCCGAGATCGGCGGCCTCAATATTTCGCTCAACCTCGGATCGCCCGAAACCGAACTGTTCCTGCTCGAAACCGGCCGGGCGGCGCTTCCGGACGATCTCTACGACTATGTCACTGGGGAAATCGGCGGCGAGGGTTTTAAGGCGGAGGCCGCGCCCACGGTGTTCGCCGCGCCGCCCTATGATCCCGGGAAGTGGAACAACAACCCCTACATCATGGCGAACAACAACTGCTACAACTACGCCAACGACAAGATCACCAACAGTTTCGCACAGCCCGGGCGCGGGTCCGGTCAGATGTACACGACGTTCAGCTGCGACAACGTCGGCGCCGCCTCGCAGCGCGACGGCCAGATCCTGATCCCCAATCCCAACGTCACCCCGGCGGCGGGGCAGATCATCTGCCTGGTCATCTGGCCCGGAAATGACTTCCACTGGTACCGAAGGGACAGCAACGGCCTGTGGTCTCACAAACCCGGCAGCACGCCGGCCAAAAACACGGACAACTCCGGAAACCTGATCCAGAGCCCGGCCACCTGCAATCGCGGCCCCTATGTGAACCTCTGCAGCTATTTCAACAGCATTCCCGCCCAAACCCAGATCTGGTGAAGAGGGCGTGGCGCCTGGACGGCTCGGGCCTTCGTCCCCTGCCGTCCAGGCCTCAGCCTTGGGTCAGCCGACGAAATGACCGACCCGCCCTGACGGTCCCAGAACCCAGAGGTCGTATCGTCCTCCATCGGGCGTCAGCGCCCATACGCCCGTCAGGCTCTCGCCCGCCCCGACGGTGTAGCGACGAGGAATTCGGTCCAGGTGCAGCCGGTCGTAGACATGGAAGACAGCGGCCAACTCGCCCTGAACCGAGAAGGTCAGCGTGGCCTCGCTCCTGTCCGCATTCACGTCGCAGGTCGCCTGGAGCCGATATCGGGTCGGACGGGCCGGCCTTTCGCCGGGCTCCTGAGGCGGTCGACTGTGATCGGCGGGCAGGACGGGCGTCGGCTGATGCGGAATGGCCGCGGCCCGCAACCGGGCGTCCGTCGTGTCCGGCAACAGCCGGGTGAAATCGGTGTCGTTGGGCGTCGCGAAATCGAAGGCGGTGGTCAGGTCGCTGCACACCGCGCGTCGCCAGGCCGAGATATTGGGCTCCATCACGCCGAACCGGCGCTCCAAAAAGCGGATGACGGAGGTGTGGTCCGCGACTTCCGAATGGACCCAACCGCCCCGCGACCAGGGGGACAGGACATACATGGGCACGCGCGGCCCAAGACCGTAGGGCCGGCCCCGGAACTCCGCCGTATCGCCGTCAGCGCCGGGCGCGGGCAGACGATGGTATTCGCCGGCCGTCGAGACGGTCGAGGCGCCGGCGAAGCCGCCGGGCGCCTGCGGATCCGGCGAAGGCGGGGCGGGCGGCGGCACATGATCGAAGAAGCCGTCGTTCTCGTCGAAATTGATGAACAGCACGGTCCGAGCCCAGACGGCGGGGTCGGCGGTCAGGGCGTCGATCACCCGCGCCATATAGTCCGCGCCCTGGGCCGGGCTGGACGGACCGGGGTGTTCTGACCCCTCCGCCGTGCCGATGATCCATGACACCTGCGGCAGACGGCCGCCCAACACGTCAGCCTTCAGCTGGTCCAGATCGCGCGTCGACAGGGCGCGGTCCTTCAGCGCCGGATCCGAGCCGGGCTCGTCGCGCCAGGCCCGCCGGTAGGCCATGAAGTTCTGGACGGGGTTGTCGCCGAAATTGTCGGCCAGATTCTGGTAGTGGCGCCAGTCGATCCCCGCCGCCTGCAGCCGCTCGGCGTAGGTGGTCCAGTTATAGCGCGGCTGGTCGTCGTCAGGCTTGTTCAGGTCGTCGTCGACATTGTCGACCACCGGCCCGCCGGCGAGGCCGTGGGGGTCGTTGGTCCCGCTGAACAGGAACAGCCGGTTGGTGTTGGTGCCGGTCTGGACCGAGCAGTGATAGGCGTCGCAGAGGGTGAAGGCCTCGGCCATGGCGTATTGGAACGGAATGTCCTCGCGCCTGTAATAGCCCAGGGCGCGCTGGGTCTTGGCCTCGGGCCAATGCGCCATCCGCCCCTGATCCCAGGCCGCCTGGGCGTCGGGCCAATGGTGGGGCGTGCCCTCCATCCGCATCAGGTCGAAATTCGCCGCCGTCGACAGATGGAAGGGGCCGATGTCCGCAGGTGGCTGGACCGTGCGGTCGGTCTGGGTCCAGACGTCGCGCGGCGCGCCGTCGGAGCCGGCCGCGACAGGAATGGGATGGGCGTCGCCGAAGCCCCGCACCCCCGCCATGGCGCCGAAATAGTGATCGAAGCTGCGGTTCTCCTGCATCAGGATGACCACATGCTCCACATCCTCGATCGTGCCCTTGCGGACATCGGCCGGAATGGACAGGGCCCGCGCCAGAGACGCCGGAAGGCCCGCCGCCAGGGCCGCGCCCAGGCCGCCCGCCAGAAGGGATCGCCGATCGACAGACATGGTGTGTTTCCGAAAGAGGGGCCCGCGCCGATCTTATGACCGGCGCGGGCGACAGGCTTACGACGGTGAGGCGAGCCGCCTCAGTGACGCCAGGTCAGGCCCAGACCCAGCATGCGCGGCGCGGTCTGATAGCCGATGGTGTAGCGTTCCGACTTGCCGCGCGTAGCCCAGTAGCCGGCCTCGCCCGTCAGGTTCTCACCATAGAGGCTGAGCACCAGTTGGTCGGTCAGTTGCAGACGCGCGCCGAAGTCGAGCGTCGCCTGGGGCTGGATATATTCGTCCAGGGCGTTGGCGCGCAGGGTCGCAATGTAGCGGCCCCGGTAGCTGTAGCCCAGGTCGGCGTCGAACCGGTCGCGCTTGTAACCGATGCCGATATTGCCCAGCACCTCCGGCGCATTGGGCAGGCCGACTTCGACGCCGTCGCGCCAGGCGATGCCCGGATCCGCCTTGCTGGGCTGATAGGTATAGTTGGCCCAGGCCGAGAAGCCGGCGATCAGGTCGCGACGACCGGCCAGTTCCAGACCCCAGATGCTGGCGTCCTTGCCGTTGGCCGAGGTCGTGATCGGCACGCCGTCTTCGCCGACGATGACCTGAGATCCGGCCGACTGATAGATGAAGTTGTCGATCTCCTTGCGGAACAGGCCCGCCGAGAAGAAGCCCTGGTCGCCGGAGTATTGAACGCCCAGGTCGAAGTTCAGCGCCTCGGCCGGCTTCAGATCGGGATTGCCCTTTGAAATCGAGACGATCCGCGGCCCGTTGGATTCGACGTTGATCCCCTTGGAGATGTCGGTGAAGTTCGGACGGGCGAACGAGGTCCAGACGGCGGCGCGGACGGTCCAGTCGGCGTTCGGGCGCCAATCCACGTGCAGGCTGGGCAGAAACTCGGTGTAGGTGGCCTCGGTGGTGCCGGTCTCGCCGCCGAACTCGCGTGTGACGACGCCGGTGACGGCGTCCTCGGTCGTGACCAGCGCCTCATTGTGGACGTCCGTCCGCTCCAGGCGCGCGCCTGCGGTGGCCGACCAGGCGCCCCGCTCCAGCACCGCCATGGCGTAACCGCTGTAGCTGGTCTCGTGGCCTGTGGAGTCGTTCAGGTTCCAGGGATATTCCGCGTCGGTCACACGGGGCGCAGCCTGAAGCAGGGCCAGAACCCGGTTCATTTCCATGATCGTGCCGAAGCGGGTCCGGTCGCGATAGTGGTCGTCGTCGAAATGATCGATCGAGCCCGCGATCAGGTCGGTATGGCTCGAAAGGGGCGAGCCGCCGGCCAGTCCCGGAATGTCCCGCGTGCCGCTGTCGACATCCTGCTGCTGGTCATAGTCACGCTGGGACCGGCGGAACCGGAACCCGCCCTTGACCGTCTTGATCAGACCCTGGCCCTCGGGCGACCAGGTCAGGTTGGTCGAGGCGAAGGCCTGGGAATCTTCTGAAATCCGGCGATACAGTTCGGCATAGTCGAACTTCAGATTGTCGGGGTTCAGCATGGCCGTCGACTGGGCCTCGCTCAACACCCAGGTCGGGTGTTTGCTGTCCGAGGCGTCGAAGCTGATCGGCGTGTCGAAGATCGGCAGGCTGCTGTCCGTCACATACTCAATATACCATTGGTTCGGCGTCTCGGTCCGGCCGTAGGTATAGGCGATATCGTAGTCCAGCTCGAAGGCGCTGCGGACGTGGCGGCCGCCGAAGTCGACCATGGCCAGCCGGTTGTCTTCCTGCTTCACCTCGGCGCCCATCAGGGACGAGAAGCCGTCGATCGCGCCGGCGGCATTCAGGCTGGTCTTGACGTCGATATAGTCATGCAGCTGATCATTCTTCCACTGCGAATAGAGGCTGCGCAGATGCAGGGCGTCGTCGGCCGAGGGGCGGTATTCCAGAGTGAAGTTGCCGCCGGTGCGATCAATGTCGTTCACGAACCGGTCCAGGCCGTGGGAGACCAGCCGCAGCTCGGTGCTCTCCGGCAAGACGATATTGTCGGCCGGCAGGACGCCGTCCGGACGCCAGCTGGTGTTGTAGCTGATGTTCTCGTTGCGCTCGCCGGTGATGGTCCGCTCGGTGTGGAAGACGACGCCATAGAGACCCAGGGTCTTGGCCTCGTTCAGGAAGGTCGAGAAGGCGCCGGTCAGGTCGGTCGCCGTCTTGTCGGCGATGTTTTCCCGGCTGGCGCGCACCGACAGGCTTGCGAGGTTTTCGTCGAAATCGAAGGGGCTGGGCAGGCGGAAGTCGATGGTGCCGCCGACCGCGTCGCCGTCGAGATCCGGCGTCACGCTCTTGACCACGCGCACGGTGTCCAGGCCGTCCGGCGGCAGCAGATCCAGGGCCACGGCGCGGTTGTCGCGGCCCGAGGTCGCCAGGCGCACCCCGTTCAGCGTGTAGACGTTCAGGGCGCTGTCCAGACCGCGAATGCTGACGTAGCGCGCGTCGCCCGTGCCGCGGTCGTTGACGGTGCTGACGCCCGGAAGCCGCTTCAGCGCGGCCGCCACGCTGGTGGAGGGAATGGTCAGCAGTTCATCGGCGGAGATCACCTCGGACACGATGTCGGCCTGACGTTGCTCCGCCTCGGCGCGACGCGTGGCGTTGCGTGAGCCCGTGACGATGATTTCGGCAAGATTGGCGGGCTCGCCCGACGTCTGGCCCTGCGTGGTCTGGCCCTGGGCGTTCTGGGCCAAGGCGGCGGCGGGCAGAACCGCGGCGAGCGCGACGCCGCACAGCAGGGCGCGCGCGCCGAAGCGCGTGTTTGAAAGAACCATGATGACATCCCCTGATCTTGGACGGCGCCAAGCCGTCTCAGTGGATGATCTACGCCATCCCTGTGACACGGATGTGAACTATTGTGGCATTTTGTGTTTTTATGTGGTTTTTGACGGCGAAGGGCGTCACATGCCACATAGTATGCATTGCAGGGGGACGCCTTGAACCAGACGGCCAGGCTCGACGCCATTCTTTCAGCCCTGTCGGATCAGGGATCGTGCACGATCGCCGACCTCGCGGCGGCCTTCGCCGTCTCGGAAGAAACCGTGCGTCGCGACATTCGGCGCCTGGAGCAGGACGGGGCGGTGCGAAAGGTGCATGGCGGCGTCCGCCTGCGCGACCGGCGGGCCGAGGCGCCCTGGCGTCAGCGGCTCAATGTCAATGCGGAGGCCAAGAAGCGGATCGCCGCCTGCGCGGCGGACTTGATCGAGCCCGGCATGACCCTGTTGCTGGATTCCAGCACGACGGCCTTCTGGATGGCGCGCGAGATCGCGTCGGTGACAAACCTAACCGTGATCACCAACAGTCTGGAAACCGCCGGCGAATTGTCAGCGACGTCGGATGCACGACTGTTCCTGGCGGGCGGCGCCGTCAATACGACCTATCGCGCGGCCTTTGGCGCCGAGGCGGCGGCCTACGCTAACCGGTTCGTGCCCGATCTCGCCGTCTTCTCCATTGTCGCCATAGACGCCGCGCGGGGTTTTCTGGACCACGAGCCGGAAGAGGCCGAATATGCCAGGGCGGTCCTGCCGAACGCCCGCAAGACGATCTGCCTGGCCGATGCCTCCAAGTTCGAAGCCCCCGGCCGGATCATTGCGGCGGAATGGTCGCAGGTCGATCTGATCGTCACCGACCGCACGCCCTCTCCCGACATCGCAACCGCCGCGCGGGAAAGCCGCACCGACATCCTGGTCGCGGACTGACCCGACGCGCGCTGGGTCAGGATTTCGGCGCTTCGCCGGACTAAGGCTCGGTCGCCGGACGCCTAGCCCGCCCCCGATCGCAAGATCGGGGGCGGGCCGGCGCTTCTTCTTCAGATCAGTATGAGTAGGCCAGGCGGACCAGGAAGTTCCGACCGGGCTCCATATAGTCCTTCTGGTACGAGGGGCTCTCGCCCTTGGTGGTGTAGTAGCGATGGCCGTCCAGGATGTTCTGGACGTCGAAGTCCATCGTCAGACCAGGGCGGAAGTTGTAGCGCGAGTGGAAGTCCAGGCTCTTGTTCGGCTGGACCCATTTATCGACGGCGTTGTCGCGCAGGTCTTCGATATAGGCGCCCTGGTACTGATACGACAGGCGGGCTTCGAAGCCGTATTTCTGATAGGTCAGAGAGGCGTTGTAGATCAGGTCCGGCGCCTGGATGAACGAGATCGACCGTCCCTTGCGATAGTCTAGGCCGGTCTCCGCCTCGCTGACCTGACGGGTCAGGTTGGCCTCGACGCCGAAGCCGTCGAACGGCGCGCCCATGCCCTCGAACGACTTGATCAGGTTCAGTTCGACGCCCGTGATCCTGGCCGTCTCACCGTTCTTGGGTTGGCTGATGGTGATCACGCCCTCCTGGGTGTCGGCGTCGACCGCGCTGCCGTTGGTGAAGATGAAGTGGTCGATCTTCTTGTGGAAGACGCCGATGGAGACCAGGCTGGACCGATCCGGATAATATTCGGCCGAGACGTCCAGGTTCAGGGCCTCGGCCGGTTTCAGATCAGGATTGCCGCGGCTGATCGAGACGATGTCGCCCAGGGTCTGGCCCGGCCTCGGCTTTGCCCGCCCGACGCTGACGCCCCGCGAGATGTTGCTGAACTCGGGCCGGGAGAAGCTGGTCCAGATCGCGCCGCGATAGACGAAGTTGTCCGACGGACGATAGACCGCCGTCACGCTGGGCAGGACGTTCGTGTAGTTGCTGTTGGTGTCGCCGAAGCCGGTCTGGGCCTCGTCCTCGATCCAGTTGGTGTTGCTGACCTCGGTGTGCTCGACCCGCACCCCGGCGACCACGTCCAGATCGTTGAACTGGAAGCTGGCCAGGCCGTAACCGGCGTAGATGGTCTCTTCGCCGCGCTTATCGCTGGAGCTCAGATCAGCGTAGGAATAGGTGACCGGATTGGCCTTCTGGGCGGCCTCGATGGCGGCCGTCACCCGATCGCGGTTCAGGATGGCGCCATAGTAGTAGCGGCCGTTCAGAACGGAGCCGACCTCGCGGTCGATCAGACCCGACTGACCCAGGCTCTTGCCCTCCAGCGGCGTGTTGTCGAATGAACCGCCCCAGATCGGGGTGGCGTCGTATTCGCGCTCGGACCGCAGAACCTTCACGCCCGCCTTCAGGTGACGGACGAGGCCTTCCATCTCATAGACAGCGTCGAACTTGAACGCCGTGCGCGCGTCGGTCTGTTTGTCGCGGCTGCGCCCGCCCCCGTCATAGGGCAGCAGATTGGGATCGTTCTGCGCGTTCTGGGCGAAGGCCGGCAATTGCGGCATGGGGAAGCGGGGGTCGTAGGACGACCACAGCAGACCCGTCTGATTGAACGGCGCCGAACAGGCGTCGCAGTTGTAGCCGATCGAGAAGCTGTCCGGTCCGCCCTTCTCACCCGCGCTGTAGCTGAGGTCGTAATCAAGGGTCAGGCGGTTCAGACGGCTCTGGCCGCCCAGGTTGATCGTGCCCAGGGTTGAGACCTGGTCCAGGGTCTGGAAGGTCCGCGCGAACTGGAAGGTCTCAGGCTTCCACACGCCGGAACGACCGAACAGCGACCAATAGGACGAGCTGCTCTGGCGGTCGGCGTCCGTGATCACGCCGTCGGCGTCGAAGTCTTTCATCTGCGCGACGGTGTAGCTGTAGATACGGCCCTTGGCGCCGAAACCGACGACGGCGTTGTCGGGCTGGATCAGGCTTGAGTTTTCAACATCGACTTGCTGAAGGCGCTTGGTCTTGCGGCTGCGGAAGTCGGTGTAGTCGTTGGTGCCCGTCCGTTCCAGACGGCTGTACTGGCCGCGCAGATAGAAGTCGTTCGCCTGACCTTGATAATCCAGCGAGAAGTTTCCGCCGAAACGCTCCTGTTCGATACGGCGGTAGTCGAGGTCGATCCCCGGCAGATACATCGAGCGTTCGTCGATCGCCTCTTCGCTGTCCTTGCGCCAGCGGTAGGGCTCCCACTCGCCGTCGTTTTCGGTTTCTTCGTTCAGGCTGTTGCTCTTGCCATAGTTGAACGAGACGAAGGCGCCGAAACGGCTGTCCGAGGACAGGCGGCTGGCGAAGTCCAGTTGGACCTGGCCCGAACCGTCTTCCTCGCCCTGTTCCTGGGCGCGGTCATTGACGCCGTAGCTGAGGAAGGCGCGCGCAACCGGCTTGGTGAAGTCGAAGGCCGTCGGGGTCTGGAAGTTGACCGAGCCGCCGATGGCGTCCCCGTCCATGTCCGGCGTCAGGGTCTTGGAGACGGTGATGCTCTTCAGACCGTTGGGCGGCAGGACCGTCATCGACATCTTGCGGCTGTCGGGGTCGGTCAGGGCGACGCGAACGCCGTTGATCGAATAGGCGTTGAAGGTGCCAGCCAGCCCCCGGACCGAGACATATTCGCCCTCGCCCGTTTCCTGGTTCACCACCACATTGATGCCGGGCGCGCGCGCCAGGGCGTCGGCGACGTTGGCGTCGGGCAGTTTGCCCAGGTCGTCAGACGAGATCACGCTCGAGACCACGCCCGACCGGCGTTGGGCCTCGATGGCGTTGGCGGTGCTGAGGCGCTGCCCCGTGACGACGACCTCGTCCACCTCGGCCGCTGCCGGGGCCTGAACTGTCTGAGCGTGGGCGGACGAGGCCGCCAGAACGGCGGAACCCGCCAGAAGGACCGTGCGCAGATCGGCGCCGGCGAAGATTTGACGATGAACGGCCCGCGCACGGGCGATGACATGACGCGACATGACTGTCTCCATTGATCCTGATGTGATTTCGGTTCGACCGATCAGGGTCGGCGCAAGGCAGCCGTCAGCGATCAGCGACGCGCGTGCGCGCCCTGTCGGTGTCGATCACCCTGTTGGCCCCCCCGGCCGATCGGTTCGGCTGTAGCGACGCCGCTTCAGGCGACGTCGGTCATTCTCTCGCTGGCCCGGCTATCCGGACCGGCGACGATGGAAACGCTTACTCATTCAACAACCCCCATAGTTGAAATGAAAACTAGGCTTCCGCCCTGCGGTTGATCAGGTCGCAGAGAAGCTCGCGATAGGCCTCGAAGCCGTCGACCTCGACGCCCTGGGCCTTGCCCAGTTCGTCGTAGCGCCGCAGCCGCAGCGCGGCCTCGGCCGCCGGCAGGGCCATGAATTCGTCCACCTCGGCCGGGCTCATCGGCCCGCCCTGCAAGGCCAGGCTCTGAAGCGAGGCCGCGCTGAGCCGATCCACATAGCCGGGCGCGGTGGCGGCCAGACAGCGTTTGGCCGCGACGTGCAGCCGGACCGGCTCGGTCACCTCCGGGCCAAAGGCGCGCGACAGGTAGCCGGCGCTGATATGTTCGTGGCGGGTGTCGATGCCGCGGTCGGCGGCGTCCTCGCCCGCCTTCTGCATCATATGGCCGACGTCGTGCAGCAGGGCCGCCGCCACCAGGGCCGGCGGCGCCCCATCGACGCGCGCGTGATGCGCGGTCTGCAGCGCATGCTCCAGTTGGCTGACGTCTTCGCCGTAATGCAGCGCGCCCAGTCGGCTGAACAGGTCCGACAGTTCGGTGAAGAAGGCGTCGGCATCCACGGGAGAAGTCATCGAAAGTCCGTCTGTAAGCTGGGTCGAAATCGGGTGGGCGGGCGTGGCGTCGGTCACAGGCGCATGCGTCCGATGGCCGGGTCGGTGCGGCTGGGACGACCGGTCTCCACATGACCGGCCAGGCGCTGGATGAAGGTCGGATCGTCCGCCAAGGTCACGGTCAGATCGTACCAATGGTCGCTGCCGCGCAGATCCCAGACCGAATGCGCCGCCGTTCCGGGATGAAGGGTCAAGCGGCGGCGCGCCTCCCCTTCGGACAGGGGGTAGGCAGCGTCCATGTCCAGCACCGCCTGCGCCGTCCCCTCCTGCGCACCGGCCAACTCGACGGTGAGAAGACCCTTGGCGTCGGTGGAGATCGTCACCTGGGGTTGGGGCCGCGTGGCGTCGCCGGCGAACCGACGATAGAAGCCGTTGGGACCGTGAACCGTCAGATCATAGACGCCGGGCCGGCCGTCGTTCCAATGTCCGGCCGCATAGGTCTCCCCGGATCCCAGGGTGAAGCGCCACGGTCCCGCGCGGTCGGTATTGTCGAACACCTGGAAGACCGCGCCCGTCCGCCCGCTGTTGACCAGATCGATCAGGACCGCCCCATCCGCGACGCGGGCCGCAGCGGCCAGGTCATAGGGCAAGGGACGTGCGCCGCGCTGGGGTCCGTCCTGGAAGGCCGGCGTCTGGCGCTCCGGAATCCGCAGACTGGGCGCGGCCTTGGAACGGGCGACGCGCTGCATGTAATCAGCCGTGGCCGGCAGGGACAGGGCCGACCAGTCCTGGTTCGGACGCGCGAAGTCGAAGGCCGAGGTCAAGTCGCCGCAGACGGTCCGACGCCAGTCGCTGATGTTCTCTTCCCTGACGCCGAAGCGTTTTTCCAGGAACTGAAGCGTGGAGGTGTGATCGAACACCTCCGAACAGACAAAGCCGCCGCGGCTCCAGGGCGAAACCACGATGGCCGGCACCCGGATGCCGAGGCCCAGCGGATGGGCGCCGTGGTGGGGCCGTTCCGCATCCTGCCCATAGTCCTTGGCCTCGCCGGCGACGGACACGGTGCTGTACCCCTGGTCGGGCGTCAGCGGCGGCATGGGCGGCTGGACATGGTCGTAGAAGCCGCCGGCCTCGTCGTAGTTGACGATGAAGACCGTCTTGGAAAACACCTCGGGATGATCGACCAGGGCCTCGATCAACTTGGCGCAGACATGCTCGCCCTTGGACGGCTCGGCCGATGGATGTTCGGACAGATCCGCCGCCGTGACGATCCACGACACCTGGGGCAACCGCCCGCCGGCGATGTCCGCGCGGAAGGCCTCCACCAGCTGTTGGCCGTCCGAGCGGGTGCGATCCGCGCCGGTCTTGTCTTCCGACACCCAGGCGCGACCGCGCTGATACAGGGGCGAATCCTTCGGGCAGGGCCGGAACGGCTTGAAAACCGACAGGATGTTGTCGCCGAAATTGTCGTATTCCTGATAGACCTTCCAACTGACGCCCGCCGCCTGGAGCCGTTCGGCGTAGGTGGTCCAGTCGTGCGGACCGCGGGCCATCGGCCTGTCCTCGGCCATGTCGGCGCTGGGCGTCTCGTCCTCGCCGTAGTTGCTCATCTCGGGATCGCCGCCGACCTTTCCGCCGCCGTTGCAGCCGGTCCAGAGGTGCAGGCGGTTCGGATAGGTCTGGGTCAGGGTCGAGCAGTGGTAGGCGTCGCAGACGGTGAAGGCGCCGGCCAGGGCGTAGTAGAAGGGCAGGTCGGAGGCCTTGTAATAGGCCATCCGCTTGTGCAGCTCGCGCGAATGGCCCCACTGGTCATAGCGGCCGCCGTTGACGATGGTGATCGCCGCCGTATGGCCCTGATCCGCGCCATCGACCGTATAGGCGTTGGTGGTGCGGGAATCGCCGTGGAAGGGGGCGACGAATCCGTCCGGATGCTCGGCGCTGGGCTGACGCCAGACAGAGGCTCCGCCCGGCAGGCGCTGCGGCCGGGGATCGCCGAAGCCCCGCACCCCGTTCAGGGCGCCGAGATAGTGATCGAAGGCGCGGTTCTCCTGCATGAAGATGACCACATGCTCGACATCCATGATCGTGCCCGTGGCGTTGTTGGCGGGAATGGCCATCGCCTTGCGCACCGTCGCCGGCAACATGTTCAACGCCGCTCCAGCCGCCACGCCGCCCAGAGCGCCCCGCAGGAAAGACCGCCGATCATTTGACATGGATCAAATCCCCCTCTTCAATTTTGGTATAGACCAGATGAAGGGAGATCTTCGGCGAAGTTTTCGTGAAGCTTGAGCGGCGAATGTCTGAACCGTCAGGGGGCTGATCCGGTTCACTTGACCCCACAGACACGACTTCTCATCCTCCGGTGGGGCGGGAATCGACCGTCGATCGAGCGATCCCATGACTCAGCCGGACAGCCTTCACTATCTCGGGGTGCGCGACGCCATCGCCACACGGATCGCGGGAGGAGAGTTGAAGCCCGGCGAACGCCTGCCCTCCGAACGTCAGTTGCAAGTGGGCGGCGGGGTGGCGCGCGGCACGATCCGGGAGGCCCTGTTCCAGCTGGAGGCCGAAGGGATCATCTATCGCAAGGACCGCAGCGGCTGGTACGTCTCGCCCCCGCCGGTGGTCTATGATCCGACCCGATGGGAAGGCTTCATGTCCTATGTCGAGGCCCAGGGCCGCCGCCCGGAGACCGAGACCCTCAGCAAGACGGAAATCGCCTGCACCCCCGCCCTGGCCCCCATCTTCGGCCGCCCGGTCGGCGCGCCGATGTATCGCATTCGCAGACGGCGTTCAGTCGATGGCCGCGCCGTACTGGTGGAGACCATCGTCGTCGACGCGGCCCTGGCCCCGGACCTGCTCAGCCACCCGCTGGACGGTTCGCTGACCAGCGTCCTGAAGTCCGCCTATAATATCGCCGTGGCCCGCAACCGGGTGGACATGCAGCCGTGCGCCCTGACCCGCGGCGAGGCCGAGGCGCTTCAGGTCAAGTCGGGACTGCCGGGGCTGAATGTGGTCCGCACCAGTTATGACGCCCAGGGTCGCGTGGTCGAGTTCGACCGCGAATACTGGCGCCACGACGCCCTGAAGATCAGCGTCGATATCCGGGTGCGTTAGGAAAGGCCGGCGCGCCGGGTCGCCTCGGCCTCCAGGGCGGGGATCAGATCGGCCACCGTGTCGATGACCAGATCGGCCCCGGCGTCATGCAGCCGGTCGGCGGCGGCCTTCAACAGAACGACGCGTTCATCGCCGTCCAGATCGGCCAGGGCCTGGGCGGTCAGACCGACCATATTGCCTGAGGCGGCCACGCCGATGGTGAAACAGCCGGCATTGCGCCCCTCGGCGACGCCCACCTCCGCATCGTCCACCTTGACCACGCGCGACAGGGGCCAGACGCCCAGATCGGCGCAGGCCTTGTAGATCATCAGCGGCGAGGGTCGCCCCTCCGGCGTCTCGTGGGCGCAGACCACCAGGTCGGGTGCGTACCCCTGAGCGGCGGCGCGCGGCAGGATCGCCTGCATCATCTCGCGGGTGTAGCCGGTGCAGGAGGCGATCTTCAGACCCAGGCTGCGCAGATGCGCCACGGCGTCCGCGGCGCCGGGGATCAGATCCGCCGTCTCCTCGGCCAGACGGATCATCGGGGCCTGGAGTTCGGCCATGACCTGATCGACAGCCTGCTGGTCCGGCGCCGCGGCGTGGACCGCCTGCCAGGCCTGGTTGATCCGGGGCTGTTCGAACAGGGCGCGGACGTGGTCGGCCTTGGCCCGGCCCATGTCGCGGCGGGCCTCCTCTTCACTGACGGGCGCGCCGAGGACGGCGAAGGCCTCCATCAGGGCCAGCACCGGGGCGCGGCTGCCGAAATCGACCATGGTGCCGGCCCAGTCGAAAACGACCATGTCGAAGCTGTCGCGGATGGAGGTCATGGTTCGAACGTCTCCTGAAACAGGTCTGCGATCACCTCTTCGCCAAAGGCGAAGGCGGTGGAGGCGCCGTTGCCGGCGGTGATGAGGGCGAGGCGAACGCAGGGGTGCGGCGCGGCGACCAGGTCGGCGTGCGGACCACGGGCATAGGTCCCCGTCCAGCGTTGCAGGACGGGCGGCGCGGGCCGGCCGGTGGCGGCGCGCCATTCATCCAGGATCAGTTGATCGACCGCCTCGTCGGCGAACGGATCGGGCGTGGCGGCGTCGTGATGGCTGTCGCCCACGACCAGGGCGCCGTCGGCGTCCTGCACCGCGATCAGGTGGACCCCCTCGGCCAGGGCCCGGCCCTGCTCCGCCTCCAGCCGCGCGCGCAGGGCGGCGGCCTCCGGCAAGTCGGCGTAGCCGCCGTAGCGAACCAGACCGAGGTCGGACATGACCGGCGCCGGCAAGTCAAAGCCGGGCGACGCCAGCCGCATCATCTGCAACTTGCAGCGCGCCAGGCCGGCGTCAGCCAGGCAATCAGGGAACAGGCTGACCAGATCGTCTCCGGGACAGACCACCACCCGCGCGGCCTCCACGACGCCCCGCCCCGTGACGACGCGCGGCGGCTCGACCGCCTGGACGACGGTCTGACGCAGAAACTCGACCCCGAAACGCCCCTCCAGCCACGCCGCCAGTCGCGGGATGGCCGTGCGGGAGTCGACACGCAATTCATGGGGACTCCAGAGGGCGGCGACCGTGTCAGGTCCGGTCGTCTCCGGCGATCGGGCCCGCGCCTCGTCCGGCGTCATCAGCCGACAGCCTTCACCCATCTCGGTGGCCATGAAGGCTTCCAGCACGGCTGCGGCCTCGGGCCTGCGCACGGGCAGCCAGAGGCCGTGTTGCAGGATCGGCACGCCCGCCTCGCCCGCGACCTCGCCCCAGACGGCGCGGCTGCGATGGGCGCGGCGCCACACCCGGCCGCGCGGCTGGCCGGTGACGGTGACGAACCCGAAGTTCCGGATCGAGGCGCCGTTCGCCTGGGCGTCACGGTCGAACACCACCACCGAAAGGCCGCGCCGTGCAGCGGCCAGGGCGCAGGCCAGGCCGACGATTCCCGCCCCCACCACAGCGACGTCGTACCGTCCCATCATCCCATCATCCTCGTCATTCAAGCGTCGCAGCAGTGGTCTAGACCACGTGGGTGCAACAGGATGATGTCAAACGATGAACCGGATGCGGCTCTGGCTGGCGAAGGCCAACCCCGTTGTCTTTGTGGCGTTCGCGGGCCTGGCGGGATTCTGCGCCTATTTCTCCATGTACGCCTTCCGCAAACCCTTCACCGCCGCGACCTTCGATGTCGTGGCCGGTTGGGATTTCGCCCTGGACTACAAGATCGCCCTCGTGATCGCGCAGGTGGCCGGCTACGCCCTGTCCAAGCTGATCGGGATCAAGGTGATCGCGGAGATGCGGCCCGAACGCCGAGCGGCCGCGATCATCCTGCTGATCGGCGTCTCCTGGATCGCTTTGGTCCTGTTCGCGGTCGTGCCAGCGCCATGGAATGTCGCGGCCCTGTTCCTCAACGGTCTGCCGCTCGGTCTGATCTGGGGCCTCGTGTTCGGTTTCATGGAGGGGCGACGCACCAGCGAGGTGCTGGGGGCGATCCTGTGCGCCAGCTTCATTCTGTCTTCCGGCGTCGTGAAATCGGTCGGCAAGGCCTTGATGGAGAACTGGCAGGTCAGCGAGTTCTGGATGCCGGCGGCCGTCGGGGTGGTCTTCATGCCTCTGCTGGCCGTTTCGGTGCTGGCCCTCGCCACCCTGCCCGCGCCCAGTCCCGCTGACGAAGCCGAGCGCGTGGCGCGTCGGCCGATGATGGCCAGAGAGCGCGCCGCCTTCCTGGCCGCGCACTGGCCGGTGCTGCTTCTGCTGGTCGCCGCCTATGTGATGCTGACGGCCTTCCGCGACCTGCGCGACAACTTCGCCGCCGAAATCTGGCAGGCGCTGGGCTACGGCGACGCCGCCTCGGTCTTCACCGCCAGCGAAGGGCCGGTGGCGGCCCTGTCGCTGG
Source organism: Brevundimonas sp. FV1ye7S (assembly GCF_058680995.1). Taxonomy (NCBI): domain Bacteria; kingdom Pseudomonadati; phylum Pseudomonadota; class Alphaproteobacteria; order Caulobacterales; family Caulobacteraceae; genus Brevundimonas; species Brevundimonas sp. FV1ye7S. Next base: position 944,318 of record NZ_CM178726.1, on the reverse strand, counting down.
TGGCGATGGGCGTGTTGATCGCGGTGAAGAACAACGGCCGGGCCCTGCTGTTCATGCACGGCGTCATTCTGGCCGGGTTCGCCATCCTGGGCGCCTCGACTCTCGCCTTTCAGCAGGGCCTGCTGTCGCCGATCGTCTGGATGATCGCCGGCGGCGCGGGCCTGTACCTCGCCTACACCCCCTTCAACGCCATGCTGTTCGACCGGATGATCGCCTATTCGGGCACGGTCGCGACCGCCGGTTTCCTGATCTATGTGGCCGACTCCACCGGCTATCTGGGCAGCGTGGCGCTGCTGCTGTTCAAGAATTTCGGCGCTGTCGATCTGCCTTGGCTGCCCTTTTTCGTGGGCGCCGCCTACGCCACCAGCCTGGCCGGCCTCATATTGGTCGGAGGCGCCGCAATCCTGTTCCTGCGAGGACGTGGAGATGTATCTCCCTCTCCCAAGGTCTCGGAGGGCCAAGAGCGCCCCTGAGGGCGACGGCGGTTAGACTAGTCGTGGTCTTCATCCATCGGCTGGTGAGTGAAGCCTTTGACGCCGCTCAGTGGTTTGGCGTCGCGGCCGATCTCGACGTCGCTTTCGGCATAGGCGACCAGAAGGCGCGCCAGGTCCGTCAACGCGCTTTCGTGGATGCGTTCATAACCGTGGCTGGCGTCCACGCCGAAGGTGACCAGGGCCGTCCGGATGTCCGCGCCGGACTCCAGTGCAGAGGCCGAGTCCGAGCGGTAATATCGAAAGACGTCCTTCTGGTGCGGGATGTCATGCTCGCGCGCCAGCTGAACCAGTTTGCGCGACAGGTGCCAGTCGAACGGGCCCGTCTGGTCGGCCATGGCGATGGTGACGCCGAACTCGGACGAGTTCTGGCCCGGCGCGGTCGTGCCGTTATCGACCGTGACCATGGCCGCCACGTCCGGGATCAGCACGGACGAAGCGCCCAGCCCCACCTCCTCCGCGATGGTGAATAGCCACCAGGTGTCGACGGTCGGGGTGCGCTCTTCCCGGATCATGCATTCCAGCGCGGCCAGCAGGGTGGCGACCCCCGCCTTGTCGTCCAGATGGCGCGAGACGATGAAGCCGGTGTCCATGAACTCGGGCTGGGGGTCGATGGCGACGATGTCGCCGACGTCCACGCCAAGCGCCAGGGTGTCGTCCCGACCATGGGTCACGGCGTCGATGCGCAGCTCGATCTGGCGCCAGCTGACCGGCTGGGTGTCCACCTCCTCGTTGAACGTGTGACCCGAGGCCTTCAGCGGCAGGATGGTCCCCCGCCAGGCGCCGCCTTCGGAGAAGATCGTGGCCCGCGCGCCCTCGGCGAAGCGGGACGACCAGTGACCGATGGCCACCAGCTCCAGCCGGCCATTGTCCTTCACCTGTTTGACCTGGGCGCCCAGGGTGTCGACGTGGGCGACGATGGCGCGGGCGGGCTTGGCGGTCCGGCCCGGCAGCCGGGCCCGGATGGCGCCGCGCCGGGTCAGCTCATAGTCGAGCCCGAGCCGCTCCAGCTCGCGGCACAACTGCCACACCGCCTCGTCCGTATAGCCGGTGGGGCTGGGCGTGTTCAGCAGGTCGGCGAGGCGGGACTTGAGGTAGTCTAGGTCTATCGCAGGACGGGCCAAGGGGCCTCCTTCAGACGTCGGCCCGGACCACGGCGCGCGCCGAGGTCGGGGCTGACAGGGGGAACAGCAGATCGATGAAACGCTCGGCCGTCGGCTGGGGTTCGTGATTGGCCAGGCCGGGGCGTTCGTTGGCCTCGATGAAGGCGTAGTCGGCCTCGCGCGGCGACTTCACCATCAGGTCGACGCCGGTGACCGGGATGTCGATGGCGCGAGCGGCGGCGACGGCGGCGCGGATCAGGGTCGGGTGCACCTCCTCCGTCACGTCGTGGATGGTGCCGCCCAGGTGCAGATTGGCCGCCTTGCGCACCAGCACCTCCGCCCCCTCCGGCGCGACGTCGTCCAGCCGATAGCCGGCCTCGGCCAGCGTCCGCTCGGTCTCGCCGTCGATGGGAATGGTCGATTCCCCGCCTGTGGCGGCGGCGCGGCGACGGCTCTGGTGCTCGATCAGAGCGCGCAGGGTGGAGCGACCGTCGCCGACGACGCGCGGCGGGCGACGCAGGGCGCAGGCCACGACCTTGTAGTCGATCACCACCAGACGCAGGTCCTCGCCCTGGACCTGTTCCTCGATCAGCACCTCCGAACAGATGCGACGCGCGCGGACCAGGGCCGTCTGGACCTCGTTCATCGTCGTCAGGCCGACGGCGACGCCCTGGCCCTGCTCGCCCCGCGCGGGCTTGACCACCAGGGCGCCGAACCTGGCCAGGGCGGTGTCGATGGCGGACGGGTCGCCGGGGTCGATCCGTTCGGGCACGCGCACCCCGGCCGCCTCGACGATGCGCCGCGTCATCCGCTTGTCGTCGCAGATGCTGAGCGCTACGGCCGAGGTCAGCTCCGACAGGCTCTCGCGGCACCGCACCGACCGGCCGCCCCAGTTCAGGCGGAACAGCCCGCCCTCGGCGTCGATGATCTCGGTATGGATGCCGCGCCGCCGCGCCTCGTTGACGATGATCCGGGCATAAGGGTTCAGGTCATGGTCGTCGGTCGGACCGACGAACAGGGCCTCGTTGATCGGATTCTTGCGCTTGACCCCGAAGAAGGACACGCGGCGAAACCCCAACTTCTCGTACAGGGCGATGGCCTGATCGTTGTCGTGCATGACCGACAGGTCCATGTGGGCCAGGCCCTGGGTCTTGAAATGCTCGGCCAGACGCCGGACCAGGGCCTCGCCGACGCCTGGCTGGGTCGCCTGGGGATCGACCGCCAGACACCATAGGGACGAACCGCATTCGGGATCGTCGAAGGCGCGGACATGATTGACCCCCGTCACCGTGCCGATCACCGCTCCGGTGGTCGTATCCTCGGCGACGAAATAGGTCAGGGTCCGGTCGTCGCGATGCGACCAGAAGAAGTCGGGCGGCACCGGCACCATCTTGCGCTTGGCGTAGATGTCGTTGACCGCCTGGGCGTCCATCTCGGACGTCAGGCGCCGGACGGTGAACCCCCTCGGCTGGCGACGGCTGGCGCGATAGGTGGCCAGGTCCAGCCGATAGGTGTGCGACGGATCCAGAAACAGCTCCTGCGGCGCCTGGGCCAGCAAGACATGCGGATTGCGGACATAGAAGGCGATGTCGCGGCGGTCCGGCCCCTCGGCGCGCAGGGCGTCGACCAGCGGCTCGGCCGTGTCAAAGGTCTGGGCGAACAGCAGCCGGCCCCAGCCGCAGTCCAGCACGGCGTTGGGGCTGGGCCCCTCCCCCGTCCGCACCGGCGGCTTCAGCCCCTCATGACGCAGCCGCTTGAGCCGGTGCGCCTTGGACCGTTCAGGTCGGACGTCAGACGCCATGCTGTTGCATCCACATCTCGAGCACGGCGACCTGCCACAGCTCCGACCCGCGCAGCGGCGTGATATGTTCGGTCGGATTGGCGAACAGGGTGTCCAGATAGGCCTTGTCGAACAGGCCCCGGTCTCGCGCCGCCGAATTGGTCAGGGCTTCGCGCACCATCTCCAGATAGGGGCCCTGGATGTATTTCAGCGCGGGGACGGGGAAATAGCCCTTCTTGCGGTCGATCACCTCGGACGGGATCACCAGACGCGCCGCCTCCTTCAGCACCCCCTTGCCGCCCTGGGCCAGCTTGTGTTCGGGCGGGATCCGGCCGGCCAGCTCGACCAGCTCGTGGTCGAGGAAGGGCACCCGCGCCTCCAGACCCCAGGCCATGGTCATATTGTCGACCCGCTTCACCGGGTCGTCGACCAGCATCACCTGGCTGTCCAGACGCAGGGCCTGGTCCACCGGCGTCGCCGCCCGCCCTTGCGCGAAATGGGCCTCGACCAGGGCGCGGCTGACGTCGGTGTCGGCCATGTATGCGCCGTTCAGCTGGGTCTTCAGCGTCGCATGGCTGCGGTCGAAGAAGGCCTTGGCGTAGGTCTCGACCGGGTCGGTCGTCTCCAGCATCGGCGGGTACCAGTGATAGCCGGCGAACACCTCGTCTGCCCCCTGCCCCGACTGCACCACCTTGATATGTTTGGAGACTTCCTGGCTCAACAGGTAGAAGCCGACATTGTCGTAGGAGACCATCGGCTCCGACATGGCCCCGATGGTGCCCGGCAGGGCCTCCAACAGGCGGGCATGGGGCACGAAGATCTGGTGGTGCTTGGTCCCATAGTGTTTGGCGATCAGGTCGGAATAGACGAACTCGTCGCCCTTCTCGCCATTGGCTTCCTCGAAGCCGACCGAGAAGGTCATCAGATCCTTCTGGCCCAGTTCCGCCAGCAGGCCGACGATCAGGCTGGAGTCGACCCCGCCCGACAGCAGCACGCCGACCGGCACGTCCGCGACCATGCGGCGCTTCACCGCCTCGCGCAGACTGTCCAGCACCCGGTCGCGCCAGTCCTCGGCCGTCAGGGCCGCGTCCTCGGCATGGCGGGTCATGTCCGGCCGCCAGTACAGCCGGTCCTTGGCCGTCCCGTCCGCCTCGATCACCCGGATCGTCGCCGGCGGAAACTTCTTCACGCCCTTCAGTATGGTGTGCGGCGGCGGAACGACGGCGTGGAAGGTCATGTAGTGGTGCAGGCCGACCGGATCGATGGTCTTGTCCACGTCGCCCGCCGCCAGCAGAGCCGGCAAGGTCGAGGCGAAGCGCACGCGCTTGCCGCTCTCGGCCAGATACAGCGGCTTGATGCCGAAACGGTCGCGGGCGATCACGGTGCGGCCGGTGTCGCGTTCATGCAGGACGAAGGCGAACATGCCCTTGAACCGCTCGACGCAGGCCTCGCCCCAGGCCTTCCAGGCCTTGATGATGACCTCGGTGTCGCCGTGCGAGAAGAAACGGAACCCCATCCCCTGCAGCTCTTCGCGCAGTTCGGGATAGTTGTAGATGCAGCCGTTGAAAGCCAGGGTCACGCCCAGGTCGGCGTCCACCATCGGCTGCTGCGCCGCCTCAGACAGGTCGATGATCTTCAGCCGTCGATGCCCCAGGCCTACCGGGCCACGCATCACTATGCCGGACCCGTCCGGTCCACGGGGCGAGAGCGCATCTGTCATGCGTTGAACGGCGCCGGCGTCGGCCGGTCGTCCGTCGAAATTGATCTCGCCGCTAAGACCGCACATGGGTCCTCCTTGATTTGTGGAAGCAGCGTGTACAAATAGTTCGCACACGAAAGAGTTCAACCGGATGAGCGATATTTCTCCCGACGCGGCCGAAGACCTGTCCACGTCCCTGCTCCGGTCGGTGCGGCGGATCGCCCAGGCGATCGACGTCCGGTCGCGCGAGATCGCCCGTCTGACGGGCCTGACCCTGCCGCAACTTCTGGTGCTTCAATCGATCCGCGCGATGGGCGAGGTGAGCACCAGCGCCATTTCACGCGACGTCTCCATGTCGGCGCCCACCGTGGTGGCCGTTCTCGACAAGCTGGAGGCCAAGGAGATGGTCGTCCGCTATCGGTCCAGCATCGACCGACGCGTGGTTCACGCGCGCCTAACCGAGTCCGGCCGCCAGGCGTTGGCGGCGTCGCCGGGCCTGCTGGGCCAGAATTTCACGACCCGGTTCGACGGCCTTTCGCGCATGGATCGAGAGACGATGACCGCCGCAGCGGATCGCCTCGCCACGATGATGTCCGTCCGTAGCGCCGCCCCCGAGGATCCATCCTCGACCTGACCCGGCCCCGCCGAATGGCGAGCCCCGGCCTTACCCCGGCCGCCACTCGCTGAGCCCTTGGCCTTGGGCGTCCTCGAAGGCGACCCGGTCCAGTTGGACCGCGCCGATACAGACCGGGCGCTGATCCGGTCCGGCGGCGCGACAACGAATGGCGCGGCCGTCCGCAAAGGCCGTCATCCGCCCCTCCAGCACCAGTCGATACCCGTTCGTCGGCGCGACCGGGGCCTGGTCGCCCTCGGCGCGGACGGTGAATTCATAGGCCCGGCCGTTGCGGCGGCCGAGGCGCGAACCGTCTTCCTCGAACACGGCCGCCAGACCAAAGGTCTGGGGCGAGGCCGCCGTCGCGCCGTCCGCCGCCGGATCGCTCGGAACGCCCGGACAGCCGTCGGCGCGCAACCAAGGGCGAGGCAGCCAAAACCCCTCGGCCGCTTCCCAGCTGTCGGCGCCGCCCGCGACCATCGGCGAACCCGTCCAATCGGCCGGCGCCAGGGTCAGTTTCAGGCTCTTGCCCTTGTCGCCCCACGACCAGGCGGCCAGCCCGTCGCCCCCCGTCGCCCCAGCCGTCGACCGACCCGCGGGCGCGGGCCCGGCGCAGCCGAAGGCCTGACGGATGACGAAGCGGCGACCGGCCAGGGTGGCCCCGCCCGGGTCCTTGCCGGCGGCATAGGCCGAGGCCGCGACATCCATGGCCTGCAAGAGCCCGGTCCGATCCAGCACCGGCGCGGGACCGATGGCGACGACCGGCGGCGCGCTGACGGCAGGGGCCGGGGCCGGCGGCGGAGCGGGGGCGGCCTCCTCGCGCTGGCAGGCGGCGAGGAAAACAAGGGACGCCGCAAGCGCGACGACCGACGGGCGAGGCGACACGGTCGGTTCCAGCATGAATCCACCCTAGCATGGGTTCGCGCTTTCGGGGGCCATCGTGCGAAAAAGGTTGACGAAAGCTACGGAGACCGGTCTGCACAGGGTCATGACCTTCGATCAGATCGCCGCCCTGGCGGTGCTCATCGGCGTGGTCGGCGTGCTGATCCACGGCAAGCTTCGCGCCGATGTCGTCGCCCTGACTGGAGCCGCCGTCCTGCTGCTGCTGGGGGTGGTGCGGCCGGTCGAGGTGCAGAGCGCCTTCGCCAGCCCCGCTGTCATCGCCCTGGCCGGCCTGTTCGTCATCGCCTACGCCATCGAACTGTCGGGCCTGTTGGGCCTGCTGATCCGCCAGGCCACCCGACTGGCGGCCCGGATCGGGGCCATGGGCATCTGGATCGTCATCGGCCTGTGTGGGGGCGTCGGCGGTTTCCTGAACAATACGCCGGTCGTGGTGCTGGCGGCGCCCGTGATCCGCGACGTGGCCCAGTCCCTGCAGCTGTCGCCCAAGCGGTTCCTGATGCCCCTCAGCCATGTGACGGTGATGGGCGGCCTGCTGACCCTGATCGGCACCTCGACCAATCTGCTGGTCAACGACATGGCGCGCAATGCGGGCCAGCCGGTGTTCGGCCTGTTCGAGATCACGCCCGTGGGTCTGTTCATCGCGGTGATCGGCGGCCTGTGGCTCTATTTCGTCGGTGCGCGACAGCTGGGCCGGTCGGTGGCCAAGGACGAGGCCCAGGCCGCCCGTCTGGCCGAGATGGAAGGCGCGCGCCGCCGCGCCGAGGCGGAGGCGGCCGGACGACGCCGTCGCGCCCTGCCCTTCGGCCTGCCGCGCCTGGGGGAATCGCGCAACCAGTCGGACGGCTCGGGCGACGCCCATCTGGGCGACGTCGCCCTGTTCGGCGCGGCGGATCGCCCCTTCCGGCTTCGGCCCGCGCTGATCTCCCTGGCGATCTTCGCTCTGGTGATCGCCTCTGCCGCGCTCGGCTGGGCCCCGATCGCGGCCTCGGCCTTCGCCGGGGCGGTGGCGCTGATCCTGCTCAGGGTCATCACCCCCGAAGAGGCCTATGCCGGGCTTCGCCCCGAGATCCTGCTTCTGATCGCGGGCATGGTGGTGGTCGGCACCGCCATCGAGGTGACCGGCCTGGCCTCCGCCGGCGCCGACCGGCTGATCGACGTGATCCGGCCTATGGGGCCTCTTGGCGCGCTGATCGTGCTTTACGGCGTGACGCTGTTTGCAACGGAGCTCCTGTCCAACGCCACCGTCGCCGTGTTGATCACCCCCATCGCCGTGGCCCTGGCCGAAAGCCTGGGCGTCGATCCCCGCCCGTTCCTGGTGGGCGTGATGATGGCCGCCTCAGCCGCTTTCGCGACCCCGTTCGGCTATCAGACCAATGTGCTGGTCTTCAACATGGGCGGCTACAGCTACATGGACTTCGTCCGTGTCGGCCTGCCGTTGAACCTGGTCACCTGGGTCGCCGCGATGATCGCCATCCCGGTCTTCTTTCCGTTCTGACCCGACCAACGCGCTTCGGCGCCGGTCTGGCGGGCACGACGCATAGTTCGGGTTATCCCCGCCAATCAGCAAATTCTGCTGACTTCTGCGATGCGCCGCCCACAATGCGCCGAGCGGCGGCTTGTTGGAGGAAACGCGAGGCGCCGCGCGTCTAGATCACTAGACGGGGAATGGGGAGACAGAGAATGCTCAACCGAATTTGCACTGTGATCGCGATCGTCGCCGCAATGTCGGGAGGGTCTGCAGCGGCCCAGCCTGATCGGATCACATCGCCGCAGGACGCGTTTGGGCACGACGTCGGCGCTGACTATCAGCTGATCAATTATCGGCAGTTCGAAACCTATCTCCATACGCTCGCCGGCGAAACGGACCGTATGAAGCTGATGGAGATCGGCAAGACCTCCGAGGGGCGGACCCAGTATGTCGCCGCGGTCTCCTCGCCCGCCAATATCGCCCGCCTGGATCATTATCGCGATATCGCCCGGCGCCTGGCCAAGGCCGAGGACGTAGACGAGGCCGAAGCCCGGGCGCTGGCGGCCGAAGGCAAGGCTGTGGTCTGGATCGACGGCGGCCTGCACGCGACCGAGACCGTGCCGCCCCAGGCCCTGATCGCCGCCGTCCATGAATGGGTGACCGCTGAAGATCCCGAGGCCCTGCGGGTGCTGGACGACGTCATCATCCTGTTCGCGCCGCTGAATCCGGACGGCTGGGATCTGGTGGCCGACTGGTACATGCGCGAGGCGGACCCGGAGAAGCGCGAGTTCGCCAGCTTGCCGCGCCTGTATCAAGCCTATGTCGGCCACGACAACAACCGCGACTATTACCTGTCGGCGATGCCGGAGACGACCAACGTCAACCGCATGCTTTTCCGGGAGTGGTTCCCCCAGATCGTCTACAATCACCACCAGCCGGCGCCGGCGGGGACGGTCGTGTTCATGCCGCCGTTCCGGGACCCGTTCAACTACAACTACGACCCCCTGGCGATGACGACGCTGTCGGAGGTGGCCGCCGCCATGCACAACCGGCTGGTCGCCGAGGGCAAGCCCGGCGCGACCATGCGCAGCGGCGCCCGATACTCCACCTGGAACAACGGGATGGAGCGGTCGATCACCTATTTCCATAATTCGATCGGCCTGCTGACGGAGATCACCGGGCACCCCACGCCCAGCCGCATCGCCCTGGTTCCGGACAACCAGTTGCCGCGCAACGATCTGCCGGCCCCCATCGCGCCGCAGACCTGGCGCTTCCGGCAATCGATCGACTATTCGCTGTCGATCAATCGCGCGGTGCTGGACTATGCATCGCGCAATCGCGACCGGCTGCTGTTCAACATCTGGCGCATGGGCGCCAACGCCATCGCCCGGGGCGAGACCGACACCTGGCGCGTCACCCCGTCCCGCATCGAAGCCCTGAAGGCCGCGGCGGGCCAGACCGGCCGCACCGTCGATCCCGCCCTGTACGACAGGGTGTTGCACGACCCGGCGCTGCGCGATCCGCGCGCCTATGTCATCCCGGCGGACCAGGCCGACCTGCCGACCGCAGTCGCCTTCCTCAACAGCCTGATCAAGACCGGGGTGGACGTCGATCGCGCCACCCGCAGCTTCGCCGTCGCCGGGAAGTCCTATCCGGCCGGCTCCTTCGTCGTGCGGACGAACCAGGCCTATCGACCCCATGTGCTGGACATGTTCGAGCCGCAGGACCATCCGCACGACCTGCAGTATCCTGGCGGCCCCCCGGCCCTGCCCTATGACGCCACCGGCTATACGCTGGCGCTGCAGATGGGGGTGAAATTCGACCGGATCCTCGCCCCGTTCGAGGCCCCGCTCGAACGCGTGCCCGACCTGATCGCCCCCCCGCCCGGTCTTATCTCGGGACGGGGAGACGCGGGCTTCATCGTCGACCATGCGCAGGTCAACGGCTTCATCCTGACCAACCGGCTGCTCAAGGCGGGCCAGCCGGTCTTCTGGCAGAAGGCCGAGGTGCGGTCCGGCGGCCGGACCCTGGCGCCGGGCGCGCTGTGGATTCCCGCAACCGACACGTCCCGCGCCCTGGTCGAACAGGCCGCCGCCGAACTGGGCCTGAACGCCGAGGCCGTGTCGCGCGCCCCCGGCGGCCAGTCCATCGCGCTGAAACCGGTGCGGATCGGCCTGGTGGATCGCTATGGCGGCTCCATGTCCGCCGGCTGGACCCGCTGGCTGCTGGAGCAGTTCGAGTTTCCCTTCGAGGTCGTCTATCCCCAGCGTCTCGACGCCGGCGACCTGAAGACGGATTTCGACGTCCTCGTCTTCGCGCCCGACCTGCTGCCCGCCGACTTCCCGAACGGCGACGGCCGCAGGCAGCCCGCGCCGGAGACGATTCCCGAAGCCTTCCGTCCCTGGCTGGGCGACATCACCCGCGAACGCACCCTGCCCCAGATCGCCGCCTTCGCCGAGGCGGGTGGAACCGTGGTCACCGCCGGTTCGTCGCACAGACTGGCCTTGGCTCTGGGCGCGCCCGTCGACGACGTCCTGTCGACCGAAAGCGAAGGACGTCGCAGCCCCCTGCCCTCCACCCAACTGTTCATTCCGGGCGCCCTGCTGGCCGTGGACGTCGATCCGTCCGATCCGCTGGCCTATGGATCGCCGCCCCGTCTGGACGTCTTCTTCGACGAGAACGCCGCCTTCGCGGTGCGCGGAGACGCCCGGATCGCGGGGCGCTATCCCTCGCCGACCGTGGTGTCCAGCGGCTGGGCCATCGGTCCGGAGAGGCTGACCGGCGCCGCCGCGGCGATAGACGCGCCGCTGGGCCAGGGCCGCCTGATCATCCTGGGGCCGGATGTGATCAATCGCGCCCAGGCGCGGGCCTCGGTCCGCCTGCTGTTCAACGCCCTGTTCTACGGGCCGGCGACGGCGCCCTGACAGGCCGGCAAGAGAGCGTCGTGCAGTCGTCGCCCTCTTGCCGCTCTCGGACCGGGCTTCAGCGCGGGGCCAGCTGAGCCTCAAAGAAGTCGTCCAGCCGGTCGCGCACGTCTCGGGTGGCGGCGGCGTTGGCGGCGACCGCCTGCCGACTGCGGCTGGGATCGTCGAAGCCGTGGGCCGCGTCCGGATAGAGGGTCAGGTTCACCGGAGCGCCCGCCGCCTGCGCGCGATCAACCAGCGTCCGGCAGCTCTCCGGCGACACCTCCTTGTCGGCCGTGCCCATGAAGACTTCGACGGGCGCATAGGTCTTGTAGGCTTGTCGGAACCGGCCCTGCAGCCCGCAGCCCGGGTATAGGGCGACAGCCGCCCGGAAGCCGATCCGCCGCATGTCGCCGGGCTTGTCGTCCGCCAGAGCCGCCAGGACGGTGCTGGCGCCGTTGGAGAAGCCCATCAGGCCGACACGATCATCCGCCACTCCGTCCACGCCGCGCAGGAACCGGAGCGCGCCATAGGCGTCCAGCGGCCGAATCGTCACCTCGTTGATCTCTGGCGGCCGGGAACTGTAGGTCCCAGCCGCGAACCCGGTCGGATAGCCACGCGGCCCGAAGCTGTCGACCACAAGCGCGTAATAGCCTCGGTCAGTCCAATAGTCGGCCCAGAACTTCAGCCGCAAAGTCAGAGTCCGCGCCTCATAGACTCCGTCAGCCAGGGACGAATAGACGCCGCCCCGGCCGTGCATCAGCACGACGGCCGGTGCTCCGCCTTCCGGCGTAGGCCCCGCCGGCCGAAACATATAGCCGACCAGTTCGGTGCGCGGCTCGTCCATGCTGCGAAACACGATCCGCTCGCCGACGGTCTGTTCGGTCGCCGGAAGCGTCGCTGCGTCCTGTCGGGCAGAGGCGGGCGTGGATGCGACCACAATCGCCGCGGCGGCGGTCGCCATCATCAGTCGGTTCATCATCCTGTTCTCCATAAGGACGGACCTGTCGTTCCTCTCACGGGACGACCGCCGCTGAATCCGGCCGGCGGGGATCGGCCGCGCCCATCAGCAGGCCGTTCCCGATCAGGATCGACTGGCTGCTGCCGATCGTCTGTCCGACCTCGACCTCGTGGCCCAGGGCCTCAAGCAGCCGGATCGTGTCGCGGCTCAGGCCTGACTCGACCTGAAGATCGCCGGTCGCCCCGTCCTGATGCACGCGCGGCGTCGTGGTCGCCTCGGCGATGTTCATTCCATGGTCGACGACATTGACGATCAGCTGAAACAGGCTGTTGGGGATGGTCGAGCCGCCGGGCGTGCCGGTGACCAGCCAGGGGCGACCGTCCTTGAACACGATGGTCGGGGCCATGGTGGAGATCATCCGCTTGCCCGGCTCCATCCCGTTCGCGGTGACGGGGCGGCCGTCCGGCCCCATGCGACGGTTGAAGTTCTTCATCTGGTCGTTCAGCAGGAAGCCCGCGCCGTCGACCACCGCGCCCGATCCAAAGGATGAGCCGAGGGTATAGGTGTTGGACACCGCATTGCCTTCGCCGTCCACGACCGAGAAATGGGTGGTGTCGATCCCTTCGACTTCCCACGGATCGCCTGGAACCAGTCTGGGCGCGGTCAGGACGCGGTCGGTGGAGATCAGGGCGGAGCGGCCGTCGGCATAGGCCTGGGACGTCAGCTGCGCCGTCGGCAGGCGGCTGAAGTCGGGGTCGCCGATGTAGCGGGTGCGATCCAGCTGGGCCAGTTTCATCGCCTCGGACATGACATGCAGACTGGCGGCGGTGTCCGCCCCCATGGCCTGCAGGTCGAAGCGTTCGACAAGGTTCAGCAGCTCCAGCAACATGACGCCGCCGGCGCTGGAGGGCGGCATGGTGACGACGCGATGGCCGCGGTAGTCGGTCTCGATCGGCGTCCGCTCAGCGGGCCGGTAGCGCGCCAGATCCTCACGGGTGATCAGGCCGCCGTGCGCCTGCATCGAAGCCACGATCCGGTCGGCCACCGCCCCCTTGTAGAAGGCGTCGGCGCCGTCCCGCTGGATCTCGCCCAGGGTCCAGGCCAGGTCGCTCTGCACCAGGGTGTCGCCCGGGCGCCAGGACGACCCGTCCGGCTGGAGGAAGACGCCCCGCCCCGCCTCCCACCGACCGATAACGTCCTTCGACCAGGACAGGGCGTAGGCCGAGTCATGGCTCAGCGTCACGCCTTCAGCCGCCAGCTTCCGCGCCGGCTCGATCAGTTCGGCCCACGGCAGTCGCCCCCAGCGCGCATGGGCGTGCGCCAGTCCGGCCACCGTGCCCGGCACGCCGGGCGCGCGATAGCCGTAGCGGGCGTCCTGCGGCGCTTGATCATACAGGGCGGGGCGGGCCGCCAGGGGGGCTGTGGAGCGATAGTCGATCGCATAGGTCCGATCCTCGGCCGCCACATAGACCAGCATGAAGCCGTCGCCGCCCAGGTTCCCGGCGCGCGGCAGAGTGACGGCCAGCGCGAACCCCGTCGCCACCGCCGCATCCACCGCGTTGCCGCCTTTTGCGAGGATTTCGGCCCCGACCCGGCTGGCGATGTCGTTCTGGCTGACCACCAGACTGGTGGTCGAGATCACCGGATGGTGGACCGCCTCGTAGTTCAGCAGCGCCTGGGGTCGGTCCTGCGCCCGAACGCTCGGCGCCAGGGCCAGGAAAGCGGCGAAGACCGCCGGGAGAAGACGTTGACGACGGCTCATTCGAACGGCCTTTCCTTGTAAGTTGTCAGGTTCAGTTCGCCTTCCATCCGGGCCACGGTCACCGCCACGGACAGGTCGCTGGTGCAGTTCGGTACGGTGCGGATCATATCCAGCGGCCGGTCGAACGGCAGGATGAAGCCCACGATCAGAGCAGTCTGCTCGGGTCCGAGACCGATCACCGACAAGACCGCCGCCAGCAGGAAGAGCGAGGCCGACGGCACTGGCGCCGTGCCCAGCGCCACCAGCGCGGTCACCGCCATGATGGCCAGATAGTCAGCCGGCCCGAGGGCGACGCCGAACACCTGGGCCGAAAAGGTCGCCAGCAAGGCGACGTAGAGCGCGGTGCCGTCCATGCTGAGCGTCACCCCCAGCGGCAGCACCGTCGATGCGATGGCCGGACTGACCCCGAGATTGCGCTGGGCGACCCGCATGGCCACCGGCAGGGTCGCCGCGCTGGACGAGGTCGAGAAGGCGACCACGATCGCGTCCGCGATGTCGCGATAGAAGGGCAGAACGGGCACACGAGCGATCAGCCGCAAAACGGCGCCGTGGACGACAAGCGTCTGGATCGCGGCGCCCAGAAGGACGCAGCAGGCCAGCCGGAACACGCTGACGAAGGCCGACGGGCCGCTGGTTCCCATGACCCAGGAGATCAGAGCGAAGACGCCGAACGGCGCCAGCTCCATGACGAACTGGACCACCCGCAGGAGTACGGCGGCGGCCGACTCGAGGACGCCGCGCAAAGGTCTCCCTTCTTCGCCCGTCGTCAGCAAGGCGCCGCCGACCAGCAGGGCGAAGAAGATGACGGCGAGGATGTCGCCCTCGGCCATGGCCGCGATCGGGTTGACCGGCACGATGTCCATCAAGGCGGCGCCGATATCCTGTCCCCCCGCCACCGAGGCGGGCACGACGCCGGAAAGGCTGATCCCGACACCGGGCTGGATCAGCCCTCCTATGCCGAGCCCGATCGCCGCCCCAAGCAGCATCAGGCCGAAGTAGAGAAGGACCGTCTTAAGTCCTACCGATCCCAACCGCGCCGGATCGGACATCGAGGCCACGCCGGCGGCGACGGTGACGAACACCAGAGGCGTGACCAGCATCCGGATCAGACGCACGAACAGATCGCCGATCCATTTCAGATCCTGGGCCTGCGCCCCGAGAACGACGCCGGCGAAGGCGCCCAGTACGAGGCCGAGGAGAATGCGCCGCCATAGAGGCGCGGCGAACCAAAGACGCACGAGCGTCCGCACCGGTCGGGACAGCCCGACCGAAGGTGCGAGAGAAGACATGTCGAACTCCCCGGATGTTCGGGCGGCGCAGAGGCGTCGCCCGAACTCCGTCGTCAGAAGGACTTGCGGATGCTGGCGTACCACCAGCGGCCACGATTGGAGTGGACGCTGCCGGAATAGCCGAACCGATCGTCAGCCAGCGGCGGATCCTCGTCGAACAGATTGCGTGCGCCGATACGGACACGCGTTCCATCCAGCGGCCCGCCTTCGTCGAATTCATACTGGATGTAGAGGTTGTGGGTCAGCCACTCGTCCACGATCCAGTTTTCGTCGGAATCCACATAGGTGGCGCTGGTGTCGTAGAAGTCGGAGACGTAGCTGGAGTACCAGCCGGAGGACCACGGACCGAGGTTCCAGGTCAGGGACGCGCTCACCTTCCATTCCGGACGGCCGTTGCGCCGGATCAGGTCTTCAACGCCGCCGACCGTCACGCCGGCGATCGTTCCGTCTGCGAGCGCATTCAGCAGAATCTGATGCTGCTCGCTGGCCTCCTGAAAGAGCTTCAGCTTCTGGCTGGCGTTAAGGCTGAAACGCCAGTCGCCGACTGGCGTGTCCCGAAGACTGTAGAAAAGACGGAAATCCAGCCCTTCGGATTCCCGCGGCTGAAGGTTCAGGTACTCATCGTTGATGGACAGCAGATCGCCCACGGGCGCCAGGCCGGCCGCCGTCGCGTCGGCGATCTGCTGGGCGTCGGGGTCGTCGCGGATCACATTGGGGTTCGAGCTGCCGATCTGACGCAGGTAGTAGTCCATGATCAGCTGGTTCGTGCCTCCGAAGATGCCCACCAGGTTTTCCTGACGGATCTTCCAGTAGTCCACGGTGAAGGTGAGATCTCCGAACCGCTCGGGCCAGAGCTGGGGCTCCAGCACCAGACCGAAGCTGAGATTTTCGGAATCCTCAGCTTTCAGTGCCTTGTTGCCCGAACGTTGCTCGATCCGATCTTCGCTGGTGCAGTAGTCGTTAGAGGTCGTCAGGGTCGGGATCGCGCCGATCGCCAGCTGAACGGCGCACGCGGCATAGTCCCGCCGCGCGTTGACCCTTTCGAAGTCCGACTGGTGCAGTTGCAGGAGGTTCGGGGCGCGGAAGCCCTGGGACCAGGCGCCGCGGAACATCAGCCAGTCATTCGGCCGATAGGCCAAGGCGGCCTTGGGCGCGCCGACCGTGCCGAATAGGGAGTAGTTCTCGACGCGGCCCGCCAACTGCAGATCGATCGACTGGACGAACGGGATGTTCATCTCCGGCGACACGACGGGAATGGCGACTTCCACAAAGGCGGAATAGACGTTCCTCGCCCCCGAGCTGTCGGGCGTATAGGAGACGCCCATGATGTCGCTCTGGGAGGTCTGTCCGCCCAGGTCGGTGAAGGTGATCGTCCCGTCCAGATGCTCGTCGCGATTTTCCGAGAAGGTCTCGCGTCGCGCCTCCAGCCCGGCGGCGACGCCGATATGGCCGCCCGGCACGGCGTAGAAATCGCCCTTTGAGACCTTGAAGTCCCACAGCATCAGTTCGGTCTCGGCCACCCGGTACGCCTTGACCATCATGGAGTCGATCGTCGCCTGGTCGTTCAGTCCGACCGCGCCGTTCTGCGGATTGGCGAGGTCCCCGCCGACGAAGGGATTGTAGGCCGCAGGCGTGGTCAGATTGAGCGCGGCCTGCAAGCCGGTCATGCTGACGGCGTCCATCGTGTCGTCGGTCTTCGCCTTGCTGTAGAGCACGGCGGTCTCCCAATCGAAGCCGCGCCAGTCGCCGCGCAGTCCGCCGAGGTAGCGGGTCGTGACGTTCTCGACCTCGATGGTGCGGTACCCCAGATCCGAAAAACGGAAATCCTGGATCTGGACGGCGGCCCCGCCCGCCGGGAAGGCCGCAGAGCCCGTGCCCGTCGTCAGACCCGGCAACCGGGCCGTCACCCCGACGGCGCCCAGCGGATTCCAGTAGGCGGTCGGCGACATCAGGACGCGCTGAGAGTCGATCGGGGTGTCCTGCTGGCGCTGCGACCAGGTTTCGCCCCAGTAATAGCCGAGCTCGCCGAAGAACTCGACGCCGTTGTCGAACTCATGGTTGACGAAGGTGAAGAGGTTGGCGCGGTCGACAGCCGAGGTGATCGTCCGCATCGTGTCGAGGTCATACCGAAGATTGTTGTCGTCGCTCGTCGTCGCCAGCGTCGAGTTGTCGAAACAAGTCCCCGTGGTGAAGCCGTTCGCCAGGCAACCCACATTGGTGGTGGGCTGGACGTGGAACGAGCCCGCGCTGGAGGTCAGCGTCTGCCCGTTCACGCGCGTCGTCGCGCCCGCCGGAAGATAGGTCGTCGGATTCAGGCGGATGCCTTCGGCCCAGGCGGTGATTGTGCTGTAGGTCCCGTAGTCGAGACCGGAAGCCCGGCCATTGAAGGCCTCCACCCGTCCGGCGACCGTCGCATAGTCCCTTTCCCACACGTAGAGCGGATCACGGGTCAGATACCCCCCCATGATCGAGACGTTGGTCTTGCCGTTGTTGAAGTCCTTGCCAGCCTGGAAGTCGAAGGAATACTCCTCCATCCCGCCTTCGTCATGACCCATGGCCGCCTGGGCCGTGAAGCCCTCGAAATTGTCGCGAAGGACGTTGTTGACGACCCCGGCGACGGCGTCGGTGCCATAGAGGGCCGCAGCGCCGTCGGCCAGAACCTCGACCCGGCGCAAGCCGAAGGTCGGAATGGCGTTGGTGTTGACGGTCTGGACCGGCACGAAGCTTTCAACCTGGGTGCCGGGATGCGGCACCATCCGGCGACCGTTCAGAAGCACCAGCGTATTGCCGGTGCCGATGGAGCGCAGGTCGATCGAAGCGACATCGCCGCGGGCGTTGTTGATGCCGCCGTTGTCGGTGTCGGCGTCGTTGAAGCCGACGTCGCCGATCTGGGCGATGGCGCGATAGAGATCGTCCCCGTCCGCAGCGCCGATGGCGTCCAGATCGGCCTGATCGACGACGGTGACCGGCAGGGCCTCGTTCAGTCGCGTCCCCCCGATTCGCGAACCGACGACCACGACCTCCTGCACCTCCGTTGCTCGGATGTCGCCGGGGCCCCGCTGCTGGAGCACGATCGTCAGGCCCTCATGAGAGGCGATATAGAGATCCGTCCCTTCGAGCAGTCGGGCCAGCGCATCCTCGACGTCCATATAGCCCGAGATCGACGGCCCGGTCCGGCCGCCGAGGTGTGCGGTCGGCGCCGAGATCGTCACGCCGGCTTGCCGCGCCAGCTCTGGAATGGATTGCGCCAGCGGCTGCGCCGGCAGTTCGAACTGCCGAACCTGCGCCGCCGCGCCAAAAGCCGCGAAAAGCAGCGTCGCCCCTGCGGCCCCCGCCGCCAATCGTCGTTTCCACGACACCATGAGATCCCCCGATCCTGCTGACTATGTCCCCTCCGGCGAACCGGACATAGACAAGACGGATGGCGTAACGGGAATCCTCCAGCGTTCGGAAAATATTTAACCGCGACTGAGCAGGATCCTGGTCGAGCCGATTTCGGCGCGAAGATTCAGACTGCGAGCCGCCGCGCGCGCGAAGGCGGCGGAATCGTTGGCTTCAAACAGGCCCGTGATCTTCATTTCCGCCACCTGACGATCCGCGAGTTCGATCGGGGCGCCGCTGAATCGGGCGAACTCGGCCGCGGCGCGCTCCAGACTGGCGTCGTGGAACTCCACCTTGCCGTCACGCCAGGCGAGAATCCGGTCGGTGGCCAGGCCTAGCGGTCGTGGGCTCGAAGTTTCGTTGCCGCCAAAGCGGACCAGTTGGTTCGCGGCCAGCATCTGCGCCTGGTCCCGCCCCATCCGCATATGGAGCGAACCGGCGAGCGCGACCACCTCGAGCGGCGCCTGGTTCAAGCGCTTCAGAAGGAAAGAACCGTCGTAAGTCGTGAGTACAGCGCCGGCCGAGCGCATGACGAACGGCCGCACCGGATCGACGGCGACCTCGAACAGGGCCTCGCCATACATAAGGAACACTTCCCGAACCGACCTCGTATAGCGAACGCTGACGCGCGATTGGGTATTGAGCGTAACCACGCTGCCGTCGTCCAGAGTCTCCGCGCGGACCTCCCCCCTGGCCGTATCGAGGCGTTGAGACCGTCGCCAGTAGGCGGCCGCCAACCCGACGCCGCTCAGCATTCCTACGGCGACCCCAGCCGCCAGCAGAGACCGTCGCGCCAGCTCTGGCCTTTCGACGAGAGTCGTGCCCTGTAAGGCCGCCGCCTGTCGCGTATGGAGCGCCACGGCGCGCGCGCGGGCAAAGGCGCCGAGATGGCGGGTGTCCTTGGAAACCCAGGCGTCGAACGCAAGCTGGTCCGCGCCTGAAAACGGCCCACGATCCAGCCGCGCGGCCCACGCGGCCGCTCGCCGATCGATGTCTTCAGCCGTTTCCGTCCCGGTCATTCGCCCTTCGTCCGATACGTGCGTTCCGCAACCTAGACGCATCTGGAGCATCATATCCTCCATCAGCATAGGCGGCCATCAATAGAGCGAAGGCCTTGGCGATGTGCTTTTCGACGGTGCTCTCAGGATATCCCGTCTCCTGAGCGATCTGCTTCTGGGAACGTTCGGACACCCGGCTCAGGACGAATATGCGACGTGTCTTTTCGGGAAGACGTTCGATCATCCTCGCCAGAAGGCGGAGTTCGTTGCGATCCACGACTTCATCTTCGGGGGTGACTGCATCGGACGCCACCTGGAGCCTGTCGAGGTCGGCGACGGCCTCAAGTTGCACCACGCTCTGGCGCCTCAGGCGATCTACCGCGGCCGAATGTGCGGTGCGGAACAGATAGGCCCGAACATTCTGGATGGCGGCGAAATTCTCGATGGAGATCAGTTTGGCGTATGTTTCCTGAACGATATCATCGACGTCGGCAGGCGAAGCCCCCCGTCTCAGCCATGCGCGCAGCGCAGGCTCATGAGGCATCACGCTTCGCGCGAGCCAGAGCGCTGTTTCGTCCGAAACCCCCATGGATACAGAGACTGGCACGCGGCTTGAGAAGGCTGCAAGCCCACGTTCTCTGAAATCTGGCGCGCTGAGAGCATCGCTCCCCTCTCTCGGGCCGTCCCTTGTCCCAACACCGCCAAACCGCTCAAGCGACGGATGCGGCCCGCCGCCCCCACTCGACGCCCGCCGTCTTTCCTGTCGCGAATGCGTACCGCGCACTGATTTTGTTCAATAACTCCCCCGACTGTTCAGCAGGGTTCGAAAATCGGCGATGCTCTTGTTTTTGGGACGGGCAGCCGAATATCCGATTTATCGACCACCCGTAGGCGACCGAAAACGCCCTTAGCCTTCGCGCCCAGCCTCAAAAAAAAACGCCGACAGCGGACGACGTTCAGATCGTGGCGAGCGTCTCCCAAGAGCCCGACATTCGCAGACTCCTGCCTCTGCACTCCGACCGGAGGGTCGGTCGAATGAACCCCGGCCCCTCGGATGAGGCGGTCATCCTCTAGAAGCAGGCCTTCCGAAGATCGGTTTCGCGTCAGATACAGATCATCGCTGATCTGGTGCGGGCGGCCGGGGTCGAACCGGCAAGGGCTTGCGCCCGGCAGATTTTAAGTCGAGAATAAACTAGGCATAACATGCTGTTTTAAATGTATAAATTGGCAATTTTGCCAATGCCGTGTGTCAAAAAATGTGCCAAAATTTTACATCCGGCACGGTAAGCGCAGCGGATGAGAGGCCCTTTCGACAAACCCTAATCCCCCGATTCTGTGAAGCGATTTCGTGAAGAAACGGTGCGTGTGTCATCCGCTGGCCGTCGAGCGAGTCTTTCCCGCATCGCTTTTCTCACGTCCGCAGGTGGAATGAGGCCGCCCTGCTTCACCGGATCAATCAGGTCCGCTTCGCTCAACGCCCAATCCGCCCACACTTGAAGGCGTCGCGTTTTCCGCTTTCCGTGAGTGCCGGACATCACCTCGGCGACAAAGCCGCGTATATCGCGCGCTGTCCGCCAATCATCCGCCTGGTCAAGTAGCCGGTCCCGCCGCCGTTCGGCCTGCTCGCGCTGCTGATCCTCTCGCTGCTGCTTCACTGCGGCCTTTTGCCGACGCACTCCTTCTTCCGCATCGCGTCGCTTCTCCATGTGGAGCCGGTACAGGTGCTGGGCTCGCTCACGGTAGGAAGCTTCGGCAGCCAGCAAGATCGCTATGCCGATTTCGGGAATCTGGGCGTCGAGCCCCTGAACATTCGAGCCCATGAAGTGCGTCTTGCCGCCAGCGGCGCTGTCGCGTGAGAGCCACAGCACCCCAACGGGATTCCCATCCCGCTCCGCTGGTGAAAGCCGAAACTCGATGCGGGTCGCGTAAATGCAGATAATGAAGCGACCAGGCTCCGTCTCCCAGATTTCGGGGGCCGCGACGAAACGGGCCAGGAAGGCGCTAAGCTGTACGAGAAAAGCATGCCGAGGGTCGGATGACGCTGGACGAGAGACACGACGCCCCCGCGACGCGGGCTGGCTTGGCGGCTCACTGAGGAGGATCACTGCCCCCGGTAGAGCTCGACCGGCAGCCTCTGCCTGCAATGCCAAGCGCTCCCGCAGATCTTCTAGGCTTTCCGTGAATACCGGCTCGGGCGGCACGGGATCAGTGAGGATTTCTGCCGCCGACCGCCCGGAGGTTACGACCCAACCGATTTCAACGCAGCACGCCGCCCCTGGTGGGCGCGGAGGCAAGGGCGGGCGCGTGACGGATTTACCTGCGCGTAGCTTCGCCCAATAGCCGCTCGTAGGACGGGGTATGGCCATGGCCTGCGCCTGCGCGGCCAGCTCGTGGGAAGAAATACCGATTTCCTCGGCGGTGGCCCTCAATGTCGCCCGCCAAATGCGCTCGTAGACGTCTTCCCGTGTCGGATACTGCAACTGCATAGGCGGAACAGCTTAGCCGAATGGGCACGAATTTGTCTTTAGAAAGAAGGGTTCAGGCCTGAACCCCTGCCTCGTGGCGAACAGCGGGTGCGCAAGCGGCGTGACTGGTTTGCGGGGAACCGGCCGCAACGGAGTGAGGCTGGGCGAAAGCAGTTCGAAGCGCGCTGAGGGCAGAGCCCTAAGCCTAATTTGACAGTTTTTCCGATCAAGCCGGAACGTGGGCCGGAAGGATGATGGAGCGGGCCGTCAGCGTCTTGACCGCGTGTATGAGGACGAAGACTTGATGTGACTGCGTAAAGGCCTCCGCAAGGCATTCATGGACATCGCCGTTGCGGTCCACGAGCGTGATGTTCCGTTTGCCGGACATCTTTCTTCCCCCAATCGGCACCATCGCGCCAATAGAGTCGCCCGGTGTGAACGTGTCGGGCCATGCGATCTCCCCGAAAATCTCCACGAACGATGGTGAAGCGCAGGATCTCCGAAGGCTTGCACGGAATCCATCGCCTTCAATGAGTTCAGGCGGATTAAGCACCACGACGGAACATGCCCGCCAATTTTGGGTGACGTAACGGCGCACGGACGAATAGATCGATGCGCCGTATTTTTTGCTTAGGTTGACCGGCACCAATATACCAAAGGGCTTTTGCTCAGCCTCATTTGTGAAGCCGTCGAGTTGAAAGAGCACTTCGGATGCAAAGACATTGGCTTCACGATCAAACTGGTCGGCAAGTGCCGGATCGATAGTCTGCTCGCAATCCTCCACCACCGCATAGAGGTCGCGTTGCCAGGGTAAAAAGGCGTGGCCGGTTTCATGAAGCCGGATGAACGTCTGCTTTACGATGTGGAGGGATCGATCAATGAAGATCAGCCTCGCTCGGGCATCAAACAATCCCATGACCTTGCTGAGAGCGGACTTGAGTGCGCCGGAGGCCTGACGACGCATCTTCGTGATGAAGCTTTCGTTCAGGACATCTTCCTTCACCTCCTCGACATTGGCGGCAGCCATAACGTCGTCGATAGCGGTGGGAAAACGGCCGAACGCGCCCGCCTCGTTGAGCGCGCGTTCGGCTGCAGATCGAACTTGAGCATACTGACCAGCGGTCAAGCTGCTGTCGTCTGGTTTTCTCACGGTTTGGCTTTCTGAGTCCGGTAGAACGACAGGTACTTTAAAAGCTCTTTTTCTTCTTCGTCAGTTAGATTCTCAATGGCGAAAGTCGCCGCACGTCCGTGTTTGACGTGATCCGCCTTCGGGCCGCTGGGAGATATATATCCCGCACGTTCCATCAGCTTGGCGTAGGGAACGTTGTACACAGCTGCCAAACTATGAAGAACATTCGGCGAAGGCTTTGCGATTTTTCCGTTTTCGAGCTGGCTTAGATAAGCATTTGATACTTCTTTGCTTGTCGCCTCTTCAACGTCCCTGAGGCTCAGGGTCGTACCAGCTCTGAGCGTCTTCAGATAAAGCCCGAGAGCTTCTCCGGGTTTTCGGGTGTCAATTTCATCACTCATCGATCCTCCTCTGCCTGAGTTGGCTGCGCCAGGGGAGCATGGCGCAGCCAGATTCTACTCCAAGCGCTAAAAACAGCAAGCATGCAAAGTGAGTGCTTGACATATTTAGCGCGCAACATATCCTAAGCGTAACAGGCAATGAAGCTTGGTGGTGATGGAGGGCCTGATGGCCGAGAAAAACGAGAAGCCGTATCGCTTCACGCTCGATGGCGTGGCGTACGAAACCAAGGATCAGGTTGAAGAAGGGCGCGACCTGCTTCAGAAGGCGGGCCGAAATCCGGCCAGCGACTATGTGCTCATTGAACTGACCCGGCCTGGGTCCCGCTCGGTCGGACTGGATGAAGAAGTCGATCTTGGCGAGCCGGGACGGGAAGAATTCCGCTCCTTCCTCTCGGATCGGACGTTCAATTTCACGCTTGATGAGCGCGGCTACGAATGGGGATCACCGACGATCGGCGAAACCGATCTGCGGGATATTTCCGGCACGCCCAGCGACCACGTTCTGAAACTCGAACGCACTGACGAAGCCGATTTGCTGATTGAGCCGGGCTCTTCGGTGGACCTTGCTGCGCGCGGCGCTGAACGCATCCGTACTGAGCGCAAGCGGTACACGATCATCGTCAACGCCCGCGAAGAAACGGTGACGTCCGACCAGGTCTCTTATGCCCAGTTGGTGGCGCTCGCTTTTCAACCCGTCCCTACGGGAACCGATGTCGCGTTCACCATCACCTACAGCAAGGGCCCCGCGAGCAACCCGAAGGGCACACTGCCGGAAGGCGAATCCATTCACATCAAAAACAGGATGATCTTCGTTGTCACGCAGACCAATCGCTCATAGCTCCGATCTGTCTCGTCTTCTGGCGGACGGATATGACATCTCGATCCGTGCTGCGCATCTGGTCGTGAAGGGGATCCCGTATGTGAACGCTGAAAGGCAGGTTCTCTACGGGACCCTCATCACGCCGCTGAACCTTTCGAATAATGTGACGAACCAGCCGTTCGATCACACGATGTATTTCGATGGGGAATATCCGTGCCACAGCGACGGCCGTGCCATGGAGTCCATTCGCAACAACTCCAATCCCATCGAGTTGGCGCCTAGGCTACAAGCGCAGCACTACTTTTCCGCCAAGCCGCCAAAAGGCAACTACGACGACTACTACGAGAAGGTGGTCACTTATGCCGCGTTGCTTGGCGGCCCGGCGAAGCAGGTTGACCCGGCCGCGACGCCAAACCCTGGCAACTTCGTAGCTTCAAGCGACGAAGAGGACTCGGTTTTCCATTATCTTGATACGGCATCTCCCCGTGCTGAGATCACGGCTGTAACGGCGAAGCTTGAGCGCCGGAAGGTAGCTATCGTCGGTTTGGGCGGCACCGGCGGGTATGTCCTGGATCAGGTCGCAAAGACGCCGGTCGAGGAAATCCACCTCTACGATGGCGACAGGTTCGAGCAGCATAATGCGTTCCGCGCGCCCGGCGCTGCCTCGGGCGCTGACTTGGAAGCGAAACTCACCAAGGTCGATTATTTCGCGGCGATCTACAGCCGGATGCGTAAGGGGATCGTTCCCCATGCCGTCTACCTGACGGCGGACAACATCAGCGATCTTCAGGATGCGGATTTCGTTTTTCTGTGCATCGACGATGGAGAAGCCAAATCCATCATTGTCCGAAAGCTTGAAGAGTTTGGCTTATCGTTCATCGACGTCGGCATGGGTATCTACCTGCGTGACGGCGCACTCGGCGGGGCATTGCGCACCACGACCAGCACGCCAGGACAGCGGGCGCATGTTTGGGATAAGAAACTGATTTCATTTGCCAAACCTGACGATGACAACGACTACAATCGTAACATCCAGGTTGCTGACCTGAATGCGTTAAACGCCATCATGGCAGTGATCCGCTGGAAGAAGCTTTGGGGCTTCTACGTCGATCTCGAACGTGAACGGCATAGCACCTATACGGTGGACGTAAACGAAATCACGAACGAAGACAGCGAATGACGCCGAACCGTAAGATTGAGCATGAATTTGTCGACTTCATTCCTCGGGAGATGGAGGAAGACAAACTTTATATCGCTATTGAGTTTGCCACGGCGTCTCACCGCTGCTTTTGCGGTTGCGGCTCTGAAGTTGTCACCCCGCTCAGTCCGGCGGGATGGCAACTGACATTCGACGGCGAAACCGTTTCGTTGACACCGTCGGTCGGCAGTTGGAGCCTTCCCTGCAAGTCGCACTACATAATTCGGAAAGATACGATAGTGTGGGCAGGTCTCATATCTGACGCGGAAATCGAAGCCGTTAAGCGGCGAGATCAGCGTGACCTGCGCCGTCATTTGGGTCTCGAACCGCCCCCAAGCGTACAGATGCCGCCCGTCATTCCTGCCCCGCAGCCGAAAATGCCGCTGCCCAAGCAGAGCTTCTGGGAACAAGTGCGCCGCCTATTCCGGTAACATCCCTTGTCACATAGTGAGGGGGCTAATGTCGGCAATCTCGATGGTTGTGAGTGGCAGGGTCCCCACGTTCAAGTGATAGCGTGTGGACTTCTTCTCACCCGTTCGACGCAACGCCCCCATACTTGCCAGCGCCGCTAGATCGCGCGTGGCGGTCGCGGGCGGCGCGCCGGTGATGGTCATGTAGTTGGCGGCGCTCATGCCGCCGAGGAATCCTTGCGGCCCGGCCGCGAACATCCGCAGCAGCGCCTTTTCCTGACGGGCATTGAGCTGGCTGCCGATACGGCCCAGCAAGCGCGATTTCTCCAGAACGAACTCGACCTGGCGCAGCGTGTGCTGCTGCGCTTCAAGCGATTTGGCGGCGAACCACAGAAGCCAGTCGGTGATTTCCAGCTCGCGGTGGGCGCGTTCCAGTTCGGCGTAATAGGTCTTGCGATGTTTCAGCAGGGTGCCTGCCATGCCGGTGATGGCGGGCGAGCTTAGTCCCTGGGCGAGGATCTTCTCGCTGATGGCGCGGCCGACGCGGCCGTTGCCATCCTCGAACGGGTGAATGCTCTCGAACCAAAGATGCGCCAGGCCCGCCCGTGTGACCGGCGGCAAAGCCGCGAGCCCGTTGGGCGCGCTGCGATCCAGCCATTCCCAGAACCGGCCCATTTCTTTGGCGACCTCCTGCGAAGGCGGCGCTTCAAAATGCACCCTGGGCGTATGGAGCGGGCCGGAGACGATCTGCATCGGATCGGCATGGGTGCGGTAGCGGCCGATGTCTTTCAGATCGGTGCGGCCATTGGTGATGAGCTGGTGCCAGCGGAACAAGGTGGCCTCGTTCAACGGCGCCCCGGCTTGCGCGTAGAGATCGACCATCATTTCGGCGATCCCGGCCTCCGCCGGCGACGCCCGGCGATGATCGCCATGGAGGCCCAGATGCCTGCGGATGGAGGATTGGACGCTGTCGCGGTCGAGCGGCTCGCCTTCGATGGCCGACGTATCCACGGCTTCGTGGCTCATCAGCTCAATCGAGAGGCTGCTCTGCTCCTCGGGGCTTAGGTGTTTGGACGCGCCGATTACCACGCCTGCGCCTTCGGCAAACAGCGCCTCCGCCCGGACAAGCTTGCGCGCATCCCAGCGAAATTTCGGCCAGTCATTCTGTTGCCAGTTCCACCTCATGATCGATAAATACCCTATTTATCGATCATTTGTCACGGAAATAGTGAGTGATAACCTGTCCGGTTATCGCTCAGCGGACGCAATACTTCGGATTGCATTGGACCTGTGGGCACGTCTGTTACCTCACTCATCGCGTGACAAGATGCCTTCCGCAACCGTAAGCTTCACTGAAAGCCGCCAATGAGCGGGTGGGGGAAGTGATAATGTTTTTTACAGTTCTGGGGGTCGGCGGACGTGTTCCCGCCCATGCGCGTAACCAAGCTTTCCTCTCCCGAGACAATTGGGACGATTGGGGAAAGTACCGGACGATGTTCTATCTCCGCGTCGCCAATGCGGACGGTATCATCCATGACGTCGGTTCCGTAAAAATTGGCCAAGTGGGTTTACGACCAGCAAGTACTACTGAACCAGGACAGCGATCACCCGAGATTCCCGATGAATTTGAGGTTCTGGATGAACGTTTCTTTTCTCTCGGGCAGGGAGAGGACTACTACGTCACGCTCAATGAGCACTTGCCCGAGCTTAAGGATAAGGTTTTGGCAGGCCTGCGCGATGTGGCCTCAAACTTAGATTTGTTCGACGCTCGCTCAAGCGAAGACGTCATGGGCAATTCTCTGTTGCGAGACGTCCGTGCGGAGAACGTTCGCAACCGCCTGCATCGCATCACCCAAGGCGACGCTGCGCTCACGAAATTCCATTTCCGATATACGCTGCCAAATCCGGAGGGCGTGCCGCCCGCAAATCTGAACTTTGTCGTACGTCCAGATTCGGTCCCTCCGACAAATGTGCACGTTCTGATCGGACGTAATGGAGTGGGTAAGTCGAGATGCATCCGGGGGCTCACCGAGGCGTTGCTGGGGCGAGCTGGTGATGAGGATCAGCCTCCTGGCACCATCGAACTTGTCAGAGGAATCATGGAAAGTGACTGGTCGTTTGCCGGTCTTGTGCTCATCTCCTTCAGCGCATTCGACAATTACGATCTCGACCCCGCAGCGACCGACAACATGGGGTCCACCCAAGTCGGCCTACGCCACAAGATTACTGTCGATGGCCAGGATCAATTCAGCATGAAATCGCCAGCCGAGCTGGCTATCGATTTTCGGAGAAGCTTGGCTAGATGCCGGAATGGCTTAAAAGCCACTCGCTGGCGTGACGCTGTGAGAACGCTTGAAACCGACGACCTTTTCGCGGAAGCCGATGTTACGGCGCTACTAGATCAAGGACCGGGGCCGGACTGGAACGAGCGGGCACAGGCATTGTTCGAACGCCTGAGTTCAGGACATGCGATAATTTTGCTGACTGTGACCAGACTGGTCGAGTTGGTCGATGAAAAGACGCTGGTTTTGCTAGATGAGCCTGAAGGCCACCTTCATCCTCCTCTGCTTTCGGCCTTCATTCGCTGTCTTTCTGATCTCCTGGTTAAACGCAACGGTGTCGCGATTATCGCCTCGCATTCGCCTGTCGTGCTTCAGGAAGTGCCACAATCTTGCGCATGGAAGTTGCGCCGTAGCCGCGGCGTTTCAGTTGTTGAGCGGCCCACTCTTGAGACGTTCGGCGAGAACGTCGGGCTGCTTACCCGAGAGGTATTTGGACTGGAAGTCACGCGTGCCGGGTTCCACCAACTGCTGAGAAAGGCAGTTGCAGAGGGGCGGTCATTCGACGGCGTAGTCGAACATTTTAACGATCAGTTAGGTGTGGAAGCTCGAGCTATCGTTCAAGCTCTCATTGCCGAACGGGACGAACTCTAATGCGTCGGCTACCCCGTCCAGCGATTTCGTCACACTACGCTTTGACACAATGCATTGAAAGCATCCGAGATAATGACCTAACAGCGCGCCTCGCAGTAGCGATGCCTAGCGTGATTGCCGCTGAAGCTGCATACGCGCAGCATGGGGAAAACTCGACACTCTACCTTATCCCAGGCACTGACGGGCTAAGCGGGCCAGTAAGCACTGCCGAAATGGAGCGAGTATATAAAGGCACCTTTGTTAAGAGCAAGGGGACCCGCGAGTTGTACGGAGCACTTAAATCCGCTCCTGAAAACGATATTTGCCCCCTTTGCTCTCAGCGCACGGTCTCGCAACTGGACCACCATCTGCCCCAGTCTGCGCATCCTGCTTTGACTGTTACCCCGATCAATCTGGTTCCCGCTTGCAGCGAGTGTAACAAAACCAAACTAGCTCAACAGGCTGTTCGTGCTGGCGAGCAAACATTCCATCCATACTTTGAGGATGCGGACGATGACCGATGGCTGTTTGCGGTCGTCAAAGAAACGACGCCAGCCTCAGTGTACTTCTTTCCGCAACCGCCAGCTCATTGGGAAGCAATAAAGGCCGAGCGAATTGGCTGGCATTTTGCAACCTACAAATTGGCGGAGTTGTACGCGTCTCATGCTGCCGTGGAGCTGAACGATATCAAGTTTGGCCTTCAAGAAATGGCCGAGCGGAACTCGCCTGAAGCGATCAGCATCCATTTGCGACGCGTGGCAGCAAGCCGCGCAGCAGCGCACGTTAATTCTTGGCGGCGAGCCACCTATGAGGCGCTCGCGGATTCAGCCTGGTTCTGTGGTGGAGGCTTTGGCTAGCTTGGATGGATCACACATAGAACTTGAACGGCTGGCGTTCTGCGTCTTTCGCCGACCCCATCACCAACACGTCGCCAACCTTGTCAGCAAACCGAACTGTTACGGGCAAGCTGTCGTTGAAGTTGCAAGCATTATAGTTGATTTTGGTCAGGCCCATAATGTCTCGAAGTACGCCATCGATTTTTGGAAATGCCTCTTTGCTTCGGAGAACTGAAATGAAGAGAGGGTTTGGTGTTTCTGGACCGATATAGGTGTCGAGCTGGGGCGCATAGCCATTGGTCCAAAGATACGCATTCTGATCGTCTAGAATGATCGCTGAGCCACGCAGCACTGGGTAGTCGCCGTCGCGATAGAGCTTAACATCGCCATCGGTCGATTGGATGCGAACTCCTACCACGTTGGTGCCTTCGGGAACGGCTGCCGCGAATGCTTCCCACTCCTTGTTGTCGAAGAAGGTGCGGCCGTGAATGAAAACTTCGCGAGGTGCCTCGCCGTGCTTTTCTCGGTACGCCTCAACGACCATTTCCATGAGAGATTTGGCAGCCTCTGCACCTAGGTGGAATTCGTAGTCGCTTGTCTTCCAAGGACCGTTCGCTCCACGGAATACGACGCCGTCGCCCTCGCTCAGGAACATCTGAGCAGCGCAGCAGACGAAATCACGCTTATCGTTCGGGATAACTTTGTAAACGAGCCCGACATAGCAGACGCCCGGTCGTATTCCGGACAGTTTCCAGGGCGGCGAAGGTTGAGTTTTGTAATAGAGCCCAGTGGCAAGGTTCCACGCGATAGTCGCCGGATCTTGGGTTTTTCGAGTGGGATAACCAGCGGCGTTTGTGAAGGCCTCCGGAGCAAGAGTCGTTTCGCGCAGAAGCTGGGTTGTGTGGCCCAGCTTCAAAAACTGCGCTTTAACCTGGCGGTGGAAATCGGGGACGTCATCAAAAACGGCCTCTTCCGTTTGGTCGAGCACACCGGCGAACAGAGGCGCGTCGAAGCGTTCGCGCTGGCGTCCGGCGAACTCCCCTTTGAGCTTAGGAACCCCGGTCCGCTTTGCTTCGGGCTTGCAGCGTTCGAAGATTTCTTCCGGAAGTACAAATACCCAGACATCGACTGCCTGTTCTTCATCCCTGTCGTGGCGTTTAACGCGGTCGGCGTACAGCGCGACCGTCTTCGCAACCGCCTCGTGCTGGTTGAGTAGGCTTGTCGCGTCGATAATTTTGGATTTTTCGAGCGAGTAAGAGACAAAATCATCGACAACATAGGAGATGGAGAACGCCTCCTCGATCCCCGGAAAGTTTGCCAGATGAAGCCGGTTCGCCTTGTCTGTCTTGCCTGGTGGCGGGACGTTCACGCGTCGCTTGAGGCCCTCGGCCCAGGTCTTAAAGTAGCCAATTCCGGCATCTGTCCCGATGACGCCGATGCGGATTTCTTTGGTGCGCTTCGGTCTGCGATGAGGGCCGTAGAGAAAAAGTCCGTCCTTCGGGTTCGGGCATGATTGCCCGTAAGCGAACTCCAATGGCGGCTCGTCGATGAAAATAGTCGGCAGGGATTTTTCGGGAAATTTCATTCGACATCCTCCATCTCCGGCCGCGACGCGTAGATGGTCGACTCGTCGGTTTCTTCGTCCTCGTCTCCCAGGACATCGGGCAACACCGTAGTCACCGGCATCGTGAAAGGAATCGGTGTCGCATCGAGCATGAATGATGCATCTGATCCCACCTCCAGGACGATGTAAGCAGAGTCTCCCGCCATAAGTTCGAGCATCGCCATCTGGCGGCCGTGCCACTGCTTATTACGCCACCCTTTGCATACTCGGCGACGAAGCCGGTGTTGCTTCTTCTTATCGTCGATTGCCGCGCCGGCTTCCCCGTTCACCTCTTCGGCAAACAGAACGCGGGCCTTCAACTTCATGTGCGGATAGGGCCAGAATGATGGCTGCGCACTGATGCCATATTGCCAAACATGTCCCTTCGCGATGTTACGCAGCATTGATGACCGCTTGTCACCTTGGCGTCCCCAACCGAAGCGCTTGCCGACCGGTGCCAAGTCTTTGGTCGCATGAAAGCCGCTTGCTTTGGACCACTGATACTCTGCCAGTCCCAGCGACTTGCATTTCCGATTCCACGCCACCCGAAGCATGGACATGACTATGTTTGAGGCCTCCCGCCGCCGGATATCGTACTCTTCCAAACCCTCCTGAACGAACTCCATCAGGCCGGTTTCGAAGGCGATGGCAAACTTGCCCGTGCCGCCGAAATGTTTCTGAACGTCAAGCGGATTGGCGAAGGTAAAGAAGCCTTGGTTGTGGACTTCGGCGGGATAGCTGAACTTCTTAACTGCAGCTCGAAGGGCATCGCGGCTGATAACGCCCGATGCCTTGTAGTAGCGGATAAAAGTGGGGCCTTCGATTAGACGGAGCCAGTTGCTCGTCAGTGTTTCGGGGGCGTTCGTAACCTCGATGGAGGCGCGTTTCCGGTACTGTTCCCAGTGCGGGCTAATGACGGCATTCTCCGGGTCGCAGGGAGCCTTCTGCTTCTGCAAAGCCTCCAGAAGCCGGTTCAAGCCATCAGCCCAGCGGTCGGAGAAATCGACCCATTGTAGCTCGCCGATACCAAAGACCTTCTTGAAGGGTTCCAACCGAAGGGGAATGATAAAGTTGGGATCGGAAAGTTCCCGCACAAGATCGGATGCGATCCCAATCTCTTCGCCAACGCCGTCCTTTTTCAGGGTCACGTCGTTGCAGCACAAAAGCATCTTTGCTGCGCGTTCCTGTAGGGTGCTCGTGAGTACGCGTCGCCAGCGATCTCCTGGCTCTAGGCAGAGAATGTCGGCGAAGACCTTGTACCCGGCGGCTTCCAATCGAGGGGCAAGCCACAACACGAACTCATCGTCATTTGGCGTACCCTTGCTGATGAAAATTACGTCACGGGGAAGTTTTGCTTCGACCGAACCCATATTGATGAGTGCTCACATGATTGCTGCCCTTGTGGCTAGCACAGTTCGCTTGGCGAACAAATTGCGAACGTATCCTTGTGCACAGCCCTACAATTCCATTCGGGCGCGAGATTTTTGGTCATCAGCGCCTGTGCCGCGTGTGAGACCGACTGGGGCCTATTCAAATATATGCGGCGTCAGGCGATGCCTGCATTGAGAGTTGCTACTCTTCTGGGGGCAAATTTGCTGAGGGAAGACCGTCACCAAGCCAAGGAGCCTTCTTGATTTCGAACCGGGCTTGGCCCAGTCGCCATCGTTTGAATCCATCGGCAATACCAGCCACGATTTTTAGGCAAGTTCTGTAACGAACAAAGGCGTCATCAAGCGAAACGTCAGGCCCCTCACCATAGCGGAGCTGGGCCATCACTTCCCAGTTGGGAAGCATTGATAGTAGGCGACGTGGCAGATCCAATTCAGGATTCGGCAGACGATCAAATAAGACAAACAGGTCGTGCGTTTCGGTAAAGGTATCGGAGCGCTGCTGTGTCAAAGCTTTGAAAGCCAGCTCGACAGCCATTTGCATGTCCCAGTGGGCTCTTTTCAACGAGCCTTGATCCGCCTGGATGAGCTGAGCCGCAGCTCGCTCCAAGTGAGGTACGACGCCCTTAGCGAGTTGGTGAGCCCTTAGGTCTTTGTTCGAAATTCCATTGATCGCGATAGTGATGAAGCGAAGCGCAGTCGCGACGTCGTGTGCGTGGCGCTTCGCCTTGAAGTAATCGGCGCGAGCGAGTTTGGCAGTGTTTGGGCCATCGACAAGCCAATCTAATGCTTCTTCGCGTTCAAGGACCCGGTCGGGAAACTCAACCCAGATGGTTTCGCCTGGAACGCCGGGTGAATGGGTCGAGGTAGGGACGCGTATCTCAAATGGCGTGCCAAAGATTCTGACGGTGCCAATGACGGGACTGCCCGAGTCAGGATCCATACGTTTGCCGTACCGCTCGACATACCAAGCGTTCACGTCTTGCATGATAGGCTTGAACCATTCCGCAAGAATGACCTCTGCGATGTCTCCAGGCGCTTGAGGCTCCTGGTCGCCTACCTTGATTTCGATGATGAAGTGCCGGACAAATTCAAGCGCGGCTTGTAAGGGCCGTTGGCGAAGCGGAACGTTCAACTCGCCTAACCACCGATCAATGAGATCAAGTGCTTCGGCTAAGCTCTCGTTGAATGTTTCCTCTGACATGCGCCAGCAGTGTGGCGGAAGCTAAGTCATAGGGCCACCAAGATTTGGCTCACCCGAGCTAAAAGACGTGGGAAGCCCCATACATCGCAACGTATGACCTCCGCCCAAGGGTGTCGGGACGCGGCAAGCGGTTCTGACCTGGGTGCGGGACTGGTCCCGCCCGGCGGCTGGGAGCCTGCTTAAGCCGACGATGACGGGGGTGTAATTGGGGGCAGCGCGCCCCCTGCCATGCCCAACCGGCCGTGTTGCTGCGCTGCACCAACGCATCAAATCGGCCATCACCGCAACCAAAGGGCGAGTTCTTTTCTTGGGGCACATCCGCCAGGATGTATAAGTGCACCCATCTCGCCTTTCTTCCTTACTGTCGCTCGGCAGGTGTCAGTGATGTTGGGGGTTGGGTATGGCTATCTACCACCTTCGCCTGAAGGTGATCTCGCGAGCGCTTGGGAGGGCACCCAGGCCCGGTGGGGCCACTCGGCGCTCTGCCATCGCCGCTGCGGCGTACCGTTCCGGGGAACGTCTGTACGACGATTCTCAGGGGCGCTGGTTCGATTTTGACAAACCCGACGTCGTGCATACCGAGATCCTCGCGCCGGCGGGGGCGCCCGGCTGGGTGTTCGACCGCCAGACGCTCTGGAACGTCGTGGAGCGGGCGGAGAAGCGCGTGGATGCGCAGCTGGCCCGTGAGATCGAGATCACCCTGCCGCGCGAACTGGATCGGGCGGAGCAGATCGATCTCGTGCGCCGGTTCGTGCGATCGCATTTCGTGCAGCAGGGCATGGTGGCGGATATCGGCATTCACTGCCCGGATGCGGCGGATGGCCAGGAGCAGCCCCATGCGCATGTGATGCTGACGCTTCGGCGGCTCGATGCGGCGACGCCGACGGGGTTCGCGGCGACTAAGGAGCGTGACTGGAACGAGCGGGAGGATATCGCCCGGCTCGTGGCGGAGGCCCGCAAGGGCTTCAACAACGCGCCGACGCCGGAGAACAAGGAGGCGCTGGAGCAGGCCGAAGCGCTGCGGAACGTGAATATCTGGCGGCGGGCATGGGCAGCACATGCCAATGCCGCCCTGGCCGACGCCGGATCGGCGGCGCGGATCGATCACCGGACGCTGGAGGCGCAGGGCATCTTCCGCCTGCCGCTGCCGAACCTGGGTTTGGCGCGGCATATCGAGAAGGCCTACGACTACCTGAAGGACCGCGTGACCCAATGGGTGGCGGTGAAGAAGCGGGGCGCCTTCGAGCGCGAGGCCGACGCCCTCAAGCAGCGCGACCCGGCGAAGCTGGCGGAGTTCGTGCTGCGCCTCGGCGACCTGGCCGAGAGCTTCGCCGCCCAATTCCGCCCGATCAACGCCACGCCCAACCATGAGGCCGACCATGACCGATGATCCATTTGACCGGGTATTCGGCAGTACGCCGCGTCGGCCGAGCTTCACCGAAAAGGTGGCGCGGGGCGAAGCCTTCGGCGGACAGATCGACCCCCGCCATGCCATGGCGGTGGAAGCCGCCAGTGTCGCGCCCGCGCCTGGCGAATACCGCGCCTTCGGCTTCCTGCCCGCAGGCAACGTCAACCTCTCCTGCGAGGTGCGCTGGTGGATGGAGGGTACGATTGTGCCGGAAGGATTGGCGTTCCCGTATCGCTTGCTGATGGAAGTCGGCTTTTCGGGCGAGGACACCCTACGCCTTCTGCTCCCAGACAAAGTGATCGAGATCACGGGGCATCGGCTGGATCCACTGCGTCAAGCGCTGATGCGCCAACAAGCGACATTCCTACAGCAATGGTCGCTACTGATATGGAAAGAAAAGCCCCGCCAAAGCGCCGTGATAGAATCAATATTAGTGGCTCGTTGAATCCAATGGGTGATTAGTATACAATATCGAAGTATTTGGTTCAGCGCTTTCTAAGCAGTAGATCGATCATATTTTCAGATGCGCGCCTAACATTCTGATATTCATTCTCCATACCGATGGAAACGTGTGTAGCAAAAAGCTGAATTTCGGCGGACAAGCGATTGAGGTCAAATGCGCCTTCGTGACATTGCTGATAAGCTTGCCGAAGTCGCTCGCTGTACGCAGCGATTTCGCCGAACATCTGTGGTGACGGCGTTTCTATACCATTCGAGAACGCATCTCCATAACGCGCTTTGAAATCATTAAATTTTTCTACCAGCTCGGATTGAGAGTACGAAGGGCCTGGAGAGGAGCATTCTACAGCTCGGCTCAGGTGCTCGTTTCTCAATGCCCGCCTCGCGGCATTCATATATTCTTCCGATGAGAGGCGGTTGTCGCTATCTTTATCAAGATTAATTAAAACGTTTCGAATATCGCTCATGTGAATCTCCATTCAAAGTATTTTATCACAACAGCACTGTCGTAAATGTTACTGTTATGTTAAATTATGGAGCAGGACAGCGTTCATACTCGGACGTGATGGTTTTTGTATAGACGCAGTTGTAGGCGACTTCAATTTCACAAATATATCGACCTCCATCGAAAATCATAGGTCGGCATCTGCACCTTGAAGGAGAAATATTGACTGATCCGTCCTCAGGGAATGATGTGCCAAACATGCCGCCGTGTTGTTGATAGCAAATGCCCGGTTTTCCAGGCCTTTCTGTCATCTCGATATTGAATCGCGCCGATATTGCGCTACAAGCGTTCCATTGACTTATAGTGGTTGGCTGAGTTCGGTCAGTATAAATGTAGGGACCGTGCTCGGCGATGTACGTCACCTTTTTCTTGACCTTTCTACCTTCGCGATTTTGTAAGGCCGCATTAACAAGATAGCTGAGCTGCCCATTCGGATTCTCTCTTATATAATCACGCAGGGGTTGGCATGCTGACTCGTTTTTGATGATCCATGCATATGCAGGTTCTCCAGATACTTCGGCCTCTCTCCTATCTCTTTCTGGGATTTGGTCCGCGTGACTGGCAATGTCAGTCTCGCCCAGCTCTTGGCGAATACCGTGCCTTCGGCTTCATGCCCGCGGGCAACGTCAACCTCTCCTGCGAGGTGCGCTGGTGGATGGAGGGCACGATTGTGCCGGAAGGCTTAGCCTTCCCCTACCGCCTGCTCATGGAGGTCGGCTTCTCCGGCGAGGACACGCTACGGCTGCGACTGCCGGACAAGGTGATCGAGATCACCGGAAGGCGGCTGGAGCCGTTGCGGCAGGCGCTCATGCGCCAGCAAGTGACGTTCCTTCAGCAGTGGACACCCTTGATGTGGCTGAACAAGCCCGCCGAAAATGCATTAATTGAGTATATTGTTGTGGCTAGATGAGAGGGCCAACGCCTGCCATGTGGTTGATTATGATTGGCCAGTTCTACGTCTAGCATTTCGTAAAGGTTATTTATGAAATCTTCTCAGGTAGCTGACGCTCTGTAATTAGCATTCCGAAACTTGATCGACGAAACACCTGAGAAAGGATGGGATTTTCAGGAAGAACAGCCCTTAGCGTGACTCGCTCGTTGTTAGATATTTGCGTAGAATACGGTGAACTTAGGCACCCATCTATACGAAAACGGATTTCAAAATCGCCCGCGCTGCTGAGGTCAAATGTCTTTTCGTTCGGAGCGCCGCCTGGAAGGCGTCCAATTTCTTTTCCGTTTACAATAATGGCCATCGATAGACCCGCCCCATACCATTCGGAGCCGCGCCTTATCTTCAGTTGTGGCTTCATCGTTTAATCGTTATCAGGCCATGAAAGGCGAGATTTCCCCTCTCATCATAATAGTTCGCATGCTGCATTATGACACCTTCGGCGATTTCCGCTGCGATCCATCCGGCGACAGCGCCTATCGCAGACCCAACAACACCAAAGCGGCGCCCCAATGCAGCGCCTCCACCCATCCCTGCTGCTTCATCCAGCGGCGTTGACAGCAGCGATTGAACAAAGGCACCGCCGTTACCTAAGGCGAACGAGGCAGTATTCCCATCTTCAAAGCGAACGGTAAAAGCCAGAACGTGGCCATGTCGGTCCACGGCAATGTCGCTACGATCAATTGTCCAAGTGTATTGCTGGCCTTGCGCGTGGGTCAGCTTGAATGTGTAGGACATAATTTCCCCCAAAATCGCCCGGAGGTTGAAGCTTACACATACCCGCGTTCTCGTCTAGAGGCGCGCTGGGGCAGGGGTCCGAATGGAGTGCTGATCTGCCAAGTAACGAAGCCAATGCGATGCGACCCCAACGCTAATGCCAGCAATGATTGAGGCGGTTATGGAGCCGTAGCCGCAAGCTATCCGAACCGTTGGGCTAGCTCCAGGAAGCTTATCCATTAATTCGCGCTTCAGAAGATTCGATATATATACGCCAGTAGCCCCTCCTGCAGCTAAATCTATTAGCCATGAGTTATCGGTCGGCGTTTTTTGGGAGTCTTCGATTTTCATGCGCTTAATGTAACATTTGTAAATTTCTTTACTGTTACAATTTGATGAATATTGAATCGGGTGAGCTTCACCCCTCTCTTCGATGCGCCAATATGGTCTGCATGGAAGGAATGTTGCCGATGAGCCCTCCAACAGGGTGGGTGTGGTGAGATGCAGACGGGTTAACCAAACTGTGATTGCCGCTGCCCCCACTATCGGCGTGGCGTCCAATGCTCGGGCAGAGATCCGTAGCAGTCCTGCACCGTAGGCGAGCGACGGGGAGCGGCGAGGCAGACGCTAACCGTTACGGCATTGGCGCGGCGGTTCTGCCCACCACCGCCTAGCATTCGCGCCACCGCCGCAAACCCCATCACCGCCGTTCCGATCCAGAACAGCACCGCTGCGGTTTGCATCCACGGATCCTCCGCCGGTGCTTCCAGCGACCACACGGCGAAGATCAACCAGATGATGAGCGCCGCCAGGATGCGGAGGGCATTCAGGCTCGGCAGGCGCATGCCGCCGCCGCCACCCCCGCCCATGCCGTTCCATTCGCGCTGCCAGCGCGTGTAGGCGTTGACGCGCTCCATGGCGCGGCCCGCCATCGCGCCGATCCAGATCGCCAGCAAGGTCAGCAGGCCGGGGACGTCGCCGGTGAACCAACCGGCGAGGCTGGCGAGCGCCACGATAGAAAGCAGGCAACCGACGATGGGATTGCCGATGAGCCATTGAAAGGTGCTGGGCGGGCGCATGGCGGGCCTATTGCTGGAAGGTGACGTGGAGGTAGTTGCGGCGGCTTTCGGTGAAGCGACGGCCCGCGCTGAGCCATAGGCCGGTGACGCGCCCGCCATTGGCGGGGCCGCCGGTCGCCAGGTCGCGGGCGAAAACGGCGGGCTCGATCTCGACGTCCATGGTTTCGCTGAAACCGGTGCTGTTGCTCTGGCCGGAATTGCGGCCCCGGTTGCGGCCCCAATTGTCGCCGCCTCCGTGGTTGCTGCCGCTGTTCCAACTGCTGGAACTGCCGCCCCGGCTATCGGACGAGCCGCCCGAACCCTGGCTGCTGCCCCAACTGGCGTTTTCGCCGGCGTTCATGCCGGTCGAATAGCCGGACGAACTGCCGCTGCTCTCGTTGTAGCGCACCTGCATGGAGCGGCCGATGGTGTCGGACGCCCAGCGGTTGGTGACGGCGCAGGCGTTGTTGTGGAAGATCCGCGTCTGGAAGTTGGCCAGCAGCATGTCGGCGGCGTGCTGCGGCTGGGGGCCGCCCATGCGGGCGTAGTAGGTCGGCAGGGATTGGGTGAGATAGACGGTGCAGGCGCGCGAGCTGCGGCAGGTCGATTGATACTCGGCGTCGAAGCCGTTGACGAAATACTGCGCCTCGTCGGCCCAGAGAAAGACGGGGCGCTCGCGGTGGCGCGGTTCCAGCGCGTTGCGGGCCAGCACGGCGCGCTGCCACATGTACTTGAAGAGCTGCTGGCCGATGATGCCGTCCTCGTTCCAGGTGAGGGCCGACATGTCCATGATGATGATCGCCCCATGCAGCGTCAGCTCGGGGACCAGGTTGGTTTCGCCACAGAAGGCGCGATGCAGCCGCCCGCGATTGAAGCGGTCGAGCGCGGTGGACAGGCTGATGGCGATGTTGCCGCGCGTCTTCCCGTCGAGCTGGGCGAACTCGTAGCGCCAGTAGTTCGAGGTCTTCATGAAGTCGTCGGCGCTTAAGTGCGCAACGGGGCGGTCTTTCGCCGCCAGCATGGCCTGGAACATGAAGGAGGAGGATTGCCAGTCGGCGGTCTGCAACTGCTCGGTGCTGATCGGCGCGGAGCTGACGAAACGGATGATGTCGGGGATGCTGACCGTGCCGGTGGCGGCGTAGAGGATGGGGATGGAGTTGCGCAGCAGTTGGCGCGTGGCGTCCTCCCAAAAGGGCTCGCCCTTGCCGCCGTCGCCTTTCGAGAGGCGGGCGGCTTCCAGAATGCGCATGAGGCATTCGACGACGGAGCCGATGCCGTCGGCCCCGTGGCGGTTCAGCTCGTAGGTGAGGAAATTGAAACAGCCGCCTCGGTCGCCGAACAGCAGGACGGAGTTGGCGCGGCCGTTCTCGCGGGCATAGCGCTGCCAGAGTTCGATTTCGTCGGGCTTGGCGGCCAGGACGAGCCCACCCATGCCTGCGCGCAAATAGGCGGAGGCCAGCGCCTTGCCGCTGCCGGAGGTTTTGCCGCTGCCGATGCCGCCGAACACCTGCACGCCCTGGCAGGCGTCGCGCAGGGTGAAGTAGTCGCCCTGCGACAGGCGCAGCAGCCGCGTATCGAGATCGCGCACAAAACTCATTCGGAATCCCCCATTCCGCGAACGTCGTTCAACCGTGACGCTTATGGAGTGGCGCGCGTCCTGGGCGCGAGCGATTACTACCCAGAAGAGTCTTTGGCTGTGGGGATACAGGCGATGGGCGAACGACCGGGGGGCGGGGTTTTCGGCGAGGTGGTCGCCGATATGCGCGCCAAGCTGATCGACGAGGGATGGTTCGGGCGGCGAACGCCCGACCGGCCGGGTGACGCGCTGGCAAACCTGTGGGGCGTCAAGACCGACGACCAGTTCGCTCAGGATTGGGCGGTGCGCGAGCCGGGGGAGACGCAGGCGAGGCAAGACAAGGGGGCGGAGCTGGACCGATAGCCAGCGATGGCGTGCGGGGAGCCGCCATCCCGGCGGCGGCCGTCACGCATGGGGGATGCAATGAACTATACGGGATTGCCCATTCCGGTGTGGGCGAAGTTCACGATCTGCGTGGTGTTCGACTTGTTCGATTTCACCATCGGTCGGCTGCTGCTGGGCGTCAGCCTGCTCACCGAGATCGGCACAGCGGCGATCATGTTTGTGCTGTGGGGGCCGATTGGACTGCTGGCGATCTTCGAGGCCGTCGATATCACCGAGCAGTTGGACGGGTTCATCCCGACGAACACGCTGATCGCCATCGCGGCGAGCCGGAAACATTCCACGAAGGAGGAGCATCATGGATAGCGATCAGTTCACTAAGCCAGCCATCACGACGTGGCTTATGGCGGCGCTGCCGATCCTATGTCTGCTGGCATACCATTATCCCGTCGCGGAAGCCCCGACTGGGCTGGTGATCATCGCTGGAGGCGGCGTCGCGATGTATCGCGTCGCGCGCTGGGCCGCACGGTCGGCGGTGTCGCTGGTGCGCAGTCGCGGCTAATCTCTCTCCACATACCCCCGCCACAGCCGCCGAGCGAAACTGCGCTCCTCTCGCCCCACCGCGTGCTGGTAGATGGCAGTGGTATCGATGCGGGCATGGCCCATCCAGTCGCGGGTGAGCGGCATCGGGATGTTGTGCTCGGCGTTCTGAACGCCGAACGTGTGGCGCAGGCCCTTGGGGCTGGCATGCACGCCGGTGATCCCGGCCTCGGCCATGGCTCGGCGCACCCGACGCCAGGCGGTCTGGCGGCACCAGGGCCAAAGCGGTTCGTCGGGGCGCTTGCCGCGCGCCAGGCGGCGCAGTTCGCGCATCAGCTCGGCAGGCACCGGCACGGCGCGGAAGGCCAGCTTGCGCCGCTTCAGGGTGCGGAACACGATGCGGCCCGCCTCGGCATCGAGCCGCTCGGGGCAGAGTTGCAAGGCCTCGCTGACACGGCAACCGGTGAAGGCGAGCAACCGGCAAAGCGCGCCGCTTTCTGCATCCATCCGGGCGGCGGCGGCGAGGAACCGGCGCGGCTCACTCCCGCACAGGTATTTGCGCTGGCCGTGATGATCGCGCAGCGATCCTGCGTCGGGCGCGGCCCTCATGCCCGCCGCCGGGGCCGGACGGCTGCAACCGTTGTGGGAATAACGTCGCAACCCCAACGCTGCGAAAAACCGGCGCGGACGCTGGGTTTGCGCGGTTTTTTGGCAGGGCGGTTCAGCGCTGTTCCGTTTGGCTTCATATGGACAATAGGCTTGTCAAAACAACGTGCTATCCGCAACCGAATTCCCACTAATGTTACGCTTTCCCTACCGCTCATGGTGAGCGGCGGGGGCGGACATGGCCAATCTCTACGAAGTCAAACACAGCAACGGCACGACGTATGACGTCACGACCGACAAGCACCACGACAATCATCACGAGAGCGATTTCAAAGACCATCTGCTCCAGATCATCGACCGCACAGCGGGAAGCGCAGCCGGAGCCCTGATCTCCGGCTACATCCTGCATTTCACGCTCAAGGGGCGGCGCTGATGCCGTGCCAGAACTTCACGCGTCGAAGTCTCCACATGGTTGTCATCGCGACCGCGTTGCTCGCGGCACCCAATACCGGGGCAGCGCAGTCGCCACCGGCCTCGGAGCGTGGCAACCGGCTCGCCTACGATCACTCCATTCGATGCTTTATCGCCAACCTCTATCTGGCCGGTGAAGCCCAGGAACGCGGCGAGCAGGCCCAGGCCGAGCGTTCCGAACGCCAAGGTCAGCGAGCATTCGACGGCGCGAAACGACTCGGCGCGATCATCGGAAAAACCAATGCACAGATGACGGCCGACCTCGACGCGGCGGAGGCGCGGGAGTTGCCGAAGCTGGTTCGTGATCCGGCCTATCGCTCCACGGTCAACGGCGTGTGTCAGCGATTGGGGTTGATGTAGCTACGCGCTTCGCCCCTGGGCTTGCGTGGCGGCCTGCTGAACAGACAGGCCATGATGCACGTCGGCCGCCGCCGGGGCGGAGACGATGCCAGCGGCCTTCAGGGACGCGCTGATTTCGCTGAGGTCGAGGTCGTCCAACTCAGAGGCCTTGTCTGCCTCAGCAGCAGCCGCCTTTGTGGCGCGGGCCTCCTCTTGCGATGGCTGTCGTTCGATAGCGCCGCGCAACGGACTGATGCTCGCAGCAATCCGGTCGCGATGCCGCGCAAACTCAGGGCTGTCCTTTGCGCCATGCTGGCCCGCGTCATCCAACTGCGCCAATGCGAGTTCGGCGGCGCGTAGATCGCCTTCCGGCGTTCCTTCGGCGTGGGCTGCCTCGATGGCGCGCTGGTAAGCTTCCTCGCGCTCGCGATAGGCGCGCTCGTCCTCGGGGGAGGCGAAGTGCAGGTGTTTGTCGAATATCTTGCGCTCGTAGAAGTCGCGCAGAAAGTCGCCGGTAGTACGGTGCGCTTCGGCCTGGGCTTCGTGCAGCGCGAGTTCGGCGGCCTGTCCGCCAGCGGCGGCGGCGCGGGCCTGCTGCACCGTCGCCAGGGTGGCGGCGACCACGGCCGTGACCTCGGCCCGGATGCTGGCGAGGCTGACGCCCCTGGCATGTTCGATGGCTTGGCCCAATCCGCCCAAGCGGCTGAGCTGGTTCTGCGCGATCACCAGCGCGGCCGTGCTGCCGCCCTGGTTGGCGGCATGCTGCAACTGGTCGAGCTGCGCTTCCAACGCCGCCTGCGCCGCACCGATCTGCTCCAGCAGTTCCGCGCGGAGGGCACCCTCCGGCTCGCCGGGGAGACCCCGTCGAGCATCGGTCACAGCATCTGTAGGATTAAGTGCGATAGGCTACCTCTAATATCGTACAACTATAGCGAGTTAAAATTAAGATTGCGTTAACTACTTCACGCAGGTGCCATAGCTCGTGTAACCCCAATAGCAGCCCACGCCGTTGTCGCGTTCCCGCTCCTCGTTTTGTTGTGGGGCGGGACGTTGGGGCCGGTAGCTATCATCGTTGTTGCGCGATCTGGAGGAACTTCCGCTCGAAGATCCGCTGCTACTCGATGAACCTCCAAGCAGCGCCCCTAAAATTGCCGCTCCGATGATAACGCCGCCAGCGCAAAGCGCCATTTTCCCACCGGATTGCATGCACCACGGCTCCTCTTGTTGCCGTACTGTCTGTTGAGATGAGGTGCTCGGAAACGCAGTTGAGTAGAGGAGGACGGGCGCAGTAACGACCATAGCCTGATTGCCCTGCGATACATCCACGAACGACAGCGTGACGTTACTGCCAAGTCGGTGCGCGCCTGTGTAATAGATCAAGTCGTTCACATCACGGATATAATACCCGTTGATTCTATAGATGTAATCACCCGCAGAGATAGCTCCGAATTGGCTGTACCGGCTCACTGAAATGACTTTAAAGACGTTTAGTCCGTTCCAAAGGTAAGGTTGCCGCTCATACGTTATGCCAGTAACGGTGCCATGTTGCGGGAGCGTTTGCACCCCTGTGAGGTAGCGTAGGGTGGAGCTGTTCGTCGATTGCGCTTCGGCTGGCGAAACCACCGATGAGAGGATCAAGGCCGCTATGCTGAGTATGGTGGCGAACCTCATGCTGCATCCCCCGATCAGCGCTACTTTGTTCGACGATCAACGTTCCATATAAAGGCTGATTGCGCAATCGGGAGTTATGGATTTTGACCGAGAGAAATGCGTTCATCGACATGGGGCTTCGTCTGGAGCGCTTGCACCCGGACCTCTACGGTCAGAACTGGGTCCATGGTGACGCCGCCATTCTGCAAGGCGCTTGCGGCGGCGGCAAAATTGCCCGTCAGCAGCACCCCTAAGCGATCTGCTTCAATTTCTTCCATTTGCCCTG
Source organism: Brevundimonas sp. FV1ye7S (assembly GCF_058680995.1). Taxonomy (NCBI): domain Bacteria; kingdom Pseudomonadati; phylum Pseudomonadota; class Alphaproteobacteria; order Caulobacterales; family Caulobacteraceae; genus Brevundimonas; species Brevundimonas sp. FV1ye7S. The sequence continues at coordinate 899,695 of NZ_CM178726.1, read as the reverse complement.
AGGTTAGACCGGGGATTGGTTGCGTCGCCATTGGCAACTGCGAATGTTCATGGCGTTGGACATGACCGAGTTCGTGCCCAATCACGGCAAGCACTTCGTCGAAGGTGAGCCGGTTGAGTTTACCGATGCCGACGCCGATCCGTTTTCGGTCGTAATCCACACCTGCGCCGCCGAAATCATCGCCGAGGATCAGAAGTTGATACCCCGCTGTCCCAGCTCGCGTCTGCAACTCGTCAAATGCTTGCGCCAGTTCCGGATAGGTAGTCGGGTTCACTTGATATTCTATCGGCCCCGAACGCCTGCGCTCACCTTGAACAAGGAGAGGGCGCAAACGCTCGTCTGGGTTAGTGAACTGGTCGGGCATATTGATAAACGATACGACCTTACGGTTAAGTTTGCGTTAATCTTTGTGGCCAGGCCGGGCGGACGGTCCCGCCCGGCCTGGGGGATCACCGGCTCCATAGGAGGCGGTGCTGGCCATCATGGCTTTCCACGAGGCGGCAGAAGATGGCGCTGGGAAAGCTCGGATCGTCCAGCTTGACCGAGAGGTAGGGACGCTCGCCCTTGCTCGTCTTCAGCCAGGCGGCTCCGATCTCGGCTCCCCCTGCATAGACCCGGTAGTCGGGGGCTTGGTCGCTGGTTTTGGTGTTGGGGTGAAGGGACGCTTTGGCCTTCAGGGCCAGGGTGGAGATTGCGCCGGTAAAGTTGTCGCCTTCGCGGGTGAAAGTGCCGATGTTCGCCATGGTGGCCTCCTTGCGTTGTGAAGCCGCACCGTGCGGCCTCGATGCGCACCGGTCGGAGCCGCCGGGCGGCGGCCTCAAGCCGAAGGCGGACGGGAATCTTGCCTCGCGAGGAATGGCGTCAGCCAGGGGAAGATTGGCGTTGAAGCCGCCGCCCAAGGCTCCAGGTTGCGCGTGATGAGAGGTTGCTCGTGCGGATCACGATGCTGGGGATGGCCCGGCGATGGTCGGCATGTCCGCGATGCCAAATGCTCCAAGCTCTGCCTGTGCTGGCCAGCGTTTCGGCCCAAGAGCGAAGTCCTCCAAAGCCTCCGGCGGGTGTGTGCGTCGGGGAGCAAGGGTGCCAGCCTTTGCGGCGGGGCAAGGCGACTCTCTTCCGTGCTGCGCGTGTGCAGATCGTCCCGCAGAGCGGCGCGATGCGACCTGTGCCCAGCCGAGGCAAGCGGCTGGCGAGAGCTCCTCACCGACGCGCAATCCCGCGCGGAGGATCAAGAGGAGACTTCGATGAACTGGACCGAAATCGCACTGACCATCACCGCCGTAGCGCAACTGATCGCGGCGCTGGCCACCCTGATCGGGGTGATCCGAGGCTCGCCATAATGGCGAGCCTTTAGAGGAGAGCGCCCGCGACCGTGGACGCTGCGCCGGCGAGGGCCGCGCCGCCCGTCCAAATCGCGGCAGAACGGTTGAGGGCCAGGAGAAGGGGCGTTGAAGTGGAAAGGAAGCCCATCGTCATTGCTTCAGGGAAGGATTGCTCCTCGGCGTTCGCCGGATCGCAAAGGCGATGGCTGCGCCCGTTCGGTCGCTGGACGCCACCGGCCCGACCTGTTCAGTTCGGGCCTTCGCGCGCGCTGGGGCGGCCGGTTCCGGCCTGGCTCCCAGCGCTTCAGGAGGAGGTGGTGGTGCGGGCGGCCGGGGTCGAACCGGCAAGGGCTTACGCCCGACGGATTTTCTTACCACTTCGGTTTTCACCGCCGCCTAAAGGCGTTCGTGGTCTGGACTATCCCTTCACCATGCTTCGGCGAACCGAAGGGTAGGTGCTGCCCGTCTAGTCTCTACACCTTCCCCCGAGGGGGCTTGGCTCGGGATCGCCATTTCACAGGGTTCCCCGAATTTGAGCAGTTCTGCACCGGAAGTTTCCCCCTGGGCACTCAAGCTTGGTTCAAGTCCGTTGCGTCTACCAGTTTCGCCACGCCCGCTTGACCGCCTGAACCTATAGTCGGGGACAACCGAGTAGCCAAGAGATTTGCGCGGTTATGTGCATGTGCTTGCTAAAGCGCATACTCCTCTTGAAGATCGGCGTATTGTTTCGACTTTCTTATGTTGATTGTAGACGTATCAAGGACGTTCTTCAGGTGAGAGGCATAATAGGTCTCAATCATCTCCACGCTGGTTCTGCAATTTTTGGCGATCTGATAGATATCGGCTCCCTGCATCAAGCGCAGGCATATGTAGGTATGCCGGAGACTATAGAAGGTGCGGGGCTGGCCTTCCCGGTCCGTCTTCATGTTCAGCTTTTTCAGGACCGCGTTGAAAAGCTCCCGCTGAAGCGCTGGAAAGACCTTGGCGGTGGGATCAAGCGTCGCCTGCTGAGCGTCTGCATCGCCCTCGACGGATCCCATTTCCGCCTTCAGCAGGCGCTTTCTGCGTTCCACGATACATTGGAACGCATAGACTGCGCCGGGCATGCTTTTGCAGTAGCCAACCCCGCGCTTACCTCGGACTTCGATTTCAAGAATCTTCTTCTTCGTGGCGCGGTCGGTGATGATTGCGATATCGCGGAACTCCAGGCGGAGCGCTTCATCAGGACGCAGCCCCGTGTTGACCATGAAGATCACAAAATCATGCAGCGTCTCGGACGCGATCCGCCATCTTTCCTTGAGCGGATTTTTCGCCCGATCAGCCGTCTCCGTCCGCAGCGCCGTATACTCTTCAGGTGAGAACCAGCCTCGATGCCGGATTTTGCCCGACGCCTTGTAAGGCACCGTCATATCCGGCAACGCGGCCAGCCAGCCGTGGCGGTGGGCCGATTTCAGGATTTGCCGAAGGCACACCATTTCTTGGTGGAGAGTGCTTCGAGCAGGCGTTCTGAGCTTCTCCTCGACAATGCCCTCCACTCCCCTCTTTTTTCGCTTGGCTTCGGCCCGCGCCACCGCTTTGGGATCGTCCGATTTATGCTTCCGTCCACCTTTCAGGTTGCCGGTCCGCAGGCGGTGAAGGCGATAGTCCTGGATCAGCCCCGATGTGATTTCGGGGAGTGGCTTGTCGCCGAAGAATGGGATGAGGTGGTTCTTCACCCGATCCTTGTGCCCCTGCACATAGAGCGGGCTACGCTCACCAGCCGTAAGAACCTCGAATTCCGCCAAGAACCGGTCGGCGGCAAACTTGAAGGTCTTTCCGGTGGCGACGCCGCCACCCCAGCGGTTTTTACCGCGCAGCTCTAAAAGCCAATCCTCCGCAAACGCCTGAGCCTCGGCGAGGCTCTCCTTCTTGGTGCTCACGCGGTGGCGGGTGCCGCCCGTCGTCGCCGCGCACCACCAATATGGGCTGTTTGCGCGCTGATAGAGCTGAACCTTACCGCCAACTAACTCGTGGATCGTCCCCATAACGCAAGCCCCCGCTGCGTGTGTCAGTGTGCCAAAGGTGTGTCAGCACGACCTTAGCTTCACTATACCAGAAGGGCTTGTTTTTGCAACGATATTTTAGATAAGTCGTTGTTTTATGTGGCTTTTAAGTCTGCTGCGTCTACCAGTTTCGCCACGCCCGCGAGCCGGTCCGGCTCTATAGCCAGAACCGGACCGTGTGGCCAAGCGACCTAGTGTGCGGCCGGCGTCGCTGTCGTCGCCGGTCGCATGGCGCGGAAATCGACGTCGGAATCGGCGATCAGCCAGAGCAAGCCCGCCCAGGCGGCGACGTTCTGGTTCAACTGCGCCGGGTCGATCTTGTCCAGGGTGTCGTTGGCGGTGTGGTGCAGGTCGAAATAGCGCGTCCCGTCCTGCGCCAGACCGAAGAAGGGCACGCCCAACGGTCCCATGGGACCGACATCGACCCCGCCGTCGGTCTCGACCTGGTCCGACGCCAGGACGCCGATCGGATAGAGGACGCGGGTCGCCGCCTTCTGGAAGTCCGAGCCCTGGGCGCCGGCCGGCAGGCGCAGCGCATAGACCCGGTCCGCGCCGAAGTCGCTTTCGCCGGCGATCACGTGTTTCTCCAGGGCGGCGCCCTGGTTGCGGGCGTAGACGCCGCCGCCGTTGCCGGTCTGGGGCGTCGGCTGGGCCACTTCCTCGGAGCCGTAGAAGATCACCCGCAGGGTGCGCGCGGGGCGTCGGCCGCTGTCGGCTATGGCCTTGGCCGCCGCGACGGTGATGGCGCCGCCCGCCCCGTCGTCGATGGCGCCGGTGCCCAGATCCCAACTGTCCATATGCGAGCCCAGCACGATCACCTCGTTCGGCCGGGTCGCGCCGGGCAGGTCGCCGATGACGTTCTGGCTGTGGGTCTCATAGGTGCGGGCGGTCGAGGTCAGGCGCATCCGCACCGGCTCCCCCAGGGCGATCAACCGGCTGACCTGGTCGGCGTCGGGGGCTGACAGGGCGAAGGACGGGATGGTCGGCTTGCCGTCGACATAGCGGGTCGTGCCCGTGTGGGGCATCCGGTCCTCGTCCGACCCGACCGAGCGCATGACGAAGGCCCCCGCCCCCTTGGCCGCCGCCACGCCGGGACCGGCGCCGCGCACCCGGGTCTGGGGTCCGTATCCCGAGCCGTCCTGCATCGGGTGCATCTGACCCAGATCGACATAGACGATCTTGCCGCGAACGGTCGCCGGATCGGCCGCCTGCAGGTCTTCAAAACTGGAGAATCGCACCACGTCCGCCTCGACCCCGCCGCGCGGCGTCGCGGGCGAATGGCCCAGGGCGGCGGCGACCAGAGCCTGGGCGTTCCTGCCGACGATGGCGGCCGAGCCTTCGCCCCGCTCCCAGCCGACCAGCGGGAATTCTTCGATGCGGACGTTCTGGAAGCCGTGGGCGCGCAGATAGTCGGCGGCCCAGGCGGCGGCGTCCTGCTCGGACTTCGACCCGGCCGGCCGCGCGCCGAAGCGGGTGGTCAGCTGGGTGACATAGTCCAGGGCGATGTTGGACGTCAGCGCCGCGTCACGAACGGCGATGGCGCGCTCCACCGTGACTGCGTCCTGGGCCCTGGCCAGCGGAGCAGCGGCGGCGACGAGGCCGAGCGCGAGCGCGCTGACGGTCAGCAGACGGAAGGACATCGGCAGGCTCCAGACTCGGGGAAGAGCCGCAGCCTAGAAAGACTCAGCCGTTCTGGAAATAGGGTTCGACCAAGCCCTGCAGTTTGACCGTCAGGGCCTTGCCCTTGCGGTCCACCCGATTGCCCAGCGCCAGCCGCACCCAGCCCTCGGAGACGCAATATTCCTCGACATTGGTCTTTTCCTCGCCCTTGAAGCGAATGCCGACGCCGCGTTGCAGCACGTCCGCATCATGGAACGGGCTGGAGGGATCGACGGAGAGGCGGTCGGGGGGCGTGTCGGACATGATCGTTCGGCGGCTCGGATATCGGGAAGGCGCGGTGATAGCCGCGCCCGGCCCTCATGCCAACCGAAACCGGCCGATCAGAAGCTCAGACTTCGCTGCACCATCAGGGCCAAGACCGCCAGCGGCGTGACGATCACGCCCAGGATCAGGACGCGCCGAAGACGATGCGCGATATAAAGAAGTTCGCCGACCACGGCGTATCATCCTCTGTGCCTCGCTCCTTGATGGAGCGTGAGGCGATGATGCGCTGGAATGGTTATTATACTGGCCTGTCGCCGCTACGGAGGAATGCGGATGCGCCTACTGCACCGTCTGGCGCGGCTGGGCGTCTGCAGCGGCAGGCTTGTAAGGCTGCGGGCCGGCGGCGGCGGGCGCGGCCGCCGGGCTCGCCGCAGGTCGGCTGGCAGGCCGACGGGCCGGCTGGCGGGCGGCGGGACGAGGCGTGGGCCGCGCCTGGGGCGCTGTCGCGACGGCGGGCGTGGGCGAAGGCGTTGCGGCGGCGGGCTGGGCCACAGGCTGTGCGGCCGGGGTCGCGGCGGGCGGCGGCGTCGCGGCTTCGGCGGCGGCGGCGCGGGCGGCCATCTGCTGAGCCTGGAACCGGGCGGCCAGTTTCTCGGTTAGTTCCTTGGCCTGGGGCGCCGTCATCTGGGCCATGATGGCGGCCAGGGTGCGCGGACGCATGGCGGCGGCGACGGGCAGGCGGACCCGATCCTCCAGGCTGGCCATGACCGGCGCGGCCTCCTTGGGGCGCATGGCGGAATAGACCTGGACCAGCCGATCGATCTCGGCCTTCTCGCGCTCATCGACCTGGCCCAGCATCTGTTTCATCTCGGCCTTCAGCGCCGCCAGGGCCTGAACCTTGGCGTCCAGTTTCTGCTCGGCGGCGACCATCAGCGGCAGGGTGGTCGCGAAATCCTGGTCGCGCGCGTCCAATTCGGTGCGGCGCTGCGACAGCGACTGGATGATTTTCAATTCGGCCGGCGAAATGCCCGCCTGCTGGGCCAGTTGTTCGGGCGACAGGGCGCAGGTGCCGGGCAGGGCCGGCTTGGCCGGGGCGCCGGCGGCGGCCGGCGCCTCTTCCGCCCAGGCCTTGGCGCCCTCGAACAGGCCGGGCGCGACGCCGACGGCGCGCACCGCGACAACCCCGCCAATGGCGACGGCGATCAGGGGCAGAAGGCGGGGTATGCGAGCCATGAAATGGGGTTCCGAACTCAGGCGGCGAACAGATCGTCGTCGAGATTACGACGCGCGGCGTTGAGGCTTTGTTTGGCGGAATGGTTAGCGGAGCCGACGGAGGTCAGGGCCTGGACGATGGCGGCGACGTTGTCGCGACCCGCCGGCGCCCCGGCTCGCGACGTCGCGGCGGGGCCGGACATGCCCTGAATGCGCTGGGCGAGGGCGGCCATGCGCCGGGCGCGTTCGTCATCATCATTGACCACGGCGGCGGGCGAAGGCGCGGACGCGACCGGCCGAACGATTTCGGGGCGCGGGGGCGTCTCTTCCTGTTGCAGCCGCAGCGGCGCCGCGACGGGGGCGCGGGCGATCAGGGCTTCCAGCTGTTGCTTCACCTCGCGCGCCTTGATGATGCGGTCGTGCAGCAGGTCCGTCTCCTGGCCCGAGGCGCGCAGGGTCGCCAGGGCGGCCTCGGCGCGGCCGGCGGCGGCGTTCAGTTCCGTCACCGCCTGGGCGAAGGCGACCTGCCCGGTGCGCAGGGCCGACAGCTTGCGTTCCAGCTTGATCCCGTAGCCCACCGCCGCGACGAGCAGCAGCATCAGCACCGCATCCATGATCATGCCGGTCATCAGCGGGGTCCTCTTATGCGGGCGGCGATTTCCGGGTTCACCGGGCCTTCGATGCGGACGGCGATATGCTGACCCTTGCGGCCCATTCGCCCCGTCGTCAGGGGGATGGCGCCGGCGCGGATCGAGACTTCCGAATCCGGCGTGGCGTTCAGCATCATCGTATCGCCGACCTTCAGGTTCAGCACGGTGGACAGGGGCATCATCTGCTCGTCCAGCACGGCGCGCACCTCGGTCTCGGTCGTCCAGAGCTCGGTGGCCAAGTGGCCTTCCCAGATGTTGTCGCGGCCGAACTTCTCGCCCATGAACTGCTGCAGCAGCATTTTCCGGATCGGTTCCAGCGTCGCATAGGGCAGAAGAAGCTCGATTCGCCCGCCGCGGTCTTCCATGTCGATGCGAAGCTTGATCAGGATGGCGGCGTTGGCCGGCCGGGCGATGGCGGCGAAACGCGGATTGGTCTCCAGCCGGTCCAGGTTGAAGGTGACGGGCGTCAGGGGTTCGAAGGCCAGGCGGGCGTCGTTCAGCACCACCTCCACCATCCGCTGCACCAGCACCCGTTCGATCGTGGTGTAGGGGCGCCCCTCGATCCGCAGGGCCGCCGTGCCGCGACGCCCGCCCAGCAGCACGTCGACGATCGAATAGATCAGATTGGAATCGACCGTCAGCAGACCATAGTTGTCCAGCTCCTCGGCCCGGAAGACCGCCAGGATCGCCGGCAGCGGGATCGAGTTCAGATAGTCGCCGAAGCGGATCGACGAAATATTGTCCAGCGACACCTCGACGTTGTCCGAGGTGAAGTTCCGCAGCGAGGTCGTCATCAACCGCACCAGGCGGTCGAACACGATCTCTAGCATCGGCAGGCGTTCGTAGGAGACGAGCGCCGAATTGATGATGGCGCGTATGCCGGACTTTTCCGAACCGTCGTCGTCGCCCAGGTCGAAGCCCAGCAGGCTGTCGATCTCGTCCTGGTTCAGGACGCGTTCGGACAGGGCGTCCGCCGGATCGCCCATGCCGCCGAAGGAATCGAGCGCCGTATCGGTCATGCCTACTGCACCAGCATTTCTTCGATCAGGACCGCGTCCACCTTGCCGGGGGCGGCGACCAGATTGACGCGGCGCAGGATCTCCGCCCGAAGCTGATAGGTGCCGGCCGAGCCGCTCAGATCCTCGGGACGCAGTTCGCGCACGAAGCCGGTGAACATGTCCTGCAGGCGCGGCATCTCGGACTGAAGATGCGTCGCCACCTCGGCGTCGTGCATCTCCAGCGTCAGCTTCAGCTTCAGGAAGGTCGGCCGGCCGTCGGCCGACTGAATGTTCATGACCATGTCCGGCAGGGTGTAGAAGGTGACGCCGTCAGGCCCTTCGCTGATCTTGCCCAGAGCAGGATCGGCTTCGCCGCCTTCGGCGGGCGCGCCGTGTCCGCCGCCTTCGGCCTTCTTCTCTTCCTTGCCGTGACCGCCCTTTTCCTCAGCCTTTTCCTCGCCGTGACCTGCGGCGGCGGCTTCCTCGCCATGGGCCTCGGCCGGCTTGGGCTTCATCAGGAAGAAGGCCGCCGCGCCGCCGCCGCCCAGGACCAGCAGGGCCACGGGCGCGATGATGAACAGGATCGGCAGCTTCTTTTTCTTGGGCGCGCCCTCTTCGCCCTCGGCCGCGTCCGCATCGACCGACTTGTCGGCGGGCGCATCGGCGTTCGGGTCGCCCTTCTTCTTGCCAAACTTGAACATGCGCTCGCCCCGGAGAATCTCATGGGGAGGATCGGCCCGGCTTGGTTAACGCGACGTTTACAAACGGCAGTTTTTGCCGGGCGTCACCGGCCTCCCGCCCCCTCAAACCGCCATTCCTGCTGGATTAACTCTGTTGGCACGGTCGTTGCGAGGGAGAAATCGAAGGAGCACGCCACTCGTGGAAAACGCCGCCTATATCGGATTGTCCCGTCAGATGACGCTGCGTCGCGAACTCGACATCGTGGCCAACAACGTCGCCAACGCCGACACTACCGGATTCAAGGTCGAGCAGCTGATGGTCGGGACGGAAGTGGGCCAGCGCGCCCGCAACGACTCCATCCGCCCCTCGGCCAGTTTCGTGCTGGACAACGGCGTGGGCCGCGACTTCGGCCAGGGCTCGATGTCCGAGACCGGCCGCCCCCTCGACTTCGCCATCGCCGGCGAGGGCGCCTTCTTCACCGTTCGAGACGGCGCGGCCGGCGAGGCCTACACCCGCGACGGCGCCTTCACCATGGATCCGGAAGGCCGGCTGACCACCAAACAGGGTCAGGCCGTGCTGGGCGGCGGGGCGGAGATCGTGCTGGATCCCGCCCTCGGCGCCCCCTCCGTCGGCGCAGACGGCACCATCACCCAGAGCGGCCAGATCACAGGGCGCCTGTCGGTCGTCCGCTTCGACACGCTCGGCGTGCTCGAAAAGGGCGGTGACGGCCTCTATCGCAACGGCTCGAACGTCCAGCCGGTCGAGGCCAACGACGTCCAGATCCATCAGGGATCTCTGGAAGCGTCGAACGTCAATTCGCTGACCGAAATCACCAATCTCATCGAGATCAGCCGGGCCTACGAAAGCATCACCCGAATGATCGAGAACACCAATGACCTGAGCCGTCGCGCCGTCGAGCGCCTCGGCAAGGCCGCTTAAGGGAGAGCCGGACAATGCAAGCGCTCAGAACCGCAGCCTCGGGCATGGCCGCCCAACAGCTGAACGTGGAGGTCATCTCCAACAACATCGCCAACATGAACACGGTGGGCTTCAAGAAGCAGCGCGCCGAGTTCCAGGACCTGCTGTACCAGAACGTCGAACGGATGGGCGCGCAGTCGTCCAGCCAGGGCACCGTCGTTCCGACCGGCATCCAGATCGGCGCGGGCGTCAAGGCCGGCGCCGTCTATCGCGTCACCGAACAGGGCACGCCGGCCCAGACCGGCAACGATTATGACATGGCCATCGACGGAAAGGGCTATTTCCAGATCACCCTGCCCTCGGGCGAGATCGGCTACACCCGCGCCGGCAACCTGCAGGTCAACCAGGAAGGCCAGATCGTCACCGACGACGGCTATGCGCTGCAACCGGCCGTCACCATCCCGCAGGACGCGACCGACGTCACCATCTCCAAATCGGGTCTGGTCCAGGTGACCCAGGCCGGCCAGACCGCGCCGACGACGGTCGGCCAGATCGAACTGGCGACCTTCTTCAACGAAGCCGGTCTCGAGGCCATCGGCGACAACCTGCTGCTGGAAACGGCCGCTTCGGGCGCCGCCAACATCGGCACGCCGGGCAGCCCGGGCTTCGGAAAGATCCTGCAAGGCTACACTGAAGCCTCCAACGTCGACTCCGTGGCCGAGATCAGCGCCCTGATCATCGCTCAACGGGCCTACGAGATGAACTCCAAGGTCATCTCGACCGCCGACAACATGCTGTCGGTGACCGCTCAGGTGAAGAGCTAAGCCATGACCCGTATCCGTCGCGCCCTGGTTCTCGCCGCCGCCCTCGCCGCCGTTTCCAGCGCCGCATGGGCCGGACCGGTTTCGCTGAAGTCCAATCCTGTCGATGACGACGGTCGCGTCACCCTGGGCGATATCTTCGACGGCGCCGGCGCCGCCGCCGAAGTGGTCGTGGCCCAGCGGGTCGGCCCGTCGGTGGTGATCGAGGCCGGCCAGCTTCAGGCCCAGGCCCGCCAGGCCGGTCTGGACTGGACCAATCCCAATGGTCTGCGGCGCGTCGCCGTCCGCCGATCGACCGGTCCGGTTTCGGCCGCCGCCCAAACAGACCTGCAGGCCTCTGCGCCCCAGAACCGTCCCGTCTATCGTCCGGCCGGCGGCGGACAGCAGGTCATCGCCCGCAACGACATGGTGCGCGTCACCTATCAGGTCGGCGGCGTGAACCTGAGCATCATGGGCAAGGCCATGCGCAACGCCGCGCTGGGCGAGCCCGTCGCCGTCCTCAACACCGCCTCCAACCGCGTCATCGACGCCGTCGCGTCCGGTCCGGGCCAGGCTGTCGCCGGCCCCGCCGCCGACATGGTCCGCGCCAATCCTCAACAGTTCGCCGCCCGCTAGGGGAATCCGTCATGCGCAAGATCCTGATCGTCGCCGCCGTCTCCGCCGTCGCCTCGCTCGGCGCCTGCTCCACCGCCATCGAGGCCGTGCGTGGCCCGGAACTGGCCCCCATCGGCTATCCGGCCGCGCTTGTGCCGGCGCAACAGGCCTATATGGCCGGCCCTGGCCTGCGTCAGGAAGCGACCCCCGCCAGCGCCAACAGCCTGTGGCGCGTCGGCGCCCGCACCTTCTTCGGCGATCAGCGCGCGCGTCACATCGGCGACATCCTGACGGTCAGGATCGATATCGACGACCGGGCCCAGACCCAGAACTCGACCCAGAGGGCGCGGTCGAACGACTCCTCGACCGGCGTCTCCAACTTCTTCGGCCTGGAGAGCAGCCTGGGCCGCGTCTTCCCCGGCGGCTTCGACCCGGCCAACATGGTCGGACTGGAGGGAAAGACCAACGCCGCCGGTTCTGGTTCGGTCAACCGCTCGGAAAAGGTCTCCCTGACCGTCGCCGCCGTGGTCACCGACGTCCTGGCCAATGGCAACATGGTGATCCAGGGTCGGCAGGAAGTGCGCACCAATCGCGAAGTCCGCGAACTGACCGTCGCCGGCATCGTGCGACCCGAGGACATCTCGTCGGCCAATTCGATCAATCACACCCAGATCGCCGAGGCCCGCATCTCTTACGGCGGTCGTGGCGACATCAGCCGGATGCAGGCGACGCCTGCCGCCCAGAGCCTGGTGGAGCGGTTCAGCCCGTTCTGATCCACTGATGCCGCTTGGCCACAGGACGACGGCGGCTCAAGCGGAGCCGTGAACCCTTGATGCGTAACCGCGTTTGTTCGTCAGACGCGAGTATTCACATGTTCAAGGTTCTGATCCCCGCCGCCGCCGCTGTCGCCCTGGTCGCCTTCGCCGCCAGGACGCAACCGCTCGACGCCTTCCCACCCGTCGAGACGCCGACGATGAGCTGGCATCTGAGCCATGAAGGCGCGATGGCCAAGCTGGCCTACGGGGTCGAGAACTCGGACCAGCTGGCCCTGATGGTCACCTGTTCCCCCGGCGACGCCGCCGCCGTGGTCTATGGCGACGTCCAGCCGGATACGCCGCGTCTGATCGCGGCCTCTCACGGCCCTGCGCCCCTGGATCCCATGAGCGGCGGAGACGCGACGGAAGCCCGCCTCTCCCTGCAGGACGCCAGCCTGACGGGGCTGGCTTCGCGCGGGGCGATGCGCGTGCAGGGCGATTCCGGCCGGTTCGTCCTGAAGGCCGGCCCGGATGAGCGCCGGATGATCGCGGGCTTCCTTTCCTATTGCGGATCGTCGCGCGCTTGACGAAATGGGTGGAGACGCCATTTCGCGTCGCCATCAGCGGGGGCTGATCCATGAACCTTGTTCTCGCGGTCGCTCTGGCGGCGGGCCTGCAGGCGGCCGCCCAGCCGCCTTCGCCCCCCTTGGCCTGGACCTGGACCCTTTACGAGAGCGAAGGCCCTGTCGTCCTGGCCAATGAGGTGACCGACACCCCGGCGCTCAGGGCCACGCTGCAGTGTGCGCCCCGATCCAACGTCGCGACCGTCACCCTCTACGACACCGACGCCAGGTCCGCGCCGGAGACCCAGCCCGGCTTCGCCCGACTGACGTCCGGCGCGGCTTCGACCACCAGCGCGGCGCGAATCGGGCGCGGCGGAAGGCTGGAGGTCACGCTGCGCACCGATCATCCCCTGTTCGCGGCCTTTGTCGGCTCCGGCGACATGGCGATCATGACGGGCGACCGGACCGGGGCGGTAAAGGTCGAACGCCCCCATCTTGCCAAGCTTCGCCGCTTCGCGGATCGTTGCGCCGGATAGGAACACCGATCATGCGTCTGCTGAAGCCCTTGTCGTCCCTGCTCGCCCTGTCGGCCCTGGCCGCCTGCGCCACGCCGGCGCCGGTCTCGACCTCCATGGCGGACGCCGGCGCCCCGGCGCCGACGCCGAACTATGATTGGTTCCTCAACCAGGAGGCCCGGGAAAACACCCTGGCCTACGGCGTCGCCAACAGCGACGAGGTGAAGCTGAAACTGTTCTGCGGCTCCGGCTCGGGCGCGCTGGAGCTGGCCGCCGTCCTGGAGAAGCCGTCGCGGCAGCTTCATCTGGAATCCGGCGGCGACACCGAAAACTATCCGGCCACCTCCGAAGACGCCGGCGTCACCGACGGCCACTACGCCGAGGCCAAGGCCCGCACGCGCGATCCGGTCTTCCAGCGCTTTCGCCGCCTGGGCTGGATCGCGGTCTGGGACGGCGACCGGCGGCGGACCTACGCCGCCCACCCCCAGACACGCGCCGACATCGAACGCTTCTTCGTCGCCTGCGACTGATCCCGACGGCTTGACGCGCCCCGCCGGCTCGGCTTGCCTGTACGGGCTGTTCTGGAGGGCGTCATGAAGATCTCTTACCTGGCCGTCGCGGCCCTGCTCGCCGCGGGGTCGCCGGCGGCGGCCATGGCGCAAGCCTCGGCGACGCCGGCCCCAGCCGCCCTCACCCCCAGTCCGGCTGACGCCGCCCTCGACGCCCTGATCGTCGATTACGAGGCCTATCTGAAGTCGATCGACCCCTTCGCCGCCAGCAGCGAGGGCGACGTCGAGGCCATGGGCCGGGTTCCCGACCTGTCGCGCAGCTTCGAACTGGCCCAGCGCGCGCCGCTGGAGGCCTTCGTCGCCCGGCTCGGGGCCATCGACCCGGCAAGTCTTTCCCACGCCGGCGGCGTCAACCACGCCTTCCTGCTCTACACGCTGAACCGCAGCCTCGAGGGGCTTGATTACGACACCTCGCGCCTGGCCTTCGACAGCGAGGGCGGCCCTGGAACCTGGGCCCTCTATATCGGCGGAAGCACCCGCCTGAACTCCGTCGCCGAGGCCGAGGCCTATATCCGCCGCATCCGGGGCTTCGGACACATCTACGCCCAGACCACCGACAACGCCCGGCGCGGCCTGGCCACAGGCCTGGTCCAGGCCCGTTCCGTGACCGAGAGCGCCCTGGCCGGGGCGCGCAACGACGTGGCGATCACGCCCGACGCCGAGCCCCTGCTGAAACCCTTGTCCACCCTGCCCCCGACCGTGTCCCAGGCGGACAGGGATCGTCTGACGGCCCAGGCGGCGGCGGCCGTGGGACAGGCCATCGTCCCGGCTCGCCAGGCCTGGCTGAGCTTCCTCGAGACCGAATACCTGCCCAAGGCCCCGGTCGAACCGGGTCTGGGAAACCGCCCCGGCGGCAAGGCAATGTACGCCTATCTGGTGCGGGGCCACACCACCACCGACCTGACGCCGGACCAGATCCACCAGATCGGCCTGTCCGAGGTCGCCCGCATCCGCGCCCGAATGGATGTGGAAATGAAGGCCGCCGGCTGGACCGGCGACTTCGCCGGCTTCCTGAACTTCCTGCGCACCGATCCCCAGTTCTACGCCCAGACGCGCGAGGCCCTGATCGAGAAGGCGTCGGAGATGGCCAAGCGCGCGGACGGCGGCCTGCCCGCCCTGTTCGCCACCCTGCCCCGCCTGCCCTACGACGTGCAGCCGGTGCCGCCGCAGATCGAGGAAAACTACACCACCGGCCGCTACAACGGCGGCTCGATGCAGAACGGCGTCGCCGGCCATTATGTGGTCAATACGTCGAAGCTGAACCAGCGCCCCCTGTACGAACTGCCGGCCCTGACCCTGCACGAGGCGGTCCCCGGCCACCATATCCAGATCGCCCTGCAACAGGAGGCGGAGGGCCAGCCCTATTTCCGTCGTCAGGCCAATGTCAGCGCCTTCACCGAGGGCTGGGGCCTGTACGCCGAATATCTGGGCGAGGAGATGGGCTTCTATCGCACGCCGTATGAGCGGTTCGGCCGGTTGTCCTACGAGATGTGGCGCGCCTGTCGTCTGGTCGCGGACACCGGCCTGCACTGGATGGGCTGGACCGAAGAGCAAGCCCGCGCCTGTTTCCGCGACAACTCGGCCCTGGCGCCCCACAATATCGAGACCGAGCTTCAGCGCTATATCGGCTGGCCGGGCCAGGCCACGGCCTACAAGATCGGCGAAATCCGCCTGCGCGAGATCCGCGCCCGCGCCGAGCGCGAGTTGGGACCGAAGTTCAACATCCGCACCTTCCACGACGCGCTGCTGACGGAGGGCCCGCTGCCGCTGGCCCTGCTGGACCGGCGGATGGATGCGTGGATCGCGGCGGAGAAATAGGACCTTCCCCCGCTCGCGGGGGAAGTGTCAGGCCGTGGCGCGCAGCGACACGCCTGACGATGGGGGAAGTCTTCTGTTCAAACGAGACTCCCCTCTCCGACCCTAGTCCGCTGCGCGGACGCCGGGCCACCTCTCCCGCAAGCGGGAGAGGGTCTCAAGCCCACCCTGGAACCGGCAGTCCCTTCGACGTCAGGAATTCCGGGTTGAACAGCTTGGACGCATAGCGCGACCCCGGATCGCACAGGCAGGTGACGATGGTCTTGCCCGGCCCGATCTCGCGCGCCAGCCGCACGGCGCCGGCGATATTGACCCCGGCCGATCCGCCCAGCGACAGGCCTTCGTACTTCACCAGATCGAACAGGATCGGCAGGAACTCGGCGTCTTCGATCCGATAGGCGTGGTCGGGTTTGAACCCCTCCAGATTGCCGGTGATCCGCGCCACCCCGATCCCCTCGGTGATCGACGAGCCCTCGCCCGTCATCTCGCCCAAGGTGTACCAGTTGAACAGGGCCGCGCCGGCGGGGTCGGCGAGGGCGATGGTCACCTCGGGCTTCTTTTCGCGCAGATAGGCGGCGACGCCCGAGATGGTGCCGCCCGACCCCACGGCCGAGACGAAGGCGTCGATCTTGCCGCCCGTCTGTTCCCAAATCTCCGGGGCCGTGGTCGTGTAGTGGGCGTCGCGGTTGGCGGTGTTGTCGAACTGGTTGGCCCAGATGGCGCCCGCCTCTTCGCTCTCGTTCAACTCGGCCGCCAGGCGCCCGGAATAGTGGACGAAATGATTGGGGCTGGAGAAGGGGGCCGCGTCCACCTCGACCAGGCGCGCGCCCAGCGACCGGATGGCCGACTTCTTCTCTTCCGACTGGGTGCGGGGCATGACGATGACCACCGGATGGCCCAGGGCCGCCCCGACCAGGGCCAGGCCGATGCCGGTATTGCCCGCCGTGCCCTCGACGATGGTCCCGCCGGGCTTGAGCGCGCCCGACGCCCGCGCGGTCTGGACGATGGACAGGGCGGCGCGGTCCTTGATCGAGCCGCCGGGGTTCATGAACTCGGCCTTGCCCAGGATTTCGCAGCCCGTCTCGTCGGACAGGCGATTCAGGCGGACCAGCGGCGTATGACCGATCAGGTCGATGACAGACGGTGTGACGGACACGTTTCAGCTTTCAGGCGAGGTCGAACGGGAGGGGGATCAGGCGGCGACCTGACGCCTGCCTAGGTGGATGCCGCATTCGACCTTGTCCATCCCCGACCAGCGTCCGGCCCGCGCCTCTTCGTCGTCTTCGACGGCGCGGGTGCAGGGCCAGCAGCCGATGGAGCGATAGCCCTGCTCGACCAGGGGGTGGCGCGGCAGGTCGTGCGCCTCCAGCCAGGCCTCGACGGCGTCGGCGTCCCAGTCCGCCAGCGGATTGATCCGCAGCACCCCGTCCAGCACCTCGAACGGCTTCAGCTCGGCGCGCGTCGCGGCCTGATAGCGTTTGCGCCCGGTGATGACGGCGTTGAAACCCACCGTGGCGCGGGCCAGCGGCCGCACCTTCCTCAGATCGCAGCAGGCGTCGGCGTCGGTCCGCCACAGGTCGTCGCGGGCGTCCAGGCTCGCCTTCTCATTCGCATCCGGCGTCACCAGCCGCACGTCGGTCAGCCCCAGGGCCTTGGTCAGCTGGGTGCGATAGGACAGGGTCTGGAGGAAATGCTGGCCCGTCTCCAGAAACACCACCGGCACGTCCCGGTCCGTCTCGGCGACGATGTGCAGCAGGGCCGCCGATTCCGCCCCGAACGAAGAGATGGCCCCGACGCGCAGGCCCAGGGCCGGGTCCAGGGCCGCCTTCAAGATTTCCGAAGCGTCCTTGCCCTCGGTCTCGCGGTTCAGCCGGTCGGCCAGCGCTTGCAGATCCGGGTCGTTCGACGCCGCCCGCCGCCTTTGCCAGATGGTCGGCGCCGGATCGACGGCCGGCTGATACGACCCGCTGAACGCCTGATCCATCCGCGCCCACGCCGCCGTGTCCGCGCCCGGCGCCAGTTCGACCGCGTCAAAGCCCGAGCGCCGCAGATGCCGCGCCTGATCCGGCAGGACCTTGCCCGCCGCGATCAGCCGCCCGGCGTAACCTCGCTCGCGCAGCACCGCCGCCAGCGAGAAGCCGCGCCCGTCGCGAAAGGCGTCGAACTCCAGCACCAGGACGTCGGTCGCGGCGGCGGCCGCCTCGACCTCGTCCAGCGGCGTCGTCACCGACAGGCGCGGCCCGTTCTGAACCCCCTCAAGCATTTGCAGCATCGAGCGTCTCATAAATGGCGTCACGGAAGGGGTCGGGACCGACGCGGCGCACCGTGTCGATGAACCGCTCGCCCTCGGCGCGGATTTGCATATAGCGGTCCAGGGTCCGCTGGATGGCGGGCGCCACCTCGTCCGCCGGCAGGCTCTTGCCGACGATGTCGCCCAGGGCCGCCTGTTCGTCGGGCGAACCGCCGACCGTGATCTGGTAGTATTCCTCGCCCTTCCGATCGACGCCCAGCACGCCGATGTGGCCGACGTGGTGGTGGCCGCAGGCGTTGATGCAGCCGCTCATATTGATCCGGACCGGCCCCAGCCGCTCCTGATAGTCCATGTCGGCCAGCCGCTTCGACAGGGCCTGGGCCACCGGGATCGACCGGGCGTTGGCCAGGCTGCAGTAATCCAGTCCCGGACAGGCGATGACATCCGTCGCCAGATCAGCGTTGGCCGTCGCCAGCCCCACCTCCAGCAGCGCCCGCCAGAGCGCCGGCACATCGTCCAGCTTCACATGCGGCAGGACCAGATTCTGCTCATAGGCGGCGCGCAGTTCGTCGAAGGCGTACCGCTCGGCAAGATCCGCCACCGTGTCCATCTGGTCCGCCGTGATGTCGCCCGGCACCCCGCCGACCGGCTTCAGCGACACCACCACCGAGGCGTAGCCCGCCTGGCGGTGACGCCGCACATTGTTCCTAGCAAACCGGGCAAAGTCCGGATCGGCCAGCAGGGCGCGGTCGAACGGCGCGCTGGCCTTGGGCAGGTCCTCGAACGGCGGCGGGGCGAAATAGGCCTTGATCCGCTCGGCCTCTTCCTCGGGGATCCGCAGGTCTTCCAGGCGCAGGGTGGCGTAGTGCATGTCCACCTCCTCGCGGAAGGCCTCCAGCCCGACCGAGGCGACCAGGATCTTGATCCGCGCCTTATGGATATTGTCGCGCCGCCCCAGCAGGTTCCACGCGCGCAGGATGGCGGTCAGATAGGCCAGCAGGTCCGCCGCCGGCACGGCCGAAGCAATCTCCTGCCCGATATGCGGCAGACGCCCCTGGCCGCCGCCGACGAAGACGCGGAAGGCGGTCCCGCCGTCCTCACCCTTCACGATCTGGAGGCCCACGTCATGGGTGCGGATCGCCGCCCGGTCCTTCTCGGCCCCGATCACCGCGATCTTGAACTTGCGCGGCAGGAAGCTGAACTCCGGGTGGATCGTCGACCACTGGCGGATGATCTCGCACCAGGGGCGCGGATCCTCGATCTCGTCGTCGGCCGCCCCGGCGAAGACGTCGGTCGTGGTGTTGCGGATGCAGTTCCCCGAGGTCTGGATGGCGTGCATTTCGACATCGGCCAGGTCGCTCAGGATCGCCGGCAGGTCGGTCAGGGCCGGCCAGTTGTACTGGATGTTCGTCCGCGTGGTGAAATGGCCGTAGCCCTTGTCATAGGTGCGGGCGATATGGGCCAGCTGGCGCATCTGCCGGCTGTTGAACGTCCCATAGGGAATGGCGACCCGCAGCATATAGGCGTGCAGTTGCAGATAGACCCCGTTCATCAGCCGCAGCGGCTTGAACTCGTCCTCGGTCAGGGCGCCGGACGCGCGGCGCGCCACCTGGTCGGAAAACTCCTCGACCCGCTCACGCACCAGGGCGTGGTCGAACTCGTCATAACGATACATCAGGCGGACTCCCGCACCAGGCTGCTGCCCACGGTCGGCCCGGTCGCGCGGATCCGCTCCTTCAGCCGGTCCCGGCCCGAGGGCGTGCGCTCCTGAACCTCGACCAGATAGGGATTGACGAAGACGTCCGGTCGCCCTGTGACCTCGGCCAGCACGATCTCGGCCGTGGCGTCATCCAGGGTCGAGGCCTGGTCGAGGCCCTCCACCGGCTGATTGTCCACGCCCGCATAGATGACGCGGCCGTCCGACAGGCGGTTTGCAGTGACGATCTTCACGCCGCCACCTCCGCCCGCACATCCAGCTGGGCCGCCGAAAACGCCGCCGTCTCGCCGACGAAAAGCAGAGCCGGACCGGTCAGGTCGGCGCCGCGCACCAGGGCGCCCAGCCCGTCCAGACGGCCGGTCAGGACCCGCTCGTCCGGCCGGCTGCCGTTCTCGACGACGGCCACCGGCGTCGAGCCCAGACGGCCCGCCGCCATCAGCTTGGCCGCCGTCTCCTCGGCCCGGTCCACCCCCATATAGATGGCCAGGGTATGATTGGGCGCGGCCAGCCTGGCCCAGTCGGCGTCGCCCCCGCCCGGCTTGGCCTGGGCCGTCACAAAGGTCACCGCCTGGGCGTAGTCGCGGTGGGTCAGCGGAATCCCCGCCGAGGCCGCACAGGCCAGGGCCGCCGTCACGCCCGGCACGACGAAGACCGGCACGCCCGCCGCCCGCATCGCCTCCAGCTCCTCGCCGCCGCGCCCGAAGACGAAGGGATCGCCGCCCTTCAGCCGCACGACCCGATGGCCCGCCTTGGCCTCCTCGATCATCAGGGCCTCGATCTGGTCCTGGGGCACCGAATGTTCGCCACGCGCCTTGCCGACATACAGGCGTTTGGCGTCGCGCCGCGCCCGCTCCAGCACGGCGTCCGGCACCAGCCGGTCGTGAATAATGACGTCGGCGTCCTGCAACACCCGCAGCGCCTTCAGGGTCAGCAGTTCCGGATCCCCCGGCCCCGCCCCGACGATATGGACCACGCCCTGTTCCGGCGCGGCCGAATTCAGCAGCCGCAGCATCTCGCGCCGCGCCTCGGCTGTGCGGCCCGCCGCCGCCAGATCGGCCGCCGGTCCCCGGAAGGCCTTCTCCCAGAACCGACGCCTAGCCATGAAGTCGGGCACATTGGCCTTGACCGTGTCGCGCAGCTCGCGCGCCAGCCGGGCCACATTGGCCAGACCGGCCGGCAGCACGCCCTCGATCCGCGAGCGCACGTCCCGCGCCAGTATGGGGGCCGATCCACCGGTGGCGACCCCGATCACCACCTCGTCCCGGTCGATCAGGGCGGGGGTCTGGAAGTCGCTCAGATGGGGCTTGTCCACCACATTGACCTGAGCCCCCGCCGCCCGCGCCAGGGCGCCAAGCCGCGTCAGCTCGTCGGCGTCGTCCAGCGCCATGAAGACCAGACGCGCGCCCGCCAAGTCGCCGGCGTCCGGCGACCGCAGCAGCGGCGTCGGCGCGGTCAGGGGCGTCTCCATCCGGGGCGGCGCGCCGTCCGGCGCGAACCACAGCAGCTCGGCCGGCGTGTTCAGAAACAGTCGCAGCTTCGCCAGCGCGGGCTCGCCGCCGCCTATGATCACGATCCTGGCGGCCTCAAGCGGAATGGAGGCGAGAAATACACGCATCATCTTGCTTTCAGGGCCGTCATCAGGGGAAGGAGGGGACGACGGCAGAGCGCGAACCATCGGCTTCCCCGTCCAGACCCGCAAACCAGATTGCCTTTGGCACGCTGATAGGATTTCTAACGGCGATGGCCCGTTCCCTGCTCCCGCTCAACGCCCTTCGCGCCTTCGAGGCCGCCGCACGTCACCTGAACTTCTCGCGCGCCGCCGACGAACTGTCGGTCACGCCGGGCGCCGTCAGCCAGCAGATCCGCTTGCTGGAAGACATCGTCGGCGGGCCCTTGTTCGTGCGTGAGGCGCGCGGCCTCCAGCTGACCGATCTCGGCCGATCCTCCGTCCCCCTGCTGCGCGAGGGATTCGAGCGGCTGATGGACGCCTCGGCCCTGCTGCGCGAACCGCCGCGCCGTAAACAGGTGTCGATCAGCGTCGCCCCCGGCTTCGCCTCCAAATGGCTGATGCCGCGGATGGACGACTTCCACGCCGCCCATCCCGAGATCGAGCTGTGGATCTCCGCCGACATGGAGCCGGCCGACCTGACCGAGGGCAAGGTCGACCTCGCCGTCCGCTACGGCCCCGGCGACTATCCCGGCCTGACCGTGGACCGGCTGATGACCGAGACGGTCCTGCCCGTCTGCGCCCCGTCGCTGATGGACGGCGAACATGCGATCCGCAAACCCGCCGACCTGGTGCGCCACATTCTGCTGCACGACATGTCCAACGACGGCGACCCCAGCCGCCCCGACTGGGCCATGTGGCTGAAGGCGCGCGGCGTGCGCCACCCCGACCCGCGCCGCGGTTCGCGCTTCAACCAGTCCAGCCTGCTGATCGAGGCCGCCGTCTCCGGCCGCGGCGTCGCCCTGGCCAAACGCACCCTGGCCCAGGCGGACCTGGCCTCGGGCCGTCTAGTCGCCCCCTTCCCGGACGGCTCGGAAGCGGTCGGCTTCGCCTATTCCGTCGTCCAGCCCCGCGACCGCCCCCCCTCGCCCAGCGCCACCGCCTTCGTCGCCTGGCTGAAACGGCAGGCGGTCGATCACGACAATACGATGGGTCAGCTTTAGGTCGCCGCAAACCTTGACTCCGGCGGCGGCCGGACCGACACGACCGCCCCATGATCACCCGCTATTCCCGCCCCGCCGCCGCCGCCATCTGGTCGCAAGAGACCAAGTACAAGATCTGGTTCGAGATCGAGGCCCATGCGGCGACCAAGATGGCCGAACTGGGCGTCATCCCCCAGGACGCGGCGGACGCCATCTGGGCCAAGGGCAAGGACGCGACCTTCGACGCCGACCGCATCGACGAGATCGAACGCACCACCAAGCACGACGTCATCGCCTTCCTGACCCACGTCGCCGAGATCGTCGGTGACGAGGCCCGCTTCCTGCACCAGGGCATGACCTCGTCCGACGTGCTGGACACCTGTTTCGCGGTCCAGCTGGCCCGCTCCTCGGACCTGCTGATCGACGGCGTGGACCGCGTCCTGGCGGCGCTGGAGACCCGCGCCAAGGAGCATAAATACACCCCGACCGTCGGCCGCTCGCACGGCATCCATGCCGAGCCCGTGACCTTCGGCCTGAAGCTGGCCGGCTATCACGCCGAGTTCCAGCGCGCCAAACGCCGCCTGATCACCGCCAAGGAAGAGATCGCCACCTGCGCCATCTCCGGCGCCGTCGGCACCTTCGCCAATGTCGATCCGGGCGTCGAACAGTACGTCGCCGACAAGATGGGGCTTCAGGTCGAGCCGGTCTCGACCCAGGTCATCCCGCGCGACCGCCACGCCGCCTTCTTCGCCGCCCTGGGCGTCGTCGCCAGCTCGGTCGAACGCCTCGCCGTCGAGATCCGCCACCTGCAACGCACCGAGGTGTTGGAGGCCGAGGAATTCTTCGACAAGGGCCAGAAGGGCTCGTCGGCCATGCCGCACAAGCGCAACCCGATCCTGACCGAGAACCTGACCGGCCTGGCCCGTCTGGTCCGCTCGGCCGTGACCCCGGCGATGGAGAACGTCGCCCTGTGGCACGAGCGGGACATCAGCCACTCGTCGGTCGAGCGCGGCATCGGTCCCGACGCCACCATCCACCTGGACTTCGCCCTCCAGCGCCTGGCCAATGTGGTCGAGCGTCTGAACGTCTATCCCGAGAACATGCAGGCCAACATCGACCGCCTGGGCGGTCTGGTGCATTCGCAACGGGTCATGCTGGCCCTTACCCAGGCCGGGATCTCGCGCGAGGCCGCCTATGCCGCCGTCCAGGAGAACGCCATGAAGGTCTGGCGCGGCGAAGGCGCCTTCCTGGACTTCCTCAAGGCCGACGAACGCGTCACCCTGCCCGCCGAACAGCTCGAAGCCCTGTTCGACCTGGGCTATCACACCAAGAATGTGGACGTGGTGTTCAAGCGGGTGTTCGGCGAGGGGTGATCTTCAGTATTGAAAATCGCACCGATTTTCGTACTCTATCCCCATGCAACGGGTCGAAGCCTCTGTCGCGGTCAGCGTCTCTGACCTGAAGAAGAGCCCCAGCGCCGTCATGGACGACGCGGCGGGCCAGACCGTGGCCGTGCTGAACCACAATCGGGTCATGGCCTATATGGTCCCCGCCGCCGCCTATGAGGCGATGGTCGAACGCCTGGACGATCTGGCCCTGATTGAGACCATCCGCCAGCGGCAGGACGAGACGCCGGTGCGCGTCTCGCTCGATGCCCTTTGATCTTCAGTTCCTCCCCTCCGCGCTGAAGGAGTGGGAGAAACTGGGCGCGCCCGTCCGCAGCCAGTTCAAGAAGAAGCTGGCCGAACGACTGGAGAGTCCGCGTGTTCCGAAGGATGCGCTCCACGGGATGCGCGATCACTACAAGATCAAGCTGCGCGACGTCGGATATCGGCTGGTCTATCGGGTCGAGGACGCAATCGTCACGGTGACCGTCGTCGCGGTGGGCAGACGCGACCGCAGCCAGGTCTATCGGGACGCGGCGCGTCGGGAATGACCAAGAGCCAGTTTCCCCCCGTCGTCGACGCCGCCACCCGCCTGCTGATCCTCGGCAGCCTGCCCGGCGACGCCTCCCTGAGGGCCGCCCAGTACTATGCCCACCCGCGCAACGGCTTCTGGCCGTTGATCGGCGGCGTGCTGGACGAGCCCCTGGCCGCCCTGCCCTATGCCGACCGCCTGGACCGGTTGAAGGCGCGCGGGGTCGGCCTGTGGGACGTGATCGCCTCGGCGCAGCGATCCGGCAGTCTGGACGCGGCGATCCGGTCGCCCGAGGCGGCCGACCTGCGCGGGCTGATCGAAAGCCTGCCGCAACTGCGCGCCGTGGCCTTCAACGGCGGCCTTGCGGGCAAGTTGGGCCGACGCATCCTCGCCGACCTCGACGGGGTGACCCTGATCGATCTGCCGTCCTCCAGCCCCGCCCATGCAATATCCTTGTCGGCAAAGGCGGCGAGCTGGGCCATACTGGGCGACTTTCTCCCGGATAAGCCTGCCGCCTGATGATCCTGACCCTTTCCTGCCCCGACCGCCACGGCATCGTCGCGGCCGTTTCCGCCTTCCTGCTGGAGCGGGACGCCAATATCTCGGACGCCCAGCAGTTCGGGGACGCCTCCAGCGCCACCTTCTTCATGCGCGTGGTGTTCGAACCTGCCGACGGCGATCCGGAGGCGGCGATCCGTGAGGCCTTCGCCCCCCTGGCCGACCGGTTCGCGATGGACTGGACCCTGCGCGGGCCCGAGCCGCGCCGGGTGATGATCCTGACGTCCAAATTCGATCATTGTCTGGCGGACCTGCTGTACCGCTGGCGGATCGACGAACTGCCCATGGAAGTGACGGCCGTCGTCTCCAACCACCCCCGCGAAATGATCGGACACGTCGATCTGGGCGACCTGCCCTTCCATCATCTGCCCGTCAGCGCCGTCGACAAGCCGGCGCAGGAGGTGGAGCTGCTGCGCCTGATCGAGGACACCGGCACGGAACTGGTCGTTCTGGCCCGCTATATGCAGATCCTGTCGGACGACCTCAGCCGCCGGCTGGCGGGGCGGTGCATTAACATCCACCATTCCTTCCTGCCCGGCTTCAAGGGCGCCCGCCCCTATCACCAGGCTCATGCGCGCGGGGTGAAGGTCATCGGCGCCACCGCCCACTATGTCACCCCCGACCTGGATGAAGGCCCGATCATCGAACAGGACGTGGAACGGATCAGCCACCGCGACACGCCGGAAGACTTGATCCGTAAGGGTCGTGATATCGAGCGTCGCGTTCTCGCGCGCGCTGTAAGACGGCACCTGGAAGATCGCGTTTTGCTGCACGGCACAAAGACGGTGGTGTTCGAAGACTGAACGGCCAAGCTGCGTCCTCTTGTCACGCCGCACGCATCCTTTAGGTGAACTCGAACGTAACCTTGTCGTGACCGCCACAGCGCGGACCAACAGGGAACGAAACACCATGACCAATCTTCGCACGCTCATGCTCGTCGCCGTATCCGGCGGCGCGCTGATGGCGCTCGGCGCCTGCAACAACAACGAAGCGGCGGCGCCCGCCGAATCCACCGCCATGGCCCCGGCCGAAGGTGCCGCCATGGCTCCCATGGCGGCTGACCCGATGGTCGGCGGCGCAGCCATGAGCCCGAACGAGACCATCGTCGCCAATGCGTCCAAGGCCTCGAACCTGTCGACCCTGGTCGCCGCCGTTCAGGCCGCCGGCCTGGTCGAGACGCTTCAGGGTCCAGGCCCCTTCACCGTCTTCGCCCCCGACAACGCCGCCTTTGACAAGATTCCCGAGGCCGCCCGCACCGCCCTGATGCAACCGGCCATGAAGGCCGATCTGACCAAGATCCTGACCTATCACGTGGTCGCCGGCCGTCTGACCGCCGCCGACATCGCCAGCCAGGCCCAGGCCAACGGCGGGACCGCGACCCTGGAGACGGTTCAGGGCGAGGAACTGAAGGTCGCGGCCGGTCCGAACGACACCTGGGTCATCACCGACGCCAAGGGCGGCAAGTCCACCATCACCCAGGCCGACGTGGCCCAGTCGAATGGCGTGGTCCACGTCGTCGATGCGGTTCTGATGCCGTAAAAATAATTACAGTCCGGTCGGAACGGACTGAAACCAAATCTCGCGCGCCGTGTTCTTCAGGGGCGCGAGACGCACAGTATGCCGGGTGAGACATCCCCCAACGTCCCCGGCAAATAGAAAGGGCCGCACTTCCCCCGGGTGCGGCCCTTTCGAATTCTCAAACCCGGCCGTAGGCCGGGCGTCTACTCCCCCGCGCGAATCTGCTCGCGCGCGATGGAGGCCAGTTCGTCGATCTTGGAGCGAATCTCGCCTTCCGACACCGACAGGCCCGAGGCCTTGAAGTCGCCTGCGACCTTGCGGAACACGTCCTCGTCGCCGGGCTGCTCCATGTCCGCGCGCACGATGGCCGCCGCGTACTGGTCGCTGCTTTCAGCCGACAGGCCCATCTTCTCGGCCGCCCACAGGCCCAACATCTTGTTGCGCCGGGCGATGGCCTTGAATTCCTGCTCCTGATCGAGGGCGAACTTGGCCTCGTAGCCTCTTTCCCGATCGTCGAAGGTCGTCATGTCGCTCAGCATAGCTCCGAACGCCCCGCTAACCTCGGGGCAAGCGCCGTCTATAGCCCGACCGCGCCTGAACGCAACATGACTTCCGTCGCATCCTCTCCTCTTCCCTCCCGCATTCCGGTTTCGCCTCATTTGTATCGGAGGCCGCGTTCGGCTAAGGAGTCGCCGAACGAGATTGACTGCCCGAACGATTCAGAAACGCGCCGCCAGGACCGGGTCTTCCCCCTTTCCATCATGGCCGCGCGATTTTTGTTTTTGGAGGGCGCCCGTAGGCCGGGACCGGAATATGAACAGCAAGCGCAAGAAGATTTACGAAGGCAAGGCCAAGATCCTGTACGAAGGACCCGAGCCCGGCACCCTGATCCAGTACTTCAAGGACGACGCCACCGCGTTCAACGCGCAGAAGAAGGCCGTCCTCGAAGGCAAGGGCGTGGTCAACAACCAGATCAGCGAATTCATCATGTCGCGCCTGAACGGCATCGGCGTGACCAACCACTTCATCAAGCGCCTGAACCTGCGCGAGCAGCTGATCCGCGAAGTCGAGATCATTCCGCTGGAAGTGGTGTGCCGCAACATCGTCGCCGGCTCGATGAGCCAGCGTCTGGGCATCGAGGAAGGCACCCCCCTGCCCCGCTCGATCATCGAATTCTACTACAAGAAGGACGAGCTCAACGACCCGATGGTCACCGAAGAGCATATCACCGCCTTCAACTGGGCCTCGACCCAGGAACTGGACGACATCCTGGCCATGACGGTGCGGGTCAACGACTATCTGTCGGGCATGTTCGGCGCCGTCGGCATCACCCTGGTCGACTTCAAGATCGAGTTCGGCCGCATCTGGGAAAACGACTTCAGCCGCGTCATCCTGGCCGACGAGATCAGCCCGGACAGCTGCCGCCTGTGGGACGCCACGACCGGTGAGAAGATGGACAAGGACCGCTTCCGCCGCGATCTGGGCAATGTCATCGAAAGCTACACCGAAGTCGCGCGTCGACTGGGCATCATGAAGGGCATGCCGACGGTGATTCAGGGAGGGCTGCACTAGTGGCTAAGGTCAAGGTTCACGTCTTCCTCAAGCCCGGCGTCCTGGACGTCCAGGGCAAGGCCGTCGAAGGCGCCCTGCAGGGTCTGGGCTGGACCGGCGTGTCGAACGCCCGCGTCGGCAAGCTGATCGAGTTCGACCTCGACGGCGTTGCAGACCCCCAGGCCGAGGCCAAGAAGATGTGCGAGCAACTGCTAGCCAACACGGTGATCGAAGGCTACCGCATCGAGGCGGCCTGACGCATCAAGCCTCTTCCTCACAATGATGGGGAAGAGGCGGTTGCATCCCTTCTGCGGCCCCCCAGTTAAGCTGACGGCTTGATTGACGGAGCGCCCATGACCCTCACCCTCACCTCAACCGATATTCAGGACGGCGGCGTCCTTCCCGACGCCCAGGTCCACGCCAAGGGAAACACCTCGCCCCACCTCGCCTGGTCCGGCGCGCCCGAAGGCACGAAGAGCTACGCCGTCACCTGCTATGATCCCGACGCCCCGACGGGTTCAGGCTTCTGGCACTGGACCGTCGCCAACATCCCCGCCGACGTGACCGAGCTGGCGACCGGCGCCGGTTCGCCCGGCGGCGACCTGCCCTCCGGCGCGGTCCAGGGGCGCACCGATTTCGGCCAGGCCGGCTTCGGCGGCGCCGCCCCGCCCCCCGGCCACGGCCCGCACCGCTACATCTTCACCGTCTTCGCCGTGGACGTGGACCGGCTGGACGTCACCGCCGACGATTCCGGCGCCGTCTTCGGTTTCAACCTGCATTTCCACACCCTGGCCAAGACCTCGATCACGGCGACCTACGAAAACCGCGGCTGAGGCGTTGATCCAAGGAGGAGGCTCCTTATGTTGCATCGCAACATCCCCCTCCCCCTTTACGGATAGCTTTCATGGCCGCTGGCGGCGCCGTCGTCGATTCCGACGTCACCAACGAACCCATGACCGCCGGACGGGTGGCCCTGGTGCTGATCGCCTTGGCCATGGGCGGTTTCGCCATCGGCGTGACCGAGTTCGCGGCCATGAGCATCCTGCCCGACTTCGCCGCCGGCCTGAGCGTCGACGCCCCGGCCGCCGGCCATGTCATCAGCGCCTACGCCGCCGGCGTCGTGGTCGGCGCGCCGATCCTGGCGGTGCTGGGCGCTCGCAGCCCGCGCTGGCTGCTGCTGATCGGCTTCATGGCCCTGTTCGCCATCGGCAACGGCCTGTCGGCCCTGGCTCCGACCTATGAATGGATGCTGGTCTTCCGCTTCCTCAGCGGCGTGCCGCACGGCGCCTATTTCGGCGTGGCGGCCCTGGTCGCAGCGTCGGTCGTGCCGCTGCATCTCCGCACCCGGGCCGTCTCGACCGTCCTGATGGGTCTGACGGTCGCCACGGTCATCGGCGTGCCCTTCGCCAATATGATCAGCCACGCTTTCGGCTGGCGCTGGACCTTCGCCATCGTCAGCGTCCTGGCGGTGACCACCATGGGTCTGGTCGCCCTGTTCGCCCCGCGCGACCCGGCCCATCCGAACGCCAGTCCCGTGCGCGAACTGGGCGCCCTGAAGCGAAGCCAGGTCTGGCTGACCCTGGGCGTCGGCGCGGTCGGCTTCGGCGGCATGTTCGCCGTCTACGCCTATCTGGCCTCGACCCTTCAGGCCGTGACCGGCGTGGGGCCGGAAATCATGCCCTGGGTCTTCGCCGTCTTCGGCGTCGGCATGTTCCTGGGCAATATACTGGGGGCCTGGGCCGCCGACCGGGTCGGCTTCCCGGCGGCGGGCGGCCTTCTGCTGTGGAGCGCCGCGGCCCTGGCCCTCTATCCCTTCGCCGCCCCGCACCTGTGGGCCGTCATGATCGTCGTCTTCCTGATCGGCGGCGGCGGCGGCCTGGGCTCGGTGCTGCAGACCCGGCTGATGGACGTCGCCGGCGACGCCCAGACCCTGGCCGCCGCCCTGAACCACTCGGCCTTCAACACCGCCAACGCCATCGGCCCCCTGCTGGGCGGCATGGCCATCGCGGCCGGCTACGGCCGGACCTCGACCGGCTGGGTCGGCGTCGGGCTGTCGCTGGGCGGCTTCGCGATCTTCGTGGCGGCGTGGGCGGAGGGACGGAGACGCGCCGCGTCCAAGCGTTTGGCGTAACCACAGTTTATGGTAGTATGAACTCATGGCCGACGTCACCAACGACCTCATCTACGAAGTGCTGAAGTCCATGCAGACACGCCTGGACCGGATCGACGGCAATGTCGCCGGCGTGAGAGGCGAACTTCAGGCCATGCCCCTCCACCTCAACGGCCTGAACCAGGACGTCTCCAACCTGTATCAGATTGTCGATCGTCAGGACGCCCGCCTCGGCCGGATCGAGACCCGCCTCGGACTTCTTGAACCCGCGCACTGACATTTCCCGAAAACGGTGCTAGAGGCCCGCGCCATGAGCGCAGCCGTCATCGTCTTCCCCGGTTCCAACTGTGATCGCGACTGCAAGGTCGCCGTCGAACGCTCCACTGGCGAGCCCGTCTCCATGGTCTGGCACGCCGAGACCGAACTGCCTTCGGGCCTGGACCTGATCGTCATTCCCGGCGGCTTCTCCTACGGCGACTATCTGCGCTGCGGCGCCATGGCGGCCCAGTCCCCGGTGATGCAGGCGGTCAAGAAGGCCGCAGACGACGGCGTCGCCGTGGTCGGCATCTGCAACGGCTTCCAGATCCTGTGCGAGGCCGGAATGCTGCCCGGCGCCCTGCTGCGCAACAAGGGGCTGAAATACGTCTGCAAGCCCATCGCCCTTACTGTCTCCAACGGCCAGACCCGCTTCACCGCCGGCTATCAGGGCCAGCGCGAGGTGGTCATGACCCAGGGCAACGGCGACGGAAACTTCTTCGCAGACGCCGAGACCCTGGCCCGGATCGAGGGCGAGGGCCAGGTGGTCTTCCGCTACGTCGAGAACCCGAACGGCTCGGTCAACGACATCGCCGGCATCCAGAATGCGCGCGGCAATGTGCTCGGCATGATGCCCCACCCCGACCGCGCCTTTGAGGCCGAACTGGGCTCCGCCGACGGCGCCGTGCTGTTCCAGAGCATCTACGCCGCAGCTTGACGGCAATCTGTCGTTGAGGCGAAGTAGCGCAATGCTTCGCTTCATCTCCGCCGTCCTGTTCCTTTGCCTGTCATCCTCTGCAGCTTTGGCTCAAGAGGCCTCGCAGCCCCCCGCGCCGGTTGATTCCGCACGGGAGGATTGGACCCTGGCGCGTCTTCCCGAGCACGACGCCGTAGTGGCTACCATTGGTTTTACGTCCGGCCTCAACCTCATCGCCAGGTGTCAGGGCGGCGTGTACGATCTGATGATCAGCGGCTTGCCGGAAGCGCCCAAGAATCAGCCGACACGAGAGCTGGGGATTCAGGTCGGCGATGAAGGCGAATCAAAAACGACAGTCTGGACGGTAGGATCGCAGCGAACGATGGCGTTCAGTCGCATCCCCGCCCTGGTCGCGCGGGACCTGGCGGAAGGCGGAAAGCTGCAGGTGGTGATTCCGGCTGACCGCCCGGGTGGTCCGCGCACCCGCTACGTCATGGATGTTGAGCCCTCCAGCCAGGCCATCGCCGAAACCCTGACGGCCTGCGGCCGCCCTGTCATCGACCCGCGCGAGGAGCGTGCAGATCAGATCGAAGGCAACGGCCAGGACGGGCTGCCCGCCGCCGTGATGTGGCGGACCATGCCTCGCCCCACCTTTCCGGAATCGGTCAGGGGCCGAAGCCCCCGCATGGGCTATGTCGTGCTTTCGTGCGTCGCCGAGGACGACGGCGGCCTGACCGAGTGCGTGACGGAGAGCGAGCAACCGCCCGGCTACCATCTGGGCTTGGCGGTTCAAAGATCTCTTCCGCGCGCGCGCCTTAAGCTGACGGACGAAGCCGCGGCCAGCGGGCGGCCTTTGGCAGGCCGCCTGATCGTGTTCAGCGTGAACTTCAGAATGGAAAACTGACGGATCTTCGGCCCGCTCAGGTCCCCAGCTTCGGCGTCGCCCCGCCCCCGGCGTCGATGGCGTCGAACAGGGCGCGGATCAGCCCTCGCTCTTCCTCGGTGATCTCGGGCTTCCAGACGTCGAAGATCAATATCGTCCGGTCCTGTCCGCTGTCGTTCCAGGCCTCATGCTCGATCGTGTCGTCGAACGCCCAGGCCTTGCCTTCCTCCCACTGACGCAGGTCCGACCCCACCCGGAACCAGGACCCCGGCGGCGCCACCAGCGGCAGGTGGCAGATCAGGCGGGTGTTGATCAGGCCGTGATGCGGCGGAATCCGCGCGCCCGCCGCCAGTTTCGAAAAGAGGATCGACGGCGACCGCCCGGGAATTATGCTCAGCGGCGCGGCCTCCAGCGCCTTCAGGGTCTGCGGGCACCGCGCGGCGATCTCGGGCGCGACCACGCCGTCCTTCCACAGGAAGACCGCGCTCCAGGTGGGGTTTTCCAGCATCCCCGCCTGGCCGCTGCGCGGCCGGTTGGATCGATCCTCCACGTAGGGGGCGAACAGATCGGGTTCGGCCAGCACCGCCTCCAGCTCGGCGCGGATGGCGGGCGCCGCCGCCTCGATCGCCGCCAGCCAGGGCGTGTCGGCGCGGGGCTGGAACTGGACCTGGGGCAGGCCTGGAAAAAGATAGAATTTCGGCTGCTGGTGATACAGCGACTTGCGCCCGGTCAGCAGGTCGAGCGACAGGGCGAACCGCGCGCTGGACTGGGCTTCGTCAAATCCGCGCGCCTTGATTCCGGCCAGAAGCTCCTCCTCGAACCGGCGCCTCATGTCCGCCAGCGCCTGTTGCACCCGCCGCAACTCGCCCTTCAGTTCGGGATCTGCGCCGCGCTGTTGCGCACTCGCCAAGGCCGCGCCATAAAAACTCGAGGCGGACCGCGCATCGCCCCGAACGGCCAGGGCGTCGCCCTTGAGAATGGCCCCCAGGACGTTGCGTCCATCGACACCCAGCACCCGCTCCGCCGCCGCGAGCGCCGCGTCGGAATCTCCGCCCGCTCTAGCGGACAGGGCGTGCTGAAGAAGGGTCTCCAGAGCGACAGGGGCGTCTGCGTTCATGCGCTGCATGAACGACGATCATCGAACCTCCGTCAAGCAAACAGGGGCGCGTTCACTCCGGACGCGCCGCCTGTCCGTTCTCCAGGTCTTCGTCCTCGTCGGCCGTGACCACGCCGCCCGGATCGCGTTGGGCGGCCAGTTCGCGGGCGCCGACGCCCTGACCGTGTTCGATGGCGAGGTTGGCTTCGACCTCGTTGGTTTCGAAGACGGGTGTTTCGTCGTCGCGGTCAGCCATGGTCATCTCCAGTTCGTGTGGGCTTGAACAACCGACCACACGACAGGCGGTTCCTCTAACGCCCCAGGAAGGGGTCCAGACTGGCGCGCGACAAGGGACGAAAGACCAGGAACCGCCCATCGACCGTCAGGGTCACCTCGTGCGCCTGCGGCCGCTGCAGCAGCGCCGGATCGTCCAGCGACACGGCGCGACCCGAAGCAATATGTCGCGCGTCCAGGGCGGGCGTGATCGGTCTGCCGTTCGCCGCGGCCAGGGCCGACAGAAAGCGGCGCACCTCCAACGCCTGCTGCTCGGGCGTCAGCGCCTGGCGAACACGCGCCCAAGCGTCCTGCGACGGCTGGGTGAGAACGACGGTCGCTCCACTTGTCTGGGCGTGGCCCACGCCTGCGACGGCCGATGCGGCCATGGCGGTCAGGCAGAAAATCCAGCGTCCGGCGGCGTTCGTCATGCCCGATGACAAGCAGCACAGAGGGCGTGGCGCAGGCAAGCTTCACTTTTCACGTTGCAACGGTGAACCTTACCGCCGTCCGGCGCGTACATTCCACCTGAACACCGTCGTATCGGAATCCGCATGTCCTCGATCCTTCGTCCCACGCCCGCCCAGCGCACCCGCCGACTGGTGGTGCTGGCCGCCGCCGTCTTCGCCATCGTGGTCCCGCTGGTCCAGAACCTGGCGGGCCTGGGCCTGACCCAGGCCGAGTTCGCTGCCGATGGAAACAGCACCCTGCGCGTCGCCGGCTACGCCTTCTCGATCTGGGGCCTCATCTATCTGGGCCTGCTGGCCTACGCCGTCCGCCAGGTGCTGCCCCAGACCGGCGAGAGCACCCTGATCAATCGCATGGGCTGGCCGTCGGCCGTCGCCTTCTTCGGCATCGGGATGTGGATCGTCGTCGCCGCCCTGAACCTGAAGGCGGCCAGCGTCATCGTCATCTTCGCCTCCCTGATCGCCCTGCTGGCGCCCCTGCTGGCCTATTCCGGCACCGTCCGGGCCCTGAGCCGGACGGATCGCGACCGGCTGCTGCTGGTCTGGCCTCTGGCGGCGCTCGCGGGCTGGCTGACAGTCGCGGCGCCGCTGAACCTGATCACCACCCTCACCGCCTTCGAGGCCCTGCCGACGGCTCTGTCGCCCGCCGCCTGGGCCATCCTGGCCGTGGTCGTGACCACCGGCGTCGCCCTGGCGGTGACCGCCAGCCTCCGGACCATCGCCTATCCCCTGCCGACGGCCTGGGGCCTGCTCGGCGCCTTCGTCGCCGAACAAACCGACAAGCCTGCGGTGGCCTTCACTGCCCTGGCCGGGGCTATCGTCCTTTTGGTCGGGGGCGTGCTTCTGGCCTTCCGGCTGAAGCCGGGGGTCGAGCGCTAGGAGTCCTTGGTCGGCGTCACGGGCGTATCGATCGCCGCGCCTTCCCCGGCGCCGACGTCAAAGGCGCCGGTCTCCTGAAATCCGACGCTGCCGATCCCGGTCGCCTGTCCGGTCAGCCGCTGCCGACGGCTGATCATCGCCTGGTCGGGCGCGGCCTTGTCCATTTCTCGTGTGGTCTCAGGATCATTGGACCGGTCCATCTGCTGGCCGGTGGCCGGCGTGACCTTTGTGGAGGGTGTGGAGCGCATCAGATGCCCTCCCCCTCGTCTTTGACTTCGGCTTCGTTCTGCGCCTGCTCGGCCATGGCCGAGGCGCCGGCGTCGTCGGCCGCAATCTCGGGCAGGTCTTCATCTTCAGGCGTTGCGGCGGGGTCGATAGGGGTGTCGGTCATGACGAAAACTCCGTGTTGGCTACACACGAAATGACACCCAAGCCCCAGACGTTCCCCTCGCTCAGATCGTGATCGCCACGTCCGTCTTCGAAAAGTCGTCGCCCTTGAACAGCAGCGGTTCGCCGCTGTTCCGGCTCAGCGCATAGGCGAAACAGTCGCCATAGTTCAGCCGCGCCGGATGCCGCCCCTTGCCGAACCGCACCATGGCCTCGCAGGCGATCCGCATCTGCGCCTGATCGACGGGGACCAGGTCGAGGTCATAGTCGGCGACCAGATCGTCCACGGTCGGCCGCTGGTCGCGGCCCCGCCGCGCGGTCAGCCCGGTAACGAGCTCCAGCACGTTCGCCACACTCATCAGCCGACGCGGCGCGCCCCGGATCATCTCGTCGAAACGCGCCGCCTCGGGCTCCATCATCTCGATCGCGAACAGGACGGAGGTGTCGATCACCATCAGATGGGCTCGCCGGCGTCGCCGTACATTTCAGCCTCGATCTCAGCCAGGCTCCGGCCGTCGCCTGGGCCTCTTTGTTGGATACGCGCGAACAGCGCCTCGCGCTTCCTCGCCCGCTCCGCCGCCGCCTCCTCGGCGGTCAGTTCCTTCCAGGTCTTGTCCAGGGCGATGTCGATGGCCTCGGTCAGGCTGACCCCCAGGCGCTCGGCGACGGCGCGCGCCTTGCGCTCCGTCTCGGCGCGCTTGATGCTGAGGCCCATTCTAGAACTCCCAAAATACTGTCTAGAATATAGCCTATCGGCCCATCTGCGGCTAGAAGCCCCGCCCATGACCGCTCCGCAAAAGACCCCCGCCAAGTCGATGGCTGAATTGGCCGCCGAATACGGCCTGGCCCCGAACGAATATCAGGTCGTCCTCGACCGGCTGGGCCGAGAGCCCAACCATGTCGAACTGGGCGTCTTCTCGGTCATGTGGTCCGAGCACTGCTCGTACAAATCCTCCAAGATCCACCTGGGCAAGTTCCCGACCACCGGCGACCGCGTCATCTGCGGGCCGGGCGAGAACGCCGGGGTGATCGACATCGACGACGGCGACGCCTGCATCTTCAAGATGGAGAGCCACAACCACCCCTCCTACATCGAACCCTATCAGGGTGCGGCGACGGGCGTGGGCGGCATCATGCGCGACGTCTTCACCATGGGCGCCCGCCCGGTGGCCCTGCTGAACGCCCTGCGCTTCGGCGACCCCAGCCACGAGAAGACCAGGCGCCTGGTCAAGGGCGTCGTTTCGGGCATCGGCGGCTACGGCAACTGCGTCGGCGTGCCGACCGTGGCGGGCGAGACCAATTTCCACGCCGGCTACAACGGCAACATCCTGGTCAACGCCATGTGCGTCGGCCTGGCCAAGGCCGACAGCATCTTCTATTCGGCCGCCCCCTCAGCGGGCCTGTCGGTCGTCTATTTCGGTTCCAAGACCGGTCGCGACGGCATCCACGGCGCCACCATGTCCTCGGCCGAGTTCGACGATGAGTCGGAATCCAAACGCCCCACCGTCCAGGTCGGCGACCCCTTCGCCGAAAAGCTGCTGATCGAAGCCACCCTCGAACTGATGGCCTCGGG
The DNA here is from genome assembly GCF_058680995.1 of Brevundimonas sp. FV1ye7S. Lineage (NCBI taxonomy): Bacteria > Pseudomonadati > Pseudomonadota > Alphaproteobacteria > Caulobacterales > Caulobacteraceae > Brevundimonas > Brevundimonas sp. FV1ye7S. The sequence goes on along the minus strand of NZ_CM178726.1, from coordinate 863,575 downwards.
CGCCGTCGCCGCCATCCAGGACATGGGCGCGGCGGGCCTGACCTCCTCCTCGGTCGAGATGGCCGGCAAGGGCGGCGTCGGCATCGAGCTGAACATGGACGCCGTGCCTCAGCGCGAAGAGGGCATGACCGCCTATGAGATGATGCTGTCGGAAAGCCAGGAGCGGATGCTGGCGGTCCTGAAGCCCGGCCGCGAGGCCGACGGCGAACGCATCTTCAAGAAATGGGGCCTGGACGCCGCCACCATCGGCGTCACCACCGACACCGGCCGTCTGGTGCTGAAGCATCACGGCGAGACCGTCTGCGACGTGCCCCTTGCGCCCCTGTTCGACGACGCCCCCCTGTACGACCGCCCCTGGGTCCAGCCCGAGCTGCAGCCCAGGCTGAACCCTTCCGACATTCCCGCGCCCGAAAACTGGGCCGATGCGGTGATGAAGGTGATCGCCTGCCCCGACATGGCCTCCAAGCGCTGGATCTGGGAACAGTACGACCGCCACGTCATGGCCGACACCCTGCAGGACTCGGCCACCGGCGCCGACGCCGGCGTGGTCCGCGTCCACGGCACGGACAAGGGTCTGGCCGTGACCAGCGACTGCACCCCCCGCTACGTCCAGAACGACCCCTACGAAGGCGGCAAGCAAGCCGTGGCCGAGGCCTGGCGCAACCTGACCGCCGTCGGCTCGCGCCCCATCGCCATCACCGACAACCTCAACTTCGGCAACCCGCAGCGCCCCGAGATCATGGGCCAGATCGTCCGCGCCATCGACGGCATGGCCGAGGCCTGCCGCGAGCTGTCCTTCCCCGTCGTCTCGGGCAATGTGTCGCTGTACAACGAGACCAACGGCGTCGCCATTCCGCCCACCCCGACCGTGGGCGCCGTGGGCCTGCTGCCCAACTATGACGTCGTGACCAACTTCTCGACCATGGCGGCGGGCGACACCCTGGTCCTGATCGGCCAGACCGTCGGTGAACTGGGCGCCTCCATCTATCTGCGCGAGGTCCTGGGCCGCGAGGACGGCGCCCCGCCGCCCGTCGATCTGAAGCTGGAAAGGAAGACCGGCGACTTCGTGCGCGACCTGATCGAGGCCGGCGACCTGACCGTCGTCCATGACCTCTCGGACGGCGGCCTGATCGGCGCCGCCGCCGACCTGGTCCTGGCCTCCGACGTCGGCGTAACCCTGGACGCCTCCAGCGCCGCCCACGCCCACATCTTCCTGTTCGGCGAGGACCAGGCCCGCTACCTGGTCGCCGTGCCCGACGCCGACGCCCTGATCGCCAAGGCCCAGGCCGCCGGCCTGCACGCCTCGGTCGTCGGCCACGCCGGCGGCGACGCCTTCGCCTCCAAGGGCGACAAGGGCGAGCTGTTCAGCATCCCCGTCGCCCACCTGCGCGAATGGCACGAAGGGTGGATGCCGGGCTGGCTCGGCGACGCCGCATGATCCGCGCCGCCCCGCCGATCGCGCTGCTCCTCGTGCTAGGAGCCTGCGACGGCGGCGGCGACCCGGTCCAGCAGGCGCTGCGTGAAACCTCGGCCGCCAACCAGGCGGCGGCGACCCGCACCACGGCCGAAATGCAGGCAGCGGCCCAGACTGCGGATCAGGCCTATGTCGCCAAGATGATCGCCCACCACGAGGGCGCCGTCGCCACGGCCCGGGTCGCCCTTCGCGACAGCCGCGATCCGGAAATCCGGCGCATGGCCCAGATGGTCATCGACACTCGGACTCGTGAGATCGGCGAGCTGAAGACCTGGGCGCCGACCGTCGCTCCGGCGAACTGAGCATGGCTAAAGGATCCTATCCCGGCGGCGGAAAACGGGCGCGTTCTCCCGGTTCCAAAACTGCGCCGACGGGACGTCTTGCCGAGCGGAAGCCGGGGCGGCCTGCCGCACGGACGCCGTCCAAGCCTTCACAGATCACGAGAGACGAACTGAAGCACTTCAGTTTTCGCGGTCTATCCAAAGAGGCGTTTCTGGATGAGCTCGATCCGTGGCTCCGCGCCTGTTTCAAGAACGGCTTCACCCGGCCCAACGAGATCGCCGGCCTTCTGAACAAATTGGGGAAGATGACCGCCTGCGGCCAACCGTGGACGCCTCACCTTGTCTGGGGTCTTCAACGCTTTCTGTTCGAGCGACGCGAAAAGCGCAGAGCCGCTCAATCGGGTGAAGCGGCGCCGACACCCCCGGTTTTGAAGCCCGCAACCTCAGGTCAGGGCTCGAAGGATTTGAGTGCTGAGGATATGGTGCGGTTGCTTGGCGCCATCGGCAGGACGTCACGCCCTCGCTGACCTCATTGGGAGGCCACACCCCGCTTGCAGCACCCTCAATAGTCCTCATATTGAGGAACGAGGAGAGTGTCATGCCGAACTCTAGACGCGACCGCGAGCGGGTCGAGGCTGCCACTTTCGAACGGCTCAAAGCCGAACTGACGACGGCGTTCGCTGCGCCTGAGTCCAGTTATACGGCTCTGGACGCCGACGCCGTGTTCGCTCGCAACGCTCGCCGCTGAGCGCCGGGTCGCATGGCGTTCGATCCCCGCCGAGTTCGGTGTCGACGGATTCTACATTCGATGCGAACATCACTATGTCTACTGGCGTCTGATGTCTGACGGCTCCGTCGGGATAGTGACGGTGCTTCATGAACGCATGCACCAGATCGCGCGTTTTAGGGACGACGCGCCCGGCTGACGGGCGATTTGAACAGGAGCGGCTTATGGACGCGACCACCGCCGACGCCATCTTCCGCCCCGCCATCCCGCCCCGTCGCACGGGCGGTCCCCTGCCCCTGCTGCCCTTCCTGTGGATCAGCTGGCGCGACCCTATCCGCATGTGGTCCGAGCGGCATTTCACCGAGCCGCAGCTGCACGGGAACAGCGCTTTCGGCGAAATCCTGGTCGTCAGCCACCCCGAAGGCGTCCGTCACGTCCTGACCGAGAACGCCGCCAACTACGTCAAGGGCGACCTGCAACGCCGCGTCCTGGGCCCCATGCTGGCCGAGGGCCTGCTGCTGACCGAGGGCGAGGTCTGGCGCCGCGCCCGCCGCATCCTGGCCCCGCTCTTCACCCCCGCCAAGATGGCCACCCTGAACGCCCGCATGGCCGAGGTCTGCCAGGCCCGCGTCGCCGGCTGGTCCCTGTCCGCGCGCGGCCGGGTGCTGGATGTCGACAGCGAGATGTCCGGCCTGACCTTCGACATCCTGTCGGCCACCATGTTCTCGGACGAGCTGGGCGGCGAGGCGCGCGGGTTCGAGCGCGCCCTGAACCAGTTCCTGGCCAATGGGGCCCGTATCGATCCGCTGGACGTGCTGGGCGCGCCGGACTGGGCCCCTCGCCTGGGCCGTCTGGCCAGCTTCCGCTCGGCCCGCTTCTTCGAACAGCGCGTCACCACACTGGTCGAGGCCCGCCGCGCCCGCATCGAATCCGGCGATACGCCGCCCGACGACCTGCTCAGCGCCCTTCTTCTGGCCCGCGACGAGAACGGCGGACCCGGCCTGTCTGACGAAGAGGTCGCCTCCAACATCCTGACCTTCATCCTGGCGGGGCACGAGACCACCGCCCGCGCCCTAGGCTGGACCCTGCACCTGCTGTCGCGCCAGCCCGAATACCTGGCCCGCCTGCAAACCGAGGCCGACGCCTTCGACGTCTCCGACCCCAAATGGGCCGACGCCCTGCCCTGGACCCGCGCCGTGCTGGACGAGACCATGCGCCTGTTCCCGCCCGCCCCGACCATGGCGCGCAAGGCCCTGGCCGACGACGAGATCGGCGGCCAGCCGATCAAGGCCGGCGCCACCGTCATCATCTCGCCGTGGATCCTGCAGCGCCACAGCCTGTTGTGGGACGACCCCGACGCCTTCAAGCCGGAACGCTTCCTGCCGCAGAACCGCAAGTCCATCGACCGCTACGCCTACATCCCCTTCAGCGCCGGTCCCCGCGTCTGCATCGGCGCCGCCTTCGCCATCCAGGAGGCGGTGATCGCCCTGGCTTCCATCCTGCGCGCCGCCGAGATCGAGCCCGTCACGACGGTCGAACCCCGGCCGGTGCATCAGATCACCCTTCGCAGCCGTGAGGCGATGCGGTTGCGGCTGCGAGCGCGCAGACGCTGACGATTTCGGCGACGGATTTCCCGACCTGGAGCGTTCGACAGTCGGTCTCGCCGATCAGGCGAGCCCTCGCTGGCTAATTATCTCCGGGGACATCGCGCTGCGCACCGCCATTCTGCTGCCTCCGGGCTCGCTCTTCTCCGAGGCCCGCCCCAACTCCATGGAGACGGTCGTGCGGACTCTCGCCCTCTTCAACGGCGACGCAGACACGCGAATTTTCTGCCTGGAGGGCGCCCAGGATCATAATGCGCCGGGCATGGTGACCACCCTCCCGCGCCGCAATACACAGCAAGGTCTCATCGACGCCTTGCGCGATTTCGGGCCGGATCTGATCGAACACCACCAGCAGGTGAAACAGGCCCTGTCCGTATCGTCACGCTTCCCCCAGGCCGTCCATGTTCTTTATCGGCATAATGCGCTGAAGCCTGCGCGCCATCGGATCGACCGTTGGCGCTACGCGGCCCGATATGGCCGAATGGACGGCTTCATCTTCGTCAGCGCCGCCGAGCGGAACGCCTTCGCCCGCACCTATCCCCGCCTGGCCGACCGCGCCTACGCCCTGCCCAACCCCATCGACGCCGCCGCCTGGTTCGCCTCGCCCGACGACCGGCAGCGGGTGATCGCCTTCGCCGGTCGGGCCATGCCGGAGAAGGGTCTGGACGTCCTGTGCGCCGCCCTGCCCGCCGTGCTCGACGCCCACCCCGACTGGCGTGCGGTGCTGATGCTGAACGACTGGGACAGGCACGCCGCCTGGGCCGGGCCCCACCTCGCCCCGCTTGAGCGATACGGCGCACGGGTCGTCGTCCTGCATTCGGCGCCCCTGTCGGAGGTGCGCGACATCATGAAGACCGCCGCCATCGCCCTGACCCCCTCGGTCTGGGACGAGCCCTTCGGCCTGACGGCGGTCGAGGCCCATGCGGCGGGCGCGGCCCTGATCTCGTCCGGCCGGGGCGGCCTGCGCGAGGCCAGCGGCGACCATGCCCTCTATGTCGACGAGATCACGCCCGAAAGCCTGGCCGAGGCGATGGAGCGCCTGATCCGCAACCCGGACGAACGCACAGCCCTGGCGCGCGCCGGACAGCGTCATGTGATGGACGTCCACTCACCCCTACAACGGTCCGCCGAACTGAAGCAGATCCGCAAGGCTGTCGTCCTGTCGGGACGTCGCCTCGCCGCCTGACGCCCAAGGCGGCGTGCCGAGCCCCGGCGGATGCGGATACGGCTGGAAAATCTGTCACATCGCCGCGATAGAGCCGGGCTTCAGTTCGGGGATTTTCGATGACCATGCTCGCCCTCTCCCGCCGGTCCATGCTGGCCGCCTTCGGCGGCGGCCTGGCCCTGTCGAACACCGGCCCCGCCCTGGCCCAGGCGGTCTTCGACGTGAACCCCTTCCGGCTGGGCGTGACGGCGGGCGACCCCCTGCCCGACGGCTTCGTCATCTGGACGCGTCTGGCCCCCGACCCGGTCGCCTACGGCTCGGGCATGCCCAAGGCGCCCGTCGCGGTGAAATGGGAAGTCGCCGCCGACCGCGGCTTCAACACCGTCGTCCGGTCCGGCGAGGCGATCGCCCGGCCCGAACTGGGCCATTCCGTCCATGTCGAGGTCGAGGGACTGGAGCCCGCCCGCCTCTATTTCTACCGTTTCCAGTGCGGGACCGAACGCAGCGGCGTCGGCCGCGCCAAGACCGCCCCCCTGGCCGGCGCCGCCGTCTCGGCCGTCCGCTTCGGCGTCGCCGGCTGCCAGGCCTATGAGAGCGGCTACTACACCGCCCACCGCAAGATGGCGGAAGAGGATCTGGATTTCATCTTCTGCTACGGCGACTATATCTACGAAGGCCGGGGCAACCCGATCTACCAGTCGGGTTCAGGCCCGCAGGACAACACCCGCGTCCACCTGGGCGGCGAGATCTACAGCCTCGACGACTATCGCCGCCGCTACTCCCAGTACACGATGGATGTGGATCTTCAGGCCTCGCGCGCCTCGGCGGCCTGGTTCTGCACCTATGACGACCACGAGGTCGACAACAACTGGGTCGGCGACATCGACCAGGACGGCGCGCCGCCTGAAGTCTTCCTGCTGCGCCGCGCCGCCGCCATGCAGGCCTTCTACGAATTCATGCCGATGCGGAAGTCGGCCTTCCCGCGCGGCGCGGGCATGCAGGCCTATCGCCGGGCCCAGTACGGCGACCTGCTGGACATCGCCTTCCTCGACACCCGCCAGTACCGCACGGACCAGCCCTGCGGCGACCGCTACAACGCCACCTGCCCCGGCATAGAGGCGACGACGGCCCAGGTGCTGGGCGACGCCCAGGAGGCCTGGCTGCTGACCAATCTCGACCGCTCGAAGGCGCGCTGGAAGGCCCTGGCCCAGCAGGTCATGATGATGGACCTGAACCGCAACACCTCGGGCGGCCAAGGGGTCAACACCGACAGCTGGGCCGGCTATCGCGTGCCGCGCAACCGTCTGCTGCGCCACATCCGCGACCGCCGCATCGACAATGTCGTGGTCCTGACCGGCGACGAGCATCAGAACTACGCCGGCGGCCTTTGGCTGGACGGCAGCCAGCCCGAGGGCGCCCCCATCGCCGTCGAATTCGTCGGCACCTCGATCAGCTCCGGCGGCGACGGCTCGGACCGCGGCTCCGACTACGACCGCTTCCTGTCGGCCAATCCCCAGCTGAAGTTCCGCAACACCCAGCGCGGCTATCTGATCTGCGAGGCGACCCCGAACCTCTGGACCACCCAGTTCAAGGTCCTGGACAAGGTCTCGACCCGCTCCGGCGCGCTGACGACCCGTCAGACCTTCGCGGTCGAGGCGGGATCGAACACGCTCAACCTGGCCTGACGTCAGAGAACCGGCACCGCCTGGCTCAACCGCCCGCCGACCCGGATCGGCTCGACCCGCGTCGCCAGACCGGTCTTGTCGTCGGTTTCGACAAACACGCCGCACACCGTCGCCGGGCCGGACGCCGGCATGTAGCGCCCGCCCGAGATCCGGGTGGTGAAGCGGCGCAGCGGCTCTTCCTTCTCGTTGCCGATGACGCTGTCATAGTCGCAGCAGCCGCCGGCGTCGGTCTGATAGGCCGTGCCGCCGGGCAGGATCTGGCAGTCGGCGGTCGGGACGTGGGTATGGGTGCCGACCACCAGCGACGCTCGCCCGTCGCAGAAATGGCCCATGGCCATCTTCTCGCTGGTCGCCTCGCAGTGCATGTCCACGATCACCGCATCGGCCACGGCCCCCAGGGGCGCCGCCGCCAGCTCGCGTTCGACGGCGCCGAACGGATCGTCCATCGGGTCCATATGCACCCGGCCCAGCACATTCATCACCAGGACGGTGCGGCCCGAATGGGTCTCGAACAGATTGGCCCCGGCGCCCGGCGCATCCATCAGGCGCGGATAGTTGGCCGGCCGGATCAGGCGCGGCTCGCGCACGATATAGGTCAGGGCCTCGCGCTGATCCCACGAGTGGTTGCCCAGGGTCAGGCAGTCGGCGCCCGCCATGAACAGCTCGCGCGCCGTGTTCTCGGTGATGCCGAACCCGCCCGCAGCATTCTCCGCATTCACCACCACGAAGTCCAGCTTCAGGTCGCGCTTCAGGCCCGGAAGATGATCGCTGATCCCGTCACGGCCGGACTTGCCGATGACGTCGCCGAAGAAGGCCAGTCTCATTCGTGTACGCCTTTACTAGGATCCGACCAGTGCTCGACCCTGAGGCCGGCTACACGCTCGAATTCGCCGATGTTGCGGGTGACCACGGTCAGCCCCTGGCTGCGGGCGTGGCCCGCGATCTGATAATCATAGGGTCCAATGGGCCGCCCTTGGCGCTCCAGCACGGCGCGGATTTCCGCCGCGTGGCGCGCGGCGTCCTCATCGAACGGAAGAATTTCCAGACGCGCCAGAAACGCCTCCAGCAAATCGTGTCGTCGCGGATCGGCCAGCTTGTTCGGGCCGACCGCCAATTCCATGACGACCACCGTCGAAACATGCAACGGCGCCTGTTCGCTCTTCAAACGATCATTCAGCGCAGCGCTGCGGCCCCGCAGAATTTCGATACAGATGCTGGTGTCCAGCATGAAGCCGGTCACCACTCCTCCCGCTTCTGCATCTCAGGCTGATCCCGATCCGGCCAGTCTGGAATGCCGGGCCGGTCGAAGAAGTCGTCCCACAGGGCGTTGACCGGCACCAGGCGCAGGCTCTTGCCCTCTTTGATGACGCGCAGCTCCTTCACGTCATCCGGAAAGGCGGCCGCCTTGGGCAGGCGCACCGCCTGCGAGCGGTTCGACTTGAAGACTGTGGCTTTCAGCGGCGGGCTCATGAGTTCGCTATCGGCCCGACTAACGTATATGTCAATGGGATATGCCGAAATCCCGATACCCCGCCTCGGTCAGCACCCCGTGCAGCCGCATGTCGTGCGCCTCCAGGCTCAGCGCCTCGACCGCCTGTCCCGCATAGGCGAAGCCGACCCGGATCACCTCGGGCCGCGCCGCAAAGGTGCGATCATAAAACCCGCCGCCCTGCCCCAGCCGTCCGCCGGCCGCATCGAACGCCAGCAGTGGCGTCAGGATCAGATCCGGCTCCAACACCTCGGCCAGCGGCAGGGGCGCGGGGCAGCCTGCGGCGTCCATCTCCAGCGGCTCGCCCGGCGACCAGGCGCGAAAGATCATCGGCGCGTCCCGCTCCAACACCACCGGCAGGCACAGCCGGCGCCCCGCCGCCTCCAGCGCCACGGCCAGGGCCTCGGTGTCCAGCTCGGACCCCATGGCGCTGTACAGGGCCACCACCTGTCCTGGCGGCAGGGCCTCGGCATGGTCGGCGGCGCGCCGGGCGGCCATCGGATCGGCCTCGGCCAGAGCCTTGCGCCGCGCGCGGGCGGCCGACCGGAGTTCATGCTTCTCAAGGGTCATGACGCGGGCTTACACGCCCCATTCGGCCCCGCACAGAGACCATGCGCCTCGCATGCCGGACTCGCTCAAGCAGCGAGCCGCCGCGCGGCGAGCGGTAGCGACAAAAAAGAGAGAAGTTGGCGGCGCCGCAAGAACCGTGAAGGGCGTTTAAATCCTCTCGAACCTGGGTAGCCAGGTGGGCTCCATATGCCCAGGCCCTCGAGCCCGGACAGGGACAGATCCCTTTGAGTGAATTAAGGTCGCGAGGAAATGTATGCCTTCGACGAGGGCCGCAGCAGGACCCGCCGTCAAACAAGATAGGCGCTGCGCCCCGCCTTCTCAAGCGCCGTGATCAGATCGGCCGTGATCAGATAGATTGGGCGATCTTCTCGATCCGCGCGGCCACGGCGTTCAGCGCCTCAGCCACCCCGTCGCTGGTCGGCGGCGCGGCGGCTGTCTGCGGCGCAGGACCCCCGCCCCCGTTCAGGCGCGCCTCGTGCAGTTCGTCCGACAGGATCAGGGCCGACATCAGGAACAGCCGCAGGTCCCCCACATGACCCACGTCCTGGGCCACCTGGCGCACCTGATTGTCGAACTGTTTGGCCAGGATGCGGACCCGCTCCTCCTGCCCGTCCGCGCAGCCCACCGCATAGGGTCGGCCGTTCACCTCCACCGTCACCGTCGCCATCAGCGGGCCTCGCTTTCGGTCTCTTCGCCGTCCTGGCGCAACTCGTCCTGAGCCAGATCGTCCTGAGCCAGCACCTCGCGCACCGCCGCCGCCGCCCGCGCCAGGGCATGCGACGCCTCACGCCCGGCGGCCTCCAACTCGGCCACGCGCACCGCATCCGCCCCATTTTCAACGCGGGGCGCGAACAGGTCGTCGTCGGCGATCGCCGGCGCCGAGGCCGGACGGGCCTTCAGCTCCAGGATCTTGCGTTCAAGTTCGGCCAGGGCCCGGTCGATACGGGCCCGTGCGGCCGTGGTGGCGTCTGCCATCGGTCGCTCCTTGTAAATTCCGTATAGAACCCGAGGACGCGCCGGGGTAAAGCGGCGCGCCCCTGAATTTCCGCTTCCGCCGAAAGGTCTTCCCTCGTGACCGACGTCAAATCCGCCCCCAAGGCCACGCCCCAGCAGATGGCCAACGCCATCCGCGTCCTCGCCATGGACGGCGTCGAACAGGCCAAGTCGGGCCACCCCGGCATGCCCATGGGCATGGCCGACGTCGCCACGGTGCTGTTCTCCAAATTCCTGAAGTTCGACGCCAGCCGCCCCGACTGGGCCGACCGCGACCGCTTCATCCTGTCGGCGGGCCACGGCTCGATGCTGATCTACGCCCTGCTGCACCTGACCGGCTACAAGGCCGCGACCAAGGAAGAACTGTCCAACTTCCGCCAGTGGGGCTCCAAGACCGCCGGCCACCCCGAATACGGCCACATGCCCGGCGTCGAGGTCACCACCGGCCCCCTGGGCCAGGGCCTGGCGACCTCGGTCGGCTTTGCGATGGCCGAGCGTCACCTCGCCGCCAAATACGGCGACGACCTGGTCGACCACCGCACCTGGGGCATCGCCGGCGACGGCTGCCTGATGGAAGGCGTCAGCCAAGAAGCCATCGCCCTGGCCGGCCGCTACAAGCTGAACAAGCTCACCGTCCTGTGGGACGACAACGAGATCACCATCGACGGCAAGGTCTCCCTGTCCGACACGACCGACCAGAAGGCCCGGTTCAAGGCCGCCGGCTGGGCGGTCAAGGCCATCGACGGCCATGACATGGACGCGATCAAGTCCGCCCTCAAATGGGCGACCCGCCAGGACAAGCCCACCCTGATCGCCTGCAAGACCAAGATCGGCAAGGGCGCCGCCACCATGGAAGGCAGCCACAAGACCCACGGCGCCGCCCTGGGCGCGGCCGAGATCGCCGCCACCCGTCTGGGCCTGGCCTGGGATCACGACCCCTTCGAAATGCCGGCGACCATCGCCGACGCCTGGGCCAAGGTCGGTCGTCGCGGGTCCAAGGACCGCAAGAAGTGGGAGGCCCGCCTCGCCGCCTCCGGTCAGGCCGCCGACTTCACCCGCGCCATGAAGGGCGACCTGCCGGAGGGCGCCTTCGACGCCCTGAACGCCAAGATCGCCGAACTGATCGAGACCCAGCCCGCCCAGGCCACCCGCCAGTCCTCGGGCGCCGCCCTGGATCAGATCTTCGCCTCCATCCCCGAACTGGTCGGCGGCTCGGCCGACCTGACCGGCTCGAACAACACCTTCGTCGCCGGCACCCCCATCCTGGACGCGCCGTCGTATGAAGGCCGCTACGTCAACTGGGGCATCCGCGAGTTCGGCATGGCCGCGGCCATGAACGGCCTCGCCTTGCACGGCGGGATCATTCCCTACGGCGGCACCTTCATGGTCTTCTCGGACTACAGCCGCCCGGCCATCCGTTTGGGCGCCCTGATGGGGGTCCGCGCCATCCACGTCCTGACCCACGACTCCATCGGCCTGGGCGAGGACGGCCCGACCCACCAGCCGGTCGAACACCTGGCCGCCCTGCGCGCCATCCCCAACCTGCTGGTCTTCCGCCCCGCCGACACGGTCGAGGCCATGGAATGCTGGAAGATCGCGCTGGAGACCAAGACCGCCCCCTCGGCCATGGCCCTGTCGCGTCAGAAGACCCCCGCCGTCCGCACCGTCGCCGGCACGGAAAACCTGTCCGCCAAGGGCGCCTATGAGATCAAGCCCGCCTCGGGCGAGGCCAAGGCCACCCTGTTCGGCACCGGCACGGAACTGGCCCTGGCCCTCAAGGCCGCCGAAACCCTTGAGGCCGAAGGCGTCCCGACCCGCGTCGTCTCCGTCCCCTGTTTCGAACTGTTCGAGCAACAGGACGCCGCCTACCGGGCCTCGGTCATCGGCCGCGGCACCATCCGCGTCGCCGTCGAGGCCGCCATCAAACAGGGCTGGGAAGGCTTCATCGGCGAAGACGGCGCCTTCATCGGCATGACCGGCTTCGGCGCCTCCGCCCCCGCCGAAGTCCTCTACGACAAGTTCGGCATCACCGCCGACGCCGTCGTCGCGGCGGTCAAGGCCCGGCTCTAACCCCTCTCACCTCCCTCTCCCCCTGCGGGAGAGGGAGACCGCGCACGGCGGCGAAGCCGTCGTCCTGGCGCGGTCGGGCGAGGGGTCACACCGATCTCGACGCCTACCATCCACCGACCCCTCATCCGGCCCTCCGGGCCACCTTCTCCCGCAGGGGGAGAAGGGACGTTGGAGCAGACGATGAATCTCGGCACCCCCCTCTCCGACACCGCCATCCGCGTCATGCTCCTCGGCTCGGGCGAACTGGGCAAGGAGGTCGCCATTGAGCTGCAAAGGCTCGGCGTCGAGGTGATCGCCGTTGATCGCTATCCCAACGCCCCCGCCATGCAGGTCGCCCACCGCAGCCACGTCATCCCGATGACCGACCCCCAGGTCCTGAACGGCGTCATCCTGGCCGAGGCCCCGCACATCATCGTGCCCGAGATCGAGGCCATCGCCACCGAGGTCCTGGCCGATATCGAGGCCGCCGGCGTGGCCGTGGTCATCCCCACCGCCCGCGCCGTGCAGCTGACCATGAACCGCGAGGGCATCCGCCGCCTCGCCGCCGAGGAACTGGGCCTGCCCACCAGCCCCTACGCCTTCGCCGGTTCGGCCGAGGAACTGGCCGCCGGCGCCGAGACCGTCGGCTACCCCTGTTTCGTCAAGCCGGTCATGTCCTCGTCCGGCAAGGGGCAATCCTTCGTCGAAAGCCCCGATGAAATCGCCGACGCCTGGACCTATGCTCAGGATAGCGGCCGTGTCGCCGGCGCCCGCGTCATCGTCGAGGGCCGGATCGACTTCGATTTCGAGATCACGCTTCTGACCGTCCGCTCGCGCGCCGCCGACGGCTCGACCCGCACGGACTTCTGCGCCCCCATCGGTCACCGCCAGGTCAAGGGCGACTATGTCGAGAGCTGGCAGCCCCAGGCCATGACCCCCGCCGCCCTCGCCGCCTCCCAGGACATCGCCGGCAAGGTCACGGACGCCTTGGGCGGTCTCGGCGTCTTCGGCGTCGAACTGTTCGTCAAGGGCGACCAGGTCTGGTTCTCCGAGGTCTCGCCCCGTCCGCACGACACCGGCCTGGTCACCCTCGCCAGCCAGACGATGAGCGAGTTCGCCCTCCACGCCCGCGCCATCCTGGGCCTGCCGGTCGACGTGACCCTGCGCGAACCCGCCGCCAGCGCCGTCATCTACGGCGGCCTGGAGGCGCGAGGCACCGCCTTCGAAGGCGTGGCCGAAGCCCTGTCCGTCCCCACCGCCGACCTGCGTCTCTTCGGCAAACCCGAAGCCTTCGACCGCCGCCGCATGGGCGTCGCGACCGCCCGCGGCGCCGACACGGACCAGGCCCGCGAACGGGCGCGCGAGGCGGCGGGATGCGTGAAGGTGGTGCGCGGCTGACCTCACCGCCCCCTCCGTCACGGCGCTCTGCGCCGCGCCACCTCCCCCAAGGGGGGAGGAATGCGAACACCAAAATCCTCCCCCCTTGGGGGAGGTGGATCGCCGGCGAAGCCGGCGAGACGGAGGGGGCCCGAACGGCGCCAACTGTCACAATGACGCTGGTCCTGCCGTAACGATTCCAATCCCTTGTCAGATTCTCACCCCGACTTCCCCGCCAGGGTTTCCCCGTCCCCTATAATCCGCCCCGGTCTCGTCGCTTGGAGGGCTCGCTTGGCCTGCGATCTTGCGGCGGCGAGAGCGGATGGAACGGGAGCGGGGGTGTGATCCCTCCGCGCCGACGGCGTCTCAAAACGCCGTCGGAGGGTCGAGGGGGATACTCGATCGCACTCGGGACTGGCTTTCGCAGACCCTGCCGACCCGTCGCAGGCTTATGGGGTTAGGCGATAAGACCGCCACCGCTCGGCGCGCCGAGCTTGCAGGCCAACCAACCGCGCGGGGCGTCAAACCTTCGTCGGAACGGTATTTCTAGATCAAACTCCGGGCGAGGCCCGGCGCTCCGTCCTGCCCTACATAAACTTCGCAGCGAAAGCGCGTCGGCGCCTCCGCTCGCCCGCGTCACGGCGCGCAAAGAAAACCCCGGAATCAACACTGCCTTAACCGTAAGGATTCACCATGCCCGTCTCACTGTTCCGAGGCCGCGTTGCATGTCCGATCTGAAGCTCCCCACCCTGGATAAGCCCACCCTGGCTAAGGACGTCATTCACCGTGGCGATTGCATCGCCGTGCTGAAAAGCCTGCCCGACGCCTCGGTCGACATGGTCTTCGCCGACCCGCCCTATAATCTCCAGCTGGGCGGCGACCTGCTGCGTCCCGACAATTCCAAGGTCGACGCCGTCGATGACGACTGGGACAAGTTCGACAGTTTCGCCGAATACGACGCCTTCACCCGCGCCTGGCTGACCGAATGCCGCCGGGTGCTCAAGCCCGAGGGTTCGATCTGGGTGATCGGCTCCTATCACAACGTCTTCCGCCTGGGCGCGGCGATCCAGGATCTGGGCTTCTGGGTGCTGAACGACATCATCTGGCGCAAGTCCAACCCGATGCCGAACTTCAAGGGCACCCGGTTCACCAACGCCCACGAGACCCTGATCTGGGCCGCCCGGTCGCGCGAGCAGAAGCGCTACACCTTCAACTACGACGCCCTGAAGGCCTTCAACGAAGACACCCAAATGCGTTCGGACTGGACCTTCGCCCTGTGCACCGGCGAAGAGCGGATCAAGGACGCCGACGGCAAGAAGGCCCATCCGACCCAGAAGCCCGAGGCCCTGCTGCACCGGGTGCTGCTGTCGGCCACCCGCCCCGGCGACGTGGTGCTGGACCCCTTCTTCGGCACCGGCACCACCGGCGCCGCCGCCAAACGTCTGGGCCGTCATTACATCGGCATCGAACGGGATGAGACCTATGCCGAGGTCGCCGAGACCCGCATCGCCTCGGTCATTCCCGCCAATCCCGAAGACCTGATGGTCATGGGCTCCAAGCGCGCCGAGCCCAAGGTGCCCTTCGGCGCCCTGGTCGAGGCCGGCCTGTTGCACCCCGGCGACCGCCTGTATTGCCCCAAGGGCGAGCGCGAGGCCCGCGTCCGCGCCGACGGCTCCCTGGTGTCCGGCTCGATGACCGGCTCGATCCACAAGCTGGGCGCCCTGTTCGAGAACGCCCCCGCCTGCAACGGCTGGACCTACTGGCGCTTCAAGACCGACCAAGGCCTGAAGTCCATCGACGCCCTCCGCGCCGAGGTCCGCGCCGGGATGCAATAGGCCGTCAGATCAGGGCCGGTTCGCCGGCCCGATCCAGCGCCTTGGCGAAGACGGTCGGCAGGGCCGCCCGCGCCGCCTCGAAGCCCAGCCACTGATAGTCGCCGGCCGGCCCGACATGGGCGACCCGCACCGTCAGGGTCAGGCTAAAATGGGTGAAGACATGCTCGACCGCCCCCGCCTCGCGCCAGTCGGCCGCGACCGGCGGCGTCGGATCGGGCGCGGCGCCCCAGTCCGACGTCGGCAAGCCGAGCATCCCGCCCAGCAACCCCTTGTCCGGCCGCCGCTCCAGCGCCACCTGTCCGTCGGGATCGATCATGACGAAGGCCACGCCCTGGCGATGCGGACGCTCAGCCTTCTTCAGTTTTACCGGGAACCGCTCCGGCGCCCCGCTCGCTAGGCCCAGACACTGATCCGCCGCCGGGCACTGGCCGCACAGCGGCGACTTGGGCCGACACACCGTCGCCCCCAAATCCATCAAGGCCTGAGCCCAATCCCCCGGCCGCTCATCGGTGACGAACAGACCCGCCAGCCGCCTCAATTCGGGCCGCGCCGCCGGAACCGGCGTCTCGACCGCGAACAGCCGCGCCATGACCCGCTCGACATTGCCGTCGACCACATTGGCCGCACGATCAAAGGCGATGGCGGCCACCGCCGCGGCCGTATAGGCGCCCACCCCCGGCAGGGCCAGCAAGCCCGCCTCCGTATCCGGGAAAACCCCGCCATGCTCGCCCGCCACAGCCCTGGCGCAGGCCAGCAGATTGCGGGCCCGGGCGTAATATCCCAGCCCCGCCCAGGCGGCCATGACCTCCCCGTCCTCGGCCGCCGCCAAATCCGACACCGTCGGCCAGCGGGCGGTGAAGCTCTGGAAATAAGGCGTCGCGTGCGGCGTCGTGGTCTGCTGCAGCATCACCTCCGACAGCCAGACCCGATAGGGCTCGGTCCGCCTCTCCGCCCCCGGCGGCGCGCGCCACGCCAGACTGCGCGCATGGCCGTCGTACCAGGCCAGCAATTCGGAACGGATCAGAGAGACGTTGGGAGAGACGGGGGTCATGAGATGACGCTATATAGCCCCATGCGCCGCCCGCTGCCCACAGACGCCGAGGTCCGCGAGATCCTGTCGCGCCGCCGCACCCGCCCGGCGCCGCGCCCGGCCCCGCGCGCCGGCCAGGCCCTGACGCCGCTGATCAAGAAACTGGACGAGAAGTTCGGTCGAGGCGCCGGTGCGCTGGAGCCCCGCTGGCGCGAGATCGTCGGCGACCGCCTGGCCCGCGTCACCCGCCCCCAGAAGCTCACCAAGGGCAAGGCCGGCCAGCCCGGCGTGCTGGAGCTGCGCGTCGCCGGCGCCGCCGCCCTGCTGGTCCAGCACCAGTCCGAAGATATCCTGGCCCGCGTGAACCTCTTCCTCGGCGCCGGTTCGGTGGACCGCCTCCGCATCGCCCAGGGCCCGATCAAACCCCTGACAGAAGCCGCCGCCCGGCCCAAACGCGCCGTCAACCCCCCGCCCCTGGCCGCCGAAGCCGAGGCCGATCTGACCGCCTCCATCGCCGACGTCCCCGACGAACTCCGCGCCGCCCTGGCTCGCCTCGGCCGCGCCACCCTGTCGCGTTCAAACGACCGCGATTGACAAATCTTCGCTCCGGAAACCTTCTGGGCCCAGGCGAAGGAAATGGGCTGATGGATCGGCGTGGCAAGAATCGAAAGGCCTATTGGTTCAGGGTTTTTGTCGGCTCATTCCTGGGCGCCGGAATTGGCTTCACCATCGCAGCGATCCTGATCCCGCTTGATACGACCTTGATGGACAAGGCGCCCGCAGGCGTCATCTTCGCCCTCATCGTCTCGATCGGATCGACCCTTATCGAGCTGACGCTCAGTCGTGACAGGAAACGACCAGAGCGACGTACGACCAACGATCTTTGATCCCCGCGAACTTCGCGTTATCAGACAGTCGCGGCCCGGAAAAAGCCGCACCCAGTCTCGACTAATCTAGGGTTCCGTGGTTCCGAGAGAATCGCGCGATCATCCGGCAACGCTCCGACCAAGGAAGTCCCATGGCCAACTTCGAAACCCGCTTCGCCCGCATGAGCCGCCGTGCGGCCATCACCGGAGCCGCCATGGCGACCATGGCTCTGGCCGCCTGCGGCGGCGGATCCAAGGGCGCGGCCGAGGGCGACATGGGCCTGGGCGCGCCGGAAGGCGCCAAGGTCACCGTGGTCGAATACGCCTCGGTCACCTGCCCCCACTGCGCCCTGTGGCAGAAGAACACCTGGCCGGCGTTCAAGGCCAAATACGTCGACACCAACAAGGTCCGCTACGTCTTCCGCGAACTGCCGACCCCGCCGGTCGACGCCGCCACCGCCGGCTTCCTGGTCGCCCGCTGCGCCGGCCCGGACAAGTATTTCGACGTCGTCCACCAGCTGATGGCCACCCAGCAGGAGATGCTGACCTCCTCGCCGCGCGACTGGCTGCTGCGCACCGCCCAGGCCGCCGGCCTGTCCGAGCAGCAGTTCAACGATTGCGTCACCGACAAGGACGCCGTCGCCGCCATGGAGAAGCGCGTCCAGGCCGCCCAGGCCCAGGGCGTGACCGGCACCCCGGCCTTCTACGTCAACGACACCCAGGTCGTCACCCCCGGCGGCGAAGGCGCCAGCCTGGCCGACCTGTCGACGGCCATCGACGCCGAACTGGCGAAATAAGCCATGATCCGGCGCGCCGTCCTCACCCTCGCCCTCCTGACCGCCACACTGGCGGGGCCGGCCTTCGCCGCCGAGCCCCCGCCGCCCGTGACGGCCCTGGATCATGTCCTGGGTCGGGCCGACGCGCCGGTGACGGTTATCGAATACGCCAGCTTCACCTGCTCGCACTGCGCCGACTTCCACAACGACGTCCTGCCGGCCTTCAAGGCCCGCTATATCGACACGGGCAAGGTCCGCCTGGTCCATCGCAACCTGCCGACCGCCCCGGCCAATGTCGCCGCCGCTGCTGCGGCCGTGGCCATCTGCGCCGCGCCCGGCCGCTATTTCGACGTGGCCGAGGTCTTCATGCGCGACCAGGCCAATCTGCGCACCACCGGCGCCAAGCCCTGGTTCGACGCCGGCCTGGCCGCCAGCGGCAAGACGCGCGAACAGATCGAGACCTGCCTCGGCGACCCCGCGACCGGCGCTGCGCTTCAGGCCCAGATCGAAGGCGCGCAGGAAGCCGGCGTGGCGGGCACCCCCAGCTTCTTCGTCAACGGCAAGCCCGTCGCCGACCACTCGCTGGAGGCCCTGTCGGCCGCCGTCGATCCGCTGCTGCGCCGGTAACCGCCAGGACCGATGCAGTTCCAGCGCCTCCGGCTCGTCGGCTTCAAGTCGTTCGTCGATCCGGCGGAAGTGCACATCGAATCCGGCCTGACCGGCGTCGTCGGCCCCAACGGCTGCGGCAAGTCCAACGTCCTTGAAAGCCTGCGCTGGGTCATGGGCGCCAACTCGGCCAAGGCCATGCGCGGTCAGGGCATGGACGACGTCATCTTCGCCGGCGCCGCCGGGCGCCCGCCGCGCAGCCACGCCGAAGTCAGCCTGACCATCGACAACGCCCAGCGCCGCGCCCCCCAGCCCTTCACCGACAGCCCGGTGCTCGAGGTGTCGCGCCGCATCGACCGGGGCCAGGGCTCGACCTACCGGATCAACGGCAAGGAGGTCCGCGCCCGCGACGTCCAGCTGCTGTTCGCCGACGCCTCGACCGGCGCCAACTCCCCCGCCCTGGTCCGCCAGGGCCAGATCTCGGAACTGATCGCCGCCAAACCCCAGAACCGCCGCCGCATCCTGGAAGAGGCGGGCGGCGTCGCCGGCCTGCACACCCGCCGCCACGAGGCCGAACTGCGGCTCAAGGCGGCCGAGACCAACCTCGAACGCCTTGACGACATCGGCCGCGAGCTGGAGACGGCGCTGAACCGGCTGAGGCGCGAAGCCCGCCAGGCCGAGAAGTACAAGAAGATCTCCGCCGAGATCCGCGCCCTCCAGTCGGCGCTCCTCTACGTCCGCTGGAACGACGCCAGACTGGCGGCCGAGACCGCCGCCGAGGAACTGCGCGCCGCCGACCGCGCGGTGGCGGAAACGACGACCGCCGCCGCCGCCGCCCAGACCGCCGCCCTCGCCGCCCAGGAGGCGCTGAAGCCGGCGCGGGAGGAGGACGCCGTCGCCTCCGCCCTGCTGCACCGCGCCAGCCTGGAGCGCGACCGGCTCGACATGGCCGAACAGGCCGCCCGCGCCGAGGTGGACCGTCTCAAGGCCGAGGCCGCCCGCATCGCCGCCGACGCCGAGCGCGAGACCAATATGGCCGCCGACGCCCGGCGCGAACTGGACCGGCTGGACCAGGAACTGACCCGGCTCCAGGCCGAGATCGCCGCCGCCCCCGAACGCGGCCCCGAACTGGACAAGGCCCTGGCCGCCGCCGAAGAGGCCCGCAAGGCCGCCGACGCCGAGGTCGAACGCCTGGCCGCCGCCCTCGCCGCCGTCGAGGCCCGCGCCAACGCCGAGGCCGCCCGCCGCCGAGACGCCGAGACCCGCCTCACCCGCGTCGCCGCCCAGCGGGATCAGGCGCAGCGCGAACGCGACGCCCTGGGGCCGCTGGAAACGCCCGAGCTGGAGGCCGCCCGTCAGGCGCTGGAGACGGCCCAGACCGAACTGTCCGCCGCCCGCGAAGCCGTCGAGGCCGCTGAGGCCAGACGCGGCGACCTGGCCCGCGCCGAACAGGACGCCCGCACCGCCGCCCGCACCGCCGAGGACCGGCTGGGCCGGCTCCAGACCGAGGCGCGCGGCCTGGCCCAACTGCTGGTCGGGGGGAAGCGCGATCATCCCCCCGCCCTCGACAAGGTCCGCGCCGACCGGGGTTATGAGGCCGCCCTGGCCGCCGCCCTGGGCGAAGACCTCGACGCGGCGCTGGACGCCCGCGCCGCCGCCTACTGGGGCGGGGCCGAGCCACACCCGCCGGTCTGGCCCGCGGGGGTGGAGCCCCTGTCCGACCACGTCCAGGCGCCCGAGCAGTTGGCCGCCCGCCTGGTTCTGTGCGGCGTCGCCCCTCGCGCCCAGGCGGCCGATCTCGCTCGCACCCTGCCCGTCGGCGCCCGTCTGGCCACGCCCGAGGGCGACCTCTATCGCTGGGACGGTTTCGTCAGCCGCGCCGAGGCGCCCCGCCCCGCCGCCGTCCGCCTGGCCCAGCGCACCCGCCTGGCCGAGCTGGAAACCGAGATCGACAAGGGCAAGCCGGCGCTCGAACAGGCCCAGGCCCAGCAGAAGGGGGCGGCCGAGGCCTTCCGCGCCGCCGAGGAGGTGGTGAAGACCGCCCGCCTCAAACCCTTCGCCCTCGACAAGGCCGTGACCGCCGCCCGCGACCGCGTCGAAAGCCTGACCCGCGATCAGACCCGCCGCGAGGCCCGCGCCCAGGCTCTGGATGAGGCCCTGGCGCGTCTGGCGGCCGAAGTGGCCGAGGCCGAAGCCGCTCTGGCTGCCGCACAGACGGTCGAGGCCCCGTCCGAGACCCTGTCCGGCCTGCGTGACGATCTGACCGCCGCCCGCGCCGGCGCCGACGCGGCTCGCATCGCCGCCCAGACCGCCCGGTCGGACCGGGACGCCGAGGCCCGCGACCGCCAGGGCCGCGAACAACGCCTGGGCGGCCTGACCCGCGCCCGCGACGGCTGGATCGCCCGGTCCAAGGACAGCGGCGCCCGGGTCGCCGCCCTGACCACGGACGCCGAGCGAACCTCCGCCCAGCTGAAACAGGCCGAGGTCGCGCCCCAGGGCTTTGCGGAACAGCGCACCAGGCTGCTGGATGCCCTGACCGCCGCCGAACAGCGCAAACAGGCCTCGTCAGACGCCATGGCTGTAGCCGAGAGCGCCGCGACCGAGGCCGACCGCGCCGCCCGCGCCGCCGACGCCGCCGCCTCCCAGGCCCGCGAAGCCCGCGCCGGTCTCGCCGCCCGCGCCGAGGCCGCCGCCGAGAAGCTGACCGAGGCCGAGACCACCGTCCGCGAGACCGCCCAGATGTCGCCGGAAGACCTGGCCCGCAAGCTGACCGACGAAGCCATCGCCCGCCCGCCCGACGCCGCCGGGGCCGAGAGCCTGCTGTACGGGCTGGAGCGCGAACGCGAGGCCCTGGGCGCCGTCAACCTGCGCGCCGAGGACGAGGCGACCGAATACGGCGACCGGCTGAACAGCATGAAGTCTGAGCGGATCGACCTGACCCAGGCCATCGCCAAGCTGCGCGACGGCATCGACGAACTGAACGCCGAGGGCCGCGAACGGCTGGTCGCCGCCTTCGACGTCATCAACGCCAATTTCAAGGCCCTGTTCGAGGCCCTGTTCGACGGCGGCCAGGCCGAGCTGAAACTGGTCGAGAGCGACGATCCGCTGGAGGCGGGCCTGGAGATCTACGCCTGCCCGCCCGGCAAGCGGCTGTCGGTCATGAGCCTGATGAGCGGCGGCGAACAGGCCCTGACGGCGGCCGCCCTGATCTTCGGCGTCTTCCTGGCCAACCCCGCCCCCGTCTGCGTCCTGGACGAGGTGGACGCCCCGCTGGACGACGCCAACGTCGACCGGTTCTGCAAGATGCTGCACGAGATGCGGTCACGCACGGACACCCGCTTCATCGTCATCACCCACAACCCCGTCACCATGAGCCGCATGGACCGCCTGTACGGCGTCACCATGCCCGAGCGCGGCATGAGCCAGCTGGTCAGCGTGGACCTGCACCAGGTGGAGAAACTGGTCGCATGATCCCCCTGCTGCTGGCCTTCCTGCTGACTGGAGCAGATCCTGAACTGGTCCCGACCGGCGTCGGCCGTTTCGCCGTCTATGCCGATGTCGCCTCCATCGAACGCACGGGCGACGTGGCCCATATGCGCGAGCTTCAGGTCACGGAGGCCGGGTTCAAGGTCGGGGACGTGACCTATGTCGGCGGCTGGTCGCGCTGGGCCTTCGATTGCCGCGCCGGCACGGCGGACCGGCTCGACTTCGCGTCCTTGAAAGCCGACAGAACCGAAGGCCCGGCGACGCCCGACCCCGCCCCGCCCTATGAAGCCGCGCCGGGCGGAGACGCGGCGGAACTGATGGCCGTGGCGTGCGGGGAGGCTGCTGCTCGCGAGACCCTCAGGCTGGACGAAGCGATCCTTCAGGGTCAAGCGGCGCTGAAGGACTGACGGCCCGCTCCTCACCCTGCGGCCATTCCAGCCGGTCGCGCGGCAGGGCTTCGCGGCATTCGTCGCGCATGAAGGCCATCAGTTTCTCGCGGATTTCGCAGCGCAGGTCGAAGGCGACGCCGGCGGAGCGGGCGCTGGCCAGGCAGCGGACCTGAAGCACTCGTGCGGTGATGTCGGTCACCTGCATCACCTGGACATCGCCGTCCCACAGCTTGGACGCCTTGACGATCCCCTCGAACGCCGTGCGCAGCCGGTCGATCGGGGCTTCGTAATCGACGTAGAAGAAGGCCGAGCCGATCAGGCGGGCGTTCTCTCGCGTCCAGTTCTGGAACGGCGTCGAGATGAAGTAGGACAGGGGCAGGACCATCCGCCGCCAGTCCCACAGCTTGACCACCACATAGGTGGCGGTGATCTCCTCGACATTGCCCCACTCATTCTCGACGATGACGGCGTCGTCCAGGCGGATCGGCTGTGTCAGGGCGATCTGGATGCCCGCGACCATGTTCGTCAGGATCGGCTGCAGGGCCAGACCGGCGATGATGCCGACCACGCCCGCCGAGGCCAGCAGGCTGACGCCCCACTGGCGGAAGCCGGCGATGGTCATCAGGGCCAGACCCACGGTGACGATGAACAGGATCACCTTGGCCACCCGTTGCAGGATGCGGGTCTGGGTCAGGTGTTTGCGGGCGAGCAGATTGTCCTCGACGGCGATATTGTACCGCTTCAGGTGCATCACCGACCACATGTCCAGCAGGCCCGAGGCCAGCCAGCCCAGGGTCAGGACGAACAGGAAACGCAGCACTTCGCGGATGTCGGCCGACGGCGCGGGATCCATCGGCGAGACGGTCACGCCGATGCCGATGCCGATCAGGATCATCATGACCCGCAGCTTCTTGCGCGCCCGCTCGACCACGCCGCGCCAGAAGACGTCGCGGTTCTTCACCACCCGCCGCAGGATCATGAAGACGATCTTGTGCGCCACCCATCCGCCTGCGACGAAGCCGGCCGTCACCAGCACGATCACGGCCCATTCGGGCAGCCAGTCGAACCGGCGCCACAGGTCATGAATCTGGCGGGTCAGGGCGGTGATTTCAGGAGGCATGCGTAAGGGACGCATTGACGCCGAATGAGTTCCCGCAAAGCTTGGCGAACGCGGTTCAGCCCTTCGCCGTCTTCTCCACCAGATCGGCCAGGCGCTGCGCCGCATCGGGGATGGCGACCGAACGCGCCGCCGCCGACATGGCCGCCAAACGCGCCGGGTCGGACAGCAGTCCCTCCAGCGTCGCCGTCAGGCCCTGAACCGTCAGATCATCCTCCAGCACCATCTCCGCCGCCCCGGCGTCGACCAGGGCCTTGGCGTTCAGGCGCTGGTGGCCATCCATGGCGATCTTCAGCGGAATCAGCACCGACGGCAGGGCCGCGACGGCCAGTTCGGCGCAGGTCGAGGCGCCCGAACGGCCGACGACCAGATGCGCCTTGGACAGACGCTCGGCCATGTCGCGGAAGAAGGGCGCGACCTCGGCCTCGATCCCGGCCTCCAGATAGATCTGGCGGGCGGTCTCCAGCGTCTCGGGCCGCGACTGCTGCTGCACCTTCAGACGACGGCGCAAGGCCTCCGGCAGAGCGGCCAGGGCGCGGGGCGTGGTCTCCGACAGGATGCGCGCCCCCTGGCTGCCGCCCGTCACCAGCACCTGGATGGGGCCGCCCTCCACCGGAGCGGCATAGACGCGGTCGAACAGGGCGCGGATCTCGCTCCGCACCGGCGAGCCGACGACGTGCGACCGCCCCTGCACCTTGGCCGGCGCCCGCTCCAGCGTCGGGAAGGACGAGGCCACTTCGCCGACATAGGGGGCCAGGATGCGGTTGGTGCGGCCCAGGACGGCGTTCTGTTCGTGAATCACGGTCGGCCGCTGCGACGTCACCGCCGCCACCAGGGCCGGCGCCGAGGGATAGCCGCCGAAGCCGACGACCACGTCCGCGCCCAGCCGGTCGAAGGCCGCGCGCGCCTGCATCACACCCTTAAAGATCTGAGCCCCCGCCTTGATCAGACCCAGCGGGCCGGAGCCGGTCGCCGCGTCCAGGGCCAGCCGCTCTTCGGCCGGAAAGGCGTGGGCGTACTGCTCGCCGCGATGATCGGTCGCCAGCACCACGCGCCAGCCGCGCGCGGCCAGTTCCCGCGCCAGGGCCTCGGCCGGGAACATGTGGCCGCCGGTGCCGCCGGCGGCGACGACGCAGAGCTGGGTCATGGGTGCGGTCTCCGAAAAACACCGTCTGAATAGTCTGAAACCCGGACGACAGGGAGCGGGATCACCGACGCCCTAGCGCGCCAGAACGATCTCGCAGCCCGGCGCAATCACGGCCTGAAGGGCGCCTGGCTTCTCGATCCGCACGGTCGCCCGCCGCACCCGCCGGTCCTCCAGACAGGCGCGCGCCAGCCGTTCGGCGAAGGTCTCGACCAGGCCCACATGGCCCTCGGCGGCGATGGCGCGCGCCGCATTGGCCACGGTCTCATAGTTGATGGTGTCGCCCAGCCGTTCGATCGGCCGCGGCTCCAGCTCCAGCGTCACATCGATCACCAGCCGCTGCAGCCGCCCCTGCTCGTGGTCATAGACCCCGATCCCGGCCTCGACCTCCAGCCCGCGCACGAAGACGCTCAGCCGCTCGAAACGCAGCGGCTCGTCCGCCGGAAACGGCGTCACCTGAGAGGACTGGACCACGCGCTACTCCTGGATGTCGGGGGTGCGCCAGGCCAGGTGCTGGCCCCCGTCGACGGCGATCATCTGGCCCGTGACCATCCGCGCGTCAATGAGCCACAGCACGGCCTCGGCCACCGCCTGCGGGCTGCCGGGCGTCTGCAACAGGGTGCCGCGCGCCTCGGCGGCGAATTCCTCGGGGGTCTGGTGGATCGACGGCAGGGTCGGCCCCGGCCCCACGGCATTGACCCGGATGCCCGGCGCCAGGGCCTGGGCCAGGGTCCGGGTCGCCCACCACAGGCCGTTGCGCGACAGGCTGTAGGAGAAGAAGCGCGGATCCGGCTTCAGCACCTTCTGGTCCAGCAGATTGATGATCGCCCCTTCCACAGCCTGGGCGGCGAAGGCCTCGGCCAGCACCAGGGGCGCCCTCAGATTGGTCTCGATATGCCGGTCCCAGCTGTCGCGCGTCAGGCCGCCGACCCGGTCGTCCTCGAACACAGAGGCGTTGTTGACCAGCACCGTCAAAGGCCCCAGCGCCTCGACCGCCGCTGGCGCCAGCGCCCGCACCTTGGCCTCGTCCGTCAGGTCCGCCTGCAACAGACACGCGCGCCGCCCGAGGCCCGCGATCTCGTCGGCCAGGGTCCGGGCGTCCTCGCCCGACGCATGATGATGGATCGCCACGTCGAAGCCCGCCCGCGCCAGGGTCAGGCAGATCTCCCGTCCGATCCGCCGCGCCCCGCCCGTGACCAGGGCGACGCCGGCGGCGGCGGCGGGCGCCGCCGGGACTTCAGTCAACCCGACCGAACTCGAAGACGTTGAACGCCGCAATGACGGCGACGAAGCCGAAGATGATGCCGAGAGCCAGCATGGGATGCTCCTGTGTCTGATCTTCGATTAGAGCGGGACGGGGCGCGGTTCAAGCGGGGGCGGGTTTGGGGGGCGGAAGTTGACTCTTGTGAGACGTTGAGAGGGTCCGCTTGGTGCCGACGCGGTTGCCGGGGGTGGAACTGGGCTCTGACGAACAGTTGGTACCAGATAGCCAGTTCCATCTTTGGGGTACCCGTCATTCCGTCAACAACGCACCTCCGACACCAAAGCGTTCTGGAGCGTCAGGGCTAGGATCAAATTGGGTAGGCAGGCCTTATCCGCCAAGGCGGCGAAAAGGCTGACCAGTTCCCCGAGTAAAATGAGCTGAGCCAATACCGTTTCTCTCGGTGAGGCGATTAACTGAGCCCATCAAGGAGGGGCTTCTGAAGCTGTTGCACCGCAGACGCTTTGTCCATTAGGAACCACATTTCAATGAATCCGCTTTCAGTGACGCGGTAGCTCGCAAATTCCATGATCTCTATCGCGGCGCCCGTGGCCGGTACGCCCAACCACTCCGTCGCGGGCGTACCGGTGTCGCGCAATCTTGCGGCTATCCGATCGTCTGCAACGATGAGGTCTTCGATTTCCCACGTGAAGTCCGGCATTATCTCAATAAATGCCGCCAGTGAATTGAGGACGTCTTCTCGCTTGCAAGCCACTCCGTTCACAGTGACCTCGTCATGGACGAGGTTAGCGATTGTCGCGAAGTCGCGTGCGTTCGCCGCCGCGACGTAGCGCCGATAGAAATCACTAAGGTCTTGGACCATCGGTTTCTTCTTCTAATGAACGGCGCCGAAGGGCGGCGCCGAGGGTTCAATCCGGCGTGAAAGACGCACGACGGCGTCGGTCTCAGACCTGCAGCCCGAACTGCGCCCTGATGCTTGCAAAGAACGACGGGTCGTCTGTCGCCGCGCGTTCCTTCAGCATCGTCGCGGCGTCTGCGCCGGCCACGTAGCGCAGCCTCGCCGTATCGTCCGTGGCCGCCTCCAGGATAGATTGGGCGATCTGTTCGGGTTCTGACCCCTCGCCCATCATCTTGCCGTAGGTCCCCATCGCCGCCTCGATCAGCGGCTGGTAGTCCGTGAGCTCGGGATCGTTGCTGAACACCATCGATCGACCGGCAAAATCGGTTCTGATCGCGCCAGGTTCGATCAGCTTCACCGTAATTCCGAGTGGAGCGAGTTCATATTGCAGTGCCTCGGTCGCGCCTTCGACGGCATATTTCGAGGCATGATAGAGGGTACCGAACGGAAGCGTGATGCGCCCGCTGGTCGAACTGACGTTGACGATGATCCCGGCCTGCCGTTCCCGGAAGTGGGGCAGAATGGCTTGCATCGTTCGCAGCACGCCGAAGACATTCACCTCGAACTGACGACGAAGCGTCTCGATCGATGCCGCCTCCAGCGGACCGAATGCTCCGAAGCCTGCGTTGTTCACAACCACATCAAGCTGGCCGAACTCCACGATCCCCGCAGCGATGGCGGACCGGATAGAGATGTCATCTTCGACATCGAGCCGTGTCACCAACAGGCGTTCCATCGCGCTGAGGTCAGCACCATCGGCAGTGTTGCGCATGGTCGCTACGACATTCCAGCCTTCTCGCTGGAAAAGCTTGGCCGTTGCACGGCCAAGACCGCTCGAGGCGCCGGTGATGAGGATTGTCTTGGGCATGATTGTCGTTCCTTGAACCGCAGGGCGTCACGCGCCCGCCGCAAAGGAGCTAGGTGTCGTTAAACGTTTTGACTAGTATGCACCTTTTGGTAAGGTCGATTGATGAGGTCTCGCGCGTCCAAATTCGATTTAACCTGCGGTCTCGACGCCGCACTTCGCATCGTCGCTGGCAAGTGGAAGCCTTTGCTTGTCTACTTCCTGCTTCCCGGCCCCAAACGCTACAGTGAGTTGAGGCGCGCCGCTCGCGGCGTCAGCGACAAGATGCTCATTCAGCATCTGAAAGAACTTGAGAAAGACGGGGTTGTCCTTCGTACGGATTACAAGGAGATCCCGCCGCGCGTCGACTACGCGCTGACCCCCCTTGGTCGCAGCTTGGCGCAGGCCCTTGTACCGCTCTGCGACTGGGGAACGGAGAATATGGCCGAAGTCACTCGCCTGTTGAGCGAGGCCGAGCCGCTGGCATGAGCATCGCCCGCCATCCCGATAAGGAGGGCAGACACGGTGACGATGGCGCCGCTTGGCCCCATCAGTATGCGGAAAAGCTGGGTGCCGACACGGTGCCCCGCATCAAACATTCCGGTGCTGGCAGTCAGAATCAATGTCGCGTTTCCGGTCGCAAACTAGGGTCCGCTCATGGCGCAATGCAGCCCCCCTTCCCTCACGCCCCCAAAGATGATCGAACATCCCGCCACACACCACGGCCGGGGGCGGATACATCGATGAACTGGCGTCAGCGCGTCGAACCCTTCACCCGCCCCGTCTTCTTCGCCTGGTCGCGGCTGTCGCGGGGCAAGACGCTGGGCGTGCGGGCCGTGGTGGTGGATGCGGACGGGCGGGTGGCGATGGTCCGGCACACCTATCTGGCGGGCTGGTGGCTGCCGGGCGGCGGGGTGGACCGGGGCGAGACCACCCATGAGGCCGTGGTGCGCGAGCTGCGCGAGGAGACCGGGCTGATCGCGCGGGCGGCGCCGCGCCTGGTCTCGCTGCATGCCAACGAGCGGTTCTTTCCCGGCGATCATGTCGCCGTCTTCGTCATCGACGCCTTCGACCAGGGCGAACGCACCAGCCACGGCGAGATCGCCGAGGTCGGCTGGTTCGCGCCCGACGCCCTGCCCGCCGACGTCAACCGGGGCTGTCGCGCGCGGCTGGCCGAATGGTTCGACGGCGTACAAATCGATACAAATTGGTGAGGCGGACCGGACGGCGCACGGCGTTATTCTGAGGATCCCGAAAGGATGTCCCATGCCCGTCTCCCGCCGCGCCGCCCTGCTGGGCCTGACCCTCTCAACCCTGGCCGGCCCGGCCCTGGCGCAGCGCCGCTCGGGGCGCCGACGCGACCAGACCGGCGGCAGCGCGGCGGCCCCTGTCCACACCTGGGCCTTCGGCCCCGACCCGCTCCAGGCCTATGACGTCTATGCGGACCACGGCTCCGGACCGATCCTGGTGTTCGTCCACGGCGGCGGCTGGTCGCGCGGCGAGCGGGCGATGGTCAGCGAACTGCCCGCCTACGCCCAACGTCACGGCCTGACCCTGGCCTCGACCAGCTATCGCCTAGCCCCCGCCGTCAGCGCCCGCGAGTCCGCCATGGATGTCGCCGCCGCCGTCGCCGACCTGAAACGCCGCCTGCCCGGCCGCCCGATCTATCTGCTGGGCCACTCGGCCGGCGCCCATCTGGCCGCCCTGGTCGGGATCGACCCCGACTATCTGGGCGCGGTCGGGCTGAAGCCGTCGGATCTGGCGGGGGTCATCCTGCTGGACGGGGCGGGCTATGACGCCACCGCCCCGCGCGGCGACGGCCGGATCGACCAGTGGCTGGGCCAGACCTATGACCAGGCCTTCGGCGACCAGGCGGCCGCCCTGTCGCCGACATTGCGCGTCCGCCCCGGCGTCGCCTATCCGCCCTTCCTGATCTTCCACGTCGCGCGGCGTCAGGATTCGGCGGCTCAGAGCCGCGATCTGGCTCAGGCCCTGACCCGCGCCGGCGGCCGGGCCGAGGTCGTCGCCGCCCCCGACGACAGCCATATGACCATCAACCGCGGCTTCGGCGTCGCCGGCGACCCCGAGGGCGAACGCGCCGCCCGCTTCATCTCGGGCTAACAAACGGCCGAGGGCATGCTAGCCAAGGCGCATGAACCCGTCGCTGATCGCCATCCTCGTCGTCGTCCTGGCCGGGGGCGCCACCGCCCTGCAGGCGCCGACCAACGCCCGGCTGGCCTCGGCCGTCGCCTCGCCGGTCAACGCCGCCTTCATCTCCTTCGCCGTCGGCACGACGGTGCTGGGGATCGTCGCCGCCCTGATGCAGACCCGGCCCGACATGGCCGCCGCCCGCGCCCTGCCCTGGTACGCCTGGCTGGGCGGGGTCTACGGCGCCTGTTTCGTGGTCGCCGCCGCCTGGGGCGTGCCGCGCCTGGGCGTGGCCATGACCATCACCCTGATGGTCGGCGGCCAGCTGCTGCTCAGCCTGATCCTCGACCATTTCGGCGCCCTGGGCGTGCCGCGCCAGCCGCTGAACCTGGGCCGCATCGCCGGGGTGGGGCTTGTTCTCGCCGGCGTCCTTCTGGTTCGCAGGTCTTGAGCCTATATCCCCCCGGATGACCGAGGAGACGCTCGATTCCAACCTGAAGGCCGCCGCCCTGATTGCCGACGAGGCGCGCCGGGCCCCCGACAAGCCGGGCGTCTATCGCATGTATGGCGAGGACGGGTCCTGCCTCTATGTCGGCAAGGCCAAGTCGCTGAAGAAGCGGATCGTCCAGTACGCCCAGGGTCGGTTCCACACCCAGCGCATCGGCCTGATGGTGGCCCAGACCCGGTCGATGGAGCTGGTCGTCACGGCGTCCGAGACCGAGGCCCTGCTGCTGGAATCCAACTTCATCAAGAAGCTGAAGCCGCGCTTCAACGTCCTGCTGCGCGACGACAAGTCCTTCGCTGAACTGATGATCCGCAGCGACCACCGCGCGCCCCAGGTGAAGAAGCATCGCGGCGCCCACACCACCCCCGGCCACTATTTCGGCCCCTTCGCCTCGACCTGGGCGGTCAACCGGACGCTGAACACCCTGCAGAAGGCCTTCCTGCTGCGCTCCTGTTCCGACAGCGTCTACGAGACCCGGACGCGGCCCTGCATGCTGCACCAGATCAAGCGCTGCTCGGCCCCCTGCACCGGCCTGATCTCGCTCGAGGACTATGGCGAACTGGTCACCGAGGCCGAACAGTTCCTGCGCGGCAAGTCCCGCGCCGTCATCGGTCGCCTGTCGCAGGAGATGCAGGCCGCCTCCGACGCCATGGACTTCGAACAGGCCGCCCGCGTCCGCGACCGCATCCGCGCCCTGTCCGCCATTTCAATGGAGAACTCCGTCAGCGCCGACAGCGTGGCCGAGGGCGACGTCTTCGCCCTGCACTCCGACGGCGGCCAGGCCTGCGTCCAGGTCTTCTTCTATCGCGCCGGCCAGAACTGGGGCGGCCGCGCCTATTTCCCGCGCGTGGACAAGACCGACACCGATCCGGAGATCCTGGCCGCCTTCCTGGGCCAGTTCTATGAGGACAAGCCGATCCCGCGCCTGATCCTGTCCAACGTCCGCCCGCACGAGCTGGAGCTGCTGGAGGAAGCCTTCTCGATGAAGGCCGACCGCAGGATCGAGATCGTCCGCCCCATGCGCGGCGAGAAACTGGCCCTGGTCGACCACGCCCTGACCAACGCCCGCGAGGCCCTGGGCCGCCGCCTGGCCGAAAGCTCGGCCCAGGGCAAGATCCTGGACGAGGTCTGCGAGGCCTTCGGCCTGGAGACCCGGCCCGAGCGGATCGAGATCTACGACAACGCCCATATCCAGGGCACGAACGCGGTCGGCGGCATGGTCGTGGCCGGTCCCGACGGCTTCCAGAAGTCGCAGTATCGCAAGTTCAACATCCGGGGCGAGGATCTGACGCCCGGCGACGACTACGGCATGATGCGCGAGGTGATGCGCCGCCGCTTCGCCCGCCTGGTCAAGGACGAGGAAGAGGGCGAGGACGCCGTCCGTCCCGACCTGCTGCTGATCGACGGCGGCGCGGGCCAGCTGGCCGAGGTGCTGGCCGTCATGGCCGACCTGGGCCTGGACGACATCGCCGTCGTCGGCGTCGCCAAGGGGCCGGACCGCGATGCGGGGATGGAGAAGTTCTTCATGCCCGGCAAGCCGCCCTTCATGCTGCCGCTGAAGTCCCCGGCCCTCTACTACCTCCAGCGGCTGCGCGACGAGGCCCACCGCTTCGCCAACGGCGCCCACGCCAAGCGCCGCTCGATGGACATCAAGAAGAACCCTCTGGACGAGATCGAAGGCGTCGGCCCCGGCCGCAAGAAGGCCCTCCTCCACGCCTTCGGCTCGGCCAAGGGCGTCGGCCGCGCCTCGGTGTCGGATCTGGTCAAGGTGGACGGCATCAACCAGCCCCTGGCCGAACGCATCCACGCCTTCTTCAGGCAGCCGTAGACCGCCTCACCACTCCAGCAGGGTCAGGCCGGGAATATCGCGAAAGTCGTCGCCGTTGCAGGTCACCAGGATCGCCTCGTCAACCAAGGCCTGGGCGGCGATCATCCGGTCCAGCACCTTGCGTCGCGAATATCCAGTGCGCGCTATGATCCGTCCGTATGCGGCGACGTCGCGACTGTCGAAAGCCCTGTAACCGATCGTCTCAAGCAGCGCAGACAGGCGAGCGCGCCTTATTTCCGCCTGCCCGTCCAGAAAACCGGCTTCCAGCTCGACCACTGTGATGACGGAGAAAGCCAGGGTGTCGCCGACTTCCTCTATCCGCGCACGTATCATCGGATCGCCATCCCGCAGGTGGATGGCGACGCTGGTGTCCAGCATCAACAAAGATCAAAGCCCCTTGCGGATCGGCGCGATGAAAGGCGGCCGCTTTCCAATGCTGGAAGGCTTTGGCAGCGCATCCAGCTTGGCCAGCATTTCCTTCACTGACGGTCGCTTAGGTGTCAGGGTCACAACATCGCCCTTGCGCTCGATCTCGACCTCGACGCCGGGTCCGAACGAGATTTCCTTGGGCAGGCGCACGGCGTCGCTATTGCCGCTTCGGAATGTTCGACTGGTGACGGCCATGGCGAGCTCCTTCGTATAGACACGTATACACGATTTATCGCCGCCGCTCAAAGCGCTACAGGCGCCTCATGAGCGACATCAACGACGAACTGACCGCCGGCTATCGCAGGTTCCGCAGCGAGCATTGGCCCGCCGCCCGTGCCGAGTATGAAGCCCTGGCCCAGGGCCAGAAGCCGCACACCCTGATCGTCGCCTGTTCGGACAGCCGCGCCGATCCGGCCCTAATCTTCGACGCCGCGCCCGGCCAGCTGTTCGTGGTCCGCAACGTCGCCAATCTGGTGCCGCCCTATGAGCCCGACGGCCTGCTGCACGGTGTGTCGGCGGCGCTGGAGTTCGGGGTCAAGGTGCTGAACGTCAAGCGCATCGTCGTCATGGGTCACGCCCACTGCGGCGGGGTCAACGCCATGCTGAACGGCGCGCCCGACATCTGTGCTGACTTCGTCGCCCCCTGGGTGGCCCAGGGCTCGGCCGTCGTCCGCCGCGTCGCCGAGGAAGTGTCCGAAGACCAGGTCGAAGGCGCCGCCGAAGAGGCCGTCGTCCGCCTGTCGATCGAGAACCTGCGCACCTTCCCCTGGATCGCCGAGCGCGAGGCGGCCGGCGAACTGACCCTGACCGGCCTGCATTTCGGCATCGCCGACGGCGTCCTGCGCGCCCTGACGAACAAGCCGAGGTTCGAACCGTTGGCGTGACTTGCACGAAGTAGTGGAAAACACTACTCTTGAACCATGGAACGGACGATCACCGCGACTGAGGCCAATCGCGAGTTCTCGCGCATCTTTCGCGAGGTGGCGTCTGGCGAGTCCTATGTCGTCACCGCGCACGGCAAGCCGCTGGTGCGGATTACGCCTGCAACCGCCGGCGAGCAGACAGACGATGAACGCGTCGCCCGGCTGCACGCCCTTGTGGACGATTTGGCCGCCCTGCCCGCCCGCGCGCCCGGACGCATCACACGTGAAGACGGTTACGCTTGAAACTGGCGCTCGACACCAACGTCCTGGGTTACGCCGCCGGCATCGGTGATGACGAACCCAAGCGTCAACGCGCGTTAGGGGTGCTGAAGACCCTCGCCAGGCAGAACCTCGTCATCCCGACCCAGGTTGCCGGCGAGTTCTACAACATCCTGACACGCAAGGGCGGACACCCGCCGAAGGTCGCTAGGAAGATCGTGCTGGACTGGAGCGCGGGCGTTGGGCTGACGGCCGCCTCGGCCACGACCATGGACGCCGCGCTGGAGGCCGCGGCCTTCTTCAATCTGCAGATCTGGGACGCGCTGATCCTGACCGTCGCCGCCGAAGCGGGCTGCGGCCTTCTGCTTTCCGAAGACATGCAGGACGGCTTCGTCTATCGAGGCGTGACCATCGCCAATCCGTTCGCGGAGACGCTTCACCCCCTGCTCGCGTCCCTGCTGGAATTCCTGCCATGACCACCTATCCGCACCGCGCCAATCCGATCCCGAACATCCTGACCGGCATCCGCCTGTTCGCCGGGGTGGTGATGTTCGCCATGATGGCCGGGGCCGCGCCGGGGGCGCTGGACGCCTGGCTGTCGCCGGACACCCAGGCCAAGTTCGGGATCTGGGCCTTCTGGATCTTCGTCATCGCCGCCTCGACCGACTGGGTCGATGGCTTCCTGGCGCGCCGCTGGAACTCGACCACGCGGTGGGGCGCCATCCTGGATCCGATCGCGGACAAGGTGTTGATCACGGGGGCTATCCTGGGCGTGCTCGCCTCCGGCTCCCTGCCGGGCATCGCCCTGCCCTGCGGCCTGATCCTGTTCCGTGAGTTCGCGGTCTCGGCCCTGCGCGAGACCATGGCCGGGCGGATCGAACTGCCCGTCACCCTGGCCGCCAAGTGGAAGACCACCGTGCAGATGGTCGCCCTGGCCGCGCTGCAGCTCACCCTGTTGTGGAACGCCTTCGGCCTGCAGGAGCCGGACGGTTCGCCCCTGTCGTGGCAGCCGGCGTTCGAATCCTTCGCCGTCTTCCTGATCTGGTTCGCCGCCGTCATCACCCTGTGGACCGGCTGGCAGTATTTCCGCGAAGCCAAGCGCCAGATGCGGGATCTCTAGGGCCTGAGCGTCAGACCCGCCGGCGTCGCCTCGAAAGCGGACAGCCGACCCAGATAGCTCATGCCCAGCAGCGAATAGGTCAGGCCTTCCTCGACCACCAGGGCCTCGACCTTATCGACCCGAACCCCGGCGACCGAGATCGTCTTCAGTTCGACCGGCGCGGCCCGCACCACGCCCGAGGCGGTCTGGACCTTGCCGGTGAAGGCTTCCGGCGCCGGATCGACACCCAGCCGACGTGCATCGGCGCGCGTCAGGGCCACCACGCTGGCGCCCGTATCCACCAGAACCTGGACCGCACGGCCATCGATCCTGGCCTGGGCCCAGTAGTGACCGTCCGGCCCCTTGACCACCTGGGTCGGGGTTCCGGACGCGGAAGCCGCGACAGCGACATCGGCGGCAGCCGCCATGGCTGTCTCTCCGCCGTCCAGATGACGGATCGTGAAAGCTGTCGCGAACGAGGCCATGAGGGCGACGCTCAGCACGGCGGCGGACTGAAGGTCGATGCGGATCATGCACCCTGCCTATCCGACCCAGGTTGGAATGCGGTGAACCGACTTGGCTGACGAAAGCTTAAGCCCCGACCCGTCCTAGCCCAGCTTGGCCGGGTCCACCCGAGACCGCCGGGACGGCAGATCCGCCATCACCGCCGCCCTTTCCGCGTCGCTGAGCGCGCGCCAGCCGGCGATCTCGCCCAAGGTCCGGAAACACCCCAGACACAGGCCGCTTTCGCCATCGACGGCGCATACCATGACACAGGGCGTGGCGATCGATTTCGGCGGCCCGGCCGGGCGCGGGACGTCGCTCAATGTGACACCATCAAGAAATATACTCCGCTTGCTGATCGATAAATTTGCAATTTCCGCGAAACTGCCTATCTTGGGCTCTGACGCGAAACGACTGATGGTGAGATTCCATAGGTACGACGCGTCTCTTTTCATCGTTCTGCGAAAGGAGACGCCAAAATGAACGATAAGGAGCGTAACCTCCAACACGCCATGATGTCCTTCGCCCTGTGGGGCGGGATGCTGGTCAACAGTCGGCACATGCCGTCGAACTCGGGACGGGCGGTCAGCCATCCGTCCAACTTCGTACCCTATACGCCCAAGAAACGCTGACGGCCTCGAAAGCCTGACGTGCAGCAGCCCCGGTCCGCGCCGGGGCTTTTGCAATTCCGGGCTTGCGTGACGCGGCGTCGGCGTCCGATGACGGAGGCGGAACGAGGAGACGACCGATGGGCCTGATCGCCGAAACCAGACAGGGCGCGATCCTGATCTGGACGCTGGACCGCGAGACCCGGCTGAACGCCCTGCCCGACCTGACCGACGGCGACGAATTCGCCGACGCCTGCGCCCGCGCCAACGCCGACATGACGGTCAAATGCGTGGTCCTGACGGGCGCCGGGCGCGCCTTCTCGGCCGGCGGCGACCTGACCGCCATGCGAGACCGGCGCGACCTGTTCGAAGGCTCAGGCGCCGAGATCCGCGCCCGCTATCGCCGCGTCGTCCATCGGATCGTCCGCAGTCTCTATGATCTGGAGATCCCGCTGGTCTCGGCCGTCAACGGTCCGGCCATGGGCCTGGGCTGCGGCATCGCCGCCACCGCCGACATCCGCATCGCGTCCGAACGCGCCAGCTTCGGCGTGCCCTTCCTGAAGCTGGGCATCATTCCCGGCGACGGCGGGGCCTGGCGGCTGCCGCGCGACGTCGGCTATGCGCGGGCCGCCGAAATGCTGTTCACCGGCCGCAGCATCGACGCCGAGACGGCCGAGCGCTGGGGCCTGGTCAATCGGGTCGTGCCGCACGACCGGCTGATGGACGAAGCCCTGATCACCGCCGGCCAGATCGCCGCCCAGCCGCCCCAGGCCCTGCGCATGGCCAAGACCCTGATGCGCCAGGGCCGCGACCAGACCTTCGAACAGATCCTGGAGCTGTCGGCCGCCATGCAGGCCCTGGCCCACATGACCGAGGACCATCTGGAAGGCGTGAACGCGGTGCTGGAGAAGCGGCCGGGAGGCTTCACCGGCCGCTGACCCGCCGGCTTACGACTGGCCGGCCGAACGCATGGCCTGGTTGGGCCCCACTCCGGCGCTGGCCGGGCGGGCGACGCCCGCCTTCTGGCCCGGCTTCATGAACTTCACCAGCACCCGCTGCCCGATCAGGAAGGGGGTGTTGTCGGCCGAGACCACCACTTCGACCACCCGTTCGTCGGTCCTGGCCGAGGGATCCTCGGACTGCAGCTGACGGGCGCCGAAGACTGCGGCGCGGCGCAGGACCCGACCGACCGAAATCTTGGTCGGATCCCCCTCGGGCGTCAGTTCGACCTCCTGACCGACCGTGACATTGGGCAGGTCCGCCTCGACGATCTCGGCCCGCACGATGCGGTCGGTGTCCGGCTCAAGGTCGAACATGGCGGTGACGTTCAGGGTCGAGGCGCCGGCGCCGGGCTGGGCGTAGCGGCGGGCGATCCGACCGTCCATCGGCGCGCGGATCACCGTCAGTTCCTGGTTATAGCGGGCCTCGTCCAGACGCGACTGGGCCGTCTGGATCGCGGCCTCCTGCGACGCGAGACGCGCTTCGGCCTGGGCGATCTGATCGCGGGCCTGATCCAGACGCTGGGCGGCGACGAAATTGGTCGAGGCCAGCCGCGACAGCCGGTTGTACTCGCGCCGGGCGGCCGTCAGTTCGACGCGCGTCAGCCCCAGCTGCGCGCGGGTCTCCGACACAGCCGCAGCCGCGCTCTGCGCCGCCAGACGGGTCTCGTCGTCCTCCTGCCGCGCCAGGATCTGGCCGGTGACGACCCGGTCGCCCTCGTTGACGAAGACTTCACGCACCACGCCGCCGCGACGCGCGGCGACCTTGATCACCCCGCCCTCGACGTCGGCCTTGCCGTTGGCGATGGCGGCGTAGGGGCTGTCGATCTTCTGGGCGGATTCTTTCTCGACCTGGGCCTTCTTGGCCGCCCCGGCCTTGCTGAAGGCCATGAAGCCGACGACCAGGACGATGATCAGGACCAGGCCGATCCAGAGCCATTTGTTTTTGAGGAAGGCGGGCATGACGGTTCAGTCCGTTGGAAAAGGGTCTTAGTGGGACGCCAGCTGGGCGTCGGGATCAGGAGTGCGGCGCTGATCGTCCAGGATCCGGCCGTCCTCGATGTGAATGACCCGGTCGGCCCAGGCTTCCAGGCGCGGGTCGTGGGTCACGCAGATCACGGCGGCGCCGTGTTCGGTTGCGGCCCGGCGCAGCAGGCGGATGACCACCTGGCCGTTTTCGCCGTCGAGCGCCGAAGTCGGTTCGTCGGCGAACAGGATCTGCGGGTCCTTGGCCAGGGCGCGGGCGATCGCGACGCGTTGCTTCTCGCCGCCGGACAGGGCGTTGGGCCTCTGGTGCAGACGATGACCCAGGCCCACTTCTTCCAGCGCCGTGGTGGCGCGCTTCTTCGCGTCCGCCGACGACAGCCCCTGATACTTCAGCACCGTCATGACCTGCTGCAGGGCGGTCAGGGACGGGAACAGGTTGAACCCCTGGAAGATGAAGCCGCAGTGGTCCAGGCGGAACTTGTCGATCCGACCCGAGCCGTAGGTCCACAGGTCGTCGACGTCCAGTATGTCCACCCGGCCCTCCTCGGGCTTCAGCAGGCCCGAGAGGTTGGCGATCAGGGTGGACTTGCCGGAACCGGAGGGGCCCATGACCATGGTCAGGTCGCCGTGCCGCGCATCGAAATCGACGCCCTTCAGGACTTCGACCCAGCTGCGGCCCGTCTTGAACCGTTTGACCAGGCCCTTGGCTTCGATGGCGAAGTCGCCGTGTTTGCCGTGCACTTTCGTATGAGTATTCATCGCAGCAGGTCCGCCGGCTGGCTGTTCTTGAGGACGCCCAGCGACAACAGACCGGACAGCAGGGCGATGACGATCAGCATCAGCGACACCATCATCACCATCATGGGCGGGAAGGACATGGTCAGGCCCGAACCGGCCGCCAGCAGGCTGACCCCCCAGGTCAGGACGAAGGCCGCCAGCACCCCGGCGATCCCGACCCAGAAGCTGAGCTCCAGCACGATCCAGCGCAGCGACCCCATGGCGACGCCCAGGGCGCGCAGCGAGGCGAACTCCTTGATATTGGCCATGATGGCGCCGCGCAGCGTCTGCCAGGTGATCGCCACCCCGATCAGCACGCCTAGGAACAGCGAAAAGCCCAGCATGATGGCGATGAAGCTCTCCTTCATCATCGCCCCTTCATTGGCCTTGGCCAGATCCTGACGCGTCCAGGCCTTGAACTGACCGTTCGAGATAGAGTTCAGCTGGGCGACCACGATGGGCGCGCGCGCCGGATCCTTGATCTGCACCATCAGCGGTCCGACCCGTTCGCCGGTGTTGGCCTCGCCCAGCATCCGCAGGGTGTCGCGCGACATGACGACCGTCGCCTGCATCATGTTGGGATAGCCCTGGGTCACAGCCGCGACCCGGACAGTCTTGCCGTTGTAGCTGGCCTGATCCCCCAGTTTGACGCCCAATCGCCCCAAAGCCGTCTGGTCCACCGCCACCGCATAGGGCTGACGCAAAGCCTCGACCAGGTCGTCGGAATAGTCGACCGGCACCGTCACCGCGCCAGGCACGGCGTCGATGGTGGTGACGTTGACGAACTCCATCTTCTTGGCGCCGGGCGCGGCCGGGTCGCCGCCGGGCTCCTTATCCTTGACGATGTTCTGCCAACGACCGCCGGAACCGTCCAGATCGGCCACGGCCAGGACTTCCGGATGCTGGTAGACCACCGGCATGATTCGCCGCGGCACGCCTGAGGGGCCGCCGTTGAACAGGGCGGTCGCGCCCGGGCTCAGAATCATGATGTCGGCGCGGGCCCGATCGATCTGGGCCGTGAAGGCCTTGCCGATGCCCATGAACATGCCGACCTGGGCCAGGACGAGCAATCCCGAGAAGGCGAGCGCCACGACGGCCGCCATGTAGCGACGCCACTCGTAGAGCAAGGTTGATAGCGCAAGCGACATGGTTGTCGATAAATCCCCGATACGTCCGTCTATCTGAGCGAGCGCGGCATCACGGCCAAGTTAAATCGGGGTAAGGCTTGCTTTTGACCCGTGCGACCACGGGCCGTAGGGCAAAGGCTGTCTCGCCTCTTGGCGGCGTCGCCGAAACGGCGCTAGTTACAAGTTAACAGGCGGATCATCCTCGCTCCGCCCTCTGTAGGAAACCCCGCATGTCCCTGCCGTCCCTTCGTCTCACCGCCTCGCTGGCCGCCCTCGGCGCCGCGACCGTCGTCCTGTCCGCCCCCGCGACCTCGGCCCGCGCCGACGAGGGCATGTGGACCTTCGACAACTTCCCCATCGCCACGGTGAACGAGAAGTACGGCACCAACATCGACCAGGCCTGGCTGGACCGCGTGCGCAACGCCGCCGTCCGCCTGCAGGGTTGCTCGGCCTCGCTGGTCTCGGGCGAAGGCCTGATCCTGACCAATCACCACTGTGTCGTGGGCTGCGTCCAGGACCTGTCCAGCGCCGAGAACGACTACGTCAAGAACGGCTGGATGCCCGCCACCCGCGAGGA
Source organism: Brevundimonas sp. FV1ye7S (assembly GCF_058680995.1). Taxonomy (NCBI): domain Bacteria; kingdom Pseudomonadati; phylum Pseudomonadota; class Alphaproteobacteria; order Caulobacterales; family Caulobacteraceae; genus Brevundimonas; species Brevundimonas sp. FV1ye7S. The sequence continues at coordinate 823,219 of NZ_CM178726.1, read as the reverse complement.
AGAGAAGAAATGCCCCGGCCAGACGGCCGAGATCCTGACCGACATCACCGATGTGACCGACCGGGTCGTCGGCGCCGGCGCCGGGCTTGAGGGCGCCGCCTTCGTCCAGGCCCGGGCCGCCGAGATCGACAAGATCCAGAAGGAGGTCTGCGGCGACGACCAGAAGCTGACCTGCCAGGTCATCAGCCTGTACCGCGGCGGCCAGTACAAGCTGTACAAGTTCCGCAAGTATGACGACGTGCGCCTGGTCTTCGCGCCGGAGTTCCAGGCGGCCTTCTTCGGCGGCGACCCGGACAATTTCAACTTCCCGCGCTACGCCCTGGATGCCGGTTTCCTGCGCATCTACGAGGACGGCAAGCCGGTCGCCACGCCGAACCACCTGGCCTGGAACCCCAATGCGCCCAAGGAAGGCGACGTCACCTTCGTCGCCGGCAACCCCGGCTCGACCTCGCGCCTGCTGACCATGGCCCAGTTGGAAGCCCTGCGGGACCAGCAACTGCCGCTGACCCTGATCCAGACCTCGGAACTGCGCGGTCGCCTGCTGGAATATTCGACGACGGGTGAAGAGGCCAAGCGCGTCTCGGTCGATCCGATCTTCGGCCTGGAGAATGGCTTCAAGGTCTATTACGGCCAACAGGGCGCCCTGACCGACCCGGCCTTCATGGCGACGAAGCGGACGGCCGAACAGGAACTGCGCCAGCGCGTCGCCGCCGACCCGGCCCTGGCCCAGCGCATCGGCGACCCGTGGGCCGAACTGGAGCGCGTCGCCGCCGCCCAGCGCGACCTCTACCTGCCCTACCGCCAGCTGGAAGCCGCCGCCGGCCAACGCTCGTCGCTGTACAGCTACGCCAAGTCCATCGTCCGCGCGGCCAAGGAGCGCGCCAAGCCGGTCGCCGAACGCCGCGCCGGCTATTCGGACGCCGACATCGCCTCGCTGGGCCGCCGCCTGGCGACGGAGACGCCGATCTCGAACGATCTGGAGAAGATCTATCTGGACTTCTGGCTGTCGAAGACCCGCGAATATCTGACCGTCGACAATACCGACGTGAAGGCCCTGCTGGGCAAGGAAAGCCCGGAGCAGATCGCCGAACGTCTGGTGGACGGCACCCGCCTGGCCGACCCGGCCTTCCGCGCCCAGGCCCTGGCCATGACGCCGGAACAGCTGGCCGCCTCGGGCGACCCGCTGATCGCCTTCGTCCTGGCCAATGACGATGCGGCCCAGGCGATCCGCACCCAGTGGGAATCGGCCGTGTCCGGCCCGACCAGCCGCGCCGGCGAAAAGATCGCCCAGGCCCGGTTCGCGGTTTACGGCACCAACCTGTATCCCGACGCCACCTTCAGCCTGCGCCTGTCCTATGGCCAGGTGAAGGGCTGGACCTATCGCGGCGTGACGGTGACGCCCTTCACCGAGATCGGCGGCCTGTACGAGCGCAACACCGGCGCCGAGCCCTTCAACGCCGCCGAGGACTGGATGGCGGCCGAGGGCAAGGTCAACAAGTCGACGGTCTATGACTTCGTCTCGACCAACGACATCATCGGCGGCAACTCGGGCTCACCCGTGATCAACGCCAAGGGTGAAGTCATCGGCGCCGCCTTCGACGGCAACATCCACTCGCTGGGCGGCAGCTTCGGCTACGACGGCGAACTGAATCGCACGGTGACGGTCTCGACCGCCGCCATCACCGAGGCCCTGCGCAACGTCTACAACCAGCCCCGCCTGCTGCGCGAACTGGGCGTTCGGCGGTAAGACCGACGCATAAGCGCCTCTCCCTCCCCCTCGGGGGAGGGGGGTCGCGAAGCGACCGGGTGGGAAGGGCTCGGCGATCCGTCACAGGACCGCGCCCTTGTCGCCCTGCCGCCCCCACCCGTCCGGCGCTGCGCGCCGGCCACCCTCCCCGGACGGGGAGGGAGAGTTATGGAGTCCCCCCATGCGCCTCGCCCTTCTCGCCTCCGCCGCCGTCCTCGCCGTCGCCGCCGCCTCCTCGGCCAGCGCCGAAGAAGGCATGTGGACCTACGACAACTTCCCCGTCGCCCGCGCCAACCAGGCGCTGGGAACCGACATCGACCAAGCCTTCCTGGACCGTGTCCGCCTGTCGTCGGTGAAGTTCGGCGGCTGTTCGGCGGGCGTGGTCTCGGGCCAGGGCCTGGTCATGACCAACAACCACTGCGTCGCCACCTGCGTCGCCAACCTGTCCACACCCCAGATCAACTACGCCGAGACCGGCTTTACGCCGAAGTCGCGCGACGAAGAGCTGAAATGCCCCGGCGCCACCGCCGAGATCCTGACCGACATCACCGACGTGACCGAGCGGATGCACAAGGCCGGCGCCGGCCTTGAAGGCCAGGCCTTCACCCAGGCCCGCGACGCCGAGGCCGGCCGGATCGAGAACGAAGCCTGCGGAAACGATCCCAAGATCCGCTGCCAGGTCGTCAGCCTGTACCGGGGCGGCCAGTTCAAACTCTACAAGTACCGCAAATATTCCGACGTCCGCCTGGCCTGGGCGCCCGAGGACCGGGCCGCCACCTTCGGCGGGGATCTGGACAACTTCTCCTTCCCCCGCTTCGCCATCGATGCCGCCTTCATCCGCCTGTACGAGGATGGTGAGCCTGCGGTCACATCGACCCATTTCGCCTGGAATCCGAACAAGCCGACCGAGGGCGAGGCCGTCTTCATCTCCGGCAATCCCGGTTCGACCCAGCGCCTGCTGACCATGGACCAGTTGACCACCATCCGCGACGTGGTCCTGCCGCTGGACCAGTTGATCGCCTCCGAACTGCGCGGCCGGTTGATCCGCTATTCCGAAGAGGGCGAGGACCAGGCCTTCATCGCCATGGACCCCATCGTCAGCCTTGAGAACACCTACAAGCGCGGCCGGGGCCGGATGGCGGCCCTGATCGACCCGGCCTTCATGGCCCGCAAGGCCGAGCAGGAAGCCGACTTCCGCGCCCGCGCCGCAGGGTCCGGCGTCGATCCCTGGTCCACGCTCAGCACGGTCCAGCCCGTCGCCCGCGAACTCTATCCGTCCATGGCCCTGCTGGAAGGCGGCACGGGCCTGGGCACGACCTCGGTCGCCGGCGGGTCGCAGCTGTTCGCCTGGGCCCGCACCCTGGTGCGCGGCGCCCAGGAACGCGCCAAGCCGTCGGACCAGCGCCTGCCCGAGTTCGCCGACAGCCGCCTGTCGAGCGTCGAATCCCGCCTGTTCGCCGAACGCCCCACCTATCCCGAGCTGGAGCAGATCCGGCTGGAATGGTGGCTGTCCAAGACCCGCGAATGGCTGACGGTCGACAACCCTTCGGTCCGCACCCTGCTGGGCAAGGAGAGCCCCGAGACCCTGTCCGCCCGCGTCGTCGCCGGCACGACCCTGGCTGACCCGGCCGTGCGCCGCGCCCTGTGGACCGGCGGTCTCGCCGCCGTCCAGGCCTCGACCGACCCGATGATCCAATACGCCCTGGCCATCGACGCCGACGCTCGCGCCGTCCGCGACGCCTGGGAGACCCGCGTCCAGGCCCCGACCGACCGCGCCTCGGAACAGCTGGCCGCCGCCCGTTTCGCCGCCTATGGCGACGACGTCTATCCCGACGCCACCGGCACGCTTCGCCTGACCTATGGCCAGGTCGAAGGCTCGGACGTTCCGGGTCAGAGGTTCGGCGCCTTCACAACCTTCGCCGGCCTGTGGGACCGGGCCACCGGCGCCGAGCCCTTCGCCGTCGCGCCCAAACTGCTGGCGGCCAAGGACCGGATCGACCCGAACGCGGTGATGGACATGGCCGTCTCGACCGACACCATCGGCGGCTCGTCCGGCTCCCCCGCCATCAATGCGAAGGGCGAGATCATTGGCGCCAATTTCGACTCCACCGTCCTGACCCAGCGCAACGCCTACGGCTACGACCGCGCCGTCAACCGCAGCGTCATCGTCACCACCCAGGCCGTGACCGTCGCTCTGCGCGACGTCTATGGCATGGACCATCTGGTGCAGGAGCTGGGCGTTTCCAGGTGAGCGACATCGCCTTTCGCGCGGCGACACTCGCCGACGTCGCCACGCTCCATCCCCTGATCGAGCGCGCCTATCGCGGCGAGACGGCCAAGGCCGGCTGGACGCACGAGGCGGACCTGCTGTTCGACACCCGCACCAGCGCCGAAGAATTGTCGGCCCTGATCGCCGATCCCGACCGGGTCATTCTGCTGGCCCATAAGGACGGCGCCCTGATCGGCTGCGTCCAGGTCGCCCGCGTCGGCGACGACCGGACCTACCTCGGCCTGCTGACCGTCGATCCGACCCTGCAGGCCTCCGGCCTGGGCCGCCGCCTGCTGGCCGCCGCGGAGACCGAGGCCGTCGCCCGGTTCGCGGCCCGCCGCATGGAGATGACCGTCATCCACCGCCGCGCGGAACTGATCGCCTGGTACGAACGGCGCGGCTACCACCCCACCGGCGAGACCCGCCCCTTCCCCGTCGATCCGCCTCGGCCCGAGCTGGATTTCGTGGTGCTGGAGAAGGGGCTGTAAACTCCCCTTCCTTCTCCCGTTGGGAGAAGGTGGCCCGAAGGGCCGGATGAGGGCCCGCCGGTGGGCCAGCTCGCACCACCGTGCCCCTCACCCTTGCGCGCAAGACTGATCGCTATGCTCTCAGACGCTCAAGCCCTCCCCGCTGGGAGAGGGATCTTCGAACGGCCCCTTGCAAAACGGACACCCATGTCCATTTATGCGCGTCATCATGTCGCGCCCCGCCCCCAAACATGTCCGTAAGGACGTCGTCCACAACCACGCCGCCCTGCTTGAGGCCGCGCGCGCGGTCTTCGCCGACCAGGGTCTGGACGCGCCGCTGGACCTGATCGCGGAAAAGGCCGGCGTCGGTCGCGGCACCCTGTATCGTCATTTCGCCGACCGCACCGAACTGGCCCTGGCCGTGCTCGAGGCCGATGTCGCCGACCTGGGCCGACGCACCGCCGAACAGGGCGACGGCCCGGAAGCCTTCTTCTGGTTTCTGGACCGGCTGGCGGAAGACATGATCCGCAACGCCGGCCTGGCGGGGTTGGTCCGGAACGTGAGGTCGCCCGATGCGCTTACCCCCCTGCGGCAGAGCTTGATGGAGGCGGGCGCCGCCCCCCTCGAACGGGCCCAGGCGGCCGGTCTGGTGCGAAAGGATCTGCGGCCGATGGACATCCGCCTGATCGCCACCCTGCTGGGCGCCGGCTTCCAGGGCGCCGACGAGGCCGAGCGTCAGGCCGTGTCCCAGCGCACCCGCGTCATCATTCTGGACGGGCTGAAGCCCAGGCCGGAGGCGTCCTGATGGCTCGTCGCGCCGATCACAACTGGCATCTGCCCTGGGAGCAGTATCTCGCCACCCTGAAGCCGCACGAGCGACCCACCCTGCCCGGCTCGCCGGCCACGCCCGACCATACGGCCTGGCTGCGGTTGCAGTACGCCCTGACCGGGGTCTTGGTGGCCCTGGTCGGCAGCCTGGGCAATGCGGCCGTCACCGCCAATCTGACCAGTCTTCAGGGCTCGTTGGGAATCACGATCACCGAGGCGGCCTGGCTGCCGGTCGTCTTCGTCATGACCAACGCCTGCATGAACCTGATCCTGTTCAAGTTCCGCCAGCAATACGGCCTGCGCCTGTTCACCCAGATCTGCCTGACCGCCTTCGTCGTCACCTGCGCCGCCCACCTGGCGGTCGACAACTATGAGTCCACCCTGTTCGTCCGCGCCGTCGCAGGCATGGCGGCGGTGGGGCTCAGCACCCTGGGCTTCCTCTATATGATCCAGGCCTTCCCGGCCCAGCACCGCCTGAAGGGACTGGTGATCGGCATCGGCCTGTCCAGCTTCGCCGTCCCCATCGCCCGCCTGATCATGCCCAGCCTGCTGGAGATGAACGACTGGCGCGCCTTCTACACCTTCGAGCTGGGCATGGCGCTTCTGGCCTGGGCCGCCGTCCAGGTGCTGCGCCTGCCCCCGTCCGAGCGGCTGAAGCTGTTCGAGCCGCTGGACTTCGTCACCTTCGCCCTGTTCGCGCCGGGCGTGGCCCTGCTGGCCGCCGTCCTGGGTCTGGGCCGGATCGTCTGGTGGACCGAGGCCGCCTGGATCGGCTGGGCCCTGGCCGGCGCCATCCTGCTGCTGACTGCGGCCCTGATGATCGAGTATGATCGGCGGAATCCGCTGATCAACGTCCGCTGGCTGACCGGCCCGGACATCCTGCGCCTGTTCGGCGCCATCCTGCTGATCCGCATCACCCTGTCGGAACAGACCTCGGGCGCCGTGGGCTTCCTGACCGTAGTCGGCCTGGGTCCGGACCAGTTGCACGGCCTCTTCCTGCTGATCCTGCTGGCCATGATCGCCGGCACGGCGGTCAGCGCCCTGACCCTGAACATGGCCAAGCTGAACAAGCCCATCGCCATCGCCCTGGGCCTCATCGCCGTCGGCGCCTTCATCGACAGCCACGCCACCGTTCTGACCCGTCCGGCCCAGCTGTATGTCAGCCAGGCCATGATCGCCTTCGCCTCGGCCATGTTCGTCGGCCCGGCCCTGCTGATCGGCGTCGGCAAGGTGCTGCAACAGGGGGCGCGCAACATCATCAGCTTCATCGTCATGTTCAGCGTGCTTCAGAACCTGGGCGGCCTGGCCGGCAGCGCCCTGATCGGCACGATCCAGGTGGTGCGCGAAAAATTCCATTCGAACCAGCTGTCCGCCGACATCACCAGCCTGAATCCCGAGGTGGTTCTGCGCCTGCGCCAGCTGTCCGGCGCCTATGCCTCGACCATCACCGACCCGGCCCTGCTGAACGCCGAGGGCGTGGCCATGCTGACCCGTCAGGTGACGCAACAGGCCAATATCCTGGCCTATAACGACGTCTTCCTGATCATCGCCGCGGCCGCCGGTCTGGGCTGCGCCTGGGTCACGGCCGTCCATCTGCATCCGCGTTTCGAGGCGCGCCGCCAGGCGAAGCGCGCCGCCCGTTCCATGACCGCCGGCCCAGCACCCGCCGCCGCCCCGACCGCCGCCCCGACCGCCGACTGATCCCCTGAAAGTCCCCCGCACGCCGATGACCGACACGACATCCCCCCAATCCGCTCAACCTGCGCCTTCGCCTGCGTCGCCGCCCGAGCCGGACAAACGCGTCCTCTGGGCCGTGATCGCCGCGGTGGTCGCGGTCTTCGCCGTGGGCCTGGTGCTGTACGCCTGGCAGTTGCCGCCCTTCACCGGCCATGTGCAGCGGACCGACAACGCCTACGTCCGCGGCCAGGTGACGATCATCAGCCCCCAGGTCAGCGGCTATGTGGTCCAGGTCCCGGTCCAGGACTTCCAGGCCGTTCAGCAGGGCCAGCTGCTGGCCCAGGTGGACGACCGCACCTATCGCCAGAAGCTGGAGCAGGCCGAGGCGGCGCTGCATTCCGCCCAGGCGGCCCTGTCCAACTCGACCCAGAGCCAGGCCTCGGCCCGCGGCGCGGTGGCGCAACAGCGCGCCGGCATCGCCGCCGCCCAGGCCGCCCTGACCCGCGCCCAGGCCGACGCCGACCGCGCCCGCACCCTGAAGGCCGGGGGCTGGGTGTCGCAATCCAATGTGGACATCGCCGTCGCCGCCCTGCGCAGCGCCCAGGCCCAGCTGGCCCAGGCCCAGGCCGGCGAAGGCGTGGCCCAGACGGGCGTCACCTCGGCCGTGGTCAACCGCGACAGTCTGGCCGCCGCCGTCGAGAACGCCCAGGCCGCCGTCCGCCTGGCCCAGATCGACCTGGCCAACACCCGGATCACCGCCCCCCGCCCCGGCCGCCTGGGCGAGGTCGGCGTGCGCCAGGGCCAGTATGTCACCGCCGGAACCCAGCTGATGGGCCTGGTGCCCGACGTCGTCTGGGTCACGGCCAATATGAAGGAGACCCAGATGCGCGACATCCGCATCGGCCAGCCGGTCGAGATCGCGGTCGATTCCCTGGGCGGCCGGACCCTGCGCGGGCGCGTCGAACGCATCGCCCCCGCCGCCGGCAGCGAGTTCAGCGTCATCCGCCCCGACAACGCCACCGGCAACTTCACCAAGGTCGCCCAACGCATCCCGGTCCGCATCCGCATCGAGCCGGGGCAGGCGGGCGTGGAGCGTCTCGCGCCGGGGATGTCGGTGGTGGCGAAGGTGGATACGGGCGGCTGACGGAACGCTCCCCCTCCCCCCGCGCTCCTCTCCCAGCAAGGGAGATCCTGATGGACCGTGAACAGACCAAGGGCCGGGAGAAGAACGGCGCGGACCCGGCGGGCAAGCCCGACGGCCTGACCTCCGACGCCGATGTGAAGAAGGTCGGTCAGCAGGAGCGCCGCAGCGCGGGACCGGACGGTCCGGACGCGGCGGAGATCGGCGACACCTTCAAGCGCAAGCCCTGAACCGCCGCCGCGCGCGGCTCTCACCCCCGGCGGGGCGACAAACGGGCCGCCAGCAGATGCACGTCGTGGGCCCGCATCCGCTCGAAATTGCCCAGGCCCAGGGCAAGAGCGCGCATCACCTCGGTCTGGCGCGTCTGTTCGGGATGTTCCGGCAGAGACGCCTCCGCCCGCGCCAGTTCCGCATCCAGTTCGGCCATCATATCGGCCAGGACTCCGTCGTTCATCTGTTCCTCCGTCACGCCACCGACCGCCGCCATCGGTTAAAGCACGAATGGAACAAATCACGAACACACTGACGCATCACAGCTGTGGACGACCGCAGTCACGGCCGCCGGGCTCGGCGCCTCATGCTCAGACGAACGCCGGCGACCGTGAGGCCGCCGGCGTTTGTCATAGTCGAAGCCGTCCCCCGCCCGGGCGGGGGACGGGGGTCGATCAGCTGTCGGCCTGCCAGCCGCCGGCGAGGGCGCGGAACAGGGCGATCTGGTAGGTGGTGACCAGGGCGTCCGACTGGGCCAGGGCGGCGTCGGCGGCGGCCTGGGTCCGTTCGGCGTCCAGCACCAGCAGGAAGCTGTCGGCGCCGGCGTTGAAGCGCTGACGCGACAGGTTGGCGGCGCGGGCGGCCTGATCGCGCGCCTCGGTCAGGGCCGCGCGGCGGTCCAGTTCGTTGGCGTAGTTGCTGAGCGCCGTCTCGGTCTCCTGCAGGGCCGTCAGCACCGTCTGGTCGAAGGTGGCTAGGGCCGCGTCGGAGCGGGCGTCGGCGGCCTTGATCTGGGCGCGGGCGGCGAAGACGTTGGGGAAGGACCAGCTGATCAGCGGACCGAAGCTGAACCGGAAGTTCTGGTCGTCGCCCAATTCGCCCGAGTCCTGGGCCGTCGAGCCGAGAGAGCCGCCCAGGCTGATCTGCGGATACAGATTGGCGGTCGCCACGTTCACGCGGGCCGCAGCGGCGGCCAGGTTCGCCTCGGCCTGGCGCACGTCGGGACGACGCGCCAGCAGGGCGGCGCCGTCGCCGACCGGGATCGGCTGGCTGAGTTGCGGCGGCCGGACGCAGGCGGCGGCGGCCTGGCTGGCCTCGGCCGGTGTCACGCCCGTCAGGGTCGCCAGACGGTACAGGGCCTCGTTGCGCGAGGCGCGAAGCGTCGGCAGGGTCGCCGCCGTCTGGGCCAGGGCCGCGCGGGCGCTGGCCACGTCCAGGCCGGTGCCCGCCCCGCCGTCGAGCAGGGTCTGTGTCAGCTGAGCCGTATTGCGTTGCAGCCCCAGCGTCCGTTCGGCCACCGCGATCTGGGCGTTGGCCGAGCAGGCGTCGGCATAGGCGCGGGCGGTCTCGGCCGCGACCGAGACCTGGACCGTGGCCAGGGCGGCCTCGGCCGCGCGGGCGTCGGCGCGGGCGGCGCGGATGGTCGATTCCACCCGGCCGAACAGATCGACCTCGTAGCTGGCCGACAGACCGACGTCATAGGTGTCGATCTCGGGCGCCTTGCCGTCCGCCTCCAGAACCGAGGAGGTGGCGGCCGAGGCGCGGCTGCGCTGGGCCTGGGCGCTGGTGGTCGTGGTCGGGAACCGGCCCACGCGCGCCTCGGACAGCGACGCCCGAACCGCGCGCAGGTTGGCGAAGGCCGCCTCCAGCTCGTTGTTCTCGGCGAAGGCCTGACGGATCAGGCCGTCCAGGGTCGGATCGTCGTACAGCCGCCACCAGTCGTCTCGCGCCTGGGCGGTCGAGACCGTGGTCGAGGCGGAGCCGATGAAGGCGCCCGTCCCGGCCACAGGCAGATCGGCGGCAGGCGCCTGGGGCCCGACCGCGCAGGCGGCCAGCAGGGCGCCGGATGCTGCGACGGTCAGGAAGCTGAGGGTCTTGGTGCGGGTCATCAGAAGTCCCCTCCCCGCCCGGCGGCCGGAGCCAGCGCATCGGGATCGGTCAGGCTGGAAGTTTGATCGTAGCGGACGGCTTCGGTGACGTTCGACTTCGGCGTCGGCTTCTTGCCTTGCGGCAGTTTGGACGACAGCCAGCGGGTCACGACATAGAAGACCGGCGTGAAGATCAGGCCGAAGAAGGTCACGCCCAACATGCCGGAGAAGACCGCCGTGCCGAGCGACTGGCGCATTTCGGCGCCCGGCCCGGTCGCCAGCATCAGCGGCACGACGCCGAGGATGAAGGCGAAGGAGGTCATCAGGATCGGACGCAGGCGGGTCCGGGCCGCAGCCACGGCTGCATCGAACCGGTTCATGCCCTCGTCCTCTTCCGCCTGTTTGGCGAACTCGACGATCAGGATGGCGTTCTTGGCCGCAAGGGCGATCAGGACCACCAGACCGATCTGGACCAGGATGTTGTTGTCCAGGCCCCGCAGGTTCACCCCGATCATGGCCGCCAGCAGGCACATGGGCACGATCAGGATGACCGCCAGCGGAAGCGTGAAGGCCTCATACTGGGCCGCCAGCACCAGGAAGACGAAGACCACGGCCATCAGGAAGATCATGGTCGTGCCGGAACCCGCCGCCTTCTGCTGGTAGGCCAGTTCGGTCCACTCGTAGCTGAAGCCTTGCGGCAGGGTGCTGGTCGCCATCTGCTCCATGACGCCCAGCGCCTGGCCGGAAGACACGCCCATGGCCGGGTTGCCCTGAAGCTCGGACGCCGGGAACAGGTTGTAGCGGACGATCCGGGACGGACCCGAGTCATTGACCAGGTTCGCCACCGAACCGATCGGCACCATGGCCCCGCTGGACGAGCGGGTCTTCAGGTTGGCGATGTCGGCGATGTCGTCGCGGTACTGGGGCTCAGCCTGCGCCGTCACCCGATAGGTGCGGCCCAGCATGTTGAAGTCGTTCACATAGGACGAGCCCAGATAGACCCCCAGGGTGTCGAACACCGCGCCGGGCTGGACGCCCATCATCAGCGCCTTGTCACGATCGACGTCGGCCGAGATGCGCGGCGAGCCGGTGTTGTAGGTCGAGAAGACCTGGCTCACCTGATCCGGGGCCTGGGCGGCGGCGCCCATCATGGCGAAGGTCGCCCCCTCCAGCGCGCGGTAGCCGGCGCCCGAGGTGTCCTGGATCATCATCTTGAAGCCGTTGCCGTTGCCCAGACCCTGGACCGCCGGCGGAGCGATGACGAAGATCTGCGCGTCCTCGATCTGACCCGTGGCCTGGGTGATGGCCCCGGCCAGGGCGGCGGCGGCCTCTTCCTTGGTCCGGTCCTCGAACGGGCTCAGACGCACGAAGATGGTGGCGGCGTTGGAGCCGAATGAGAAGCTGGCGCCGTCGAGACCCGCGAAGGCCACAGTGCCGTCCACGCCGTTGGTGTCGCGGATGATCTGACTGGCGCGTTGCATGATCGCCTCGGTGCGATCCAGCGAGGCGCCGGCCGGAAGCTGGATGACGCCGATCAGGAAGCCCTGATCCTGCTCGGGGATGAAGCCTGAGGGCGTGTCGACCAGACGCCAGGCGGTCAGGCCCAGCAGACCGGCGTAGATGATCAGAACCAGACCCACGGTGCGCACCAGGCGCGCCGTCAGACGGCCGTAGCGATCCGACAGCCAGTCGAAGCCCTCGTTGAACTTACGCCCGGCCCAGCCGCCGTAATAGACGACCGAACCCAGGACGCCCGGCTTGCGGTCGTTCTCGTGGTCCTTCCTGTGCGGCTTCAGCAGCAGGGCGGCCATGGCCGGCGACAGGGTCAGCGACACGAACAGCGAGATCACCGAGGCCGAGGCGATGACCACGGCGAACTGGCGATAGAAGATGCCGGGGATGCCGGGCACGAACATCGTCGGAATGAACACCGAGATCAGCACCAGGCCGATGGCGATAAGGGCGCCGGAAACCTCCTGCATCGAGCGGTAAGCGGCCTCCTTGGGAGTCAGCCCCTCGCCTATGGCCCGCTCCACATTCTCGACCACGACGATGGCGTCATCGACGACGATGCCGACGGCGAGGACGAGCGCGAACAGGGACAGGGAGTTGATCGAATAGCCCAGGGCCAGTTGCACCGCGAAGGTGCCGACCAGGGCGACCGGGATGGCCACGATCGGGATGATCGCCGCGCGCCAGGTCTGAAGGAAGATCATGACCACGATCACGACCAGGATGACGGCCTCGATCAGCGTATGCTGAACCGACTCCACCGAGGCGGCGACGAACTCGGTCGGATTATAGGGCACGGACAGGTCCATGCCTGCGGGAAGTTCGGCCTTGACGGCCTCGACCTCGGCCAGGACGCGTTCGGCGGTGCCCAGGGCGTTGGCCCCCGGTTGCTGGACGACGGCCAGGCCGACGCCGCGTTGGCCGTCAAAGAAGCCGCGGATGCCGTAATCCTGGGCGCCCAGTTCGATCCGAGCCACGTCGCGCAGATAGGTGACGCGGCCCTGGCTGTCGGTTTTCAGGACGACATTGGAGAACTGGTCGGGATCGGTCAGACGACCTTCAACCTGAATCGGCAGTTGGAAGGCCGAGGCGCTGTTGGGGAACGGCGGCTGGCCGATCGAGCCGGCGGCGGCCTGGACGTTCTGGGCCCGCAGGGCGGCGACGATATCCGGGCCGGTCAGGCCGCGCTCGGCCGCCTTGGCCGGGTCGATCCAGATCCGCATCGAATAGTTGCCGCCGCCGAAGACCTGGACCGCACCCACGCCCTCGAGCCGCAGCAGACGGTCCCGCAGCGTCGAATTGCCGTAGTTGCCGACATAGTCGTTGCTGAGCGAGCCGTCGGGCGAGGTCAGACCCAGCACCATCAGGAAGCCGCTCTCGGCCTTGGTGACCACGACGCCGGTCTGGCGGACCGCGTCGGGAAGACGGGGTTCAGCCAGGGAGACGCGGTTCTGGACCAGCACCTGGGCGGCGTCGAGATCGGTGCCGGGTTGGAAGGTGACGGTGATGGCCACCGCGCCGTCCGAGGTGGACGAGGAGGTGATGTAGAGCATGTCCTCGACGCCGTTCACCTCCTGCTCGATGGGGGCGGCGACGGTTTCGGCCAGGGTCTCGGCCGAGGCGCCGGGATAGGCGGCGTTGATGGTGATCGTCGGCGGCGCGATCTCCGGATACTGCGACAGGGGCAGCAGCGGATAGGCGAAGACGCCGATGATGGTGATCACCACCGCAATCACGGCCGCGAAGATCGGCCGGTCGATGAAGAAGCGGGATATGTTCATGGCTTAGTCGCCGGTGGAGAGGCTGTTGGCGAACGAGCCGGTCGAGGCCGGAGCCGCCTGAGTGACCGGGGCGTCCGATGCCTGTTCGGCGACGGGAGCGATGCGGCCGTTCTTGGGCGTGACCTTCGAACCCGGCTGGGCGGCGCGCTGGAGACCGGCGATGATCACGCGGTCGGTCGGGGCCAGACCCGACTTGATCACGCGCAGACCCTGGACGATCGGACCCAGCTGGACGGCCTTGGCCGTGACCGAGCCGTCGGCGTTGACGACCGAGACGACGCGGCGCGACTGATCGGTGCCGATGGCGGTGTCCGGCACCAGCAGGGCGTCGTAGGAGCCGGCGCCCGCGACCTGGGCGCGGCCGAACAGGCCGGGACGCAGGAAACCGTCGCCGTTCGGCACGATGGCGCGCATGCGGATAACGCCTGACGAGGTGTCCAGCGCATTGTCCGAGAAGTCCAGGCGACCGGTGCGGGTGAAGCCGCTCTCGTCCTGCAGGCGGATGCGGACCGGGGCGCCGTTGGCGGCGCCGCCGTCACGCAGATATTTCAGCAGGACCGCTTCCGACCCGTCGAAGACGAAGTGGATCGGGCCGCCCGAAATGATGGTGGTCAGGATGTCGCCCGCCGAGGAGCCGCCGGCGATCAGGTTGCCGGGATCGACGCGGCGATCGGAAACGCGGCCCGAGGTCGGCGCGGTGACCCGCGTATATTCCAGATTCAGCCGCGCCGTGCGCACGGCGGCGTTGGCGGCGGCGATATTGGCGGCGGCTGCATCGACGGCGGCCTTGTTGGAATCATATTCGGCCTTGGACACCGCCTGCGAGGCCAGCAGGGTCTCGCTGCGGGCCAGGTTGGCGCGGGCCAGGGTCAGTTGCGACTGCATCTGAGCGACCTGGGCCTGGGCCTGGGCCAGAGCGGCCTGGGCCGGACGCGGGTCCAGGGTGAACAGCAGTTGCCCCTTCTGGACCATCTGGCCGTCGCGGAAGTGGACGGCCTGGACATAGCCGCCGACCCGCGCCCGCACGTCGACGCTCTCAACCGCCTCGAAGCGGCCCGTAAACTCGTCCCAGTCCACCACCTTCTGCTGCAGCGGCGTGGCCACCGTCACCGGCGGTGCGCCGGGCGCCTGGCCTTCGGCCTTGGGGGAACATCCATATAGCGCGCCCGTCACCATGACGGACACGGCCGCAATCTTCAGCCCGCGCATCTGCGCAATCTCCCTGTCGGAGGTAAATCCCTGTCGTGCGGACAGAGGCCGATGGGGAGTCGGCCGTTGTCAACGCGTGGTGACTTAATGATGGGCGTCGTGACGCTTGTCAACACGCGTTGACAAAGCCATATGGTGTCTACGGTTATTGTTCTGTGGAGTGTCATCCCCTTGTTATGTCCCGGCCCACGCCCGAGGAACGCCGCTGCGACGCGCACGGCCATTCTCGACGCAGCACGCGAAAGATTCGCGGCCGAGAGCTATGACGACGTGGGCATGCGCGACATCGCCCGCGACGTCGGCGTCGATGCGGCCCTGATCAGCCGGTATTTCGGATCCAAGGACGATCTGTTCCTGGCGGCGCTGGACAGCTGCGGCGACGGCAGCGCCCTGATGTCGGGCGAGAAATCCGATTTCGGCCGGCGCGTGGCCCATGAGATCGTGTTCGAACCCAAGAAGGCCGAGAAGCTCAAGGGCATGTCGATCATGCTGCGCTCCATCGGCTCGGCCAAGGCGGCGGACATGGTGCAGACCACCTGCACGGCCCGTTTCTTTGGCCCCCTGGAAGACTGGCTCAGCGGCCCGGACGCCACGGTGCGGGCGCGGCTGCTGGCGGGATTCATCATGGGCATGTCGGTCAGCCGCGAACTGGGCGGCGGCAGTTTCAACATCGAGCCGGCCGAATGCGAGGCGATGCGAGACCGGCTGGCGCCGATCCTTCAGTCCCTGATCGACGGCTGATCACGCCCCCGAAATGAAGAAGGGCGCGGAGGTCGCCCTCCGCGCCCTTTGTCTTGTCCGACGACCGGCCCTTAGTGCGAGGCGACCGTGGTCACTTCCGCCTTGGCCTTGGTGCGCGCGCAGGCGATGGCGAAGACGGTCAGGCCGATATAGCCCGCCATCGGCACCAGGAAGGCCGGCTGAAGGGCGCCGGCGGCGTCGGCGATGCGCGCCGCCACCTGCGGCAGCAGGGCGCCGCCGATGATGCCGAAGACCAGCAGGCCCGACGTCGCCGATGTCGGCGCCGTGGACCGCTCCAGCGTCAGGGTGAAGATGGTCGGGAACATGATCGAGTTGAACAGGCCGATCGACAGGACCGCATAGGCCGCCGTCGGTCCGCCGATCTGGCTGACCAGCAGGCAGAGCGCGGCCGCAGCGACGGTGCAGCAGGCCAGGACCACGCCGGGCGACACGCGCGACAGCACCCATGAGCCGATGAACCGGCCGACCATGGCGCCGCCCCAGTAGAGGGCGACCATCTTGCCCGCGGTCTCGATCGGGGCGTTCAGGATGTCGGGGCTTTCCAGGAAGTTGGTCAGCATGCCGCCGATGGCCACTTCCGAACCGACATAGAGGAAGATCGCCAGGGCGCCGAAGATCGCCCAGGGCGAGGACAGGGCCTTCAGCGGCGAGACCGCCTCGGTCGCGGCCGGGGCCGCCACATTGATCTTCTTGCGGGCCGTGAAGATGAAGAAGGCCACGACGGCGAAGAAGGCGCCCATGCCCAGGAAGGCCATGTCGATGCTGCGCAGCGACTGGGTGCGGGTCGCGGCCGTGACCACGGCGCCCGCGGCGAAGACGCCCCCCGTCAGCAGCACGTGCGACCCCAGCCACGGCCCGACCGTGGTGCCCAGGGAGTTGAAGGCCTGCGACAGGTTCAGACGGCTGGATGCGCCCTTGCGGCTGCCCAGTTCGGCGACCAGCGGATTGGCCGCGACCTGAAGCAGGGTGACGCCCGAGGCGATCACGAACAGGGCGATCAGCACGCCGGGGTACCAGTCGGCGGCCGTGGCGGCCGGCACGATCAGACAGCCCGCCACCATGACCACCAGGGCGCCGATGATCGAACGGCTGTAGCCCAGCCGGCCCAGCACCGCCGCCGCCGGCAGGGACATCAGCCCATAGGCGATGAACCAGGCGAAGGTGGTCAGAAAGGCCTCGGCGTTGTTCAGATCGAACACCCGCTTCACCGCCGCGATCAGCGGATCGATCAGCGAGGTGGCGAAGCCCCAGGCGAAGAAGAGCGTGGTGACATAGGCGAAGGCCAGGGTCGTACCCTGGCGCTTGGCGGCCTCTGGAGCGGACATGAATTCCCCCTGCGGATAGAACTAAGGACGGCCGCGCTTTCCCCGCGCGGTTCTGGTCGCCTTGGTTCGGGCATCGCGGACGCGCCGTCCAGCGGAAAAACACAGGCTGTAACCAAACTTGGGCGGCGGCGACCAGCGGCGGCGGCGATAGGCTAGGGCCAAAAAGAAAGGGCCGCCTCGTTTCCGGGGCGGCCCAAGTTTGCTCAGGGGAGAAATCAGAAGCGGTAGTTCATGCCCACCGCGAAGGTCCGGCCGTAGCTCTGATAATCGATGGTCCGGCGTTCATCGCCGTTCTCGAAGGTCTTGAACGGCTCGTCGGTCAGGTTGTTGACCTGGGCCAGGATGGACAGGCCTTCCAGCGGGCCGGACTGGAACTCGTAGCCGACCTGGGCGTCGACGACGGTTTCCTCGGCCACTGAACGCAGGGTGCGGCCGTTGCCGAAGCCGGCGACCTCGCCCAGGAAGTCCGAACGGTAACGGGCCGAGACGCGGCCCTGGAAGCCGTAGCGCTCATAATAGAGCGTGCCGTTCATGACCGTCTCCGACAGACCCGGCAGGGTGGTGGGCGGGTTGGCGGGATCCGGCTGGACCTCGCTGTCCGTCTGCGAGGCGCTGAACACGCCGCCGAAGCCTTCCAGCGCCGGGTGGAAGATGTCAAACGGCGCGGAGACCGAGAATTCCAGGCCCTTGATCCAGCCGCCGTCGCCATTCTCAGGCGTGGTGAGAACACCTTCATTGATCACGGGCGTGACGCCGCCGGTCGGATAGCCGGTGAAATCGAACAGCACGCTGCGCGTGTAGACGTAGCTTTCCAGGTTTTTGTAGAAGGCCGCCAGCGAGACATAGCCCTTGCGGTTGGCGAAATACTTCTCGAACGAGACGTCGACCACATCGGCGATGAAGGGCTTCAGCTCGGGATTGCCGCGGCCGCCGCCCCACGGCGAGTTCCGGGTGGGCGTCGCATTTGCGTTGTTGTTGCCCGCATTGAACGAGAAATTCCGCGAGGCGCGCATGTCGTCCATCCGCGGACGCGCCAGGGTGCGGGCGACAGCGAAGCGGGCGAACATGTCGTCGCCGACTTCCAGGATGAAGTTCGAGCTGGGCAGGATTTCCAGATATTCCGCGCCGCCGGTGAGCTTTGCGACGGCGGCCACGCCCTGGCTGATCTGCTGGGCCTCGAAGCCTTGCCCCTGCTGATCGGTGTAGACGAACTGCATGCCGACGTTGCCGGTCAGCGGCAGACCGAACAGATTGTGGTCGATGTTGGCGCGGACATAGGCGGTCGACACCTTTTCCGTCACTTCCCAGTTGCCGGCGGCGACGTCGGCGTTCGGGTTGCGGACCAGTTCCAGCAGACCGCTGTTGACCAGGCCCAGGGCGTCATAGCTGAGCACCTGAGAGATGCCGAGATAGCCCAGGTCGGTCGGCGCCAGCAGATATTCCGACGGCACGAACAGGTCCCCGCCGCCCGGGACGCCGAGGTAATACTGATCGTTGACGAAGCTCTTGCTGCGTTCCGAGTAGTTCACGCCGAAGTCGATCGACTTGAACGGGCTCTGGTGCAGGGTGCGGTTTGCGGTGAGACGGGCGGCTTTGATCTCGTCCTCAATGGACGGGGTGTTCATATAGCCGACTTGGCCGCCGGTAATGACGTCCGAGCCCCAGCCCTGGGCGCTGGTGATGCGGATCAGGGTCGGGTCGGCGTAGTCGAGCTGGCTGGTGAAGCGGGTGACGCCGTCGTCGGTCAGTTCGAAGCCGAGGGTGTCCAGCGCGCCGTTGATGTTACGGCCCGTCCCCCCGTTGGTTTCGAGGATGATGTCGTTCCGCTCGACCTTCGAATAGTTGACGTCGAGCGCCAGGGTCCAGTCGTCGTTGGCGACGAACTCGGTGTTCCAGCCCAGGGCCGTGATGTTGCTGTCACGCTTGTTCAGGTCGTTGCGGACGACGCCCTTGATGTTGTCCCAGGTGCCGGCGACGATCAGGCCGTCCTCGACCGTATAGCCGGGGCGCAGCGACGGGCCAGGACGGCAGACGGCGCTTTGAACATTGCCGCCCGCGGCGCAGGCGCCCGACGCAGCCTCAGCCGAACCGCCCCAGGCCAGCGGGAATTCGATGCCGCGCAGGACCTGGGTGTTCTTGAACTCGGAATAGAAGGCGTCGATCGTCGAATGGATACGATCGTTCGGGCGCCATTCCAGCACGCCCATATAGCCGTCGCGCTCCAACTCCGACGACATGACATAGGGTTTGACGCCGCCGGTCAGCAGATTGCCGTCGCTGTAGTTCGGATAGCCCCAGGCGTTGAACCGCTCCGACTGATAGGGCGAGCTCATGTGGGCGTAGCCCAGGGCGACGCCCAGGGTCCCGTCCATGAACTGGTCGATATAGGAGACGGTGTAGCGGTCGCCGCTGTCGGTCGTGCCCGAGTTCAGGGCGCCGATGTCGTTCCATTCGTGGCGATAATTCACCGCGATGGCCTGACGGCCGTAGGCCAGGGGCCGGACGGTGCGCAGGTCGACGGTGCCGGCCAGGCCCTGGCCGACCAGGGCCGAATCCGGGGTCTTGTAGACGACCACGCTGCCCAGCAGTTCCGACGGGAATTGGTCGAACTCGACGCCGCGATTGTCGCCGGTGGTGACCAGTTCGCGTCCGTTCAGAAGGGCGGTGGTGAAGTCCGGGCCCAGGCCGCGGATGGAGATCTGCTGGCTGCGGCCGTCGAGGCGCTGCATGGTCACGCCCGGCAAGCGGGCCAGGGATTCGGCGATAGAGACGTCCGGCAGCTTGCCGATGTCCTCGGCCGAAATGACTTCCACGATAGAGGTGTTGTTGGCCTTGGCCGAGATCGAAGCCTCGATCGAGCGACGAATGCCGGTGACGACGATTTCGCCGACTTCCGCAGGCTGTTCGTCGGCCTGGGTCGTCGCCGCGGCGGTTTGCGCCTGGGCGCTGCTGACGGCCACGAGCGCGGCGGCGCCGAATGCGGCGCCCGACAGCAGGCGCACGCGCCGATTAAGACGTTGAGACATTGTCATCCTCCCTGGGGCTGCCGCGATTCTGAATGTCGCAGCCGAAGCCTTCGCAAAAATATGCAAACATCTGGCATTCTTGCAAGCAGTTAATGCGAGGGGCGTAATTTCGCCGCACCCGAACCACCGCAAACAGCCCGAAAACCTTAGCTCGGCGGGAGAGTCATGCCGACTACTTGCTGCAATGCAGCATTCTAATCCGCGTTGACAGGGGCCGCCCGGACTGCAAAATCTTGCAAATCGATCTGGAAGGCTTTGCACTTTCTGGACAGGGAGAACGACAGGATGATCCTCGCCCGACAATGGAAGACGCCGGCGCGCGCCATGATCGCGGCGGCGGCGCTGTTCGCCTCGACTCCCCCCCTGCCCGTCCAGGCCCAGTCGGCCGCGCCGGACGTCCTGACCGCCCTGCGCCAGCGCCCGCCCCAGGACGAGGTCATCTATTTCCTGCTGCCCGACCGGTTCGCCAACGGCGATCCCTCGAACGACCACGGCGGCTATGCGCCCGAGCGGCTGAAGAGCGGCTTCGACCCGTCCGACACCGACTTCTATCACGGCGGCGATCTGGCCGGCGTGACCCAGCGGCTGGACTATATCCAGCGCCTGGGCGCCACCGCCGTGTGGCTGGCGCCCGTCTTCAAGAACAAGCCGGTCCAGACCCACGGGAACTACACGGGCGCGGCGCATCACGGTTACTGGATCACCGACTTCACGGCCGTCGATCCGCATTTCGGCGACGAGGCGGCGATGCGCGCCCTGGTCGATGCGGCCCATGCGCGGGGCATGAAGGTCTATCTGGACATCGTCGCCAACCACACGGCCGACGTGATCCGCTATCGCGAGTGTCCCGACCGGCCCTGCGAATACCGCAGTCGGGCCGACTATCCCTACACCCGTCGCGGCGGGCTAGACGGGGCGGCGATCAACGAGGGCTTCGATGGGCGCGACTTCTCGCGCCTGACCCGACCCGACTACGCCTATACGCCCTATGTCCCGGCGAGCGAAGAGACAGCCAAGGTTCCGGCCTGGCTGAACGACCCGATCCGCTATCATAACCGGGGCGACAGCACCTTTGCGGGCGAAAGCTCGCTGGACGGGGATTTCGCCGGTCTGGACGACCTGCTGACCGAGGATCCGGCCGTGATCCAGGGCATGATCGACATCTTCGGCGGCTGGATCGACAAGTACGGGATCGACGGCTACCGCATCGACACCGCCCGCCACGTGAACCCCGAGTTCTGGCAGGCCTTCATCCCCGCCATGCTGGCGCGGGCGCGGGCCAAGGGGATCCCGAACTTCCACATCTTCGGCGAGGTCTATGACCCTGACCCGGCGGTCACGGCGCGGTTCACGCGGGTGGACGCCTATCCGGCCGTGCTGGATTTCCCGTTCCAGAAGACCGCGGTCGACGTCGCCTCGGGCAAGGCGGGGACCGACGCCCTGGCCAAGTTGTTCGCCGCCGACGCAATCTACGCCAAGGGGGCGGAGACGGCCGCCATCCTGCCGACCTTCCTGGGCAACCACGACATGGGCCGGGTCGGCTTCTTCGTGAAACAGGCCAATCCGGAGGCCGACGAGGCCGAGATCCTGGCGCGGGTGAACCTGGCCCACGCCCTGATGATGTTCAGCCGCGGCGTGCCGACCCTGTACTACGGCGATGAACAGGGCTTCGCCGGGGCCGGCGGCTATGGGAACTCGCGACAGGACATGTTCGCCAGCCAGACAGCTGTCTATGCGGCGGAGCAGCCCATCGGCGGTCGCCAGCCGGCCTATTCGACCGAAGCCCCTCTCTATACGGCCATCGCCGAGATGGCCCGGATCCGCGCCGCCGAACCGGCGCTGCGCCGCGGGCGTCAGGTCGTCCGCGCCGCCGACGACGCGCCGGGCCTGTTCGCCATGTCCCGCATGGACGAGGCCGGCGGGGAGACCCTGGTTCTGTTCAACACCTCGACCGCCGAAGTCACGGCCCAGGTCGAGGTGGAGCCCGGCTCGCGGCGGTGGCAAGCTGTTCGCGGCGACTGCGCGGCCGAGGTTTCGGCCCCAGCCAGCTACGCCGTCCGCATCGCCCCTCTCGACTATCTGATCTGCAAGAGCACGCCCCAGTGAACGCCCATACCCTCGATCTCGCGACCGCCGCCCGGCCGGCGACCGCCCACACTGAATGGTGGCGGGGTGCGGTGCTGTACCAGATCTATCCGCGCAGTTTCGCCGATGCGAACGACGACGGCGTCGGCGACCTGAAGGGGATCACCCAGCATCTGGACCATGTCGCCTCGCTGGGCGTGGACGGGATCTGGCTGTCACCCTTCTTCACCTCGCCGATGAAGGACTTCGGCTATGACGTCGCCGACTATTGCGACGTCGATCCGATCTTCGGGACCCTGGCCGATTTCGACGCCCTGGTGGCCCGCGCCCATGCGCTGGGCCTGAAGGTGGTGATCGACCAGGTCTTCTCGCACACCTCGGACGAACACCCCTGGTTCCTGGACAGCCGCGCGTCGCGCAGCGGGCCGCACGCCGACTGGTACGTCTGGGCCGACGCCAAACCGGACGGATCGCCGCCGTCGAACTGGCAGTCGGTGTTCGGCGGTCCGGCCTGGACCTGGAACGCCCGGCGCGGCCAGTACTATATGCACAACTTCCTGGCCTCCCAGCCGCAGTTGAACGTGCGGAACCCCGAGGTGCAGGACGCCCTGATCGAGGCGGCGCGCTTCTGGCTGGATCGGGGGGTGGACGGGTTCCGGCTGGACGCCATCAACTTCTCCATCCACGATCTGAAGCTGACCGATAATCCGCCGATCAACGACGGCAAGAAACGCACCCGCCCGTTCGACTTCCAGGACAAGATCAACAATCAGAGCCAGCCCGAGATCATCGGCTTCCTGAACCGAATCCGCGCCCTGACCGACAGCTACGAGGGCCGGTTCACCGTCGCCGAGGTGGGCGGCGACCATGCCGACCGCGAGATGAAGGAATATACGGCCGGGACCGACCGTCTGCATTCCGCCTATGGCTTCCTGTATCTGTACGCCGACACGCTGAAGAGCGAACTGGTCGCCCAGGGCGAGACCATGTGGCCGGATCAGCAGGGCGAGGGCTGGCCGTCCTGGACCTTCTCGAACCACGACGCGCCGCGCGCCGTGTCGCGCTGGGCCCAGGGGCGGGACCGCAAGGCCTTCGCCGAGATGGCCCTGCTGCTGCTGGTGTGCCTGCGCGGCAATGTCTTCGTCTATCAGGGCGAGGAGCTGGGCCTGCCCCAGGCCGAGGTGCCGTTCGAGCGGCTGGTCGACCCCGAGGCCATCGCCAACTGGCCCGAGACCCTGGGCCGCGACGGCGCCCGCACCCCCATGCCCTGGCATGCGGGCCAGACGAACGCCGGCTTTTCCACCGTCGAGCCCTGGCTGCCGGTCGACGCCCGCCACCTGCCGCTGGCGGTGGATGCGCAGGAGGCCGATCCGGCCTCGACCCTGCAGGTGGCGCGCCGGATGATCCGGCTGCGTCATCAGCATCCGGCCTTGCGCTACGGCGGCATGGCGCCGATCGAGACCTCGCACCTGCTGGTGTTCGAACGGCAGGAGCGCGGCGGGAGCGGAGAGCGGCTTCTTTGCGTCTTCAACCTGGGCCACGATCCGGTCGAATGGCGTCCGCCCGTCGACGCGACGCGGATCGAGGCGATCAACTGGACTGAGGCCGACGGCGCCACCCTGCCCCCGCTCGCCGGCCTGGTCTTCAGACTGGCATGAACCGGTCAGCCGCCACAGGTCTCGCGAACGATCAGGTCGGTGGGAACGCGTTCCGACCGACCGGCGGTCGCGCCCCCGTGGTCCAGCAGTTTGGACACCATCAGCCGGCCGGCCTTCATCGTGTCCTGGGCGATGGTGGACAGGGCCGGGCGCGAATAGCGGCTGAAGGGCACATTGTCGAAACCGATCACCGAGACGTCGCCCGGCACGGTCAGTCCGGCATGCTCCAGCGCGCGCACCGCGCCCAGGGCGATCTGGTCGGAAGCGGCCACCACGCCGTCAAACCGCACGCCCCGACGCACCAGGGCGTCCACGGCCGCCTCGGCGGATTCGACCTCGAAATGGGCGGGCACGATCAATTCGGCGTCAACCGACAGGCCCGCCGTCTCCAGCGCCTCCAGATAGCCCCGGTGCCGCTGCATGGCTTCGGGCGGATCGAGGTCGCCCAGAAACACGATCCGCGTGCGTCCCAGCCGCGCCAGATGCGCGGTCGCTCGACGACCGCCCGAGAAGTTGTCGGAGCCGATGGAGCAATAGTCCTGTTCCGGCAGGTCGGCGCCCCAGACCACGAACCTATGGTCGCCCGCCGCCAGCCGGTTGAAGGCGCCATGCAGGCTGGACTGGCCCAGGAAGATCACGCCGTCGGCGCGGCTGGTGTTCATCGCCGCCGCCAGCTCGTCATAGGTGGCGGGCGAGATATGGCTCATCAGAAGGTCGCAGCCGCGTTCGCGCGCCGCCTCGCCCACTCCGGCCAGCAGTTCCAGGAAGAAGGGATCGGAGATCCGGCCCTCCCGCCCCTGGGGTCGCGGCGTCACCAGGGCGATCGTGCCCTGGGCCCCGATCGGGCCGGCAGGCATGTAGCGGCGGAACGGATAGTCGTGCTCCTTCGCCAGCTTCCAGATCAGTTGCTTGGTGCGGTCGTTGACGGCGGGGCTGTCGTTCAGCGCCCGCGAGGTGGTGGCGACCGACACCCCGGCCAGGCGCGCAATGTCTTCAAGTCGAGTGGTCTTGCGGCTCAAGGTCGCGGGTCCCCAGCACAGCCTGTTCTGACTGCAAATTTTTCTGCAAACATTTCAGCCACCGTTCGCAGCGGTTGGCAAGAGGCGGCGTAACGGAGTTCACATGATGCAGCGCAGATCCTTCCTGGCCCTCGGCGGCGCCTCGATTCTGGCCTTCGGCGCGACGGGCGTTCGCGCCCAGACCACGCCGACCCACGCCCGCGCCAGCTCGCCCGGCGGCGTCCTAACGGTCGAGGCCTTCACCGACAACGACGGCCGGCCGATGTACGCCGTCCTGCGTCAGGGGCGGATGGTGGTCGCGCCGTCGAAGCTGGGCTTCCTGCTGACCGACGCCCCGGCGCTGGAGCGCGGTCTTGCCCTGACCGCCGGCCAGCCCGTGACGGCGGACGAGACCTGGGAGCAGCCGTGGGGCGAGCGCCGCTTCATCCGCAACCACTACAACGAATGGCGGGTCAGCTACGCCGAGACCGCCGGCCTGCAACGCCGCGTGGACGTGGTGTTCCGCCTGTATGACGACGGCCTGGGCTTCCGCTACGAATTCCCGGACCAGGCCGCGCTGAAGACGGTCCGCATCGGATCGGAGATCACCGAGTTCAACCTGGCCGAGGACGGCGAGGCCCTCTGGTGCCCGGCCTGGGAATGGAACCGCGAGGAATACCTCTATAGCCGCACCCCGATCAGCGCGGTCGGCAGCGCCCAGACGCCGATGACCGTCAAGGGCCAGTCGGGGCTGCACGTCTCGATCCACGAGGCCGCCTGCATCGACTACGCCGGGATGAACCTGCGGCGGTCGGAGGAGACGAAGTTCCGGGCCCAGCTGACGCCCGGCCTGACCAACGCCGCCGTGGTGCGCCAGGCGCCCTTCAACACGCCTTGGCGGACGCTGCAGGTGTCAGACAGCGCGGCCGGTCTGATCGAGTCCAGCCTGATCCTGAACCTGAACGAACCCAACAGGCTGGGCGACGTGTCGTGGTTCAAGCCGATGAAATACGTCGGCGTGTGGTGGGAGATGCACCTGGAGCTGAAGAGCTGGAACTCCGGCCCCAAACACGGCGCCACCACCGAGAATGCGATCAAACACATCGACTTCGCGGCCAAGCATGGCTTCGGCGGGGTTCTGGTCGAGGGCTGGAACAAGGGCTGGGACGGCCAGTGGTTCGCCAATGGTTCGGACTTCAGCTTCACCGAGGCCTATCCCGATTTCGACATCGAGACGGTCTGCGCCCACGCCCGCTCCAAGGGCGTGCAACTGATCGGCCACCACGAGACGGGCGGCAACGCATTCCACTATGAGCAGCAGCTCGAACCGGCGATGGCCCTGTATGAACGCCTCGGCGTCCATTCGGTGAAGACCGGCTATGTGGCGGACGCGCAAGGCGCGCGCGTCGCCGGACCGGACGGCCAGATGCTGATGGCCTGGCACGAGAGCCAGGCGATGGCTCAGCACCACATGAAGGTCGTCGAGGCGGGCGCCCGGCACAAGGTGGCGATCAACGCCCACGAGCCGTTCAAGGACACCGGCCTGCGCCGCACCTATCCGAACATCATCAGCCGCGAAGGCCAGCGCGGCATGGAATATTCGGCCTGGGGCAACCCCGGCAATCCGCCCGAGCATGAGCCGAACCTGGTCTTCACCCGCCTGCTGGCCGGACCGATGGACTATACCCCCGGCATCTTCGGCATGGAGACGCGCAGCCCCGGCGGGGTGCAGACGACCTGGGCCAAACAGCTGGCCCTCTATGTCGTCATCTACAGCCCGATCCAGATGGCGGCCGACCTGCTGGTCAATTACGAGGCCAATCCCGGCCCGTTCCAGTTCATCAAGGACGTGCCCTGCGACTGGGCCGAGACCCGCGTGCTGGCGGCCGAGATCGGCGACTATGTCGCCATTGCGCGCAAGGACCGGGCGTCGGATGTCTGGGCCCTGGGCGCCATCACCGACGAGCATCCGCGCGTCTTGACCGCCCACCTCGACTTCCTGGACGATGGTCGCCGCTATCGCGCGGAGATCTACCGGGACGGGCCGGAGGCCGACTATCGCGGCAAGCGCGAGGACATCGTCGTCGAGCAGCGCGAGGTCACGTCGGTGGACGTCCTGACCCTGGCGCTCGCGCCCGGCGGCGGCCAGGCGATCCGCTTCGTGCCGCTGGGCCGGAGCCGTCGTCGATGAGCGGCATTCAGACCCTCTCCCGCTTGCGGGAGAGGTGGCCCGTCGATCGCGAAGCGATCCAGGGTCGGAGAGGGAAGTCTTCTGATGAAAGAGGACACTTCCCCCATCGTCAGGCGTGTCGCTTCGCGCCACGGCCTGACACTTCCCCCGCAAGCGGGGGAAGGTCATGACAATCCTCGCCCACCGTCCGCGCCTGTCCGGCCTGGCGATCTGGAACATGTGCGTCGGCTTCTTCGGCATCCAGATCGGCTTCGGCCTGCAGAACGCCAACACCAGCCGGATCTTCCAGACCCTGGGCGCCGAGGTGGATTC
The DNA here is from genome assembly GCF_058680995.1 of Brevundimonas sp. FV1ye7S. Taxonomy (NCBI): domain Bacteria; kingdom Pseudomonadati; phylum Pseudomonadota; class Alphaproteobacteria; order Caulobacterales; family Caulobacteraceae; genus Brevundimonas; species Brevundimonas sp. FV1ye7S. Next base: position 796,153 of record NZ_CM178726.1, on the reverse strand, counting down.
GCTGGCGATCCTCTGGATCGCCGCGCCGCTGACCGGACTGCTGGTCCAGCCGATCATCGGCCATTTCAGCGACCGGACCTGGACCCGGTTCGGGCGTCGGCGTCCCTATTTCCTGGTCGGCGCCATAGCCACCACCCTGGCCCTGATCGCCATGCCCAACAGCCCCGGCCTGTGGTTCGCCGCGGCCATGCTTTGGATCATGGACGCCTCGATCAATATCACCATGGAGCCGTTCCGCGCCTTCGTCGGCGACAATCTGCCGGAAGAACAACGCACCGCCGGCTATGCGATGCAGAGCTTCTTCATCGGCGCCGGCGCGGTGTTCGCCTCAGTCCTGCCGTGGCTGCTGTCGAACGTCTTTAACATCGCCTCGACGGCCGAGGCCGGCGTCGTGCCCATGTCGGTCAAGATCGCCTTCTATGTCGGCGCCGCCGGCTTGTTCTCGGCCGTGCTGTGGACCGTGCTGAGCACCCGCGAATACAGCCCCGAACAGATCGCCGCCTTCGAACGGGCCAAACAGGCGGCCCTGGGCGCGCCTGCCGACGACGGCCCCGAGGCGCCGGCGCGCAGCGTGCAGGGCTGGATGACGTCGGGCCTGGTCTGCGCCGTGCTGGGGGGTCTGGGCTTCGTGCTGATCGGCGCGCTGAACCTGGAGAAGGAACTGCTGGTTCTGGCCGGCTTCTTCGCCGGTTTTGGGCTGCTGCAGATCGCGGTCGGCATGATGCAACGCCGCCGCATCGTCAACGCCGCGACCGAGATCCTGAACGACATCTTCCGCATGCCCGAGACGATGCGGGGTCTCGCGGTGGTCCAGTTCTTCAGCTGGTTCGCCCTGTTCGCCATGTGGATCTACACCACCGCCGCCGTCACCCGTGTCCATTACGGCACGACCGACACCACCTCGGCCGCCTATGCCGCCGGGGCCGACTGGGTCGGGGTGCTGTTCGGAGTCTATAACGGCGTGGCGGCCCTGGCGGCCTTCACCCTGCCGGTCCTGGCTAGGCGTATCGGCAGAAAGGCGACCCACGCCCTGATGCTGTTGCTGGGCGCGGCGGGCCTGTTCGGGGTCTTCGTCATCCGCGATCCGGGCCTGCTGTGGCTGCCGATGATCGGCGTCGGCTTCGCCTGGGCCTCGATCGTCTCCATGCCCTACGCCATACTGTCGGCGGCGGTGCCGGACCGGAAGATGGGCGTCTATATGGGCGTCTTCAACATCTTCATCGTCGTGCCCCAGCTGCTGGCCGCCACCGTCCTGGGCCTGATCCTGAAGACCCTGTTCGACGGCCAGGCCATCTGGGCCCTGGTGCTCGGCGCCGTCTCCTTTGTGCTGGCGGCGGCGAGCGCCCTGCTGGTGCGCGAACATTCCCCCTCCCCCACGCCCAACCCGTGAGGCTTCTCCATGCGTAAGTTCAAAACCCTCTGCCTAGCCGGCGCCGCCGGTCTGGCCGTCGCCTCCGCCGCGTCCGCACAGTCGGTCGCACCCGGTGCGCCGGGCGATCTGCCGACCTGGTCCAGCGCCGCCAAGACCGGCGCCGGCGCGTCCTACGAGTCCTATGTCGACGGCCAATATCGCGACGGCGGCCCGACCGGGGCGGTGTCCAAGGTCTGGTTCTCCATCGCCGACGGCGTCCTGACCGAGACCATGTACGGCCTGATCCACGAGGCCCAGATCAAGGCCCTGCGCTTCGCCGTCATCACACCGGACGGTCTGGCGCTGGAAGGCGACGACACCACGGCCAAGACCGAATACCTGCACGTGGACGCCGAGGGGCGCCCCCTGTCCCCCGCCTACAAGGTCACGACCCGCGACAAGGCCGGCCGGTTCGAGATCGAGAAGCGCATCTTCACCGACCCCGACCGCAACGCCCTGGTGCTGCGGGTTCAGATCACCGCCCTGAGCGGCGAGGCGACGCCCTATCTGCTGCTCGAGCCGCACATCGCCAATACCGGCGTCGATGATCGCGGCCAGGTCACACGCGAAGGCTTCCACGCCTGGGAAGGCGACACGCACCTGGTGCTGAAGCCCAGCGAGGCCTTCGCCGCCGCCAGCGTCGGCTTCGTCGGCGCCTCCGACGGCCTGACCGATCTGAAGGACAGCAAGCTGGACTGGACCTACGCCTCGACCGGCGAGACGGGCGGCAACACGATGATGACCGGCGCCCTGCCGACCATCCGTATGGGGCAAAGCGTCAGCCGCGACTTCGTCATCGGCTTCGGCGACAGCGAGGCGGCGGCCCAGGCGGCGGCGGACGGCGCCTTCGCGACCGGACTGGACGAGGTGCTGGCGCGCTTCAACGGCGAGGGCGAGCGCGCGGGTTGGGAGGATTATGTCGCCTCGCTGAGCGAGCTGCCGCGCATCGCCGAACAGGCGACCGACGGGGGCAAGCTGGCCTATGCCTCGGCCCTGATGCTGAAGGTGCAGGAGGATCGCACCCACGCCGGCGCCCTGATCGCCTCGCTGTCGAACCCGTGGGGCGACACGGTGGACGCGTCGAAATCCTCGACCGGCTACAAGGCGGTCTGGCCGCGCGACTTCTATCAGGTGGCCATGGCCCTGGCGGCCCTGGGCGACAGGGAGACGCCGCTGGCGGCCTTCAACTATCTGCCCCAGGTCCAGGTCGGGCCGGACACGCCGGGCAACACCGGCGTCGGCGGCTGGTTCCTGCAGAAGACCCACGTCGATGGCGAACTGGAATGGGTCGCGGTCCAGCTGGACCAGACGGCCATGCCGATCATGCTGGGTTATCGCCTGTGGAAGATGGGCTGGCTGTCCGATGCGGAAATGGCCGACCACTATCGATCCATGCTGAAGCCGGCGGCCGACTTCCTGGTGGACGGCGGCAAGGTCGGCCTGTTGTGGAACGACGCCGAGATCAAGCCGCCCTTCACCCAACAGGAACGTTGGGAAGAGCAGCAGGGGTATTCACCGTCCAGCACCGCCGCCGTGGTCGCCGGCCTTACGGTCGCCGCGGATATGGCGCGCGCATCGGGCGATGCGGCCGGCGCCGTCCGCTATCAGATGGCCGCCGACAGCTACGCCTCCAAGATCGAGGAGCGGATGTTCACCACCAACGGCGACTTCGGCGAAGGCCGCTACTACATCCGCATCAGCCAGAACGAGAACCCGAACGACAAGGCCCCGATCGGCGCCGCCAACGGTCAGATCGCCCCGGCCGAGGACCGGGTGGTGGACGGCGGCTTCCTGGAGTTGGTCCGCTACGGCGTGCGCAAGGCGGACGACGCCCACATCGTCTCGACCCTGCCCGTCTATGACGACCAGTCGCTGGAGCCCCTCTACCGCGTCCGTTACGACTTCGGTCCCGAGGGCGACAAGACGCCGGGCTGGCGCCGCTACGGCGTCGACGGCTATGGCGAGGATCACCTCACCGGCGCCAACTACGGCGTCGGCGGCGAGATGAGCCCCGGCCAGCGCGGCCGGGTCTGGCCCTTTTTCACGGGCGAGCGCGGCCATTATGAACTGGCCCGCGTCAGCCTGAACGGCGCCCCCTCCCCCGCCGACATCGACGCCATCCGCCAGACCTATGTGCGCGGCATGGAGCGGTTCGCCAACGACGGCCTGATGCTGGCCGAACAGGTGTGGGACGGGGTCGGCGCCCCCACGGCCCACGACTACACCCTGGGTCAGAACACGGATTCGGCCACCCCCCTGGCCTGGACCCACGCCGAATATCTGAAGCTGCTGCGGTCGCTGGCCGACGGCAAGGTCTGGGACCGGTACGATCCGGTCGAAAGCCGCTACGCCCGTTAAAAAAAAGGCCCCGGAGATCACTCTCCGGGGCCCTACTCGATGTACTAGGATTCAGAAGACCAGCTTGACCGAGCCGACCACGCGGTCCTCGGCGTTAGGCACGCCGTCCACGTCGGTGTCGTAGTAGCGCACGTCGAGAGCCAGATTGTCGGTCAGGGCATAGGCGACGCCGGCGTTCCAAGTCACATAGTCGTCGCTGACGTCCAGCCATTGCTGGCCGACAGCACCCGAGATCGTCCATTTGTCAGCCGGGCTGAAGGCGCCGTTGATTTCTGCATAGGTCGCCGCTTCGTCGACCCCGAAGAAGTCGGGCGAGTAATAGACGGCGGCGCCGACCGTGGCGGGTCCGACGGCGCGCGAGGCGGCCGCCTTGAACTCTGCGTAGTTGTAGTCGGCTCCGTCGGGCGTGCCAGCATACAGATAGCCGATCACGCCGAAGTCGAGGGCGAAGCCGGCCGCTTCGGTGCGATAGCCCCCGTAGATGTCGAACTCAGCATCGGTGTCGTCGCCGAAGTCCACGTTCGAGGCCCAGGCGCCGGCGTAGAAACTGCCGGCCGTCAGATCGACGCCGCCCTGGATGGCCGGATCTTCGCCCGTCTGGCTGAAGCCACGGAACACATAGTCAGTGACGATACCGGCGTTGAACGCGACGTCGATGTCGCTTTGCGCCGAGGCGGGCGCGGCCAGACCGATCAGGCCGGTGGCGAGAGCGGCCGCAGCGGCGGAACGGAAGAATCCAAACTTCATAGTCATATCCCCTTGATTATATTTGTTTCTATAGAGCCGGGACAGGCCCGGCGGACGGGACGCGGCCGGCGGAGCCGCGTCCCGATTTCGTCAGTGATCCAAGCTCTCGCCATGCAGCGAGGTGTCCAGACCGGCGGCTTCTTCCGCCTCGCTCACGCGCAGGCCCGTGGTGAACTTGCAGATGATGAGGATGACGAAGGTGCCGACCGCGCTGTAGGCGATGGTCCAGGCCAGGCCCAAGGCCTGGGCGCCGACAGTAGCGCCTTCCGACAGGCTGTTGATCGCGGTGGTCGCGAACACGCCGGTCAGCAGGGCGCCGATCAGACCGCCGGCGCCGTGGATGCCGAAGGCGTCCAGGGAGTCGTCGTAGCGCAGCAGCTTCTTGATCCAGACCGACGAGATATAGCAGACCGGTCCGGCGATCAGGCCGATGATGACCGCGCCCTTGGGATCGACGAAACCGGCGGCCGGGGTGATGGCCACCAGACCGGCGACCACGCCCGACAGCATGCCGATCAGCGAGACCTTCTTCTTCTCGATCAGTTCGATGATCTTCCAGGTCAGGGCGGCGGCGGCGGCGGCCAGGACGGTGTTCAGCAGGGCCACGCCCATCAGTTCGTTCGCCGCGCCCGCCGAGCCGGCGTTGAAGCCGATCCAGCCGACCAGCAGCAGCGAGGCGCCGATCATGGTCAGCACCGGGTTGTGGGCGATGATCGGCTCGGCGCCATAGCCCTTGCGGCGACCCAGGAAGATCGCGCAGACCAGACCGGCGACGCCCGAGTTGACGTGAACGACCGCGCCGCCGGCAAAGTCCAGCACGCCGGCGGCGCCCAGGAAGCCGCCGCCCCAGACCCAGTGGCAGATGGGCGAATAGACCAGCAGCGACCACAGGGCCGTGAACAGCAGCAGACCCGAATATTTCATCCGTTCGGCGAAGGCGCCGGTGACCAGGGCCGGGGTGATGATGGCGAAGGTCATCTGGAAGGCGATGAACAGATATTCGGGAATGCCGGTCAGCAGGGTGTTCGCCGTGCCCAGGGTCACGCCGTTCAGGAACAGCATGTCCAGGCCGCCCACATAGGGCTGAAGCGCGGCGTCAGGGTTGGCGCCGAAGGCGATGCTGTAGCCGGCGATGAACCAGACCAGCGAGACGACGGCGAAGACGCCGACCGACTGGGTGATGGTGGCGATGACGTTCTTGCGGCGCACCATGCCGCCGTAGAACAGGGCCAGACCCGGCAGGGTCATCAACAGGACCAGAGCGGTCGAGGTGCCCAGCCAGGCCGTGCCGGCGCCGTCCAGTTCCAGCACCGACTGGTGCGCCAGCAGGGCCGGCGCCGCCTCGGGCGTCTGGGCGAAGGCCCCGCCCGCATAGAAGAGACCAATGGTCAGACACAGGAGCGCGACGGCTCCCGGAAGTCGATTCCAGACACGCGACATGAGCAAAAATCCCCCTTAGCAATCTCGCAGATGCGAAGGTTTTACTGCAATCGCGTCTTACGCAAGGGGCTTGACCGTAAACGGTGCAACTTTCTTGCAACGGTCATTGAACAAAAGTTAAGTCTCGCATGATCGTTGCATCATGCGAGACCAAAATATCAAAATCTTGTTCTCTGTAACGATGTTCGCGGTACGAATTTCGCAGCCCGATCAGGTCAGGCCCAGTGCATCTGCACCCGATGCGCCGCCGCCCAGTGGATGGCGCGGATGGCGTCGATCACGGCCTCGGTCGCCGCGCGCGTGCCCAGGGCGCCGCCCAGGTCGGCGGTGACGGCGCCGGCCGCCAGGACCGCGGCGACGGCGGCCTCGATGGAATCGGCCTCGTCCTCCAGCTTCAGACTGTGGCGCAGCAGCAGGGCCGCCGACAGGATGGTTCCGACCGGGTTGGCCAGATCCTGTCCGGCGATGTCCGGCGCCGAGCCGTGGATCGGCTCGAACAGGCCCGGCCCTTCGGTCCCCAGCGAGGCCGACGGCAGCAGACCGATCGAACCGCCCAGCACCGAGATCTCGTCCGACAGGATGTCGCCGAACATGTTCTCGGTCAGGATGACGTCGTATTCGCGCGGCTTGCGGATCAGGTGCATGGCCATGGAATCGACCAGGGCGTGCTCCAGCGCGATCTCGGGGAATTCCTCGGCGTGGATACGGGTCACCACCTCGCGCCACAGGCGGCTGGTCTCCATGACATTGGCCTTGTCGACCGAGGTCACCTTGCCGCGCCGCTGGCGGGCGGTCTGGAAGGCGGCGCGGGTGACGCGCTCGATCTCCGGCACCGTATATTCGCACAGGTCCGTGGCGCGGTCGGCGGTGCGGGTCTTCTCGCCGAAATAGACGCCGCCGGTCAGTTCGCGGAAGACGATCAGATCGACGCCCTCGACGATCTCCTTCTTCAGCGGCGAACGGTGCGCCATCACCGGGGACACCTGCAACGGCCGCAGATTGGCGAACAGGCCCATGGCCTTGCGGATCGCCAACAGGCCTTCCTCGGGCCGGCGCTTGCCGCCGTCCCATTTGGGACCGCCGACAGCGCCCAGCAGAACCGCGTCGGCGGCGACGCAGGCGGCGCGGGTCGCCTCTGGCAGGGGCTCGCCCGTCTCGTCGATGGCGGCGCCGCCGATCAGATGTTCGGAGAAGTTGAAGCTGTGGCCATAGAAGTCGCCGATCACCGCCAGGACGTCGCGCGCGGCGCGCGTCACTTCCGGTCCGACGCCGTCGCCGGGCAACAGGACGATATTATAGGTCTTGGGGGCGGTGTTGGGCATCAGACGGTCTCTCTCGAACGCTCATAGGCTTCGATCTCAGGCAGGTTTGATTGCAGCCAGCCCAGGGTGTCCACCCCGTTCAGCAGGCATTCGCGCGCGAAGGATTCGACCTTAAACGACACGGGCTGAGCATTGCCGCGCCGGATCTGGCTGGCCTGAAGGTCAATCGTGACCGGCTGGTCCGGTTGGGACGCCAGATCGTCCCAGACATCCTGGCTGACGACGATGGGCAGCAGGCCGTTTTTCAACGCGTTAGATGTAAAAATGTCAGCGATTTCGGTCGAGATCACTGCGCGGAACCCATAGTCGTACAGGGCCCAGGGGGCGTGTTCGCGCGACGAGCCGCAGGCGAAATTCTTGCCCGCCAGCAGGATGCGATGCTCGGCCGGATCGATGCGGTTCAGGATGGCCTCGGGCTTCTCCGATCCGTCCGTCTCATAGCGCCAGTCATAAAAGGCCGCCTTGCCCAGCCCCTCGCGCGACGTCGTCGTCAGGAAGCGCGCGGGGATGATCTGGTCGGTGTCGATATTGGCCTGGCTGAGCGTCACCGTGCGGGAGGTCAGGACCTGAAAGGGCTCAGACATGCTCCACCTCATTCAGATAGACGCGGGGATCGGTCAGCACCCCGGCCACAGCCGTCGCCGCCGCCGTCGCCGGACTGGCCAGGATGGTGCGGGCGTCCTTGCCCTGGCGGCCTTCGAAATTGCGGTTCGAGGTCGAGACGGCCAGCTGACCCGGCGCGACGAAATCACCGTTCATGGCGATACACATCGAACAGCCCGGAATACGCCATTCGGCCCCGGCGGCGATGAAGACCTCGTGCAGGCCTTCCGCCTCGGCGTCGCGACGCACGGCCTCGGAACCCGGCACCACCAGCATCCGCAGACCGGGCTTGACCTTGCGGCCGCGCAGCACCTCGGCGGCGGCGCGCAGATCGGGCAGACGGCCGTTGGTGCAGGAGCCGATGAAGACCACGTCCACCGGCTGGCTGGTCGTCGCCTCGCCGGCGGTGAAGCCCATATAGGCGATGGCCTTGCGGTCGGAGTCTGACTGGGGTTGCGGCACGGGCGTGCCGATGGGCGCGCCGGCGTCCGGCGTCGTGCCCCAGGTCGCCATCGGACGGATGGCGGCGCCGTCGATGACGACTTCCTTGTCGAAGACCGCGCCCGGATCGCTGGACAGTTTCAGCCATTCGGCCGTCGCCGCCTCATAGTCCGCAGGGACGTGTTTACGGCCGCGCAGCCAGTCGATGGTGGTCTGGTCCGGGGCGATCATGCCCGCGCGGGCGCCGGCCTCGATGGACATGTTGCACAGGGTCATCCGCCCTTCCATGTCCAGCGCCCGCACCGCCTCGCCTGCGTATTCAATGACATAGCCGGTGCCCCCGCCGAAGCCGATGGCGGCGATGACGGCCAGGGCGACATCCTTGCCCGAGACGCCGGGCTGCAGTTGGCCGGTCACCGTCACCCGCATGGCCTTGGCCTTGCGCTGCAACAGGCACTGGGTCGCCAGCACATGGCCGACCTCGGACGTGCCGATGCCGAAGGCCAAAGCCCCGAAGGCGCCGTGTGTGGCGGTATGGCTGTCGCCGCAGACCACGGTCATGCCCGGCTGGGTCAGGCCCAGCTCCGGCCCCATGACATGGACCACGCCCCGGTCTTCGGAGCCCCAGCCCGCCAGCGGCACCCCATGAGCGGCGCAGTTCTTCTCCAGCCGATGCACCTGGGCCTCGGCCTGGGCGGTGACATAGGGTTTCAGCCCGTTCAGCCCCGCCGGCAGGGTCGGGGTCGAATGGTCCAGGGTGGCGTAGGTCCGGTCGGGACGGCGCACCTTCAGTCCGCGCGCCTCGATCTCGCTGAAGGCCTGAGGGCTGGTGACCTCATGGACCAGGTGCAGGTCGATATACAGAACCCCGGGCGTGTCGACCGTCTCGTTCCGCACGACGTGGGCGTCCCAGACCTTGTCGAACAGGGTTTTGGGATCAGGCATACTGGGCCACCGTCTCCGACACGCCGTCCACGGCGTCGATGATGGCGATCAGCTCCGCGTCGTTGATCTCGCCGATCTGGTCGGCGCGCTGCTTGAAGCCGGCGACCACCGCGACCAGACGCTCGCCCTCAATGGGACGGCCGATGGTCTCGGCGCGTTTGGCGATGGCGTGACGGCCCGAATGCTTGCCCAGCACGAACCAGCTGCCCTCGAAGCCCACGTCCTGGGGCCGCATGATCTCATAGGTGCGGCTGTCGGCCAGCATGCCGTGCTGGTGGATGCCCGCCTCGTGGGCGAAGGCGTTGATGCCGACCACCGACTTGTTGCGGGCGATGACCGTCTCGGTGATTTCGCACAGGATCTTGGAGGCGCGCACCAGGTGGCGACTGTCGGCGCCGGTCGTGACGCCGTAACGGTCCTCGCGGACCTTCAGGGCCATGACGACCTCTTCGATCGAGGCGTTGCCGGCCCGTTCGCCGATGCCGTTGATCGCGCCCTCGACCTGACGCGCACCGCCCTCGACGGCGGCCAGGGAGTTGGCGACCGCCATGCCCAGGTCGTCGTGGCAGTGGGCCGAGAAGATCACGTGCGGATGGCGCTTGTGGATCCGCGCCGCCAGGGCGCGGAAGGTCTCGCGCACCTCTTCCGGGGTGGCGTAACCGACGGTGTCGGGCACGTTCAGGGTCCGGGCGCCGGCGTCGGCGGCGGCCTCCATCACATCGGCCAGGAACTCCGGCTCGGTGCGGAAGGCGTCCTCGGCCGAGAACTCGACGTCGTCGAACAGGCTGCGGGCGTATTCCACCGAACGCACCGCCGTCGACAGCACCTCGTTGGTGGACATCTTCAGCTTGGCTGCCCGGTGGATCGGGCTGGTGGCCAAAAAGATGTGGCAGCGACGATGCGACTTGGGCGCTGGAGCCAGGGCTCGGAAACTGGCGTCGATGTCCTTTTCGTTCGAGCGCGACAGGGAGCAGAAGATGGGCCCCTCGATCTCGCCGGCCACGCGCCGGATGCAGTCTTCGTCGCCCGGCGAGGCGGCGGCGAAGCCGGCCTCGATAACGTCGACGCCCAGGTCCTTCAGGACCTGGGCCATCTTCACCTTGGCTTGGGCGCTCATGGAGAAGCCGGGCGCCTGTTCCCCGTCCCGCATCGTCGTGTCGAAGATGATGACTCGGTTGGGGTCGGCGGCGATCTCCTCAGTTCGGGATACGCCGGATACTCGTACTTTTTCGGCGGTCATTACGCGGCCTCGGATTGAATAATGTCGTTGCCGATGCGGCGCACGCCGAACAGGCGGTCGATCTGGCGGCCCAGATTCTCCATGCACCGACCGGCGTCGCGGCCGCGCACGGTCAGGGCGATGTGGCGGAAGGCTCCCCCCGAACCTGGAACGTCGGCCATGTTCATGCCGTCGATGTGGAAGCCCCGGCGCTCCACAAGGCCGATGAGACGCTGAAGCGAACCGTCTGCACGGTCGATCTGGATGTGGATCGTGTCGCTCATCTCAGGAGCCCTCCATCATTTCGGCGTTGCTCTTGCCCGGCGGAACCAGCGGCCAGACATTGTCTCGGGGATCGATGACCACATGGGCCAGGCAGGGGCCTTCGGCGGCCAGCAGGCGCTGGATGCCGTCGGACACCTGATCGCGGCGATCGATACGGAAGGCCTCGATGCCAAAGGCCTCGGCCACCTTCACGAAGTCCGGATTGTCGGACAGGTCGATCTCGGAATAGTTCTCGGCGAAGAACAGCTCCTGCCACTGGCGCACCAGGCCCAGCGAGGAATTGTCGATCAGCACGATCTTCAGCGGGATGCCGTAACGCTTCAGCGTCGCCAGCTCCTGGATGTTCATCATGAAGCCGCCGTCGCCGGCGATGGTGACGACGGTCGCGGACGGATCGGCCAGCTTGGCGCCGATGCCGGCCGGCAGGCCGAAGCCCATGGCGCCCAGGCCGCCCGAGGTGATGTGGGCTTCGGGCCGGGAGAAACGGCAGTGCATGGCCGCCCACATCTGGTGCTGACCCACGTCGCAGGCGGCGACGAAATCATCCCCCGCCGCTTCCGAAACCTCTTTCAGCAGGGCCGGGGCATAGACCCCCTCGCCCGGCGCGTCATAGCGATAGGCGTGGGTCGCGGCGGCCTGGGCGCATTCAACGGCCCACGGCTGGATGTCCAGGGCCGGGCCGCCGGCCATGCGCGCCGTCAGGGCCTCGACCCCGTCCTTCAGCTCGCCGACGACGGCGACATTGGCCGCCCGCAGCTTGCCGACTTCCGAGGCGTCGATGTCGAAATGGACGATGCGGGCGTTGGGCGCGAACTCGGCCAGCTTGCCCGTGGCGCGGTCGTCGAACCGGGCGCCGACGACGATCAACAGATCGCTGTCCTGGACCGCATGATTGGCGGCGCGGGCGCCGTGCATGCCCAGCATGCCCAGCATGCCCGGCGCATCGGTCGGGATGGTGCCCAGGGCGTTCAGGGTCGAGACCTGCGGAATGCCGGTCGCGGCGACGAAGGCGCGCAGGGCCTCGGTCGCGCGGCCGATCTTCACCCCGCCGCCGATATAGACCAGCGGCTTCTTGGCGGCGCGGATTGCGGCCTCGGCGGCGGCGATGGCGTCGTGATCGATGCGCGGCGTCTCGTTGGGAATGTGGAAGCCGTAGTCGTCGCTGGTCGTGGCGAACTGCACGTCCTTGGGCAGATCGACCAGGACCGGTCCCGGACGGCCCGAGGCGGCGATATGGAAGGCCTCCTCGATGGCGGCCGGAACCTCGGCCGCGTCGCGGACCAGGATCGAGTGTTTCACGATCGGCAGGGTGACGCCCAGGATGTCGATCTCCTGAAAGGCGTCTGTGCCCATCAGCCCCTGAGCGACATTGCCGGTGATGCAGACCATCGGCACCGAATCCATCATCGCATTGGCGATGCCGGTGATCAGATTGGTGGCGCCCGGGCCGGAGGTGGCCATGCACACCCCGACCTTGCCGCTCTTCCTCGCATAGGCGTCGGCGGCGAAGGCCGCGCCCTGCTCGTGGCGGACCAGGATGTGTTTCAGCCTGGATCCGGCCAGGGCGTCATAGACCGGCATGATGGCGCCGCCCGGATAACCGAACACCACCTCCACGCCCAGCCGCTCCAGGGTGGAGACCAGCAGGCGCGCCCCCGATTGCGGGGCGGCCTCGGCTGAGGATTTGAAGGCGGCGGCGGTCATCAGGGTCATCCGGTCTATCGCTTACGGCTCAGGCCGCTTCGGACTTGGGGGTGTTCAGCCAGGCCATGCGCTCGCGCAGACGGGCGCCGACCTGTTCGATCTGGCTTTCGCGGTCCGCCTTCAGCCAGGCTTCGTACTGCGGCTTGCCGGCCTCGTTCTCGGCGATCCAGTTGCGCGCGAAGGTGCCGTCCTGGATCTCTTCCAGGATGGTCTTCATGCGGGCCTTGGTCTCTTCGTTGACGACGCGCGGGCCGCTGGCGACGGCGCCGTATTTGGCCGTCTCGGAGATGAAGTGGTGCATCTTCGAGATGCCGCCTTCGTAGAACAGGTCCACGATCAGCTTCAGCTCGTGCAGGCATTCGAAATAGGCGATCTCGGGCTGGTAGCCGGCCTCGACCAGGGTGTTGAACCCCTGCATGACCAGTTCCTTGGCGCCGCCGCACAGGACGGCCTGTTCGCCGAACAGATCGGTCTCGGTCTCTTCGCGGAAGGTGGTTTCCAGCAGGCCGCCGGTCGCGCCGCCATTGCCCTTGGCGTAGCCCATGGCCCGGTCGCGGGCCTTGCCGGTCACGTCCTTCTCGATGGCGAACAGGCTGGGCACGCCGCGGCCGCGCTGGAACTCGCGACGGACCAGATCGCCGGGTCCCTTGGGCGCAACCAGGATCACGTCCATGTCGGCGCGCGGGGTGATGCGCTCGTAGATGATCGAGAAGCCGTGAGCGAACAGCAGGGCCGAGCCTTCCTTGGCGTTCGGCTCGATGATGTCGCGATAGACGTCGCCCTGGACCATGTCGGGGGTCAGGATGGCGATGATGTCGGCGCCCTTGACGGCCTCGGCCGGCTCGGCGGTCGGGACGCCGTCCTCGGTGGCGTGTTTCCAGCCCGTGCCGCCGTGGCGGACGCCGGCGACCACGTCATGGCCGCTGTCCTTCAGGTTCTGCGCATGGGCGCGACCCTGCGAGCCATAGCCGATGATGGCGATGCGCTGGCCGGCGATGGCGCCCGGCTTGATGTCTTCGTTGGTGTAGATGGTGATGGCCATGGTGGATCAGGCGTCCTGAGCAGCAGCGGATTTGTGAGACGCCGGAACTTGAGCCGGCGGCGGGTTGGGAATGGTGACCGCGCCCTGGGCCGCCGAGGCGACCGAGGCGCGGTATTTGGCGAAGACACCTCGCGCCGGACGGACCACGTGGGGCGTAAAGCCCGCCCGGCGCGTCGCCAGATCGACGTCGACGTCGATGCGGCGGTTGGTGACGTCGATGGTGATGCGGTCACCATCGCGAATGAGAGCGATCGGGCCGCCGACGGCGGCTTCCGGCGAGACGTGGCCGGCGACGAAGCCGTAGCTGGCGCCCGAGAAGCGGCCGTCGGTCAGCAGGGCGACATTGTCGATCTTGCGGCCCTTCAGGGCGGCGGTGACCTGCAGCATCTCGCGCATGCCCGGACCGCCCTTGGGCCCTTCGTAGCGGATGATGATGACGTCGCCCTCGCCGACCGAACCGTCCTGGACGGCGTGGAAGGCGTCTTCCTCGCTGTCGAAGACGCAGGCCGGACCTTCGAACCTGTCGACCTTGTGGCCCGTCAGCTTGATGACCGCGCCTTCCGGGGCGACGTCGCCATAGATGACGGCGAAGCTGCCGCGCTCCATGACCGGCGCGTCGAAGGTCGTCACCACCACCTGGCCGGGGGTCTCCTCGGCCTCTGCGGCTTCGGCGAACAGGCTGCGGCCGCTGACGGTCGGGGTGTTCACGATCTTGCCGGCCTCGGCCATGCGCTGCGTGACCAGACGGGTGCCGCCGGCGGCGAACAGGTGCGAGGCCAGGAAGCGGCCGCCCGGCTTCAGGTCGCAGATGACCGGCGCCTCGACACAGGCCTGGTGGCAGTCCTCGACGCCGAAATCGACGCCGGCCTCCGCCGCGATGGCCGTCAGGTGCATGACGGCGTTGGTCGAACCGCCCGAGGCGGAAACGGCGACGGCGGCGTTCTTCAGGCTGGCGCGGGTGATGTATTTGCGGGCGGTGTCGCCGGCGAACACCCGCTCGACGATCAGGCGACCGCAGCGCTCGCCCTGGGCCGCCTTGCCCGGATCGACCGCCGGCACGTCATTGGCGCCCATGGGCGAGATGCCCATGACCGACAGGGCCATGGCCATTGTGTTGGCCGTGAACTGGCCGCCGCAGGCGCCGGCGCCGGGGCAGACTGCGCTCTCGACCGCCTTCAGCCCCGCGTCGTCCAGCGTCCCGGCCGAATGGGCGCCGATGGCCTCGAACACCTCCTGGACCGAGACCTCCCTGGCCCCGATCACGCCGGGCATGATCGTGCCGCCGTAATAGACCAGGCCGGGGATATCCATCCGGGCCAGAGCCATGGCCGCCGCGGGAATGGTCTTGTCGCAGCCGACGATGCAGACCACGCCGTCCAGTTGATGGCCCTCGATGGCCAGCTCGATGGAGTCAGCGACGACCTCGCGGCTGATCAGCGAGGCCTTCATGCCCGCCGTGCCCATCGAGATGCCGTCGGTGACGACGATGGTGTTGAAATCGACCGGCCAGCCGCCTGCCGCGATGATGCCGGCGCGCACATCCTTGGCCAGGCGGTCCAGGTGCATGTTGCACGGCGTGACCGTCGACCAGGTGTTGACGATGCCGATCATCGGCTTGTCGAAGTCGGCGTCCTGCATGCCGGCGGCGCGCAGATACGAGCGGGCGGCGGCCCGGTTCGGGCCATGCGTCACCGCCGCGCTGCGCGCATTGGGCTTGTTGGGCTCTGAGGTAGAATCTTGCGTCATCGGTCCGGTTCTTTTTGAACCGCCAAGCACGAAAAACCCCGCTTCCTTTCGGGAGCGGGGTGGTGCGAGGCGATCCTGAGTGTGTCTAGGTCAGGTCGCGTGCATCCACGCCGCTTGCGTAAGCAGGCCGAGAAGTACGAGGAGAATGAGGAATACAGGGCTTTCCAGACCGATCGGCGCGCGAACGGTCGCTGCCGCCTGAGCGGTGCATCCCTTCATCATGTCGCGCGTCATCGTGGCCACGGGGGCTCCCTGTTCTGACGCCAAGAAACCATACCGGCCGGAGTCGCACAACCCCTGTCGCAAAAATTTTGCTCACCAAGGACGAAACCGCCCCGACAGGGGTGTTTCTTGCCTGACACGGTCCCGCCAACCCAAACCGTAACGCTTGCTCACGCCATGTTAGGGCTAAGGCGCGGCGGCGGGGTTGAAACCGGGGCGCGACAGTTCCATTGAGACGCCAACAACATAATCGTTCAGAGGAGCCTCCCCATGACCGTTCGCGTCGCCATCAATGGTTTCGGCCGCATCGGCCGTCTCGTCCTTCGCTCGATCATCGAGCACGGCCGCACGGACATCGAAGTGGTGGCGATCAACGATCTGGGTCCGGTCGAGACCAACGCCCACCTGTTCCGCTATGACTCGGTGCACGGTCGCTTCCCCGGCACGGTGACCTCGGGCGAAGACTGGATCGACGTCGGCACGGGCAAGATCAAGGTCACGGCCGAGCGCGACCCGGCAAACCTGCCGCACGCCGAACTGAAGGTGGACATCGCCTTCGAATGCACCGGCATCTTCACCGCCAAGGACAAGGCCAGCGCCCACCTGAAGGCCGGCGCCAAGCGTGTGCTGGTCTCGGCCCCCGCCGAGGGCGCCGACAAGACCATCGTCTTCAAGGTCAACCACGACACCCTGACCGCCGACGACATCGTCGTGTCGAACGGCTCGTGCACCACCAACGCCCTGGCCCCCGTCGCCAAGGTGCTGAACGACCTGTTCGGCATCGAGCGCGGCTACATGACCACCATCCACTCCTACACCGGCGACCAGCCGACGCTGGATACGATGCACAAGGACCTGTACCGCGCCCGCGCCGCCGCCCTGTCGATGATCCCGACCTCGACCGGCGCCGCCAAGGCCCTGGGTCTGGTTCTGCCGGAACTGAAGGGCAAGCTGGACGGCTCGTCCATCCGCGTCCCCACCCCGAACGTCTCGGTCGTCGATCTGAAGGTCGTCTCCGGTCGCGACACCTCGGCCGACGAGATCAACGCCGCGCTTCAGGCCGCCGCCGACGGCCCGATGAAGGGCGTCCTGTTCACGACGACCGATCCGCTGGTCTCCAGCGACCTGAACCACATCGCCGCCTCGTCCACCGCCGCCCTGCCGCAGACCCAGGTCGTCGACGGCAAGCTGGCCCGCGTGCTCAGCTGGTACGACAACGAATGGGGCTTCGCGACCCGCATGGCGGACACCGCCCTGGTGATGGCGAAGTTCCTGTAAAAATCTAAGAGCGGGGGCTCTGATGGCGGGACTGGTGCTTTTTGCCGAATGGATCGTGTCAGCCATCACAGGCTGGCTCGGTTGGTGGCTTTGGCTCTTTGTCCCGCCCGTCGTCGCACTCTTCATCGCCTTCTCCGGCAACGGGCGCGTCCTAAACCGGATGAAGGAAATGGGATTAGCGGACGAAGAAGCAGAGCGCCGCTTCGTCGATAGCGTAATGGGACCGAGCCTTAACTTCGTTCTCTGGCAAGCCATCATCAATGCACTGATTTTTATAGCCCTCTTGGGAGCGCGTAACCTGATCGCGCCCACTTGAAATCTGGACCTGACACAATAGCCATGACCTTCCGCACCCTCGACGACGCCAAAGACCTCGCCGGCAAGACGGCCCTGGTCCGCGTGGACTTCAACGTCCCGATGGAGGACGGCAAGGTCACGGACGACACCCGGCTGCGGGTCGCCCTGCCGACGATCCAGCGCTTGCGCGACGCCGGCGCCAAGGTCGCGCTGCTGGCCCATTTCGACCGTCCCAAGGGCCAGCGCGTCCCGTCGATGAGCCTGAAGCCGGTCGTGGACGATCTGGAGAACCTGCTCGGCGCCCCTGTCCGCTTCGCCGACGACTGCATAGGCCCGGACGCCGTGGACGCCATCCGCGACCTGGACGCCGGCGGCGTGGTCCTGCTGGAGAACGTCCGCTTCCACGCGGCGGAAGAGGCCAATGATCCGGTCTTCGCCCAGAAGCTGGCGGACCTGGGCGACCTCTATGTCAACGACGCCTTCTCGGCCGCCCACCGCGCCCACGCCTCGACAGAAGGCATCGCGCACCACCTGCCCGCCTACGCCGGCGAATCCATGCGCCGCGAATTGGACGCTTTGGACGCCGCCTTGGGCAATCCGCAGAAGCCGGTCCTGGGCATCGTCGGCGGGGCCAAGGTCTCGACCAAGCTGGACCTGCTGAAGAACCTCGTCGGCAAGCTGGACCGGCTGGCCATCGGCGGCGGCATGGCCAACACCTTCCTGTTCGCCCAGGGCATCGACATCGGCGGCTCGCTGGCTGAACGCGACATGGCCGACACGGCGCGCGAGATCACGGCCGAGGCCGAGGCGAAGGGCTGCAAACTGCTGCTACCCGTCGATTTCGTGGTCGCGACCGAGGTCAAGCCCGGCGCCACGTCACGCCCCGTCGTCGCCGGCGCCGCTCTGTCGCCCGATGACAAGATCCTCGACGCCGGCCCCGCCACGGTCGCGCGGCTGCTGGAGGCCCTGACCGCTTCGAAGACCCTGATCTGGAACGGCCCTCTGGGCGTGTTCGAGGTGCCGCCCTTCGACGCCGCCACCGTGACCGTCGCCCGTCATGCGGCGGCCCTGGCCAAGGCCGGGCTTCTGGTCGCGGTCGGCGGCGGCGGCGACACGGTCGCAGCCCTGAACCACGCCGGCGTATCGGACGACATGACCTTCGTCTCCACCGCCGGCGGCGCCTTCCTGGAATGGATGGAGGGCAAGCCCCTGCCCGGCGTCGAAGCCCTGCGCGTCTGATCGGCGGCGGTGCAGGCGGATCACGCCTGCATCCCGGCCTTCCGAATTCGCGCTGAAACGGCTGTAACGCGGCGTGACTTCGTCACGCCTCGCCGCTAGTCTCTTGCCCAATCAAAAAAGACTATTCGGCTCAGGAGACTATCCATGGCGCGCATCACGCTGCGACAGCTGCTCGACCACGCGGCAGAGAACGACTACGGCCTGCCCGCCTACAACATCAACAATATGGAGCAGGGTCTGGCGATCATGGAGGCGGCCCACGAGGTCAACGCCCCGGTCATCATCCAGGCCTCGCGCGGCGCCCGCAACTACGCCAACGACGTGGTTCTGGCCAAGCTGATCGACGCCCTGGCCGAACTCTATCCCGATATCCCGGTCTGCATGCACCAGGACCACGGCAACGGCCCGGCAACCTGCGCCACCGCCATCCAGTACGGCTTCACCTCGGTGATGATGGACGGCTCGCTGGAAGAGGACGCCAAGACCCCCGCCTCCTACGAATACAATGTCGAGGTCACCCGCCGCGTCACCGAAATGGCCCACGCCTGCGGCGTCTCGGTCGAGGGAGAGCTGGGCGTGCTGGGATCGCTGGAGACTGGCATGGGCGAGGCGGAAGACGGCCACGGCTTCGAGGGCAAGCTCGATCATTCGCAACTGCTGACCGACCCGGATCAGGCCGTCGACTTCGTCGCCGCGACCAAGGTCGACGCCCTGGCCATCGCCATGGGCACCAGCCACGGCGCCTATAAGTTCAGCAAGAAGCCGGACGGCGACATCCTGGCCATGAATGTGATCGAGGACATCCACCGCCGCCTGCCCAACACCCACCTGGTGATGCACGGCAGTTCTTCCGTGCCGCAGGATCTGCAGGACATCATCAACCAGTACGGCGGCGAAATGCCCCAGACCTGGGGCGTGCCGGTCGAGGAGATCCAGCGCGGCATCAAGCACGGCGTGCGCAAGGTCAATATCGACACGGACAACCGCATGGCCATCACCGGCGCCATCCGTAAGGCTCTGATGGAAAACCCGCGGGAGTTCGATCCGCGCGCCTATCTGAAGCCCGCCAAGGCCGCGATGAAGAAGCTCTGCATGGAGCGGTATCAGCAGTTCGGCTGCGAAGGTCAGGCATCGCGCATCCGCCCGCTGTCGACTGCTCAGATGGCTACGCGCTATGCCTCGGGCGACCTGGACCC
This sequence comes from Brevundimonas sp. FV1ye7S, assembly GCF_058680995.1. Lineage (NCBI taxonomy): Bacteria > Pseudomonadati > Pseudomonadota > Alphaproteobacteria > Caulobacterales > Caulobacteraceae > Brevundimonas > Brevundimonas sp. FV1ye7S. The sequence goes on along the minus strand of NZ_CM178726.1, from coordinate 776,658 downwards.
GTCCTTCCGCGGCGCCGCCGTCAAGGCCGCCTGATCGATCAGAAGACCGGGTAGCGGCCGCTCAGTTCGCCGCGCACCTGGCGCAGGTCCCACTCTGCGCGATCCAGCGCGTCGCGCGCCTCACGGGCGTTGCGGCGCGCGCTGCGGATTTCCCCGCGCACCTCGTCGATCCGGTCGCGAATTCGCTGTTTCTCGTCATCCGTCAGGCCGTCCGACCGGAGTTCGCGCTGCTTGGCGTCCAGCTTGTCCTCCCGGTCCTCGATGCGAGCCTCGGCGCTGCTCAGCGCGCTTTCGGCGCTTGCAACCGCCGCCTCGACCTCGTGCAGCCTGCGCCCGTCATTGTAGGCAGGCAGAAACTCCGCCTCCTCCTCGGGTCGGCAGACGCCGTAATAGGTGTTGCCCGCCCGCCCCTCGGTCCAGCCCCGCTGGAAGGTGCAATAGGTCCTGAGCCCGTCCTCGCGCGCCGATCCATAGGCCGCCGGATTGGGCCCCACCTGATATTTTTCGCAGGCCTCGGCATGATCGTCCAGCCGGCTCATCGGATAGCCTGCCGCCCCGTCGGCATAGCCCTTTTCACTCCAGGCGCCCGCCAGACATTCGTCCTTGCTCATGGTCGAGCAACTGCCCAGCAGCGCCGCTGCGGCGATCCCGCCGCCCGTGATCAGAAAACGCTTCATCGGATTCCCCTACGCCCCCAAGCTTCACTATCGACCGACGACGGGGCCTCGCGCAAGCCGCGCGCCGTGCTAGGGAGCCCCGGTGTCCGACCCTGATCTGATCGACGAAGAAGACCTGCCCCCGCCTCCCGCCTCCACGGAGGTGCTGGAAGCCCGCCTCAACGCGCCCGGGGTTCGGCTGGACAAGGCGTTGGCAGACGTCTTCCCAACGCTGTCCCGCGCCCGTCTCCAGGCCCTGCTCGCGGAAGGCGCCGTCCGTCGCGACGGCCTGGTCCTGACCGCCGGCTCCGCCAAGGCCCAACCCGGTCTCTATGTCGTCGCCCTGCCGCCCGTGGCCCCGGCCACGCCTCAGCCCGAAGCCATCCCCCTGACCGTCCTCTACGAGGACACGGATCTGATCGTCATCGACAAGCCCGCCGGCATGGCCGCCCACCCGGCGCCGGGCTGCGAGACAGGCACCCTGGTCAACGCCCTCTTGGCCCACTGCGGCGACAGCCTGTCGGGCATCGGCGGCGTCGCCCGCCCCGGCATCGTCCATCGCCTGGACAAGGACACGTCCGGCGTCATGGTCGCCGCCAAGACCGACCGCGCCCATCAGGGCCTGTCCGCCCTGTTCGCGACCCACGACATCGAACGCACCTATATCGCCCTGACGCGCGGCGCCCCGTCTCCGTCCAGAGGCCGGATCGAAACCCGCATCGGACGCTCGACCGGCGACCGCAAGAAGATGGCCGTGCTGAAAGCTGGAGGACGCGAGGCGATCACCGACTATGTCGTCCAGGCGACTTTCGGCGAACCGGCCAAAGCGAGCGGCGCGCCCCTCGCCGCCCGCGTCGCCTGCACCCTGCACACCGGCCGCACGCACCAGATCCGCGTTCACCTATCGTCCAAGGGTTCGCCCATACTTGGAGACGCGACCTATGGCTCGGGCAGCCCCGCCGCCGCCGTCCGGGCTGCGGTCGCCGACGCCGGCCTGGCCCGCCAGGCCCTGCACGCGGCTGTCCTGGGCTTCGTTCATCCGGTCACCGGCGAAACCCTCCGCTTCGAGACCCCGCCGCCCGCCGACATGGCGCGGCTCGAAGCCCTGCTCTCCGACCTCTGAGGCCCCCATGCTCGACCCGGACATCCGCGACAACGCCGAGCTCAACCGTTACGAACTGCCCGTCGATGGCGAGTTGGCGGTCGTCACCTACAACCTGTCTCCGCCGAACCTGATGATCACGGAGACCCTGGTCCCAGAATGTCTTGAGGGCCAGGGCATCGCCAGCCGCCTGGCGAAGCACGTCCTCGCCGACGCCAGGGCCCGCGACCTGCTGATCCTGCCGGTCTGCCCCTTCTTCTCCGCCTATCTTCAGAAGCATCCCGAATACGCGGACGTCGTCCATCCAACCTATCGAGGCTTGCTCGGAATTTGATGAGGCCAAAGCCTCTTCCTGCGTCCATGGGTTGTCAAATCGGGCCATTCCGACATACCGTAAGTATACAAGGGGATTTCACACATGATTATTCTCGCTTCCCTCCTCGCGCTCTCCGGTCAAGCTACGACTCTGCCGCTTCCCACCGGATCGGCGCCTGTTTCGATTCAGGAAGCTGGCGAAGCCATGGCGCAGGAAGCTGACCAAGCCACCACGACCGCCGCCCGCACGAACGGAACGAAGGCGGAGGAACGTCGCGCCGGACGACCTCTGGTCTGCCGGAACGAGACCGTCCTTGGATCGCGCTTCCCTGTCCGGCGTTGCCGGCCTGCAGATCTGACGCCGGAAGAGCGCGCGCTCGCCGCCGACCAGCTTCGCCGGCAACAGACCGTGACTTTGAATGGGACGTGACGCCGCCCCGCAGGAGCGTCTTGAATAGCAACTGACACGTTTCTATATCGAGCTCTGGCCGGCACGAGTGGCGCCCGGGCCACGGTCACGCTTTCGTGTGACCGCCCGCCCCTAAAAACGGCGGCAACCCATCGCTACTTCATCGGTTGAGGGGTGAGACGTCGGCGCACATGGGTGGCCGGTGTCGAAGCGCCCGCTCGTTTTGACGGTCGGAGGGACCATATGGCTGCCAATAGTACGCTCGCGGTGATGTCGCCTGAACAAGGCCTGTCGCGTTATCTGACGGAAATCCGCAAATTCCCGATGCTGACCAAGGACGAGGAGTTCATGCTCGCCAAGCGTTGGTCGGAACACCAGGATCCCGAAGCCGCCCACCGTCTCGTGACCTCGCACCTTCGTCTCGTGGCCAAGATCGCCATGGGGTATCGCGGCTACGGCCTGCCGATCGGCGAAGTGATTTCCGAGGGCAATGTCGGCCTGATGCAGGCCGTCAAGAAATTCGATCCCGACAAGGGCTTCCGCCTGGCCACCTACGCCATGTGGTGGATCCGGGCCTCGATCCAGGAATACATCCTGCGCAGCTGGTCGCTGGTGAAGATGGGCACCACCGCCGCCCAGAAGAAGCTGTTCTTCAACCTGCGCAAGGCCAAGAGCCAGATCTCGGCCTTCGAGGAAGGCGACCTGCACCCCGAACACCTCGCCGCCATCGCCACCAAACTGGGCGTCAGCGAGGAAGAGGTCACCAACATGAACCGCCGCCTCGGCGGCGACGCCTCGCTGAACGCGCCGCTGCGCGCCGACGGCGAAAGCGAATGGCAGGACTGGCTGGCGGACGACACGGCTGTCTCCCAGGAGACCCAGCTGGCCGACGACGAGGAAAAGGGCATCCGCATGAGCCTCCTGCAAGAGGCCATGGAAGAGCTGACGGACCGCGAGAAACACATTCTGACGGAACGCCGCCTCAAGGACGATCCCGTCACTCTGGAAGAACTGGCCGGCCAGTACGGCGTCTCGCGCGAGCGCGTCCGTCAGATCGAGGTCCGCGCTTTCGAGAAGCTGCAGAAAGCCATGCGCGCCGCCGCCGAGGAACGGAACCTGGTCGACGCCTGACACACGGCTGTCGCGCCTCCCGCTCAAGCGGCGGGGGGCGCGATAGGATTTCTCAGGACGCTCGCGCCATCTGCGCCGGCGCCGGCTGAACCAGGGCCATGATCGCCCCGATGGGCTGGGCCAGACCGCCCTTTGTGACGGCGCCGGCGCCCATGAAGGCTTCCAGCCCGCCCGCCGCGATCGCCAGCTTGGCGTCGCCGGTCTTGACCGCCACGGTCTTCAGCGTCTGGGCCTGTTGGCGAATGGCGCGCATGGCCTGAGCCGGGTCCTGATCAAACTGGCTCATCGCCGCCACCAGGATGCGCAACGCCTGATCCTTGACGTCGACAGGCCCGTCTGTCGATCCGTCGGCCCGGCGCTTGCGTGCGCCTGAATATTCGCCCGAGTTGAACCGGCGCCGATCCGGCCCGACATAGCCGACCGCCTCGACCCAGGGCCGTGACTTCAATGCGACGTTCTCGACCCGTTTGAACAGGTCGCCGGTCGTATAGGGTTTGCGCAGAAACTCATGCACCCCGGCGTCGCGCGCGCCCTTGATGGCGGCGGCGGTCGCCTCGCCCGTCACCATGATGACCGGCGCCATACGGCAGCTCATCGACGACCGACGTACGCGCCGCGTCAGGGTTTCCCCATTCAAGGCCTCGCCCGAACGTTCGGTGAAGATGACGCCCGGCTCGACGTCGCGCAGCAGCTCCAACGCCCGTTCTTCATCGCTCTCGGTATAGACCTCGCGCGCGCCCAACCCCTTCATGATGTCGGACAGCAACCGCGCCGACGCCGCGTTCGGTTCGACGATCACGATCCGCCGCACAGCGGGTTCGAGACGGCTCAGGGTTCTGGCGTCGGCGGTGAACAAGGCTTCTGCTCCGGTTTCACCCGCAGGCTTACCGGTTGCTGGTTAAGGCCCGTTGAATCGGGGGTCGTTTGCCCTCAGCCCTGGAAGGGATCTCGCATCAGGATTGTGTCGTCCCGTTCCGGGCTGGTCGACAGCAGGGCCACCGGCGCGCCGATCAGTTCCTCGATCCGACGCACATATTTGATGGCGTTGGCGTTGATGTCCTTGAAGCTGCGGACCCCGGCGGTGCTTTCGCTCCAGCCTTCCAGTTCCTCGAACACCGGCTCGGCGGCGGCCTGGGCCTTCAGGCTGGACGGCAGATAATCCAGAACTTCGCCATCGACCTTGTAGCCGACGCAGATCTTCAGCGTCTTCAACCCGTCCAGCACGTCCAGCTTGGTCAGGGCGATGCCGTCGATGCCGTTGATCGCCACCGACTGGCGCACCAGCACGGCGTCGAACCAGCCGCAGCGCCGCGCCCGGCCCGTATTCACCCCGACCTCGCGGCCGACAGTCGCGAGATGCTGTCCGACCTCGTCATCCAGCTCGCAGGCGAACGGGCCTTCGCCGACGCGGGTCGTATAGGCCTTCACGATGCCCAGCACATAGCCGACGCCGCGCGGCCCGACGCCCGACCCCGCCGCCGCCTGTCCGGCCACGGTGTTGGAGCTGGTCACGTAAGGGTAGGTGCCGTGATCGACGTCCAGGAAGGCGCCCTGCGCGCCTTCGAACAGCACCCGCTTGCCGTCCTTCTGCGCCTGGTCCAGCACGCGCCAGGCCGGCTTCACATAGGGCAGGATCTTGGGCGCGATCTCCAGCAGCGACGCCAGCAGCGCCTCCGGGTCGATCGGCTCCAGCCCCAGGCCCGCCCGCAGCGGGTCATGGTGCGAGCGCAGACGCTCGATCTTGACCTTCAGGTCGTCTTCATTGGCCAGGTCGCACACCCGGATGGCGCGCCGACCGACCTTGTCCTCATAGGCTGGGCCGATGCCGCGCCCGGTCGTGCCGATCTTGGCCCCCGGCGCACTGGCCGCCGCCTCGCGCGCCACGTCCAGGGCCGGATGGATGGGCAGGATAAGACAGGCGTTGTCGGCGATGGTCAGGATATCGGGGCTGATGGCCACGCCCTGGGCCTCGATCTTCTCGATCTCGCCCACCAGGTGCCAGGGATCCACGACCACGCCGTTGCCGATGATCGACGGCTTGCCCTGCACCACGCCGCTGGGCAGCAGAGCCAGCTTGTAGACCTTGCCGTCCACGACCAGCGTATGGCCCGCATTGTGACCGCCCTGGAACCGCACGACCATGTCGGCGCGGTTGGACAGCCAGTCCACGATCTTGCCCTTGCCCTCGTCGCCCCACTGGGCGCCGACCACCGCTACGTTCGCCAAAGTCCGTACTCCGCCTTAGCGTTCTCCTCGGAGACCGCGTCAAAACCAGCTGGCGCCGCCTCATCGCGACGATCTGAATGCGGGCGCAGCCTATAGCGAGGGAATCATCCGATGTCGTCCCGAACCGTCGTATTTTACGACAGTTCCCCCACCGCCGCCTCGAACGCCCACTCCAGCCACGGCGTCGCCGTGACCACATCCGCGACCTCGACCGTGCAGCCGCACCACAGCCTCAGTCCCGGCGGCGCGTTGCGGTGGGGCTCCATGTCGAACACGGCCGCCTCGCCTTCCAGCAGGGCCTTGAACCGCATGACGAAGGCCTTCTGCGCCTTGGCGTCCAGAACGGCTATGCGTGGGTCGGTGAACTTCAGACAGACCGAGGTGGTTGAGCGGATCTCGGGCCGTTCAGGCAGGAAATCGATCCAGTCGGTCCGCGCCACCCATTCGGCCAGGGCGGCGTAGTTCGCGTCCGTTCGCCGGATCAATTCGCTCAAGCCCCCGATCCCCTGCGCCCACTCCAGGGCGTCGATCCAGTCCTCGATGGTCAGGATCGAGAAGGTGTTGATCGCCACCCCCTGCCCCAGGGCCCGGTCGAACCCCTTGCCGTCCGTCAGCCGCAGCAGTTTGGGAATAGCCCGATCCGGCCGGTACGTGTCCAGCCGCGCCACCGCGCGCGGCGACAGGGCCATCACGCCGATGCCCGCCTCTCCGCCCAGCGCCTTCTGGAAGCTGAAGGTCACGACATCCAGCTTCTCCCACGGCAAGGCCATGGCGAAGGCGGCCGAGGTGGCGTCGCAGATGGCCAGCCCCTCCCGGTCGTCGGCGATCCAGTCGGCGTCCGGCACCCGCACGCCCGAGGTCGTGCCGTTCCACGGAAACACCACGTCCTTGGACCAGTCGGCCTGGCTCAGGTCCGGCAGTTCGCCCCAGGGCGCCGTCAGCGCCTCCGGCTCCAGCCCCAGATGGTCCTTCACGTCCGCCAGCCAGGTCAGGCCGAAATTCTCGAACGCCACCACCTGCACCGGCCGCGCCCCCAGCATGCCCCACAGGGCCGCCTCGACCGCCCCGGTGTCGGACCCGGGCGTATAGACCAGCACATGGCTCTCCGGGACTTCCAGCACCGCCCGCGTCAGCCGCAGGCCATGGGCGAACCGCTCCACCACCTCCGGCGCGCGAATGCCCCGCCCCAACAGGTCCTGCGGCAGGCCCGCCAGACTATAGCCGGGCCGTTTGGCCGTCGGCCCGGCCGAAAACCACGGCCGCGCCGGCTTCACATCAGGCTTTGCGATCATGGCTCTCCCCTTGCGCGACCGCGCTTCATGCGGCTTGGGCGCGGCTCAACGCCCCGGCGTATACGGCCGCTTGGCGCGCCAGTCTTCGGCGAATTTAGTCAGGGCCGCGTCTGGCTCGTCCGGCAGGGTCACGACCAGCCGCGCCAGCAGATCCCCGCGCCGCCCCTGGGCGAAGGCCCCGCGCCCTTTCAGCCGCAGCAGCTTGCCCGAGTTGGAGCCGGCCGGAATCGTCATCTGCACCGCGCCCTCGGGCGTCGGCACCCGCACCTTGGCGCCCAGCACCGCATCGGGCACCGACACCGGCAGGTCCATGGTCAGGTCCGCCCCGTCGCGCTTGTAGATCGGATGCGGCTCGATCTTCAGCTCGATCAGGGCGTCGCCGTTCTCGGCCCCGCGTCCGGGCGATCCCTGTCCGCGCAGGCGAATGGTCTGGCCGTCCGCCGCCCCCTTGGGAATGGTCACATCCAGGGTCCGGCCGTCCGAGAACTGGATTCGCTTGGTCGCCCCGGCGATGGCGTCTTCCAGACTGATGTCCAGCGTCGCCTTGACGTCCTGGCCGCGCGCGGTGAAGTCCCGCGCGCCCCGCTGGCGTCCGCCGCCCCCGAACATGCCGAACAGTTCGTCCAGATCGACGCCTTCGAAATTGGCCCGGCCGCCCGGCCCGCCGCCGAACCCGCCGCCCGCGCCGCCGAACGGGCTCCCGCCCGGCCGCGCGCCGCCGCTGAAGCCGCGATATTGCTCGTTGCCGTCGTTATCCAACTGGCCAGCGTCAAACTTGGCGCGTTTCTCGGCGTCGCCCAGAATGTCGAAGGCCGCCGTCACCCGCTTGAACTTGTCCTCGGTGATCTTGTCGCCGGGGTTCTTGTCGGGGTGCAGCTCCTTGGCCAGCTTGCGGAACGCCTTCTTGATCTCGTCCGCGCTCGCGCCCTTCGAAACGCCCAGTTCCTTGTAGGGATCGCCTGCCACGTGCGTTGCCGCTCCAACTGAAAACACCAAGAGGCCGTCAGTTAAGCCATGCTCCCGCCCCCGCAAAGGGCCGGACCCGGCATATTTGCTCAGATCAGGCCGATTTCCGCCTCCACGCCCCAGCCGAACCCCTCGCCCCACTGCGCAATGCCGATCCGCGCCGTCGGCGTCACGCCCCCAGGAAAGTCCGCCCCCATATCGGCTGCGGAATACAGGAGCGTCGTCCCTTCGACCTCCATCGTTCGCCGCACGTCTTCGGCGTCCGTCACCCGCACCCGGAACCGCATCGGATCCACCCCCGCAGGCTCCCCGTCCCATCCGTCCCCATACAGGCGCACGCGCGGCGTCCACCGCACCGTCCATCCTTCCGCACCGGCCTCCACAATCAGCCCCGCCGGCGACCACGGCCGGGCGTACAGGCCCTGCAAGGTGAAGCCGGCCTCGCGAAACCCCGCCCCGCCCGGCGCCGCCCCCGCCGGTCCGACGCGACAGATCAGCGGCAGACCCCGTTCATTGCGCCCGATTTCGGCCCGCGCCAGCCGTTCGTCCAGAAACACCGCCACCGATCCCGCCGCCGCCCCGGCCTGCATCTCGACCTCGGTGCCCTGCTGTCCGCGCAACAGGCCCGTCAGCCGCCAGGTGTCCGCCCCGACCAGGGTCGCCGACCGATATTGCACCACCTCCCACCCCGCCGCCGTCTCGACCGCCAGGGCGTTGGCCCCGCCCAGCACCGCCAGCGCCGAGGCGCTCTGCGGCGCCGCCCCCTCGACCCGCACCGTCAGCGCCTGAACCTCGTCCCAGCGATGGCGAACCCCCGGCCCCAGCGGCTGGACCAGAACCCCGACCGTCGCCGCCGTCTCCAAGTCGCCCCGCGCCGTCAGAGTCTCCGCCCCGACCCCGGCGTGCAGCCGCATCGGCCGCCACGGCTCAGCCGCCGCCGCCACGACCGGCCGCCCGTCGTCCTCGCCCCCCATCAGGGGCGGCAGGTCCATCACCCGCACGAAGGGCGCCCCGACCACGGCCGGCGCCTCGCCGCCGCGCCCGCCGGCCTGATCCTCAAAGGTCCGCCGGACCCCGACCGGCTCCAGCACCGCCGACGGCGTCTCGTCCGCCGTCGTCCGCGTCACCCGCCAGTCGCCCTCGCGGCCCTCCAGCCGCACCACATCTCCCGGCTCCAGCCGCAAGGCCTCCAGCGGCCCCAGCGCCAGGGTCGTCGTCTCCGCCCCAGCCCCGTCCAGGGCCCGCTCCGCCGCCGCCCGCGCCAGACCGCCGCCACACGCCAGCGGCAGATCCAGATCCACCCCGCCGCCGGTCGCGGGCTCACCGATGTCCGTCCGCACGACCACCGCGCCGGTCTGATAGTCGGCCGTCTCGTCGATAAACCGCACCCTCGCCTCGCCGGGCCGCGGCTCCAGCGCGCGCGTCGCCGTCTCCGCCGCCCCCTGTTCCGGCAGAGCCAGGGCCTTGCGCGCCAGATCGGCGCAGGTCGCCGTCCGCCCCAGCACCGCCACCCGCCCGTCCCGCTCGGCCGCCACCGCATCGAACGCCGCCAGCAGCGGCTCCAGCGCATCGCGCGTCCGCATCGGCCGGTCGATCACATAGCCGGCCGCCGCCCCCTCGACGCCCTCCACCGACATTTCATCAGCCGCCAGACCGCCCCACGCCAGCACCGCCGCGATCAGGTCGCGCCCGTCCCCCGCCAGCCGTCCGTTCAGCCAGTGCCCGGCCCGCCACGCCCCGGCATCCGCCCAGACGTCCCCCCGCGCCGGAAAGGCCGGATAGGGCCGCGCGTCCCAGCACCAGGCGTCCGCCCCCGCCAGCATCCGCCCGCCATAGACCGCCGACACCGGATTGTTCTCCGCCGCCGCATAATGCCCCAGCACCGCCTCCAGCGCCGCCCGCTGCACCGCGTCGTCGCGCGCGCCGGTCGATCCCGGCGGCAGACGGCTCTCGCTGCTCTTGGGGTCCTGAAACAGGTTCGGCGCATTGCCGCCCCGGTCCACCGCCGCACAGCCGAACTCCGACAACCGCACCGGCTTCATGCCGGGAATCCAGGCCGTCGGCGTCGCCGACCGCGCGCCGCCCGGCCGATCATGATGGAAGTTCGACCACCACCCCTTCAGGTCCTTGGGTCGGAACAGCCAGTCCTCGCCGTGCGCCGTATCGACGATGGGCGTCCTGGCCTGCGCCGCCCGGTCGGTCGCGCCTGCATAGAACCAGTCGAACCCCTCGCCGCCCGCGACGCCCGCCGCCAGATAGGCCGGGTCCGCCGCCCCATCGAACACCGCGGAATCCACCCCGCCGTCGCCCTCGCGCCAGTCGGTCAACGGCGGATACCAGTCGATCGACACATGATCGATATTCGTATCGGCCCACAGCGGGTCCAGGTGAAACACCACCTCCCCGCCCGACTGCCGCCCGAAATATTCGCTCCAGTCGGCCGCATAGGACAGCTTCACCCCCGGCCCGACCACCGCCCGGCACTCCGCCGCCAGCGCCCGGAACTGCGCCACCGCCGGAAAGGCCCCGGCCGCATCCCGCGTCCAGGTCACGCCCCGCATCTCCGACCCGATCAACAGGCCGTCCGCCCCTTCCTCGGCCGCGATCCGGGCATAGTGCAGCGCCATCCGCCGCAGCCCCCAATCGTCCGCCCCGCCGAACAGGGCCGCGATCTCCGCCGTCGCCCCCGCCCCGTCCACACCCGCCACCCGTCCGCGCCACGGATAGCCGGGGCAATCCATGAAGACGAACGGATACAGCGTCACCTCCAGCCCCCGCGCCTTCAGCTCGCGGATCGCCTGCCGCACGCTCTCGTCCGACGGCGTCCCGCCATAGGCCGGGGCAGATCCTCCCCCGCTGGGGGAGGTGTCGGCGAAGCCGACGGAAGGGGCCCGACTGACCTCGTACGCCTCATGCCTTTCCACGCCCGCCACCGACCAGTCCATCGGTTCGGTCGGCTTGTCGCGCCGCTCCACCCCCGGCCGCACCCGGCAACGCCCGGCCCGCAGATCATCCCCGAACCAACCTGTCACCAGACTGACCCGTTTCAGATTCGGCAGCTGCGCCTGCAGCTGGTCCAGCGACACGACCAGGTCCGCCCGGCCCTCGCCGTTGTGGACATTCTCCGCCGCCGTCCGCGTCAACCCCTCGCGCCGCATCACCGCCTCGGTCGCCAGGGCGAACTCCCCCGCGCCGGGGATCAGACACACCCCCTCCAGCATATCCTCCAGCCGCGCCCGTTCCCCGCGCGGTCGCCGGAACACCTCGAAACTCAACTGCGGAACCCGGTCCCCGAACGGCCCCAACGGCAGGTCCTCGAACACCACATAGGCCGTGCCCCGATAGGCGGGCGCCGCCCCTTCGACCGCCTCGATCAGCGGATCGGGCGTCTGGTCCTCGCCCCCGCGATACACCCGCATCGCCACGCCGTTCAGGTCCATCAACCGCCCGTCGGCCCAGACCCGGCCGATCCCGTCGATCTCCCCCTCGCACAGGGCCACGGCGAAGCTCAGCGAATAGACATAGTCGACCGTCTTCGGCCCGCCCTTGCCCGCCCGTCCCTTGGCCTTGTCCTCCAGGAACCGCGCCGCCCAGATCACCTGCCCCGTCACCCGCGCCCGCCCGAACACACAGGCCATCGGCGCCCCTTCCGCCGTCCCCTGCACCTTCAGGGTCTCCAGCCTCGGCCCGACCTGCCGCGCCGGCGACAGCGACCCGACCACCCGATTGTCGATCGCCCGCCCGATCGTCGCCCCGATCACCCGCCCGACCGGCCCCCCGACCGACTGCCCCACCGCGCTCAGTACGACTTGCGCCATCTACGCCTCCTCAAATCGTCTCCCTCCCCCGCGGGGGAGGGGGGCCGCGCAGCGGCCGGGTGGGGGCGGCCCGGCAAGGCCGCACGGACCGAGCGTGTATCGCCTTGCCCGCCCCACCCGGTCTCGCCTACGGCTCGCCTGCCCTCCCCGGTCGGGGAGGGAGATATTCAATCCGGAAACCGGAACACCGCCGCCAAACGCCTACGCCACCACATCCCCATCCAGCTCTCCACCACCGCCCGTCCCCAATAGGCGTGGACCATCCTCGGCTCCGGCCCGCCGCAGTCGCTCAGGATGGCGCAGTGTTTCACCGCCGCCCCCGCCGACATCCGGAACAACAGCACGTCCCCCGCCCGCATCGCCTCGACCGGAACCGGCTTCAGCCACCGCCCCGCCGCCTCCAGCAGGGTCTCGCGCCCGCCGGTCTCGGCCCAGTCCGGCGAATAGGCGGGCAGCCCCTCCGGCTCCTCGCCCACCACTTCGCGCCACACCCCGCGCACCAGCCCCAGACAGTCCGCCCCCACGCCCTTCATGCTGGCCTGATGCCGATACGGCGTCCCCAGCCAGGCCCGCGCAACAACCACCGCCGCCGCACGCGCCTCTCCCTCCCCCTGCGGGGGAGGGGGGGCGAGCCGGAGGCGAGACCGGGTGGGAAGGGCCAGGCGACCCGCGCCCGCTGCCCCTGCCGCCCCCACCCCGTCATCGCTGCGCGCTGACGCCCCTCCCCCGCAGAGGGAGGGAGAAATCACCGTCGTCGCCCCCCTCACCGCCGGCTCCCGCCGTCGTTCCGCGCGCCTCCCGCCGGATAGGCCGTCAGGAAGTCATCCCCCGGCACGTCCGCGAACCCCCGGAAATTCACCCCATTCCCGAACGTCCCGACACAGGTCTCCCACCGCTTGTCACAGCGCCGCCCCGCCGCCGCGATCCCGCACCGTTCATCCCCCAGCCGCGCGTCGCACATCCGGCCATAGGTTCGCCCGACCACCCGCTCCAGCTTCGACAGCGGCCCTTCCAGATCGGCCAGGAACCGCCCCTCCTCGCGCCGCATCCGCGCCAGGGTCCCGGCCCACAGCCGAACCTTCAAATCTGGCTCCGACCAGTCCACCCGCCACAGCTCGACCTTCGCCCCGTCGAACAGGCCCGCCGCCACATCCGCCTCGGTGATCGCCGCGTCATCCAGCGCGCCCGCCGCCGAAACAGCGCCCGCCGCCAGACCCACGGCGCTCTCAGCCGCCCCGGCGGTCCAGCCGCTCCCGGCCCGACAGACCACCCCGTCCACCACCAAATCCCGGTCGTGATCGGTGAACCCCGTCACCGCCCCGTCGGCCCGCTCCAGCCGCCAGACATGACAAAGCCTCGCCGCCCCGCTCTCGATGCGGGCGGCCATTTCGTCCGGTATGTCTCTCATCGTCACCTCTGTCGTGAGGGCTTGACTCGTGAATCGTGAATCGTGAGCGGCGGCCTGCCGAGCCACGCCGCCCCTCTCCTCACCATTCACCACTCACCATTCACCCGCTTCAGACCCGCACCTCGATCAGCGGAACCGCCGCCATCCGCCCGGCGTCGAAACTCTCCAGGGTCGTCTCGATCCGGTCCGTGTCGAACCGCACCGGGGTGTCGAACTGAAAGCCCGCCGTCACCGCAGCGCCCGCCGCCGGCGGGACCGCCAGGCTCACCGCCCCGGTCGCCGCGTCCACCGCAAAGCCCGAAGTCTCGACGCCCCCGACCGCGACCCTGACCGTCCCCTCGACCGGCTTGACGATCGACCGCTCCACGTCGCCATAGGCCTTGATCAGCGGGAACACCGTCCGCACCCCGTCGCCGACGCCCAGCGCCTGATCCCCCGCCGAGACCGTCCCGCTGGGCGCGCACGACTTGAAATCGGCGAAGTCCTTGAACCGGAACCCGTACAGCCGCCCCCGCCGCGCCTCGAAGAAGGCGATCAGCGCCGCCATGTCGTCCAGCGACCTCAGGTTCGCCCCGATCAGGTACCGCCGACGCCCCATCGCCCAGGGGCTGGACCGCCGCTCGAATCCGGAGCCCAGGGTGGTGATCTCCGTCCTTCGCTCGACCCCGCCGGTCGAGCCGAAGGCCAGCCGCGCGGGCAGCCGCACCTCATGGAAGTCCATCCGAACCTGTCCCCTGTTTCACTTGTTCGCAGAGCGCCGCTCGTCCATGCTCGCCCCATCGCGGTCGCAATGGCCGTATCGAGACGGGAGCGAAGACTTGCGCGGCGAAATCCTCAGCTATGACACCACGGCCGGAGCCGGCCTGATCAGCGGCGACGACGGCGCGCGCTACAGTTTCGTCTCATCCAGCCTTCAGTCGCCGGCCGTGCCCGCCGCCGGCGTCCGCGTCGACTTCGTGCCCGAAGGCGAAGAGGCGACACAGATCCTGATCCTGGCCGGCGCCCCCTCGACCGTCGGCGTCGCCGGCGGTCTGTCCGCCTCGACCGACACCACCGTCGCCGGCTTTGACTGGCAGAAGCTGTTCCTGTCGTTCGAGGGCCGCGTCCGTCGTAGCCATTTCTGGATCGGCTGGCTGGTCCTGCTGGGCGTCAATGTGGTCATCAGCTGGATCCCCGTCATCAACCTGCTCGGCTTCGTGCTGATCTGGCCGAACCTCGCCATTTCGGTGAAGCGCCTGCACGACATGGGCAAGACCGGCTGGCTGGTCGCCATCCCCTGGGTCGCATCGACCGTCTTCCTGATCATCGGCTTCTTCATGGTGATGGGCGCCGCCATCGCCGGCGGCGTGGGCGCCGACTATTACGAGAACAATCCCGCCGCTCTCTTCGCCATGATGGGACCGGCCGTGGGCGCCTTCGTCCTCGCCGCCCTGGTCCCCCTGGCCTTCCTGCTGTGGATCGGCCTGGTGGAAGGCGATCAGGGCGACAACCGCTTCGGCCCGAACCCCAAGAGCGAATAGCCTCATTGCCTGAGTGACTTCAGCGCCGCCCCGTCCTCGACGGGGCGGCGTTTCTACATCCGCCGCGCCCCCAGGCTGACCGCCCGCGCCAGCATCTGGGCGATCTGGGCCTCGGAGCGCAGCAGGGCCGGGGCCCCGCCGTCCACCGCCACATTGACCGTCACTCCGCCGCCAGAGACGGGGCCGACCTCGCCGCCGGTAGCCGGCCGAAACACCTCCGGCCCGCGCTCTCCGACCAGATAGGCTGCACCGCCCAGCACCGGCCCCCCGTCGGCCCTCGCCCCGCCGAAACTGCTCATCGCCGCCTGGATCGCCGCGCTCAGTCCGCCGCCCGATCCGCCCGACCCCGCCGCCGCGTTCACCGCATCCAGCACCGCCTTCGCCAGTTCCGACAGCGACACCTCCCCGTCCGCCGCCGCCCGCGCCAGCGACCGGGTCAGACTGTCGCCCGCCCGGCCGAACGCCGCCTCGATGGCGTTGGCCGCATCCTCGGCCGGGCCTTTCAACGCCTCCAGCGCCGCCCCGGCCTCGGCGGTCTTCAGCGGCAGATCCTCGATCCCGCCGCGCCCGAATTCATCCGTCATCCGGCCAGTCCTCCATCAGTTTCGTCAGCCCCGCCCGACCCATCGGCGCCGTTCCGCGCGGCGCCGCGGTCAGCATCCGCCACTCCTTCAGCGACAGCCGCCAGAAGGCTTCGGGCGCTATTCCCATCCGCATCGCCGCCCGCAGCATCTCGCCCCACGGTGTCTGTGCAGACGTCACCGCGCCGCCGCCTCGAACGCCGCCGCCACCGCCCGCGCCGCCTCGCGCGGCTCGACCCCGGCCACATCCGGCGCCGTCTCTCCGCCCCCGCGCAACACCGCCGCCAGCACCACCATCAGATCCCGCGCCGACAGGGCCTTCATCCGCTCCGCCGCCGCCGCCAGTCCCTCGACCCCCAGCCCGGTCTCGATCTCCGCCAACGCGCCCAGGGTCAGACACACCCTGCGCCGCACCCCGCCCAGCACCACCGCCCCCTCCCCGCGCGCGCCAATCTCCCCCCCTTGGGGGGAGAGGGCCGCCCCGCGGCCCGAGGGGGGCCAGTCCCCGCCGCTCATGTCGCAGAAAACCCGATCTCTCCGGCGCTGGCCAAACTCAGCGCAAAGGTCGCCTCCCCCTCGTGCTCGCCGGCGTATTCCAGCGCCGCCACCAGGAACGGCCCCTCCAGCACGCCGAAGTCCGGCACCACCAGCCGCCACCGTTTCGCCGCCTGATCGAAGAAGGCTTCGCGCACCAGGGCGTCCGAAGCCGCATCGCGGAAGATCCCCTGCCCCGACACCGCGGCCGACTTGACCCCAGCCCCCGCCAGCAGCTCGCGCCACCGCCCGGCGCTGTCGCCGTCGGTCGCATCCACCGTCCGCGCATTCAGCGAAATCGTCCGCGCCCTCAACCCCGCCACCGTCGTGAACACGCCCGGCGCGCCCTCGATCTTCAGCAGCATGTCCTTGCCCGCCTGTGCGGTCATTTTCGTCCTCGCTTTGCTCTTGAGTGGCGAGTGGCGAGTGACGAGTGGCGAGGAAAATCGTCGCAGCGGGTCCCCCGATGCGTCCGCCTCCCGAACCCAGCTCGCCACTCGCCACTAACCACTCGCCACTTCCTCGGTCACCGCCCTCAGCCGCACCACCGCATAGGTCCGCCGCCCGTCCCCCGCCCGGAACACGTCGGCGAAATTCGCCCTCAGCGTCGCCGTCCGCACCCCGTCGGCTTCCAGCGTCGTCTCGTGCAGACACGCCCGCACCGCCGCCGCCACCGCCTTGGCTTCTTCCGATCCGGCGAACCGCGACACCCCTGTCAGGGTCAGCCGCTGTTCGACCCCGCCCCCGTCCGCCGCCACCGGTCGGCTCTCGCACCGGCCGATCACCAGATGCGGATGCTCCGCTCCCTCCGGCGCCTGGTCGAACACCCGCCCGCCCACCAGGGCCACAACCGCCGCATCCCCCTTCAGCGCTGCCAGCACCGCCTTCTGCAGCGCGCTTTCATGATCCCTCATCGGCGCCGCTCCAGCCCCAGCTTCACCCGCCCCGGCCGCAGGTCCTGAACCGAGACCACGGCCCAGTCCGCCCCGCCGAACCGCAGCACCCGCCCGACCGTCAGCCGCCCATCGCTCCGCGCCTCGGCCTCCAGGGTCTCGACCGCCCGCCTCTGATCCCCCTCGCCCCGTTCGCTCCGCCGCCGCGCCCCGCATTTCAGCCAGGCCGACCCGACCGCCTCGAACGTCACGCTCCGCCCGCCGTAAGGCGTCTCCGCCTCGACGGGCTGGAACAGCCCCGCCAGCGTCCTCATGCCGGCGCTCACAGCCGCACCACGCGATACGGCGCGACCCAGTCATCGACCGGCTCCACCTGAATCTCGGCGTCCCCCCGCTCATAGGCCCGCAGCACCAGCATCAGGATCGCCAGCCGCAACCCCGCCGGCGAGGTGGAGGTCAGGCTCAGCCCCACATCCCCCTCCACTCGCGCCTGGGCCGCCGCGATCAGGGTCTGGATCAGACCATCCTCCGCCTCGTGCTCGACCCGCAAAAACAGCTTCGCCTCCGCCACCGTCACCGGCTGCGCCATGCAGATCTCCCCCTTCGAATTCAGAACTCTCCCTCCCCCACGGGGGAGGGGCGTCGCGCAGCGACGGGGTGGGGCGGGCCAGGCGACCCGGACTCGGTTTCCCCGCCGCCCCCACCCGGCCGCTCACGCGGCCTGCCCTCCCCCGCAGGGGGAGGGAGAAACGAGCGTCACGATCACCCCGCGCTGAACTTCATCACCTTCACCGCGTCGAAGTTCTGCACCCCGCCGCCGACGCGCTTGGTGGTGTAGAACAGCACATAGGGCTTGGCCGAATAGGGGTCCCTCAGCACCCGCACCCCCGCCCGGTCCACGATCAGATACCCCCGCTGGAAGTCCCCGAACGCGATGGACAGGCTGTTGGCCGCCACATCCGGCATGGTCTCGATCTCGGTGACCGGATAGCCCAGCAGCGACGCCGTCTCGCCCAGCCGCGTCGCCGGCTGCCAGATGTAGTTGCCGTCCGCGTCCTTGAACTTGCGCACGGCCGAGACCGTCTTGCGGTTCATCACGAACCGCCCGTTCGGCCGGTACTGGGCCTTGGGTGCATAGACCAGGTCGATCAGCCGGTCCGCCGGACTGGTCGGGGCGAACCCGCCCGCCGCGCCCGACGCCACAGAACCGATCTGACCCCAGGTCTGGTCCCCGTCCGCCACGGTCGGATAGGTCAGGAAGCCCTTGGGCTTGTTCACCCCGTCGCCGTTGACGAAGGCCTGGGTCTCCTGGGCCGCAAAGGCGTCCTCGACCTCGGCCGCCAGCCATTCGTCCAGATCGACCATGGCGTCGTCAAGCAACGCCTGGGTCGCCGCCGGATTGGCGTACAGATCGGCCGAGGGGAACTCCAGCAGGGCCAGGGTCGCCGGGTCCGTCTCGGGCCGCGCCGCCGTCTCCGCCACCCAGCCGCAGGCCACGCCCGCCGTCGACACCGGCTTTCTGAACACACCCGCCGCCACTGTCCGCACCGTGGCGATCTCGCGCATCGGCGAGGCCGCCATCAGCCGTCGCTCGATGGCCCGCTCGGTCTCATACGGCGCCACATAGCCGCCCGAGGTCGCCCCGCCCGACAGCCCCGCCTTGACCTCCAGCGCGCCAGCCAGTTGAGGCGAGTGGCCGGTCTTCAGATACCCGTCCCACGCCGCCTTCGCCTCCGGCGCGCTCGCCGGCTCGACCGGCTCGCCGCCGATAGTCGGACGCCTGGTCTGGCTCATCACCCGATCCAGCCGCGCCTGCGCCGACGCCACCGCCTGGTCGATGCGCGCCACCTTCTCCTCCAGCAGCACATCGGCCGCCGCCTTCTTCTCGATCTCGCCCAGCCGGGCGTCGTTCGCCCCTTTGAACGCCTCGAACGCCGCCATCATCTCGCGCACGACAGCCTGCGCCCCAGAACCCGCAAGAATGGGCGAGCCGGAAGCCTGTTTGGTCTCTTTCATGATGTCTCCGTTGAATGCGCCCGTCGTCGGCGCCTTGTGATCCGGGCTCGCCCGAAACCTGTGATTGACGGCTGCCGCCCGTCAAAAAGCATGCTACGCCCCGGTCAGATCGGGGAGTTTCACGCATGTTCAGTCTTGTTCTGGCCTTTTCCGGCGCTCTGGCGTTTCAAACCCCGCCGGACGTCTCCACCCTGCCGCCCGAACAGGCCGCGCAGGTCAGCAAGGTCTTCGCCGGCATGACCCGCATGTTCGAAACCCTGGGGACGTGCGAACGTCAGTTCCCGCCCGAAATCGGGGCTCGGATCCGCGCCTCGATGACCGCCGAGACCGACGACCCGGACAAGAAGGCCGCAGCGGCCTTCTTCCGGGACGCCTATGACAAGGGCAAGGCGTCCCCGCGCGCCGCCACCATCTCATCCGACGAATGCACTGCGGAAATGCAGGCCATCACCGCCGAGATGCAGGCGCTCCAGACCGAAATCGAAGCCGCCGCGCCCGAAAGCTGAAGCCGCCGAGTCGCCCCAGGCCGTCGTCCGCCGCGAACGACCGTGACCCTAGCCCCCCGGACACCCGGAATGTCTGAGAGGGGTGGGAAGGGGACATTCCCGTGTTATCGTCTCCCGATGGCAACGATCATTCAAACGCTCCATTTATTGGCTGCCACGTTGTGCAGCATCTCACTGTTGGCATGCCAAGCTGCAGTCGCTGATGAGCCGCACAGCTTAACCCATGACAACCGCGCTGAGCTGGTCGAACTTCGCGCGCAGAACAAATTCCAACCGGACCTGCTGTCTGGCTACACGGGCGCCGATCTGCCTGAGGACGTCGCCCCCCTCAATGCCGCCGTGAATAACCTCATCGACGCGCTTCTTGCTCGACCCGATGGTCCGGTAAGTGACGGCGAGGTTCGAGGACTCGTCGCGAAAGCTATCAACGAAGTTGATCTGTTCGCCACAGAAGACCGCGAGAGGGCTTATCGCTACATAAGGCAGGTATGGAACACATTGGGGTTTGAAGGTGATCCGTTGATCCAGCCGCGCTAGGGCGAGGTCCGCAACGGGTCGATTTCGGCCATGGGCCTCGGCGCCGGAAGGAGCCCTTTAACGCGGAGCCGGAAAGCGATCGTCGCCATCGACCGCTAGGGGTGGTTTGCGGAAGTAGCCTGTGCGAAATTCGTTCGATGCGACGCGACCATCTGCTCTCCATCATTGTCGCCATACCGTTTCTCGTAGCGGTTCCCGGCGTGGCGGACGCTTGTCGCATCGGGCACGATACGGTCATCTTCGAAGAACGCCCTGTCCCCATAGGTCTCGATGACTTCGAAATTCTCGAAGTTCGCTTTCGAAATCACGGTCCGGAAGTGGAGCAATTTAGACTTGAACAGCGCTATATTGTGAATGAATATTCACACCTGTTAGGTCAAAGCCTTATTGGCGCAGCATTTCTGCCCGGCGCATCGGAGGCGACACCTGTCTATGCGACTGAAACCAGCTGCACAGGTACTTTTGATCGTGAGCCGCTGGACACCGAAGCCTATCTCTTCGGTCGCTGGACCGTGCTTCCTAGTGGACGAAAGGCTTTTGTGGCAGGCGGAAACTGGAATAGCCGCTGGCATTTCTAAATGTCCGCAACGGGTCGAACCCCGTCATGGGCCCACCGCCCTAAACCGCGCGCCCGGCAGCATCGGGAAGGTCACCAGCGACACCTCCCACAGTTCCACCCCGCTCAGCACCCGCAGCCGGCCCTGACGCCGCGCCCGCGCCGTCCGGTATCCGATCGACAACCCGTCCATCGCCCCCGCCCGGCTCAAGGCGGCGGCGAAGCGGGCTTCGGGCGACCAGTCCGCGATCCGTCCGCGCACGAACAGGCCGCGCGCGTCCTCGATGATCGTGTCCCAGGTCCCGACCGGCGCCCGCGCGTCGTGCTGGCTCAGCATCCGCACCCCCTCGGCGCCCGTCTTCGCCAGACTGTCCGCAAACGCCCCCGCCTGCACCACATCCCCGTTCAGATCCGCCACGCCCCACAGCGAGGCGTAGCCTTCGATCACCAGCGACCCGCCGCCTCTCCCTCCCCCCGCGGGGGAGGGGGGGCGAGCCGCAGGCGAGACCGGGTGGGAAGGGCCAGGCGATGCATTCCCCGTCTGTGCGGCCTTGCCCTGCCGTCCCCACCCGGTCGCTTCGCGACCCCCCTCCCCCGCAGGGGGAGGGAGAAACCCCCTCTCACTTCTCATCCGCCCTCCAGCCTCCGCTCGATCCGCTCCACCGCCGCCGCCGTCGCCTCCCCTTGCGTCTCCAGCCGCGCCAGCCGTTCGGCCACCAGCCTCTGCTCCCCCACCCTCTGTTCCAGGGTCGCGATCCGCGCCGCCGCGCCCCCCGCCCAGACCAGCCCCCCGACCGTCTGCACCGCCAGGGCGGCGATCAGGGCCGCGACGGCCTTCTTCACCGCATCGCTCATTCGCCTACCCCCGCCATCCGTCGCCGCTCCTCGTTCGTCAGAAAACTCGCCGCCTCCAGCCGCGCCCACAGACTGTCGCGTTCGGCCTGAAGGGCCGGCACGGCCTCAAGGTCAGCCCGCACCTCGCAGCCGGGGAACCGCCCGCCCAGCCAGCCCGTCATCGCCCCCGCCGCCTTGCGCACCAGAGGCACGACCGTCTGTCGCCAGAAGGCGGTGTTGGCCTCGCGATAGTTGGCGTAGGTCGCGTCGCCCGGTATCCCCAGCAGCTGCGGCGGAACCCCGAAGGCCAGGGCGATCTCGCGCGCCGCCGCATGTTTGCCGGCGACGAAATCCATCTCGGCCGGCGTCAGGCTCAGCGGTTTCCAGTCCATCCCGCCCTCCAGCAGGATCGGCCGCCCGGCGTTCTCGGTTCCGGAATAGGCGGACGACAGCTGATCCTTCAGCGCCTCGAACTGCCCGTCCGTCAGCCGCTCGCCCTTCTGCGCCCCATAGACCAGCGCGCCCGACGGCCGCGCCGCATTGTCCAGCAGGGCCTTGTTCCAGGCCCCCGCCGCATTGTGCGCGTCCACCCCCTGCGCCGCCGCCTCCAGCGGCGACAGCCCGTACCAGTCGTCCAGCGGATGCCACAGCTTCAGCTGCATCACCGGCGCCCAGCCGTCGGCGGCCCGCCCGATCCGCGCCGACCGCCCGTCGACGCAATACTCCCACGCCTCGGGCCAGCCCGACCGGCCGGGAACCACCTTCACCCGGTCCGACCGCAGCGCCCACAGCTCCTCCGGGGCCTCGTCCCCGACCGCCTCGACCCAGGCGTTGCCCGACACCTGCAGCGCGCCATAGACCGCCTCCATCAGCTCCGCCCCCGACTGTTCGGGATTGGGCCGGCGGATCAGCCGCGCCAACGGATGGGCCTCGTCCCGCACCCCCTCGACAAAGACCGCAAAGGGCGCCGAGGCCGCCGCCTCCGCGATCATCCGGATACAGCGATAGGCCACCGCATTCTTCTGATACCCCTCGCGCGCCAGGCTGGCGTAGTCGTTGGGCGTCCACCGCGCCCGCCCCACGCCCGACAGCAGCACCGCCGCCCGACTGGCCTTCTCTTCAGGCGCCCCCCGATTTGGCGCACGCCCGCGCCCGCCCTGGCCGAACGGCCACCGGATCGAAACCATCACACTCTCCCTGAAAAGCGGCGTCATGCCGACACACGCTGACTCTCCCTCCCTCTCGGGGGAGGGGGGTCGAGCCGGAGGCGAGACCGGGTGGGAAGGGCCGCGCACCGCATCCCCCACGCCATCCCATCGTCCCCTGCCGCTCCCACCCGGCGGCTTCGCCGCCCCCCTCCCCCGCAGGGGGAGGGAGAAACCAACGCCTCACAACCGCCGGATCCTCGGCCCCTCCGCCGCCTTCCCCAGCATCAGCCGCGACACCGCCCATACCAGGGCGTCGGCCCGGTCCGGGCTCGGCCCGCCGTCGCACCCCAGGGCCAGCATCTCCTCCTCCAGGGCCGGGAAGTCCCCGCAATGCACCACCCGCCCCTGCTCATAGAGCAGGGCCACCGGCTCGGCCCGCGCGGCCTTGGACCGCGAGGCGTGCAGCAGTTCGACCGGCGCCGGACAGTCGGATTGTCTCAGGACGTTGCGCACCATCTCCCCGCCCTGGTTGGCCTCGGCCGCCACCTCCTGCGCGTCGAAATCCCGCGCCGCCCGACACACCGCCGCCGCCCAGCCGCCGGGCGACAGTCCCCGCACCGTCCGGTCGGCCAGGATGAAGGCCCGTCGGTCCTTGCGTCCCGCCACCACGATGCCGCAGGCGTCGCCGTGCGCGCTCGCCGGCGGATCGACCGCCACGATCACCCGGTCCAGCTCGGCTGGCCGGCTTCCCCGCGCCCGTTTCAGATCCTAGACCCCGAACAGGGCGCCCTCGCCTTCGACCACCTGCCCCTCCAGCTCCTGCGCCGCCAGCCGGGTCCCGCCGTACACATCGGTCAGATGGGCCAGAAAGCCCGGCGGCAGATTCTTGGCGTTCAGGGCCGTGGCCGCCCGATCCACCCGCGTCCCCGCCTCGGCCATCAGCCGCCGCAGCGCCGGGATCGGCCGGGGCGTCGTCGTCACCGCCAGCCTGGGATCATCGCCCAGACGCAGGCCGAATCTCAGGTTCGACAGCACCGCCTCGGGCTTGCGCCAGGCGCAGAACTCGTCGGCCCAGGCGGCGTGGAATTGCGGCCCGCGCAGACTGTCCGGATCCTCCGCCGAAAAGGCGTAGGCGGCCGATCCGTTCTTCCACAGCAAGCGCCGCCGCCCCGCCTCCCAGCGCGGCCGGTCGCCCGGTTCGGCCAGGGCCTTGATCCCTGATACGCCCTCGACCATCACCTCGCGCACATCGTGCAGGGCGGGGCCGACCAGGGCCAGATCGACCTTGGACTTGCGCGCCAGGGTGTCGATCCAGACCGACCCGGCGAAGGTCTTCCCCGATCCCCGCCCGCCCAGCAAAAGCCAGGTGGACCAGCCGGGCTTAGGCGGTTCGATCTGGTGATCGTTCACCAGAGCCTTGCGGGCCTCCCGTCTCAGTATGGCCCCATCCAGCTTGTCGATCTCGCTTGCTCTCGATGATCGCTTCGATCCGATCGCAGTTAGCGGCCAACTCGCGTCGCAGTCGCTCGTCCTCTTCGGGGTCGTAGATCCGTCCACCCATCTCGTCCTCTTCGCTGTCTTCGGCCTCGACGCGCGGCCGGATCGCATCCACCAGCTTGGCGGCGCGCGCGATCACCCCGGCGCGACGCGCCAGCTTTTCCGCCTCATCCAGGGTCTCGGGTTCCTCGCTGCAGATCATGTCGGTCGCACGCTCGACCGCCGTCTTCAGCCGTTCGAACAGGGCCGCCAGCCAGCGGCCGCCCGTTCCCGTCTCTTCGCCTTTTCCCGCCATGCCCAAACCATAGCGCACCAGCGTCCTCAGGCTGGAAACTCGCCCCGAGAAAAGCATAAGCGTTTGTATTTAAGCGATTTGGACCAGCGTCATTGTAACAGTTGACGCCGAAAGCCTGACATAACCGGCCTCAAGCAGCGCGAAGCGCGGTAGGCCCAGAAACGTGGCCTCAAGCAGCGCAAAGCGCGATAGGCCCAGAAGCGCGGCCTCAAGCAGCGCGAAGCGCGATAGGCCAGCAAAAAGCCTCTACCCGCGTTCGACCGCCCACTCCGGCGCCTCGAAATCCAGCGCATCCTCCGGCTCGGCCAGCGACAGTTCCGAGATCGTCTGCCCCCGCACCGACACCCCGGCCGTATGCACCGTCTCCGGATCGCCCGAGACCAGCGGATGCCAGGCCGCCAGCGGCCGCCCCTCGTGCAGCCGGCGATAGGCGCAGGACTTGGGCATCCACGCCAGGGCCTGGATATTGTGCGGCGTCAGCTTGATGCAGTCCGGCACCTGGGCCTTGCGGTTCGCATAGTCGGCGCAGGTACAGGCGGCGGAATCGAACAGTTTGCAGTGGACCCGCGTCGGGATCACCGCGCCCGAATCCTCGTCCTCGAACCGGATCACGCAGCACAGGCCGCACCCGTCGCACAGTCCCTCCCACTCGGCCGTGGACATCTCGACCAGGGTCTTGGTTTCCCAATAGGGCTGAAGCGGGGACGGAACGGGGATCATGGGACGGCGCGCCTAATCGGTGGATGCGGCGATCAGATGGCGGCCGCGACTTGGACCGGCCCATAGCATCCCTGTTTCGACAGGTCTCTCCGTTCGCCCACGGCCCCCGGCTCAGTGACCGACGGTCTTTGAGAACAGGTTGATCACCACCACCCCGCCGATGATCATCGCCAGGCCCGCGATCGCCGGCCAATCCAGCCTCTGGCGGAACGCGACCGCCCCGATCACCGAGATCGCCACCACCCCCAGACCGCTCCAGATCGCATAGGCGATCCCCACCGGCATCTGTTTCAGCGCGACCGACAGCAGATAGAAGGCTAGGCCGTAGCAGACCGCCATCCCCGCCGTCGGCCAGACCCGGGTGAACTGCTGGCTCTGCTGCAACAGGGTCGTGCCCACGACCTCCAGCCCGATGGCCCCCAGCAGGGCGGCCCAGGTTATGGGGCTCACGCCTCGTTGGCCGTGATCAGATGGCCGGGCGTCAGCAGCGACAGCAGGGCCCGCCGCTGGTCCAGCGACACCGCATGCGTGCCGAAGATGTCCGACATCCACAGTCCGTCCGCGATAAGCCTCAGCATCAATGCGTCGTCCGCGCCGACCGGGTCGCTGGGATCGTCGATCTTCACCTTGGCGATCCAGCCGTTCCAGCGTTGCACCAGTGTGGGTTCGATGGCGCAGGCGGCCATGACAACCCGTCCGATGCTGATGTCCTGAGGCGTGAAGGGCTCGATCACCGTGGCCCGCAGATAGGCCCGCGCATTCCGGCCATAGGGCTCCGGGTCCCGGGCCGCCTCGGCCAGGACGCTGTCAGTGTGCATTTCCCCCAGATGGTCGATCATCCCCTCCAGCAAGGCGATCTTGCTGGGGAAATGGTGCAGCAAGGCCCCCTTGCTGACCGTCGTCCGCGCCGCCACCGCATCCAGGGTGAAGCCCGACGCCCCCAGTTCGGCGGCGACTTCCAGCGCCTTTTCGATGATTTCGGCCCGGGTGTCGTCGGGGGCGCGGCGGCGTGTCGTGGTGTCCATGACTGCTACATACCGTCTGGACGGTATCTGTCAAATCCCAAAGGCCGTGGCGGATCGACCGTCCCTCCTCTATATGGCCGCCAATGGCAGCCAGACCCCCCCTCGTCGCACTCAAGGACGTCCGCCTTCAGGACGGCCAGCGCCCCCTCTTCGACGGCGTCGACCTCGCGGTCGAACCGCGCAGCCGCGCGGCCCTCGTCGGCCGCAACGGCGCCGGCAAGTCCACCCTGATGAAGGTGGTCATGGGCCTGATCGAGCCCGACAGCGGCGACCGTTCGGTCCAGTCCGCCGTCCGTTTCGCCTATGTGCCGCAGGAACCGGACATCACCGGCGAAACCCTTCTGGACTACGCCTCGTCCGGCGAGGCCGAGACCTGGACGGCCGAGAGCTGGCTGGCCACCTTCGGCCTGGATCCCGAGAAATCCACCCAAGGCCTGTCCGGCGGCGAGACCCGCCGCGCCGCCCTGGCCAAGGCCTTCGCCGAAGAGCCCGACCTGCTGCTGCTGGACGAGCCGACCAACCACCTCGACATCCTGGCCATCGAACTGCTGGAGAACGAGCTGATCCAGGCCCGGTTCGCCCTGCTGGTCGTCAGCCACGACCGCGCCTTCCTGAACCGTGTCACCAATACGGTCCACTGGCTGGAGAACCGCCGCGTCCGCACCCTGAACAAGGGCTTCGTCGAGTTCGACGAATGGTCGACCAAGGTGCAGGACGAGGAAGCCGAGGCCCTGCGCCGCCTGACCAAGACCATCGAGCGCGAGACCGTCACCTTCTACAGCTCCATCACCGCCCGCCGCAGCCGCAACGAGGGCCGCGCCCGCTCGCTGGACGCCCTGCGCGCCGAACGCGCCGAAAAGATGAAGGACGCCCCGCGCGAACTGTATCTGGGCGTCGATTCCGGCGGCACGTCGGGCAAGCTGGTCGCCGAGATCAAGGGCGTGTCCAAGGGTTTCGCCGGCCGCACCCTGTTCAAGGACCTGACCACCCGCATCATGCGCGGCGACCGCCTGGGCGTCGTCGGCCCCAACGGCGCGGGCAAGACCACCCTGGTCAAGACCCTGCTGGGCGAACTGGCCCCGGACGAGGGCACCGTCCGCATGGGCTCCAATCTGGAATCCGTCTATCTGGACCAGTCGCGCGAGGGGCTGAAGTCGGACATGACCCTGTGGGACGCCCTGACGCCGGGCGGCGGCGACAGCATCCTGGTGCGCGGCGTGTCCAAACACGTCGCCGCCTACGCCAAGGACTTCCTGTTTTCAGAGGCCCAGCTGCGCCAGCCGATCTCGACCCTGTCGGGCGGCGAGCGCAACCGCCTGCTGCTGGCCCGCGCCCTGGCCAAGCCGGCCAATCTGCTGATCCTCGACGAACCGACCAACGACCTGGACATGGACACGCTCGACAAGCTGGAAGAGCTGCTCGAGAACTATGACGGCACCCTGATCCTGGTCAGCCACGACCGCGACTTCATCGACCGGCTGTCCACCTCGACCCTGGCCCTCAACGGCCGCGGCGACATCGTCGAGACCCCCGGCGGCTGGACCGACTTCATCCGCCAGAACCCCGGCTTCCTGCGCCCCGGCGCCAATCCCCGCCCTCAGGACAAGGCCGCCGCCCAGCGCGCCGCCGAGGCCCCGCCCCCCGCCGTCGCCGCCAAGAAGGTCGGCAAGCTGACCTTCAAGGACGCCCACCGCCTGAAGGAGCTGGAGGCCCTGATCGACGCCCTGCCCGGCCAGATCGCCAAACACGACGCGACGCTGGCCGACCCCGGCCTCTACGCCCGCGATCCCAAGGCCTTCGACGCCGCCATGAAGGCCGCCGACAAGGCCCGCGCCGACCTGGAATCCGCCGAACTGGAATGGCTGGAGCTGGAAGAAAAGAAGGCGGCGCTGGCGGGGTGAGGGCTGGAAATACAGTGCTCACGCCCTCATATCATGGTAGACTTGCCAGCAGAGGAGAGTGACATGTCGTCGATGCAGATCGCTTCCGAACAGACTTTGCAGGCCGGTCGGAAGATCATCGAACAATATGGCAGTTGGTCTGCGGCCATCGCCAAGGGTGATCGACGCGCAGACGGCGTAGTGGTGCTTCCACCGCCCTCTCCTGCCCCTACGCCCGACCCTGTAAAGATGGAAATCAAGACGTCGGCTGACGCTTGACCATAACTCTGGGCATAGCCTGGGCGCTGTTCATTCTCGCGCCGGGGCTTGCTGTCTTCGCCGCCCTCTACACGTCCGACGGTGGGGTGGTCTCGCCAGCGCCACCCGCGCCCAATTCGTTCACGGCCTTATCAGTCGTCATTTTCGGCGCCTTGGCGGCCCATGCCGTAGGCGCAGGCCTATTCGCCCTGAACGACGTCATCAGCCTGTTTTGGAGTCCTTTGGAAGTTCCTTGGAATCCCAATCCCTACGCCTATTTCCTATCGGCCCGCCCTGCGGTGGACCGCTATCTCGGCCTAGAAATCTGCTTCCTTCTAGCCCTGCTACTTTCGCTCTCAGCCGCCGCCTATGCCGCAGTTCGTCACACGGTCGATCAAGATGAGAAGGTCAGCGTCAAGCGAAGACGTCTCGATCCGCCTGAGCCGCCCACGCCCCTTTTTCGGTTTCTCTATGGAAGCTGGGCCGCCATTCTGACCCAGTTAAGTCCCGAGCCAGATTACGATAAACACCTCGCCGCCTATATCGTGACGGATATGGAGGCTGAGAAAGGCTGGATCGGCTACGAAGGCGAAGTCGAGGGCGTCGCCTTGGATACCGACAAACAGATCGTGGCGCTGACCCTACGCAATTGTCAGGCGTTCAAACTCCAACCGACCAAGGACAACCTCAACCACCAAGTGATCGCTCGGGCGGCCGCCATTCCGTTGCTCATGATTGATCGGTCACAGATCAAGAACGTGGCGCTTCAGGTTGTCTTCCAGCAGAAGCCGTAGCATCCTCAAAGACCTTTATATCCTAGCCAAGCATACGCCTCTGGCGGATTGAAGACCGCAGCCTATACTTCCGTCTCTCTATCCATTTCAGTAGGGAGCTTAGGCCCCTTGCGGCGGTTCTGCATGACGCCCACGGCGATGAAGGCGACGAGGCCGAAGGCGAACCACAGGCCGAAATCCTTGGTCAACAGGCCGATCAGCCCGAAGATCAGAAGCACGCCGAACGGAGTGAGCTTTTTCATGGCGTCGACCTTATGGCGGATTTCAGCGTTTGGCGAGTTGGCCGGCGCCGGCGCCTCTTGAAACCAATCCCGCCGTCACCCACTCCACTGACATGACCCTGCGCACCCATGTCGTCGATTTCGCCCCCGCCCAGCAGGCGGCCGTGCGGCGGATCAACGCTGTCCTGGCCCGGGCGCCGCGCCTGCGCACCGACGCCTGGCGGATCGACGCCGGGCAGCGGCTGTCGCTGTGGCTGGACGCGGCGGCCGGGGCGATCACCGTGCCGCGCCTGCGCAAGCGCGGCGTCACGGTCGAGATCGTGCAGACGGAAGGCGACCAGCCCGTCCCTTTGCGCATCCTGCGGCCCGAAGGTCCGCCTCGCGCCGTCATCCTGGACATCCATGGCGGCGGCTGGGTGCTGGGCAGCGCCGGGCTGAACGACCGGCTGAACGCCCATCTGGCCCGCCACGGCTTCTGCGTCGTCTCGGTGGACTATCGCCTGCTGTCCGAGCGGCGCGGAATCTATATCGAGGCCGCCATATCCGACTGTCTGGCCGCCGCCCACTGGACCGTGACCAATGTGGACCGGCTGGGCGCGGCGACCGTCTTCCTGACCGGCGAATCCGCCGGCGCCCATCTGGCGGCCCTGACCGCCGTGGCCCTGCGCGACCAGGGGCTGATCGACCTGGTCAAGGGCTGCGTCTTCACCTACGGCGTCTTCGACCTGTCGGGCACGGAAAGCGTCCGCTCGGCCGACCCCGACACCCTGCTGTTCAACGGTCCCACGATGCAGGCCGACCTGGCCCGCCTGGCGCCCGAGCGCGACGAGGCGGGCCTGCGCCGTTCCGACGTCTCGCCCCTGTACGCCGACCTGACCGGCATGCCGCCCGCCCTGTTCCTGGCCGGCGAATACGACCCGCTGTTCGAGGACAGCCTGTTGATGGCGACCCGCTGGGGCGAGGCGTCCGAGGCCGACCTGATCCGCGTGCCGGAAGTCCCCCACGGCTTCCTGCATTTCGGCGGCCCGGCCGCGCGGGGGGCGCGGGGGGCCGTCCGCGCCTGGCTCAACGGACGCCTGAAGTCATAAGGAAAATTCCCGATTGTAGGACTGAGGGATTTCACCTACCTCCAGAGACTTGAGCGCCGCGTGATGCGGGCATTGGGGGAGAAGTAAGCCTTTGAACCCGGACCTGTTTCGTCGCCCCCCCTTTGGCTATGGTCTGGCGATCTGCATCTGGCTGACGGCGCTCGGGATCCGCATGGCCCTGGCCGACTGGTTCCCGCCCGGCTTCCCCTATCTGACCTTCTTCCCGGCCGTGGTGGTCGTGGCCTATTTCGCCGGACTGTGGCCCGCGATCCTGACTGCCGTCCTGTCAGGTCTCAGCGCCTGGTGGTTCTGGATCGGCGCGCCCGGTTTCGACTTGAGCTTGGCGACGGGGATGGCCCTGGCTTTTTACGTCTTCGTCATCGCCGTCGACATCTTCTTCATCATCGGCATGAACTCCGCGACCGACAATCTGCGGCGCGAGGTGGCGCGCAACGCCGCCCTGGCCGAGAGCCGCGACCTGCTGCTGAAAGAGGTCCAGCACCGCGTCTCCAACAATATCCAGGTGGTCAGCGCACTGCTGCGGCTCGAAGCCGGGATGTCGAAGGATCCCGCCGCCCGTCGCGCCCTCTCCGACGCCTCGGCGCGCACCGCCATGATCGCCAATGTGCAGCGCAGCCTGCTCGACGCCGACGGCGCGGCGGCGCCATTCGACGACCTGGCGCGCCGGCTGGTCTGCGACGCCCTGAACGCCGCCGGCCGCACCGACGTGGCCGTCGTGGTCGAGGAAGCCCGGCACGCCCTGACGGCGGACGAGGCCACGCCGGTCGTCCTGATCCTGCTGGAATGCGTCAACAACGCCCTGGAACACGCCTTCCCCGACCGTCCCGGCCGCATCCACGTCCGCCTGTATGAGCAGGGGGCGGAACGCCGCCTGGAGGTGCGCGACGACGGCGCCGGACCGCCGCCGGGCTTCGATCCCGCCAAGGGACGCAGCCTGGGCCTGCGCATCGTCCTCGGCCTGACGGATCAGCTTCACGGCCGCTTCAGCATCGTCGACGCCGCCCCCGGCGCCCTGTGCGTTCTCAGCTACCCAAAGCCCGCCGCGCACTGACGTCGCGTTTCTGTGGACAACACAAACCGCTGATACGCCAAGGCGAATTTGATCCGTCCACCGATGTTCACAGGCTTGTCCACCGCCGCCGGGCCAATCGTGCACATCGGGGCGAGTTCGGGCGCTTGCCTCATACCGGGTTTCGCGAGAACGTCAACGGGCCGAGGGACACGGCGGCGCGGAAATCGGGGGAGACCCCGGCCTCAAGCGAACCGGCCCGGCTCTCCGACCCGGCGTGATCGGGCGATCTTCGGATCGTAACGTGCGTCAGGCGGGATCCACGGCCCCGGTCTTTTGACGGTCTCAGGATCGACGAAGACGGGGGAACCGGATCGGGATCGACGGACGACGCGGCCGCAAGGCCGTGGAACGCCAGAGACCCGGAGCGCGACAGGATACAGCCGACCGCCCTTTCGGGTTCGCTCGAAACGGCGCTGAGGCCAGGGTCCGACCCAGCCGGCCAAGTCCAACCCGGACTTGGCGAGGGGACGAAGTCGACGGGTTTCCCGAACGCTTCGTCCCCTCGCTCAATTGGGGCCGAATTCACAGACTTACGCTAGACAGACGCCGCCCCATCTGCACCCATGCCGTGCAGTTGGAGATCGTCATGCGCGCATTACAGACCGCCCTGTGCATCCTGGCCGCCGGCGCCGTAACGACGGCCGGTTCGGCGAAGGCCGACCCACGGCTGCAGGACGCGGGGCCGCCCCCACCGACGCCCTCGCCCATCAGCGTCAGGTCCGGCGCCCTGATCGGGCCGGCCCCGTCGGTCGAGAACACCATCCTGCAGCTGCCACAGGCCGAAGCGACGTGCGAAGGCCTCGCGGTTCAGCCCCTCTACAGCGAAGCCCTGCCGGCGCAGCAGTCCGCGCGACGAGGTGTGTCCGACGCAGAGACGATCCTGGCCTTCTCGGTCGCGTCGGATGGGCGCACGATGGATATCCGTCCCGCCGACGCAGCCCCCGCAGCCTTCGACACCCTGCAGGCTGGCCTCGCCGCCTGGCGGTTTCCCGCCCAAGCGCGCAAGGATTGCCGCCTGACGATCCGCTGGCGCAGCGTTCGACTGGACGAGGCGGAAGTCCCGGACCTGCTGAACTATTTCGCCGTCACCCGGACCACCGGGGCCCTGCGCGACGCCGTGGCGAAACGCCTGGGCGGACAGGGCGCCGACTGCGGCGACCGGTTCGGCGGCCGCCGACCGGACACGGTTGTGTTTCCCGACTTTGAAAAAGGGCGCAAGCCCCCGCCCGGCGGCCGCAGTTGGTCCGTGACCCGCTGGAACATCGACGCCGATGGCCGCGCGACCGACGTCGAGACTCTCGGCTCGTCCGGCGACGTAGACCTGGACTCCGAGGCTCGCCGTGCGGCGGCCGAGACCCGGATGCAGCCCGGACCGGCCCGGACCGGCTGTGTCTACAATCTCTATCGCTCGGGCGGGACCCTGGCGGCTCCGCCGCTGACGCCGGAAGATCAGCGTGAAGACCCGCTGCAGCAATGCCCGCCGGCCGTCGCAGACCGGTTCGCCGTTCGGGCCAATCCCGTATTTCCGACCGTCTTCAACGAGCGCTCCATCGAGGGCTGGGCGTTGATCCGCTTCGACATCGCTCCCTGGGGCCAGATCGGCAACGTCTCGGTGATCGAGGCCCAGCCGGCCGCCACCTTCGGCGTCGACGCCCTGCGGCTGGTGCAGTCCAGCCAGGCCACGCCGGGGTTCGAGGCCGGCGTCCGGTGCGTTGTTCCCGTCCGCTACAAGCTGCAGGACGAGACGGCCGCGACCGACGTGGATCAGAACTGAACCCCCGCCTTCCCAAGGCCTGCATCCCCTCGTAAAGCAGGGCCATGATCCAGCTTGGGAATCGCCTGCTGACCCGTCGCCGCGCCCTGCTCGCGGGCGGCGCGGCCGTGGTCGGAGGGGCGGCGCTGGGCTTGCGCGCCTGCGATCGATCAGAGGCGCCGGTGGACGAACAGGGCCGGGTGCGGCTGCGTTTCGCCACCGACTGGCGGGCTCAGGCCGAACAGGGCGGCTTCTATCAGGCCCTGGCGACCGGCGCCTATGAGAAGCGCGGCCTGAACGTCCAGATCGTCCAGGGCGGGCCGGGCGTGAACGTGCCGCAACTGCTGGCCTCGGGCGCCGTCGAACTGGGCATGGGGTCCAACAGCTTCATCCCGATGAACCTGGTCGCGGCCGGGGCGCCCGTTAAGGCCGTCGCCGCCTTCTTCCAGAAGGATCCCCAGGTCCTGATCGCCCACCCGGACCCCGCGCTGGAGACCATCGCCGATCTGAAGGGCCGGCCCTTCCTTCTGGCCGACGCCTCGATCAACGCCTTCTGGGTCTGGCTGAAGGCCAAATACGGCTTCACCGACGACCAGGTGCGCAAATACACCTTCAACCTGGCGCCCTTCCTGGCCGACGAGCGGGCGGTGCAGCAGGGCTATCTGACCAGCGAACCCTACACCATCGAGCAGGAGGCGGGGTTCGAGCCCAAGGTCTTCCTGCTGGCCGACGAAGGCTATCCCTCCTACGCCGCCATGATCCTGGCGCCCAACGCCTTCGCGCGGGACAACGCCACGGCCCTGCGCAGCTTCATCGCCGCCTCGGCCGAGGGCTGGCGCGACTATCTGCGCGGCGATGCGGCGCCGGGCGACGCCCTGATCCGCAAGGACAATCCGGAAATGACCCAGGCCATCCTGGACCAGGCCCGGCAGAAGCTGCGCGACAACGCCATCGTCGACGGGGGCGACGCCGCCCTATACGGCCTGGGCGCCATGACGGCCGACCGCTGGCAGGCCTTCTTCGAGGTGGTCAGCCAGGCGGGGGTGTTCGACCCCGGCCTGAACTGGCGCGAGGCCTTCACCGACAACTATCTGCCGGGCCGTGGCTGATCCCATCGCCGCGCTGCGGGGGGTGACGGTCGATCTTGCCGGCCGCGCCCCGCTTGGCCCCATCGACCTGAGCGTGGCGCGGGGCGAGATCGTCGCCCTGGTCGGGGCCTCGGGCGCCGGCAAGTCCACCACCCTGCGCCTGCTGGCCGGGCTTCAGACGCCCAGCCGGGGCGAGGTGATCCGCGCCCTGGGGGTCGGCCGCACCGGCTTCGTCTTCCAGAGCCCGACCCTGATGCCCTGGGCCGAGGCCCTGACCAATGTCGCCCTGCCGCTGGAGCTGGCGGGCGTGGCCCGACCCCAGGCCCGTTCACGCGCGGCCCAGGCCCTGGGCGCCGTCGGCCTGGGCGACCGGCCGGACGCCCGGCCGTCGCAGCTGTCCGGCGGCATGGCGATGCGCGTCGCCCTGGCCCGCGCCCTGATCACCGCCCCCGACCTGCTGTTGCTGGACGAACCCTTCGCCGCCCTGGACAGCGTCACCCGCCGCCGCCTGATCGAGGATCTGCACGCCCTTTGGGCAGCCGCCGAGCCCCGGCCCGCCATGGTCTTCGTCACCCATGATGTCGAGGAGGCCGTCTATCTGGCCCAGCGGGTCGTGGTGCTGGCCGCCGCGACCGGGCGGCCCGTCGCGGACCTGCCGACGCCCGGCCCCCTGCCCCGCCCCGCCCGCTGGCGCGCCGATCCCGCCTATCGCCAGACGGTCGAGGCGATCGCAGACGCGCTGGAGGCGGCCATGCGCCTTGAGACGACGACATGAGACGCCTGGCGGAACTGGGGCCGCCCCTGCTTCTGGCCGTCCTGCTGCTGGCGGTGTGGGAGGCGGCCTGTCGCCTGCTGGACCTGCCCGTCTATTTCCTGCCGCCGCCCAGCGCGGTGGCCGTGGCCCTGGCCGAGGCGGGGCCGCGTCTGGCCGCCTCGGCCTGGATCACCTTCGGCATGGCGGTTCAGGCCCTGGTCCTGGCCGGGCTGGTCGGCGGGGGCCTGGCCCTGGCGGTGTCCCTGCACCCGGCGGCGGAGCGGGCCGTGCGGCCTCTGGCCGTGGCGCTTCAGGTCACGCCGGTCGTGGCCGTCGCCCCCCTGGTGCTGATCTGGGCCGGGCTGGACCACGCCGACCGGGCCGTGGTGGCCCTGGCGGCCGTCGTCGCCTTCTTCCCGCTGTTCTCGGGAATTCTGACCGGGCTGAAGTCGGCCGATCCCGACCTGGAGCGGCTGTTCGACCTGTATGGCGCCACGCCCCTGCAAAGACTGTGGCGGCTGCGCCTGCCCTCGGCCCTTCCGTTCGCGCTGGAGGGTCTGCGGGTCGCGGCGGGCCTTGCGGTCATCGGCGCCGTGGTGGCCGAATTCGTCTCGGGCTCGGGCGCGACACAGGGTCTGGCCTGGCGGCTGCTGGAGGCGGGCAACCGCCTGCGCACGGCGGAAATGCTGGCCGGCGTCCTGTGTCTGACCCTGCTGGGCCTGGTGCTGAACGCCGCTGTCGGGGTGATCGGACGATTCCTGTTGCGCCGTTAGCGACGGGTTAAGCGATATCCGCCTAGGCTGGGGGTTGTCTTTTTGTTCGTGCGAGACCCGCCCCTTGCGACACGCCCTGATCCTGTCGACCGCCCTGATCGCCGCCTGCGCGGCGTCGGGCGCCGCCATGGCTCAATCTTCGGCGAGCGGCGCAGGCGGCCTGCGCTACCTGTCCTGGCCGGGCAAGCCGCCGGTGGCGCAGGGCGCTGCGCCGACGCTGCGCCGCATCCCGCAGCCGACCCCGGTCGTCGCCGCCGTCGATACGCCCGTCAGCTTCATCCCGCCGGCCCGTCTGCCGACCCCGGCGCCGGCGTCGAAGCCCACGCCGCATCGTGGCCTGACGCCGGCCAGCGACTGGATCGCGCCCGTGCCGACGATGGCGACGACGCCCCAGCACTATGTCGCCGCGCCGCCCCCTGTTCAGGCCGAAACCGTCGTCGCAGCCCAGGCCCCGGCGCCCGCACAGTCGCCGGTCCAGGCCCAGCCACACACCCAGACTCAGGCCCAGGCCGAAGCCGCGCCTGAGCCCGCCTTCGATCCGATGGCCCCGCGACGCGACGCGCCGATCTTCCGCCTCCAGCGCCAGACGACCGCCCAGACCGCGCCCGAAACTGCGGCCCAGGCCCAGGGCGGGACCAAGGGTGAGACCGGGGCTGAGACCGCCTCCGCCGCGCCGCCCGCCATGCTCCAAGCGGCCCTCGCCCCGGTCCAGGGCGCGCGCTTCTATTCGGTCCATCGTCAGGCCGGCCATCAGCCGGACCGGATCAACCCGGTCCAGCCCATCTATCTCGACGCCCTGCCGGTGGAGATGACCCAGACCCCGTCGTCCGCCGACCTGGCGCAACCCGACGGTCCGCCCGCCCTGCAGCGCAACAGCGACGGCTCAGTCCGGGCCATGCCCCAGACCACGGGGGACGACCTGCCATGACCGAACCCTCCGCCGAAGAACGGGCCATCATCATGGGCTCGCGCCTGCCCGATCTGATCGCCCTGGCCAACGAGGCCTCCAGCGAGAAGCGCCGGCTGCTGCTGCGCGAACTGACCGACCACTTCCTGGGCGGCGTCGAGCACAGCGTGGCCGAGACCGAGCTTTACGGCTCCGTCCTCGAAACCCTGTCGGAGGAGATGGAGACGGCCGTCCGCGCGGAACTGGCCGCCCGTTTCGCCGAGGCGCCCAACGCCCCGGCCAGCCTGATCCGGCGCCTGGCCGAGGATCAGATCGACGTCGCCGGGCCGGTCCTGCGCGCCTCGACCGTCCTGACCGACGCAGACCTGATCGACGTGGTCAGCCGCCAGGGCCAGGACCACATGCGCGCCGTCTCCGGCCGTACCGAGGTGTCCGAGGCCGTGTCCGAGATCATCGTCGAACGCGGCGACGACCACACCCTGGGCGTCCTGCTGCGCAACGACGGCGCCCAGCTGTCGCGCGCCGCGTCCGAGACTGCGGTCGAGCGCGCCAAGAACAACCCCGACCTCCACGCCCCGGCGGTCGAGCGCAAGAGCCTGCCCGCCGACCTGCTGAACGACATGTATTTCGTCGTCGAGGCCCGGCTGCGTCACCAGATCCTGGAACAGAACGCCCAGATGGACCCGGACCTGCTGGAGGCCGCCCTGGCCGCCGGGCGCACCCGTGTCGCCACCGACGACGGCGCCCTGCCGGCCGACTACGCCGAAAGCCTGGCCTATGTCGACGAGTTGCACGCCGCCAACCAGCTGACCCCGCAGGTGCTGATCCGCTTCCTGCGCTCCAAGGGCCGCACGGCCTTCCTGGTCGCCCTGTCGCGCCTTTCGGACGTCGATTTCCACACCGCCCGCAACATTGTGGACCGGCGCGACCTGGACGCCCTGTCGATCATCTGCAAGGCGGCCGACATCGATCGGGCGATCTTCCTGACCTACGCCGTGTCGCTTCTGGGCGGGGATTCCAATCCGATGGGCCGGGCCGCCGCCTATGGCCGGATGTACGGCGAACTGACCCGCGACGCCGCCCAGCGCACCCTGCGCTTCTGGCGCATGCGCCGCGTCGCCCAGGCGGCCTAAAACGCACGATTTCTCCCTCCCCCTGCGGGGGAGGGCGTCGCGCCAGCGACGGGGCGGGGGCGGCCAGGCAAAAGCGCGCGCGTCTTAATGCAGGCCCCACCCGTCCCAGTCTGAATCGATCTGCCTCGCGTCGCCCGGCCCGGCCCACCCGGCTTCGCTCCGCTACGCCCCCCCTCCCCCGCAGGGGGAGGGAGATCAAACAAAAACGCCCGCCTCCTTGCGGAGGCGGGCGCTTTCCACCGGTAAGGACCGGGCTTACTTCTTGGCGCGGGCGACGCGGGCCGGCTTGCGGCCGCCCTGGCCCAGGCCCATCTGCTTGGCCAGTTCCGAACGGGCCTTGGCGTAGTTCGGGGCGACCATGGGATAGTCTTTCGGCAGACCCCATTTGGCGCGGTAATCTTCGGGGCTCATGTCGTACTTGGTGCGCAGGTGGCGCTTCAGCGACTTGAACTTGCGACCGTCCTCCAGACAGATCAGGAAGTCGGCGTTGATCGACTTGCGGATCGGCACGGCCGGTTCCTTGGGTTCCGGCGGAACCTCCACGGGACCGTTGGAGACGCCCGACAGAGCGGCGTGAATATTGGCGATCAGCGCCGGCAGGGCTTCCGCCGTCACCGTGTTGTTGCCGACATAGGCCGACACGATGTCAGCGGTCATTTCCAGCAGTTCGGGCTTCTCGTCCATTCGCGGCGTCTCTTTCATAATCTATTTGCTTCGACTGAAACGCCAGCCGAACCTACCCTTCCGGCTCTTAGGGTTGTTTGACTGCAAAAGCAATCCGGGCGTTATGCGAACGACAAGGCTCTATATAACCACACTTGTGGTCATGCTGACCTAGCGTTTCAAGTCTTCGGTCAGGACCATCATGGCTGCACGTTCCGGCGCCGAATATTCATCGATCACCTCATCCTCGCCCTCCCGAATCGCACGCAGGAGACTGGGTGTCAGGGCCGATGACAGAGACCAGTTCCAGTAACGCAATACGGTCTGCGCCCGATCCACGGCCAACATTTCATACGTGATCTGCACACGTTCAAGGTCAGGATGCAGGCCGCCGTCGGCCGTCGTCTCCGGCCGACGCATCGAGCGCCACAGATTCAGCAGGTCCGCACGCGACAGACCCGTCGCCTTGCACAGGATCGCCAGGGGTTCGCCGCCCGGATCCCCCAGGATCTTTGCGCCGGTCAAGGGTTTGACGCCCGCCAGGAAGGCGATCTCCGACGCCGTCTCGCGCGACAGGCCGTCTTGCGCCGCCACCGACAGGGCGTGTTCCAGCCCGTCAAAGGGGCTCTTGTCGATGGCCGCGCGGTTGCGCTGGCGTCGCTCGATGAACTGCAGGGCCTTGCGCGCGACGGGGTCCGACCAGCCCTCGGCCGCGGCCATGGCGAAGACGTCCTCGGACACCTCCTGCATCACCTCGCGCGACACGGCGAACCGCTGCAGGATGGTGCGCCGGTCGTCCGGGCCGCACCACCAGAACATCACATAGGCGCCGGCCGGTCTCAGCTCGGGCCGTTTCAGCAGCAGGCCGGACAGTTTCGGATGCGTCCGGCTGAGGCCGACCACGGCCTCGACCCCGACCTGGGACAGGCGGGCGGTGGGGTTGCGCAGCACCGCCTCCATCACCTCCATCTCGCCGAAGCCGAACAGGGTTTCGGTGACGATCTCGGACAGACCGCGACGCTCGGCCATGATCAGCCGATGCTCGGGTCCCGCGTCCCGCGCACACCCGACCAGATCCGCGTCGCTCAGGGACGCGCACTGTTCGATCAGCAGACGGGCGACCTCGGGCTCGTCGCGCAGCAGCAGCCGCGCGACGCTGCTGGGCAGTTCGGCCAGGGGCGCCAGCCGCGCCGCCACGCGCCGACGCTCCTCCGTCGATCCCAGCCGCAGCATCTCGACCAGCAGGTCGCCGGTCACGGCCCGTTCGAAAGCGTTGATCCGGCTGGCCGGTAGGGAGACGACGTCGGCCAGCCGCTTCAGCAACGCATGGCGCGCCTTCAGCGACGGCGGAGCCGCCTCTTCGTCATTCAGGGCCGACGCCTGGGTCATGGCGCCAAGACTAGGGTCTCAGAGTTAACCCGACGTATCAGCGACGCTCGGCTTTACAGGCCCTCGAAAAGCGCCGTCGACAGATAGCGTTCGGCGAAGGACGGGATGATGACCACGATGGTCTTGCCCGCATTCTCGTCGCGGGCGGCCAGGCGGAAGGCCGCCGTCAGGGCCGCGCCCGAGCTGATGCCGACCGGGATTCCCTCGACGCGGGCCGCCTTGCGGGCCATGTCGAAACTCTCGTCGTTCGACACCTGTTCGATCCCGTCCACGACCGAGGCGTCATAGATGGCGGGGGTGAAGCCCGCGCCTATGCCCTGGATCTTGTGCGGGCCGGGCGCGCCGCCCGACAGGACCGGCGAAGCCTCGGGCTCGACCGCGATCATCCGGATCGAGGCCTTGCGGGCCTTCAGCGCCTGACCGACGCCCGAGATGGTGCCGCCGGTGCCGACCCCGGCCACCACCATGTCCACGACGCCGTCGGTGTCGTTCCAGATCTCCTCGGCTGTGGTCGCGCGGTGAATGGCGGGATTGGCCAGGTTCTCGAACTGCGACGGGATCACCGCATTGGGGGTGGTCTCCAGCAGTTCCTGGGCGCGGGCGATGGCGCCCTTCATCCCCTTCTCGGCCGGGGTCAGCTCCAGCTGGGCGCCCAGCAGGGCCAGCATCTTGCGCCGCTCGATCGACATGCTCTCGGGCATGCACAGGATCAGTTTCAGACCCTTGGCGGCGGCGACGAAGGCCAGGGCGATGCCGGTGTTGCCGCTGGTCGGTTCGATCAGCACCGTGTCGGCCTTGATCCTGCCCGCATCCTCCAGCGCCTCGACCATGGCCACCCCGATCCGGTCCTTGACCGAGGCGATGGGGTTGAAGAACTCCAGCTTGGCCAGCACGGTGGCCTTGGCCCCGTATTCGGCCGACAGGCGC
This sequence comes from Brevundimonas sp. FV1ye7S, assembly GCF_058680995.1. Lineage (NCBI taxonomy): Bacteria > Pseudomonadati > Pseudomonadota > Alphaproteobacteria > Caulobacterales > Caulobacteraceae > Brevundimonas > Brevundimonas sp. FV1ye7S. Next base: position 735,952 of record NZ_CM178726.1, on the reverse strand, counting down.
GGCAGCCGCACCAGGGGGGTGTCGCCGATGGTGTCGATGATCGAGTCATAGACCTTGCCCCGCCCCTTCTTCAGATGGCGGGACGCGTCGTAGCTGAAGTCGGACATGGGGGCTCCGGTAAGGTCGGGTCGTTCAGGGTCCGTAACAGACAGGCGGCGAGATCGATCCGCAAGGGGGCGAGCGCGATGATTTCTGTCGCCCGTCTTCAGATCCGGCGCCGCTTACGACCGGCCTAGCCGAAGAAAACCCCGAACATCGCGATGCCGAACAGGACGACGATGCCGACGAATGAAACACCGGCGGCGAAAGCGCCAAGACCGGGGACGATCATAAGGAGGCGGTCGGACGACTTGCTGGATATTCGTCCAACCCAACGACGGGGTCGTGAGCGTCGAACCCAAGGGCTCCTCTATCGGGAGTAGCGTTCGTCCAGGACCTAGTCGCCGTTCACGCAATTTTGAAGTGTGTTTACGATTATTTAAGGTTGCGCCAAACTAGCATGAATGCCGTCATGTGAACGGGGGATCATCTCCCGCTTGGAGGACTACATGATCAAGAAGCTCATCGTCGCTGCCACCTTCGCAGGTTCAATGTTGATCGGCGTTCCGGTCGCTAACGCCAGCCCTCTCTCCTGTTCGTTCGCACTCGGCGCAGCTTTGGCGCAATGCGGCTCGGATGATATAGCGACCACTATAGGTTGCGAAAATGCCGCATACTTCGAATACACTCGCTGTATGGAACTTGAGGCCGAGATTAAATCCTGACCTCGCGGCCCGCTCTCTTGGGAGGGCGGGCCTTTCGTCGTTCTGCCGTCTCCTTGAGCCAGATTCTATCGTAAGCGCTATCGCCTGCGCTACTTCGACCAAGCTCTCCGCAGTGAGACCGGTGAAGCCGTCCACGCGGGGTCGGTCGTCAGGAGGGCGAACAGGTCGGCTTCAACCGCGAAATCATCCGCTTCTTCAGTCAGACCCTGTCGCCGACGGCGGGCCCGGGAGGAAGTCTCTAGAAGGACTCCCACCCGTCCGCGTCGGGCTCCGACGCAGGCGCCAGGGCCGCGCCGCCGCGGCCGACGGTCTTCAGGGCGGCCACGGTGCGGGCGGGAGAGGCGGCGGGCCGGGCCGGAGCCGGAGCGGGGGCTGAGGCGGCGGGGCGCGCGCCGACACGGAAACGGGACACGGCGGCGGCCAGACCATCGGCCTCCTGGGACAGGGAGTGGCTGGCGGCGGTGGACTGTTCGACCATGGCCGCATTCTGCTGCGTCATCTGGTCCATCTGATTGACCGCCGTATTGACCTGCTGCAGCCCTGTCGCCTGTTCGGCGGCGGACGAGGAGATCTCAGTCACCAGGCCTTCGATCTGGGCGACATGGGCCACGATCCGGTCCAGCGCCTGACCGGTTTCGGTCACCAGTTTCACGCCCGACCCGACCTGCACGGTCGATTGGGTGATCAAACCCTTGATCTCCTTGGCCGCCTCGGCCGAACGTTCGGCCAGAGCCCGCACTTCCGACGCCACCACGGCGAAGCCCCGGCCGCTTTCGCCCGCCCGCGCCGCCTCGACCCCGGCGTTCAGGGCCAGCAGATTGGTCTGGAAGGCGATCTCGTCGATGACGCCGATGATCTGGTTGATCTGGGCCGACGAGCGTTCGATCTCTCCCATGGCGGCGACGGCGTCGCGCACCACCGCGCCGCTCTTGTCGGCGTCGTCGCGCGCCGCCTGGACCGCGCCGGCGGCCTGGATCGCCCCAGCAGCGGTGGCTTTGACGGTCGCTGTGACCTCGTCCAGGGCGGCGGCGGTCTCTTCCAGACTGGCCGCCTGTTGTTCGGTGCGGCGCGACAGGTCGTCGGCGGCCTTGGCGATCTCGGCGGCGCCGGCGTTGATCGCGCCCGTATTGGCGGCGATGGTGCCGATGGCCTCCTGCAACCCCTCGACGGCGGCGTTGAAATTAGTCCGCAGCTGTTCGTAGGCGGGCGGGAAGGCGTCGGTGATGCGCACCGTCAGGTCGGCCTGGGCCAGGGAGTCCAGCCCGCGGGTCAGTCCGGTGACGACGATCGCCTGCTCACGGGCGGCGGCCTCGCGCGACTGGTCGCCGACCGCGCGGTCCTCTTCCTCCTTCGCCCGGCGCCGGCCGGCCTCGGCCGCCTCGGCCTCGGCGCGGGCGACGATCAGGGCCTGGATGTCGACGACGGCGCGGGCGATGTCCCCGATCTCGTCCTTGCGGCGGGCCTCGCCCAGCTTCACCTCGGTCTGGCCCTGGGCCATGGCGCGCAGGCCCCCGGTCAGGCGGCGGATCGGCGCCACCAGGCCGCGCGACCCCGCCAGGATCAGGCTGATGCTGATCAGCAGGCTGGCGAGCACGGCGGCCATCATCACCATCTGTCCGGTCCTGGCCTCAGCCTCGGCGGCGGCGCGGTTCTTCTCGGCCGCGGCTTCGATCCTGTCGGCCGCCGCGCTCATGGCGGTCTCCAGGGCCGTGAACTGGGTCAGGAAGTCGGTCATGCCGCCCTGGGCCGCGACCGGATCGTTGGCGGCGAGTTCGACCATACGGGCCGCCGCCGCGATATAGGCCTGAAGCGGCGCCTCGACCGCCTTCAGGGCCGCCTGGATCTCCGGGTCCGTCGCCAGGGCGTTGTTTTCCGCAATGGCCTGTTCGAAGATTTCGCGGTGCTCGGCCAGATCGGCCGTCACCGCATCAATATCGACGCCGTTGGCGGGATCCTTGGCCAGCATGGCGCCGAACACATCGGAGCGCAGGGCGTCATGCATCATGTCGGCCTGCATGTGGTTGCGCAGCACGCTCGACGACACCGACGCCCGCTCCAGCGCCCCGGCCAGCTTGGCGTTCATCACCAGACCGACGCCCGCCGTGCCCACGGAAAGCAGCAGGACGATGATCCCCGTGGCCGTGACCTTCTTGCCTATCGTCCAGATCATGACCGCTCCCGCCAACCTGACATTCCTTCGAACCGCGGTACACGAATTCTGGTTAATGCAAGATTTTCGGCCGCCTACGTCGTTTCCTCGTGGTCGCTTAAGGACGATTTTCATTCCGCCGGGATTACGCCGCTCTTTGAACAGAACGGACGTATGGCCATGCAGAACGCTAAGCCCTCGGTTTTCAAACCCCTCGTCGCGGCGGTCGCCGCTGCCTGCGCCGCAATGGGCGCCGCAATGGGCGCCGCCCCGGCCCAGGCCCAAGACCAGGCCCAGGATCAGGCCCGCGCGGCGGACCCGGACTGGACCCTGTCGGCGGAATATACGGCCGATGTCTCGGGCGTGGTGTCAGGCGGCGCGAAACGGGCGGGCCGGTATCTGGACAATCTGAGCGTCGAACTGGACGGCGATCTGGAACAGGCCTGGGGCTGGCGCGGCGCGCGACTGCATATGTCCGGCCTCTATAACGGCGGGGGCGAGCCCAACGCCCTGGCCGGAACCCTGCAGGGCGTCGACAATATCGAGGTGGCGGCCCAGGGCGCCCGCCTGTTCGAGGCCTGGATCGAACAGGATCTGGGCGGATCGGCGACGCTTCTGGCCGGCCTGTACGACCTCAACAGCGAATTCTACGCCACCGAGGCCTCGGGCCTGCTGATCTCGCCGCCGTTCGGCATCGGCTCCGAACTGGCCTCGACCGGCCCGAACGGCCCGGCCATCTTCCCCTCCTCGTCCCTGGCCGCGCGGCTACGGGTCGGCGACACCGACGGAACCTATGTCCAAGCCGCCGTCGTCAACGCCGACGCCCGCACCTTCGGCGATCACGGCGGGGTGGACACGGACCTGGACCACGGCGTCCTGGCCATCGCCGAGTTCGGCAGCCACGCCCCACTCCCCTCCGGCCCCGTCCGCTACGCCTTCGGCGTCTGGCGCTACAACCAGCGTCAGGACGACATCCGCGACCTGACCCCCGACGGCGACCCCGCCCACAGCATCGCCCAGGGCGCCTACGTCCTGGCCGAGGGTCAGGTCTGGGGCGCCGCCGCCCCCGACGGCCCCCAGGTCGACGCCTTCGCCCGCCTGGGCGTGTCCGACGGCGACACCACCGACTTCAAGGGCGGCTGGCAGGCCGGCGTCCTGGTGCGCCAGGTCTTCGCCGCCCGCCCCGACAGCCAGCTGTCCTTCGGCCTTCACCAGGGCTGGCTGTCCGACAAGGCCCGCGCCAACCTGACCGACACGCCCGCCGACCCCGCCCGCTACGAAGAGGGTCTGGAGCTGACCTACGCCGACCGCATCGGCCGTTTCACGATCCAGCCCGACATCCAGCTGATCCGCGATCCCGGCGGCCTGAAGGACGTCGATGACGTGGTGGTGGTGTCGCTGCGGGTGATCACGCCGCTGTTCTGAACCTCTAGGGTTGCAGCACCACGCGGGCGGGATCGAAGCCGACGACCTCGCGGATCACGATCATGCTCTTGAAGCCGCGCACGCCCTTTTCGGGGATCAGTTCGCGGATGCCGAAGGCTTCGTAATCCTGCATCGAGCGCACGGCGACGGTCAGCAGATAGTCGGTTTCGCCCGTCACGTCCCAGGCGCCCTGGACCTCGGGACTGGCCCTCATGGCGTGCTGGAAGGCCTCCATCACCTTGCGGTCCTGGGTGTTCATCTCGACCTGGACATGGAGGACGATGCGCGGCTCGACGCGAGCGGGATCAATCACGGCGACGTCGGCGACGATGACGCCCTCGGCCCGCAGCCGACGCAGGCGGCGCAGCACGGCGGATTCCGACAGGCCCACCGCCTCGGCCGTCACCCGCGCCGGCTCAAGATTGTTGCGCCGGACGCGCGCCAACAGCCTATGGTCGAAATCGTCAAGGGTGACGAAATTCGTCATTTTATGGCCTTTCATGACGAAATCCGGCGCATGAAAGCCGAAAATCGCCGGGAAGCGCAAGCTGAATTGCAATAGCTTCAGGCCATGACCTCCGTGGCCCTGAAACAGCACCTGACCTCGCCGCTGGCGATGCGCCTGATCCCCTATCTGGCGCTGTTCGCGGGCATGGTGACGCTGGCGGGCGGCACCTCCTTCGCCAAGACCCTGTTCCCGCTCATCGGGGCGCAGGGGACATCGGCCTATCGCGTCGGGATTTCAGCGGTTCTGCTGGTGGCGGTGTTCCGCCCCTGGCGATTCCGGCTGAGCCGCGCGGATCTGGGGGCCATCGCGCTGTACGGCGTCGTGCTGGGGGCGATGAACCTCAGCTTCTATATGTCGCTGCGGACCATTCCGCTGGGCCTGGCCATCGCCATCGAGTTCATGGGGCCGCTGAGCCTGGCCCTGATCCATTCGAGAAAGCCGATCCATTTCGTCTGCGTCGGCTTTGCGGTCCTGGGCCTGGGCCTGCTGCTGCCGCTGAAGGCCGGAACGGGTGCGCTGGATCCGGTCGGCATGGCCCTGGCCGCCTTCGCCGGCCTGTGCTGGGCCCTCTACATCGTGTTCGGCAAGCGGCTGTCGCATATCCATGCGGGCCAGTCCGTGGCCCTGGGCATGAGCGTTGCGGCCCTGGTCGTCGTGCCTTTCGGCGTGGCCCATGCCGGCGCGGCCCTGCTGAACCCGGCCATCATCCTGGCCGGCGTGGCGGTGGCGATCTTCTCCAGCGCCCTGCCCTATTCGCTGGAGATGGTGGCCCTGCGCGGCATACCCAAACGCACCTTCGGCGTGGTGCTCAGCGCCGAGCCGGCGGTCGGCGCCCTGGCGGGTCTGATCGTGCTGCACGAACACCTGACCGGCCAGCAGTGGCTCGCCATCGCGGCCATCGTCGTCGCCTCGGTCGGGGCCATCGCGACGACGCGGGAGGAGCGGGTTCGTCTCGAACCGGCCTGAGGTTTACTCAAACAAATCCGGCTCCTGGGTCCGCCGGTTTGAAATAAAACACGACGAGCGCGGCGCCATATTCCGGCAAGCGCATTTGGGTCGAATGACGTTATCGATTGCGTTCGTCGGCGCCGGTCCGACCACCCTCTACACCCTGGCGGCGCTGTTGCCCGCGGCCCGGCCGGGACTGGAGATAACCGTCTTCGAAGAGGCGGCGACGGCCGGGTTCGGCAGCCCCTATCGTCCCGGCTGGAACGACGCCGCCATGCTGTCGAACATCGCCAGCATCGAAATCCCTCCCGTCGGTGAAACCCTGCTGTCCTGGCTGCGTCGTTTACCCCGGCTCGAGTGCGACGCCCTCGGCCTGGACCCCGACACGGCCGATGAGCGGACCTTTGTCCCGCGCGTGGCCCTGGGCGCCTATTTCCGCGACCAGTTCGCCGTCCTGGCCCAGGGCCTGCGGGAGAGGGGCGCCGAGGTCGAGATCCTGACGGGCGCCCGCGTCATCGACGCGGCGATCCTGGAAGCGGGAATCCGCCTGACGGTCGCCGTGCCCCAGTCGCCCGCCCAGGATCAGGTGTTCGACTACGCCGTCCTCGCCACGGGTCATCAGTGGCCCAGCCGCCAAGAGGCGCGACCGGGCTATTTCACCAGTCCCTGGCCTGCCGCCGGCCTGTCGCGGATCGGTCCTGTGTCGGTCGGTATCCGCGGCTCGTCCCTGACCGCCATCGACGCCGCAATTGCAGTCGCCGCCGCCCACGGACGGTTCGAACGTCGCGAAGACCGCCTCGTCTATACCCTCAAGGCCGGCGCCGAGGGTTTCGGCGTCACCATGATGTCCCGAAAGGGACTGCTGCCCGAAGCCGACTTCTTCTTCCCCCTGCCGCATGCGCCGCTGTCGATCCTGACGCCCCAGGCGGTCGGCGCCCTGACGGCCCAGGCCGACGAAGGACTGCTGGATCGGGCCTTCGATCTGTTCAAGCGCGAGCTGATGCTCGCGGACCCCACATACGCCAGGGATATCGGCCTGCCCGACGCGGATCTGGAAACCTTCGCCGACCGGTACTTCCAGCGCCGAACCGCCGTCGATCCCTTCAAGTGGGCCGAGGCGAACCTGGAGGAGGCGCGGCTCAACCACGCGAACCGCATCACCGTGGCCTGGCGCGACGCCATTCTGCGCATGCACGAGGTGATGGCCGCCATCGCCCCGCATCTGAGCGGCGTCGCCTTCACGCGGTTCAACACCCACCTGAAGCCGGTTTTCGTCGATAATTACAGTTCGGTGCCGCATGAATCGATCGAGCGCATGCTGGCGCTTCACCGCGCGGGTCGGCTGGAGGTCCTGGCTCTGGGCGACGATCACCAGATCGACACCCGCCCGTCCGAGGGCGGCGCGGTTCTGAAGCGGGGCGACGGCGAGCGGCGACATTTCCCGGTCTTCATCGAAGCCACCGGCCAACGCGCCCTGTCCGGCCTCCAGTTCCCCTTCCTGACCTTGCTGGAACAGGGGGTGGTTCAGGACCAGGTCGCCGACGACGGCTCGCAAGTGACACGGGGAATCCGCATCGACGCGCATTTCCATCCCGTCGCGGATTCGGGGCCTGTCGACCGCCTGTTCTGTCTCAGCCTGCCCTTCATCATGGGCCGTCACCCGTTTGTGCAGGGCGTCACCAGTTCGCATCACATCGGACAGCACGTCGGGGCGACCCTGGCCGGGATCATTGCGGGGATCGGGGAGACCGAGAAGACCGGGGCTGGAATTGGTGCGTTCGGCGCCCTCACGGAAGCGACGGCCTGATGAAATTGTTTGCGATCTACATCGGCGGCGAGCATCCCGGCGCCAAAATCGAGGTCCACGACATGCGGTTCGTGGTCGCTCCGTCCATTGAGGAAACCTACGACGCCCTACGGGCGCAGTGGTGGGGCCGGCCCGGCAGCCTCCATATCGACTGCTGGTCCGAAATCAGCCAGGCCGACGGCTATGAGGTCAGTTTGCAGCCCACGCCCTTTCCAGGCGAGGCGCGGCTCTATTACGTCAATCTGGGCGGCTATGACGGGATCAAGTTCGCGGAGAAGCACCGCAATGTCTTCGTCGTCGCCGACACCCTGGCCCAGGCCAAGACCCGCGCGATCAAACGGGCCAGGGGCTGGGATGCGCCCCACAGGGACGAGATGTTTGAGGCGGAACAGGCCTTCGCGCTGGACGACCTCGCAGCGGCCGAACGACTCTACATTCACCTGACCCCGGCCCCCCTGATGCAGGACCCGCCCTTCACCTGTCGCTACACCCCCATCCAGGGGTAGGCGAATTTCGAGCCCCCCGGCGCGAAGCGGCTCTGTCTTCGGCCTCTGTAAACACGCCGTTAACCACGATGGCCCATCTGGTTAACACCTGTTCCTGGGGTCCGTTTTGCACACTCTCGTCGCCGCCGTCGAAGCGATCGATCCGCTGGTCGTCACCGGCAAGGTCGCGGGCGTCTCGGGCCTGCTGATCGAGTCGCGCGGCGGCCTGTCGCGTCTGGCGGTCGGGGCGCGGGCCGAGATCAGCCGGCGCGGGCAGACGGCCCTGCCGGCCGAGGTGGTGGGGTTCCGCGACGCCAAGGCTCTGCTGATGCCGTTCGGCCCTGTCGAGGGGGTGGCGCCCGGCGCCGAGATCCGCATCATCGACCAGGCCGCCAGCGTGCGCCCGACCACGGCCTGGCTGGGCCGGATCATCGACGCCTTCGGCAATCCCATCGACGGCAAGGGCCCCCTGCCTCAGGGGCCGGTCCCCTATCCGCTGCGCGCCCCCCCGCCCCCGGCCCATTCGCGCGGCCGGGTGGGCGAGCGGCTGGACCTGGGGGTGCGGGCCATGGACGTCTTCACCACCACCTGCCGGGGCCAGCGCCTGGGCATCTTCGCCGGCTCGGGCGTGGGCAAGTCGGTGCTGCTGTCCATGCTGGCCAAACAGGCCACCTGCGACGCCGTCGTGGTCGGCCTGATCGGCGAACGGGGCCGCGAGGTGCGCGAGTTCGTGGAGGAGACCCTGGGCGAAGAGGGGCTGAGACGCGCCGTCGTCGTGGTCGCCACCTCGGACGAGCCGGCGCTGAAACGCCGCCAGTCGGCCTATATGACCATGGCCATCGCCGAATATCTGCGCGACCAGGACCTGGAGGTCCTGTGCCTGATGGACAGCGTCACCCGTTTCGCCATGGCCCAGCGCGAGATCGGCCTGGCGGCGGGCGAACCGCCGACGACCAAGGGCTACACCCCCACCGTCTTCACCGAACTGCCCAAGCTGCTGGAGCGGGCGGGGCCGGGTCCGGTGCGGCCCGACGGCACCACGGCGGCCCCCATCACCGCCCTGTTCACCGTCCTGGTGGACGGCGGCGACCATGACGAGCCCATCGCCGACGCCGTGCGCGGTATCCTCGACGGCCATATCGTGATGGACCGCAAGATCGCCGAGCGCGGCCGCTTCCCCGCCATCGACGTGCTGAAATCCGTCAGCCGGACCATGCCCGCCTGCCAGACCCCGCCCGAGCGCGAACTGAACAAGCGCGCCCGCCAGGCCCTGTCGGCCTATGCGAACATGGAGGAGCTGATCAAGATCGGCGCCTATCGCACCGGGGCCGACCCCATCGTGGACCGCGCCATCGCGCTGAACCCCGCGCTGGAAGATTTTTTGAGCCAGGACAAGGACGACGCCACGCGTCTTACCGATTCCTTTACCCGGCTCGAGCACATCCTGAACCAAGGCATGATCAGAGAGTGACGAAATGACCGCTTGGGCCCAATCCCTGATCCGCATCTCCAACTACGAAGTCGAGACCCTTCAAAAACGCCTGGCCGAGATCACGTCCCGCCGCGCCACCGCCGAGATGCGCCTGGCCGTTCTGGACGCCGAGGTCGAGATCGAACGCGAGCGCGCCCGCGCGGACGCCGACGCCGGCATGATGCTGGCCGCCTATCTGAACGGCTGGAAGGCCCGCAAGGCCGCCGCCGAGGGCGACCTGACCGTGGTCGAAGCCGAGGAGGCCGGGGCCCGCGACGCCCTGACCGGCGCCTTCGAAGAGCTGAAGAAGTTCGAACACGTCGCCGAAACCACCCGCCTGAACAAGCTCCTCGCCGTCGCCAAGCGCGAAACCGCCGCCTTCGACGAGCTGGGCCTGCGGAAACGTGCGGTCTGACGACATCACAAATTCTCCCTCCCCTTCATGGGGAGGGGCGATCGCGCAGCGATCGGGGTGGGGCCCGAACGGGCGTGAGCCAGGTCCTGACCACCCCACCCGGGCTCCGCTTCGCTTCGCCGTCCCTCCCCATGAAGGGGAGGGAGAAACCCCGTGATCTCCCGCCGCACCGTCCTCGCCTCGGGCCTCGCGCTTCCTCTGGCTGCGCCCCTGGCCGCCTGCGACAGCACCTCGGCCGAACCGACCCCGCCTGCCGTCCCCCCGCTGAAATCCGTCGCCCCCTGCCCCTTCAGCGCGGCGATCAAGGCGATGCAGATCGACGACCCCGACTGGGTCGCCCTGGCCCGCGCCAATGTCTCCCAGCTCACGCCCGAGTGGGAGATGAAGATGGAATATGTCCTGGCCGACGGCCTGGACCGGCCGAACTTCGACCGCTCGGACGCGATCGCCGCCTTCGCCCAGGCGAACGGCATGGCCCTGCACGGCCACACCCTGATCTGGTACTCGCAGGGCAAGGAAGCGTTCGCGGGCCTGTCCGGCGCCGCCTTCGACCGCGCCTTCGACGGCTATATCGCCGCCCTGGCCGGCCGGTATCGCGGCAAGGTCCGCAGCTGGGACGTGGTCAATGAGCCGATCCTGGACGACGGTTCGGCCCTGCGCGACTGCCACTGGAGCGCCCGCTACGGCCACGATGGCTATATATTGCGGGCGTTCGAACAGGCGCGGATCGCGGATCCGAAGGCGGTGCTGTTCCTGAACGAATACAACCAGGAATCCGTCCCGGCCAAGGGCGCCCAGTTCCTGAAACTGGTCGAACGCCTACTGAAGGCCGGCTGTCCGCTTCAGGGTCTGGGGCTTCAGTCCCACCTGTGGATCGACATCCCCGACGGCGTCATCGCCGCCTATATGCGCGAGATCGCCCAGTTCGGCCTGCCCATCCATGTGTCCGAGCTGGACTGCACCCTGCGCACGGAAAACCCGCTGGATCTGCGGTCCCAGGCCGACCGGCTGGCCCGCCAGACCGCCCGCGTCACGGAACTGGCCGAGGCCTTCACCGCCCTGCCCCCAGCGCAGCGGTTCGCCTTCACCGTCTGGGGCCTGCGCGACACCGACAGCTGGTATCGCCAGGGCGACAAGGACGACGGCCGCGACAAACCGCTCCCCTTCGACAGTTTCGGCCGGCCCAATCCGATGGCGGCGGCCCTGGCGGAAGCCTTCAGGGCCTAGACGCAGCGACGCCCGCCGGCCTGGGGCCGACGGGCGCTGTACGACGGAGGTGGGGGCGTGCGTCCGTCTTACTTCCTGCCGGGCTTGGCCGGCTTCACCTTGGCCGGGGTTTCGGCGCGGTGGTGACGGGCGCTGCGGGTCTGGTGCTGCGGACGGGCGCTCGAGGTCGCGGCCGGGCGGGCGGTCGCGGCGGATGCGGTCGAGGCAGGCACGGTTCCGGCGAAGGCGGCGCCGCTGGTCAGCAGGACGGTGGCGACGGCGCCCAGGATGGCGGGGGTGCGGAAGGATTTCATTTCAGGTCTCTCTGGTTGAGAACGTCCGGCCTCGTGTCGGACAGTCACTGTTTCGCGCCGCCCCCGGGCGGGTTCGCGTCCGTTCGGTGTCGCCGCATGTCGTCGGCGAACAGATTTGTGTCCGACTGTATCCGCCGCGCTTTGGCCACGAGCCGGGACGACAGATCCCCGTCCTTTCCTGCGCCGAACGCCCATGTCCCAGACCGCCGTCTTTCCCGTCCTGCTGGTCGTCGACGACGACCGCGACATCCGCAATCTGTTGTCGGAACACCTGGAACAGCACGGGTTTCGCACGGTGAAGGCCGCCGACGGGCGGGCGATGCGGGCCGCGCTGGAGGCCGGGCCGGTGGATCTGGTGGTGCTGGACCTGAACCTGCCCGACGAAGACGGACTGAGCCTGTGCCGCGCCATCCGCGCCACGTCGCGCACCCCGGTCATCATGCTGACCGCGCGCGGCGATCCGATCGACCGGATCGTCGGGCTGGAGATGGGCGCCGACGACTATATGGCCAAGCCGTTCGAGCCGCGCGAACTGGTGGCGCGCATCCGCACGGTCCTGCGCCGCGCCGGCCATGACCGGGACAGGATCGAGGGCCGCCACGCGGACTTCTCTGGGTGGTCGCTGGACATCGCCGCGCGCGCCCTGACGGCGCCCGACGGGCGGCTGGCGCCCCTGTCCAGCGCCGATTTCGACCTGTTGCACGCCCTGGTGCGCAACGGCGGCCGGCCCCTGTCGCGCGAGCGGATCCGCGCCCTGTCCACCGTGGCCGACGCCGACGACCGCGCCATCGACCTGAGGGTCAGCCGCCTGCGTCAGAAACTGGGCGACGACGCCCGCAACCCAGCCCTGATCCGCACGGTGCGCAGCCTGGGCTATATGCTGTCGGGACCGGTGACATGGCGCGCCTGAGACGCGGCGTAGGCCGCGCCGCCGACGGATCGACCGTGCGGCTGTTCCTGCTGCTGCTGGTGGGGACGATGGCGGCGGCGGCGGTCACCTTCCTGGCGCTTCAGGTCGGCCACCATCGTGGACTGAAGCGGGCGCACGAGTTCACCACGGCCGAGCGGATCGGCGACCTGGCCCAGTCGGACGACGATCCGGCCGCGGGCGTGGCCGCCGGCCTGCCCCCGGCGCGGGGCCAGAGGCTGGGACCGCCCGACGCGGCCCTGACCCAGGCGGTGGCGGCGGCGCTGGACCGGCGCGGCGTCAGCGGCGTGACCGTGCGGGCCTATGAGGCGGCGGACGCCGTCTGCGGGGCCGATCCGGGCGAGCGGCTGCGCTGCCGCATCCTGACCCTGACGCCCGACGGCGGCCCGGCCATGGCCCCCGTAGCCGTCAGCCTGCCGGCCGCGCCGCGCCCCTGGAGCCTGGGGCGCGAGAGCGCCGCCCTGCTGGCGGCGGGTCTGGCGGCGGTGATCGCCACGGCCTGGCTGGCGTCGCACCGCGCCGCCGCCCCTCTGGCGCGGCTGTCGGCCGGCGCCCTGGCCCTGGGCCGCGACCTGGACCAGCCGCCCCTGGTCGAGGAAGGCGCGCGCGAGGTGCGCCAGGCGGCGGCGGCCCTGAACGTCATGCAGACCCGGCTGCGGGACATGATCGCCGAGCGCACCCGGGTCCTGGCCGCGGTGGCCCATGACCTCCAGACCCCGCTGACCCGGATGCGGCTGAGGGTCGAGAAGATCGGCGACGAGGGCCTGCGCGCCCAGTTGATCGCCGACTTGGCGGCCATGCAGCATCTGGTGCGCGAGGGGCTGGACCTGGCGCGGATCGAGACGGCGCCCGAGCCGGTGGTTCCCGTCGATCTGGACGCCCTGTTGTCGGCCCTGTGCGAGGACGCGGCCGACGCCGGTCAGCCGGTCGTCTTCGCCCAGGGGTGCGGCGCCGTCCTGTCCACCCGCCCCCAGGCCCTTCGCCGCTGCCTGACCAATCTGATCGACAATGCGGTGCGCCACGGCGGGGGCGCGACGGTCTCGGCGATGGTCGAGGGAACGAACACCCGGCTGATCGTGCGTGACCAGGGGCCGGGCGTGCCCGAGGATCGGCTGGAGGCCCTGTTCGAACCCTTCTACCGGCTGGACCCGTCCCGGTCGCGCGACAGCGGCGGCACGGGCCTGGGCCTGACCATCGCCCGGCGCATGGCCGAGGGCGCGGGCGGGCGGCTGACCCTGGCCAACGCCGGGGACGGCGGCCTGGAGGCGGTCGTGGCGTTCGACGCCCCCTGACGCAAAACGCCCGCCGTTTCCGGCGGGCGTTTCGGGATCAGGTGTCGGCGGCTTTTCAGGCGGCGACGCTGTTGGCGCCCTCGGCCGGGTCGCGCAGCACATAGCCGCGGCCCCAGACGGTCTCGATATAGTGTTTGCCGTCGGCGGCGGTGGCCAGCTTCTTGCGCAGCTTGCAGATGAAGACGTCGATGATCTTCAGCTCGGGCTCGTCCATGCCGCCGTACAGGTGGTTCAGGAACATTTCCTTGGTCAGGGTCGTGCCCTTGCGGAGCGAGAGCAGCTCCAGCATCTGGTATTCCTTGCCCGTCAGGTGGACGCGGTGACCGTTCACCTCGACCGTCTTGGCGTCCAGGTTCACGGCGATCTCGCCGGTGTGGATGATCGCCTGGGCGTGACCCTTCGAACGACGGACCACGGCGTGGGTGCGCGCGATCAGCTCGTCCTTGTGGAAGGGCTTGGTCAGATAGTCGTCGGCGCCGCCGCCGAAGGTCTTGACCTTGGTCTCGATCTCGTGGCTGCCCGACAGGATCATGACCGGCGTATTGATCTTGCCGACGCGAAGCTGGCGCAGGACCTCCAGACCGCTCATGTCGGGCAGGTTCAGGTCAAGCAGAATGAGGTCGTAGTCATAGATCTTACCCAGATCGATGCCTTCTTCACCCAGATCGGTCGTATAGACATTGAAGCCTTCCGACTTGAGCATCAATTCGATGCTTTGGGCAGTTGCGTGATCGTCTTCAATCAACAGGACGCGCATTCGTGCCCCTCCAGGCAAAAGCTTTGCGGTAACCACCCAGCCACACGGTTGGGTAACCTTGTTCGCAGGTTAAGACCCGAAAACCTTAAGAAGGGTTAACGCCGAGCCATTGAGTCGTTCCTAAGCTGATTTGCGAATCGCCGTCGAGAGTCTGGAGTCAACGATTCGAAATTAATTAACCATGTTTCCCTCCCGCCCCCCCCGCGCCGGCCCCGGGTCCGCATTCGCGGCTCCGAGGCCCAGGTCGCCGACCGGGCCGATCACAACCCCAAGGCGGTTCTGGCTTCACGTCCGCTTCTGACGTCGAATAGGATCATATTCCTATCACAGGCGCCGCGTCGATCTAGGATGGCGCATCAGGTTTGTGATGGGAGAGAGTGATGCTGGAGGATTACAGGGCGCCGGTCGGCGAGGAGGACCGGACCAAGGCCGGGCTGGCGGTGCATCTGGTGGCGGCGCGCACCGGCGCCCTGCCCGATCGGATGGCCGCGCGCGGACGGCTCGACCCGCTCAGTTCACGCGCGCGCTGGCTGGCCATGTATCTGTCCCACATCGCCTTCGGCTGGACGCTGGAACGGGTCGGCCATGTGTTCGGCATGAACCGCACGACGGTCAGTGCGGCCTGCCGCTGGGTGGAGGACGAACGCGACAGCCGCGCCATCGACGACCTGCTGGAACAGTTGGAGGCCTGTATCGCGGGCCTGTACGACGCGCCGCGCTGGGAGATGCCGCAATGAGCCGCGCGGTCGAACGCGCCCGCGACCTGCTGGTCCGGTCCGGCGCCTGGCTGTCGGCCGAACACGGGGTCTATGCGCTGCGGCTGGGCGCCGACCGGCGCGGCCGCGTCAGCCTGACCCTGGCCGAGCCCGAGTTCCGCGCCCTGATCGACCGGCCCGGCCTGCGCCGTCGCCCCCAGGGCGGCTGGGTCGCGCGCCCGTCCGGCTGCGAAGGCCCCTCCGCCCCGCCGGGCCGACCCGGCGTCATCGACGGCCAGCGCACCCTGATCGACGCAGAGGGCCGCATGATCCGTCACGCCGCCAACCTGGGCGAAAGCCCCATCGCCTGGCTGGCGCGCCGCCGGGACGCGGCCGGCCGGCCCTGGCTGACCCCGGCCGAGGCCGCCGCCGGCGAACGCCTGCGCACCGAGGTGGAACAGGCCCGCGCCGGCCCGTCCCTGACCATGCGCTGGGACGCCCTGCCCCGCGCCGGGGGCGGGTCGGCCGCGCGGATCGAGCCCGGCGACCGCGCCCTGTCGGCCGGCCGTCGCGTCGAAGAGGCCCTGAGCGCCGTCGGCCCACGCCTGCGCCCCATGCTGACGCGGATCTGTGTTCACGGCGACAGTCTGAAACTGGCCGAAACCGGCCTGGGCCTGCGCCGCCGCCAGGGCAAGACCCTGCTGAAACAGGCGCTACAGGCGCTGGCGGAGCATTACGGCATAGGGTGAGGTCACAGGTATTTCATCCAGGCGTGCGGGCTGCGCCGTTTGACGCCGGCGAACCAGCGGCAGGCGTACCAGCAGGGGACGGCGACCCCGGCGGCCAACAGCCACAGCCAGGCGACGTTCGGCACGCCGAAGCCGTCGCCCTGATTGGCGCCGAACAGGGCCAGGGCCGACAGATAGACCAGGTGCAGCCCGTAGATGTGGATCAGATAGAAGAACAGCGGCGCCCCGCCGAACACGGCCAGAACGCCCGTCAATCGGGACGGCGCCTGTTCCAGGCCTGCGAGAAACAGGGCGCCGAGGCCCAGCGTCAGCAGGATGAAATCGGCCGACGGCGGATATTTGGTCAGGTTCAGCACGCTCATGACGGTGTGCAGCGGCGTGGCCTGGACGGCCCAGGGCGTCGGGTCGCCGTAGACATTGAGGCCCCGGAGCACGATCAGCAGCGTCAGGGCGGTCAAGCCGGTCAGGACCAGCCGCCGCAAACGCTGCGACGCATCCCCGACGAACCACGGTCCGATCCCGTACCCCAGGGCCGCCACCCCGATCCAGGGCAGCAGGGGATAGGAGGTCCGCACCTGACCGCCCCAGGGCAGGTCGATCAGGGTGCGGTCGTGCAGCACCGCCCACAGGACATGACCCGGCTGGCCCGCCGCGATCGTGATGGGATCCAGCAGATTGTGGCCCAGGACGATGACCAGCCCCACAGCGATCAGGACCGGACGCGGCAGATGCACCAGGGCGGCCAGGGCGATCATCGACAGGCCGATGGCCCAGATGACCTGAAGATAGATGATCTGGGGCGTGAAGGAGAAGCTCCAGCCGAAGCCGACCAGCGTCAGCTCCAGCAGCACCAGAAACAGGCCGCGTTTCAGCAGGAAGTCGGACGCCGCCCGCGCGCCGACCGCCCCTCCCCCTCGGCCGTTGCCGTACAGCCAGGCGCCCAGTCCCGTCAGGGCGATGAACACCGGTGCGCACAGATGGGCCGACAGCCGGGTGAAGAACAGGGCCGGAGACGTCGTCTCCAGGTTCATCGGGTCCGAGACCTGGGCGTGGATGAAGAAGAACTCCCGCGCATGGTCCACCAGCATCAGCAGGATGACCAGGCCGCGCAGGGCGTCGATGGAACGGATACGGCCGCCCGAACGGACCTGTTCGGGCGGTGCGACGGAAGCGGGCGCAAGCGCTGCGGCGGTTGACATCATCAGGCGGAAGCGGATAGCCGATACTTTATAACGTTTCAACGGAGTATCACGTGTCCCTGCTTTCGAGCTGCGCCAGCCTGTGCCTTCTGGCCGCCGCCAACGCCGAAGCCGCCCCTGTTCTGGAAGCGGCGCCGGAACCCGCAGAAGCCACGACGGTGGGCGAGATCGTGGTTCTGGGTCGTCGCACGGCCCCGCATGACCGGACCCTGGGCGTCGGCGCAGTGACCGAGCGGATGTCGCCGTCCAGCCGCTCGATCGAGACGGACCTGCTGCACGCCGTCGGCGCCACACGCCTGTCCGACGCCCTGGAGCTGGTCAGCGGCGTCAGCCAGCAGAACAACCGCGGCGGGGTGATGGACAATTTCGCCGTCCGCGGCTTCCTGGGCACGCCCGACGGCGGGGCCGAATATTATGTCGACGGCTTCTTGGCCAACCGGGGCATGGCCCCGCCGCGCGACCCGGCCACGGCCGAGCGGATCGAGGTGCTGAAGGGCCCGGCCGGCGCCCTGTTCGGCGACATCGACCCGGCCGGCCGGATCAATATCGTGTCCAAGACCCCGCGTTTCACCCCCGACGCCGTCTTCACCGGCACGGTCGGCTCGTTCGGCCTGAGGCGGGGCGAACTGGACGTGACCGGCCCCCTGTCGGACAGCCTGGCCGGGCGGCTGGTGCTGGCGGGCGAGACGAGCGAGGGCTGGCGCGACCATGTGGGGATGGACCGCACCTCGGTCGCCCCGTCCCTGACCTGGCGGCCCAATGACGCCCTGCGCCTGACCTATGTCGGCGAGTTCACCGTCTTCTCGACCCTGTTCGACCGAGGCATGCCCGCCGTTAACGGCGACGCCCTGGCCCTGCCGGAGTCGAACTACTACGGCGAGCCCAGCGACGGCCCGACCCGGTTCCGCAACGAACGGCACCAGATCACCGGCGAATACCGGATCGGCGACAACTGGAGCCTGAATGGCGGCGTGGCCTGGCGGGGCGGCTCGCTGAAGGGCCTGTCCAGCGACCATTCGCGCCTGGTCGGCGAGACGCTGTGGCGCCAGCGCCGGGGCCGCGACTTCACCGTCGAAGACCTGTCGGCCCGTCTGGAGCTGAACGGCGTGGTCGCCACCGGCCTTGGCGTGCACACTCTGGGCTTCGGCGTGAAGGCCTATCAACTGACCTATGGCGAGAAGTGGCTGAGGATCAATCCGACGGCGGCCAACCCCTATCCGATCGACCTGTTCAACCCCGTCTATGGCGCGGTCCCCAGCCCCACGCCCCTGCCCTTCACCGACAATCTGGAAACGCGCGAGGTCGTCACCCTGTACGCCCAGGACCTGTGGGAGGTGAACGACCGCCTCAGCCTGGTCGCGGGCCTGCGCTGGGACGACTACAGCCAGACCATCCGCAACAACCGCACCGGCGCCGTGGGCGAGAACAAGGACAGCCCGGTCGATTATCGTTTCGCCGCCCGCTATCGCCTGACCGACGCCCTGACCGCCCACGCCAGCTATGGCCGGTCCTTCGTGCTGAACTCGGGCACGGGCCGGACCGGCGCCGGCTTCGCGCCGGAAGAGGGCAAGGGCTACGAGATCGGCCTGTCGGGCGCCTGGGAGGGGATCGACCTCGCCGCCACCGTCTTCGACATCGAGAAGACCAACATCCTGACCAGCGACCCGGTGGACGCCAACTATCTGGCCCCGGTCGGCAAGCTGACCTCGCGCGGGATCGAACTGGACGGGTCGGTGCGGATCGGCGAGGCGTGGCAGGTGGTCGCCAACTATGGCTGGACCGACGCCAAGGCCGACGACAAGGCCTTCGCCACCGACAAGGTGCTGAACGTGCCGGAACATTCGGGCTCGCTGTTCGTCGTGGGCCGCTTCCCCACGGCCCAAGGCACGGACTGGTCGATGACGGCCGGCGCCGCCTATGTCGGCGACCGGGCCGCGACCCTGACCACCGACGGGGTGCGCCTGCCCGCCTACTGGAAGGCCAAGGCGGCGGTCGAATATGGCCTGACGCCCCAGGTCACGGCGCGGGTCGAGGTCGACAACCTGTTCGACGAACGCTACGCCGCCAGTTCCTACAGCGCCCTTTGGATCTTCCCCGGCGCCCCCCGCAGCCTGCGCGCCTCGCTGCGGATCGCACTCTGACGGGCGGGGGCGCGGGTCGGAACGATTGGCAGACGCGCGCCGTCCCGATAACACGGCGGTCTTGGATCAAGGGGAGACGCGCGTGGGATTGGGACGCTACATCAAGGGCGTGATGTCCAGACTGGCCCCCGGCGGGGCCGCCGCCAATGGGGCGCGCTCCGCCAAGGCGCGGCGGATTCGCGACCTGCCGGATCGGCGTGTGATGGCCGAAAGCTATGTGCCAGCCCTGGCCGCCGACGGCGGACGCATCCTGTGGGTCGGGTGTCGCGAATATACGCTGGACGACTATGCGGCGCTGGAGGCGAACGGCGGCGAGGTCTGGACCACCGACATCGACCCGTCCGCCGAACGCTGGGGCCGCAAGGGCCGCCACCGCACCGGCGACGTCTGCGAGGCCGACGCCCTGTTCGGCGACCTGACGTTCGACGCCGTCGTCTGCAACGGGGTGCTGGGCTATGGGGTGGACAGCCCCGAGCAGCAGCGGCGGGCCCTGGCGGCCCTGGCGGCGGTCTTGCGTCCCGGCGGGCGGCTGTTGCTGGGCTGGAACACCGACAAGATCGACGACCCGGTGGCGGCGGGCCTGACCGCCCCCGCCTTCGCCCCCGCCCCCCTGGGCGATCGGCCGACGCGGGTGGGGTTCGACGCCGTGACCCACGTCTACGACAGTCTGATCCGCCGCGCCTGATCCGGCGTCAGGGGAAGGAACGGCCCCTGCGCGACACGCCCAACCCGGGCAGCGCCGACGGCCAGAACCGCCGCCTCCGGGGCTGGCCGGCGCCGGACCGGTCCGCCAGGGTTTCGCGCAGCGCGTCCAGTTCCGCCGCACGGGCGGCCGGAGAATGGACCTGTTCGACGAAGGCCTGGCCGCCGCGCGCCAGGGCCAGACGCGCCTGCGGGTCCTCGATCAGCCGGTTCATGGCGTCGGCCAGGGACCGGGCGTCCTCGACCCCGACATAGACCGCGTGGTCGCCGCTGGCCTCACGCAGGCCGCCGCGTCCCGACGAGATCAGGGCCGCCCCGGCCGCGTGCGCCTCGAGCGCGGTCAGCCCCATGGCCTCGCGGACGCGCGACGGCGTGGCGGCGATGGCGGCGCGGCGCGTCACGGCCTGCACCTGGACCAGCGACGCCGACTTGTGGATCTCGACCCGATCGCCGAACCGGTCCAGCAGCCGCACATGGGGCTCGGCCCAGTCGCTGTTCCGGTCCCATTCGCCCAGCACCAGGGCGCCGCGCCAGTCGGGATGACGGTCCAGCGTCTCGGCCAGAGCCTGGCAGAACAGGTCCAGCCCCTTTTCCGGCAGGGCGCGGCCGCAGAACAGGATCAGTTTCTCGCGCGTCTCGGGATCGGCCCGCCAGGCCTCGACGTCGATGGGATTGGACACGACCGCCACCCGGTCCGCCAGGCGGGGATAGTCGGCCGCGAACTCCTGACCCGCAGCCTCGCTGACGAAGACCAGACGATCGAAACGGGCCAGCCGACGGCCGTAGCGCCAGGCGTCGATCGGATTGTGCGCGGGTCGGATCCGCGTGTGGCGGTACAGGACATGGGTCGCCTGGGGCAGGCTGCGGGTCATTTCCGACGCCGCCTTGAGCTGCTGGTGGTATTCGACGACGGCCGGGTTCAGGGTTGTCAGAATCCGCCCCACCGCGGCATTGCGCGCCTTGCGCCCCAGGCCCGCCGGAACGGTCAGGGTGTGCGTACCGGCCGGCGTCGGGCCGCCCGCGTCGCAGATCAGGGTCACGGCCGCCTGAAGCCGGCTGTGGCCCGACAGGGTGCGGACCACGGTTTCCATCGAATTGCCCTTCTCAGGGCAGAAGTCGCAGCCTCGCGGCAGGATGACGGCGATACGCATGGCCTCAGTCTTCCTTCCGACCAGGGGACGCCGTGAACATCTCGGGGTAGGCGACGGCCCCCGTGGCGCGCCGCCCGCGCGGGCCGTTCAGGCCCAACAGACGCCGCAGCTTGAAACTGGCCTTCAGCCAGGGCTCGGCGGCGGACCGGCGCTCGACCTTGACGTCGATACAGGTGACGCCGCCCAGGCCGGACAGGGTGTGCAGCCCGTCGGAGAAGCCCGGCGACAGATCGCCCGGCTCGAACCGCCGCACCGTAGAGGCCGCGAACGTCTGGGGCGACAGGGCGTCGATCCGCAGCAGATTGATCGCCACGCCATAGGCGGCGGCGCAATCCTGAACCGGCAGATGGACGGCGCCGTCCTGCACGAAGGCCGTGCCGCCCGGACGCGAGACGTCCAGGCCGCGCATCACCGGATTGCCGGGATGGGGCGTCCAGGGACCGGTCAGGGTCTCGGCCCAGGCTACATGGAGTTCACGCATCGCCCGGTCGTCCGGCCCGGCCAGGGCGTAGAACAGCCACCACCGGCCGTCGTGGCGAACCACGGTCGGGTCGATGGCCGCCGCCTGGCCCAGGCGCGCGACGGCCTGCCACTGATCGGGAAACCGGACGCAGCGATACAGGATCAGGCCGCCGCTCTTGTAGCCCTCAGGCAGCATATAGAGGGCGTCTCCGTCCTGGATCAGGGTCGGATAGGACAGGTGCCAGGGCTCCGACAGGGCCAGGCCCTGGTCCACCAGACGGTCATCGGCGTCGTACCGATAGAAGCGGATCCGGCCGCGACGGAGGTGATAGTCGAACGCCTCGACGAAGACGGTCAGCCCGCCGTCCCGCTGGATCGCGAACGGATCGGCCAGATAGGCGTAGGGGCCGACATCCGGCAGCCAGACGATCTCGTCCGGGCGGGGCGGGCGATCCACGACATCGGCCAGGGGACGTCGGATGAAACCGGAACGCCACAGGTCGAACATGACGCGGTCCTCAGCCGGCTTGAGGCGGCGGGGCGGCCGACCGGTAGTGTTCTGAAATCACGCGCATTCTGGTTCCGGCCCGACATTCCTGGACGCTCTCGATCAAGCTTTACCTTAGGAAAGGCGTCGAGAACGAGGCGTGGGGCGAAATAAATCCGCGCGGCCTCACCCCGCCGCCCCGTTCGCGATCTGGGCCGCCTCTCGGATCCGGCCGACCATGCTGTTCAGGCCGTTGGCGCGCTGGCGCGTCAGGGCCGAGGGCAGGCCCAGACGGTCCAGGGCGGCCTTGGCGTCGAAGGCCAGGATCTCGGCCGGGGTGCGGCCGGAATAGAGTTTCAGCAGCAGGGCGATATTGCCCTTGGACAGGGCGCTGTCGCTGTCGGCGGCGAACCACAGGCGGTCGCCCTCGACCTGGGTCGCCAGCCAGACCCGGGCGGCGCATCCGGGCACCTGGTTGGCCTCGATACAGTCGGCCGGGTCCAGCGGGGCCAGGCCCTTGCCCAGTTCGATCACATATTCGATCCGCTGCTCCCAGTCGCCCAGCAGGTCGAAATCCTCGGCCAGTTCGGCCAGGGTCTGGTCAAGACTGTCGGTCGGGGGCGTGCGCTGGGTCATGGCCGCCAGATAGGCCGCGCGGCCGTTAACGACAACTGGCTGTTTTGTCCCCCGATATTCATGGTGAACGCGGGTTCGGATATCGCCTGGAACGGGAGCGGCCTCGCACCGACTCGGCGGCCGGTTTAGGCTCCAGACGAGCAACAACGGCCAGAACGCTTGTACGTCCACCCGCCACAGTCACGGCAGACCCCCTCCACGACGAACGCCGCGCGTTCGGCGACGGCGGTCCCGTCATCGCTGTTGGCCCTGTGGCACGCCTGCTGGGCGGTGGCGGCCAGCGTGACCGCCTTTGCGGCCCAGAGCCTCGGCGGACTGCCGGACAATGTGCTGGCCGCCCTGCTGCTGACGGCCCTGCCCGGCATCGGCGGGGTGATGCTGATGGTGCGCGATTCCATCGGCCTGAGATTCGTCCTGATGGGAGGCTGGCTGCTGGCGTCGGTGGCGGCGGCCGGCCTGACCGGCGGGGCGACCGGGGCGGTTCCCGGCCTGCTGGTCATGCCCCTGGCCGCGGGCATCGTGCTGGACCACCCGCGGATCGGCGACGACCGCCTGACCCGGCTGGGGATCGCCGCCCTGGTCCTGCCGCTGGTTTCAGGCCTGATCTCGTCGCTGCTGAACGGCGCCGAGGCCCAGCCGCCGGTCCTGGCCGCCGTCTCCGGCCTGCTGGCCGTGGCGGCCACCGCCTCGGCCATCGGCCTGACCTGGAACGAACGCCGCAAACGCCTGACCCTCGCCGAGGCGAACAGCCGCCGGGTCGAGGCGGTGCTGAACGCCCAGCCCGGCCTGACCCTGCTGCTCGATCCGGCCGGCCGCGCCGTCGCCGCCTGGGGCGCGCCGCCGCCGTCGGTCTCCATCGACGCCCTGGTGAACCAGGGCCTGATCGCCGCCGTCCACGCCCCCGACCGCCCCGCCGTCGCCGCCGCGCTTCAGCGGGCCGCCGCCGGCCAGACGGCCGAGATCCTGTTCAGCCCGCGCCTGGCCCTGGACCGGCGCGTCGTCATGATCCTGCGGCGGTTCGACCACGGCCAGGATTCCGGCGGCGATTCCGGGGGCGACCCGCCGCGCCTGATCGCCCAGGCCTTCGACGGCACCGCCCAGTTCGCCCGTGAACTGGGCCTGGAGAGCGCCCGCGCCGAGGCCGAGGCCCAGAGCGCCGGCAAGACCCGCTTCCTGGCCAATATGAGCCACGAGCTGCGCACCCCGCTGAACGCCGTGATCGGTTTCGCCGACATCATGCGTCAGCGCCTGTTCGGCCCCCTGCCCGACCGCTACGCCGGCTACGCCGACTCGATCCATCAGGCGGGCGGCCATCTGCTGGACCTGATCAACGACGTGCTGGACCTGTCGAAGATCGAGGCCGAACGCTACGAACTGGCCCTGGAGTCCCTGGACGCGCGCGACCCCGTGTCGGCCGCCGTGGCCCTGGTCCGCGTCCAGGCCGACGACAAGGGGGTCGATCTGGCGCCGGTCCTGCCGTCCATTCCCCTGACGGTCCAGGCGGACGCCCGCGCCCTGAAGCAGATGGCGCTGAACCTGTTGTCGAATGCGGTCAAATTCACCCCGACCGGCGGGTCCGTCACCCTGACCCTGGACGGGGTCGGCCCCTATCTGGAGCTGGTGGTGTCGGACACCGGCGTCGGCATCGCGCCGGAGGATCTGCGACGGGTCGGCCGTCCGTTCGAACAGGCCGGGGGCGCCGACCAGAAGGCCCAGGGCACCGGCCTGGGCCTGTCGCTGGTCCGGTCCCTGACCGAACTGCACGGCGGCCGGATGAGCATCGACAGCACCCTGGGCGAAGGCACGGCCGTGATGGTGCGGCTGCCGGTCATCCCCATCGAACCGGTCGAGACGCGGGACGAGGCGCGGGGCGAGGCGCCGGTCGAAGACCTCGTCGCGCCCTGACCGTCTAGGTCTGCCCCATCGACAGGAAGGCGCGGCCGGCGGCGAAGTCGCCGGTCTCGAAGGTCGAGCGGGCCACGCTGCCGTCGCGGAACAGGAATTCGACGGTGAAGATCTCGCGCGGATCCAGGGCCGACAGGGCGTCGGCCGCCGAGGTCGGGAAGACCCACATCTGGCCCGCCTCTCGCCCCTCGACCAGCAGGCCGGCGTCCGCCGCCGAGACGCCCGAGGCCCAGACGGCGCGGCGCTGGGTCTGGGGCGGCAGTTCGCGCGCCAGCCAGGGCCGCGGCGCCACGGTCGCGTCGCGCATGACGATCCGCACCCCGGTCGGCCGTGACCGGCCCTGCCAGGACACCACGGCCGCCAGCTGGTCCGACCGGCCCATCCCGCCGACCATGCCGAACCGCACCGGCGAGGCGCCGGTCCGCGTCGCCTGCATCAGCCGCCAGGTGGGCCGGGCGTAGGCGGCGCGGTCGGCGCTCCAGCCGGCCCGTTCGCCGGGAAAATTCATCCGCGCCATCCGCGACCAGCCGGAGAAGGCGTCGCGCACCCGGCCGCTGACCGTCTTCAGATCTGCGGAGTCGCACCGGGTCGCCGCCGCCCGCGCCCGCGCCCGCGCCGCCGTCTCGGCCAGGTCTCGGTCATTGCCGCCTGCGCGCAGGGCCGCGCCCCGCGCCTGCCAGGCGGCGGCGGTCAGGGCGGCGGTCAGTTGCGGCTGGAACAGACCGCAGCGGGCGTTGGCGGCCAGGACGAAGCTGCGCTCATAGTATCGATCCGCCGGCGCCGCGCCCGCCATGCCCGGACCCGCCGCGACCGGGGCGGCGATCAGGGCGGCGGCGATCAGGGCTTGGGTTCGCCGGGTGGAAGAGCCTATTCTCATCCCCTGACCCTGGCACGTCCCGCCTTTGGGTCTGGTTTCCGTACAGGGTTAGCGAATTGCTTCTATCCAGCGACCTGTGGGTCAGCGCCCTGATCCGCCGCGCCGAGCTCGAGGGCGCCTACGCCACCGTGGTCAAGAAAGGCGACGACCGCGCCGGCTCGGTCATCGTCAAGGCCTACGACACCTCGACCCGCACCGCCAAACTCTACACCGAGGCCTTCGGGAACGACGGTGAACCCCTGTGGATCCAGCCGGTGACCAGCGACAGCGAAGCCGAACTGGACGCCTATATCGCCCGCCAGCGCGGCTACGACCCCGACCTCTGGGTGGTCGAGATCGAAGACCGCCAGGGCCGGCATTTCATCACCGAGAAGGTGCAGGATTAGGTATTCGCGCGGTCGGCTTGTTTCGGCACGGGACCGGCTCACTGTGCCCGATCAAAGGCCTTGATCCCGCCTATTGATAACCGGCGTGATCGAAATCGCGACATCTTGCACAGACACGAAATCATGCCGCGCGACAGGGTTAACCGACCTTTACAAGTTGTCGTTGCGTCCGCGCCGCCGAGGCGTATATGGCAGAGCTTCCGTACCGGCGCCCCTCATCTGACGGGCGTCTTTTTTGGGAGAGTTTGGGGGCTTTATGACGCGCTTGTTTCGACGGGTGGCCTTGGCGATCA
Source organism: Brevundimonas sp. FV1ye7S (assembly GCF_058680995.1). Taxonomy (NCBI): domain Bacteria; kingdom Pseudomonadati; phylum Pseudomonadota; class Alphaproteobacteria; order Caulobacterales; family Caulobacteraceae; genus Brevundimonas; species Brevundimonas sp. FV1ye7S. Next base: position 709,800 of record NZ_CM178726.1, on the reverse strand, counting down.
GCATGGACGTCGTCGCCCTGTGACCTTCACAACGGCTGATCTGTCCGCATTCATTTTGTCTCGGGGCGACGGCGGAGCGATCTCAGACGTCAACTTATGGGCCACGACCGCCAACGCCGACGGCTATACTCTGAGCGGCTTGATGCGCTACACTACCACCCTCGCCACAAGCGGATACAGCGTGATGGTAACGAACACCGCCGGGGGCGCCCCCGCCATCTCCACTTTGGGCGAATGGGCGATGATCCTGTTTGGCACAGTCCTGGCCGGCGCGGCAGCCCTCTATGTGCAGCGGTGGCGTCTGAGTGTTTGATCGGTTCAAGGCCGGGCTGAAAAGCCCGGCGGGTCAATTCCTGCTGATGTTCGGCGTGCTGGCCTTCACCCTGTTCTGGGTGCTGGCCACGCCCCAGGCCGCCCGCATGTTCGTCCAGCCCTTCACCCAAGGGCTGGTCCATGTGTCCCAGACCCTGGTGGCGGTGTTCGACAGCCGCGTGGTGGCGGACGGCGACATCCTGCGGTTCAACGACGGCAGGGGGGCTGTCCAGGTGCTGGCCGGCTGCAATGCGGTGGAGGTCTGCGCCCTGCTGATCGCGGCCGTCTTCGCCTATCCCACCACCTTCGTCCGGTCGGCGATCGGGGCGGTGATCGCCGTTCTGGCGCTGCAGACCGTCAATCTGGCGCGGATCATCAGCCTGCTCTATCTGTCGCGGGGCGAGCCGAGCCTGTTCGAATTCTTCCATAACTACGTCTGGGACGCCATGATCGGCCTGGAGGGTATGGTGCTGTTCTTCACATGGGCGCATTTCCAGCCGACGCAGCAGCCCCAAGCGTCTAGGGAGGTCGAGGCGTGATCGGGATTCGGACCGAGCATCGGCGTTTCGCCCTGTGGGCTGCGGCCGTGCTGGTGATCCTGTTGCCGGTATGGTGGCTGATCGGCGCCGATCTCGTTCTGGCCGTGTTGCGGCCCGCCGCCGCGCTCCTTTTCAAGGTTTCAGGCCTGGAAGGCGGGATCGACAGCTCGGCCCAGGGCTGGTTCGTATCGACCGGTCTGCCGCTGGCGGACGGGCGGGGCGATCTGATCTATCCGGTTTCGCGCAACAACCTGCGTCGGCTCCTGCTGGGTTTTCCGCTTCTGTTGGCCTTCCTTTGCGCGCCGCCCCGCACGCCCCGGCTGCCGAGGGCGATCCTCATCGGGTCGATCGCCCTGTCCGTCGTCTTCCTGCTGAGCCTGACCGCCTATGTCTGGGGCGAGCTGGCGCCGATGCTGAATCCCGCGCTCGCCCCGGCGGGGGCCCCGCCGACGGCTCTTCTGGCCGCCCCGCCCCTGCACCCCGCCTGGGCGCAGACGGTTCTGCTCGGACGCTACGCCGGCATGTCGGTCCTGCCGCTTTTGACGGCCCTGCTCGTCTGGGCGGCCGTCAACCCGACAGGCCTCAGCGCCCTGTGGTCGCTGAAGACCGAGGCGACGGAACGCCCGGCCTAGGGACTTGTCCCGACTTGTGCGCCTTCGGCGCCGGGCCTAGCCAGGCGAGGGCCCGAAGACGGGCGCATAAGATCGGGAGATCGCACGGTGAAGACCCGGCTGATCATCGGACTGACGGCGGGCGCCGCCCTCCTCGCCCTGACCCTCGGCTATGAGGTCGGTCTGTTCAGCTCCGGCAATGTGCATCGGCTCGACGCCCAGGCCGTCCGCGCCGCCCAGCCGACCCCGCAACGTCTGGCGGCCATTCAGGCGACCTATGGCGTGCGCAGCGTGATCAATCTCAGGGGCGAGAACAGGGGCGCCGACTGGTACGATCAGGAGGTGGCCGCCAGCCGCCGCCTGGGCCTCGTTCACATCGACTATCGGATGAGCGCCAAGGATCGGTTCGACGCCCGGCGGGCCGCCGAACTGATCGCCGTCATGCGCGCGGCGCCCAAGCCCGTCCTGATCCACTGCAACGGCGGCGCCGACCGCAGCGGCCTGGCCTCGGCCCTGTATCTGGCCGCCATCGCCCATCAGGGCCATTTCCGCTCAGAGTTGCAGCTGTCGCCGCTCTACGGCCACATCCCTCTGCCCTTCCTGCGCGCCTTCCCGATGACCTCCTCCTTCGAAGGCCTGGAGGGCTGGCTGGGTTTGTCGGACGACTGACGAAGCCTATCCCTTCCGCGCGTCGAACGCCGCCCGCGCCGCCTCGATCCGGTCGATATTCTTCTCCGCCCACGTCCACACCCCGCAAAACGCCTCGGCCAGGGTGAAGCCCAGGTCGGTCAGGCGGTATTCGACCTTGGGCGGGATCACCGGATGGACCGTGCGCACCACCAGGCCGTCGCGCTCCATCTGACGCAGGGTCTGGGTCAGCATCTTCTGGCTGATGCCGCCGACCAGTTCTCCCACACGCGTGAACCGCGTCTCGCCGTGTTCGGCCAGGACCTCCAGGATCAGCATGGTCCACTTGTCGGCCACCCGGCCGATCACCTCGTTGACCAGGGCCTCGACGCGCGGATCGGCGACCTCGCCGGTCTCGGGGTGTGAAATTCTTGCGGGCGGAACAGCCGTCATGTCCATTTCTTCCTTCTCGGTAAGTATGGCGGCTTTCGGTGCCTACTTTCCAGTGGAGAGTGACCGTCATACCTGAGCTTCCGCACTGACGCACCCCTTGAGGAGAGCCCCATGAACATCAGCGGAAACACCATCCTGATCACCGGCGGCGGCACCGGCATCGGCCGCGCCCTGGCCGAGGCCCTGCACGCCCGCGGCAATCAGATCATCATCACCGGCCGTCGCGAAGACGTGCTGAAGGACGTCGCCGCCGCCAATCCCGGCATGGCCTGGGCCGCCCTGGACGTCGCCGACCCCGCCGCCGTCGCCGCCTTCGGCGAACAGGTGGTCAGGGATCACCCGACCCTGAACGCGGTCATCCTGAACGCCGGGATCATGAAGGTCGAGGACCTGAAGGCCCGCCCCTTCGACTTCGCCACGGTCGAGGCGACCATCGCCACCAATCTGCTGGGCCCGATCCGCCTGACGGCGGCCTTGCTGCCCCATCTGCAGGCCCAGCCCGCCGCGACGATCATGACCGTCACCTCCGGCCTGGCCTTCATCCCCCTGGCGGCGACCCCGACCTACAACGCCACCAAGGCGGCCATCCACTCCTGGACCGAGTCCCTGCGCCATCAGTTGCGGGACACCGCCGTCGAGGTGCTGGAGCTGGCCCCGCCCGCCGTCGCCACCGACCTGATGCCGGGCCATGCCGAGAACCCCAACTCCATGCCCCTGGCCGACTATACGGCCGAGGTGATCGGCCTGATCGAGCGCGGAGACACGCCGCGCGGCGAGATCCTGGTCGAACGGGTCAAGCCGCTGCGCTTCGCCGAGGCGAACGGCTATGCGGCGGTGTTCGATATGCTGAACGGCTGAGGCCTCTCCCTCCCCCTGCGGGGGAGGGGGGCGGAGGCGGAGCCGAAGCCGGGTGGGAAGGGCCGGGCGACGCATCACAGGCTTGCAAAAACAGGTGCGCCCGCGCCCTGCCGCCCCCACCCCGTCGCTGGCGCGACGCCCCTCCCCCGCAGGGGGAGGGAGAGCTTCCCTTCTACTCTCCCACCGTGATCTCCAGCGGCCGCGACATGAACAGGCGCGGCCCGCCCAGGTCCAGCGCCAGCCGCCGCGCCTCGAACGCCCCCATGCCGATCAGGGCCTTGGGAAAGCCCGGCACGGGCACGTCGTCATAGATGGCCACCTCCGCATTGCGGTACAGCTCGTCGGCGAACGTCAGTGTGCGGACCGTCACCGCCTCGGCCCGCACCACTCCGCCCAGCACCAGGCTCTGCCCCGGCCGCCGTTCACGCCCGTCCAGCAGGCCCGCCGCCTGGGCCGTCTCGCGCGTGACGGCCAGAACGGCCGAGGCGCCGGTGTCGATCACCGCCTCCACCGTCGCCCCCTCGACCGTGATCCCCGCCTGCAAGGCCTTGCCCGCCCGGGTCACGGCGACGGCGGCCATGTCCGGGGTCGGCGTCCAGACCTCGTGCTTCAGGAACCGCATCCGCCGTCGCCCGGTGTCCAGCTCCAGCACCAGTTCGCGCAGCACGTCCTGACCCAGGATCAGCGGCGCCCCCAGCCCCTGATCGCCCGCCAGCGGCCCCAGGTCCAGGATCGCCGCCCGCAACCCGTCCAGCCTCAGCCGCCCGACCTCGACATCCAGGGCCGCGCCCCGCCCCATCTGCGGCTCGCCCCCGACGCCGTAGGCCACCATCGGAATATTGAAGACATCGGTCAGCCCCAGGGTCTGGACCAGCGACCGGTCGATCACCGAATACTGGGCCCCGGAATCGACCAGGGCCCGCACCGGGGTTCCGTTGACCGTCACGGCGACCGTCGGGGTGACGGCGCGGCGTGCGGCGTAATCCAGCCAGCCCGACGCGCCGTCCGCCGGAAACCCGACGCCCGGCGCCTTCCACAGCACATGGTCGCGCAGCCACCAGGCCCCGCCCACGGCGCCGGCGACCAGGCCCAGCCGGATCAGAAGATCGCGTCGTCTCATCCCCCAGACATGGACCGTCCGGCGCTCAGGCGCCAGCGGGGACGATGGTCGCAGGCGCGCACCCGAGCGCCCAGGCGGCATGAATTTGTCGCACGGGCGCACCTTCGCCGCCCACCCGACAATTTCCTCCCCCGAACGACCAGAAACCGGGTGACGACGCCGCCCCGGCTGGTTACGACCAGACCATCATGAGCACCTCCAGCGCCCGTTACGTCTCCACCCGCGGTCAGGCCCCCGAGACCGACTTCGCCGACGCCCTGCTGCGCGGCATCGCCCCCGACGGCGGCCTCTATATGCCGACCGCCTGGCCCACCCTGTCGCCCTCGGCCTGGGACGCGACCGCCGACTACAAGTCCATCGCCCTGCAAGCCGTCGCACCCTTCATCGGCGACGCCCTGCCCGCCGGCGCGCTGGACCGCGCGCTGGACCGCCTGACCGCCGGGTTCGACCATCCGGCGGTGACGCCGCTGGTGGAGCTTGAGCCCGGCCTGTTCGTGCTGGAGCTGTTCCACGGCCCCACCGCCGCCTTCAAGGACCTGGCGATGCAGCTGGTCGCCGCCCTGACGGACGAGGCCCTGGCGGCTTCCGGCGAGCGTCTGACCATCCTGACCGCCACCTCGGGCGACACCGGAGCCGCCGCCGTCCGCGCCTTCGCCGGCGCCCAGTCGGTCGATCTGGTCGTGCTCCATCCGCTGGACCGCGTCTCGCCGGTGCAGCGCAAGCAGATGACGACGGTTCAGGCCGACAATGTGCTGAACCTGGCCGTGCGCGGCGATTTCGACGACTGCCAGCGTCTGGTGAAGGGGTTGCTGGCCGAGGAGTCCCTGCGCGAACGCGGCCGTCTGTCCTCGGTCAATTCGATCAACTGGGCCCGTCTGGCGGGCCAGATCCCCTATTATGTCTCAGCCACGGCCCAGCTGGGCGGCCCGGCCACCTTCGTCGTCCCCACCGGCAATTTCGGCGACGCCTTCGCCGGCATCGCGGCCACCAAAATGGGTCTGCCGTGCAACGGCTTCGTCGCCGCGGTGAACCAGAACGACGCCCTGGCCCGCGCCATCAACGACGGGCTCTATTCGCGCCGTCCTGCGGTCGAAAGCGGCAGCGTCTCCATGGACGTCCAGGCCCCGTCCAACTTCGAGCGCCTGGTCTATGAGGCGACCGGCCGCGACGGCGACCGCACCCGCACGGTGTTCGAAACCTTCGCCCGCGACGGCGCCGTCGCCTTCGATCCCGACCTGCTGGCCGCCCTGCGCGCCGCCGTCTCGGCCGTCTCGGTCGACGAGATGGAAACCCGCGCGGAGATCGCCCACGCCCATGAAGCCTGGGGCCGCGTCGTCTGCCCGCATACAGCTGTTGCGCTGGCCGCCGCCCGCCGCGTCGATCGCTCGACCGGCCCGGTCGTCGCCCTGTCCACCGCCCACCCGTCCAAGTTCGGCGCCTTCGTCTCCGACGTCCTCGGCTTCGAGCCCGAACCCGCGCCGGTCATCGCCGCCCTGGGCGACCAGGCCGAGCGGATGACGATCATCGACGGCACGATGGACGCGGCCCTGGCGGCGATTCGCTAACTCTCCCTCCCCTTCATGGGGAGGGGCGGCGAAGCCGGGGTGGGGCCGTCAGGACATCTCGCTCGCGCCCTTTCGGGCCCCACCCGGATCGCTGCGCGATCGTCCCTCCCCATGAAGGGGAGGGAGATTCTACTACCGCCGCCGCGTCAGCATCCCGAGCAGCATCAGGCCGACGCCCGCCACCGACAGGGTCGTCACCAGCGGCCGCTTGCGCGCCTCGCCGGCCACGGCCCGCGCCTTATCGCGATAATCGACCGGGGTTTTCTCGACCAGCCGATCCACCGCGTCCATCGCCTTGCCGAAGGTGTCCAGCGACCGGCCCTTGGCGTCCTCGAACGCCCCCTCGACCTGCAGCTTCTGGTCGCCGACCAGCTTGCCGAAACCCTTTTTCGTCTTACCGGTCGCCTGGAAAGCGGCGCCCTCGATCCGTTCGTCAGTCATGATGAAATCTCATTCTCGGGGAGTGCGACCGTGGCCGCGTCAACCATCAAACCCCAGACCGCCGTTCAGTTCCAGCGACAAGGCGGCGCAGTCGGCTCGCCGATCCGGGCCGGCGCCGGCCACGACCGCAGCCCCGCCGACGAGACCGGCTCTTGACGGAGACCTCATGGCGCGCGCGTATGCTTAACGGGCGCTCCTCCGACCCTGTATCAGAGAAGAGGCCCGCGCTTTCGTGAGTTGCATTTTGACCGAGGCTGCAGACGACCAGGCTGCAGACGTGCGCGAGAGGATCGAGGTTCTAAGGTTTTCGACAGACGATCTGCCCGCCGAAGACCGTTATCGCGCCTGGTACATGCGAGACTGGCCGCGCGCCCAGCCGATCTATCGCACCAAGCCGATAGAGCCGTTCGACACCCGCTGGGTGTCGGCCCAACTGGGCCCTGTGACCTTCGCCCGGGTCGAGATCACGGCCATGCGCTGGGAGCGGCGCCTGGCCGATGTTCGAAACTCGGATTTCGATCCGGTCGTCATCAGCCTGATGAAGTCGGGCGAGGCCCAGGGCGACTTCGACGGCCGCCCCTTCCACGAGACGCCGGGGACGTTCCATTTCCACGATCTTGGCCGGGCCTCGCTGCATGTCTCGACGGCCAGCCTGACCTATAATCTGGTGCTGCCGCGCGCGCTGGCCGACCAGTGGTTTGGCCCCCTGGGGGACCTGCACGGACTGGTCGTGCCGACGGACCAGGCGAAGCTGGTCTTCGCCCTGGCCGAACAGGTCAGCGATCTCTTGCCCGCCCTCGACGCCGAACAGGCCGAACGGCTGGGGCGGATGTTCCTCGAGGCCCTGGCCGTCGCCCTGGCCGCCGTGCGGCCCAAACAGTCTCCTCCGCCCAGCGCCCGAGCGATGCTGCGTCGGCGCGCGGAAAACCGGATCGAAGAGCGGCTGACCACGGGCGAACTGACGGTCGAACATCTGTGCGACGCCCTCGGCGCCACGCGCGCCCGGCTGCTCGCCGCCTTTTCGGCCGACGGCGGCGTCCGGGCCTACATACTGATCCGGCGGCTGGAACGCAGCCGCCATGCCTTGGCCGACCTGGAGCGGAACGAACCCGTCGGCGCCGTCGCCCACCGCCTGGGTTTTTCCGACGCCGCCCACCTCAGTCGCGCGTTTCGCGACCGCTATGGCATGACGCCCCGGCAATACCGCGACCTGCTTCGCGCGGATCGCGAGATGTTGCCCTCCCAAGGGAAATAGCCGGCCTTTGTTCAATTCTTTGAGCCGACGATCCAAGAAATCGTCGGCCCAATGGTTAAGGCCCAGCTTAGATTAGCGGCCTGCCGGGCGCATCGCCCAGGCGTCGACGCGGGGCGACCATGTTCAATATCCACACCACGCGCCGCAGGGGCGGGCGCGGCATCGCGTCGCCCTGGCGGCTGTTCCCTGTAGTCCTCGCCGGCCTGTTCCTGGCCGCCGGACCTGCGACCGCCCAGACAGAACTCGTTACGAACGGTTCGTTTGAAGGCAACCTCGACAGCTTCAACGACGTGCCGGGCTGGACCGGCGACCCGGGGCCTTGCGGCTACACCGCACGAATCGGCGGCGCGGACTTCCGACCCGCCGCCACGGCGGGCGCCCAGGTTCTCGAATTGGCGACGGGGTCCTCCACCATAACCTGTACGGTCTATCAGGACATCGCCGTTCCAGCCGGTGCGACCGGCGACCTCACCTACGCCATCGGGGTGAACGCGTCTTCGGCGTCCGCGAGCACGCTGAAATTCGAGATTGTGCCGACGGTCGGACCGCCGGTGACCGTCTATAGCTGGGTGGGAACCTCGCCCGCCGAGACCCTGGCGGCTCGCACCCCCGTAAGCATCGCGCCCTATGCCGGACAGACCATCCGACTGCGGGTCACCCACGACCACGTCAGCCAGTATTTCAACTCGTTCCTGGACGATGTTTCGGTACGCGTCACCGTCGCGGCCCCGCCGGCCCCTGTCCCGACGCTCGGCGAGTGGGCGATGATTCTGCTGGGCTTCGTTCTGGCGGCCGGCGCAGCGCTGCACATCCAGGGCCGCCGTCGGCCCGCCTGAGGGCCGGCGGCAACGACCTTGTGCGCCCCGGCGGGCGATGGTGGAGCCGCCTCCCCGCCCCGCGCGAGCCCAAAACCGGACCTGAGTCCAATTCTTCAGCAGGGCGATACAAGAGATAATCTGCTGGCCCGCAGCCGGCGCAGCTAGAAAAGCCCCTGGCCTGGGGGCGTCCCCTGTCGGGGTCGGAGGGGGACAAAGTGTTCAAGATCAGAAGCGTGTGTGCACTCGCTGGACTATTCACCATGATGGCTTCCGGCTCCGCCTCGGCGTGCGGCGGATTTCCGTTCTCGCAAGGCCCGGGCCTGGGATCGAGCACCCGGTCCAACCTCAGCCTGGACGCCGGCGACGTGGTCACGGTGACCTACAGCAGCCCGGGCTCCGTCTCCTTCGGCGTGTCCAAGTCGGCTCCCGGCGCAGTCGAGGACATTGTTCCCTCGACCACCGGTCCGGTGAGCGGCGTGGCCACCTATGTCGCCGCCACGACATCGGCGAATTACAACTTCACCGCCTCGCGCGGGGCGCCTTTCGATGGACAGTACGCGAGCGTTAACTACACCTGCGCAGCCGCCCCGGCGCCGGCCCCCGTGCCGACGCTGTCCGAATGGGCGATGACCCTGTTCAGCCTGCTGATGGCTGGCGGCGCAGCCCTCTATCTCCAGCGCCGTCAGCGGGCTGTCTGAGCCGATATTTACCGACTTGTTCGCCGGAGCGGTTATCGGCGTCACAGCGCCTAGCTGCTGCGGCCCCACCGGTCGCTTGGGCAGGACCGCCCAAGACGCCGCCGAAGGGCGTCCGGGCTTGGATACCGTTGATCGAACTTAAAATTCGTGTTCTCTAACCCACCGCATGGTCCTAACCATGTTCTGTATTGTTGACCTTGGGGAACCCCGTGCTTAGAATTTTCAGCGCCCTTGTCGGGGCGCTTGCTGTCGTTGCTTTGCCGAATGCCGCGCTGGCCCAAACAACCGTGACTTCGAGCCGAGCCGCCTGGGTCACCCACACAGGGACAGTGGCGTCCAGGAACTCGAATTCCAACAGTTTCACGGGTTACACCGGCGGCGACGATTACCGGAGCTATATCAGCTACGCCATTCCGGCCAGCGCCAGCGCGTTCACGTCGGCGGTGATCCGGGTCAATATCGAGGGCGTCTCCAACGGGCCTAACGACCTGACTGTGTATGATGTTTCCTCTGACATCTCGACCGCGGCGGGGACGGACCTCTACGCCGACTTCGGCAGCGGCACGGTCTTCGGCACGATCACCGGGCTCAACACCTCGTTCGAGACGGTCGACATCACGCTGAACGCCGACGGCCTCGCGGCCGTGAACGCGGCCCGAGGCGGCGAAATCTCGTTCGGGTTTGTCAGTTCACCAACGGCTCCCCCCGCCGAAGACGCCGTGTTTTCCGCCTCGAGCGACGGTACGCTGCGGCAACTCATCCTGACGCCGACTGCAGTTGCGCCTGCGCCGATTCCTACAATGTCGGAGTGGGCGATGATCCTATTCGGCCTGAGCCTCGCCGGCGGCGCGGCGATTTACATTCAACGTCGGCGAATGATCGCCTGAGGCCGATCGCCGAAGTCAGAGCGGCTCCGCCAGTCGCGCGGAGCCGTTTTCATGACCGCCTCTTCCCCTCGGCTGACAGTCCCGCTGTCTGCGTGACCACTGCACACCCTGTTTTTCGCGCAAGGCCGACCCTCAGACCGTCTCCAGCGCCCGCCAATGGTCCATGCGACGCAGGAAGACCGCCGGATCCTTGGGCGTGACCAGCTTGGACGGGTCGTGGAAGATGCGGTCGTGCAGGCGGGTGACGGTGAACCGCAGGGCCGCCGCCTCGCCCAGGCGCGGCAGGGCCGCGCGCTCGGCCTCGCTCAGCGGCCGCACCGCCTCATAGCCGCGCTGGAAGGCGGCCAAGGCCTCCGGCATCGCCCGGCCCTCGGCGTCGAACCCCCAGGCCGACAGGGCGATGGCCAGGTCGTAAACCAGGGGGCCGGTGCAGCCGAAATAGAAGTCGATCACCGCCGACACCGCCCCCTCTTCGAACAGGATATTGTCGGGGAAATAGTCGGCATGGATCGGCCCGACGGGCAGATCATCCGTAAACGGATCATCCAGCCGCGCCAGCGCCGCCTCGACCTGGTCCAGCAGCGCCCGGTCCTCGCCCGAGGCGCCCGCCGCGCACCGATCCGCCAGTCGCCGCCACATCGCCGGCCCGACCGGGTTCTCCCGCCGCCCGGCGAAGCCGGCCGCCGTCTGGTGCAGCCGCGCCAGCACCGCCCCCGCCGCCGCCTGATCGGCTTCTGACGGGTTCCTCAGCCAGGCGCCGGTCTTCCATTCGATCACCGCCGCCGCCCGGCCGTTCAGCCGCCCCAGCCAGCCGCCGGACCGGTCCTCGATCGGGGTCGGACAAGGAAAGCCCCGCCCCGCCAGATGGGCCGTCAGCCCCAGGCAGAAGGGCAGAGACGCCTCGTCCGTCCGCGCCTCGAACAGGGTCAGGACGAACCGCCGCCGGGCTGCCCCCTGCCGGGTCTCCAGCCGGTAGTTGGTGTTCTCCACCCCCTCGGCGATGGCGGTCAGTTCGACCACCTCGCCCAGGTCGTAGCCGGCCAGGAACCGCCTGGCCTCGTCCAGCGATACGGGGGTGAAGACGGCCATGACCTAGTTCAGGCCCGCATCGGCGCGGCGGGCGCGCACGATCTCGGCCAGGTCCGCCATGATGCTCTCGGTCGTGGACCAGCGGCCGGCGCCCCGGCCTCGGCAACGCCACACCCGACCGTCGGCGCCGTAAACCTTCAGCGCATTGCCCTCGCCGCGCAGGCTGGAGAACAGCGGGTCGCCGTGTTCGCCCGTCAGCTTGACCGAGGGCGCGATGACCCCGTCCTTCAGATGGGCGGCGCCGATCTGGCGCACCCCGCCCTCGGCTGATGTGGCCTCGGTCAGGTGGTCGCGCGGGACCTCGCCGTCGGGCGAGCGGCCAAAGGCTTCGTGGCACAGCAGCCGCACCTTGGCGGCGGCGTCCAGCCCCTCCAGGTCCGCCGACGGATCCTCCTCGGCGAAGCCCGCCGCCCGGGCGTCGGCCAGGGCCTCGGCGAAGGCCGCGCCGTCGCCCAGCCGCTCCAGCATGAAGTTGACCGTGCCGTTCAGCACCGCCTCGAACCCGACCACCTCGCCGGCGGCGCGTGCCGCGCGCACCGTCTCGATCATCGGCGCGCCACCCCCGACCGAGGCCGACCAGAAGATCCGCCGGCCATGGGCTTTCGCCAGCTCCTGCAAGCCGCCGGGATCGCGGCTGACCGCCTGTTTATTGGCGCTGGCCACGTCGCAGCCGGCCTCCAGGGCGGCGCGGATGACCGCATGGCCCGCCTCGCCCTCCGACAAGGCCTCCAGCACGATGTCGGGCTTCTTGGCCCAGAGGACGGCCGGATCGGCGGTGAACAGGGACTGGGGACAGGCCACGTCGCGGACCTTCTTCGGATCGCGCACCAGCACCCCGACCACGTCATAGCGCGGGTCGCTGAGCAGCCGGGCCAGGACCCCGCCGCCCACCACGCCGCAGCCGGCGACCGCCACCTTCAGCGGCGGCAGGGCCGGGGCCGGTCCGGGCGGGGCCGACTTCTTGCCGATGACCGTGCCGTCGGCCCTGTCCAGGGCCGCGACCTCGATCTCCACGCCCCGGCTTTCGCCCAGGTCGATGGCGTCGTGCTGGACCAGGGCGCCGCCCAGCTTGCGCGCCACATCCCAGGACGCCCGGCGATAGCGCAGGGCCGGGGCCGTCCGATCGTTCGGGTCATGGTCGTAAAGGCCGTCGACATCCTTCACCAGACGCACCTTCTTGAGCCCCAGCTCGGCCGCGAGGAAGACCGCCGTCAGGTCCGATCCGCCCCGCCCAAGCAGGGCGATCCGCCCGTCCGGCCGCACCGCGCCGAAGCCGGGCACCACCACCACCTCGTGCCGGTCCAGCGCCTGTTTCAGATGGTCGGGCCGCAGGCCGCAGGGGCGCGAATGCTCGGGCTCGCCCTCGGCGACGATGCCAAGCTCCCGCACCGACAGGGCGCAGGCGTCCAGGCCGATCCGATCGCAGGCGATGGCCACCAGGGCCGCCGACTTCTCCTCCCCCAGAGCCACATAGCCGGGCAGCAGGTCGTTGGAATGGGCCAGGCCCAGCGCCCGCGCCTCGCCCAGCATCTGGTCCGTCGCCCCGCCGAAGGCCGAGACCACCGCCACCACCTTGCGCCCCGCCCGCACATGGCCATAGACGGCCGAGGCCACCAGCGGCGCCTCCGCCGGGCTGCGCAGGATGGACGAGCCGAACTTCAGCACCACCACTTCGGCGGCGGCTGCGGCGGGCCGACTGCTGGGATCGGGGTTCTCGGAGTTATCGACGACGGCGAGGGAGGCGGACATTGGGGTTTCTCGGGAATGTTCGGAAGGGGTGGGGTGAATAGAAAAACCCCGCCAGGCGGACCGGGCGGGGTTCGGGTTCTGCGGTTGCCGGGGTTCGGCGCGCTAAACTCGTCCCGCCCGTGAGGGCATGGTGATGGTGGTGGTTCCGCCGGTGGTAATCATGCCGAAGCCCGTCGCGGCGAGGCCGGCGACGGTCGAAAGTTCGGCGATGAGGAAGCGCTGTTGCACAGGGCTGGTCCGGTTGAAATCTGCGCCTAGGGTGGTCGGGGCGCCCCCACACTGTCAAGTCGCATTGGATGATTTTTTCACGACAGACGGTTTTTGGTCCGATTCAAGCCCGGCATCCGCAACGTCCGCCGCGGCCGGGGTCGAATTTTTCGCTTGACCGGCGCCGTGGGTTTGATCAACGTAAAGTCACTCATCAAGACCAGCCGAGGGATTAGGCCCTTTGACGCTGGGGCAACCATCGGGTCTCACAGCTCGAAACGGTGCCAACTCCTGCGGGATCCTTCGGGATCGCGAGAGATGAGTGGAGCATCGGCGAGACGACGCTCCACGATCTGTCACCGCATCGAGCCTTGCTGAGCGAGACTGTTGCGGAAGACGATCGATGACCCTGGCTGAAACATCCCTGCTTGAAGAGCCCGCCTGTCGGCCCGCGCCGTCGGCTGCGCCCGTTCGTGAACGCGGCGGCGCCCGCGACGTCATCGTCTCCATTCCCGCCGACTTCCGCCTGGCCTCGGGCGAAAAACTGAGCCAGCCCAATATCGTCGGCCGCATCCACGGCCGCGCCGGCGCCCCCGTCGTCGTCGTCGCCGGCGGCATCTCGGCCGGCCGGTTCGTCCACCGCACCGAGACCAACGGCCTGGGCTGGTGGTCGGGCGCCGTGTCGGTGCGCGGCCCCATCGACCTGAGCCGGTTCCAGGTTCTGGCCGTCGATTTCGCGCCCGGCGCCGAGTTCTCCGACACCCCCGTCACCATCACCACCCACGACCAGGCCCGCCTGCTGGCCCTGGTGCTGAACCACCTGAAGGTCGAGCGGGTCGCCGCCTTCGTCGGCTGTTCCTACGGCGGCATGGTCGGCCTGGCCTTCGCCGAACTGTATCCCGACTGGACCGAGCAGTTGATCGTGGTCTCGGCCGCCCACCGCGCCCATCCGCAGGCCACCGCCTGGCGCGGCATCCAGCGCCGCATCCTTCAGTTCGCCGTCGCCGCCGGCCGCCCGGAAGAAGGCGTGGCCCTGGCCCGCGAGCTGGCCATGACCACCTATCGCACGGCCGAAGAGTTCAACGACCGGTTCGAGACGACGGCGCCCCAGGCCGTCGGCGGCGCCTATCCCGTCTGCGACTATCTGACGGCGCGGGGCCAGGCCTATCGCACCCACACCACCCCGGCGCGCTGGCTGTCGATGTCCGATTCCCTGGACCGCCACAGCGTGACGCCCGAGGCCATCACCACCCCCGTCACCCTGATCGGCTTCACCTCCGACCGGCTGGTGCCGATCGACGACATCCGCGAACTGGCCGCGCGGTTGCCGACCCTGTGGCGCTTCGTCGAAGCCCCCTCCCTGTATGGTCACGACGCCTTCCTGAAGGAGGACGCCTTCGTCGGCGACATCCTCCGCGCCGCTTTCAAGGACATTAAATCATGACCCGCATCGCCAACCCGCACACGATCGCCGCCCGCACGGGCGTGGATTCGGACACGGCGCATGGCGCGGTCATGCCGCCGCTCTATCTGTCGTCGAACTATTCCTTCGCCGGCTTCGAGCAGAAGCGGAAATACGACTACAGCCGGTCGGGCAATCCGACCCGCGACGTCCTGGCCGAGACCCTGGCCGAGTTGGAAGGCGGCGCCGGCTGCGTCATCACCGCCACCGGCATGGCCGCCGTCGATCTGCCCTTGGCCCTGCTGGAGCCGGGCGACCTGCTGATCGCCCCGCACGACTGCTACGGCGGCACCTGCCGCCTGCTGAACGCCCGCGCCAAGAAGGGCCATTTCGAACTGCTGCTGGTCGACCAGGGCGATCCCCAAGCCCTTGAAGCCGCCCTGGCGCTGAAGCCGAAGCTGGTTCTGGTCGAAACCCCGTCCAACCCCCTGCTGCGCCTGGTCGACGTCGCCGACATCTGCACCCGCGCCCATGCGGCCGGCGCCAAGGTCGTCTGCGACAACACCTTCCTGTCGCCTGCGCTTCAGAACCCGATCAAGCTGGGCGCCGACTTCGTCGTCCACTCCACGACCAAGTTCATCAACGGCCATTCCGACGTGGTCGGCGGCGCCGTCGTCTCGGCCGACGCCGAGGATCACCAGACCCTGGCCTGGTGGGCCAACTGCACCGGCGTTACAGGCTCGCCCTTCGACGCCTATCTGACCCTGCGCGGCGTGCGCACCCTGTTCGCCCGGATCGAGCGGCAACAAGCTACTGCCGGCAAGATCGCCGAACGACTGGCCGCTCACCCGGCGGTCAAGGTGGTTCATTATCCCGGCCTGAAGTCGCACCCCAACCACGCCCTGGTCGCCGCCCAGCAGGCCGGGCCGGGCGCCATGCTCAGCTTCGAGCTGGAAGGCGGCACGGACGCGGTGCGCGACCTGGTCGAGGCGCTGGAGATCTTCACCCTGGCGGAATCCCTGGGCGGGGTCGAAAGCCTGATCGCCCACCCCGCCACCATGACCCACGCCGCCATGACCCCCGAGCAGCGCGCCACCGCCGGCATAGGCGACGGCCTGGTGCGGCTGTCGGTCGGGCTGGAGCATGCCGAGGACCTGATCGCCGACCTGTTCCCGGCCCTGGACGCCGTCATCCCGGCGAAGGCGCAGGCCGCCTGATTTTTTGCTTGCAGAGGGGGCCGAACCGGGGCAAATGCGCCGCCCCGGCCGCGGTCCCTTCGTCTATCGGTTAGGACGTCAGGTTTTCAACCTGAAAAGAGGGGTTCGACTCCCCTAGGGACTGCCACCGGGTTTTAGGCGTTTGCAGGCGAGTGCGCCGCCGCCCTCTTGCCTACCAAAATATCAAAACGGCGAAGCCAGACCGCGCTGCTCGGTCAAGATTTGCCATTATCAGCAAAATAGCTAATATCGGGACATCTCAACCGCCCCCAGGAGGAATTCGTGCGAGAAGTCAGTGCGACGGAATTCCAGACGCGGGCGGGGCTCTATATTGAGCAATCCGGCAAGGAGCCGGTGCTCATCACCAAGCATCGCCGCCCCGCGCGGGTGCTGCTCGATATCGAAGAATATGAGCGGCTGAAGGCGCGCGACACGCGCCAGGCCTATGCGACGCAAGACCTCCCTGATGAATGGGCTGCGGCCCTTGAGGCGGCGGACTACGGCGAGGCCGATCCGAAGCTCGAGACCCTGATCAAATAGACCGCGCGTGAAGAAGCCGGAACCGACCGTCGGCCTGGTGATCCGCTACGACTTCCTGTGGTCGCACGAGCGCGAGAAGGGCTATGCGGACGGCGCCAAGACCCGGCCCTGCGTGATCGTCACCGCCGTCATTCGCAAGGCGACGGGCGGTACGGACATTCTGGTCGCGCCGATCACCCATTCCCCGCCGATGGCCGGCACGGTCGCCATCGAGATCCCGCACCGGGTTGGGCGGCACCTCGGCCTGGATGACGCGCGCAGCTATATCATCGCCAGCGAAGCCAACAGCGTCTCATGGGACGATCCCGGCATTGTTCCCGTAAAGCCGGGCGTACAGTGGGCTTACGGCCTCATACCCAAGGGCCTGTACAACAGGCTTCGCGCGACGATGCTGGACCTTGTCCGGCAGCGGAAACTCAAGGCGGCGGATCGCAAGGCGTGATCCAATCGCCGCCCCCTCAATCCCTCCGACCACGGTTAATCAACCCACAACCCTTTTGACCGGATTGCGGCAGCAAGCCTTTCGATTCACGTACCTTTTTTCGGACACGCTCGGGAACTATCCACAGAGGGAGTGGTTCATCCACAGACCCCCTGGTGCAGAAGCGCCCCTTCTCCCCATCCCATGAGTGGTTCATGTTCATCGCCATCGCCCGTCCGGCGGTGGAGCCCCAAGGCCCCGATCTCGTCGCTGTCCCCGGCTCTTCCGCCATCCCCGAACCGACGCCCCGCGCCCTGCACGCACGCCTTCTGGAAAACGCCGCCCTGAGACGGATGCGGGGCCAGGAACGTCGCCGCGAGCAAAGGCTCGACGACGCCGACTACTGGCTGCACGCCGCCCCCATGGCGGTGCAGAAGGCCAGCGCCCTGCGCGAGGACAAGAGTTTCGCGCCCCTTCCCTAGATAGAAAACCCTAGCGTAGTTCCGGCGTCCGCCGCCGCAGCGAGGCCGTCAGCTTGGCCAGCTTCTGGCCGGCCGACTTGGGGCGGACCCGTTTGCGGTGTTCCAGTCCGCCGCCCCAGCGGTCGTGAACGGCCGTGTCCAGGTGAGGATGGCGGTCGTGCTGGTGGACGATGGGGCTGATCGTTCCGTCCGGATTGACCACCTGTCCGTCGCGGAAGCCCAGAGCCTCGCCGGGCGTCAGGCCCAGGGTGGCCACGCGGCCGTAGTTGGGCCGGAGGATCGCTGCCGTCAGCCCCTGATGGATCGCCATGTTGAAGGCCGCCTGATCGGCGCCGAAGGCCCCGCCGATCTCGGACCGGGGCGTGGCGGCCAATGACAGGACCAGGCGCGACAGACGTGCGACCTCGGCCCGCGGCCCCAGCACGGTCCCGACACACAGACAGGGTTTATCGCCCAGTTGCGCAGCCTGGGCCTCGCCGAACAGGGCGCGCAGATATTTCATGTTGAAGCCGTGGTCGGCCAGGGGCGTCTCGGCCTCGATGAAGGCTTCCAGCCCGTGCGGCGCGGGCGAAAAGGGCGGGGCCTGGAAGATCACATCACGCACGTCGCAGGCCAGGCCCGCGCCGGGCCTGTCGCCCAGCAGGCCTGCGAAGGCGACGAACCTCTGCATCACCGGATGGGGCGCCCAGCCCCGCCAGACCGGCGCATCGACGGCGGTCACGTCATGCCGCGCCAGGAAGGCGCGCAGGTCGGGGTCGGCGTCGACCACCAGGGCGACCGGGCCGTCGAACACCGCCCGCAGGGACAGGACGAAAGGGGCGATGTCGGCGGCGTCGTATCCGGTGGCGTAGCCGACCACCACATCCCCGTCAGGCAGGGGTTCGGTCCGGCGTCCGACCTCCAGCGCCTGGGCCAGCCAGTCCAGATAGTGCGACCGGACCGCCCCCCGTCTCATGACATCAGCTTCATGGCGTCAGCGCGGACCCATCAGGTCGGCGAACCGGTCGAACAGATACAGGCTGTCGGCCGGGCCGGGCGAGGCCTCGGGGTGGTGTTGGACGCTGAAGATCGGCTTGTCCTTGACCGCGATGCCGCAGTTGGTGCCGTCGAACAGGCTGACGTGGGTTTCGGTCACGGCGTCGGGCAGGCTGTCGCGATCCACGGTGAAGCCGTGGTTCATCGACACGATCTCGACCTTGCCGGTGGTCAGGTCCTTGACCGGATGGTTGGCGCCGTGGTGGCCCTGTTCCATCTTCACCGTCCTGGCGCCCAGGGCCAGGGCCAGCATCTGGTGGCCCAGGCAGATGCCCATCAGGGGCTTGCCGCTGGCGACCAGTTTCTGGATTTCCGGCACCGCGTATTCGCCGGTCGCGGCCGGATCGCCCGGGCCGTTCGACAGGACGACGCCGTCGGGATTGCGGGCCAGAACCTCTTCGGCCGTGGTCGTCGCCGGGACCACGGTGATCTTCGCGCCGGTCGAGGCCAGGGCGCGCAGGATGTTGCGCTTCACCCCATAGTCGATGACGACCACCTGCTTGCGGCCTTGCGTCTTCGGGTGGCCCTCCGGCCATTCCCACAGCCCCTCGTCCCATTCGAACGCCTGCAGCGTCGAGGCGGGCTTGGCCAGGTCCAGACCGACCAGGCCGGTCCAGGCGCGGGCCTGGGCGATCAGGGCGTCCAGGTCGAATTCGCCGTTCGGGTCATGGGCGATGACCGCATGGGGGGCGCCCTTGTCGCGGATGATCTTGGTCAGGGCGCGGGTGTCCACGCCGGCCAGGCCGACGACGCCGCGCCGCTTCATCCAGTCGTCGAAACTGGCGTCGGACCGATAGTTGGCCGGATCGGTCGGCACGTCGCGGAAGATGGCGCCCCGCGCCGAGGTGTCCGAACCGCCGCCCATCTGTTCGATGTCTTCGACGTTCGTCCCCGTATTGCCGACATGGGGGAAGGTGAAGGCCAGGATCTGGCTCATGTAGGACGGGTCGGTCAGGATTTCCTGATAGCCGGTCATGGCGGTGTTGAAGACCACCTCGCCCAGAGCCGAGCCGACAGCGCCGACGCCGATCCCCTGCAGGATCGTGCCGTCGGCGAGCGCGAGGACGCCAGTTGCGCCCGGAAGAATCTTGGTCGTCATGGGCGCGCTCCTACACACGAATCCGGCCTAAACGGAGGCCCCAGACCGCTGGACTAAACAAACGGCGGGGTCGTTAAGCCCTGCCGTGCGCCGGGTCAACGACCATCCGCATTCTACGCCGGGCCGACCAGACGGAACTGGGCCGCCGAACCGCCCTGGGCATGGGGCGCCAGCCAGAGATCGAACAGGCCCGGCTCAATCCGATACGTATTGTCCTCGCCGATGAAGCCCAGCTGGCGGGCGTTCAGGGTGAAGCGCACCGTCTCGCTCTGGCCCGGCCGCAGCGTCACCCGCTTGAAGTCCTTCAGCAGCCGCCCCGGCTGGGTCAGGCTGGCGACCCGGTCGTGGATATAGAGCTGGACCAACTCCTCGGCGACATGGGCGCCCTGGTTGGTGACGGTCACGGCCACGTCCAGCGTGCCGGCCCAGGCCAGTTGATCGCTCGCCATTTCGACGGGACCATAGGCGACCTCTCCATAGGTCAGGCCGTAGCCGAACGGATACAGGGCCGTATTGGTCGTCTCGCGATAGCGGGCCTTGTATTCCTCGATCGGCAGGTCCGGATTGGCCGGGCGGCCGGTGTTCTTGTGGTCGTAGGAATAGGGCTGCTGGCCCGACTTGTGCGGGAAGCTGATCGGCAGGCGGGCCGAGGGGCCGTGATCGCCGAAGACGACGTCGGCGACGGCGTTGCCCATCTGCTCGCCCAGGAACCAGGTGACGACGATGGCCTGGGCGTTCTTGACATTGCCCTCCAGCGCCAGGGCCCGGCCGTTGCGCAGCAGGATGACCATGGGCTTGCCGGTGGCGGCCATGGCGTCGACCAGGGCCTGTTGCGGGGCCGGGACGACGATCTCGGTGCGCGACTGGGCCTCGCCCGACATCTTCTGGCTTTCGCCGATGGCCAGGACGATGACGTCGGCGTTGGCGGCCGCACGGACGGCCTCTTCGATCCCGCCGTCCAGCGGGGTCTCGACGCCCGAACCGCGCGCGACGGTCAGGGCTTGCGGATCGGTCATGGCGGCGCGGAAGCCGGCTTCCAGCGAGACGCGGCGCTCGGGCGCGCCCCAGATGGTCCACGGCCCCCAGACATTGTCCACGTCGTCAGCGAACGGGCCGACCAAGGCGATCTTCTGGCTCTTGTTCAGCGGCAGAAGCTGATTGTCGTTCTTCAGGAGGACCACCGACTTGCGGCCCGCCTCGCGCGACAGGGCGATGTGTTCGCGCGAACCGACGACTGCCTTTTCACGCACCGGATCCGTGCCGCGATAGGGGTCGTCGAACAGGCCCAGGGCCGCCTTGGTGTTCAGCAGGCGGCGCACCGCCTCGTCCAGGCGGGCCATCGACACCTCGCCGCTCGCCACCAGGCTGGGCAGGTGTTCCAGATACAGGCCCGAGACCATGGACACGTCCACCCCGGCGTTGAAGGCGAGGCGAGCGGCGTCGCGGCCGTCCTCGGCGAAGCCGTGGGCGACCAGTTCCTGCTCGGAGGTGTAGTCGGAGACGACGAAGCCCTCGAAGCCCCATTCGCCGCGCAGGATGTCGGTCAGCAGTTTGCGGCTGCCCGAGGCGGGCACGCCATTGACGTCGTTGAAGGCGCTCATGATCGACAGGGCGCCGGCGTCCACCGCCGCCTTGAACGGCGGCAGATAGACCCCGCGCAGCGTCTGTTCGCTCATGTCGGTGGTGTTGTACTCGACCCCGCCGATGGCGCCCGAATAGGCGGCCATGTGTTTGGCGGTGGCTAGGACGGCGTCGCGGTCGTCCAGACCCTTTTCACCCTGGAAGCCGCGCACCCGGGCGGCGGCCAGCAGATTGTTCAGCAGCACGTCCTCGCCGGCGCCCTCGACATTGCGGCCCCAGCGCTGGTCGCGGGCCACGTCCACCATGGGGGCGTAGGTCTGGTGCACGGCCGAGGCGGCCGTCTCGACCGCAGCGGCGCGGGCGGTGCGATAGGCCAGATGGGTGTCAAAGGCCGCGGCCTCGGCCAGGGGCACGGGGAAGATGGTGGACAGGCCGTGGATCACGTCCGCCGCGAACAGCAGCGGGATCTTCAGCCGGCTTTCCTCCATCGCCACCTGCTGGATGCGGCGGCCGGTCTCGGCGCCGATGCCGTTGAACAGGCTGCCGACCTTGCCTTCGCGGATCAGGGCGGTGACGCGCGCGGGGTCCCCCGTGCCGTCCAGCGGATTGACCGCCGTGGGCATCCAGCGGAACGGGTCGGCGAGCAGGTTCAACTGGCCCGCCTTCTCCTCCACGGTCATGGCCGCGATCAGATCTTCGATCCGCTGGCGATGACGCTGAACGGCGCGGGCGGTTTCGGCGGTAGCAGGCATGGGGAAGACTCCGGCGCCCATCAGGGCGAGAAGCCCGAGGCCAGACAAGAAGTTTCGACGGGAAGCCGAAGGTTTTACAGGTCGCGTCTTCATGGGGCGCTCCTTCGGAAGGTCGGGCGGAAGATCGGCGGCGAGATCGTGCGGATCAGGCCGGGGAGGCATGTGGCCTAACCTCTGGCGCATGCCCCCGTCCAGACCCGCGCCGGATGTAAATGATGTAACTGACACGTCGGCGACCACCGCGCGCCCGTCAACCCAAGGCGATATCCAGGAACATCATGCCCACCAGGCCGATCATCAGACCGATCATCGAGCCGTCCCCCTTGGACTGTTCGCGGGTCTGGGGAATGATCTCGGCGGTGACGACATAGATCATGGCGCCCGCCGCCAGGCCCAGGCCCCACGGCAGGGCGCCGGGCGACGCTCCCACCACGCCGGCCCCGATCAGACCGCCGACCGGCTCGACCAGACCCGACGCCAGCGCGGCCAGGAAGGCGGCGCCGCGACCATAGCCCAGCGAGGCCATGGCGGCCGAGACGGCCAGGCCTTCGGGCATGTTCTGGATGCCGATGCCCAGGGCGGTGGCCAGGCCCTGGTGCATGTCGCCGCCGCCGAAACTGACGCCGACGGCCGCGCCTTCGGGGAAGTTGTGCAGGGTGATGGCGATGATGAACAGCCAGATGCGACGGGCGAGATGCTTGGACTGGGCCGGACCGATGGCCAGCATGTCCACGGGCGCGAACCGGTTCATCAGGCCGATCACCGTGGCCCCGATCAGCACCGCCGCCGCCATGGTCCCCGCCGCCCAGCCCTGGGACGCGCCCCCGGCCTGAAGCACGTCGACGCCCGGAATGATCAGCGAGAAGAAGGAGGCCGCCAGCATCACCCCGGCGGCGAAGCCCAGCAGGACGCTCTGGGTCTGTTGTCCCGGCCGTTTGACGAACAGCATGGGCGCCGCGCCGACCGCCGTCATCATGCCCGCCGCCAGACTGCCCAGGGCGCCGGCCGCGATCGGGGAAAGGGATTCCATCATCCGCCTGCTGTGGCGGTGGATACGGCAAGAGACAAGCCCGAACAGTCGCGTTAGAGAAACCTTCATGTCCCAGGCCGCCGCCCTCCCCCCGCGCCCAGACTCCGCCGCCAGCGCCGTGTCGGCCCTGAGCGCGGCGCGGCGCATCGTGGTCAAGATCGGATCCTCGCTGCTGATCGACGCCGAAACGCGGCGGCCGACCCGCGACTGGCTGGCGGCCGTGGCGTCGGATCTGGCCGCGCTGAAGGCCGAGGGGCGCGAGGTCATCGTGGTCTCGTCCGGCTCCATCGCCCTGGGCCGGGGGCGTCTGCCGAAACTGGGGGCGCGGCTGGAGGACAAGCAGGCGGCGGCCTCGGTCGGGCAGTCGCTGCTGATGGCCGCCTGGTCCGAGGCCCTGGCGCCCCACGACCTGGTGGTCGGCCAGGTGCTGCTGACGCGCGACGACACCGAACGGCGCCGCCGCTGGCTGAACGCCCGCGCCACGGTCGAGGCCCTGCTGGGGCACGGGGTCATCCCCGTCGTCAACGAGAACGACACCGTCGCCACCGAAGAGATCCGCTATGGCGACAACGACCGGCTGGCGGCGCGGACGGCCCAGCTGGCGCGGGCGGATCTGCTGATCCTGCTGTCGGACGTGGACGGCCTCTACACCGCCGATCCGCGCCGTGATCCGGCCGCCGCCCACCTGCCCCTGATCGAGACCCTGAGCCCCGACATCCTGGCCATGGGCGGGGGCGCCAACGCCCAGGCCGGCGTCGGCACGGGCGGCATGGCCACCAAGCTGGCGGCGGCCCAGATCGCCCGTTCGGCCGGGTGCGCCACCATCATCGCCTCGGGCCAGGCGCTGTCGCCGTTGAGCGCCATCCGCGGGGGCGCGCGCGCCACCCTGATCACCGCACCCGACGGCCCCATGGCCGCCTATAAGCAGTGGATCGCCGGCAGTCTGTCGCCGGCGGGATCCCTGACGCTGGACGGGGGCGCCGTGACCGCGCTGAAGGCGGGCAAGAGCCTGCTGCCCGCCGGGGTCACGGCCGTCAGCGGCGATTTCGAAAAGGGCGACTGCGTGCGTCTGACCGACGCCGAGGGCCGGGCCGTGGGCGTGGGCCTGGCCGCCTACGCCGCCGACGAGGCCGCCCGCATCCGGGGCCGCCGCAGCGACGAGATCGAGGCCATCCTCGGCTATCGCGGCGCCTCGGTTCTGATCCACCGCGACGACATGGTTCTGGACGAGCGATGACCGATCTTGAGACCCGAATGATGGACCTGGGCCGACGCGCCCGCGCCGCCGCCGTCGCCCTGCGTGATGCGCCGGCCGCCGCCCGCACCCGCGCGCTGGAGGTGCTGGCGCAAAAGCTGACGGCGGCCGAGGCCCAGATTCTGGCCGCCAACGCCCAGGACGTGGACGCCGCCCGCGCCAATGGCATGACCGAGGCCCTGATCGACCGGCTGGCCCTGACGCCCGCCCGCGTCGCCGGCATGGCCCAGGCCGTGGCCACCATCGCCGCCGTGCCCGATCCCCTGGGCGTCGAGACCGAACGCTGGACCCCGGCCAACGGCCTGGACATCGCTCGGGTCCGCACCCCTATCGGCGTGCTGGGCGTGATCTACGAGAGCCGACCCAATGTCACCGCCGACGCGGCCGCCCTGTGCATCCGTTCGGGCAATGCGGCCATCCTGCGCTGCGGCTCGGACTGTCTGCAGTCGTCGCTGGCCATCGCGGGCCTGATCGCCCAGGCGCTGGACGAGGCCGGCCTGCCCGCCGATGCGGTGCAGCTGGTGGACACGCCCGACCGCGCGGCGGTGGGGCTGATGCTGACCGGGCTGGACGGCGCCATCGACTTGATCATCCCGCGCGGGGGCAAGAGCCTGGTCGCGCGGGTCCAGGCCGAGGCCCGGGTGGCGGTGCTGAGCCATCTGGAAGGGCTGAACCACACCTATCTGCACGAAGCCGCCGATCTGGCGGTGGCGCGGGCCGTGGTGGTGAACGCCAAGATGCGGCGGGTGTCGGTCTGCGGCGCGACCGAGACCCTGCTGGTGGATCGGGCGGCGGCGGCGCGCCTGTTGCCCCCCGTCGCCGCCGACCTGATCGCCGCCGGATGCGAACTGCGCGGCGACGCCGAGGCCCTGGCCCTGGTCCCCGCCATGATCCCGGCGACGGAGGCCGACTGGACCACCGAATATCTGGCGCCCATCCTGGCGGTGCGGATCGTCGATGATCTGGACGCCGCCACCGACCATATCGCCCGCTACGGCTCGGGCCACACCGAGGCGATCATCACGACGGACGCCGACGCCGCCGAACGGTTCGCGGCGCGGGTGGACAGCGCCATCGTCCTGATCAACGCCTCGACCCAGTTCGCCGACGGGGGCGAGTTCGGCTTCGGCGGCGAGATCGGCATCTCCACCGCCCGCCTGCACGCCCGCGGCCCAGTAGGGGCCGAACAGCTGACCACCTACAAATACGTCGTGCGCGGCCAGGGCCAGATCAGACCCTGATCTTCTCCCTCCCCGTCCGGGGAGGGTGGCTGAGCCGCAGGCGAAGCCGGGTGGGGGCGGCCCAGCAAAGCATCCCTGAACGAAAAGAGGCGGCTCGTTTCCGAGCCGCCCCCACCCGGTCGCTGGCGCGACCACCCTCCCCCGCCGGGGGAGGGAGAAAACGCCTCAGCCGCGTTGCGGCAGGGCATAGGCGATGACGTAGTCGCCCCGCGGCGTCTCCATGAAGTGGTGGCCGCCCGCCATGATGACCAGATACTGACGGCCGTTCTGCTCATAGATCATCGGGTTGGCCTGACCGCCGGCCGGCAGCACGTCCGACCAGACCGTCTCGCCCGTCTCGATGTCGATGGCGCGGATCAGGTCGTCGGTCGCGGCGGCGATGAAGATCAGGCCGCCGGCCGTGACCACCGATCCGCCGTTGTTCGGCGTGCCGATCTCCAGCGGCAGGTGCGAGGGGATGCCCCACGGCCCGTTCTTGCGCGCCGTGCCGAACGGTCGGTCCCACAGGGTCTGGCCCGAGCGTAGGTCGATGGCCGTAATGCCGCCGTATGGAGGCTCCTTGCACAGCAGGCCCGTCCACTTCACGCGCCAGCCGGCGTTGACGTCGATCGCGTAGGGCACGCCGATCTGCGGATCGCCGGCGCCCTCGCCCTTGGACAGGCTGCCGCCGCGCAGGGCCAGCTCCTTCTGCTGCTCGATGTAGCGGGGATCGTCGCGCGGGAACCAGCCCTTCTCGTTGGCCTCTTCGCGCGGCACCAGGCGGTTGTAGTTGGGCATGTCGTTATAGTTGGCGATGATCACGCCGCGCACCGGATCGACCGCCACGCCGCCCCAGTCCGAACCGCCGTTGTAGCCCGGATAGTTGATGTAGTGATTGGTCGAGGGCGGGGTGTAGTAGCCTTGGTAGTTCGCCTTCTTGAAGTTGATGCGGCACATCATCTGGTCGATGGGGGACATGCCCCACATGTCGCGCTCTTCGAGGTTCGGCTTGCGCAGGGTGGCGAACAGCGAGAACGGCTGGGTCGGGGCGCGCTGGCCCTGTTCGGTTCCGCCCGTGGTCGGGACCGGGCGTTCCTCCATCCCGTGCAGCATCTGGCCGGTGGCGCGGTTGAACACATACATGTCGCCCTGTTTGGTGGGCAGCAGCAGGGCCGGCACGACGCCGCCCCCCGTGGGATAGTCGATCAAGGTCGCCTGCGAGCCCAGGTCGAAGTCCCAGACATCCTTGTGAACCGTCTGGAAATGCCAACGCGGCTTGCCCGTCGTCACGTCGAGCGCGACAAGGGCGGTGGAATATTCATTCTCCTGCGGGCGACGCGAGCTGGACCAGTAGTCAGCCGCCGAATTGCCCATGGGCAGATAGACCAGACCCAGGGCCTCGTCCCCCGTGGCCGTGGTCCACATATTGGGCGTGCCGGGCGTGTAGGTCTCGCCCTCGGGCGGCAGGCCGGTGCGGTCGGGGCGCATCATGTCCCAGGCGAAGCGGAGTTCGCCGGTCTCGACGTCGAAGCCCTGGATCACGCCTGAGGCGTTCCATCGTTTCTGGCCGTCCAGCACCTGATGCCCGGTCACGATCACGCCCCGCACGATGACGGGGGGCGAAGTGATCGACACCATGCCGGGATAGGGGTCGCCCATGCCGCGCTTGATGTCCACGGCGCCGTTCTGACCGAAGGCCGGGCAAGGCCGGCCGGTCTGGGCGTCGACGGCGATGATGCGGCCGTCCAGGGTGCCTTCGATGATCTTGGTGGCGCAGGGCTGGGCCGGCTGGGCGTCGGCGCGGGCATGATAGGTCACGCCGCGGCAGGCGGCCGTATAGGGGATGTTCTCGTCCGCGACCTGGGGATCATAGGCCCATTTCTGCTGGCCGGTCGCGGCGTCCAGCGCGAACAGCTTGTTGCGCGCGGAGCAGAGATAGACGGTGTTCCCGATCTTCAGCGGCGTGGTCTCGGCGCCCCAACGCTCCTCCGGCAGATCGCCGGTGCGGAAGGTCCAGGCGCGTTCCAGCCGGCCGACATTGTCCTTGTTGATCTGCGTCAGCGGGGAATAGCGCTGGGCGCTGTCGGTGCCGCCCCAGGCGGGCCAGTCGGCGCCGGTTTTCAGCAGGGCCGGATCATTATAGGCGCCGCGCGGTCCGGGCAGCCGGTTCTCGACGCCGGCCTGGTTGGCCTGGGCGACTGCAAACCCGAACACCACGGTCAGAACCGCCAGCCCCAGGGCGCCGCCCCCGGCCAGACGCCCGCCGCCGTGCGGCTTCAGCACCGGCAGGGTCGCCAGAACCAGGACCATCAAGACCAGAGGCCCCACCAGCCGGGGCACCAGGGCCCAGCCGTCCAGACCCGTCTCCCACAAGGCCCACACGAGGGTGAAGAGGAAGGCCGCGCCATAGACCCACACGCCCCTGACGTCCCGCAACACCAGCAGGGCGCCGGCGACGATCAGCATCAGGCCCACGACCAGATAGTACCAGGAACCGCCCAGACTCAGGAGCTGAACGCCGCCGACGGCGAGGATCCCGCCGATCAGAAAAATCAAAACACCCAGGAGGAGGGTCAACCACCCACCCCATCCGCTCGGCGTGGTCCATCGCGGCATGGCGGTTCCCTTGAGAAATTAGAATGGAAAGCCAACGACCGCGAGCCGGGGAGGTTCCGGCAAAGATTGGAGACGCCTGAAACCTGTTTCCCCAACCCTACCGACAGCGCAATTTACTGTCTCGAATTTCGACATATCAGGATGCCTATTGCAACTTGAGCAGCCGCGAACGGGTCTCAGCAATAATATTTGCCTAGGCCGGACCATTCGCGGCATAAGCGCGTCATGCACAAGACCCTGAAGCAAGGCGGGACTTTCGTCGTCGAACCACGCCGCCTCTCGAAGGCCACAGCCGAACTGCGCGCACGCGGGTTCGGCGAGATCACGATTCCGCCCTCGACCGAGACGGCCGAGAAACAGGCGTCGCGCTGCACCGACTGCGGCGTGCCGTTCTGCCAAAACGCCTGTCCGCTTCAGAACAATATTCCCGACTGGCTGCGCCTGTCGGCCGAGAACGAGCCGCGCGAGGCCTGGCGCGTCGCCTCCCTGACCTCGACCATGCCCGAGATCTGCGGCCGCATCTGTCCGCAGGACCGGCTGTGCGAGGGCGCCTGCACCCTGAACCAGTCCGGCTGGGACGCGGTGACCATCGGCTCGGTCGAGGCCTGGCTGGGCGATCAGGCCTTCGCCAACGGCTGGGTCGAACCGATCCGCCCGGCGGCCGAACGCGGCGAGAGCGTTGGCGTCGTCGGCGCGGGTCCGGCCGGCATGGCCGCCGCCGACCGTCTGCGCAGCGAAGGCTATCAGGTCACGGTCTATGACCGGCATGACCGGGCCGGCGGCCTGCTGATCTACGGCATCCCCGGCTTCAAGCTGGAGAAGCACGTGGTCCAGCGGCGCGTGGACCGGTTGGCTGAAGGCGGGGTCCAGTTCGTGCTGGGCTGCGAGATCGGCAAGGACGTGACCCTGGCCGAACTGCGCGAGCGTCATGACGTGGTCCTGCTGGCCATGGGCGTCTATCAGCCGCGCATCCTGTCGGCGCCCGGCCGGGGTCCGGATTCGACCGTCGCGGCCCTGTCCTATCTGACGCACCAGAACCGGCGCGACCTGGGTGACGCCGAGGAAGACGGCTGGCAC
Source organism: Brevundimonas sp. FV1ye7S (assembly GCF_058680995.1). Lineage (NCBI taxonomy): Bacteria > Pseudomonadati > Pseudomonadota > Alphaproteobacteria > Caulobacterales > Caulobacteraceae > Brevundimonas > Brevundimonas sp. FV1ye7S. The sequence continues at coordinate 680,844 of NZ_CM178726.1, read as the reverse complement.
GAGGCGCGCGGCAAGCGGGTGGTGGTCATCGGCGGCGGCGACACCGCCATGGACTGCGTCCGCACCGCCGTTCGCCAGGGCGCGGCGTCCGTCACCTGCCTGTATCGGCGCGACCGCGAGAACATGCCCGGCTCGGCCCGCGAAGTGGTCAACGCCGAGGAGGAAGGCGTCGTCTTCGAATGGCTGGGCGCGCCCAAGGCCCTGCTGTCCCAGGGCGACCGCGTCACCGGCGTGCGCGCCGCGCGGATGCAGCTGACCGAGGCGGCCCCCGGACAGCGTCGCGACATCGTGCCGGTCCCGGGCGCCGACTTCGACATTCCGGCCGACATCGTCATCGAGGCCCTGGGCTTTTCGCCCGAGCCGTTCGCGGCGCACGAGCCAAATCTGCGCCTGCGCGACGACGGCACGATTAAGGTCGGCTCCGTGAGTTTCGCCACCAGCCTGCCCGGCGTCTTCGCCGCCGGCGACGCGGTGCGCGGCGCCTCGCTGGTCGTCTGGGCCGTGCGCGAGGGCCAGGACGCCGCCGCCGAAATCGACCGTTACCTGAAGACCCGCACCGAGGAGGTCGCGGCATGACCCAATGGCTTGATAAGTACGAAGAAACCCGCGACCGCCTGGAAGCCGGCCACGCCTATGACCGCGCCTCCGAGCGCGACGCCTGCGGCGTGGGCCTGGTCTGCTCCATCGACGGCAGCCCGCGTCGCGACGTGGTGGAATATGCGATCCGCAGCCTGAAGGCCGTGGCTCACCGCGGCGCGGTCGATCCCGACGGCCTGTCGGGCGACGGGGCCGGCATCATGGCCGAACTGCCCCAGGGCTTCTTCGCCGAACAGGTGGCCTCCATCGGTCAGTCCCTGCGTCCCGGCCCGATCTGCGTCGGCCAGGTCTTCCTGCCGCGCACCGACCTGGGCGCCCAGGACCGCGCCCGCGCCATCGTCGAGACCGAGGCCCTGCGCGCCGGCTTCTGGATCTATGGCTGGCGTCAGACGCCCATCGATCTGTCGGTGGTCGGGACCAAGGCCGGGGCCACCCGGCCCGAGATCGAACAGATCATGCTGGCCCCGCCGCTGGACGACGCCGGTCAGCCGCTGGACGGCGAGGCGCTGGAGCGCGAGCTGTATCTGTGCCGTCGCCGCATCGAGAAGACGGTCAAGACCGAGAACCTGGCCGCCGTCTATATCTGCACCCTGTCCGCGCGCTCCATCGCCTACAAGGGCATGGTGCGGGCCGAACTGCTGGGGAACCTGTACCCCGACCTGGAGGATCCGCGCTTCGTCTCGGCCTACGCCGTCTTCCACCAGCGCTATTCGACCAACACCTTCCCCGAATGGAAGCTGGCCCAGCCCTTCCGGATGATGGCCCACAACGGCGAGATCAACACGCTGAAGGGCAACCTCAACTGGATGAAGTCGCACGAGATCCGCATGGCCGCCCAGGCCTTCGGGGATCGCGACCGCGAGGTGAAGCCGGTGGTTCAGCCGGGCGGGTCGGACTCGGCCGCGCTGGACAATGTCATGGAGGTGCTGGTCCACGCCGGGCGCCCCGCGCCGATGGCCAAGGCCCTGCTGATCCCCGAGGCCTGGGCCAAGGACGACGTGGTCATGCCGCCCGAACACCGGGCCTTCTACGCCTATTGCAACGCGGTCATGGAGCCGTGGGACGGCCCGGCCGCCATCTGCGCCGCCGACGGCCGCTGGATCGTGGCGGGCAAGGACCGCAACGGCCTGCGCCCCCTGCGCGCCGTCGAGACCGTCGATGGCCTGCTGATGGCCGGCTCCGAAGCCGGCCTGGTGCCCATCCCCGAGAGCCGTGTGAAGCGCCGTCTGCACATCGGCCCAGGCAAGCTGATCGCCGTCGATATGAAGCACGGCCGTCTGTACGACGAGCACGAGGCCATCGACGCCCTGGCCGCCGCCCACCCCTATACGGAATGGCTGGACAATATGGTCGATCTGGAGCCGATCATCGGCCCCGGCCCCGAACCACGCTCGACCTCGGGCGATGATCTGACGCGCCGTCAGATCGCCGCCGGCTTCAGCCGCGAGGATCTGGACCTGTTGCTGGACGCCCTGGTGCGCGACGGCAAGGAGGCGGTCGGCTCGATGGGCGACGACGCCCCGCCGGCGGTGCTGTCGGCCCTGCCCCGCCCGCTGAGCCACTATTTCCGCCAGAACTTCAGCCAGGTCACCAATCCGCCCATCGACCCGCTGCGCGAAGCCGGGGCCATGAGCCTGAAGACCCGGTTCAAGAACCTGGGCAATATCCTGGCCCAGGAAGCGGCCCAGACCGACGTCTTCGTGCTGGACAGCCCGGTGCTGACCAACGGCATGTACGAGCGGATGATCGAGACGGTCGGGGCCGGTTCGACCGTGGTCATCGACTGCAGCTATGACACCCCGTCAGAAGACGCTCGGCCCGGCGCCGGCCTGCGCGCGGCGCTGGACCGGATCATGGACGAGGCCGAGGCCGCCGCCCGCGACGGGGCGGCCCTAGTCGTGCTGACGGATCAGCAGGGGTCGGCGGGGCGTCTGGCCGCGCCGATGATCCTGGCCACGGCCGGGGTTCACGGCCGCCTGACCCAGGCGGGTCTGCGCTCCTATTGCTCCATCGTGGTCCGCACCGCCGAGACCCTGGACCCGCACGGGTTCGCGGTCCTGGTCGGGGTCGGCGCCACCACCGTCAACGCCTGGCTGGCCCAGGACCTGTTCCAGGAGCGTCTGGACCGGGGCCTGTATCCCGGCCTGACGCTGCGCGACGCCTGCCTGAACTACAAGAAGGGCATCGAGGCGGGCCTGCTGAAGACCCTGGCGCGCAAGGGGATCAGCGTCATCTCCGCCTATCGCGGCGGCTGCGAGTTCGAGGTGCTGGGCCTGTCGCGCGCCCTGACGGCGGAATTCTTCCCCGGCGCCCCGTCGCGCATCTCCGGCATCGGCCTGGCCGGTCTGGAACAGGCGGCGATGAAGCGGCACACGGTCGCCTGGGGCGAGGCCCGGCCCTCGCCCGCCATCGGCGGCTTCTTCAAGATCCGCTCGGGCGGCGAGGCCCACGCCCACGAGGCCAAGACCATCCACCTGTTGCAGGACGCCTGCAACCGCGGCGACTATCGCCGGTTCAAGCAGTTCTCGGAGGCCGTCCGCAACCAGCCGGACCTGAGCCTGCGCGACCTGCTGGACTTCCGCGAGGGCGTCGCCATCCCGGTCGATCAGGTCGAGAGCGTGTCCGACATCCGCCGCCGCTTCCTGACCCAGGCCATGTCCCTGGGGGCGCTTGGCCCCGAGGCGCACGAGACGCTCAACATCGCCATGAACCGCATCGGCGCCCGCTCGGTCTCGGGCGAGGGCGGCGAGGATCCGGAACGCTATCACCCGCGCGCCAACGGCGACGACGCCAACTCGGCGGTCAAGCAAGTCGCCTCGGGCCGGTTCGGCGTCACGGCCGAATATCTGAACCAGTGCCGCGAGATCGAGATCAAGGTGGCCCAGGGCGCCAAGCCCGGCGAGGGCGGCCAACTGCCCGGCTTCAAGGTGACCGAGTTCATCGCCCGGATGCGCCACGCCGTGCCCGGCACCACCCTGATCAGCCCGCCGCCGCACCACGACATCTATTCGATCGAGGACCTGGCCCAGCTCATCTACGACCTGAAGGCCATCAATCCCGACGCCAAGGTGACGGTGAAACTGGTGTCCGCCTCGGGCATCGGGGCCATTGCGTCCGGGGTGGCCAAGGCCAACGCCGACGCCATCCTGATCGCCGGCCACAACGGCGGCACCGGCGCCTCGCCCCAGACCTCGATCAAACACGCCGGCCTGCCGTGGGAGATCGGCCTGGCCGAGGCCCATCAGGTGCTGACGCTGAACAATCTGCGCGGCTCGGTGACCCTGCGGACCGACGGCGGGGTCCGCACCGGCCGCGACGTGGTCATCGCCGCCATGCTGGGGGCAGAAGAATACGGGGTCGGCACCGCCGCCCTGATCGCCATGGGCTGTCTGATGGTGCGCCAGTGCCATTCGAACACCTGCCCCGTCGGCGTCTGTTCGCAGGACGAGCGGCTGCGCGAGAAGTTCACCGGCACCCCGGACAAGGTGGTCAACCTGTTCACCTTCATCGCCGAGGAGACGCGCGAAATCCTGGCGTCGATCGGCGCGCGGACGATGGACGAGATCATCGGTCGCACCGACCTGCTGCGTCAGGTCCGGCGCGGCGGCTCGCACCTGGACGACCTGGACCTGAACCCCCTGCTGGTTCAGGTGGACGAGGGCGCGGCCGGCAAGTGGGCGGACAAGGGCCGCAAGCCCATCGCCGACAGCCTGGACGCCCGAGTGCTGAAGGACGCGGTCCGCTTCCTGGATCGCGGCCAGACGCTGGAGCTGTCCTATCCGCTGAACAACACCCAGAGGACGGTCGGCGCCGCCGTCTCGTCCGCCATTGTGCGGCGATTTGGGGCGCAAGGGCCGGCCGGGCGGCTGAAGCTGCGTCTGGAAGGCATCGCCGGCCAGAGCTTCGGCGCCTTCGCCGCCAAGGGGCTGGAGCTGCATCTGACCGGCGAGGCCAACGACTATGTCGGCAAGGGCCTGTCGGGCGCCGAAATCTCGATCCGCACGCCGGAATGGCGCGAGGACCAGCTGATCTGCGGCAACACCACCCTGTATGGCGCGACCTCGGGCCGGCTGTTCGTGGCCGGTGCGGCGGGCGAGCGGTTCGCGGTGCGCAACTCGGGCGCCGAGGCCGTGGTCGAGGGCCTGGGCGCGCATGGCTGCGAATATATGACCGGCGGCCGGGTGGTCGTGCTGGGCGGGGTCGGATGGAACCTGGCGGCGGGCATGAGCGGCGGCGAACTGTTCGTGCTGGATCAGCCGGGCTTCGCCGAACGGGCCCTGAACGGCGACCTGGCGGGCGTGGCCGACATCGACGAAGCGGCGGCCGAACGGCTGCGCGGACTGGTCGAGGCCCATCTGGCGGCGACCGGTTCGCCGCTGGCCCGCCGACTGCTGGGCGACTGGGACAACACGCTTGACCGTTTCGTGCGTATCCTGCCGCTTACGGACATTGTCAGAACGGAGGAACGGCTTAAGACTTCGGCCTGAGACCCTGGCCTGAGCCGTTCCTTCCTCTCCTCCCCGAGACGCATGAAATGACCCGACACGCCGCCCTGTCCGCCATCGCTGTTGCCGGGGCGGCGTCCCTCGCCTCTCCGGCCCTGGCGGCGGCCCCCGCCCTGCTGGCCCATCAGGCGCCCCTGGTCATCGACAATGCGGCGACGGCCTGGATCCTGACGTCCACCGCCCTGGTGCTGCTGATGACCCTGCCGGGTCTGGCCCTGTTCTACGGCGGCATGGTGCGCAAGAAGAACATCATCAGCGTCATCGCCCAGTCGGCGGCGGCCTTCGCCATCGTCTCGGTGCTGTGGTTCCTGGTCGGCTACAGTCTGTCGTTCGGCAAGGGGCCGGATGCGGTGAACGGCCTGATCGGCGGGGTCCAGGCGGCCTTCCTGAACGGGGTGACGATGCAGACGGCGCACAGCCTGCTGCCCGGCCTGCCGGAACTGCTGTTCGTCAGCTTCCAGATGACCTTCGCCATCATCACCCCGGCCCTGATCGCCGGCGCCTTCGCCGAGCGGATGAAATTCTCGGCCAGCCTGCTGTTCTTCGCCCTGTGGCACCTGATCGTCTATGCGCCGATCTGTCACCAGGTCTGGGGCGGCGGCTATCTGGGGAGCCTGGGCGTGCTCGACTTCGCGGGCGGGGCGGTGGTCCACGTCAATGCGGGCGTCGCCGGCCTGGTCTGCGCCCTGGTGCTGGGCCCGCGCCACGGCTTCGGCCGCGACAACATGGCCCCCGCCAATCTGGTCTACAGCGCCATCGGCACTGGCCTGCTGCTGGTCGGCTGGATCGGGTTCAACGCCGGGTCGGCCGGCGCCGCCGACGCCCTGGCCGCCACCGCCGCCTTCAACACCATCCTGGCCGCCGCCGCCGCGGCCCTGGGCTGGATGACCGTCGAATGGTTCGACCGCAAGCGCCCGACCCTGCTGGGCCTGTTGTCGGGCGTCGTCGGCGGTCTGGTCGCCATCACCCCCGCCGCCGGCTTCGTCGATCCCAAGGGCGCCTTCTTCATCGGCCTGATCGCCGGTCCGGCCTGCTACGCCGGGGCGGTCTGGCTGAAGCACGCGCTGAAATACGACGACAGCCTGGACGCCTTCGGCGTGCACGGGATCGGCGGCATCGTCGGCGCCCTGCTGACCGGGGTCTTCGCCACCACCAGCATCAACGCCCTGTCCGAGGGCGCGACGGTGTGGAAACAGGCGCTGGGCCTGGGCGGGGCCATCGTCTGGAGTGCGGTCGGCACCTTCGTCGTCCTGATGATCTGCAAGTTCACCACGGGCCTGCGCGTCACCAAGGAAGAAGAGGTCGAGGGGCTGGACTATGCCCAGCATGGCGAAGCCATCCACTAGGGGCGCCTTCGCCCCGTCCGTCATCCTCGGGCTTGACCCGAGGACCGGACCATCGGCCGCTTTGCTCTTGGGGTCGATCACAATGCCGACCACCGCCCCTCTGCATGAGCGGCGGGGCGCCCGATCCTCGGGTCAAGCCCGAGGATGACGAGATTGGGGACGACCGGTCCCCAACAGTTGATCCCGGCCGCGTCCGCCCCCATCTTCATCTGTGACCGGGAGCCTTGCCGATTGCGGGAGGCCCACGGTCGGTCGCTTTTCCGAGGACCCAGATGACGACGACCCGCACCATCCTGTTCGACAGCCCGTTCCTGCTGGGCTTCGACCACACCCGCGCCCTGATCGACCGCGCCGCCAAGGCGGCGGCCGAGAGCTATCCGCCCTATAACGTCGAACAGATCGGCGAGGCGGGGGTCCGCATCAGCCTGGCAGTGGCCGGGTTCGCTCCTGACGAACTGGCCATCACCCTGGAAGGGCGGCAGTTGACCATCGCCGGCAAGCGCGACGGCGCGGGCAAGAGCGAACAGGCCTTCCTGCATCGCGGCATCGCGGCGCGAGGCTTTGTACGCAGCTTCGTCCTGGCCGACGGGCTGGAGATCGAGGGCGCACGGCTGGAACACGGCCTGCTGCATGTCGATCTGATCCGGCCCGAGGCCGAGCGCCAGGTGCGGCGCATTCCCATCACGGCCGGCTGAAAAGCGCAGCCGTTCGAACCGCCCGGCGATCCGGGCGTTGTCAAAGCGAAGGAGGCGGTCCTATGACGCCGATGATGATGACCAAGGAAGATTTCGCCGGACTGGGCGCCCCCGATCTCGTCTATGTGCGCGAGGTGAAGGCGTCCGACCTGCTGGAAGAGGCGGTCGAGATGAAGGACATCGCCTTCGACCCGAATCAGTCCCTCTACGCCGTTCACAGCGCGGACGGGGAACGGCTGGCCGTCATGCTGGACCGCGACACCGCCTTCGCCGCCGCTGTGGCGCACGAACTGGAGCCGGTCTCGGTTCACTGAACAAGGGAAAGGGCGGCCGGTCGCCGCCCTTGACGGCCCGGCCTCTCAGGCGGCCGTAGCGGGCGCCTGGTCCTTGACGAACAGGGCCTTGATTGCATCGACCGTCCGGGCCTGACGCAACTGCTCACGCAGTTCCGGCGACCGCAGGGCGCGCGAGACCGCCGCGAGGGCGCGCAGATGTTCGGCGCCATCCTTGGGCGGGGCGAACAGGGCCAGCAGCAGATCGACCGGACGATCATCGACCGCTTCATAGGCCACAGGCGTATCCAGGCGCACGAAGACGGCCGTGACCCGGTCGATTTCCTTCAGACGGGCGTGCGGCACGGCCACGCCGGAGCCCAGGCCGGTGGAGCCCAGGGCTTCGCGTTCCAGCAAGGCCTCGAAGATACGGCCCTGGTCGACGCCCAGAGCCTGGGCCGCAGCCTCGGCCACGGCGTGAAGCGCCTGACGTTTCGACGAGGCGCCGCCACGCAGCACCACGCCGTTCGGCGCGAGCAGATCTGCGATATCCATGGGTAGCCCAACTCTAGATAAGCGACTGGCGGCCGCGGGCGCCCCTTTAGAGGCTCCCGCGGCAAAGTCAAACTAAGCCGTAAGTCTAATGCCCGTTCGACTTCTTCGTGCGCTCGGGGTCGATCCAGCCGACATTGCCGTCTGGGCGGCGATAGACGACGGACAGGCCGCCGTGCGCCGCATTGCGGAACAGCACCACCGGATAGCCGGTCATATCCAGTTCCAGGACCGCACGACCGACCGTGATGGAGCGGATCTCGTGCTCGGTCTCGGCGATGACCATGCCCACGGGCGGCGGGCCGTCGTTTTCGCCGGTGTCGCCGAAGACGTCGTCCTCGACGCTGTCGGGATCCCGCAGCACGATGCTGCGAGCGACTTCGCGGGCGGCGTTTTCGGTTTTTTCAGGCGACAGGCCCTTGGGCCCGATGTGGTGATCCTTGAGCCGGCGCTTGTAGCGACGGACCCGCTTTTCGAGACGATCCAGCGCCTCGGTAAAGGCGGAATGGGCGTCGCCGCCCATGCCCGTCGTCACCAGGGTCTGGCCCGACGCGAGGCGGACCCAACAGTCCACCTTGAAGTTGTGGCCGTCCTTGGACACCACGACCTCGGCGTCTTCACCGCCGCGGGCGAAGTATTTTCCGACCCCGTCTTCGAGTTCCTGGGAGATGCGCGAGCCTAACGCTTCGCCGACATCCACTTGCTTGCCGCTGACTTGGACTTGCATACGGATAGAACGCTCCCGCCCGCATTTGGTGTCAATCGAGATCACCGATTTGTGGTCACGCTTCAGCCGGTCTTAAGCATCCTGCGGCGCTCGACGGAGGACGGAATCCTCAAGGCTTCCCGATACTTGGCGACCGTTCTACGGGCTATATCTATGCCCGCCTCCTTAAGGATTTCGACGATCCGATCATCGGACAAAACGTCGCCCCCCACCCCTTCCCCATCGATCATGGTTTTTATCCGATGGCGGACCGCCTCGGCCGAATGAGTCGATGCGCCGTCCACCGATTGGATGGCGGCGGTGAAGAAGAATTTCAGCTCGAACACCCCGCGCGGGGTCGAGACATATTTGTTGGAGGTGACGCGGCTGACCGTCGATTCGTGCATGCCGATGGCGTCGGCGACCGTCTTCAGATTCAGCGGGCGAAGGAATTCGACGCCGAAGGCCAGGAAGGCGTCCTGCTGGCGCACGATCTCGGACGAGACCTTCAGAATGGTCTTGGCGCGCTGGTCCAGCGACTTGACCAGCCAGCTGGCCTGGGCGGCGCAGTCGGCGACGAAGGTCTTTTCGGTGTCGGAGCGGGCGCCGGCCTGAACCAGGCCGTGATAGCGTTTGTCGATCAACAGGCGCGGCAGGGTGTCGGCGTTCAGCTCGACCCGCCAGCCGCCGGCCGGGTCGGGCCGCACATGGACGTCGGGGACGACCGTCTGGGCCGGTTCGCCGCCGAAGCCGGCGCCGGGCCGCGGCGTCAGGGCCTTCAGCTCGGCGATCATCTCGGCCAGATCCTCGCCGTCGACGCCGCAGATCTTCTTCAGACCGGCCAGGTCGCGCCGGGCCAGCAGGTCCAGATGGTCGAGCAGGGCGCCCATGGCCGGGTCGAACCGATTGCGCTCGATCAGTTGCAGCATCAGGCATTCGGGCACCGAACGGGCCATGACGCCGGTCGGCTCGAACCCCTGGCAGACGGCGACGACGGCCTCGATCCGATCCAGACTGACGCCAAGGCGATCGGCGAACTCGGCCATTTCGCCGCGCAGATAGCCGCCCTCGTCGGTGGCGTCGATCAGGGTCAGGGCGATGGCGTGGTCGGCGGCCGAAAGGCCGGCCGAGGAGGCCTGGACCTGCAGATGCTCCCACAGGGTCAGTTCATGGGCGTCGGGCCGTTCGCCGTCGCCTTCGAAGACCTGGCCGCCCTTGCCGGCGCTGGACCAGTCGGACAGGCCCGGCTGGGCCTCGTCCGTCATGCGGTCGCTGGTGCGTTCGCCGGGCGCGGCGTCGCCGTAGACATCGTCGGACCCGGCGTCCATCGAGGCCACGGAATCCTGGCCGACCCCGTCGCCGAAGGACATTTCACCGTCCGGGGCGGCGTCGGAAACCGAAACCGGGGCCTCGGGGCCGTCGCCCTCGGGCTCGTCGCGTTGCAGCAGGGGATTGCGCTCCAGCTCGGCCTCGACGAACTCCTCGAGCTCGAGGTTCGACAGTTGCAGCAGCTTGATCGCCTGCTGCAGCTGGGGCGTGATGACCAGCCCCTGCCCCTGTCTGATCTCTAGACGTTGCCCGATCACGTTCGAAAAATCCTGCCGGCGCGCCAACTGGCCCGGAACTTGCTGTGCAGGATGTGGCCGCACTGGTTAACGCCCGACAAACGCCGAAACGCGGGTCGCCCGTTCTGGCGCTACTGGCGCGAAAAAACCGCGCCAAACGCGTCCAAGGTGAAATCCGACCGCCGCAGGCCTACGCGACGCCCTTCGTGTCGCGCTCTCGCGCGCCGCTGGGTTCCGGGTCTCCACTGCGCTTCGCCCGGAATGACGAAATGGGCCAGCGTCACCTCTCCGCGCGCGAAGGCGCGGGGGGAGGACAGGTCGCGCTTGCGACCAGGAGGGGGCGACTCTGACAGGGGTGCTGACCGGGCCGGCTTTTGACACCGAGTCTCCCCCTCCTGGCGCTCGCTGACGCGATCGCCTGTCCTCCCCGTCGGCCTTCGCCGACGGGGAGGTGAGCGCGTCAGGCGTAGTTTTCGCCCAGATAGACCCGGCGGACCTCGGCGTCGTTGACGGCCTCTTCAGCCGTGCCTTCGAACAGGACCGACCCGCCCGAGATGATCGAGACCCGGTCGGTGATGTCCAGGGTCTCGCGGACATTGTGGTCGGTGATCAGCACGCCGATGCCCTGGTCCGCCAGGTAGCGGATGACCGAGCGGATGTCGGCGATGGCCAGGGGGTCGATGCCGGCGAAGGGTTCGTCCAGCAGGATGAAAGACGGGCGGCCCGCCAGGGCGCGGGCGATCTCGACCCGGCGACGCTCGCCGCCCGACAGGCCGGTGGCCGGGGCGTGGCGCAGGTGGTCGATGTGAAGCTCGTTCAGCAGGCGGTCGGTCTCGGCCTGAAGCTGATCGCGCGGATAGTTGAGCTCGACCACCGCCATGATGTTCTGCTCGACCGTCATGCCCCGGAAGATCGAGGCCTCCTGGGCCAGGTAACCCAGGCCCATGCGGCTGCGCTGGTACATGGGCTGGCTGGTGATGTCCTCGCCGTCCAGCCAGATCGTGCCGGAATCGGGCGGGATCAGGCCGGTGATCATATAGAAACAGGTGGTCTTGCCGGCGCCGTTGGGGCCGAGCAGGCCCGCCACCTCGCCGCGCTGGACCGTCAGGGAGACGTCGCGCACCACCTGGCGCTGACCGAAGGCGCGGGCGATGTTGCGCACCCGCAGCCCCTTTTCAGCGGCCGGAACCGCCGGCGCGGGCTTTGCCGCAGGCCGGTCGGCCAGGTTCAGGGCGGAGAGTTCCTTGCGGGCCAAATCTTAGATCCAGACGGCCGACGGCCTCAGTTCGAGTTGGGGTAGAAGACGCCCTGCACGCGGCTTCCGGCGGCGCCGCGCGGCGCGCCTTCCATGCGTGCGGCCTCAGTGTTGATATTATAGACCAGGCGCGAGCCGGTCAGGACGTTCTTGCCCTGGCTCAGGACCACATTGCCCGTCACCACGATCTCGCCATTGCCCAGATTATAGACGGCGCGGTCGCCGCGCATCGACTGGTCGGGGGTGACGAAATAGACCGTGCCTGCGGCTTCGGCCCGTTGCAGGTCGCCGCCCTCGCCGCTGACCAGGGTCAGGGTGTCGGCGCGGAAACGGTTGCCGCCCTGTGTCGCCTCGGCCCGCCCCCTCAGGATGATGCGGTTGGGGCCATATTCGACCGAATCCGCGCCATAAGCGACGGGCTGGTTCGTTGACTGTGCCCCCAACTGGGATTGCGCGTCGCCTACGGCCGGCAGAGCCACGACCGTCACGGCCGCGACCGTCGCCAGAGCCTTTGAAATCTTCGTCATGATCATCCGCCAGACCCCTTGGGCGTCAGCACGCCCATCACCTTGTTGTCGCCAGAGCCCTTGAACACCACCCGCTCGCCCTGATCATAGATCGCATAGGACGAAGCGTTGATGGTTCCAATAGGGCCGGCGCCCTGAACGCCCCGTGAACCCGTGATGATTCCGGTCGAGGTGTCGACCACGGCCTCGGGCGTGGTCAGGACGAAGCCGGAGCCGCCGTCCGAAATCCGCACGTTCGGACCGATGGTCACGGTCCTGGCCTGTTCGTTGTAGGTCCCGCCGTCGGCGGTCATTTCGGTGACCTTGCGCCCGCCCAAATTCAGCTTCAGGGCCGGGCCGACCAGGCGGAAATGGCCGGTGGCGGGATCGCGGATCGCGCCCTGGGCGCCGACGGTGAAGGCGCGGCCTTGCGCGTCCTGGCCGTGGAACAGGGGCTTGTCCAGCCGGACCTCCTGGCCCTGGCTGGCCTTGCGCTCCACCCCCGACATGACGGTGCGGAACACGGTCCAGGTCAGGACGCCGCCCGCCAGCACCAGGATGATGATCGGCAGGACGCGGCGGTACAGTTTGACGCGCCGCGAACGCGCCCGCCAGCGCGCGCCGGCCAGGACCACCCGGGCCTCGTCCGCGGCGTCCGCCTGGATCCGTGTCTGTTCGCCGGGGTCGGTCAAGCGCGCCTCAGCTATGGGCGAAGATGTCGATCTCGTCCCAGCCGGCGAGATCGAGCGCCGAACGGGTCGGCAGGAAGTCGAAACATTTGGCCGCCAGTTCGGCCCGTCCCTCGCGCGCCAGCATCAGGTCCAGCTTGGCCCGGGCGGCGTGCAGATACAGGACGTCCGAGGCGGCGTAGTCCAGCTGGGCCTGGGTCAGTTCGGCCGCGCCCCAGTCGGACGACTGCTGGGCCTTGGACAGGTCGACCCCAACGGTCTCGCGCACCACGTCCTTCAGCCCGTGGCGGTCGGTATAGGTGCGGGCCAGTTTGGAGGCGATCTTGGTGCAATAGACCGGCCGCGTCTCGACCCCCAGGTGCAGCAGGAACATGCCGATGTCGAAGCGGCCGAAGTGGAAGATCTTGGTCACCGCCGGATCGGTCAGCAGCCGCTTCAGGTTCGGGCAATCATAGCCGGGGCGGTTCAGCCGCACGACATGGGCGTTTCCGTCGCCGGCCGACAGCTGGACGACGCAAAGGGGGTCGCGGCGGAAGCGTAGGCCCATGGTCTCGGAATCGATGGCGACGTCCGGTCCCAGGTCCAGGTCGTCGGGCAGGTCGCCCTCGTGCAGGTAAACGGTCATGGGCAGGTTCTTACACGGCTGGGGGACGGGACGAAACGGCTTACCGCGCGACGGACGGGCCTCAAGCAGGCGAGCGCCGCGCGCGAGGCGATAGGCCCCAAAACGAAGATGGCCTCAAGCAGCAGAGCGCCGCGCGCGAAGCGATAGGCCGAAAAAGCAAACGGCGCCGTGTCCGAAAACACGACGCCGTCTATAATATGGTGCCCAGAAGAGGACTCGAACCTCCACGGCCGTTAAGCCACTGGCACCTGAAGCCAGCGCGTCTACCAATTCCGCCATCTGGGCCCCGTCGGCAGCGCCTTGCGGCGTTTCCATCGGGAAGGCGCGGACCTCTAAGGGAGGGTCCGGGCGGGGTCAACAGGGATTTTTCGTCGGAGGTCGGTTTTATTTCGCAAGCGAGGCGGGAGGCCCCGACACAAGCGTCGGTCGGACAGGGTTGCGGCCCGTTAAGCCTGTTCGCTTACCTCGCTTTGAGAGCCCGTCCCCTATCTGGGTGCGATGGCGGATCCGTCCCGAGTTTCCAAGGCGCACGAGCGGCGCACGACCCCTCGCGCGACCTATCGCAAGCGTCGGCGTCGGCGCGAGCGCGTCCACATGTTCGGCCAGCTGGTCGATCTGGTGAAGCCCGAGGAAGTGCTGCATCACGTCCAGGACGCCGTGGCCGAGGGCCGCAAGAGCGTGGTGGCCAACCACAATCTGCACAGCCTCTACCTGCTCCAGAAACATCCGGAGATGCGGGCCTTCTACGAGATGGCCGAGTTGATCGAGGTCGATTCGACGCCGATGATCTGGTTCTCGCGCGCCCTGGGGCTGCATAGCCGGGGCTTTCATCGCTGCACCTATCTGGACTGGCGCGACCATTTCTGGAGCGTCGCCAACCGCAAGGCCTGGCGCGTCATGGCGGTCGGCGGCGCGCCGGGCGTGGGCGAAGAGGCGGCGCGCCGGTTGGGCGCGCGCTATCCCAAGACCGAGATCCGCACCCGCCACGGCTTCTTCGACGCCCGGGCAGGTTCCGCCGACAACGCCGAAGTTGTCGCGGAGATTCAGGCCTTTCAGCCGCATATCCTGTTCGTCGGCATGGGCATGCCGCGCCAGGAGCTGTGGACCCTGGCCGTGTTCGACGCCCTGCCCGACTGCGTCATCCTGTCGGTCGGCGCCGCCTTCGACTATGAGGCGGGAACCCAGAATCCGGCGCCGCGATGGATGGGGCGCGCCGGGATCGAATGGGCCTATCGACTGTCGCAGAACCCCCGCCGCCTGTTCCACCGCTATTGCATCGAGCCCTGGACCCTGGCGCCCCTGGCGATTCGCGACCTGCGTACGGCGCGGCGCCGCCTGATCGGCAAGACGTCAGGCCAGGGCGCGGATTTCGGCGCACCGCCGACCCGCAATTTTCCGCGCGGAACCTGAAGGACCTGGGCCGCGCTCCGGCGGATCAGATCGGCATGGCCATGATTTCCTTGTAGGCGGAAATCACCTGGTCGCGGACGGACATCACGGTTTCCAGCGACGCCTCGGCCGAACTGAGCGCCGTGACCACGTCGATCAGATTGCCGTTGCCCTGGATCGACTGGGTCATCTGGGTCTCGGCCGCGCGCGACTGCTGGGTCATGTCGGTCATGGCGTTCTTGACCAGGTCGGCGAAGCCATTGTCGCCGGAGGCGGGCGGCTGCGCCGCCGTGGGCATGGCGCTGCCCTGAACGGCGGCGTAGGCGCGGGCGGCCATCATCGGGTTCATGGCCTAGTCCTCAGCGTTTGATGATGTCGAGGGTGCGGCTGTCCATGGACCGCGCCGTCTCGATGACGTTCAGATTGGCTTCGTAGGCGCGCTGGGCTTCGCGCATGTCCATGGCTTCCACCAGGGTGTCGACATTGGGCCGCATCACATAGCCCTGGGCGTTGGCCGCCGGGTGCGAGGGGTCGTAGTCCATCTTGAACTCGCCCTGATCCGGCCGGACTTCGGCCAGGGTCACGCCGGTCGCGCCGTCGACCTCGCGCGCCTGGAAGACCGGGATCTGGCGGCGATAGGGCTCGCCGCCAGGGGTGCGGGCGGTGGACTGGGCGTTGGCGATGTTCTCGGCGATGACGCGCATGCGCGACTGCTGGGCCTTGAGAGCCGAGGCCGCCACGGCCATGGCGCTGTTCGAGGGGGGGATGGGATCAGGCATGGATCAGTCCTTCGTCTCAGCCCGCGCCAGGCTTGCGCGCGGCCATGCGGAGCATGGACATGGATTTCTGATAGAAGCCGATGGCGGCGTCATAGGCCATGCGGCTCTCGGCCATCTTGAGCATCTGCTCCTCGACCACCACCGAGTTGCCGTCCAGCGTGGTCTCGGAGTCCGGCGACTTGGTCGGATCGAACCGAGGCGCGCTGACGGCCGGGGCGATATGGGCGCGGTTGGTGCGGACCACCTGAAGCCCCCCGCCCGAACGCAGGGCGGCGGCGAAGTCGGTCGGCTGTTTCAGATCGCGACCGACGAAGCCCGGCGTGTCGGCGTTGGCCACATTCTCGGCGATGAGCTTCTGGCGCTCGTCCAGCCAGCCCAGCCGGCCCTTGATCTGCCCCAGCAGCGGTATGTCGGCGACGCCCATGGCGATCTCCCGTGCGACGCGGATGCGCGCGATGGGCAGAAAATGCCGCCTGCATGGTTAACAGGCCGTTATCTAAACCCATCGTTAACCGTGGTGGTTAAGACTTGAGGAATAGCGCCGACTGCGCGGGGCCTTAAGCGTATGAATTTCCTCGATCTCGCCCGCGCCGTCTTCGGCCTGGCCTTCACCCTGGGCCTGATCGGCCTGGCCGCCTATGCGGCGCGCCGCTATGCGCCGCAGCTGATGGCCAAGCTGAACGCCCAGCGCGGCGAACGGCGGATGCAGGTGGTTGAGACCCTGGTGCTGGACCCCGCGCGCCGGCTGGTCCTGGTGCGGATCGATGCGGAAGAGCGGCTGATCCTGCTGGGCGAAGGGCGCGAACTGATCGAGCCGCGCCAGCCGGAGATCTTCAAGTGAAGAGGCCAAGGGGCGAGAGCGAGCTTCTCCCTCCCCCTGCGGGGGAGGGGGGCGAAGGCGTAGCCGAAGCCGGGTGGGAAGGGCTGGCCCAAACACGCACCGGTCCTGTCTCAGTTCAGTGCGACGTCGCCTTGCCGCCCCCACCCCGTCGCTACGCGACGCCCCTCCCCCGCAGGGGGAGGGAGAAAGTCTTCACGATCCCCACGGGCGCCGAACTGAAGCGCGCGGCCCTGTTGTCTCTGTTCACCACCCTGGTGTGCCTGGCCTGGCCTCTGGCGGCCTTCGCCCAGGACGCGGCGGCGGGCGGGTCGGCGATCAATATCGACCTGGGCAGCGGCGCGGGGCTGACGCAGCGGGTGGTGCAGTTGGTCGGGCTGATGACCGTGCTGTCGCTGGCGCCTTCCATCGTCATCATGACCACCAGTTTCGTGCGAATCGTCGTGGTCCTGTCGCTGTTGCGGACGGCGCTGGGGATGCAGCAGTCGCCGCCGAACGCCGTTCTGGTGTCCCTGGCCCTGTTCCTGAGCGCCATCGTCATGGCCCCGACCTGGCAGGACGCCTATGATTCGGGCATCCGTCCGCTGCTGGATCAGCAGATGGAATTGCCCCAGGCCTTCGATGCGGCGTCGGAACCTGTGAAAACCTTCATGCTGGCCCAGGTGGACCGCGGAGACCTGGCCCTGTTCACCCGTCTAAGCCGCGTGGAGGCCCCGGCCAACCTGCAGGAGCTGCCCCTGCGCGTGGTCACGCCGGCCTTCATGATCAGCGAGCTGAAGAAGGCGTTCGAAATCGGATTTCTCCTTTTCGTTCCGTTCCTTGTGATCGATCTGGTGGTCGCCAGCGTGCTGATGTCCATGGGTATGATGATGCTGCCTCCGGTGGTGGTGTCCCTGCCGTTCAAGTTGATCTTTTTCGTGCTGGTGGACGGCTGGAGACTGGTCGCCGGCAGCCTGGTCGAGAGCTTCCAGCGGGCGTCCGGAACCGGATAATCCCCGCCCCATAAGGCTTTGCGCCTTTTACCCGCTTGCAATGCCGGACGAAATCCGTGTTGATCCCCCAGTCCTCGCCCTGAATCGGGCGACTAACACTGGAAACGCTTCTTATGACCACTCAAGCCGAACTGATCGCCGCCGTCGCCAAGGACGCCGGTGTCTCGCAGGCCGACGCCGGCAAGGTGCTGACCGCCATCGTCGAAAACATCCACGCCAGCCTGAAGGCCGGCGGCGACGTGCGCATCTCGAACCTGGGCGTCTTCGACACCGCCGCCCGCGCCGAGCGTGAAGGCCGCAACCCCGCCACGGGCGCGACCATCAAGATCGCCGCCTCCAAGGCCGTCCGCTTCCGCGTCTCGAAGCCGCTGAAGGACGCCGTCAACGGCTAAGGTTTTTCCGGTCCCCTCGGGGACCGATCAACCGATTCAACGGGCGGGGGTCGCAGGGCGATTCCCGCCCGTTTCCTTTCGGAAGTCCTGTTTGGCGGCGTTGACCCAGCCAACGAAGGTGTCGGCGTTGGCCGACAGGGCGGCGAAGTCGTTCACTCCCGCCAGACCCGCCAGATTGTCGTCCAGGGCCACGCGGATCGCATTCGCTGACCGCGCCCGGGGGATGAAGGGCGAATACTGGCCGCGCAGACGATCCAGGGCGGCGGGGTTTCCACTCAGCGAATAGCCCACGCCGGCGCGAATCAGCCAGCTTTCCTCGGCCGGGGTCAGGGGCGCCTCCGCCTGCTTGTAGCGGTCGCCCAGACGCGCTTCGTACAGGGGCGCGGCCTCGGCCCACTTCTGCTGTTTCCACAGGATGTCGCCGCGCACCTCGCGCGCCGGGGCGGACTGGTCGCGGTCCAGAACCTCCAGGGCGTGATCGTAGCGGCCCAGATCCATCAGGGCCCGGGCCTCCAGCGCCCGACGCTCGCTGTTGATGGCGTTGGGCAGCAGGGTGGTGCGCGAGCCCCAGATGGCCTGCAACGCCTTCTCCGGCTGACGGTCCATCAGATAGACGGTGGCCAGATCGGTGGCGACCTGGGCCTTGGCCACCCCGTCCAGCCGCTCGTCCACCTGGTGTTTCAGCAGTTCGGCGGCCTGGTCCAGCAGGTCGACGTCGATCAGGCGGCGCGACAGACGGCGCACCATCTCGTCGCCGTCGGCGCCGATGGGGGTCAGTTCGCGGAAATCATAGAACAGGGCCAGGGCCTGAACCGGCTGCAAGCCGTCGGCCGCGCCTTCCAGGAACAGGGCGCGGAAGGCGTTGGACTGGTCGGCGTAGATCTCGGCGGCGCCGGGCACCCCGGACATCCGCTTGCCGGCGCCGCGCAGGGCGTCCAGGGCCTCGCGATAGCGGCCCTGCTGAAGATAGAGGTTGGCCAGTTTGCGGATGACGGCCAGTTCGGTGGCGTCGCCGCGCCAGCGCCACTTCAACTGCTCAAGCTGCTGGGCCGCCTGATCCGGCGTCAGGACGCCCTTGTCCAGCTCCAGACCGATGGCGCCCAGTTTGGCGGGGGTGGCGATGCCGTCCAGCGGCGCGCGGGCCACGGCCTTGTACACCGCCAGCGCCCGGTCCTTGTCGCCGGACAGTTCAAACAGCCGCGCCTGGACCACGCGCGCGGTCAGCTGATCGGCGGCCGAGGCGTTCTGGCTGAAGACATAGGCCAGCAGCTGGCGCGCGGCCGGCAGGTCGTTGGTCTGGATGGCGGCCAGGGCGTGGGCGGCGCCGAAGCGGGCGCGCCATTCCTTGGGGAAGTCGTCGATGACCGAGGCCCCGGCGGCGAAGGCGCGGCGCGCCCCCTCCCAGTCGCCCTGTTCGGCGGCGATATAGCCCTGCCAGACCTTGGCGGCGGGATCGTTCGACAGGGCCGAGCCGGCGAAGTCGGCCTGGGCCTCCTCCAGACGGCCGACGCCGACGCGGGCGGCGCCGCGCAGGCCGCGCACCTCGGGCTCGCCCTGCATGTTGGGGGCCTTGGCGACCAGGGCGTTGATGACGCCGATCGCCTCATAGTTCAGGCCCGACCCGACCAGGAACCGGGCCAGGGCCATGCGCGCCGCGATGGGCGCGCGGGGATTGTCGGTTCCGGCGATGGTTTCCTGAGCCGCCGCGTCCTGAAGGCGGCGATAGCGTTGCGAGAAGCCGTCCTCGCCTGCGGTCGCCCATTCCTCCAGGATCAGGGCCGGATAGGCCGCCGGCTTCGGCGCGTCATCCTCATGGGCGGCGGCCTCCAGCGTCGCCGACGGCGGCGACAGGGTCAGGCCCTGCGGACGGCTGAGGGTGACCAGATCGCCCGCCGCCTCGATCTTCAGATCGTCGGTCGTGGTCTCGACCGCCAGGCCCTGGGCGGTGGGGATCAGGCTGAGATCGACGGTGCTGCGCGTGCCCGAGAAACCCTTGCCGGGCGCCAGGGCGGTGACGGCGGCGAAACGGTCGCCGACCAGGGGATCCGTCAGCCAGACGGTCTTGGTCGCGCCCGCCATCCGCGCCACCAGGGTGGCCGAGCCGTCGTCGGAGCGGTCGATCTCGACGCCCGAGGCGCCGGCGGGCGGACCGCCGATGGTCACGGTCCAGGTTCCGCCCTGCCCTTCGGCCGCCACGGGCAGGCCGTCGGGAGCGGCGATGCGGACGGCGGTGTAGTCAGGGCCGGCGGCCCAGCGGGCGTCCTTGGCCGGACCCAGGGCCTTGGCGCCGGTCAGGTCCATCTTGGCGGCGGTGTCGAACACGACCCAGACGGCCTCGCCCCGCCGGAAGACGGCGGCGCCCACCGGCGCGCCCCACTGGAAGGTCAGGACCGTCTTGTCCGGCGTCGAGACGGCGCGGACGGGCACGACGGAATTGATGGCCGCCGCCCGTTCTTCCGACGTCGGCTCGGGCGCCTTGCCCGGCGCATAGAGGTTCAGCCAGACCGCGCCGTCAGCCGCGCCGGACCGGGCGTCGGCGCCCTCGGCCAGGGTGATGACCAGATCGGTCGTTCCGCCCCGCGCCAGCCGCGTCTCGACGGCCTTGACCCCCTCCGGCGGATCGACGCGCAGGCGCGAGACGTCAGGCGCGGCCGAGACGCCCAGGCGGACGATCACCTTGTCGCCCTCGCGCCGGACCTGGCTGCGCGCGCCGATGACGCCGCCGAATTCGACACGGGTGAATTCGCTGGATTGGCCGATGCTGATCGACAGCGGATCGCGCGACCGGCCGGCTTCCTGGGCCAGCGGCGCCAGTGGCGCGAACACGACCGCGCCGGCCGCGGCGGCGGCCACGGTCGACTTCAGGATACGCTTGCTGTGCGGGGTCCCGGACATATCCGTCGAGCCTTGCCCCACAAGCTCTTTAATCACGGTTAACCGACATTGACCGGGATTCTACGGATAGGACGGTTCGTCCGGCGACAGGCGGCGCGATCCGGCCCATGATGGGGCCATGACCGATTACCCGCGCCTGAGCACCTTGAAGACCGGCCTGGCCTGTCGCTGTCCCCGCTGCGGCGAGGGGGCGCTGTTCAAGGGCTATCTGACCCTGCGCGAATCCTGCCCGAAATGCGGGCTGAACTATGGGTTCGCCGATCCGGCCGACGGCCCCGCCTTCTTCGTCATGACGGCGGTGGGCCTGGTCGGGATGATCCTGCTGATGGTCTTCGACTTCAGCGTGAAGCCGCCCATCTGGGTGCACGCGGTTGTGACCCTGCCGATCCTGGTGATCATGTGCCTGGGCTGCCTGCGGCCGTTCAAGGCCTGGCTGGTGGCGGAGCAGTTCATCCACAAGGCCGCCCCGCCGGAGTTCTCCAGCAACGGCAAGCACGGGGATTGAGGGCGGGGCGCAGCCCCCCCTCTCACGCCGTCATCCTAGGGCTTGTCCCTAGGATCCATAATCCCGGTGCGTCCGCAGCGGACACACATGTCAGGCGCCGGGAGTATGGATCCTCGCCACAAGGGCGAGGATGCCGGTCTTATGGGATAGGCGGTCTTCGCCCGAACCTTACGCCTCAGTCGATGCAGAGCGTCGGGCCGGCCTTGCCGTCCTCGACCGGCGTATTGCAGCCGAAACGGTCGCTGTCAGCCTGGCAGACGCCGGTCGTGGCCGCGCCCGGCGCGAGGCCGCTGTTGCCCTCGACGCGGCAGTCGCCCTGGCATTGGTCGCCGTCGGTGCAGGACTTGCCCGCGTCGGCGTAGCTGATCACGCACTGCCAGGACTGCATCCGGCCGACCTGTTTCATCGAGCCGCCCCGCGTGGCGCAGGCCGAGGCGTCGGCGCTCTGCATCGGGGCGTCGGAGCCGGCGCCTGTCGTCTGAGGGGTGCAGGCGGCGGCCATCAGGGCGCCGGCGGCGATGAGAGCGATACGGATCATTTGACCTGTCCTTTTGCGAAGCCTGACCAGACGTCGTCGTAGTCGAGCTGCATCTGCGGTGATTCCGACGCCCATTTCGTGACCCGGATCGGCGCCCGGGTCTCGAACATGAAGGCCAGGGTGTCAGTGATCTTGTGCGGTTTCAGTTCCGCCTGGATCGCGCCCTCATAGCTGGCCTGATCCGGGCCGTGGCCGCTCATCCGGTTGTGCAGGCTGGCGCCGCCGGGGGCGAAACCGCCGGCCTTGGCGTCATAGGCGCCGGTCACCAGGCCCATGAACTCGCTCATGACGTTGCGATGGAACCAGGGCGGGCGGAAGGTGTGCTCGGCCACCATCCAGCGCGGCGGGAAGATGACGAAGTCGATATTGGCCGTGCCCGGCGTCTCGGACGGGCTGGTCAGGACGGTGAAGATCGACGGATCGGGGTGGTCGTAGCTGACGGTGTTGATCGTGTTGAACCGCGCCGTGTCATAGCGGCAGGGCGCCAGATTGCCGTGCCAGGCCACCACGTCCAGCGGGCTGTGATCGAAGGTCGTGGCCCACAGACGGCCGCCGTACTTCTGGACGCACTGGGTCGGGCGATCGACGTCCTCATAGGCCGCGACCGGGGTTTCGAAGTCGCGCGGATTGGCCAGGCCGTTGGCGCCGATCGGCCCCAGGTCCGGCAGGCGGAACGGGCTGCCGTAGTTTTCGCAGACATAGCCGCGCACGGGCCCGTCGACTTCGACGCGGAAGCGGACGCCGCGCGGGATCAGGACCACGTGGCCGGGCTGGGCCTCGATCACGCCCATCTCGGTGACGAAGCGATGGGCGCCCTGTTGCGGCACGATCAGCAGTTCGCCGTCGGCGTCGTAGAAGACGCGGTCGATCATCGAGCGATTGGCGACATACAGGTGGACGCCCGCCCCGCCCCCGGCGTCGGGATCGCCCGCCCCGCCATAGGTGACCAGGCCTTCGACCCAGTCGGTCGGCGCTTCCGGGATCGGCAGCGGGTCCCAGCGCATCCGGTTGGGATTGGGCGGGGTCTCGTCGAACGGGCCCGACCGCACCCGGCCCTGATCGAAGGGCGCATAGGGGCCGTGCTGGGCCGAGGGGCGCAGGCGGTACAGCCAGCTGCGCCGGTTCTCGGCGCGCGGGGCGGTGAAGGCCGTGCCCGACAGTTGTTCGGCGTACAGGCCCATCGGCGTCTTCTGCGGCGAGTTCTGGCCCTGCGGCAGGGCGCCGGGCGCGGCCTCGGTCGCGAAATGATTGCCGAAGCCGGTCAGATAGGCGGGCGCGTTGGATCGCGTCATGTGTGTGGTCTCCCTATTTCGCTGGTTTAGCGCCGCCGCCGGCCATCGTCACCCCAAGCCGTCATCCACCGAGCGGTGCAACAGCTTCGCCGTTCGCGCGTTCAGGGCCGCCAGGAGACGACCGTCATGACCTATCTGACCCGCGCGGTCTTCGCCTTCGCCAGCCTGCTGCTGCTGTTGTCGGCCTCGGCCCTGATCGGGTTCGGCCTGATGGACGCCATCCACACCATTCGGTCCCCGGACAAGTCCGGAGCGGACGCGGCGCTGGACATGCTGGGCTATGTCATCGTCGCCATCGCCGTCTTCGACGTGGCCAAATACATCTTCGAGGACGAGGTGCGGCGCGGCAACGAACGGCGCAGCGCCGCCGAGGCCCGGCGCAGCCTGACCAAATTCCTGTCCACCATCGTCATCGCCCTGTTCCTGGAGGCCCTGGTGGTGGTGTTCAAGACGGCGCGCCAGGACGTGGCCCTGCTGATCTATCCCACCGCCCTGCTGATCGCGGCGGTGCTGGTCCTGGTCGGGCTGGGCGTGTTCCAGCGCCTGTCGGCCACGGTCGAGGAGAAGGTCGGCGACGACGACGACGCCGAAGAACGCAAGGACAAGGTCAAGCGCAAGAGCGCCTAGCCGCCCTTGGGCAGGAAGGGCGAGAAGGTGATGACGGTGAAGGTGTCGCGGACATGCGGCCGGGTCTGGACCTGTTTGGTGACGAAGGTCCCGATGTCGGCGTCGCGCGGCAGATTGAACTTGGCCAGCAGGTCGTGCTGGCCCGAGGTGGAATAGACCTCCGACACGTTCTCGACATTGTCCACGATGTCGGCCGCCACATCGTTGGCATAGCCCAGCTCGGTTTTGATGAAGACGAAGATGGCGGTCATCATGGGCGGGGGCTCCTGTTGCTGGCCCGCGTCCTAAACCGTTTTGGACGCGGCGTCGAAGACGTCGGATGAAACAATATGTTCCGCCGCAGCGCCATGAACCCGGCCGCGCGGCTTTCGCTTTCGGCGGCGGCTGGGATAAGCAGGGGGCGAGGCCGGGCGACCGGTCGGTGCAACACAGGCGTTCCGGCGCGGCTCGGGACAGGCGGAGATTAAGACATGGCCCATGATCGCGTCAGCGTGCTTCAGGCGCTCGAGACCCAGGGCGTCTGCCCCGTCTTCTATCATCCCGATCCCGAGGTCAGCCTGAACGTCATCCGCGCCTGCGCGCGCGGCGGGGCGCCGGTGGTCGAGTTCACCAATCGCGGCGACTTCGCCTGCGACCTGTTCGGCGAGATCAATCGCGAGCTGATCAGGACCGACCCGGACGTGGTGCTGGGCATCGGCTCGGTGGTCGATAGCGGTACGGCGTCGCTCTACCTGAACCGGGGCGCGCGCTTCGTGGTCAGCCCCTGCCTGGTCCCCGACGTGGCCAAGGTCTGCAACCGACGCATGGTGGCCTATTTCCCCGGCTGCGGCTCGGTGACGGACATCGGCGAGGCGCACGAACTGGGCTGCGACATCGTCAAACTGTTTCCGGGGTCGTCGGTCGGCGGCCCGGACTTCGTCAAGGCGGTCAAGGGGCCGATGCCCTGGGTCAAGATCATGCCGACCGGCGGCGTCGATCCCGATGAGGCCTCGATCGCCAAATGGTTCGGCGCCGGCATCGTGGCGGCGGGCATGGGCTCCAAGCTCGTGACCGACGAAGCGGTCAAGTCGGGCGACTGGGCCGCCATCGAGGCCAAGGTGCGCGCCACCGTGGACGCCGTCGCCGCCTATCGGGCGTCGAACAAGGGCTGAACCCGCCTCAGCCCGGACCGTCGGGGCCGTCCGGTTCCGGCGGCCGGGGCGCGGCGTTGCGGCCGGTGTCGGGCGTCGGGGGACCGGACCGTGGCCCACGCCGCATCAGCAGGCCGGACAGGACCTTGCGGTCCTCGACGTCCAGGGTTTCCAGCATGGCGATGGCCTCGCCTTCCAGACGGGCGCGACCGCGCATCTCGGCCGTGCGCGACTGATCCAGCAGGGCCTGGACCCGGGCCGCGTCCATCCGGGGCTGGGACGCCGCCTGGACCGCCTGGGCCCGCGCCGCGCGGGCGGCCTCGAAATCGGGCCGGGCCGCGAGCGCAGCCGCCCGCATCCTGGCGCGAACGTCGCGCCGGACCTCAGGCTGCAGCTGGGCGATCACCTCGCGGAAGGGACCGTGGCGCAAGGGACCGCGCAGTTCGGCGACCCGTTCGTCCACCCTGGCCCGGCTGACGGCGAAGGCGACCCCGCCGGCCAGGGCGAACAGGTTCAGGGCCACCGACACCGCCAGGGCGATCTTCAGGCTGCGTTCGCTCATCCCAGAACCTCCGTATCGTCCACCTCGACCAGGGTGGATTGGTAAAGCACCGCGTCGGCCCGCTCGTCGGCGGTGACATGGGTGGTCAGACCCACGCCCGCGACCACGCCGGCGCAGGCGGCCGCCGCCCAGCCCGCGCCCAGGAACAGGGCGATCCGATCCAGATGGAAGCGGCGGGTCTTCGCTTTCGGCGCGGCGGCCAGCAGGCGCGCCGTCAGGTCGGGCGAGGGCGTCGGGGCGGGCGAGGCGTCCAGCAGGGCGTCCAGCGCCGCCGCCTGCGCCAGCGCCGTCTTCAGCGACGGATCGGCGGCGATCAGGCTTTCGGCGAAGACGCGTTCAGACGCGGGCCACCGACGCAGGTCGGCGCCGTAAGCCTCCGCCAGAGCGTGCAACCGATCCGCCTTCATCGTCCGACTCCCTTAGTCATCCCTGGCTTCATCCCCGGCGCGAGGTCCGCCAGGGCTAGACGCAATGCGCGGCGTCCGCGCGACAACAAACTCTCCAGCGCCTCGACGCTGATGCTCATCAGGGCGGCCGCCTCGATATTGGACAGCTCCTGATAATGACACAGGACCACCGCCTCGCGCTGACGGTCCGGCAGGCGTTTCAGCGCCCCGTCGACCTGAGCCCCCGTCTCGGCCGCCAACAGGGCGCGATCCGGCGCCGGGCCGTCATCGGGGCGATCCGGCGGCGTCTCCATGGGCATTTCGCGCCGTCGCCGCAGCCGATCATAGCAGAGATTCAGCGCCACCCGGTGCAGCCAGGTGTCGAACCGGGCCTTGCCGGGGGTCCATTTCGGCGCCTGTCGCCAGGCCTTGAGCATCGTCTCCTGGGCCACGTCCTCGGCCTCGGCGGCGTCGCCCAGCATGCGTTGGGCCAGGGCCAGGATGCGCGGCAGCTTGCGCGACACAAGCGTCTGCGCGGCCGCCGGGTCGCCCTGACCCACGCGGCGCACAAGATCCTCGTCGGGGTCGACGATCGCGACCAAACCCGCCTCTTCCGCTGCTGACGAAAGGGACCGATTCGCCCAGGACGGCCGACCCCGACACCGTTCTTACTCCGAAGCCGGAGCCGGGGAAGCGGGTTGTTGCACCGGACGGACGGCGCGGCGTTGCTGACCTTGGCCTCCCCGTTCGGCTCGGCGCTCGGCGCGATTGGCGGTCATGGCGGCCCGGCGCTCGTCGGCGGTGACGACGCCGTTCTTGTCAGCGTCCATCTTGTCGAACTGTTCGCCCAGTCTGGCGGCGGCCTCGGAGATCACCACGGGGCCGCGTTCACAACCTTCCAGACAGCCGGGACCACGCATGGCGTGACGGGGACCGCCGCGAGGCCCGGACCGGCCGCGCGCGGCCCAGTCCGGGCGGACGGCGTGACCGGCGTCGAACTCCGCGCGGCTGATGGAGCCGTCGCCGTTGGCGTCCAGCGTGGCGAAGCGGTCGTCGGCCCGCTCGGCGCGCTTGGCCTGCATGGCGGCCTGACGCTCGGCCAGGCTGACCGTGCCGTCGCGGTCGGCGTCCAGCGCAGTCAGGCGGGCGACGCGAGCCTCGACGAAGGCGGCGCGGGTCAGGTCGGCGTTCCGGTCGGCCAGGCCGCGCGCATAGGGCGGCGGGGGACCGTCGGCCGGGGGCGGCGGAACCTGGGCCGTGGCGACCCCGGCGCCGGCGCCGAGGACGGCGGCCAAGGCCATGGCGCTGAAGCCGTTCAGAACGATGTTTCTCATCTCGATAATCTCCTCGAACCGCCTTGAGCGGTCGTTGACGACCCTGTCAGGAGATTGAACGCGGCTCCTCGGACTCTCCGTCGCGACTGATCTCTTCGCGCGTGAGCGGGACCGCCCGTTCGAAGGCCTTGCGCGCCCGCGCCCGCAGTTCCGTCAGTTCGGTCTTCAGCGACTCGAAGTCCTGAGCCCCCGCCGCCTCGGCCAGCCGCAGCCGGAAGACCGACGGCTCGGCCTCGGGATCGACCCGGCCCTCGAAGGCGGCGGCCAGCAGATGAGCCAGCCGCTGCTGCACCCGCCAGGCCTCGGCCAGGACCGGGTCGTCGTGCAGGGCCTCCAGCGTGGACAGGGTCAGGGGCTCGCCCGCGACGGCGGCCTGGAGCTGGCGGTACTGGGCCGCGAACTCGGCGTCCACCTGGCCGCCCGGCGACAGTTTCAGATCCCAGAAGCCGTGGGGGCGACGCTCGCGATCCATCAGGGCGCGCATTCTACGGACATCGGCGGCGACATCGACGCCGGGACGGGGCCGACGCAGGGCCGCCTCGATCGCCGCGGAGACCCGGTCGCCGAAGACCGGGTCGCTGGCCCAGACCACGCGGGCGCGGGTCAGGACCATGAACTCCCAGGTCTCGGCCTCGCCGGCGTAATAGTCGTCGAAGGTGGACAGCCGCACCGAGACCGGCCCCTTGGACCCGGTGGGGCGCAGCCGCATGTCCACCTCGTAAAGGCCGCCCTCGGCCGTATGGGCCGACAGGGCCGCGATCAGCCGCTGGGTGAAGCGGGCGTAGAAGACGTCGGCGGTCCAGCCCTTGATTTCGGACACCGTCTCGGGCGGGGCGTCGTACAGGGTCATCAGGTCCAGGTCGGACCCGGCCGTCATCTCGCGCGAGCCGGCCTTGCCCAGGGCCACCACGGCGACCGCGCCGGGGAAGGCGCCGCCCAGCCGTTCGGTCTCGGCCAGGGCGGCCGGCGACAGGGTGCGCATGGCGGCGTCGGCCAGGGCGGCGTAGGCGCGGCCGGCCGCCTCCGGTCCGGCGCGGCCGGTCATGGCGTGGATGCCGATGCGGAACATCTGTTCGCGGTGCAGGCGGCGCACGGCGTTCATGGCGCCCTCGAAATCCTCGGTCTCGCCGGCTTCACGCAGGATCTGTTCGGTCAGGCCGGTCTCGTCCGACAGGTCGGCCAGGAAGCGAGCGTCCAGCACCCCGTCCAGGGCCGCGGGCTGACGCCCCAGGGTCCGGGCCAGGCGGGGCGCGAAGGCCATGACGCCCAGCACCATCTCGAACAGCTTGGGCTGGTTCAGGAACAGGGCCTGGACCTGAACCCCGGCGGCCAGGCCCGAGAAGAAGACGGCGAACCGGCGAAAGGCGTCGTCGGGCGCGCCCGACCGGGCCAGGGCCTCCAGCAGGCGGGGCGCCAGGCGGGTGAACAGTTCGCGCCCCCGCTCGGTGCGGGTCGCGGGGATGCGGCCGTGGTGCCAGGAGCGGATGGTGTCCGCCACCGACGGCGCCTCGGAAAAGCCCATGCGGCGCAGGGTGTCCAGGGTCTCGGGATCGTTCTCGACCCCGGTGAAGACCAGGCTGCCATAGGCGGAGTCCAGTTCCTCTCCGCCTTCGAACAGCTCGCCGTAGCGGGTGTTGACCCGGACCAGCAGGGCCTCGACATGGGCGTCGAAGGCCGCCAGATCGGTCCAGCCGGCCAGGGCGGCGACGGCGGCGCGGCGCTGCGGATCCTCGGGCAGGCGGTGGGTCTGTTCGTCGTCCAGCATCTGGACCCGGTGCTCCAGGCCGCGCAGTTCGACATAGGCGGCGGACATCTCCTCGGCGACGGCGGCGGGGATATGGTCGGCCTGGGCCAGGGCCGTCAGGGCGTCCAGGGTGCGCGTGGCGCGCAGGGCGGGGTCGCGACCGGCCAGGATCAACTGCTGGGTCTGGGCGTAGAATTCGATCTCGCGGATGCCGCCCCGGCCCAGTTTCAGATTGGCCCCGGCGGCCTGCAGCCCCTCGCCGGTCTTGTGGACGTGGATCTGTTTCTTGATCGACTGGATGTCGAGGACGGCGGCGTAGTCCAGGCTGCGGCGCCAGATGAAGGGGCGCAGGGCCTTGACGAACCGGGCGGCGGCGCGCGGGTCGCCCAGCACCGGCCGCGCCTTGATGAAGGCCGCCCGCTCCCAGTTCTGACCGACGCTTTCATAATAGGCCAGGGCCATCGGGCCCGACACCACCGGCGGGGTCGAGGACGGATCGGGCCGCAGCCGCAGATCCACGCGGAAGACATAGCCGTCGGCCGTCCGTTCGGTCAGCAGGGTCGCGATCCCCTTGCCGACGCGATTGGCGAAGTCCTGCATCTCCTCGCCCTCGCGCAGGGCCAGGCCCATCAGGCGCGGCTCGAAGAAGAGGGAGATGTCGATGTCGGACGAATAGTTCAGCTCGTTCGCGCCATGCTTGCCCATGGCCAGGCCGAACAGGCCGGGGATGGGGCCGCGCGAATCGTCGGGCGGCGAGACCAGGCGACCCCGCGCGCGCTGTTCGGCGGCGACCGCGCGCAGGGCGGCGCGGCAGGCGGCGTCGGCGAAGCTGGACAGGGCGCCCGTCACCTGGTCCAGGTCCCAGACCCCGCCCAGATCGGCCAGGGCCGTCAGCAGGTGCAGATCGGCCTTCAGCACCCGGAGCGGCGCACGGACATCGTCGGGTTCGGCGTCCAGGGCGTCGGTCTCGGCGAGGATGCGGATCAGTCCCGACGTCGGGTCCCGTTCCAAAATCCGACGCAGATGAGCCGGCCGACGACGCATCAGGCCCGCCAGATAGGGCGAGGCGCCCGCCACCGGCGCCAGGGCAGGCCAGGCGGCGTCGAGGGTCTCGCGCCAGCCGTCGGCGTCGGCGGCCTCGATCAGGGTCTCCAGCAGGCGTTCGGCGGCGGCGGGGTTCGCGACGGGGCCGGCGGCCTTGATCCGCTGGCCCAGCGGGATCGTCGCGGAGGTTTCAGTATCGGCCATCAATTTATCCGCTCATCCCGGCGAAAGCCGGGACCCAGTGCTTTCGCTCGGCACCGCGTTGGACCACAATCCTGACACGCGCCACAAGGCCGCGCGCCCAAAGAACTGGGTCCCGGCTTTCGCCGGGATGAGCGGAAATCTCTAAGTCTGCCCAGCGGGGGGCAGCACCAGGGCCACCCGCAGGCCCGGCCCGAAGCCGCCATAGGCGCCGGGGCCTTCGTCCAGCACCACCCGGCCGCCGTGGGCCTCGGCCACCGCCGTGACCAGGGACAGGCCCAGGCCCGAGCCCGGCTCGGTGCGGCTGTTGTCCAGGCGGACGAACCGCTGGACGACGCGCTCGCGGTCCTCTTCCGGCACGCCGGGGCCGGTGTCGGTGACCGAATATTCGATCTCGCCCGACGACCGCCGCCGCGCCCGCAGCTTCACCGCCCCGCCCGCCGGGGTGTATTTGATGGCGTTGTCGATCAGATTGGCCAGGGCCTGGGCCAGGAAGGGCTGGTTGCCCTCGATCATCAGCCCCGTCTCGACCTCGGACGAGAAGTCGATCGACTTGTCCTCGGCCGCCGGTTCGTACAGCTCGGCCATGTCGGCGGCCAGTTCGCCCGCGTCCATCGGCTTGGGATCCGGCGCCCCGCCGGCTTGCAGCCGGGCGATGGCCAGGACGGTGTTGAAGGTCTTCAGCAGATGATCGGCCTCGTCCAGGGCGATGCCCAGGGCGTCCACCCCGTCGATCTTGCCCGCCTCGGCGTCGATCAGGGCCACCTCCAGCTTGGCCCGCATCCGCGTCAGGGGCGAACGCAGGTCGTGGGCGATGGCGTCGCCGGCGTGGCGGATCGAGGCCATCGACCCCTCCAGCCGGTCCAGCATGACGTTCAGCCCCTGGCCCAGTTCGTCCAGTTCGTCGCCCGAGTTGCGGATGGGGGCGCGGACCTTCAGGTCGCCGTCCTGCACCGCCTGGACCACGCGGTTCAGCCCGGCCATGGCGCTTTCGACCCGGCGGCTGATGTAGAGACCGCCCGCCAGGCCCAGCAGCATGACCAGGGCCATCGCCCCCCACAGTGCCTGGGTCAGGCGCGACAGATATTCCTCGATCCCGCCGATATCTTCGCCGACGAACAGGGTGTCGCCCCCCGCCAGCGGCATGATCACCCCGATGGAGCGGCGGGTCTGGACCCGGCCGTCGGGATCGGTGCTGGTCAGGCGGAAGGTGCTCCATTCGCCGGTCCCGGTCCGGCGCGCCTCCTTCAGGTCGAAGGGCATGACCGACAGATTGCCGGTGACGATCTTACCGTCCGGGCCGGTCAGCAGATACAGATAGGGACCGCCCCGGATCGTGCGTTCGACCAGGGCCTGGTTCAGGGCGTCAATCCCGCGCGTGCGGTGGACGGCGGTCAGGGCGGCCAGTTCCGTCTCGACGTCGGTCCGCGCCCGCGTCTGGGCCTCGGACGCCGAGGCGAAATAGACATAGGCCAGGATCGCCCCCGCCGCCGCCACGAACAGGGCCAGGAACAGCAGGGTCAGCCGGAAGGGCGTGCGGCGAAGGAGGGAGGGAAGACGCATGGGTTAAGAGAACTCTCCCTCCCCCTGCGGGGGAGGGGGGTCGCCGCGCTGCGGCGACCGGGTGGGGCGGGCCAGGCAATGCGCGCGCACATCTTCGATGACCTGGGCCAACTGATCCCGGACCCGGAGATTGTCATACCGCAAGGTTATCAGCCCCTCTCTGGCAAAGACCGCGTCACGCACGCGATCCTGCCGGGCGCGGTCTTCGTCGAGATGAGACCCGCCGTCCACTTCCACGATCACGCCTCGGGCCCAACAAAAGAAATCAAGGTAGTAGCCCCGCAGGGGCGCCTGTCGACGAAAATGCAGACCGTCGGATCGGAGCGCGCGCAGGGCGATCCACAGACGGGCTTCCGCCGGGGTGAGCGCTTTCCGCATGGCGCGCGCCCGAGCAATGATCGCCATGTCGCCCTGCCCTCCCCACCCGGACGCTACGCGTCCCCCCTCCCCCGAGGGGGAGGGAGAATTATGGCTAAGCCTCCAACCGATACCCCGCGCCGCGCACCGTCTGCAGCATCGCCCGGTCGAAGCCCTTGTCGATCTTGGAGCGGAGGCGGCTGATATGGACGTCGATGACGTTGGTCTGGGGGTCGAAATGATATTCCCACACCTTCTCCAGCAGCATGGTGCGGGTCACCGACTGGCCGGCGTGGCGCATCAGGAACTCCAGCAACTGGAACTCGCGCGGCTGGAGATCGATCTCGGTCGCGCCGCGATGAACCGTGCGGGCGATCAGGTTCATCTCCAGGTCGCCGACCTTCAGCACGGTCTGGACCCCGCCGGTCTCGCGACGGCGCGACAGGGCCTCGACCCGGGCGATCAGTTCGGCGAAGGCGTAGGGCTTGACCAGGTAGTCGTCCGCGCCGGCCTTCAGGCCCGTGACCCGGTCCTCGACCTCGCCCAGGGCCGACAGGAACAGGACCGGGGTCTGGTCCCCGCCCTTGCGGACCGTCTCGACCATGCCGACGCCGTCCAGACGGGGCATCATCCGGTCCACTACATAGACGTCGTAGCCGCCCTTTTGCGATTCCAGCAGGCCGAAGGCCCCGTCCACGGCATGGGTGACGTCATGCCCGGCTTCGGACAGGCCCCGCACCATGGCGGTCGCCGCCTCCGCGTCGTCTTCGACCACCAAAATCCGCATGGAACCCCTCCCGGAATCAAAATCGCCGCCGATGGTAGCGCATCGGCGGCGATTGACGAGTTAAGGCTTGGTCAGAATGCCGATCATTCTTCCGTGGCGAAGCGGAGCGGCACCGGGCTGGTGCCCTGGGGCGTGCGGACGAACAGCAGGATGCTGGGACGTCCGGCCGACTTGGCTTCCTGAACCGCCGTCCGCAGATCCGCCGCCGAGGCGATGGCGCGGCCGTTGGCGCGGGTGATGACGAAGCCGGGCTGGAAGCCCAGACGCGCCGCCGAAGACCCCTGGGCGACATTGGTGATGACAACCCCGTTCACGCTTTCGGGGATGTTGAAGCGCGACCGCGCGGCGGCGCTGAGCGGGGTGACCGCCAGGCCCTCGATGGTTTCGCTCTGGCCGGGTTGAGCCTGACCGGGCGCGGAGGAGCCGCCCTCCTCGCCGGCGTTCAATTCCTCGTCTGACGGGCGCACGCCGGAGCGGACGTTCAGCGTCTGACGACGGCCGTCGCGGATGACCTCCAGGCGGATGGTGTCGCCAGGCTTGGCCGCGCCGACCCGACGGGTGGCCTCGGCGCTGCTGTCGATGGCCTCGCCGTTCACGGCAACCAGGATGTCGTTGACCTTGACGCCCGCGCGGGCGGCGGGGCCGTCCTCGGTGACGGTCTCGACATAGGCGCCCTTGAAGTCCTTGGGCTGGCCGAGGGCTTCCCAGGAGTCGGGGGACAGGCTGCGCAGGCCCAGGCCGACGTAGCCGCGCTCGATCGCCTGGCCGCGCATCAGCCGCTCGGTGATCGACTTGGCGGTCTCGGCCGGAATGGCGAAGCCGATGCCGACCGATCCGCCCGTGGGCGAATAGATGGCCGAGTTCACGCCGATGACGCGTCCGTAGATGTCGAAGGTCGGGCCGCCCGAGTTGCCCCGGTTGATGGCGGCGTCGATCTGGATGTAGTCGTTATAGCCGGACGGATCGATGTCGCGGGCCTTGGCCGAGACGATGCCGGCGGTCGCCGTACCGCCCAGGCCGAAGGGGTTGCCGACCGCGATGACCCAGTCGCCGACGCGCGGCTGGGCGGTCTCTTCGAAGCTGACGTATTTGAAGTCGTTCCCCTCGACCTTGATCACGGCCAGGTCCGTACCGGGGTCGCGGCCGATCAGGCGGGCCGGCAGTTCGCGGCCGTCCGACATCTTGACCTTGATCTCGGTGGCGTCAGCGACGACGTGGTTGTTGGTGACGATGAAGCCGTCCTGGGAGATGAAGAAGCCGGAACCGGCGCCCTGGGTCGTCTGAGGCTCGTCCTCCTCGCCCTGGCCGCCGCGCCCCTGGGGCGGAACGAACTGGAACGGCAGGCCGGGGATCTGGAAGGCGCCGCCCTGGGGCTGTTCGACCTTCACCGTCACGTCGATCTGAACAACGGCGGGGGCCACCTGTTCGAAGATGTTGGCGAAGCTGTTGGGCGCGCCCGGCGGGGGCGAGAAGCTGTTTCCGTTGGCCGGCACGGGGGTGAGCCGGTTCACCGCCTGGGGGTCGGCGTGCGCGCCGGGCCAGTTGATGACCCCGCCTGCGGTCGCCGCCGCCGCCAGGGTCAGGCCGGCCGCGGCCCCGAGAATGAACTCTTTGCGCTTCAGCATCTTGGTCCTTGCGATCCTCTCGGGGCGACGCCCCGTCTTGGCTCTTGATATAGGCCGAACCGGCGCGACGCCAATTCCGGTGTTCGATGGATGATCTCGACTAGCGCCCGTCGTGAGGCGAGGTTGCGTCCAGATCACGGCGAAGCTTCTCATTTGCGAGAATGTCTTGCAGTCGACGTTCCTCATCCGGGGAAAGGGGCTGCGCCTCGACGGCGCCGCGACCTGCGCGGACCAGGATGACCAGCAGCGCCAGGGCCGCCAGAGCGAACGGCCCGAACCACAGCAGCCAGGTTCCGGCCCGCACCGGCGGGGTGAACAGCACATAGTCGCCGAACCGGCGCACCAGGTCGTCGCGCACGGCCTGGTCGGAGGCGCCGGACGCGATTTCCTCGCGGATCAGGCGGCGCATGTCGCCGGCGACGCCCGCCGGACTGTCGGCGATGGCCTCGTGCTGGCAGACGACGCAGCGCACGTCCTTGAACAGGGCCTGGGCGCGGGCCTCCTGAGCCGGGTCGGCCAGGGGCCGGTCGGGGGCGGCGGCCGGCTCGGCCGCCGTCAGCATCAGCGCCAGAACGGGCGCGATCAGCAGGATCAGCCGCCGCCTCATGGGGCCTTCCTCCGACGCGGCCCGACGCCCAGCCGCAGCCGGCGGTCCAGCAGGGACAGAAGCCCCCCGAACGCCATGATCATCGGCCCCAGGAAGATCAGCCGCGCCCAGGGGTTCCAGTACAGGCGCACGACCCAGGCGGGCTCTGCCGGGCTGCCCGCCCGTTCGCCCATCACCACATAGACGTCGTCCAGCCCGCGGAAATCC
Source organism: Brevundimonas sp. FV1ye7S (assembly GCF_058680995.1). Taxonomy (NCBI): domain Bacteria; kingdom Pseudomonadati; phylum Pseudomonadota; class Alphaproteobacteria; order Caulobacterales; family Caulobacteraceae; genus Brevundimonas; species Brevundimonas sp. FV1ye7S. Next base: position 645,737 of record NZ_CM178726.1, on the reverse strand, counting down.
AGCCCGACCTCGGTCGTGGTCTGGCCGCCGGCGGGGAAGAAGCGGCGTTCGGCCGTGACGGACTTCGCCCGGCCCCGGTCGTTCGACGGCCGCACGGTCAGCCGGCCCTGTTCGGCCAGATAGTTGGGGCCTTCGACCACCCGCACCTGGTCCAGGGTCACGGTCCAGGGGCCGGCGGAGACGCTCTGGCCCAGAGAAAGAGCGCGCGCGGCCTCGGCCTTGAAGCCGGTCTCGACCACCGCCCCCAGGATGAAGACGCCCAGGCCCAGGTGGGCCAGGCTCATGCCCCAGGCGCCCAGCGGCAGGCCCCTCAGGCGACGCAGGGTCTCGGCGCCTGAGGCGCGGAACAGGCGCGCCCGCTCCGCGACCTCGGCCAGCGAACCCAGGATCAGCCAGGCGCCCAGGCCGATCCCGGCGGCGGCGAAGGCCTTTCTGGGCTCCCACAGGGCGTAGGCGGCCAGGGCCGAAACCAGGGCCAGGCCCGCCGCGACGGCCAGCCTCTGCATCGCCCCGGTCAGGTCGCCCCGCTTCCACGCCAGCAGAGGCCCGGCGGGCAGGATGATGAAAGCCACGGTCATCAGGGGAACGAAGGTGGCGGCGAAATAGGGCGGGCCGACCGAGATGGTCGCGCCGGACGCCGCCTCCAGGATCAGGGGATAGAGGGTGCCGAGCAGGACGGTGGCCGCCGCCGCGGTCAAGAACAGGTTGTTCAGCACCAGCGCGCCCTCGCGGCTGACGGGGGCGAACAGGCCGCCGCCTTTCAGCTGGGGCGCGCGCCAGGCGAACAGGGCGAAGGCGACGCCGGCCGTAAGGCCCAGGATGGCCAGCAGCATCAGGCCGCGCTGGGGATCGACGGCGAAGGCGTGGACGCTGGTCAGCACCCCGGACCGCACCAGGAAGGCGCCCAGCATGGAGAAGCTGAAGGCCAGCAGGGCCAGAAACACCGTCCAGCCCGCCAGCGCCCCGCGCCGCTCGGTCACCACCGCGCTGTGCAGCAGGGCCGCGCCCGCCAGCCACGGCATGAAACTGGCGTTCTCGACCGGGTCCCAGAACCACCAGCCGCCCCAGCCCAGTTCGTAATAGGCCCAGAAGGACCCCAGGGTGATGCCGACGGTCAGCAGGGCCCAGCTGGCCAGGGCCCAGGGCCGCACCCACCGGCCCCAGGCGGGCCAGAAGGCGGTCTGGGCCCGGCCCTCGATCAGGGCGGCGACCGCCAGGGAGAAGCAGACGGAGAAGCCGACATAGCCGGCGTAGAGCAGCGGCGGATGCACGGCCAGGGCCGGGTCCTGAAGCAGCGGGTTCAGCGACGCCCCCTGGAACGGCGCGGGGTCAAGGCGGGTGAAGGGGCTGGAAGTGAAGACGGCGAAGGCCAGGAACAGCGACCCCAACGCCCCCTGCACCGCCACGGCCGAGGCCTTCAGCCCGAACGGCAGGCCGCGCGCGCGAGCCAAGGCTCCGCCGAAGACCGTCAGGACCAAGCACCACAGCAGCAGCGACCCCTCGTGACTGCCCCAGGCGCCGGCGACCTTGTACAGCATCGGTTTGTCGGTGTGGCTGTTGGCCGCGACGTTGGACACTGAGAAGTCGGACACGACGAAGGCGTAGATCAGGGCCGCGAAACTGAGGGCCACAGCGCCCGCCGCCGCCAGGGCCGCCCCTTGCGCCGCGCCCGCCAGCACCGGACTGCGCCGCCAGCGCCCTGCCGCCGACAGCGCCGTCTGCAGGATCGACAGGGCCAGGGCCAGGGATAGGGCGAAGGCCCCGAGTTCGGCGATCATAGACTGTTCGTTGCGCTATCGGCCTGCGGCCTGCTTGAGCGCGTGTTCTTGGTCACAGTTTCCGGCCGCCACTCGCCCTTGGCCTTGATCCGGTCGGCGACCTCGCGCGGCATATAGTTCTCGTCGTGCTTGGCCAGGACCTGGCTGGCGTGGAAGACGCGGTCGGCGCCGAACGACCCCTGGGCCACGATCCCCTGCCCCTCGCGGAACAGGTCGGGCAGGTCGCCGTGATACTGGACCTGGGTCACAGCGATATTGTCGGTGACGGTGAAGACCACGAGCCCGTCGCCGGATTTCCGCACGCTGCCGGTCTCGACCAGACCGCCCAGACGGATGTCGCGGCCTTCCGGCGCCTTGTCGGCGGTGGCCTCGGACGGGGAATAGAAGAAGGTCACGCTGTCCTGCATGGCCCACAGCGACAGGCCGACCGCCAGGGCCAGGATCGGGGCCACGGCGGCGACGACCCACAGGCGACGGCGCGCCTTCGGCGATTTCGGCAGCCAGCTCATGACTTGGCGGTTCCGCTCCCCGACGGAATTTTTCTTGGGTCTATAGCGGCGGGGGCCGGCCGCCAATGTGTCATTGCGCCTTATCCGCAGGCAGGCGCCGTTCCAGGTCGATCCGGCGCGGATCGGCCGGGTCCAGGGCGGCGATCAACGGCGTCCATTGCGCGCGCGTCGTCGTCGTATCGCCCCGCTCAAGCGCCGCCTGGCCCAGGAAGAAGCGGGCGCCCAACTGGTCCGGGTCCAGGTTCACCGCCTGGCGGAAGGCGGCCTCGGCGTCGCCGCCGATCCGGCCGTCATCGGCCCGCACCAGGCTTTCGCCCAGCCGCGCCCAGGCCCGAGCGTCGCCGGGCTCCAGTTCGATCAGCCGGCGAAAGGCCGAGGCGGCGCCCAGCGGGTCGTCGGCGGCGAACCGGGCCGCGCCCAGCATAGCCAGGGCCTGACGGTCCTGCGGATTGTCCCGCGCCACCCCCGCCGTCACCGCCGCCAGTTGCGCCGGCTCCAGGGTTTCCAGCTGGGTGGACCATTGATCGACCCGCCGCTCATAGGCCTGGTCCGGCAGGCCCGGCGATCCGGTCAGGACATAGAGGGCCAGCGCCCCCGCCGTCGTCGCCGCGATCCCGCCCAACACCCAGAAGCGGTCATGCCGGCCGGCCACGGGCGTGGCCGCAGCCACGGCCTGACCCGCCAGCAGCCGCCGCCCCGCCTCGGCCCGTGCGGCGGCGTGGGCCGTTTCGTCCAGCAGGCCGCGCTCCTTCAACCGGTCCAGTTCGTCCAGTTCGCGACCGCCGACATCGGCGTCGGCGCCGGCCGCATCAGCCCCGCGTCGCGCCCCGGTCAGCACCAGCAGGCCGGCCATCGCCGCCGCCAGGCCGGTCATTATCCAGAAGACGATCATCCCCGCCGTCTATCGCATCAGACGACGCCGGGCGAGGCCCCAGTCGTCGCGCCAGTCGTCACACCTGTCGTCGCCCTTGCGGCCTCGGCGGCGGCCGCGCGCCGTCGCACAGCCCGCGCCGCCTCCAGCGCCTCGACCAGGGTCAGGAAACGGGCCGCCGTTCCGACCAGACGCAGGGCCTGATCGGGATCGGCCACATCGCCGTCGGCGATGCTGTCCAGCGCCTCATTGGCCCAGGTGGACAGATAGTCGGTCAGCTCGGTCTTCAGCGCCATCCGGTCCGCCTCGCAGCCGAAGGTGTTGGCCGCGCCGCGCAGGCCCGAAACCGCCCCCAGCAGGGCGGCCGCCGCCTCGATGGGTTCGCCCTTGGCCGGCGCCTCCAGCCAGGGGCACAGGCGCGTCATCCGCCCGGTCAGGACCTGACGCTTCATCGGCAGGGCGGCGTGGACGGCGGCCGAGGTCGACTTCATCAGGCCCGACAGCTGGCCGGCCACCTGGACCCGCGCCATCCGCGCCGTCTTGCCCCAGGGCGAATCGGGCCGGACCATCAGGGTCATGTCCATTTCGGCCAGCACCCCGGCGCACCAGGTCGCGTCCTCCACCGCCTGGGTCATGTCCGGCCCGTCGCGGGGCGACAGACAGGCGGCGATGCGCTGGACACGGCTCTGGACCGACGTCAGCAGCCGTTCGACGAAGACGCCCATTTCGGAATGGCTGAGAATGGCCTCAGTGTCGGCCAGGCGGCTGGTGCGCGTGACGATCCGCAGCATCCGCTCAGCGTCGGCGACATGGGCGAACAGAATGTCGATCATCCGCCGCCCGCCCTCGGGCGATATCGCCAGACAGTCCTGGATCAGCAGCCGCAGCCCCGCCAACTGATTGTCGTCGGGCCGCTCCAGCCAGACCGACAGGCGGGCCACGGCGGTTCGCGCCAGGGGCGCCAGGTCGAAACAACCGGCCAGTTCCGCCGGGCTGGCGGCCGGGGTTTCAGCCTGGCCGGCCGTCGGGTCGGGCCATTGGTCGTCCGGCCAGACGTCGCGAGGCCGGTCCCGCAGCACCGCAGCCGCCCGTGCGCACAGCCGATCCGCCGCCAGGGTCCATTCGCCCTCGCCGACGCCCGCCCCGTCCAGCAATCCCAGGAAGGCCTCCTCGCCCGTCCGCGCCTCGCGCCAGACCCGCGCCAGGACGGCCGGCGGAAAGATCAGGGCCGGAGTTCGGTCGGCGCGGGGTTGGAACAGGGGGAGAAGGGGGGCGAAGGCCAGGTCGCGCCGGGCGCGGTCGCGCGCCTCCTGCACGATCATGGCGGTCAGTTCCGCCGCCTTGTCCCCGCCCAGGGACGGGACGGCCGCCCGCAGCTGCGTCAGGACCGCGTCAGGCGCGGCCTGGACGACCGCCTGCAGGGCGGCGCGGTGGGCGACGGACAGCGAGGACAAGAGGCACTCCCGTCTGCAGGCGACGAAGACGCCACCGTGCCGTCTTTGGGTTAACAACGGCTTCTCGTGCTTACAAAGACGGGGCTTGGGAAGGGTTACGACGATGCCGAGACGTCATGGCTAACCGCCACGAGAATGTAAAAACGGTAGTGCCGCTAGAGCAACCGCTCTGAAGCCGGAGTGGTTGTCGAAGATTGCGCGATAGGCCGCTTCGAAGCGATGAGTGAAGGTTTAGGCGGCGGCAAGCTGAATGTTGAGCCGCTGAAGGGTATTTGCCGAGTATCGTCGAACTTCGGATAATACTCTTCAAGTTTCGTTTTGAACTCGGCCCAGGTCCCCGACATGCGCATCAACAGCACCACACCCTCCAGCAAGCGCTCCAATGCCGGCTTTCCTTCCTCGGGCGTCAGAAGCTGTGTTAGCTTTTGGGTTGGCTTTCCTTTTTCGTTGCGCCGAACACGGGCGTGCAAAGCTTCGCGGACACCGGGGGCGAGGCGTTCGTAAATATCGTTTGTCCAAGTGCCGATGACGCCTGGTCGAGCCGTGTTCTCTGGGTCAAAATCCCAGCCGTTCAGGCGGTAGATGTGGCGGTAGAAACCAAGGTCAAACATTTTGACCCAAGGACGCGCTTCCTTCTCGACATACTGGTCAATGATCTTGTTGATTGCGCGCCGCTTGCGCATGTCTTCGAAGCCGGTCGCAAGATCAACCAGGTCGTCGATGGCGTGGTTCGTCAGCGCTTTAAGGAAATCGCGACAGGCCGTGCCGATATGTTGTTGGCTGGGTAGAAGCTTTCCAGCCACAAGCGCATCCTGATAAACCCAGCACACGTCAGGAAGCATTCGCGCACGGTATCCGAAAGCGCGCCCCTGATATCCCGGTCCCCGCAATGGGACGAATTCGATCGGAATCGTGGACGCTATCAGCTCGTCGGAAATGAAGGGTTCTAGATTTTGTGCGCGCAAGAAGGCGGGTTTTCCATCGATACCAGCTCCCTCGCCACCTTTCGCCTTACCCGCGCGTCCGATTGCCGTCAGGAAGCCCTCTTGCGTCAGCACACGGGTTTCATCCTCCAGCACCGCGCAGGGGATACGTAGTGTCCCGATAATCAGTGTACCTTCTGCGATGGCCTTCGGCAGTCCTTTGCCGTGCTTTGCCAAGGCCGCCTTGCGTGCAATGGCACTCCTCTCGGCGGGAGAAAGCCGACGCGCCCTCGCCAAGCCGCCTTTGGATTGAGCCTGATGGTCGTCCATAACGAATCCTGCTTGCTGCCAACAACAGCAAGCATATGCTTGCTCAAATATTTTAGCAAGCAAGCGCCTAATGATTGCCGCTGGCCCCTTGAGCCCTGCGAGGGGAACGCCATATTCCCGCCACGACGACGCCAGGCGTTTCCGCCTCGGATCAGGAGCGCCCATGCCGGTTATCGAGATCGAAGGCCTGACCAAGACCTACAAGTCGGGGCTTCAGGCGCTGAAACGCGTGGACCTGACCATTGAGAAGGGCGAGATCTTCGCCCTGCTGGGTCCGAACGGAGCGGGCAAGACCACCCTGATCTCCATCGTCTGCGGCATCGTCAACGCCACGACGGGCACGGTGATCGCCGACGGCCACGACATCCGCAAGGATTTCCGCGCCGCCCGCACCAAGATCGGACTGGTGCCGCAGGAACTGACCACCGACGCCTTCGAGACGGTGCTGGCCACCGTCACCTTCAGCCGGGGCCTGTTCGGCAAGGCGGCGAACCCGGCCCTGATCGAGCAGATCCTGAGAGACCTGTCCCTGTGGGACAAGCGCGACGCCAAGATCATGACCCTGTCGGGCGGGATGAAGCGCCGGGTGATGATCGCCAAGGCCCTGAGCCACGAGCCGGACATCCTGTTCCTGGACGAGCCGACCGCCGGGGTGGACGTCGAACTGCGCCGCGACATGTGGGCCATGGTCCGCAAGCTGCGCGAGCGGGGCGTCACCATCATATTGACCACCCACTATATCGAGGAGGCCGAGGAGATGGCCGACCGGGTGGGGGTGATCCTGAACGGCGAACTGATCCTGGTCGAGGAAAAGACCGCCCTGATGAAGAAGCTGGGCAAGAAGACCCTGACCTTGAACCTGATCGAACCCCTGCCCGCCCTGCCGGCCGATCTGTCCGACTGGGATCTGGCGCTGAAGGCCGACGGAAGCGAGCTGGAATATAGTTTCGACGCCAACGCCGACGACACCGGCGTGCCCTCGCTGATCCGCCGGCTGGAACGGCTGAATATCGGCTTCAAGGATCTGAACACCCGCCAGAGCTCGCTGGAAGACATCTTCGTCAGCCTGGTCCACCGCGATGGGGAGACCGTCTGATGAACTTCAACGGACATGGCGTCTGGGCCATCTATCGGTTCGAGATGGCGCGGGCCCTGCGCACCATCTGGCAGAGCGTGGTCACGCCGGTGATCACCACCGCCCTCTATTTCATCGTCTTCGGCAGCGCGATCGGCAGCCGGATGGAGGCGATCGACGGCGTGGCCTATGGCGCCTTCATCGTGCCGGGCCTGATCATGCTGAGCCTGTTCACCCAGTCGATCTTCAACGCCTCCTTCGGCATCTATTTCCCGAAATTCACCGGCACCATCTACGAGATCCTGTCGGCGCCCGTGTCGTCGCTGGAGGTGGTGATCGCCTATGTCGGGGCGGCGGCGACCAAGTCGGCGGTGCTGGGCCTGATCATCCTGGCCACCTCGACCCTGTTCGTGCCGCTGCAGGTGCTGCACCCTGTAGGCATGCTGGCCATGCTGGTGCTGATCTCGGTGACCTTCAGCCTGTTCGGCTTCATCATCGGCATCTGGGCCGGCAGTTTCGAACAGCTGAACTTCATCCCCATGCTGATCGTGACGCCCCTGACCTTCCTGGGCGGCTCCTTCTATTCGATCAACATGCTGCCTGACGTCTGGCGCGCGGTGGCCCATTTCAATCCGGTGGTCTATCTGATCTCGGGCTTCCGCTGGACCTTCTATGGCCAGGGCGACGTTCCCATCGGCATCAGCGTGGCCGCCACCCTGGGCTTCTTCGTCGTCTGCCTGGCCGTGGTCATGTGGATGTTCAAGACCGGCTACCGCCTCAAGAGCTGAGCCGTCACGAAACCGGCCAGATCGCCAGCGATTAGAGTATCATGTCCGACGACGCCAAGATCACCCCCGCTACGCCGCCCGCCTCGAACGGTCCATCGGGAGGACCGCCGGAGCCGTTCGTGCGCAAACAGGTGACCTGGGGGCGCATGCCCACGACCACCTTCCACGTCGGCCCGGTGCCGGTCGCGCCCAATCCGCTGGACCGGATTCCCAATCGCCCGCCGCGCACGACGCCGCTGGGCCAGACAGGCCCGAGCGGGGGCCAGGTTTCGGGACAGGTTCAGGAGCCGCCGCGCCGTGTCCCTGCGCCGCGCGCCGGCGGCAATATCCTGAGCGGGTCGCTGATCCCCCAGGCGCGTCCGCGCTCCGGTCCGGTGACGCCTGCGCCACAGCCAGAGCCCGCACCCGCGCCCAGCGCCGACACGACCGTGCGGCCCCTGCCCGGCGCGGGTCTGACCAACGCTCCTTCGGCGCCCGCCCCCCTGCCCCCCGTCTCGGCCGAACCGCCAACGGCGCCTGTCGATCAGCCCGATGTCGCCGAACAGGCCGCCGCGGCGCCCGTGGTCGCGGCCCCCGCCCTGGCCCCGCTTGAGCCGTCTCCTGCTGTTGAGGCCGCCCCTTCGGTCACGCCCAGTTTCGCGCGCGCCGCGCCCCGGCGGCCGTCGCGCCTGCCGCTGTACATCGGCGTCGGGGTGCTGGCGGTTCTGGCCGTGGGCGGCGGCCTGTGGTTCGCCCTGCGTCCCGCCCCTGTGGCCGCGCCGGTTGCCCCCGCCCCGGCGGCGGCGCCCGAAGCCGTTGCGCCTGAAGCCCTGACCCCGGCCGCCGCGCCCGTGGAGACGCCGGTCGAGACCGCAGCGCCCGTTGAAGCCGCACCGGTCGAGGAAACACCCGCGGGTGCGGCCGCGCGGCCAGCGGCGGCCCCGGCTCCGACAACGGCCCGGACCACGGGCCGGACCACGCCCCCGACCTCGTCCGCTCGCCCCGCGACGACGACGCGTCCCCAGACGCCGGCGCAATCAACGACGCAAACCCCGGCGCCCCGGGGCCCGACGGCTCAGGCCCCGGCGGCCGTCTCGACGCCCCCCTCCGCAACGCCGGCGCCGGTCGTCGTCGTCGCGCCCGCACCGACCGCCGCGCGTCCGGCCCAGACCGACCCGAACGCTCCGGTCGTGACCCGGCCCCAGCCCCTGGACTGAAGCCGCTGGACTGAAGCCGCTTCCGCCCCAGCGCCCCGGCGTGTGGGGCGGTTAGGCCGTGCGGATGACGCCGCCGCTGGTCGTCACCGGCCAGGGCGTCAGTCGCCCGCCGGCGCAGGGGCCGCCCTTGCATTCGCCGGTCAGGGGTTCGAACACCGCCCCGTGCCAGCCGCACAGGATCAGGGCGCCGTCCGGCGTCAGATAGCGGTCGATCTCCATGGCGATGGGAAAACCGGCGTGCGGACAGCGATCGACCCAGCCGGCCACCGCCCCGTCCTTGCGCACCACGAAACCATGGAAGAAGGCCTCGCCGATCTGAAGCACGAAGCCGCGCGCGCCGGGCTCGGCGATGTCGGCCTCGGCGCACAGGGCCACGTTCGGCGGCGTCTTCCAGACCCGTTTGCGCTCGCTCGGCGTCTCGTCAGACACGTTCGGCCTTCAGCGGGCGCGACAGCAGGCCGTCGATCAGGCCGTCCACGGTGATCTCGCCCGCCAGCAAGGCGGCGATGCCCTCGGCGATGGGAGTCTCCACCCCCAGCCGCGCGGCCAGGGCGCGCACGGCCGGCGCGCTCTCATAACCTTCGGCCACCGAACGTTTGCCGGCCAGGGCCTGTTCCACTGTCTGGCCTTGGCCCAGGGCTAGGCCCAGGCTCATGTTGCGCGACTGGGGGCTGGAACAGGTCAGGACCAGGTCGCCCAGGCCGCACAGGCCCGCCACCGTCTCGGCCTGTCCACCCATGGCGACAGCGAGGCGGGTCATTTCCGCAAAGCCGCGCGTGATCAATGCGGCGTGGGCGCTGCGGCCCAGCTGCCGTCCCTCGGAAACACCGCAGGCGATGGCCAGCACATTCTTCAGCGCGCCGCCGGCCTCGGCCCCGACCAGGTCTGTGGCCAGATAGGGCCTGAAGCCCGGGGCCGACAGGGTGTTCAGCAGGGCCTGGCCCAGCAACGGGTCGGCGCAAGCCAAAGTGACGGCTGTCGGCAAGCCGCGCGCCACTTCGCCGGCGAAACTGGGGCCGGACAGAACCGCCGCCGGGGCGTCCGGCAGGGTCTCGGCCAGCACCTCGGTCATCAGTTTCATCGTGCGGCGCTCGACCCCCTTGGAGCAGAGCACCACCGGCACGCCGGCGCGGTGATGGGGCGCAAAGGCCGTCAGGGTCGCCCGCATATGCTGGGCCGGGGGCACGGCCAGGATCAGGTCGCAGTCGCGCAGATCGGCCAGATCGGCGGTGAATTTGAGAGCCTCGGCCAGGGTGACGCCCGGCAGATACAGGTCATTGGCCCGCGTCGCCGCCAGGGTCTCGACCAACTGGGGCTCGCGCGCCTGAAGCGTGGTGTCCAGTCCGGCGCGGACGCAGACCTGGGCCAGGGCCGTGCCCCAGGCGCCGGCGCCGATGACCCCTGCGGTGCGGAATTCCATGCGCCCTCCCGAGGCGGTCTCGTTGGTCATGCTTTCGCGCCCTTGCGGCCCGGCTTGTGCGAAGGATCGGCCAGGGCGCGGGCTTCGTCCAGCGGCCATCGCGGCCGGGCGACCACGTCGATGTCGCTGGTCAGCCCCAGGGCCAGCCGCTCGGCTCCCGCCAGGGCGATCATGGCGGCGTTGTCGGTGCAATAGGCCATGGGCGGCGCCAGGAAGTCGAAGCCGTGTTTCGCCGCCGTCGCCTGCAAGGTCGCGCGGATCGTCTTGTTGGCCGCGACGCCGCCCGCGACCACGAACAGCCGGTGATCGTGGGTCTCGGCATAGGCGGCCAGGGCCCGCTCGGAGCGATCCGACAGTTGCCGGGCGATGGCGGTCTGGACCGCATCGGCCAGATCGGCCCTGTCCTGCTCGGTCTCGCAGGTCTGGGCGATGCGGAAGGCGGCCGTCTTCAGACCCGAGAAGGAGAAGTCGCAGTCCTTGCGGCCCAGCAGGGCGCGCGGAAGATCGATCTTCGAGCCGTCGCCCTGCATCGCCAGCCGCTCCAGCGCCGGCCCGCCGGGATAGCCGAGGCCCAGGGCCTTGGCGATCTTGTCGAAGGCCTCGCCGGCCGCGTCGTCGATAGTGGCGCCGATCCGGCTCATGTCGCCGACGCCGCGCACCTCCAGCAGTTGGCAGTGGCCGCCGGAGACCAGCAGCAGCAGGAAGGGATAGGTCACTTCCTCGCCCAACCGGGCCGAGACCGCGTGCCCCTCCAGGTGATTGACCGCCACCAGGGGCAGACCCCGCGCCAGGGCCGCCGCCTTGCCGAAGCTGAGGCCCACCATGACGCCGCCGACCAGGCCCGGCCCGGCCGTCGCGGCGATTCCGTCGAGGCCGCCATAGCCCAGACCGGCTTCGGCCATGGCGCGGCGCGTGACCCCGGCGATCATCTCGACATGGCTGCGGGCGGCGATTTCGGGGACGACGCCGCCATAGGCCGCGTGATCGTCGATCTGGCTGTGGACGACCGAAGACAGGACCTCGGCCCGGCCGCCCCGTTCGGACGGGTGCAGGCGCACCACCGAGGCGGCGGTCTCGTCGCAGCTGGTCTCGAGACCCAGCACCGTCAGGGGTCGGACATCGCGTCCGGTTGCCGCTGCGGCGCCGCTGCTATAGTCGGCGGAACTCTCCATCGGGTCGAGGTAGCGATCCGGCGTCCGGTAAGCAACGATCATGAACCTTCCTCTCCGCATCGGCACCCGGCGGTCCAAGCTGGCCCTGGCCCAATCGGGCATGATGCAGCGGGCCATCGGCCGGGCGCTCGGCGTGGCCGAGGCCGACATCGAGACCGCCGTGCCCCTGGTCGAGATCGTCACCACCGGCGACCGGATCCAGGACCGCCGCCTGATGGAGATGGGCGGCAAGGCGCTGTTCACCAAGGAGATCGAGGAGGCCCTGCTGGACCGGCGAATCGACATCGCCATCCATTCGATGAAGGACGTGCCCGCCGAACAGCCCGAGGGCCTGTGCATCGCCGCCATCCCGGAACGCGAGGACGCCCGCGACGCCTTCATCAGCCGCGACTTCGACAGTTTCGACCAACTGCCCTTCGGCGCACGGCTGGGCACCGCCAGCCTGCGGCGCCAGGCCCAGGCCCTGGCCCTGCGGCCCGATCTGAAGGTCGAGATGCTGCGCGGCAATATCGACACCCGGCTGCGCCGCGCCGCCGAGGGGGATTTCGACGCCATACTGCTGGCCGTCTCGGGCATGACCCGGCTGGGCGTGACCGAACATATCCGCGAGAAACTGTCGCTGGACGCCTTTTTGCCGGCGCCGGGCCAGGGCGCCCTGGCCATCCAGACCCGCGCCGAGGACATCGACGCCCCCTGGGTCGCCGCCCTGAACCATCCGGAGACCGCCGTCGCCGTCGCCGCCGAGCGGGGGGCGATGACGGCGCTGGAGGGATCGTGCCGCACGGCCGTCGGCGCCTACGCCCTGATCGAGGGCGACACCCTGCGCCTGACCACCGAAATGCTGAGCCCCGACGGTTCGGCCCGCTGGCGCCGCGTCGGCGAACTGTTCCAGCCCACCGAGGCCGACGCCCGCGCCCTGGGCGAACGGCTGGGCGGCGAGGTCCACGCCTTCGCCGGCGATCAGGAGGTCGATCCGGCGAGCCTGGACGGATGACGGCCCCGGGCGCCGCGGATCAGAGCCCCCGCGTCTGGATCACCCGCGCCCAGCCCGGCGCGTCGCGCACCGCCGGCCGTCTGCGCGACATGGGGTTCACGCCCCTGATCCAGCCCCTGCTGGCGGTGGAGACCCTGAGCCCGCCCGTACCGGATCTGGATCGGTTCGCGGCCCTGGCCTTCACCAGCCGGAACGGCGTCGCCGCCTTCGCCGCCCTGACGTCCAGGCGCGACCGGCCGGTCTTCGCCGTCGGCGACGCCACCGCCCAGGCGGCGCGCGAGGCCGGCTTCGTCGCCGTCCGCTCCGCCTCGGGCGACCTGACCGCCCTCGCCCGCCGGATCGCCGCTGAACTGAGCGACGCCGCCCTGCTGGCGCCCCAGGCCGAGACGCCCGCCGGCGACCTCGCCGCCGCCCTGGCCGCCGCCGGCGCCCGCGCCGTCAGCCTGCACCCCCTGAACGTCTATCGCACCGCCCCGACCGCCGCCGCCGCGCCGCCAGAGGCGTTCGACGCCGTGCTGATCCACTCCCCGCGCGCGGCCCAGGCCCTGGCCGCCCTGGTTCCCGTCTCCCTGCCGGCGGCGCGCCTGACCGGCGTCGTGATCGCCTGTATCTCGCCCGCCGCCGCCGCGCCCCTGAGCGCCGTCGGCCTGACGCCGGCGGTGGCGGACGCCCCGGACGAAGCCACATTGCTCGCGACCTTGAAAGCGGCGCTTGGCAAGCGCGATACGCCCGTATAAAGAGCCCCTCTCGCGCGGGCTGCTTCGCCTCCGCAACCGGGCCGCTTTAGCTCAGCCGGTAGAGCACCTCATTCGTAATGAGGGGGTCGCGTGTTCGAGTCACGCAAGCGGCACCATCGTTTCCGGGCCTTCAAATAGAACAGTGTTCGCCCTGAACCTGGGCGCGAGGCCCAGTATCGGGTCGCTGCGGGCGTATCGATTTCGGATCCGAACCGTAGTCTTCAGGCTTCCCTTCGGGCAGTTTTCAGTCCCTTGAGGCAGCCCCATAAGGTATCCTGTTCACATGAGGCGAGCTTGAGACTCCAGTATCGACTGGAACAGTCTTGGTTACTTTCGTTTCAGTTGCGAAGGATTCGCTCACAACCTCTCCCTCAAGTTGAATATTTACCTATTCGCGGTACGTAGGATTCCCGTATCGTCGAGCTTTGGCTTGACGCCCTTGTCATTTTCAGGCCTGACGCAGGTATTCTCGCACGCCCGAAGGCCAAGATGAACGACGCAGTCGACCCAGTAGACATCGCAATCGGCGCCCGCATTCGCGCCCGTCGCGAGGAACTCCGCATCACCCAGGCGCAACTGGCCGCCGGCGCCGGCGTGACTTTCCAGCAAATTCAAAAGTATGAGCGGGGCGTCAACCGCGTCTCGGCCGCACGCCTGCTGCAGATCGCAGCGGTGCTGAAGTCCACGGGCGCGGCTCTGCTGGGCGAACTCGAGACGGCCGAGGGCGATGAACTGGCTCTGGCCGCGCCGGGCGTGGCGGAACTGTTGTCCGCCTTCCGCAGCATCCGGGACGCTGAAAAGCGCGACGCCCTCCTGGTCGTGGCCAAGGGCCTGCGCGACTGATCCGTCAGACCTGAGTCTGTCTCAACACCCGCTCCACCGGTTCGCCGCCCCGCGCGCCGACCGAAGCATCGGCGAGCCAGGTCTGGACCGCGACGATCGCACGAAGATCGAGACCGTCGGAGCGTCCCGCATCGGCGATGTTCTGGCGCACGACCTCAAGCAGACAGGCGGCCTCCGCAGCGTTTGCGGGCTGGTGGTTGAGCAGGCTGGTCTCCGCCTCGACCATCGGTCCGAGATCCAGGTCGGCCAGCAGATTGTCCTCGCTGCCCGAGAGTCCCGCTCCGCCGAGTTTCTCGGCCAGTCGGGTCGTGTCGAACCATGACCGGAAAAGCGGCATGAAGGTCTTCAGAGGTTGGGTATCCACGCTGTGATGTCCTTGTAGATTTCAGGCGATGCGCGACTTGGCGCTGAGGGATTGATGTCTGGCGTAGGGGGCCGAGGTCGCTTCCCAGACGCCGATCAGACCGAGGATCATGATCTCCACCCAGACCACCATCCGCGTCGTCACGATCGACCAGGTGAGGACGTCGGATCCGAACAGAGATGCGACGTGAGTGCCGAGCGCGAGAAGCTGGGCCCCGGCCGCGAACAGCAGCCACCAGCGGTCGTAGCGAAGGCTGAGTCGGACGAACCAGACCAGAAGACTGAAGGAAACGGCGGCCACCGCCCATCGGAACTGACCACCGATGACGAGGTGATCGACCCAGCCCGAAACCAGTTGCACGACGAAAAGCCCTGCGGCCGCCTCCCGTTCGGGGCGCCCCCCCTTCCAGATGAGCAGCCCGAGCGCCAGAATGGTCAGGGCCGTGCCGAAGATCCAGAGCGGCGAAGGCATTCCGTCAGAACCGATCAGGCGGCCAGGTGCAACACGCCGGACGGCGCCGACGCCTGGGCTTTGCCCTTGTCCTCGCTCATGCCGTCCAGACGCCAACCGATCGCGTGGTCGTCCGCCACGATCGACAGCCCCGCGTGGCCGGCGGCGACCGCCGCACGAACCGTCGTGAGCCGGTTCAGACCGGTCACGATGTCCTCCAGCGCCGCCTGACCGACCTCGGCCGCCAGACGCGCCTCGAGCCGCCCCTCGAGCGCGGTCTGGATCAGCTTGCAGACCTCGATCATGGCCTGGTCGATCGCGTGTTCGGCGGTCCTGACCTGGCGAGCGACTTTCACCCCGACGTTCATGTTTCGCATTCTGCCGTCCTCCAAAAGGATCCCCGCGTCAGCGGGCCCATTCGGGAGCGATACGGTCGAACAGGGAGGGAACCACCATGCCTGCCGTCACGATCCCGATGGCGAGCAAGAGGGCGACGGCGGCCCCCGCCACGATGACCGCCAGTCGTGCGCCGACGCCGCGAGGCGGAGCCGGCAAGGACCAGGCGGACCGAACGAGCGGGCCGTCGTCGTCCGATTGTCCGGCCGACGCCGCATCACCAAGCCCGTCTTCCGCCGGTTCGGGAATGAGTATCGGCTCCCCTGAGTAGCCGTTACTCAGCCGCCGGGCCGCCAGTCTGCGGTCCGAGACCTTCAGTTTGACGTAGGCGCGATGCAGGTGATTGCCGACCGTGCGGGGGGAAATGCCCAATCGCGCAGCGATCTCCTTGTCCTCGAGGCCCAGGCCGGCCAGGCGAACGCACTCGATCTCTCTTGGCGACAGGCTTTCAGGCATTCACGCGCTCCCCGCCTCGTCATAGCGGATTTCACCGGCACGACCAGACACGGCGCGGTTCCTGCGAACCAAAGACGGGAAGATCACTTGAACATATAAGCATGTCTTTATATGTTTGCCGGGCTGACATTGACAGGAGCCTCTTTTGGCCGCTCGTTCTTCCTTCCTCTTCACCTCGGAAAGCGTCTCCGAGGGCCACCCCGACAAGGTCGCCGACCGTATCTCGGATACTGTCGTCGACGCCTTCCTGTCGAAGGATCCCGAGGCCCGCGTGGCGTGCGAGACCCTGGTCACGACCCAGCGGATCGTCCTGGCCGGCGAGGTCCGCGCGACCCAGCCGGGCAACACCAGGGAACAGAACGAAGCCTTCACCCAGTCCATCATCGACAGCCTGGAGCCTCTGGTCCGCGCCGCGGTCAAGGACATCGGCTACGAGCAGGACGGCTTCCACTGGGAAACGGCGGAATACGCCTGCCACCTGCACGCCCAGTCGGCCGACATCGCCGTCGGCGTCGACTCGACCAATGAAAAGGACGAGGGCGCCGGCGACCAGGGCATCATGTTCGGCTACGCCTCGAACGAGACGCCGGAACTGATGCCGGCCACCCTCCAGTACAGCCACAACATCCTGAAACGCCTGGCTGATGTCCGCCACGCGGGCGGCTCGCAACTGGAGCCCGACGCCAAGAGCCAGGTGACGATCGAATACGAGGATGGCAAACCCAAGCGCGCCGCCTCCATCGTCCTGTCGACCCAGCACGCCAAGGGGCTGAGTTCGGAACAGGTCGCCGAGATCGTCAAACCCTATATCCTGGAAGTCCTGCCCGAGGGCTTCACCGACGAGAACACCGTCTGGCACATCAACCCGACCGGCATCTTCGAGATCGGCGGTCCGGACGGCGACGCCGGCGTGACCGGCCGCAAGATCATCGTCGACACCTACGGCGGCGCGGCGCCCCACGGCGGCGGCGCCTTCTCGGGCAAGGATCCGACCAAGGTGGACCGTTCAGCCGCCTACGCCTGCCGCTACCTGGCCAAGAACGTGGTCGCCGCCGGTCTGGCCGACCGCTGCACCATCCAGATCTCCTACGCCATCGGCGTGGCCAAGCCCCAGTCGATCCACGTCGATCTGCACGGCACCGGCAAGATTTCCGAGACCCTGCTGGAAGAGAAGCTGCTGGGCCTGATCGGCGGGGCGACCCCGCGCGCCATCCGCAGCCATCTGGGGCTGAACAAGCCCATCTACGCCCGCACCGCCGCCTACGGCCATTTCGGCCGCGAGCCGGACGCCGACGGCGGTTTCAGCTGGGAAAAGACCGATCTGGTCGAGCAGTTGAAGGCGCTGGCCTGATCGCTCAGGCGGCCTGATCGTCCAGGGTCAGGCCGCGAACGCCCGTCAGATTGGCGCCCGTAAGGTCCAGCTGACGGGTCTGGGCGCCGTGCAGGATCGCCCGGCCGAGGTCCGCGCCGGTCATGACGGCCCGGCGCAGATCCGCGCCCGACAGATCCGCCCCCCTCAGCACCGCCCCGGTCAGGTCCGCCGACAGCAACCGGTCGGCCGCGATCAGCAGGGGACCGAGTTGGGCGCCGCGCAGATCGGCGCCGTTCAGCTTGGCGTTCTTCAGGCGCGCGCCGCGCAGATCAGCGCGATGGAGGTTGGCCGAACGCAGGTCGGCGTTCTCCAGATGCGCGCCCTGCAACTGCACCCCCTCCATATCCAGCCCGTAGAAGATCGCGCCCTTGGCCGAGAGGGCGGTCAGGTTCAGGCCGGTGATCGACTTCAGCGGTCGCAGGTCCACGCCGTCGAACACCGAGGGCTGGCCCTCGCTTCCGCCCGTTTCGCACCAGCGGGCGTGTTCGCGCAGCATTTCGGCCGCCGGCATCCGGGCCACGGACTCGCCGACCGTGCTCTTGTCCGTCAGGGCGCCTTCCATATTGGCGCCGTCGGCGCACCACATGGTCATCTTGCAGCCCACCAGAATGGCGTCGCGCATGTCGGCGCCGGACAGATTGGCGCCCGAGAGGTCTGCGCCCGCCAGGTCGGCGCCGCGGAAATCGGCCTGTTTCAGGTTGGCGCGGACCATCTTGCAGTCCTTCATCACCGCGCCGGAGAAGTCGGCCTTGATGGCGATGACGCCCGACATCTTGGAGCGTTGCAGGTTGGCGCCGGCCAGACAGGCGCCCGTCGCCTCGGTCTCCTCGCGCTGGCGCGGCTCGATCACCTTGAAGCCCAGTTTGGCGTCGGCGGCGGCGATGGTGCCCTCGCGCAGGTCGGCCTCGAACAGGTCCGCGCCGGACAGGTCGGCCCCGCGCAGACAGGCGCCGCGCAGGTCGGCGCGACGCAGGCTGGCGTCAGCCAGGACGGCGTCCTGCATGTCCGCGCCGAAGAAGATGGCGTTGTCCAGCTTGGCCCCGGTCAGGTCGCACCCCTCAAGACAGGCGGCGGCGAAGTCGGCGTCGGCCAGGTTGCGCCCCTTCAGGCTCAGAAAGGAGATGTCGAGCCAGGCGAAGACCGCGCGGGCGCCGCCGGGGCGGGCCTGGAACAGACGGTCGTGCCGGGCGCAGACGAGGTCCAGCTCCGCCTGGGTGAGGCGCTTGCGTACAAGGGGTTCAGCAGCCTGGACCATTCAGCCAGATTAACCGCAACCGGCTTAAGAAAGCCTTGCGCAACAGGCGGTTGTCACTCGGTCAGCAGACCCTGTTCGCGAAGGGCGTCGGCCAGATCTCCCGCAGAGGTCCAAAGGCGGGTGTAGCCCGCCTCGCCCAGCCGCTTCAGCTCAGTCACCAGATCGGCCTTGGCCGCAGCGACGAACCGACCGTCAAAGCCCACGCCGTCCGTGCTGATCCGCACCATGGGCCGCCCCGTCTCCAACCGGTGCAGGAAGCCCTCGCACAGGGTCGCGCCCTCGTCGCACATCAGGCCGGTCTCGACCGTCAGACCCTTCGCGCGCAGACGTTCGGTGCCGCGCCCGGCGGCGAAGGGCGAGGGGTCCAGACAGGCGATGACGACCCGCTCCACCCCCGCCTCGGTCAGGAAATGGGCGCAGGATTGGCGGCCCGACGACCGGGCGCCGCAGGGCTCCAGCGTGACATAGACGGTCGCGCCTTCGATCTCGGCCCCGGCGGCCGGCACGGCCTGTTCCTCGGCATGGGGACGCCCGCCCGGGGCCGTGGCGGCCTGGGCGATGATCCGACCGTCCTTGACGATGACGCAGCCCACGGCCGGATTCGGCCAGGTCTCGCCCATGCGGGCGGTGGCCAGATCGATGGCCTGGGCCATGAAGGCGCGGTCGGCGTCGGTCCAGCTCATGCGACGGTCGGCAGCTCTTCGGCGCGGGCGGCGTCGAGATAGCGGGCGGCGGTCGGCTTCAGATCGGCGTCCAGATCGATCTCCAGCGGATTGCCCGTCGGGATCTCCACGCCCACGATCTTGTCGTCCGGTACGGCGAACAGGAGTTTGACGATGGCCCGCAGGGAGTTGCCGTGGGCGGCGATCAGCACGTCCTCGCCCGCCTTCAGGCGCGGGGCGATCTCGGCGTTCCAATAGGGTTCGACCCGCTCCAGCGTGGTCTTCAGGCTTTCGGTGTCCGGGATGGGCTTGTCGGCGTAGCGGGGGTCGGCGTTGAAATCGAATTCGCCGCCCGGCGCCAGCGGGGGCGGCGGCACGTCATAGCTGCGGCGCCAGATCTTGACCTGATCCTCGCCGTGCTTCTCGGCCGTCTCAGCCTTGTTCAGCCCGGTCAGACCGCCGTAGTGGCGCTCGTTCAGGCGCCAGTCCTCGATCACCGGGATATCGGTCAGACCCGCCGACTGCAGGGCCAGGGCGCCGGTGCGCTTGGCGCGCGTCAAAACCGAGGTGAACATGACCGCAGGGGTGAACCCGGCCTCGGCGATCAGTTCGCCGCCGCGACGCGCCTGGGCCTCGCCTTCCGCCGTCAGATCGACATCGACCCAGCCGGTGAAACGGTTTTCAAGGTTCCACTGGCTCTGGCCATGGCGGAGCAGGATCAGGCGCGGCATTCGATCAGTCCTCGGCAAAACAGTCTGTCCGGGTAAGCCGCAGTCATGAGCCGGTCAAGGCTTGCGCGCCCCGCCGTGTTGCAACGCACAGCCCAGGCGCCGCGCGCTCGGCTTGTGGCGGCCCGGGGCGGCCGCTAGGCTGTCGCCATGTCCGACCATCTGTTCTTTCCCCTGGCCTTCGTCGCCATCGCCGCCCTGATCGCCCTGGCGGTGGTCTGGCCCTGACAGGTCGGAGGGCCGACAGGGCGGAACGGCGCGAGCCCCGCCCTGCCCCTCGGATCAGTACAGGATCTTGCGCAGGTTAATCCGGAACACCCGCCCCTGCGGGTCCAGGTAGTCGCGCTGATAATTGACCGGCGTCGCCCCGTCGCTGCTGGTGACGGACGTTCGGTCGTCGAAGATATTCTGCACCCCCAGACCGACACGTGATCCCTTCAGGAAGGGAAAACGTTCGACCCAGGCGGTGCGCTGGGTCAGATCGGCGAAGGCGAACAGGTTGACCGTCGTGCGGTCCGAGAAGTCCAGATCGGCCGACCCTGCGGTGTCGCCCTCGACCGTCGTGCCCGACCGCCAGTTGGCGTTGACGAAGGCGCCGAAGCCGTTCTTGAACAGGCCGGTCTGCACCTGGACCTCGTGACGCGACTGGCCGCCCGAGCCGGAGATGGAATCCCCGTCCAACAGGTTCAGGGGCGCCAGGCCGTCGCGGATCACCACCTCGTCCTGGACGCGCCAGGTGTGCGTCAGGGAGAAGTTGAACATGCCCTGGCCGGGTTGCATGCCGGGGGCGGCGGAGCCGCGCAGCCGCCCGCCGCCAGGACCGCCCGGCCCGCCGCCCATACGCATCGCCCCCCCGGGGGGCCGGCCGCCCGGGCCGCCCGGCCTCTGACCCATCATGGCCGGATTGGGCTTGCCGAAGGGCTTGGAGAAGTTGAAGCCCCACTGGACGTCCTGCTGCTCGCGGCTGGCGAAGTTCAGCGGACGGGCGTCGATGGACAGCAGGGCGCCAGGCACATTCGGATCGGCGCCGGGTTCGGGCGCCGCGCGGGTGAACCGCTCCGGCAGGGCGGCTTCGAGGTCGGGGGTGATGGCGGGGAAGCCGGAAATCTCATCCTCGACCTCGGTGCGGGTATAGGCGAGATTCAGGCGCAGATCGGTGGCCGAAAGCGGCTGCCAGTTGACGCCCAGCTTCAGGATTCGACGGTTCTCCGCCTTCAGGTTCGGATCGCCGCCGGTGATCTGGACGACCTGGACGGTCTGGCCGGTCGAATAGTCGAAGACGGCGGTGTTCGGCGTCGAGATGGTGGGATCGTTCAGTTGCTGGATCGTCGGAGCCTTGTCCTCGTCCGAATAGTTGGCCGACAGGGACAGTCGGGCGACCGGCGACCAGTTCAGACCACCGCCCAGCGTCGAGACGCCGCCGAAGTCCGACAGTTCCTGATAGGCCAGGTTCATATTGGCCGACAGATCGCCGATCCTGGGCAGGACGCCGCGATCGACGCTGGAGATCGGAAGATCGAAATTGGCCTGCAGGCTGCCCAGGTCGCGCGCCTGGGACCGGTCGGTCGTCACGCCTGAACGGACGCTTTCGGAATCCAGGGACTGATGTTCGCCTTCGACCTTGAAGGTCGTGGTGACGCCACCGGCCGGCAGTTCCCAGGCCGTGCCGTTCAGCACCAGTTCGGCTTCCGCCGACTGGGAGATCGAATTGGCGGTGTCGCGGGCGGACGTCGTCACCGCGCCGGTCAGGTCGCCGAACGGGTTCACGGTCGTGTCGCCCGCCGTGATCGCGGCCTGCAGGGCGGCGGCGCTGACGCCGCGTCCGGTGGTGGTGTCCGTCTCGGTGCGGCTGTATTCGCCCGTGGCGGTCCAGCGCCAGTCCCCGAGGTAGCCGTCGAACACCGTGCCCAGTTCCGCAGCGCGCGTATTGGTCTGGCGCTGCAGGGCGTCCGGCAGGCCGACGTAGCGATACAGATCGGCCGCCGCCCCGCCGGGCGACCAGGGATTGCCGGCCGGCAGGCTCAGACTGAAGCTGGGCAGACCCGAGTAGCTGCGGCTGCTGCTGTCCTCCAAGCTGCCGCTCAGGGTCATGCCGACCTTGTCGTTCAGGTCGTGCTTGTAGGTCCCCGCGACCGACGCCTCGGCCGCGCGCGGCAGCAGGGTGCGATAGGCGTTCCGCTCGCCGTTGTCGCCCGCCGAGTCGACCCTGTTCGAGTCGGTGCGGTCGATATTGCGTTCGGTCTCGTACAGGGCGTTGCTGCTCTCGCCGTTGATGTCCAGCGACCAGCGGTCGGCCCCGGCGATCTTGAGAAGGTTGTTCTCGCTTGCCGTCGTCGTCCGGCCGCCCTGGTCCGACCGGCTGACGTTGACCGAGGCGGTCAGCGAGCGGAAGTCGGCCTTCAGCACGATGTTCACGACGCGCTGGTTGGCGCTGTAGCCGTAGGACAGGGCCGTCTCTTCCGGCAGGACGTCGAACCGCTCGATGGCCTCGGGCGGAATGCCGCGGATTTCACGGAAGCCGGAGATGCGACGGCCGTTGACCAGGAAGACCGGGGACCCGCCGCGCGCGCTGCGGGTCTGGGCCTCCAGCAGGGTCACCAGTTCGCCGATATTGGTGGCGCCGAAGGCCTGGATCTGGGCGGCGTCATACGAGACGATCGGTTCCTGTCCGCCCAGGGCCACGCCGCGCTTGGCGGCCGTCACCTCGATGTCGGGCAGGACCGTCGTCACCTCTTCCTGCTGCAAAGGCTGGATATCGGCGGCGCTGGCGGTCGGAGCGAGTGCGAGCAGCATGAGCGCGGTCGGAGTCATGAAAACCGTGTTCCAGAATGTAGATTTCAGGCCCTTGGGCGCGAAAAACATGGCTGGAAAGCGGCGGAATTCATGACGTTTTGGAAAGCGTTGCATGCACCCCACACAGCCTGAACTTGTGCGACGGAAACGGATCGGCGGCGCGTTCAACAGGGTTGGACTCGGGTCTTGCACGTCCGATGACAGGGCGGGGCGGAACCTTGGTCCCGCCCCCTTCTGATCAGAATTCTTCCCAGCCGTCGTCGTTCGAACCGACCGTCATGTCGCGGCCGTTGGCGACCTTGACCACGCGCTGTTCCGCGCGAGGGGACGGGCGGGGCGCAGAGCGCGCGGACGGGGCTGCGGGCGCGGCTGAGACCGGCTTTCCGCCCGAGACCTGGAAGAAGGACACCTGGGCCGACAGTTCGGCGGTCTCCTGGCGCAGGGCGTTGCTGGCCGCCGTCGCCTGTTCGACCATCGCAGCATTTTGCTGAGTGACCTGGTCCATCTGGTTGACGGCGACATTGATCTCGTGAAGGCCGGTCGCCTGCTCCTTGGCGGAGGCGGCGATCTCGACCACCAGATTGCTGATGTCGTTGACCTGGGACGCGATGGCCTGCAGGGCCGAACCGGCCTCGCTGACCAGGCGCACGCCGTTCTCGACCTCGGCGCCCGAACTGTTGATCAGGGTCTTGATCTCCTTGGCGGCCTCGGCCGAGCGCTGGGCCAGGGCCCGCACTTCAGAGGCGACCACCGCGAAGCCGCGTCCGCTCTCGCCGGCCCGCGCCGCCTCGACCCCGGCGTTCAGGGCCAGGAGGTTGGTCTGGAAGGCGATCTCGTCGATCACGCCGACGATCTGGCTGATCTGGCGTGAGCCGTCCTCGATCTTCTGCATGGCCTGGACGGCGTTCATCACGACCGCGCCCGAGGCCTGGGCGCTCTGGCGGGCGCCGCTGGTGACCGTGGCGGCCTGGGTGGCGCCCTCGGCGGTCTTGCGGACCGTGACCGTGATCTCATCCAGGGCCGCGGCGGTTTCCTCCAGGCTGGCGGCCTGTTGTTCGGTGCGGCGCGACAGGTCGTCGGAGGCCTGGCTGATCTCGCCGGCGCCGGAGTCGATGCCGCGGACCGACCCGAGCACGCCGGTGACCGTCTCTTCCAGACGGGAGATCGAACGGTTGAAATCGGTTTTCAGGACTTCGCTGCGCGCCGGGAAGGGCGCGTCGATGCGATAGACCAGATCGCCGTCCGCCAGGGCGGACAGCCCCTTGCCCAGGCTTTCGATCACGACCGCATTCTCGGCCGCTTCCTGCGCGGCGGCGGCTTCGCGGCGCCGACGCTCGACTTCCGACTCGTCGCGCATCGTTTCCGTTTCGAGCTCCAGCGCCTTGGCGCGCAGGCTGTTGTCGCGGAAGATCTGCATGGCCTGGGCCATGGCGCCGACCTCGTCCTTGCGGTCGGTGTCGGGGATGGCGACGTCCAGCTTGCCGTTGGCCATGACCGACATGGCGCCGGTCATGCGGCGGACGGGCGCGACCATCAGGATGGACAGTTGCACGCCCAGGAAGACGGCGGCGGCGACCAGGATCAGCCCCCCGACCGCCAGGGCGATGAAGGAGGCGGTGATCGCCGACGCCTGTTCGGCGTCGCGCACGTTCATCCGCTCGATCTCCATATCGCGGATTTCGGTGACGGCCTTGGTGATGTGGGTGACGCGCACCCGATCGCCGGAATCGATCACCACGCGGCGCGCGGCCTCGATACGCGAAGGGTCCAGCGCCGCCTCAGTCAGCGGCGTGCCGAACTCGGTGCGCCAGGCGGCCGCGCTGGTCTTGGCCTTCTCAACCAGCGCCTGCTCTTCCGGCGTCAGGTTGGCGGCGCCCAGAGCGGCGACCGAGGCTTCGAACTGTTCCCAGCCCTTGCGGTAGACTTCGAGATAGTCGGCGTTTCCGGTCAACAGCACGCCGCGCATCTGTGAGTTCAGGCGAATGACGCCCTTCTCGGCCACATGGGTGTGGTCGATGATCGACTTGCTCTCGGCGTTCAGTTCGGCCGCTGTCTTCATCTCCGACAGCTGGAAAAAGACCGCCCCGATCATGGCGGCCGCTACGGTCAGCAGAAGGGCGAAGGCGATCGCCAGTTTCCGCTGCATCGGGATGTTCTTCGGGTTCATGCGATCATCTCGGCGGCTTTGGAGCGCAAGCCCGGAACGGCGGACCGTTCCGGGCGGGTTTCAGGTCTAGAAGGCGGTCTGGACGCGGACGGTGGCGGTGTTGCCGCTGTCGTCGCCGACGAAGGTCCCGGTGCGGTTATCGACCGACCAGGCGCTCCAGTGGGTGGAGACGCGGGTGTTGTTCGTCGGATACCAGTTGACGCCCAACAGCCAGGTGTCGGCTTCCCCCCCGGTCGGGTTGTCGCTGTAGTCGGCGGTGTCATAGCGGCCGACGATTTCGACCGCGCCGTAACCATCGACGCCCAGCGGCTTCAGCACCTTGGGACGCGCCCAGGTGCCGGTACGGGGCGAAAGGGGCGGCTTCTCGCCGGTGATGAAGAAGCCCGCCGAAATGCTATAGCCGTCCTGGTCGAAGTCCCGCGCGGCGGTCTCCAGCACACGCCGGCCGCCTTCGGCCATCAGCCAGCCCGAGCGATGCACCCCGCCCAGCTCCAGCCCCAGGCCCTTGCTGCCCTTCGGATCGGCATAGGTTCCGGCCGAGAGACGCAGATTGTCGTTACCGCGCGACGAGACCACCAGGCTGCGCGAACCCACCGATGCATTCGGCGTCAGATCCTCGATAAAGCCCCAGCCGCCGATGTGCAGGAAGCCGTCGTCGGTCTTGAAGGGCGACCAGTGGGTGCGGCCCATCAGGGTGACGGAGTCATTCGTCGTGCCGCTGCTGATCGCGTCGCCGGTCAATGACAACGAGGCGTGCCAGACGCTGCCGATCAGCTTGGAGGTCACGCCGACGCCGTAGGAGCCGCGCTCCGGCCCCACCGTCGAGATCGCCATGCTGCGCTCCAGGAACGGAACCACATCCTCGGCCGTGCCGCATTCGAAACAGCGATCGTTCAGACGTTGGCCGACGGACACCTCAAGATCGCGGCCGCCCACTTTGCGGCTATAGGCGATGAAGGCGTTGGCGACGCTCATCGCATTGTCGGCGATGTCGCCTTCGATCCAGTAGCTGAAGCCCCCGGGGGTCTTGCCCTGGGCGCCCAGGCGCAGGCCGCGCAGTTCGGTGGTGGTCAGGTTGCGGCCGTCGAAGTCCGAACCGAAGGTGTTGGACAGGTCGGCCGTGACGCGGATGCGCGGCTTGAAGGTGAAGCCGCCGTCCGGGCTGCGCAGTTCGGGAAGGCCGCTCGACCAGTCGACGCTGGAGGGCGCGCTGGCGGCCTGGACGACCGGGCGCGGCGCGGCGGCGGCGACCGGCGGCGGCGTTCCCGCGGCAGCGGGCGCGGCGGCGGCCGTCTGAGCCTGGACCTGCGACTGGGCCTCAAGCTGTTCGAGGCGCGCGGACAGGGCCTGCACCTGGGCGCGCAGGGCGGCGATTTCTTCCGCCGTCGGCGTTGACGACTGGGCGAAGGCGGATGTGGCGAGCGCGGCGAGGCCGACACCCGCTGCGAGGGAGCGGTGAATAATCATGAATAACGCTCATAGGGTGCGACTGTTAAGGAAGGCCCAAATGGCTATAAGCAGAAATGCGTATCAGCGTTGGGCAAGCGCCGGATGCAGGAAGGAACTCAGTCGGCGGTGACCAGCTCTTTGTCGCCGGGGCCGGCCGCCGGATCGGGCTGGGCCGCGATCGGCTGCGACGGACCGTTCAAGGCCGCGTGCAAGGCGTCCCGGTCCAGTTCGCCCTCCCATCGGGCGACGACGATGGTGGCCACGGCGTTGCCGATGAAGTTGGTCAGGGCCCGGCACTCGCTCATGAACCGGTCGATGCCCAGGATCAGCGCCATGCCCGCGACCGGAACGGTAGGAACCACCGACAGGGTCGCCGCCAGGGTGATGAATCCGGCGCCGGTGATGCCGGCCGCCCCCTTGGAGGACAGCATGGCGACCAGCAGAAGCAGGATCTGTTGCTGCAGGGTCAGCTCGATGTTCAGGGCCTGGGCGATGAACAGGGCCGCCATGGTCATGTAGATGTTGGTGCCGTCCAGATTGAACGAATAGCCGGTCGGGACGACCAGGCCGACGACCGACTTGGAGGCGCCGGCGCGTTCCATCTTGCTGAGCAACGACGGCAGGGCGGCTTCCGACGAGGAGGTGCCCAGGACCAGCAGCAGTTCCTCCTTCAGATAGCGGATCAGCTTCAGAATGTTGAAGCCGTTGGCCCAGGCGACCAGGCCCAGGACGCCGACCACGAAGATGACGGCGGTGAGGTAGAAGGTGGCGACCAGCGCGGCCAGATTGGCGATGGAGCCGATCCCATATTTGCCGATGGTGAAGGCGAAGGCGCCGAAGGCCCCGATGGGCGCGGCCTTCATCAGGATGGCCACCAGCTTGAAGAAGGCGTGGCTGATCGATTCCAGGAAGCTCAGCACCGGCTTGCCCACATCGCCGACCAGGGCCAGGGCCAGGCCGAACAGGACCGAGACGAACAGCACCTGAAGGATATTGCCCTCGGAGAAGGCGGAAACCATCGTGTCCGGGATGATGCCCATCAGGAAGCCGGTGATGGTCGTCTCATGCGCCTGTTCCGAATATTTGGCGACGGCGCCGACATCCAGGGTGGCCGGATCGATGTTCAGGCCGCGTCCCGGCTGGACCAGGTTGGCGATGATCAGGCCGACGATCAGGGCCAGGGTCGAGAAGGTCAGGAAATAGGCGAAGGCCTTGGCCGCCACGCGCCCCACGCGGCCGAGGTCGCTCATGCCGGCGACGCCGGTGACGATGGTCAGGAAGATGACCGGGGCGATGATCATCTTCACCAGCTTGATGAAGGCGTCGCCCAGCGGCTTGAGGCTTTCGCCGAAGCTGGGCCAGAAATGGCCGATGATCGCACCGGCCACGATGGCGGTCAGAACCTGGAAATACAGATGCCGGTAAAAGGGCCGACGCACGGCCGGTTCTGCGGTGGAGGGAAGCGCGATCACGGAAGGCTCCTGTCACTGCGGGACCATCCCGCGGTTTCCTCGACGGGCCCCACGTCTGCGGCGAGGCTCCGAGGTCCAGTGTCCGGCAGGGTGAAGCCGCTTCCAAACCCCTTCGAAAGACAGTCTAGAAAACTGTTTTCTCAGCATAATCTTCCCACGATACGTCGAGAATCGGGATCGACAGTGCGGCTGGACGCACAAGGTGATGGCCTAGTCGTGCGAAATGTCGCACAGATAGGCGTATGACTCGTTCATCGCCGCCCCTGACTATCGAAGGACTTTCGAGTATCGCTCGACAGCCCTGGGTCCTGCTGACGCTTGGCTGGCTGGCGGCGAGCGCCGTGCTGGCGGGCGTCGCGGGCGAGGCCGCGCGGCGTGATGCGACCGGCGAACTGGAACGCCAGGCGACGGCCGGCGCCGCCCTGCACGCTGCAGTGCTGCGCAGCGAACTGGACAAGCAGCGCGCCATCCCCATCGTCCTGGCCGGCGATCCCGATGTGGCCGACCTGCTGACCACGCCCAGCGCCCAGGCCGTGAACGGGGTGGACCGCAAGCTGGAGCGGCTGGCGACCCAGACCCGCGCCGCCGTCATCTATGTGCTGGACGCGCGGGGCCTGACCCTGGCGTCCAGCAACTGGCGGGCCTCGACCAGTTTCGTCGGTTCGCGCTACGAGTTCCGGCCCTATTTCATCAATGCGATGCGCGACGCCGAAGGCGAGTTCTACGCCCTGGGCACCCGCAGCGGCAGACCCGGCCTCTATCTGTCGCGCCGCGTGGACTCAGCGGACGGCGCGCCCCTGGGCGTGGTTGTGCTGAAGGTCGAGTTCGACGACCTGGAGGCCGAATGGCGCGGCTCGGGCGAGCCCGCCTGGGTGGCGGATCCCGGCGGCGTCGTCCTGGTCACCAGCATCCCGGAATGGCGCTTCCGCACGACCGAACCGATGGACGAGCGACGGCGTCGCCTCAGCCTGACCGACCTCACCCTCCACCCCGGCGCCCTGTCCCCCATGCCCTTCCGGACGCCGAACGGCGACCGGCCCCGGCTGGTGCGGACGGCCGTCGGCGAGGGCCGTCCGCAGACATGGGTGCATTCGGAGACGGATACGGCCGCGCCCGGCTGGACCCTGCATCTGCTGACGCCCGAACGGGGGGTGATCGGGGCGGCGGTGGCGGGGGCGCGCGGCCTGGCCCTGTTGATCACCAGCCTTCTGGCCCTGGGCGTGGCCGTGCTGCTGCGCCGGCGTCATCTGGCCCGCGCCAAGGCTCAGGCGGAGGAAGAAGGCCGGCTGGAGCTGGAGCGCCGCATCCACGAACGCACGCGCGAACTGCACGACGCCAATCTGGCCCTGAACCGCCAGATCGAGGAGCGCCGCCGCGCCGAGGCCGCGCGGGAGCTGCTGCGCGACGAACTGGTGCAGGCCAGCAAGCTGGCCGCCCTGGGCCAGATCGTCGCCAGCGTGGCGCACGAGATCAACCAGCCCGTCGCCGCCATCCGGACCTATGCAGAGACCGCGAAACTGTTGCTGAGCCGCGACCAGCCCGACAAGGTCGGAGACGTGCTTCAGCGCATCGGCGGTCTGACCAAACGGATCGGCGCCATCACCCAGGACCTGCGGCTGTTCTCACGCAAGGCCACGCCGACCATCGACGCCATCCGGCTGGAGGACGCCATCCAGGGCGGGCTGGAACTGACGCGCGGGCGGGTGGAGGAACGCGGGGTCAGACTGGAGCGGATCGGCGACGGCGACGTGCAGGTCCGCGCCGACCAGTTCCGGCTGGAACAGGTCATCGTCAATCTGATCAAGAACGCCGCCGAGGCCATGGAAGGTCAGACCGACGCCCGCCTGACCCTGACCGTGGCGCGCGACGGCGAGCGGGTGCGGCTGATCTTCGCCGACAACGGGCCCGGCGTGGCGCCCGATGTGGCGCGCCAGCTGTTCACGCCCTTCGTCACCACCCGCGCCAACGGCCTGGGCCTGGGGCTGGTCATCTGCCGCGACATCGTCGCCAGTTTCGGGGGCGAGTTGGATCTGGTCCCCGCCGAACGGGGCGCGACCTTCGTCGCCGTCCTGAAGGCCGCCTGATGCGCCCGCCCCTGCCGCAGACCGTCGCCCTGATCGAGGACGACGCCGACTTTCGCCAGGCCTTGGTTGAACGCCTGACGCTTGAAGGACTGGAGGTGCGCGCCTTCACGGCGGCCGAGCCCGCCCTGAAGGCGCTGGACGCAGACTTCCCGGGCGTGGTCGTGACCGACCTGAGGATGCCGGGCATGGACGGCCGCCAGTTGCTGACGCGGCTGCAGGCCCTGGACCCGAGTCTGCCGGTCATCATGATCACCGGCCACGGCGACATCGCCGACGCCGTGGCCGCCATGCACGACGGCGCCTATGACTTCGTCGCCAAGCCCTTTCCGTTCGAGCGGCTGCAGGACAGCCTGAACCGGGCGCTGGAGAAGCGCAGTCTGGTGCTGGAGAACCGCCGCCTGGTCGCCATGGCCGCCGAAGGCGGGCACGAACTGCCGCTGGCCGGATCGTCGCGCGCCATCACGGCGCTGCGGGCCACCATCGCCCAGATCGCCGACGCCCGAATGGACGTGCTGATCGAAGGCGAGACCGGGGTCGGCAAGGAGGCGGTCGCGCGCGCCCTGCACAATGGAGGCCGGCGCCGGCTGGCGCCCTTCGTCGCCGTCAACTGCGGCGCCCTGCCCGACGGCCTGATCGAGAGCGAACTGTTCGGGCATGAACTGGGCGCCTTCGCCGGGGCCATGCGGCGACGGGTGGGACATGTGGAGCGCGCCCACAACGGCTCGCTGTTTCTCGACGAGGTCGAGAGCATGCCCCTGGCGGTCCAGGTCAAGATGCTGCGGGTGCTGGAGGAGCGGGAGATCCATCCGATCGGCGCCAATGAGCCCCGGGTGCTGGACCTGCGCATCCTCGCCTCGGCCAAGATCGACCTCAGCGAGGCGGCGCGGCGCGGCGATTTCCGCGAAGATCTCTATTATCGCCTGAACGTGGTGCGGCTGCGCGTGCCGCCGCTGCGCGAGCGGCGCGAGGACATCCCCCTGCTGTTCGCCCATTTCCTGCGTCGCGCCGCAGACCGCCACGGCGTCGAGCCGCCGAGCGTGACCGACGGCGTCCGCCGTCGTCTGCTGGAAGAGGACTGGCCCGGCAATATCCGCGAACTGGCCCATTTCGCCGAACGCGTCGTCCTGGGCTTGGACGAGGGGTCCGGCGGCGCCGAGGCCGATCTGAGCCTGCCGGACCGGATGCATCGTTTCGAGGGCGAACTGCTGCGCGGCGCGCTGCAGACCCATAGGGGCGACATCGTCTCGGTGCTGGAGGAGATGCGAATTCCGCGCAAGACCCTGTACGACAAGCTGCAGCGCCACGGACTGAAACCCGCCGACTTCCGCGCCTGACCCTCAAGCGGCGCCCCCTCAAGCAGCCCCCCTCAAGCAGCGACGGGGTTTTCCCGCCGTTCAGCCGCAGCCAGGGCCGCCGCCACGCCGTCGAGCAGGCCGACCAGGGTGATCGGCTTGGACAGATGGCCGTCCGCGCCCGCGACCCGCCCCGCTTCCACATGGTCGGGCAGGGCGTTGGCGGTCAGCATGATGATCGGCGTGCGCGCGCGGTTCTCCCCGGCCTCCAGGGCGCGAATGGCGGCGGTGGCCGTGAGGCCGTCCATCACCGGCATCTGCATGTCCATCAGCACCATGTCGAAGCCGCCCTTTCGGAAAGCCTCCACGGCCTGCCGCCCGTCCTCGACCGCCACCAGTTCGGTCGGCATGTCGGCCAGCATGATCTCGACGACCTTGCGGTTCGCCGGATGATCGTCGGCCAGCAGTATCCGTGCAGGGAAGGCGCGCGCGTCAGTCTCGCCGGCGTCGCTCGGTCCGAAGGGCGCGGATGGCGACTGGACGCCCCCCGCCCTGGTCAGTGGGATTTCGAACCAGAAGTCGGCGCCCTCGTCCGGCCGGCCGTCGCAATCCAGCACGCCGCCCATCAGCGCGACCAGGTCTCGCGAAATGGCCAGGCCCAGGCCCGTGCCGCCGAACCGGCGGGTAATGGAGCCGTCGGCCTGCTGGAAGCGATTGAAGATCCGCCCCTTCTGGCCCGCATCAAAGCCGCAGCCGGTGTCGCTCACCGTGAACCGGACCCGATCTTCATCCACGGCGACGGCGGCGACGACGACGGATCCCGTTTCGGTGAACTTCAAGGCGTTGGAGATCAGGTTCGACAGGACCTGGCGCACCCGGACCACGTCGCCTTCGACGGCGCCTTCGATGGTCGGCTCGACCTCAACCCGCAGGGCGACGCCCTTTTCATCGGCGCGCGGCCGGTAGAGGGCCGCCGCGCCGCGCACCGTGTCGCCCAGATCAAAGACCGACCGTTCCAGAACGATCTGGCCCGCCTCGATCTTGGACGTGTCCAGAATGTCGGACAGCAGCCGTTCCAGGGTCACGGCCGAGGACCGGATCACTTCGACCATCTCGCGTTCACGCGGCTCCAGCCCGGCGCGCGACAAGGCGTCGGCCATGGCCACGACCCCGTTCAGGGGCGTGCGGATCTCGTGGCTCATATTCGCCAGGAATTCCGACTTGGACCGGCTGGCTTCTTCCGCGCGGCGACGGGCGATGCGCAGATCCCGGGCCTGGCTTCCCATCCACAACAGGGCGGCCAAGGCCGACAGGATGAAGATTGCGGCGATGGTCAGGATCAAGCCCTGCAATCTTGTGTTCGAGCGCGCGGTCTCCAACTGGGCGCGACGTTCGGTCAGCTTGTGCTGCATGTCGCCGGTGACCTGGCGGATCCCTCCGCTGAAGACGCGGGCTTCGGCGACGCGCTCGGCGCTGTTGTAGGCGCGAAGCTTGACGTAGGCTTCCGCAGCCCGGCCCTCGGCGAACAGGATCTCGGCCTCGACATGCGCCACCTCCAGCCGCGCTTCCTCTCGGTAGCGGTCTACGGTGATGCGACGGCGGATTTGCGCAAGGTCGCGCCGCGCGGACTCGATCTGTCCGGTCTGGGCGCGGGCGATGGCGCGAGCCGGCAGCAATTGCGTCGACAGGAAGGAGGCGTCCCCCAGGTTCTCGCCATAGGGCGCCAGACATCGCAGCACGTCCTGCGGCGCCTCTGCGGCCTGGGCCACCATGGCGCACAGGCGGGCGTCATAGACCCCCAGGCTGGGCAGGCCTGCGCGCAGCGTCAGCCGGTGATGAACCTGATACAGGCGCTTCGCCTGTTCGACATCGCCCAATTGGGTCGATAGCCGGGCCAGATTGTAGACGGCGTCGAAGTCCGGCCGGGGATAGTCCGGATTGGCCAAGTCGATCTCGAACCGCCCGAAGGCGGCGGTGGCCCCATCGATGTCGTTCAGCCTCATCAGGCCGATGCCGGTCATTTCCCACAGGCCGGCCTGCGCAATCCGCGCATAGGCGTCGCCCTCGGGGATCAAGGCGTCGGCGTCGGTCAGCAGCTTCAGCCCTTCGCCGATCTGATCGCGATCCATCAGGGCCAGCGCCCACAGTCGGGTGGCGTGCGTGCGCGCGAACCAGTCGGGCTCCATCGACGCGAGCCGGCGCATCTCGTCGGCGGCGGCCGTCTCGCCCTCGTCGTACCGCAGGGCCAGGGCGTTCAGCCGGGCGATCTGGATGTAGCGGTGGGAGCCCTGGTGACGCGCGCCTTCCATGAGCCGGTCGTTCCAGATCCTGGCCGTGTCGAACTCGCCCTGGTTCAGAAATATCCAGGCGACATGATAGAGGCGTTGCAGACCTTCGCGGTCGTTACGGCGTATCGCCTCGCGGCCGAACGCCTCGAGCGCCCTGAAATCCGTCGTCCCGGCCCTCCGTTCGACAGCCTCTGCCAGTTGAAGGGGCGTCCGCGATTGCGCCGCAGGCTGAGCTGAGACGTCCTGTACGAAAAACGCCGACAGGACGAGGGCGAGGGCAAAGGCTGCGGCTTTTTTAGGCATACGGCTTCCGATCTGATTGGAAGCTGCCATGTTTTGGTTGAATAAGGTTTATCGACCCGGTGCGGGTTGCACCTCACCTGACCTTTGTCGGAACTGCGCGTTGACCACCCCCGGGCTTTCGGCTATAGGCCCGCCCTCTTGAGATTTCCGCGCCGTGGACGTGTGCTCCGCGGCGTTTTCCGTTCGAAGGTTTGAAATGGCTAACAACCCCGGCGCCCGCAAGGCGATCCGCAAGATCGAAGCGCGGACCGAAGTGAACAAGGCGCGCCGCTCGCGCGTCCGCACCTATCTGCGCAAGTTCCAAGAAGCTCTGGCCGGCGGCGACGCCACGGCCGCCAAGACCGCCTTCGTGGAAGCCCAATCCGAGCTGATGCGCGCCGTCTCCAAGGGCGTCGTTCACAAGAACACCGGCTCGCGCAAGGTGTCGCGTCTGGCCGCCCAGCTGAAGAAGCTGTCGGCCGCCTAAATCCTTTATGGATTTCCCGGACACGGAACGGCTGTCGCTGTTCCGTTACGGGATTTTGCAGACTTTTCAACGGCGAAGGGGCATATGCTCCTTCGCCGTTTTGCGTTTGGCCGTTAACCCTCTCTACGCAGGAATACGGACTTCGGGGCGCCTGGAAGGCGAATTTCTCAAGCAGGATTAGCGTTTGACGGAGTCAAACAATTTAACTGCGAATCGACCAACGAATCAGCGTTGACCCAACCGGCTCGCAGCGTAAGTTTTGGCCTCTAACGCACTTCCATCCCAACACGGATGAAGACGGCGCGGGACGATAGTTTCGCGTTGGCGGGAGATGTCTGTCCAGGAGCTCGGCCCCGCCCGAAAAGCATCGCTTTTCGGGGCAGGAGAAGTCGTCCCTGAACCGTCGCCCTGAAGTGCCGAAGGTCGGAATGGTTTTTTGAAGCGGGTGGCTGAACAATGGTTGGGGGTGCGACGGCGATGGCGGGCGGCGTGAACGGATCGAACATGACGGATCCGGATCGCATCTGGAATGAGGCCTCGGTGCGCCTGCGCGCCGAGATCGGCGACGGTCCCTTCTCGTCCTACATCGCCCCTTCCGCCGTTCGCGTGGATTCCTCCGGCCAGCTGATCCTGGTCACCCCCACCGCCTATGCCCGAGACTGGGTCCGCAAGAACGCCCTGCGTCGCATGAACGAGCTGTGGCTGGGCCTGGACGGCCTGAACCGCCGCCTGGACGTGCGCTGCCGCGCCGAGGTGGGCTCGGCCCCTCCGGCCTCGGCCGTGATCGCGGGCAATGTCCTGGACGCCACCCCGCGTCTGGCGGCCTTCGCCAGCCCGACCGTGCCCCCCATCGCCGACGGCGCCCGCGCCGTGCGCGCCGCCGGCCTTCAGGACCGCCTGACCTTCGACAGCTTCGTGGAGGGTCAGGGCAACGCCTTCGCCCTGGCCATCGCCAAACAGGTGGCCAGCTGGGCCGACGGCCACTTCAACCCGGTCTTCTTCTGCGGCCCCTACGGCTACGGCAAGACCCACCTGCTGAACGCCATCGCCTGGGAGGCCCAGCGTCTGCGACCCGAGGCCAAGGTGGTCTATCTGACCGCCGAACGCTTCCTGTCGACCTTCGTCAAGGCGATGCAGGACCGTTCGACCGCCGCCTTCAAGGAAAGCCTGCGCTCGGCCGACATGCTGCTGCTGGACGACGTCCAGTTCGTCGGCGGCAAGACCTCGACCCAGGAAGAACTGCTGTCGACCCTGACCGCCCTGATCGAGGACGGCAAACGGATCGTCTTCTCGGCCGACCGCGCGCCCATGGCCCTGACCGAGGTCGAGCCGCGCCTGCGCAGCCACCTGGCCGCCGGCCTGACCTGCCCGGTCGAGGCGGGCGACCGCGAGCTGAAGATCGCCGTGGCCCAGAACCGTCTGAAGGCCCTGTCGGCCCTGGGCGTCGTCCAGGGCGAGGCTGCGCCCGAGGTGCTGGCCCAGCTGGTGGATCGCACGCCGGGGTCGATGCGCGAGCTTGAGGGCGCCGTGAACACCCTGGCCGCCGCCGCCGGTTCGCGTCTGGCGACCGTCTCGGTGGACGAGGCCTCGATCCTGCTGGGCGCCGCCCTGCGCGGTGGCCCCGAGCGCCGGATCACCGTGGACGAGATCCAGAAGACGGTGGCCGACCACTTCAACCTGAAACAGGCCGACCTGCTGAGCGAGCGCCGCACCCGTTCGGTGGCCCGCCCGCGCCAGATGGCCATGTATCTGTGCAAGCAGCACACGACCCGCTCCTATCCCGACATCGGCCGTCGCTTCGGCGGTCGCGATCACACCACCGTCCTGCACGGCGTGCGCAAGATCGAGGAGCTGATGGCCCAGGACGACCAGATCGCCCGCGACGTCGAGGCCCTGACCCGCAAGCTGCGCGGCTGAAAAATCTCCCTCCCCCATGAAGGGGGCGGGAGAAACAGAAATCTGTGAACGGCTTCCGTCGCCTTCCTTGCTCCTTGCGCCCAATCCGCTAGTGTCCAAGGCCCTCTATCGCGGCGCTCCAGCCTGAGTCGCCGCTTCCGGGCGAGACGACATGCAACTGACCATCGAACGATCCGCGCTCCTGAAGGCCCTGGGCCATGTGCAGAGCGTCGTCGAACGCCGAAACACCATCCCGATCCTGTCCAACGTCCTGCTCAGCGCGGGCCGGGACCGGCTGGCCTTCGCCGCCACCGACCTGGACATGGAGATGGTGGACGAGGCCGAGGCGACGGTGAACGTCGAGGGCCAGATCACCGCCCCCGCCCATACCCTGTACGAAATCGTGCGCAAGCTGCCGGAAGGCGCCGAGGTGTCGCTGCTCTATTCGGGCGACGATCCCCGTCTGGTGGTTTCGGCCGGGCGGTCGCGCTTCAACCTGCCGGTCCTGCCGGCGGGCGACTTCCCCATCATGTCCACCGACAGCGCCGGCGCCTCCTATGTCATGCCCAAGGAAGACCTGGCGCGGCTGATCGACAAGACCCGGTTCGCCGTTTCGACCGAAGAGACCCGCTATTATCTGAACGGCCTGTACCTGCACACGGTGGCCGAGGCCGGCGTCGCCCTGCTGCGCGCCGTGGCCACCGACGGCCACCGCCTGGCCCTGGCCGAGACCCCGGCGCCCGAGGGCGCGGCCGGCGGCCCCGGCGTCATCGTGCCGCGCAAGACGGTGGATCAGGTCCGCCGCCTGCTGGACGACGCCGCCGGCCCGGTCGAGATCACCGTCTCGGCCCAGAAGATCCGCTTCCAGATGGGCGAGGCGTCCCTGACGTCCAAGGTCATCGACGGCGCCTTCCCCGACTATCTGCGCGTCATTCCCAAGGGCAATGACAAACAGGCCGACATCGACAACGCCCTGTTCGCCAAGGCCGTGGACCGGGTCGCCACCATTTCGGCCGAGAAGAGCCGTTCGGTGAAACTGGCCTTCGACAACGACCGGGTGAAGCTGACCGTCCGCAACATGGAGGCCGGCCAGGCCGAGGAAGAGGTCGAGATCGGCTATTCCGACGAGCCGTTCGAGATCGGCTTCAACGCCCGCTATCTGCTGGACGTCGCCGGCCAGATCACCGGCGAAAACGCCGCCTTCCGCTTCGCCGATCCGGCCAGCCCCACGCTGGTGCTCGATCCCGGCGATCCGGGCGTGCAGTATGTGCTGATGCCGCTGCGCGTGTGATCGAGTGGCGAGTGGCGAGTGATGAGTGGCGAGCACACCTCGCCCTGCTTTCCTCGCCACTCGCCACTCGCCACTCGTCACTTCCTTGATCACCTCCCTCACCCTCACCGACTTCCGCTCCTATGCGAGCGCACGGCTGGAGCTCGCCTCCGGCCCGGTGGTGCTTCACGGCCCGAACGGAGCGGGAAAGACCAATCTGCTGGAGGCCGTCAGCCTGCTGACCCCCGGCAAGGGGCTGCGGGGCGCGACCGCCGCCGAGATGGGGCGGCGCGAGCCCGGCGAGGCGGTCGGCCGCCCCTGGGCCGTCATGGTGGAACTGGACGACGAGACGCGTCTGGGCACCGGCGTCCAGACGGCGGGCGCGGCGCGGCGCATCGTCCGCATCGACGGCGAGACGGCCCCGCCGGGGCGGCTGCTGGACTATCTGCGACCCGTCTGGGCCACGCCCGAGCAAGACCGGCTGTTCTCCGACGCCCGGGCCGAGCGGCTGAAATTCTTCGACCGGCTGGTCTTCGCCGCCGATCCCGACCATGCCGCCGCCGTCTCCACCTATGAGAAAGCCCTGCGCGAACGCTTGCGGCTGCTGAACGACGCACAGGACGGGCGCGAGGCCGACCCCGTCTGGCTGGACGCCCTGGAGGCCCGGCTGGGTGAGGCGGGCGCGCGCGCCGCCCTCGCCCGCGTCGCCGCCCTGCACGCCCTCCAGGCCGCCATCGACGCTCGCAGCGACCGCCTCTTCCCCCAGGCCGACCTCGGCCTGGACGGCCCCGCCGAACAGATGGCCGAGGATGGGGCCGAAGAAGACGAGATCGCCGCCGCCATCCGCGAGGGCCTGGCCCGCGCCCGCGCCCGCGACGGGGCCGCCGGCCGCTCCCTGTTCGGCCCGCACCGCACCGACCTGACCGCCCTGCACCGCGAGAAGAACCGGCCCGCCGCCGAGGGCTCGTCCGGCGAGCAGAAGGCCCTGGTCCTGAACCTGATCCTGGCCCAGATCAGCCGCCTCGCGCACCATGACGCCGCCGGGGCCGCCCGCCCCGTCCTGCTGCTGGACGAGGCCCCCGCCCACCTGGACGAAGCCCGTCGCGTCGCCCTGTTCGACGAGATCGTCGCCCTGAACCTCCAGGCCTTCATGACCGGCACCGAACGCAGCCTGTTCGCCGGTCTGGACGGCCGCGCGCAGTTCGTGCGCGTCGCCGGCGGAGCGCTGGAGAGCGACTAGGATTCCGGCACGGAATTCCTCGCTTTTTCGTCGGAAATTCCTATATGTTGCGGGCTTCGATGCGGTGCGATCCCGTCGTCGATTCGAGCGCCCCACGCGGCGCTCAATCCCCGTCCCGGTCGGGACTTCAGAGCTACAGATTTCATGACCGATCCGATTGCCGAAATGCCCGAATACGGCGCCGATTCCATCAAGGTTCTCAAAGGCCTGGACGCGGTGCGCAAACGTCCTGGCATGTATATCGGCGATACGGACGACGGCTCCGGCCTGCACCACATGGTCTATGAGGTGGTGGACAACGCCATCGACGAGGCCCTGGCCGGCCACGCCGACCTGGTCCAGGTCATCCTGAACGCCGATGGATCGGTCACGGTGACCGACAACGGCCGCGGCATTCCGACCGGAATTCACGAAGGCGAAGGCGTTTCGGCGGCCGAGGTCATCATGACCCAGCTCCACGCCGGCGGTAAGTTCGACCAGAACTCCTACAAGGTCTCGGGCGGCCTGCACGGCGTGGGCGTATCGGTGGTCAACGCCCTGTCCGACTGGCTGGAGCTGAAGATCTATCGCGACGGCAAGGCGCACCAGATGCGGTTCGAGCGCGGCGACACGGTCAAGTCGCTGGTGATCACCGGCGACGCCCCGATCCGCGAGGACACCGGCAAGCCGCTGAGCGGCACCGAAGTCACCTTCTATCCGTCGGTCACGACCTTCAGCCACATCGACTTCGATCTCAAGACCCTGGAACACCGGCTGCGCGAACTGGCCTTCCTGAACTCGGGCGTGGTCATCAAACTGGCCGACCAGCGCAGCGCCGAGCCGACCGAAACCATCCTGCACTACGAGGGCGGGGTCGAGGCCTTCGTGCGCCACCTGGACAAGTCCAAGGCGCCGATCCTGAAGGACGTCATCGTCATTCGCGGCAAGAAGGAAGGGATCGAGCTGGATCTCGCCCTGTGGTGGAACGACTCCTACCACGAGACCATGCTGTGCTTCACCAACAACATCCCCCAGCGGGATGGGGGCACCCACCTGTCGGCCTTCCGCGCCAGCCTGACCCGCGTCATGGGCGGCTATATCGAGAGCTCGGGCGCCGGCAAGAAGGAGAAGGTCTCCGTCACCGGCGAGGACGCCCGCGAAGGCCTGACCTGCGTCCTGTCGGTCAAGGTGCCGGATCCCAAGTTCAGCAGCCAGACCAAGGACAAGCTGGTCTCGTCGGAAGTGCGCCCGGCCGTCGAGGCCCTGTGCTCCGAGGGGCTGGCCCAGTGGTTCGAAGAACACCCGGTCGAGGCCAAACAGGTGGTCGCCAAGATCATCGAGGCGGCGTCCGCGCGTGAAGCCGCGCGCAAGGCCCGCGACCTGACCCGCCGCAAGTCGGCGCTGGAGATCAGCAGCCTGCCGGGCAAGCTGGCCGACTGCCAGGAGCGGGATCCCGCCAAGTCCGAACTGTTCATCGTCGAGGGCGATTCCGCCGGCGGCTCGGCCAAACAGGCGCGCAACCGCGAGAACCAGGCCGTCCTGCCGCTGCGCGGCAAGATCCTGAACGTCGAGCGGGCGCGGTTCGACCGGATGCTGTCGTCAGACCTGATCGGCACCCTGATCCTGGCGCTCGGCACCGGCATCGGCCGCGACGACTTCAACGCCGACAAGCTGCGCTATCACAAGATCATCCTGATGGCGGACGCCGACGTCGACGGCGCCCACATCCGCACCCTGCTGCTGACCTTCTTCTATCGGCAGATGCCGGAGCTGATCACGCGCGGCCACGTCTATATCGCCCAGCCGCCCCTCTATAAGGTCTCCAAGGGCAAGCAGTCGCGCTACCTGAAAGACCAGGCCGAGATGGACGCCTATCTGATCGAGGAGGGCTCGTCCGAGGCCGAGTTGGACCTGTCCACCGGCGAACGCCGCCTGGGTCTGGACCTGCAGGCCCTGGTGCGCGAGGCCAAGGCCTTCAAGGGCGGCGTCGATCGCCTCAGCCAGCGCGCCCCCGCCTTCGCCATCGAACAGGCGGCCCTGGCCGGCCTGTTCGCCGAAAACGCCGACATGACCCAGGCCTCGGCCGCCGCCGCCGTGCGTCTGAATCTCTATGCCGAAGAAGGCGACGGCGACTGGACCGGCGCGCCGGGCGAACAGGGCGCGGTCGTCTTCACCCGCACCCGGCGCGCGGTGCAGGAAACCATCGTGCTGGAAGAAACCCTGCTGCGTTCGCTGGACGCGCGTCGTCTGGCCGAGCGCGCCGCCGCCTTCGACGGCGTCTTCTCCGCTCCGGCCACCTATCGCCGCAAGGAAAAGTCCACCACCATCCGCGGGCCGCTGGACCTGCTGAACGCCGTGCTGGACGCCGGCAAGAAGGGCCTGGCCATCCAGCGCTACAAGGGTCTGGGCGAAATGAACCCGGAACAGCTGTGGGAGACCACCCTGGACTCCAACGCCCGCACCCTGCTGCAGGTCTCGGTCGAACACGAGGAAGACGCCAACGACCTGTTCGCCAAACTGATGGGCGACGTGGTCGAGCCCCGCCGCGAATTCATCCAGGAAAACGCCCTGGACGCGGCGGTCGACGTCTAAACCAGTTCGACGCCCATGGCGGTGGCCTCGCCACCGCCGATGCACAGGGCGGCCATGCCACGCGTCTTGCCGCGCGCCTTGAGCGCCGACAGCAGGGTCGTCAGGACCCGCGCGCCCGAGGCGCCCAGCGGGTGTCCCAGGGCGCAGGCGCCGCCGTTGACGTTGATCTTGTCATGGGGGACGCCCAGTTCCTGCATGGCGATCATCGGCACGATGGCGAAGGCCTCGTTGACCTCCCACAGATCGACGTCGTCGGCGGTCCAGCCCGCCTTGGCCAGAGCCTTCTTCAGGGCGAAGACCGGTGCGGTGGTGAACAGGCTGGGTTCATGGGCGTGGGCGGCCTGGCTGACGACCCGGGCGACCGGCGTAAGGCCCAGGGCCTGGGCCGTCGATTGGCGCATCATGACCAAGGCGGCGGCGCCGTCCGAGATCGAGGCGGCCGAGGCGGCGGTGATCGTGCCGTCCTTGCCGAAGGCGGGCTTCAGATTGGGGATCTTGGACGGGTCGGACTTGGTCGGCTGTTCGTCGCGATCAACCACAACCACGCCCTTGCGGGTCTTCACCTCGACCGGCGTGATCTCGGCGTCGAAGGCGCCGCTGTCCTGGGCGCGTTTGGCGCGACCGGCGCTTTCGGTCGCATAGGCGTCCTGCTGCTCGCGGGTGAACTGATAGGCCTTGGCCGTGTCTTCGGCGAACTGCCCCATCAGCTTGCCGGGCTCATAGGCGTCTTCCAGCCCGTCCAGATACATGCTGTCGGAAATGACGTCATGGCCGATCCGGGCGCCGCCCCGGTGCTTCTGCATCAGATAGGGCGCATTGGTCATCGACTCCATGCCGCCCGCCACGATCACCTCGGCCGAACCGGCCAGCAGGGCGTCATGCGCCATCATCGCGGCCTGCATGCCCGAGCCGCACATCTTGTTGATGGTGGTCGCCTCGGTCGAGATCGGCAGGCCCGCGCCCATCCCGGCCTGACGCGCCGGCGCCTGGCCCAGGCCGGCGGGCAGGACGCAGCCCATGATGATCTGTTCGACCTTGTTGGGGTCCAGGCCGGCTCGCTCGAGCGCCGCCTTCACCGCCGTCGCGCCCAGGTCGGTGGACTTGGCGTCGGACAGCGCGCCCTGGAAACCGCCCATCGGCGTGCGGGCGTAGGAGACGATGACGACGGGATCGGCGGACATGGCGGGTTTCCTCTTGCTTTGGGCTCTGAGATAGCGATCCGACCGCCCAATGTGAACCGGGCGCCCTGCTGCAATCAGGCGAAGTGAAGTCGACGGTAGCGGCCCCGGAAATAGAGCAGCGGGTCGCGGCGCGGCTCGAACCGGGCGCGCGTGACCCGGCCGATGAAGACCAGATGGTCCCCGGCCTCGACCACCTGATGGGTCGCGCATTCGAAACTGGCCAGCGACCCGGACAAGATGGGAGCGCCCGTGTCCCAGGTCTCCCAGGCCACGCCGTCGAACCGTTCGGCCGAGGACCGGGCGAAGGCGCCCGACATCGGCTGCTGGCCGATGTGCAGCACATTGATGGCGAAATGCGCCGCCCGCTGGAACCGCTCCAGATTGGACGAACTGCGGGCCAGGCAGAACAGGATCAGCGGCGGATCGAGCGACACCGAGGAGAAGGAGTTGGCCGTCAGGCCCACCGGCTGCCCCGCCTCGTCCAGGGTCGTCACCACCGTCACCCCGGTGGCGAAACAGCCCAGGGCGTCGCGCAGGGTGCGGGGATCGGAACCGGCCTGGTAATACAGGGCCTCGCGCGGGGCCTGGCGTTCCAGGAAGGCCAGGATGACGGCGTCGGCCGTCTCGCCCGGATCGGCGGGGGCGTCGGGATCCAGCGTCAGGATCGGCAGGCCGTCCAGCGGCGCGGTCGCCTCGACCGGCGCCTCGCCCGCCACGATCAGGCAACTGGCCAGGGCCGGGCCGGTGACGACCAGAGCCGGGACGACGGCGGCCAGGGTCTGGGCCGAACACAGGATGGCGGGCCGCGACGAGATGTCGGTCAGCAGGCGGCGCAGGCCGGCCGCTTCGTCGCCCGCTTCCAGAGCGTCGGCCAGCAGGACGTGCCGCCCGGCCTCGACCAGGGCCCGCACCCACCGCCGCCAATCGGGCGAGAGCCCCTGGGGCGCGCCGATCAGCAGGACGACCGGATCCTGGGGATCGCCCCAGCTCTGGACGTCCAGACCTCCGATCCGGGGCGGCGATGCGATCATGAGGCGGGACGGTCCAGTGCGGAGGGGAAGAGGCGTCTCATAGAGGAAGTCCGCCCATTGAGACCATGGCTTACGATCTCGGGGCGGCGTCGGATCATCCGGCGTCCAGATCCGCCAGCCGTCCGCGCAGCATCTGGAGCATGGCGGAAAAGTCCCGGCCCCCGTGGCCCAGACCGTCGAACAGCGCGTACATCGCCTCGGCCTGGGCCCCCAGAGGGGTGGAGGCGCCCGATTTGGCCGCCGCCTCCTGGGCCAGTTTCAGGTCCTTCAGCATCATGGCCGTGGCGAAGCCGCCCTGATAGTCGCGGTTCGACGGCGCCGTCGGCACCGGGCCGGGCCAGGGGTAATAGCTGGTCACACTCCAGCACTGGCCCGAGGATTTGGACGCGA
Source organism: Brevundimonas sp. FV1ye7S (assembly GCF_058680995.1). Taxonomy (NCBI): domain Bacteria; kingdom Pseudomonadati; phylum Pseudomonadota; class Alphaproteobacteria; order Caulobacterales; family Caulobacteraceae; genus Brevundimonas; species Brevundimonas sp. FV1ye7S. Next base: position 602,071 of record NZ_CM178726.1, on the reverse strand, counting down.
TCTCGAAGAAACGCTCCGGCTCCAGACCCAGTTTCTCAGCCAGGGCGATCGCCTCGCACGTGCCCAGCATGGAGACGCCCAGCAGCATGTTGTTGCAGATCTTGGCCGCCTGCCCCGCCCCGTGGTCGCCCGCGCGGATGGTGATGCGGCTCATGGGTTCCAGCGCCGCTTCGACGCGCGCGAAGTCGATTTCGTCGCAACCGACCATGAAGGCCAGGGTTCCGGCATCGGCCGCCGCCGTCCCGCCCGATACCGGGGCGTCGGCAAAGGCGTAGCCGGCGTCACGCGCCAGACCCGCCACCTTGCGCGCCGTCTCCACGTCGATGGTCGAACAGTCCAGCAGCAGGGCGCTGGACGGCGCCGCGCCGATGATCTGTTCGGCATAGACCTTATGCACATGGGGGCCGGCGGGAAGCATGGTGATCACCACCTCGGCGTCGCGCACCGCCTCGGCGACCGAGGTCGAGGGCGCGCAGCCCGCCGCAGACGCCCGCTCCAGCGCTGCGGCGCTCAGATCGAAGGCGGCGACTGCGTGGCCGGCCTTGGCCTGATTGGCGGCCATGCCGCCCCCCATATTGCCTAGGCCGATGAAGGCGATCTTGGTCATGGTCTCTCTCCCAGTGTCGGCGTCGCTGTCAGAGCAGCGGCGTCCATTTTTCATTGTCCGGCAGCGGCGCGAACAGCGCGTCCAGCGTCGCCTCCGTAACGCCTGACAGGTCCGCGGGGGACCATTGGGGCGCATTATCCTTGTCGACAATCACGGCCCGCACCCCTTCCTGGAAGTCGTGGGTCCGCACCACCCGACCGCTCAGGGCGTATTCCACCGCCATATTGTCGGCGAAGGACGTCAGGGCGGCGCCGGCGCGCAACTGGCGCAGCGTGACCTTCAGCGACTGCGGCGACTTCGTCTTCAACGTCGCCATTTGCGCCAACGCCCAGTCCGAACCGTCGGCCTCCAGCGCCGCAGAAATTTCCTCGACCGTGTCGAAGGCGAACAGCCGGTCGATGGCGTCGCGATGGGGGGTCAGCGGCGCCTCTTCCGGCTCGGTTGGGCAGACCCAGCGGTTCGCCTCGTCCAGCGGGTCCCCCGGGTTCGCCAGCAGCGCTTCCTTGAAGCCCTCGATGTCGATGGCCGGAACGTAGTGGGTGTGGATCCCCAGCGCCACCGTATCGACCGCCTTCAACCGCGCGCCCGTCAGCGCCAGCCAGACGCCGGTCTGGCCCGGCAGGCGCGGCAGGAACCAGCCGCCGCCGACATCCGGGAATAGGCCGATGCCCGTCTCCGGCATGGCGTAGGTCGTCCGCTCCGTGGCGATGCGAATGGCGGCCGGCTCCGAGATCCCGACGCCGCCGCCCATGACGATCCCATCGACGATGGCCGTGATCGGCTTGGGATAGTCGAACATCAAGTGGTTCAGCCGGTATTCCGCCAGGAAGAAGGCCTTGGCCTCGGACGCGTCCCCCGCCCCGCTCTCGGCGATCATGCGGATGTCGCCCCCAGCGCAGAAGCCGCGCTCGCCCGCATGGTCGATCAGCACCGACTGCACCGCAGCGTCCTCACGCCAGGCCAGCAGGGCCTCGGTCATCGCCTCGCACATCGCCCGGTTCAGGGCGTGTATCGCCTTGGGCCGGTTCAGGCTCATACGGCCGACGCCGTTTTCGACGCGGGCGATGATTTCGGGTTCGGTCATGAAAGGTCCTTCTCCCTGAGATCAACAACATCCTGCCCGGCGGCCCCTGCAGCCTTCAGCAGATCGGCGTCGCGCGACGCCAGGCCGGCGTCCCTTTCGAGCGTCAGCCACAGATAGGCCGCGTCGAACAGGCTCAAACCCCGCCCCTGGGCCAGAAGGGCGATCCGACGCACCTCGCGAGCGGACAGGGTCGGCGCCAGACCGATCTCGTATTCGTCCAGCCGCACAAAAGCTTCAGACAGGTTGAAACCCGCGTCGCGTCGCGCCTGGCGCACCAACAGATTGGCCACCTCCCACTGGAAGACATCGGGCGCGATCAGTTCATAGTCGTCGAGCGCCGCCAACAGACGACGCGCGGGAGCCGTGGATTGGCTGGCCAGCAGCCAGGACGCCGCCGCCGAGGCGTCAACGACCAGGGTCTTCATCGCGCGCAATCGCCTTCAGCTCGTCCCAGCTCATTCGCGCCCAATCGGCATCCGCCGCCTGCCCGGCCATAAAGGCCTGAGACCGTGCGGCCAGTTCGGCGCCGGACAGTCGGCGACGACGCGGCTCGGGCGTCAGACGCGCCACCGGTCGCCCGTGCCGGGTGATGACGATGGTCTCGCCCGAGGTCTGGACCTCGTCCAGCAAGGACGACAGCGACGTCTTGGCTTCGAGAACTCCGATGGAACGCATGGCCGAAATCCTGATCAGAATTCTGGTCAGAATAACAGATCGCGGCGCCGACCGCCATCATCCCCGCGCCATCTCCCGCGCGATGATCACCCGCATGATCTCGTTGGTCCCCTCCAGGATGCGGTGGACCCGCAGGTCGCGCACGATCCGTTCCAGCGGGTAATCCTTCAGATAGCCGTAGCCGCCGTGCAGCTGCAGGGCCTCGTCGGCGATATGGAAACAGGCGTCGGTGGCCAGGCGCTTGGCCATGGCGCACCACTGGGTCTTTTGCGGATGATCCGTGTCGATGGCCCAGGCGCCACGCAGCACCATCAGACGCGCCGCCTCCAGATCGGTCGCCATGTCGGCCAGGCGGAACTGGAGCGCCTGGAACTCGCCCAACGGCTTGCCGAACTGTTTGCGGGTGGCGACGTAATCCTGAGCCGTCTCCAGCGCCAGACGCGCGCCGCCCAGCGAACAGGCCGCAATGTTCAGCCGCCCGCCGTCCAGCCCAGCCATCGCATAGCGGAAGCCCGCCCCCTCTTCGCCCAGCAGATTGGCGGCCGGCACGCGGCAGTCGTCGAACTGGACGATGGCGGTCGGCTGGGCGTTCCAGCCCATTTTCCGCTCCTGGGCGCCGAAGGACAGGCCGGGCGTCCCGGCCTCGACGACAAGGGCGGAAACACCCTTTGCCCCCTCCCCGCCCGTGCGGACCATGACGACATAGAGGTCGCTGGTCCCCGCACCGGAAATGAAGGCCTTGGAGCCGTTCAGCACATAGTGGTCGCCGTCGCGCACCGCCGTGGTCCGCAGCGCCGCCGCGTCGGAGCCGGAGCCCGGCTCGGTCAGGCAGTAGCTGGCGATCTTTTCCATGCCGACCAGATCGGGCACGAACCGGGCGCGCAGAGCGTCCGATCCGAACCGGTCGATCATCCAGGTCGCCATATTGTGGATCGAGATGAAGGCCGCCGTCGCCACGTCGCCGCGCGACAGCTCCTCGAAGATCACGGCCGCCTCGACCCGGCCCAGCGCCATGCCGCCGTGTTCCTCGCCGGTGTAGATGCCGCAGAAGCCCATCTCGGCCGCCTGTTTCATCACATCGACGGGGAAGTGCTTCTCCTCGTCCCAGCGGGCGGAGTGGGGCGCCAGCTCGGCGTCGGCGAAGGCGCGCGCCGCGTCCTGCATGGCGCGTTGGTCGTCGGTAAGGGCGAAGTCCATAATCGTCTAGCCAAGGATTCGGTTGATGACGTAAGTGGCGATCCAGCCGCCGCTGAGGGCGAGTAAACTGACAGCAAATGCCTGGGATTCGCCTCGACGGATTCGACGTAGGTGAAGAGCAATCCACACCACGTCGATCAGGCCAACAAGAACCAAGAACGGCAGAACAGACCTGACTCTCAGATAGCCCAACAAGGCGTATTCCACGTCGAATGAGCGCGCGGCGGCTTCATATATCCCTGGTGAATCTGCCCAACTGTAAACGACCATCGCCAAAGCATTCAGCGCGAGAAGCCACCAATCTCGTTTAAGCACCGTGGCGATCATCTGCGTCAGCGCATCGTCGGAATGACGAACGAGTTGTCCGAATGCTCCAGCGCGCTGTCGGGCCACCGCGCCGTCACGGTCTTGGTCTTGGTCCAGAAGCGGACGCCCTCCATGCCGTGCTGGTTGATGTCGCCGAAGGCCGAACGCTTCCAGCCGCCGAAGGTGTGATAGGCGACCGGCACCGGGATGGGCACGTTGATGCCGACCATGCCGACATTGACCCGGGCGGCGAAGTCGCGGGCCGCACGGCCGTTCTGGGTGAAGATGGCGACGCCGTTGCCGTACTGGTGGTTCGACGGCAGGGCCAGCGCCTCCTCGAAGGTCTCGGCGCGGACGATCTGCAGCACGGGCCCGAAGATCTCCTCCTGATAGGAGGACATCTCGGGCTTCACATGGTCGAACAGCGACGGGCCGATGAAATAGCCCTTCTCGTGCCCCTGCAGGCTGAAGTCGCGGCCATCGACGACCAGTTCGGCGCCTTCCTGCACGCCCTTCTCGATCCAGCCCAGAACGCGGTCCTTGTGGGTCTGGGTGACGACGGGACCGTAGTGGGCCTCGCTATCGGTGGAGACGCCGACCTTCAGGCTGGGGATTTCGGCGACCAGTCGCTCGCGCAGTTCGTCGGCGGTCTTCTTGCCGACCGGCACGACCACCGGCAGGGCCATGCACCGTTCGCCAGCCGAGCCGAAGGCGGCCCCGGTCAGGTCCTTGACCACCTGGGCCATGTCGGCGTCGGGCAGGACGATGCCGTGGTTCTTGGCCCCGCCCATGGCCTGGACCCGCTTATGGTTGGCGGCGCCGGTCTGATAGACATAGTGGGCGATGTCGGACGAGCCGACGAAGCTGACGGCGTGGACCAGCGGATGGGTCAGGATGGCGTCGACCGCCGTCTTGTCGCCATGCACCACGTTCAGCACGCCGTTGGGCGCCCCGGCCTCCAGCATCAGTTCGGCCAGACGTACCGGCAGGGACGGATCCCGTTCCGACGGCTTCAGCACGAAGGTGTTGCCGACCGCGATGGCCACCCCGAACATCCACATCGGGATCATGCCGGGGAAGTTGAACGGCGTGATGCCCGCCACCACGCCGAGCGGCTGGCGCATCGAATAGACGTCGATGCCGGGGCCGGCCCCTTGGGTGTATTCGCCCTTCAGCGCGTGGGGGATGCCGCAGGCGAACTCGATCACCTCCAGCCCGCGCTGGATGTCGCCCCTGGAGTCGGCGATGACCTTGCCGTGTTCGCTGGACAGCAGTTCGGCCAGTTCGTCCATCCGCGCCTCGACCAGGCGTTTGAAGTCGAACATGACGCGGGCGCGGCGCTGGGGATTGGTGCTGGCCCAGCCGTCGAAGGCGTTCTGAGCGGCCTGGACGGCGCGATCGACCTCGGCCGTCGTGGCCAGTTGGACGCGGGCCTGAACCTGCCCCGTATTGGGGTCGAAGACGTCGCCGAAACGGCCGGAGGCCCCATCGAAGGCCACGCCGTCGATGAAGTGGCGAATGTCGCGCACCATACCTGAGATTCCCTATGTGCTTATTGCTATTGCCCCCGTCATAGCAGGCAGGATCGGCCTCTTGCAGCCCCAAAGACGAAATGAAAGCCCTTGACGGCGCCACCCCAGCCTCACCGCTGCGGGACCCGAAATGTTCGAATCCGGACACAGTCATTAATAATCGAAATCAGGTTGTACATAATAACAACCACGCCCGTCGCAGTGCTATTGACTGTCAAGTCATCAGCTCAGGCTAATACTAAGGTCTTATTTTTGCTTTCCCTGGCCAATTTGAGTAGACTTAATTATGTCAAATTCGCCACAAGAGACGTGAAACTCCCCACAGAGGCGAGGCGTCAACGGCGAACGGGGTGGGAGACGACCAGTGGAGGCCTTTGCTGAGAGCATATTGTCGGATGCGCCCATGGCGATCATCGCGCTGGACGAGGCGGGTTTAGTCTGTTGCGCGAACGCGACGGCGGATCGGTTCTTCGGTCGCCCTCTGACCCCGCCGAACGCGGCGGCCATCAGCGATCTGATCGAGGGTTTCGACAGGGCGGCTCTGCAGTCCCCGACATGGGTCGAAGACCTCAATGCGCGCGCCCGAAACGCCGGGGAGGACCCCTTGTGGCGGGCGCGGCGGCATGACGGCGTTCACGCCTTCGTCGACGTCCAGGCCGCGCGGTTCTCAGCCCGCAACGGCAAGTTCGTGACTCTCTTCATTCAGGACATGACCACCGCCGTCACGGCGGAAACCGCACTTCTGGAAGTGAGGCTCCAGATCATTCACAACTGGCGACTGAGTTCGTTGGGGGAAATGGCCTCCATGGTGGCGCACGAGGTCAATCAGCCCCTCTCTGCGGCCATCAACTATCTGGCCGCCGCAGAGACGGCCGTGAAAAAGCCAGGTCCGAACACGGCGAACGCCCCCGAACTCATGGCGGCGGCGCGAGCCCAGGTGAAACGCGCGGCCGACATCATCCTGCGTCTTCGCGCATTGATGATCCACGAGAAGCGTTATCAGGCGCGCGAGCGGGTCGCCGGGGTGATCGAGGAGATCATGCCCATTCTCGTCAGCCATGCCCGCGAAACGAAGGCGGAAATCTCCTGCCGGATCAACCCGGCCGCCTACACCTACTGCGACCGCGTTCAGCTTCAGCAAGTCATCCTCAATCTGGCCCGAAACGCCATGGAGGCGCCCCCGAACGGCGTCCCGCGCAGGGTGGAGATCTCAGGACGGCAGACGCCGCAGGGCTATCAGATTCTCGTCAGCGACAACGGTCCCGGCGTGCCGGCGGACATGGCCGGCAAGCTTTTCGATCCCCTCGTCAGCAGCAAGTCCGGCGGAATGGGATTGGGCCTCTCGATCTGCCGCACGATCGTAGAGGCGCATGGCGGAGTGATAGAGCTTCTCCCGAGCGCGCTTGGGGGCGCGGGCTTCGCGTTCACACTGAACGCCAATGTCCACGACCTTTCCACGCAAGGCGACGCGTCCGGGGCGCGCAAACGCCCCAAGTTGAACCCGGGCGTCGCCGAAACTGACGACTGGGACAGAGTCCGCGCTCAGTTCGTCAACGCGGATGAATACGGATGCGACAGTCTAGAGGCCAATCGACATCGCGGTTGATCGTATCAAACCCCGTGCAAGGCTCGATCACACGACGATCTGAACACACAGATTTTCAGAAATCTTCGGTATTCGTGGGAGCGCCATTCAATCTCAGAGCGTGCGCCGCAATAGGGACTTTCAGTCCTATTGAAAGTTGGATCAGCAGGATTAGAACAAATCCATGGGCCATCGTGGAATCATCACAGCGGAACGTTTGACGACGGTCGATGAGAACGCAGTCGCACTGATCGGTCTGGACGCCCGAATCCAGCAGATGGACCAGATGCTTGATCGTCTTCTGAGCGACGACGACCTGGCCGGACCGGCTGTTCAGGCGCTGCAGATCGTCGAGGCCGCCGGACGTCGAGGGTTGCGGCAATGCGCTCTGGCCGAGTCGGTCAGCCTGCCGGCGGGCACGGTCTCGCGCCTGGTCGACACACTCGTCAAAGGTGATCTGGTCAGCCGGAGGCCGCACCCGACCGATCGGCGCGTGACAATGCTGGCGCTGACGGCGGCGGGCGGCCGACGACTGGACCGTCGGCGGGCGGATTACGGCCGGCTCGCCGAAGCCCTCACGCCCCAGGCCGCCGAAGCCCTGCGGGTCGTAAACCCGCTCCTCGACGTCATAGCTGAAACCCTCGCCCGATCCGCAAAATCAAAGGCTGCCTAAGCGTCCCGCAGGGGTTGTTGTTGCAGCGCGGAACTGTTCCAACCCCCAACAATGTTCAACCATGGCTTAGGGTTAATGCAAGACTGTGCTCCCAGGTCTGGAGTACCAAGATGTCGGAAAATATGGATCTTCAGGAACGGCTTGCGTTCCTGAAGCTGGATGATGAGGCGCGCGCCGCTTTGGCCGACACGCGTCCGGTCGTTGAGGCCGCCCTGTCCCAGACCCTCGACGCCTTCTACGATCAGGTGCGCGCGACGCCCGATGTCGCGCATTTCTTCAACAGCGAGACCCATATCTCCGGGGCCAAGAGCGCCCAGGCCAAACACTGGTCCCTGATCGCATCGGGGGACTTCACCCCTGACTATGTCGAGGGCGTCCGACGAATCGGCCGGACCCACGCCCGGATCGGCCTGGAGCCGCGCTGGTACATCGGCGGCTACGCCCTGGTGCTGGAGGGGCTGATCAAGGCCATCGTCAAGGCGGATGCCGGAAAGCGCAGCCTGTTCGGCCGCAAGGACAAAGGCGACGCCCTGGGCGCCGCCCTGGCCAGCGTGGTCAAGGCGGCCCTGCTGGACATGGATTTCGTCATCTCGCTTTACCTCGAGGCCGCCGAGGACGGACGGCGGGAGGCGGACGAGAAACGCGCCCTGGCCGAGGCCGAACAGACCCGGGTCGTTCAGGCCACCGCCGAGGCCCTGACCGCCCTGGCCGAGGGGGATCTGACGACCCGCATCCATGCGGATTTCCCCGGCAGCTACGCCCGGCTGAAGGCCGACTTCAATACGGCCATGACGCAACTGGACGCAGCCATGGCGGAGATTTCCGGCAATACCGAAGCCATGCAGGCCGGCGCCGGAGAGATCAGCGAGGCCGCCGACGACCTGTCTCGCCGCACCGAGCAGCAGGCGGCCACTCTGGAAGAAACCGCGGCCGCCCTGGATCAGATAACCGCCACGGTGAAGAAGACCGCCGAGGGCGCGACCCAGGCGGCGACCGTCGTCGAGACCTCGCGGGTCGCCGCGGAAAAGTCGAAGGACATCGTCGAACGCGCCGTCAAAGCCATGAGCGCGATCGAAACCTCCGCCGAAAAGATCAGCCTGATCATCGGCGTGATCGACGAGATCGCCTTCCAGACCAATCTTCTGGCCCTGAACGCCGGCGTCGAGGCCGCCCGCGCCGGGGAGGCCGGTCGCGGCTTTGCGGTCGTCGCTTCGGAAGTGCGCGCCCTGGCCCAGCGTTCTGCGGACGCGGCCAAGGAGATCAAGTCCCTGATCACCGCCTCCTCGGTCCAGGTGAAGTCCGGGGTCGATCTGGTCGGCGAGACGGGCGACGCCCTGTCTTCCATCGTCAGCCGCGTGATGGAGATCGACCAACTGATGGTCGAGATCACAGCCTCCACCCAGGAGCAATCGACCGCCCTTCACCAGGTCAATACGGCGGTGAATCAGATGGACCAGGTCACGCAACAGAACGCGGCCATGGTCGAGGAGTCGACGGCCGCCAGCCACAATCTGACCCAGGAAGGGCAAAGGCTGGCGTCTCTGGTCACCCGGTTCCGGGTCACGCAGGACGGCGGCCGGAGAACGGAGCAGACGGAAAGCCGGGTGGAACGTCCCGCACCCCGCGCCCCGGCACGCGCCTTCCGTCAGGTCGGTTCAGCCGCCCTGGCGACTTCGGCCCCGGCGAACGAATGGGAAGAATTCTGACGCAAGGGACCATGCCGCGTCCCGCGCGGGTCAGTCCTCCGAGAGGATCGTCTCCACGCGCTGCGCCAGTTGCTTCAGTTCGAACGGCTTGGTCAGGATCCGCATGCCGGCCTCCAGATCGCCTCCGCTGAGGACCGACGTCTCGGCATAGCCGGTGATGAACAACACCTTGAGCCCCGGCTGCCGCGCCCGCGCGGCGTCCGCGAGCTGGCGGCCGTTCATCCCGCCCGGCAAGCCGACGTCGGTGATCAGGAGATCGATCACCCGCCCCGAACCCAGGACCGCCAGTCCCGCCCGCGCGTCCTCGGCTTCGATGAAGTCATAGCCGAGTTCGGACAGGCCTTCCGACACCAGCATGCGGATCGTGGCCTCGTCATCGACGATCAGCACGGTGTAGCGCCGTCGCGGCGCGCCCGACGGCGCGGGTTCGTCGACGGTCTGACCGAGTTCGACCTGGCCGTGGTGGCGCGGCAGATACAGGCCGATGGCGGCGCCCTGCCCCGGCGCGGACCGAATCCGGACCTGGCCGCCGGACTGCTGGACGAAGCCATAGATCATCGACAGCCCCAGGCCCGTGCCCTGACCGATCGGCTTGGTGGTGAAGAAGGGATCGAAGGCCCGGGCGATGACCTCCTCGTTCATGCCGACGCCGGTATCGGTGACGCTGAGGCGGACATAGTCTCCGCTGGGCAGGCCGAAGTCCCCCGCCTCCTCGCGATCCAGCACGACATTGTCCGTCTCTATGGTCAGCCGCCCTCCGTCGGGCATGGCGTCGCGGGCGTTGATGCACAGGTTGAGAAGCGCATTCTCCAGCTGTCCCGGATCGACCAGCACCGGCCATGTCACGGCCTCATATCGGGTTTCCAGCCGAATGGCCGGGCCCATGGTCTGTCGGATCAGATCCTCCATGCCGCGCGCCAGGGTCTCGACGTCCGTGGCCTTGGGCTCCAGCGTCTGACGCCGTGAAAAGGCCAGGAGGCGATGGGTCAGGGCTGTCGCCCGCTGGGCGGCCGCCTGGGCCGCCGCGATGAACCGTCCTACCTCGGAGGCGCGCCCCTCGGCCAGACGCTTGGCCACGATCTCCAGACTGCCGCTGACGCCGGTCAGCAGGTTGTTGAAGTCGTGGGCTATGCCGCCGGTCAGCTGGCCGACGGCCTCCATTTTCTGCGACTGGCGAAGCGCGGCCTCGCTGGCCATCAGTTCGGCGGTGCGCTGCTCCACCGTCCGCTCCAGCGACGCCGCAAGACTGGCGAGATGCCGCTCGGCCCGACGACGCTCCCGCGCCGCCAGGGTGCGTTCGCCGACGTCCCGGAGGAACCGGATCTCGTCCTCCTGCCAGGCGCGCACGGAGGCGTGGTTCAGATAGGCCAGGGCGACCATCCCCCCCTGTTCCGTCAGGGGCATGTTGATAACGGCGCGGGCGGCGAGGGTTTCCAGCACGGCCGCAGTCTCGCGTGTGCGCGGATCCTCGCGCGCGTCGGCGAAGGCGACGGTGTCGCCGCGCTTCAGATCCTCGACGTAGGAACCATAGTCCCGGAAGCTCAGGACGCCCGCGATGGTCTCGACGCCCGGCGCGTTCCAGTCGCGGCTTATGGTGATGGTTTCCCCGTCCTGGTCCACAATGCCGAAGCCGGCGCGGCTGACCTCGAGGGTCCGCCCCAGGATTTCGGCGGCGGCATAGGTGATGTCCTCGGGATCCTCGAGATCGCGCAGGACGTCCGACAGCTCCACCATCGCCGAACTCAGGCGTTCGGACCGCACCCGATCGGTGATGTCGGTCGTGACCCCCGAGATGCGCAGCGGAGCGCCCTCGGCGTCCGACACCAGTATCCCCCGGGCCTCCATCCAGCGCACGCCGCCCAAGGGCGTGATGACGCGGTGGGTGATATGATAGTCCGCGCCGTCCTGGATCGTCGCATCGCTCTGCGCGCGCACCGCCTCCCGGTCGTCGGGATGGATCATCTTCTGGCGGTCTTCGTAGGTGAAGGGCGTCTCGACAGGCCAGCCCATCAGGGTCTTGTAGGCGTCGGAGGCCATCAGGGTCCGGGTTCGGACATCGACGCTCCAGGCCCCCAGCCCGCCGGCCCGCATGGCCAGATCCAGTTCGCGATCCCGCTCATGATCCACGCGCTCGCGCGCATCCAGTTCGGCCTTCAGCGCAGCCTTGTCCGTCTGAAGTCCTGCGAGCCGCTCGCGCTCGATCGTGACATCGACCTGGCTGGCGAAGAAATAGGCCAGCACGCCGTTCCCGTCGAACACCGGCGCCATCAGCAGGCGGTTCCAGAACGGCGCGCCGTCCTTGCGGTGATTGCGGATGTCGATCTCGATCGGCCGGACCGCATCGACGGCGGCGCGAATGCGGCTGACCGCTTCGGGATCGGTCTCCGGCCCCTGCAGGAAGCGGCAGTTGCGTCCGAGGATTTCCTCGCGGGCGTAGCCGGTCAGCCGGCAGAAGGCCTCGTTCGCAAACACGACCGGATTGTCGGGCCGGCGCGGATTGGTGATGACCATGGGCATGCGGGTCGCGCGGACCGCATTGACGAAGGGATCGGTGCTGTCGTCGAGCCCCAGGACCTCCGCCTCGATCCGCTCGGCGTCCAGGCTGACCCGATCAGGGCCCCGATCAGGGCGATGCGCGCCGTCGGATCCTGATCCAGTCAATCGCATACCTTTCCTGCCTCCCGACCTTGGGGGCGGCGTAATCAACACGCGAGCCGCTTTACGGTTCATCGCCGAGGGGGACGCTTCGCAGAGCCGCCGCCAGCGACACGAAAGGCCGTCGCGCCCCCGCTATAAAGGCGCGCTGCCGGTGACGAAACCCGCAGATGGGGATTGGATCTGGATGGCCGCGCGGACAGGCGGCGCAACTGAGCGAATTCGTACATAACCAGGCCCGCCTCCTGATCATAAGCCACCGGAACCTCTGAAGAATTTCCATCCAGGAAAGGAACTGGAACCTTCTCGGAACATTGATGTGTTCGGCCCGGCTGAACGGGTCGGAGCAAACATCATGAAGATCGCGCAGGTCACCCCGCTTTACGAGGCCGTTCCTCCGAAGCTCTACGGCGGAACCGAGCGCGTCGTGGCGCATCTGACCGACGCCCTTGTGGACCTGGGCCACGACGTCACCCTGTTCGCCAGCGCCGACGCCCAGACCAAGGCGCGACTGGTGCCGGTGCGCGACCAGGCCATCCGCCTGGACCCCGCGCCCCTGAAATCCGACCTCGCCGCCCACCTGTCCATGCTGGGCGAAGTGCTGGACCGGGTGGACGAGTTCGACGTCATCCACTTCCACACCGACATGATCCATTTTCCGCTGTTCCGGCCCTATGCAGACAAGACCGTGACCACCCTGCACGGGCGTCTGGACATGAAGGATCTGCCCGGCGTCTATGCGCGGTGGAGCGAGTTCGGCCTGATTTCGATATCGGACGACCAGCGCAAACCGCTCCAGTTCGCCAACTGGACGGCCACGGTCCACCACGGCATGCCGGGTGAGCAGTATCTGTTCTCGCCGAAGTCCGAGGGCTATCTGGCCTTCCTGGGCCGCATCTCGCCCGAGAAGCGGCCGGACCGCGCCATCGAGATCGCGACCCGACTGGGCAAGCGCCTGAAGATGGCCGCCAAGGTGGACGCCGCGGACAAGCGGTACTGGGAAGAGACCATCCGCCCGCTGATCGAGGGCAATCCCCTGATCGAATTCATCGGCGAGATCGGCGACCATCAGAAGTCCGCCTTCCTGGGCGGAGCCGACGCCCTGCTGTTCCCCATCGACTGGCCCGAACCCTTCGGCCTGGTGATGATCGAGGCCATGGCCTGCGGCACGCCCGTCGTCGCCTTCCGCTGCGGCTCGACGCCCGAGATCATCGAGGACGGGGCGACCGGCTTCCTGGTGGACACCCTGGAACAGGCCGTCTCAGCCGCCGGCCGGGCGCATCTGCTGGACCGCGAAACCGTGCGGGCGCGGTTCGACCTGCGCTTCTCGGCCACGGCAATGGCGCGCCGCTATCTGGACGTCTACGGCGACCTTCTGGCGCGCCGTCCCTTCGCCGAGGCCGCCTCCAACGACGCGATGAAGCCGCTGCGGCCGCTTGGAGAAGATCGCAGTTTCGCCGCCCTCGCCTGAAAGCGCTCCACTGATTTCCGAGGAAACAGGGCGGCGGAGGTGAACCCTCCGCCGTCTGCGCCATTTGATCCTGCAAGCGGCTCCTCAAGGCCGCATTCGGGCAGGATAGGTTCGGGACAAGCCTCACGAACGGACGGGGAAGAGACTGTATGGACGACGCCTACACCACCCAGCTGACGGCGGGCGATTCCGTCGAGGCTTCCGGTCTCGAACAGTTGATGGCGCTCAAGGAAGGTGACACCTTCCTGGTCGCCGACGGGTGGGGCGACATGAGGGGCGGAGCCGACGGCCTGTTCGCAGGAGACACCCGCGTCCTGTCGCGCTGGACCATGACGGTCGGGCTGCTGAAGCCGTCGCGACTGTCTTCCGGCGTCAGTCAGGACAATGTCTTCTTCTCCTGCCACACCACCAACCGCCCCCTGCCCCCGATGGGCGGGCGTTCGGCGCCGGCCGGGGTGCTGCACATCGAACGGCGCCGCTTCCTGTGGGGGCGGCGAATGTTCGAACGCATCCGGATGGTCAATCACGGGATCGAAGACATCCTGCTGCCGCTGGCCTTCGACTTCGGCGCGGATTTCCACGACATCTTCCAGGTGCGCGGCACGCACCGGGCCAAACGCGGGACCGTCCACACCCCGACCACCGACGGCCGTCGCGTAACCTTCCGCTATGTCGGCCTGGACAAGGTCGAACGCTCCAGCTGCCTGGCCTTTTCCGAGCCGCCGGCCCGCCTGACTCACCAGCGCGCCGAGTTCATGTTCAGCCTGCCCAAGGGGCGGTCCATGGACCTGTTCATCGAGTGCGGCGTCGATTCCTGCGAGACCCCGGACGCGCGGCGCTGGCGCGAGAACGCCGTCCAGGCCCGTCTGGCCATGCGCGCCAAACGTCGGCGCGGCGCCTCGGTGCGGGGGCCGCGCAGCCCGCGGTTCAATGACTGGCTGGACCAGTCGCGCGCGGACATGGCCCTGTTGACCACCGACCTGCCGACCGGCCCCTATCCCTATGCCGGCACGCCCTGGTTCTCGACCCCGTTCGGTCGCGACGGCATCATCGCCGCCTGGCAGATGTTGTGGCTGGACCCGTCCCTGGCCAAGGGGGTGCTGACCTATCTGGCCTCGCGCCAGGCGACCGAGACCTCGCTGTTCCAGGACAGCCAGCCCGGCAAGATCATGCACGAGACGCGCGGTGGCGAGATGAGCGCCCTGCACGAGGTGCCGTTCGGCCTCTATTACGGCGGCGTCGATACGACCTGCCTGTTCATCGCCCTGGCCGGCGCCTACGCCAGCCGCACCGGCGACCTGGATCTGATCCGCGCGCTGTGGCCGAACCTGATCGCCGCCGCCGACTGGATGCGCGACTATGGCGACAGCAATGACGACGGGCTGATCGACTATCAGCGCGGGGCCGAGACCGGCCTGTCGAACCAGGGCTGGAAGGATTCCGAGGACGCCATCTTCCACGCCGACGGCCGTTTCCCCAAGGGCCCCATCGCCCTGCTGGAGGTCCAGGGTTACGCCTTCGCCGCCTGGCGCGCCCTGGGCGATCTGGGCGAACGGCTAGGCGACGATCGCGCCCCCGAATGGCGTGACCGGGCCGAACAGGTCCGCGCCCTGGTCGAGGACAAGTACTGGATGGAGGACGAGGGCTTCTACGCCGTCGCCCTGGACGGCGACGGGGAACAGTGCCGCGCCATCGCCTCGAACGCCGGGCATCTGCTGTTCACCGGCCTGCCGTCGGTCGAGCGGGCGCGACGGGTGACGAAACGCCTGTTGTCGACCGAGTTCCGCACCGGCTGGGGCATCCGCACCCTGGAGCTGGGCCAGGCCCGGTTCAATCCGATGAGCTATCACAACGGTTCGGTCTGGCCGCACGACACCGCCATGGCCGCCGCCGGCATGGCCAATTACGGAGAGCGCGAGGCGGTCGCCCAGATCCTGGCCGAAATCTACGCCGCCGCCGCCCATTTCCATCTGCGCCTGCCGGAACTGTTCTGCGGCTTCCCGCGTGAGCCGGGCGAACCGCCCATCGCCTATCCGGTGGCCTGTCTGCCCCAGGCCTGGGCGGCGGGATCGGTCTTCCTGATGCTTCAGGCCTCGCTGGGTCTGTCCATCGACGCCTGGACCGGAACCATAGACATTGCGGACCCCTTCCTGCCCACGGGGCTTGAACGGTTGAAGATCACCGGGTTGAAGGTCGGCGACGCCCTGGTCGATCTTTCGATCCGGCATATCGACGGCCGCGCCGTGGTCATCCCCAACCACCGCCAGGGCAGGCTCGCCGTCCGGACCCTGCGTTGACCGTCCGATGATCCTCGCCGCCCTCATCAATCCCGGTCTCGAGCGCCACTACCTCCGGGACCTCGGACGGGCGTTCGCCGGGGCCCTCGTGTTCAGCATTCCCCTGCTGATGACGATGGAGATGTGGGAGGCGGGGACAGCGATGGACCGGTGGCGACTGCTGCTGTTCGTCGGCGCCGGACTGCCGCTGCTTTACGGCCTGGCCCACTACGCCGGTTTTTCAGACCGGCGGGGGCTGCGCAACGACCTGCTGGACACGGCCGTCGCCCTGGCGGTTGGTTTCATCACCGCCTCGGTGCTTTTGATCCTGTTCGGCGTGGCGGACTGGAACGCATCGCCGCGCGAAGCCCTGGGCATGGTCACGCTCCAGGCCCTGCCGGGCGCCATGGGCGCCCTCCTGGCCCGCAAGCAACTCAGTGGCGACGGAAAGGGCGATACGAAGGAGGCGCAGGCCTCCTATGTCGGCGAACTGTTCCTGATGGCGGCAGGGGCCTTGTTCTTCGCCCTCAATGTCGCGCCGACCGAAGAGATGATCCTGATCGCCTACAAGACCACCACCGTCCATGCGCTGGGCCTGATCGCCCTGTCCGTCCTGCTGCTGCACCTGATCGTCTTCAAGGCCGGTTTCGCGGGACAGGAAGAAGCGGATCGCCCCGTCGAGGCCTTCCTGTATTTCACCCTGCCCGGCTACGCGGTCGCCCTGGGGGTCAGTCTGTTTGTCCTGTTCGTCTTTGGCCGAACGGACGGACACGCGCTCGGCGGCGTTCTGCACATCATGATCGTCCTGGGCTTTCCAGCCTCCATCGGCGCGGCTGCGGCCCGCCTGTTGGTCTGAGCCATGAACGCGAATTCGACCCACCCGAAGCGACCCGTGTTGCAGTGGGGCATGGCCGCCCTGGGCGGAGCCGTGACGGTTGCGGCCATCAGCATCATGGTCTGGGAGGGTTTGCAGCCCAGCGCGCCGCCCATGCTCAGGGCTCGCATCGTCGAGATCGAGGCCACGGCGGCGGGCCATGTCGCCATGGTCCAGGTGACGAACGACGGAGACGAGACCGCCGCAGCCGTGAAAATCGAGGCGGTGCTGGGCGATCAGACCGCCACGGCGACGTTGGACTATGTGCCCGGCCACGGCGAGGCCAAGGCCTATTTTCGTTTCGACGCGAACCCCCGCACGGCCGTCGTCAGGGTCCAGGGCTGGTCCGCCCCCTAGCAAGATCGCGTCCGGGCCGCCCTGGCCGGGAAACTGTAGCGACCGTGCGGCGTTAGGCCCAACGAAACGACACAGGGAGACGACCATGGCCGCACGCCCCACCTGGCAGGGACATCTGAAACTGTCGCTGGTGACCTGCCCGGTCGCCCTCTACACCGCCACCTCGTCCAGCGCCCATGTCAGTTTCCACCTGATCAATCCGGACACCAACAACCGCATCCGCATGGTCGCCACCGACCCGGACACCGGCCCCATCGAACGCTCGGACCTGGTCAAGGGCTATGAGGTGTCCAAGGACGAATATGTCCTGTTCGACGACGCCGACTTCGACAAGGTCAAGCTGGAGACGACCCGGACCATCTGCATCGACAGCTTCGTGGACGAGGACGAGATCGATCGTCTGTACTGGGATGATCCCTTCTATGTGGTCCCCGAGAAGGGCGTCGGGGCCGAGGCCTTCGCCGTCATCCGCAACGCCATGAAGGCCGCCGGCAAGATCGCCATCGGAACCCTGGTTCTGCGGGGTCGTGAGCGCCAGCTGGCGCTGGAGGTGCGGGGCAAGGGGCTGGTGGCCTATTCGCTGCGGGCGCATGACGAGGTGCGCGACGCCGACGACTATTTCGACGACATCCCGGCGGTGAAGCCCGACAAGGACATGGTCGATATCGCCAGCCGGATCATCGCCCAGAAACAGACCGACTTCGATCCGACCACCTTCAAGGACCGCTACGACGACGCCCTGCGCGAGATGATCCAGGCCAAGCAGAAGGGCGGCAAGGACGTGATCGAGGCGCCCGAACCCGACGACACCAATGTGATCGATCTGATGGAGGCCCTGCGCAACAGCCTGAAGGGCGCGGCGGGCGGGACCAAGCCGGCGGCGAAGAAGACCGCCAAGGCGCCGGCGAAGAAGAAGCCGGCCTCGCGCAAGAAGGCCGCCTGACGGGGCCGCCTACAGCCCCATCGCCTTCAGCACCGGGCGCAGGCTGACCTCGCCGGCGCGGAAATCCTTCCACGGGTCGGGCTTCTTCAGCAGGGCGGGCGCGTCGTGCAAAGTGAAGGCCTTGCGGTCCAGCCCCGCCCGGACCTGGCCCCAGGACAGGGGAAAGGCGATCCCCGCGCCGGGCCGGGCGCGCACGGACCAGGGGGCCACCGCCGTGGCCATGCGGCCGTTGCGCAGATAGTCGATGAAGATCTTCCCGCCCCGCGCCTTCTTGGCCAGGGTGGTGGTGAACCGGTCGGGCTCGGCGCGGCGCACCTCTTCCGCGATCGCCTTGGCGAAGGCCTTGCACTGGTCCCATTCGATGCGGCTGCGGCCGTCGGAACGGATCGGCACGACGACATGCAGCCCCTTGCCCCCCGTCGTCTTGACGAAGGGATGCAGGCCCCGTTTTTCCAGCTGTGCCTTGACGGTCTTGGCCGCTGCGATGACGGCCGCGAAATCCAGACCCTCGTCGGGATCGAGGTCGAAGGTGACCTGCTCCGGCGTCTCGGGATCGCCCGGTCGACAGCCCCAGGGGTGCAGTTCCAGTCCCCCCGACTGGGCCACGGCGACCAGGCCGCCGACATCGGTCACGGCCACATAGGGATGGCGCGCCTTCACATCGATCAGCTTGAGGCGCGGATTGGACCCCGCCATCGCGTGGCGCTGAAAGAAGGTCTCGCCGCCGATGCCGTCCGGAGCGCGGATGATCGAGACGGGGCGGTCGGCGATATGGGGCAATATCCGCTCGGCCGCCGCCTCGTAATAGCGCGCCAGATCCGCCTTGGTGATGGCGGGGCGACCCTCGTGCGCCGGCCACAGGATCTTGTCGGGATGGGACAGGGTGACGCCAGCGACGACCACCTTGCCCGACGCGCTGCCTGAGCCGGTCGTCTTGCGAGCGGCGGGCTTGGCGGGCACAGGCGCTTGCGGATCGTCCGTGACATCACGCGCCGACTTGTCCTCGCGCAGCCCCTTGAAGGCCGCGTGGCGCAACGAACCGCCCTCCGTCATCCCGCCGTGTTCCAGCTCGGCGACCAGAACGGGCTTGACCCAGTGGATCTCCTTGCCGCCGCGCGGCGCCCCCTTGCCGATGAAGGGAGAGGCGTCGGCCGCCGCATCCTTCAGGGCCGGCAGCAGGGTCTTCAGCAAGGGGGCGGCGTAGCCCGTGCCGACCCGGCCGAGGTAGCGCAGCCCGTCGTCCTCGGCCACGCCGACCAACAGCGAGCGGAACCGCGTCCCGCCTTCGGACGACCAGCCGCCGATCACCACCTCGTCGCGGCCCCGGCATTTGGACTTGACCCAGGTTGAGGACCGACCGGCCCGATAGGGGGCGTCCAGCTTCTTGGAGATCACGCCTTCCAGGTCCATGCGACAGGCGCTGTCCAGCACCGCCTGGCCGGTCGAGGCGAAGTGATCGACATAGCGCAGCCGTTTGCGCGCCTTGGCCGGAACGCGGTCGATGTGAGCCTGAAGCCGCGCCTTGCGGTGCGACAGGGGCAAGTCCCGCAGATCGTCCTCACCCTCGCGCAGCAGGTCGAAGGCGAAATAGACCAGGTCGGCGGTCTTGCCGTCCGATATGGCCGCCTGAAGGGCGGAGAAGTCGGGGGTGTGATCCTCTCTCATGGCGCACAGTTCACCGTCAATCACCCCGTCGGGCCAGGTCGCCGCATCCGCCGCCAGTTCCGGAAAACGGTCGGTCCAGTCATGGCCGCGACGGGTGTAGAGCCGCGCCTCCCCGCCCCCGGTCGCCACCTGGATGCGGTAGCCGTCGAACTTGATCTCATGCACCCAGCCGGCGCCGCTCGGCGGATGGTCGGCGACCTTGCACAGCTGGATCGGGATGAAGGCCGAGGGTTTGTCCAGGGTCGCCTCGCCGGGTTTGGCCTTGGGCTTGGCCGGTCCCTTGCGCGCGACGGGACGAGAGGCGGTCCATTCCTTCTTCCCCTCGGATATCTCCGCCAGGCTGCGGCCCGTGGCGATGGAGGCGTCGATCTCCATATTGGCGTCGCCCTCGCCCGGCACGGCCGCCTCGTCCTTCTCCTTGATCAACAGCCAGTTGTTGCGTTTGGACGGCTTGCCGCGATCCGACTTCAGCCGCACCAGGGCCCAGCCGCCCCTCAGCCGTTCGCCGTGCAGGGTCATCTTCAGCGAGCCGCGCTTCAGCGCCGCCTCGACATCCGGCTCCTGCGGCTCCCATTCGCCGCGATCCCACAGCTGCACCGTGCCCGCGCCATAGTTGCCGGACGGAATGGTCCCCTCGAAGCTTCCATAGTCGAGCGGGTGATCCTCGACCTCGACCGCCAGGCGCTTGACGGCCGGATCGCGCGAGGGGGCCTTTGTCACGGCCCACGACTTCAGCACTCCGTCATGCTCGATGCGGAAGTCGTAGTGCAGCCGTGTCGCGGCGTGCCGCTGGATCAGATAGGTCAGCCGGCCCTTGCGCGCCGCCGTGGCGGCGCCCGCAGGTTCCGGCGTGCGGGTGAAGTCCCGCTTGGCCTTATAGGTCTCCAGTCCGTTCGCCATGCCGCCCTCGTTCGACACCCGATCAGCGGCGCGGCGCGATCCGCCAGACTGTATTGGACAGGTCGTCCGCGACCAGCAGGATGCGCCGCTGGGCGTCGAAAGTCACGCCGACCGGGCGCCCGCGCGCCTCGCCGTCCTTGATGAAGCCGGTGACGAAATCGACCGGCGGACCGGCGGGACGACCGCCTGAGAAGGGCACCCAGGCGACCTTGTAGCCCGACAGGTCCTGACGGTTCCAACTGCCGTGTTCGCCGATGAAGGCGCCCTGGCTGAAGCCGCCGCCGAAGCCGCCGGCCGTCGCGAAGCTGAGACCCAGGGCGGCGACGTGCGAGCCCAGCGCATAGTCCGGGGCGATGGCGCTCTGGACCAGATCCGGGTTTTGCGGACGGACGCGCGGATCGATGTTCTGGCCCCAGTAGCTGTAGGGCCATCCGTAGAAGGCCCCTTCGCGGACCGAGGTCAGATAGTCGGGCACCAGTTGCGGCCCCAGTTCGTCGCGTTCGTTGACGACGGCCCACAGGGCGCTGGTGGTTGGTTCGATGGCCAGGGCGGTCGGATTGCGAATGCCGGTGGCGAAGGTGCGGTGCGCGCCGGTCTGGCGGTCGATGGCCCAGACGACGGCGCGGTCCTGCTCCACGGCCAGGCCGCGCTCGCCGATATTGCTGTTCGAGCCGATGCCGACATACAGGGTCTGGCCGTCCGCGCTGGCGGTCAGCGACTTGGTCCAGTGGTGGTTGATCGCCGACGGCAGCTTGGTCACTTCCTGGCGCGACGCGGTGATCCGCGTCTGGCCCGGCTGATAGTCGAACCGCACCAGGGTGCCCTGTTCGGCGACATAGAGGGCGCCGTCCACGAAGGCCATGCCGTAGGGCGCGTCCAGATTATCGATGAAGGTGGTGCGCACCTCGGGCTGACCGTCGCCGTTGGCGTCGCGCAACAGGGTGATGCGGTTGCCGCCCTTAACGGACGTCTTGCCCTTGGCCTTGATGACGCCGGCGATGATGTCCTTGGGCCGCAGCTTGGGGGCGTGGCCGCCCGAGCCCTCGGCGATCAGGATGTCGCCGTTTGGCAGCACCAGGATCTGACGCGGGATCTGCAGATCGGTGGCCATCGGGGTGACGACGAAGCCGTCCGGCACGGTGGGCGTTTCGCCGTCCCAGCCGATCGGCGTGGCGATCTTCATCGGCGGCACCAGGGTCTGGTTCAGGCCGGGAAGGTCGGGATTGGCGCCGGTCTGGTTCAGGTTGGGGTCGCTGCGGCTGCACCCGGCCAGGGCCAGGACGACGGCGGTCGTGCAAAGGAGCTTGTTGATCATCACGCGATCTCCCGCACGGTCGAGTTGGAATAGGCCAGCCAGCCGGCGATCAGGATCAGGACGGTCGACAGGATCGACAGGGTCAGGCCGAAGGCGCCGACGGAGCTCCAGGCGTCCTGGCTGTGCTTGAAGGCGTTGATCAGGCCCAAGACCCAGGCCAGGGCCAGGGCGGCCAGATGGATCACGGCGGCCCGTCGCGCCGGGGTGCGCCAGGACAGGGCCAGGTCGATGAGAGCCCACAGACCGGCCAGGCCGCCGAACACCAGGGCCCCGACGATCAGCCAGGCCGAGAAGTTCGACCACTGCATCTGGGCCGTCTTCAGATAGGCGATGTCGCTGATCAGGGCGGAACTGAACAGGGCGATGGGAAAGGCCATCAGAATTCCGCGGAACGGATTCAACCTCTCACGGAAGGCGGCGACAGCGGGCATGTGAGGGTTTCCTGCGGCGTCGCCACGATACGGCGACGTCGAACCCAACACGCGGCCCGGTCTTTGGTTCATCCGATCAGGTGCGACCGGGGAGCAGAAGAACAGGCCGCCGGTGAGAACGCCGGCGGCCTGTCATCGTCTTAGAAGCGCTTGGTCAGTTGAACGCCGTAGGTGCGGGGTTCGTTGACGAAGGCGGTCAGGTTGTTGAAGTCGATGGCGCCGATGACATTCTCTTCGTCGGTGATGTTGCGAACATAGGCGGCCGCTTCCAGCCCCTTGTTCAGATCACGCCAGCCGGCGCGCAGGCCGCCTTCGAAGTTGGTGTCCACCTTGAACTCGACCGATTCATACAGGAACAGGTTGAAGTCCTTCTGCATGGCCCAGTCGGTCGAGGCGAAGAACTCGGTGTCGTCGCCCAGAGGCAGGACATAGTTCAGCGTCAGGTTGGCGGTGTATTCCGGCGCCTGCGGGAAGGGGTTGCCGTCGACATTGGCGCGACGGGTCGTGCCCACGGTGACGATGGGGTCGGTGACGGTGCAGTTCGAGCCGCAGATGGCGACCAGCAGGTTGCTGTCCTTGATCTCGGTGTGGTTCCAGGCGGCGCCGGCCGACAGGCTGAAGCCCGCGCCCAGATCGATGTCGCCGTCCAGCTCCAGACCGTAGCCTTCACCCTTGTCGGCGTTGATCAGGCGGTTGGAGTTGTCCGCGCCGCCGATGGCGGTGAACTGCATGTCGCTGACTTCGTAATAGTAGGCCGTGGCGTTGAAGCGGGCGCGACCTTCCCACAGGCGGGCCTTCAGGCCCGTCTCATAGGACATGACCGTCTCGGACTCGGCCGTGGTCAGGACCGGCAGGTTGCGGCCCTGGATCGACGGGCCGCGATAACCCTTGGCCACGCGGGCGAACAGGTTGAGGCTGTCATTGACGTCGTACAGGGCGCTGACGTCCCAGCTGACCTGCTCGTCGCCGACCGAAACGGCGCCGGTGCCGCCCGCGCCCGCGCCGGTGACGATCCGGCCCTGATAGTCGCGGCTGTCGTCGGTATAGCGCAGGCCGCCCGTCACCTTCAGGGCCTCGGTCACCTGATAGTGCGCCTGACCGAACACCGACCAGGAGTCGGACTTCTGGGTGATGTCGGTGACCTTGGTCGGCTGAAGACCGCCGACGCCGTTGAAGGTGCCCGAGACCAGGTTGATGCGCTCATCCCAGTAGAAGGCGCCGACCTGCCAGCCGAGGCGGGCGTCGCCGTTCGAGGAGAGGCGCAGTTCATAGGTGTTCTGGCGCAGGTCGCTGGACAGGGTGCCGGTCTCGGAATTGAACGGCGTCTTGTAGGAGGCCGTCGCCGCGGCGCTGGCCACGCCGCCGTCGATGTCGCCGTCGCCCTGGGACGAACCCTGATAGGCGCCGACGATGCCGGTCAGGGTGGCGGGACCGAAGTCATAGGCGACCTGAAGCGACTCGGAAGTGGTCTTCTGCTTCTGGAAGTTGTTGCGGCCGCCGTCGTAATAGACGGTGTCGCGGTCGAAGTTGCCGTTCAGTTCGTTCGAGCCCTTGGTCAGGGCGTTGGCGCGGTTCATCGTGCCCGTGCCGTCATAGTCGCGGGCCTGCAGGGTCAGCAGGGTCGACAGGCGGTCGGTGGGCTGCCAGGCGACGTGGACGCGGGCGGCGACGTCGTCGAACCCGCCCAGGTCGTCACCGTTCGCATCGGCGAAGGACGGGTTGTAGGCGTTGTTGACCCAGTCGTCGCGGTGGTTCCACAGGACGGCGCCGCGCACCTGCAGGGTCTCGGAGGCCGGCAGGGTGACGGCCGCCTCGGTGCGGGTCGAACCCAGGTTGCCGTAGGTCAGCGAACCGAAGCCGGTGAATTCGTCCGACGGCTTGACGGTGTCGATCTTGATCACGCCGGCCGGGGTGTTGCGACCGAACAGGGTGCCCTGGGGCCCGCGCAGCACTTCCAGCTGCTGCACGTCGAACAGGGGGAAGCCCTTCAGATAGACGCTTTCCAGCACCACGTCGTCCAGCACCACCGAGACCGGCTGCGAGGCGGTGAAGTCGAAGTCCACGTTGCCCAGGCCGCGGATATAGAAGCGCGGAGCGTAACGGCCGTTCGAGCTTTCGACCTGAAGGCTGGGCACGCGGCCCGACAGCGACAGGATGTCGGCGCCGCCGGCCGAAATGTCCTGCAGCGTCTGGGGCGTCAGGGCCGTGACGGCGAAGGGCACGTCGCGGATGTTCTCGCTGCGGCGCTGGGCGGTGACGATGATGTCGTCGACGCCGGTCGCTTCAGCGGCGACGTCAGCGGTTTGGGCGAAGGCGGCGCCTGCGGTCAGCAGGGCGAGGCCGCTGACGGTGGCGGCGAGGAGGGCTTGGCGAAGCATGCGCGTGTATCCTTGGCGACATGGGGAGGAAGATGTCGCGCGAGCCCGTAAGGCCTCCGAAGGCGCGGCGCCAGTCGAGACCTGCGCCTGAATCTTGAACCTTTGACGACGCGGACACAGGAGCGTGACAATCGTGTCCCGAACGACGCATCTGGCCGAACTCGCCATTGTGCAGCTTGGCGGTCGGTGCGAAAATGAAGGCGTGCGTGACTCGGTTCCGCAACCGTATCGACACCGTTAGTATCCCCCCATGTCCTTCGTCACGCCCTCCCGTCGCCGGCTGCTTCACCTCGCTGGAGCGGCGGCCCTGACGTCCAGCCTGGCGTCCGGTCTGTCGGCCGCGCCCCGAAGCCCCGTCGTCGGTCGGGTGCTGGCCATAGCGGACATGCACTCCGCCTATGAACGGACCGCCCGACTTCTGGCCGCGTTCGAGGCCGAGGTCCGGTCCCAGCCGGTTCCGCATGTGATCGCCATCGACGGCGACATCTTCGAACACGGCAACGTCGTGTCCGTGCGGTCGGGCGGCGCCGTCGACTGGGCCTTTCTGGCCGAGGCGGTCCGGATCGCGCCGACCGTGGTCAATCTGGGCAATCACGACAACGACCTGACGCCGGACCTGGCCGAGGTCGTCGGCCGGTTGCGCGGCCTGGGCGTGATCGTGGTCAGCAACATCGTCGATGCGCGGACCGGCGCCGGCTATGCCCCCCCGACGGCGACGGCGCCGTTCGGGAGCCGCACGCTGCGGATCGTCGGCCTGGCGACCAATGCGCTGAACACCTATCCCAAGGCGTCGCGCGACCAGTTGTCCATTCCAGCGCCGGCCGAATGGGCGAACGCCCGTCTGGCCGATCTGACGCGCGGCGCCGATCCGGTGCTGGTGCTGAGCCACGCCGGGGTCGTCGCCGACCGCAGCATCCTGCCCCTGCTGCCGGACGGATCCCTGATGATCGGCGGGCATGACCATCTGCTGTTCCAGCATCGCCAGGGACGCAGCGCCTACGCCCACACCGGCTCCTGGACCAACGCCTATACGGCGGCGGACTTCCATGCGGACGGATCGGTCAGCGTCGCGTCCCATCCCATCGCCGCCGACGCCCCGTCGTCGTCCCGGCTGCAGGCCCTGATCGACGCGACCCTGGCGGAGACCCTGACGGACGAGGACCGGGCCGTTCTGGGACAAGGGGTCGAGGCCCTGTCGCTGGGCGACACCGGCCGCCGCATCGCCGCCGGTTTCGCCCAGGCGGCCGACGCCGACGCCGGCTTCATCGGCCACACCACCCTGGGCACGGGCGCACCGGCGGGGCCGATCACCCGATACATGTTCGATTCCATCGTCCGGTTCGACGGCCGGCTGATGACGGCCGAGGTGTCGCGCGCCCAGTTGGCCGGCTTCATGGCCCGCGCCAACCAGGACCGCCCCATCCCGCTGGAGCAGCGCACCGGCGACTTCCTGTACGGGGCGGTCGCCGCCGGTTCACAGGGGGCCACGGCGCGTATCGTCACGACCGACTGGTGCGCGACCAATCAGGCGGAATATTTCGGGACGACGTCGCTGGCGTTCACGCAGGTGACGGACCTGAAGGTCAAGCCGGTCGCCCTGTCCGCCCTCATCGAAACCCCATCGACTCCAGGCTAGAGTCTGACCAGCGACAGACCAATCCTGGAGCGGCCGATGGCGCCGGGGCTCAGGACTGCGAAAGCCGAATCAGGGCGAAGGTCGCCGCCAGGGCGACGACCGCGCTGGTGACCATGCTGACGATGACGCTGGCGGCGGCGGGATGCGCCTCGACAGTATCGACAATCTTGTCACGGCTCATTTCGGCCGCCGCTTCGGCTTCCTCGCGCAGACGGGCGGCCGCCCGGGCGACGGCGTGCTTCGATCGGGTCACGGCCTCGGTCGCGTCCGCGCCGGTCTTCAGGGCTGCGTCCTTGAGGTGATCGCTGGCTTCGTCGGCGAGGGCCTGAAGGTCCTCGCTCAGGGTCTTGAAGGCGGACTTCGGCATGGGGAGGCTCCTTGGGTGTATGCGCCATTAGAGCCTGTTCTGCGGACGACGTCGGTGATCTGGATCAAGGTGGACGGCGTCAAGCCGGCCTAGTATGCAAATGCAGCCAAGAGATCGGACCCGCTGGGTCGGACCGGCGCCAGGCCCCCTTTGGAGAGGGCCTCCATGTCGACGACCCCGCTCGCCACATCTTCGGACATCGCGCTGAACCTGGCGCTTTCGCTCATCTCCGCGTCGGTCGCGGCGGTGTTGTTGCTGGACGGCGACCTGTCCATCGTGGCCGCCAGCCAGAGCTTCCTCGAAACCTTCGACATCGGAACCGACCGGGTCGCCGGCGTGAAGATGGCCGATCTGGGCGGCGGCGAGTGGAACACGCCCCCGCTCTGGGCCCTGCTCAAGGCCACAGCCTATGGGCAGGCCGCGATCCCGGCCTACGAGATGGATCTGGCGTCGCCTTCGGGATCCCGGCGTCTGGTCCTGAACGCCCAGCGCCTGGTTTACGGAGACGGCCAGGGCGTTCGATTGCTTCTGTCCATCCAGGACGTCACGGAACAGCGCGACCGTGCGCAGCAGAATAACGACCTGATCCGGGACAAGGCGGTCCTGATCGAGGAAATGCGCCACCGGATCGCCAACAGCCTGCAGATCATCGCCAGCATACTGCTTCAGGGGGTGCGCAAGCTCAGTTCCGACGAGAGCCGGGACTATCTGCGCGACGCCCATCAGCGGATCATGTCTGTCGCCGCCGTCCAGCGTCAGCTCTCGGGCGCCGAACTGGGCGACGTCGATCTGCGGGATTATCTGACCGATCTGTGCCGCAGCATCGGCGACTCGATGATCCGCGACCATGACCGGCTGACGCTGTCGGCCACGATCGACGACACCCTCGTTTCATCCGGCAAGGCCGTCAGCCTGGGGCTGATCGTCACCGAACTCCTGATCAATGCGATCAAACACGCCTTCCCCAGGCAGCGGCCAGGGCGGATCACCCTGGATTATCGCGCGCAGGGCGAGGGCTGGACCCTGACGGTCCGCGACGACGGCGTCGGCCTGCCGCCGGACCCTTCGATCGCCAAGCCCGGCCTGGGCGCCGGCATCATCCGGGCCCTGGCTCAACAACTCGGCGCGGTCATCGTCATCACGGACGCCGAACCCGGCGTGCGGGTGTCGATCGTCTGCGCGCCTCCCCCCCTTCACACGTCCTGAAAGGACATCTCATGGTCAACAAGATCCTATCCCCAGACCGCCAGGGCCTGGCGGAAGAACGGCTGGCGGCGCCGGACGTCCATCATGAACCGCACGGTTTCTCCGACAGGTTCGCCCTGGGCTTCACCAAGCTGCTGCGCTTCTCGGCCGACACCTTCTTCGCCAAACGCTACGGCCACCGCGCCATCGTGCTGGAGACGGTCGCGGCCGTGCCCGGCATGGTCGGGGCGACGATCCAGCACCTGACCTGCCTGCGCCGGATGAAGGACGACGACGGCTGGATCCGCACCCTGATGGAAGAGGCCGAAAACGAGCGCATGCACCTGATGACCTTCATCGAGGTGGCCAAGCCGACCTATTTCGAGCGACTGGTGATCCAGATCGCCCAGGCCGTCTTCTATGTGGGCTTCTTCCTGCTCTATCTCGTGTCGGCCCGCACCGCCCACCGGGTCGTCGGCTATTTCGAGGAAGAGGCCGTGATCAGCTACACCCTCTATCTCAAGGAGATCGACGAGGGCCGCTCGCCCAATGTCCCGGCCCCTGAGATCGCCAAACACTATTGGAAGATGGCGCCTGACGCGACGCTGCGTGACGTCGTACTTGTCGTCCGAGCCGATGAGGCCCACCATCGCGACGTCAACCACGGCTTCGCCAGCTCGCTGAACGGCGAAGTCATCGATCACGGCCTCGCCGCCCCCTACCCCGCCCACGCGGCCGAAATCCGCGCCTGAGACCACGCCGATGTCCCGAAGCCCGCACCTCGAACGCCATCTTGTCGGTCGAGTCGGCTGGCTGAGGGCCGCCGTCCTGGGGGCCAATGACGGGATCGTCTCGACGGCGAGCCTGATTGTCGGCGTCGCTGCGGCCGAGGCCAGCCGCAGCGGCATACTGGCGGCGGGGGTCGCCGGACTGGTCGCCGGCGCCATGTCGATGGCGGCCGGGGAATATGTCTCGGTCAGCTCTCAGGCCGACGCCGAAAAGGCCGACCTGGACCGGGAACGGAGCGAACTGGCGGCGGCGCCGGAGGCCGAACTGAAGGAACTGGCGGGGTTCTATACCGCGCGCGGCCTGACACAGGACCTGGCGGACCAGGTCGCCGTCCAGTTGACTGCGGCTGATGCGCTGGGCGCCCATGCGCAGGATGAGCTGGGGATCTCCGCGATCACCACCGCTCGCCCGATCCAGGCGGCCCTGGCTTCGGCCGGCGCCTTTTCGATCGGAGCCGCCGTGCCTCTGATCATCGCCATCGTCTTCCCCCCGGCCCTGACCGCCGTTTCGGTGACCGTGGCGGCCGTCATCAGCCTGGCCCTCCTAGGCGCGGTGGGGGCCAAAATCGGCGGCGCCGCCATGCCGAAGGCCGTGCTGCGCGTCACCCTTTGGGGTGTTCTGGCCTTGGCGATCACCGCCGGAGTCGGCAGAATTTTCGGCGCGGTCATGTGACCGGGCGGCGGCCTCATCCCCGCCTCTCTGACCGACGCAGGATGGGCGCCAGCAACCGTTTCCGGCGCGCGGCGCCCCATCGTCCCTCGATCCTCATCTCCGCCTAGACGGTAGGGATCGTGCCCCCATCGATCACATACTCGCCGCCGTGAATGGCTGCGGCGCGGTCGGAGGCGAGGAATGCGATCAACTCGGCGACCTCCTCCGGTTTCGCCGCCCGCCCCAGGGGGATCCCGCCGAGCGCGTTCAGGACGCTTTGCCGCGCGTCTTCCAACGTCCCGCCCGAGCCTGCGGCGATCCGTTCCAGCAAGGCGTCCGAGGCTTCCGTGGATATCCAGCCGGGCGACACCACATTGACCCGCACGCCCCTGGGCCCCAGTTCCTTGGACAGGGCCTTGCTGTAGGTGGACAGGGCCGCTTTGGCGGCGGCGTAGGCGGTGGTGGATTCCGGTAAAGGCAATGTCCGCTGGATAGACGAGACGTGGATGATGGCGCCGGATCCCCGCCCGATCATCTGCGGCGCGAGCAGGCGATCCAGGCGAACCGCAGGCATCAGGTTCAGATCAAGTTCGGTGCGCCAATGCGCGTCGGTCAGGGCGGCGAAGCCTCCAGCCGGCGCCGACGAGCCGCCGACGACATGCACCAGAACATCAACGCCGCCAAACCGGTCCATCGCGGCCTGGGCCAAGGCCTCGCACCCTTCCAGCGTCATGAGATCGGCCTGGACGAACTCAGCGCCGGTCGAGGTCTCGGGGGCCGCCCGCGCGGCCGTGATCACCCGGGCGCCGCCGGCGAGAAAACGCTGGACGGTCGCGCGGCCGGCGCCCTTGGTGCCGGCGGTGACGAGAATCCGCCGACCTTCGAACTCTGTGGGATCGGGGCGCATCGTCACAGCGAGATCTCGAGCGCACGGATGGCGTCGTCGCCCAGAGTGAAGCGAAGCGTGAACCGAAGGGGGCTGCCCTTGAAGTCGCCGGCCGTGGGTCCCTCCAGGACGACCTGGCCCCCCTCGTGGCGCATCGTATCCGGCGTGAAGATCGCCTTGCTCGCGATCGTGGCCTCGAGCATCCACCGTCGGAGCGCCGCATGGCCCTGATGGCGCCCGCCGTCGTCCTTCACGACAGCGTCAGGCGCAAAGGGCTGCAGCATGCCGGCAAGGTCGAGGCGCGCATTGGCCGCGACATAGTCAGCGATGGGTTTGGGAAGGTCGGCGATCATTGGGTCTCCCGTTCGGATTCTTGCGTTCCATCCAAACTGCAAGTACGCTCCCACAATGGCAAGAACCGACGAAAAAGTTAGGTACGCACCCGAAGGTAAGCCCTTCGACTACACCCCCCAGACTGCGGCCTTGAGCGCGCAGAATGTCATCCGTGTTCTCGAAGGACGCTGGAAGCTGGTGATCCTGTTCCAGCTGTTCGGGTCGAACGTGCGGCGGTTCTCCGAACTCGAAAAAGCTATTCCCGGCGTGTCGCAGAAGATGCTGATCCAGCAGCTTCGACAGCTTGAAGCCGATGGAGTCGTGGCCCGCATCGTCCACCCCCAGGTCCCGCCCAAGGTGGAATATCATCTGACCGAATGGGGACAGTCCCTCTGTCCGGTTCTCGACAAGCTCCTGAGCTGGGCCGAAGCCGCCCCCGCCGATGTGCGTGACCGGCTGATCGAAAGCGATCGACCAGCGGCGAACGCACAGGGCTGAGTTCAGGACAGGCGGCCAGTGCGTCGATGTCGGCGTCTGATCTCGCGCCTGCGGATTCAGAAAGCATTAACCAAGCCTCGACAGGAATCCGCGACGCAGCCTAGATTCCCCCTGTAGCTGATTTGGTCGGGAGAGCGCCTTGCGGGGCATGGAGCGGCGGCAAGACAAGCGAGGCCGACGCGCCACCGACAGGGCCCCCAGCGCCCCGGCCTGGATGCGCATCGGCGTGCTGGTCCTCGCCCTCGGCTCCACCGGATACGTGCTGTTGATGTCGCGAGACGCGACACGCCCTGCCCGCGAAGCCCATCGCCTCCAGAACGAGAACCTGACGTTGAGCGCCCAGCTCGCCGCCAGCCGGACCGCCGCCCTGATGCAGGCCGCCCAGACCGGGATCGACGTCGGGACAGCCGCACTGCTGGACGACGCGCTCCCGATGGCCGCCGTCGAGAGGGCGCGCGGCGTCGCGCCGAACGCGGGCTTTTCGGTGATCGGCGCCGACGGCGCGATCCTGGCCAGCCAGGGGCCGGTGCAGTCGCCCGGCGTCCTCGCCCTGACGGGGCCGCAAGCCGGGGGGCGTCGGCTTGAAGCGCGCATTCTCCCGTCCCTGCCCGCCTCCGGCGCGGTCCGGATCGTGTCGAAGACGGGGGTCATCCTGGCCTCGCCGAACGCCGCCGAGGTCGGCCGGTCCGCAACGCCGCTGATCGGCGTCCAGGCCGGCGACCTGGCGTCCCTGACCACGCCCGTCGCCACGCCGGGGGGCAGGGCGTCGGTCGTGGCGGCGCCGATCACGCCCGACGGTCCCTATGTGGTCGCCTTGCAGAGCGGACCGCCCGCGGGTGCGGCGGGTCTGCTGGGCGAGGCCTGGGTTCTGGCGGCCCCCGTGCTGCTGGGCCTCGGCGTCCTGGCGCTGTTCCTGTTCCAGGGCCTGCGCCGTGCGCGCGCCAGCCGGGAATGGGCCTCGTCGGAAAAACGCTTCCGCATCGCGGTGGAGGCGGCGCGCTGCGGCGTATGGGAATGGGATCTGGACGGCGCCGAAGTGACCCTGTCCGACTATATGGCGACCCTGCTGGGCTTCGAGACCGGCGGCGTCGTACCGGCCGAGACCGTGATGGCCCGCATCCATCCCCGTTACCGCGACCAGGTGCAGCACGCGTTGCGCCAGGCCTCGGCCTATGGCGCCTTCGAAGTCACCTTCCCCGTCCCGGGCGACGGCGGCCGGACCCGCTGGATCGATGCGCGCGGTCAGGCGCGAGGGGCGCGGGGCGAGGCCGGCTTCTCCGCCATCCTGGGCGTCGCCCTGGACATCACCGAGGCCCGCCGGGCCAAGGCCGCCGCCCAGTCCGCCGAAAGCCGTCTGCGCGACGGGGTCGAGAGCATCTCGGACGCCTTCGTCCTGTTTGATCGCCAAGGCCGCCTCATCCTCTGGAACCAGGCGTTCGAGGACGCTTTCGACTTCCAGTCCGGCGTCGTGCGGCGCGGCGCGGCGAAGGAGGAATTGAACCGCATCGCCGCCCTGGCCATCAAGGCCGAACATGCGCCGACGGACGGGCGGGCGGGCCTTCGCGAGGTCGAACTGCACGACGGCCGCTGGCTGCAGTTGTCCGAACGCTTCACCTCGGAGGGCGGCTCGGTGGTCACCGCCGCCGACATCACCGCCATCAAGCGCGAAGAGACCGAACGCCGCCGCGCCGTCGAGGACCTGAGCCGCACCGTGGCCCAGCTCGAAGCCAGCCAGCAGATGCTGTCGCAACTGGCCCGGAAATACGAGATCGCCATGACCCGGGCCGAGGCCGCAAACCAGGCCAAGTCCGAATTCCTGGCCAATATGAGCCACGAACTGCGTACCCCCCTGAACGCCATCAACGGCTTCTCGGAGATCATGGCCGCCGAGCTGTTCGGCCCCATAGGCGAGAAGTACAAGGGCTACGCCGGCGACATCCTCAAGTCGGGCCAGCATCTGCTCAGCCTGATCAACGACATCCTGGACATGGCCAAGATCGAGGCCGGCAAGATGACTCTGCACTATGAGCCCGTCTCGCTGCGGGACGTGTGCGAGGACGCCGCCCGGCTGATGCGCGGCAAGGTTCTGGAGTCCGGCCTGACCCTGGAGATCGAAGCGGGCGACCTGCCGGACATCGAGGCGGACCACCGCGGCGTGAAACAGGTGATGCTGAACCTGATCTCCAACGCCGTTAAGTTCACGCCCGAAGGCGGGACCGTCACCCTGTCGCTGACGCCGTTCAAGGGGGCGGCCGGCGAGGATCGCGTCCGGGTCGCCTGCGCCGACACCGGCATCGGCATCGCGCCTGAACATATGGTCCGTCTGGCGCGGCCCTTCGAACAGGTCGAAGGCCAGCATTCCAAGACCACCCAGGGCACCGGCCTGGGCCTGGCCCTGACCAAGTCGCTGATCGAGATGCATGGCGGCCGGCTGAACATAGAAAGCGAGCCCGGGGTGGGCACGGTGGTCAGTTTCGATCTGCCGACGCGACGTCCCGTCCAGACCGTCCAGCCCATGAAGGCCGCCTTCGCCGCCTGAGCCGCCTGAGCCGCCGGGGGCGAGCGATCAGAGTTCGAGCCGGTATCCCACGCTCGGCTCCGTAACGACCAGGGCCGGTTCGGCGGGGTCGGCCTCCAGCTTGTGGCGCAGTTGGCCGATCACGACGCGCAGATACTGGACATCGGCGGCGTGGCCCGCGCCCCAGACGGTCTTCAGCAGGTCGGCGTGGCCCAGCACCTTGCCGGCGTTGCGGGCCAGACAGGCCAGGACTTCGTATTCCTTGGGGCGCAGCTTCACCCGCTCGCCGGCGCGGGTGACGATGCGACGGTCCAGGTCGATGACCACCTCTCCGACCGTGACCACGCCGCCCGCCACCGGCGCCAAGGCCCCCTGGCGCAGCCCGGCCCGGATGCGCGCCAGCAGTTCGCCGACCCCGAACGGCTTTTCGACATAGTCGTTGGCGCCCAGGTCCAGGGCCGCGATCTTCTCGGCCTCGCGATCGCGGGCCGACAGGATGATGATCGGCCCCTGGTAGAATTCCCGCGCCCGTCTCAGCACGTCCTTGCCGTCCATGTCGGGCAGGCCCAGGTCCAGCACCACGGCGTCGGGGCTCCACAATGCGATGGCCCTCAGCCCCTCCTGCCCGCTGTCGGCGCGGCGGGGTTCGTAACCGGCGGCGTCCAGGGCGGGCGACAGGAAGCGGTGGATCTGGGGCTCGTCGTCGATGACGAGGACCTGGGGGCGGACGGCAGGCATCACAGCAGATCCGGATGGGTGGCGATGGACTTGGGCAGGCTGATCAGGATGCGCGTGCCCCGCTTGCCGCCGTCCGGTCCGTCGTGGATCGGGCTGGCGGCGGCGATACGGCCGCGCATGGCCTCGACGAAGCCCTTGGCGATAGCCAGACCCAGGCCGGCCCCCTGGACTCTGTCGGGGGCGCGGTCGGTCGACTCCTCCATGCGGCGGAACTTGTCGAACACCCGTTCCAGCTCGGCCGTGGGTATGCCGCGCCCCTCGTCCTCGATGGAGATGACGACGGAGCCCCGGTCCTCATAGGCCGCCAGTTCGATGGTCGTCCCGTCGGGGCTATAGGCGATGGCGTTCTCAAGAATATTGACCACCGCCTGTTCCAGCAGACCGGGATCGGCCTCCACCATGCTGAGCTGGGGCGGGAAGTCGCGGGTGATCCGACGTCGCCCCAGGCGGCGCGACACCCGGTCGGCGGCGGCGTTCAGGGCGTCGCGCACATCAGTCCAGTCGGTGCGGACGTTCAGCCCGCCGCCCTCCAGCCGGGTCATGTCCAGCAGGTCGCCGACATAGCGCGACAGGCGTTCGGCCTCCTCGCGGATGCTGAGCAGCAGGTCGTCGCGGACCTCGGGCTTCAGGGTCGCCCCATAGTCGATCAGGGTGGTGGCCGAGCCCAGCACGGTCGACAGAGGCGTGCGCAGATCGTGGCTGACCGAGTTCATCAGGGCGGCGCGGAACCGGTCGGCGCGACGCAGGGTCTCGCTTTCCAAAGCCTGTCCGGCCAGATCAGCCCGCTCCAGCGCCACGGCGCCCTGGTCCAGCAGGGCCAGGGCCAGCCGCTCCTCGTCCGACCCCGCCGCCACGGCCGAGGCGTCGATCCCCGCCACGCCGGCGCGACCGCGCACGCCGTGCAGGGGCTGAAACCGCCAGCGGGTCTGCGGCAGGGTGCCGGTGCCGTGACCCGTGACCTCGCCGTGGGTCCAGGCCCAGCGGGCCGCGGCCATGGCGTCGGCGCCCAGGACCACGCCCTCGGGGCTGGCGGCCGTCAGGACGATGTCGTCGCCGTCCGGCAGCAGGACCACCGCCCCGGCCCCGGCGGCGGCCGAGGCCTGTTCGGCCAGGCTTCGGGCGGTCGTCGCACGATCCTGGGCCGCCGACAGGGTCTGGCTGGCGGCCAGCAGGGCAGAGACGGCGGCGGCGCGACGCTGGGCCGCGCGGGCCTGTTCGCGCACCCGCCCGGCCAGGGCCCCCGTGCCCAGTGCGACGGCCCAGAACAGCAACAGCGTGAGGAAGTCCGTCGGCGAACCGATCAGGAAACTGTAGCGCGGCTGAAGGAACAGGAAGTTGTAGGTCAGGAAGGCCAGGGTCGCCGCTACGAGAGCGGGCCGCAGCCCGTTCAGCACCCCCGCCGCCACAACGGCGGCCAGATAGATGACGCCCAGATCGACCCGCTCGAACCGCGTGTCCAGCAACAGGGCGACGCCGGTCGCGGCCCCGACGAAACCCGCGCCGGCGGAATAGGGACGCCAGTCCAGACCAGGCCGGAGACCGGGCCTGATCGTCGGCTCGGGCGCCGACCCATCGCCTTCGGTCACGACATGGACGGCCACGCCCTGGGCCTTGCGCAGCAGTTCGGTGGCCAGCGCCCGACCGGTCCATTCGGCTAGGCGGCCGCCCCGCGTCTTGCCGATGACGATCTGGGTGACGTTGTTGCGGTGGGCGTGATCCAGGACGGTGCGCACGACGTCGTCGCCGCTCAGCGTCACCGGTCGGCCGCCCAGTTGCTCGGCCAGTTTGAAGGCTTCGGACAGACGGCCGGCGGAGCGCGCGTCGGAACGCGAACCTGACGGCCGCTCGACGTGGGCCACCGACCAGGGGGCGTCCATCATCACGTCCGACATGCGCCGGCCGGTGCGCACCAGCGAGGCGGTCATGGCGTCGCCTCCGACCAGGACCAGGATCCGCTCGCCGGCCGCCCACGGCCCCGACACGCCGCGCTCGCGGAGATGCGACAGCAGTTGGTCGTCCACCGTCTGGGCCGCGCGGCGCAGGGCCAGTTCGCGCAGGGCCGTCAGGTTTTCCAGCTTGAAGAAGTTCTCGGACGCCACCCGCGCCGTCTCGGGCACATAGACCTTGCCCTCGGCCAGGCGGGCGCGAAGATCCTCGGGCGTGATGTCCACCACCTCGATGTCGTCGGCCTCGCTCAGCGCGCTGTCGGGCACGGCCTCCCTCTGCCGCACGCCGGTGATACGCAGGATGACGTCGGACAGGCTCTCCAGATGCTGGATGTTCAGCGTCGTCCAGACGTCGATCCCGGCGTCGCGAAGCTCCTCAACATCCTGCCAGCGTTTGGGGTGGCGCGAACCGGGGACGTTGGAATGGGCGTATTCGTCGACCAGCAACAGGCCGGGACGGCGCGCCAGCGCCCCATCCAGATCGAACTCCATCAGCGACCGCCCGCGATGGTCGATCGGGGCGCGGGGCATGACGTCCAGCCCGCGCAGCAGGCTCATCGTCTCCTTGCGGCCGTGGGTCTCGACCACCCCCACGACGACATCCATGCCCTCGGCCTTTCGACGGCGGGCCGCGCGCAACATCTCATAGGTCTTGCCCACGCCGGGCGACATGCCCAGAAACACCTTCAGCCGCCCGCGCTTGCGGCGCGGAACGGCTGAAGTCGCGGGCGTTTCGGGCGCCGTCTCGGGCAATCAGCCCTCCGCGCCGAAGCGGGCGTCCAGCGCGCGATTGGTCAGCAGGACATTGACGCGCGGCTGGCCGACGAAGCCCAGCAGAGCCCCCTTGGTCTGGCCGTCGATGATGGTCTGGACCTGCTGCACGGGAACGCCTCTGGCTCGGGCGATCCGCGCGGCCTGAAGCCGAGCGTAGGCCGGTGACACGTCCGGGTCGAGGCCCGAACCCGAGGTCGTCACCGCATCGGCGGGGATGACGCCGGCACCGTCCTCGGCGCGGATGGCCTTGGCGCTTTCGGCGACCCGCCCCGCCAGGTCCGGGTTCAACGGCCCCATGTTCGAGCCCGACGAGGCGGCGGCGTCATAGCCGTCGCCCGCCGCCGAGGGGCGCGGGTGCAGATAGGTCGCGCCCGCGAACGGCTGGCCGATCAGGGCCGAGCCGACGACCCGACCGCCGGCGTCGCGCACCAGGCTGCCGTTGGCCTGCCCGGGGAAGGCGGCCTGGGCGATCCCCGTCACCGCCAGCGGATAGGCCAGCCCCAGCAGGAGGGTGAACAAGGCCATCATCACGATGGCAGGACGGAACGAATTGACCATGGTCCTCGCCTCAGAAGCTGGCTTTCAGCGTCGCCACGGCGCGCGCGCCGTAGATGTCGCCGAAGTCGTGTTGATCGGTGTCGTGATAGCGCAGGTCGACCGCCAGGGTGTCGGTCAGCTGATAGGCCGCGCCAAGGTTCCAGGTGGTGTAGTCGAGGTCCGAAGACACCCACTGACGCCCAACGGCGCCCGACACGGTCCATTTGTCGGCCGGGCTGACGGCGCCGTTGACCTCGGTGTATGTCGCCTCGTCTTCCGACGCGCCGAAGAAGTCGGGCGAATAATAGACTGCGGCGCCCAGGGTCGCGGGGCCGACGGCGCGCGAGGCGGCCGCTTTCAGCTCGACATAGTCGTAGTCTGCGCCGTCCGGCTGGCCGGCGTAGAGGTAACCGACCACGCCGAAATCCAGCGCGTAGCCCGCCACCTCGGGCCGATAGCCGGCGTAGAGATCGACCTCGGCGTCGGTGTCGTCGCCGAAATCGACGTTGGAGGCCCAGCCGCCGGCGTAGAAGCCGTTCTTCGTCAGATCGACCCCGGCCGAGATGGCCGGATCTTCCTGAGTCTGGCTGACGCCGCGGAAGACATAGTCGGAGGTCAGGGCGAAGTTCGCCGAGACGTCCTGGGCCCTGGCTTCGCTGCACAGGCCTAGGCCCGCGATGCCCAGGATGCAGGCGGCGGCGAACCAGGCGTCGTTGCGCCCGGACGCCTTGTTGAGACGATTACGCATGGAGATGTCCTTGGACACACGCATCAGGCCAGGCCGAGCGTGGAAATGACGAGATCGATCAGCTTGATGCCGACGAACGGCGCGATCAGGCCGCCCAGGCCGTAGATCAGCAGGTTGCGACCCAGGAGGGCGCCCGCGCCGATGGCCCGGTACTTCACCCCCTTCAGCGCCAGCGGGATCAGGGCGACGATGACCAGGGCGTTGAAGATCACCGCCGACAGGATGGCGCTCTCGGGGCTGTGCAGACGCATGACGTTCAGCGCGCCCAGGGCCGGCAAGGAGACCACGAACATCGCCGGGATGATGGCGAAATACTTGGCCACGTCGTTGGCGACCGAGAAGGTCGTCAGGGCGCCGCGTGTGATCAGCAGTTGCTTGCCGACCTCGACGATCTCGATGACCTTGGTCGGGTCGCTGTCCAGATCGACCATATTGCCGGCCTCGCGGGCGGCCTGGGCGCCGGTCTGCATGGCCACGCCGACGTCGGCCTGGGCCAGCGCAGGCGCATCATTGGCGCCGTCGCCGCACATGGCGACCAGACGGCCCTTGGCCTGTTCGGCCTTGATCAGCCGCATCTTGTCCTCGGGCGTGGCCTCGGCGAGATAGTCGTCCACCCCGGCCTCCGAGGCGATGGCCGCCGCCGTCACCGGATTGTCGCCGGTGATCATGACGGTGCGCAGGCCCATGCGGCGCAGGTCGGCGAAGCGCGCCTTCACCCCCGGCTTGACCACGTCCTTCAGGTGGATGACGCCCACCAGGACGCCGTTCTGGGTGACTGCCAGAGGCGTGCCGCCCGAGCGGGCGATCCGGTCCACGGCCTGACGGAACTCGGCCGGAGCCGCACCGTCGGACAGACCCAGATCCCTCAGCACCGCATCGACCGCGCCCTTGCGCCAACTGTCCTTGCCGACGTCCAGGCCCGACTGGCGGGTGACGGCGGTGAAGGGGATGGCGACGGCGCCGGCTGGCTGTTCGACCGAAATCCCGGCGTTGCGACCCAGTTCGACAATCGAGCGGCCCTCGGGCGTCTCGTCGGCTAGGGACGCCATGACGGCGGCGGCCAGGGCGGCTTCCGGACGCACGCCCGGAACCGGGATGACCTCGGTCGCCATGCGGTTGCCGAAGGTGATGGTGCCGGTCTTGTCGAGCAGCAGGGTGTCGACATCGCCTGCCGCCTCCACCGCACGGCCCGAGGTGGCCAGCACATTGACCTTCAGCAACCGGTCCATGCCGGCGATGCCGACGGCGGACAACAGGCCCCCGATCGTGGTCGGGATCAGGGTGATGAACAGGGCGCCCAGCACCAGCGGATCGATACGGACGCCCGAATAGGCGCCGAGACCGACCAGGGTCACGACCGCGATCAGGAAGATCAGGGTCAGCCCGGCCAGGAGCACGGCCAGGGCCAGTTCGTTCGGCGTCTTGCGACGGTCCGCACCCTCGACCATGGCGATCATCCGGTCGAGGAAGGTCGAACCCGGCCTGGCCGTGATCCGCACCTTGATCCAGTCGGACACCACGGTGGTGCCGCCGGTCACGGCCGAACGGTCGCCCCCGCTTTCGCGGATCACCGGCGCGCTCTCGCCGGTAATGGCGGCCTCGTTGACCGAGGCCACGCCCTCAATGATCTCGCCGTCCGAAGCGATCACGTCGCCAGCCTCGACCAGGATGATCGACCCGACCTCCAGATCCGACGCGCTGGTCGGAACCACCAGGCCGGTCTCAGGATCGACGATCAGCTTGGCCTTGGTCGTGACGCGGGTAGCGCGCAAGGAATCGGCCGCCGCCTTGCCGCGCCCTTCGGCGACGCTTTCGGCGATATTGGCGAACAGGACCGTGGCCCATAGCCACAGGGCCAGCTGCACTGCAAAGCCCGCCGACTGGCCGCCCGTGACCGCCGCGACCGCCGAGATCGTGGACAACAGCGCCACGATCCAGGTGGTGAAGATGACCGGGTTCTTGATCAGTTTGACGGGGTTCAGCTTGACGAAGGCCTCGCCCACGGCCCGGCCGATCATCTGTCCCGAGAGGCCGCCCGCGAGGGGCGACGAACGGCCGCCCTCGCGTGGGTCTAATGTGATTTGTGTCATGTCAGGATGTCCGGAGGATCAGGCGCCGGCGACGGCCGCGAGCACCTGGAAGTGCTCGACGATCGGTCCCAGGGCGAGGGCGGGCAGGAACTGCAGGCCGCCGAGGATGAGGATCACGCCGATCAACAGGCCGATGAACAGGCCGTTGTCGGTGGGCAGGGTGCCGGTGGACGCCGCCAGCTTGGGCTTGACCACCAGGCTGCCGGCGATGGCCAGGACGGCGACGGCCGGAACGAACCGTCCGAACAACATGCCCAGGCCCAGGGTCGCGTTCCACCAAGGCGCATTGGCCGTCAGCCCCGCAAAAGCCGAGCCGTTGTTCGCCGCCGCCGAGGTGTAGGCGTACAGGATCTCCGACAGACCGTGCGGCCCGTCGTTCAGCAGGCCTGCCAGGGCCGTCGGGAACACCGCCGCTACAGCCGAGAAGCCCAGGATGGCCAGCGGCAGAACCAGCACCGCGATCATGGCGAACTGAATCTCGCGCGCCTCGATCTTCTTGCCCAGATATTCCGGTGTCCGACCGACCATCAGGCCCGCGACGAAGACCGACAGCAGGGCCATCACCACCATGATGGCGATGCCCGACCCGATCCCGCCCGGCAGGATCTCGCCCAGCTGCATCAGGAACATCTGCAAGGCCCCGCCCAGCGGCATATAGCTGGCGTGCATCGAGTTGACCGAACCGTTCGAGGCGCCGGTCGTCACGACCGACCAGACGGTCGAGGCCGGCGCCCCGAAGCGAACCTCCTTGCCCTCCATGTTCGCCGCAGCATCGACGTGGGCGGCGACCAGGGCCGGGGCCGGCTGGGTCTCGATCACATACATGGC
Organism: Brevundimonas sp. FV1ye7S; assembly: GCF_058680995.1. Classification (NCBI taxonomy): domain Bacteria; kingdom Pseudomonadati; phylum Pseudomonadota; class Alphaproteobacteria; order Caulobacterales; family Caulobacteraceae; genus Brevundimonas; species Brevundimonas sp. FV1ye7S. The sequence goes on along the minus strand of NZ_CM178726.1, from coordinate 560,917 downwards.
CGCGCTGGAGACGCTCAGGATGATCAGGGCCGAGGCGACCAGGGCGCGGATGTCGCGCCCCGCCATGGCCGAACGGCCGAAGGCGAAGAAGGCCGCCCAGCCCATGAGGTTGATCGCCACGGCGGTGATCAGATTGGTCAGGGGCGAAGGGTTCTCGAACGGATGGGCGCCGTTGACGTTGAAGACGCCGCCGCCGTTGATGCCTAACTGCTTGATGGCCACCTGGCTGGCGGCCGGAAACAGCGGCAGGGTCTGGGACCCGCCCTCGACCGTCGTCGCATGGACGCTGGCGGCCAGGCTCTGCACAATGCCCAGCCCGGCCAGCACGACCGCCAGCACGAAGGCGGCGGGCAGCAGCACATAGAGGGTGGTCCGCGTCAGATCGGCCCAGAAATTGCCGACCCCTTCGCCGCGATTGGCGACGAAGGCGCGCGCCAGGGCGGCGGCGATGGTGGCGCCGGTCGCGGCCGAGACGAAGTTCTGAACCGTCAGACCCACCATCTGGGTGAAGGTCGACAAGGTCGTCTCGCCGCCATAGCTCTGCCAGTTGGTGTTGGTGACGAAGCTGACGGCGGTGTTGAAGGCCAGGTGCGGCGACACGCCGACGAAGCCTTGCGGGTTCATCGGCAGCACGCCTTGCAGACGCAGGATGGCGTACAGCAGGACGAAGCCCGCCGCATTGAAGGCCAGCAGGGCGCCGGCATAGCCCAGCCAGCCCTGGCTGCGCTTTGGATCGACTCCGGCCGCCCGATAGAAGACGGCCTCGACCGGCTTCAGCACCGGATCCAGCCAGGTCCGCTCGCCGTTCCAGACGCGTGACATGTAGACGCCGATGGGCCAGCCGAGCAGAACGGCCAGCCCAAGGGTCAGGGCGATCTCGCCCCATCCTTGAATGTTCATGATTTCAGTCCCGGTCCTTCAGAACCGCTCGGGCCGCAGCAGAGCCGCGACCATGTAGACGGCGACGACGACCGCCCCCGCACCCCAGAGCATGGCGATCATCGTCACACCCGTCTCAACGCTGCGGCCAGCGCGGCGAAGGCGATGAACGCCCCGGCCCCGACCGCCAGAAAAATCACGTCGGCCATGCCGGCCTCCTCATGCTCAAATCAGAGCCGGCAAGGACCACGGCGGGGCGTAAAGGCGCGATGTGAATCCCGACGTTCGGCGTAATGAATTCATAATGCGAAAGAGAAGACGGTCTGCCTCACCACCGCAATCGGCCCCACGTCACAGGGGATCCAGGCGAGCTCTGCTTTCCTTCGCCTGTCCTTCATTGCCCGGTAGAGCGGGCCGCGCTCACTCGCCGCCGCACCCCGCCGCAGGCGGCCTATGCGGCGCCTTGCGCTGCGGCGCACAGCAGAACGGTATTGCCCCCCCCGCTGAGCTTTTACGTGGCTTCGACGGTGGATTTTCGAGGCGTCGGACTTCGGCCAGCAAAAAGCCGCTGAGCGTAGTGCTCAGCGGCTGTTTTGTTTGGGTGCGGGAGTAGGATTTGAACCTACGACCTTCAGGTTATGAGCCTGACGAGCTACCGGGCTGCTCCATCCCGCGGCAAGCGGTAGTCGTGAAGGAAGAACGGTTCGAGAAGCCTGGGCTGAAGTAGCGCGAAGCGCGATAGTCCAAGTATTTAGCAATCACTCTGTCCGCCCGGTAGACCCGGCGGCGACCTACTCTCCCGCGCCTTGAGACGAAGTACCATTGGCTCTGGAGGGCTTAACGACCGAGTTCGGAATGGGATCGGGTGGGGAACCTCCGACATAGCCACCGGGTCAACGGGGCGGACAGAGAGATTGCGAAGAAGACATTGTCGTGACGATCATCGGGTCAAGGATGATCATCGAATGAGTTTTGCTGAGAAACGATCAAACCGATCGGATTATTAGTACCAGTAAGCTTCATGGGTCGCCCCACTTCCACACCTGGCCTATCAACGTGGTAGTCTTCCACGATCCTCAGCGAAGCCTTGTTTTGAGGTTAGTTTCCCGCTTAGATGCTTTCAGCGGTTATCTATTCCATACTTAGCTACCCTGCTGCACAGCTGGCGCCATGACAGGTACACCAGAGGTATGTCCATCCCGGTCCTCTCGTACTAGGGACAGATCCTCTCAAGCTTCGAACACCCACGGCAGATAGGGACCAAACTGTCTCACGACGTTCTGAACCCAGCTCACGTACCACTTTAAATGGCGAACAGCCATACCCTTGGGACCTGCTCCAGCCCCAGGATGTGATGAGCCGACATCGAGGTGCCAAACTTTGCCGTCGATATGGACTCTTGGGCAAAATCAGCCTGTTATCCCTAGAGTACCTTTTATCCGTTGAGCGATGGCCCTTCCACTCGGGACCACCGGATCACTATGGCCGACTTTCGTCTCTGCTCGACTTGTCAGTCTCGCAGTCAGGCGAGCTTATGCCATTGCACTCGACGAGCGATTTCCGACCGCTCTGAGCTCACCATCGCGCGCCTCCGTTACACTTTAGGAGGCGACCGCCCCAGTCAAACTACCCACCACGCCATGTCCCGGGACCGGATAACGGCCCTCGGTTAGACGTCAACGACAGTAAGGGTGGTATTTCAAGGACGACTCCACCAGAGCTGGCGCCCCGGTTTCATAGTCTCCCACCTATCCTACACATACGGTCGCTAACGCCAAGGCGAAGCTATAGTAAAGGTTCATAGGGTCTTTCCGTCTGACCGCGGGAACCCCGCATCTTCACGGGGAATTCAATTTCACTGAGCCTATGCTGGAGACAGTGGGGAAGTCGTTACGCCATTCGTGCAGGTCGGAACTTACCCGACAAGGAATTTCGCTACCTTAGGACCGTTATAGTTACGGCCGCCGTTTACCTGGGCTTCAGTTCGTCGCTTTCACAACTCCCTTTAACCTTCAGGCACCGGGCAGGCGTCAGACCCTATACGTCGCATTGCTGCTTCGCAGAGCCCTGTGTTTTTGCTAAACAGTCGCTACCCCCTGGCTTGTGCCACTCAGTCCTGGTTGCCCAGGGTGAGTCACGCTTATTCCGAAGTTACGCGTGCAATTTGCCGAGTTCCTTCAGCATAGTTCTCTCAAACGCCTTGGTATGCTCTACCTGACCACCTGTGTCGGTTTCGGGTACGGTCTCTGCTGGAGTTATTTCCTGGGACAACGCCCCCGCACACACAATCCAATAAGTGGGTACGAGTTAAGCCATCCGTCACTTCCAGCTGGTGCAGGAATATTTACCTGCTTCCCATCGACTACGCTTTTCAGCCTCGCCTTAGGGGCCGACTAACCCTGCGCAGATTAGCTTTACGCAGGAACCCTTGGTCTTTCGGCGAGAGTGTCTCTCACACTCTTATCGTTACTCATGTCAGCATTCTCACTTCCGATACCTCCAGCCAGGCTCACGCCTGACCTTCACCGGCCTACGGAACGCTCCGCTACCGCTTGCAGTAAACTGCAAACCCATATCTTCGGCGCACGGCTTGAGCCCCGTTACATTTTCCGCGCAGGATCGCTTGATCAGTGAGCTGTTACGCTTTCTTTAAAGGATGGCTGCTTCTAAGCCAACCTCCTGATTGTCAAAGCAATCCCACATCGTTTCCCACTTAGCCGTGACTTGGGGGCCTTAGATGATGGTTAGGGTTGTTTCCCTTTTCACGACGGACGTTAGCACCCGCCGTGTGTCTGCCCGATAGTTCTCTTGGGTATTCGGAGTTTGGTTAGTATTGGTACCGCTCGCGCAGCCCGCAACCATCCAGTGCTCTACCCCCCAAGGAATTCGTCGGACGCTCTACCTAAATAGATTTCGCGGAGAACCAGCTATGTCCAGGTTTGATTGGCCTTTCACCCCTATCCACAAGTCATCCCAGAATTTTTCAACATTCACGGGTTCGGTCCTCCAGTTGGTGTTACCCAACCTTCAACCTGCTCATGGATAGATCACCTGGTTTCGGGTCGTCATACGTCGAACTTAGCGCCCTATTCAGACTCGCTTTCGCTGCGCCTACACCTAACGGCTTAAGCTTGCTCGACACATGAAGTCGCTGACCCATTATACAAAAGGTACGCCGTCACCCCGCTTGGGGGCTCCGACTGCTTGTAGGCTTCCGATTTCAGGATCTGTTTCACTCCCCTTGTCGGGGTGCTTTTCACCTTTCCCTCACGGTACTTGTTCACTATCGGTCGTAGAGGAGTACTTAGGCTTGGAGGGTGGTCCCCCCATGTTCAGACAGGATTTCACGTGTCCCGCCCTACTCGAGTCTCTTGCTGTTTGATGACTACGGGGCTTTCACCCACTATGGCCGACCTTTCCAGATCGTTCGTCTTTATTTCACAAGAGCACTGGCCTGGTCCCGGTTCGCTCGCCACTACTACGGGAGTCTCGGTTGATGTCCTTTCCTCCGGGTACTGAGATGTTTCAGTTCCCCGGGTTCGCTTAATGAAGCCTATGTATTCAGCTCATTATACCTTTCAACAATCCGCCAATCGCCGCTCCGGCCGAAACCGAAGCAGAGTTGGAAGACTGTAAAGGTGGGTTTCCCCATTCGGAAATAACCGGATCAAAGGGTGCTAGCGCCTCCCCGGTTCTTATCGCAGCTTGCCACGTCCTTCATCGCCTCTCTACGCCAAGGCATCCGTCAGAAGCCCTTCAACGTTTGATCGTTTCTCAGCAAAACTCATGCTCGGTTTATTCCGCCCGACTGGAAAGTCGCCGGGGGACCGAGCCTGATTTTTGTCAGACAATGTCTTCTTCTCGAACAAGACCTACAAGCTCAGGGGAGCCGGTCACGTTCTTCCTTTACGATTTCAATGCACGCCGGCCTTACGGCCAACGGCAAACTTGAATGCGATCACAAGATCCTGGTGGAGCCAGACGGAGTCGAACCGACGACATCCTGCTTGCAAAGCAGGCGCTCTACCAACTGAGCTATGGCCCCATTCCAACAGGAATGGTGCAAAGCCCAGGAGAGCTGTCATACGATACTGCCTGTGGGCTGGAGGCCAACCCCAGCAACCAGCATCAGCTGGTAGGCCCGGGCAGACTCGAACTGCCGACCTTACGCTTATCAGGCGTACGCTCTAACCACCTGAGCTACGGGCCTATGGCAGCGACAGCCAGGTCAAGAGACCCAGGCTCGCGATCGCGTCACCAATACATCAACCCGTATGGTCGATGCGTCGATGACGAAAGTGGAAAGAGAAACGGAGACGGCGGCATTCCGCATAGTGCTCGGCGCTGTGAAGCGCTCCGCTAAATCGGAGCCTCAATAGACAGCCTCGTGAGAGACGGCCTGGAGAAGCATCCTTAGAAAGGAGGTGATCCAGCCGCAGGTTCCCCTACGGCTACCTTGTTACGACTTCACCCCAGTCGCTGACCCTACCGTGGTCGCCTGCCCCCTTGCGGTCAGCGCAGCGCCTTCGGGTAGAACCAACTCCCATGGTGTGACGGGCGGTGTGTACAAGGCCCGGGAACGTATTCACCGCGGCATGCTGATCCGCGATTACTAGCGATTCCAACTTCATGCCCTCGAGTTGCAGAGGACAATCCGAACTGAGACGACTTTTAAGGATTAACCCTCTGTAGTCGCCATTGTAGCACGTGTGTAGCCCACCCTGTAAGGGCCATGAGGACTTGACGTCATCCCCACCTTCCTCCGGCTTAGCACCGGCAGTCCCATTAGAGTTCCCAACTAAATGATGGCAACTAATGGCGAGGGTTGCGCTCGTTGCGGGACTTAACCCAACATCTCACGACACGAGCTGACGACAGCCATGCAGCACCTGTGTCCTAGTCCCCGAAGGGAAAGCCAGATCTCTCTGGCGGTCCAGGCATGTCAAAAGGTGGTAAGGTTCTGCGCGTTGCTTCGAATTAAACCACATGCTCCACCGCTTGTGCGGGCCCCCGTCAATTCCTTTGAGTTTTAATCTTGCGACCGTACTCCCCAGGCGGATTGCTTAATGCGTTAGCTGCGTCACCGAAATGCATGCATCCCGACAACTAGCAATCATCGTTTACGGCGTGGACTACCAGGGTATCTAATCCTGTTTGCTCCCCACGCTTTCGAGCCTCAGCGTCAGTAATGAGCCAGTATGTCGCCTTCGCCACTGGTGTTCTTCCGAATATCTACGAATTTCACCTCTACACTCGGAGTTCCACATACCTCTCTCACACTCAAGACACCCAGTATCAAAGGCAATTCCGAGGTTGAGCCCCGGGATTTCACCCCTGACTTAAATGTCCGCCTACGCTCCCTTTACGCCCAGTAATTCCGAGCAACGCTAGCCCCCTTCGTATTACCGCGGCTGCTGGCACGAAGTTAGCCGGGGCTTCTTCTGTAGGTACCGTCATTATCGTCCCTACTGAAAGAATTTTACAATCCTAAGACCTTCATCATTCACGCGGCATGGCTGCGTCAGGCTTTCGCCCATTGCGCAAGATTCCCCACTGCTGCCTCCCGTAGGAGTTTGGGCCGTGTCTCAGTCCCAATGTGGCTGATCATCCTCTCAGACCAGCTACTGATCGTCGCCTTGGTGAGCCTTTACCTCACCAACTAGCTAATCAGACGCGGGCCGCTCTAAAGGCGATAAATCTTTCCCCCGAAGGGCACATTCGGTATTAGCACAAGTTTCCCTGAGTTATTCCGAACCTAAAGGCACGTTCCCACGTGTTACTCACCCGTCCGCCACTAACTCCGAAGAGTTCGTTCGACTTGCATGTGTTAGGCCTGCCGCCAGCGTTCGCTCTGAGCCAGGATCAAACTCTCAGGTTGAGTTGACTTCTGACCTAAGCTTGAAGACCACCGAAGTGATCTTGGCATTAGTTCTACGTATTTTATTGACGAGTTCCCACGTCATCGATCCGAAGACCGACGCATGGTATCTTTTCAAAAAGACCGCAGATAGTCAGTGTCGTATAATGACCGTAAGGTCATCGCTAGAACACCGCCGCCTGCGTTTCTCTTTCCATATCAACAATGTCAAAGACCTAGAACCGCCTCGGCGGCCCGACTTGTTTAGCGCCGTGTCGTCGGCGGAGGCGGCGATTTAGAGAACCGCGAACCTCGTGTCAATCGCTCTTTTCAGAGATTTTGCAGACCCAAGACCGAAGCCTCAAAACCACAAAAACCACCGGAGGAAAACGCAGAGGCTTTCCTCTTAACCGTTCGGCGATTCGATTGGAGCGCGGAACCTATTGAAACCAACCCAGGAAAGCAAGAAGTTTCTCAACTCTTTCTTCCCCTCAAAACCCCCGAAACCAAAGCTCCGAAGCCCTCAGGGCCGGCCCGTTTCCGAGCGAGGCGGTCCTATACGTAGGGGCCATTTCGTCTGCAACAGGATTCTGACATTCCCGCGAAGATTCTCGCCAACTCCCGATCGGCGAACAGCCGCGCTTGCCGCAGGGGCGCCCGCCCGCGCGGCGCTGGAACCGGACTCCTTTCAGATCGTTCTTGATCCGAAGCGGGGCCTCAATGTTGTTGAACTCCATGCCTGCGCCCCCTGAGGCTGCGGCCGACGCGCCGCATGTTCTCGTCGTTGAAGACGAGTTTCTGATCCGAATGCTGGTCTCCGACCACCTTCGTGATGTGGGTTTCGTCGTCATCGAGGCCTTCAACGCCGACGAGGCGGTCGCGATTCTGAACTCGGGCGCTCCTATCGACCTGATCTTCACGGACGTACGCATGCCGGGGTCGATCGACGGCCTCGGGCTTCTGGCCTACGCACAACTTGGTCAGCCGAGGATTCCCGTGCTCGTGTCCTCCGGCCACCTCGAGCCCGAGACCGCCTATGCGGGCGGCGCCGCCGGTTTCCTGCCGAAGCCCTTCGACCTTGAGGTTCTGGTCGTCGCCATGAGGACGGCGCTCGCAGCCGCCGCCTAGCAGATCGGCCTTCCGGCGCATTCAGCCTCGGCGACGGCTCTGGCCTTCTCGCGACGATAGTCCTTGCATGCCCCGCCGATCGAGGTCGGCCCTGTCCGCCCGGATCGAGGCCGTGCGCCTGGACGGCGCGTCCGTGCAACACCCTCCGTGCGGACCCTGGGCGGAATCACTGTGGCTTAATGGCGATGGCGGAAAGATCGGTCTGTGGGTCCAGAGGGACGCCCGCAGCCTTGCGCTCGGAATAGCGGTCGACCAACTGGGCCGCGTGGGGGCGCAGCAGGATCGTGAAGCGCACCAGCTCCTCCATCACATCGACGATCCGGTCGTAATAGCTGGAGGGCTTCATCCGGCCGTCGTCGTCGAACTCGTTGAAGGCCATGGCCACGCTGGACTGGTTGGGGATGGTGAACATCCGCATCCATCGCCCGAGCAGGCGCAGGGTGTTGACGGCGTTGAAGCTCTGCGACCCGCCCGAGACCTGCATCACCGCCAGGGTGCGGCCCTGGGTCGGCCGCATCCCGCCCAGGCTGAGCGGCAGATGGTCGATCTGTAGCTTCATGATTCCCGAGACCTGACCGTGCCGTTCCGGGCTGCACCAGACCATTCCCTCGCTCCAAAGGGCGTGTTCGCGCAGTTCATGAACCGCCGGATGGTCGTCCGCGACATGCTGGTCGGTCAGCGGCAGATCGCGCGGATCGAAGATCCGGGTTTCGCACCCCATCCATTGCAACAGCCGCGCCGCCTCCTCGACGCACAGGCGCGAATAGGACCGGTCCCGGAGCGATCCGTAGAGCAGCAGTATCCGCGGCGGCGAATCGTTCGGCCCCAGCCCCGCCGCCGGATCGCGCGCCAGATAGGCCGGGTCCAGGGCGGGCAGATGATCGGGGTCCGGCAGGGGCCGCAGACGGTCGAAACTCATGAAATGGCCTTGGTCATATAGGCGGCGGACGCCGGGCAGAGCGCCGCGAACTCGCGCGTCCGAAGGATGGCCTCGGGGGCCGCCTCACGCGCGCCGCGCACAAATCCTCGGCGAGCGAAGAAGGCCTCCGCCGTAGTCGTCAGCAGGTGCAGGGTCTCCGCCCCCAGATCCCTGGCCACGTCTTCTGCGGCGGTCAGGAGGCGCGCGCCTGCGCCCCGCGCCCGATGATCGGGAAGAACGACCAGCGACCGCAACAGCAGATGCCGGCCCTTGCCTTCCAGCCCAGCGTAGCCGACCAGGGCGCCGTATTGGGTCGCGCCGAAATAGCGGCCGGCGCCAGGCTCGGGCAGGCCGGCCTCAGCCAGGGCTGCGATCAGGCCGTGATCGCTGGCGTCAACCACACGCAGGGCGACCATCAGGCGTCCGCCGGCGGGGCCGTGTCGGCGAACCAGCGCCGCCCCATCCACAGGGCGACCGACACCAGCAGGATCAGCACCGGCACCTCGACCAGGGGGCCGATCACCGCAGCGAAGGCGACAGGCGACGTCAGGCCGAAGGCGGCGATGGCGACGGCGATGGCCAGTTCGAAATTGTTCGAGGCGGCGGTGAAGGCCAGGGCCGTGGTGCGCGGATAATCCGCCTCGATCAGCTTGCCTATCAGGAAGCTGACGACGAACATCACCAGGAAATAGATGGTCAGCGGCACGGCGATGCGCAGCGCATCCAGCGGCAGGGCCACCACCTCGCCACCCTTCAGGCTGAACATGGCGACGATGGTGAACAGCAGGGCGACCAGGGTCATCGGTCCGATGCGCGGCAGGAACCGGGTCTCGTACCAGGTTTCGCCCTTGCGCCGGATCAGGACCAGGCGGGTCAGGAAACCCGCCAGGAACGGCACGCCCAGATAGATCAGCACCGCCCCGGCTATGGTCCAGAAACGGATCGCGATCACGCTGCCCTCGAGCCCGAACAGCGGCGGCAGGACCGACGGGAAGAACCAGGCGTACAGGCTGAAGAACAGGATCTGGAAGATGGAGTTGAAGGCGACCAGGCCGGCCACATACTGGTTGTCGCCGCGCGCCAGTTGGTTCCAGACCAGGACCATGGCGATGCAGCGGGCCAGGCCGATCAGGATGACCCCGGTCATATATTCCGGCTGATCCCTCAGGAAGATCACCGCCAGGGCGAACATCAGCACCGGCCCCAGCACCCAGTTCTGGAACAGGGACAGCAGCAGCACCCGCCTGTCCGCAAACACCTGCGGCAGGGCCTCGTAGCGCACCTTGGCCAGGGGCGGATACATCATCAGGATCAGGCCAATGGCGATGGGGATATTGGTCGTGCCGACCGACAGCCCGTCGAGCCAGGCCGGCAGGCCGGGAACCAGGGCGCCCAGCGCCACACCCAGCCCCATGGCGACGAAGATCCACAGGGTCAGCCAACGGTCGAGGAAGGACAGCCGCCGGGGCGCGGCCGCAGAGGCTGGGGCGACCGGCGTATCGACCATCAGCGAACCCTCCGCCCCTCGGCGTCGATCACCACTTCGCCGTCTTCCTTGACGAACGGTTTGAGCCCGTCCTCGGGCAACAGATCCAGCACCACCTCGGACGGCCGGCACAGGCGCACGCCGCGCGGCGTCACCACGATCGGGCGGTTCAGCAGCACCGGATGGGCCTCGATGGCGTCCAGCAACTGGTCGTCGCTGACGGCCGGGTCGCCCAGACCCAGTTCGGCGAAGGGCGTGCCCTTCTCGCGCAGGAGATCGCGCAGCGGCGCGCCCGTCCGCGCGGCCAGGTCCTGGATCAGGGCGCGGCTGGGCGGCGTCTTCAGATATTCGATCACATGCGGCTCGATTCCCACGTGCCGGATCAGCGCCAGGGTGTTGCGCGACGTCCCGCAGGCGGGGTTGTGATAGATGATGACGTCCATGGGGTCCTCAGTCGCGGCAGGGCGCGAGTTCGGCGAGCCTGGGCTCGCAAAGATCGGCGCGACCCTGGCAGCAGTCCTCCAGCAGGAAGACGGTCAGGTCGCGCAGTCGGCTCAGATCGGCGCGATAGATGATGGACCGGCTGCGCCGCTCGGCCGTGATCAGTCCGGCCCGCGACAGCACGCCCAGATGGGCCGACATGGTGTTGGCCGGGATCGCCAGCCGATTGGCGATGTCGCCGGCGGCCAGTCCCTCCGGCTCATGCCGCACCAGAAGCCGGAACGTCTCCAGACGCGTGTTCTGGGCGAGCGCGGCCAGGGCGAAAATGGCGATCTCGGATTCCACATTTCCACTATAATGGAAATATTAGGACGGACAAGCGACCGAGGCCTGGCGATGTTGCCGATCGGCGTGGTCGTCCTGCTCGTTCCGGCCATGCTGACGCCGGGCCTCCGAACCCGACGGCGGTGATTCCAGCCCACCCGCGAACAAAGGCGGATGCGTGCGCAGCAGATGACGTTGAAAGCTCCGCAGACGGATTTAGCCCCCGGGCGGCCGGCTCAGCGGGGATCAGGACCGTTTGGCTGCTGCGGGATACGAATCTGCAGTTCGCTGCGTGGGAAGTCGAGGGCGTAGGCGTCGAGGTTGTTCAGCAGATCGGCGCCGAGGATCAGGCTGGGACCGCCTTCCGCCCCAGCGTCGTCCGCCTCGCCCGCGATGAATATCAAGGGCGCATCGCGGAAATTCACCGGACCCAATCTGATGCGGCCGACGACCCCTTTCAGGACGACCGTCCCATGCTGCGTCGCTCCCCGGATCTCACCCGCCGGCGTGAGCCGCGGATCGGTTTCCGCCCAGCCCAGCGCACGAAGGGCTCCGCCCGACGCCACGGAGACGGCCGCGCCGGTATCGACGAGGGCGGTGAAGGTCACCCCGTCGATCTCGACCGGCACCGTCAGGAGGCCGCTGTCATCCAGACGACCCGCCACGGCCACGAAGCCGTCGGCCGCCGCACCGGAGCGTTCGAGGCTCAGGCGGTTGGCGGCGTGATCAAACAGAAGACGATCTCCAGTGAACCTCTCCATGCCGATAATGCCGCGCGCCTCGGTGACGCCGGCGTTCGGAAGGGCGAGCATCCCGACGCTCTCGACGTCGAACAGGGGGGTCTTGAAGCGATCAACACCGTACAGGCCGGCTTGCTGCTGGCCTGCGACGCCGCCGATATTCATCTCGCCTATGGCGGGCAGTTTCAGTTCGTCGACCAGGGGCAGGGTGACGAGACTGGTCTGGGCGGCGGTGTCGACCACCATGCGGAACGGCCCCTTGCCGTTGATCTCGGCGTCTAGGGTCGGCCGACCGCGCGTGTCGCGGGTCAGGACCGCGACCCTCGACACGGCGGGCGCCGCCTCGGCCTGCGCGGGCGGCAGCTGCGGCTCCCCGGCGGGGGCCTGCGTGCTCAGGGCCAGACTGGCGATCAGGATCAACGCGTGCATGAAGGGCTCCAGGACAGATCGACCTCTGTACCGGACCAAGCTGATCGGAAGCTGGCGCCGTCTGCCCAGGACCGGATGCGTTGCGTGACCCTTTCTCAGGGCCGAGCCTCAGGGCCGGGCCGGAATGTTCGGATCGAAACGCAGCGCCACCTCTGCTCCACCGCCGGCGACCTCGCCGATCACCACCGCGCCCTCGTGGCGATCAACCACCGCCTTGACGATGGCCAGACCCAGCCCATAGCCGCTGCGTCCGGTGGAGAACCGGGTGAAGGGCTCAAACAGCGTCTTGATCTGTTCACTGGGTATGCCCGGCCCCTGGTCGCAAACCCGAACCCAGCCGTCCTTGTCCAGTCGAACGACGACACGCTGGCCCTGCGCCGAAAACGACAGGGCGTTGTCGATGACGTTGCCGATCGCGGTCTCGACGAGGCTGGGGTCGGCCCAGAGCCCATAGCGGGTCACCTCCCGCTCGAAGACGAGATCGAGACCGCGACGAGCCGCGACGACCTCCCGCTCGCCCACCGCCCTGCCGGTCAAGGTCACGAGATCCGATTCCTTCAGCGGCTCCGGAGCCTCGCCGATGGTCATCAGTTTGAGCAGCTGATTGGCGAGATTCGTCAGTCGCCGGACGTCGGAGATCAGCTTGTCCTTCAACTGCCCGTCGTCCATGATTTCCAGCCGCGTTCTGAGCACCGTCAGAGGCGTGCGCATTTCATGCGCAGCGGCGGACAGGAAAAAGCGCTGACGCTTCTGGGCCTCGTCGACGCGCACGATCATCTGGTTCAGCGCCGACACGAGCGGCGCCACTTCCAGCGGCAGACCCTTTTCCGGAAACAGCTCGCTCAGATTGTCGGGATCGAGATCGCGCGCCATGGCGGCGACCCGCCGGATCCGCAACACGTTCGCCAACAGGATTATGGTGAAGACGACGAAGGCCGCCCCTACGGTAAACAGGAATATCCCGCCGTAGCTCCATATGAACTTGCCATAGAGCCGGGCCGAGCCTGCGGCGGCATTGGTCGTGGCGTGTTCGATCCCGGCGTATTCATAATAGCTCGCCTGTCCGCCGCAGTCCGAATAGGCGAGGAAACTGCGACCTGGGCCGCCGGGATCGCTGTTGGTGTTGGTGAGGCAGAGGCCTGAATAGACCTTCGTCAGATTCTGGCTCTGCAGCCGGTCGAACGCCAGGCGGATGAAGAAGGGCGTTCCCTCTCCGGAGCGAAACTCCCGCCCCTGCACCCGAACAAAATAGCGGAACTTGGGATTGTGCGCCCTGATGTCCCGCAAGACCGGATCGGCGTCCAGGTCGCCGCCGGCTCCCGCCTGCTCGCGTTCAGCGAAGGCGAAGCGGCTTAAGACCTCGGATGCGCTGGCTGCGGTGACCTCCAGAGGATCAGCGACGCCGGTCGGCTCGACCGACAGCAAAGGACGCAGGGTGAAGAAATAGACGCCGAATCCGACGAACAGGATGGTGATGATCGCCAGTTGCGCGAACATGGATCGGTGCAGGCTTCTTAGCTTCAGGCCCAATCCATCCTCCTCGCCCCAAGGCGTCCCTGCCCCACCCTAGCCGATGCGCGCGCCGCGTCGAAGCCGCACATCGGGCCTTGGTCCGCAAGGTCAGTCGGCGGCGGAGGCCAATGCTGCGAAAGGAGCCATCACGGCAGGGCTGGCGGCCTGCCGTTGGGCCAGGCGCGCCAGATCGCCGCGTATCCGTCGCGCCGCCCCCTGATCCGGGAAGGCCGCCAAAACGGTCAGGAACGCGGCGGCGTCAGGAGCCGGATCCCCGGGATCGGCATAGTCGCGGCGGGTCGGATAAAGGCTTTGCAGCAGGGCGGCCTGAAGCAAGGCGCCGGCGGTGGCGCTTTCGCCCGCCCTCCCATAGGCGCGTGCGGCGGCCAGCCTCATCCCCGCTGACGGCGACATGACGAAACGAAGCTGCCGCGTCAGACCGGCCAACTGCTGTGCATCGAGCGCGACAGGCGCGCCCTGCTCCAGGGCGAGGAAGAGGGCCAGGTCGTGCAGCCTGACGGGCGGACCGCCAAGATCGGCGGACAGGGCGTCCAGGCGCGCCTGTCCGCCCCCCTGGCTCCACTGCGCCTCGGCGACCCGGTCATAGAGCCGCATCTGTCGGCCCTGCATCGCCCCGGAGAGGCTCGAAAGCTCGTCTTCAAGCTCCTTGATGACGGCAGGGTCGCGCGTGACGATTGCGACGACAGGCGCGCCGTAACCGGCCGCCGCCGGGTCCGCGAGGCTGTCGATCAGCATTTGACGGTTGCTGGCGTCGCCGTCCTGACGGCCTTGCGGAACGGTCGCACGCCATAGCCCCCGGAGAATATCGCCTCGAGCGACGCCCGGCGTGTCGTCGGCGGCCAGGCGATCCAGGGGCCTCGCGACCGTCACCGGCGTAAACTCCGGGTCCTGCACAGCCAGAGCCAGTACGGCCGGCGCCTGGGGAAACCGTTTTTGGTAGGCGGACCATATCGGTGCGAACGCGCTCGGCATGTCGACCTCGCCGGCCCGCGTCGCCATCGCTCGGCTTGTGAGCTGGCGGATCCACTCGGGGTCGTCCAGATCCACGCTCGCGGCTTCGGCCGTCCGCGCCGCAGCGTCCGGATCGCCCGTCAGTCGATAGGCCAGACCGAGCAGGGTCCCCAGCACCTGATCGTCAGCCCGCGTCGTCGCGAACGGGGCGGCGGTCGCGACGAAGGCGGGAAAATCGCCAGCCTTGGCCTGGATCAGCAACAGAGCCGCGACATAGGCGACGTTGTCGGGTTCGACGGAGACAAGCTTGGCGTAGGCCGCGACGATCCTGGGATCGACCGACGCCTTGGTCGCTTCGCCGCGCAGGAAGCGTCTCTCGAAACGGGCCGTCTCCTCCCGGTTCGGCCGGGAGGTCGCCAGGAACGCGTCGAACGCAGCCTCGCGCTCAGCCCCAAAGCGCTGAGCCAGCAGCGTGCCGAGGCTCAACGGGGGCTGCGCCATCGCTTCGGTCATTGCGGTCAGCGCCTCGAAGGCGCCTGCGCGGTCGTCGGCGAACCAGGCCGTCAGCACCTCAGGCGTTCGTGCGCTGTCTGCATACCGAGCGGCCAGGACCCGTGACGCGGCCAGCAGGACTTCACGGTTCGCTGCGGGTGCGTCGAACCGTAACAGCAGGGATGCGAAAACGCCGCCGCTGTTGTCCGACTGCGAACGTTCAGCCCCGATGTCACGGATCAGCACGGCCTGGAGACGATCACGTTGCGCGTCGCTCAGAGGTGAATCCAGCAGATGAGCGGCGATGGCCTCCTGCAGACCCGAGGCCGATCCGGTCCGCTCCATCCGCTCGACCAGAGCTTCGTACAGGTCCACGAGGCGATCGGGATCGAACCTTTGAGTCAGCAGCTGCAGCGGCGTCGGTCCGCCTCGCGCCCGCCCCGCCGCCCCCGCCACCGGGAGCGGGTCATTGCCGCGCGAGACGAGCAGCGGGATCAGGACGTCATCGGACAACAGACGACGGCCGGCGGCGGCCTCCAGCTTCGCAAACCGTGCAGGATCGACGCGATAGACGTCATACAGCGCCAGGGCGTCGAACGAGGTGTCGGCCAGAGGCGCGAGTATGTCCTCACGCACGACCTCGGGACGCCCCAGGTCCGCCGCCTTGAGCAACAAGGACACCAGCATGGGCGGTTGATTCTGGGTCACGCCCTTTTCGCGTCCGGCCCGCCACGGAGCATCCGCCGCAATGGCCTGGTCGGCCAGGGCGCGAATACGCGCGCGGTCGCCGGTCTCGAAGGCCAGGGCGAGCGCGAGATCGAAGTCGGCGTTTGTCGCGGCTTGACGGCCCAGATCCACGATCGGCCAATCCTGGCCCGCCCCCGTCGTCAGGCCGGCGGGCGCATGCACGTCGGCCAAAGCGCGTCGGGCCTCGGGGGCGTCGCGGAAAGGCGCCAGAAGGGCGTCTTGCGTCGTTTCCAGCTCATCGTCGTTCAGGAAGGTCGCAAGCCGCTGATTGATGGCGACCACAAGGGCCAGGCGCGGAAAGTCCGCCAGCCTGGTCGCCGGGGCGGCCCCGACGGTCTGCGACCTCTGCGCCGCGGACAGCGCCGTTTGACGCCAGAGCGCGATCCGCGCCTGGGTCTCGCCTTCGGGCCAGGTCAACAAGGCGCCCTCGATCAGGGTGGGGGCGTACTGCGCCGCATCGAGCGCCTTCAGGGCGTCGCTGGCCTGTTGCGTGGGCTGGCGCTGCACAAGGCTGTTGAGGCCCTTCCAATAGAGGGCGCCGGCCTCGGACGCCTGCCCCGACTGTTCCATCAGAACCGCCGTGTGCGCGATCAGATCAAGATCGTCCTGATCCTGCAGCAGGGCCACGCGGTAACGGGCCAAGGCCTCTCGCGTCATTCCGGCCTCGGCGTAGGCCTGGCCCCGCAAGGCGTCGACGTTCACCAGTCCCCCGATGTCGCCCATCAGCGCGAAGGCCCGCTCGGCGCCGGCGACATCGCCCGCCTTCAGCAAGGTCTGGGCGATATCCGCATAGACTTCCGGCGGATAGGGTTTGCGCATCGCCACCAGCCGGCGGCCGTAGATCGCCTTTCGGACGGGATCGCCCGCGCCGGTCTCGCTGGCGGAGGTCAGACTGATCAGTTGGCGCAGAACCGCCGGCTTCTGGTCGCCCGCCACCGCGAGCGACGCCTGGAGCGCGCGCAGCTGCAGCTCCGGATCCCCGCGATCCTGGCCGATGTCGCCGACCAGGGACGACAGCCGCACATCATCCCCGTCCTGCAGAATACGCTCCAGGGCGGCGCGCCTCGCCCATCCCAGCCTCGCCTGGGACAGATCGGCCGGAACCCCCACGCTGTTGGCGTCTCCGGCGGCCAGCACGTCCAGAAGCCCGTTCAAGGCGGCGACAAAGGCCGCGCCGCTCGGCGCCGTCTCGGCCTTGAACTGCAACAGACTGGCGGCCTCCGCGACCCGCCCTTCCGCTTTCAGCCCTCCGGCATATTCCAGCAGCGCATCGACATCCGTCGGGGCCAGGGCCAGAGCGCGTCGATGCTGGACAAGCGCTTCGGCGTTTCGATAGCCGGACGCATAGATGGAGGCCGCGAAACGCGCGGCCTCGACATCGTCGAGTTTTCCGGCCGCCCGCATCTGCGCCATCAGGGCGTCGACCCGGCGATTGCGATCCGCATCGCTTTCGGCCGGATCGGGGAAGCGAAGCACATTGATGATCAGGCGGCGCAGATAGGCGTCGGCGTTGGCCGGGTCGACCTGGGCCAACCGGGCCAGGCTCGCGTTAAGACCGGCGTAGTTCCTGAGCCGGGCCTGGACGGCCGCCAGTTGCTCCAAGGTTCGCACCTCGCCCGAACGTGAACGCTCGGCATAGCGGCGCACCGCGCGTTCAGCGCCGGCGCCGTCCTGCTGCGCGATACGGATTTCGACCAGAAGACTGACTTCGCCCTGATCGGCCGCGCCCGAAGCGATCCGCGCCTCCAGTTCAGCGGCGATAGGCTCCATCTGACCCGTCTGTTGCGCGGCGCGAATGATCTGCCGTTGCAGGAAGGCCTTGCGCGCCGGAAGCCGAGTTCCCGCCCAAAGAGCCCGCCAACGGGTCAACGCCTCCGCCGGCCGACCCGCAGCGAAGGCGAGATCTGCGATATGGGCCTGCTGGTCGTCGTCCAGAACCCCGCCGCGCGCCTGGACGCCCAGCAGGGTTTCGAGGGCCAGATCCTGCCGGCCCAGACGTTCGTAGTTTTCGGCGACGGTGACGAAGGTCGCCGTGTCGCCCTGCGCCGCCGCCGAAAGAGCGCGCAGGCCCGCCTCTGCGTCCGCCTCCCGGCCCTGGTCGATGGCGGTTTCGACCTCGAAACGCCGAATCGCGACAGCGACGGCGGGCGTCGAGGCTGCATCGCCCAATATCCGGGAGGCCTGGTCGCCCATCCCCATGGCGATCATCTTGCGCGCCGTCTCGATCTGCACGTCCGGCCTGGCGCGGTTGGCGACGGCCAGGCTGCGATAGACCGCCACCGCCTCATCCGACCTGCCCTGCTCGAGATAGAGGGCCGCCAGACCATCGGCCCAGCGCGGATCGGCCGGCTGGGCGCGGATCAGGCGCCGATATTCGGCCTCGACTTCCGTCGTTCGACCGGCGGCGCGAAGCACGCCCAGAAGTCGCTCGCGCAGCGCGGCGTCCCCGGCCTGTTGAACCATGGCCACGGCGTCGTCGTAACGCCGCAACTCCAGCAGGACGTCCAGCCGCGCCTGATCCACCTCCGGCCCGCGCGGCTTATGCGCCAGGAACGCCTCCGCACCCGCCAGCTGATCGGCTGTCCGATAGGCCTCCACGACCAGGGCGAGGGCGTAGAGCCGATCTTCCGTCGTCGCGGCGGCCTCGACCGCGCGCCAGGCTGAGGATGCAGCCGCGTCCGGCGAACCCTGGCCGATAGCCCAGTCCGCCAGCCGCACGGCGTCGCTGTAGCGCACGGCGGCGTCGTTTCGAGGACGATACAGGGCGGCGGCGTCCCCCGGCCTCCCCAGGAGACCGAGCACGGCCGCCGCCCGGTTCGCCACGGCCGCATCACCCGAGCCGGCCAGTTGAGACAGGGCGTCGGGCCTTCGACCCGTCACGCCGATGATCGCCAGGCGACGGTCCAGCAGGGCGCGCTCTTGCGCATCGTCCGACTGCGCCCGCGCGCGTTCGTACCAGACGGACGCCGCCCCGGCCTGATTCTGGATGTCGAGCAGCCGCCCGCGCAGCAGCATGGCGTCCGTCGTTCGGCAGCGGTCGAGGGCGGCGGAAACCGTGTCGGTCGCCGCATCGACATCGCCGTCGCGCCATTCCAGCACGGCTTTCAGAACGGCCACTCGACAGGCGCGATCGGGATCGGCCCCGGCCGACAGTTCGTCCAGCCGGCCATAGACGCCGCTCAGGTCGTCGGCGAGCACGGCCTGGGCGTACAGCCGATCCGCCGCAGCAAAGTCGAGACGCGCGCCGGACAGGACGGCGTCGATCAAGGCGCGTGCGCTGGCGTCGGTCCGTGTCGGCGTGTTCGAGACCTCGCCGGCAGGCGACGCCGCCTGCGCCGTCACGGACGGGGCGACCGACACGCCGAGGCTGAGGCCGAGCGCCAGAAACAGGGAGCGTGATCGCAAAGTCATGATCTCGATCTCAAACGGCCAGCCGCCGGGGCGGCCAGCGACGATAGACGATATCGGCGACGTAAAGGACCAGGGCCAGCCAGCAGAGCCAGCCCCACAGGTCCAGAGCCGTCGCCGGAGATCGTCCCTGCGGAAGGGGGGCGGCGCCGGCGCGGGAGGGAGTCTCGATCACCACCCCGCCCGTCAGGCGGGCCAGTTGATCCAGGGGGAGTCCGTCAGCCCGAGAGACCGGACGGTCCGCTTGCCCGCCCCCGAGCGCCGGCAGGGCCGCGCGGGTCACGCCGCGACCGTCGTGAACCTCGACCCGCACCGGCGCGTCCATCGACGCCGCGCCTTCGGCCGTGAACAGACCCGGCGCCCGTTCGACCGCCGTCAGGGCGGGCCCGGCCTGGCCGGCGGCGTTCAGCACCCGGATTTGCGGCGGACCGCCGGCGGCCCCGCGAATGCGCTGGGCCACCACCTTGACCCGGCCGCCGACGCGGCCGAGGCGCACGACCCACTCGGGGCGCGGATCGGCCGTGCGGGCGACCAGCCGCTGCATCCAATCCCCGTAACCGGCCCAGTTGCGCCAGTTGGCTGTTCCCTCGCCGACAGGCTCTGTCATCAGCGCCGTCACCCGACCGGCGCCCCATTGCCAGGAGGCCAGAATCGGCTCGCCCGTCGCGGTGCGGATCAGGGTCTCGGCGAGCGGCTTAACGCCCGCCTGGGCATAACCGTCCAGCCGTCGGGGCGGCGCCGCCGCCAGATCGCCCCATCCGAAGGACGACGCCGACGGGGCCAGGGCGAAGCCGCCGCGCTTGATCCCGGGCTGGGGCTTCTGCTGGGGCTGTTTGAGATTGATCTCCACCAGGCTGAACTCGTCGCCGACGACATAGAAGCGCCCGCGACCGAGCCGGGCCCACTGCGCCATGCGGGCCTCGCCCTCGGTGCTGCCGCCGACCAGAACCGTGGAAACCGTCACCTGGTCGTCGGCGATATGGCGGATCAGCTGAGGATAGCGATCCGCCTCCACCCCGGCGTCCGAGATCACCAGGATATGGCGATAGCGGGCCTGGGTGTTCTGCAGCCCGTAATAGGCCTCCTGCAGGGCGCCGAAGAGATGTTCGCTGCCGCCCTGGGCCTGAACGCGACCGATGGCGCGCTCGACCTCCGGAATGTCCCGCGCCGGCTGCATCGGCGTGACCCATTGCCGCCCGCCGTAGAACTCGACCACGCCCACGCTGTCGGCCGGCGTCAGCTTGCGCACGGCCAGGCGCGCGACCTGTTTGCCCAGATCAAGCGGCGCGCCCAGCATCGAGCCCGAGGTGTCGATGACGATGGCCAGCGCCACGCTGGGATCCTCGGTCTGCTCTTCCTGACGAAGGGTCACCGGCAGAGCGGCGGCGAGCGGCGATCCGGCGTAGCCTCCGGCCGCAAAGGCGCTCTCTCCGCCGGACACCATCAGACCCAATCCGTTCGAACGAACCGCCTCCATCAATCGCCGCTGCGTCGGGGCCGCCAGCGCCGAGGCCGGCACGTCGTCCAGCAGGACGGCGCGATAGGCCGACAGATCGACGCCGGCCAGGTCCGCCGGCGCCCGGCCGTCGATGCGCAGGCCTCGACCCGCCAGCCGCTGAAGCACGCTCGCCCCTCCGGCCTGACGCCCGTTCACATAGAGGACGGCCAGCGGATCCTGCACGGCCGCCGCCGTGTCAAACCGGCTGACGACGGAGCCGCCTCGCGCCAGTTCGACACGGATGGGCATATAGCCGGGACGATTGACCGGGATCTCGACCGACACGGCGGCCGGGCCGTCCAGATCGAGGGGACCCGCCCCACCGATGCGCCGATCACCGCTGAACACCGCCAGCGACAGATCCTGCCCGACCCCGTCCAGCCCTATTCGCGCCGAGACATGCTCGCCGGCGCGGGCCGTCGGTAGCGAGACGTCGGCGACGAAGGCCTCGTTCCGTCCGGCGCGGATCGGGACGGCGTCGATGACGACGCCACGCGCCACCAAGGCGTCGACCGCCCGGCCCCAGGCCCGGTCAGCGCCCAGGCCGTCTCCGATCACGGTGACTCGCCCCTCCGCCCCCAATGGAAAGGCGGCCAGCGCCAGATCGAGGGCGTGAGGCATGGCGGCGGCCTGACCGGCGTCCGGCAGGGTGATTCGCCGCGTCGCCTTTAGAGCCAGGGGGACGCCGCCGCGTTGGATGACCACCACGGGACCGTTCCGCTCCGCACGCGTCAGGACCGCCTTTGCGGCCGAGGCGGCCTGGGCGCGCGAGACAGGCGACAGAGCATCGCCCTGATCCACGATGATCACCGACGTCGGGCCGCCCCGACGCACGACCAGACTGGGTTGCGCCAGGGCCTCCACGAGCGCCAGGAAGACGGCGGTGCGAAGCGCGACCCGCACCCTGGCGGCCTTGCGCGCCCACCACAGGAAGCCGGGGATCAGGAGCAGGAGCCAGCCGGCTTCGGGATGAAGAAAGGTCAGGTGCACGACGCGGTCCTCAAGCCATCGCCCCGCGCTGCTGCAGCCGCCATTCGAGCAGCAACAGCAGGCCGGCGATCACGACGAGCAGGATGAAAAGAAGATCGACGCTCGGGCCTTGCACCGGGGTCACGATGACGTCGGCCGGCACGGCCCGGGCGGCGTCCAGGGTCAGGGTGCGGTCGGTCAGGGAGACGGCCATACGCAGGTCGCTGATCCGGGTCTCGCCCGCCTGATCCAGGAACAGGTCGCCGTTCAATGCGCGGTCGGCGATCCGGCGGTCGGCCGCCAGACCATAGAGGTCCGACTGGTCGGTCAGATCGGTCCCGGCCTGGGCATACGGAATCCAGGGCGGCGTATCCGCCAACCAGGACAGGGTGCGCGACACAAAGACGGGGAATCCCGACGCCGCCGGGAACCCGCCTCTCTCGTCGAACAGGGCCGACCAGACGGCCACGCCGCGCTGCTGGCCCGGACGGGTTTCCGCAGACACCTCGCGCCGGGTGGTGCGGGCCAGGGTCTGGGTCTCCACCGCCGATATCCCGAGGGACGCCAGGGCCGCAGACAGGTCCGGCTCGGCCTCGTCGGCGCCATAGGTGAACACGAAGGCGCTCTGCTCGCCGGCCTGGGTCACGACCAGGGCCGGCCGGTCCTCGCCGAACCGCTCGCCGGCTCGCCGAACCACGACCTGGGCGTCCTTCGGCGCGGTGACGGCGAAGGCGGGGTTGAGCCGAACGGCGCGGGCGACGGCGGCCGGCGCGCCGGACGACAGGGCCACGCGCACTGGACGCCGGTCCGGCAGTCGCAGGCTGGCCTGATCGTCGGCGGGAAAGGCGTCGGATCGCGCCAGCCGCACGGCGAACAAACCGCCGTCCGCGACCGCGTCCCGCACGATCAGTTTCCCGTCGGGACGGGCCAGGATCTCGACCACGACATCGCGTCCGTCTCGGCTGAAGCGCAGAGCGTCGGTCGGCACGGGCCGGCCGTCGGCGCCGATCGCCTCTACGAGAATATCCGCTCGCCCGGCGTCGCCCGAGGCCGCAGGCGAGGCGCCCAGGGCGACCACGCCGCGATTGTCGAGCGTCGGCCTGGCCAGGTACCCATAGACAAGACGCTGACCGGCCGTGGACGCGACGTCCCGGGCGCCCGACCATGCGCCGTAATAGTGGACGACCGTAGGGCGCCCCGACGCCGACACGCCCGCCAGCTCTTGATTGGCGACAGCGTGCGCGAAGCTCGAGGGCGCAAGACGGGCGCGAACCCCGTCCAGGCGCCGGCTCAGCAAGGCCGGATTTTCACCCGGCTGCAGGAGGGGCGCCGCGACGGCGCCGTCCAGATAGACGGTGCGACGGGCGGGATCGGTGTTTCGGACATCGGCCATCAAGGCGCGGCGCGCCTGGGCCAGGTCGTCGCGTCCCGTCAGGCCGGCGGAGGCGTCCAGATAGAAAATGTGATCGACGGCGTCCCGGCTCGGCGTGATTTCAGGTCGCGCGCCGGCCGCCCAGAGCAGCAGGCCGATCGCCAGGATCAGCAGATAGGCCAACCAGCGCTGGAACCGCTGGCGGAAGACGCGCAAGGGCGTGACCCTGGCGGCCTGCGCCCAGAGACCGGCGGCGGCGATCCGCACATGCTTCTGACGCGCCTTCAGAACCTGAAGCCCGAACAGGAGGGCGGCGAGGCAAACGGCGCCGGCGATGACGGCCCAGAGCGGAAGCGACAGGAAACTCACAGCTTGACCGCGCCATCGCCGAACAGCGCCGACAGTTGGTCACGCACCGGCTTGTCGGCGTCGATCTGCACGAGGCCCGCGCCGCGGGTCCGCGCGAACTCCGACAGAGCGTCGGTGAAGCGGCGGTAGGCGGCCTTGTAGCGCGCCATGAGGTCGGGCGTGATCGTGACCGAAGTCGGTTGGGCGTGTTCGCCGTCTTCCAGCAGGATGTCCCCGCTGAGATCGGGATGGCGTTCGGGGTCCGCATCGTAGGCTTTGACGATCTGCACCAGCAGAAGCCGATGCGGCAGTTGCTCCAGCCCTCGCACCACGGATTCTATGCCGGCCTCGTCGAAGAAGTCCGACACCACGATCACCAGACCCTGGCGCAGGCGAAGGCCGGCCAGGTGAGCCAGAGCCGCCGCCAGCCCGGTGCCCTGCAGCGCCGAATATCCCGCCAGGCTGTGCGCCACACGCGCCAGATTGCCCTTGCCCGAGACCGCGCGGAACTCGATTTCAAGGGTGTCGGAAAACGGAAACAGACCCACGGAGTCGTGCTGGTCCAAGGCCACGGCCGCCAGGGCCAGGGTCGCTTCCTGCGCGGCATGGATGCGGGGCGGCCGTTCGACGAACAGGCTGCGCGACCGGTCGACCAGGAAATAGACCGGCATGTCCTGGCTTTCCTCGAACACCCGCACGAACAGGCGGCCGAGACGGCGATAGACGTTCCAGTCGATGGCGCGCAGGTCGTCGCCCTCCACATAGGGTTTGAAATCGGCGAACTCCGCGCCCTGGCCGCGCGCGTTCGTCCTCTGCTCGGCCAGGCGGCCGCCCTTTTGGGCGCGCGAAATCCGCAGCGAAAAGGGTCGCAGCGCCGCCAGGAAGGTCGGATCGAACAGGGCCTCGAACGTCAACGGATCGGCCAGACCGGAAACGGCGGCAGGGGCGGCGGCGACGCGCGGACGGCGACGAAACAGCATCATCGACCGCCCCCGTTCCGCGCGTTGAAATAGTCGCGGGTCGCACGCTGTTCCTGAGCGCTGGCGGCCAGGGGCGCCGTCCGCGCCGCCTCGCCTCTCGCCGTGCCACGATCCTGCGCCCGGACGCCGTTCGCCGGCAGAGGCTGCGGCGCCCCGTCCCGCGTGGTCGTGCGGATGCGGCCCGGGCTGGCCATCCCGGCAAGACGGTCCTGCATCGGGGTCGCCAGCATCAGGCTGGACACGCCGCGCCCCTTCTTCAGCCCCGTCTCGGGGCCGCTCTGACCGCCGTTCTCGCCCTGGCCTCCGCCCTGCTCGCGGCCGGACTGGTTCTGGTCTCCGCGACGACTGCGCCCCGGCTGCTGGCCCTCCCCGCTCTGGGATTGGCCGGAGCCGGAGTCTTGAGGTTGGGGCCGGGCGGCGGACGGGGCGTTCTGCCGGGCGCCGGAGGACTGACCGCCGGGCGCCTGGGACGCAGGGGCGTCGGTCTTGTCCTGAGCCATCGCCTCGCCGGGCGTTTGCCCGTCATCCTGCGGCTGTCTGGCCTCGCGATCCTGACCCGCCCCGCTGGACGAGGCGCTGTTGCCGGCCGCGCCCTGACCGCCACGCCCCCGGCCCTCTCCCTGGCCCGCAGCGGATTGGGACGGCGCGCCCGCGCGGGCGGCGGCGTCCTGTGCGGAGGCCGCGGCGCTGCGCGACGGCGAAAGGCGCGCCATCAACCTTTGGAAGGCGGCGGCCAATCCGGCGCCGGGCTTGTCCAGGCCCGGGCGCGTCGTCACCTCGACATCACGACCCGGCGCGGTCGGGGACGCAGCGCCTGCGATCGGCGTCGCGTTTTCGGAACGCGCCTCTGGCGCGGCGACGGCCGCCGATCGCGGCGATATCGCAGCCGCCGCCGGATTCGCCGGTGCGGCCGCTTCGGGCCAGAACTGAGGAACGGCGAAGGCCGCCGCTAGGCACAGAATCCCCGCAGCCGGCCATAGCCACAGCCGCGAGCGGCCCAACCTCAGCGCGCCGTCGTCGACGCCCACGTCGCTGTCCTGCGCCCGCGCCACCCAGGGCGCAGCCTCCTGCAGGGCGGCGTCGTGGAAGGCCGTTCGGCGATCCAGTCGTTCGAACTCGTCGGACGTCTGCAACCGGTCGTTCAGGCGCAACCGATGATCGAGCAGCGCAAGAGCGGCGGTCCGGGTGCGGCTGGTCGCTTGGCGAGCCCGCATATAGCCGAACGCCCCTGCCGCCAGGGGCGCGCCGACAGCGGCGATGAGGACGCCCGCGACAGTCGGGGCGACGAACGGCGCGGACAGGGCGAGAAGGAGCGGACCGGCCGCCGAGGCGGGAGCCGCCCAGGCCAGGGCCTGCCGCACCGCACGTCGGCGCGTCGTCGTCAAAAGGGCATGCCGTCCGCGCGTCTCGAGGCGATCGAGGCGACGACGCAACCCATCATCGACGCCCTGGATCATCCGTTCCATTTCGACCCGCGCAAACTCATCAGAACTGTCACATAGGACCGGTGGCTTGCACCAACCTTACAGTGTCCTTGTTTCCTTGCCCCGCTATTTCGCCTTGCGTTCCAATAGAGAAGCTGAGCGCGTCAGGCTGGGGCAAGCTTCATGTGATTGGTGGGCGACAAGCGACATCGGCTTGTGAGGACCGACCTTGACGACCTTCGGAAAACCTATCGTCGGCGCCGTTCTGGCTGTCCTTCTGACCTGCGGCGCCTCGAACCTCGCTTTGGCGCAGGCAAGGCCGGAATTGGGCCAGGTCCGCATCCCCTACGAAACCTTCACCCTGCCCAACGGCCTGACGACCCTGGTCTATACCGACCACACCGTTCCCACGATCTTCGTCGGCGTCTGGTACAAGGTCGGGTCCAAGGACGAGCCTGTCGGCAAGACGGGCTTCGCCCATCTGTTCGAACACCTGATGTTCCAGCCGACGGTCAATCGGCCGACGGAGTACTTCCCCCCGCTGGAGGCCGTCGGCGCCACCGGCATCAACGGCAGCACCACCGCCGACTACACCAACTACTTCCAGACGGTGCCTGCCAACGCCCTCGACCGGGCGCTCTGGATGGAAGCCGACCGCATGGGCCACCTGACGGACGGCATGACCCAGGCCCTGCTCGACGAACAGCGGGCCGTGGTCAAGAACGAGAAGCGCCAGAATGAACTCGGCCCCGGCCGTTCGGCGGAAGCCCAGTTCCTGAAGGGCTATTATCCGGCCGGCCATCCCTATGGCCACACGACCATCGGCTCCATGGAGGACATCGACGCCGCGACCCTGGAGGACGTCAAGGCCTGGTTCGACGCCCACTACGGCGCATCGAACGCGGTGCTCGTCCTGTCCGGCGACATCGATGTCCAGACGGCGCGTGAGAAGACGGCCTTCTATTTCGGCGGCGTCCGCCAGGGCGAGCCGATCAGCCGCCCCGACCGCTGGACGCCCTCGTTTGCGGACATCCGACGCGACATCGTCTACGAGAACCTCCCGGCCGCCGTAATCTCCCGCACCTGGCCGTTGAACAACGGATCGCCACGCGACAACACGATGCTTCAACTCGCCGCCAAGGCGATGGCGCGGGGGCGAGGCACGCCGCTCCATGACGCGCTGGTCGAGAATCTCAAGATCGCCGACGGCGTGTCGGCTGGCGTCAGCGAGAGCCAGCTGACCAGCGCCTTCAATCTCTCGGTCGCCCTGAAGCCGGGCGTGACGCCCGAGGCCGCCAATGCGGCCATCGATCGCGAACTGGCGAAGTTTTTCCAGACCGGCCCTGACAGGGACCGCCTGGAAGAGATCGTCACGGCGAGCGACATCTCGCTGTTGCAGACGATGGAAAGCAGCGCCGCGATCGGCGCCTGGCTGGCCAGCGGCGCCGTCACCCACGACGACCCGGTCTATTTCCTGAAGCAGCGGGAATGGATCGGCGACGTCGACGCCAGGGCCGTGACGCAGTTGATCCAGGCCGCCCTGTCGCGCCCCTATTATGAACTCGTCCAGCTTCCCACGCCCGTTCCGGCCGCGGCGCCGACGGGCCTGGCGGACCCGACCCGCATGCCCGATCCCGGCCCCGCGGACGCGGCGATCGCCTTCCCCAGCGTCTCGGAAGCGGTTCTCGCCAACGGCTTGAAGATCGTCGTCGCCCATCGCCCCACTCTGCCCATCGTCAGCGCCAGCCTGCAGTTCTCGACCGGCTCTCTGGCGGAGGACGCCTATGGACGAGGCACGGCGAGCCGCGCCTTCGCCATGCTGACCAGCGGCACGCGCCGCTACGACGCCGAACAGCTCAAGCGCCAGGCGACGAGGGCCGGCGTCAACATCGCCGCCGCCGCCCAGGCGCGTGAAAGCGCTGTGATGTGGACCATGCTGAGCAGCCGTCTCGACGACGGTTTCAGCTTCGCCTCGGAGATGGTGCGCCATCCCACCTATCCCCAGGCGGAGATCGACAAGGCGCTGGAGCGAGTCGGGCCGCAGTTCGACGCCTATGAACGCAATCCCCTGCAGTCGGCCGGCCCCGTCTATGGGCGGGCGATCTGGGGCGAGGACCATCCTCTGGGGCGGATCGGCACGCGCGAGGACGCCAACGCCATATCGCGCGACGCGATCCAGGCCTTCCACGATCGCGAGATCGGGCCGAACAACGCGACCCTCTATCTGGTCGGCGACATCACGATCGACCACGCCAAGGCCCTGGCCCAGGCCCACTTCGGCGACTGGCGCCGCGTCACGCCGACGCCTGTGAAAGAGCGAGGGGCGGCGACCGCGACGCCGGGCCGCATCATTCTGGTGGACGCCCCCGGCGCGGCCCAGACCAGTCTGACGGTCGGCGAGCTCACGACCGCGTTCGACGCGGACCAGGCGGCCGCCGGCGATCTTGCGGATGGAATCCTGGGCGCAGCCTTCAACAGCCGCCTGAACATGAATCTGCGAGAAGAGAAGGGCTGGACCTATGGCTTCACCGGCGGCGTCGCGGACACGCCGGTAGGACCGCGCACCTTCACGGCGTCAGGCACGGTCGAGACTGACCGCACCGCCGACGCCATGAGGGAGGTCCGCAGAGAGATCGCCGACTATGTCGCCGACCGGCCCGCGACTCTCGAAGAGCTGGAGCGGGCCCGCACCTCGCGCATGCGGGCCCTGCCCTCGGCCTTCGCCGGCAACGCCGCCTTCCTCTCGGCGATCACAGGCGCCGCCGCCTATGGCCAGCCCTATGACCGCGCGGCCACGTCCGGCGCGCGGTTGGCGGCGGTGTCGCTGGATCAGGTTCAGGCCGTGTCGCGCACGACCTACGATCCGACGCGCCTGACCTGGGTGGTGGTGGGCGATCTCTCCAGGATCGAAGCCCCCGTCCGCGCGCTGAACTTCGGCCCTGTCGAGGTCTGGGACATCTACGGCCACAAGGTCCGCTAAGCGCGCGCCGGAAACAGAAAAGGGCGCCGCGGGCCATGCAGGATCCCGCGGCGCCCTCAAGCACCCTCGCAAACGGCCCAGATTGGGGACTAGTCCGTCGCGTAGGGCCGCTTCACATGGGCCAGAACGTCTCCCAGGAGATCGTCGGCCGAAAGGGCGTTGGCCTGGGCGTGGTAGTTCAGCACCAGGCGGTGGCGCAGCACCGGCATGACCACAGCCGCCACATCATTGGTCGAGACCGCGAAACGGTCGTCCAGCAGGGCCTGGACCTTGGCGGCCAGCATCAGGCTTTGCACGCCGCGCGGCGAGGCGCCCAGCGCCACACTGCGGTTGATGCTGTCCGGCGCATAGTCGCTGCCCGGCTGGGTCCCCATGACCAGACGAATGGCGTAGGCCTTGGCCGCCTCGGTCACCGGGACCTGCCGCACGACCGCGCGCATATGCTGCAGGGTCTCGGCGTTGGTGACGGCGTTCAGCACCACGTCGTGGCCGCTCGTCGTGCGGTCGATGATGGCGTGATAATCGGCCTCTGAAGGATAGCCGACCACCAGCTTGAACAGGAAACGGTCCAGCTGGGCCTCCGGCAGCGGATAGGTGCCTTCCTGGTCCACCGGGTTCTGGGTCGCCATGACGCAGAACGGTTCGGGCATCTTGATGGTGCGGCGGCCCACCGTCACCTGTCGTTCCTGCATCACCTCCAGAAGCGCGGACTGGGTCTTGGGCGTCGCGCGGTTGATCTCGTCGGCCAGGACCAGGTTCGAGACGATCGGCCCCTGCTGGAAGGTCAGTTCATGGCCGCCGCCCTCGGCTTCGGTCAGAACGGTGGTGCCGACGATGTCGGCGGGCATCATGTCGGGCGTGAACTGGATACGCGAGAACGGCAGGTCGATGGCCCGACTGATCGAGGAGACCAGCATGGTCTTGCCCAATCCCGGCACGCCTTCGAGCAGGACGTGGCCGCCGGCCATCAGCGCCGTCAGCACGCCGTCGACGACGTCGGCCTGCCCCACGATCATCCGCCCGACCTCGGCGCGGATCTTGATGAAGGTTTCCTTGAACGCGGCCGCGCTCTGGCGGGCCAGTTCTACGTCGTCAGTCGAAACCATTGAAAATCCGCACACTTAGATTCAGTCAGACAGGGTATGACACATAAGGCTTGCACCAGTCTGGCAGGCTTTCGAATGACGCGGCGTCAGCCTTCGTCGGCCAGACAATAGCCCAGCCCCCTCACCGCACGGATACGCACCCGGTCCGTGCGCCGCGCCAGATTGGTGCGCAGCCTTGAAATCTGCGACTCGAGCGAGTTGGCGTTGACGACCTTGTCGTAGCCGTAGACCCGCGCCTCCAGCGTCTCGCGCTGGATCACCGCGCCGGGTCGGGCCATGAGCGCCTCGAGCACCAGGGCCTCCGTCCGGCGCAACGTCAGCGGAGCCTCGTCGATGAAGAAGACGCCGCTCTCGAGATCATACAGCAGCGGTCCGAACTGACGGGTCTCGCGCCGAACCTCGAGAGAGCGGCGCAGGGCGATGCGGATTCGGGCCAGAAGCTCGCGGGGCTCGAACGGCTTGGCGATATAGTCGTCGGCGCCGGACTCCAGGCCTTCGACCCGATGGTCCGGCGTCGCCATGGCCGTGAGGATGATGTAGCGCTGACGCCGGTTGCGATGGGCGGAATAGGCGATCAGCGAGACGCCGTCGCCATCCGGCAGTCCCCGATCCAGCAAGACCAGATCGAATTCATTGGCGTCCACGGCGCTGCGCGCAATGGCCAGGGACGGCGCGACATCGACGACGAACCCCTGGCGTTCCAGGTAGATGACGAGGGTCTCGGCGACATCCGCATCGTCTTCGACCAACAACAGACGCATCAGAAACACCTCGCTGGATCGAAGGCGTCGACCCCGTCGGCAATGCCGCACGCTTCTCCTTTAGCGAACCTGACGGCATGGGCGCCAGCGTCGGGGCGCGTCGCGTCGTGACGCGCCCCGACCCCTTCAGAACGAATACTGAAGTTCGAGGGAGAAGGTTCGACCCGCCGCATTGTAGCGCGCCGTATCGTATGGACGACCCTGAACCACGACGAACGGCGGAGCTTCGTCCAGAATATTCCGGCCGGCGAAGTTCAGACGAATGTCGTTGTTGATCCGCCAGGCCGCCGTCAGATCCATGATCAGCATGTCATCGACCGGGATCAGACGGTCTTCCTCCTGGTTGACGCCAGCCGCGCGGAAGATGTCGTAGTCGTTGGTGTATTCAGGCGTGTAATAGGCCCAGAGAGACGCGTTGAAGTCGTGATAATACCAGCCGAGCGACCCCACCACCTTGTAGTCGTCCGTTCCCTGCAGAAGGCCCAAGGCGGACAGCGGCTCGCGTTCGGTGAAGGCCTGACGTTCCGCCTTGATGTTGTCGAGCACATTGATCTTGGGTTCGAACGTCCCCCATTTCGTGTTCCACAGATAACTCAGTTCGTAGTTGATCGACTCATACTCCGACCCGACGATGTTGAATGTCATCTGGCGCGCCTCGATGATCTTTCCGTTGGCGTCGCGCGGATAGAATTGCGTCAGGCGAAGGATTTCATCCTGACGCAGGAAGGTCTGGAGGTCCCTCGGGTTCGCATATTCGCTGTCGATCTTGGTCGAATTATACGCAACATCGAACGTCAATCCGTCCAGCATCCCCTGCGGACGCCACGTCAGGCCATAGCTCACCTGGGTGGATTTCTGAGGCTCAAGGTCCGGGTTCGACGTAACGACCAGCGGCACCACATAGCTTCCAGGCCGCGAACAGTCCGTCGTGCACTTGTACAGCGGGTCGTTGGAGATGGTCGTCGTGTTGCGTGTCGCGACCGGATTGAACAGCTGGGTATAGGGCGGCGCCTGGAAACCTTCCGTCCAGCGCGCGCGCACGGCCAGGCCCTCGAAAGGCTCCCAACGCAGGCCGACGGCCGGCGTGGTGTTGGCGAAGGTGCTGGAATCGTAGAGCAGTTCTCCGCCCAGCGAATACGGCACGTTGTTCACCGTCCCGATCGGTCCTTCTGTCGTATAGCTGTCACGACGGGCGGCGAGGCTGAGCAGAAGCGATCGCATACCGGTGTAGTTGAAGTTCTCGCCGAAGATCGGAACCCTCAACTCGGCGAAATAGGCATGTCGATCTCGGGTGACCGGATTGACGGTGCGAATCCGCACTTCCTGACTGTCGGTGTCGTCGGCCGTCATCTCGGCGCCGACCGCATAGAACAGCTTGCCGGCCGGCAGCGTCCACAGGACGCCGTTCATACGTGCTTCCCAGTTCTGGGTGCCAGACGTGCGCGCCTCCCTCACCGGGATATAATAGAAGTCAGCGGCGCTGGACCCGCCGCCGTCGGCGGTAGACTTCCATGGATTGAAGGCGAGGGTCGGATCGCTGCTGGTCAGGGCCAGGCACTGGCGATCAAACACGCCTTGAAGATAGTCGCGGTCGGCGCCGGTGACGCGATTTTCCGCCAGATCGCGATTGTAGCACTTCACCCCGTTCGGCGAGGTCGCATCCGCTTGGAAATCCACGACTGAACCCAGGTTCGGGCTCTGACCGGAGGTCTCGGCCTCGGATCGCGAATAGAGAAGCTCGATCTTGGTGTCCGCGTTGAACTGGTAGCTCAGGCCAGCATTGATGTTCCACTGGGTCGCGGTGTTCGAAATCCGCCCGGACGGCAGTTGTCCAGCCTCGACCTCCGCCTGAGGATTGTAGGCGACGATCGGCCCCGGGGTGAACCTGTCGAACGGATAGGCGGGGAATGGATTATAGGCCTGCCCCGGCGCCAGCTGAACTCTCAGCCCCTCCGAATAGCGAATGTCCTGTTCGCTCTCGGAACGCGTGTAGAGCGCATCCCCGAAGAACGTCAGCTTGTCCGTGATCTTCTGCTCGAAGTTCAGCGTAGCGCTGGTGCTTTCCGACTCCGGTCCGGCGAACTCGGGCACGAAATCAGGCAAGGCTTCCGCGCCGACAGTGATGAGGTCGGTCAGACTCGGGCGGCCGACGAAGCCGGGTCGCACGGTGAGGCCCTGAGCGACATAGCGGGCGTCGTAGGTGGGGGGTTCGAACGCATAGTAACCGCGGTCAATAACGCCGGGCTGCAGTCCCCGACTGAAGGACCGCGTATCGAAGGCGGTATCTCCGCCATAATAGCTGGAGTAGTTTTCGGTGACGAATCCGCTCTTGTGGTTGTTGACCGGTTTGCGGCGACTGAAGTCCAGCGTTCCCGAGATGTTTCCCGAGCCCCAGGAATAGCCGGAGAACAGACTGATGCGGCTGTTGTCGGCGTCATTGCTCGACACCTCGTGCTGGACCGTCAGCGTCGATCCGACGAAGTCCTTGCGCAGGATGAAGTTGATGACGCCGCCGATGGCGTCAGCGCCGTAGACAGCCGAGGCCCCGCCGAACGAGATTTCCACGCGCTCGACGGCGCTGAGCGGAATCCCGTTCAGATTGGCGAACCCGTCCTCGATGCCGGCGGCGCCCGCGACCCGTCGACCATTGACCAGGATCAGGGTGTTGCCCGCACCCATGCCGCCAAGGTTCGCCGCCGACACGCCGAGCGAGCCGATCTGGGAGACACTGACCTTGTCGCGATTGGACAGCGGACCCCGCGCCCGCTCATTGGTGATCGCGCCGATGGTGGCGACGTTCTGCGGCAGGGTCCGGATCAACTGCTCGACGCTGGTCACGCCGCGCGCCTGAATCTCCTCCTTGGAGATGACGATGACGCGCGAGGTCGGATCCCCGCTCCCCAGTCGGCTGCCCGTAACCTCGACCGAGTCCACGACGGCGGCCTCGCCGGCGGTGTCGATGGCCGCCTGCTCGGCGCGCGCGCGTTCCTCATCCGTCTTTTGCGGCGCCGCCGATTGCGCCCAGGCGCCGCCGGCCGATGCACAGAGCATCAAAGCCAACATCGAAGTGCTCATCGTCCTTGTCATAAGTCTCTCCCCCTGCCGGCTATGCCGGCGCAATTTCCACCTCCGTTGCACGGTGAAAGGAATGACGCGGTGTTCAGTGACCGGCAGAAATTCCGCAGCACGTTGCAACACCGTCATGGTTACGTCGCCAAGCTTGCACCAAACTGGCAGCACCAACGGCGTTCTGCTGAATTCGCCGATTTCAACACCCGCAAGCAATAATATTGCCCAGAGTGACGACAGAGACACAGCCCGTGCATGATCGAGCACAGGATCGACCCATACCGGCAATCCCTTCCTTCCGACAGGGCAATGGGAACACCACGGGCGGGCGGATTTCCTACGCCCGTTCCGACGGAGGCGCTGTGTCCGTTGGAGGCCGGACGGGTCTTCAGCGGAGACGACCGCCTCTCAAGTCATCCGGGACGCCCCCCGCGGACGGGAGACCGATCTAGAGGGGCAGGTGCGCGCAATATCGGGCAATATAGTCGTCCTGAGAGGGAAGCCTGGACGACGCTTCGCGCACCATCCTGCGCAGCCGCTCCAGGCTCGACATCAGTTGGGTCGCGCTCACTGCGTCGACGAGCGGGTGATGGCGTCGAGGCAGGATGTCCTGCCCCAGATAGACCGCGACCCAGCTCGGATGCAGGAACAGACCTTCTCGATAATCTTGAACGATCCCGCGCGCGCGGAATAGCTCGATCTTCTCCGAGAGCGTATCCGGCAGCGGCATGGTGCGGACATAATCCCAGAAGGGCGTGTCGTTCCGGGCGGTCGCGCAATAGTGCAGGATTATGAAATCGCGGATCCGGATGTATTCGAGATCCATCTGGCGATTGAACTCCGCCTCCGTCGCCGGGTCGATCACGGCGGTTGGCCAGAGTTCGATCAGCTTGGTGATGGCGATCTGGATCAGATAGATGCTGGTCGATTCCAGCGGTTCGATAAAACCCGAGGATAGTCCCACGGAGACGCAGTTGGCCGCCCAGTTCCGCGTCCTCTGACCCGCCGTGAACTTCAGGACGTTCGGCGCCTTGAGCGGCTTGCCCTCAAGGCGTCCGACCAGTCGATCCAGCGCCGCAGCATCGTCGATGAAGGCGCTCGAATAGACATAGCCGTTGCCGACCCGGTGCTGCAGCGGAATGCGGAACTGCCAGCCCGCTTCCAGCGCCGTGGCGCGGGTATAGGGGACGGTCGGCTGATCACTCTCGCACGGCAGGGCCACCGCCCGATCGCACGGCAGCCAGTGCGACCAGTCAGTAAAACCGGCCTTCAATGTCTGTTCGATCAGCAGCGCCCGGAATCCGGAACAGTCGACGAACAGGTCGCCCTCGATCTGACGTCCATCATCCAGCGTCACCTTGGTGATCGCCCCGCTCTCGCCGTCCTGCGCCACATTCTGGATGCGCCCCTCGATCCGGCGCACGCCCTCCGTCTCGGCCATGCCCCGCAGGAAACGGGCGTACAGGGTGGCGTCGAACTGATAGGCGTAGCGGTACGTCGACAACAGCGAGCGGGGATCATCGGACGGCGGGGCGAACCGACCCTCCCGCGCCGCCACGACCGGCAGCGAATAGTCGTCGATCGGCCCGACGTCCCCCAGCTCGCGTCCCCGCAGCCAGTAGTGATGAAAAGGCGCCTCCCCGCCCGGCGCGCCATAGTCGCCGAAGGGGTGGATGTAGCTGCCCCCTATCTGGCCCCAATTCTCGAACTGGATGCCCAGTTTGAACGTCGCCCTCGTGGCCTTCATGAACGCCGCTTCGTCGATGCCTAGGCGTTCGTTAAAGGCGCGGATGTGCGGCAAGGTGGACTCCCCGACGCCGACCGTCCCGATCGCCTCGGACTCCACCAGGGTGATCTGGACGCCCGAAGGCGCCACTAGCCGCGCGAGCGCCGCCGCCGTCATCCAACCGGCTGTTCCGCCGCCAACGATCACGACCCGTCGTACGGCTGTTGCGGATGGGATTGCAGTCGTCATCGCCCGCTCGTTTCAGGCGCAAACGCGCCGCATCTTGAGGTCCGGCACGATGGCCCGACCGGAAGGCCGCGACAACACCCCCGTTGTGACAGCGCTGTCAAGTGATAGACTCGCCGCTCTAATGCGGAGCGGATCGAGCCGCTCGCCTCGGAGGAAACCATGACATCCAAAACGCGTCTGTTAGCGGCGGCCGCCGCGCTTGCCTGCTTGCCCCCCGCGACTGCGACGGCTCAAAACCTCAACGTCATTCGATTGAATCAGGCGGGCTTCGAAACCCACGGCCCCAAGATGGCGACCGTGCCGAATCCTTCGCGCCAGCCGCTTGACTGGCGTGTGCTGGACGAAGCCGGCCGACAGGTCGCCGAAGGCCGGACCAGTGTCTTCGGAGAGGACGCCGCATCCGGCGAGCACGTCCACACCGTCCTCTTTTCCGACATCCGCACGCCCGGATCCGCCTACCGACTTGTCGTAGGCGATCACGAAAGCCGGCCGTTCGCGATCTCCGATCATCCGTACCGGTCGCTGCAATACGACGCCCTCTCCTATTTCTATCAGAACCGCGCCGGCGTCCCGATCGACGTCAAGCATGTCGCCCGCCCCGATCTCGCTCGGCCGGCCGGACATGAGACGGAGACCGCCACCTGCTTTTCCGGAACAGACCAGTTGGGCACGGCGTGGCCCGGGTGCGACTACAGCCTCGACGTCAAAGGCGGTTGGTACGACGCCGGGGATCACGGAAAATATGTGGTGAACGGCGGCATAGCCGTGTGGATGCTGCTGAACGCCTATGAGAGAGCGCAGGTCAAGGGCGGCCAGGGCGCGGTCGCCTTCGCGGACGGAAGGGCGAATATTCCGGAAGCAGGCAACGGCGTCGACGATCTGCTCGACGAGGCGCGTTACGAGATCGAGTTCCTGCTGAGGATGCAGATACCGGAAGGAACCAGGGCGATGGTCCCTGTCGGCCCGCAACGGCGCGATCATCCGCTTCAGCTGACCGAGATCGACGCCGGGGGCATGGCCCACCACAAGGTCCACGACGCGTCCTGGACGGCGCTGCCGACCGCGCCTGCCGACGACCGGGAACGCCGCCTCCTCTATCCGCCCAGCACGGCCGCCACCCTCAATCTCGCGGCGGTCAGCGCACAGTGCGCCCGGATCTGGCGCTCGATCGATCTTGGATTCGCTCGACGCTGCGCGACCGCATCGCAGCGCGCCTATCGGGCCGCGCTGCGCAACAGGTCGGTCTTCGCGCAGGATCGCTTCCCGGGCGGCGGCGGCTATGGCGACGAGGATGTATCGGACGAGTTCTACTGGGCCACGGCGGAACTTTACGCCTCGACCGGCGCCGCCGCCTATCTCACCGCCCTGAAGACCTCGCCCTATTACCTGGGCGCTCCCCGGTCTGGCTCGACCGCCACGGGCGATCCCAGCTGGTCTTCCGTCGCCAGCCTGGGATCCATGACCCTGGCCCTGGTCCCCTCCCCCCTGCCCGAGGAGGACCGCGTCAGGGTTCGAGCCAATCTGGCGGCGAGCGCGCGGGCCTATGTCGAGGAAGGCTGGCAGTCAGGCTATGGCGTGCCTTTCGGCGGGGCCGATTATCCCTGGGGTTCCAACGGCGCCATCCTGAGCCGCACCGTCGTCCTGGGCCTCGCCTTCGACTTCACCGGCGACTGGAACTACCGCAACGGCGTCATCCAGGCGCTCGATTATGTCCTGGGGCGCAACCCCCTCGATCAATCCTATGTCAGCGGGTACGGAGCCCGGCCGCTGCAGAACCCGCATCACAGGTTCTGGGCGCATGCGGCCGATCCCGCCTATCCGGCGCCGCCTGCGGGCGCCCTGTCAGGCGGCCCTAACAACCAGTCCATGACGGACGAGGTCGCCAAGACCCTCATCGGACGTTGCCGGGCCCAGACCTGCTGGGTCGACGACATCCGCGCCTACGCCCTGAACGAAGTCGCAATCAACTGGAACGCGCCTCTGGTCTGGACCGCCGCCTTCCTCGACGACCACTGAGCAAAAAAAGGCGCGCCGTCCGGAGACGGCGCGCCAGGTTCGCTCAGGAAGCGATCGGGGAGAGGCTTTAGAAAGTCCCGCGGACGACGAAGGAGAAGCGACGGTCATTGCGGAACCACGACCGCGGCGCCTCCTGCAGGCTGTTGTCCAGCACCTGAAGGGTCTTGGTCGTTTCGTTCGTCAGGTTCACCGCCTGGACGCCGACCTTGATCCGATCGTTGATCGAATAGAACAGCGAGCCGTCCAGCTGGCCGGTCGCATCGGACATGATCGGCGAGAAGGGAACGATCTCGTCGCGCGTCGTCAGCAGGAACTCCGAGCGCCAGCTGTAGGCCAGGCGCGCCGAGATCTTGGCGTTCTCGTAGATGGCCGTGAAGTTGGCGTTGTGCTGCGACAAGCCTTCCAGAGAGAGTTGGCTGGTGTCGATCGCCGTCTCGCTGCCGCCGGGATTGGCTTTACCCGCGTCAAGGTTCTCCTGCGGGACCCCCGAGCTGTCGATATAGGTGTAGTTGGCCTGTATGCCGAAGCCCGACAGCCAGCCAGGCAGGAAGTCGTAGAACTGCTGGTAGGCCAGTTCCAGACCCTGGACGGTCCCTTCGTCCGAGCTGTTCATCGGCCCCCGGACATAGACGTCGAACGTCTGACCGTTGTTGGTCACCGAGCGCTCGTAGAAGCCGTTGGTGATCACGTCTTCCAGGGTCTTGTGGAACAGCGACAGGGTCAGGGATCCGGTCGGCGCGAAATACCATTCGCCCGACAGGTCGAACTGTCGCGACTTGATCGGGTCAAGGAAGGTATTGCCCGCCTGCGCTTCAAAGCCGAGGAAATCATTGTCCACGACGCGCGGCAGGATCGGCACCTGATCGCGGGTCAAGCCCAGGTCGGACCGGCGGATCGCTTCCGAATAGCCGAAGCGCATCAGGAACTCCGGCGTCAGGCCGAACTTGACGTTCAGGCTGGGAAGCCAGTTGCCGTAGCTGTGTTCCGCCGTCTCGGGGATCGAGGCGCCGGTGGCGAAGGCCAGGGCCGCGGCCTGCAGTTCCGGCGTCAGCTTGCAGAAGGCCGGCAGTTCGCCGCCGCCGACCGGCGCAGCGCAGGTCCCGCTGAAGACCTGGTTCGCCGTGGGGAAACTCAGCGCGCCTTCCGCCGAAATCTTGGTCTCCACATAGCGGACACCCAGGTTGCCGGTGATCGCGACGCTCTGTCCCCACACCGGCTCGGCGCCGTTGTTGAACTTGACCATCAGATAGGCGGCGGCGGTTTGCTCGTTGGTCGAGTTAATCTCGCCGGGCGTGAACGGCGTGCCGGGCACGACATTGGATCGGGCCGCCAGAGGAACCCAGCCGTTGCCGCCCCAGATGGCGTTCATCGACTGGACGAACGCAGTGGTCTCGGCATAGGAGCGGGCCGGGTTGCCCGCATAGCCGAAGGCGGTCACGGGAACGCCCATGCCGGCGAAGCTGTAGGGCGAAGCATGGTCGAGGCCGCCGGTGAAGCGCGGCGTCGCGACACCGCCCTGATCGAGCCAGACCGGACCGGTCGCGCCGTTCCAGATCTCCGACGTCACCCCCCAGTTATAGGCGGAGTTGCGGGTGGTCTGGTCGCGTTCGGCGAACCGGCCGCCGACCTTGACCGATTCAAGCCAGCCCGCGTCCAGATCATATTCGGCATCGGCCTTGAAGGCGTATTCGTCCCCTTCGCTTTGCTCGATGTGATCCATGGCGTTGCGCCAGAAATAGTTGGCCGGATCCGCCAGGTAAGGATCGATCGGGCTGCCGTCGGGCGCCAGCAGGCTGAGCGACGGAAGGTCGCCCGTCAGATCGAGAACATCGACGGCGAAGAAGGAGTTCGTCAGCTGGAAATCGACCGCGTCCACGGTCGAGTCGACATACTGGGCGTCGAAGTTGAAGCGCAGGCGGTCCGTCGGCGTCCACTTGAAGTTGAAGCCGTAGTCGCTCGTCACATAATCCTGGACCACGCCCCGTTTCACGAACAGGTGCTGAATCCCGTTCAGCGGCACGGAGGGATCGGCCGAACGCCAGTCGGCGATCGAAGTGATCGCGCCGCCGGTGAATATCCCATCCTCGTTGTAGGTCCAGTTGGTTCCGGCGAAGGGCCGGCGGTTGCCGGAATCGTCAACGACGGACTCGATGGCGCTCTCGAGCCAGGCCTGCTGTGAATCCGAGCGCAGATACTGGAGCGTGGCGATCATCTTGCGATCATTGGAGCGCCATTGGCCGGCTGCGGCGATGCCGTCGCGACGGCGGTCGAACTCCTGGGTGCGGAACGCCAGGCCCGACGGCGTCCAGCGGTCCTCGCCGTCCACGGTCGACAGGCGATAGTTGAGGGATTGCAGGCCCTCGGCGCGGGAATCGAGTTCCGAATGAACCCCGCTCAGCAGCAGGCCGAACTCGCCCATCGGCGTTTCCCAGCGATCGCTGGCGAGCAGCGAAACGGTCGGCGCCAGATTGTTGCGCATGTCGCCCCAGCTGACCTCGGTGGTGAAGGCCACCATGCTGCCGGGCGCGTCAAAGGGCTTTCTTGTGTTGAGATTGACGGTGCCGCCGATGCCGCCCTCAATCATCTCGGCGGACGTGTTCTTGAAGACCTCGACACTGCCCAGAAGCTCGGAGGGCACGTCGGCGAACGAAAGGTCCCGGCCGTTGTTGGCCGAGAAGGTGTCGCGTCCGTTCAGTTCCGATCGCACGAAGTTGAGGCCGCGGATCACCACGCCCGATCCTTCGACCGAGAAGTGGTCCGGGTCGTTCGCCCCCGCGAAACGGTTGATCGAAACCCCGGGCACCCGTTGCAGGGCTTCGGTCACCGAGCGGTCTGGAAGGGCGCCGATGTCATCGGCCGTCACGGCGTCGACGAAGACGTCCGAGCTTTCCTTGATGCGCTGCGCGCTGCGCAAGCTGGCGCGTATCCCCGTGACAACGACCTCTTCGACTTCCTGGGCCGTTCCGTCGGACACTGTGACGTCCTGGCCCGCGCTGGCGTCAGCGGCGGGAGCGGCGGTCTGGGCCACGGCCGGCCCGGCCAGCAGCAGCGCGCCGAAAGCGAGCGCCGAGGCGCCATGCATCAGCCGACGAGAATGCAGGACGACAGGCGTCGCCGTGGTGGTCTGGATCATTGAACTCCCCCTAAGAGACATGTTTTTTTGGACGCGATGACAGCGCTGTCAACGAAAGCGACTAGCATGAGCCCTCTGTATCG
Source organism: Brevundimonas sp. FV1ye7S (assembly GCF_058680995.1). Lineage (NCBI taxonomy): Bacteria > Pseudomonadati > Pseudomonadota > Alphaproteobacteria > Caulobacterales > Caulobacteraceae > Brevundimonas > Brevundimonas sp. FV1ye7S. The sequence continues at coordinate 519,869 of NZ_CM178726.1, read as the reverse complement.
TCAATGTAATCAACACGTCCTGACCTGCCCAAAACCGAAAGACGCCCATGACACTGCTCGCCTCCGCGCCGCTCCACCCGGACGCAATACGTGAGGTTCTGATCGTCGGCGGCGGCACGGCGGGATGGATGACCGCAGCCGCAATGACGCGTCTGCCGGCCGGGATACGTGTTCGTCTGGTCGAGTCCGAGGAGATCGGACCGGTCGGCGTCGGGGAAGCCACCATTCCCCCCCTTGTCACCTTCAACGCCATGCTCGGCATCGACGAAGCGAGCTTCATCAAGGCGACCCAGGGCACGTTCAAGCTCGGCATCGAATTCGTCGATTGGGGCCGAAAGGGCGATCGGTACATGCATCCGTTCGGCGAGGTCGGGATGGATATGGAGGGGGTGAAGTTCCACCAACACTGGCTGCGACAGGCGCAGGGCGGCGACCCGACCCCCATTGAGGACTATTGCCTTTCGGCCGTCGCCGCACGCCTGGGACGCTTCACGCCCGCCAGCAGCGATCCCCGGACGGTGCTGGCCAGCCTGCGGCACGCCTATCATTTCGACGCGGCCCTTTACGCCGGGTTCCTGCGTCGCTTCTCCGAAGCGCGCGGCGTGGAGCGTATCGAAGGCAAGGTCGTCGGCGTCAGTCTTCGGGATTCCGACGGCTTCATCGAGTCGGTCCGCCTTGCGGACGGCCGGCGACTGGAGGCGGACCTGTTCATCGACTGCAGCGGCTTCCGGGGCCTCCTGATCGAGGAGGCGCTCGCCGCCGGATACGAGGACTGGAGCCATTGGCTGCCCTGTGATCGCGCCCTGGCCGTTCCTTCGGCGAATACGGGCCCGCTTACCCCCTTCACCCGCGCCACTGCGGATCGCGCCGGCTGGCGCTGGCGCATCCCGCTCCAGCAGCGCACCGGCAACGGTCATGTCTACGCCAGCGCGTTTACGACCGACGAGGACGCCCGGGCGTCGCTGCTCGCCGGGCTGGAGGGCGAGCCGCTCGCAGAGCCGCGCCCCCTGCGTTTCACGACAGGACGCCGCCGTCGCCAGTGGGTCAGGAACTGCGTCTCCCTGGGCCTGTCATCGGGCTTTCTCGAGCCGCTGGAATCCACCAGCATCCATCTGATCCAGAGCGGGATATCCAGGCTGATGGCCCTGTTCCCGACCCGGCGGTTCGATCCCGTCCTGATCGACCAATTCAACCGCCTGTCCCAGACCCAGTTCGAGCAGGTGCGGGACTTCATCATCCTGCATTACAAGGCGACCCAGCGAGACGACACGGACTTCTGGCGGCATGTCGCAGCCATGGACGCGCCCGAGTCCCTCGAGCGCCGCATCGCGCTTTTCAGGGCCGGCGGACGCTTCATGCGCGACGGCGACGAACTCTTCAGCGAGGCGAGCTGGGTCGCGGTCTTCACCGGCCAGCATATCCTGCCGCAAGATCACGACCCGCTCGCCGACGGCGTTCCCTACGCCGCCATGGCCCGCAAGCTCGCAGGCCTGCGCGGCATTATCCGAAAGACGGCCGAGGCGATGCCGACCCACGAGGCCTTCATCGCACGCTGTTGTCAGCCCTCCGCCTGATCTAGCCGGCCGGGCAGATCGCGTCGCCTTCATTGGCCGCCAGACGGATTTCGGACACCGACAGGGTCAGGGCGCCGGCGGTCTCGATCTGGAACGGGGTATCGACGGCGGTCAGATCCGCGCCGGCGTCACGGAAGCAACTCAGGCGAACCTTGAGGCTGCGCCATTCGCCCAGGGGCGCAGCGCCGAGGATTGCGGACATGTCCACGCGCCCCTGGCCGACAGACAGCGCGACCGAAGAAGCAGGTGCGGCGTCCACCCGGTAGCGAAAGGACAGGGCCATCTCGCCGTTGGCCTGACGGCTGACATCGATCGGCGTGCCCCAAATCTTGGCGCTGCCCGCGCCGGCGCCGGAAAAGGCGAACTGCTGGCCGCTCTCCTGCGCCAGGTCATCGACGGGGCGGACCGAAACGGCGTCTCGCGGGCTGGTCGCCGCCTGTACAGAACCAGGCTTGTTCTGGCCGCCGGCGTCCGCAAGCATCAAGGCCCAGGGCGCGACATAGCGGCCGTCGACGAAATAGCGGTCGACACTGCCGATCTCGCCCACGACGCCGCTCTCTTCCGACAGGACGCCGACCCGACCGCCCTGCGCATAGGTCAGGCCGTAGCCATAGGCGAACTGGGGATCATAGCCGGGCTGGCCGACGTTCAGGGGTTCGCCCCTCGCGTCCTTGGGCCAGCTGAACGACAGCTTGCCGTTGAAGTCGGTGCGCGGCTTGCCCGCGGCATCTCCGATCAGGACGTCGGCTACGCCCCCGCCTTCCGTCCCCGGCAGCCAGGCGGCGACAAAGGCGTCCGAGGCGTTGATCTCGGGATTGGTCCACATGGGACGCCCGGACAGGAAGACCGAGACGGTGGGAATCCCCGCTGCGTTCAGGCGCTTCAGCGTCTCCAGCGGTTCGGTCGGCAGGAAGTCCAGCGTGTCGACGTCGCCCTGGAACTCGGCATAGGGGGTCTCGCCGAAGACGACGATCGCCACGTCTGGCTTTTGGGTGAAGCCGCCGTCAGGGCTGAGCGTCGCCTGACCGCCGCCGGCGGCGACCGCCTCCTGGATACCGCCCCAGATCGACTGACCGTTGGGGAAGTCGGCGTTGGTGTTCCCGGTCCCCTGCCAGGTCAGGGTCCAGCCGCCCGAAGCCTGGCCGATGTCGTCGGCATGGCCGGCGACCAGGACCCGCGCACCCGAGCGGATCGGCAGGACGGCGCCTTCGTTCTTCAGCAGCACCAGCGACTTGCGCACCGCCTCGCGGGCGACGGCGCGGTGGGCCGGGGAGCCGAGCTCGTTCAAACGGCCTTCCACAGGGCGTTCGTCGCTGAACAGGCCGGTCTTGACCTTGACCCGAAGAATGCGCCGCACGGCCTCGTCCAGACGCGCCGTCGGAATCTCGCCGGACCGCACCTGAGCCAGGGTGTTCTGATACAGAGGCTTCCAGCTATCCGGCGCCATAAGCATGTCGATGCCGGCGTTGACGGCCAGAGCGCAGCTCTCGTTCGAACAGCCGGGCAGTTGCCCATGAGCGTTCCAGTCGGACACGACGAAGCCGTCAAAGCCCAGCGGCCCGCGCAGGACGTCGGTCAGGATCGTCTCGTTGCCGGAGTGTTTGACGCCGTTCCAGCTGGAGAAGCTGGCCATGATCGACAGGACGCCGGCGTCGATGGCCTGGGGATAGCCGCCGAGATGGACGTCGATCATCTCCCGCTCATGCCCCTGGAAATCGCCCTGGTCCTTGCCCTCGAAGGTGCCGCCGTCGGCCAGGAAATGCTTGGCCGATCCGGCGATATGGCCCGCAGCCAGGGGCCGGTCTGCGGAAAGATCGCCCTGCAGACCCAGCGTCATCGGCGCCGCATAGGCGCGCTGAATTTCCGGATTTTCCGCGTAGCCCTCATAGGCCCGCCCCCAGCGATCATCGCGCGGCACGGCCAGGGTCGGCCCGAAGGTCCAGTCCGCGCCGGTCACGGCGACTTCCAGCGCCGTGGCCTGGCCGATCCGGCGGATCAGGTCCGGATCCCGCGCCGCGCCCAGGCCGATATTGTGCGGAAAGATGGTGGCGCCGACGACATTGTTATGCCCATGAACGGCGTCGATGCCGTAAATCAAGGGTACGACCGTGCCCTTGCGTTGGGCGTTGGCCGCCCGGAACGCCTGCGCCAGGTCGACCCATTTCCCGGCCGAGGCGCGCTCGTCGCCCCCCGGGGAAGAGTTCCCTCCCGCCAGGATCGACCCCAGCGGATAGATCAGCAGGTCCTCCGGCTTGATCGAAGCAATGTCGGCCTGAATCATCTGCCCGACCTTCTCCTCGACCGTCATCCGCCCCAGCAGATCGGCGACAAAGGCCTCAGTCGCCGCGTCGGTCATGGCGGCGGGCGACGCCGCGTGCGGCCAGAGCGCGGGATCGGCGTGCGCCTCAAGGGCGACTGCATTCTTTTCCTGAGCCAAGGCCGCCAGTGGGCTGCAGGCGAGCATAGGAACCGCAAGGACAAGCGTGATCAGGGAGGCGGCGTTGCGCATGGTGAGGCCCACAGAGGAAGAGAGCGCCCGCCGCGAGCCCAACAGGATTGCCGCGCAACAGGCTTCAAGGTTTTCGGTCGAGACATCGATCGGCGCGGATCATACGCACCACCGCTTGAGGGAGGTCGGCTGAATCCAGAGGTCTCCCCGGCGCTCTCGTCCGTCTCGAAGAAAGGGTCCATGGATTTGACAGCGCTGTCAAGACAGGGATGGATATGTGGCGCTCCGCTCGCGCCGGAATCTTCCCGGCCTAGACCGCGCCCGTCGATCTCCGCACGATAAGTTCGTAGGGAACGATCAGGCATCCCTCCAGGGACTGCTTCAGCGTCTCGTCCTGGACACCCGAGATCACCGGCATCAAATGCCGCGCCGCGATTGCGGCCATCTCGGAAACGGGCTGGCGGATGGTGGTCAGCGCCGTCGTACCGAACATGGCGGCCGGCGTATCGTCGAACCCGGCCACGGAGATATCCTCAGGCGCCCGAACGCCACGCGCCGCAGCGCCTTGCAGCACGCCGAGCGCGGTGTCGTCGTTGCTGGCGAAGATCGCTGTCAGCCCGAGGCCGGCGCCCAGGAAGGCGTTGATCGCCGAGACGCCGGACTGGAAGGTGAAATCGCCGTACGCGACTGCGCCGTCCGCGACGGACAGGCCGTTGTCCGCCATCGCGGACAGAAAGCCGTCGAGGCGACGCCGGCTGGCGACATAGGCGACGGGGCCGGTGACGAAACCGATCCGACGGTGGCCCAAGGCGATAAGGTGCGCCGTCATGTCGTAGGCCGCCTGCCGTTCATCCATGGCGATGCAGACCCCCCGCTGGAGGTCACGCTCGGGTCCGATGCGCGCATAGGCGACGCCGGCTTCGTCGAGCACATCCAGCACAACGGGGTGATCCGAGTTCGGCGGCGTCAGGATGACCCCTTGAGGTCGGATCGAGGTCAGCAGGGCCGAAAGATCCCTGCCGAGGCTTTCGGACGCATAATCCACCAGTTCGATCATCAGGTGGTGGTCTGTGCGTCGCACCTCCATAAGGGCGCCCATTTCGAGCCGGCTGAGGTAATCATTGCCCCGGCCGCTCCGCCAATGCTCGATCGTCAGCTCGGCGTCCACCAGCGCCGCGATGATCGATGAGGAGGCGCCCGCGAGGCTGCGGGCCGACAGACTGCGCCGATAACCCAGGCTCTCGACCGCAGCCATCACACGATCGCGCAGACCGGGGGTGACGTTGGCCTCGCCGTTCAGGACCCGAGACACGGACTTGATCGAGGCGCCCGCTGCGGCCGCCACGTCATAGATGGTGGCTCTCGCCATGCCGCTCCCCATCGCGCGAGCCTCCCTGACCAGACAGATCACTGCGCTCGGGCGTCACCGCATCCCTAATCCCGAGACGGCCCCTTTCGCAACCGCTCTCGGGCGTCCGCCGCAATCGCATCGCCGGATCGCTCCCGTGGCCGACGATTTAGGGGGGGCGGAGTCCAAATTGTTGACGACAGCGCTGTCAAAGCTGTTTGATACGTATCGACGATCTTTCGCGAATGGATACCGATGTCCCGCCCAAGTCCTGCTTCACAGGTGATCTGTTTCATCGCGGCCGTGATGGCGTGCTGCCTCGTCATTCTTGCGATCAGTGGTCCGGCGCTCGCGTCCGCATCGTCGCAGGCGCCTACCGCTCGCCGAGCGGCGGATGAGATGGGCAAGGGATTCAATCTGGGCCAGATGTTCGACGCCGGCCAACACCCGCCGACGCTGGAGGCCGCCCGGGGCAAGATCGACGCCTACTATGACCGCGGCTTCCGCGTCGTCCGGATCCCCGTGACCTGGACGGAAGTCGTCGACGGCGGGACCCTGGCGGCCCCGGACACCGGCGCCATTGATCGGGACGCCGAACGACTTGCGGCGCTGACAGCGGTCATCGACTACGCGCTCGCCAAACCCGGCCTCTACGTCGTGATCAACGCTCACCACGAAACCCGGCTGAAGGACGGCATGCGCGCCGACGTCCTCGAGCGACTCTGGTCGGATATCGCCAGCCTGTACCGCGACCGGGACCACAGGCTGGTCTTCGAAATCCTCAACGAGCCCCATTTCAGCAATCACGACGCGATGCCTGCGGACCGTCTGAGGGAAATGACCGGGCGCGCCTACAGGCGAATCCGGGCGAACGACCCCGAACGTGTGATCCTCATCGGTGGAAATCAGTGGTTCGGCGCCGACGAAATGGCCAAGACCTGGCCCGATCTCGAGGAGGTCGGCGGAGGGCGAGACCCCTACCTGATGGCGACCTTCCATCACTATAATCCCTGGACCTTCAACGGCGACAATCAGGGCGACTACGCCGATCCCTGGACCGAAGCCGACATTCATGGACCGATGCAGGTCATGGCCGAATGGGCAGGTTCGACCGGACAAGGCATGCCCGTGTTCATCGGCGAATGGGGCGTCGGCTGGCACAGCCGATTGGCCGCCATGGACTGCAACAACATCCGGCTGTGGTACGCCCGGTTCAACGCGCACCACGCGGCCCCGCTCGGCATGCCTACCGCGGTGTGGGACGATGGAGGCTGGTTCCAGCTCTACGACCACGAGAAGGAGGCCTTCAGCAGCAATCTCATCGACTGCATCGACGGCCAGTGTCGCTGGACGGGATCCGACCGTTTCAACGCGGATTGCGCATGATCCCTAGGCGCCTAGAGCGTCCAGCGGCGCGACCGTTGAGCGGCGCGGCGCCTTCCCAACGGATTCATCGTCGATGTGAAGGGCGATGAACTCACCTTTGCACCGACGTGAACGCGCCGCCGAAGTTTGCGGATCGAAGCCATCTTTTGGGTGCAAAAAGAGTGCAGTGAGAGGTCGTTAAGAGGCCAAACCGTCGAAAAACGCGTAGAAACGTCGGCGACCAACGTCTACAGACCACCTGAAACCACACAAAATGTCGATAAATCAATCACGTCGGCTGTCCGTGGCCCCGATGATGGACTGGACCGACCGTCATTGCCGGGCCTTCCATCGCGTCCTGACGGCGCGCGCCCTGCTCTATACGGAGATGGTCACTGCGCCGGCCGTCCTGCATGGCGATCGGGATTATCTGCTGGGCTTCGATGCGGTCGAGCATCCGGTCGCCCTGCAACTGGGCGGTTCAAACCCGACGGAACTGGCCGAGGCGGCCAAGGTGGGCGAGGCCTATGGGTATGACGAGATCAATCTGAACGTCGGCTGTCCGTCGGATCGGGTCCAGTCCGGCAAGTTCGGCGCCTGCCTGATGCGCGAGCCGGAGCTGGTGGCCGACTGTATGGCGGCGATCCGATCGGCGGTGTCGATCCCGGCCACGGTCAAATGCCGGATCGGCGTCGATGATCAGGAGCCGGAGGTCAGCCTGTTCGCCACGGTGGACGCCTGCGCCGCCGTGGGGATCGAGGTCTTCATCGTCCATGCGCGCAAGGCCTGGCTGCAGGGTCTGTCGCCCAAGGAAAACCGGGACGTGCCGCCGCTGGATTATGATCTGGTGCGCCGGCTCAAGCGCGAACGGCCCCATCTGAACATCTCCATCAACGGCGGGATCGCCAATCTGGACGAGGCCGAGGCCCATCTGGCCGAGACGGACGGGGTGCGGCTGGACGGGGTCATGCTGGGCCGCGCGGCCTATCACGAGCCGGCCATCCTGGGTCAGGCCGACCGCCGACTGTACGGCGCCGACACGGCGGACGTGGACGCCTTCGCGGCCCTCGACCGCTACCGGCCCTATATCGCCGCCCGGCTTGAGGAGGGAGTGCGCCTGCCCGCCATCACCCGGCATATGCTGGGCCTGATGCACGGCCGTCCCGGCGCGCGAGCCTTCCGCCGCATCCTGACGGTCGAGTCGATCCGGGCGGACGCGGGGCTTGAGGTGCTGGACAGGGCCGCAGAGGCGGTGCGCGAGGCCGAGGCGCGTCGCGAAGAGGCCGCCTGAAGGTCGATAAAAGGCGTCGTGTTTTCCTGTAGTTGGAGACTCGGCGGCGCGCTGGGGCGACCGCATGGAGCGCCGCGCCCCTTTCTAGCCACAAGTTAACGCGAGAAACCCGGCGCCGGCGGCGTTGGGAGCCGGCGCTTCAATGAGCAAACCGGATGATCGGCGCTTCCGCTGCCTTCGCCATGATGTGGGCCGCCATGTCCTCGCTTTCGAGCGGACCGGTCCCTTACAATGTCGCTGTCGCGGCGGATGCAGCCAGGGTTGAAACCCCGGCGCCCGAGATCGGTTCCACCGACGCCTCGCCCGAAATCGCCTCTGATCTGGACGCCGTCCAGGCCGAGCTGATGGCCGGCGATCCGGACTGGCGCGCTTCGGCCCGCCTCTATCACGCAGGCGGCGGCGGGGCGACGGGCAATGATTCCCTGGGTTGCCGCCCCATCGCCATGCGCACCGTCGCGGTCGATCCGCGCGTCATTCCCCGCCGCACCAAACTGTTCATCCGCGAGACGGTCGGCCTGCGCTTGGCCGACGGTTCGATCCACGACGGCTACTGGTACGCCTCCGACACCGGCGGCGCGATCAAGGGCCAGAAGATCGACCTCTACACCGGTCATGGCCGGGGCTCGATGGCCCAGGCCCGTCGCCTGAACATGCAGACCCTGACCATCGCCGACGCGGGCCGTTTCGACGGCTGCCCCCCGGCCTGGGAAAACGCCTCCAACTAAATCGCAGCCGCGACGAAAAACGCCGGCGCACCTCGCGGCCGCCGGCGTCTTCGTGTCTGCGGTTCGGGCTGACCCTATTGCAGTTCGCTGACCTTCAGCGTCGACTGCACCATGTCGTCGCCATAGGTCCCGACCCAGACGTCGTAGCGTCCGGCCTGGGGATTGGTGATCAGGACCTTGGGGTTCACGCCGCCGCCGCTGTCGTCATCGCAATACCAGCGTCCGTTCGGCGTATTGATCAGAAGCGTGGTGTCCTCGGACGCCTCGACCAGGAAGGTCAGGTCCAGATCGCCGGGCTCGAAGAAGACCTGATAGTCCGCCGCCGCGCTGACCTTGCCCTCGCACCCCGACTTGGCCGCAGAGGCCGGGATCGACCCGCCCGCCAGGATCGCCTTCTCATGGGGATCGGGCGTAAAGCCCGAACGCAGCCTCACCGAGCCGAAATTGGGCTCCAGGTCCGCATCCGGCGCCCCTGCGGCGCTCGTCTCCGACCCGCCCAGTTCGCTGATCTCCAGCGTCGACTGGACCATCCCGTCGTTATAGGTGCCCAGCCAGATGTCGTACCGCCCGCTTTGCGGGTTCGAGATCAGCACCTTCGGATTCAGGTCGCCGCCGCTGTCGTCGTCGCACAGCCACTGTCCGCTGGGCGTATTGACCAGAAGCGTCGTGTCCTCGGACGCGACCGCGCGGACGGTCAGATCCAGATCGCCGGCCTCGAAGTTCAGTTGCAGATCCGGCGCGGCGCTGACCGACCCCTCGCATCCCGACTGGGCGGCCGAGGCGGGCACGGAGCCGCCGGCCAGAATGGACTTGGTCCAGGGATCCGGCGTGAAGCCCGTCTGCAGCGTGACCTCGCCATAGTTCGGATCGAGGGTGAAGTCCGGCTTGGCGCCGCTCTTCTGTGCGAGGCTGACGCCGGGCGCGAACGCGAGCGCGGCGCCGGCGACGATGGCGATGATCTTCATGGGGTCGATGTCCCTGCCCTGCGGCCTCCCGCCGCGGAGCGAACATATCCGCTTCCCGGCCACGGCACAGCTTCAAATCTCAGGGATCGCTAAAAACGACGCCTGCCCGTGACCGTCTCGAAGAACAGGCGGAAGTCGCCCATCAGGCTCCACAGCGGATATTGGAAGGTCGCGGGACGGTTCTTCTCGAAGAAGAAATGCCCGACCCAGGCGAAGCCGTAGCCGATCAGCGGCATGGCCAGCAGCCACCAGGGATTCAGCGTCAGCAGGAAGCCGACGAAGGCCAGGATCACCAGACCGGTGCCGACCACATGGATCCGCCGGCAGGTCCGGTTGGAATGTTCGTGGATGTAATAGGGATAGAAGGCCTCGAACGAGGCGTATCGACCCTGGGGTTCGGGCGGCGCGTTCATGGGCGGAGGGTGCGCCTCCGCCCATGATCAGGCAAGCCCTAGGCCTTGGGCTTGAATCCGGCCTTCTTGAAGCCCGGCTTGGCCTTGAACGGCTTCTTGGCGAACGGCTTGTCGCCGGCCGCGTTCGAGCGCGGGTTCTCGCCGCCGGCGTCGGCCTTGGGCGCCCAGGGTTTCTTCTTGAACGGCGGCCGGGCGTCGCCCTCGCCGCCGTCGGCGCGCTTGTAAGGCGTCTTCTTGAACGGGCGGTCGCCGTCTTCACGACGCGGCTTGCCGGCGCCGGCGAACTTGCCTGCCTTCATCGAGCCGGGGGTCGGGGCTTCCGACGCCGTGATCTTGACCTCGTCGTTCGAGGCGGCGACGGCCTCGCGGAAGGCCTTCTCGTGGGTCTTGGCGATCTCGAACCGCGTCTCTTCCGGGAAGGTGCGGATGGCGCCGATCTGGGGTTTGGAGATGCCGCCGATACGGCAGATCAGCGGGATCAGCCATTTGGGGTCGGCGTTCTTGTTGCGGCCCACGTCCAGGCGGAACCAGACCACGTCGTCCGCGCCAAGGCGGTCGCCCGGCCAGGGCTGGGCGGCCGTGCCGTCTTCGTTGCGCACGGTGCGCTCGCGCTTGACGGGGCTGCGATCCGAGCCCGGATCAGACAGTTCTTCCGGCGCAGGCTGTTCCTTGCGCAGCAACCGCACCAGGGCGGCGGCGATCTCCTCGGGCGTGCGTTCGGCGATCATCCGCTTGGCGACGATCATGTCCTCATCGGACACGTCGGCCTCAAAGAACTCGGGCGACAGCAGACGGCCTTCATCGGCCTTGCGGATCTCGTCGAAGGTCGGGGCGCCGGACCAGACGGCGTCAATGCCAGCCTCGTCCATCAGACGCTCGGCCTTGCGGCGGCGCGAGTGCGGCACCAGCATGACGGAGACGCCCTTCTTGCCCGCCCGGCCCGTCCGGCCCGAACGGTGCAGCAGGCCGGCGCGGTTCATCGGCAACTCGGCGTGGATGACCAGGCCCAGGTCGGGCAGGTCCAGACCGCGCGCGGCCACGTCGGTGGCGACGCAGACGCGGGCCCGGCCGTCACGCAGCGCCTGAAGCGCGTCGGTGCGTTCGCGCTGACCCATCTCGCCCGACAGGGACACGGTCGAGAAGCCGCGTTCCAGCAGAGAGGCCTGGAGATGGCGCACGGAATCCCGCGTCGAACAGAACACCATGGCGCGCGGCGCCTCGTACCAGCGCAGGGTGTTGACCACTGCGTGTTCGATCTCGTTGGGGGCGATGCGATAGGCGCGGTATTCGATGTCGGCGTGCTGACGCGACTTGTCCGTCGCGTCGATGCGCACCGCGTCCTTCTGGTATCGCTTGGCCAGAGTGACGATCTCGCGCGCGATGGTGGCCGAGAACAACAGGGTGCGGCGTTCGGCCGGCGCATGGTCCAGGATGAACTCCAGGTCCTCGCGGAAGCCCATGTCCAGCATCTCGTCGGCCTCGTCGAGGACGGCGACCTTGAGCTCGGACAGGTCCAGATTGCCCCGGTCGATATGGTCCTTCAGGCGGCCCGGCGTGCCGACGACGATATGGACGCCGAAGCCCAGGGCGCGGGCTTCACGCCGCGCATCCATGCCGCCGACGCAGGTGGCGATCTTGGCGCCGGAGTCGGCGTACAGCCATTGCAGCTCGGCCGCGACCTGCATGGCCAGTTCGCGCGTCGGGGCGATGGCCAGGCACAGGGGGGCGCCGCCCGGACCGAAGATCGGCTTGTCGCCCAGCAGGGTCGGGGCCGCGGCCAGACCAAAGGCGACCGTCTTGCCCGAACCGGTCTGGGCCGAGACCAGCAGGTCGCGTTCGGCGTATTCGCCTTCCAGGACAGCGGCCTGAACCGGGGTCGGCTCGGCATAGCCCTTGTTGACGAGAGCGCGGTCGAGCGCGGGATGGACGGCGGGAAAGGGCATCGGCTACCTGGGACAACGGACAAGGCGGTCATCGAAACGACCGCGCCCGGCCGAGGACAGTCCTCAGGCCGGGCGAGTAATGCCGCTCTATACACGGATAAAGGCGCGAGCGGGGCGAAAAACGCCGTTCACCACGACGCCCCGCTCAAGAACGACCCCGGATCAGACCTTGAACGACAGGAAACCGTCGTCCACCGCCACCGTCGAGCCATTGATGGCCGAGGCCGCGTCGCTGAACAGGAAGGCCACCACGCTGGCGACCTTTTCGGGCTGAATCAGTCGATTGTGCATATGTTGGGCGGCCAGGGGGACCTTGGCCGCCGGGTCGTCGCCCAGGATCGGGGTGTCGATGAAGCCCGGCGCCACGCCGACGACCCGGATGCCGTATTCGGCCAGTTCCAGCGCGCCTGATCGGCTCATTGACACCACGGCGGCCTTGGCGGCGTTATAGTTGAAGCTGCCGCGCGCGGCGATGGAGCCGTAGATCGAGGCCGTGTTCACGAAGGCGCCCTTGGCGCCTAGCGCGACCATCTTCCTAGCCCCGTAATACAGACCATAATAGACGCTGTGCTGATCGACCTCGATCACCTTCAGATAAGAGGCGGGGTCCATCTCCAGGAAAGGCTTCACCAGGCCGATGCCCGCATTGTTGAACATGCCGTTCAGCGTGCCCAGTTTCTCGACCGCGAACTCGACCAGGGCTTCGACCTCCTCCGCCTTGGAGACATCGACCTTGTAGGCGAAGGCCTTGCCGCCGCGGTCCTGTGTCAGGGCCTCGACCTCTTTCGCCACGGCCTCGGCGCCGTCCAGGTTGAAGTCGGCGACGATCAGGTTCGCCCCCTTCTCGGCCAGGGCCAGACAGGCCGCTCGCCCGATGCCGCTGGCTCCGCCCGTGACGATCAGGGCTTGATCCTTCAGTTCCATGGCGAGGGTCTCCTTCAATATACAGGACACCGGATATGGAGGCGCCGGGCCGGGATGAAACCCGATCCGCGAGATTTCGTCGTTCACCCTGTTTGTTTCCCGGGCGTTGACGGAGAGCCTTCAGACTGCAGGGCTGAAGGAGACCGTGATGCAGGTTATGCCCATCGCCGCCGGCGGAATGATGAACGCCCAGTCCCGCTTCGTAGCCAGTGCGCGTCGCACCGCGACCGCGCCTCTCGACAACCTCGCCGTCGAGGCGGTCGAGCGTATTCAGGCCAAGACCGCCTTTACCGCCAACGCCGCCGTGATCCGCACCGCGGACGATATGAGCGGAACCCTGCTGGACATGCTGGCCTGACGGTCGCCGGCGGCGGTCCCCCGGTCTAGAATTCTTCCCAGCCGTCCGCTGACGGCGCCGCCTGCGCCTTGGGCGCCGCGCCGCCGCGCCCAAGGGTCTTCAACGCCGCCGCCATATGGGGCGCCCGCGCTGGCGCTGAGGCCTGAGCCTGAGGCGGCGTCGATGCGCGCGCCGCCGGGGCGCCGACCTGGAATTGCGCCACCGACGCCTGCAGCGCCTCGGCGTCCTGGGCCAGAGACTGGCTGGCGGCGGTTGACTGCTCAACCATCGCAGCGTTCTGCTGGGTGACCTGGTCCATCTGGTTCACGGCCGTGTTGACCTCGGCCAGACCCAGGGCCTGCTCCTGAGCCGAGGCCGAGATTTCCGTGACCAGGGCGTCGATTTCGGCCACCCGATCCACGATCCGTTGCAGGGCCTCGCCGGTCTGACCGACCAGTCTGACGCCCGAGCCGACCTGGTTGGTCGAGGTCGAGATCAGGGTCTTGATCTCCTTGGCAGCGTCGGCCGAACGCTGGGCCAGGGCCCGGACTTCCGACGCCACGACCGCGAAGCCGCGACCGGCTTCGCCGGCGCGCGCCGCCTCGACCCCGGCGTTCAGGGCCAGCAGATTGGTCTGGAAGGCGATCTCGTCGATGACGCCGATGATCTGGCTGATCTGCTCGGAGGAGCCTTCGATCGCCTGCATGGCCGAAACCGCGTCGCGGACGATGACGCCCGAGGTTTCGGCGTCGCCCTTGGCGGCCTGAACCACGTCCGAGGCCTGACGCGCGCCCGAGGCGGTCTTCTTCACCGTGGCGGTGATCTCGTCCAGGGCGGCGGCCGTTTCCTCCAGGCTGGCGGCCTGTTGTTCGGTGCGGCGCGACAGGTCGTCGGCGGCCTGCGAGATCTCGCCGGCGCCCGAGCGGATGCTGGCCACATTGCCGACCACGACCGACACGGCCTGCTGCAGTTGGGCGATGGCGGCGTTGAAGTCGGACTTCAGCTGTTCGGCGCGCGGGGCGACCTCTGCGGTGAACCGGTGGGTCAGGTCGCCGTTGGACATGGCCGCAAGCCCCTGGCCCAGAGCCGTCAGGGCGACACGATCCTCTTCGGCGATGCGCGCCTTCTCGGCTTCGTTGGCGCGATGTTCGGCCTCGTTGATGGAACGCTGAGACTGGGTCTCGGCCTCCAGCCGGATCTTCTCGGCCGCATTGTCGCGGAAGGTGCCGACCGAGGCGGCCATGCGGCCGATCTCGTCGCCACGCCCCTGGGCGGGAATGACGACCTTCAGGTCGCCGGCGGCCAGTTGATCCATGGCGCGTGTCATGGCCACGATAGGCTGGCTGAGCGCCCGCACGAGCCACAGGGTCATGGCCCCCGCCACCAGCAGGGCCAGCACCCCGCCGATCACCAGGGCGGCGTAGCCGCTGTTGAAGGCCGTGCGCTTCTCGGCGTTCTTGCGGGTCAGCACGCCCTGCGTCTGATCGTCGATCGACTTCACGGCGGCGCGGACATCGGTCAGGCGGGCTGTTGTGGTCAGTTGCGACACCGCCTGCGGCCGCTGGGCCGGATCGCGGGCCAGGTCCATCAGGGCCTGGGACTGCTGGTTGAAGGCGGCGGCCGCCGCCGTCATCGCATTGAACCGACCGGCGTCGACGCCGTCGGCGTCGCTTGTCTTCAGAGACTGGACAGCCTGACCGAAGGCCGTCTTCGATTCAGCGTATTTCGTCAGGGATTCCGCCTCGCCCGTCGCCACATAGGAGCGCATGGCGTTCTGCTGTTCCACGGCGGCGGCCAGGGTCCGGTCGGCGGCCCGGCTGATCTGGGTGGCCGATCGTTCGGCGTCGTCAGATCGCTGCAGGGAGACCAGGCTGAACAGGACCACCAGGGTGGCCACACCGCAGGCGCTCATCATGGCGCCCAGGGCGATCATGAGTTTGATGGAAATAGACAAGGACTTGAGCACGTCCGCCTCCAAAGCAACCTGAGAAGCTTGTGCTAAGGCTCAGGTGTTACCAAACCTTGCTAAGGCCACGCTTTCCGTCGCTTTTTCCGGGAGGTGGAAGAAGTCGATGAACCGCTCGAACACCCCCTGGTCTCCGTCAATCGTCATGTCCGCCGCCAGGGTCGAGAGCGGAACCTTGCCGTAGACGGCGGCGGCGAGCAGCGGCGGCCGGGTCGTCACCGTCACGTCCGCGCCCGCGATCCGGCCGCGCTGCGCCTGAAGACGACCTTCGGACACCGTCACCTGGAAACTCTCGTCGTCGAAGATGATGCCGAGCGCCATGGCGGCCTTCCCGGCCCGACCGGCGTCGAACATCGTCTTGAACGACAGCATGATCGAGACGGCGCTGATCGGCAGCGTCGGATCATGCGCCGGCGACCGTGCGGCCCAGCGGCCCAGAACCAAAAAGACCGGTTCGATCTCATACCCCCAGTCCGTCAGCTCATAGACCTGCACCGAGGCCGGCGGCGGCAGCTTGCGACGACGCACCACGCCCGCCGCCTCCAGTCCCTCCAGCCGCTGCGTCAGCACATTGGCGGACAGGCCGCAGAGATCCTTTCTCAGATCACCGAACCGACGCGGACCCATCATCAGTTCACGCACCACCAGAAGCGCCCAACGCTCGCCCACCAGATCCAGCCCGTGCGCGGCGCCGCACGCGTCGTGATACCGCCGACCCGACTTGGTAGTTACTTTTTCTAACTTCATGGTTGACTGTTCTAATCTCACGCGGCACGGTTAGCAAACATAGGGAGAGGAGAGACGTATGACCCAGCTGATTTTCATCAATCTGCCCGTCGCCGACCTGAACCGGTCCATCGCCTTCTATGAAGCCGTCGGCGCCACGAAGAACCCGATGTTCAGCGACGATACCGCAGCCTGCATGGTCCTGTCGGACGTGATCCACGTCATGCTGCTGACCCACGACAAATGGCGCACTTTCACCGATCGGGCGATCCCCGACGCCCACGCCTCGGCCCAGATGCTGTTGTGCCTGTCGCGCGACAGCCGCGAGGCGGTCGATGCGGTGGTTGCCCAGGCCGGGGCGGCCGGCGGAACGGCGGACCCCAACAAACCTCAGGACTATGGCTTCATGTATGGCCGCAGCTATGCGGACCCGGACGGCCATATCTGGGAGACCATGTGGATGGACCCCGCCGCCATCGCCGCCGGCCCCGAAGCCTTCGCCGCCCACGAACTGACGCCGGTCTGAGCGGGAGACCTGACATGTCCGACCACTTCGAACTCAGCGTCACCCGCCTGATCCAGGCCTCGCCCGAAGCCGTGTGGAAGATCTATGTCGAGCGGACAGGGGAATGGTTCTGCCCCCGGCCCTGGACCACGCCCGTCGTCGATTGGGACCTTCGCCCCGGCGGCCGCGCCAATGTGGAGATGCAGTCGCCCGAGGGCGAGCGACACGCCTATTCCGGCGTCTTCCTGGAGGTGGTCCCCGGCCGTCGGCTGGTCTCGACCGGCGCGCTGACCGAGGGCTGGCTTCCGCAGGCGGGCGAGATGAACTTCGTCCGTATCGACACCTTCGAACCCGAGGGCGACGCCACCCGCTACACAGCCGTCGCCCGCCATTGGGACGAAAAGGCGATGCAGACCCACCGCGCCATGGGCTTCGAACAGGGCTGGGGCGCCGTCGCCGACCAACTGGCCGAACTGGCCGAAACCAACAACTGAGGAGAACGACCATGACCTATGTGACCGGCTTCGTGACCCCGGTGAAGACGGCGGACAAGGACGCCTATCTGAGGTGCGCCCAGGCCGCCGCGCCCATCTTCAAGGAGTTCGGCGCCCTGGCCGTCGTCGAGAACTGGGGCGTCGATATTCGCGACGGCAAGCACACCGACTTCAAGATGGCGGTGAAGCTTGAGCCCGACGAAACCGTGGTCCTGTCCTGGATCATCTGGCCCGACAAGGCGACCGGCGACGCCGCCGAGAAGAAGATGATGGAGGACCCGCGTTTCCACGAGATGGAGATGCCCTTCGACGGCAGGCGGATGGTCGTCGGCGGCTTCGAGACGATCTTCGAAGCCTGAGGTCGGTCGCCCTCCGCGACCGTCCGTTCACCCCGTTGCAATATCTTCGCGGCAGACTTGGTCTTCCACGGGGAAGCTGCCCATGCCGAGCGGTCAGACGACGGACATCGCCACATTCGATGTGGCGCAGTTCTGTCAGGCGGTCGAACATTCGCCCATCGGCACGGCCGTATTCGGGCTGGACGGCGTCTGGCTGAACGGCAACGCCGCCCTGCGTCGCTTTCTGGGGTACAGCAGCGACGAACTCAGGACGGTCAATTTCCGGGACGTGACCCATCCCGACGATCTGGACGCCGATCTCGTCCTGTTCGAACAACTGACCTCCGGCCGCATCCCGTCCTACGAGATCGAGAAACGCTATATCCGCAAGGATGGCGGCGTCGCCTGGGCGGCTCGCACCGTCTCCCTGGTTCGCAGCGCGGCGGGCGAGCCCCTGTTCTATATCTCTCACGTCCAGGATATCGCCGGCCGCAAGGCGGCGGAAGCCGAGCGGCTCAAGCTGGCCGACCGCGCCACCCTGGCCGCCCGCGCCGCCCAGATCGGAATCTGGGAACTGGACCTGAACACCAACGCCCTGTCGTGGTCGCCGGAGATGTTCGACCTCTTCCTCACCCCGGCGCCTGACGTCCTGGACCTCGATTTCTTCACCAGTTTCGTTCTGGAGGATGACCGCGAAACGCTCCAAAGAGACACCGCCGCCGCCCTGAACGGCCTTCTGCTGGACACCGAGTTCCGCATACGCCGGACGGACGGAGAGATCCGGCACATCAAGGGATTCGGCAGCCTGGAACGCGGCGTCGGCGGCGCGCCGGACAGGCTGGTCGGCGCCAACTGGGACGTCACGGAAATGCGGCGGCTCGCCGAACGGGCCGAGGCGGCCAGTCGCGCCAAGTCCCAGTTCCTCGCGGTGATGAGCCACGAAATCCGGACGCCCATGAACGGCATACTCGGCATGACCCAGGCCATGCAGGCCGATCCCCTGCCGGCCCTGCAACGCGAACGCCTGGACATCGTCGCCGAGTCCGGCGCCGCCTTGCTGACCATCCTCAACGACATCCTTGACCTGTCCAAGGTCGAGGCCGGCAAGATGGAGCTGGAAAGCGTGGCCTTCGATCTGGGGATCCTGCTGGGCAATCTCCGCTCGACCTATGCGTCCACCGCCGACGATCAGGGCCTGATCCTGGCGCTGGATCTCGGCGACGCCGCCGGCCTTTATCGCGGGGATCCGACCCGCCTGCGGCAGATCCTGTCGAACCTGATCTCCAACAGCCTCAAGTTCACGGCTCAGGGCCGCATCGACATCGCGGCGCGCCGCGACGGCCAGACCCTGGTCCTGACCGTCGCCGACACAGGCGTGGGCATGACGACCGAGGTCATCGCGCGCATCTTCAATCCGTTCGCCCAGGCTGACGCCTCGACCACGCGCCAGTTCGGCGGCACGGGACTGGGCCTGTCGATCGTGCACGAATTGACCCGGCTGATGCAGGGCCGGATCGACGTCGACAGCCGGCCGGGCGAGGGGTCCCGTTTCACCGTCGTCCTTCCCCTGCCCTGGCTCGGCCCAGCGGTCGGAACGCCCGCCCCGTCCGCCTCCGACGTCAGACAGGGCGACGCCGGTCTGCGGGTTCTGGCCGCCGAGGACAACGCCATCAACCGCCTGGTCCTGCAAACCCTGCTGGGTCAATTCGGCATCGAGCCGACGATCGTCGAAAACGGCGCCCAGGCGGTCGAGGCCTGGCTGGGCGGCGATTGGGACATGGTCCTCATGGACGTGCAGATGCCGGTCCTGGACGGTTTCGGCGCCGCCCGCGCCATCCGCGAACGCGAGGCCGCCCAGGGTCTGCCCCGTACTCCGATCATCGCCCTGACCGCCAACGCCATGCCGCATCAGCGCGACGAGTGCCTGGCCCATGGCATGGACGCCGTCGTCGCCAAACCCATCGACGTCCGCGCCCTGATCTCGGCCCTGGAGACGGTGGGCCAAAAGGGCGCGCATCTGACGGAAAGCGGCCGCGCCACCGCCTGATCAGCCCCGGGCCGCCTTGAGGTTCCGGGTCAGCGTCTTGCGGCGCGCGCCATAGGCCTGTTCCAGGTTCGCCCGCTTCGCCTTCAGTGCTTCAAGCTGATCGTCGAGGGACGACGAGGCGGCCTGATGGTCGGCGTCCAGCCGGTCCAGCTCGGCTTGCAGTCTTTCCAGCTTCGCACGCCGGGCTTTCGACGGTCCCGCAGCCTTCGGCCTGGCCGCCTTTCCGATCTTGCCGACATCGATCGCCAGGCCGCGCTCGATCACCTCGCCCGGCGCCGCCAGGGCGGCGTCATGGTCGGGGCCGCCGCTCAGTTGGCTGGCCAGGCCCGTGGCGAACAGGTCCTGCTTCGACCCCCAGGCCTCCAGCGCCTTGGGGCGCGAGCTCGCGGCGACGGTGAAGGCGTGAAATCCGTCCGACCAGGTAAAGACCTTCAACCTCGGCGCCATGCGTCTGTCCCTGACCGGGCGGACGCCGGAATGGCTCGCCGCCTAGCGGCAGAAACGCGTGTCGGTGGCTTCCAGATGCAGATGGTCGAAATGCACCGCATTATAATCGGGGCTCAGGGTCGTGCCGAAGATGCGGCAGGCGTCGTCGCGGATGCGGCGCAGGAAACGGGCCTCGGGCGCGTCGCCGTTCCAGTCGTTCGTGACCGTGATGCGCCGCCCGTCGCGCAGCCGAACCCCGGCGAAATCCAGCGCCGCCGCCTGGGCGTGGGCGCTGACCCGGCTGGACCCCACACCGTTGTTCACATTGCGACAGGCGTAGGCCCCCATATGGTCGATCTGGACCACGTCCGAGCCCAGAATCTGGCGCGCCGCCGGCTCCAGCGACTGCCGCCGCCAGATGCTCAGGGCCAGGGCCGTCTGGCAGGTCATCTGCACATCCCCCGGCGCCATCCGCGCCACCGTGCCCATGTCGGCGCCCAGCACCCCGCCCTGTCTCAGGCCGCAACTGGCGCTGTTGGTTCGATCCGGGGCGGGGCTGAACGTCACGCGCGCGGCGCTCAGTTCGGCCAGGCATCGCCCCAGGTCCGCGCCCACGCGCACCACCGCCCCCTGGGTTCCCCCATCGACAGGCCGGTCGATCAGCCCCCCGACCAGGGGCGCAGGCGTCCGTCCCGGATAGGGCGACGGCCGCAGCGGCTCGGGCGCGCGCCGCACGCAGCCGCTCAGGATCAGCAGGACCGCCAGACCGACCGACACACGCATCATCAGGACATTGGAAGCCATCGCTCGAATCCTATCCGATTCCCGATGGCGCGTCGGTCACGAGGCGGAGAGCCGCCTATCGCCGTTCCGGCGATGCGCCGGCCGCGCGACACCGATCCGAACAGAACCGCACCTGATCCCAGTCCCGCGCCCACTTCCTGCGCCACGCGAACGACAGGCCGCAGGCGACGCAGCGCTTTTGCGGCAGGTCGGCCTTGTCGGGCGCGCAGCCCAGATTGACGTGTTTTCGACCCATCAGACCCCAGACCAGCAATTCAGGACGACGGCAAGTCCGACCTATTCCTGCGCCCCTGGTAGCCGTTCCAGAGAAAGGTCGGGCCTGTTGCGACCACCCCGCAAACTGATATATGCGCCCCGTCGCCCAGGCGATCGTAAGCGTCTCACGTCAGGCAACGCATCCATCCCGGTTTTCGGCCGGGGCCGGACTTTCCGGCGGATGCCCATTGCCGAAGACCAAATTGAGAGACGCACACATGCACCCTCACCCTGCGATCATCCGCTTCCGCCGACTGCCCGCGCGCTATGCGCCGGTCATCATGCCCCTGATCCTGTCACTGTTCATGACTTTCGTGGTCTCGGCCATCGCCACGGCGCGCAATCTGGGCTTCGTTCCGGCCTTCCCCTCCGCCTGGATGCAGGCTTGGGGCCTGTCTTGGCTGATCGCCTTCCCAGTGCTGCTGCTGATCCTGCCGCTGGTTCGGCGCATCGTCGGCTTGGTCGTCGAAACGCCCAGCTGACGGCAAAAGGGGCGGCCCTTTCGGCGCCGCCCCTGATCGTCTTCAACTGTCCAGGAAGGACCGCAGCTTCCGCGACCGGCTGGGGTGTTTCAGCTTGCGCAGCGCCTTGGCCTCGATCTGACGGATCCGTTCGCGCGTCACCGAGAACTGCTGGCCGACTTCTTCCAGCGTGTGGTCAGTGTTCATGCCGATGCCGAACCGCATCCGCAGCACCCGTTCCTCGCGCGGCGTCAGCGACGCCAGCACGCGGGTCGTGGTCTCGCGCAGGTTCGACTGGATGGCGGCGTCGATGGGCAGGACGGCGTTCTTGTCCTCGATGAAGTCGCCCAGGTGGCTGTCTTCCTCGTCCCCGATCGGGGTTTCCAGCGAGATCGGCTCCTTGGCGATCTTCAGGACCTTGCGCACCTTCTCCAGCGGCATGGCCAGTTTCTCGGCCAGTTCTTCCGGGGTCGGCTCGCGGCCGATCTCGTGCAGCATCTGGCGGCTGGTGCGGACGATCTTGTTGATCGTCTCGATCATGTGCACCGGGATGCGGATAGTCCGCGCCTGGTCGGCGATGGACCGAGTGATCGCCTGACGGATCCACCAGGTGGCATAGGTCGAGAACTTGTAGCCGCGGCGGTACTCGAACTTGTCGACCGCCTTCATCAGGCCGATGTTGCCCTCCTGGATCAGGTCCAGGAACTGCAGGCCGCGGTTGGTGTATTTCTTGGCGATGGAGATCACGAGGCGCAGGTTGGCCTCGACCATTTCCTTCTTGGCCTGACGGGCTTCGCGCTCGCCCTTCTGCACCGTCTGGACGATGCGGCGATAGTCGTCGATCGGCAGGCCGGCTTCCAGGGCCACGGCGGCGACGTCGGCGCGGATGGTGGAGATCTGGCTGGCTTCGTTGTCGCTGAACTTGGTCCAGCGCACGCCCTGTTCCTTGATCCGCTCGGTCCAGGTCGGGTCCAGTTCGGCGCCGAAATAGGCCTTCAGGAACTCAGGCCGCGAGATGCCGTAGCTGTCGGCCAGGCGCAGCAGGCGCCCTTCCAGACCGATCAGGCGCTTGTTGATCGCATAAAGCTGCTCGACCAGGGCCTCGATACGGTTGTTGTTCAGCTTCATCGTCTTCAGACGATCCGAGATGGATTTCGTCAGCGTCTGATAGGCCTTGGAGTCCTTGGCGCTCAGCACCTCGCCCTTCAGGCGGGTCTGGACCAGCTTGTCCTGCAGCCCCCGGAACTCGCTGAAGTCGGCGGCGATGAGGTTCAACACCTCCATCACCCCGTCGCGCAGCTCGGCTTCCAGCGCCGACACGGACATGCCGCCGCCGTCGTCGAAATCATCGTCATCGTCGTCGTCTGACTCGGGCTTTTCTTCAGCGGCCGGCTTTTCTTCGGCCTCTTCTTCCTCTTCCGCCTCGGGCTGGACGGCGCCGGGCAGGGACGAGGGGTTCAGCACGCCGTAGGTGGCGTCAAGGTCGATGACCTCGCGCAGCAGGATGCGGTTGTTCTCAAGCTCGTCACGCCACACCATGATGGCCTCAAAGGTCAGGGCGCTTTCGCACAGACCCGAGATCATGGCGTCGCGACCGGCCTCGATCCGCTTGGCGATAGCGATTTCGCCCTCGCGGCTCAGCAGTTCGACCGAACCCATCTCTCGCAGATACATCCGCACCGGGTCGTCCGTGCGGTCATAGGCGGCCTTGGCGGGCGCTTCGGCCACGCCCGTAGAGGCGGTGGCGGCGACGTCGGTGGACTGCTGCTCCTGCGCGTCCTCTTCGGCCTCAACGACGTTGACGCCCATTTCCGACAGCATAGCCAGGGTGTCTTCGATGGCGTCGGGGGTGACTTCTTCCGAAGGCAGGACCTTGTTCAGCTCCTCCATCGTCACATAGCCGCGCGCCTTGGCCTGTTTGATGAATTTCTTGACGCCGGCGTCGGTCAGATCGAGCAGGGGCCCGTCGGTCGTAACCTCGGCGTCCTGCGTCTCGGTCTGTGCGTTCATAGTCAGTTCGTCTCCAGCCGGAGGGGGTGATCAATCCACCCCGGCGAAAAATACAATGCCTGGCGAGGCGTAAGGTTACGCGCCCGCGCTGTCTTCCCAAATCGTCCCGGCTTTGATCGCACGACGAAGCACATCCCGCTCGACCCTAGCCGGCGGAACTCTTCATCCTGCCCCGGCGCATCTCACGCCAGGACCGAGGCGTCATCGACGCCTGCGACCATCGGACCCTTGCCTCGGCGAGGGGCGCATTTGCGGCCTGGAATGGCGCGCCGGACTTCGCCGCCGCCTTCTCGACCTCGCGCACTAAGGCATCATGACCCGATTGCGCCAGATGGCGTCGCAGGCGGGCAGAGTCAAGCGTATCCGCCTCAATCCGCGCGCAGCCAGTTCTCGACCCGCAAACCCGGCACGCGCGCGAACTCGCGTTCATTGTCGGTGACGAGGATGCAATCCATCGCCAGGGCGTGGGCGGCGATCAGCAGGTCGTTGCCCCCGATGGGCGTTCCGGCGCGTTCGAGTGCGGAGCGAACCTCAGCGTACTGTCGGTCCGCCGGCTCGGCCCAGGCCTGAACCGCGAAATCGTCCAACAGGCTTTCGAGCCGTGACATGAGCCGAAACGACTTCTTCTTTGCAAACCCGAAGCGCAGTTCCGCCAACACAACGACGCTGATGCAAATGGCGCTGGGGTCGATCAACGCCATACGCTGCGAGGATCGACCCGCCGGATCCTTCAAAAGGTCGGAGACGATGTTGGTGTCGAGCAGATACTGGATCAAAGATCGACCGGCTCAGGCGGAGGATCGTCGATCTCCCCCAACTCCTCATCAATCGGCTCCATCGTCGCGAGACGCGCCAGAAGACGAGCGGACGACCCCATCCGCGGCCCCGCCCGTTCGATGATCAGCCGCTCTCCGTCCTGACGCACTACGGCGTCCGCCGGAACGGCGACGCCGCTCGGCAGGTGGACGACCTGATGGTCGCCTTCGCGTGTGATCCTGACAGGCTGGGAACCATCCATGGCGGCGAGACTACTCCAGATCGTGAAGCCCGCCAATCGGCGCGCCTCAGACCAGGGTGGTCCAGAAGTCGGGCGCTGCGAACGACCGGATGATGGCGTCGCGCTCGGCCTTCAGACGCACCAGGGAGTCGATGCCCGTGCCCTGGCCCATATCCTGTTTGGCCGTCTCGATGGCGCGCGACAGGGCGGCCAGATGCGTCATTAGACCAAACACCTTCAGCCAGTGGGCGCGTGATTCCGCCACGGTCAGGTCCGACGACAGGAAGGAGGCGCCCGACTTGGACGCCGCCTTCTCGATCTCTTTCAACAGCGGATCGAAGCCGGAGTCGCGCAACCGATGCCGCACCACGGCCGCATCCGACGCCTGACCGGACAGGCGCAGCCGCACCAGTTCCTGGGCCAGCCCCTCAAGCGAGGCGTCTCCGAAGCCCTGGACGCTGACCTCCTCCAGATGGTCGTCAAGCCGCTCAATGTCGTCGATTGCGGCATAGGCCAGGGCCGCCGCCACCGGACTGACCGCCCGAAACAGCGACTGCATCGCCTGGGCGCCCTCGACCGTCTGACCCAGTTTCGGCGGCGGGCCGAAGCGGCCGCGCCCCTGCCCCGGCGTCCAGGGCGCCCGCGCCGGCGAGCGCGGGAACAGGGCGTCGAACCGGTCGAACAGGTCGCGGCGGTACTGCTCCGCCAGATCCTTGTCCTGAATGGCCGAGGCGGTGTTACGCAGCCGCGCCTTGAAACCGGCCTTGCGCTCCGGCGTGTCCAGCGGCTCCAGATCCTGCTCGCGACGGAACAGCACCTCGGCGAAGCCGTGGGTGTCGGCCAGGGCCTGGCGCAGCGCCGGCGCCCCCTTGTCGCGCAGGATGTCGTCGGGGTCCTGACCGCCGCTCAGCAGAGAGAACCGGAACGACCGCCCCGGCTTCAGCAGCGGCAGCGACCGTTCGATGGCGCGATAGGCCGCCCGCAGCCCCGCCGCATCGCCGTCGAAACACAGCACCGGCTCATGGCTGACCCGCCACAGCCGCTCCATCTGCTCTTCCGTCAGGGCCGTGCCCATGGGCGCCACGGCCGGCAGGCCCGCGCGCTGGCAGGCGATGACGTCCATATAGCCTTCGACCACGATGATGGTCTGGTCGTTCCGGCTCTCCGCCCCCAGGATACGCCGCGCCTCGGGCAGGCCGTACAGCGTCGCCCCCTTGTGAAACAGCGGGCTTTCGGGACCGTTCAGATATTTGGCCCGGTCGTCGGGGTTCATGGCCCGGCCGCCGAAGCTGACGATCCGGCCGCGCGCGTCCAGGATGGGGAACATCAGCCGGTCGCGGAACCGGTCATAGGGCTGCCCTCCGCTTTCCGGCGAGATCAGCAACCCGGCCTCGACCAGCTCGGCCGGTCGCGCCCCGCGCTGGACCAGGGCCTGTTTCAGCCCTTCGCGGTCATTGGGCGCATAGCCCAGGCCGAACCGCTCCCACTGATCCTCGGGCAGGCCGCGCTTTTCCAGATATTCGCGCGCCGCCTTGCCCGGCGTGCGCCTCAGATTGGCGGCGAACCACTTCTGGGCCAGGTCCATCCACTCGGACAGGCCCAGGCGCTTCTGTTCGCGCTCGGCCTCCTTGGGGTCTTCGGCCGGCAGTTGCATCCCCGCCTCGCCGGCCAGCCGCTGCACCGCCTCGACGAAGCTGAGCCGCTCGGTCTCCTGCAGGAAGGAGATGATGTCGCCGTGTTTGCCGGACGAGAAGTCGTGGAAGAAGCCCTTGTCGTCATTGACGAAGAAGGACGGCGACTTCTCCTTCGAGAAGGGCGACAGGCCGACATATTCCCGCCCCTGCCGCTTGAGCTTCACCGTCCGCCCGATCACGTCGGACGGCCGAAGGCGGGCCTTCAGTTCATCGATGAATCTTTCGTCGAAACGCACCGGGCGATCCATAAGCCTTGCGGCGCTTCACGTCGATGATCGGGCCCGTCGATGATCGGAGAACGATCAGGCGGTTCGTCCGGGCATCCCCCGAAGTCCGAACGAACCGCCGCATCGCAGAAGGCGTAAACCGCAGCGTCCCCCAACGCCTTGGCTTAACGAAGTCCTAACGCCTCGCGGACCTGCATCTGACGTGCAGACGCAGGACGTGTCGAGAGGGCGTCAGGCGCGGGCCGGCAGATCAAGGCGAGACTGTGTCTTTTGCGTCTCGAGCGGTTCGCCTCAGCCGCGACCGAAGGGCGCTACCTTGTTGGCGTCGTCGTGCCCGATATCGGCCGGTCCCAGGAATTCTATGCCGGATCTCAGGCACCAGTATCGAACAATCTCCTCCGGAGTCTGTCCGAAATCGGGATCGTTTGGCGTGACATCGGAAACACGTCCCAGGCGAATTCCGGCAACACGTCGGATGGACTCCTGCCCCGTCAAGTGAAACATCATCCGGTCGATCCGATAGGCGGCCTCCGACACCTCCTCCAGCATCAGGACGTGGCCCGACAGATCGGGCTCCAGCGCCGTGCCGACCAGTTGGTCCAGGATGGTCAGGTTGAAGGCGACGGCGGGTCGCGGATCGATCGCCAGCGAGGGTTCGATCCAGTCGGTGCGTCCGGTCGTCAGCCAGGCCAGGGCGCCGCGCGCCGCCTCGTCGCGGCGCACCGCATCCGAGGCCATCGGGCCGTGGGCCAGGTGTTCGAACCCGGCCCTGTACATTCCGGCCAGCAGGCTTCCTGCGTCGGAATAGCCCATATAGCGCTTCTTTCGGGCCACGGCGTTCAGGCGCGGAATGACCGACTCGGCGATGCGGCAGGATCCATAGCCGCCGCGCGCGAACCAGATCGCATCAATGCGCGGGTCATTGGCGAACTCGACGAAGGCGTCGGCCCGCGCCCGGTCGTCCCCGGCGAAGTGGCCGTGTTTCAGGAAACAGGCGGGGTGGAAAACCACCGCCACATCCCCGTCGGGATGATGCTCGGCCATCCAGGCCTCGACGGTCTCGGCGCGCTCCTTGGAGAAGCGCGAACTGGCGCAGACGACGCCGATCTTGAAGGTGTTGCTCGTCACGTCCGTCTTCTTCGTCGAATATTGCGATCCTGCACTGGCGGACCGGCCCGATCCCCTGTTCTAAGGGGGCATGAACCAAGACGCCTCCTATTTCTTCTGCGGCATCGGCGGGTCGGGCATGCTGCCCCTGGCCCTGATCGTCCAGGCCCAGGGCCACCGTATCGAAGGTTCCGACCGCGCGCTGGACCAGGGCCGCACGCCCGAGAAGTTCGACTGGCTGCGCGCCCATGGCGTGACCCTGCATCCCCAGGACGGTTCCGGCGTGACCCGTTCAGCCCAGACCGTGGTGGCCACCGGCGCGATTGAAGACACCGTGCCCGACATAGGCGCCGCCCGCCGCGTCGGCGCCGTCATCAAGACCCGGCCCCAGCTGCTCAGCCAGCTGTTCAACGCCGCCCCGACCTCGGTCGGCGTCGCGGGCACCAGCGGCAAGTCCACCATCACCGGCATGATCGCCTGGATCCTGAGCCAGACCGACCGCAACCCCACCGTGGTCAACGGCGCGGTGATGAAGAATTTCGCCGACGCCGACCATCCGTTCGCCAGCGCCCTGGTTGGCGCCTCCGACCTGTTTGTCGCCGAGGTGGACGAGTCCGACGGCTCCATCGCCGGCTATGACCCCACCGTCGCCGTCGTCTCCAACATCTCGCTGGATCACAAGTCGATGGAGGAGCTGCGCGACCTGTTCGGCGGCTTCACCGGCCGCGCGACCACGGCGGTGCTGAACCTCGACAATCCCGAGACCGCCGCCCTGGTCCAGACGCTTCCGGCCGGGAAAGCGATCACCTTCGCCCTTGGCGAGGAAAAGGCCGACCTGTCCGCCTACGACCTTCAGCCGACGCCCACGGGCATGAAGTTCCGCCTGATGGAGGGCTGGAGCGAATACGACGTCGTCCTGAACGTCCCCGGCGCCCACAATGTCGCCAATGCGCTTGCGGCCCTGGGTGCGGTCAAGGCGCTGGACGTGCCGACGGGCCAGGCGGTCAAGGCGCTGGAGACCTTCGCCGGCATCCGTCGCCGGATGGAGGTGGTCGGGACTGTCAACGACATCACCGTCATCGACGACTTCGCCCATAACCCGGACAAGATCGCCGCCACGCTCAAGACCCTGCACGCCTTCGACGGCCGCCTGCTGATCCTGTTCCAGCCCCACGGCTTCGGTCCGCTGAAGCTGATGAAGTCCGAGTTCATCGACGGTTTCGCCGGCCTGATGCGTCCCGACGACGTCCTGTTGATGCCTGAGCCGGTCTACTACGGCGGCACCACCGACCGCAGCGTGGGCTCGGAGGACATCGCCGCCGGAGTCCGCGCCGCCGGCCGTCAGGCACAGGCCCTGCCGACCCGCGCCGAATGCGGCGACCGGATCGTGGAGATGGCGCAACCGGGCGACCGGATCATCGTCATGGGCGCCCGCGACGACACCCTGTCCAGCTTCGCGGTCGACCTGCTGGGCCGACTGGATCAGTCGGCCGGCTGATAGACCCGGACGTAGTCGACCTCCATCCGCTGCGGGAAGACGGCGTCTTCGACGCCCTCCTCGCCGCCCCAGGTTCCGCCCACGGCGACGTTCAGAATCAGGTGGAACGGCTTGTCGAACGGCCAGGTCTCCACATCGCGCGCCTGGTCGTTGGCGAAGCGGTGGAAGGGCTGGTCGTCGATCAGGAAGACGATCTCGTCCGGCGTCCAGCGCACCTGATAGCGGTGAAAGGCGTCGCAGGCGTCCGCGACCTGGCGCGTCGCCGTGCTCTGGGTGCCCTTCACATGGTTGTAGGCCTCGGTGTGGATCGAGCCGTGCACCACGCCGGGGCGATGGCCGACGTGCTCCATGATGTCGATTTCGCCGCCGATGGGCCAGCCGACCGCCTTTTCGGGCAACATCCAGATGGCCGGCCAACTGCCGCGTCCGCAAGGGATCTTGGCGCGCGTCTCGATGAAACCGCGTGACCAGGCGGAGGTCGAGATCATCCGCGCCGAGGTGTAGGCCTGTCCGCCCCAGTCGGCCGGGGGCGGGTTGAGGGTCTCTCGCCGCGCCTCGATGATCAGGACGCCGTCCTCGATCCGGGCGTTCTCGGGCCGCGCGGCGGAATAGTACTGCAGTTCCTCGTTATACCAGCCGGTCTTGTTGGCCTGGGTGTCGTATCGCCACCTCGAGGCGTCGGGCAGGCCGTCGCCAGAGAATTCGTCGGACCAGGTCAGGGCGTACCCAGCCGGAGCGGCGGGCGTTTGCGGCAGGGTCGAAAGCGCCGCCGCCAGCAGCATGGAAATCATCGGTTCCTCCCATTCATTGCGCCATTGATGGCAGGAAGGCCCGGCGGGCGGCAGCCCTAATAGACGTCGCGGCGGTAACGACCGGTTTCGAGCAGGTCCAGCAGAGCCTCGGCGCCCAAGGCGGTCTCCAGCGCCGCATGAACGCCTGCGGCCATGCCCTCCAGACTGCCGCAGACATGGATGGTGGCACCGCGACCGATCCAGTCGCGCAGTTCGTCCGCCGCCCCGGCGACCAGATCCTGCACATAGCGGCCGTCGCCCGCATCGCGCGAGAAGGCGCGATCCAGCCGACGCAGTACGCCCGACTCCAGCCATCCCTGAAGCTCAGCGTCGAAGAAGGCGTCGTGCGCCCGCGTCCGCTCGCCGAACAACAGCCAGGCCCCGCCCCCGGCCGGGCTCCGCGCCTTCAGATGCGCCCGCAATCCCGCGATTCCCGTGCCGTTGCCGATCAGGATCATCGGCGTCTCGTCCGCCGGCCCGTGAAAGCTGCGGTTGGTCCTCAGCCGCATGCCGATCTCGTCGCCGACCGCCAGATCCTGGGTCAGCCAGCCGGACGCCAGACCCGGCGTCCCATCCGGATGGCGCATCAGCCGGATCAGGCACTCGACCCGCCCGTCAGACGGCAGGGAGGCGATGGAATATTCGCGCGCGCCAGGCGTCGCCCCGTCGCGTTCCGGCAGGCCCACTTCCGCGATATCGCCCGCCGCCCAGTCCGGCGCAGACCCGACCGGTTCGAACGCGAGGTGATAGGCCGGCCCGCCCGGACTGCCCGGATTGACCAGGGTCCGTTCGACCAGCCGCCACGGATAGAAGACCGCCGGCGCCCAGTCGGGCGCCGCGAGACGGCCGGTGATCTGGTTCAACTGGTGCTGCCAGCGGCGGATGGCCCCGGCCTCGCCGTTGTCGACCTCGACCAGGTCGAACAGGGGTTCGGCGCCCGACCGTCGCAGCCAGCCGTCCACCGCATGGCCGAAGCCGCAGAATTGGTCATAGCTTCGGTCGCCCAGGGCCAGCAGGCCGAAGCGCAAGCCCGTCAGATCCGCCCCCTGCCCCATGGTCTTGCGCACAAACCGCGCCGCCGCGTCAGGCGGATCGCCCTCGCCCGTCGTGGACACGATCAGCAAGGCCCGGCCTGCGGCCTTCAGCGTCGCGCTGTCCAGATCGGCGAAGGACAAAACCCGCGCCCCCACCCCGCCGTCCTGCAGGGCCCTGGCCGTCATCCAGGCCAGTTGCTCGGCGAAACCCGTCTGGCTGGCGAAGGCGACCAGCACGCTCTCGCCGTCTCCGGCCATGGCGTCCGATTGGGCGCGCGCCGCCGCCTTCGCCCGGCGTTCGCGCCAGACGATGAAGCCGGTCAGGACCAACCACAGGACCGTCGCTCCGGCGGCCCACAGCCAACGCGCCGGCTCGTGCGTCACCCCGGCCCCTCCAGGGCGGGGTCGTCCATCATGGCGGCGAAGGCGGGCGTCATCCGTTCGACCAGGCCACGCTCGGTCCGCTCGACGAAATGGGCGGCTAGGCCGACCGCCTCGGCATAGTCCGACCCCTCGAACGGCCCCATGACCGTCAGGGCCGTGGCGTAGGCGTCGGCCTTCATGGCCGAGGCGTGCAGCACCGTCACCGACGCCAGGGCGTTGCTCACCGGCCGCCCGGTCGATCCGTCCAGCGTATGCGGATACAGGCGGCCGTTATGTTCGAAGGCGCGGCGATAGTCGCCGCTGGTCGCCATGGCCAGATCGTACAGGGCCGCCACTGTGCGCGGCGCGGTCGAGCCCTCGACCCGCTCGATCTCGACCCACCAGGGTTGGGCGTCTGGCTTAACGCCGCGCCCCTTCAACTCGCCGCCGATCTCGACCAGGTGCGAGGTCGCGTCCATGGCCGTCAGCCGGTCCGAGACCCGGTCCACCGCATGCCCCTTGGCGATGCCGGAGACGTCCAGCCTCATGCCGCCCAACTGCATGACCGCCCGCGCCTCGCGGTTCAGCCGCAGCTTTTGCCAACCGGACAATTTCAGCGCCGCCTCGACCTCTTCGTCCGAGGGCACGGGCAGCAGGGGCGAACGCGGTCCGGGCGGGCCGAACCCCCACAGGTCGACCAGGGCGCCCAGGGTCGGATCGACCGCGCCGTTCGTCTCGTCGCCCAGGTCCATGGCGGCGTCCAGCAGGTCCCAGAAGGGCTGGGAAACCGCCCACACGCCTTCGGGCGCGGCGTTGAAGCGGCTGATCTCGCTGGACGGCTCCCACGGACTGAAGACCGCGATCACCGCCGCCAGTTCTTCCTCCACGGCCGCCTGGACCGCCGCCTCGCTCAGACCCGGCGGGCCGATCACCCGCGCGCTCCAGGTCGTTCCCATGGTCGGGCCGCCCAGCGACAGGATCCGGTCGCCGGGCGGACGGGGCGGAACCCCATCCATCGGCGGAATCAGCACCCCGTTGTCGGCCCGGTCCGCAAGCGGAACCGGGTCGCCGAGGGAGACCGTGGGCGGGGCCGCGCGGGATCCGCGCGAGAAGGGGGTGTCGGACATGCCCGTGGCTTAGGGCAGGACTTCCATCACCGCCACATAGGAAGCGTTCGAAGCTATCGTGTCGCCCTCAGCCGGGGTGCGGACTGAAGCGTTCAGCCAGTACAGGCCCGCTTCCGGCCAGGTGACGGTGAAGGCGCCGTCGACGCCGGTGGTCACCGTCGATTCCTCGGGATTGTCGCGATAGCGGAGGCCGCCACGCGCCACCGTCACTTCCAGGCCGGCGGCCGGCAACCCGTCTTTCGACAGTTTGAAGGTCGCCGGTTCGCCCGCCACCAGATCATTCGGGTGGGTGACCGGGATCATCTCCAGACCGTCCCGCGCATTGGTGAAGACCGTGTCGGTCGGGTTGTTCAGGGTGACGAAGGTCTCGATCCGGCTTGATGTACGGGTCGCCTGCACGTTGGTCGCGCCCTGCGGCAAGGCCGAAGGGAACTCGGCCGCCGAGCCGCGCCAGCGCTTTTGTTCACCGTTCAAGGTGTAGCTGGCCATGATGCCGTTCATCACATTGGCGACCTTGTAGGTGCCGTTCTGCGTCAGATGGACATCGAAGGTGGTGCGGTACTGGCCCTGCATCAGGTGTTCGGGCTGAACGGCCGAGCCGTCCGGCGCCGTCACCACCAGACCGCCCATCCGCATGGCGGCGTGGTCGGGGATGAAGACCCCGTTCGACATGCCGGCGTCGAATCCGACCCAGGCGTCATTGCCCGACAGGCTGGTCGAGGTCGGCGCCATCCAGGCGCGGTGGGCCTGGGCGGCCATCGGGGCCGCCAGGGCGGCGGCGAAGGCCAGAAGCGTGATCGTCTTTTTCATGGATCTGTTCCTCAGCGAGAGACGGTGACGCGCACGGCGCCCAGTTCGGTGGAGCCGGAGGCGTTGGCGGTATTGGCGCCGCCCCAGCGGAAGGGCACGCGCACGACCTCGCGGCCGCCCAGTTCGCGCGCCGCCTCGACAACGACGGTGTACTGGCCCGGCTGCAGGCCGCGCAGGCGGGCGGCGGGCACGGTGATGGTCTGGCGACCCGGCGCGCGGGTGGCGCCCGAGACGCCGTCGGCCGGCAGGCTCATGGCCCGGCCGCCCTTGCGCCACCAGGTGCGCAGGTCCTTCAGCCAGTCCTTGCCGTCGCCCTCGTTGTTGCGGGTCTGCTGGTACCAGACCGCCAGGGTCTGGACCGCCGTCTGGTCCGGCCGTTCGATCCACACCGCCACATAGGGCCGGTGATAGGAGGCGGTGTTCAGGCGCGGCACATCGACCGTGACCGACAGGTCCGCAGCCAGGGCGGGCGCGGCGGCGGCCAGGCCGACGGTGGTGACGACGATAGGGAGAAGGCGCATCCGGGACACTCTCAGCGAAGTTCAGCTCAATGAATGAAGATCAGGGCGATGACGACGGGCACGAGCAGCCCCAGGGCCGCCAGCGGCCAGGTGGAGGGCCGCCCCTTGGCGTGCAGCCACATCAGCCCCAGCCCCGTCAGGGCGAAGATCAGGCAGGCGATGGCGAAGACGTCGATGAACCAGAACCAGACCGCCCCGGCGTTGCGCCCCTTGTGCAGGTCGTTGAGGTAGGCGATCCATCCCCGTGTCGTCGTCTCGTGCAGCACATCACCCGTTGAACGGTCGATGGTCACCCATCCGTCGCCGCCGGGCGTGGGCAGGGCCACATAGATTTCTTCGGCCGTGGTTTCGGTCGGCTTGCCGGCAATCTCGGCCTTCAGCGTCTGCGCCGACCAGCGCGCCACGGCGTCGGGGACGGGATCGGTCGTCTCCTCGGGGAAGTCGGCCAGACGCGCCACCAGGGGCGCCGGAAGGGCCGCCGTCTGTTCGACCGTCACCGGATCGGCGGGGATCGAGGCCGCGTGGTTCAGGGTGACGCCGGTGATCGCGAACAGGATCAGTCCGACCAGACTGACCGCCGCCGAAATCCAGTGCCAGGAATGCAGTTGTTTCAGCCAGAAGGACCGCGCGCCGTTCAGCGCCGCCTTCGGCTTCTTCGAGTCCTTGGCGGGGAGCTCGGCCTGAGGGTGTGCGGCGCGTTCGGTCACAAGGTGGCTGTGCCACTGTTGCGAACCGTTTTCAATAGCAGTCCGTGCGACGATTTCGCCGCAGAGAGCGTCAATAGCTGAATCGCACCCCGGCCCGCACCGTGCGCGGCGGGGCGTAGCCGGCGACGTCGGTCCCGGTCATCGACACCTCGACCTCTTCATCAAAGGCGTTGTCCAAGGCGGCCCAGACCATGACGCCTTCGCGCGCCGCCCACTCCGCCCGGGCGTCCAGGGTCAGGGCGGGATCCAGCGACCGGCTGTTCAGGTCATCGTCGAACCGCGCCGACTCATAGCGCGCGGCCAGCCCCAGGCTCAGCCGCTCCGTCGCACGCCAGTCCAGGCCCGCTGTCGCGCTCCACTCCGGCGCCTGGGCCGGGCGCAGGCCGGTCAGCTGCGGCGCCGCCGTCCCGCCGTCCACCTCGGCGTCGGTCCACGACAAGGCCGCGTTCAGCGACAGGGCCTCGGTCGCCTGGACGGACCCGTTCAGCTCGACGCCCCAGGCCTCGATGGTTCCGGCGTTCTGGCGCTGGCGCAGCACCCCGCCGGCGGGCACGAAGCCCGCGCGGGGGAAGGTCCCCGGCCCCTCGCCGATCGTGACATTGACGATGGCGTCCTCGATCTCGTTCCAGAAGACCGTCGCCCCCCAGGCGATTCCGGCACGGTCGTAGGCCAGGCCTGTCTCGATCCCGCGCAGGGTCTCGGGCTCCAGCGCCGAATTGGCCTCGGTGATGTCGTTGCCGACCCGGAACGGCCGGTGCAGTTCGTTCAGCGTCGCCGGCCGGAAACCGGAATAGGCCGCCGCGCGCCAGGCGTAGCCGGCGCCCAGCAGACCGCTGAGATCCCGTCGCGCCGCCAAACGGGCGCTGAACACCTCGCCCGACCGGTCCTCGTCCGTCTCGTCCAGGATCGGCGCGCCGGTCGCCAGGGTGTATTCGTAGCGGAAGCCCGCCTCGTTCTTCCACTGGTCGTAACGCAGCCCGCCCGCGATCAACCAGTCCCCGCCGGTCCACGACCCGTCCACATAACCGCCGGCCACCGAGGTCTCGCCACCCGCCCGACGCCCGCGCGCAAAGCCCGCGCCGGTGGAATTGCTGAAGAATTCGTTGGTCGCGCCCTCGTTGAACCGGGCGTCGGCGCCGACCTCCCATTCCAGCCGCCCGCCGGCGACGTCGGCGGTGCGGCGGCGCAGGGCCGCGTTCAGCCCCCAGCCCGTGGCGGGGGTCTTGTACTGACTATTGGCCGGCGTCGTGGTCGACCGGTCCGCCGCCACCGAGGCCGAACTGTTGGCGAAATTGCTCTCGATCCGCCAGGCCTGCAGCCGCCAGCCGTACCCGTCGACGGGCGGCGCCTTGGCCGCCGTGGCGCTCAGGCTGTGCCCGCTGGCGTTGGACCGAGTGTTCAGCAGACCGGACCCGCGATCCTCCTCCCAGGTCGCCGCCCGCAGCGACAGGTTCGCCCCTTGCAGGTTCAGCCCGTCCAGCGGCGCATCGACCCGCAGGGCCGCGCTGCGGCTGTCCAGGTCCAGCGGCCTATCCGCCGCCCCCGCCGCCGGCCCGCGCACCGGCGTATAGCCGTCGCTGGTCTCGTACAGACCCGACAAGGTCACGCCGAACAGGCCCATCCGGGTGGAGCCGGAGCCCGCGACCCTGGCCCCGCCGCGCTCGGCGACCGAGAGGTCCAACACCCCGCCGCTGTCCCGTTCCGTCAGACCGATGACCCCGGTCAGGGCGCCGGCGCCATAGGGCCCCGCCCCCGCGCCGCGCACCACATCCACCCGCTCCAGCGATTCCGGCGCCACCTGGGACCAGATCACCCAACCCCCGAACGGATCGTTCAGCGGAACCCCGTCCAGCGTCACCAGGGTCCGACCCGCGCCGGACGGCGCGATGGCCCGCAGCGAAATCCCCTGGGTCGTCGGATTGGCGGCCAGGCTGGAGGTGCGGCGGAACAGGGACACGGCCGGCACGGTCCGCAGGGCCTCGTCCAGCCGGGCGGATCGCTCCAGCACCCTCTGGTCCAGCCGCACCACCGAAAAGGCGGCGTCGGCGGCGGCGGGCGGCAGACGGGCGGCCGTCACCGTGATTTCAGACAATTGGGCGGGCGGTGCGGGGGGCGTGTCTTGGAACATCCCGGTCACAATAGACCAGCTCCGCCTTGGTTCACGGCTGCGACCTTATAACTCCGATTGAGGCCCCGAGGTCACAAGGACCGGGCCGGCGTCAAACCTCGGACCAGCGCCGCAGCAGGTTGTGATAGACGCCGGTCAGTTCGATCACCGCCTGATCCTTCGGCCCCTTCTCCGTCGCCACCCGCTGGGTCGCCACGTCCAGCCGGAACAGCATTTCCCGGTCGCCGTCGTCGCGGATCAGGCTCTGCATCCACATGAAGGATGAAACCCGCGCCCCGCGCGTCACCGGCATGACCTTGTGCAGGCTCTTGGACGGATACAGCACCAGATCCCCCGCCGGCAGCTTGACCGACTGGGGCCCATACATCTCCTCGATGATCAGTTCCCCGCCGTCGTAATCCTCGGGCTCCGACAGGAAGAGGGTGGCCGAAAGGTCGCTGCGGATGCGGACCGAACCCCCGCCCCGCTGCTGGCGAATGGCGTTGTCCACGTGCAGCCCGAACTCGCCCCCGCCCTCATAGCGGTTGAAAAGAGGCGGAAAGATCGTGTGCGGCAGGGCGGCGGCCACGAACATCGGATTGGCGTTCAGCGCCTGGACGATCAGGGCCGAGACCTCCTTCGCCACGTCCGAGTCTTCCGGCAGTTGTTGGTTCCGCTTTGCCGTCGCCGACTGGTGGCCCGAAGTCATATTGCCGTCGGCCCAGGGACCGGCGTCCAGCCGCTCGCGCAGGGCCTTCACTTCCGCCTTGGAAAAGACTTCGGGGATCTGGAGCAGCACGGTCGGGTCTCGCTCGAAAAGAAAAGACGGCCCCGCCGGAAGGACGGGGCCGCCAGATATAGGCCGGGGATCGTGGCCTCTAGAAGCGCAGGTTCAGCGCCAGGATCGCCTGCCGCCCCGGAGCGGGGTCGGCATGGTGAACCCCGTTGGTCCGCATGATGTATTCCTCATCCGTGGCGTTCTTGACGTTCAGCTGCAGGCTGGCGCGGTCTGTCACGTCATAGGAGGCGAACAGGTCCAGGCGGGTGTAGCTGGGCGCATAGACGGCGGCCGAACCGCCGCCGGCCCCGCCCTGGTTTCCGCCGAACCGGTCGTCCACATAATAGACACCGCCGCCCAGGCTCAACTTGGGCAGGACGCGATAGGTGGTGAACAGGCTGAAGCTGTTCTTGGGCGTATTGGCCAGCGGATCGCCTTCGAAGGCGCTCGGAACAGGCGCGCCGTCCACGATGGTGACGGCGCCCCGAACCAGCTCGGAGTCCATATAGGTATAGCCGCCGAACACGGTCCAGGCCGGCGTGACGCTGCCCGAGAAGCCGAGCTCCAGCCCTTCGACCTTGACCTCGCCGACCTGAGCGTACTGGTCGGTGTCGACCAGCACTTGCGCGTTCTTGCGCGTCGTCTGGAACAGGGCGCCGCTGAGGGTCAGCCGCTGGCCGAACAGTTCGGCCTTGGCGCCGACCTCATAGTTCTCGGTGTCTTCCGGATCGAGGAGCTGGCCCGCCAGATTGCCGCTGCCCTCGCCGCCGCTCGCGCCGTTCTGGTCGCCGCCGGACACGGTGGGCGGCGTCGAGGAGGTGGCGTAGGACGCATAGACGCTGGTGTTGGAGGTGGGCTTGTACACCAGGCCGACCTGATAGTTGACGAAGTCCCACTCGCCCTCGTGGAAGGTCGGCGTGGCGGCGCCGCGGGCGATGGACGTGCCTTCGGTCTCGTAACGGTCGTAGCGCAGGCCCAGGTTCAGCAACCACTTCGGCCCAAAGGCGATGGAGTCGGCGCCATAGACGCCCCAGCTGGTGGTGTTGGAGTGGGTTTCGGCTCCGCGCGCGATCGAGCCGGTCCACGGATCGTTCGGGTTGGGATCATAGACCGGCGTGCAGTCGAAGCCGGTCAGGCCGGTCGGACAGGCCGAGCCGCTGGTGGTGGTGATGTTGTAGGAGGCGTTGCGGTTGATCTCGCGCGAATATTCCACGCCCAGGTCGAAATCATGCTTCAGCCCGCCCGTGGTGAAACTGCCGTACAGGTCGGTGACATTGGCGAAGGTCTCGGCTGGGTTCCAGCGCGACTTGAGACCCCGCTTCATCCACCAGGTGTCGCCGACCAGAACCGCCGTGCCGCCGTCGCCCGGATTGGTCAGCACATAGTCGTTCAGCGTCTCGGAATAGCGGGTCAGGTTGCGCAGGGTCAGGGTGTCGCT
Organism: Brevundimonas sp. FV1ye7S; assembly: GCF_058680995.1. NCBI lineage: Bacteria > Pseudomonadati > Pseudomonadota > Alphaproteobacteria > Caulobacterales > Caulobacteraceae > Brevundimonas > Brevundimonas sp. FV1ye7S. The sequence goes on along the minus strand of NZ_CM178726.1, from coordinate 481,304 downwards.
GAACTTGTGCTCCAGCTTGACCGTCACGCTGTCGACCTCGTTGCGCATGTAGTCGCGCGCCTTCAGGCCGTAGAAGGTGTCGTAGGGCACGTTCAGGATCCGGCTGTCCGTCGTCTTGATCGCCCAGTTGTTGTCCAGCTTTCGGTCCAGCGGAATGCCGTAGTCCGGCATCGAGTCGGCGGTCAGGTGGTAGTAGTTGATCGTGGCCGAAGTGTCGGTTCCCAGGCCGACGCCCAGGGCCATGGCCAGGCCGTACTTCTCGAAGTCCACCGCGTCCCGGCCCGGGACGTCGCCCTCGGTCGCCATCAGGTTCAGACGGAAGGCGCTGGTGTCGTTCAGGCGCCAGTTGCCGTCCACGGTGGCGCGGTAATAGCTGTCCGTGCCGGCGCCGAGGCTGGCGCTGACGGCGTCGGCCAGGCGCGGCTGCTTGGAGCTGAGATTGATGCTGCCGCCGCCCGAGCCGCGACCCGAATAGACGGAATCGGCGCCCTTGATGACCTCGACCTGCTCCAGGTCGAAGACCTCGCGCTGCTGGCCGCCCGCGTCGCGCACGCCGTCGACGAAGATGTTGTTGCCCGACGACTGGCCCCGGATGAAGGGCCGGTCGGCCAGCGGCTGGCCGCCTTCGCCCGCGCCGAAGGTGATGCCGGGGGAGTTGCGCAGCAGGTCTTCCAGCGAGGTCGCCGCCGTCTGGGTGATGACCTGTTCCGGGATGATCGTCACCGAGCGGGGCGTGTCCAGCAGGGGCGCCACGAACTCGGGGCTTTCCGGCTGACGCTTCTTCAGTTGGCCGTTGACGTCGATCGTGCCGAGATTGGCCGGTTGCTGTTGCTGATCGGCGGTGACGATCACGCCGCCCTCGGACGTTACATCGGCGGCCAGGGCCGGCGCGGCGACCAGCATGCCGGCGGCGCTGGAGGCGAACAGAAGCGATCGGAGCGCGGCGGCGCGGGACTCGGACATATTGAGGCGACCTTTTGGCCTGATTTTGCGATGCGGTCGCAATAGCCAGCTTAACAAGTTCGCACAAGAGGAATTGCGACTTAATCGCAGACGCACGGTTGCCTTGGCGGGTGCGCGCTGTGGCGGTGGTCGCCTCAACCCTCCGCGAGACGGCCTGAGACGGCGGCGGGACCGCCCCTGGCTCAGATGACGATGCTCATGTTCCGCATCGGCGGCGACAGATCGAGATCCAGCCAGGTGGGATCGGGCATGGCCTTGTGGGCCGAGGCCAGGGCTTCCGACCAGCGCCGGCCCAGGTCGCGGAAATAGGGATCGTCCACGTCGATCCGGCGCTCCATCCCCGTCAGGTGGTCGCGGGGAATGACGATCAGGTCCAGCGGCGGCCCCACGGCGATGTTCGAGCGAATCGTCGAATCGAACGAGATCAGCCCCAGTTTGACCGCCTCGGACAGGGGGGTGGAATTGTGCAGCGCGCGATCCAGGATCGGCTTGCCGTACTTCAGCTCACCGATCTGCAGATAGGGGGTGTCCGGCCCGCATTCGATGAAGTTGCCCTGCCCGTAGATCAGATACAGACCCATTTTTCCGCCGGCGATCTGGCCGCCCAGCAGCATGGAGGCGTTGACGTTCAGGGCGTCGGCGGTCGGCGAGGCGGGCGTGTTGATGGTGGCCCGCACCATGGCCAGGGCATGACCCAGGATCTGGGCGGCGCGGAACAGGGTCGGGGCGGTCTCCAGCGTCTCCAGCGCGGTCGAGTCGGGCAGTTTCACCCCCTCCGCCACCATGGCCAGGGCCGTCTGGGTGACCGACAGATTCCCGGCCGTCGCCACCGCCAGGATCCGCTCGCCGGTGGTCTTGAAGATATGCAGCTTGCGATAGGACGAGATGTTGTCCACGCCCGCATTGGTGCGGGTGTCGGCGATCATCGCCAACCCCTCGTCCACCAGCATGCCCACGCAATAGGTCACTTCGCTCTATCCGCTCCCGGTTCCGCGAATCGTTCGACGCTAGCAGATTCCCCGGCCATGGCGATCACGACCATCCCCTGGATTGATGTTGCTGCTGACTCTGTTGCACAGGCCGCACATGCAGGGCGACCGTCAGCGTCCCGATCCCGCCGCCGTAGCTGGTGCCCCGGATCGGCGTCGCGCCCAGGGCGTCCAGGCCCGTGGCGATGCGGACATAGTTGTCGGTCGGACAGATTCCGTTGGCCGCATCAAACCCGACCCAGCCCAGCCCCTCGATCCAGGCCTCGGCCCAGGCGTGGGCGGCGTCCTGGTCATGCTGTCCGTCCGAGCGGTTCAGATGGCCCGAGACATAGCGGGCCGGCACGCCCAGCGTCCGGGCGCAGGCGATGAAGATCTGCGCGTGGTCCTGGCAGACCCCGCGCCGGATGGCGAAGGCCTCGGCCGCCGTATGGGTCGCGGACGTGGCGCCGACCTCGAAGGCCACCCCGCCGTGGATGGCCCCCATCAGCCGGTGCATCCGCTCCAGCGGCGCACCCTCGCCGATCTCCCTGGCGAAATCGACCAGGGCCGCGTCCGCCTCGGTCAGGCGGGTGTCGCGCAGATAGACGCCGGGCTGCAGCCGCTCGTTCTGGCCCCGGATCACCCCGCCGGTGTCCATGGTCGAAACCTCGCCCGTCACCCGGATGGTCAGGGCGTCGGTCGGGCGCTCGGTATAGAGGCTGTGGACGATATTGCCGAAGGCGTCCTCGCTGCGTCGCAGCCGCGCATCCACGTCGGTCTCGATGCGCCATTCGCGCACCTGCTGGCTCTCGCAGGACCGGGGCGTCAGCCGCAGCATCTGCACGATGAACCGCGCCGGCCGGGCGTAGGCGTAGCGGGTGGAATGGTCGATCCGTATCCGCATGGTCAGACCAGATACTGTTCGTGGATGGCGGCGGCCAGGGCGTTGTTCTGGTTCAGGAAGCCCTGGATGTATTCGTGCAGGCCCGACTGGAAGATGTCCTCGATCTTGGCCTCGTTGAACTGGGTCAGACGGTTGGACGCCAGCCGCTGCGCCGGTCCACGCCGGCCGTAATCGGTGGCCAGCTTCTCCAGATAGCTGACGATCATTCCCTGGCAGCTGGCCAGCGAGCGCGGCATCTGCCGGTTCAGCACCAGCAGGTCCGCCACCAGCCACGGCCGCACGCTCTCGCGATAGACCCAGCGATAGGCGGTCAGGGCCGAGACCTCGCGCAGCAGGGTCGTCCACTGGAAATAGTCCAGCTGTCCGCCCACCCGTTCGCCGGGTGGCAGCAGCAAGTGATATTTCACGTCCAGAAGGCGGGCGGTGTTGTCGGCCCGCTCGATCGCCATCCCCAATCGCAGGAACCAGTAGGCGTCGTTGCGCAACATGGTCCGCGACGAGGCGCCCTCGACCGCCAGGGACGTCGATTTCACGAAGTCGAGGAAGTTGGTGAAGTCGTCGCGCTTGGTCGGCTCGCCCAGTTCGTTCAGCCCGTTCCAGGCGCCGTTGATCGCCTCCCACAGCTCGATGGTCAGGGCCGTCCGCACCGAGCGCGCATTTGTCCGCGCCTTGGTGATGCAGGCCTTGATCGAGGTCGAGTTGTCGTAGCCGAAGGCCAGATATTCCCGGACCGACTTCTCCGAGATGGTCCGGCCCGAGGCGTCGAAGCCGCTCTTGACCCCCGACGAGGCGATGGCGCCGGCCCAGGCCGTGACCGTGGCCTGGTCCTTGGCCGGCAGGGCGGCCAGGCGAATGGCGGCCTCCAGAATGCGCGCGAGAAAGTCCGCCCGCTCCATATAGCGGCCGGTCCAGTACAGGCTGTCTGCAGTGCGTGAGAGCATCTATTCCTCCCCCGTTGGGGGAGGGGGACCGCCCGAAGGGTGGTGGAGGGGGCCAAACGCAAACAGGGTGTCCGGGGCGAGCCCCCTCCACCGTGAACACGCGGTCCCCCTCCCCCGACGGGGGAGGATTTTCGTCCGCTTAAACATCCAGCACCCAGGTGTCCTTGGTTCCGCCGCCCTGGCTGGAGTTGACCACCAGCGACCCCTCCTTCAGCGCCACCCGCGTCAGCCCGCCGGGCGCGACCCGCACCCCCGCCGGACTGGACAGGACGAACGGCCGCAGATCGACGTGCCGCGGCGACAGGGCGCCGCCGTTCAGGGTCGGGGCGGTCGACAAGCTCAGCGTCGGCTGGGCGATGAAGTCGTCGGGATCGGCGATCAGCTTGGCCCGGAAGGCCTCGATCTCGGCCTTGGTCGAGGTCGGCCCCACCAGCATGCCGTAACCGCCCGATCCGCCGACCTCCTTGACCACCAGTTCGTCCAGCCTGCCCAGCACCTCCTTCAGCGCGTCCGCCTCGCGGCAGCGCCAGGTCGGCACATTCTTCAGGATCGCGTCCTCGCCGGTGAAGAAGCGGATGATCTCGGGCATGTAGGTATAGACGGCCTTGTCGTCGGCCACCCCCGTCCCGACCGCATTGGCCAGGGTCACCCGCCCGGCGAAATAGGCCGACATCAGCCCCGGCACCCCGACCGCCGAATCCGGCATGAAGGTCAGGGGGTCGATGAAGTCGTCGTCGATGCGGCGATAGATGACGTCGACCCGCTTGGGGCCCTCGGTCGTGCGCATATAGACGGTGTCGTCATTGACGAAGAGGTCGCCGCCCTCGACCAGCTCGACCCCCAGCTTGTCCGCCAGGAAGCTATGTTCGTAGTAGGCCGAGTTGAACGGCCCGGGCGTCAGCACGACGATGGTCGGATCCTCGCCCGCCCCCGACGGGGCCGAGGCCTGCAAGGACCGCAACAGCATGTCGGTATAGATCTCGACCGGCCGCACCGCATGTTCGGCGAACAGGTCGGGGAACAGCCGCATCATCATCTCGCGGTTCTCCAGCATATAGGAGACCCCGGACGGCGTGCGGACATTGTCCTCCAGCACATAGAAGCCGTCCTCGCCCGTGCGGACCAGATCGACGCCGGCGATATGGCACCAGACGTCGCCCGGCGGCCGGCGGCCCTGCATCTCGGGCCGATAGTGTGGATTGGTCAGGATCAGGTCGGCGGGCACGATCCCGGCGCGGATACAGTCCTGCGGTCCGTAGATGTCCTTCAGGAAGGCGTTGATGGCGGTGACCCGCTGCTTCAGCCCCTTCTCCAGCCCGCCCCATTCGTCGGCGCCGATGATGCGCGGCACCACGTCGAACGGGATCAGCCGCTCGTTGGATTCCTCGTCGCCATAGACAGCGAAGGTCACGCCCATCCGGCGGAAGAACAGCTCGGCCTGGCGCGAGCGCGCCTGCAGCAGATCCGGCGGGGCGTTTTCCAGCCAGGCCGCCAGCGTCTTGTAGCTGTCGCGGATCGTCCCCGATCCGCCGCCGTTCATTTCGTCGAAAGCTCTCGTCATTCGCCCCCGCCGCGTTGAGTTCGCAGCTTGATCGCTACCCAACGAAAAGCGCAACAGTTTTGTTGCACTGCGGCGACGACGAAGCGGCGGAGCGCCTCTCCCTCCCCCTGCGGGGGAGGGGGGCTGAGCCGAAGGCGAAGCCGGGTGGGGGCGGCAGGGCGACACGGGACATATCTCGCGAAGCAGAACCCGTGCGACCCCGCCTAGCCGCCCCCACCCGGTCGCTCCGCGACCGCCCTCCCCCGCAGGGGGAGGGATAAGGCCTGTGTCACACCCCCACCGCCTTCATCGACACCGTCTGGTCCGCCAGCTTCGCCACATCCACCGGCGTCGCCTTCCCGATCAGCTGTTTGCCCGCCATGAACTCCGGCGGCGCATTGACCGCCTCCACACAGACCACTCGGTCCCCGTTCAGGTGAAACACCGCAAAGCCCCCCGCCGTGGGATCACCGCGCACCACCTGCCGGTCCGCATCGAACGGCAGGCCCGCGATCTGAAGCTTGAAGTCGTACTGATCGGACCAGAACCACGGCACCTCAGGCGCCGGCCCCGGCCGCCCGACGATAGCCGCCGCCGCCTGTTTCGCCTGTTCCAGCGCATTGGGCACGCTCTCCAGCCGGTGCGAAACGCCGCCGTGAACCGGAATCGGCCGCCGCGTCATGTCGCCGACGGCGAAGACGGCGGGATCGCTGGTCCGCGCCTGCTCGTCCACCACCACCCCGTCGTCGCAGCGCAGGCCCGCCGACCGCGCCAGGCTTTCGCACGCCAGCGCCCCGACCCCGACCAGAACCGCATCCGCTTGCACCACCGATCCATCCGCCAGGGTCACGCCGTCATGGGCCACGGCGACCACCTCGGCCCCGGTCAGGATCTCGACCCCGTGCGCCCGATGCTGGGCGGTGAAGAAGTTCGACAGGGTCTCGGACGCCACCCGCGCCAGCACGCGCGGCGCCCGCTCGATCACCACCGCCTCGGCGCCCAGGGCCCGAGCCGAAGCCGCCGCCTCCAAGCCAACATAGCCGCCGCCGACAACCGCCAGCCGCTTGCCCGGCCCCAGCACGGCCTTCAGCCGTTCCGCGTCCTTCAGCGTCCGCAGCTCCAGCAGTTCGGGATGATCCCCGCCCGGCACAGGCAGTTTCCGCGCCGTCGATCCCGTCGCCAGGACCAGCACGTCATAGGTCTCGCTCGATCCTTCATGGAAGGCGACCGTCTTCGCCTCCGGGTCCACGGACACGGCGACAGTCGACGGCCGAAACTCGATCCCCTGTTCTTCATAGAAGCTCAGCGGCCGCAGCAGCAGCGCCTCCAGATCCGCCTCGCCCTTCAGCCAGGCCTTGGACAGGGGCGGCCGCTGATACGGCGGCGCATCCTCTTCGCCCACCAGCACGATGGGGCCTTCATGGCCGTATTGCCGCAGAAAGGCCGCGACGGAGCCGCCGGCGTGCCCGGCGCCGATGATCAGGATCTTGGTCATGGCCGGACAGATAGAGCGGTGCGCGGGCGGGCGTAAGTCGTGATTGGTGAATCGTGAGCCGTGACTGGAGCCCGCGCGCGCCCAATCACGAGTCACGACTCACGATTCACACCCCTTGACCGTTCCACTGTTACAGCATAGTGGAACGCGCATGACGACCCCGCCCGCCCGCGACGCCCTCCATGACGCCCTGCTGTCGATGCAGACGCGCGCCGAGATCGACGCCTTTCTGGCCGATCTCTGCACCCCGGCGGAACTGCGCGCCTTCGCCGAGCGCTGGCAGGTGGCCCGCCTGCTCGACGCCGGCGGCAAATCCTATCGCGAGATCGCGGCCGAGGCCCACGCCAGCCCCACCACCGTCGTCCGCGTCGCCCGCTATCTCAAAGACATGCCGCACCAGGGCTACCGCCTCGCCCTGGACCGCCTGAAGAACACGAACTGAGTATCCGAACATGAGCACCGCCCAGGGCCGGCTTCGCATCGCCGTCCAGAAATCCGGCCGTCTGGCCGACCGCAGCCTCGACCTGATCCGCGACGCGGGTCTGAAATGGGTCAAGGGCCACAACGATCTGCTGTATCGGGTCGAGAACTATCCGATCGACCTGCTGCGCGTCCGCGACGACGACATCCCCACCTTCGTGGCCGACGGCGTCTGCGATCTGGGGATCGTCGGCGAGAACGTGCTGGAGGAGGGCCGCAACGGCGGTCCCAACGCCTCGGTCGTCATGCCCCTGGGCTTCGGCCGCTGCACCCTGAAGATCGCCACGCCCCCGACCCTGGCCTATGACGGCCCGGCCTCGCTGGACGGACTGCGCATCGCCACCTCCTATCCGAAGATCCTGCGCCGCTTCCTGGACGAGCGCGGGGTCAAGGCGGACATCGTCGTCATGCGCGGCGCCGTCGAGGTCGCGCCCCGGCTGAAACTGGCCGCCGCCATATGCGACCTGGTCTCGACCGGCGCGACGCTGGAGGCCAACGGCCTGGGCGCCAAGGACACGGTGCTGGAAAGCCAGGCCGTCCTGATCCAGTCCCCCGTCGCGCCCGAGCCCGCTCTACAGCACCTGCTGGACAGCATCATCGAGCGGATGTCGGGCGTGGTGTCCTCGCAGGGCGCCAAATACGTCATGCTGAACGCCCCGCGTTCGGCGCTTGATGAGATCAAGGCCATTCTGCCCGGCGCCGGCTCGCCCACCGTCATGCCCCTGATGGGCCGCGACGACGCCGTCGCCGTCCACGCCGTCTGCCAGGAGGCCGTCTTCTGGGAGACGCTGGAGAAGCTGAAGGCCGCCGGCGCCTCGGCCATCCTGGTCCTGCCTATCGAGAAGATGATGTGATGAAGCTGATCGACTGGTCTTCCCTCGACGCCGCCGGCAAGAAGGCGGCCCTCGCCCGCCCGGCCCAGCGCACCGCCGGCGACGTGACCGAGGTGGTCCGCACCATCCTGGACGACGTGCGCGAACGCGGCGGCGCGGCCGTCACCGACTGGTGCGTCAAGCTGGACAAGGCCCCGCCCCGCCGCATCGCCATCACGCCCGAGGCCGTGGCCGAGGCCCGCAACGCCCTGCCCCCCGGCGACGTCCGCGCCCTGCGCATGGCGGCCGAGAATGTCCGCGTCTTCCACCAGGCGACCAAGCCGGAGGACACCCCCTTCATCGAGACCACCCCCGGCGTGCGCTCCAAACTGGCCTGGCGGCCCATCGCCTCGGCCGGTCTCTATATCCCCGGCGGCACCGCCCCCCTGTTCTCGTCGCTGTTGATGCTGGCCATCCCGGCCGGCGTCGCCGGCGTGGGCCAGCGCGTCGCCGTCACGCCGCCGAACAAGGACGGCGGCGTCCACCCCGCCATGATCCTGGCCGCGGCCGAGGCCGGCCTGGACGCCCTCTGGCTGATGGGCGGGGCCCAGGCCATCGCCGCCCTGACCTTCGGCGTCGAACTGGAGGACGGCGTCATCCCCGCCTGCGACAAGCTGTTCGGCCCCGGCAACGCCTATGTCGCCGAAGCCAAGAAACAGGCCTCCGCCCTTCCCGGCGGCCCCGCCGTCGACATGCCCGCCGGCCCGTCCGAACTGATGGTCATCGTCGACCGCGACGCCGCACCCGAGATCGCCGCCGCCGACCTGCTCAGCCAGGCCGAACACGACGCCGACGCCCAGGTCATCCTGGTCTCCACCAGCCGCGCCACCATCGACTACATCCTGTCGGAGGTTGAGGTTCAGGTCGCCACCCTGCCGCGCGAAGCCATCGCCCGCGCCTCGCTGAACGAGGCCCGCGCCATCCTGGTCCGCGACCTCGACGCCGCCGCAGAAGTCGCCAACCTCTATGGTCCGGAACACCTGGCGATCCAGGTCGACGATCCCGAGCCCCTGGTGGATTCCATCAAGGCCGCCGGCGCCGTCTTCGTCGGCCGGTTCGCCGCCGAGACCCTGGGCGACTACGCCGCCGGCCCCAGCCACGTCCTGCCGACCGACGGCGGCGCCCGCACCCTGGGCGGCGTCACCACCGCCAGCTTCATGACCACCATGTCGGTCCAGCTGGTCTCCGAGGCCGGCGCCCGCGCCCTGGCCCCCATCGCCGCCCGCCTGGCCCGGATGGAGGGGCTGGAAGCCCACGCCCGCGCCGCCGACCTGAGGAGCGAGGGATGAGCGTCGTCCTCAAGAACCCTCTCCCGCTTGCGGGAGAGGTGGCCCGGCGTTCGCGCAGCGAACCAGGGTCGGAGAGGGGAGTTTCGCCAAGTCGCAAAACTCCCCCCATCGTCAGGCGTGTCGCTGCGCGCCACGACCTGACACTTCCCCCGCAAGCGGGGGAAGGTCTCAGCGGAGGCGCCCAATGACCCTGCCCGCCCCCTATCCCCCGCTGGTCTCGGGCGGCGAGGGCCTGGACCGCTATCCCGGCGACGCCTCGGCCCTCGCCGCCCGAATGGCCGCGATCTACGCCGTGCCCGCCGACCAGGTTCTGCCGGTGCGCGGCCTGACCCACGGGCTGGAGCTGGCCTATCGCCTCGCCGCCCGCGACGGCGGTTCGGTCGAGGCGCCCAAGGCCGAACCCTATGACAGTCTCGCCGCCATCTATCCGGCCAAGGGCGAACCCGCAGTCGTGGTCATCCGCGCCCTCGGTTCGCCCGAGGCCGTGGCCGAAATGGCCGCCCGCGTCGCCCCCGCCCTGCTGGTGGTGGACGAGGGCCTGATCGAGTTCTCCGACAGCGTCTCGGCCGCCACCGTCGTCGCCGATCAGCCGAACCTGGTCGTGCTACGCAGCCTGTCCCTGGCCTATGGCCTGGCCGGCGCCCGCGTCGGCGCCGCCATCGCCCAGGCCTCGACCCTGGCCCGCCTCGCCTCGGTGCTGGAGCCCTACGCCCTGCCCGAACCCCTGGTGCGATTGGCGCAACAGGCGCTGGACCCGTCGCGGATGATCGAGACCGCCGAGCGCATCGCCTCGGTCCGACGCGAGCGCGAGCGGATCGCCCGCGAGCTGGGCCGCCAGATGCCGGTCGAGCCCGGCGTCGGCCCCATCGTCATGGCCCGGCCCGAAGACCCCGCCGCCGCCCTGGCCGCCTTGGCCACCTATGGCGTCGCGGCCGACCTGTCCGGCGAGCGCCTGCGCCTGCCGGTCTCGATCAAGCCCGAGGTCAACGACCGGCTGCTGGCGGCCTTCGGCCTGACGCCCGCCAAACGCCGCCCCGCCCGCGTCGGCCAGGCCGTGCGCGACACGAAGGAGACCCGCATCGTCTGCGCCGTCGATCTGGACGCCCCCGGCCCGATCAAGATCGAGACCGGCGTCGGCTTCTTCGACCACATGCTGGAGCAGATCGCGGCCCACGGCGGCTTCTCCCTGCGCCTCCAGTGCGAGGGCGACCTGCACACCGACCCCCACCACACCATCGAGGACAGCGCCATCGCCCTGGGCCAGGCGCTGAAACAGGCGCTGGGCGAACGCAAGGGCATCGCCCGCTACGGCTTCGTTCTGCCGATGGACGAGGCCAATGCGACCGTCTCCATCGACCTGTCCGGCCGTCCCTATCCGCTGTTCGAGGGCACGTTCGACACCCCCTTCATCGGCGACTATCGCACCGACCTGACGGCCCACGTCTTCCGCTCCCTGGCCGAGGCCATGGGCGCCGCCGTACACATCTCGGTCACGGGCCAGGACGACCACCACAAGACCGAGGCCGTCTACAAGGCCTTCGGCCGCGCCCTGCGCCAGGCCATCCGGGTCGAGGGCGACGCCGTGCCGTCCACCAAGGGGGTGTTGTGATGAAATCCTCCCCCGTCGGGGGAGGGGGACCGCGAAGCGGTGGAGGGGGCCGGCCCGCGCGCCGACGTCCGACGCTCCGCACCTCGTGCGCCCTCGCCCCCTCCACCACGCTACGCGCGGTCCCCCTCCCCCAAGGGGGAAGGATCGCATGACCGAAGTCGCCGTCATCGCCTATGGCGCCGGCAATATCGCCTCGGTCCAGTTCGCGCTCGAGCGTCTGGGCGCGACCGTGCGCCTGACCGACGATCCCGCCGTGATCGCCGAGGCCGAACGGGTCATCCTGCCCGGCGTCGGCGCGGCCGGTTACGCCATGGCGCGCCTGTCCGAACTGGGTCTGGTCGAGCCGATCCGCGCCTTCCCCCGCCCCCTGCTAGGCGTCTGCCTGGGCCAGCAGTTGCTGTTCGAAGCCAGTCAGGAGGGCGACGGCGTCGATCTGCTGGGCTTCATCCCCGGCGCCGTGTCCCGGCTGGAGCCGGCGGGCGCCCTGCCTGTGCCGCATATGGGCTGGAGCCGGCTGACGCGCGACCGTGACGATCCGCTGCTGGAGGGGGTCGCCGACGGCGCCTACGCCTATTTCGTCCACGGCTATGTCTGTCCCGACGGCCTCGCCACCCTGGCCCGCGCCGACTATGGCGGCCCGGTGCCCGCCGTGGTCCGCGCCGCCAACCGCTGGGGCTGCCAGTTCCACCCCGAACGCTCGGCCGAGGCCGGCGCGACCATCCTCAGGAACTTCCTGGGCCTGCCCGAGGATCCATCATGCTGATCTATCCCGCCATCGACCTGAAGGACGGCGTCTGCGTGCGCCTGATGCACGGCAAGTTCGACCAGGTGACCCGCTATGACGAACAGCCGGCCACCCGTCTGAGCGCCTTCGCCGCAGAGGGGGCGGAATGGATCCACGTCGTCGATCTGGACGGCGCCGAGGCCGGCGAAGCCGTGCAGCACGCCCTGATCGGCGAACTGACAAAGGCCATCGACGTCAAGATCCAGTCCGGCGGCGGGGTGCGCAGCGCCAACGACGTCGCCAAACTGCTGGACTCGGGCGTCTCGCGCGTCGTCGTCGGTTCGCTGGCGGTGACCCAGCCGAATGATGTCGCCGCCTGGCTGAAGGGGTTCGGCGCCGAGCACATCACCCTGGCCTTCGACGTCAAGATCGAGGACGGCGTGCCGGTGCCCGCCCTGAAGGGCTGGACCCAGTCATCGGGCGTCGATCTGTGGACCGCCCTCGACCGCTATCCCAAGGGACTCTTCAAACACCTGCTGGTCACCGACGTGGGCCGTGACGGCGCCATGACCGGCCCCAATCTGGAGCTTCTGGCCGAAATCCGGCGGCGGCGGCCGGACCTGGTGCTCCAGGCCTCCGGCGGGGTCTCGTCGCTGGACGACATTGCGGCGGTCAAGTCGCTGGGCTGCAACGGCGCCATCGTCGGCCGCGCCCTTTACGAGAACCGCTTCACCCTGCCCGACGCCATAGCGACGGCGGCATGACGGCCCAGTCTTCAGCCAGGAGGGCGGCCCAATGACCGCCCGGCGCATAATCCCCTGCCTGGACGTCAAGGACGGCCGGGTGGTCAAGGGCGTGAAGTTCGTCGGCCACACCGACATGGGCGACGCCGCCGAACTGGCCGCCCGATACCGCGATGCGGGCGCCGACGAACTGGTCTTCTACGACATCACCGCCAGCCCCGAGGGCCGGACCCTGGACTATGGCTGGATCAAGGATATCGCCCGGCTGCTGGACATCCCCTTCTGCGTCGCCGGCGGCATCCGCAGCGTCGATCAGGCGGCCCGCTGCCTGGATCACGGCGCGGACAAGGTGTCGATCAACTCCCCCGCCCTGGAACGCCCCGAACTGATCGCCGAAATGGCCGCCCGCCTGGGCGGGCAGTGCGTCGTCGTCGGCGTCGACAGCCGTCTGGAGGACGGCGAATGGGTGGTCCACAAATACACCGGCGATCCCGACGCGCGCCGCCGCGCCGGCAAACGCACCCTGGACTGGCTGGACGAGGCGCAGAGCCTGGGCGCCGGCGAGATCGTGCTGAACTGCATCGACCAGGACGGGGTTCGACGCGGCTACGATATCGAACAGCTGTCCGCCGCCCGCACGCGCCTGACCATCCCCCTGATCGCATCGGGCGGCGCCGGCGCGCCCGAGCATTTCAAGGCCGTATTCGAACAGTCGGACGTCTCCGGCGCCCTCGCCGCCAGCGTCTTCCACACTGGCGCCATCGCCATCCCGGACCTCAAGGCCTATCTGGCGGGCGAAGGCCTGGAGATGCGGATATGATTCCTGACCCGCAATCCTCCCCCCTTGGGGGAGGGGGACCGCCGCGCCTCTTGCGCGGTGGTGGAGGGGGCCCGCCCGCGCGCCGCCGCCCGACGTCCAACACCCCGCACGCCCTTACCCCCTCCACCACCCTTCGGGCGGTCCCCCTCCCCCAGAGGGGGAGGATTTTTGAGGAGAGGATCCCATGATCGACCCCGCTGCCATCGACTTCGAAAAAGGGAACGGCCTGGTTCCCGTCGTGGTGCAGGACGCCGCCACGCTTCAGGTCCTGACCCTGGCCTATATGGACCGCGCCGCCCTGGACGAGACGATCCAGTCCGGCGAGGCCACCTTCTTCTCGCGTTCGCGCGGCGGGCGCTGGAGGAAGGGCGAGACCTCGGGCGACCGGCTGCACGTCGTCGGCATCACGGCCGACTGCGACAGCGACGCCCTGGTCCTGTCGGTCAACCCGGTCGGCGACGCCTGCCACCTGCACCGCACCAGCTGTTTCGGCGCGGCCGACGCGCCGGGCCTAGGCCGCATCGCCCGGCTGGAACAGACCATCGCCGAACGCGCCGCCGCAGATCCGTCCGAAAGCTGGACCGCCAAACTGATGGCCCAGGGCGTCAAACGCATCGCCCAGAAGGTCGGCGAGGAGGGCGTGGAGACCGCCTTGGCCGGCGTCGCCGGCCCGGACGAGGAACTCGCCAGCGAGGCTGCGGATTTGATCTATCACCTCTTGGTGCTTCTCCACGCCCGTAACATGGTGTTTCAGGATGTGCTGGACGTGTTGGCCTCGCGTGCGGAAGCGGGCAAAGCCCCCGGCTAAGGCCCACCAAGACGAGGCCGAACCCTAAGGACGTGCATTCCCGCCCCGGGGATGATCGAGGAAATTGCGATGGCGGCTCTCATTCTGTTCGGCGGCGGCGGCGATCTGGCGATGCGCATGCTGCTGCCTTCGCTCTATTTCCTGGAGCATGACGGCCTCCTGCCCGAGGATCTGAAGATCATCGGCGCGGCCCGCTCCGAGGAGACCCCCGACGAATATGTGGCCAAGGTCCATGACGCCGTGAAGGCCAAGGCCGAGGCGGACAGGGCCTGGGACGACCACTCCTGGGCCAAGATGAAGGCCCGGCTCGACTATCTGGCCGTGGACGCCACCGATCCCGCCAGTCTGAAGGGCCTGAAGGACCGCGTCGGCGACGGCGAGGTCACCTCCTTCCTGGCCGTCTCGCCCTCGCTGTACGGCCGCATCGTCACGGCGATGAAGACGGCGGGTCTGGCCGAACGCAACTGCCGCATCGTGCTGGAGAAACCGGTCGGCCGCGACCTCAAGTCCTTCCGCGAGATCGACGACGCCGTGTCCCACGCCTTCAGCGAGGACCAGGTGTTCCGCATCGACCACTATCTGGGCAAGGAGACGGTCCAGAACCTGACGGCGCTGCGCTTCGGCAACACCATCTTCGAGCCGCTGTGGAACAATCTGACGATCGACCACGTCCAGATCACCATCGGCGAGACGGTGGGCGTCGGCGACCGCTGGCCCTATTATGACGAGTACGGAGCATTGCGCGACATGCTCCAGAACCACATGCTCCAGCTGCTGTGCCTGGTGGCCATGGAGCCGCCGTCGGACCTGGATCCGGAATCGCTGCGCAACGAAAAGGTCAAGGTGCTGCGGTCCTTGCGGCCCATCACCCCCGAAGAAGCCGAACGCGTCAGCGTGCGCGGCCAGTATGTGGCGGGCGTGTCCGAGGGCAAGCCGGTCAAGGGCTATGACGAGGAGCGCGGCGCGGATTCCGACACCGAGACCTTCGTCGCCATCCGCGCCGACATCGACAACTGGCGCTGGGCCGGCGTGCCCTTCTTCATGCGGACCGGCAAGCGTCTGCCCGAGAAGCGCACCGAGATCGTCATCCAGTTCAAGCCTGTTCCCCACTCGATCTTCGACAATGAAGAAGGCGAGGCGCCGGCCAACCGCATGATCATCGAGCTTCAGCCCGAGGAAGACATCTCGCTGACGGTGATGAACAAGCGCCCCGGCCTGGACAAGCGGATGCAGCTTCAACCCATCACCATGAGCCTGTCCTGGGGCGTCGACGGCAAGTCGGCCGCCCCGCCGCGCCGTCGCATCGCCTATGAACGTCTGCTGCTGGACGCCATGGCCGGCGACTCCACCCTGTTCGTCCGCCGCGACGAAGCCGAACAGGCCTGGAAATGGGTCGACGAGGTCGCCGAGGCCTGGGCCGAATCCGGCCAGAAGCCCGACGAATATGTCGCCGGAACCTGGGGCCCCGACAGCGCCGACATGCTGATGATGCGCACCGGCCGCGACTGGAACACCACCGATGTCTGAGACGCCCGTGATCGAAACCTTCCCGACTGTCGACGCCTGGGCCAAGGCCATCGCCTCCCGCCTGTCCGAGACCCTGGCCGCCGCCGTCCGCGACAAGGGCGGGGCTGTGTTCGCCGGCCCCGGCGGCACGACCCCCGCCCCCGTCTATCGCCGCCTCGCCGCGACCGATCTGGACTGGGCCAGGATCGCCGTCACCCTGGTGGACGAACGCTATGTCCCCGAGACCTCGCCTGAGTCCAACGCCCGGCTGATCCGCGACGTCCTGCTGCAGGACAAGGCCGCCGCCGGCCGCTTCATCCCCCTCTATACGCCCGAGGTCACGGTCGACCGCGCCGCCATCGTCGCGGCCCACGCCCTGGCCGATGCGGGCGGGCGTTTCGACGCGGTCCTTCTCGGCATGGGGGAGGATGGCCATATCTGCTCCATGTTCCCCAACAGCCCCACCCTGAAGACCCTGCTGACCCCGACGCTGAAACCGACCGTCCTGGGCGTGCCCCACGGCCGCGACGGCGCGGCGCCGACGATCGAGCGCCTGTCGATCAACCTGCCCTATCTGATGTCCGCCGGCCGGGTGATCCTGGGCCTGAAGGGCGAGGCCAAGCGCCGCGTCTTCGAGCAGGAGGCCCAGGGCGATCCCAGGATCCAGCCCATCGCCGCCCTGATCGCCGCCGGCGTTCCCCTTGAAGTTCTGTACACGGAAGCCAGCTGACATGACCCTGCACCCCACGGTGGCCGCGGTCACCGCCCGGATCGTCGAGAAAAGCCGCGCGACCCGCGCCGACTACATCCGTCGCATGGACGCCGCCCGCGACAGCGGGACCGGCCGCGCCAAACTGTCCTGCGCCAACTGGGCCCACGCCTTCGCCGGCCAGACCATCGCCGACAAGCTGACCGCCATGGACGGGTCCAAGCCCAACCTGGGCATCGTCACCGCCTATAACGACATGCTGTCGGCCCACCAGCCGTTCGAACGCTTCCCCGGCGTAGTCCGCGAAGCGGTGCGTCAGGTCGGCGCCACGGCCCAGGTCGCCGGCGGCACCCCCGCCATGTGCGATGGCGTCACCCAGGGCCGCCCGGGCATGGAGCTGTCGCTGTTCAGCCGCGACGTCATCGCCATGTCCACCGGCGTAGCCCTGACGCACGACGCCTTCGACGCCGCCCTGATGCTGGGCGTCTGCGACAAGATCGTGCCCGGCCTGTTCATGGGGGCCCTGGCCTTCGGCCATCTGCCCGTCGTCTTCGCCCCCGCCGGTCCGATGCCGTCCGGCATCCCGAACGCGGAGAAGGCCCGCGTCCGCGCCGAGTACGCCCAGAACAAGGTCGATCGCCAGACCCTGCTGGAAAGCGAGATCGGCTCCTATCACTCGCCCGGCACCTGCACCTTCTACGGCACGGCCAACTCCAACCAGATGATGATGGAGCTGGCGGGCCTGCACATGCCCTCGACCGCCTTCGTCCATCCGGACACCGGCCTGCGCGACGCCCTGACCGCCGCCGCCGCCCAGCGCGCCGTCGAACTTGCCCGCAGCGGCGAGAGCCGCATGGCCGACGTCATCGACGAGAAGTCCATCGTCAACGCCATCGTCGCCCTTCTGGCCACCGGCGGCTCGACCAACCACGCCATCCACCTGGTCGCCATGGCCCGGGCGGCGGGCGTGCTGATCGACTGGACCGACATGGACGAGCTGTCTTCCGTCACCCCCCTGCTGGCCCGCGTCTACCCCAACGGCTCGGCCGATGTGAACGCCTTCCAGGCCGCCGGCGGCGTCGCCTTCGTCGCCCGCGAACTGGCCCAGGCCGGCCATATCCACTCGGACGTGACCACCATCATGGGCAAGGGAATCGAGCCCTATTTCCAGGAGCCGTCGATGGTGGACGGCCAGCTGGTCTGGCGCGACGGGGTCAAGGAAAGCCTGGACCTCGACATCTTGCGTCCCGCCTCCAACCCCTTCGACAAGGAGGGCGGTCTGCGCCTCGTCAAGGGCGACCTGGGCCGCGCCGTCATCAAGGTTTCGGCGGTCAAGCCCGAGAACCGCATCGTCGAGGCCCCCGCCGCCGTCTTCGAGACCCAGGAAGACGCGCTGCAAGCCTTCAAGGACGGCAAGCTGTTCCGCGACGTCGTCGTGGTCCTGCGCTTCCAGGGCCCCAAGGCCAACGGCATGCCCGAACTGCACAGCCTGTCGCCGGCCCTGTCCGTCATCCAGGACAAGGGGTTCAAGGTCGCCTTCGTCACCGACGGCCGCATGTCGGGCGCCAGCGGCAAGACCCCCGCCGCCATCCACGTCTCGCCCGAGGCCCTGGCCGGCGGCCCCCTGGCCCATGTGAAGGACGGGGATGTCATCCGTCTGGACGCCGAGGCCGGGGTTCTGACCACGGTGGGCGTCGGCGATCTGTCGGCCCGTCCCGCCGCCGCCCGCTCCGACGCCAACGCGGCGGGCACGGCCTGGGGCTATGGCCGCGAGTTGTTCGCGGCCTTCCGCCACGTCGTCACCACGGCAGAAGAAGGCGCCACCGTCTGCTTCGCCTTCCCCAGCGGCGCCCAATCGCATACGGACACGCCGCCCGATCCCAACTTCGTCGACCGGACCGTGGACGCCTGATCCACCGAACCGACCGCAGGAAACGACCCCATGAATGACAAGACCCTCCTCGTCGGCGACGTCGGCGGCACCAACGCCCGTTTCGCCCTGGCCCGGATGGTGGACGGCAAGCCCGTGCTGGACCACCATGAGAGCTTCCCGGCCGAGCGCTATCCCACCTTCCTGAAAGGCGTCGCCGCCTTCATTGACGGCTGCGAGATCAAGCCGACCGGCGGCGTCATCGCCGTGGCCGGCCCCGTCACCGACGGCGCCATCGACCTGACCAACTCGCCCTGGCAGGTGTCCGAGAACGAGCTTCAGACCCTGGGCCTGAAGCCGGTCAAGCTGATCAACGACTTTGAAGCCCTGGCCTGGGGCGCCCCCGTGGTGCCCGAGGACCAGTTGGAAAGCCTGGGCGGCCCCGTCGACGGCGACCCCCACTGCACCGTCGCGGTGCTCGGCCCCGGCACCGGATTCGGCGTCTCCGCCCTGGTGCGCGACGCCCACGGCAAGGAGATGGCCATGCCGTCGGAAGGCGGCCACGCCTGTTTCCCGCCCGGCGATCCGGTCGAGGACGAGATCCTGCGCATCCTGCGCCGCCGCTATGACCGCGTCTCCATCGAACGCCTGATCTGCGGCCCCGGCCTGCTGAACATGCACCGCGCCCTGGCCGAGATCGACGGCCGCGAGACCCATATCGAGGATCCGGCCCAGATCACCGAGACGGCCATGAAGGACCCCAACAGCCCGTGCGGCGCCACCCTGGCCCGTTTCTGCGCCATCCTGGGCGCGGTCGCCGGCGACATCGCCCTGACCACCGGCGCGCGCGGCGGCGTCTATATCGCCGGCGGCATCGTCCCGCGCATCCTGCCCTTCATCAAGGCCAGCCCCTTCCGCCAGCGGTTCGAGCGCAAGGGTCGGTTCAAGGACTATATGGCCGAGATTCCGACCAAGGTGATCATGCACAAACATGCGGCCCTGCTGGGCGCCGCCCGCGTCGCCTTCGCCGAAGCCGAGGGCTGAGGCCTCACGAAAATATCACGGCGGCGTGAACCCATCCGCCGCCGTGACGTTTCCCCCGCTCCAAAAACGGAAGGAAACGCCATGAAGAAGTTCGCCATCGCCGCAGCCTCGCTGTTCGTGCTCTCGGGCGTCGCCGCCTGCGGTGAAAGCGCCGCCGACCGGGCCGCCGAAAGCCGCGCCGACGCCGTCGAGGCCACGGGCGAAGCCCGCGCCGACCAGCTGGAAGCCCAGGCCGACGCCGCCCCGACCGACGCCCGAGAAGACGCCCTGAACCGCCAAGCCGATCAGGTCGAGGAAAACGCCGACCGTCGCGCCGACCAAATCGAACAACAGGGCGGCGACGCAGACCGCGGCATGACCACCCACAACACCCCGACCACCAACTAGGGTCGGCGCCTAGGCGATCCGTCTTCCCGCCCCGCCGTCCGTCATCCTCGGGCTTGACCCGAGGACCGGGCGCGGGGCGGTCTGTGCTTCGCGTTTTCGCACCAGCGGCGGATCATCTGATCCTCGGGTCAGGCCCGAGGATGACGGGAGGGCGGCCACGGCACAAACGCACTCGTCCGCTTCACATAGTCCGCATATCCCGGACGCGACTTGTTGATCGCCTTCTCGGTAATCCCGATCCCCGACCAGCGCGTCAGGGTGAAGGTCAGGAAGATCGGCCCCGCGATCGACCACAGGCCGACGCCCGTCTCCGCCGCGATCAGCCACAGCCCCCACCAGACGCAGGCGTCGCCGAAATAGTTCGGATGCCGGGTGTAGCGCCACAGGCCGGTGTCCAGCACCTTGCCCTTGTTCGCCGGATCGCGCTTGAACGCCGCCAGCTGGGCGTCGCCGACGCTTTCGAACACGATCCCGACCACCGCCAGCACCGCCCCGAGCCCGGCTATAACGCCCAAGCCCGGCTGAGCCTCCACCTGACCCATCTGCACCGGCAACGACGTCAGCCAGGCCAGCACGGCCTGGGGCAGAAACACGAACAACAAGGCCGTCTTGGCGAACGACCAGCCTTTGTTGCGTTCCTGATCCTCGACGATCTGCACATACCGCCCATCCGCCCCGCTGGCCCGCCAGCGCCGGAACAGATGCCAGCCCAGCCGCAGCGCCCAGACCGCGCACAGCCCGACCAGCAGCGCCTTGCGCGCCGGATCGCCGTCGGCGCGCGGCAGGGTCGCCACCGCCAGCAGCAACATGCCCAACGGCCAGACCGCATCGATAAAGCTGACGTCCTTCAGCTTCAGGGCGACCAGCCACAGCCCGAGCATCACGGCCACGATCAGGGCCAGGTTCAGTCCCAGCAGAATGAGGATGTCGGTCATGCCCTGATACGCCCCGCCACGCCCGCCGGATCCCGACGCTACGCCGCCCATGGGCTCCATAGAGCCACGAGGGTGCGCAACTCTTCCGGTGTATTCGCCTCCCTTCCCTCGCTATATTTAAGTCGCGCGTTTGCTGCTGCGACTGAGACGATGGTCAGACTGAGATTTGAAATCTGGGAAACGCCACACTCGGAGGAGTGCAGCGCCGTCAGCGAGAGTTGGGATCGTCTCCGTGACAAGGATGCCCAGTTCGTCGAAGCGTTCTATGCTTCCACGCACGGGGAGGCGATGAACTATCGCCATCAGCGAAACGGCTGGGGGCCCTACAAAGCCGTTCCAGGAGTTACGGATTGCCCCTTCACAGAGAGCCAATTCGCAGAACAGGAAGCCTATTTGGCTGTCCGCCGTCAGACTTGAGCGCCCTCGCCTTGACGGGATCGACCCTCAGATGTATCGTCTAAGGATACAAATGTCACATATCGCGTGACGAGGCCCTCGTCGCAGCATGTAGGCAGCGCCCATGACCAAGATGACCGCTCCCACACACCCGGGGGAGATCATTCGGGACCACATTCTTCCCGCATTCGGCCTGACGATCGTGAGCGCGGCCGAAGCTCTGGGCGTCGCGCGTCCCGGCTTCAACACGATGTTGAACGGCAAACGGGCGCTGACCCACGAAATGGCGCTCAAGATCGAAGCCCTGACCGGCGTGTCTGCTGAAATGCTGACCAAGGCTCAAAACGAATACGATCTCGCCGAAGCCCGCGCCCGTAAAAGGGAGATCGTTGCAGGCATCAAAAAACTTCAGCCCATCGCGGCCTGAGACTCAGTCCGGCTCGACGACCGTCAGCTCCGGCCACCGCCCCCGAGCATTCTCGATGGTCTTGGCCCAGCCCCTGGCCAGCGGCCGGTTGGGGTTCGGCCGCACGACCATTGCGAATACATCCTCCAGCCCGAACGGCGCCGCCACGGTGATCGTGTCGTCCGCCTCCAGCCGCACCCCGACGGCGAAGGTCGGGGCCACGAACCGGCCCAGGGCTTCGTCGGTCGAGTGCAACGGCTCATAGGGTTCGCCGAACCGGTTCTGGAACCACAGGTGCACCCGCGCCTGATTGCGCACCTCGACCTGGCTGCGGAAGGGTTCGTCGAAGGCGGCGGCGACCTGTTGGATCACGACGTCCTCGGCCTCGTAGGACAGGTCCGAACCGTCGAAATAGGCCAGGTCATAGTCCTTGATCCCGTAACCGGCGGGCCGCCCCGTCTTGGCGTTCCACACCGCCTGATAGACGGCGCCCGACACCAGCCGCCAGTCGGGCAGGTCCAGCGCCCGGACCGTCCGCAAGACGCGCATCAGGCCGGGATCGGCGCGGACGACAGCGATCAGTTCCTCGGTCAGGGCGTCGTTCATCCCCGCACCGGCCAGCCGTGATCCAGCGGCCCGTGTCCACCGCCCAGGCCGGGCGCCCGGCGGATCGCCTCGCCGACATAGGCCCATGCCTCGGCCACCGCGACCTCCAGCGGCCGGCCCAGGGCCAGGCCCGCGGCGCACGCACTCGCCAGAGTACAGCCGGTGCCGTGGGTGTGGCGGGTGTCGATCCGTTCGGCTTCCAGCACCGTCTCCCCGTCGGTCGTCATCAAGAGGTCGATCACCGTCGGCCCGTCCACATGACCGCCCTTCATCAGCACCGCCCGGGCGCCCAGCCGCAGCAGGGCCTCGCCCGCCCGCCGCTGGCCGTCAATGTCGCGCACCGCCAGCCCGGTCAGGGCCTCGGCCTCGGGCGCATTGGGGGTCAGCAGGGTCGCGCGCGGGATCATCAGCCGCTTCACCGCCTCCACCGCTGCGTCCGGCAGCAGCGGATGCCCGCCCTTGGCGACCATGACCGGATCGACCACGGCCGGCGCATCGGCCTCGTCCAGCAGGGCCGCCACCGTCTCGACCACCTCGACCGAGCCCAGCATGCCGGTCTTGAAGGCGTCGGTCCCGATGTCCTCCAGCACCGCCCGCGCCTGGGCCGCGATCAGCTCGAGCGGCAGCGGATAGACCCCGTGAACCCCCAGGGTGTTCTGCACCGTGATCGCCGTGATCGCCGTGGCGGCGAACCCGCCCATCATCGTCACCGCCTTGATATCGGCCTGAACGCCCGCGCCCCCGCCGCTGTCCGACCCGGCCAGGATCAGCACCCGTCCTTGATAGAGCCCACTCATGCCTGCGCCCCCGAGAACAGCTTTAGGCCCACGATCCCCGACACGATCAGCAGGATGCACACCGCCCGCAACGCCGTCGCCGGCTCGCCATAGACGACGATCCCGACCAGGGCCGCGCCCACCGCGCCGATCCCGGTCCAGATCGCATAGGCCGTGCCGATCGGCAGCTTCTGCGTCGCCACCCACAGCAGGACCATGCTCGCCGCCAGCGCGACCAGCACGCCCAGCGACGTCAGCGGCCTTTGCAGGCTGACGTTCTTCAGGCCGGACGCCCACAGCACTTCCAGCAGACCGGCGACGACCAGCGTCACCCACGGATTGATCGACATGATCCAGGACATGGCGACCAGATGGCCCAGCCCGCTGTTCCGCACAAGCGCGACCTCACGCCCCAAGCGGTCCCTTGAAGATGAAGAAGGCGCCCAGGCCGATGAAGCCGAACCCGACCAGATGGTTCACCGTCAGCTTTTCGCCCAGGTACAGCACCGAGAAGCCGGCGAAGACCAGCAGGGTGATCACCTCCTGGATCGTCTTCAGCTCCGCCGCCGAATAGACCTGATGGCCGATCCGGTTGGCCGGCACCGCCAGCCAGTATTCGAAGAAGGCGATGCCCCAGCTGGCCATGACCAGAAGCCACAGCGGCTTGTGATCGAACTTCAGATGGCCGTACCAGGCGAAGGTCATGAAGACGTTCGACAGGGCCAGCATGACGATGGGGGCGATATAGGGGGTCAGGGGCATGGGGCGGCGATCGAGGTTGTTGCTGAAACCGCCCTACACCGCCCGCGACGTCCCGTCGCGGGTCTTCAGCCCGCCGCTACGGCCGCCTGCACCTTCAGCGCCTGAACCGTCTCGCGCACATCGTGAACCCGCACCATCCGCGCCCCGCGTCGCGCCCCCTCCAGCGCCAGGGCCACCGAGCCGCCCAGCCGATCCGTCGCCTCGACCGCCGTCGGATCTATGGCCTGGATCGTCCGCTTGCGGCTGGCCGCATAAAGGACCGGGAACCCCAGCGCGACCAGCACGTCCAGCCGCGCCGTCAGCGCCATATTGTGCGCCAGGGTCTTGCCGAACCCAATGCCCGGATCCAGCCAGATCCGCTCACGCGCCACCCCCGCCGCCATCGCCGCCTCGGCCCGGCCGCGCAGATAGTCCCGCACCTCGCCCACCACGTCGCCATAGCGGGGGTCGGCCTGCATCGTGCGCGGTTCGCCCTTCATGTGCATCAGCACCACGTCGCAGCCCAGCTCGGCCGCGACCGCCAGACTATCGGGCGCCTGGCTCAGCGCCGTCACATCGTTCCACATCGTCGCTCCGGCGGAGACGGCGGCGCGAGCCACGGCGGGCTTCATCGTATCGACGCTGATCGGCCCGCCCCACCGCGCGCGAACCGCAGCGATCACCGGCGCGACCCGGTCGATCTCCTCGGCCTCGCCCACCGGCTCCGCCCCCGGCCGGGTGCTTTCTCCGCCGATATCCAGCACCGCCGCCCCCTGCGCGACCAGCCGCAGCGCATGATCCACCGCCGCTTGCTTCGAGGCCCACCGCCCCCCGTCCGAGAAACTGTCGGGCGTGACGTTCACGATCCCCATGACCTGCGACAAGACGGACATCGGCGAGGTTTGACTTTCACGCTTCATGAGATCAGCCTCTAGACGTGATCACCCCGCTCGTCAGCCAGGCTCGACGCCTTTCTTACGCAGGACGCCTCGTCGCAGGCCACTGACCCGGAACGGCCGCGCGCCTTTCGCCCCGTTCCGGGCGACGATCTGAAACCCGATTATCCTCAGCCTTGATGTGACGCGCGCAACGCGCGTCTGCAGGCGTTTGCGATCAAAGAGCCGACCATGACCCAATTCACCGCCCGAACCGCGCATCCCTCGCGCCCCGACATCTTTCTCAGCGCCAAGGACCACCAGACCCTGTCGCGCCTGGTGGGCGACATGCCTGCTGAAGGCGTCGCCGGCCTGTTGCAGGAGGAGCTGGAACGCGCCGTCATCTGCGAGCCCGGCGATCGGCCCAAGGGGGCGGCGCCGCTTCACCGCTGGCTGCACTATGTCGATGGCCGCTCGCCCCAGCCGCGCCGCATCCAGATCGTCCTGCCGAACGAGGCGGACATCGACGCGGGCAAGGTGTCCGTCCTGTCCTACGTCGGCGCCGGCCTGATCGGCCTTGTGGAGGGCCACACCATCGCCTGGACCGATCCATCGGGCGCGGACCGCCGCCTGACCCCGGTCATGATCGAGGATCCGGAAACCCCCGGCGGCGACTAACGCCCGATCAGCCCGCCCAGCGCCTCCAGATACCGGGCGAATGAGCAGGTTAGGGACGCCTCTTGCGCCACCAGTCGTCGAGAGCCGGACGGCAAGCCCGCGCATGTCTTTAGCCTTCTCGCTCGACCAGCGACCTGCTCGGAGCGCCGTCGTGACGCCGACAAAGAAAACCCGCCGGGAGATCGCTCTCCCGGCGGGCTTCTGCTTTCAGACCTCGCCTCGGCTCAGTGCACGGTCGGCACGCTGGTCGCGGCCGGAGCGGCGACCGGAATCTCGACCGTGGTTCCGTCCGACACCGGCGTCACCGGCACCGAGACCGAGGGCCCGGCGTTGGGGAAGTTGTTCTCGTCACGGTTCGGGGCGACGCCCTTCTCCAGCAGATCCTTGATCTCCTCGCCCGACAGGGTCTCGTACTCCAGCAGGGCCTGCGACAGCTTCTCGTGATGATCGGCCTTGGTCGTCAGGATCTTGCGGGCCTCGTCCCAGCCCGAGGCGACCAGACGGCGGACCTCCTCGTCGATGGTGCGGGCCGTCTCTTCCGAGACGTTCTGGCTGCGCGCGACGGAGTGGCCCAGGAAGACCTCTTCCTGATTGTCGCCGTAAGCCACCGTGCCCAGCTTCTCGGAGAAGCCCCAGCGCGTGACCATGGCCCGGGCCAGCTTGGTCGCCTGTTCGATGTCGGAACTGGCGCCCGAGGTGATGTTCTCCTTGCCGAAGATCAGCTCCTCGGCCACCCGACCGCCGGCCATGATCGCGATCCGGTCGATCATCTGCTGGTATTTCATCGAATAGCGGTCGCCTTCCGGCAGTTGCATCACCATGCCCAGGGCGCGGCCGCGCGGGACGATGGTCGCCTTGTGCACCGGGTCGGCCATCTTGACGTTCATGGCGACGATGGCGTGACCGGCCTCGTGATAGGCGGTCAGGCGCTTCTCTTCCTCGTTCATCGCCATCGAGCGACGTTCCGAGCCCATCATCACCTTGTCCTTGGCGTCCTCGAAGTCGCGGTGCGTGACCATGCGACGGTCCTTGCGGGCCGCCGTCAGGGCCGCCTCATTGACCAGATTGGCCAGGTCGGCGCCCGAGAAGCCGGGCGTGCCGCGCGCGATGGTCTTGACGTTGACGTCGGCGGCCAGGGGCACGTCCTTCATGTGGACGCGCAGGATGCGTTCGCGGCCCGAGACGTCGGGGTTCGGCACCACCACCTGGCGGTCGAAACGGCCGGGACGCAGCAGGGCGGGGTCCAGCACGTCGGGACGGTTGGTGGCGGCGATCAGGATGATGCCTTCATTGGCCTCGAACCCGTCCATCTCGACCAGCAGCTGGTTCAGCGTCTGTTCGCGCTCGTCATTGCCGCCGCCCAGGCCGGCGCCGCGATGGCGGCCGACGGCGTCGATCTCATCGATGAAGATGATGCAGGGCGCGTTCTTCTTGGCCTGTTCGAACATGTCGCGAACCCGCGACGCGCCGACGCCGACGAACATCTCGACGAAGTCCGAGCCCGAGATCGAGAAGAAGGGCACGCCGGCTTCACCGGCCACGGCGCGGGCCAGCAGGGTCTTGCCGGTGCCGGGAGGGCCGACCAGCAGGGCGCCCTTGGGGATCTTGCCGCCCAGGCGCTGGAACTTGCCCGGATCCTTCAGGAAGTCGACGACCTCCTGCAGTTCCTCCTTGGCCTCGTCCACGCCGGCGACGTCGTCGAAGGTCTTGCGGCCCTTGTGCTCGGTCAGCAGCTTGGCCTTGGACTTGCCGAAGCCCATGGCGCCGCGCGCCCCGCCCTGCATCTGGCGCATGAAGAAGATCCACACCCCGACCAGCAGCGCGATCGGCAGGATCCCCATCAGCAGGCTCATCCAGATCGACTGGCGCGTCGTCTTGGCGTCGACATTGACGTTGGCGGCCAGCATGGAATTGACCAGCTGCTCGTTCGGATAGGGGGTGGTGGCGGTGAAGCGGCCGTTGTTCTTGTAGACGCCGTTCACCTGGTCGCCGCGAATGGTGGCTTCCTTGACGTCGCCGGCCTCGACCCGCTGCACCAGCTGGGAATAGGTGATTTGTTCGGGGCGGCCGGCGCCCTGAGCGCCCTGGGCGCCCATGCCGGTCACGGCTCCGCCTTGCGACACGGCGGCGTAGGCCGCGAGCAGGGCCAGGATGATAACGCCCGTGATCGCCAGATTTCGCAGGTTCATTGAGGTCCTCGGTCGTCCGCCGGCCCGGATTGAGCCCACGGTCTGGATTGTCTGTCACCGAAAATAGGCGCTTCGGCTCCGTTACGCCATGGCGACGCAATCAGATCGTCTTCATGCGTCGTTTCGTCCAGCGCCAGCCTGAGCCGTTCCGCGACAAGATCGCGCCGTTCGACCCCGGCCTGTGCAAGAACCGGCCCGGCCTGCCCGTCCCGGATCAGGACGGGGACCGCGCCGCGCGCCGCCGCCGGCGCCCGGTTCACCGCCGCTCGATCCGCCGCCGACAGGGCCGACAGCCGCCCCCGCGCCGGCGCGACCGACCAACCGGCCTGCGACGCCCGAAAGACGAACCGTCCGTCCCACACCGCCTCGACGCCGGGATGCAGCAACAGCGGCGGCGGCGCGCGCCGCGCCAGTTCCCCGGCCTCGCGCATCAGCAGAACCGTTTCGCCGTCCGCCTCGACCCGCGCCCCGCACAGGGCGGCGGCGAAATCCTCGCCCGCCCGCAGCCTTTGCATCAGCCGGTCCAGCCGATCCCCGCGCGGCGGCGTCGCCCCGCCGCCGACACAGACCAGGGCCGCCGCCAGCCCCCTGGCCCGCACGTCGCGCGCGATCCGCACCGTCCCGTCGCGGTTCGCCGTGATCCCTTCGGACGACGAGCGGTCCCGCCCCGCCGCCGCCCCGTCCGGAACCGTGCCCGCCAGCGCCCGCCGCGCGCGGCTGCGACCGAAGCGGGGGTCGGCGTTGGCCGGATCCTCGATCCAGTCCGCCCCCTGCCCGGCCAGCCAGGCCCGCAAGGTCTCGCGGCGTTCATCCAGCAGGGGCCGCAACAGCATCAGGCCCCGCCCCTCGGGCCAGACCGGCGACGGCGACCATTCGCGCACCCGCCCCAGGGTCGAGCCCTCGGACCGCATCAGATCCGCCTCGGCGATGTCGTCGGCCGTATGGGCGAACAGCACGACCCGCGCCCCGGCCGCCCGCGCCGCCCCGGCGATCAGCCGATGACGCGCCGCCCGCGCCGCCGCCGTCAGTCCGGTCGCGGGCTTGTCCCCGTCCCACACCAGTCCGCGCCAGTCCGCGCCCGCCGCCCGCGCCGCCTCGCCCGCGAACCGGGTCCAGTCGGCGCTGGCCGGGTTCAGTCGGTGATCGACGCTCAAGGCCGTCAGCGGCCGCCCCCGCGCCCTGGCCCAGGCGGCGGCCAGTATCAACAGGGCGATGGAATCCCCCCCGCCCGACAGGGCCAGGGCGACCGGCTGGGGGGCGTCAGAACTCAGCCGCCGATCCAGCCGCGCAAAGACCCGAGCGACAAGGCCCGTATCGGTTCCGTCGATCCCGGGCCTCAGCTGCACCCGTTGGCGGTCTTCATCTGGGTCGCGCGGGCCTTCAGCGTGTCCGAGGCGGCGGGCGCATAGCGGCGCGTGAACTCGCCCAGAGCCGCGCAGCCCTGGGTCTTGCGCTCGGTGGCGAACAGGGCGTCGGCCAGTTTCAGCGTCGTGTCGGCGGCCCAGCCGATGCGCGGCCAGTCCTTCAGGGCGGCGGCGTAGAAGGGCACGGCGCCGGCCTTGTCGTTCGACGAGGCGCGGATGTCGCCCAGACGGGAATTGGCCTCGCGCGCCTGGGGCGTGTCGGGCCAGGCGGCGACCACGGTTTCAAGCGCCCGCGCGCCGCGCGCCCGGTCGCTGCTCATCAGCTGCACCGCCGCCGCCAGATCCTGGGCCGCGTCGCCGGTCGGAGAATGGGCTTCGATGGGGGCGTTCAGCTCGGCCGCCGTCTCCAGCTTCTCGATCCGGGCCTCGGCGTCCAGCAGCCGGGCGCGCAGGGCGGCGGTGTCGCGCTGGGCCTCGTCCAGCTGGAAGGTCAGCCGCTCGTTGTCGCCGTTGATGCGGCGCACCGTGGCTTCCAGGTCCTCGAGACGCTGGTTCATCAGGCCGAACTGGCCCTGCAGGGTGACGACCTCCGGGTCGGGCTCGACCAGCACCGGCTCGCCGGCGGCGTTGCGCTGGGTCAGGGCGCGCTCCAGCCGACGGACATTGCGGTCCAGCTGATCCAGCCGGCGTTTGTCCCATTCGATCGGCTGCATGATGTTCGGCGCCGCCTGCTGGGCGACGGCGCCCCCGGCGATCAGGACCAGGCCGACGGCCGTGGCGGCGAAGGCGCGGCTGCGCATGAAGGAGAGCTTGAAGGTCATGGGTCGCTAGGTTCCACCGATTTGGGGCCGCCGCAAGGCAGGGTCAGTGCCCCAGCCCCAGATAGACGATGGCCATGACGAACAGGCCGATCACGATGTTGCAGAAGAACAGCAGCAGGACCGTCCGCCACAGGGCCGAAAAGATCGACAGACTGTACGCCCCCTTCAGCTGGGCGAACACATGGACGGGGATGGCGGCCACGCCGATCGCGGTGACCAGTCCCCCCAGCGGGCCGTTTATCGTTCTGGCCAGGACGATGACCATCAACAGCAGGGCCATGAAGGTCAGCGAATACAGCACGAACACCCCATGGTCATACAGGGTGAAGCCGCGTCGCCACAGGAACAGCAAGGCCAGGAACGGGATCGAGAACGGCACCAGCAGGAAGGCGAACTTGTACATCGTCTGCTGCAGCTTGTAGAGGGCCAGGTCCGGGTTCTGTAGCTTTTTCAAGACCGTAGCCCCGAACCCGTCATCCTTGTCGGCCTCGTGGCCCATGACCTTCAGCTTGGTCGTGCCGCCCGACACATCCTCGCCCGAGGCGATGTCCTTGATGCTGGCCTGCCAGCTGCCCGGCTTGAGCCCGTCGGCCCGCCCCTGGCTCTGCTCGGTTTCCAGTCGCGCCAGCGCCGCGCGCTTCTGCGCCACCAGGGCCTCGCCGGCCTTGATCCCCATGTCGGCCATGCCGGAGGGGTCGCTGGCGGCTTCGGCGCGGGCCTCCGCCAGACCGCGCTCCGCCTCGAGCAGTTCCTGACGCTGCTCCTGAATGTCGCCGGCCAGCACCACGGGCGCCGACGGCTGGGGCATGAAGCTCAGCGCGAAGAACATGACGAACAGGGTGAACAGGAAGATCGCCAGCGGCGACACATAGCGGGTCCGCCGGCCCTCCACCCATTCCCGCGTCAGCCGGCCGGGATTGAAGGCCAGCAGCGGCAGGGTCCGCCAGACGCGGGCGTCGAAATGCATGACCCCGTGCAACAGCTCCTCGCCCAGGTGCAGCAGGGTGCGGTGCACATGGGTCGCCTGGCCGCAGTTGGCGCAGAAGTTTCCGCTGGTCGCCGCGCCGCAGTCGGAACAGACGCCATGTCCCGCCTCGCCCGCATGCCCTGTCGGCTTCTCGACCGCCCCCGCGATCAATCCCCCGGTGATCGCGCCACCGGCCCCTTCGATATCCAAACGCCAATCCCCCGATCGAATCCGCCGCCACCTTGATCACCCGGCAGGCAAAAAGAAAGAGGCGCCGGCCTTGGCCGACGCCTCCATCCGTCTCGTCCGGTCAGTCGTCTCAGCGCGGGGCGCCCGAGACGATGGCGGTATGGGCGTTGCGGTTGCGCGCCCAGCTGTCCTCGCTGGCCCCCTCGGCGATCGGACGCTCCTTGCCGTAGCTGATGGTGTCGATGCGGCCGGCCGGCACGCCGCGATTGATCAGATAGGTGCGCACGGCCTCGGCGCGGCGGGCGCCCAGGGCCAGGTTGTATTCGCGGGTGCCGCGTTCGTCGGCGTTGCCTTCGATGCGGACGGTCACCTGCGGATAGCGCTGCAGCCACTGGGCCTGGGCGTCCAGGCGCGGCATGGCTTCCGAACGGACGTCATAGGAATCCAGGTCGAAATAGATGCGGTCGCCGACGTTGACGACGAAGTCCTGTTCCGTGCCGGGGGCGGCGGCGCCCATGTTGCCGCCCGTCACCGGACCGGTCGGGGCGGTCGGATAGGCCGGGCCGGTCGGCGCGGTTTCCGGAGCGGCGGGCACGACGCCTTCGACCGGCTTGCGGGCGCAGGCGGCCATGGCGGCGACGGCGCAGCCGACCATGGCCAGGGTGATGATGCGTGAAGTCTTCATGGGGTCGTCTCCTGACACTTTGAAATTAGGACGGAGGCCTAAAGCTTGGCCATACAGTTTGCCCGGGCCCGATTTCGAGCGCCAGACGGAATAACACACTGTTGAGCCGAACGGGCTCAGCTCGGGCAGCTGTCGGCCCCCTGGCCATAGCCCAGGTTCGACGGCGGCGTGTCCAGCAGGGGCGACCAGGCCGGGTCGGTGCCGCGGCCGTTATAGCCCGCCTGGGCCACAACCCGCCCCGACAGGTCCACGGTCCACAGCCGTGTGTCCCCGCCCCGCGTCTGGCGCGCGAACATCACATAGCGGCCGTTGGGGGCCCAGTTCGGGCCTTCCTCGAAATAGCTGGACGACAGGATGCGTTCGCCCGAACCGTCGGCGTTCATCACCCCGGTCGAGAACCGGCCGCCGCCGCTCTTGGTGAAGGCGATCAGATTGCCCGTCGGGCTCCAGGCCGGCGCCGTATAGGTGCCGCCGCCGCGCGAGATCGGCCGCTGGCCCGAGCCGTCGGCCCGCATCACATACAAGCGCGCCTGGCCCGAACGGTCCGAGTTGAACACGATCTGGCTGCCGTCCGGGCTGAACGACGGCGAGGTGTCGATGCCGGGGTCCGACGTCAGGCGCGACAGCTGCCGGCTGCGCAGGTCCATCACATAGATGTCGGTATTGCCGCCGCGGATGATCGAGAAGGCGATCTTGTTGCCGTCGTTCGAGAACCGCGGCGCCAGCACCTGGCCGTCGAACTCGCCCAGGCTTTCGGTGCGGCCCGTGGTCAGGTTGCGCAGATAGATCCGGCTATAGTCCTTGCCCAGCGCCACATAGGTGATCTCGTCCGGCTGCGAGGTCGAGAAGCGCGGCGACATGATGATCTCGTCGCCCTGGGTCAGATAGGTGGGATTGAACCCGTCCTGGTCGGCGATGGTCAGGCGGTTGATCCGGTTCAACTGCGTCCCCTCTTCCGAGACGAAGACGACCCGGGAATCGAAGAAGCCGGTCTCCCCGGTCATCCGCTGATAGATGACGTCCGAAATCTTGTGCGCGATCCGGCGCCACTGCTCCTGGGTGGCGGTGAACTGATAGCTGACCAGCTGGCACTGACGATACGGGTCATACAGGCGGAAGCCGACGTCCAGCCGGCCGTCGCCGCGCGGCGTCACCCCGCCGTACAGCACCGCCTGCGCCCCGATCTGGGTCCACTGCGGGAAGTTGGGCGCATTGGCCAGGGTCAGGCCGGTCTCGATGAAGCCGGCAGGGTTCAGCGGCTCGAAGAAGCCCGACCGCCGCAGATTGCCGCTGACCACATTGGAAATATCCGCCCCATGATCGCCGGTGAAGGGCACGATGGCGATCTGCAGGGGTTTCAGTACGCCTTGATCGATCTCGACCTCGACCGGCTGGCCCGCCTGCGCCGGAGCGGTCTGGCCCTGGGCCTGGGCCGAGGACACGCTCATGGCCACGACGGCGGCCGAGGCCAGAAGAAGGTTCAGACGCATGGAATGCTCCCGTAAGTCTCGAAGGATCGCCGCCCCTTATCGCCGGGTCGTGTGACATTCGCCAGCTTCAAGCCGAATGGGGCGACTTTCAGGACGGCCTAATCACATTGATGCGTGATGCGTGATGCACTATCTTACACCCATGCGCACCACCCTCGCCATTGACGACGACGTGCTGAACGCCGCACGAGCTATCGCGGTCCATCAAGACCGCACGATTGGCGAAGTCGTGTCCGAGCTCGCGCGACAGGCGCTGCAAAAGCGGGAGACGACCGTCCGCTTTCGCAATGGCGTTCCTCTTCTGCCAGATCGACCGGGACCAATGGTCACGCTAGAGGACGTCAACGCGCTCCGCGACGAACTGCCTTGACCTATCTGCTGGACGTCAATGTGCTGATCGCCCTCGTCGATCCGCGTCACGTCTTTCACGATACGGCGAACGGTTGGTTTCAGCGCGAGGCCGCCGGGTCATGGGCCACCTGTCCGATAACCGAGAACGGCCTGGTCCGGATTGTCGGCAACAGTCGCTATCGCAATCCGGTCGGGCCTCCGTCCGAGGTCGTTCGGATTCTCGAACTGTTGCGGGACATGGCGGGTCACGTCTTCTGGCCGGACGCCATCAGCCTGGCTGACGACCGGTTGTTCGATCCATCGGCCCTGACGACGCCCGAACAGATCACCGACGCCTATCTGCTGGCTCTGGCCGTCTCGAACGGCGGTCGGCTGGCGACGCTGGATCGCCGCCTGTCACCGGACGCGGTCAGGGACGGGCGAGCGGCCCTTCACCTGGTCACCGACGCCTGACCTTCACCGGTTGCGGCAGGCCCGCTCGGTGTTGAACGTCGGGCGATAGGCCCCGCCGGGGAAGCCCTGGGGCACGTCGAACGGAGCCGTCTGGCGCAGGGCGCGCAGGGCGCCGTCGGCGGCGGCGCGATAGACCGAAGACGACTGCGGATTGATCAGCGACGGCCCGCGCGTGATCCGCCCGTCGGCCGACAGGGTCAGCTCCACCTGGATCCGCAGCTGGTCGGCGCCGGGGATGTCGCAAGGCAGGACCCAGTTCGGATAGACCTGATTGAAGATGGCCGTCACCTGCGGCCCGGTCGCCTGGGACGCCGTCCCTGCGCCCTGCTGACCCGTCGCCGGACGGCCGCGATTATTGTTCGGCCGCGTCGGTCCCGCCAGGGCGTCCAGGTCCAGACTGGGCTCATTGCGTTTCGGCGCGGGCCGGGCCGGCGTCGGCGGGGTCGGTCGCGGCGGGGTCGGGCGCGCCTTCTCGGGCGTCGGCGGCGACGGACGGGGCGGCGTGGGCCGCGGCGGGGTCGGGGTCGGGCGCGGCGTGGGACGCGGCGGCGCAGGCGTCGGGGTCGGCGGCGGGGGCGTCGGTTGCGGAGCGGGCGGCGTCGGCTCTTCCGGCGCGCTGACCGGGGCGGTCGCCGCATCGTCGGGCGAGGGTTCCGGCTGCGGATTATCGGCCGGCGCCGCCGCGATCACCGTCTCCGAGACGATGGTCACCGGCACCGAGTTCACCAGCGGCTTGGGCTCGTCCGCCTCGTGCGAAAACGAAACGAAGGCGAGCGCGACCACACCCGCGTGCAGGGCGATGGATCCCAGAATGGCGGGGCTGGGCCGACGCAAGCGATCAGGCCTCCGGCGCCGTGTCGGTGATCAGGTTCAGCTTGGTGAAGCCCGAGGCCGACAGTCGCGCCATCACCCGCGCCACCGCCTGATAGGGCGCCCGCCCGTCGGCGCGCACGAACACCGGCCGCTCCGACGCCTTGTCCGATCCGCCCGCCTCGGTCAGCAGTCGCACGGCCAGATCGTCGAACGACGTCTCGCTGTCGGCGATGAAGATGGCGCCCTGCTGGTCGATGCTGACCGACAGGGGCTCGTTGTCCGTCTCGACCGCGCTGGCCTCGGTCTTGGGCAGCTCCACAGGGACGCCCACGGTCAGAAGCGGCGCCGAGATCATGAAGATGATCAGCAGCACCAGCATCACGTCCACCAGGGGCGTGACGTTGATTTCGGTCAGCGGGCCTCTGCGTCCCCGCCGTCCCCGACGCCCGCCGCCGCTCGCACCGCCGCCCAGGGCCATGGCTCAGACGCTCCGGTTCAGGTTGACGCCCGACGACGGCGCGGCCGGGGCCGGCGGCGTCGCTGAACTGCCCAGACGCCGCGCGACCGCCGCCTGCAGGTCGTCGGCGAAGGCGTCCAGCCGTCCCGCGAACTTGCCCGCGTCGATCGAGAACTTGTTGTAGGCGATATAGGCCGGGATGGCCGCCGCCAGACCGATGGCCGTGGCGAACAGGGCCTCGGCGATGGCCGGCGCCACCGTCGTCAGATTGGTGTTGCCCGCCGCCGCGATCCGCCCGAAGGCGTTCATGATGCCCCAGACCGTGCCGAACAGGCCGATGAAGGGCGAGGCCGTCGCCACGACCGACAGCACGCCCAGACCGTTCTCGATTCTCTGGCTCTCGCGCGAGATCAGGCTGTTCAGCGCCCGGTCGATCCGGGTCATCAGCAGGTCGCCCTGATGGTCGTTCAGCGCCCCGCGCTGACGCGCCTCGCGCCAGTCGGACAGGGCGATCACCAGCATGCGCGGCAGGGCATGTTCCGGCGCCGGCCCGGCCTGGGTCGCCACGTCTTCCAGCGAACGCCCCGACTGAACCGCCTTTTCGAACTCGCCCGCCTGCCTGTTCAGGGCGGTGAAACGGAAGGCCTTGTCGATGATGATGGTCCACGACCACAGCGACGCCGCCGCCAGGCCGATCATCACCGTCTTCACCACCCAGTCGGCGGTCAGGAACAGTTCGACGGGATTCATCATCGAGGCGTCGACGGGCGTAGTCATTCAGGCGCTCCGGGCGGGGTCGGCTGCGGATTGGAGATTGGCGACACCCTCTTCGACCGAGCGGGCGTGACCATTGTGTGGCGAGGGCGGCTTCTAGCCTTCCCGAGCACGCGCGTCATCTGACAGGCGCGTCATAAAAGCCTACTCGGTCGTCGTCCTGCGCGTCGGATCGACCGCCACCGAGACGGGCGCGCCGACGCTGATGATCACGCCCTCATGGCCTTCCTTGGCGATCGAATAGGTGGCGGCGTCGCGCACCAGCTGTTCCTCGCAGGCCCGGTCGCCGGGGCGGCCCAGGGCCTCGCAGCCGCGCTTGGCCGCATCGGTCCAGCCCAGCACCCGGCGCGTCGCCGCCTCGGCCCGCTTGATGGCGGCCTCGTCCTCGGCCGCCGCCTGGGCGATCAGGGCCTGGCGCGCGCCCTGCTGGTACTGAAGCTCGGCCTGGCCCGCCATCTTGCGTTCCCAGACCTTGTAATACGGACAGCCGACCAGTCCCCCGCCGACCACCAGGACCAGCAGCAGAAAGGACACGATCACGGCGCTGGCGGTGATTCCCTGGTTCTGCATGTTCGACCCTCCCCGGTTCGTCTGTTTCTAGTCGCCGTCGCCGGCGCTTGCCAGCCACGGCGTGACCTTTTCGACCAGCGCCCTGGTGGGCCGGCGCGGCCGTCCGTCCAGATGGATGCAGACCGCCGTGACCTCGGCCCGGCACAGCACCTCGCCCGCCCGCTCCACCGTCTGGCGGATGATCAGCCGCGCGCCCTTCACCGCCTCGTACAGGGTCCGCACCACCAGGGCGTCGTCGATCCGCGCCGGCTTCAGGTATTTGATGTTCAGCTCGGACACGACGAAGGCCAGCGGCTCGGCCTCCTCCAGAAGGACCGAATGGCCCACGCCGACGGCCCGCAGAAAATCCGACCGCCCCCGCTCGAAATAGCGGACATAGTTGGCGTGATAGACCAGGCCGGTGAAATCCGTGTCCTCGTAATAGACGCGCACCGGCAGCAGGTGGGCGCGCCCTTCGAAACGGCCGGCGGTGGGAAGATCGGTCATACCCCCAGTCTAGCGCGTCGGCGGCCGGGTCAGGAAGCCGGGACAGTAGCGTTCGCGCATGTCGCGGAACTCGGTCGGCAGCGGATCGTCGCTGAACAGGATGCGGCTGGTCAGGGACACGAAGCCCACCGCCTGCCCGCCCCGCGTCCGCCCCACATAGCCGCACACCGCCCGCCTCTGGCCGATCTCGGAATAGCGCAGTTCGGCCCCCGCCCCCAGCTGCTGGCGGATCTGGCGTTCAGCCCGGTGGATCGGCGCTTCCGGCGGCGCGACCCGCGTCCCGTGCGTCATGGCCCACACGCCCACGGCGGCGGCGATCAGGGCGACCGCCGCTGCAACAACAAACCAGGTCTCGTGGGTCTGGATTCGGCGTCGCATCATCCGGCCGGGGCGTCGTCCTCAATGAAATCCAGCGGCGTATTCGCCGCCGGCAGGCAGGTGCGATCCACCGGCGCGGACGGATCGCGCAGGAAGTCGCGCGCCATGCGGCGGGTGCAGGCGCTGGCGTTGATCACACCATGGGTCGCATTGGTGACGATCACCACCTGGCTGTTCGCATAGCCCTGGGCCGCCGCCTGGGTCAGGGCCGGCGGGCAGCCCGGATCGATCTCTGCGGCCACGAACAGGGTCGGGATGTCCGTCCTGACGGGCAGGTTCTCCACCGGATCGGCCGCGCCCACGTCCACGGCCGCGCAGACGTCGAACAGGCGCGACAGCGACGGGACCAGCACCTGCGCCACGGGGTCTCCAGCCGCGCCCGCCGCCAGCCGCGCCCTGGATTCGAACGGCAGCTCCTCCTTGCACAGGTGCGCCATGTGCTGGCCTTCGAAATAATAGGTGCGGTCTTCGGCGATCTCGGCCACCGGCGTCAGGTCGCCGGCGATGATCTTCTCCAGATCGGCGGGCAGACGCCGCACGCCCCGGCCGCTGTAGGTCGTGTCCATCAGGAAGGCCGACAGGTCGTCGACCGTAAAGGTCTGGCCGTCCTCGCCCGTCACCGGTCCCGCCAGCCAACGCCGCGCCTCGGCCTCGAACCGCGCCTGAAGGTCCGGATGCCGCGCGGCGCAGTCGGCCTGGGCGGCGCACTTGGCCAGGACCAGCCGCACCGCCGTCGAAACCTGTTCCGGCGTCCCCACGGCCCAGTTGCCTTCGGGCGGCCAGGGACTGTCCATCACCGCAGCGCGCACGATCTGGGGCTGGTGGGTGATGACGGCGGCCTCGATGCGCGGCCCATAGGAGCCGCCCCACAGGTCGATCTTCGTCAGCCCCAGCGCCTGGGTCATTTCGCGCACGTCGTCGGCGATGGCGGCGGCGTTGTACCAGCGCAGATCGACCCCCTTGGCCTGATAGGATTTCAGACAGGCGATCAGCCCGTCGCGATCCGCATCGGACGGCGGCCCCGCGTCGGTCAGTTCGACGCCGGGACAGTCCATCGACGGATCGCTCTCGCCGCCCCCGCGCTGGTCGAACAGGATCACGTCCTGATCGACCGCCATCAGGTCCGGACGCCGCGACAGGGCGCGCAGGATGTTTCCCGCCCCCGACGTCAGCGCCCCGCCGGGTCCGCCGTGGAACATCGCCATGGGCGGCAGGGCCTGGCCCGAGGCGTCCTTGTAGGGCGTGCTGGCCTTGAGGATCACCACCGCCACCCCGATACGCCGGTCGGTCGAGCCGTCGCGCGCCTCGTCCACCGTCAGGGTTCCGCACCGCGTCTCGCGCACGTCCGTCGGCCAGTCCGCCGGACAGGCCGTATCCGTGAATACGGGCGCTGCGGCCTTCACAGGCGGGGCCAGGGCCGTCAGGCCGGAGACGACCGCAAGGACGGCCAGGGTGCGCAGGATCATGTGACGGCTCCGGTTCGCCGACAGCAAACCTCCGCCCGCCCCGCTTGGCAACCGCCTATTGGAGATCGGCGGCGATCAGGCCCCGATCAGGCGGCCCGCTTCTTGCGCGCCGCTTCCGTCAGCGCATCGGCCATCCGCTCGCGCCAATCCTCGCCCTCTTCGGCGAAAGCCTGAATGGTTGCGGCGGGCAGCCTCAACCCCACCTCACTCAGCCCGGTCAGGCGGGCATAGGTTTCCGGAGACAACACCTCACGCGCCGGACGCATACGCGCGATGTCGGCGTCGGTCAGCTCGGGGTTGTCGTCATCGACAGGATCAAACGGTGCGGAGTTCGTCATACTTTCTGACCTCGCGGGGATTGGCCCGCCTGAGACTGATCATCCAGATCACATCGTCTCGTTCGGTATAGACGGCGACGTGAACCCGACCCTTGATCGGCAGATAAGCATACCACCGAAACTCGCCGTAGTCCCAACGGTCGTCCAGGGCGATGAAGGCGGCGGTCCAGTCTCCCTGCTCGACGGCGGCCAGAGACAGCCCATGCTTCTCCTGATTGCTCGCATCCTTGCCCGGATCGAACGCGAACTTCATTCAAACAGGTCGCCCGGCACGGGACCGGCGGCGGGCGGCGGCGGGGCGCTCAGCCCCAGGTGGGCGTAGGCCTTGGCGCAGGCCATGCGGCCGCGCGGGGTGCGCATGATGAAGCCCTGTTGCAGCAGATAGGGTTCGATCACGTCCTCGACCGCGTCGCGCGCCTCGGCGATGGCGGCCGCCAGGGTGTCCATTCCCACCGGCCCGCCGCCGTAGTTCTCGATCAGGGCCTTCAGAAACCGCCGGTCCAGACTGTCCAGCCCGGCCTCGTCCACCTCCAGCCGGGCCAGGGCCTTGGCCGCGACCAGTTTCGAGATGGTCTCTGCGCCGTCCGCCGAGGCGAAGTCGCGCACACGGCGCAGCAGCCGCCCGGCGATCCGGGGCGTGCCCCGAGCCCGCGAGGCGATCTCGCGCGCCCCGGCCTCGTCGATGGCCGCGCCCATCTTGCGCGCCGTGCCGCGCACCACCGCCGTCAGTTCGTCGGGCGTGTAGAACTCCAGCCGCAGAGGGATGCCGAACCGGTCCCGCAGCGGCGTGGCCAGCAGGCCCGCCCGGGTCGTGGCCCCCACCAGGGTGAAGGGCGCCAGGTCGATCCGCACCGACCGCGCCGACGGCCCCTCGCCGATGATCAGGTCCAGCACATGGTCCTCCATGGCCGGATACAGGATCTCCTCGACATTGGGGCTCAGCCGGTGAATCTCGTCGATGAACAGGACGTCGCGCGGCTCGAGGTTGGTCAGGATCGCCGCCAGATCCCCCGCCTTGGCCAGGATCGGGCCGGATGTGGCCCGAAACCCCACCCCCAGCTCGCGCGCCACGATCTGCGCCAAAGTCGTCTTGCCCAGTCCCGGCGGCCCGAACAGCAGCACATGGTCCAGCGCTTCTGACCGGCCGCGGGCGGCGTCGATGAAGACCTTCAGATTGCCCTTGGCCTGGGACTGGCCGACGAACTCGGACAGGGTCTGCGGCCGCAGGGCGCGGTCGAAGGCTTCGCCCGTTTCGGCTTCTGGAGAGATGATGCGGGTCATGGTTGATCGCAGTGGCGAGTGGGGGCCGAGTGGCGAGTGACGAGTGGCGAGTGGCGAGGAGTGAGAAGTGCTAGTGAGCAAGAAGTGAGCGACGACCGGTCTAGGTTCACACAGGATCGCTCACCCCTGCGCTCACTATTCACTCGCCACTCGCCACTCGTCACTCGCCACTCAGCCCCCACCTCCCACTCGGCAGCCACTCGCCACTCCAAAATCACCGCCCCAACTCCTGCAGGGCCGCGCGGATCACCGCCGGCAGCTCGGCCTCGTCGCCCAGCCGGATCAGGGCCTGATCCACCGCCCGACGCGCATTGACCTCGGCCACGCCCAGCCCCAGCAGGGCCGAGACGGCCTCGCCGGTCAGGGACGGCGGGGGCGGCGCGATCTCGACATGGACGCCCGGCGCCGTGGGTGCAAAACTGACATCCCCCAGCGGCTTGCCCTTCAGCTCGGTGACGATCCGCAGCGCCAGCTTGGGGCCCACCCCATTGGCCCGCGCCACCGCCGCCTTGTCCTCGCGCGCCACGGCCCCCGCCAGTTCACCCGGCGGCAGCACATCCAGCACCGCCAGCGCCGCCTTCGGCCCCACGCCCTGGATGGCCAACAGGGTGGTGAAGGCCCGCCGCTCGTCGCGCGTCAGAAATCCGTACAGGCGCGGCCCCGCGTCCTCGCTCCACTGCGAATGGACATGGACCGTGGCCTCGTCGCCCGGCGCCGGCAGCCGCCCCAGGGTCCGCGCCCCGCACGACACGACATAGCCCACCCCGGCGCAGTCGATCAGGCAGTCCGCCTCCCCGACCTCGGCCAGCACGCCTCTCAGACGCCCGATCACGCCGCCCCCCGGTGCATGGCTTCCAGCAAGGACCGTTTCCTCAGTTGCGCATGGGTGACCGCCACGGCCAGGGCGTCGGCGGCGTCGGCCTTCACGTCCCCCGCTGTCGGCAACAGCCGCTTGATCATGAAGGCGATCTGGCTCTTGTCCGCATGGCCCGCCCCGACCACGGCCTTCTTGATCAGATTGGGCGAATATTCCGCGACCGCCAGGCCCAGCTTGGCCGGGGCCAGCATCACCGCCGCCCGCGCATGGCCCAGCTTCAGCGTCGAGGACGGGTTCACATTGACGAACACCTCTTCCACCGCCGCCTCCTCGCAGCCGTGGTCGGCGCAGATGGTCCCCAGGGCCTCGAACAGGAACAGCAGGCGTTCGGAAAAGGGCGCAGCCTCAGGCGGGGCCACCACCCCGTGCGCCACCCACCGCAGACGCGCGCCGTCCGAGACGATCACCCCCCAGCCGGTGCGTCGCAGACCGGGATCCAGCCCGATGATTCTGACAGGTTCGTTCGCCATCCGTTCCCCTCATGCCGCAAAGAGGGTTATCGGGCAATGAACGGTTTCAATCGTCGCGCGGATCCAGGCGATAGCCGGTCACGCCCGGTACGGCGCCCAGCTGCTCCGCCAGACGTTGCAGGTCCGTCTCGCTCGCCGCCTTCAGCCGCCAGGTGCGTCGCGCCCGTCCGTCCTCCGTCATTTCGAACCGTCCGGGGCGCACGTCGGCGTCCGTCGTCCGCAAGGCCGCCTGGACCGCCGCCTCGGGCGAGGGCTCGCGCCGCTCCCAGCAGACGACGGCGTCGATCACGGTCCGCCCCGGCAGGCGCTGGTCGATCAACCTCAGCCCGCCCAGGATCGCCGCCGTCACCACCGTGCCCAGCGCGCCCAGTCCGTACAGGCCCACGCCGAACAACAGGCCGATGGCCGAGGTGATCCACAGCGACGCCGCCGTGGTCAGGCCGTGAACGGAAAACCCGGTGCGGAAGATCACGCCGGCGCACAGGAAGCCGATCCCCGTCAGCACCCCGTGCGCCATCCGGGTCGGGTCGGTGGTGATGGTCTCGTTCGGCAGGGCGCGAAACGCCCAGTCCGCCTGGGACAGGGCGGCCAGCATCAGCAGGGCCGAGGCCAGGCTGACGAGGATATGGGTTCTGAATCCGGCCGCCCGACCGCGCCATTCGCGCTCCAGTCCGATGACCCCGCCGGCGACGACGGCGCCCAGGACGTGCGGAACTGCATCGATGAGAACATCCGCGACCATGCCCGATCAACCGCCGGGGTCGGGCGAATGTTCCCCGTCGTCAGCCGACGATGGCCTGCAGCTGGGCGGCGGCGTCCGCGATGGTCGCCCGGCCGCCACGGCCGCGACGGGCGGCGTCCAGGGCGGCGGCCGACATGGCCCCCTCGGCGCGCGCGCTTTCCAGGTCTTCGCGCAGGGCGCTGATCTGCTGGCTCAGGGTCTGGACCCGGGCCTCGTGCTCGTCCTGGGCGGTGGCCAGCTTGGACTGCAGCTTCACCATCCGCTCCTCGGCGCGGGCGATGGCCTTGTCGTGGGCCATGGCCGCCTTGGTCAGGGCCTCGGCGCGGTCGACGGCGGCGACGCGGGCGACCTCCATGGCCGCCTGACGCTGACGCGCGTCCTCGGTTTCGGTTTCCAGCGCGCGCACCCGCTCGACCGCCCGGTCCAGGGCGACCTGCAGCGTGTCGGCGCGCCGTTCGACGGCGTGGCCGCCGGTCTGCAGTTCGTTCAGGCGCGAGGCCTGTTCGCTGTTCAGCACCTCCAGCCCGTTGGCGCGCGCCGTGGCGGTGTCCAGTCGGGCGGTCAGGGCGGCGATCTCGGCGCGGGCCGATTCGACCTGGCTTTCCAACGAACGGATCGAACGGGCGGCCTCGGCCTGTTCGGAGGCGGCGCGGGCGCGTTCGGTGGCCAGCTGGCCTTCGCCGGCGGCTGCGGCGCGGGCCAGACCCGCCACCTCGGTCCCGACCTCGTCCACACGACGGCGCAGGGCGGTGTTCTCTTCCAGCACCAGGGCCAGATCGCGCTGGACCTGACCGCGCGTGGTGTCGGACTCCGACCGGGCGACCTCGGCCTGTTTCAACTGATTGCGCAGCGACTCCTGGTCCTGCTCCAGCTCGCGGATGCGCTGGGCGGAGGCGCGCTCGACCGTCTCAAGACCTTCCAGCCGCGTCGCCGCCTGAGCCAGTTCGTTGCGCAGCCGGCCCAGTTCGACCCGGGCCTCCTGCAGATTGACCGTGGTCTCGCCGCCGCGCGCCGCCAGGTCGTCGGCCTTGGCCTCGGACTCGGCCAGGGCGTCCGACAGCTTGCGGACCTCGGCGGTCAGCAGGCTGACCTGTTTCGT
Source organism: Brevundimonas sp. FV1ye7S (assembly GCF_058680995.1). Classification (NCBI taxonomy): domain Bacteria; kingdom Pseudomonadati; phylum Pseudomonadota; class Alphaproteobacteria; order Caulobacterales; family Caulobacteraceae; genus Brevundimonas; species Brevundimonas sp. FV1ye7S. The sequence continues at coordinate 437,959 of NZ_CM178726.1, read as the reverse complement.
CGCCGCGCTGTTGGCGTTGCGCAGATTGACCAGTTCCACGTGGTTGTCGCGGCGCGAGCGGAACTCGGCTTCCAGCGGGTCCCGCAGTTGTCCCAGCAGGGTCTCGAAGGTGCCGAACCGCTGCGCCATCTCCGACAGCTGGTCCAGACTGTCCTGGATGGTCTCGAACCGCTCGCCGATCAGACCTGCGACGTCCTGCTCGGACCGCCCGGACGCGGCCGCTTCGTCCTTGGCCTGTTCAGGCTTGCCGCGTGACAGCACGCGATCGATTCTGGTCAGTCTCATGGTCGCGCCCCGCGTCGTATGCCCGCATCGCGGTGGGCGACCTCGATCCCTGCCTCCAGAGGCGAATCGAACCGCTCACCGTCCTATGACCAGAGGTTAATCGCGGGTTACGAACGTGTCGAGACCTCCGTTCGTCGATCAGCGCGTGTACGTATTATCCGGCGTACTTGGCCGCATCCTCGTCCGAGATGTCCTCGTTCGAATAGACGTTCTGCACATCGTCCTCGGCGTCCAGCGCGTCCAGCAGCTTGAACAGGGTGCCGACGGCCTCGCCCGTGACCGTCACTTCCGACTGGGGCTTCCAGACGATGGCGGTCGACTTGGGGTCGCCCAGCACCTTGGACATGGCCTCGGCGACCTCGTTCAGGTCCTCGAAGGCGGTCCAGATCGTGTGGCCCGGCGCGTCCTCGTAGATGTCGGGCTTGACCAGATCGCTCTCGACGTCCTGGGCGCCGGCCTCAATGGCGGCTTCCATGACTTCGTCCTCGGTCCCGGCCTCGGCCTTGTAGATGATCTGGCCGACCTTATCCCACATGAAGGCGACCGAGTTCATCTCGCTCAGCGCGCCGCCGTTCTTCTTGAAGGCCGCGCCGATGTTCGAGGCCGCGCGGTTGCGGTTGTCGGTCAGGGCCTCGACGATGATGCCGACGCCGCCGGGCCCCCGGCCCTCGTAGCGGACTTCTTCCATCGTATCGACGTCGCCGCCCGAGGCCTTGTTGATGGCCCGTTGGATCACATCCTTGGGCAGGCTTTCGGCCTTGGCGTTGTTGACCGCCAGACGCAGGCGCGGATTGGCCGCCGGATCGGGCAGACCCGACTTGGCCGCCACCGTGATGTCGCGCGACAGTTTGGAGAACAGCTTGGAACGCACCGCGTCGGCGCGCCCCTTGCGGTGCATGATGTTCTTGAATTTCGAGTGGCCGGCCATGGGATCGTCTTCGAGAGTCTGAAACCTGAGCCGCGCCTCCTAGCCGATGCGCGGCGGGCTGTCACGATGTACGGGCGTGATGAGCGTCGGGGGGGGGGGGGGGGGGGGGGGGGGGGGGGTGGAACCTCGGCCGTTTGGGCGTATTGATCCCTGACGCTGCTATGGAGCCCCCGATGAACACCGCCGACATCTATGAGGCCGAGGGCCGCGCCGACGACGACCTGCACGAGGCCGACATCGTCGAATGGTACGAGACCCGCCCCGTCACCGTCTCGACCGCCGTGGCCGCCGGATCCATCATCACCGCCTTTACCCTGGGCGCCCTGACCGCCGTCGGCGTGCTGTTCCTGACCGGTCGGCTGGACGACTGACCCGGCGTTTCCAAAGCCGCCAATCTCTTTGGAAACGCCCCTCCCGGAGAGGGGCTGGTCAGATGGTCATACGACGACGCTGGATGTAGAGCGCAGCCCCGCCGGCGAGCATCAGACTCATCAGGATCATCGCCCATTCGGACATTGTCGGAACCGGAGCCGCAGGGGCTCCGATCTGGAGCGTAAAACTATCGGCCGTGCCTCCCGAACCCCAGGTCCAGACGTAACTGCCGGGAACCAGCCCCATGCTGGCGAACGTGCGACCATTCCAGGTTGATGTGGTGGAAAGCGCGGTATTTGAAACATATCCGGCAGGGATGCAGACCCCATCCATGCCGGCGAGGCGACTGAATCCGATAGGCCCTCCGCTACCGCTGTTTGCGCCGAAATAGGTTGCCCCCGCATTGAACGTCGTGGGGCCGGCGATGACTCCGGTTCCCCATGGGTTGCACGTCGGCCCGCCGATAATGATCGCATTATCCAGACTGTAGCCTGTAGGCCCGCCCCCTATTCCTGTCGGGTTCCGTGTAAGCGCCGCAAGGTTTATCGGCCCGGAGCCGGTCGCGACGACATTACCGCTGCTCTCGACGACGGTGACGACGTGGGCGGCTTGCGCGCCATGAGGAATGGCGAAGGCGCAAGCCGCCGCCGCTGCGAACAGCGACCGCCTGATTGTTTGGGACATGGTTTTCCTTGCCACTCAAAACATGGCTCGTCCCATGTACATCTTCTAGCTTCGCGTTCGCCCCTTAAGTCAATGCTTAATCGAACACTGAACTACTGGACCGCCTGCGCCCTTCGCGGCACGTCGCGCAGCCGCGCCTTTTCGAGGCTGAGCGCCAGTCCCGCATTGCGACCCGCAAGCGTCGCCACCCGATACTCGGCCGCCGTCCCCAGGATCAGCGACGCCTCCGACACGCTCAGTCCATAGTCCTGCTCCAGCCACTGGATCATGGCTCCCGTTGCGGCCCGCGCCGCCTCGTCCAGCGACGACGACTGACCCAGGACCGTGAGCCGGTCCTCGGTCTCGACGCGCGGCGCCGCCAGGGGCCGCGACGGCAGGATCTCGACGCTGAACTCCACGTCCAGCGAGGTCTCCAGCGCCCATTGCGTCGTCTCTCCGTCGCCCTGCAGCGCATGGCCGTCGCCCAGGAACAGCATAGCGCCCGGCTGGAACACCGGCAGATAGACCGTCGCCCCCTCGCCGATCCGGTTGAAATCCATATTGCCGCCCCAGCGGCCGGTGTCGCCGGCCGACTGTTCGGCGAACCCAAAGTCCGGCGCCACCCCCAGCCCGCCCAGCATCGGCCGCACCGGCACGACATAGTCCTTCAAACGTTCGGGCGGGTTGTCCAGCCGCGCCGTCCCCGCCGCGCGATCCAGCCGCCAGCGCACCCGCTTGCCCAGATCCGCTGACCGCGCCGCCAGCCCCAGCGACATGGCCCGCCCCGTCACCCCGTCCAGGCTGTCGGCGAAGTCGCGGTTCAACCGCAGCCGCCGGATATGCACCGCCAGCACGTCGCCAGGCTTGGCCCCCGCCACGAAGAAAGGCCCCGTCTGCGGATTACCATACAGGGCGACCACATCCCCATGCTCGTCGATCCCGCCTGAATCGATGGTCCGCGTCGCCACCACATCGCCCGGCTGGATCACCATGACCGGCGCCAGATCGGCCGTGAAGGTGTTCGAATACCGGTCCGGCGAATAGGTCCGTCGCCCCGGCGCCCCGGTCGGCATCTCCAGCCGCCGTGCGCTGAAACCGTGCCGCACGCGCGGTCCGGCGTTGCTGGTGTCGGGATAATCGGCCCAACCCGTCAGCACGCCGTCCGCCTCGGTCCCGTCGAACCGGTAGGCCACGTCATGGCTGTCGGTCGCGGAAAAAGCCACGTGATCGCCGTCCCTGCGGCCCTCCAGCGCCCAGCCGCCGAACCGGCCGGACAAGGCCCCGTCCGTCGCCTCCAGGGTCAGTAGCGTATGTTCGGCGTTGCCCCACCGATCGACCGACACCAGCCAGGTCTCGGGCGCCGCCGAAGCCGGCGTCGCCACGGCCAGGATCGCCAGGCCCGTCATCATCCATCGACGCATAGTCCGTCTCCCGCCCGGAGGGGCCGGCGAACGCTATCCGCACCGCGACCTCACGCAAGTGAAGCTTCGGCAATGTGATCAGGGATGCGGTCGGGCCTCGACGGCCTTCACCCGGCACGCCGCGCAATCCTCGACCTTCAGCACCAGGGTGTTGGTCCCGGCCATGAACGGCAGGGCCGCCGTCGCGCCCCTCCCTCATCAACGACCGCAGCGTTGCATTGGTCTCCTCGCAACCATGGCCGCCGCCGGGTTTCTCGACGTCCCAGTTGGGTTCGTTGATCAGGTCATAGGCGCCGATGACCGGCTCGTCGGCGTAGCGTTCGGCCAGTTTGCACCACAGGGCCACGGTCTTGCGACGGTTCTCCGCGCTGTCTCACAGCGACGGCTTGGACGGATCCCGGTCCGAGATGGCTAGGTCGCTGCCCTGCCCGTCCGGCGCGGCGTGCAGGTCCAGGATCAGATACATCCCATTGGCCTTGACCCAGGCCAGTAAGGCGTCGATCTCGGCGAACCCCTCTTCCTTCATGGCTAGGGTGAGCGATGCCGCCTTGAGGAGACGCCGGGAATGTCTGCGACGGGCGGAGGCGGACTGGGGCGGGTCGCATCCGCCCCTCGCTCATTCCGCCGGCTCAACCGGCGTTGTCGTCGCCTCGCCAAAGCCCTGCTGTCTCGAGCGGGCCATGTGGGCGAGCGTGAGCCAGAACACGGCGAACAGGACGGCGGAAAAGCCGAGCGAGCAGGCGATTTTTTCGGGCGTCGGAGCCTTGAGGTTGAAATAGACCATCTGGAAGATGTTGAGGGCCACAATCCCGCGCAGCATCCAGTCGATCTTGAGCTTGCTGAGCACATAGCTTCCAAGCGGAGCCATGAGGAGAACGACCGGATAGGCGCACAGCCACGTCCGAACCTGATAGTCCGTGATCCCCTGATCCCAGAAGGCGCGATAGCCGTAGCCCAGGACGCTGATGGCCGCCATCACCATGATGCTCTGGTGCGTGGCGATCTTCTCATCCATCCGGAAACGAGTGACCAGGAGGGTGTACAGGACGATGTCGGCGCCCGTGCCGAACAGGCTGGCGCAGACGCCGCCCGCAAAGAGAATCGCGGCCAGCATCAGTTTGTCGAGGCGGCCCGTGTTCGGCAGCCTGTCCCGGTGCCCCCGGTGTTTGCTGGCGATATAGGCCAGGGCGAAGGTCATGATCAGGCTGAGAAACAGGGCCTGGATGATATAGACCGGAATGCCCTGCATCACGTTCATCCCGAACACGAAGCCCAGGAAGGCGATCGGGACGAACCAGAGAACCGGGGCGTAGGAGGCGAGACGGTTCTGTTTGCGGGACAGGATCCAGATGCTCGCGCTGGTCATGCCCACGCTCTGGATCATCAGGCTGAAGTCGCGCGCCATCCCCCGATCGATGTCGAGAAACACGCTGAGCACGGGGAAGGCCACGGCGCCGCCGCCCTCAGGCGTCAGGCCCGCCACAAAGGCGCCCAGCACCATGATGGCCGGGTAATACCAGTGCTCGACCAGGAACGGGATGCTGTTGAACGTCGCGAACAGGGCGACCCACACCACCATCATGCCGACATACCATCGCCGGAAGATGCGGCTATCGAAGAACATGGACCCCCGCCTCTTCACCTTGTGAACGCTACCATACCGCCGCTTCTGCGCAATTCGGATGTTGGAGCCAAGCCCATCTTCGACGCCCTGGGCGCCGAGCTCAGCCCCCGACCTGGATTTCCTTCACGCGACAGGCGCCGCAGTCCTCGGCTTTCAGGATCAGGGTGTTGGTCCCCGCCATGAAGGGCAATTCCACCGCCCGCCCCTCGCGCCATCCGTCGTCCGTGGGCAGATCGACCGCCGCCGCCGCCCCGCCGTTCAGCGAAACCGACACCCGGCCGCCCGCGCCGACCACCGTCACCCGCCGGTCGCCCGCCGCTTGCGCCGTCACCGTATAGCGAAGCCATTCCCCGGTCTCGAACTCGACCACCACGGGCTCGCCGCCGTCCAGACCGATGTCCACGCCGTCGTTGCGCCAGGTCCGTCCGGTGTTCCACCAGGGGATCCGCTCGCCCGGCCCGTCGGTGTCGGCGTCATAGACGTCCTTCCACGCCACGCCCGACCGGCCCAGGTCATAGTCGGCCGCCCGGAGCGTCGCGACCGCCGTCCCGATCCGATGCGCCGTATACGGAACCGTCGCGTCCGAACGGGGCTGGCGCAGCATGGCGTCGACCACATCGCGGTGTTCGACATTGTTCTCGAACCGGATGTCGTGGGTCGCCAGCCGCATCAGCGTCTCTTGCGCCTCCTGCGCCGACGGCCGCAGCCCCTCGCCCGTCAGATAGGCGACCAGACGGGGCCAGCCGGGGTTGGGCGTGATCTCCAGCGGCTGGTTGAAGCCGATCTTCTTCAGCGGCCAGAAGGCCCAGCCGATTCCCTCGTCCTCGACCAGGGCGATGGTCTCGGTGAACCAGGTGTTGGAGTTTTCGCCGGATTCGCCCAGCCACGCGGGCGCATCGGTCTCGTCCCTCAGCCGCAGGATGTCGGCGATCGAGGCCCGGTCCGTCGCATTCCAGTATTTGTGGAAGCTGATGACGGTGTTGTCGTCCCACAGGGGCGTGACGCCGCGATAGTTGTTGCCCCAGCAATTGCCCTCGATGACGATCATGTGCCGCGGATCGACCTCGCGGATCGCCGCCGTGATCTCGACCATCAGCGACCGCAGCGGGGCGTTGGTCGTCTCCTCGCAGCCATGGCCGCCGCCGGGCTTCTCGAAGTCCCAGTTGGGTTCGTTGATCAGGTCATAGGCGCCGATGGCCGGCTCGTCGGCGTAGCGTTCGGCCAGCCGCCGCCACAGGGCCGCGGTCTTGCGACGGTTCTCGGCGCTGTCCCACAGCGACGGTTTCGACGGATCCCGGTCCGAGATGGCCAGGTCGCTCCCCTGCCCGCCCGGCGCGGCGTGCAGGTCCAGGATCAGATACATCCCGTTGGCCTTGACCCAGGCCAGCAGGGCGTCGATCTCGGCGAAGCCCTCTTCCTTCCAGGTGTCGCGCCCCGCGACCGGCTCCTGATCGACCGGCAGGGTCAGCCGGTCATAGTGCATCGGCAGCCGCACCGAGTTGAAGCCCCACCGCCCCATGGCGTCGATATCGGCCTTGGTCGTGTGGTTGGCGCGCCAGGCGGCGTAAAAGGCTTCGGTCTTTTCCTCGCCGATCAGGTCGGCGATCCGCGCCCGGATCACATGCTGCGGACCCAGGGCGCCCAGCTGCAGCATATAGCCTTCCTGCAGCACCCAGCCGCCCAGCCCCATCCCGCGCAATATGACCGGCTCGCCCGCCTCATCGACGATCCGCGTCCCCTCGGCCCTCAGGAAACCGCCCGTCTGCGCCTCGGCCGCACAGGGCGCGCACAGCGCCGCCGTCACGGCCAGAGCCGCGATCCATCCCGTCTTCATGGCGTTCCTCCACGCTCCGTTTTGAGAACGTTCTCACGAGATGCGCGGAATGGCTAGGGTGAGCGATGCCGCCTTGAGGAGACGCCGGAAATGTCTGAGAGGGGTGGGAAGCGGACCTGGCGACTAGTGCGCGTTAGCGACCTCAACGACCGCGTAAATATGGTCGACCGGAATCGAAAGCTTGGTTTTCTCTAGGGTGGGGCCACCCGAGAGTTCGACCTCGAGCATTCCATCATTTGAATGATGGGCGACCTCATCCGGGGTGACAGTGACCGTGAAATCTTCGCTCCACAAGCAGTCGGGTTGGGGCGCGTCAGGCTTGGGAATGCACTCCCGAACCATTACTGGTCCGCGCTTGAAGACCGCCAAATCTCCGTCCAAGAACTCGGCTCGGTCGTACAGGTGAGCCCGTCCCCGATAATAGGCGGAGCCTTGGAGAAACAGAGCGCCTGCAGCCCCGCCAATGTCGATCCGTCCCGCGTAGATGTCGGTGCTGTCGCCCTCCACCATTGGAGAGTAAATCTCCCGGCGATTGGCGCGTGCTATGGTTTTGATGCTGACCAGAACGCCGTTGGAAGCGGTTACCGTCGAATCCTCGATATCCTGTCCGACAGCTGCGCCTGCGACCGTGAGAGCCATCGCCGCCACGCAGGCTCGAGATAAGAGCACACCGAACATGTGGGTTACCTTAGTGGACGGCGGCATTTCGCCCATAGTCGATACATACTCCAGTGGCGACTATCGAGCACACTGAAAGCCCGCAACGGGTCGAAGGCGGTCATCGACACTTGCGCCGAAAGCCGCGCCCGCCCCAGGATGCCGCCCTTCCCTCACCCCGCCTTCAGATTCTCCACCACCGCCCTCAGCTTGGCCGGCAGGGGCTTGGGCCGGCGCGTCTCGGCGTCCACGTAAACGTGGACGAAATGGCCGACGGCGGCGGGCACGTCGGCGCTGCGCTTGAACACGGCGAAGCCATAGCTGACGCTGGAGGTGCCGATCCGGTCCACCTTGATCCCGACCTCGATCACATCGGGAAACTTCAGCGCCGAGGTGTATTGGCAGCCGCTGTCCACCACCAGGCCGATGGACTCGTCCAGGGCGTTGGCGATCATCAGATGGGCGTTCACCGCCGAGTCCACGAACTCGTAGAATTTGGCGTTGTTGATATGGCCGTACTGGTCGTTGTCGGCCCAGCGCGTCGAGACCATGTGAAACGCCTTGTAGGTCGCGCGTTCGGCCAAGGGGCCCAGTTCCGTCTTCGGCATTGTGGTCTTCCTCCTGGGCGACATTCGGCGTCGCTCTCGATGCGAGGCTCGGGCTTGGACGCCCTTGCGTCAAGCGCCTATCGATAGCGCATCGATGACGAAGGCTTGACCCATGAGCATCACCACCCGCGCTGCCGTTCTGTCCGCCATGGGCGCCGCGCCCCCCTACGCCGACAGCAGGCCACTCTCCGTCGAGACCGTGACGCTGGACCCGCCCGGCCCCGGCGAGGTTCTGGTCGCGATCAAGGCCGCAGGCCTGTGCCACTCGGACCTCAGCGTCATCAACGGCGACCGTCCCCGCCCCCTGCCCATGGCCCTGGGGCATGAGGCCGCAGGCGTGGTCGAGGCCCTGGGCGACGGCGTCACGGACCTCAGCATCGGCGACCACGTCGTCATGGTCTTCATGCCGTCCTGCGGCCATTGCGACCCGTGCGCCGGCGGCCGTCCCGCCCTGTGCGAGCCGGGCGCCGCCGCCAACGGCAAGGGCGAACTGCTGTCCGGCGCCCGCCGCCTCTTCCGCGAGGGCGAACCGGTCAATCATCACCTCGGCTGCTCCGCCTTCGCCGAACGCGCCGTCGTCTCGCGCCGGTCCCTGGTCCGGATCGATCCCGACCTGTCGTTCGAGGAGGCGGCCCTGTTCGGCTGCGCCGTCCTGACCGGCGTCGGCGCCGTGGTGAACACCGCAGGGGTCAAGGCGGGCCAGAGCGTCGTCGTCATCGGCCTGGGCGGCGTCGGCCTGTCCAGCGTCCTCGGCGCCCTCGCCTCCGGCGCCTCCCCCGTCGTCGCCGTCGATCTGTCGGAGGACAAGCTGGCCCTGGCCCGCACCCTCGGCGCCACTTCAGGCTTGGTCCAGACCGTCAACGGCGCCGCCCCGGACGCCGTCGATCAGGTCCGCGCCCTGACGAACGGCGGCGCCGACTTCGCCTTCGAAATGGCCGGCTCGGCCCGCGCCCTCGACGCCGCCTGGAAGATGACCCGACGCGGCGGAACCACGGTCACCGCCGGCCTGCCCCCGCCCGAGGCGGCCCTGGCCGTCAACATCGTCTCCCTGGTGGGCGAGGAGCGCACCCTGAAGGGCTCCTATATCGGAACCTGTGTCCCCAGCCGCGACATCCCCCGCTACGTCGCCCTCTACCGCCAGGGCCGCCTGCCGGTGGACCGTCTGATGAGCGGCGTCATCCCGCTCGACGACATCAACGCCGGCTTCGACCGCCTGCACGCCGGCGAGGTGGTGCGGCTGGTGGTCAGGCCGTGACCACCAGCCCTGAAGTCACTCCGCCGCGCGCGGCGGGGCGTTCTTCACATACTGGTCCATCCAGCGGGTCATCTCCCACAGGGTATGGCCCACCGATTCCCGCGCCCGATAGCCGTGCGCCTCCAGCGGCAGGGTGACGTAACGCGCCGTCGCCCCCAGCCCCTTCAGCGCCGCATAGAACCGCTCGGACTGGACCGGGAAGGTGCCCGAATTGTCGTCCGCCTCGCCATGGATCAGCAGGATCGGCTCGTTCAGCCTGTTCGCATAGGTGAAGGGCGACATCTCGGTATAGACCTCGGTCGCCTCCCAATAGTTGCGCTGCTCGGACTGGAAGCCGAACGGCGTCAGGGTGCGGTTATAGGCGCCCGACCGCGCGATGCCGGTGCGGAACAGGTCGCTGTGCGCCAGCAGGTTGGCGGTCATGAAGGCGCCGTAGCTGTGGCCCCCGACCGCGATCCGGTCGCGATCCGCCACCCCCATGCCGACCACCGCATCGACCGCGGCTTTCGCGTCGGCGACCAGTTGTTCGACATAGGTGTCGTTCGGCTCGGCCCCGTCCTTGCCGATGATGGGCATGGAGGGGTTGTCGAAGATCGCATAGCCCTGGGTCAGCAGGAACAGGTGGCTGGACCCGCCCGGCCGCACGAAGCGGTTCTGCACATCCACCGTCTGGCCCGCCACCGCCGCATCGGTGAACTCGGCCGGATAGGCCCACATCAGCATCGGCAGGGGCCCGTCGCGATCCTTGTCGTAGCCAGCGGGCAGATACAGGGTCCCCGACAGTTTGACCCCGTCCGCCCGCTCATAGGTCACCAGCTGGCGCGTCGCCCCCGCCAGCTGCGGCGCCGGATCGGGGAACTGGGTCAGTTGCGTGGTCTGGCCCGTCGTCAGGTCGCGAATCTGCAGATTCGGCGGATCCAGCCGCGTCTCGCGCTGGGTCACCACCCGCTTGCCGTCCGCGTCCAGGAAGCCGACCACCGCCTCATAGTCCGTGTCGGCCGAGGTCCATAGCCGCTCGCTGCGCCCCGTCGCCGGGTCCATGGCCGCCAGGAAGGGGAAGGCGCCCCGCGGCGTCGCCCCGGCCCCCGACATCAGGATGCGTCCCTGGGGATCGAACCGGATCACCGACCGGCCCGCCGCATTGGGCTGGGTCACCGGCTGGCCCGGATCGTCGTAGCGCGCCTGATAGTTCCGCTCCAGCAGCACCCGCCCCTCGCCGGGGTTCGACGGATCGACCACGAACCGCGTCTCGTGCCGGGTGTTGAACCAGCGGCTGTTGACCACAGCCAGGTCGTCCCTGCCCCACACGATCCCGCCGAACCGTTCCTTCAGGTCGATCAGCTTGACCGGCTCGGCCGTGAAGGGCGCGGCCTGCATGAAGACCCGGTCGCGGAACTCCACCTCGCGCTTGAGGTCGCCGCCGTCCAGGGCCTCGACCCAGGTCAGGGTCGCCGGCGCATCGGCCCGCCAGCCCACCGATCGCGGCCCCGGCGCCACGGCGTCAAACGCGGTGGGCACATCGTCCCGCAACGGCAGATCGGCGACGGTGCGCACCACCCGCCCGTTCAGGTCCGTCACCACGATCTCGGTGGGGAACAGGTCGTCCGGCACCGCATAGGAGTAAGGCCGCTTGGCGATCTCGTGCAGGATGTATTTCCCGTCCGGTGATGCGGCGCTGTCCAGATAGACGGCCGGCGCCCCAATCGTCCGTACACGTCCTTTCAGCGGAACCAGGGTCAGCTGCGACGTGAAATAGTGGTCGAACAGGGCCTCGTCGCCGGGGTTCGACAGCAGGTCCTGATAGGTCCGCACCGGCGCCACGCGCCCGGCCGTCTCCTCGATGTTCGGCCCCGTAGGCGCCGTCGTCACATCGGGCGCCGGCCCCCGCCCGGCCGGAACCGCCTCGACCAGCAGGCCCGAGCTGTCGGGCAGCCACTCATAGCCCGTCCCGCCCGTCATATTGACCACCGGCTCGGTCAGTTTCCGCGCCCGCGCCGTCGCCACGTCCACGACCCACAGCTCCAGCCCCGTCGGCCGGTCCAGCACGAAGGCCAGGCTCTTGGCGTCGGGCGAAAAACGCGGCGCCGTGAACCGCGCCTCGGCCGGCAGGGCCACGACCCGCGCCGGTCCCCCGTCCACCGCCTGCAGGCTCAGCCCGATCAGCCAGGACACCCGGCTCTCGGCCATGCCGTTGTTGCGCGGATTGATCCGCGTCCCCGCCAGCCGCAGCATCGGCTCGGCCAGCGCCTTGATGCTGGGCAGGTTGGACCGGTCCAGCAGCACCAGGGTCTTGCGATCCGGGCTCAGCATCGGCGCCGGCGTCGGCTTGGCGTCCAGGATGTCGGCGATCGGCGACGGCGGCTGCTTATAGACCGAAACCGCCGGATCGGCGGCGCCCTGGGCCAGCGCCCCGCTCGCCGTCGAGGCCATCAACACCGCCACCAGCGCAAGGCCGGCCCCACGAACACGCATCATCATCCGAAATCCCCCACGAGTTACAAGCGTGAGACCTAACGACACCCGACGCGCGGCGCCAAGCCGTTTTGACGTTACACTGTCACAGTCGCTCTACTGGCCCGATGGACCGCTCAACGAAAACGGCGACCCCGCCGGGGCCGCCGTCTCCACGTCCCGACCCGGTGGATCAGAACTTCATCGTCACCGTGGCGTTGTAGGTCTGGTAGTCCAGATCCTCGCGATCGACCATCGAGGCGGCCTTCAGCGTCACGCCGAACCGGTCGCCCTCGATGGCGACCGAACCGCCGATCTCGGCCCATTCGCTGTCATTGCTGGCGCCGGCGAAGACCCCGCCGAAGCCGTCGGCCGCGACGAAGGCGGCCTCGACATTGCGGGTGTCGCCCGCCAGCTCATGCACCCAGCGCACGTCCAGCGCCGGCTTGATGCTCCAGCGGCCGCGACTTGTCTCGCCGCCGACCCGCAGCCCGATATGGTGCTGCAGCGAATCGAACGACTGGTCGGCGACGCTCAGGGCCGCGACCCCGCCCGTCTCCTGATAGGCGTCCAGATCGACCGAATAGGCGTTCAGCCCGATGTTCGGCTGCAGCTTGAGCCCGCCGCGCGTCAGGTTGAAGCCCAGTTCGGCCCCGCCGCTGACCACCTTGCCGTCCGTCTCCCCGTCGGCGCGGAAACTGGCGCCGCCGATGGCGAAGGCCCGTTCGGTGTCCAGATCCGCCGCGCCATAACCGATCTTGGCCCCCAGATAGGCGCCGTACGCCAGGTCCACCGCCCCATAGAGGGTCGCCTGAACCTGACGGCTGTCGGCCGTGCTGATCCCCTCGGCGAAGTCGGACTCGCCCTCGGCATAGGCCAGGCTGGCCCCCACGGTCAGGGCGTCGATGGTCCGTTCCAGGCCGCCGACGACATACCAGGCGCTCTGGTCGTCGCTGCGGCTGTCCGCCAGGGTTCCGCGCAACTGGCCCGCCTCGCCCTCGATGGCGCCGGCGCCGAAATAGGCCGAAACCCCCTGTTTCCATCCGCCCCAGCGCGCCCGTTCCTGGGCCTGGCGGGTCGCCATGCCGGCCGCTGCGGCCGTCGCCGCCGGATCCAGCGACGCGACCTCCACGCCCGACCCGATCAGGGTCAGGCCTTCGCTCGCCCCGCCCGAGCGATCCCGCGCGATCCGTCCGTCCACCACGCCGCGCAGAGCCTCGGTCTGGGCCGACAGCAGGGTCACGCCGGAGTGGGCGGCGAAAGGCGACAGGCTCTCCAGCCCGACCTCCAGGGCCTCGCCTTCCAGCAGGTCCGTCTGGGCGTAGATGTCGCCCAGGGCCGCATAATCCGTGGCCCGCGCCGCATCCAGCATCCCGCCGACGGTGCGTTGGGCGCGCGAGTTCGGGTTGATGAAGTCCAGATAGGACCCCGCCTCGATCTCCACCTCCACGCTGGTCGTGGTGTAGTCCAGCACCGGATACAGCACGCCCGAGATGTCGGTGACGGCGTCGAATTCGCCGTCCAGCCCGCCCTGGGCCGTCAGCACCGTATAGGTCTGGCCGAACTTCGGCGCGCTGACGAAGTTGAGCCCCAGCAGCCCGCCCAGCGAGGCCACGCCGGCCGTGCCCTCGAAACTGTCGGCCAGAACCGTCAGACGGTCGGATTGATCCCCGCCGATGTCGATGAACAGGCGCGAGCCCGACGCCAGCACCAGATCGCTCAACAGGGTCAGTTCGCCGATCTCGCCCTGCCCGCCCGGGGCGATCGAGCCCATGGCCGAGGTCAGGACCGTGGAATCGACTACGCCCGAACCGCTCAGAACCCCGCCCGCCAGCAGCATTTCAAAGGTCAGCAGCGCGCCGTCCACGTTCAGCTGACCGGCCCAGACGCCGACGTCGTTCTGGGCGAACAACAGGCCGTCCGCGCCGATGTTCAGCACCGCGCCGCTGGTCCCGATGGTCAACCGGTCGATGACGGCGGGGGCGTTCAGCGTCGTCGTTCCCGCCGACATCAGGTTGACGTCGTAGAACAGCGGCTTCTCGCCGGCCAGCACATCGCCCTGGACGTTGAACGGCACGAAATTCGTCGAACCCGGTCCGCCCGGAACGATCTCGAACGGCAGGGTCGCGCCCGGCGCCGTGCCCACCGCCGAGGCTTCGTGCCGCACCGCCAGTCCGGAGGCGGTCTGACCGCGCGAACTGCCGGCCGCCCCGCCGGCCCCGCCCGCGACGATCCCGCTCATATCGACGATCGTGCGGCCGCCGGTCACCTCGGCCTTGACCGGCTGAGCGCCGCCGCTCAAGCCGTCCTCGCGGTCATGGTTGTAGTCGGCCAGTTCCCCCGCATCGACGCAATCGCCGAAGAAGCAGATGCTGCCCCATTCGCCGCCGCGCGAATCCACGCCCTCGGCCGGCGTGGCGGGCAGGCCCGTGACCAGATTGCCGTTGGCGTCGATAATCTTGTAGTTCGGATCCATCATCTGGACCCAGTGGGTCGGATCGAACCAGTCGCCGTTCCCGCCGGTCGTGGTGACGTATTTGTAGGGGTTGTTGGCGACGATCCAGTCGGTGAACAGATACAGGGGCTGATAGCCCGCGGTCGTGCCGTAGCTGGCCGCCCCCTGGCCGGTGAAATAGCGCGATCCCAGCGACAGGACGCCCACGACCACCGGCGTGTCGAAGGCCCGATCCAGGATCAGGGGACCGCCCGAGTCGCCCCCCGCCGTCATGCCTTCGTTCTCCAGCGCGACGTCGTCGCCGAAGATGTTGAAGTCGAAGGTCGCGGTCCCGGCCGGATCGTCGAAATCGACCATATAGAGGTTCTGGCTCAGCCCGCCCTGGGCGCCGTCGCCGAACAGGAACAGGTTGATGTCGTCCAGCGACGTCAGGGCGCCGATCATGTTCTCGGCGGCCCGACGGCGGAAGTCGATCCCCTGAACCGAACCCAGGGACCCCGTCCCGCTGCGGCCGTATCCGCCGGTGATCACGTGCCGGTCCTCGTCGCCGGTCAGGGGCGAGAACAGCATGGCCCAGGTCGGCACGCCCTTGGCCGGCGAATCCAGCACGCCGATGGCGACATCGCCCTCATAGAAGCCGCCGCCCTGGGCGTCCTCCAGCGAGCGGGGATCATAGAAGACCCGGCTCATGTTGTAGTGCTGGTCGATATAGCTGGTGGCGTAGTCGCCGCTGGTGATCCAGTTCAGGATGCCGTCGAAGGCGTCGCCCTTGAACCCGATGCTGATCGGTCTGCCCTGGCCCTGGGATCCGTAGGCGACGTCGGGGAGGTCGTTGACGCAGTGGGCCGCGAACAGCACCGTGCGCGGATTGATCAGGCTGCCGGTGCAGACCCCCACCGAGCCGCCGCCGGTGTCGACGATGATGTTGCCGATGCCGTTGATCGCATCGGGGTCGGCCAGGACCGGCGGCGCGTTCGGGCTGAAGTTGTCATTGGGCACCTCCGCCGCCGCCGTCCCCGCCGCCGCGATCAGCCCGATCACCGACGCCGTCGCCAACCAGCGCCGCCGCCCCATCCCGATACGTTCAATCATGCCGTGCACTCCCCTCAAAATCCTGGGAGCCACCGTGCCGTATTATTTCCCGACTGCAATAGGCTTACGAACGGCCTGGACAAATTTGTGTCAAAAACGTTACACCCGGTACAGCACAGCTTGGGCGCGACGACGCTCCGGGCTTCAGCGGGCCCTCGCGCGACACGCCCCTCTCAGACCGTCACCATCCCGAACGCCGGCTCGATCCCCCGCGTCGTCTCCAGCCGCAGGAAATAGACGCCCGGCCGAAGCAGCAGCGTCGCCCGCGCCTGTCCCGGCTCCAGCAAAAGATGATCGGCCGGGATCACCGCCCCTTCGCCCCTATGCAGGGCCTGCACCAGGGCCGGTCCCTCGAACGCCGGAACCGAAACTTCGACGGCCTTGCGCGCCGGATCCGCCGCCAGCCAGCCCGGACGCCCGGCGACCTTGGGCAGGCGCGGATGAAAGACGCTCAGATCGACCTTGCCGTCAAAAATCCTGTCGGAGAAAGCCCGTCCGGCGCGTGACACCGCGATCGGTCGCGTCGGTGCGAACCGCTTCAATACGGCGGCGACCTCCGCCGTATCCGCTTCAGGCCGGGTCGCGGGCCAGTGGCCCGACTGTTCGATGGTCAGGGGGTCGATCCCCGTCGCCGCCTTCAGCTGGCCGGCGAACCACAGCCCGCCCAGCCCCTCGATCTCCATGGCGTGACTGTAGCCGCACAGGACGAAGATCCGCGCGTCGGGGCGCGGCTTCAGCACATTTTCGATCAGATTCCTGGCCTGGGCGACCTCCCGCGCGGTCGTGCGCGCATCCATGTCGGCCTCGGCGGGCGGCTGCTGGTCCGGCCGCTGCTCATAGTCGGCGAACACATAGCCCAGGGCCGCCGCTTCGCGCACCGTCTCGGCATAGACGGGGTCGGCGATGTAATAGCCCAGCCCCTGATGAAAGGGCGCGCCGGTCCGATAGGAGTCGATCCTGCCGAAGGTCTCGGCCGCGAAGGTGTCGAAGCCCAGCGGACGCAAGGCGCGCATCACCCGCGCCGCAAAGCCGCGATGGCCCGAGACGTTGTGCGCCTCGTTCAGGATGACGATCTGCCTGTCCGCCGCCGCCCGAACAATAGCCTCCAGAGCGTCTTCGGCCTCGGCGTCGGCCAGATCGGGCATCGGCCGGTCGGGGGACCGCGTCCGCTCGTCAAACCCGACCGCAGTCGCCTCGTCTCCGACGAAGGCGGCGAACCAGGGCAGAAAGAAGCGCGCATTCTCATCACCGGCTTCGACCTGGGCCTTCAGTTCCAGATAGAGGGGCAGATAGCGGCCCTCGGCCTGATACTGATCGCTCGCCGTCAGTCGCTCCTGCCCCGCCGCGCTTCGTCCCGCCATGACCGCCGTCGCCATCAGCGACAGACCCAGAAATCGCCGCGTCAGCATAAGCGCCCCACACACAACCGCCAGGTGCAATCCTGGCGACACTATCGGGTTGCTGTCAACCCGCCAGCAGCGCCTCAACATCGCCCCGCTCCGGCGCCGACGGCTGAGCCCCCGCGCGCGTGGCTGCGACCGCTCCCGCCGCGCAGGCGAAGCGCAGGGCCTGCGTCGGCTCCATGCCTTCCAGCAGGGCCACGGTGATGGCCGCGACGAAGGCGTCGCCAGCGCCGGTGGCGTCGACCGCCTCGACGGTCGGCGGGGTCGCCCAGGCCATTTCGACGCCGCGCTGGTACATCGCCGCGCCCCTGGCGCCCTTGGTCACCACCACCCGGCCGCCGCCCCGGTGCAGGCCGTCGCCGTAGAAGGCGGCCTCGGTCTCGTTGACGACGATCAGGTCGGCGCGGCGCAGCAGCATTTCCGACACCGGCTGGGCGGGCGCCAGATTGGCGCAGACGAAGCCTGTGGCCCGGCCCACCGCCGCCTCGACCGTCTCGACCGGCAGCTCCAGCTGGACGATCAGGGCGCCCTCGATCCGCTGGGGCAACTGCTCCGGCGTGACCATATGATTGGCGCCGGCCGCGACCACGATCTGGTTCTCGCCCGTCGGATCGACGGCGATCAGGGCGACGCCGGTCGGCGCCGCCACATCCGTCTCGACCCCCGCCAGATCGACGCCCAGGTCCGACATCAGGGCCAGGGCCTCGCCGGCCAGGGAGTCGTTGCCGACCCGGCCGATCAGGCTGACCTCGGCGCCCAGTTTCTCGGCGGCGTAGGCCTGGTTGGCGCCCTTGCCGCCCGGATAACGGGCCAGGCTGGCCCCCGTCACCGTCTCGCCCGGCGCCGGAAGCCGGGGCGCCGTCGCGACCAGGTCCAGGTTGATCGAGCCGACGACGGTGATCCGCATCATTTCGCCTTCAGCGTCTCGGTCAGCAGGTCGAACACCCCCTGCCCGTCCGCCGCCACCGCCCAGCGGTGCCGCGCCGTGGCGGGATCGACGCGGAACTCCACCGCCGTATGGCCGCGCGTCAGGTCCGAGCCCGTCTCGACCTCGATCCGGCAGGGTTTCAGGGTGAACAGGTCCGGCTTCATCAGCCAGGCGATGGGACAGGGGTCGTGCAGGGGCGGGGCGTCCGATCCCACGACCTGCCGTTCGGTCCGCTGCGAGAAGCGCAGCAGGGCGGCGACGGTGCGGGCAGGGTCGGTGTGGATCGTCTCGACGGCGCGGATCCGGGCCTCGGTGGCCCGCACCTGATGGGTCGCGTCCAGGCCGAAGGCGATCACCTCGCAGCCCGAGCCGAACACCACCGCCGCCGCGTCCGGGTCGGCCCAGATGTTGAACTCGGCCGAGGCGGTGATGTTGCCGCCCTCCGACCGCGCCCCGCCCATGACCACGACCGGCCCCAGATGCTCGGCCAGCCGCCGTTCGCGCTTCATCGCCAGGGCCAGGTTGGTCATCGGCCCCAGGACGGCGACGGCGACCGATCCGGCCGGGCGTTTCATCACCAGGTCGACGATGGCGTTGGCGGCGGGTCCGTCGCCGATGATGCCGGTCGGCGCGAAGGGCTCCAGGTCGCCCAGCCCCTCCGGCCCGTGGAAGTCGCCCGCGCCCGCCGGGGGGCGTTTCAGCGGCCGTTCGGCGCCGCCGAACACCGGCACGTCTTCACGGCCGGCGATCTGGCGCACCATCCGGGCGTTGCGCTGGGTCAAGTGGGCGGGGACGTTGCCGCCCACGGTGGTGACGGCCAGCAGCGTCGGCTCGGCCGCCGCAAAGGCCAGGAACAGCGCCACGGCGTCATCCACGCCGGGGTCGCAATCGATGATCAGGGATTGGATAGACACATCCCTCGTTTGACGCTCCGGACGCCGGCGGGCAAGTCCGTTTCACCGCTTATCCCACGCGAATCCGACGCCTTTTCCAGCCACGCTTGCGCCCGCTTGACGTCCGCCTCCCCCGGCGTCACCCTGAGCCTCGTTCTCCGGGGGGTCGCAATCGAGCGGCTGAGATAGAGGTTTCTCCTCTGACCCGTCGAACCTGATCCGGGTCATGCCGGCGAAGGGATGAGTACGCTTTCCGGTCCCCGTTACAGGACCCTCGCGCCCGACGTCGGCGGACCTCAAACCGTTTGAGGCCGCCATGAACATCCAAGTCACCCCGCCCGTCCTGCCTGAAGAGCCGAACGTCGAGCTCGCCCTCAAGGACGCGCGCGAGCAGGTGATGAAGGAGACCGGCGCCATCCCCACCGGCGAACGCGCCGGCAGCCGCAAGGTCTATGTCGCCGGCGAGCTTTACCCCGACATCCGCGTCCCCTTCCGCGAGGTCGCCGTCCATCCATCGGCCAATGAGCCGCCGGTGACCATCTATGACTCCTCCGGCCCCTACACCGACCCGACCGTGACCATCGACATCAAGCGCGGCCTGCCGCACGTGAAGTCGTCGTGGCAACTGGATCGCGGCGACATCGCCCCCGTCGCTGAGCCGCGCGAGGTCAAGCCCGAGGACAACGGCCACGCCAGCGGCAAGAACCTGGCCCCCCGGTTCGACACCTCGCACCACCGCGTCTTCAAGGGCGTGCCCGGCCGCCCCGTCACCCAGTACGAATACGCCCAGGCCGGGATCATCACGCCCGAGATGGAATATGTCGCCATCCGCGAGAACCTGCGCAGGGGAGTGGCGAGTGGCGAGTGGCGAGTGGCGAGTGACGTCGCCTCCACCATCACCCTGGCCGACGGTACGACGGTCCCTGTCCCCTCTTCCTCCTCGCCACTCGCCACTCGCCACTCGCCACTGGAGCGCGACGGCGAGGACTTCGGCGCCTCCATCCCCGACTTCGTCACCCCCGAGTTCGTGCGCTCCGAGATCGCGCGCGGCCGCGCCATCATCCCGCACAACATCAACCACCCCGAGGTCGAGCCGATGATCATCGGCCGCAACTTCCTGGTGAAGATCAACGCCAACATCGGCAACTCCGCCGTCCTGTCGTCGGTGGACGACGAGGTCGACAAACTGGTCTGGGCCACCCGCTGGGGCGCCGACAATGTCATGGACCTGTCGACCGGCCGCAACATCCACAACATCCGCGACTGGATCATCCGCAACTCGTCCGTCCCCATCGGCACCGTGCCCATCTATCAGGCGCTGGAGAAGGTGAACGGCATAGCCGAGGACCTGACCTGGGAGGTGTTCCGCGACACCCTGATCGAACAGGCGGAACAGGGCGTGGACTATTTCACCATCCACGCCGGGGTGCGCCTGCCCTTCGTGCCGATGACGGCGAAACGCGTCACCGGCATCGTCTCGCGCGGCGGCTCCATCATGGCGAAGTGGTGCCTGGCCCACCACAAGGAGAGCTTCCTCTACGAGCATTTCGAGGACATCTGCGACATCATGCGGGCCTATGACGTCAGCTTCAGCCTGGGCGACGGTCTGCGCCCCGGCTCGATCGCCGACGCCAATGACGAGGCCCAGTTCGCCGAGCTGCGCACCCTGGGCGAACTGACCAAGATCGCCTGGGCCAAGGGCTGCCAGGTGATGATCGAAGGCCCCGGCCATGTGCCGATGCACAAGATCAAGGCGAACATGGATGAGCAGCTGAAACACTGCCACGAGGCGCCCTTCTATACGCTTGGCCCGCTGACCACCGACATCGCCCCCGGCTATGACCACATCACCAGCGCCATCGGGGCGGCCATGATCGGCTGGTTCGGCACGGCCATGCTCTGCTACGTCACGCCCAAGGAGCATCTGGGCCTGCCGGATCGTCAGGACGTCAAGGACGGCGTCATCACCTACAAGATCGCCGCCCACGCCGCCGACCTGGCCAAAGGCCACCCCGCCGCCCGGCTCCATGACGACGCCCTGTCGCGCGCCCGGTTCGAGTTCCGCTGGGAGGACCAGTTCAACCTGGGCCTAGACCCCGAAACCGCCCGCAAATACCACGACGCCACCCTGCCGAAGGAAGCCCACAAGACCGCCCACTTCTGCTCCATGTGCGGCCCGAAATTCTGCAGCATGAAGATCAGCCAGGACATCCGCCGCGATGCGATGGCGCAGAATGATGCGGGGGCGAGCTTGGCGGATGCGGAGGCCGGGATGGCGGAGATGAGCGCGAAGTTCCGCGCGGGGGGCGGGGTGGTGGAGGTGAAGGTCTAGCGACCCAAATCCACCACAAGGCATGGTTAACAGCGCGTCAACCAAATCGGCGCAGTTATTTGCGCGCTAGAGGCCTGTTAGAGGCCTGTGAGTTCCAAATGCAAAATACATCCCATGCGGTCATGTCGCAACGCGTAGAAGCTGCAGACAGTCCCGACGACTTCCCTACACCTCCCTGGGCAACGCGGGCGCTACTCGAGCATGTGATTGGAACGAACGACCTACAAACGCTGACCTGCTTGGAGCCGGCATGTGGAGCTGGGCACATGGCTAAGGTGCTAAAAGAGTATTTTGGCGAAGTCCGCTGCTCGGACGCATACGACTATGGATATGCGCCAGTGCGAGACTTTCTGTCGTACCCTTACGAGACGAATGCGGTTGACTGGGTAATAACAAACCCCCCGTTTCGATTAGCAGAAGATTTTGTACACCGGTCGTTTGATGTAGCGCGCAAGGGCGTCGCTATGCTTGTGCGCACCGTTTTTTTGGAAAGTGTTGGGCGATACAATCGGCTGTTTCAGGCCAATCCTCCAACCAAGTTCGCGCAGTTCGTCGAACGAGTGCCAATGGTCAAAGGCAGATTGGACGAGAAGGCGTCAACCGCGACGGGATATGCTTGGTTGGTCTGGGAACATGACCGAGTAGATGATCCGCGTGTGGTGTGGATTCCCCCTTGCAGAAGACAACTTGAGAAGCTTAACGATTACAACTCCAGACAGCCCTCGCTGCTCTGAGGTTGTGGAAGGGTGCATCTATGGCGTCGAATAAGCGTAGCATACCAGAAATCCGCGAGCGTCTCCGTGAACTGGCTGTCCAGCATAATATGGACGAGCTCCGGGAACTTGCAGACGAGATGTATCGAAACCCTCCTGCCAAAGCGCGAGCACCCGTTCGAAGCCCGAAGCTGACCCCCGAACTGGCCCAAGAAATTCGAGATTACGCGCGCGCTAACCCTCGCGCTCATCAACAAGACATTGCGGAACATTTTGGAGTGAACCACGGACGCGTGTCCGAAGCGCTCAACAATGTTGTTTAGAAACCAGGTTAGGATAGCGAGAACCTCTTCTATACGTTTGCTGTCCTAGAAAGTGGAAGGCGCGCTTCGCCATTTCCGGCCCAACGTAAACGCATGCCACCCTCGTCCTTCTCGCCGGACCCAGCGGGGCCGGAAAGACCACCTTCATCAACCGCTTCCTGCGTCAGCGGGCGGAGGCATTTTGGTTCGTGAACCCAGACGCGGGGGCGTGATCCTCTCCTTTCGTCATCCTCCGGCAAGCCGCGCCTTCGCGGCGCAGACCGGGGGACCCAGCGGCGCGCGTGAGCGCGAACCTGTCGCGGACTCGGTGTTCAGACAGTATACGGCGGACGGATTTCGCCTTCGGCGCCGCTGGGTCCCCCGGTTCCGCTGCGCGGCCCGGAGGATGACGAAAGGAAGGGAGGCCACGCGCTCTGACCACCCCAGCGCAGCAAGCCCTCGCCGCCCGCCTCCGAACGGCGTAGCCTGACCCCATGATCACGCTCGCCCTTACCCTCGCTTTCGCCGCAGCCGGCCCACTGCAACCCGCCGACCCACTGGGTCCGGCGCGCGAGGGTCAGTTGCAGTGCCATTCGCCCGATCCAGCGCGAAAGACCTGTGCCGCCCTGGCGGGTTACACCTTCGCGGCGGACGGAACGATTTCGAACCAGGCCGAGGTGATGCTGAACCCCTCGCCGCTCATCGTCATGCGGGACCAATCCCCTGTCGTGGTCCGCGACGGCGCCGTCTGCGGGCCGCTGACCGGGCTCGAAGACGCCGTCTTCACCATCGAAGGCCAGCCGGCAGACCCCCAGACGGCAGAGATGATCCGGGGTCAGGTGAGCACCGCCTTCGCCCAACTGGGGACGGAAGCCTGCACCCGCTATGCGCCCCAGGGCGAGGGCTGGCTGGCCGAGGCCGTCATCGACGGCCACCCCCGCCCCGACCTGAATCAGCCGGTGATCTGGGTCTCCCCCACGGACGGCTATTCCGTCCGGCCATAGTTTCAGGGGTTCGCGGCCCTATGCCCACCCTCGTCCTCCTCGCCGGACCTAACGGCGCCGGCAAGACCACCTTCATCAACCAGTTCCTGCGGGAACGGGCCGAGACCTTCCAGTTCGTCAATCCTGACGAGGTGGCGCGGCCCCTGGCTCCCGGTTCGGGTCGCGATCTGGCCGCTGGGCGGCTGGTGCTGGAACGGTTGGAGGACCTGATCGCCGCCAGCGCCGATGTGGTGCTGGAAACCACCCTGGCCACGCGCACCCACGCCCGCCGCATCCGCGACTGGAAGGTCGCCGGATACAGGTTCGAACTGATCTATCTGCGCCTGCCCTCGGTCGAGGCCTCCATCGCTCGCGTGGCGCATCGGGTCGAACGCGGCGGCCACGGCATCCCCGAGGAGACATTGCGCCGTCGCTATCCGCTCAGCCTCCAGTACCTGGAGACGACCTACAAGCCGCTGGCCGACGACTGGCGGATCTACGCCAGTGGCGGCGAGGTGCTCGAACTGCTAGATTGGGGACCGCGATGAACAAGCCGCTTTTCGATCACGAAACCATCCTGAAGGCGGGCAAACGCGCCGCCTGGGTCGCCAAGCACGGCACGCGCGAGGAACAGTCCGGCAAGTTCCTGCCGCCGCCCGGCTGGAAGGGGCATCTGGTCACCGCCGCCGACGTTCCGGCCGTGCCCCGGAAGAAACGGGCCTAATCCTCCTTTCGTCATTCCGGGCGCAGCGCAGCGGAGACCCGGAAACCAGCGGCGCCGAAGGCGAAATCCATCCGCCGCAGAATGTCCGAAGATCGAATCCTCGACAGGTTCGCGCTCTCGCGCGCCGCTGGGTTCCGGGTCTGCGGGCCAAGCGGCCCTTCGCCCGGAATGACGAAAGCAAGGGAGGCGGCCCGAGAGTCACGAAGGCGGGATCACCCCTTTGCGCTCCTAATTCCGTCGTTCCGACCTCTGAATATATTCAGCTTTTCCGGCTCACGCGCCAATCTACCCAGCACGGTTTCCCGCCGCCGTATAATCCCCCGGTCCCGTTCCGGGGCGGATCGGCCCGGGAGGGGCGTATGGATGGGATCGAGGGACGCCGGCCCTATGGGGACGAGGGCGAGGGCGGGGGCTATGGCGAGAGCGACGGCGGGGGCGGGGGCGGCTATTTCGACCGACGTCTGACCAACGAGGACTTCGTCGATCCGCCGGGCCGGCCGTCCTGGGATAAGTCGTCCTGGGATGAGGCGCCGCAGGATGAGGCGTCGCACACGACGCGGCCGCTGTATGACGGGCGGCCCGTGCGCGATCCCTATGACCGGGGCGGCGGCTATCGCCGGGCCTCGGACCAGGCGTGGGCGGCGGCGCGCGACGACTATCTGGCCGGCGACACGGCCGAGACGGTCAGCGCCCGCTACGGCATGGGGGTCAGCACCTTCCGCCTGCGCGCCCGGGACAAGGGCTGGCGGCGCATGGACCAGGTCGATCCCCCCTATGATCCGCTGGACCCGGACGAGGCGGCGGCGGACGGCCCGGCCGACTATGGCCGGATGGCCGATCTGGCCCGGATGCGGCTGAACCGCGCGCTGGAGGCCGGCCGCGCCGTCGAGGCGGCGCGCTGGATGCGCCTGCACCTGGGGCTGACGGCCCTGGCCCGGGATGTGTCGCCGGCCCCGCCGCCTGCGCCCCCCACGCCGGAAGCGCCGCCGCCCGCCCCGAAGGAACCCGACCTCGCCGCGCGCGCCGAAGCCCTCGCCCAGCAGATCTGCGTCATCGCCCAGGAAGCCGCCGCCCTGACGCCCGGCGACTACGCCGGCCGCGACGCCCTGATGGCCCGGATCGACGCGCTGGACGACCTGGAGCCGGCCGGGATTTCAGACGAATTAGACGATTCAGACGGTGTTTTTTCGCAGGGAGAGTCTGAAACCGGGCCGCCGTGATCGGGGCGGGTGAGGCGTGCGCGTGAGCGAAGGCGTGAGGGGTGAATCGTGACTGGCGAGGGGTGATTAGCGAGCAAGGGGCGAGCGGGGCGATGCACCGGCGCAAGATCTGCGCTCACCAATCACCAATCACGACTCACCAATCCCCCTCCCCTCACACCTCCGACGCGATCTTCCTCAGCGCCTCTTCGAACACCTGGGCCGGCTGGCCGCCGCTGATCAGATATTTGCCCTCGACCACCACGGCCGGGACCGAGCTGATGCCGCGCGACCGCCACAGGTCCTCGGCCGCGCGCACGGCCTGGGCGTAGCGGCCCGAGGCCAGGACCTCGCCCGCCTCGGCCCGGTCCAGCCCGGCGGCCTCGGCGGCGCTGGTCAGGACGCCGGCGTCGGTCAGGTTGCGGTTCTCGGTGAAATGGGCCGTGAACAGGGCCTGTTTCAGCGCCTTCTGCTTCTCAGGGGCCGTCTCGTGGGCCCAGTGCAGCAGGCGGTGGGCGTCGAAGGTGTTCCAGATGCGGCTGTCGTCGGTCATGCGCATGTCGAAGCCGACCTCGGCGGCCCGCTCGCGGATCATGGCGCGGTTGGCGGCCGACTGTTCCGGGCTGGCGCCGTATTTGCGGCCGATATGTTCGACGATGTTCTCGCCCTCGGGCGCGATCTGGGGGTTCAGTTCGAAGGGCTGAAAGGCGATGTCGGCGCCGATCCCCTCGCTCTTGAGGGCGTCCAGCGCCGTCTCCAGCCCGCCCAGGCCGACCGCGCACCAGGGGCAGACCACGTCGGAGACGAAGTCGATCTTCAGGGTCTTGGTCATGGCGAGGAGCCTTCTGGAACAGCGAGTGTTGCTGGAATATAGGGAGGGCGGGCGCGACGCCAAGCCTCAGCCGAGCGTCAGATCGCGCGGCGGCCGGATCCTGCGCCAGCGCGCCTCCACGAAGGCGAAGGCGCCGAAGGCCATCAGCCCCGCCGCCGTCAGCCCCAGCCCCCACGACCCGCCGGGCTGGGCCTCGAGCGCGTCAAGCGCCGCCGCCGTCGTCGTCACCTCGCCCGACCGCGCGTGCAGCCCCGCCAGGACCACGAAGGTCCCCAACGGCAGATAGGCGAAGCCCCGCGCGCCATACCCCGCCCGCGCCAGGGCCGTCGCCGGCCGGCGCACCGCCTCGGGACAGGCCAGGGCCGCGTCGAAGTCGTCCCGGAAGGCCCTGACGATATTGCCGATCCCGACGCCCAGCACCACCAGCCCCGCCGCGATCAGCAGCAGGCCGCCGAACGGCAGGTCCAGGATCCAGGCCGCCTTCTCCTGGTTCTCGGCGATGCTCTCGGCCCGTTCCGCCGCCTGGCTGGTCGCCTCCCCCGCCTCGTCCAGATACTCGAACACCCCCGCCGCCAGCAGGCCGTAGAACAGGCCGCTGGCCGCCTGGCCCGCCCGCGTGGCCCAGCCCTTCAGGTCGGTTCCCTCATGGTCCGCGTCGAACAGGGCCTGCAGCACGCGCCAGCCGACGAAGGCCCACAGCCCAAGCCCCAGCAGCACCAGCCAGACCCGCCCGAACGGCTGCTCCGCCAGCCACCCCGCCGCCCCGCCCGCGCCGACCGCGTCGCCGATCCTGTCGGTCGCCGCCAGCAGGGTCAGGGCCCCCGCCGACAGATAGACGAAGCCCCGGGCCCCATAGCCGACCCGCGCCGCCCCCTCGATCAGGCGCGACAGCCGGGGCGTACGGCGCGCGGCGGGGACGCGGCGGCGGACGGCCTCGCCCAGGGCGGCGGCGGCGTGACGAAGACGGGCGAACATGGCGGCTCCAGCGCGGCGGAGCGGTTCAACGCCCCCGCCCGCCGATGGCTCCCGCGCTCAGGCGCGCGCGGCGTGAGCCGCCGGCAGCTCCAGCACGACCTTCAGCCCGCCCATGTCGCTGTCGCCCAAGGTCAGCCGCCCGCCGTAGGCGCGCGTCAGGTCCTCGACGATCGACAGGCCCAGGCCCGAGCCGGGCGCGCTCTCGTCCAGCCGGGCGCCGCGCTTCATCACCGTCTCGCGCTGGTCGGCGGGCAGGCCGGGGCCGTCGTCCTCGACCACCACCACCATCTGGCCCAGGCCGTTCTCGCCGGCCGAGACGCGGACGCGGCGGGTGCTGAACTTGGCCGCGTTCTCGATCAGATTGCCCAGGATCTCCTGCAGGTCCTGCCGCTCGCCCAGGAAGGCCAGGTCGTCGGGCGCGCGCCAGTCGATCTCGGCGCCCTTGTCGCGGAAGACCTGTTCGATCATGACCGCCAGCTCGTCCAGCACCTCGGGCACCGGCGTGGTCTCGCCCAGGCCGTGGGCGGCGCGGGCGGCGGCGCGGGCGCGGCGCAGATGGTGGTCGACCTGGCCCTGCATAACCCGGGTCTGGCGCCGCACCAGTTCCGGCAGCGAGCCTTCGGCGGTCCCGGCCTCGGCCAGCATGACCGAGATCGGGGTCTTCAGCGCATGGGCCAGGTTGCCGACATGGGTGCGCTGGCGCTCGACCACCTCCTGGTTATGGTCCAGCAGCCGGTTGACCTGTTCGGCCAGGGGCTGAATCTCCAGCGGATAGGACCGTTCGATCCGCGCCGCCTGGCCGTGGCGCACGGCCGCGATCTCGTTGCGCAGATCGTACAGGGGCCGCAAGCCCACCTGAACCTGAATGAAGACCGCCGACACCAGGATGAAGCCCAGGATCAGCAGGGCGACCCAGGTCAGGGTGGCGAACTGCCGGGTGTCCACATCGACGTTGGACCGGTCGATGGCCGCGAAGAAGACCACCGGCGTGGTCCGTCCCGGCAGGGACTTCATGCTGGCCGCCACCCGCAGCGGCTCGCCCGCCGGGCCTGTGGCGTTATAGGTGATGGTCTGGCCATAGGCGTCGTCCAGCCGCCCCGGCAGGTCCGCCGGCACCGTCAGGTCCTCGCCGTACAGCGAGTCCGAGCGGGTGATGATCCGCAGCCCCCCGGCCAGGGTCGGCTCGGCCGTCATCCAGTACTTGCCCGAAAACACCCGCAGGGTGGGGGCGTCCATGATCTGGGGCGTCAGCACCTTGCCGCTCGCCGTCACCGTGCGCACCACCAGCTCGTCGGTGGTCTCGCTCAGCACGTTTCCCAGGCGGCGCAGGGCCGATTCCTGGAACTGGTTGGTCAGGACGAAACCGGTCGCCACCAGGGCCAGCAGAATCCAGCCGGCGGCCAGCCAGATCAGCCGCCGCGTCAGCGACCTGCCCGGCCGCCCGAACCAGCGGCCCCAGCCGCCGGGCGGCGTCCGCCGCGCCCCAGCCCCCGCTTCGGTCATTGCGGCGTGATCACGCCGCCTCGGACTCGCCCGTCAGGGGCGCCAGGCGATAGCCCAGGCCGCGCACGGTCTCGATCCGGTCGGATCCGATCTTCTTGCGCAGCCGGCCGATGAAGACCTCGATGGTGTTGGAATCCCGATCGAAGTCCTGATCGTACAGATGTTCGACCAGCTCCGTGCGGCTGATGACCCGGCCCTGGTGCATCATCATATAGTGCAGCAGCCGGTACTCCAGCGAGGTCAGGCGCAGGGGCTCGCCGTTGACATTGGCGCGGGCCGCGCGCGGGTCCAGACGCAGGCCGCCGCACGACAGGGTGGCCGAAGCGATGCCGGCCGAGCGCCGCAGCAGGGCCCGCAACCGCGCCAGCAGTTCTTCGGTATGGAAGGGTTTGGTCAGATAGTCGTCGGCCCCCGCGTCGAAGCCCGACACCTTGTCCGACCAGGCGCCGCGCGCCGTCAGGATCAGGACCGGCGTCGCCTTGCCCTCGCGCCGCCAGCGCTCCAGTACGGAGACCCCGTCGATCTTGGGCAGGCCCAGGTCCAGCACGATCACGTCATAGGGTTCGGTGTCGCCCAGGAACCAGGCCTCTTCGCCGTCGGCGGCGTGATCCACCGCATAGCCGGCGTCGGCCAGGGCGCCCTTCAGCTGACGCGACAGATCGGCGTCGTCTTCAACCAGCAGGACACGCATCGTCAGTCTTCTCCCACCACGCGGCCCGAACGGGCGTCCACGCGAATATCAGCGACCCGCCCGCCGGGGTACTCCCAGCGCACCACCACCGTGTCGCCGCGCGGGCTGACGCCCAGCATGCGTCCGTCGCGTCCGGCCCCGACCCGGCGCACCACGGCGCCCAGATCGGCGCGCGGCCCGTCGGCCGAGGGTCGGTCGCGCGAGGGGGCGTCGCGGCGCTGATCCTGCTGCGGACGCTCTCGGTCCTGGTCGCGCGACTGCGCCAGGGCCTGGGTCGCGGGGACCAGGGCCATCAGGGCGGCGATCAGGAGGGCGCGGGTGCGGTTCATGAAGTCGCTTCTACGGGGCCGGCTCTGAACAGCCGCTGAACGGGGTGTTTGGAAACGGGCGATACGGCCGAAAAGCCGCACGTCCATCGCATCTATAACAGAGATCGCGCGAACGGGTCTTCCTGCGCCGAAAAGATGAACGGCGACTGAAACGCGGCGTTCAGATCGGGCTCAGCCTGGAGATGGCTTTCTGGGGACATCGCAGCCCCCGCCGGGGCGCCCCGCACCAGAAGGAACGATCCGATGCTGAACAAGAAAGTCTTCCTGCCCGCCCTGATCCTCGCCGCCGCCTCGGCCGCCCTGCCCGCCGCCGCCCAGTCCTATGGCCCGTCCCATCACGCCCGACCGCCTGTCCATCATGCGGGCTACGGACACTGGTCGTCGATCAACGCCCGCCAGGCCAATCTGGACCGCCGCATCGACCAGGGCGTCCGTTCCGGCCAGCTCAGCCGCCGCGAGGCCACCCGTCTGCGCGGCGAGTTCAACGGCCTGCTGCGGCTTGAGGCCCACTATCGTCGCGGCGGCCTGACCGCCTGGGAACGCACCGACCTGGACCGTCGCTTCGACCGTCTCTCGGCCCAGATCCGCAACGAACGCCACGATTGGGACCACCGTCGCGGCTGATCCTCCGCCGTCATCCTCGGGCTTGACCCGAGGATGACGAGAGGGTGACGGGCGGGGAAGTCAGGCGACCTCGACCACCTTCAGTTTGGGCTTCTTGAGCTTGGAGGTCTTGGCCGGGCGGACCGCCTTCTTGGCGGCCTTTTCGGCCTTCTTGGCCTCCTTCTCGGCCATCTTCAGCGCCTTTTTGGCGGCCTTGGCCTCGGCCTTGGCGGCGTCGGGGGCGGCGTCGGCGGCGGCGGCCAGTTCAGCCAGCTGGGCCAGGAAGGTCTCGCGCTGGCCCTTGGGCAGCAGGGCCATGATCCGCTTGTCGGCGGCCTCGACCAGCGGGCGGGCGGCCTCAAGCCGGGCGGCGCCCTCCGTGGACAGACGGACCGCCTTGGCGCGGGCGTCCAGGGTCGAGCGTTCGCGCTCCAGCAGGCCCTTGGCGGTCATGCGGGTGACCAGGTCGGCCAGGGTCGAGCGGTCGATGCCGGTCATCCGCACCAGTTCGGTCTGGGTCAGACCGGCCTTCAGCGAGGCGGCCTCAAGCACGGCGAACTGACGCTGGGTCAGGCCGTCGGCGCCCATTTCCTCGGAATAGATGTCCAGGGCCAGTTGCAGGGCCCGGTGCATCAGGTGACTGGGCGAGGTGGCCAGAGGCCCGACCTTGCGTAACGACTTGCCAGACTTGACCATATCGACCGTCCCCCGAGTGTCTTTCGTCCGCATGCGTACCAGCCGCGCTTTACGATTTGACGCGACACGTATGTCACTTCCGCGACATTCTGTCTGTAGGCTCCCGTGGTTCCGTCAGGTGCGCGCGCTACATTCCCGTGTCGGGAGAAATGGGACCGGGCTCCTCGTCCTTCGTCATGTTCTTCATGATCAGCGGCACCTGGGACAGGCCGAAGATGGAGGCGGCGATCCACAGGACGCCCCGGAAACTGGTCCAGACGTCGTTCGGATTTGGGGTGTCGCGGCCCAGGGCGTGCCAGAGGGCGGTCACGGCGGCGGGGCTGCGGAAGATCTCGTTCAGGATCGCCACCGCCAGGAAATACAGGCCGTAGCGCAGGGTCAGGGTGCGCCAGGCGGCGTCATTGACCTTGATGGCCGAGCCCAGCAGGGCCTTGAACGGATATTTCTTCAGCGGGATCGACCCCAGCAGGATCACCGCCAGCAGGCCGTTCTGCACCGTCAGCTTCAGCTTCACATAGAGGTCGTCATGGGTGAGGACGGTCAGCAGGCCGAACACCAGGGCGAACAGGCCGGTGATCAGCGGCAGGGGGGCGAACCGCCGCTCCACCGCATAGCCGATGATCAGGGCCAGGCCCGAGGCGCCGACCAGGACCCAGGTCGCCAGGATCATGTCCCGGCTGACGAAATAGCTGATCATGAAGGCGGCCAGGGCGCCGAAATCGACGAGCTGGCGGATCCACTGGCGGTTCTTCTTCGGTTCGGGAGAAGCGGTCGTGTCGGTCATGTCAGTCTTCCAGTCCCACCAGCGAGCGGGAAAAGGCGCGGGCGTCGAAGGGTTGCAGGTCGTCGATCCCCTCCCCCACGCCGATCAGCATCAGGGGCGCGTCGGACGCCTGGGCCACGGGCACCAGCACCCCGCCGCGCGCGGTGCCGTCCAGCTTGGTCATGACGATGCCGGTGACGAAGGCGGTGCGGCCAAAGATCTGTTCCTGGGCCAGGGCGTTGCGGCCGACCGTGGCGTCCAGCACCAGCAGGGTGTCGTGGGGAGCCGCCGGATCGATCTTCTTCAGCACGCGCACGATCTTGAGCAGTTCGTCCATCAGGGCCGACTTGTTTTGCAGTCGGCCGGCCGTATCGACCAGGACGACGTCGAACCCCTCGGCCCGGGCCTTGGCGTAGGCGTCGAAGACCAGGCCGGCGGCGTCGGCCCCGTCGCGACGGCTCTCGAACTCGGCCCCCGCCCGGTCGGCCCAGACCTTCAGCTGTTCACGGGCTGCGGCGCGGAAGGTGTCGCCGGCGACGATCATGACCTTGGCGCCCTTGGCCGTCAGGTCGGCGGCGATCTTGCCCAGGGTCGTGGTCTTGCCCGAGCCGTTCACCCCGACGAACAGGACGACATAGGGTTTGGGCCCGCTCAGCGGGTCGAAGGCCGCCTGGCGCGGCGACAGCTCGGCGGCCACGGCCTCGGCCAGGGCCTCCTTGACCTCATGTTCCTGGGCGTCCTTGCCGAACTTCAGCGCGCGGAAGCGTTCGACGATCCGGGCCGAGGCGGCGGGGCCGAGATCGCTTTCCAGCAGATGCTCCTCCAGCCGCTCCAGCGCCGCCTCGGACAGGGGTTCCTTGACGAAGCTGGCGACGACCTGGTCGGTCATCTGTTTGGAGGAGCGCGAGAGCCCCGCGGACAGGCGCTGGAACCAGCCCTTTTTCGGCGTATCGGTCATCGGATGGCTTTAGCGGCGGCGGAGGCCGACGTCATCCGCATTCGCATGCAGACGGCGGCCTGCGTCATCGGGCGCCGGGGCGGGGATTTCAGACTCTCGCGGAAAAAAACAGAGTCTAGATAGTATAAATCGTCTGAAATCCGCCCTCTCCGCCGTGTCCGTCCTCTGGAGCGCAGACTATGAGGCCGACGGGAGCCCAGGCTGGGAAAAGATCCCGAAAATTCGGCAAGACCTTGAAATCCCTGATGAATCACCAGCGTCATTGTGACAGTTGGCGGATGGGGCGCGGCGCCGACACGGCGGAAACGGCCGCTTGCGGCGCCAGAACGACGAATATACATTGCATATACGAATCATATAGTCCGGAGTCAGGCCTTGGGCATCGTCAATATCGAGGACGCGCTGCACGAACAGCTGCGTCGCGCCAGCAAGGCCTCCTATCGGTCCATCAACGCCCAGGCGGCCTTCTGGATAAGGATCGGCCTGTTGTGCGAGACCAATCCGGGCCTGACCTTTCAGGACCTGGTGGCGCGTGAGCTGAAGGCCGCAGGCGTGGACGCGACGGCCCTGACGGATGCGGCTGCATGACCAAGACCCCCGCCGAGGTCGAGTTGATGGCCGAGGCCGGGCGCCGGCTGGCCTCGGTCTTCACCCATCTGGACGGGCTGGCGCTGGCCGGCATGACCACGATGGAGATCAATGACCGCGTCGAGGCCTTCATCGTCGATGAACTTCAGGCCCGGCCCGCCAGCAAGGGCCAGTACGGCTATGGGTTCGTGCTGAACAGTTCGCGCAATCAGGTCGTCTGCCACGGCGTGCCGTCGACGGACGAGGTGCTGAAAAGCGGCGACATCGTCAATCTGGACATCACCCTGGAGAAGGACGGCTTCATCGCCGATTCCAGCAAGACCTATCTGATCGGGACCGTGGGGCCCCGGGCGCGACGGCTGGTCCGCACCACCTATGAGGCGATGTGGAAGGGTATTCAGGCCGTGCGGCCGGGGGCGAAGCTGGGCGACATCGGCTTCGCCATCGAGCGGCACGCCAAGAAGGCCGGCTATTCGGTCGTGCGCGAATATTGCGGCCACGGCATCGGCCGCGAAATGCACGAAGACCCCCAGGTGCTGCATTTCGGCAGGGCGGGCACGGGCGTGACCCTGCGCGAGGGCATGGTCTTCACCATCGAACCCATGCTGAACCAGGGCCGCCGAACGGTGCGGACCGAGGACGACGGCTGGACCGTGGTGACGGCGGACGGGATGCTGTCGGCCCAGTTCGAGCATACGGTGGCGGTGACAGGGGACGGGGTGCGGGTGCTGACATTGCGGCCCGAGGAGAAGCGGGCGGCCTAGCGCGAAGTCGTCACTTTCGATGCTCAGTTGCGCCCCCGCATGCTAGAGTGGGGCGAAAGACGCTCAGACGCGTCTGAACCCGAGGCTTGATGCTCACACTGAGCGTCGCGACGGGATCGGAAAGGGAGGCCCATGGCTCCCGTATCTCAAGATGAAGATCTGGGCTCCGCCCTGGCCCTGGCGGTCATTTCGGTGTCCAGCGCACCGCTGCTGCTGATGGACGAGGCGTTCGACATCGTCGCCGCCAGCCAATCCTTCCTGATGGAATTCGGGCTGGACGACGATGCGGTGGTCGGGCGGTCGATCTTCGACCTGGGCGGCGGGGAATGGAACCTGCCCCGGCTGCGCTCCCTGCTGGGCGCGGTCGGTTCCGGCGGTGCGGACGTGCCCGACTATCAGCTGGAAATGCCGTTCCGGACCGCCGCGACCCGCAGCCTGAAACTGAACGCCAAGCGCCTGGTCTTTTCCGACACCCAGCCCGTGCGCCTTTTGCTGACCATCGTGGACGTCACCGCCGCAAAGGCGGCCCAGAAGAAGATGGACGACCTGGTGCGGCAGAAGGAGGTTCTGGTTCAGGAGGTCCAGCACCGCGCCGCCAACAGCCTGCAGATCATCGCCAGCGTGCTGCTTCAGACCGCGCGGAAGACGGAATCGATCGAAAGCCGCGCCCATCTGACCGAGGCGCACAACCGCGTCATGTCGGTGGCCGAGGTCCAGCGCCAGCTGTCCCTGAACAAGGTCGGCGAGGTCGCGCTAAAACCCTATCTGGCGCAGTTGTGCGGCAGTATCGGCGCCTCGATGATCGCGGACCATGATCTGGTGCGGATCGAGGTCAGCGGCGACGCCAGCGCCCTGGACGCCGAGGTCTCGGTCAGCATCGGTCTGGTCGTCACCGAACTGGTGATCAACGCCCTGAAACACGCCTTCCCCAACGGGCGAAAGGGCGTGGTCAACGTCGATTTCCAGTCGCGGTCCGAGGATTGGGATCTGACGATCTCCGACGACGGCGTCGGCATGCCCAAGAACCCCGCCGATTCAGAAGCCGGACTGGGAACGGCCATCATCAAGGCCCTGGCTACCCAGTTGGAGGCGTCGATCACCGTCAAGGACCTGGCTCCCGGCACGGAAGTCTCGGTGCTGCATCGCCAGACCGCCGGTGAGATCGCGGCCGTGCCTGCGGTCTAGGCGCGCCGACAGGCGGCGACGCGCGCAGGGGATTCTCTCCTGTCGTCATTCCGGCCTATATGGACGCTGACGACCGGCGCGCGCCGGGATGAACGGACGACCCGATGGCCGAGCCCCTGCCCTTCCATTCCCCCAAGACCCACGGCTTCGTGCGGGTGGCCGCGGCGACGCCCGTCAGCCATGTGGGCGACCCGAAGGCGAACGCCGAGGAACACCTGGCCCTGATCCGTCAGGCGGCCGATCAGGGCGTGGACCTGATGGTGTTTCCGGAGCTGTCGCTGTCGGCCTACGCCATCGACGACCTGCATATGCAGGCGGCCCTGCTGGACGAGGTGGAGCGCCAGATCGCGGTCATCGCCCAGGCGACGGGCGACCATGATCTGGTCGCGGTGGTCGGCGCGCCGATCCGCAACGGCGACGCCCTGTACAACTGCGCCGTGGTGATGGGCGCCGGCGAGGTTCTGGGCGTCGTGCCCAAGACCTATCTGCCCAACTACCGCGAATATTACGAGAAACGCTGGTTCGCTCCGGCGACGGCCCGCGCCGAGGACGTGATCCGGCTGAACGGCGAGACGGTGGACTTCGCCCCCGGCCTGGTGTTCGAGGCGGTCAACCGGCCGGGCTTCGTCTTCGCGGTCGAGATCTGCGAGGACTATTGGGCGCCCCTGCCCCCCTCGACCCGCGCGGCCCTGGCGGGGGCGCGGATCCTGCTGAACCTGTCGGCGTCGAACATCGTGATCGGCAAGGCCGACGAGCGCGCCATGCTGAGCGCCAGCCATTCGGCCCGCACCCTGTCGGCCTATGTCTTCACCGCCTCGGGCTGGGGCGAGAGCACCACCGACCTGGCCTGGGACGGTCAGGCGACCATCCACGAACTGGGGTCGAAGCTGGCCGAGGGCGAACGGTTCGCCCTGGAGAACCACCTGACCCTCGCCGACGTGGACGTGGACCGGATCGGCCTGGATCGCCTGAGAAACGGCACCTTTTCCGAATGCGCGCGGGTCGAGGGCGAGGCGGCGACGGTCGTGCCCTTCATGGCGCGCGAGGACGCGGTCGAGAGCGAGCTGATCCGGCCGCTGGACCGTTTCCCCTTCGTGCCGGACGAGGCCGGACGGCTGGATCAGGACTGCTACGAGGCCTTCAACATCCAGGTCCAGGGCCTGATGCGGCGAATGACGGCGACCAATGGCGAGCGGCTGGTTATCGGGGTGTCGGGCGGGCTGGATTCGACCCAGGCCCTGCTGGTCGCCTGCCGCGCCTTCGACCGGTTGAACCTGCCCCGGACCCAGATCCTGGGCTTCACCATGCCCGGCTTTGCGACCTCGGACGGGACCAAGTCCAACGCCTGGGCCCTGATGAAGGCTCTGGGCGTGACCGGGGCCGAGATCGACATCCGCCCCGCCGCCGAACAGATGTTCAAGGACATCGGCCACCCCTATGCGGCAGGCGAGCCGGTTCACGACATCACCTTCGAGAATGTGCAGGCGGGGCTGCGGACCGACTATCTGTTCCGCCTGGCCAACCAGAACCGGGGCTTCGTCCTGGGCACCGGCGACCTGTCGGAGCTGGCCCTGGGCTGGGCCACCTATGGCGTCGGCGACCATATGAGCCACTACAACGTCAACGGCGGGGTGGCGAAGACCCTGATCCGCCACCTGATCCGCTGGGTGGCCGACCGCGAACTGGTCGGGGCCGAGGCGAGCCCGACCCTGCACGCCATCCTGAACACCGAGATTTCGCCCGAACTGGTGCCGGCCAAGGACGGCGTGATTCAGTCCACCGAGGGCACGGTCGGCCCCTATGCGCTGAACGACTTCTTCCTGTTCTACATCAGCCGCTTCGGCCTGAAGCCGTCCAAGGTCGCCTTCCTGGCGCACCAAGCCTGGAGCGACGCCGGCGCCGGACATTGGCCCGCCAATACCCCTGACGACGAAAAGGTCGAATACGACCTGGCGACCATCAAGGCCTGGCTGCGGAAGTTCCTGATCCGCTTCTTCCAGACCGCCCAGTTCAAACGCTCGGCCCTGCCGAACGGCCCGAAGGTCGTCACCGGCGGATCCCTGTCCCCGCGCGGCGACTGGCGCGCCCCGTCGGACGGCAATGCGCGGGTGTGGCTGGACGAACTGGACGCCAACGTCCCCGACGCCTGACGGCGTCGGTTCCCTGTTCGGGCTATCGCGCTTCGCGCTACTTGAGACCCCGACACCGCTCATATCCACATCGGAAGTGCGGATATTGCGTGACGCGTCTGGCATCGCTCGCTAGAAGCTTCGCCATGACCGAAGACGTGACCAAAGACTCGAACGGCAACATCCTGGCCGACGGCGACAGCGTGACCCTGATCAAGGATCTGAAGGTCAAGGGCTCGGGCGGGGTGACGCTGAAGCGCGGCACCCTGGTCAAGAACATCCGTCTCACCGGCGACACCGACGAGATCGAGGCCAATGTCGACAAGGTGCGCGGCCTGGTCCTGCGCGTCGAGTTCGTGAAGAAGGCATAGAGCCCTCTTCCCAAGTGAGGCGTCAGCCGCCATCTAGCGGCCTATGACCGACACCCTCGACGCCCCCGTTTCGACCGCCGCAACTGGCAAGATCCCCGTCACCGTCCTGACCGGCTATCTCGGCGCGGGCAAGACCACGCTGCTGAACCGGATCCTGACCGAGGATCACGGCAAGCGTTACGCCGTCATCGTCAACGAGTTCGGCGAGATCGGCATCGACAACGACCTGGTGGTCGGCGCCGACGAGGACGTGTTCGAAATGAACAACGGCTGCGTCTGCTGCACCGTGCGGGGCGACCTGATCCGCGTCGTCGCCGGCCTGATGAAGCGCCAACGCCCCGGAAAGCCGGCCTTCGACGCCATCATCGTCGAGACGACGGGTCTCGCCGACCCCGGCCCGGTGGCCCAGACCTTCTTCGTCGACGAGGACGTCAAGGCCAAGACCCAGCTGGACAGCGTCACCACCCTGGTCGACGCCAAGCACGTGATGGCGCGGCTGGACGACTCCAAGGAGGCCCGCGAACAGGTGGCCTTCGCCGACCGCATCATCCTGAACAAGGTCGATCTGGCGACCCCGGAAGAGCTGGACGCGGTCGAGGCCCGGCTGCGGGCGCTGAACCCGCTGGCGCCCATCGTGCGCGCCGAACGGTCGAACGTGCCGCTGGACCAGGTGCTGGGCCTGGGCGCCTTCGATCTGGAGCGGATTCTGGAGGTCCAGCCGGACTTCGCCAACCCGCCGCACGGCGCGGACGGCCATGTGCACGACGAGCACTGCGGCCACGACCACCACCATCATGACCACGACCACGGGCATGATCATTCGCACGGCGACCATTCCCACGACGCGCATTCCCATGGCGCGAGGGGTCACGCCCACCAGGACGACATCAAGGGGATTTCCTTGTCGCTGGACCGGCCGATGGACGGCGCCAAGTTCACCGCCTGGCTGGACCGGCTGCTGGGCGAACAGGGTCAGAACATCCTGCGCGCCAAGGGCATCATCGACGTCCAGGGCGAGAACCGCCGCCTGGTCTTCCAGGCCGTCCACATGATCCTGGAGGGCGATCTGCAACGCGAATGGGGCGAAAGCGAACGCCGCTGGAGCCGCGCCGTCTTCATCGGCCGCGAACTGGACGAGGCCGCGCTGCGGGCCGGGTTCGAGGGTTGCGCGGCCTAGAACGACCTTCCCCCGCTTGCGGGGGAAGTGTCAGGTCGTGGCGCGTAGCGACACGCCTGACGATGGGGGAAGTCTCTTCTGAACGAAGACTTCCCTCTCCGACCCTGGTTCGCTGCGCGAACGGCGGGCCACCTCTCCCGCAAGCGGGAGAGGGTAAGAAAAAGGCCGGCGGATCGCTCCGCCGGCCTTTCTCTCATGGGCAGCCGCTTCGGCTCAGCCCCTCTCGAACAGCTTGTTCCAGCGGCGCTTGTCGCGGGCCTTCCAGGCGCCGCGGTGGTAGGCGTCGGAGCCGATCAGGGGGACGACGGTGGTGGCTTCGGCGAAGACCATCTGCTCGTGGGTGGTCTGGACCTTGCCCCAGGAGGCGGCCTCTTTCAGCGTCGAGGAGGAACAGGCGCCGTCGCGGACGTCGGCGACGGTGATCTGGACCGCATAACGGTGCATCTCGGCCTCGACGCCCAGGATTTCGGCGCAGACGACGGTGTCCTGGGCGAAATTCTTGGGCACGCCGCCGCCGACCATGAACAGGCCGGTGACGCCGGCGGCGATCTTGATGTCGGTCAGTTCGCGGAAGTCGGCGATGGCGTCCAGCATCAGATAGGGCTGACCGGCGGCCGCGCGTTCCTTCTGGTGCTTGACCAGGCCGAAGCCGGCCGATGAGTCGACGAAGGCCGGGCAGAAGATCGGCACGCCTTCTTCATAGGCGGTCTGGATCAGTGAGCCGGGCTTCTTGGCGTTGCCCTCGCTCAGCCACTTGCCCATTTCCCAGATGAACTCGCGGCTGGAATAGCCGCGCGGCTCCAGCCGGTTGGCGATCTCCAGGATGGTGTGGTCGCAGGCCTGAAGCTCTTCCTCGTCGATATAGGTGTCGTAGATCCGGTCGACGTAGTTCTCGCGCAGGACGTTGTCGTCCACCTCGCCGGCGGCCTGATAGTGTTTGAAGCCCAGGGCCTCGAAGAAATCCATATCGACGATGGAGGCGCCGGTGGCGACCACCGCGTCCACCATGCCGAACTTCACCATGTCGCGGTAGACGTGCATGCAGCCGCCGGCCGAGGTCGAGCCGGCCAGGATCAGCCAAGGCGAGCAGTCCTTGTCCTCGATGGCCATGGAGAAGATGTCGGCGGCGCGGGCGGTGTCGCGGCTCGAGAACGACATCTTGCGCATCGAGTCGATGATCGGGCGGGCGTCGAAGCTGGTGATGTCGACATGCTCGACGACATTCTGCAGCAGCTGGGCCTTGGTGTTGGCAGTCATGGGTGACTCGTGAATCGTGAGGCGTGAATGGTGAAGTGCGGTCAGTCGTGCCGCCGTTGCTTCAGTCGCGTCGAAAGGGCGGAGAGCATACGCCCGATCCGCTCCATGTCGGCAAGCAAAGGCTGGAGATTGTCAGTCGTTAGATAGCCGAGACGCGCGGCGATGAGGAGATGGGTTTCGACCTCCGCGAGCGACCCGCGCGCGACGCCGAGGAAGTGGACGAACTCCCCCGTTCCGTTTCGGCCTGCGCCCTCCGCGATATTGGCGGCCACGCTGACGGCTGAACGACGAACTTGACGGATCAGGCCAAACCGCTCGTCAGACGGCCAGGAGACCGAGCAACGATAAACGGCTTCAACCCAATCAACCGAGAGCTTCCAGACGTCTAGATCGCGGTGAGTTCGCAAGTCGGTCATGGCTGACAATCACGACTCACGATTCACCTCTCACGATCAGCGTCGCGACTTCTTCCTCTGACCGGCCTTACCTTTCGGACGTGACAGACGCACGACCTTGCGGGCGTTCTCCTCGGCCGTGGTGCGCACGGTGGGGATGGAGCGCGGCGCCAGGCCGTAGAGCGAGGCCATCGGGGCGTCTTCGACGATGGCGATGTCGTGTTCGCCATAGCCGTTGAAGCCGGTCGACATGGCGACGCCATAGGCGCCGAGCATGCCGATTTCGATGAAATCGCCTTCGCGGATGTCGGCCGGCAGCCAGAACGGACCCGGCATATGGTCGATCGAGTCGCAGGTCGGACCATAGAACTGGAACGCCTTCAGCTCGGACGCAGCCTCGCCGTCCCGGACCAGTTTGGTCGGGAAGGGCCAGCGCGAGTGGGTCGCGTCGAACAGCGATCCGTAGGAGCCGTCGTTCAGATACAGGGCGTCGCCCTTGCGCAGGTCCACACGGGCCAGGATCGACGAGGATTCGGCGACGATGGCCCGGCCGGGTTCGCACCACAGCTCGGTCGTTTCCGACACCGGCATCTCGTTGAAGCCGCGATGGATGGCGTCGGCGTATTCGCTCATGTCCGGCGGCACCATGCCGGGATAGACCGAGGGGAAGCCGCCGCCGACATCGACGATGTCCACGATGACGCCCGCGCGGCTGATCGAACGGCCGACCTGGGCCATGGCCGCCTGATAGGCGGTCGGGCGCATGCACTGGCTGCCGACATGGAAGCTGACGCCCATCAGCCCGTCCTTGACCGCCTGGCGCGTTGCCAGCAGCAGGGCCGGGGCCTGGTCGGCGGGAACGCCGAACTTGCCCGACAGGGTATAGGCGGCGCCGTCGGCCGAAACCGCCATGCGCACGATCAGGTTCAGGTCGTCCGCGCCGCCGGTGGCGTCGAGGATCTTGTTCAGCTCATCCACGCAGTCGAGCGAGAAGGTGCGAACGCCGTGTTCGAAATAGGCCTTGGTGATCGCAGACCGGCTCTTGACCGGATGCATGAAGGCCAGGCGAACGTCATGGCTGACCGAACGCACCAGTTCGATCTCGGCGATGGACGCCACGTCGAAGCCGCGAACCCCGGCCTCGATCAGGGTCTCGATGACCCAACGCGACGGATTCGCCTTCACGGCATAGAAGACGTCGGCTTTTAGATTATCCTGGAACCAAAGCGCCGCTACGGATACCGAACGCGGTCGCACGAGGGCGACGGGACGTTCAGGGGACCGCTCACGGACCAGGTCCAGGGGAAGCTGATACGTGCGCAATTCACGTAACCCCCTGCTAATTGTGAAACCCAGACCGGCGTTAGCAGCGCTTAACGGTTAGACCACGGGGTCCGCCGGAAGCCGCGATATGGGGGCATCGGACTGTCATGTAAAGGGGTTTTTTCGTGGCGGGGCCTGGGTTTGGACTGTCACAAATCCCCCGCGACAGTGTCACAGCCCCCCAGGGGCGCAACCTTGGCCTTTTCACGCCGTTGATGAACGGGAGGCGTGAATGAATCGATGGCTGTTCCTGTGGCGCAAGACGCGGCGCCAACTGTGGGTGCGGGCGACCGCCTACGCCGTCTTCGGCCTGGCGGCCTCGCTGCTGGCGGCGGCCCTGTCGCCCTGGGTGCCCCAGGACATGGCCGAGCGCCTGGGCGGAGAATCGGTCGAATCCATCCTGACCATACTGGCGTCCAGCCTGCTGGGCGTCGCGACCTTTTCGGTCGGGGCCATGGTGACGGCCTATACGTCGGTGTCGTCCGCCGCCAGCCCCAGGGTCGCGGCCCTGGTGACCAGCGACGAGGAAACCCAGAAGTCGCTGGCGACCTTCGTCGGCGCCTTCCTGTACGCCATCGTGTCGGTGACGGCGATCAACGCCCATTACTACGGCCAGAACGGCCGGGCCATCCTGTTCCTGTTCAGCCTGGCCATGGTCGGGCTGGTGGCGTTTCGCCTGCTGGCCTGGATCAACCGCCTGTCCAGCCTGGCGCGGGTCGGGCACATGATCGAGCTGGTCGAGTCCTATGCGCGGGATGCGCTGGAACAGCGCCGTGACCTGCCGCGACTGGGCGGCCGGGCGGGCGGCCTGGAAAACGGCGCCGTCGTCGTCGCCCCCGCCACCGGCTATGTCCAGAACGTCGATCCCGACCGGCTTCAGACCCTGGCCGAGGCGCGCGACTGTAAGGTCGAGGTCGTGGCTGCGCCGGGCGCCTTCGTGCGGCGCGGCGGGGTGCTGGCGCGCATCAGCCTCGCCGCCTGCGACGACACGGCGCAGGCCGACTTCTGCTCGGCCTTCGCCCTGGGCGATTCCCGGTCCTATGATCAGGATCCGCGTTTCGGCCTGATCGTGCTGGGGGAGATCGCCGCCAAGGCCCTGTCTCCCGGCGTCAACGACCCCGGAACGGCGATCCAGATCATCGGCGCGGGCGTCCGCCTGCTGGACGTCTGGACGGGCGACGCCTGTCCCGAAAAACAGCCCCCGCATCGCGACCGGCTGTTCGTGCCGGGAATCGCCGACGCGGACCTGCTTGACGATGTTTTCGGACCGGTGGCCCGTTACGGAGCCGGAGACGTCGCCGTCGCCGTGCGGCTTCAGAAGGGCCTGAAGACTCTGGCGACGACGCCGGCCCTGGCCGGGGCGGTGGAGGTTCTGGCCCGCGAGGCGCTGGACAGATCGCGCGTCGCCCTGCCGATCGCCGCCGATGTCGCACGGGTCGAGGCGGCGGCCGAGGTCGGCTGAACGGGTCGGGTCTGGACGAGATTGCGCCTGCCGTGCGATTAAGACTTGCCCAGAAGCCTTTGTCGCGTCATGCGGCGCCCGTTCGCCACAGCCTCCCAGCGAGTTCATGACCTCATCCGCAGCCGCCGTCGCCCCCGGGCTTGTCCTGGCGCGTGACGTGTCGAAGACCTTCGGATCGCGAAAGGCGCTGGACGGCGTCTCGATCTCCGTGGCCTCGGGCGAGATGGTCGCCCTGATCGGCCCGTCGGGATCGGGCAAGTCCACCCTGCTGCGCTCCATCACCGGCCTGCAGTCGATCGATCCCGGCAAGGGGACGATCAGCGTCTTTGGTGAAACCGTCCAGAAGGACGGGCGCGTCACCGGCGCCGTGCGCCAGGCGCGCGGCAAGCTGGGCATGATCTTCCAGCAGTTCAATCTGGTCGGGCGGCTGAGCCTGTTCTCCAACGTCATGCTGGGCGCCCTGGGGCGGCTGCCGGCCTGGCAGGGCCTGCTGGGCCTGTGGCCCCAGGCCGACAAGGATCGCGCCATGGCGGCCCTGCACCGGGTCGGGGTCAGCGACTACGCCGGGCAGCGCGCCAACACCCTGTCG
The DNA here is from genome assembly GCF_058680995.1 of Brevundimonas sp. FV1ye7S. Lineage (NCBI taxonomy): Bacteria > Pseudomonadati > Pseudomonadota > Alphaproteobacteria > Caulobacterales > Caulobacteraceae > Brevundimonas > Brevundimonas sp. FV1ye7S. The sequence continues at coordinate 394,247 of NZ_CM178726.1, read as the reverse complement.
GGCGGCCAGCAGCAGCGGGGCGCCATCGCCCGCGCCATCGTTCAGGGGGCCAAGGCCATCCTGGCCGACGAACCCGTCGCCTCGCTGGACCCCGTGTCCGCGCGCAAAGTGATGGAGTTGCTGGTCGAGCTGAACCGCCGCGACGGCATGGGGGTGATCGTCACCCTGCACCAGGTCGACTACGCCATCCGCTACTGCGACCGCGTCATCGCGCTGCAGGGCGGCAAGATCGTCTATGACGGTCCCGCCACGGGCCTGGATCAACAGCGCCTGATCGATATCTATGGTCCTGAATTCGAGGACGCGTTCTGGGAGACCAAGGCATGAGCCCGTTTCAAGCTTCTTTGGCGCGTCGCTTCGTAGCGAAGGCCGGCGTCGCCGCCCTGGGCGCCGCGATGATCCTGGGCCTCGCCTCGTGCGGCGGGGGCGACGAGAAGCCGGCGGCCGGGACCATGCCGTCGGAACTGACCTTCTCCATCCTCTCGGCCGAGGGCCAGGCCTCTTCGGGCCCGCTGTGGCAGCCGCTGCTGGACGACATGTCCAAGGCCGTCGGCGTGCCGGTGAAGCCCTTCTTCGCGGGCAACTACAATGTCCTGATCGAGGCCATGCGGTTCAACCAGACCCAGGTGGCCTGGTTCTCGGCCAAGCCGGCCCTGGAAGCCGTGGACCGCGCCCAGGGCGAGGTCATCGCCCGCATCGTCGATCCCGAGGGTCGCGACAGCTACACCTCGACCCTGATCGTGCGCAAAGGCTCGGGCGTCACGCTGGACAAGGTGCTGGCCTGCGGCAAGCAGTATGATTTCGGCATCGGCGACGCCCAGTCGACCTCGGGCACGCTCGCCCCGCTGACCTTCCTGTTCAATCCCCGCGGCATCGTGCCGGCCCAGTGCTTCAAGACCGTGCGCTCGGCCAGCCACCAGGCCAACGCCTTCGCCGTCGCGACCGGCGTGGTCGACGTGGCCACCTCCAACTCGGTCAACACCGTCTTCATGCGCCGCGAGAACCCGCAGCTGGCGTCGCAGATCGAGGACATCTGGGTGTCGCCGCCGATCCCGGAATCCGGCATCGTCATCCGCGAGGATCTGGATCCGGCGCTGAAGGAGAAGCTGCGCAGCTTCTTCCTGACCTACGGCCAGGGCCAGGGCCCCGAGGCCGAGCGCCAGCGTCAGGTGCTGGCGGGCCTGAACTATTCGATGTTCCGCGCCGCCGACGATTCCTACCTGGACCCGGTGCGTGAAATGGTCGCCGACCAGAAGCTGAGCGAGGCCAGAGCCAAGAACGACCAGGCCGGCGTCGCCGCCGCCGAACGCGACCTGGCCGCCCTGCGCGCCAAGCGTGAGGTCCAGCCTTGACCGAAGCCAGCCTCGACATGGCGGCCAAAGGGGGCGTCGCCCCGACCGCCATTCCCTCGGCGCCGACCAAGTCGCTGTCGGCGACCCTGTTCGACCTGATGCTGTGGGGCGGTCTGGCGATCATCCTGATCGCCAGCTTCGGCAAGGTGGACATGCAGAATTTCGGCCGGCTGTTCTCGGGCTCGTCGAACATCTCCACCTATGGCGCCGACCTGCTGCGGCCCGACTGGGGGGCCATCTTCCCGCCGGGAGACTTCTGGACGTCGTTCACCCATGTCTTCACCCAGCCGACGACCAGTCTGGCGGGCCAGATGTGGCTGACGGTGCAGATCGCCCTGTGGGGCACCTTCCTGGCCGTCTTCATCGCCCTGCCCCTCAGCCTGATGGCGTCGCGCAACATCGCGCCCGGCTGGATGGTCTTCATCGTGCGCCGGTTCATGGACCTGCTGCGGTCGATCCCCGACCTGGTCATCGCCACCCTGTTCATCGTCGCCGTGGGCCTGGGCCCCTTGGCCGGCGTGCTGGCCCTGGCGCTGAACACCGGCGGGGTCCTGGCCAAGCTGTTCTCCGAAGCGGTCGAGTCGATCGACAAGGGGCCGGTCGAGGGCGTGCGCGCCACCGGCGCCGGCAAGCTGCACGAGATCGTCTGGGGCGTCTTCCCCCAGGTGGCGCCGCTGTGGACCTCGTTCGCCCTGTATCGGTTCGAATCCAACAGCCGCGCGGCTACCGTGCTGGGCCTGATCGGGGCCGGCGGCATCGGCCAGACCCTGTTCGAGAGCATCCAGGCCTTCGACTACAGCCGGGTCGCCGCCATCGCCATCGTCATCGTGGTCGCCGTGACCCTGATCGACACCCTGTCCCAGGTCATGCGCAAACGCCTGCTGTAACGGTGGGCGCCGTGCCCGGGACGCAGGAAAAACAGTCACACTCGTCTGGTCTAACCGTCGTGAAATCGATGCTCAGGGAGATCTTCAAATGATCCGCACACTGAAACTGGCGACGGCGGCCGCCGCCCTTCTGGCCCTGGCGGCCTGCGGCGACGGCGGTTCCGGCGGCGGCTCCAGCGCCCGTTCGGGCATCTGGTCGGCCGGTTCGTCGACCGTCTTCCCCTTCGCCACCCGCGTGGCCGAGAATTTCGCCCGCACCGCCGGCGGCGCCGCGCCCCGCGTCGAATCCCTGGGCACCGGCGGCGGCATCCAGGCCTTCTGCCAGGGCGTCGGCCCGAACACCCCGGACATCGCCAACGCCTCGCGTCAGATGAAGGCGTCGGAGTTCGACCTGTGCCAGAAGAACGGCGTCACCGACATCGTCGAGATCAAGATCGGCTTTGACGGCATCGTCGTCGCCACGGCCCGCAACGGCAACGGCTTCAACTTCGAACTGAACGACCTGTACGAAGGCCTGGCCAAGGAAGTGCCCGGCCCCGACGGCCAGTTCGTCGCCAACCCGGCCAAGACCTGGAACGAGGTCAACAAGGGCCTGCCGAACCAGCGGATCCAGGTCTATGGCCCGCCGCCCACCTCGGGCACGCGCGACGCCTTCCTGGAGCTGGGCATGACGCCGGGCGCCAAGCTGGTGCCCGCCGCCGCCGCCGTCGAAAAGACCGACAAGGACCGGTTCGAGGCCCTGGCCCACACCCTGCGCGAAGACGGCGCCTGGATCGACTCGGGCGAGAACGACAACGCCATCGTCCAGACCCTGACCCGCACCCCCGGCTCGCTGGGCGTGTTCGGCTATTCCTTCCTGGAACAGAACCTGGACACGGTGAAGGCCGAGACCATCGACGGCGTCACCCCCAACGCCGACACCATCGCCAGCGGCGAATACCCGCTGTCGCGCAGCCTCTTCATCTATGTGAAGAAGGCCCATATCGGCGTAATCCCGGGCCTGCAGCAGTATATTCAGGAATTCCTGTCGGAAGGCGCCGCAGGCAAGGGCGGCTATCTGGCCGACCGCGGCCTGATCCCGCTGCCCGAAGACCAGCTGGTCGCCCAGCGCGCGACCGCATCGGCCATGACCCCGATGCAGCGGCCCGCCAAGTAGGGCGGAACCGACGGCCGTCCCGCCCCTTCTTTCGCCGGTCCGCACCGGCTAAGAGGGGCGGGATAGCTGTCAGGATTCATTGATGACCACCAAGCCCGCGCGTCTGCGCAAGGCCGTTCTGCCCGTCGCGGGCCTCGGCACCCGCGTTCTTCCCGGCACCAAGACCACGCCCAAGGAACTGCTGAACGTCGTCGATCGGCCGATTCTGTCCTATATCGTGGAAGAAGCCCGCGAAGCCGGGATCGAACACATCGTCTTCGTCACCGGCCGCTCCAAGGGCGCCATCGAGGACTATTTCGATCACCAGATCGAGCTTGAGGCCCAACTGCTGGCCAAGGGCAAGATCGAGATCCTCGAGATGATGAACGCCGAGCTGGCCTCGGCCGGCGAGATGAGCTTCACCCGCCAGATGCAGCCCAAGGGGCTGGGCCACGCCGTCTGGTGCGCCCGCGACATCATCGGCGACGAGCCCTTCGCCGTCATCCTGCCCGACGTCATCGTCGATTCGCAGCCCGGCGCCCTGAAACAGCTGGCCGAGGTCTATGCCGAGACCGGCGGCAACATCATCGGCGTGGAATCCGTCGCTGTCGAACTGGCCCACAAATACGGCATCGTCGATCCGGTCGGCCGTCAGGGCAACCGGATCGAGATGAAGGGGATGGTCGAGAAGCCCGCCCCCGGCACGGCGCCGTCCAATCTGTCGATCTCGGGCCGCTACATCCTTCAGCCGGAGATCTTCGACCTGCTGGCGACCCAGGAGAAGGGCGCCGGGGGCGAGATCCAGCTGACCGACGCCATGGCCCGCCTGATGGAGCGCCAGGCCTTCACCGCCGTCGAATACGCGGGCGTCACCCACGACTGCGGCGACAAGATCGGCCTGCTGCGCGCCAATGTGGCCCTGGCCCTGAAACGCCCCGACCTGGGCGAGGCGGCGCGGGCGGCGATTTCGGCCCTGCTTTAAGCACAGACCGACGATCTCCCTCCCCCTGCGGGGAGGGGCGTCGCGTCAGCGACGGGGCGGGGGCGGCAAGGCGACGCCGCTCGGATCTTCTAATGTCGGGGACAGGTCGCGCGGCCCTTCCCACCCGGCTTCGGCTCCGCCTTCGCCCCCCTCCCCCGCAGGGGGAGGGAGAAGACGTTGAGCCCGTGGCCTGCGCCTGCTAACCCTCCGCGCAAATCATCAGGAGACGTATCATGGCCGCTTCCGAAGGCTGGAACATGCCGACCGGCGAACTCATGAAGGGCAAGAAGGGCCTGATCATGGGGGTGGCGAACGCCAATTCCATCGCCTGGGGCATCGCCTCGCAACTGGCGGCCCAGGGGGCGGAACTGGCCTTCACCTATCTGGGCGAGGGGCTTGAGCGTCGGGTGCGGCCGCTGGCCGAGAGCGTGGGCGCCAGGCTGCTGATCCAGGCCGACGTCACCGACGACGCCTCGATGGACGCCGCCTTCGCCGAGCTGGAAAAGGAGTTCGGCACGATCGACTTCGTCGTCCACTCGGTCGCCTTCGCCAACAAGGACGAGCTGAAGGGGTCGTTCGTCGAGAACACCAGCCGCGACAGCTTCCTGCTGGCCATGAACATCTCGGCCTTCAGCTTCGTGGACGTGGCCAAGCGCGCGTCGAAACTGATGCCGAACGGCGGGTCGATGATCACCATGACCTACCTCGGCTCGGAACGGGCCATCCCCAACTACAACACCATGGGCGTGGCCAAGGCGGCGCTGGAGGCGGCGACCCGCTATATCGCCCGCGACCTGGGGCCCAAGGGCATCCGCGTCAACGCCATCTCGGCCGGCGCCATGCGCACCCTGTCGCTGGCCGGCATCTCGGGCGGCCGCGGCATGATCAGCCAGGGCCGCGCCATGTCGGCCATGAAGGAAGACACCTCGATGGAAGGCGTCGCCGGGGCGGCCCTGTGGCTGTGCTCGGACCTGGGTCTGTCGACCACGGGCGAAGTCGTCCACGTCGACGCCGGCTTCCACATGATGGGTCTGGCCGGCGACGAGGAATAGGGGCGTCCCCTGTCCATTTCCGAACCGTCCGTCCCCCTGCTGACGCCGTCCGCCGTTTCGGCGGCGGCGGTGGCGACCGTCGTCGGCTTCGGCGGCACGGTGGCCCTGGTGGTGCAGGCGGGTCAGGCGCTGGGCGCCCACCCCGCCCAGATCGTGTCGATGGTCACAGCCCTGTGCCTGGGCATAGGCGTGCCGGGCATGGTGCTGAGCTGGCGCCTGCGGATGCCGGTCGTTCTGGCCTGGTCGACGCCCGGCGCGGCCCTGCTCGCGGCCTCCACTCTGGGGCTGGGCTGGGCCAACGCCGTCGGCGCCTACGTGGTGGCGGGCGTGTTGATGGTGCTGACAGGCCTGTTGCCGGTCCTGGGACGGCTGGCCCAGAAAATCCCGGCCTCGGTCGCCTCGGCCATGCTGGCGGGCGTGCTGTCGCCCTTCGTGCTGAGACTGTTCAAGGTCGCGCCCGACGAACTGACCTTGGCGGCCGGCCTGCTGGCCGTCTTCATCGTCGTGCGCCGCCTGTGGCCCGCCTGGGCCCTGCCCGCCGTCCTGGGCGCGGCTTTCGTCGTGCTGATGCTCAGGAACCAGATCGGCCTGCCGCCGGGGACCGGCCTGTTCGGGACGCTGTCGCCCGTCATCCCCGCCTTTGACTGGAAGGTCGCCGCCAGTCTGGGCCTGCCGTTGTTCCTGGTGACGCTGGCGTCGCAGAACCTGCCGGGCCTGGTGGTGTTGCGGGCCGCCGGATATGCGCCCCCGGCGAACCTCCTGATCCTGGCGACAGGCCTGACCAGCGTGATCGCCGCGCCGTTCGGGGCGCACGGAGTCAATCTGGCCGCCATAACCGCCGCCCTCTGCACCGGACCGGACGCCCACCCGGATCCGGCGCGACGCTGGATCGTCGGGGTGATCTATGGCGGCTTCTATATCCTGGTGGCGCTGTTCGCGGCGCCGCTGGCGGGACTGTTCATCGCCATGCCGCCGGCGGTGCTGGCCATCATCACGGGCCTGGCCTTGATCGCCGCCCTGACGGGCGCGCTGAGCGCCATGCTGGCCAAGGCCGACGAGCGCGAAGCCGCCGTCCTGACCTTCGCCGCCACCGGATCGGGGATAGCCCTGTTCGGCATAGGCTCGGCCTTCTGGGGCCTGGTCGTCGGTTTCGCAGCCCTGGGCGCGCTGCGCTGGATCAGACCGAAAGCCTGATCCAGCGCCCCGGCCCGCCGGGTCGCCTCAGTCCCGCAGCGACGCCGGGACCTGGCCGCCGTTTTCCGCCAGCTTGTTCCAGACCGCCCTGGACAGGGCGGTGTTCTGCTCGGCCGAGCCGTGTTCGCCGGCGTGGACGTTCAGTTCCTCGGCCAGTTCCTTGCGGGCGGCCAGGCTGGAATCCAGATCCAGCAGCTTCAGCAGATCGACGATCGAGGTGCGCCAGTTGCCGCCGCCGCCCCTGGATTCGGCCAGATCGCTGAGCACCGCCTCGACATCGACCGGGGGCAGGACAGGCGCCGCCGTCGCAATGGGCGCAGCGCCGGGCGTGGGGGGCGCGCCGCCGACGGTCGGCGACGGCGCGGGGGCCGTCTTCGGTTTGTGGCCGGTGATCTTGTTCCAGATCGAAGAGAAGATGCCCATCGGTCGCGCTCCTGTTGGTGTGGCGAGACAACGCGGCCAATGGGCGAGGGTTCAGCCGCGCGCCGGAATCGCCAGCCCGCGCTGCACCGCCGGACGGGCCAGGCCGCGCTGCACCGCCGGACGGGCCAGGCCGCGCTCCAGCCAGGCGGCGACGTGCGGGAAGTCGTTGAAGCCGACGATCTCGCCCGCCTCGTAGAAGCCGATCAGGTTGCGGACCCAGCCCAGCGTAGCGACGTCGGCGATGGAATAGTCGTCCATGATCCAGTCGCGGCCCTCTAGCCGCGTTTCCAGCACGCCCAGTAGACGGCGGCTTTCGGCGACGTAGCGGTCGCGCGGACGCTTGTCCTCATAGTCCTTGCCGGCGAACTTGTGGAAGAAGCCCAGCTGGCCGAACATCGGGCCGATCGCGCCCATCTGGAACATGACCCACTGGATCGTCTCGTAGCGGGTCGCCGGGTCGGTCGAGAGCAGTTTGCCGGTCTTTTCCGCCAGATAGATCAGGATGGCGCCGGACTCGAACAGGGCCAGCGGCCGCCCGCCGGGGCCGTCGGGGTCGAGAATGGCGGGGATCTTGCCGTTGGGGTTCAGCGAGAGAAATTCCGGCCCCCAGGTCTCGTTGGCCATGATGTCGATGAAGTGCGGCTCATAGGCCAGGCCGACCTCTTCCAGCATGATCGACACCTTCACGCCATTGGGCGTGGGCAGGGAATAGAGCTGCAACCGGTCGGGATGCTGGGCCGGCCAGCGGTGGGTGATCGGAAAGGCGGACAGGTCGGTCATGGGTTCGGCCTCGGCGTGGTGATGAACACCCATGTCGGCGCCATGCGCGAGGTTCGCAACTGTCATCGGCACGATTTGGTCGCGGGCTTGTGTCTGGAAACGCACCGAGGACGGCGCCAGCTTGGCCGTGACCGATCACAGGTCGCAGGAAGGGAGACGCCCGATGGCGCACAAGTTCGAGATCTACAAGGACAAGGCCGGCGAGTTCCGGGTCCGGTTCAAATACAATTCCGAGACCCTGTTCTCGACCGAAGGCTACAGCTCCAAGGCCTCGGCTCAGAACGCCATCGACTCCATCAAGAAGAACGGCCCGGACGCCGAGGTCGAAGACAACAGCTAGTCCGGCTCGCGCTCGCCCACCTCGGTCGGCGGGACGGCCAGAAGCCAGCCGTCGGCCAGGTGCAGCTCGGGCGTCGCTGCCTTGGTGAAGGGCAGATACCAGGTCGGGCCGCCGGTCGCGGGGGCGATCTCCAGCATGTCGTCGGCGCCGAAATTCTGGACCGACTTGACCGTGCCCATGACCTCGCCCGCCGTGTCGCGGACCTCGACGCCCAGCAGGTCGGCGAGATAGAATTCGTCCTCGTCCGGTTCGGGGAAGCGGTCGCGGGGAACATAGAGTTTCAGGCCGCGCAGGGCGTCGGCCTGTTCCTTGGTGGCGATCTCCTTGGCCCGGCCGACCACGCCGCTCTTGTCCGGGCGGGTCGAGGTCAGGGTCAGGGCCACCGTGCCGTCGGCGCGCAACAGCGGGCCATAGGCGGTCAGGGCCAGGGGATCGGCGGTGAAGGCGGTCACCCGCACCTCGCCCCGCACCCCGAAACCGCCGCCGATCTGGCCGACGAGGATCAATTTGCTGTCCGTGGTCATGGTCTGTGTCCGTCGTCCTAGATCTTCCCCCGCTTGCGGGGGAAGTGTCAGCTCGTCGAGCGCAGCGAGACGGCTGACGATGGGGGAAGTGTCGCGACACTTCCCTCTCCGACCCTGGATCGGCTGCGCCGATCGCCGGGCCACCTCTCCCGCAAGCGGGAGAGGGTCTAGTAGCGCATGAAAAAGGCGGCGTCGAAGGACGCCGCCTTGATCGTGTCGAGACCGAAGATCTTAGGCTTCGGTCTTTTCTTCGGTTGCTTCTTCAGCAGCGGGGGCCTCTTCAGCAGCGGCTTCAGCGGCGGGCGCTTCTTCGGCCGGGGCTTCTTCGACAGCCGGAGCAGCCGCGGCGGCGGCGGCTTCTTCCTTGGCGCGGGCGGCGGCTTCAGCGGCCTCGACCTTGGCGGCGGCTTCGGCTTCCAGGCGGTCGGCTTCGCGCTGGGCGCGTTCGGCGGCGCGCTCTTGCGCCTTCTTGCCGGGCTGGGCCTTGTTCGGGTTGTTGGACTGGGTCCACTTCACCTTGGCGCCCAGGGTCTCGTCCTGCGACAGGAAGCGGGCGACGCGGTCGGTCGGCTGGGCGCCCTTGCCGAGCCATTCGGCGATACGCTCGACCTTCAGGGCGACGCGCGGAGTGGCGCCGTCCTTGGGCAGCATCGGGTTGTAGCTGCCGACCTTCTCGATGAACTTGCCGTCGCGGGGCGAGTGCGAGTCAGCGATGACGATGTGGTAGTAGGGGCGCTTCTTGGCGCCGCCGCGGGCCAGACGAATCTTCAGCATTTTGAGTCTCTTTCTAGGAAGTCGTTATTTCTTGGGAGGGAAGCCCGGCAGGCCCGGAAGGCCTCCCGGAAGTTGTCCGCCGCCCCCGAGGGGGTTTCCAAGTCCCGCGAGGCGGTCCTGGATGGCTTTCAGGTCGTCGGCGCTGGGTTCCGGCGTCTTGCCGCCGCCCAGGGCCTTCAATCGGTTCAGATCGGGGCCGCCGCCCATGCCCGGCATGCCGGGGATGCCGCCGCCGCCGCCGCCGCCGAGGCCGCCCAGCATGGCGGCCATCTGCTGCATCTTCTTGGGTCCGCCGCGCGCCATCTGCTTGACCACGTCGGCCATCTGGCGGTGCTGTTTCAGAACCCGGTTCACGTCCTGGACATCGACGCCGGCGCCGGCGGCGATCCGCTTCTTGCGGCTGGCGTTCAGCAGGTCGGGCTTCTTGCGCTCGACCTTGGTCATCGAGGAGATGATGGCTTCCTGGCGCAGGATCATGCGGTCGTCGATGCCGCTCTCGGCCATCTGACCCTTCATCTTGGCCACGCCGGGCAGCATGCCCATGATGCCCTGAAGCCCGCCCATCCGCTTCATCTGCTGAAGCTGGCCGGCCAGGTCGTCCAGGTCGAACTGACCCTTGGCCAGCTTGCGGGCCATCTTCTCGGCCTTGGCCTGGTCCAGGTCCTGCGACGCCTTCTCGACCAGGGCGACGATATCGCCCTGACCCAGGATGCGGCCGGCGACGCGGCGGGCGTCGAACACGTCCAGCGCATCGACCTTTTCGCCGGCGCCCAGATATTTGATCGGCAGGCCGGTGACGGCCCGCATCGACAGCATGGCGCCGCCGCGACCGTCGCCGTCCGCGCGGGTCAGGACCAGGCCGGTCAGGGGCAGGCGCGCGTGGAAGGCGGCGGCGGTGCGGACCGCGTCCTGGCCGGTCAGGCTGTCGGCGACCAGCAGGGTCTCGACCGGCTTGGCGATCTCGGCGACCTCGGCCACCTCGTTCATCAGCCCTTCGTCCAGGGTGATGCGGCCGGCGGTGTCGAGGATCAGGACGTCGAAGCCCTGGAGCTTGGCCGACTGCAGCGCCCGGCGTGTGATCTGGACCGCGCTCTCGCCCTCCACGATGGGCAGGACGGCGACGTCGATCTGTTTGCCCAGCTGGGCCAGCTGTTCCATCGCAGCCGGACGACGGGTGTCCAGCGAGGCCATCATGACCTTCTTGCGATCGAACTTGGTCAGGCGCAGCGCCAGCTTGGCCGAGGTCGTGGTCTTGCCCGAGCCTTGCAGGCCGGCCATCAGCACCACGGCAGGCGGGGTGGCGTTGGTGTTGAGCGGGACCGGCTCTTCGCCGCCCAGCATCTCGATCAGGCCGTCATAGACGATCTTGACCACCTGGTCGGCGGGGCGGACCGAACGGATGACCTCTTCGCCGGTGGCGCGCTCGGTGGCGAAGGCGATGAATTCCTTGACGACCGGCAGGGCGACGTCGGCCTCGAGCAGGGCCACGCGCACTTCGCGCATCGCCTCGGCGACATCCTTTTCGGACAGGGCGCCGCGGCCGGTGATCCGGTCGAAGACGCCTGTCAGCCGCTCGTTCAGAGCCTCGAACATTCACTACCTCGTGGCGACGGGTGAAGCGGCTCCATACGACAACGGCCTCTGGCGACGATCACGTCGGCAGAGGGTTCTCGCCGGGCTCGTTCTTTCCTTAGGGCTACCGGCCTTCGGCCTACTTGAGCCCGAAAGGGCCGTGCTCAAGTAGCGCTAAGCGCGATAGCACAACAGAAAAGCTGTCGTCCCGGTGGAGACGCGAGGTTCACTTGCGTCGGAAGCGGCGGCTTATGAAGGAAAACAAGGGGAATGTCGACTCTCGCGCGCCCTTGATTCTTTCGTCATTCTCCGGCGAGCGTAGCGGAACCGGGGAACCCAGCGGCGCGCGGGAGCGCGAACCTGTCGCGTACACCGTGGTCAGAATCGCGAGACTGAAACATCGCCTTCGGCGCCGCTGGGTCCCCCGGTTCCGCTTTGCGGCCCGGAGGATGACGAAAAGGAAGGGAACTCAGACGGAGATATCGAGCACCACCCCTTGGGTCTTGCCCTTCTTCATCGCCTCTTCAACGGCGGTTCTGATGGCTTCCTCGATCATCTTGGCGATGATTTCCTCAATCTCCGCCTCGATCGACAGGCGCTGCTCCTCGGGCATCGCCGCCAGGTCGTCCTCAGTCAGCTTCTTGTCCTTGAGGAGCTCCTGCCGGATCTTGTCCTTCAGCTTCTCGAGCCGTTCTTCCTGCGCCCAGGCCTGCAACCCCTTCTCGCGGATCTTGTCCAGATCCCGATCCAGGATCGACGGAGGCTTTTCTTGCCGGGCGAGATAGGGGGTCCCCGCCGTACCCATAGCGCCAAGGAAGCCGCTAACCGACGGAATCGACATGACGATCTCCTTCCGCACGGACCGTCTTGGCGACCCATGCGAGAGGAGAATGCAACCCGCGTGCCGAAATCAGTCCTCAGGCGTCTCGGTCGGCGTCTCGTCCTTCTTCGGTTCGGAGCCCGGCTCGGTGACGACGATCGTCTCGGGCGGGGCGGACAGTTTGGACAGGTCGCCGCCGGCGCGCAGGACGTCTAGTGCGCGTTGCAGCTGGTAGTCCTTTTCCTTGTCGAAGTCCTTGCCCGGGGCCTCGCGCGGCGTGTGCGGCCCCTTGCGTTCCGCGCCGATGGAGGAGTCCAGGGCGGTGGCGTAGGCGGCTTCGGAATAGATGAAGCTGGAGCGCGAGACGATGCGGGCCTCGGCCTCGGACCGGGCGACCTCCAAGTCCGGCTCGATGCCGATCTTCTGGATGGAGGCGCCGGACGGGGTGTAGTAGCGGGCCGTGGTGATCGACAGGGCGCCGTCCTGGCCCTGGCGCAGCGGGATCACCGTCTGGACCGACCCCTTGCCGAAGCTGGTCAGGCCGACGATGGTCGCCCGCTCATGGTCCTTCAGGGCGCCGGCGACGATTTCCGAGGCCGAGGCCGAGCCGTAGTTGACCAGGACCACCACCGGCAGGCCGCCGGTCAGGTCGCCGGGCTTGGCGGAATAGCGCTGGATCTGTTCGGGCTTGCGGCCGCGCTGGCTGACGATCTCGCCGCGCTCCAGGAATGCGTCGGAGACGTCGATGGCGGCGTTCAGCAGACCGCCGCCATTGTTGCGCAGGTCCAGGACATAGCCCTTCACACCGGGCTTCTCGGCCTTGATCTTGGCGATGGCCTCGGTCAGTTCGCGGCCGGTGTTCTCGTTGAAGGTCGAGACGCGCAGATAGCCGAAATCGCCTTCGACCCGGCCCGTGACCGACTGAACCTTGATGATCTCGCGGGTCAGGACGACCTCGAGCGGGTCCTCGCCGTCGCGCAGGAAGGTGACGCGCACGCTGGTGCCGACGGATCCGCGCAGTTTCTCGGACACCTGGCTGACGGTCAGGCCGGAAGCGTTCTGGCCCTCGATGGATGAGATGACGTCGCCGGCCTGAACCCCGGCCTTGGCGGCGGGGCTTTCGTCCATCGGCGAGATGACCTTCACCAGCCCGCCCTCGGAGGTGATGGTCAGGCCGACGCCCGAATACTGCCCCTCGGTCCGTTCGCGCAGCTCGTCATAGTTGGACGGCGGCAGATAGTTGGAGTGGGGATCCAGCGCCGTCATCATGCCGGCCAGGGCCGCCTCGATCAGCTTCTTGTTGTCGACGGGGACGACATAGGCCTGCTCGACGATGCCGACCACGTCGCCGAACAGCTCCAGCATCCGGAAGGTTTCGTTGCGGGGCGTCTGGCTGGTGGCGACGGCGGCCGAGCCGCCGAGAACCAGGGCGGCGCAGCCGACGAGGAGCAGTTTACGCATTCGGTCTCTTTCGGTCGGGCCGATCATGAAAGGCGCCCGTTGCAAGGGTAAGGCCCCGCAGACACGACGAAATCGTGGCGGCGCAGCGTCACGCCGATAAAATCAGCGTCAGGTTGGAAAGCAAGGCCTTATCGCATCTCGGCCATTTCGCCGCCTCCCAACTCGCCGTCAGAGGCAAGAGGCCGCAAATGACGCCTGTCGGAGCCTATTTCAGCCAGGGACCGGGATCGATGGGCCGTTCCTCGCGCCTCAGTTCGAAATAGACGTCGCCGTCGGGGCCGCTGCGTCCCAGGGTCTGGCCGTCCGAGACGCGGGCGTCGTGCGCCACGTCCACGCTTTCCAGCCCGGCGATGACCGCCCGCCAGCCGGGGCCGAGATCCAGGATCACCACCTGGCCCCAGCCGGTCAGGGGGCCGGCATAGGCGACCTTGGCGTCGGCGGGGGCGGTCACGGCCGCGCGGTCGGCCCGCCAGCGCCACCCCGAGGTCCCTGCCCCCCAGGTCTGGCTGGGCGCGCCCTGGACGGGCGAGCTGAGGCGGGTGCGGCCGGCGGGCAGGCGCGTGGGCGCCGCCTCGGCCGTCTCGGCCGCGGGGACGTCGCCGCCCAGTTCGCGGATACGGTTCTCCAGCACGCGGGCCGCGCGTTCGGCGGTGCGGGCCTCGGCGTTCAGGACGGCGGTCAGGGCGGTCTTGCGCGCCGTCAGCCCCTCGATCTCGGCGCGGCGGTCGCCCTGGGCGCTTTCCGTGGTCAGCAGCCGTTCGGAAGACAGGACCGCCAGGCGGCGGATGCGCATGATCTCGGCCTGACGCGCGGCCAGGGCCTGGGCGCGCCTTTCCAGGTCGGGCGTCATGGCCCGCAGCAGGATGGAGGCGCGCACCGTATCCACCGCCTTGTCCGCCGGAATCAGCAGGGGCGGCGGGGGGCGACGGCTCATCATCTGCAGGGCGCTGAGCAGCCGGCCCTGAGCCCCGCGCTCCCGGGCCAGGTTCGTGACCAGTTCGGCCTCGCGTTCGCTGAGCTGGCGCAGGCGGGCGCGTTGGTCGTCGATCTGGCGGTCGTCGGTCCGTTCGTCGGCGCGCAAGGCCGCCAGGCGTCGCTCCAGCTGGGCCAGTTCGGACTTGGCCGCATCGGCGTCGGCGCGCAGGCGGCGCGCCCGCACGGCCTCGTCGCGGTATTCGGCCTGGGTGCGGGCCAGCTCGCTTTCAGGCGCCTGCCGGCCCACGGCGGGCGCGGCGAGCACGAGGCCCGTCAGCAGGGCGAGAGAGAGTGTGGCGGCGCGACCCATGTCAGTCGCGATGATAGGGCGATCCGGCCAGGATGGTCACGGCCCGATACAGTTGTTCGGCCAGCATGGCGCGGGCCAGGGCGTGGGGCCAGGTCTGGGGACCGAAGGCCAGGGTCGAGGAAGCGGCCGCGCGCACGCTGTCGTCCAGCCCGTCCGCCCCGCCGATGGCGAAGACCAGGCGGCGTTCGCCCTGATCGCGCAGTTTGGCGACATGGTCGGCGAAGGCGCGCGAGGAATAGGTCTTTCCGCGCTCGTCGCAGGCGATCAGATGCGACCCTTCCGCGGCCGCGAGGATCAGTTCGGCCTCCGGCCCCTTGCCCGGCTTCTTGGCTTCCAGGTCGATCAGTTCAAGGGGGCCGAGGCCAAGCGCGCGTCCGGACAGGGTGGCGCGCTTGGCGTAGTCGTCGGCGAGGGTCGCCTCTGGCCCTCGGCCCGGTCGGCCGATGGCGACGATCCCCAGCCTCATGGTCTCAGTCGCGGACCATGCGGTGGGCGGAATCGACGGCCCAGATCTTCTCGATATTGTAGAAGGTGCGCACTTCCGGGCGGAACAGGTGGACGATCACGTCGCCGGCGTCGATCAGGACCCAGTCGCAATGCGGCAAGCCCTCGACCTTGGCCTTGCCCAGGCCCTGTTCCTTCAGCGTGCGCAGCAGGTGGTCGGCGATGGCGCCGACATGGCGGTGCGACCGGCCCGACGCCACGATCATGGTGTCGGCCATGGCGCTTTTGCCCTTGAGATCGATCAGAACCATCTCCTGGGCCTTGTCCTCGTCGAGGCGGCTCAGAATGGCTTCTTCAAGCGGGGTCGAGCCGATCGGGCGCGGTGCGGAATCGCCGAAGGCGCTGGGCGCGCCGTCGGATTCAAAGCCGTCTTCGGAATGCAGAGGTTCTATGGCATCCATCTCGTGCGCCGTGTTCGAAACGGCGGCGTCTTGCGTATCATACGCGGGCGAGGGGGTCAGCGGAGGGCTCCAGGAGCATTGACTAAAGAAGCCCTCTAGCACGGATAGGCCGGTCCGTGAACCAGCGCCCCGATCACGAGGCCGCGCGTCGTCCGGTTCCGGTGCGGATCGCGGTCGAGGACAGGGGGTTCAGCGGCGCCGTCAGATAGGTCCAGGCGGGCGCCGACAGGGTCGGCAACAGACCCGCCTGTTCGGCCGGAACGCGGAAGGTCGCGAACCGCGCGGCCGCCGGCGCCGTGCGGCTGTCCAGCAGGGAGCCCGGCCGGGCGATCACCGCCACCGGCATCAGCCGCATGATGTCGGTCCAGCCGCGCCAGCGATGGAAGCTGGCCAGATTGTCCGACCCCATCAGCCAGACGAAATGCACGCCGGGATGCCGCGCGACCAGCAGGCGCAGGGTGTCGACGGTCCAGGCCACGCCGGTGCGGGTCTCGAAATCCGAAATGATCATCGACGGGCCGCGGGCGTGTTCGCGCGCCGAAGCCATGCGTTCGGCCAGAGGGGCGCTTTGGCGGGCGTCCTTCAGCGGGTTCTGCGGCGAGACCAGCCAGACGACCCGGTCCAGCCCCAGGCGGCGCATGGCCGTCTCGGCCACATGGGCGTGACCGTCGTGGGCCGGATTGAAGGAGCCGCCGAACAGGCCGACCTTCATTCCCGGCGTCAGGATCAAACCGTCCCGCAACCCCCCGGATCGGGGGCCGGCGCCTTTGGGCGCGGGACCGGCGTGAAAGAAGGACAAGCGGGACGTCTCGGGGAGTTATGCTCAGCGGCGCCCTTATCATGGGGCTCGGCGCCTGTCCCCCGATTAATCGTCCGCCCTCAGACCGCCGCCTCGAACAGGGCGTCGCGGGCGACGTCGGCATGGGTCATGGGGAACAGATGGCCGCCGCCGGCGACCACCTCGACCGTCACGTTCGGCAGGCCGCGCGGCGCGACCGGCACATGGGTCAGGGCGCCGTGCTCGGCCTTCAGAATATGGATCGGCCCCGGATAGCGGCGCAGGGCCCGCCAGGGATCATGCGCCTGGGCGGCGTAGTTGGCGGCCTCCCAGACCGGGGTGGCGGTCAGCGTCAGACCGTCCGGCGTCTCGACCAGGCCCTCGGACAGATAGTCGGCCAGCACCCGGTCGGGCCAGCCCTTGAAGGCGCCGCGTCCGCGATAGGCGGCCATGGCCTGTTCGCGGCTATCGAACACCGGGCGACGGCGGCGTGTGGCCCTGGCGATGGGGATGTCCTTCATCAGCCGGTGGGCGAAGGGCAGGTTGAAGGCGAAGACCGCCGCGCGCCGCCAGATCACCGGATCGAACAGGACCAGGCTCGACACCCGATCCGGCCGTTCGGCCGCCGCCAGCAGCGAGGCGGTTCCGCCCATCGAATGGCCGGCGAGGACCACCGGCGGCCCGTCGATGGCCTCGATCAGGGCCAGGATGTCGTCGCGGTGATCCAGCCAGCTGGACTTGGGCCGGGCGAACACCGGCAGGTCCGACCCGCCGTGGCCGCGCAGATCCGGAGCCCAGATCCGCAGACTGGCCGACAGGGGCGACAGCAGGCTGCGGTAGGTGGCGGCGTTGAAGCCGTTGGCGTGGGAGAAGATCAGGTCCACGGGCCGCTTCGGGTCGCCGAAGTCCATCACGGACATCCGGCCCGCGCCCCAGTGATTGTTGATCGGCACGCTGAGTCGACGGGGCGGGGACATCAGCGCAGCATCCATGATCATGCGGCCTGACGACAGGCGGCGCAGAGTCCGTGCGCCTCTATGGTGGTGCGGGCGATGGCGTAGCCGGCGGCGGCGGCGGCGGCGTCCATGGCGCCCTGGTCCGGCCCGTTGATCTCGCGCGTCGCCCCGCAGCAGTCGCAGATCAGGAAGGCCGCCGCATGGGGCGCGGTGTTTTCTTCATGTCCGGCGCAGGCGACATAGGCGCTGATGGAGGCGATGCGGTGGGCCATGCCCTGGCGTTCCAGAAACTCCAGGGCGCGATAGACGGTAGGCGGCTTGGCGGCCTGGCCGTCCTCGCCGAAGCGGGCGATCAGGTCATAGGCCTTCACCGGCTCGCCGGTCTCGAGCAGAAGGGACAGCACCCGTCGACGCGGCGGCGTCATCCGCTCGCCCGCCGCCGTCATGCGCGCTTCCGCCCCCTCCAGCGCGCGGATCAGGGCCGCGCCGTGCAGGCCCGCATGATCGTGATCGTGGTCGCAGGTGGAGGTCATGCGCCACAGCTAATGGCTGAGCGGCCTGGCCGCAACATGAGACGCCGCCGGGCGTCGCCTCCGTTTGCCGCTGGGACGCGCTTGGGCTAGAAGGCCCGCCTCGTTTCCATTCCAGAGCGCCTGGCTTCTCATGACCGACACGACCAACTCGCCGCTCGAGGGCAATGTCCTCTTCTACAAGAACCCCGAGCCGCTGGATCCGGGCCTGCACGGCGCGCTGGGCGTCAATCCGGCCGACAAGCCCTACGCCTTCGTCGGCCAGACCAATGTCGTGCCGCTGACGGTGACCGAGTTCGCCGCCGCCGCCCTGTCCTATCCGGTGATCTTCACCGGCGAGAACCGCCAGCCGGTCGTGGTCATGGGCCTGCGCCAGGGCGAGAACCTGTTCGTGGCGGCCGACGGCGAGTTCCGTCCCGACGCCTATATCCCGGCCTATGTGCGCCGCTATCCGTTCGTCTTCGCCGACGACAAGCAGAACCAGCGCCTGATCCTGTGCATCGACCGCGGCGCGGAGATCGTCGCCGAGGGCGGCCAGAACCCGCTGTTCGTCAACGGCCAGGCCAGCGACTACACCACCATGGCGATGGAGTTCTGCAACAACTTCGAGCAGGAGCGTCAGCGCACCGAGGCCTTCGTCAAGCTGGTCACCGACCTGGATCTGCTGGACGTGCGCGAAGCCGTCTTCACGCCGCGCAACCCGGACGGCACGCCGGGCGCGCCGCAGAAGCTGGCCGAATATTTCGCCGTGTCGGAAGACAAGCTGAAGGCCCTGCCGGCCGAGAAGCTGGCCGAACTGCGCGACAATGGCGCTCTGGGCCAGATCTACGCCCACCTGGTGTCGCTGCTGGGCTGGGACCGCCTGATCGCCCTGGCCTTCCTTCGCCAGGCCCCGGGCACGGTCAACTAAGACCCGCCCTCCGATCGAAATGGAACGCCCCGCCGGTTCGCCGGCGGGGCGTTCTGCGTTTCAGCGGCGCGAAAAGACGGCGCGGGTCAGGCAGGAGAAGACCAGCCGACCGCCTTCATCCAGCAGGTCGTGCGAGGCGATGACGATGCCCTTCTCGTCCCCGACCGGATCCTTGCCCATCACCGTCATGCGGCCGCGCAGCAGTTCGCCCGGCGGCGGATTGCGCATATAGCGCAGCCCATCGACGGCCAGGACCTTGGTCTGGGCCCAGCCGCCGGCCTTCTCGGCCGCCAGCCGGCTCCACAGGGCGTAGACCATGGCGTCCGGCGCGCCATAGGCGGCGTCCCAGCCGGGCGAGAACCGCTCAACGAAGACGTCCAGCGCGGCCGGATCGACCGCGCAGGCGCCCAGGGGCACGACCTGTCCCGTCTCCAGATCCTCGTAATGGACGAGCAGGGGGTCGCTCATGGATATCCTCAGGCCGGTTCTTCGGAGACGCGAACCAGCAGCTTGCCGTCGTGATCGCCGGTGAACAAGCGATTCAGCGATTCCACCGCCCCTTCCAGCCCGTCATCGACGTGGACCTTCCACTTCACCTTGCCTTCGGCCAGCCAGGGTCCCATCTCGGCGACCATTTCGCGGGCGCGCGGGGCGTAGTCCAGCACCAGGAAGCCCTGGACGGTCAGACGGTGGGTGATGATGCGGGCGAAGTTCGGCGACGGCGGCGCCTTGGTGGCGTTGTAGGACGACACCAGGCCGCACACCGCCATCCGGCCGTGCACCTTCAGCCGGTTGAAGACGGCGATCATGATGTCGCCGCCCACATTCTCGAAATTCAGATCGATCCCGTCCGGCGCCAGCCGATCCAGGGCCGCGCCGACATCCTCGTTCTTGTAATCGACGGCGGCGTCGAAGCCGAGTTCGTCGGTCAGCCAGGCGCATTTCTCGGGTCCGCCGGCGATGCCGATGACGCGGCAGCCGCGCTGTTTGGCGATCTGGCCGGCGATGGAGCCCACGGCGCCGGCGGCGGCCGAGATCACGATCGTCTCGCCGGCCTTGGCCTTCAGCACGTCGGTGACGCCGAAATAGGCGGTCAGGCCGGTCATGCCCAGGACCGACATATTGGCCGTCAACGGCAGGCCTGGCGCGCGGTGGACCGGACGCAGCCCGCCCTCGGGCACGACGGCGTAATCGGCCCAGCCGCCCGAGGCGGGCATGACCACGTCCCCGACCTTGAACCGGTCGGATCGGCTGTGTTCGACCACGCCCAGGGTCAGGCCGCGCATGACCTCTCCCAGACCCACCGGCGGCAGATAGCCCTCGGAATCGTTCATCCAGGTGCGATTGGTCGGATCCAGCGACAGATAGACGGTGCGGACCAGAACCTCGGTCTCCTTGAGATCCGGGATCGGGCTTTCGACCAGTTCCAGGTCGCCCGGTTGAATCAGACCCTTCGGCCGCTGGCGCAGCACCCACTGGCGGTTCGTCTTGCCGTTCAAAGCCATGCGTCTATCTCCTGGGATTGTCTTTTGAGGCCATCCTGACCCTGCCGCCCCCGGCGGTCGAGAGCGAAAAGAAAAAGGCGACCCCTGCGGGCCGCCTTCAAGTGGCATCATCGAGAATGAGGCGCGGAGGCGACAGATTGGCTTTCGCCAATCTCAAGTCGGGGGGGCGTCGCCGCCTCCGCAAGCCGATAACGGCAGGCTGGGAGAGTGGTTCCAGAGGTTGCGTGCAATTTTTCGTCTTCCCACGAACAAGGTTCGCCGGAGCCGCGCGTCAATCGGAACGTCGCCACCGGCAGGGCGTTGAGGCGCGACCAGAAAACAGAACAAGGGAGGCCGAGCATGAGCCACCAAGACCCCCAGACGAAGATAACGGACGCGGATCGATCCAACCGGCCGATCGACGCCCAGTCCACCCGCCAGGGCCGGTCCGGTGTGCGCATTCTGTGGCTGCTGATCCTCTCCGGCGGGGCGGCGGCGGTGCTTCTGCTGTCCATCTGGGCCTTCAGCCAGGGCGGCATGTCGACCACCAACGCCAACGACGGCGACCAGGCGGTGGACGCCCGCGCCTTCCAGGGCGACGCCCAGACCCCGCCGACCGCCGACGCCCCCACCGGCCCCGCGGGCGAGGCTCAGCCCGCCCCGACAGGCGAGACGCCGAACGTCAACGCCCCGACCGCGCCGTCGAACTAGCGGACAGAAAAAGGCCCCGGCGCGCAAGCGACCGGGGCCCTGACGGCGTTCAGTTCGAAAGGGCGGTCAAGCCGCTTGCTTGTGACGCGAAGGGTGGAAGAACAGGGCCTGGCTGATCGCCGCCTTCACCGTTTCCGGCTGGAAGGGCTTGGTGATCAGGAAGGTGGGTTCCGGCCGTTCGCCGGTCAGCAGGCGCTCGGGGAAGGCGGTGATGAAGATCACCGGCACGTCCATGTCCTTGAGGATTTCCTTGACCGCATCGATGCCCGAAGACCCGTCGGCCAGCTGGATGTCAGCCAGGACCAGACCCGGCTTGTGGCGAGCCACGGCCTCAATGGCTTCGTCATGGGTGGTGGCCGCGCCGGTGACGCGGTGCCCCAGTTCCTTCACCAGGCTCTGGATGTCGGCCGAGATGATGGCCTCGTCCTCGATCACCAGAACATCGGTCGCCAGTTCGGCGTCAATGTCGGACTGGGCTTCGGCGATCAGCCGCTCGACGTCGCGGGCGTCGGCCGACAGGATCTGCGCCGCTTCCGACGGCGTGAAGCCCTCCAGCGCGGTCAGCAGGAAGGCCTGGCGCGAGCGCGGCGCAATCCGCAGCAGACGGCTCGAGGCGTCGGTAAGGCCATCGACGCCGCTGACGTCTTCCAACTGCGCCCCGGTCGAGGACCAGATGGCGTGGAAGACGTGATAGAGGGCGACGCGCGGCGTCATGTCCGTCGAAAGCTGTTGCTCGCCGGCCGCCAGGGCCTCGAGCGCGACACGCACATAGTTGTCGCCCGTCGCCTGGTCTCCGGTCAGCGCCCGTGCATACCGACGGACATAGGGCAGATGCGGCGCAAGTCTGGCCAGAAGGCTCATGCTAGATAGTCCCCGACAAAAATCGCTGTCTCGCCCGACCAGGGCGCAGCGCTACAGCGGGTTGAAACGTATCAAATCCACCACGGTTCCGCACCAAGCCGCAAGCTTGAGTATTTATTCCCGAAATGGGAGGAACCCGGCGGCAGGGGCGACGTTATCCAGTCCGCATTTCTGCACTGCAGTTGGGTGGGCGGTGTTCTGTCTATGATCAATTCTTCCGATTCCTCGCGGCGTAAGGACGTCGAAAATGCGGGGGAGGCGGGGCTCGAGGAAGCTCGACTTCGCCAACAGGCCATCGGCGTCAAGCTGCGCCACATGTTCGACGAGGTGGTCAACGAGCCAGTGCCTGACGAATTCCTGGAAATTCTGAAGCGCGCCGACGCCAAGGCGTCGGGCGGTGGCGCATGAGCACGTCTCGCCTGGGAGCCGCCCCGAAACCCGCTTCGGCCGACGACGACGGCTTCAAGCGGGAACTGGTTCAGCTGATCCCTCATCTGCGCGCCTTCGCACGGACCCTGACGGGTGATCCGACCGCCGCCGACGACCTGGCGCAGGACGCCATGATGAAGGCGTGGGACGCGCGGGCCAGCTATCAGATGGGCACCAACATGAAGGCCTGGACCTTCATGATCCTGCGCAACCAATTCTATTCCGAGAAGCGCCGGTCCTGGCGCCAGTCCCAACTGGATCAGGAAGCGGCCGAACGGACCCTGGTGGCGGTCGACGACCCCGAGGCGCCGGTCGCCCTGGACGAACTGCGCCAGGCGCTGAAGACCCTGCCTGAAGAGCAGCGCGAGGCGCTGATCCTGGTGGGCGCCGGCGGCTTCGCCTACGAAGAGGCGGCCGAGATCTGCGGCTGCGCGGTGGGTACGGTGAAGAGCCGCGTCAGCCGGGCGCGCCGCGCCCTGGCGGCCACGCTGGAAAAAGGCGGCTACGGCCGCGACGGCAAGGCGGCGGGCGACGCGATGCGGTCGATTCTCGGCGAGGCCGACAGGCTGGCCGGCGCCCGGTCCTGATCCCCGGTGGCGGAAGAGACCAGAGCGGGGGACGCGGACGCGCAGCCGCGCCTCGGTCGGAAATTGAACACCGCCCGGTTCCAGGGCATCCGCTTTCGCCTCGGCGTGGCCATGGCCCTGGCCCTGCTGCCGATCTTCATCCTGATCCTGATCCAGACCCAGGCCGACTTCAGCCAGCAGGCCGAAGATCGCAAGGTCGATCTGCAGCTGGCCGCCGAGCGCAGCGCCGGCAGCGCCAAGGCGCGGCTGGACGGCGCGCAGGTCCTGCTGCGCGCGCTGAGCCCCGACGCGCTCGGTCCCTATTGCGCGCCGCGTCTGACGGCGCTGGTTGATCGGCTGGAGGGCTATGAGGGCCTGTACCGCCTGAGCCCCACCGGCGAGGCGGTCTGCGCGTCGGGGCGGCCGGACGGGGTTCGAGCCGGCCTCGCCCCCGCCGCCGGCGCCGACTGGTTCCAAAGACTGCGGCGTGGCGAGGATCTGGTCGTGGTTCGCGCGCCGGCCAACGCCGGCTATCCGGCGGCCCTGATCGTCGCCGTGCGTTCAGAACGCCCCATGGGCCGGTTCGACGGCGCCATGGCCGCCGTGATCCCCCTGTCCGCGCTTCAGCCGGACATCGAGGACCCCGCCCTGCCCTCGGCCTCCGAAGCCGCATTGACCGACGGCGCCGGCCGGATCCTGGTCGCCAGCGATCCCGCCGCCTTCCGCCTGGCGGACGGCGGCGACGTTTCGGGCTGGGTCGCCCGGGCGCGCGACGAGGGGACGGCGGTGTTCGCGGCCAAGGACAGCCGCAACCAGCGTCGCGACTACGCCGGCGCCGTGCTGGCGGGCGGCGACCTGTACGCCCTGCTGTCGGCCCCGGCTCCCGGCCTGCTGTCCTGGGCGCGGCTCAATCCGATCGGCAGTCTGCTGCTGCCGCTGGGCGCCTGGCTGACGGCCTTTGCCGCGGTCATGCTGCTGTCGGAGCGCATCTTCATTCGCTGGCTGGATTATCTGGAGCGGATCGCCGCCCTCTACGCCAAGGGCCGGTTCTCGGTGCGGCCGCTGCAGGCGATGAACGCCCCGGCCGAGATCCGCACCATGGCCCGCACCCTGGACGAGATGGCCGAGGCCATCACGGTGCGCGACCGCGAGCTGATGAATTCGATCGCCGAGAAGGACGCGCTGATGCGCGAGATCCATCACCGGGTGAAGAACAATCTTCAGATCATCTCGTCCCTGCTGTCGATGCAGCAGCGGGCCCTGACCGACGCCCCGGCCAAGGCCGCTCTGGGCGATACGCGCCAGCGGATATCGGCCTTGGCCCTGATCTATCGCACCCTGTATCAGAGCGACGACATCCGTCATGCCGATGCGCGCGACTTCCTGACGGAACTGGTCGGCCAGTTGGTCGCCAGCGAGGCGGGGCGCGGCCCGGTCGTCGTCAGTTCGGTGGAGGCGGATTCGCTGCTGGTCGATCCGGACAAGCTGGCGCCCCTGGCCCTGTGGCTGGTGGAGGCGGTGACCAACGCCCAGAAACACGCCTTCGCCGGGCGGGGCGGCGTGCTGAAGGTCCGGTTCCGGGTCCTTGGCGACACCTCGACGCTGGAAGTCGAGGACGACGGACCTGGCGCCGCGGCCGGGGCGGAGGTCGGCGTCGGACGCACCCTGATGGGCGCCTTCGCCAAACAACTGCGCGGCGAGGCCGAGTTCATCGAGTCGCCCGGCGGCGGGGCGATCGCCCGCATGACCTTCGCCACGCCGGAAGCCCTGTCGCCGACGGACCCCGCAGACACGTCGGGCGGTCAGGACGGAACCGGGACTGTGCGGTCGCGTTGATAGGCCAAGACCGACAGACTCCCATGTCGGCTCAACCGGAGCTTTCTCATGCGCAAGATTTTCGTACTGGTCGCCGCCGCCGCCGCCCTGACCACCGCCGCCTGCAACACGGTCGAAGGCGTGGGTCGTGACACCCAGGCCGCCGGTTCGGCCGTTTCGGGCGCCGCCCAAGACGCCAAGAACTGATCTTTCGGCGGCGAATGTCGCATTGAAGATGCTTGCAAGGCCCCGCTTCGTCGGGGCCTTGTTCGTTTCAGGACTGCACCAGGAGAATTTCCGTGAACCAGACCGCCCGGAACGCCGGCCTCGCCCTGCTTCGCCAGCACGCCTTGATCGCCGGAGAGCGCGTGCCGGCCAACGGCGGGGGAATCGCGGTCGATGATCCGGCGACGGGAGACATTCTCGGCCATGTTCCCGATCTGGGCGCCGCCGAGACCGAGACCGCCATTCAGGCCGCCGCCGACGCCTTTCCCGCCTGGTCCCGCACCGACCCACACAAGCGCGCCGCCTTTCTGCGCAAATGGGCCGAGCTGATCGACGAGAACGTCGAAGGGCTGGGCGCCCTGATGGCGCTGGAGAACGGCAAGCCGTTCGAGGAGGCGAAGGGCGAGGTCGTCTACGCCAACGGCTTCATCAAATGGTTCGCCGGCGAGGCCGAACGCCTGATCGGCGAGACCCAGGACAGCCCGCTGGGCCACCTGCTGCTGACCTATCGCGAGGCCGTCGGGCCGTGCGCCCTGATCACGCCCTGGAACTTTCCGGCGGCCATGCTGACCCGCAAACTGGGCCCGGCCTTCGCCGCAGGCTGCACCGCCGTGGTCAAGCCGGCCAGCCAGACTCCGTTCACGGCCATCGCCCTGGCCGAGCTGGCCTATCAGGCGGGCCTGCCGGCCGGCGCCCTGTCGATCGTGACCGGCGAGGCGGCGGTGATCGGAAAGGCCCTGACCGACAGTCCCCTGATCCGCAAACTGTCCTTCACCGGATCGACCGGCGTGGGTCGGAAACTGGCGGAACAGTGCGCCCCGACCCTGAAGCGGGTGTCGATGGAGCTGGGCGGCGCCGCCCCGCTGATCGTCTTCGCCGACGCCGATCTGGACCTGGCCGTGGCCGAGACCATCAAGGGCAAGTTCCGCAACTCGGGCCAGACCTGCGTCTGCCCCAACCGCGTCTATGTCGAACGGTCGGTGTCTGAGGCCTATGCCGAGAAGCTCGCGGCCGAGGTGGCGAAGATCAAGGTCGGGAACGCCTTCGAAGACGGGGTCAAGGTCGGCCCCCTGATCGAGGACAAGGCCATCGACAAGGTCGAGAAGCACGTCGCGGCGGTGCAGGCCGACGGCGGGCGGGCGCTGACCGGCGGATCACGCCATGAACTGGGCGGTCGCTTCTTCCAGCCGACGGTGACCCTGGGCGGAAACGACGCCCTGTTCCGCGAGGAGGAGACCTTCGGCCCGATGATCCCGGTCTTCCCGTTCGATAGCGAGGACGAGGTGCTGGAGAAGGCCAACGCCAGCGATTACGGCCTGGCCTCCTATCTGTTCACCCGCGACCTGGACCGGGCCATGCGCTTCAGCCGCCGCATCGAGGCGGGGATGTGCGGGGTCAACACCGGCCTGATCTCCACCGCCGTGGCCCCGTTCGGCGGGGTCAAACAGTCTGGCTACGGCCGCGAAGGCTCGATCCACGGCATCGACGAATATGTGGAGGTGAAGACGGTGACCCTGGCGTTGCGGTGAGGGTCACACCCTTTTTAGGGACCGGCTGAAATCGGCCACGTCCTGGATCATCAAGTCCTGACCTTCGAACCAGAAACGCGTCAGAGCTTCATGGTTCAGGGCGACCCACTCCAGAGCCTTGGGCGCGATCCGATTAAGATCGCGCTCCTCCAGACTGCTCGCTAGGACGCGAGGATTTGGACCTATCGAGATTGAGGCGCTGGGCTGGTGTCTACCCGTCTTGAGGTACAGTTTGATCCTCGGACCATGGCCGCCCAATGCGGTCGAAATGAAAATGGTCGCCAGCACGCCGGTCCAGTCAGGCGGGAGATTAGTCATCTCGACGACGTCCTCCTCGCCCAGAGCGCGCAGTTCCTCATCGAGCGTGGGCTTGCGATCCGTCCAGACGACGATGCTCTCTTCAACACCCATAGGTCGTATGATCCACACTGAACCGTACGAGTCAAATCACGCGAAGGCCCAACCGGCCGCCGGGTCGTCGTCCGGTGACGGCGGGCGACGACGGGCCGAAGGCCGCGCGACCCGGGGCGTGCGATTGGCGATCCGACGCCGGACCGCGGCCCGCCACTGATCCGTCTTCGCTTCGATCATCCCTCGAATGACCCGGACGCGAGCGTTCGCCGCGATCAGTCCGACAGCCGCCAGCACCTCGACATAGGCCAGGACGTCGCCGGCCATGAACAACGCCAACTCCAGCGGCAGAAGCTGAATCAGCATCACGGCGCCCAGCACGATGATCGCGGTGCGCAGGGCACCGCGCGACAACAGGCGCAGGGTGGTGCTCACGACCAGACGGCGACAGCCCGAATGGAGAGTACAGGCCAGGCCGACGCAGACGATAAACAACGGGAGCAGCGCCAGTCCGCCCGCCAGCACCCCCGGCATGGCGACCAAGGCGGCGGTGATCGCCAGGCCGAACCAGATCAAACCGTCGCGATCCATATATCCCCCAGACCAGATGTCCTCATTCGATCTGGGAACCGCCGCTCACACCGGCAAGGCCCCCCGTTTGACCACCGACCGCATGGCCACGCTGGAGGAGACGCGGTGGACGCCGGGCAGGCGCGTCAGGGTCTTGGCGTGGACCCGTTCCAGATCGTCGACGTCGCGCACCACCAGCCGCAGCAGATAGTCGGCGCCCCCGGTCATCAGATAGCATTCCATCACCTCGGGGGCGGCGGCCACGGCCTGTTCGAAGGCGGTCAGAACCGCCTCGGACTGGGACGACAGGGTGACGGTGACGAAGACGCTGATCGGCAGGCCCACGGCCCGTTCGCTGATCACCGCCGCATAGTGATCGACCACCCCCGCCGCCTCCAGCGCTCGCAGTCGACGCAAGCAGGCGCTTTCGGACAGGGCCACCTGGCGCGCCAGGTCGGCATTGGTCATCCGTCCGTCCTGCTGCAGCAGGCGGAGCATCTTCCTGTCAGTTCCGTCCAGTTCGACGGCGGAAACAGTCTTCATTTGGTCAATCCATCGCAGAGACTGCGCATGTACGGCGATCAGGTCGTCAAATGAACAGGATTCTGCGGCCCGCTCGGCGCTATATGTGGCGCAACGGCGATCCGCCCGCAGAGACGGACGCTCCCATTATTTCCGGAGAGGTTCCCCATGCGCGTCGGCGTTCCCAGCGAAATCAAGAAGAACGAACATCGGGTCGGCCTGACGCCGACGGCGGTGCGCGAATATGTGGCCCACGGCCATGCGGTCTCGGTCCAGACCGGCGCCGGCCTGGGCGCCGGTTTCACCGACGCCGACTACGAAAAGGCGGGCGCGACCCTGGCCGCCGACGCGGCGACCATCTTCGCGAACAACGACATGATCGTGAAGGTCAAGGAGCCGCAGAAGGTCGAGTGGGAGATGCTGCGCGAGGACCAGATCCTCTACACCTATCTGCACCTGGCCCCCGACCCGGAACAGACCAAGGGTCTCTTGGCGTCGAAATGCGCCGCCATCGCCTATGAGACCGTGACGGACGCACGGGGCGGCCTGCCGCTGCTGGCGCCCATGTCCGAAGTCGCCGGCCGGATCGCCGTCTTCTCGGCCGCCGAGACCCTGCTGAAGCATAACGGCGGCATGGGCCTGCTGTTCTGTGGCGTTCCCGGCGTGGCCCCGGCGCGGGTGCTGGTGCTGGGCGGCGGCGTGGTCGGGCTGAACGCGGCGCGAATGGCCATGGGCCTGGGCGCCGAGGTGGTGGTGCTGGAACGGTCGATTCCGCGCATGGCCTATATCGACGAGATCACCGGCGGCCGGGTCATCACCCGCTATTCCTCGATCGGCGCGATCGAGGAAGAACTGATCAAGGCCGATGTGGTGATCGGCGCCGTCCTGGTGCCCGGCGCCTCGGCCCCGAAACTGGTGAAGCGCGAACATCTGAAGACGATGAAGCCGGGATCGGTGCTGATCGACGTGGCCATCGACCAGGGCGGCTGTTTCGAGACCTCGCACGCCACGACCCACGAAGACCCGACCTATGTCATCGACGGCGTGGTCCACTATTGCGTCGCCAACATGCCGGGCGCCGCGCCCCGCACCAGTTCCGAAGCCCTGAACAACGCCACCCTGCCCTTCGGCCTGGCCCTGGCCGACAAGGGTCTGGACGCCCTGAAGGCCGATCCCCACCTGGCGCGTGGCCTGAACGTGCTGAAGGGCGAGATCACCTATCCGGCCGTGGCCCAGGCCCTTGGCCTGGAATGGAGCGATCCGTTCGGCGTCTGGGCGCGCGGCTGATCTAGACCGTCAGGGAGACCCCGGCCGCGCCCAGATCGCGGCCGGCGCTCTCGATCGCCCGCACGGCCTCGGCTGCAGCCTGCGCCGCCTGGTCGGCGTGCTGGCGCAGGGCGGGGTCGGTCTCGGCCTGGTGCTGCGCCCGCTTCGCCATGCTCTTGATCTGGCTCGCCAGATTGCGGGCGTCGGACAGGAAGTCGCGGTCCTCCTGCTGCGCCGCCCCGCGTCGTGACTGCTCAGCGACGCGCGCCTGGGCTTCCGCCGCCATGCGCCGATACGGATTGTCTTCAGACTTGGTGGTTTCGGGATTTTTCTCGCCCTCGCCCTCGCCCTTGGGCGCCGCAGCATCCTCATTCGCGGGCGGGGCGGGAGGCTCCGCCGCGATGGGCGTCTCCGTGGACGCGGTCTCGGTCGCACCGACGCTGGGGTCCGCCGCCGGCGCCGCATTGGAGGCCGCCGAAGAACCGGCGTCGGCGCCGCCGATCTCCACCGACGCGCCGCCCGATCCGCCGTACATTTTGACTGCGGACTTCAGTTCCTTCGCCAACTGGGCCAGCAGTTTGGGATCGGCCGAGCCGCTCATCTGCAACATGCGGATGCGGGCCTTGATCTGTTCGATCTTCTGCTTGGCGGCCGCCTTGCGCTGTTCCTGGGCGTCCTTAGCGGCGGCGGTGTTGCGCTGCTTCAACGTTTCGACGGCGGAGCGCGCATCGCGCAGCCTGGCCTCGGCGCGCTCCTGCGCCTGTTTTTCGCGCTGGACCCGGCCCTCGGCCAGGACGCTGGTCATGGATGTCGCGCTGGACACGTTCATGACCGAGAATCTCGTCTGCAACGCTTAACGCTCCATGAACGGCACAGCTCGGCTAGGAAGCAGACAGTAAAATCGGGGGTTGCGACGACAGGCGTGGTCATCTAGCTCTGAAACATGACCCTGTTCGCTCTTCTGGCCGCCCTGACGACCGCCCAGGCCACGGCTTCAGCGCCGCCCGTGGTTTGGGAAACTCCGCCCCGCATTGAAATGCCCGCCAAGGCGCTTGAGACGGGCGTGAAATCCGGCGTCGTGGTTCTCCGGTGCGACGTCACGGCCAACGGCATCCCCACGAATTGCCTGATCGTGTCCGAGACGCCGGTCGGCCAGGGTTTCGGCCGCGAAGCCCTGCGCGGGGTCAGGACTGGCCGGGCTCAATCCGGTCAGGCAGGGATGCGCGAAATCACCCTGACGTTCGAGACACGCTGAACCGAAGGTCACGCCTGTAATTCGCCGTCGTCTTGCGGCATAAGCCCGCGATGAAGTTCCTCGACCAGGCCAAGATCTATATCCGCTCCGGCAACGGCGGCGCGGGCTCCGTGTCGTTTCGACGCGAGAAATTCATTCCCAACGGCGGCCCCGACGGCGGCGACGGCGGCAAGGGCGGCGACGTCTGGATCGAGGCGGTCGATGGGCTGAACACCCTGATCGACTATCGCTACCAGCAGCATTTCAAGGCCCAGACCGGCCACCACGGCCAGGGTCGCCAGATGCACGGCGGCAAGGGCGACGACGTGCATCTGAAGGTGCCGGTCGGCACCCAGGTGCTGGACGAGGACAAGGAGACCGTGCTCCTGGACATGGACACGCCCGGCAAGATCGAACTACTGCTGAAGGGCGGCAACGGCGGCTGGGGCAATGTGCGTTTCAAGGGGCCGACCAACCAGGCGCCGACCTACGCCAACCCCGGCCAGGATGGTCAGGAACGGTGGATCTGGCTGCGGCTGAAGCTGATCGCCGACATCGGCCTGGCGGGTCTGCCCAATGCGGGCAAGTCCACCTTCCTGTCTGCGGCCAGCGCGGCCAAGCCCAAGATCGCCGACTATCCCTTCACCACCCTGGCGCCGAACCTGGGGATGGTGGACCTGTCGCCGTCCGAGCGGTTCGTCATCGCCGACATTCCCGGTCTGATCGAGGGGGCCAGCGAGGGCGCGGGCCTGGGCACGCGTTTCCTGGGCCATGTCGAGCGCTCGGCCAGCCTGATCCACCTGATCGACGGCACCCAGGACGACGTGGCCGCCGCCTACCGGATCATCCGGGGCGAGCTGGAAGCCTATGGCGAAGGTCTGGCCGAAAAGGCCGAGATCCTGGCCCTGAACAAGATCGACGCCCTGACGCCCGAGGCGCGCGAGGAGAAGGCGGCCGAGCTGGAGGCCGTCGCCGGTCGTCGGCCCATGCTGGTCTCCGGCGTGTCGGGCGAAGGCGTGGCGGCCCTGCTGCGCGCCGCCTGGGCCGAGGTGAAGAAGACCCGCGGCGCCCTGGCGGGCGAAAGCGACGTCGACCAGACCTCGGGCTGGCAGCCTTGAAATCCCCCGCCCATCCCCGGCGCGGGCCGGGATGGGCGGGTGTGGCGTGCGAACGTCACCTGCGGATTTCGCCGGGGAAAACGGCACGGCGAATGAGCGGACAACGGATTTCGGTGCTATGCGTTAACCCGTGCCAACGGTGAAGCTGGAGCACTCCTCCCCCATGCGTCGATTCCTCATTTGGTCCGCCCTGGCCGCCCTGATCGGCCTGATCCTGGCGGGGCTCGGCTACTGGGCCTACTGGAACTTCTATTCGCGGTTCCAGCCGGTCACGATCAGCCGCAACCAGGCCCAGATCCAGCAACTTCTCGACGAGGCCTCCTGGGTGTCGGGCGGCGGCGGGGGCGAACCCCTCTATATCGTCGGCTATCGCGATAGCGCGTCGGCCCAGCGCTATGAGCAGGAGGAGGTCGCCAAACTTCAGGCCGCAGGGGTCGAGCCGCGCGTCATCCTGTTCGCTCGCGCCGACCGCGAGGGCCTGGCCCAGTCCACCGCCGCCGAACGAGCCACGATCGCGGAACTGTGGCTGACCCGCGACTGGTCCCTGTACCAACGCTGGACGGCGACGCCCGCGCGGAACTGGACCGCCGCCGGCATCCCCCAGGCGGACGGCAATCTGGCCCGCTCGGCCGTGGTGGACGCCAGCCGCCAGTTCGACGAACGCCTGACCGCCCTGCTCAGCGACGCCGGGGTGCACATCACCTATCCGTTGATCCTGTGGCGTGACCGCGACGGCTTCCTGAAGGCCTGCGGTTGCGCCGACAGCCGGTCCTGGGCCTTCATCCGCGACGATCTGAACGCGCCCGACCGCGTGGGTCAGGCGACGCCGGTCGACGAGCTCCCGGCGGCGGAAGCCTATCCGGGCGACGGAAGTCCGGCCGAAGCGGGCCAGACCCCGGCCATGCCCTATCCGGCCCTGCCGGCGATCCCGCCTGCGAACGGCCAAACGCCCAACGGCCAAACGCCCAGCGGCCAATCACCCAGCGGCCAATCGCCGAACACGCCGCCGAACGCCGGGGCGCCGCGCCAAACCCCGCCGGCGACGACGCCCCGCGCCGCGCCCCAGGCCAAGAAGCAGGACGACACCACCTTCTTCTAGGGGAGGCTGAAACCCTACAGGGCGCGGCAGGCCGCGATCAGCCGATCCACGTCAGCGGCGTCCTGATACAGGCCGAAGCCGAACCGGATCACGTCGTCGCGCACGTCGGTCACCACGCCGGCCGCCAGCAGGTCCGCCCGCCAGGCCGGAGCGTCGTCGTGGCGCAGGGCCAGGAAACGGGCGCGGGCGTCGTCGCCCTGGACCGGGTTCAGCATCTCGGCTGCGCCGACCGCTCCGGCCTCTCCGGCCTGAAGCGCCGCCTGGAATTGCATCGCCAGAGCCCGACTGTGGTCCGCCACGTCCGCCGTGGTCAGCCCGGCTTCTCTCAACATCCGGCGCACGGCGTTGAACCGGTACAGGGCCGAACTGTCGAAGGTCGCGCCCCAGAACCGGCCGCCGTCCGAGCGATACTGGACCCCGCCCGGCGGGCCGGACAGATCCCCGAACTCGGCGAACCAGCCGGTGACCACCGGCCGGGGCGCAAAGCCGTCGGGGGCGTGCAGGAAACAGGCCCCCTCGCCCGCCATGGCGTATTTATAGCCGCCGCCGACATAGAAGACCCGGTCCGCCACGGCCGACAGATCCGTCGGGGTCGCCATGAAGCCGTGATAGCCGTCGATCAGGACCCACGGGCCCTCGGGCCGGGCCAGGGCGGCCAGGGCCTCGATCCCGTCGAACAGGCCGCCGGTGCGGAAGAAGATCTGGCTGACCAGGATCCAGTCGTGACCGCCCGCTGCGGCCGCCGCGACGAACCGCTCGGCGAAGGTGTCGAAGGGCGCCAGCGGCACGCGGGTGACCACGGCCTGACCCGCCTCCTCCCAG
This sequence comes from Brevundimonas sp. FV1ye7S, assembly GCF_058680995.1. NCBI lineage: Bacteria > Pseudomonadati > Pseudomonadota > Alphaproteobacteria > Caulobacterales > Caulobacteraceae > Brevundimonas > Brevundimonas sp. FV1ye7S. Next base: position 360,985 of record NZ_CM178726.1, on the reverse strand, counting down.
CGCTCGGCCTGGCGCCGGAACGAGTGGAACTCGCCGTCCGTGGACAGTATCCGCACCGGCTGGGTCTCGAAGGCCGAAAAGACCCGCAGCAGCAGGTCATGGGTGTTGGGCGAAAACACCACGCTGTCCGGCGAGGCCAGGCTCAGTTCGCGCGCCACCTCGGCCTGGGCCTGGGGGACGATCTCGTCGAAGATCAGGTCCCATTTGCGGTCGGCGTGCCGATTGGCGTCAAGCCAGGCCTGTTGCTGGGCATCGAAACTGACGTCGGGCCACAGGTGATGGCTGTGGGCGGCGAAATGCAGGCGCTCCGGCGCAAGGGCCAGGGCGCGGGAAAAGAGGGGCTTGAACGACATGGGCGCACCATGACCGCTTCGGCGCCGCCCGTCGATATTAGCGGCCCTTGCGCAGGCCCAACATGCCCAGCCAGCCGCCGCTGGTCAGCAGGGCCACGTCCAGCAGGGCCAGGGGCAGGGGGGTGGATACGGGCGCAGCGATGAACCGGGCCTTCCAGTCCGGCGCGAACTTGGCCTTGTAGCTGCGCAGACCCTGGAAGCCGTAGAGGGCGCCGCCCTCCTCGAACACCAGGGCGCCGACGCGGGCGAAGACGGGGGCGACGCGACGATCCTCCAGCCCGGCTAGGGGCGCCATGCCCAGGTCGAAGGTGGCGATCCCCTCGGCCTTGGCCCACTGGACGCAGCGGATGAACAGATAGTCCATCACCCCATGCGGCGCTTCGGGCGTATAGCGCATCAGGTCCACCGCCGCCTCGCCCGGCGTGACCAGCAGATTGGCGAAGGCCACGATCCGCTCGCCCTCGCGCACCACCGCCAACGGCGTCAGGTTCAGATAGTCGATGTCGAACCGGCCGAGGGAGAAGGACTTCTCCGCCCCGTTGTGCAGGCTCATCCAGGCGTCCGATATCGCCTTCAGCTCGGGCTCCAGCGCCCTGGCGGCGCCGGCCGGCAGGATGTCGAAACTGGCCCCCTCGCGTTCGGCCCGGTTCACGGCCGTGCGCAGGTTCTGTTTGCTCTTGCCCTCCAGGGCGAAGGCCTCTGTGCGGATCACGGCCGTCTCGCCGACCTTGCGCATGGCCAGGCCCATGGTCGCCAGTTCGCTGAGGATGTCGTCCCCGACCGAATAGAAGACCGCCGCCCCGCCGTAGCTGTCGGCCAGTTCGGCGAAGGCCCACAACAGCTCCTGACGTTCCTCCAGGGCGCCCGCCGGCTCGCCCATGGCGATCCAGCGCCGGCCCCGCACCCGATAGGCCAGGAAGCTGCGGCCCGAGGGGCTGAACAACAGGGCCTTGTCGCCCAGCATGGCCAGCCAGGCCTCAGGCGTGGCCTCTTCCGCCGCCTCCAGGGCGATGCGGGCGCGTTCGATCTGGTCCTTCGAGGCCGGACCGTGACTGTCGGCGCCCGGCGAACTGAGCAGGGAGCGTCCTGCGACCAGCAGGGTCAGCAGGGACAGGACCAGACCCGCCCGCAGGAAGCCCGAGGCCTGGCGATCCACCAGGAACCGCCACCACAACTCGTCCGAATAGGCCACGTCGCGATAGGCGAAGAAGCCCAGCCACAGCATCGACCCCACCACCGCGATCAGCAGCAGCAGCCAGCCGGGCCTCAGGGGCTCGCTGAGACGCGAGCGGCGGTTGAAGGCCGTGCGACACGGCGCCAGCAGGGCGGCGACGAGCGCCAGATCGACGGACTCTTCCCAGTCCAGCCCCTTCAGAACCGAGAAGACCGCCCCGACGGCCAGCACCGCCAGGGCCGCCCAATAGGCGCCGCGGCGCCGTCGCCACAGACCGGCCGACAGCAGGATCAGCATGAATCCGGCGATGCTGGCCACGAAATGGGACAGGTCGATCAGGATCGGCGACACGACGCCGGTGAGTTGCCGCAACCGGTCATCGAACTCGGGCGTCACCGCCGAAATGAGCATCAACGCCCCGGCGCAGAAGGCCACCACGGCGAAAACCTGAGGGGTCAGCTCATAGGCGAGACCCAACAGCCTGCGCAGCAGGCCGGGGACATAGGCGTTCCGGCGATTCACGCGGCCTCCTGCCGATTCGACGCAATGCCGCACCTTAGACCAGGAATCGTCCAACCGGGGCAGGTTCAGGGTCATTTTGGGGCCGACGAAACAATCCGTAACATGGTGGGTTTGGTGATTGCGGGCGCCGGGCCCGTGCAACCGGATGTTCTCCCATGAACTTCAAGACCGCCATTCTGAGCAGCGCCGCCGCCGCCTTCCTGATCGCCTCGCCCGCCCTGGCGCAGGAAATCGCTCCCGCGGCCCCCGCAACCCAAGACGCCCCCGCTCAGCCCAGCCTGTCGCTGACGCCCGGCACTTCGGTGCACGGTCCCGACGGCGAACTGGGCAAGCTTGAAGGCGTTCAGAACAACGCCTCAGGCGCCCAGGAACTGACAGTTCGCGGCGCCGACGGCCAGCTTCGCGCCGTGCCGCTGAACGGCATCCGCCAGGACGGCGCCAATGTGGTGGTGGCCTATACCAAGACCGAGTACGACGCCGCCGCCCCGATCGCTGGCGCGCCGCCGCCTCCGTCCGCCGCAACGGCGCCCGCCCCCGCCGCCGATCCTTCGGCCATGCCCGCCGAGCCTGCCGCGCCGATGACGGCCGAACCGGCACCGACTGGGCCGATCCCCACGGAACCCACCACGACCGAGCCTGCCGATCCGTCGGGCAGCAGCGACCCGATGGCCCCGCCGACCGGCGACCAGCCCCAGCGCTGATCCATGACCGCCTGGGCTCGAGCCTGAGCCACAGACGTCGAGAAGGCGGCCGGGACATCCCGGCCGCCTTTTCCATTGTCACCTGACAGGAAGGACCGTTCCACGATGCGTTTCGCAACCCTCGCGGCCCTGGCGGCTGCAGCCGTCCTGGCCCAAACCGCGTGGGCCCAAACCGCGTCGACTCAGGTTGAGGGTCAGGACAAAGCGCCGCCCTCGCGCCATGTCGATACGCCTGCCGAAGCCCCTGCCCGCTCGGAAGACGCCCCCGCCGAGGTCGCCGTCGGCGCAACGGCGCGGGGATCGAGCGGAGAGGCGCTGGGCCAGGTCGTGGGCGTCAGTCGGGGGTCGGGCGGCCGTATCGACGGCTATCTGATCCGTCTGCCCGACGGATCGACCCGCCTGCTGCCCGCCGACGCCGCCAAGGTGCAGGGCGGCGTCCTGATCGCCGCGCAGGGCGACTTCCGTCCCGCCCCCGCGGCGCAATAAGCCGGTCGAAACATACAAAAAGGGCGGCTCTCGCGAGCCGCCCTTTCGTTCATTCTCAGTCCAGAGGGACGATCAAGCGCGACGCTTGACCAGACCCAGAAGGAACAGAAGGATGATGGCGCCGATGGTGGCGACGATGGTCGAACCGATCCAGCCGCCCCAGGCGAAGCCCAGCGCATTGGCGACGAAGCCGCCGATCAGGGCGCCGATGACGCCGACGATCAGATTGGTGATCAGGCCGTGGTTGCGGCCCATGATCTGTTCCGCGAGCCAGCCCGCGACGATGCCGATGATGATCCAGGCGATAATGCCCATGGTGTAGGTTCCTTCCTGTGAAGCCAAGCTGGGGAGTAAATGCACGCGGCCGGATTGGGTTGCGATCACGACATGCAGAGTTCGATGAGCCGCGAAACTCGCCCCTGACGCGACCTGCGGCACGCGGATTGCGGCGTGGCGGGCGAACCGTCCCGTGTCGGGACAGGTCTTCAGATAAGGCATTGAGGGTCATGGCCACCGACATCGATCTCCACCTGGGCCGCCGCCTGCGTCGCCGCCGCCGCCTGCTGGGCCTGACCCAGCAGCAGTTGGCCGTTCAGGTCGGCATCCGCTTCCAGCAGATCCAGAAATACGAATGCGGCGCCAACCGCATCTCGGCCGCCCGTCTGTGGCAACTGGCCGAGGCGCTGGAGACGCCGGTCAGCTATTTCTACGACGGCGTGACCGAGGCGCTGGAGCGCAAGGACGCGGCGCCGGGAACGTCCGCCGGAGGGGGCGAGATGTTCTCGCGCAAGGAGACGCTGGACCTGATCCAGGCCTACTACCAGCTGGGCGAACGCCCGCGCCGACGCCTGCTGGACCTGGCCAAGTCCCTGCACGACGTCAACGACGCCGTCGCCTGAACGAATAGGGCGCAGGCGTTGCGGCCGGGGTTCTCTGCACGGGGCGATCCGCGCTAAGAGCGCCCATGATCGAATTCGAATCCTTCGCCGTTGAACTGGCGCACGAGGCCGCGCGCGTCACCCTGCCCTTCTTCCGCTCGGGGATCGGGCATGAGGACAAGGGCGGGGCGGCGGGCTTCGACCCCGTCACCGAGGGGGACAAACAGGCCGAGGCCGCGATCCGCCGCCTGATCGCCGCCCGCTATCCCGACCACGGCGTGATCGGCGAGGAATACGGCGAGGACCGGCCGGACGCCGAGCACGTCTGGGTTCTGGATCCCATCGACGGGACGCGGGCCTTCATCTCGGGCCTGCCGCTGTGGACCACCCTGATCGCCCTGCGCGTCGCCGAAAAGCCGACTGTGGGCCTGATCGCCCAGCCCTATCTGGACGAGATCTTCATCGGCGGCCCGTCCGGCGCCCGCCTGTTGCGCGGCGCGACCGAGCGGCCCCTGGCCGTGCGGGCCTGCGAACACCTGACCGACGCCGTCATCTCGACCACCGACCCCGACATCTTCAACGGCGCCGAACGGGGCGCCTGGACCCAGGTCCGCGCCGCCGCCCGCCTGGCCCGCCTGGGCTGCGACGCCTATGCCTACGCCATGGTGGCGGCGGGCCAGATGGACCTGGTCGCCGAGGCCAGCCTGAAATCCTGGGACTGGTCCGCCCTGGTTCCGGTGATCGAGGCCGCCGGCGGTCGGGTCGTCAACTGGCGCGGCGATGCGCCGGACGGCAGCGGGCAGATATTGGCGGTCGGGGATGAGCGGCTGATCGATCAGGCGCTGGTGACGCTGAAACGCGCGGCGGGGTAGCAGCGGAAGCCAATCTGGCGAAGGCGCGTGACCCGGCCCATTATGGAGACTTGCCGTCTACCCGCAGTTGTGGATTGACCCGGCGGGACGCCCCCCGCTAAATGCCGGGCAGCGTATGGGGGATGGTATGCGTCTTATTCGAACCGGGTTGATCGCCTTGGCGGCGACGACTTTGACAGCCTGTGGCGGCGGAGGCGGCGGCAGCGGCGGAGGAGTGGTCACTCCCCCTGTTGCCCCCACAAACAGCAACATCGCCGCCTTGACGGTCAACCAGACCTTCACCGGACCGGCCGCAACAGCCAATAACGAGTTCAATCTGACCTCGGGCACCACGGTAAACAGCAGCGGCGCAGCCGACACCCTGTCGGTCTCATATGACGCCTCCGCCAAGAGCTACACGGTCTCAGTCGCCGGCCGAACCCAGACTTTTGCGCCGGGCGACGTGACCGCTACCGCAACTGGCGAAACCCGCTTTCAGAAGGACGGCGCCGCCGGCAAGGATCGCCTTACGCTGTTGACGACGCCGTATTCGAGCCAGACCAGCAATCGATATGTGGGTATGGGGATCTGGCAACGGTCGAACACGGTCGGCAACCGGCAGAACGATCAGTTCGCAACCTTCGTCTACGGCCTGAATACGCCAGCCGCCGCCATGCCGCGGGCGGGACGGGCGAACTTCGCCATCGACGTCTTCGGCATGTCGTCTGTGCCTGGATTTGAGCCCAGCGCCCTTCAGGGCCGCGGCAATTTCGACGTGGATTTCATGGCGGGCGTCTTCTCGACCCAGACCTATTTGACCGAGACGGGGCTTATAACGGACTCTGGCGTGAGCGGCGGCGGCATAGAGCTGATCGGCGCCGGCACTCTGTCCAGCACCGAGCCCAGATTTTCGGGCAATGTGACGGCAGGCAGCCGTAACGCCAAGCTGACGGGGTCTCTGTCGGGCCTGTTCTACGGACCGGGCGCCGAGGAAATCGGGGCCAGTTTCAGCGCGGCGAACAGCTACGGGGCGTCATTTACAGGCAGCTTCACCGGACAGCGGGGTACAGGCCCGGCGGTCAACCTGACCCTGACCGACATGGTCACCTCCCAGCTATTTTACGTGTCGGGGATTAGCTTGGAGGTCTACCCGGTCCAAGGTTTTAACTACCAAGTTCGGACCTCGCGATTGATCGGCCAGCTTCAAGACCGCACCAGTGGCAATTTTTCGTACGGGCCTGGCAGTTCGGACATGGCGGGCGGTGAATTCACCGTCAATTCAATCGTCAGCTCCTCTGACCCCAATTTCACGACATATAAAAAGACTTTTGGTGATCGGGAGGTGCGACTGGAGCTGTTTAAGATCGGCGCCGCCAACACCCAGCTAGCGTTGACCTATTCGACCTTGGGACGCTGGCAGAGCGCAGCACCTTTCGGGGTGGGATCGAAGAGCCAGTATCATCATTTCGTGTATGGCCTTGAAACGCCGGAGCGTCTGCTGACCACTCGGACCGGATCGGCGCGGTACGAGGGCGTCGCGTACGGCGCGGGCGCAAATGCGGTCAGCGGCGTAGAGTACGACGTTCGCGGGACGTCGGTTTTCAACGTCGATTTTAGCGGGCAGACCTATTCGGGGGATTTGACCCTGAACGGTCGCAGTAGCGTAGGTACGGTCGATTTCGGACGGTATGACTTCGCAGGCCGTTTGAGCAGCACGGGCAAAACCAGTTCTGCGAACCTCACCTACGGTGGGGCCGCCGCCGGCGACATCATCACGCGCTTCTACGGGCCGACCGGCGAAGAGATCGGCGGCGACTTTGAGATCTTCGTGCCAGGGAGCGTTCAGTCTGGGCAAACTCGGATCAGCGGAGTAACGATCGCACGTCGTCGGTGACCCCGCGCAATATGCCGCGCGCTTGGCGGCAAACCTTGCTCGTGGCGATCAGCACAGTGCTGGTCGCAACGCCGCTACGCGCCCAGGACGTCGTCGAAGGGCTTTCAGCCGCTCAGGTCTTCGAATTCGCGGAGACGCGACGCCAGGCCGGCGCCGTGGCGGACGCCGTCGCCGCCTATGACGCCCTTGCTCAGGACGCCGACGCCGACATCCGCGCCGAGGCGCGATACCGCAAGGGGCTGATGCTGGCGGACCTGGGACGCTACGCAGAAGCCGCCTTGGCGTTCCGAGCCCTGCTCAACGAAAAGCCGGACGCCCTGGCCGCGCGGCTTGAACTGGCGCGGATGCTTGCGGCCCTGGGCCTTGAGAATGAAGCGCGCAGAGAGTTGAGGCAGGCTCAGGCCGCCGGGATCCCGCCAGACGCGGCGCCGATGGTCCAGCAATTCGCCGCCGCCTTGCGGTCCCCACAGAGGTTCGGTGGCTCGGTCGAATGGAGCCTTGCGCCGGACAGCAATATCAATCGCGCCACACAGGCTCGCACGCTCGACACCATCATCGCCCCGCTCACCCTGTCAGATGACGCACGGGCCCAGTCCGGCCTGGGAGTAAGAACAGCAGGACAGGGCTTCGCCAAACTGCCCTTGAGCCCGAGCCTGTCGTTGCTTCCGCGCGTGGCCGGGCTGGCCAACCTCTATGGCGATGACCGCTTCAATGATGTGTCGGCGTCCGCCTTGATCGGAATCGAATGGCGAGGCCGCAAGGATCGCTTCAGTCCGTCCATCGGAGAGACCCGGCGGTGGTTCGGCGGCGAAGCCTATGCCCGAACGCGCACGGTGGCTGTGGACTGGGTCCGGATGATTGACGCAAAATCCCAGATTGTGACCTCGGCCAGCGCCGGCGCCGCCACATATGATCAGAACGCGCTCCAGGACGGCTGGCTCTATGACGCCTCGGTCGCCTATGAGCGCGCCATCACCTCAGCCTCGGGTCTGACCCTCAGCGCCTCGGCGACACGCCAGACCGCAGAGGATCCAGGCTATGCGACATGGGCCGGAGGAATCACGGTCGGTGGGTGGCGGGACATGCGCTGGGGGACAGTCTTTGTCTCGACCGGTCTTAGGCGCACAGTCGGCGATGCTCGACTTTTCCTATTTCCCGAGCGCCGTGAAGAGTGGTTGGTTACAGCAAAGGCCGGCGTGACGTTCCGAACGCTGACCGTCGCCAAGCTGACGCCGGTTGTTCGAGCGACGTTCGAAGAGAACGACTCCACGGTCGGGATTTACGACTACAGCCGCAAAGCCATGGAGATCGGCTTCACGCGGGCCTTCTAGACGCCAAATTCAATCCCGACCGCAGAGCACCGAGTTCTAGGCCACCGACGGCGTCTCTTCCGTCACGTCCTCGATCCTGGCCGACGGATCAACGGGGGACAGATCGGGGATCGGCGAGACATAGTCGGCCATGGCGTCGAACTCGTCCAGGAAGACGGCGCGCTTGTCGTCGGCCTCCATGATCACCTCGTGCAGGGCGCCGGGGACCTCGACATAGCGGCCGCGGCCCAGGCGTTTGGCGGCCCAGCGGTTGGTCTGTTTCCACACCACGTCGTCATTGTCGGCCTGGACGATGGCGACCGGTATCTTGACCGCTTTCAGGGCCTTGGGCTTCAGCGCCCGCTCGCCGGCGTCCAGGGCGAAGGCCAGCCAGCCGTAGGTGGGGCCGCCGATGGCCAGGTGGGGGCAGGCGTACAGCTGCTGGCGCCACATCTCGTAGCGCGCCTCGTCCGAAGTCAGGGCGTCCTCGGCGAAGGTGTGGTCGAACGGATCATCCGGGTCGCCCAGGATATAGTCGCCCGCGTGGCCGTGGCGGATGTTCCAGCGCACCGCCAGCTTGACCGACCACATCGACCGTTTGCCGGTCTTGATGCGCAGCATCGGGCTGGACAGGACCGCCCCCGAGAACCGGCTCTCGCCGGCTTCCAGCGACAACAGGTTCAGGCAGGCGCCCATCGAATGGCCGACCATGACCCAGGGCTTGGGGCACTGGTCCTCGAAGGCGTCCAGCAGCCGGCCGTAGTCGTCCAGAAACTCTTCCACCGCGCGGGCGTGGCCCTTCAGGCGGTCGGGCAGGAGCCGCGCCGACAGACCCTGGCCGCGCCAGTCGTGGGCCAGGACGCACCAGCCGCGCGCCAGGAAATTGCCGATGACCTCGAAATATTTCTCGATCGGTTCGGTGCGGCCGGGGCTGAGCACCACCGTGCCGCGCGGCTTTTCGGCGGTCAGGTGCGACGGCGTCCACAGGGCGGCGCGCAGCCGCATGCCGCCGGCCCCACGGTACCAGTCGCCCTTGCCGCCCGGCGGCGAGGACGCGCCTGGAACCCCCATCAGGGGGGCGTTGGCGGCGAAGGCTTGGGCGCGGTTCACTCGGGTTTCCTGAATTTCAAGGTCATGCGGTCGCTCTCGCCGATCTCCTCGTATTTGGATCGGTCGAAGGCGGGGTCGGCGGGGTCGCCGCGGGGGGCGGTCAGGCGGGTCGGCGGCAGGGTGTCGACGCCGAACGGATGATCCTTGGTGTCCTTCTCGTTGGCGTTGACCTCGGAGGCGGCGACGAAGACGAAGCCCGCCTCTGCAGCCAGCTGTCGGACGAAGGCCTCCTGGACATAGCCGTTGGCCGCCACCGGATCCTGGTCCTCTTCCGGGGCCAGACGGTGCTGTTCGACGCCCAGGACGCCGCCAGGCTTCAGGGCGGCGAAGGCGTCGGAGAAGGCCTTTTCGGCGATCCCGGCCGCCATCCAGCCGTGCAGGGTGCGCATGAACAGGCACAGGTCGGCCGTGCCCGCCGGAGCCACCGGGCCGGAGGCGGCGCCGAAGGTGGTGAACTGGGGCTCGCCATACAGTTTCTTGTCGGCGCTGAACCGGGTCTGGAAGGCGGCGTTCAGGGCGGCCTGGGCCGGATCGGCGGTCGGACCTTCGGGGAACAGGGCGGCGACATAGGTCCCCTGGCCCCGCGTCAGATAGGGGGCCAGGATTTCGGTATACCAGCCGCTGCCGGGCCAGAATTCGACCACCGTCATGCGCGGTTGCAGCCCGAAGAAGCGCAGGGTCTCCATCGGATGGCGGAAGGCGTCGCGGGGCCGGTCCTGGGCGCGCCACGGCCCGGCGACGGCCCATTCCAGCGATCCTTCGGGCGGACCGGCGGGGGCGGGCGGCGCCTCGGGGGCCTCATCCTTCTTGGGGCCGCAGCCGGCCACGGCGATCAGGGCCAGAGCCGCGGCGCCGGACAACAGGAACCGGCGCGACGGGTCGCTAGAAATCGCAGAAAGAGCAGCCATCAAAACACCCCCTCGGAACGCCGGGCCCCGTGTCCGGCAAACCTTGGTCGAACGGGCATAAGCAGGTTCGTGGCGCGGGTCAAAACCCGACTATTCCGGTTTGCGCAAACGCAGGGTCATGCGGTCGCTTTCGCCGACCGCATCGAAGGTCGCGCGCTGATCGGGGGTCAGGGCGGCCGAGCCGTCGCGGGCCTGGGACTGGCGCACCGGCGGCAGGGTCCAGACGCCGAACGGGTGGTCGTGGTCGTCCCTGGGATTGGCGTTCAGCTCGCTGCGGGCCTCCAGGACGAAGCCGGCGTCCTGGGCTTCGTGGATCACATAGCTTTCGGGCACATAGCCGGTCGAGGCGACGTCGGCGACGTTCAGGCCTTCGGCGCTGCGGTGCTGTTCGACCGCCAGGATCCCGCCGGGCTTCAGGGCGGCGTAGAAGGCCTTCAGATAGGGCTGGGTGCGGCCGTCGCGCGACCAGTTGTGGAAGGCGCGGGCCACCAGGATGAAGTCGGCCGAGCCGGCCTCGACCCCCATGCCCTCGAGCGGGCGACCGACCCCGACATAGCGACCGCCGGTCGCCGCCGCATAGGGCTCCAGGATATGCCGCCACCAGCTGGCGCCGCCCGGCTCGATCTCGACCACCGTCATGCCCGGCGTCAGGCCCCAGAAGGTCAGGGCCTCATAGGGGTGACGGGCGGCGTCGCGGGCCCGGTCGGCGGCGGGACGGGTCTGGGCGGCGACGGCGGCCTTCAGCGCCGTATCCTCCTCGAAGGTCGGCATGGCGCTGGACAGGGCCGAGCGCGGCGGCGTCCAGGCGCCTTCGGTCTGGGCGGGCGGCGGCGCCGGAGATTGGGCGGCGGCCATCGTCGGGGCGACGGTCGACAGCAGGGCGGAGAGGCCGAGGGCGGCGAGACGCATGGGCGTGTTCCTTGATCCGGTTCGCCCCTCCTTACGGAGCATCGCGGCCGGCGCAAATGACGATCCCGAGACGCCGACGATTTGCCGCGTATTCCACCCCCTTGACGCTGGTTCGCCGCATCCCATTTCAGTGTCCGAGAGCGCCGGTTCCGGGCTCCCAGACCGACGGCGCCGATTTCGGGTCGCCGGGCTGAACCCCAACCGTCCGGGCAAACCGCCGGGCGGCTCAACCTTGCTGATCCTCAGGAGGATGCTGATGCGTACCTATGATTTCACCCCGCTTTACCGTTCGGCCGTCGGTTTCGACCGTCTGGCCAATCTGCTGGAGACCGCCGCGCGGACCAGCCAGGACGGCGGCTATCCGCCCTACAACATCGAGACCACGGGCGAGAACGCCTATCGCATCGAGATCGCCGTCGCCGGATTCTCCCCCGACGAGCTGAATATCGAGGTGAAGGAAAACCTGCTGACCGTGACCGGCCGCAAGACCGCCAACGACGACGCCGAGGCGCAGAAGACCTATCTGCACCGCGGCCTGGCCGAGCGCGATTTCGAGCGCCGCTTCCAGCTGGCCGACTATGTGGTCGTGAGCGAGGCCAATCTGGTCAACGGCCTGCTGTCGATTTCGCTGAAGCGCGAACTGCCGGAAGCGCTCAAGCCCCGCCGCATCGAGATCGGCGCCGGCCAGCCCCTGATCGAAGGCAAGGCCCAGACCAAGGTGGAAGACAAGGCGGCCTGATCCGCCTTCGGACCCGAGACTATGGAAGGGCGGCGTTCGCGCCGCCCTTTTTCTATGCCGACTTTTGGGTCGCCAGATGCGCGAAGGCGGCGACCACCTGTTCATAGGCCGGGCGTTTGAACGGCACGATCAGGTCGCAGGCCTCGGACAGGGTGCCCCAGCGCCAGGCGTCGAACTCGATCTCGTCGTCGGCTTGCAGGTCGATTTCGCCGTCCTGTCCGGTGAAGCGGAAGGCGAACCACTGCTGGCGCTGACCCACGAAACCGCGCCAGGCCTTGGGGTTGTTCATCGCCTCGGGCGGGAAGTCGTACAGGATCCAGTCGTCGGTCCGCGCCAGGAATTCGACCGAGGTCACCCCCGTCTCCTCGCGCAGTTCGCGCAGGGCGGCGGCCAGCAGATCCTCGCCCTCGTCCACCCCGCCCTGCGGAAACTGCCAGTTATGCGGGCCGGGCGTGGCGTGGCGCCGTCCGTACCATACCTGGCCGTCGGCGTTGAACAGCACGACCCCGACATTGGGGCGGTAGAGGGTGAGGTCGGTCATCGAGTGGCGAGTGGCGCGTGGCGAGTGGCGAGGCCGCGCGGCCACATCGACGCGCTTAGCCGGCGAGAGTCCTCACTCGCCACTCGCCACGCGCCACTCGCCACTTCTCAGCGCCCCGGCCGCAGGGTCATCGCAGACGCCGGGGCCAATTGCAGACCGCGCTGTTCCAGACCGGCGGTCCAGCGAGCGGCGGCCTCGACCGTCACCGGATAGGAGAAGCCGGTCCCCAGGGCCGAGCCGCGCAGCTTGGCCTGGGCTTCCAGACTGTTCAGGGCGGCGATGATGGCGGCGGGGGACTGGGTCTGGTCGATGACCTTGTCGGCGCTGGCGCGGGCCCAGGCGCCGGGACGGCGCTGGAACGAACCGTCATCCAGGAAGGCGATCCCGCGCTGGCGCAGGGTCGACAGGAAGGCGCTCATCCCCGTGTCCGAGGTGGCGAACCGGTCGCCCAGATAGTTGGTGACGCCGAAATAGCCGACAGCGCGGCCCAGCAGCCAGTCCATCTTGGCCTGGACGTCGTCCGGGGTTCCGCTGGCCAGCAGCGTATAGGGGCCGGGGTCGTTGTCGGGATAGCCGGTGGGCTCCATCGGCATTTCCAGCATGACTTCGTGGCCCTGGGCGCGGGCCTGGTCGATCCAGGACTGGAGATTGTCGGCATAGGGCACGAAGCTGAGCGTCACCTCGGGGGGCAGGCGTTCGATGGCCGCGCGGGTGGTGACGGCGTTCAGCCCCAGGCCGCCGACGATCAGGGCCACGCGCGGCTTGCCGTTCGAGCGGAAGGGCCGGGCATAGGCCTGAGCCGGAACGCGGCCGTCGGGCGCGATCATCGGCAGGGGGCCGCTGGGACCGGGTTGCGACAGGCCGGCGATCGGGGCCTTGGCCAGCGGAGACGCCGCCTGGACGGGGGCGCTATAGCTGGCCCCGCCCGCGACGGTGGCCCCGTCCGGCAGGGTGATCACCGCCTCGCCGCCTGCGGCGCCGCTGGGATCCCCGGTTCCGGTCAGGTCCTGATACAGGCCCATGGCCCCCATGGAGAAGGCCTCGAACCCGGTCGGGGCCGGGGCGGGCGCGGCCTCTTCACGATGCAGGGCGATCCGGGCTGAAGGCGTGCCGGCGCGCGGGTCGCCGAGGACGGTCAGAAACAGGGCCGTCGCGGACAGCAGGAAGAGGCCGGAAAGCCCCGCGATCACCGGCGGCTTCTTCAGCGCGGCGACGACAGGTTTCAGGCTCGGCTTTCCACGCGCCGCGGGCGGAGAACCGGCGGCGGCGGCGAGGGCGGACTGGCGTTTGGCGAACATGGACACGGGGCGGAATCCTTCACGCCCAGTCTTGCATCGCGCCGGTTAAGAAACCCTAACGGCGGGTTCACCATGACCTTTCCTATCGCGACCTGTCATGGAACGTGCGTTGACGGCGGCGTTTCGGCTCTTTCACATGCCGGTCTCCCCGCTGCCGACTAGGACATGCCGATGATGACCCCCGCCGCCGACGACGCCCTGCGTGAAGAAGTCCGACTGCTGGGCGGCATTCTGGGCGAGGTCATTCGTCAGGAAGGCGGCCAGGATCTGTTCGATCATGTCGAGGCGGTGCGCCAGGCCTCGGTCGCCTATCACCGCGACCCGGCCTCGCATCCGGCCAAGCGGCTGGAGAAGCTGTTGACCGCCATGACGGTGGATCAGGCCGCCGGCCTGGCCCACGGCTTCGCCCTGTTCTCCCTGCTGGCCAATATCGCCGAGGATCGCGCCACCCGTCGTCGCGCCCAGGGCCAGGTCGTGGCCGGCGCCCGTCCCGATACGCCCGAAGGCGCCCTGCAACGGCTGGCCGAACAGAAGGTGGACAAGGCGGCGGTGCGCGCCCTGCTGGACGAGGCCCTGGTCTCGCCGGTCCTGACCGCCCACCCGTCCGAGGTGCGGCGCAAGAGCGTCATCGACCGGATCGCCGCCGTCAGCGACATGCTGGACGCCTGCGACAAGGCCGGCGACGCCTGTTCAGCCGCCCAGATCAACCAACCCCTGCGCCGCCAGATCGTCATCCTGTGGGCCACGCGTCTGGTCCGCACCCAGGGACTGGTGGTGCAGGACGAGATCGACACCGTCGTCTCCTTCCTGGACCGCATCTTCCTGCGCGTCGCGCCGAAGCAGTTGTCGGCCTGGCGGCGCCTGCTGGACGCCCCGGACCTTCAGCCCTTCATGCGGGTCGGCACCTGGGTCGGCGGCGATCGGGACGGCAATCCGAACGTTGACGGCGCCGTGCTGGCCGCCGCCTTCCGCACCCAGTCCCGCGCCGTCCTGGGCTATTACCTGGAAGAGGTTCACGCCCTGGGCGCCGAGCTCAGTCTGGCGGCCGAACTGGCCCAGGTCTCGCCGGAACTGGCCGTCCTGGCGGACGCCGCCCACGACCCGTCCCCCCATCGCGCCGACGAACCCTATCGACGCGCCCTGACCGGCGTCTACGGCCGCCTGGCCGCCACCTATGAGGCGCGGGGCGGAACCCCGCCGCCCCGTCGCGCCGTTGTCGCCGCCGAGCCCTACCCCGGCCCCGACGCCTTCGAGGCCGATCTGAAGATCATGCGCGACAGCCTGGTGGCGTATAATGGCGAGGTCTTCGCCGACGACCGGCTCAGCGACCTGGTCACCGCCGTCGAGATCTTCGGCTTTCACATGGCGACCCTGGACCTGCGCCAGAACTCGGACGTCCACGAACGGGTCGTCGCCGACCTGCTGAAGACGGCCGGGGTCTGCGCCGACTATTCCGGCCTGGACGAAGAGGGGCGGCTTGCGGTGCTGGCCGCAGAACTGGCCTCGCCGCGCCTGTTGTTCAGCCCCTATGCCGAGTATGCGGCTGAAACCCTGAAGGAGCGCGGCATTCTTCAGGCCGCCGCCGAGGCCCTGGCCGCCTTCGGCCCCCAGGCGATCCGCACCCATATCGTGTCCAAGACCGACGCGGCCTCGGACCTGCTGGAGGTCTATCTGCTGCTCAAGGAGGTCGGCCTTTATCACCCCGAGGATCCCGCCGCCTGCCCGATCCAGGCCGCCCCCCTGTTCGAGACCATCGAAGACCTGCGCGCCTCGCGTCCGACGCTGGAGCGCCTGCTGAAGGAGCCGTCCGCCCTGGCCGTCGCCAAGGCGCGCGGCGTTCAGGAAGTGATGATCGGCTATTCGGACTCCAACAAGGACGGCTCGTATCTGACGTCCGGCTGGGAGCTGCACGAGGCCTCGCGCGCCCTGGTCGAGGTGACCAAGGCCGCCGGCCTGAAGCTGCAGCTGTTCCACGGGCGCGGCGGCACGGTCGGGCGCGGCGGGGGTTCGTCCTTCGCCGGGGTGCTGGCCCAGCCGGAAGGCACGGTTCAGGGCCGGATCCGCACCACCGAACAGGGCGAGGTCATCGCCAACAAGTACGGCGAGCCCGAGATCGCCCTGCGCAACCTCGACGCCCTGACCTGCGGCGCCGTCCTGGCCTCGCTGGACCATGGCAAGGATCACGTGTTCACCGCCGACCACGGCGCCACCCTGTCGGACCTGTCCGCCCGGTCGATGGCCGCCTATCGCAAGCTGGTCTATGAGACCGACGGCTTCGTCGACTATTACCGCGCCGCCACCCCCATCGCCGAGATCGCCGACCTGAAGATCGGCTCGCGCCCGTCATCGCGCACCGCCTCGACCCGGATCGAGGATCTGCGCGCCATTCCCTGGGTGTTCAGCTGGTCGCAGAGCCGGGTCATGCTGCCCGGCTGGTTCGGTTTCGGTTCGGCCGTCCAGGGCCAGGACATGGCCGAACTGAAGGCCATGGCCGAGGTCTGGCCCTTCTTCCGCACCCTGGTCCAGAACATGGAAATGGTCATGGCCAAGTCGGACATGACGGTCGCCCGCCGTTACGCCACCCTGGTGCCCGATCCGGCGCTGGCGGCGCGCATCTATGGCGAGATCCGCGACGAGTGGCAGAGAACCCACGACGCCGTCCTGGCCATCACCGGCCATGACAGGCTGCTGGGCGGCCAACCCGAGCTGGATCGGCTGATCCGGTTGCGGATGCCCTATGTCGAGCCGCTGAACCATGTGCAGATCGAACTGATCCGCCGCCGCCGCGCTGGGGATGAAGACCCCCGTGTTCGCGAGGGGATTCTGCTGGCGATCAACGGCGTGGCGGCGGGGCTGCGCAACAGCGGCTGATTACAGCCGCAACCATGACGACGATTTAATCCGCCTGTCTTGGATCGGCGGCTGAACCCTCATTGAGCTGTTACACAACACGCGTATTGCGCCTTCGTCGCCGTTTCGAGCGATTATCTTTCTCTTTAGGAGCAAAGCGATGAAGGTTCTCTCCCCCGTTCTCTTCGCCGTCGCCGTCCTGTCCGTGTCCCCCGCCCTGGCCCAAAGCGATGACGCGCGGATCGCCTTCCGCGATCTGGACCTGTCCTCGGCCGCCGGCGCCGCCGCCTTCGACGGCCGCATCGACCAGGCCGCCGCAGACCTGTGCCGCAACTTCACCGTTACGGGCAGCCGGATCGTTCGCAGCCACGCCTGCCGCTCGGCCGTTCGCGCCGAGGCGATGCGCCAACTGCCGCGTTCGCGCCAGGTCGACTACGCCCGCGCCCCGCGCGACGCCCGTCAGGTCGCCCAGGTCGTCGGCCTGTTCGCCAACAGCTGATCCAAGACCGGCGAAGGGCGCCCGTCGCCCTTCGCCGCATCGGCCGGCCTACAGCCACTTCGTGCGTTTGAAGGTGATGTAGAGGCCGACGCAGACCGCGACGATCAGACCCATCACGACCGCATAGCCGTAACGCCAGTGCAGTTCCGGCATGAACTCGAAATTCATCCCATAGATGCCGGCGATCGCGGTGGGCACGGCCAGCAGCGCCGCCCATGAGGCCAGCTTGCGGGTGATCACCCCCTGCCGCTGCTGCTCCAGCAGATTGGCGACCTCGAACACCGATGCCAGGATGTCCGTCAGCCCGTTCAACCGGCTGTTCACCCGACGCACATGGTCGGCGATGTCGCGGAAATAGGGTCGGATGTCCGGGTCGATACAGGGCAGGTCCAGCGACTGCAGCCGACCCGCCACCTCCTCCATCGGCCCCAGGATGCGCCGGAACTTCAGCAGTTCGCGGCGTAGGGTGAACAGGCGGCGGATCTCGCGCCGCGACAGGAAGGCCTCCAGCGCGCGCTGCTCCAGCTCCAGCACGCTGTCCTCGGCTCCGTCGACGATCGGCACATAGGCGTCGGCGATGAAGTCCAGCACCCCGTGCAGGACGAAGTCGGGACCGGCGCGAAGCTGTTCGGGGGAGGCCTCCAGCTGGGCGCGCAGGGCCGTGTGCGACCGGGCCGAGCCGTGGCGAATGCTGATGACGTGGTCCGTGCCGACGAAGACGTGGGTCTCGCCATAGCTGATCGTATCGTCCACCTTTTCGGCGGTGCGGGCGACGACGAACAGTTCGTGGCCATAGACCTCGACCTTGGGCATCTGGTGGGCCGACAGGGCGTCTTCCACCGCCAGGGGGTGAAGGTGGAACCGCTTCACCAGGACATCGAACTCGGCGTCGGTCGGCTCGTGCAGGCCGATCCAGACGAATTCGCCGGGTTTCATCGTCAGGCCTTTTTCCGTCAGGGGCGCCGCCCGTACGCGCTGTCCCTCTCGATATACACAGGAGGCGACGACGGACATGGAATCTCCCGAAAACGGATGCGTTGCTAACGCCTTAGTGCAGGACGGCGCGTGACGAAATGCGCTCAACGCGCGAGGCGCCTCGCATCGACGGCCCCAGCGGGGACGTTCGCCTGTCCGAAATGTCATGACGCCGAATTATGAATCAGCCGTGTTTCCGCCGCGGAAGCTTCGCCGTTTGGATGCGGTTCTGCGCCACCCTTCCCTGCCCCAGCCGATAGAGGGGCGGGAAAAAAGGAAACAGGATCATGTTCAGGATTGTCTCTCTAACGGCCGCCGCCGTCCTGGCCGCAAGCGCCGCCTCCGCATCCGACCTTCGCATCTCCTATGGGGATCTGGACCTGGCCACCCGCGACGGCGCGGCGCGGCTGGACACCCGCATTCGTCAGGTGGCCGACCAACTGTGCGCAAACCGCACGCCCCTCGAACGCCTCGCCTGCCGCGCAGGCGTGCGCGACGAAGCCCTGTCGAACCTGCCCGCGCACGCCCGGACCGAATACGCCCGGGGCAGCCGCTCCTTTGAAGCCTGAACGCAGGACGCCGCCGGACCGATCGTCCGACGGCGTCCCCGTTATAGGCTTTCGCCCCAAGCCTGCCCGATCAGGACACCGGGAAGCCGCGGACCTTCAGCAGGGCCGCCACGTCCGGGTCGCGACTGCGGAAGGCGCGGTAGGCTTCGGCGCGGTCGGTGGTGTTGCCCGGGGCCAGCATGATCGACTTGAAGCGACCGGCGATGTCCGGATTGAAGACGTCGCCCGACTCCTCGAAATAGGCCCAGGTGTCGGCGTCCATCGTCTCGGACCACAGGTAGCTGTAGTAGCCGGCCGAATAGGCGTCGGACGTGAACAGGTGATTGAACTGCGGCAGGCGGTGCCGCATCACGATCTCCCTGGGCATGCCGATGCGCGCCAGGCTGGCCTTCTCGAAGGCGTCGATATCGGTCGGCGGCGTGGCCTGGGTGTGCAGGTCCATGTCGACGATGGCCGAGGACAGATAGCTGACGGTCGCATAACCCTGGTTGAAGGTCGACGAGGCCTGGATCTTGTCGACCAGGGCCTGGGGCATGGCCTCGCCCGTCTGATAGTGTTTCAGATAGCCGTCCAGGATCGGCCGGCTCAGCACCCAGTGCTCGTGCACCTGCGACGGATATTCGACGAAGTCGCGCGGCGTATTGCCAAACGACGGATAGGTCACGTTCGACGAGAAGTAATGCAGGGTGTGGCCGAACTCGTGGAACAGGGTCTCGGCGTCGTCCAGCGAGATCAGCACCGGCTCGCCGGGCTCGGGCTTGGTGAAGTTGTTGTTGTTCGAGCCCAGGATCACCTTCGATCCGTCCAGCGTCGAGAAGGACCGGTAGGTGGTCATCCAGGCGCCCGAACGCTTGCCCGGACGGGCGTAGTCGTCGGTGTAGTAGAGGCCGATCAGCTTGCCGGTGGCCTTGTCGTGCAGTTCATAGACCTCGACGTCCGGCTCGAAGGTCGGGACCGAACCCTTGGGCAGTTTGGTGAACTTGAAGCCGTACAGACGTTCGGCCATGGCGAAGGAGCCGGCGCGAACCGCGTTCAGTTCGAAATACGGCTTCAGCTGGTTCTGATCCAGGTCGTACTTGGCCTTGCGGACCTTCTCGGCGAAGTAGAGGTAGTCCCAGGGCTCGATGTCGAAGCTGGCGATCGCCTTCATGTCGGCGACCTCTTCGGCGACGCGCGCCTTGGCCGGCGCCCAGACGCGGTCCATCAGGCTCTGCGCATTGGCTGGGGTCTTGGCCATGGTGTCCTGCATGCGCAGTTCGGCATGGTTGCGATAGCCCAGCAGCTTGGCCCGCTGGTCGCGCAGCTTCACGATCTCGGCGATGGTCGCATTGGTGTCGTTGGCGTCGCCGTTGTCGCCGCGGTTGACGAACTTCTTCCAGACCTGCTCGCGCAGGGCCCGGTCGTCGGCGAAGGTCAGGAAGGGGTCCACGGCCGAACGGGTGTTCAGAATGGCCCAACCCTGCAGATTGCGGCTGCGTGCGGCCGAGGCGGCGGCGGCCTTGTTCGAGGCGGGCAGGCCGGCCAGACCGGCTTCGTTCGGGATCAGGGTCCAGGCGTTCTCATCGGCCACCACCTTCTGGCCGAAACGGGTGAAGGCGTTGGACAGGGCGGTGTTGATCCGGCCCAGCTCGGCCTTGCCGGCCGCGTCCAGATTCGCGCCCGAACGGATGAAGGCGTCGCGACGACGCTCGGCCAGACGCTTCTGCTGGGCGCTCAGGCCCATGGCGTCGGCGTTGTCGGCGACGGTCTTGACGCGCTGGAACAGGGCCGCGTTGAAGGTGATCTCGTCCGAGGCCGCCGACAGGATGGGCGACAGTTCGGTGTCGACCGCGTCATAGGCCTCGCCGCCGATGTTGGAGGTCATGACGCCATAGAGGTTGGACGCCCGGTCCAGCGGCTCGCCGGCCAGCTCCAGCGCCGCCATGGTGTTGGCGAAGGTGGGGGCTTCGGGATTGTTGGCGATGGCGGCGATGTCGGCGCGTTGCATCTCGATGCCTTCCAGCATGGCCTCGCGCAGCTTGGCCGGGGTCACCTTGTCGAACGGCGGCAGGCCGTCATACGAACCGGTCCACGGCTGCAGCAGTTCGGCCTTGGGCGTCGCGGCCGGCAGGACGGCGCGGGCGATGCGGCCTTCTTCAGCCAGGTCCATGGCGGTCGGCGCGCCGGCGGCGGGCGTAGCGCCGGATCCGGTGGAGGCGCAGGCCGAGAGGGCCATCAGGCTGCCGCCCGCGATGAGAAGCTGGCGTCTGTGCATGGAATGCTCCGTGGAAAAATCATGTCGGGGTCACACTTAGGCGCACCGGACCGGATCGTCACCTGCCCCGCCCCTTAAAGGCCCGTAATCTTGTTGGATCGATCGTCGCACTGTTCTAAAGCGCGGTCATGGCTATTGGCGTATTCGACTCCGGCGTGGGCGGCCTGACCGTCCACCGTGAACTGACCCGACGCTTTCCCCAGCGGGACTTCGTCTATCTGGCCGACCAGGCCCACGCCCCCTATGGCGGGCGCGGCGGCGAGGACATCGTCGAACTGACCAGGGCGGGGTGCGAGCGGCTGTTCGACGCCGGCGCCTCGGTCGTGGTCCTGGCCTGCAACACCGCCAGCGCCATCGCCCTGCGCCGTCTGCAGCAGACCTGGATCCCCGGCCTGCGCGAACGTCTGGGCCGTCCGGTCAATGTGCTGGGCATCATCGTGCCGACCATCGAGGCCGCCACCGGCAAGCCCTGGAGCTTCGAGGCGGAGCGCGCCGCAGAAGGGGATAAAGTCGAGGCGATCGCTGTCACCGGCGTCTTCTGCACCGCCGCCACCGCCATCAGCCGCGTCTTCGAAATCGAGATCGACAAGCGGCGCGAGGACATCGCCGTCTTCTCCGAACCCTGCCCCGGCCTGGCGGGCCTGATCGAGCTGGGCGCCCCGCGCGAGGAGCTGAAGGTGGTGGTGGACGACCACGTCGACGCCCTACGCCGCCGCATCGGCCGCCACCCGGACAAGGCCATCCTGGGCTGCACCCACTATGAGATCATCGCCGAACTGTTCGCCTCGGCCCTGCCGGCGGCCACGGTGCTGATCAATCAGCCGACAGCCGTGGCCGATGCGCTGGAGCGGTATTTCGCGCGGCACCCCGAATTCGAACTGGGCGACAGCGGCCGCCGCGACTTCCTGACGACGGGCCAGGCCGGTCCGCAGTCGGAGATGGTGTCGCAGTTCTGGGGCGCGCCGCTGGCGTTCGCCCAAGCGTAGGGGCGGACACGGCGCCGACGCGGTGCTCCGCCACCGCACGTCATCCTAGGCCTTGTGCCTAGGATCCATACTCCCGGTGTCGGACTATGAGGCGCAGACTTTGCCGCTCTTCGCTATGCGGCGGGTCCTGAGTCTATGGATCCTAGGCACAAGGCCCAGGATGACGGTTGTGGGGGTGGGTGGAACTCAACACCCCGGACAGTCCGGCAGGGCCTCGCTCTCGAGCTGAAGCGTCGTGTGGCGGATCGAATGGCGTTTCGCCACGGCCTGGGCCTCCATCAGCAAGGCCGCCCCGTCTTCGCGGTCATGGACCAGGTGGGCCGTCAGGGCGGTCTCGGTGGTGGACAAGCCCCAGACGTGGAGGTCATGGACCTCGCGAACCCCGTCCAGCCCCGCCAGAGCGCGTTCCAGCGCGATCATGTCGACGTCGCCTGGGGCGCCGTCCATGGCCAGATTGACTGAATCCTTCAGCAGGCCCCAGGTGGACCACAGGATCACCGCGACGATGACCAGGCTGACGATCGGATCGACCAGGGACCAGCCGGTCAGCATGATCAGCCCGCCGGCCGCCACCACCCCCAGCGACACGCCGGCGTCGGCCATCATGTGCAGATAGGCGCCCCGCGCGTTGAGGTCGTGCTGGGACTTCATGAACAGCAGGGCCGTGCCCAGATTGATGAAGAAGCCGATGGCCGCCACCGTCATGATCACGCCCGAGCCGACCGGCGCGGGTTCTGCAAAACGCCGCACGGCCTCGAAGGCGATGGCCCCGCAGGCGAAGATCAGCAGCAGGGCGTTGCCCAGGGCCGCCAGCACCGTCGCCTTGCCGAAGCCGTAAGTGCGCCGGCCGCCCGCCGCCCCGTGCGCCCCGCGCCGCGCCAGCCAGGCCGCGCCGCCCGCCATGGCCAGGCCCAGGACATCCGACAGATTATGCCCGGCGTCGGCCAGCAAGGCGGTCGAATCCGCGATCAGCCCCGCGCCGAACTCGCAGAACACGAAGGCCAGATTGACCACCAGGCCGACGGCGTAGCGCCAGTCGCCGGTGTCCACCGGTCCATGGGCGTGCCCATGCCCATGATGATGGTGGTGATGGCCATGCGAAGAGTCATGGCCGTGATCATCATGATCGTGCCCATGATCGTGCCCATGATCGGAATGGTCGTGTTCGAGCGAGACGTTCATGGCTCCGCCTATACGCCTTTTGCGCCAACGGCCAAGCTGGTACTTGATAACGCATTGAATGTTATCATGTAATATCCATCAATGCGGTTGGAGAACGATCACCAGCCCCAGGGCGATCAGGGCCACGCCCAGCACCGCCCCCTCATAGCGCGCCCACCGCTCCATCCGCAGGATCGACGCGCCCGCGCTGGCCAGGCCCGTGAACACCGCCATGCCGGCGATGGTGCCGACGGCGAAGACCAGGGTCAGCAGAGCCAGGGCCGCCAGGCCCTGGGAGGCCGAAGACAGATAGATGGGCAGCAGCACCTCGCCCGGCGACACCGCCATCATGGCGACCAGGCCCAGGAAGGCGGCCTTGTCGGACACGGCCGGCGGCGCGGCCTCCATCGTCGGGCCGCCGGCCGTTGCGGGCCGCAACACCGTGGCGCGCGCCAGATAGAAGGCGCCGAACAGGAACAGCAGCACCGCCGCCAGATGAGGCAGGAGCCCCTCGACCCACTGATCCAGCGCCAGGCCCGCCGCCACGATCAGGCCGCCGACCACCGCCGTCGAGGCGATATGGGCCAGGCCCGCCGCCGTTACGGCCAGCAGCACGCGCGACGCCCGCCAGCCCTGCGCCCGACCCACCAGGGTGAAGGGCAGCCAATGGGTCGGCAGGGCGGCGTGCAGGAAGGCCGCGACGAAGCCGCCCCCGAGCAGGGACAGCAACACGGACGGTTCGGAGACGGGCGACATGGGCGGGCCTATACTCCGTTACTTTATAACGGTCGAGACCAATTCCACCTTACAGCCAGTCGGCGAAGGGTTCCCGGTCCAGCATGTCTTCATAGGTGGGGCGCGGCCGAATGACGGCCCACTGGTCGCCGTCGACCAGAACCTCAGGGACCAGGGGGCGGCTGTTGTATTCGCTGGCCATGACGGCCCCATAGGCGCCGGCCCCGGTGAAGACCACCAGATCCTCGGCCTCCAGCGGCGGCAGGCTGCGGTCGCGCGCAAAGGTGTCGCCCGTCTCGCAGACCGGCCCCACCACGTCATGAGACAGGGCGGCGCCGGGACGGGGATTGACCAGCTTGATGTCGTGGAAGGCGTCGTACAGGGCCGGGCGCATCAGGTCGTTCATCGCCGCGTCCAGCACCAGGAAGCGCCGCCCGTCCGAGCGTTCGTTGACCTGGATCACCTGGCTGAGCAGCACCCCGGCGTTGGCGGCCAGCAGACGCCCCGGCTCGAACGCCGCCTCGACGTCCAGCCCGGACAGGACCCGCGCGGCCATGGCCACATAGTCGGCCGGCGACGGCGGTTCGACCCCGCCCGAATAGGGCACGCCCAGGCCGCCGCCCAGGTCCAGCCGCGTCACCGCATGCCCCTGGGCCCGTAGATCGCGGGTCATCTGGGCCAGCACCGTGAAGGCGGCCTCCAGCGGGGCCAGGTCGGTGATCTGGCTGCCGATATGACAGGCCAGGCCCACGGGCGTCACATGGGGCGAGGCCGAGGCGCGGGCGTAGAGGGCCATCGCCTCCTCGACCGGCACGCCGAACTTGTCGCCCTTGCCGCCCGTGGTGATCTTGGCGTGGCCGCCCGCCCCGACGTTGGGATTGACCCGCACGGCCACGGCGGGCGACGCCTGCATCAGGGCGGCGACCGCGATCAGCCGATCCAGCTCGGCGCCGGATTCGATATTGATCTGGCGCACGCCGACGCCGATGGCGAAGACCATCTCCACATCCGTCTTGCCGACGCCGGAGAAGATGATCCGGTCGGCGGGGATGCCCGCCGCCAGGGCCCGACGAATCTCGCCCTCGGACACCGTGTCGGCGCCCGAGCCCAACTTGGCCAGAGTCGCCAGCACCGACAGGTTGGAGTTGGCCTTGACCGCAAAGGCGATCAGGGCCTCGCCCAGGGCCTCGCGATGGGCGTCGGCGGCGGCGCGCAACAGGCCGTAGTGCCGCTTCAGCGTCGCGGTGGAATAGACATAGACGGGCGTCCCCACCTCGTCGGCGATGATCTCGAGCGGGACGCCTTCGGCGTACAGGGCGCCGTCCTTCAGGTCGAAATGATGCAAGGCGGCCTAGCGGGGATCGTTCTGGGCGGCGCCGGCGCCGATCGGATTGGAGGGACCGCCGTCGATCGGCACGCTGCTGGACGGGCGGTTCAGGGTCGCCGGTTCGGGCAGGCCGGGGGCGCGGCTGCTGCGCGGCGCGCGCTCGGTCTCGCGCGCCGGCGATTCCAGGTCGGCCATGCGGCCGCAGCCGGCGGCCGACAGGGCGAGCAGGCCCGCGAGGATCAGGGTCTTTTTCATAGGCGGGCTCTCCAGTCGGCGATGCGCGCACGGACCTGTTCCGGCGCGGTGCCGCCATAGCTCTGACGGCTTTGGCACGAAGCCTCGGCGGTCAGCACCTTGTAAACCGCTTCCGTGATCCCCGGCTCGAGTTTCTGCATTTCCGTCAGCGGCAGTTGCGACAGGTCCACGCCCATCGCCTCGGCCTGTTTCACAGCCGCGCCCGTCACATGGTGCGCCTTGCGGAAGGGCAGGTTCAGTTCGCGCACCAGCCAGTCGGCCAGGTCGGTCGCGGTCGAGAAGCCGGCGCCGGCCGCCGCCGCCATCCGTTTAGTGTTGGGCCGCAGGGCCGAGACCATGGCGGTCATGGCGACCAGGGCCAGGTCCAGGGCGTCGAAGGCCTCGAACACCGGCGGTTTGTCTTCCTGCATGTCCTTGGAATAGGCGAGCGGCAGGCCCTTCATCACGGTCGACAGGGCGACCAGCGAGCCCAGGATCCGGCCGGTCTTGGCCCGGACCAGTTCGGCGGCGTCGGGATTGCGCTTCTGCGGCATGATCGACGACCCCGTCGTCAGGTCGTCCGGCAGGCTGGCGAAATCGAACATCGGCGTCATCCAGACCACGATCTCCTCGGCCAGGCGCGACAGGTGTCCCGCCGTGATCGAGGCGGCGGCCAGGCTTTCCAGGGCGAAATCGCGGTCCGACACCGCGTCCAGCGAATTGGCCATCGGCCGGTCGAAGCCCAGTTCGGCCGCCGTAATGTGGCGGTCGATCGGGAAGGGCGAGCCGGCCAGGGCGGCGGCGCCCAGCGGGCTCTCGTTCATCCGCGTGCGGGCGTCGGCGAACCGGCCGGCGTCGCGGCCGAACATCTCGACATAGGCCATCAGATGGTGACCCAGGGTCACGGGCTGGGCGGTCTGCAGATGGGTGAAGCCGGGCATCAGGTCGCCGGCGTGCTGCTCGGCCCGGTCCAGCAGGGCGGCCTGAAGCGCCTTCAGCTGGGCGATGGTGCGGTCGGCGGCGTCGCGGACCCACAGGCGGAAATCGACGGCCACCTGGTCGTTACGGCTGCGGGCGGTGTGCAGCCGGCCCGAGGGTTCGCCGATCAGTTCCGACAGCCGGGCCTCCACATTCATGTGGATGTCCTCGAACTGGTCGCGGAAGGGGAAGGTCCCGCCGACGATCTCAGACTCGATGGCGTCCAGCCCGCCCAGGATAGCCTCGGCGTCCGCCGCCTGGATCACGCCCTGTTTGGCCAGCATCCGGCAATGGGCGCGCGATCCGGCCAGATCCTGACGCCAAAGACGCTGGTCCACGCCGATGGAGACGTTGATCGCCTGCATGATCTCGGCGGGGCGCGACGAAAAGCGACCGCCCCACATGTCTTGACCTGCGGGCTTTGCCGGGGCCTTAGAAGCACTGGCTTGGGCGGTATCGGAGGCGGCGTCTGTCATGAGTGGCTCGAGAAAGGCGATCTGGGCGGTCGTCGGCGCGCTCGTGCTGTTCAGCACGCTCGCCGGCGCCGGCGGCTTGGCGATGTCGCTATACGCCAATCATAGGCAGAAGGCGCAACCCCAGACGACGCCCGTCGCGAAAAGCGATCTGGCCCAGTTCGCCGTCGGGCCGCTGGCGTCGCTGGAGACGCCGTCCGAGCTGAAGACCGCGCCGGAATACATGTTCCGCGACCGCAACGGCACGGCCGTGCGGTTCTCGACCTTCGAGGGCAAGGTGGTGGTGGTCAATCTGTGGGCCATGTGGTGCGCGCCGTGCCGCACCGAAATGCCGACCCTGGCCCAGCTGGCCCGGTCCTATCAGCGCAACGAGGATCTGATCGTCCTGCCGATCAATGTCGACGCCTCGCCCGACGCCCTGGCCGACGCCAGGAGCTTCATCGACGTTCACGAGCCCCTGCCGCTGTACAGCGACATCAAGTTCCAGCTGCCGTTCGAGTTTCCGGGCAAGGGCAAGATGCCCCAGACCATCTTCCTGGATCGCGAAGGCCGCATCCGCGCGACCTTCTCGGGCGAAGCCGACTGGAACAGCCCCGAGGCCCACGCCCTGATCGACGCCCTGCTGGCGGAGGGCGCGCCCCCGGTCGGGGCGACGCCGGGCGCCTGATCGGAACTCAGTTTTCGGCCGGCACACGCTGGTCGGTGTTCGGGTTGACGGCGCCGGGCTTGCCCTCGGCGGCGGCCTCGGCCTGGTTTTCCTCCAACTCGTCGGCGACATTGCCCGCGCCGGTCTCGACCGCCTGAGCGGCCTTCATGGCGCCGGACTCGATGACTTCGCCCGCCTGGGCGGCGACTTCGCCGGTGCGATCCGCAGCCGCCTCGGCGTTGGCTTCGGTCTTTTCCTGCTCGGCCTCGGTGCAGGCGGCGGCGCCCAGGGACAGGACGGCGGCGGCTGTCAGCAGGGCTTTCGTACGGATGGTCATGAGGTCTCTCCGGTCAAGGTTGTCGGCCGCTGAACGCGGCAGGACCGGGCCGGTTGCCAAAAGAGCTTCTTCGAGGTCGTTTGCCACAGACACAACTTCAGGTAACAAAAGAAAACCCACAGTTGCTTGCCGGCTATAAACATGGTTCCCTCTCTTAGGGAATAGTCCCCAGGAGGAATGAAATGAAATTGTTCCGTTCGAGCTTCGCCCGGGTCAGCGCTGCCCTCGCGGGGGCCGCTACTGCGTCGCTTGCTTCCGTGACTGTGGCGTCTGCCGATCCATCAGATCCTGTCTGCATCATGCCGCCCGAAGACTACTGCACATACTTGGGCGGCTATACCTACGGTACGACGGCTTGGAAGCAATGCTATCGCACCGCCAGCGCGCTATATTACGGCGAGTACTGCGGCGGCATTTGGTCATAAAATTCCAACAGAACCTATCGGTCCGCTCTTTAAGGGCGGACCATTTCCCTTGGGCATCGGAACTTATGAGAAGGTGGTGACTGGAGGCGGGATCGAACCGCCGACCTGTGGGTTATGAATCCACCGCTCTAACCATCTGAGCTACCCAGTCGCATCCCGTCTCCGGGCGTCCGCGCGACCTGGGGCCGGCGCGAAAGAGGCGTGCCTATATCGCCGTCGGGCGCGCGGTTCAAGTCGTCTCGACGCAGATCGTGCGGCGATGCGGCGCAGGACAGGCCTCGGCGGGAACGGTAACGCTGAAGGGGTCGTTGCCGATGTCAGCCCTCAGTCCGTCCCAGATCCCCTCAAGACCTTGCCGGAGCTTCCCCCGCCATGCGCCTGATCGTCCTCGCCGCCTCGACCTCCCTGCTCGTCCTCGCCGCCGCCTGCGGCGCCAACGGCGAGAGCGCTCCGGCCTCAAGCCAGGCGGGCGCGGCGCTGGAGACCCGGCCGGCCAACAACCCCGACCAGCAGCCCGCCTTCCCCGGTCAGACCCGGGCGCCGGGGGTGAAGACCGACGTCGCCCTGAGCCACAGCGTCGTCGTCTCGGGCCTGACGCATCCGTGGGGCCTGGCCCTGATGCCCGACGGGCGCTGGCTGGTGACGGAAAAGCCAGGACGGTTGCGCATCATCACTGCCCAGGGCCAGGTCGGCGAACCGGTCCAGGGCCTGCCCCGCGTCGATGCACGCGGCCAGGGCGGCCTGCTGGACGTTATCACAAGCCCCGGATTCGGCCAGGACCGGCTGATCTACTGGAGCTATGCGGAGCCTCGTGAGGGCGGCAACGCCACCTCGGTCGCCCGGGGTCGCCTGTCCGACGACGGGGCGCGGGTGGAGGACGTCCAGGTCATCTTCCGCGCCCTGCCCGTCTATGACGGCGACAAGCATTTCGGCTCATCCCTGGCGTTCGCATCGGACGGCAAGCTCTTCATCACCCTGGGCGAACGCTCCGACAGGCCGATGCGGGCGCAGGCCCAGGACCTGGGCTCGCACATGGGCAAGACCATCCGGATCAACGCCGACGGCTCCGTGCCCCAGGACAATCCCTTCGTCGGCCGTGAGGGCGCCCTGCCCGAGATCTGGAGCCTGGGCCATCGCAACGTCCAGGGGATCGCCGTCCAGCCCGGCACGGGCGCAGTCTGGACCATTGAGCACGGCACGCGCGGCGGCGACGAGGTCAACCTGGACAAGCCGGGCCTGAACTATGGCTGGCCTGACGCGGCCTATGGCGTGGAATACGCGGGCGGACAGATCACGGGCGGCAATACGCAGGCGCAGGGCACGGAGCAGCCGGTCTATTACTGGGATCCGGTCATCGCGCCGGGCGGGGCGACCTTCTATCAGGGCGCCATGTTCCCCGGCTGGGACGGCGATCTGCTGGTGGCCGGCCTGAAGGAGAAACACATCGCCCGGCTGGTGATCGAAAATAACCGCGTCGTCGGCGAGGAGCGGCTGCTCACCGACCTGGGCGAACGCGTCCGCGACGTGGCTGTGGGGCCGGACGGCGCGGTCTGGGCCATCACCGACGAGGACGACGGCAAGCTGGTCAGGCTGGCGGTCGCGCGCTAGCCTGCACCCGGTCGGGGTCGTCCGAACGCCTCGGCGTTCCATTATGGAGATTCCCCATGCGTACTCTCATTCTGTCGAGCCTGATCGCCCTGCCCCTGCTGGCGGCCTGCGGCACGACCAAGGGCGTAAACAGCTACCAGGCAGACATGGACGCCCTTGAGGCGGCCTGCACCGCACGTCAGGGCATACTGACGCCCACCGGCCTGCAGAGCGGCCGGCCGGAGACCGACTACGCCTGTCGGATCACGGGCGTCGCGAGCCGCATTCCGTCGAACTGAGCGACGCCCGGAGCGGCCCGTCTTCAGGCCGCTCCGGATCAGACGCACCGTCTTCTGCCTCTGGCGTCCTTGTCGTCATCGCCCCGCATGCGGCAGGCGACATGGCGGTCGCGGCCGTTCACGCGGCTTATTACTTGACGTTGACGTAAACGTAGGGTTCTTGGCGTTCGAGCTTAGACCCGTCCTTTCCCCGACCGTCGCGCGACGCCCAATCCTCATCGGGCGCCGAGCGCAGGGGCCAAAAATGGAGACTCACGCCCATGGCTGACGCCTATATCTACGACGCCGTCCGCACCCCGCGCGGCAAGGGCAAGAAGGACGGCTCGCTGCACGAGATCACCGGCCTCAGCCTGGCGACCCAGGTTCTGGAGGCCCTGCGCGACCGTAACGACCTGGACACCTCCAAGGTCGATGACGTCATCCTGGGCTGCGTCACCCCCGTGGGCGAACTCGGCGCCGACATCGCCCGCACGGCGGTGCTGTCGGCCGGCTGGTCGCAATATACCGCCGGGGTTCAGGTCAACCGCTTCTGCGCCTCAGGCCTGGAAGCCGTGAACATGGCCACGGCCAAGGTGAAGTCCGGCGAGGCCGACTTCGCCGTCGGCGGCGGGGTCGAGGCCATGAGCCGGGTGCCCATGGGTTCGGACATGGGCGCCTGGCCCACCGACCCGTCGTCGGCCTTCCCCACCTATTTCGTGCCGCAAGGCGTGTCGGCGGACATGATCGCGACCAAATACGGCTTCAGCCGCGACGACGTGGACGCCTATTCGGTCGAAAGCCACAAGCGCGCCGCCCAGGCCTGGGCCGAGGGCCGGTTCAAGAAGTCGGTCCTGGCGGTCAAGGACCAGCTGGGTCTGACCATCCTGGACCGTGACGAGACCATTCGTCCGAACACGGACATGCAGACCCTGGGCGGCCTGAACCCCTCCTTCACCATGATGGGGGAAATGGCGTTCGACAGCGTGATCAACCAACGCTACCCCGAGGTCGAGCGCGTCAACCACGTCCACACCCCGGGCAACTCGTCCGGCATCGTCGACGGTTCGGCCGGCGTGCTGATCGGTTCGCTGGAAGCCGGCCAGGCCCTGGGCCTGAAGCCGCGCGCCAAGATTCTGGGCGGCGCCTCGATCGGTTCCGAGCCGTCGATCATGCTGACGGGTCCGGAATATGTGACCCGCAAACTGCTGGGCAAGCTGGGCATGACGCCCGACGATATCGACGTGTGGGAGCTGAACGAGGCCTTCGCCGCCGTCGTGCTTCGCTACATGCAGGCCCTGAACATCGACCACGCGAAAATGAATGTGAACGGGGGCGCCATCGCCATGGGGCACCCCCTGGGCGCCACCGGCGCCATGATCACCGGCGCCGCCCTGGACGAGCTGGAACGCTCGAACAAGTCGACGGCCCTGATCACCCTGTGCATCGGCGGCGGCATGGGCACCGCCACCGTCATCGAACGCGTCTGATCCGGAGCGAATGACTATGGAAAACTTCAAGATCGACATCGACGCCGACGGCATCGCCGTCATCGCCTTCGACGTCCCCGGCCGTTCGATGAACACCCTGACCTCTTCGGTGATGAAGGAAATCCCCGAGCTGGTCGAACGGATCAAGACCGACGAGTCCATCAAGGGCGCCGTCATCACCTCGGGCAAGGCGTCGGGCTTCTGCGCCGGCGCGGACCTGGGCGACATGGCCGGCGGCGTCCTGTCGGGCGGCGGCGACCTGCAGAAGGCGTTCGACGCCGGCTGGAAGCTGAACGGCGCCTTCCGCGCGCTGGAGACCTGCGGCAAGCCGGTGGCGGCGGCGATCAACGGCCTGGCCCTGGGCGGCGGGCTGGAGTTCACCCTCGCCTGCCACTATCGCGTGGTCGAGAACGACAACAAGATCCAGCTGGGCCTGCCCGAGATCAAGGTCGGCCTGTTCCCCGGCGGCGGCGGCACCCAGCGCCTGACCCGCCTGGTCGGCGTCCAGAACGCCATGATGGCGATGAGCGAAGGCAAGTCCTTCCGCCCCAACGACGCCAAGGGCGCCGGCATCGTCCATGAGGTGGTCGAGAAGGGCCAGTCGGTCGAGGCCGCCAAGACCTGGATCAAGAATGGCGGCAAGGCCATCCAGCCGTGGGACGACAAGTCGTTCAAACTGCCCGGCGGCGGCCCCTATCACCCGGCCGGCATCCAGAACTTCATGGTCGGCAACGCCATGCTGCGCAAACAGTCCTACGGCAACTATCCGGCCGTGGTGAACCTGATGAAGGCCGTCTACGAAGGAACCCAGGTTCCGATGGATGCGGCCCTGCGCATCGAGACCCGCTATTTCATCAAGACCCTGATGACGCCCCAGGCCCAGGCCATGATCCGCAGCCTGTTCCTGTCCAAGCAGGAGCTGGACAAGGGCGCCGTGCGTCCCGTGGACGTGCCCAAATCGGACCCGAAAAAGGTCTCGGTCCTGGGCGCCGGCATGATGGGTGCGGGCATCGCCTATGTTCAGGTCATGGCCGGGATCGAGACGGTGCTGATCGACCAGACCCAGGAAGCCGCCGACAAGGGCAAGGCCCATGTCGAGGAGCTGCTGAAGAAGCGTCTGTCGCGCGGTCAGATGACGCAAGACAAGTATGACGCCACCCTGGCCCTGGTCACGGCGACGACCGACTATGACCACATCAAGGGTTCGGACCTGGTGGTCGAGGCCGTGTTCGAAAGCCGCGAGATCAAGGCCGACGTCACCAAGCGCGCCGAGGCCCAGCTGGTCGAGGGCGCCGTCTTCGGCTCCAACACCTCGACCCTGCCGATCACCGGCCTGGCCGAGGCCTCGGTCCGGCCCGAGGACTTCATCGGCATTCACTTCTTCTCGCCCGTCGACAAGATGATGCTGGTCGAGATCATCCTGGGCGAGAAGACGGGTCAGGCCGCCATCGCCAAGGCGCTGGACTATGTGCTGAAGATCAAGAAGACGCCGATCGTCGTCAACGACAGCCGCGGCTTCTACACCTCGCGCTGCTTCTCCACCTTCCTGATGGAAGGCATGGCGATGCTGGAAGAAGGCTACGGCCCGGCCCTGATCGACAATGTCGGTCGGATGACCGGCATGCCGCGCGGCCCGCTGGAGATGCACGACGACGTCGCCCTGGACCTGTCCTACAAGATCGCCAAACAGACGGCGCTGGACCTGGGCGACAAATATGTCCCGTCGGAAGGCGCCGACATCGTCGCCAAGATGGTCGAGGGCGGACGCTACGGCCGCAAGAACGGCAAGGGCTTCTATGACTATGATCAGAAGCCCAAGACGATCTGGAAGGGGCTGAGCGAGCTGGCGCCGACCACCAAGGGCATCGACAAGCCCGAAGAGGCGACCGCCTTCGCCCAGATCGACGAGCTGAAGACGCGCCTGCTGTATCGCCAGGCCGTCGAGGTCGCCCGCTGCTGGGAAGAGGGCGTCATCGACGACCCGCGCGAGGCCGACCTGGGCGCTATCCTGGGCTGGGGCTTCGCGCCCTGGACCGGCGGCCCGATCAGCATGATCGACGGCATCGGCCTGGCCCAGTTCGTCGAGACGGCGGATCGTCTGGCGGCGACCTACGGCGACCGGTTCAAGGTCCCGCAGCTGCTGCGCGACATGGCCGCCAAGAACGAGACCTTCTACGGCAAGTTCTCCCCGGAGAAGGCCGCCGCCTGATCGGTTGCGGACATCGTAGAACGACGGAACGGGCGGCCTTCGGGCCGCCCGTTTTGGTTTGGCGGCGCTTACATTTTGTCATCCTCCGACAAGCCGCGTCTTCGCGGCGCAGATCGGGGACCCAGCGGCGCGCGTGAGCGCGAACCTGTCACGCATACGGTCTCACAACAGTACGGCGGAAGCATTTCGCCTTCGGCGCCGCTGGCTCCCCCGGTCGCGCTACGCGCGCCGGAGGATGACGAAAGAAAAAAGACCCGCCCGACACGAGGTCGGACGGGTCGCTCCGCCGCCCCTCGCGGGGTCGGTGGCGGGTCGCTTGGGGCGACGGAGTGTCTAGGAAGGCGAGACGGTCGTCAGCCTTCGAGATCCTGGCCTTCGTCCGGCTCGGGCGTGCCCAGCAGTTCGTCGGCGATCTTGCTGGTCGAGGCGCGCACCGCCTTTTCGATCGAGGCGGCGATGTCCGGGTTCTGTTTCAGGAATTCGCGTACATTCTCGCGGCCCTGACCGATCCGGGTCGAGTCATAGCTGAACCAGCTGCCCGACTTCTCGATCACCCCGGCCTTGACGCCCAGGTCGATGATCTCGCCCAGTTTGGAGATGCCCTCGCCGTACATGATGTCGAAGATGACCTCGCGGAACGGCGGGGCGACCTTGTTCTTGACCACCTTGACCCGGGTGGTGTTGCCGACGACCTCGTCGCGGTTCTTGATCGCGCCGGTGCGGCGGATGTCCAGGCGCACCGAGGCGTAGAACTTCAGCGCATTGCCGCCCGTCGTCGTCTCGGGCGAGCCGTACATGACGCCGATCTTGTGACGGATCTGGTTGATGAACAGGACGATACAGTTCGACTTGGAGATGGAGGCCGTCAGCTTGCGCAGCGCCTGGCTCATCAGACGCGCCTGAAGGCCCGGCAGGCTGTCGCCCATTTCGCCCTCGATCTCGGCGCGCGGCGTAAGCGCAGCGACGGAATCGACGACCACGATGTCCACGGCGCCGGAGCGCACCAGGGTGTCGACGATCTCGAGCGCCTGTTCGCCGGTGTCCGGCTGGGACACCAGCAGATCATCCAGGTTCACGCCCAGCTTTTGGGCATAGCCGGGGTCCAGCGCGTGTTCGGCGTCGACGAAGGCGGCGGTGCCGCCGGCCTTCTGAACCTCGGCCACCGTATGCAGGGCCAGGGTCGTCTTGCCCGAGGATTCAGGGCCGAACACTTCGATCACCCGCCCGCGCGGCAGGCCGCCGATGCCCAGGGCCATATCCAGGCCCAGGGATCCGGTGGACACCGAGGGGATCACGTCGGCGACCCCGCCCTTGCCCAGTTTCATCACCGAACCCTTGCCGAAGGCGCGATCGATCTGGGCGATCGCCGCCTCCAGGGCCCGTTGCTTGTCGCCGTCTTCCTTGCCCACCAGTTTCAAAGCCGCCTGTGCCATTGCCTTCGTCTCCCTTGCCATGATTCCCGTCAGAAGCTTGGGAGAGACCCGCCATGGACCCGCCCCCGTTTTTGTGAGGCCGACTATGTGCACGGTTTGTTCCAGTTCACAAGATGTTCTCATCCGGACCCGATGAGAACATCCGAATCCTACGTCCGGTTTTGACGTATCAAGGAACGGCGACCGGCGCCTCAGCCGCCGGCTCGGCATGGCGGGCCGCCAGGGACAGGCCGCAGCCCAGGATCAGCATGGCCGCCGCCAGCCCGGCCAGGGTGTGGCGCGCTCTTCCCGCACCCGGGGCCAAGGGCCGGGCCAGGGCGACGATCAGCACAGCGATCAGGCCCAGCGCGCCTGGCTGGTCCATCCCCACGCCCAGGAAGACGAAATGGCCCAGCCCCGCCAGCCAGCCGCCGACGACCCCGGTGGCGACCGCCGCGGGCGCCAAGGCGGCCCATCGCTCCAGCCGCGCCCCGATCCCCGCCGCCAGGGCCGCTGCGCCGGCCGCCGCCAACCCGGTCCAGACGAACAGCAAGGCCGCTTCGGGCGCCACGGCCTGAACCAAGACGCCCAGGATCATTACCAGGACGATGGCCCCCAGCCAGCCGCCCCAGACCGTCTCGTCCTCGCCGCCAGGCCACAGGCTCAGACCCACGGCGACCAGGGCCGCGCCCAGCACCACCGGATCGAACCCGCCCAGGCCCGTGGCCAGAACCGCCGCCGCGGCGATCACCCCCGCCAGCAGACGCCGCCCGATCAGGGCCCGCCCCGCCAGCAGGGCGAACATCACCCCCAGCACGGCCAGGCCTACGCCCGCCTCCATCCAGGGCAGGCGGCGCAGCAGGACATAATAGGTCTCGGCCGACTCGATCCGGCCGCCGACCGGCCCGGCCAGAACCCGCACCGCCTGGGCCACGACGATCCCGGCGGCCAGCAGCCAGACGCCCCCGCTCAGCCCCTTGCCGAACTGACGCAAGGTCAGGCCCGTGGCGTGACGCGCGCCCCAGGCGGCGAAACCGGTCAACAGAAAGGCCAGACCCAGCAGTCCCCACCCCGTCCCCGGCCCGTGCCGCAACACCCCCAGGCCGAAGACATCGGCGTAGACGGCGTTCTGCGTGGCCTTCGGCAGAACGGGCGCCCGCACCAGGGCGTCGGTCATTTCCAGCGCCTGGGATCCGATATGTTGCAGACTGCCCTGGTCCAGGGCGTCCGGCGTCGAACTGGGCGAATGGTACTGTGCCGGCCGGCCGATGAAGGCCAGGTTGATCCCGGCCAGGCCCCGGTCGGCGGCCAGGGTGAAGTCGGTGCCGTTGGGCATCAGCCGATAGACGAAGATGGCCAGGGCGTTGCTGGCCGCGCCCCCGTCGGCCCGGCGCGTCGCCCGAGCGTAAAGATCGATGGTCTGGGCGTTGCCGGGGCCGGTCTCGAACATCATGGCCCGACCGCCGCCGCCGCGCGCCTCCAGGTTCACCACCGCCCCGACCCGACCCCGCAACAGATGTTCGCTGAAGAAGGCCCGCGCCCCGTCCAGGTTCAGCTCCTCCCCGTCGGTGAGCAGCACGACCAGCCCCCGGTCGGCCGGTCCGCGCGCCCTGATCGCCCGCACCGCCTCCAGCACCGCCGCCACGCCGCTGGCGTCGTCGGCGGCGCCCGGCGAGCCCGGCACGCTGTCGTAATGGGCCATCAGCACCACGAGGGGCAGGCTGGGGTTCCGGCCCGGCAGGACGCCGACCAGATTGACCACCGACAAGCCTTCGACCGACTCGCCCCGGTCCTCGATCCGGCGCACGGCGGCGGGCGACAGGGCCCCGGCCTGGAGCGTGGGCGCCAGGCCCAGCTGCGCCATTCGGCCCTGCAGATAGGCCTGGACCAGGGCGTGATCGGTCGAACCTATGGGACGGGGGGAGCGGGCCATGACCCGCACGTCCGCCATGGCCCGCTTCGCCGAAAATCCGGTCGCGGCGGCGCTTGTCGGCGCGGGCCGAGGCGTCTGTGTCGTGATCACGGCCAACCCCAGCGCCGCCGCCAGGGCCGCCAACAACAAGACCAGCCGCATTAGATGCATCCCCCGAGGCGTCATCGCGCCAATAGGGCCGAGCTGGCGTCATTTCGCAAGTGCGGGGTCAGGGACGCGTCCGGTTCCGTTCGACCCGGTTGCCGGTCGCTCCGTCGCCGTCGTCGGCGCTGGACCCGAACGGATAGCCGGCGTCATCGCCGCAATAGGGCCGGTTCCCCTCGCGCGCGCCCACCACCACCGTCCTGCGGCGCAGCCAGCCGACGCCGGAAAACACATTATCCGTGATCTGATTATAGGACGACGTCTGGTGCCGGATCACCCCGTCCTCGCCGCAGTTGCGGTACAGGAAGACCCCGCCGCGACCGCCCAGGGCGAAGCGGTTGCCGATGATGCGATTGGCGCCCGATCCGTCCACGGCGATCTGTTCACGCCCGGTGCGAATGGTGAAGTCGTTGTCCTGGATCACCGTTCCGGCGCTCTCTGCGTCCAGATAGACGGCGGTCGAGACCGACCGGCCCGAAAAGCGCGAGTGCGTCACCATGGTCTGCGTCACCCCCGGCCCGACATACAGGGGGATGGTCCCCACGCCCTCGAACCGCACCCGTTCCAGAATCGTGCCCAGGGGCGCCGCGCTCTGGGCCGCCGTCGTGTGATCGGGCGTCCGTGACGAGGCCAGCAGGTCGCGCATCGATCCGCCCGCCCCCATGCCCCAGATCCGCACATTGCCGACGACGGTGCAGTTGCGCACATAGGTCTGGACCGGACGGCTCCAGCCGTCGCCCTGACGCCGCGACCAGATCGCCACCGTCGGCGTCTGTGACGTCGCCTCGCGCGCCGGTCGGATCACCCCGCCGCCGCAGTCGATCCCCGCGCCCGAGGCCTCGGCCCCCTCCATCAGAACAGGCCGCCGCACGGCGACGCCCGCCAGGTCGGCGCGGCACGTCAGGCGATAGGCTTGATCGGACGGGGCGGTCAGGTCGCGCACCTCGGCCGGGGTGCAGGCGCGCGCGCCTGCGGGATCGCCCGCCTGAACCGCCGCCAGCAGGATCAGGCCGCTCCACATCTCAGGGCAGGGGAACAGCCAGGGCCGCGCGCTCGGCCGCGCAGCCGGGATTGGTCCGTCCCGTCGCCCGCGCCGCCGCCAGTTCGTCGCGCGCCGCCGCGATCTCGCTTTGGAAGTCCGGTGTCGCCGAGATCTCGGCCGTCACGGCCCGCCCCAGGGCTTCGCCCGCCGTTCCGTCGCTGGGATAGTCCATGGCGCAGATCTGGCGGCTCAGGGCGATCTCATGGCCGATGCGCCGCACCGCCGCCGCCCGGTCCGGCGCGATCAGGGCCAGGGCCTCGGCATAGGCGGTTCCCAACGCCGCGCCGGCGGAGGGCGCGGACGGGCTGCGTCGCATCGCCGGCGTCAGGGTCTGGCAAGCCGGGCGCGCGGGATCCTCGGCGACCGGCCGGGCGCGAACGCCTTTCGCCTGAGCCATCACGACCGCCGCCTGGGCGTCATGAAAGACCTTGGCCATCATCCGGTCCAGCGCCGGGGTCTCGGCCGAGCCCAGCCGCACCCCCAGGGCGCAGTCGAAATGCTGAAGCGCCAGCGGCGGGCGCAGTTCGGCATGGGCGGTCGCCATCAGCCAGCGGTCCGAATCCTCCAGAGCCGTGAACCGCGCCGAGGCCGCCCGGTCGGCCGCATCCTGCGGCGATCCCTCGGCGGGCGCGGGAGTCACAGCCTGGGCCAACCGCGCGACGACGCCGGGCGACAGATAGCCTTCGTCGGTCGCGCTGAAGATCAGATGGGGCGCAGTCCGCCCGGCCGGGGCGCAGGCCGCCAGGGGCAGCGAAGGCAGGATCACCGTCGCCGCGATCAGAGCGGCGACCGGTCTCACAGACCCGCGCTCCAGCTCAGCTGCACCGAGGTCTCGCCGCCGGCGCCCGGCGCCGCCACCACCTGAAGATTGGTCGCGCCCGCCTGGCCGCCCGCAGCGCCATAGGCCCGGGCGTCGCCCTGGTTCATGCCCATGACCGAGGTCAGGCCCGCCTCCTCGGCGCGGGTGCGATAGAAGGCCACCACCTCGTCGGGCGTGGCGGCGGTGGTGAAGGTGACCAGCCCGCCCTCGCCGTCCGGCCCGGCGGCGGTCGTCGCCGGCTGGTCCAGGGCGGCGCCGGGGTACAGGGCGGCATAGGCGGGCGCGCCGGGTGCAGCGGGGATATCCGCCGTCATCGCCTCGGGCGCAGGCGCAGCCTCTCCCTCCGACGGCGAAGCCGGGGCGGTCATTTGGTCAGGGGCGGCGAGGGAGGCCTGGGCCGGCGCCTTTTCGGTCCTGGACCGGTCGTCGCAACCTGCAAGGCAAAGCAAGACTAAGGCGGCCGAGGCCGCCAGACGGCGTATCATCGGGGAATCGTCCCTTGGACCCATGGTCAAGGCGCCACCGTGGCGCAAGGATGCGGCGGCAGCAAGGCGTCGGTGTCAATCGTCGTTTTCAGCGCGGCCCCGTGTCCCCGCCGAGGCCCGCCCTTCTTCGGCGAGGGCCTCGTTGATCTCGAGCGAGTCGGGATCATCGTCCGATCCGCTGGCGGACCCGCCGCGCAGCGAGCCGGCGCGGGTGTCGGAGCCGGAATCTGTGCCGTCCAACGCCTCGATCAGGGCGTCGGCCTTGTGCCCCAGGTCCGGCTTTTCGCCCATGTCGGCGGCCTCGCGCGCATCCTCGCACTCGGCTTCGGTCTTTTCGGCGTCAACGTCCGTCATGGCTCATGTCTCCGGGTTCGTCGGAGGTAAAGCGCCCGACCCGGTTGCGGTTCCCCGCTCCCTGCCCTTGAACCTCGGCCGTCAGCCCCGATCTAGGCGTCATGATCCCGTTCTCAGTTCTCGACCTCTCCCCCATCGTCGAAGGCGGCGACGCCCGCCGCGCCCTCGACGAGACCCTGGCCCTGGCCCAGGCCGCCGACCGGCTGGGCTATGAGCGGTTCTGGCTGGCCGAACACCACAACATGCCCGGCATCGCCAGCGCGGCGACCGCCATCGTCATCGGCCATGTGGCGGCGGGCACCCAGCGGATCCGCGTCGGCTCCGGCGGCGTCATGCTGCCCAACCACGCCCCCCTGGTCGTGGCCGAACAGTTCGGCACCCTGGAGACCCTGTTCCCCGGCCGGATCGACGTCGGCCTGGGGCGCGCGCCCGGCACCGACGGCGCCACCGCCCGCGCCCTGCGCCGCTATTTCGAAGGCGCCGACCAGTTCCCTCGCGACGTGGTCGAACTGATCCAGTGGTTCGAACCGGCCGCCGACAACCAGCCCGTCCGCGCCGTCCCCGGCGCGGGCCTGCGCGTGCCCATCTGGCTTCTCGGCTCCAGCCTGTTCAGCGCCCAGCTGGCCGGCCAACTGGGCCTGCCCTACGCCTTCGCCAGCCATTTCGCGCCTGAACTGCTGCTGGAGGCCCTGGCGCTTTATCGCCGCAGCTTCACCCCGTCTGACCGGTTGGCCCAGCCCTACGCCATGGCGGCGATCAACGTCTTCGCCGCCGATACGGACGCGGAAGGCGTGCGCCTGTCCACCTCGATGCAACAGAGTTTCGCCCGCCTCTCGACCGGCAAGCCGGGCAAGCTTCCCCCGCCCGTCGACGACATCACGGCCGTCCTGACCCCGCAACAGATCGAGGGGGCGCGCAGCCGCCTGCTCTATTCCGCCGTCGGCGGGCCGGACACGGTGCGGAAACAGCTGACCGACTTCATCGCCCTGACCGGCGTCGATGAATTGATGATCACCGGCATGGCCTTCGACAACGCCGCCCGCATCCACAGCCTCGAGATCGTGGCGGAAGTTCGCGGTCAGATGGAGACGGCGGAAGCGGCGGCGTGAACCCGTCCCCTCTCCCGCCGGGAGAGGGCTTGAGCGCTCGAGAGCGTAGCGATCGGTCTTGCGCGAAAGGGTGAGGGGTAAGGTAGTGCGAGTTGGCCCACCGGCGGAACCCTCATCCGGCCCTGCGGGCCACCTTCTCCCGCAAGGGGAGAAGGAAGCGAGTCAGAGCTCCCCCAGAAACCCCAGCAGCAGCCCAGTCACCTCATCCGGCCGCTCCTGCTGGATCCAGTGGCCAGCGCCGGGCAGGACCACCGAACGCGTCAGGTTCGGAACCCAGTCCTTCAGCCCCGCCTCGGCCGAGGTGGCGTAGTGTCGGACCGGGTCGTCCTCGCCGACGATGAACAGGGCTGGCTGAAGAATCCGCTGCTCCTGCGCGAAGGCGGTCAGCGACCAGTTCAGATCGATGGCCCGATACCAGTTCAGCGGCGCGTCGAAGCCGCCGGCCGTGAAGGCCTCGACATATTCGGCGAAATGGGCGGCGCCCATCCACGGCGGCAGGTCGGCGCCGTCGTCGATACTGTCCAGCAGGCCGACGCCCCGCGCCATGAAACCGGTGGCCCGTTTCGCGGCCGGGGTAGCGCCGTCATAGGACCAGAACAGTTTCCTCAGCGTCGTCGCCGGATCGGCCTCCAGCGTCAGATGGGCGTCCGCCGCCTGGAACCGGCTGATATAGAGATCGCCCAGCCCGGCCCGTTCGGACAGGATGGCCATGACGGTCGTCGGCGGTCCCTGGGGCCGACGCGGCTGGAAGGGCACGGACAGGCCGGCCACCGCCGTGAACAGATCCGGCCGCAGCAGGGCGCAATGCCAGGCGACGGGCGCGCCCCAGTCGTGGCCCACGACGACGGCGCTCGGTTTGCCCAACGCCCGGACCAGATCGACCATGTCCCCGACCAGATGCAGGATCGAACAGGCGTCGACGCCCTCGGGCTTGTCCGTGCCGCCGTATCCGCGCATGTCCGGGGCCACGACGTGATATCCCGCCGCCGACAGGGCCTCGACCTGGGGCCGCCAGCTGATCCCCAGTTCCGGAAAGCCATGGATCAGCAGGACCAATGGCGCGTTGAGGTCTTCGAACCCCGCCTCCAGCACCTGTTGGACAAGGCCGTCGGTCTTGATAAGCCGAGTGCGCATCTCAACCTCGCAGGCGGCTCTTCCGCCGCGAATGGAACAGGACCGACATGACCCGCCTCGTCACCTTTGCAGACGGTACGACCGTTCCCGCCCTGGGCCAAGGCACCTGGGAGATGGGCGACGATCCCGCCTGGCGCGACGAGGAGCAGCAGGCCCTGGCGCGGGGCATCGACCTGGGCCTGACCCTGATCGACACGGCCGAGCTCTACGGCGACGGGCGTTCCGAACGGCTGGTGGGCGAGGTCATCGCCGGACGCCGCGACGAGGTCTTTCTGGTCTCCAAGGTCCGGCCCGACAACGCGTCGGAAATGAAGATGATGCTGGCCTGCGAGAAGTCGCTGGAACGGCTGGGGACCGACCGGCTGGACCTGTATCTGCTGCACTGGGAAGGCAATGTCCCGCTGGAAGAGACCGTCGCCGCCTTCCAGGAATTGGTCGACGAGGGGATGATCGCCCGCTGGGGCGTGTCCAATCTGGATATGCGCGCCATGGAACGGCTGATGGAGATCGAGGGCGCCGAGGACT
Organism: Brevundimonas sp. FV1ye7S; assembly: GCF_058680995.1. Lineage (NCBI taxonomy): Bacteria > Pseudomonadati > Pseudomonadota > Alphaproteobacteria > Caulobacterales > Caulobacteraceae > Brevundimonas > Brevundimonas sp. FV1ye7S. The sequence continues at coordinate 318,343 of NZ_CM178726.1, read as the reverse complement.
GCGCCGTCAACCAGCTGCTCTATAATCTGGGCTCGCGCGGGGTGGAGTTCGACCTGTTGCCCTGGATGCAGGCCCGCGACATGCCCATGATGGCCTATTCGCCCCTGGGACGGGGCGAGTTGCTGGAACAGCCCCTGATCCGCGACATCGCCAACCGCCACAGCGCCGACCCCGCCCAGGTCGCCCTGGCCGCCGTCCTGCGCCACGACGGCGTCATCGCCATTCCCAAGGCCGGCTCGGTCGAACATGTCGAGGCCAACGCCGACGCCCTGGAGATCCAGTTCGACCTCGAGGATCTCGAACGCCTCGATACGGCCTTCCCCCCGCCCACGCGCGAGACGCCACTGGACATCATCTGAGGGATGTGGACGCGGCCGAACCCCGGCCGCGTCCCTCGCCACGGCGTGATTTAACGGTTGCCGCCGGCCACAGCGATGATTTCACCGGTGATCCAGGCGCTGTCGGGCGAGGCCAGGAAGACGGCGACAGGCGCGATGTCAGACGGCTGACCCATGCGGCCGAGCGGGGTCTGGGCGACCATCTGGACCTCCAGATCCGAGCCGATGATGCCGACGGCGTGGGTGCCCTCGGTCTCGACGGCGCCGGGCGCGATGGCGTTGACGCGGATCTGGCGCGGGCCGAGTTCCTTGGCCAACACGCGGGTGATCGAATCCACGGCGGCCTTGGTGGCCGTGTAGACCGAGGCGGTCGGGATATCCACGGTGGTGGCGGCCGAGCTGATGTTGATCACGCTGCCGCCGTCCGGGCCGAAGCGCTTGGCCGCCTCGCTGGTGGCCAGCAGCAAGCCCAGGACATTGGTGTCGAACTGGCGTCGGTACTCGGCCTCGGTCACGTCCTCAATCGGCGCGAACGCATAGACGCCGGCGTTGTTGACGAGGATGTCCACCCCGCCGAACGCCTTATGGGTCTCGTCAAACAGCCGCGTGACGTCGTCGCCCTTGGCCACCGAACCCTGAACGGCGATGGCCTTGCCGCCGGCGGCGGTGATCTCGGCCACGACCTTGTCCGCCCCTTCGCGGCTGGAGGCGTAGTTGACGGCCACTGCGGCGCCCTCGGCGGCCAGGGCTTTGGCGATGGCCGCTCCGATGCCTTTCGATGCGCCGGTGACGACGGCGGTCTTGCCTGAAAGCTTGCTCATGATCTCTCTCCGGTCGCCTTCAGCGGCGAACGGTTTGATACTTAGATAACCATCGAAGTGATTCAATGAGCGATGCCGCGTGATTTTCTGAAAGCCGGCCTCAGATTTCCGCGAGCTGGGCCAGATAGGCGTTCAGGACGTCGCGCTGCAGCACCAGGAAGGCGAACTTGCCCTGCCGGCAGATCTGGATCAGGCCGGCGGTCTCCAGTTCCTTCATATGGTGCGAGAAGGTGGGGGCGCTGACCGAGACAAGCTGGGCGACCGCGCCGCAGGGGGTGGGTTCGCTGGCCGCGCCGATCTCCTTGAGGATCTGACGGCGACGCGGCTCCGCCAGGGCCTTGGCGATCAGGTTCACCTGGCGTTCGTCCAGCCGGATGCGCGGCGCGTCTTCCATAGGACTCATATGCGGTGCGAGAGCGCCTGACGCAAATGGGGCGCGACGACACATCGATCGTCGGATCGACTACCCGCCTCGGATCACATCCAATAGCCACGCCCGCGCCTCACCCGCATAGGGGGCCGCCGGGCCTCGCCCCCAGACCGGATCGGGCCACAGGCCGTCGTCGCGACGGCGGCCGACGACATGGAGGTGCAACTGGGCCGTCACATTGCCGATAGCCCCCACATTCAGCTTCTCGACCGGCCCCAATCGCCGCACCAGCGCCCCGGCCCGCACCGTCTCCTCCATCAGCACGGCCCGCTGTTCGACGCTCAGGTCTTCCAGTTCCACCGCCCCCTCGACGCGCGGGATCAGGATCAGCCAGGGGAAGCGGGCATCGTCCTGAAGCCGCACATGGCACAGTGGCCATTCGGCGGCGGCGACCGATCCGGCTTCGAAGGCGGGGTCTGGACGAAAGTCGGTCATGGCGTCTCCGCAACAGGGTTTTCCCAGCCTTGCAGCGCGGCCGATGCGGGTCTAGACCGCCCGCACGATTAATCCCCTTTCGCACACGCAATAAACGGAGACATCCATGGCTCGCGCGAAGATCGCCCTCATCGGCGCCGGCATGATCGGCGGCACCCTGGCCCATGTGGCCGCGCGCGAAGCGCTGGGCGACGTGATCCTGTTCGACATCGCTGAAGGCACCCCCCAGGGCAAGGCGCTGGACATCGCCGAGGCCACCGCCGTCTTCGGCTCGGACGTGGCCCTGAAGGGCGCCAACGACTATGCCGACATTGCGGGCGCCGACGTCTGCATCGTCACCGCCGGCGTGCCGCGCAAGCCGGGCATGAGCCGCGACGACCTGATCGGCATCAACCTGAAGGTCATGAAGGCCGTCGGCGAGGGCATCAAGGCCCACGCCCCCAACGCCTTCGTCATCTGCATCACCAACCCGCTCGACGCCATGGTCTGGGCGCTGCAGAAATTCTCGGGCCTGCCCAAGGAGAAGGTCGTCGGCATGGCCGGCGTGCTCGACTCGGCGCGCTTCGCCTACTTCCTGGCTGAAAAGACCGGCGTCTCGGTTCAGGACATCCACGCCTGGACCCTGGGCGGTCACGGCGACGACATGGTGCCGATGGTGCGCCACTCGACCGTCGGCGGCCTGCCCCTGCCGGACGCGGTCAAGGCCGGCTTCCTGTCGCAGGACGAGCTGGACGCCATCGTCGACCGCACCCGCAAGGGCGGCGGCGAGATCGTGGCCCTGCTGAAGACCGGCTCGGCCTTCTACGCCCCGGCCGAAAGCGCGATTGCGATGGCCAAGTCCTATCTGCTGGACCAGAAGCGCGTCCTGCCCTGCGCCGTCTGGCTCTCGGGCGAATACGGCCTGTCGGACCTCTATGTCGGCGTCCCGGCCCTGATCGGCGCCGCCGGCGTCGAAAAGGTGATCGAGTTCACCACCAACGACGACGAAAAGGCGATGTTCGAAAAGTCCGTCGCCTCGGTCCAGGGCCTGCTGCAGGCCTGCAAGGATATCGACGCCTCGCTGGCTTGAGCGATCGCACAGATCGAATGACGAAGGGCCTGCGGAGCAATCCGCAGGCCCTTTTTCTTTGCGCTTTCCAGATCTTCCCCCGCTTGCGGGGGAAGTGTCAGCTCGTCGAGCGCAGCGAGACGGCTGACGATGGGGGAAGTTCTCTTCCAGCCAAGCAGAACTCCCCTCTCCGAGCCTGGTCCGCTGCGCGGACGCCGGCCCACCTCTCCCGCAAGCGGGAGAGGGTCTGCTGTCACTCCCGCACGTGGGCCAGCCAGTCCTTGCTCTGCATCTCGTTGAAGCGCGACACGGTGCGTTCGAACTCGAACGCCCCCACACCCTCGGTATAGAGGGCCTCGGGCCGGGCGGCGGCCAGGACGATCAGCTTGGTCTTGGCCTCGTACAGGGCGTCCACCAGGGTCACCAGACGCCGCGCCTCGTGGTGGTTGGCCGAACTCAGGATCGGCACCTCTTCCAGGAACAGGGTGTGGAACCGCTCGGCGATGGCCAGATAGTCCTGAGGCCCCAGCGGTCGGCCGCACAGGTCCGCGAAAGTCGCCCGCGCCATCGAGCCGACGGTCCGCTCCACCACAACGTCGCGGCCCAGCACGGTCAGATGCGCCGGCTCTTCCGGCTCGCCGCCCTTCAGTTCGCGCCAAAGCTCTTCGAACCCGGCCCGGTCGTCCGGCGTGTGCCAGATCTCGGCCGAACTCAGCCGGTCCAGCCGCCAGTCGCGCGCGCCCGCCGTCTTCACCACGGCGCAGCGGTCCCGGATGATGTCGATGAAGGGGGTGAAGAGCTGGCGGTTGATGCCGTTCTTGTACAGGTCCTCCGGCGCCCGGTTCGAGGTGATGGCCAGCACCACCTTGTCCTCGAACAGGGCCTCGAACAGCCGGCCCAGGATCATGGCGTCGGCGATGTCCGTCACCTGAAGCTCGTCGAAACACAGCAGCCGGGCTTCGGAGGCGATCAGCTTGGCGATGGGCGGAATGGGATCGTCGCCCTTATGCGTCCCGAACACGGCCTTGCGGCTTTTGGAGTCGCCCTCGCGCCACTGGCGCACCAGGTCGTGGACCCGGGCCATGAAGGCGTGGAAATGGGCGCGTCTTTTCCGGGGCTCGGGCGTGGCCGAATAGAACAGGTCCATCAGCATGGACTTGCCCCGCCCGGGCGGTCCCCACAGATAGATCCCCTTCACCTCGGGCGGGCGTCCGAACAGGCCGCGCCGGGCCAGATCGGTCTCCAGCCGCTCCAGGGCGACGAGCACTTCGGCCTGGGCCGGATCGGGCGTCAGCACGCCCTCTTCCACGCGGATGTCGTAGGCGTTTCGGATGCGGGAGGTCATGAGCCCCTGCTTAAAGTCCCCGCCGCCGAAAAGCGATTGCTTCGCGGCTGCGAACGCCTAAATGCACACCACACAACACATCGCGCTCAAGCAGCGAGGCCCCGTGGGCCGAGCGATAGCGCGTCCGAAGGACCAATCATCATGGGTTATCGCGTCGCGATCGTCGGGGCCACGGGCAATGTGGGCCGCGAAATGCTGAACATCCTCGAGGAGCTGGAATTCCCCGTCGATGAAATCCACGCCATCGCCTCGCGCAAGTCCAAGGGGGTCGAGGTCTCGTTCGGCGACAAGACCATCAAATGCCAGGACATCGAACAGTTCGACTTCTCCAAGGTCGATCTGGTCCTGATGTCGGCCGGCGGCGAGGTCTCGCGCGCCTGGTCCGAGAAGATCGGCAAGGCCGGCCCCATCGTGATCGACAACTCCTCGGCCTTCCGCAAGGACGCCGACGTGCCCCTGATCGTGCCCGAGGTGAACCCCGACGCGGTCAAGGACGCCAAGAAGAAGAACATCATCGCCAACCCCAACTGCTCGACCATTCAGCTGGTCACGGCGCTGAAGCCCCTGCACGACGCGGCCAGGATCAAGCGGGTCGTGGTCTCGACCTATCAGTCGGTGTCCGGCGCCGGCAAGGAAGGCATGGACGAGCTGTGGAACCAGACCAAGGCCATCTACGGCCTGGGCGACGCCCGTCCCAAGAAATTCCCCAAGCAGATCGCCTTCAACGTCATCCCCTATATCGGTTCCTTCCTCGAGGACGGTTCGACCGACGAGGAGCAGAAGATGTCGGACGAGACGCACAAGATGCTGGACCCCGACATCAAGGTCACCGTCACCTGCGTGCGGGTGCCGGTCTTCGTCGGCCACTCCGAGGCCGTGAACATCGAGTTCGACCGCCCCCTCGCCCCGGACGAGGCCCGCGCCATCCTGCGCGAGGCGCCGGGCGTGCTGGTGATCGATAAGCAGGAGCACGACGGCTATATCACCCCCGTCGACGCCGCCGGCGAACACGGCGTCTATGTGTCGCGCATCCGCAAGGATCCGACCGTCGAGAACGGCCTGAACCTGTGGATCGTGTCCGACAACCTGCGCAAGGGCGCCGCCCTGAACGCCGTCCAGATCGCCCAGCTGCTGGACGAGACGGGCGTCATCACCTCGTCGTCGGGGTATCGTTCGATCACGGTGTAATGTCTTTCGTCATCCTCCGGCGCGCGTAGCGCGACCGGGGGACCCAGCGGCGCGCGTGAGCGCGACCCGAAGGGCGGCGCGTAGCAGCCACCCTGTCGCGGACGCGATTTCGGCCGTCATGCTGCTGGGAGATTTCGCCTTCGGCGCCGCTGGGTTCCCCGGTCTGCGCCGCGAAGACGCGGCTTGCCGGAGAATGACGAAAGTGAAGTTGAGTCGCCCATGACCGCCGCCGCCACCCCCAACGATCCCCGCGCGGTCGCCACCGCCGTCGCCTGCTACAGCCTGTGGGGCCTGTTGCCCCTGCTGTTCATGGCCTTGGCGGCCCATGGGTTCGGCGCGCCGGAGATCCTGGCGCATCGGGCGGTCTGGTCGGTCTTCGTGGCGGGCCTGTTCCTGCTGCTGGCGGGCCAGTGGGGCGAGGCGAAACAGGTGCTGGCGACGCCGCGCACCCTGGCCTGGCTGGCCCTGTCGGCGGCGATGATCGCGACCAACTGGAGCCTGTACGTCTTCGCCACCACCCATCACGCGACGCTGGAGGCCAGCCTCGGCTATTACATCAACCCGCTGCTCAACATGGCGGCGGGAGCGGTGTTATTCCGTGAACGGATCGACCGCTGGAGCGGCCTCTCCATCGGCCTGGCCGCGGTCGGGGTGGTGATCCAGACCATAGCCCTGGGCCATGTGCCGATCATCGGACTGACCCTGGCCATCACCTTCTGCGCCTATGCGGTGATCCGAAAGCGGGTGCCCGCCTCGGCCCAGACCGGCCTGTTCGTCGAATGTCTGGTGCTGCTGCCCATCGGCGCCCTGTTCCTGGCCTGGCTGGCCACGCACGGCCAGGCGACAGGTTTCGCCTCCCCCGCCGGCCTGGCCTGGGCCCTGGTCAACGGCCCGGCGACGGTCATCCCCCTGGTCCTGTTCGCCTGGTCGGCGCGGCGTCTGCCCCTGTCCACCCTCGGCTTCATCCAGTTCCTGGCGCCGACGCTCCAGTTCGCCTGCGGCGTCTGGGCGGGCGAGGCCCTGACGCCGCTGCGCATCGTTTCCTTCGGCTTCATCTGGGCCGGAGCGGGGGTGTTCGCGATCGGCGCCGCGCGGCGGTCGCGCGCCGCACGGCGCGCCGTCGTCCTGTCCGAAACGGTCTAGAGCGCGCCGTATAGGGCCGCCAGCAGCCGCCGGGGGCGAGGGTCGCCGATCAGGTGCGGCGACTGACGCGTCATTACATAGGCGGCCGACAGTCGGCGCGACGGGTCGGCCATGGCCATCGACCCGCCCCAGCCGTAGTGGCCGAAGGACTCGCCCGGCCCGAAGACGTTCAGCCCGTCATTGCGCATCAGGCCCGCCGCCCAGCTGATTACATAGGGCAGCACCTTGTCCGGGCCGTGGATCCGTTCGCGCGTCAACTGGTCCAGCGTCCCGGCCGACAGCACCGACCGGCCCTCCAGAACCCCCGCATTGGCGACCACACCCATCATCCGCGCCAGGCCCAGGGCCGTGCCGTGCAGATTGGCCGAAGGGATCTCCATCTTGCGCCATTCGGCCGACCCCCGCCCGCCGGGGGCCGAGCCCCGGTCCAGGAAGGCCGCCTGTTTGATCGGATCGACGGTCCCTAGGCTGGGCGCCGCCGTGGGCTTGCGCATCTGGGCCACCCGGCCATGCTCGCTCTCCGGCAGGCCGATCCACAGATCCAGGTCGGGGAAGTCCGCCCGCAAGGCCTGGCCCATGGTCCGCCCCGTCGCCAGACGGAAGACCTCGTTGGCCATGTAGCCGACCGTGACGGGGTGATAGCCGGACGCCGTGCCGGGCTCCCACATCGGCGCCTGGGCCGCCAGCCGCGCCAGCACGGACGCCGCCTCGAACCAGACCGACGGATCGACCGCCTCGGAAAAGCCCGGCAGGCCCGCCTGGTGGCTCATCAACTGGCCCACGGTGATTCCGGCCTTGCCCGCCGCCCCGAACGCGGGCCACAGGCTGGCGACCGTCTGCTCATAATCCAGCCGGCCCGCCTCGACCGCCGTGGCGATCAGAAGGGCCATCACCGCCTTGCCGGTCGAGAACACCGGCGTCAGGGTCGTCTCGGTGAAGGCCGTGGTCCGCGCCGTGTCTGCATGCCCCGCCCACAGATCGACGACCGTCTCCCCCCCGATCAGCACGCTGAACCGCGCCGCCTGCTCGTTCAGCCCCTCGGGCGCGTCGGTGAAGTTGGCGGCGAACGCCTCGCGCACGGCCTCGAAGCGCGGTTCGCAATGGCCTTGAATATCGATGTCAGTCATGACTCCGTTCATAGACCGTCCCCCGCCGGCGGGGAAAGTCTCAGGTGCGGCCCCTTTCCCGGAACCCGTCCGGCGCCGGCCGGGCCGTCACGCCGTCGGCGGGCAGAAGCCGGGTCTGGCGCCGGCGGCGCGAAAGACGTTCGTGATCAGCGCCGGACGCCGCCCGCCCGCCATACGGGCCTTGTTCGCCTGGGCCAGCGCGACGACCAGCGGCCGGTCCGCCTCCCCGGTGCACCAGGCGGTGCGGCTATGGTCCTCGGCGACCAGGGTCTCGCCCCGGCGGAAATCGCCGTGCTTCGCCAACAGGTCCACGGCGGCGTCATTGAGGGCCTTGGGGTCGCCCGCCTCGACCGAGGCCGAACAGCCCCCGTCCGGCAGGGCCATGACATAGACTTCGGAATAGGAGGCCAGCCGCCAGGCGGCGACGGCAAGGGGCGAACCAGTAGTGCGGGGCGGCACGGGACGCAGCCAGTGATCCAGCGCCAAAGCCTCGACCGGACGATTCTCTCGAACGGCGGTCAGGCAGATGTCGGAGACGACGATCTCCATCGCCGCCATGGGCGAGGTCAGGGCGGCCCAGGGCGCGGGCTGGGTTGGTAGGACGGTCGGATTGGTCGCGCACCCGGCCAGGGCGAAGACCATGGCGGCGACGCCCGCCAGCCGGATCGAGAGAGTGTTCATGCTCAGCCCCGCCAAACAAGCTGAGAGTGCGTGGTCCACACCTGATGGTCAAGGCGTTCGCCAACGAAAAGGCCCCCCGCCGAAACGAGAGGCCTCAAATCGTTCGATCCGGCGTGTGGATCAGGCCGCGACGACCTCCGTCGCCTGTTCGGCCAGGATGGTCAGGCCTTCGCCGTTGACGTCGGCGAAGCCGCCCTTGACGTCATACTGGGTCCGGGCGGCGCCGACATAGACGGTCACCAGACCCTCGCGCAGGGCGGTCATGAAGGGGGCGTGATCCGGCAGGACGCCGAAGTCGCCCTCGACGCCCGGCGCATCCACCTGGTCCACCAGGCCCGAGAAGACCTCGCGTTCCGGCGAGACGAGGGAGAAGGAAAGTTTGCCAGCCATCAGTCCGATGTTCCGATTTGATAGGATGCGATGGAAACGGGGTAGGCGCCGCCCGTTCCCCATATCGACAGAAAGATCATGTTGGTGGCGACGCTTCGCTCGAAAAGAACGCCCTTGCCGTTCACATCATCGGACTCGCTATCGAACGTCCAAGAGCGTTCAGCGCGAGTCTTTACGATGAAGCTATCGCCAGCCTCCGGGCCGCTCAGGTCCAGCACGCTGCAGCTTTCGCCGCCCGTCTCTGTCGGTCGAGCCACCATGATCCGAACAGGATCAACGGGTGTGCCGGACCGTGTGTAACTTCGAGAAACTTCGCCGTCTCGGGCCGTCATGGCCGCGCCCTTAAATCCTCTATCAAGGAAGAACGCAGCCTCAGCCGTAGCTGGGGGGAAACGACCATCAGCCAGAAAAGCGTCGCAGGCCCCCGCCATGGCTTCAAAATCTCCGACCTGAGCTTGCGCCGAAACGGGCGCCAGCAGGAAGGAAACAATGAGGCTGACGAAGGCCTTGCGCATGATCAGGCTTCCGCCGCCATCTTCTCGGCCTTGGCGACCGCCTCTTCGATGGCGCCGACCATGTAGAAGGCCGATTCCGGCAGGTGGTCGTATTCGCCGGCGACGATGCCCTTGAACGAGCGGATGGTGTCGGCCAGTTCGACGAACTTGCCGGGGGCGTTGGTGAACTGCTCGGCCACGAAGAAGGGCTGCGACAGGAAGCGCTGGATCTTGCGGGCGCGCGAGACGACCAGCTTGTCCTCTTCCGACAGCTCGTCCATGCCCAGGATGGCGATGATGTCCTTCAGGCCCTTGTACTGCTGCAGGACTTCCTGGACCGAACGGGCGACGTTGTAGTGTTCTTCGCCGATGACCAGCGGGTCCATGATCCGCGAGGTCGAGTCCAGCGGATCGACGGCGGGGAAGATGGCCTGGGCGGCGATGTCACGCGACAGCATGGTGGTCGCGTCCAAGTGGGCGAACGAGGCGGCGGGCGCCGGGTCGGTGGGGTCATCGGCCGGGACGTAGATGGCCTGGACCGAGGTGATCGAGCCCTTCTTGGTCGAGGTGATGCGTTCCTGCAGATTGCCCATCTCGGTGGCCAGCGTCGGCTGATAGCCCACGGCCGACGGGATACGGCCCAAGAGAGCCGACACTTCCGAACCGGCTTGGGTGAAGCGGAAGATGTTATCGACGAACAGCAGGACGTCCTTGCCCTCTTCGTCGCGGAAATACTCGGCCTGGGCCAGGCCGGTCAGGGCGACGCGGGCGCGGGCGCCGGGAGGCTCGTTCATCTGACCGTAGACCAGGGCGCATTTGGAACCCTCGGTCGAGCCGCCGTTCTTGGCCGGGTCGACGTTCACGTTCGACTCGATCATCTCGTGATACAGGTCGTTGCCTTCGCGGGTGCGCTCGCCCACGCCGGCCAGGACCGAATAACCGCCGTACGCCTTGGCGATGTTGTTGATCAGTTCCTGCATGGTCACGGTCTTGCCCACGCCGGCGCCGCCGAACAGGCCGGTCTTGCCACCCTTGGTGTAGGGGCAGATCAGGTCGATGACCTTGATGCCCGTGACCAGGATTTCCGACGAGTTGGTCTGCTCCTCGAAGGTCGGGGCCTCGCGGTGGATCGGGCGGTACTGGGTGGTCTGGATCGGGCCGGCTTCATCGATCGGCTGGCCGACGACGTTCATGATCCGGCCCAGCACGCCCGGCCCGACCGGGGTCTGGATCGAGGTTCCGGTGTCCGACACGGGCTGGCCGCGCGTCAGGCCCTCCGTCGTGTCCATGGCGATGGTGCGGACCATGTTCTCACCCAGGTGCTGGGCGACTTCCAGGACCAGGGTGAAGGGCTCGCCCGTCTTCTGGTCGATGTTCTGTGTGTGCAGGGCGTTCAGGATCGCCGGCAGGTGGCCGGTGAACTCGACGTCCACGACGGCGCCGATGACCTGGGCGATCTTGCCCGTGGCGACGGCGGAGACGGGAGCCGCTGCGGGAGCGGCCTTCTTGGCGGCCGGCTTGCGGGCGGCGGGCTTCTTGGGGGCGACGGTGTCGGTCATGGCTGGGGTCCGTATCGGAATGTCTGTTCGGTCGGGATCAGAGGGCTTCGGCGCCGGCGATGATCTCGATCAGCTCGGTGGTGATCTGGGCTTGGCGCTTGCGGTTGTACTGCAGCGTCAGGGCGTTGATGAGGTCGCCGGCGTTGCGCGTGGCGTTGTCCATCGCCGCCATCTGCGACCCGAAGAAGCCGGCCTGGTTCTCGTACAGGGCGGCCAGGATCTGGGTCGTCAGGTTGCGGGGCAGCAGAGTCTCGAGGATTTCCTCTTCCGAGGGCTCGTAGTCATAGACCGCGCCGTTCAGGTCGATCGGGGCCGCGTCGCCCTCGACCACGGCCGGGATCAGCTGTTTGCCGGTCGGGACCTGTTGGATGACCGACTTGAACTGGCTGTAGAACAGGGTGACCACGTCGGCCTGGCCGTCCTCGAACGCCGTGGCGATCATTTCGGCGACCGGCTGGGCCAGGGGCAGGCCGATGGTCTTCTGGGCGCTCAGCTCGAAGGTGTGGACCACCTTCTCGCCGTACAGACGGGTCAGCTGATCGCGCGACTTGCGGCCGACGGCGATGATCTTCACGTCCTTGCCGTTGGCGACCAGGCTGTTGATCCGCTCGCGTGCGGCGCGGATGACGTTGGTCGAGAAACCGCCCGCCAGACCCTTGTCCGCCGTCGCCACCACGATCAGGTGACGCTGGTCCTGACCGGTGCCGGCCAGCAGCTTGGGCGCGTCGGCGCCCGAGACGCCGGCGGCCAGGTTGGCGATGACCGAGGCCATCTTGCGCGCATAGGGCCGGGCGCTCTCGGCCTGGTCCTGGGCGCGTTTCAGCTTGGCCGCGGCGACCATCTGCATGGCCTTCGTGATCTTCTGCGTGGCTTTCACGCTTCCGATCCGATTGCGCATTTCCTTGAGGCTGGCCATCCGGCGTTGCTCTTCCTCTAACTACCGGCGGGGTTCAGGCGAAGGTCTTGACGAAGGCGGCCAGGATGTCCTTGAGCTCGGCTTCGATGTCCGAGGTCAGGTCCTTCTTGGTGCGGATGCCTTCCAGCAGGCTGGCGTGGTTCGCATGGATGCGGGCCAGCAGTTCCTTCTCGAACCGGCCGACGTCGCTCACGGCGATGCCGTCGATATAGCCGCGCGTGCCAGCGTAGACCGAGACGACCTGTTCTTCCATCGCCAGCGGCGAGTATTGCGGCTGCTTCAGCAGCTCGGTCAGGCGGGCGCCGCGGGCCAGCAGCTTCTGGGTCGAGGCGTCCAGGTCCGAGCCGAACTTGGCGAAGGCGGCCATTTCCCGGTACTGGGCCAGCTCGCCCTTGATGGTGCCGGCGACCTTCTTCATCGCCTTGGTCTGGGCCGAGGAGCCGACGCGCGACACCGAGATGCCGACGTTCACGGCCGGGCGGATGCCCTGGTAGAACAGGTCGGATTCCAGGAAGATCTGGCCGTCGGTGATGGAGATGACGTTGGTCGGGATATAGGCCGAGACGTCGTTGGCCTGGGTCTCGATCAGCGGCAGGGCGGTCAGCGAGCCCGAACCGTAGTCCTCGTTGAGCTTGGCCGAACGTTCCAGCAGGCGGCTGTGCAGGTAGAAGACGTCGCCGGGATAGGCTTCGCGGCCCGGCGGGCGGCGCAGCAGCAAGGACATCTGGCGATAGGCCACAGCCTGCTTGGACAGGTCGTCATAGACGATCAGGCCGTGCATGCCGTTGTCGCGGAAATATTCGCCCATGGCCGTGCCCGAGAAGGGCGCCAGGAACTGCAGCGGGGCCGGCTCCGACGCCGTGGCGGCGACGACGATGGTGTATTCCATCGCCCCGGCCTCTTCGAGGGTCTTGACGATCTGGGCGACGGTCGAACGCTTCTGGCCGATGGCGACGTAGATGCAGTAGAGCTTGGCGCTCTCGTCGTCGGTCTTGTTGACGTTTTTCTGGTTCAGGATGGTGTCGATGGCGACGGCGGTCTTGCCCACCTGACGGTCGCCGATGATCAGCTCGCGTTGGCCGCGGCCGACGGGGATCAGGGTGTCGATGGCCTTCAGGCCGGTCTGCATCGGCTCGTGGACCGACTTGCGCGGGATGATGCCCGGCGCCTTGACGTCGACGCGGCGGCGCTCGGTGAACTGGATCGGGCCCTTGCCGTCGATCGGCTCGCCCAGCGGGTTGACGACGCGGCCCAGCAGGCCCTTGCCGACCGGCACGTCGACGATCTCGCCAAGGCGGCGCACGTCGTCGCCCTCGGCGATGGCGGCGTCGGCGCCGAAGATCACGGCGCCCACATTGTCGCGTTCCAGGTTCAGGGCCATGCCCTTGACGCCGGCCTTGGTGAACTCGACCATTTCGCCGGCCTGGACATTGTCCAGACCGTGGATGCGGGCGATGCCGTCGCCGACCGACAGCACGCTGCCCACGTCGGAGACATCGGCTTCGACGCCGAAGTTGGCGATCTGCGACTTGAGGATGGCCGAGATTTCAGCGGCGCGGATGTCCATGACGGGCTCTCTGTTCTTCAGTCTTCTGCGGGTGCGCCGATCAGGCGCGCTTCATTCTTGGGGCGGGGAGCGGGCTTACGCTCGCTTGAGGGCGAACTTCATCTGGTCGAGCTTGGTCTTCAGCGAGGCGTCGAACAGTTTCGAGCCGACCTTGATCTTCAGGCCGCCCAGGATGGCCGGATCGACCCGCGTGGTCAGCTCCGGCGCCTTGCCCAGGCTGGCGTTCAGCGCGGTCTTGATCGCGGCCAGCTGCTTGGCGTCCAGCGCCTGGGCCGAGACGACCTCGGCGGCGACGATGCCGGCGTGCTTGGCGTAGCGGGCTTCGAACCCGGCGATCACATGGGGCAGGTCCCGCGCGCGGTGGTTCTGGGCCAGCAGGCCCAGGAAGTTGGCGGTGGTCTGTTCGAACTTGGCCTTGGCGGCGATGGCGACGAGGCCCTTGCCCTGATCCTCGGCCGAAATGACCGGCGAGGTCGCCAGGCGGCGCAGGTCGGCGCTCTCGATCCAGGCGGCCTTCAACGACGTCAGGTCAGCACGGACGGCGTCCAGGCGGCCGGTTTCCAGCGCCAGATCAAACAGCGCCTGTGCGTAGCGATCGCCGACTTCCGTCGTTCTGAAATCATCAGCCACTGATTAGGGTCCGAGGTCGTTGTGTCAGGGTCGCGACCGAATGCGAGGCTCGCAACGGTCAAAAGCTTGAAATGCTTGCGGAAAGCACGACAGAGGCCGTATTCGTGAATACGCCCCCTTCAAGCCGGGCGCCTGATAGCACGGGGTTTTGCTGCTCGCAACATTGTGTGAAGGGGTGATGAAGCCGCACCCTGTCGCATAAGGTGTCGCACCCCGGTCATCCCTCCATGTGAAATCACGAGCCGACCTGCCGACGAGAGCCGAGATGAAACCGCACCCACTGCTGATCACCGCCGCCTGCGCCCTCCTGGCGCCCTGCGTCGCCGCCCCGTCGCACGCCCGAGCCGGCGGCCTGACCGCCCCTGCGGACGCTCCCCGCTCCGTGCGACTGATGAGCTACAACATCCGCTATGACGCGCCCGACGACACGCCGAACTGGCTGCAGCGCCGGCCGCACATGGCGCGCCAGATCGCCTTCTTCGATCCCGACGTCCTGGGGGTTCAGGAGGCGCTGATTCCGATGGTCGCCTATCTGGCCGATCAGGCGCCGGCCTATGACCATTACGGCCTCGGCCGCGACGACGGCGCCCAGGCGGGCGAGACGACGACCCTGTTCTGGCGCCGCGCCCGATTCGAGGCGGTCAGCACCCAGACCCTGTGGTGCTCGCCCACGCCGGACCGTCCGTCCAAGGGGTGGGACGCCGCCCTGCCGCGCACCGTGACCCGCGTCGTGCTGCGCGACCGGGCCAGCGGCCGGCTTCTGGACGTGCGCAACGCCCACATGGACCATGTCGGCGCGGTCGCCCGTGAACAGTGCGCCGCCCTGGCCGCCGATCTGGCCCCGGCGACGGTTGAGGGGGCGACGGCGACGGTGGTGCTGATGGGGGATTTCAACGCCGGGCCGGACACGGCCCCCTATCGCCGCGTCCTCGCCGCCGGGCTGCGCGACGCCCGCGCCGTCAGCCCTGTCGTGTTCGGTCCCGCCGGCACCTACAACGACTTCGACATCGCCAGGGATAATGACGGCGTCGCCATCGACCATGTCTTCGTCGCTCCCGGCCTGTCGGTCGAACGCTACGGCGTGCCCACCGATTCCTTCAGCGGCCAGGTGATCTCGGACCATTTCCCCGTAGTCGTCGATGTCGCGCCGGACGAAAGATGATCGCACAATTGAGGACCGGGGTGCGACCATTGCGCCGCCCCCGACCGCTTGATCGGAACCTGCGGCGGCCCTAGCGCTTAACGCTGACGCTTTTCCACCTAGGACACCTAAATGCTCGACAGCATTACGCCCCTGCTCTCCGACCCGGCCGCCTGGGCCGCGCTGGTGACGCTCATCGTGATGGAGGTCGTGCTCGGCATCGACAACCTGATCTTCATCTCGATCCTGTCGAACAAACTGCCCGAGCATCAGCGCCAGAAGGTGCGGCGCATCGGCATCGGCCTGGCCCTGGTCATGCGCCTGGCCCTGTTGTCGATCATCGCCTGGCTGGTGGGTCTGGTTCAGCCGGTCTTCACCCTGATGGGCAACGAATTCTCGTGGAAGGACCTGATCCTGATCGCGGGCGGCCTGTTCCTGGTCTGGAAGGCCACCAAGGAGATCCACCACACCGTCGATCCCACGCCCACCCACGACGTGATGGACAAGAAGGACGTGATGATCACCAACGCCGGCGCGGCGATCTTCCAGATCATCCTGCTGGACCTGGTCTTCTCGATCGACTCCATCCTGACCGCCGTCGGCATGACCGAACACCTGCCGATCATGGTGGTGGCGGTCCTGGTCGCCGTGACCGTGATGCTGCTGGCCGCCGACCCGCTGGCCAACTTCATCAACGAGAACCCCAGCGTCGTCATGCTGGCCCTCGGCTTCCTGCTGATGATCGGCATGGTGCTGATCGCCGACGGCTTCGGCTATCATGTGCCCAAGGGCTATATCTACGCCGCCATGGCCTTCTCGGCCGGGGTCGAGGCCCTGAACATGATGGGCCGTCGCTCCGCCACGAAGAAGGAAAAGGCCACGGCCGCCCGCGCCCAGGCCGATCAGGCCGAGGCCCGCGCCAGGAAGGCCGAGGCGGAAGCCGCCGCCGAGAAGGCCTGAGCCGATGATCCGCCTGTCGTCCCGCCTCGCCGGCCTCGCCGCCGGTCTGCTGCTGGCGACAGGCGGCGTCTCGCCGGCCCGCGCCGAGGTTCCCGTTCAGGCCTATGAGGTCGTGCGCGCCTATCCGCACGACAAGACGGCCTTCACCGAGGGCCTCTTCTTCCATCAGGGGGCGCTGTACGAGAGCACCGGCCTGTACCCGTCCTTCATCCGTCAGGTGCGGCTGGAGACGGGCGAGGTGGTGCGCCAGCGCGACCTGCCGACCGTCTATTTCGGCGAAGGCATGACCACGCTGAACGGCAAGCTCTACAGCCTGACCTGGCGCAACCACATCGGCTTCATCTGGAAGCTGGACGACTTCTCGCCCCTGGGCGGCTTCTCCTATCCGGGCGAGGGCTGGGCCCTGACCACCGACGGGCGGCGGCTGATCATGAGCGACGGCACCGACCAGTTGCGCTTCCTCGATCCCGACACCCTGGCCGAGACCGGCCGCGTCTCCGTCACCGCAGACGGCGAGCCGCTGGATCAGATCAACGAGCTGGAGTGGATCGACGGCGAGGTCTTCGCCAACCTGTGGCAGGACAACCGCATCGCCCGCATCGACCCGGAGACCGGCGTCGTAAAGGCCTTCATCGACCTGACCGCCCTGGTCCCCCAGGATGCGGGCCTGGACCCGAACGACGACGTCCTGAACGGCATCGCCTGGGACGCCGCCAGCAAACGCCTGTTCGTCACCGGCAAACGGTGGCCGCAACTGTTCGAGATCAGGCTGCGCTGATCCCAGACACAGCGAGGGGGCGAACGCCTGCATGCGTCCGCCCCCTCGCCGCCTGTACTCCGGCTTAAATCAGCCGTGCAGGTCGAACCGGTCCAGCTCCATGACCCGGGCCCAGGCCGCCACGAAGTCCTCGACCAGTTTCTTCTGACCGTCCGACCCGGCGTAGACCTCGGCCAGGGCGCGCAGCACGGCGTTCGAGCCGAACACCAGATCGACGCGCGTGCCGGTCCATTTCGCCTCGCCCGTCTTGCGGTCTCGGCCTTCGAACACCTCCTTGGCGTCCGAGGTCGCCTGCCACTTCACGTCCATGTCCAGCAGGTTGACGAAGACGTCGTTGGTCAGGGCGCCGGGTCGGTCCGTCAGCACCCCGTGGGTCGCCCCACCGACGTTGATGTTGATGGCGCGCAGCCCCCCGATCAACGCCGTCATCTCGGGCGCGGTCAGGGTCAGACGCTGGGCCTGGTCGATCAGCAGGGATTCGGCGGGAACGGCGTAGCGGGCCTTCTGATAGTTGCGGAAGCCGTCAGCGACCGGCTCCAGATAGCCGAAGGATTCGACGTCGGTCTGGGCCTGGCTGGCGTCCGTCCGTCCCGGCGTGAAGGGCACGACGACCTCATGTCCCGCCGCCCTGGCCGCCTGTTCGACACCCGCCGCGCCGGCCAGCACGATCAGGTCTGCCAGCGAGACCTTCTTGCCGCCGACCTGAGCCTGGTTGAAGGCGAACTGCACGCCTTCCAGCGTCTTCAGCACCCGCTCCAACTGCTCGGGCTGGTTGACGGCCCAGTCCTTTTGCGGCGCCAGGCGAATGCGCGCGCCGTTGGCGCCGCCGCGCTTGTCCCCGCCCCGGAAGGTCGAGGCAGAGGCCCAGGCCACGCCGACCAGTTCCGACACGCTGAGACCCGTGGCCAGCACCTGGGCTTTCAACGTGGCCACATCGCCGGCGTCGATCAGCGGATGGTCGACGGCCGGCACGGGATCCTGCCAGACCAGTTCCTCCCTGGGGACTTCCGGGCCCACATAGCGCGAGCGCGGCCCCAGGTCGCGGTGGGTCAGCTTGAACCAGGCGCGGGCGAAGGCCTCGGCGAAGGCCTGGGGATTGCTCAGGAAGCGACGCGAGATCTTCTCGTATTCCGGGTCGAACCGCAGCGACAGGTCGGTGGTCAGCATGGTCGGCCGACGCATCTTGGTCGGATCATGGGCGTCGGGGATGATGAAGCCGGCGTCCTTGGCCACCCACTGGTGGGCTCCCGCTGGCGACTTCTCCAGCTCCCATTCGAAGGCGAACAGGTTCTCGAAGAAGAAGTTGCTCCACTGGGCCGGGGTCTGGGTCCAGGTGACTTCCAGGCCGCTGGTGATGGCGTCGCCGGCCTTTCCGCTGCCGAAGCTCGAGGTCCAGCCCAGGCCTTGCGCTTCCAGGCCGTCGGCCTCGGGCTCGGGTCCGACGTGGTCGGCCGGGCCGGCGCCGTGGGTCTTGCCGAAGGTATGGCCGCCGGCGATCAGGGCGACCGTCTCCTCGTCGTTCATCGCCATCCGCGCGAAGGTGTCGCGGATGTCGCGCGCCGCCGCGATCGGGTCGGGATTGCCGTCCGGGCCCTCCGGGTTGACGTAGATCAGGCCCATCTGGACCGCCGCCAGCGGGTTCTCCAGATCGCGAGTATGCTCACGACCGTCCGCGTTGTCGTCGGTCACCAGCACGGCCTCGTCAGCCGGCTTGTCCACGCCGTGCGAGCCGCGCGCATAGCGCTCGTCGCCGCCCAGCCAGGTCGTTTCACGGCCCCAGTAGACGTCCTGATCCGGCTCCCAGGTGTCCTCACGTCCGCCGGCGAAGCCGAAGGTGCGGAAGCCCATGGTCTCCAGCGCCACATTGCCGGTCAGGATCAGCAAGTCGGCCCAGGAGATGGCCTGGCCGTATTTCTGCTTGATCGGCCACAGCAGGCGACGCGACTTGTCGATGTTCACATTGTCCGGCCAGGAGTTCAGCGGGGCGAACCTCTGCTGGCCGCGCCCGCCGCCGCCCCGTCCGTCGCCGACCCGATAGGTGCCCGCGCTGTGCCAGGCCATGCGGATGAACTGGGGCCCATAATGGCCGAAGTCCGCCGGCCACCAGTCCTGCGAGTCGGTCATCAGCTGGCGCAGATCGTTCTTCAGCGCCTCATAATCCAGCTTGGAGAAGGCTTCGCGATAGTTGAACCCCTCACCCAGCGGGTTGGAGCGCGACGAATGCTGGTTCAGCAGGTCGGTGCGCAGCTGCCCCGGCCACCAGTCGCGGTTCTGGACCCCGCCCCCGGCGACCGACTCTGTCGTCGCGGCTGAGAACGGGCATTTGGCTTCGGTGGTCATGGCGGTCTTCCCTGTGATGGCGCGATGCGGCGGGCGTGTTGGCGATAGCCCTTCGGCTGACGTGGCTATTGAACACGGCCCAGCTTCATAAGACCAATCGATTATCTTTGATTTTTGTATAGACCCGCCCTATTCGTCCGAAATGCTCCCCACCCTGCGTCAACTCCAGTACCTGAAGCTTCTCGCCGAACACGGCAGCTTCTCCCGCGCCGCCGAGGCCGCCCACGTCAGCCAGCCCGCCCTCAGCGCCGGGGTGCAGGAGCTGGAACGGATCCTGGGCGCCCCTGTGGTCGAGCGCGCGCGCGGCGCCGTCATCATGACTGCGGTGGGGGTCGAGGCTGTGCGCCGGGCCGAGGACGTGCTGGCGCGGACCGAGGACCTGGTCGAGGCGGCCAAGAACGCCGGCCGGCTGCTGTCAGGCCGATTCCGCCTGGGCGTCATCCCGACCGTGGCCCCCTTCCTGCTGCCCGCCAAACTGCCGTCGCTGAAGATCGCCTATCCGAACCTGAAGCTGTTCATCCGTGAGGACCTGACGCC
This sequence comes from Brevundimonas sp. FV1ye7S, assembly GCF_058680995.1. Lineage (NCBI taxonomy): Bacteria > Pseudomonadati > Pseudomonadota > Alphaproteobacteria > Caulobacterales > Caulobacteraceae > Brevundimonas > Brevundimonas sp. FV1ye7S. The sequence continues at coordinate 298,475 of NZ_CM178726.1, read as the reverse complement.
GCGCCTGATCGCCGCCCTGAAGGCGGGCCAGATCGACGCCGCCGTCATCGCCCTGCCCTATGAGGCGCCGGGGGTCGAGCACGCCCGCATCGGCGACGACGAGATCATGGCCGCCGCCCCCCACGACCACGCCTTGGCCGCGCCCGGCCCGATCCGGCCCGGCTCGCTGCGGGCCGAAGACCTGATCCTGCTGGAGGACGGCCACTGCCTGCGCGACCACGCCCTGGCGGCCCTGGACATCGAGGCCCCGCGCGGCGACGACGTCTTCGCCGCCACCAGCCTGCACACCCTGATCCAGATGGTCGGCTCGGGCCTGGGCGTCTCCTTCCTGCCCAAGATGGCGGTCCAGGCCGGCCTGGCCGACACCCCCTCGGTCGTCATCCGCGCCTTCGAGAACCAGGCCGACGGCGCCCCGCCCCACCGCGAAATCGTCGTCGCCTGGCGCTCCGGCTCCAGCCGGGCGGCCGAGGCGCGGCTGCTGGCCGAGGCGCTAAAACTGGATTGAGGGGTCAGTCCACTCGAAGTTCGGTTGGAGAAACGCTTCCTTCAGACCAAAGGACATTGAGCCCAGTGACCCGTCCCTGGGCATCGCGGTTGAACCTTACACGTCGGGTCGGTTCGTCCTCGACAGTGAACAGGTCTGCCAAAAGCGCGCGTAATATCCAAGGCGGGCGCTCCCCCAGTTTGTAGCGCAGACTTCCATGTTCGATGAACACTTGGGCGTCGCGGTACCGTCCCGGATAAGAATCTAGAGGCATCACCACAGCTTTGCTTTCCAACGCTTGGATTATCCAAAGGTCCTCAGCGGCGATTGCTTCGGGCAGGCCTCGTTCTAGCACTTTATGGAGCGCCAAAATCCAAGCGTGATTCTTAGCCTGTTCAATGGGTCCGGCGATATCAGGCTGTACGCCGTCCCCTTCCCAATTCGCGTTCGTCAGAGGACTGATAGTCTCAGCGAAAGGGACAAAAACTGAAAAGCCGGATGGTGTGGCGATAGGTTTGGCCACGCTAGCGGCGCCCATGCTCGGTTGACCGACAACGATTGCTCGCCCCGCCGATTGAAGCATGTAGGGCAGGGCCTCGGCAGCAGACGCTGTCCTCGCACTGATCATGACGATCACGGGAATATCTGAACGTGGCCGGGGGTAAGGCCGCGAAGGTCTCAGGCTGGTCTCTCTCCCTGACCCATCGCGCTCGACCATATAGGCGTTGACGTCGGCGGGTAGAAAGGCGCTGGCGAGATAGGTCGCCATGGCGGGCGATCCGCCGCCATTATCGCGCAAGTCGATAATCACCGCCTCAGCATGAGCCAGGGTCTGCAGCGCCGCGTCGGCGGCTTGCCGCTCCGGACTTTCCGCCGCGTCGAAATCGATGTCGGGAAAGAACCTCAGATCGATATAGCCGATATTTCCAGCAAGAACCTCGACGGTGCGGAATCCGAAATTCATGCGACGAACCTGATCGTCGTAGTCAATCGTCAAGCGAGGTTCATCGACGGTCGCCACAGAGGGCGGCGCTACGCCGAAATGTCCATCCAAAGGCTTCAGCCGACGAGTAAGCGCTGCGGCAAGCTGGTCATCGTCCGCATATAGATCATAGACGCCGGCTGCGGCATCAGTCCTCAGGGCCGAAGCCGCTTCTCGTGCTCGCGCGATGTCGAAGTAATTTTCTTCAATCGCGTCAGCGATCTGGCCGATGACATGTTTCGGATTGACCGCGTCTGCCGCGTGAACGTCACGACAAAAGAGCAGCGAGAAGACCATAGCGACGGCGGCCGAATATCTCACTCGCAACTCCCATTGACCGAAGCTTGGCTGCTAATAGCCATGCTGAAAGAGCAAGCCGCAAGACAAAAGGGCCGGCGGATCGCTCCGCCGGCCCTTTCTGTTTCAGCGATCAGCCGCCGGATTACTCGGCCGCAATCGGCGCCTCGGTTTCCGGACCGCGGGCCAGGTTGCGCAGGACGTAGGGCATGACGCCGCCGGCCAGCAGATAGTCCATCTCGGTCTGGTTATCGATGCGGCAGCGGACCGGGAAGCGGGCCATCTTGCCGTCCGACGGACGGAACAGCTCGACCCACAGGTCCTGACGCGGACGCAGCTTGCCGACATTGGCGTCGGACAGGCCGCGAATGGTGACGATCTCCTCGCCGGTCAGGCCCAGCTTCTGCCAGCCGTCCTGTTTGAACTGCAGCGGCACCACGCCCATGCCGACCAGGTTCGAACGGTGGATGCGCTCGAAGCTTTCGGCGATGACGGCGCGAACGCCCAGGAGGCGCGTGCCCTTGGCCGCCCAGTCGCGCGACGAGCCGGTGCCGTATTCCTTGCCGGCGAAGACGACCAGCGGCCGACCTTCCGACTGATACCGCATGGCCGCGTCATAGATCGACATGGTGTCGTTCGACGGGAAATGCTTCGTCACGCCGCCCTCGATCTCGGGCGTGATCCGGTTCTTGATCCGGATATTGGCGAAGGTGCCGCGCATCATGACTTCGTGGTTGCCGCGACGGGCGCCGTAGCTGTTGAACTCGGCCGCCTCGACGCCGTGGCTGGTCAGATAGACGCCGGCGGGCGAGGTCTTCTTGATCGAACCGGCCGGAGAGATGTGGTCGGTGGTGATCGAGTCGCCGAAGATGGCCAGGACGCGGGCCTCGACGATGTCCTGGACCGGAGTCAGGTCCATCGACAGGCCTTCGAAGTACGGCGGGTTGGCGACATAGGTGGAGGCGTCGTCCCACTCATAGGTCTGGCCGCCCGTGACCTTGATCGCCTGCCAGTGCTTGTCGCCCTTGAACACGTCCTTGTAGCGTTTGGCGAACATGGCCGGGGTGACCGACTTCTTCTGGATGTCGGCGATCTCCTGCGAGGTCGGCCAGACATCCTTCAGGAAGACGTCATTGCCCTTCTTGTCCTGGCCGATCGGATCCTTGGTGATGTCGATCCGCATCGAGCCGGCGATGGCGTAGGCCACGACCAGCGGCGGCGAGGCCAGATAGTTGGCCTGGACGTCGGGGTTCACCCGGCCTTCGAAGTTGCGGTTGCCCGACAGGACCGAGGTCGCGACCAGGGCGTTGTCGTTGATCGCCTTCGAGATCGCCGGATCCAGCGGGCCCGAGTTGCCGATGCAGGTGGTGCAGCCGTAGCCGACCAGGTTGAAGCCCAGGGCGTCCAGGTCCTTTTGCAGGCCGGCGTCGGTCAGATAGTCGGTGACGACCTGCGAGCCGGGGGCCAGCGAGGTCTTGACCCAGGGCTTGGCCTTCAGGCCCAGCGCATGGGCCTTGCGCGCCACCAGACCGGCGGCGATCAGCACCGACGGGTTGGAGGTGTTGGTGCACGAGGTGATGGCGGCGATGACCACATCGCCGTCGCCGACGGTGAACTTCTCACCCTCGACGGCCGCGCGCGGGGCGTCGGTCGGGCGGGCGAAGACATCGACCAGGGCGGTTTCGAAGGCGGGGGCGGCCGTGGTCAGTTCGACGCGGTCCTGCGGACGCTTGGGGCCGGCCAGCGACGGCACGACCGTGGCCAGGTCCAGTTCCAGAACGTCGGTGAAGACCGGGTCTTCCGAGGTCTCGTCGATCCACAGGCCTTGGGCCTTGGCGTAGGCTTCGACCAGGGCGACGCGCGCCTTGTCGCGGCCCGTGGCGGTCAGATAGCCGATGGTGGCGGCCGAGACGGGGAAGAAGCCGCAGGTGGCGCCGTATTCCGGGGCCATGTTGGCGATGGTCGCCTGGTCCTCGATGGTCATGTTCGGCAGGGCGTCGCCGAAGAATTCGACGAACTTGCCGACCACGCCCTTCTTGCGCAGCATCTGGGTGACGGTCAGCACCAGGTCGGTCGCGGTCGTGCCTTCCGGCAGGCGGCCGGTCAGTTTGAAGCCGATGACCTCGGGGATCAGCATCGGGATCGGCTGGCCCAGCATGGCCGCCTCGGCCTCGATGCCGCCGACGCCCCAGCCCAGGACGGCCAGGCCGTTGATCATGGTGGTGTGGCTGTCGGTGCCGACGACGGTGTCCGGATAGGCGACGGTCTTCTTGCCTTCGTCCAGGGTCCAGACGGTCTGGGCCAGGTTCTCCAGGTTCACCTGGTGGCAGATGCCGGTGCCGGGGGGCACGACGCGGAAGTTGTTGAAGGCCGACGAACCCCAGCGCAGGAAGTTGTAGCGCTCGATGTTGCGCTCATATTCGCGCTCGACGTTCTGACCGAAGGCCTTGGCCGTGCCGAAGTGATCGACCATGACCGAGTGGTCGATGACCAGATCGACCGGGACCAGCGGATTGATCTTGGCGGCGTCGGCGCCCAGGGCGCTCATGGCGTCGCGCATGGCGGCCAGATCGACCACGGCGGGAACCCCGGTGAAGTCCTGCATCAGGACGCGGGCCGGACGGAAGGCGATCTCGTGCTCGACCGAGCCCTTGTTCTCGACCCAGGCGGCGACGGCCTTCAGGTCGTCCTGCGTCACCGAGACGCCGTCTTCGTTGCGCAGCAGGTTCTCCAGCAGCACCTTCATCGAGCGCGGCAGACGGGAAATCCCGGTCAGACCCGCTTCCTCGGCGGCCGGAAGGCTGTAATAGGCGTATTTCTTGCGCCCGACGGAAAGGTCCTGGCGGGTGTTGAAGCTGTCGGTGGACGGCATGGAGAGTTTTCCTCTGGTCAGCGCCGCCCGACAATCCGGTTGCGCCTTCGCGCGGCAGACGCAGCGGCTCACAGGGCCCCTGCGCGCGCGGCGAAAGCCTGCTGCGGCAATCGTGCCTATAGTCCGCTCATCGCGCACCGTCCATGTGTCCACACCCTCGACGCGGACATTGAGAAAGGTTCTCAAAACAATGCGTATTTTCCCCGTCCCCGTTCCGGGGAGGGGGGCTGAGCGGAGCGAGGCCGGGTGGGGCGGGCCGCGCGACCCATCGCTCGCCTTGTTTCCAGGAAATCGTGCGCCCTCGCCGGGCCGCCCCCACCCCGTCGCTCCGCGACGCCCCTCCCCGGCGCGGGGAGGGAGAGTGTAGCCGTCATGATCCACACCCTCTCGATCTCCGACCTGACCGTCTCACGCGGCGAGCGTCGTCTGTTCCAGGGTCTCGACCTGCGCCTCCAGGCCGGGGAAGCCGTGGTGCTGACGGGCGCCAATGGCGCAGGCAAGACCAGTCTGCTGCGAACCATCGCCGGCCTGTTGCGGCCGGATGCGGGAGAGGTCGCCTTCCACGACGGCGACGGCAATCCGCTGGACGAGCGGCTGGCGCGCGGTCGCGAAACCCATTTCCTCGGCCATCAGGACGGACTGAAGACCGGGCGGACGGCGCGCGAAGAACTGGGCTTCCAGTGCGACTGGCTGGGTCATGTCCAATGCGGCATGGACGATGCGGTCGAAGCTTTCGGCCTCGCTCCCCTGCTGGACCTTGAAGTCCGCCGCCTGTCCGCCGGTCAACGCCGCCGCCTGGCCATGGGCCGGCTGGTCGGCTCGCCGCGCGCCCTGTGGCTGCTGGACGAGCCGATGGCCCCGCTGGACGCCCGCTGGCGCGCCGTCTTCGCCGACCAGATGCGCCGCCATCTCGACGCCGACGGCCTGATCCTCGCCGCCGTCCACGACCCCCTGCCCCTGCCGGCCCGCACCCTGGACCTGGGAGGCCTGACATGAGCCGTCCTGTGGACGCCGAACCCCGCCCGCCCGGCCTGCGCGGCGCGACGCGCGTGCTGCTGGAGCGGGAGCTGGACCTGGCCTGGAGCGGCGGCGGCGGCCCCCTGCTGGCCTGCGGCTTCTTCGTCTGTCTGACCGCCGTCCTGCCCCTGGCCGTGGGCGGCGATCCGCGCACGCTTTCGCCCGTGGCCGGCGGGATCGCCTGGCTGGCCCTGGCCCTCGCCTCTTTGCTGTCGCTGGAGCGGCTGTTCGAGCGGGATCTGGAGGATGGCGCCCTGGACCTGCTGGCCCTGGGCCATCTGCCGCTGGAATCGGTCGTCCTGATCAAGGCCCTGGCCCAGTGGATCGCCGTCGGCCTGCCCCTGGCCCTGACCGCGCCGGTCGCGGCCCTGGCCCTGGGCCTGCCGCCGGCCTTGGTCCCGCTCACCGCCCTGTCGGCCCTGATCGGCGGGGCGGGCTTCGCCTGCACCGGAACCCTGGGCGCCGCCCTGGCCCTGGGGGCGAAACGCGGCGGCCTGCTGATCGCCGTCGTGGTCCTGCCCCTGTTCATCCCCCCGGTCGTCTTCGGCGCCGGGGCGCTGGAACGCGCCGCCTCGGGCCAGTCGCCCGCCCCGGCCCTGGCCTTCCTGGGCGCCTATGTCCTGTTCGCCGGCGTCATCGCCGCCTTCGCCGGAGCAGCGGCCGTGCGCAACGCCCAGGGATGACGGAGGTGATCCGCCGCTTGCCCGCCGTCGCGACCCCGCGTAATCGCTGACGCCATGTTCGGCCTGTCCAACCCGCAGCGTTTCATGGCCTTCACCGGCCCTCTGACGCCCGTCCTCTGGACGGTCGCGGCCGTGCTGCTGGCGGTCGGGACCTGGCTCAGCTTCACCGTCCCTGCGGACTATCAGCAGGGCGATACGGTGCGGATCATGTTCGTCCATGTGCCCGCCGCCGTCTGGGGACTGGGCGCCTATTCGGCCCTGGGGGTCTCCAGCTTCTTCGCCCTGGTCTTCCGCCACGCCCTGGCCGACGCCGCCGCCCGCGCCGCCGCCCTGCCCGGCGCCGCCTTCACGGCCCTGGCCCTGTTTACCGGCTCCCTGTGGGGCCAGCCCATGTGGGGGACCTGGTGGGTGTGGGACGCGCGCCTGACCAGCGTGCTGGTCCTGTTTCTCTTCTACCTCGGCTATATGGCGCTGCGGGCCTCGATCGACGACGAGCAGAAGGGGGCCCGCGCCGCCGCCGTCCTGGGTCTGGTCGGGCTGATCAACCTGCCCATCGTCAAATTCTCGGTCGATTGGTGGAACACCCTGCACCAGCCGGCCAGCTTCCTGACCCCCGGATCCTCGGGCCTGGACCCGGTCTATCTGCCGCCCTTCCTGACCATGCTGGCGGCCTATGGGGTTCTGTTCGCGGCCCTGTGGCTGACGGCGATCCGCACCGAGGTCCGCCGTCGCCGCGTCCTGACCCTGCGCGCCCGTCAGGCCCTAGAGGCGTAAAATGCTCGACCTCGACATGACCCCCTACGCCGCCTTCGTCTGGCCCGCCTGGGGCGTCAGCGCCCTGGTCCTGGCCGCCTTGGTCGCCCGCGCCGTCATCGCCTCCCGCAAATGGAAGCGCGAACTCGAGCGTCTGGAAAAAGACCAGAGCGCGACATCAGACGCCGCAGACTCCAATCGCCCTCAAGTAGCGCAAAGCGCGGTAGGGCCAAAAGAATGAACCGCTGGCTGGCCCTCCTGCCCCTGGTGGTGCTCAGCGCGCTCGCCGCCCTGTTCATCGGCTGGTCGCTGAAACGCGATCCGGCCTTCAAGCCCGACGCCATGGTCGGCCAGCCCATCCCCGAAACGGTGCTGCCCATGCTCACCGGCGACACCGCCGGCCCCGGCAATCTGGACCTCAAGACGGCGGGCGTCGGCCGGCCCATGCTGGTCAATGTCTTCGCCTCGTGGTGCGCGCCGTGCCGGATCGAACATCCCAAGCTGCTGGCCCTGAAGGCGCGGGGGATCGCCGTCGTCGGCGTGGCCTACAAGGACGAGCCGGTCGCGACGCGCGCCTTCCTGGACGAGTTGGGCGACCCCTATTCCATGGTTCTGGTGGACCGCGAGGGTCGGGCCGGTCTGGACCTGGGCATATCCGGCGTGCCCGAGACCTTCGCCGTCGACGCCATGGGCCGGATCACCGCCAAACAGTCCGGTCCCCTGCTGAACGACGCCGACATCGAACGACTCGTCACCTCCATGCAGGCCCCGCCCCGGCCCGCTCCCGGTGAAAAATCGCATTAACTCTCTTTCGAGAGGCCTTGTTAACGATTGATCGCTCCGGATGCGTTAACGTTTGGGCATGAGCGCGATTCGCCCCGGTTTGCCGCAGCCCGTCCCGTCGCAAGGTCTCGACCTGCCGACGGCGCGAAACGCGCAGGCCGCCTTCTTCCGCGCCGCCCTGGATCAGGCCTCACGCGTTCAACCCAGTCAGGCGCCCGCCGCCGCCGTCATGTCCACGGTGCGCACCGCCAACCCGGCGCGCCCCGTCGAACCCGCCCCGGTGGCGCCGGAGCGCGAAGAGCCCCGGATCATGCGCCCCGGCTCCTATCTCGACATCAAGGTCTGATCCGACCCAAGCTGAGCGCGACCCTCGGGCCGCCAGGGCGATGCGCTTTGCCGTAGAGCGCGTCGGGACACGTCGTCCCTCAGGATTTTGAGCTGGATACGGAGGGATACCCCTTATTGCGCTCACCTGGGCTTTCAAGGACTCTCGACGCCGAAAACGAGAGACGGCGATGGCAGAGCGCTTCGAAACCGGCCGCTGGGAGAAGACGACGTGCCAATGTCCCAAGTGGGGCGACGTGCGAACCTGCGGACCTGCCAATCATCACGCTGTGGGGACCATGCTGCAGTCCGCCGTCATCCGGCTTGCGCGTCGATGGACGACGCGGGTGGACGAGGTGCTGGCGGAAGGCGGCCTGAACGCGGGCCAGCTGGCGGTTCTGAACCTTCTGGCCCAGCGCCCCTCCGGCTTGATCCAGAGGGAAGCGGCCGATGCGCTGGCGCTTTCGGAGGCCGTCATGTCGACGCGTGTCACCGGCCTTCTTGCGGCGGGTCTGGTGGAGCGCCAGGCCCTGAAGGGGGATCGACGCGCCCACCTCCTGCGCCTTACCGACAGCGGACGAGAGGCGGCGAAACTCTGGTCGGCCTGCGCCTCATGCGTGCAATACAGCGCCGAAAGCTCTGTCTCGCTCCAGGACCTCTCGACCGCCCTCGCCGTCCTGTCCCGGATGAACGCCGCCCTTGGGGCGCACGATTGTTCCGTTGCGACGGACGCAGACCCGGCGCCGCAGCCCCGAGGCTGCGCCTGCATGCCCGGACCGGTCTCTATGCTCGGCGCGTGACCGGTGTTCCCATTCGCTCCTGAGCCGCGCCTGGGCGTTCCGAAGATCGGCACGGCGGCTCGCTTCAGAACGCCTCCCAGTCCGATGTCGCCTGCGCAGCCTGGACCCGTCCGCCGCCGACGGCGACGAGGCGGACCGGGCGAGGCTCGGGCGCGGCCTGCTGTCGGGGTGAGCTTCCCGCCGTTCCAAGCTGAAACCGCCCGATCATCGTCATCAGCCCTTCGGTCTCCTGACGGAGCGAATGTGAAGCGGCCGTGGACTCCTCGACCATGGCGGCGTTCTGCTGGGTGACCTGGTCCATCTGGTTGACCGCCACATTCACTTCGCTCAGGCCCGAGGACTGCTCACGGGCCGAGGTGGCGATGTCGCTGATCAGGGCGTCGATTTCGGCCACGCGCTCGACAATGACCCCGAGAGCCTCTCCGGTCTCGCCGACCAGTTTGACGCCCTTGGTGACCTGCTGCGAGCTTCCCGCGATAAGTCCCTTGATTTCCTTGGCGGCTTCCGCAGATCGCTGGGCGAGCGCCCGCACTTCGGAAGCGACGACGGCGAAGCCGCGGCCGGCGTCCCCGGCCCGCGCCGCCTCGACCCCGGCGTTCAGGGCCAGCAGATTGGTCTGGAAGGCGATCTCGTCGATCACCCCGATGATGTTGGTGATCTCCACGGCGGATCGCTCGATTTCCGACATGGCGGAGATCGCCTCGCCCATGACGTCGCCCGAGCGTTGGGCGTCCCCCCTGGCCCCGAGCGCGACGGCGGCCGCCTTCTGCGCATTGGCGGCGCTGCTGTTGACGGTCGAGGTGAGCTGATCAAGCGCCGCGGCGGTCTCTTCCAGACTGGAGGCCTGCTGTTCGGTCCGGCGCGACAGTTCGTCGGAAGCAACGCCGATCTCGTCGGCGCCCGCGCGAATCGCGCCCGCGGTCGCGCCGACGCTGGTCATGGTCGCCTGGAGGGTTTCGACGGCGCTGTTGAAGTCGATCCGGAGCTTGTCGAGTTCGGGTATGAATTTGGTCGTTATCCGCTGCTGGAGATCGCCCTCGGCGAGCGCCGTCAGCGCGTCGCCGATCACGGTTACGGCCTCCACGCGCTGCGTCACGTCTGTGGCGAATTTGACCACCTTGGCCACCTTGCCGTCCGGGCCGAGGATGGGATTGTACGCGCCCTGGATCGTGACGACGCCCCCGTCCTTGCGAACCCGTCTGAACTCGCCGGACTGGAACGCGCCGCTCGCGAGCGCGGCCCAGAACTGCTGATAATCGGGGCTGTCGCGGTATTCCTGTTCGGCGAAGATCTCGTGTTTGCGGCCCACGATTTCATTGAGCTGGTAGCCCATGACATCGAGAAATCGCTCGTTGGCGTTGACGATCGTGCCGTCCAGCTTGAACTCGATCATCGCCTGGGATCGCCCGATCGCCTGAATCTGGGCCGCGAAATCCTCGCTGGCGAGCCGGTGGTGGGCGTCCGCCCACTCCACGACAAAGCCGGCCGGCTTGCCCCGTCGCTTCAGCGGGCTGACGTGCAGGTCGAAGGCCAGGTCTCCGACGCGGATGGTCGCCGAATGCGGCTTGGTCAGGGCCGCCAGCATCCCGCGCTGATGGGCCGGGTTCTTGTGAAAGATGTCGATGTTGCTGCCGACGAGTTTGGCGACGCTGAAGTTCGGAAGTTCCTTGCGCAGATCCGCCTCAGCGGCCTGCAGCAGGTCCTGAACCGCCGGATTCAGATAGGTGATGTTCAGGTCCTTGTCCGCGATCATCACGTTGGTTCGCAAGGCTTCGACAGCTTCTTCAAGCACCAGCGACGCCGATCGTTTTCCCTTGCCCAACATTGCGTCCCAGTCTTTGCCCGGTTGATTCCTTCCTTGAATATCACCTATTCGCTACCAAGACGTGTGGATATGCTCAGCCCCCGAAGCATCTGAATCGACACGCCGTTTTACGCTTCAGCACGGCGGATTCCGGCGCCTCTCGGCTAGGCCTTTCGTGGCGAACCCGCCGCCTTCGCCGAGCGTCGCTTTCCGGCTGAAAGCCTGTGGCCGCCACATCGCCTTGGTGGAGGCCGATCCCGTGCGGCAAGGCGTAAGCCGCCGTTCAATCCAGGCCCTGGGCGCGCGCGTGACGATCCTTCCGTCTTGGGCTCGACTATGTCGACGGGTTCAGTCCTTCGCGTTCGACGCGATCGTGTTCGGCCATCAAGCCGATCTGGCGAAGGAACCAGGCCCCTCGGACCCGTCACCTCCGGGCCCGGATACGCCCATCCTGATGCTCGGGAAGCGGTCGGCGATGCTCAGGACGAAGGCGGGGCACGAACCGCTGGCCTGGGCCGCCTCCTGCCGCCGCTACCAACAAGGCCGCCCGCACGCCAGCTCCGCGCCCTCCGCGGCGAGCGATAATTCGTCGGACTGTTTTCGCACCGTCATCGTTGAGCCGTAAAAGCGCGGCCCAACGGGTGCGCCCGCGGGGGTAGGATGTCTGTTCAGGATCTGAGTGCGGGGCGATTGCTGGCGAAGAACGCCGTGCGTCTGCGCGCCTTTGTCCGCAGCCGGGTCCACAACGACGCCGACGCCGACGACATCAGCCAGGAGGCTTACGCCCGCGTCCTGGCCCGATCCCGGGCCACGCCGCTGAAGGATCCGGTGGCCTACGCCTTTCGGGTCGCGCTCAATCTGCTCAGCGACCAGAGGCGCCCCGGCGCCCCGGATGTGAACGAACCGATCGACGACGCGGCGGCCTCGGACGCGCCCTCCCCGTTCGAAGTTCTCGACATGAAGCAGAGAGCAGACCTCTTCACCCGCGCGCTTCGGCGCATGCCCCGGCTCAGGCGAGAAGTCTTTGTTTTGCGCCAGTCCGCCGATCTCAGCTATCCGGAGATCGCCGCGCGGCTGAACATCTCGGTCGAGGCCGCCCAGAAGCACTTCAGTCGCGCCGCCCTCGAAGTGCGCAAGGCTTTGGACATGGAGCTTGCGCGATGAAGAATTCTGCGCGCGTCTCCGAAGAACAGGCCGCCCTTTGGGCCGACCGTCGGCGTCACGGCGAAATGGACGACGCGGCGGACGAGGCGCTGCGCGCCTGGCTGGCCGCAGCGCCGGAGCGCGCCCGACTGCTGGAGGCCCAGGAGCGGCTGCTCGCCGATCCGGCCCTGGCGGCGGCCAGCGCAACACTGGCGGCTGAAGCGGGCCGGCGTCGGCGCGCCTGGCGGGTTCGGCCCCTTCCACTCTCGCCATCCCTCTGGGCCGGCGGCATGCTGGCCGCGGCCTCCGTGACGCTCGCCGTGCTGATATGGCCGTCCCAGCCCGCCCTGGTCGAACAGAGGCTGGAGGGAACGGCGGGACGCAGCCTTCAAGCGGCGCTGGACGACGGCTCTTCGGTCCAGCTGAACGGCGACAGCCGGGTCCGCACGGCCTTCGGCCCGGAACGGCGGGACGTCTGGCTGAGCGGGGAAGGCTTCTTCTCGGTGGCCAAGGACGCCAGACGCCCCTTCTCGGTCATCACGGCCACACATCGAATCACGGCCCTGGGCACGCGCTTCAACGTCGATGAACGCAGCGGCGGCGCGGTGGAGGTGACGGTCCTGGAAGGCCGGGTCGAGGTGGTGCCTTTGAACCACCCCGAGCGCGGCCAGGTGCTGAACGCAGGCGGTCGACTGCTGAGCGACGGCGCGACCGCCCGAGCCGGGGCGATCGAACGCCTGGACCCGGAGGTCAAGACGCCGGACTGGACCGAGGGATGGATCGACGCGGACAATATGAGCCTGGCCGATCTGCTGATCGAGTTGAAACGCCAATCGCCCGGCCTGGAGGCCGAGTTCGCCGATCCCGCCCTGAGCCGGCGCCGGATCAGCGGGCGGTTCGCCGCTTCTCGACCGCAGGACGTCCTGACCGTGGTCGCGGACATGCAGGATCTGACGCTTCGCAGGGACGCCTCCGGCCGTCTGCTGATCGATCGGTGAACCCAGGATGTGGGCGGGCCGCGCAAGGTTTTGGAGCGCAGCAGCGGTGACGAGCCTGTGGCTTGCCGCGGGCGGCGCCGCGGCTCAAGCCCATGCCCCGGCCCCGTTCGCCGCCGCCGCCGCCGCCGACCAGACCCCGCACAGGTTTCGGATTTCCAGCGGCCCTCTTGCCCAGGCCCTGCGTGATCTTTCCCGGCAATCGGGCATGGCCGTTCTGGCCGACGCCGATCTGATGAACGGACGTCGCACAGCGCAGTGGCAAGGCCGAACCACCGCCTGGAACGCCCTGACCCGGCTGCTGGCCCCCCATCCGGACCTGCAGGCCCGCATCGTCGGCGAGACCCTGATCATCGAGCGGGCGCAGGCTGCGCCGGCGCCGACGACCGTGACCCAGCTCGAGGAGGTGGTGGTCCTGGGCCGCAAAGGGGCCCTCCAGGAGGCTCTGGAGATCAAACGGGCCTATGACGGCGTCAGCGATGTGGTCAGCGTCGACGACCAGGGCCTGCTGCCGACCAACAATCTGGCGGAAAGCCTTGCGCGTCTGCCCGGCGTCAACGCCGTCAGAAACCACCAGACCGGTGAAGGCGATCGCCTGACGATCCGCGGCATGTCGACCGAATGGAACGCCTATCGGATCAATGGCGTGCGCCTGGGCGGCGCCGGGTCGCGGGCGGACAAATTCTATCGTGGCGTCCGCCTCAGCTATCTGCCGCCCGAAGGAATCCAGAACCTGATCGTGCGAAAGACCCTGACGCCCGATCTGGACGGAGACGCCCTGGGCGGCCTGATCGACATTCAAACCCCGACGGCCTTCGACGCCGACCACGACTATGTGCGGCTGTCGGCGGAAAACGGCTGGTTGACCCGGTTCGACCGACCGAAGTCGGGCAAGTTGGCCTTGGCCGTCTCGCGCCGTCTCTCGGATCAGCTGGGCCTCTTCGTCGCCGCCAACTGGAGCGACGCCCGCTCGCAATTCGAGATGGTCGGCGGCGAGAGCGACGACCTGCCGCCCGTCTGGTTCGACACCTTCTATTCGACCGGCTGGGATTTCGACCGTTTCATCATGAGGGGCATGGAACTGGCCGTCGGCGAGACCCAGGTGCGCCGCCTTGGGGTGAACGGGAGCCTGGATTGGCGAGGCGGGCAGCAGGAGCTTCACCTGCGGCTTCAGTACAACCGCTACGAGGGCGAGGAGTACCGGAACCGTCTGAATTTCCGGAACGACGGCCTGGCGGGAACCGAGCGGCTGGTCCAGGTGGACAGCGGTCGAACTGGCCTTGCGCAGCCGAACGAGATGGTGGTCGGTTCGGATCCGGATTTGGGGCGCATCTACGGCTACTCGACTGCGGACATGAAGGATGTGGACGGGGATGGGCGGATCACCGACGCCGACCGCGATGTCCGCTCCGTCTATAGTCTGGCTGGCGCATCGGGCGTGTGGGATCCAATGGGCTTCCGACTGAGACGGTTCTGGGAAGCGACGCGGGAATCCGGCCTGTTGTCGTCCATCACCCTGGGCGGACGGCGGTGGGACGGGCCGTGGCGGATCGACTATGATGTCTCGCTGTCGCGCTCTCAGGATGATCTGGACGAGGGCGCGCTCCTGGAATTCAGGACCGACGCCGTCGAATGGCTGGGCAATCGCGGCGTCCGGGTGATCGAGACCGACGATCCGCGCTTTCGCCTGTGGGGGCTCAATCCCGCCGGCATGGCGGCGGTTCAGGATCCGGCCGCCTATGATTTCAGACATCTGGGCGATGAGTGGGAACAGACGTCCGAGACCCTGGCCCAGGCCCAGTTCGGTCTGACCTATACGCCGACCGGCGGCTGGCTGGAGTCGGTCCAGGCCGGAGGGCGCTATATGCACTCCAACCGCCGCAGCGCGGGAGGCGCCCGCCCCGATCTGATCGGTCCGGAGACCCTGGCCGATCTGGAAGGGCTGTTCGGCGCGCCGGTCACGGACCTGTTCGACGGCCGCTATGTCGGGGACCACCGGCTGGGCGTGGTCTTGGACAGCCGACGGATGTCGGCCGAGATCGAACGGGCCTATCGCGGCGACAGCGCCTATTTCACCGTAGACCCCGAGTTCGAGCCCCAGGCCGAAGCCGAGAGGTTCCGGCTGAAGGAACAGGCGGCGGCCGGCTATGTCATGGCCGCAGCCCGATGGGCCGGAACGGAGATCACGGGCGGCGTGCGGATCGAGCACACCCGATCAAAGGTGAGTTTTCCCATTCTGGATGCGCTCCGTGGCGACGGACGGGATCAACGTCGAAACAGTTTCACCAATGTTTTGCCATCGCTGCATCTGCGGCGCGCCCTGGAGGGCGACAAGGTCTTGCGGGCGGCGATCTGGACCAGTTTCGCCCGACCGGACATCGCCCGAATGACGTCGGCGCGGCAGTATGTCTACGATCAGGATCCCGACCGCGACGGCGAGGTCAATCCCGAGGCAGACTGGATCCTTCAGGAAATCCGCCAAGGCAATCCGGACCTGAAGCCTATGGAAGCCATCGGCTATGATCTGTCGCTCGAACACTATGGCCGATCGACAGCCTGGTCGGCGGCCCTGTTCCACAAGGACATTCATAATTTTCTCTATAGGGCCTCAACCAGTTCGATCCGCGACGGCGGACTGATTGACCGCGGGGATGAGAACGGGACGCCCGTGCGGGCCTACGCCAACGGTCGGCGGGCGCGGATCAGCGGGGTCGAACTGGCGATACGCCACGGCCTGGACTGGGCGCCCGCCCCGCTGGATGGGCTGGGCGTCACGGCCAATCTGACCTGGCAGGTCAGTCGCGCCGACGCCAACATCGCCTGGCGCGTCGGCGATCGGCTTCCCTTTACGGAGACGCCCGAGACCCTGGCGTCCGTCGAACTGTTCTGGCAGGGCGGCGGATGGGAGGCGGCCGCCGGCTGGAGCCGCCAGGGCGGCTTCCTCGAAGGTATGGATAGTTTCGCCAACGACCCCTACGAACAGGCCTACAGTTTTGTGGACATCAGCCTTCGACGACGGTTGGGCGGCGACGGCTTGGCGTCGATTCAGATCCGCAACCTGCTGAACAGCCATACCTATTGGTACACCTTCGGCTCGGGGCCGGAGGATTTGCGGGAGTATATCCGCACCGGGCCGACGGTGACCCTGGCGATCAGCCGCAGCTTCTGAGCGGATCCTGCGACGCCAGGCGGCCCGCGAACCTTCGGCTGAAGGCGCCGCCGAGGCGCGAGACGGTCAGGTCGTAGGCGCCGTCCGGCAGGACCGGAAGTCGCAGGCGCAAGGGCGCTCCAGCGCCCAGCCTGTAGCGACGCGTGGGACACAGGCCCGTCTCGTCATTGACGCAGAACCAGGCGTCCTCGGCCGGGACGATCTCCAGGATCAGGCCCCGACCTCGGCGCGGCTCTTTCAGGCGCGCCGCGACAGGACCGTCTTCGGCCAAACAGCCGGAGAAGCGCCTGCAGAAGCCGTCGGGTCCGAGCAGGCGCAGATCATAGGGGTCGGCCGTCCGGATCAGTTCGACCTGCTCGCCGGGCGGCAGGCTGAAGGCGTCCATGGACGCCGACGGCTGATGCGCATCGAGGATCTGAAGATACGCCACATCGCCGCCGGCCGCGTTGCACACCGTCAGCAAAAGCTCATCCTGGGCGAAGTCAAAGCGATCCGTTACGGAGAGGCTGCACGACCCGGAAAGATCGCGCGTCTTTGTGGTCAGGCGGGGATTGAAGGCGCCGCCCGCTCGGCCCCCGCGCCTTTGCATGGCTTCGATCATGGCAGCGCCGCGAGCCCGCAGTCGCTCACGGCGCGCCGAAGGCCCCGCGGCCGATCCGTCTGAATCACATTGGCGTCAAGGACCAACAGTCCCTCAAGCCGGAGACACAGGTCGGGCGCCCGGACCGCCAAGGCCTCATCGACATCGCCCAGACTGTTGACCCAGATTCGCGCCGGCAGGGCCCGAGCCCCGTTGCGGAGCTGCGGGGTCAGAGACTCGGGGTCGCCGTGAATGATCGTCGCCGCCGCCAGCCCCTCGACGGCGGCGGCCAAGCCGTCGGGACGGCTGACGCGCGGCATGAGCAGGGCGCGCGGCGCGAGCTCACGCACCGCCCGCAACACCGCCCCGTCGGAGTCGAAGAAGACGACCTGGTCCGTCATTCCCAGCCCCTGCACCGCCGCGACCACGGGGCCGATGCGATCCGTCTTGAGGTCCAGATCAACCAGCACCCGTCCGCACGTCTTGCGAAGCGCCTCGACCAGGGTCGGGGGCGGCTCGGAACTGTCTTCCAGCCGCAGGCGACGCAGTTGGGCGTAGGTCAGGCTCTCGGCCTCGCCGGCGCCGCCGGTGGTCCGAGTCACCGTTTGATCGTGCATCAGAAAGGGCACGCCGTCGGCGGAGACCTTGACGTCGATCTCCACAATGTCGGCGCCCTCGCGCACCGCTTCGTCGATGGCGGCCAGCGAGTTCTCGGGCGCGTCGAGGTGGCCGGCCCGGTGTGCGGCGATCAGCAGGGCGCCGCGCGGCTTCGCCAGTTCGGCCTGAAGGCGCGACATGACGGCGGTCTGCCCGCAGACCGGATCGGCCAGGGCCGGCGTCGCCGCCAGCCCCGCCGCCCATGCCGCGAGCAGCCCGACGATCGCGGTACGCACCGTCACTACTGGTCCTCGCGCCGCAGGATCAGCTCCGGCGTCGCCGGCTTCAGATCGGTCAGGCGCGCCGGACCCGCGCCGGGCTTCTCCAGTTGGAAGGCGTCGTACAGGGCGCCGTCCATGGTGAAGGCCCGCACCGTCAGTCGGTCACCGGCCACCTCGACCTGCTGGAACACCTGCACGCCGCTGGCCTTGCGCTCCGTCCAGTTCAAGTCGCCCAGCGGATACTGTTTCGGCCCGACATTGGAGACCATATAGACCGGGCCCTGATCGTGGGGGCGACCGCGCCCATAGGTGTGGTCATGGCCGGCCAGCACCAGGTCGACGTGATAGCGGTCGAACAGGGGTTGCAGCACGGCGCGCAGTTCCTCGCCGCTGCGGCCCCGGGCGGTGGAATAGAGGGGGTAGTGCAGGAAGACGACCGTCCAGCGCGACGGGTTGTCCGCGAGTTGGCGCTCCAGCCAGGCGAACTGATCCTGCGCAGCCTGCGGGTCTTCGTCGATCATGTCGGCGTCGAGCGAGATGATGCGCACGCCCTGATAATCGACCCGATACACGGTCTCGGTCAGCATGTCGGACGGGCCGTTCTCGGGCAGGGTGAATTGCAGCCGCCACTGGGGCGCCAGCATTTGCGGGGTCTCGCCCTGGGGCTTCATGTATTCGTGGTTGCCCGGCGTCATCAGCGACGGGGTCTCGGCCAGGCGGTGGGCGTCCATATCGAACCATTCGCCCCATTCCGCGTCGTTGTCGGCCCGGTTGATCAGGTCGCCGGCGAACAGCATGAAGGCCGCGTCCGGGGTCTGGCGCAGGGCGCGGCGCACGGCCAGGCCGCCCATGGAGCGGATGTCGTTCTGGACGTCGCCCATATAGAGGAAGGTGAAGGGACGAACCTCGGCGGCGGCGGTCTTGACCTGGCGCCAGGGCGACCAGGCGCCTTCCTTGCCCACGCGATAGACGTACTGGGTGTCGGGGGTCAGGCCGGTCAGCCGCACGCTGTAATAGTCTGCGGCGACGTTCTGGTCGTCCCGCGTCGTGAAGGCGGCGGAGGTGCGCTGTGCGGGGAGGCGAACGGCCTGGGCCGGATAGGCCGGCCCCGGCGTCAGGGTCGCGTATTCGATGAAGCCGTCGCCTGCGCCCGCTTCGGCGCGCCAGTTGAAGGCCAGGCTGGTCGAGGGCGTCTCGGTCAGATTGACGATGACGCGTTCGGGCAGGGAAGCCGTCTGGGCTTGCGCCGGAACGGTCTGGAGGGCGGCGAAGGCCAGGACGCTGCAGGACAGGGTCGCGGCGAGGCGCAGGGACAGGCGCATGAGGTATCCTCGATGTCTGGAAAAGGCGCCGCTCGCGGGAGATCTCCCGCGAGCGGCAGGAGCGATCAGAGCCGCCAGTTCAGGTTCAGGCTCAGGTAACGACCGTTTTCGATGTAGTCGCGGACGCCGCCCTTTCCTTCACCGAAGGTGTAGAAGTAGGTGTAGTTGTCCAACAGGTTCTGCACCTTGAAGGTCGCCGTCAGATTCGGCGTGATCTGACGCCGCGCCATCAGGTCCACAAAGTGGTAATCCTGCTCATAGGGATCGTTGCCGAAGTCCTCGATGTCTTCCAGAGACACGTCCTGATAGTTGTAGGCCACATAGGCCTCCCAGCCGTTGCGCTCCCAGAACAGTTCCAGGTTCACGATGTGGTCGGGGGTTTCCATGAAGGGCAGGGTGTAGCCTTCAGGGTGCCAGGACAGGCCGGTTTCGGCTTCCGAGCGCTGGATGGTGGCGTTCGCCGCCACGCCCAGCCCGTCGAACGGCGCCGGCAGCCAGTGGAGCTGCTGGCGGGCGTTGATCTCGACGCCGCGGATCTCGGCCTTGCGACCGTTCATCGGCATGGAGACGGGCACGCCCGACGGATCGTCGAACTCGCCCTCCGTGCCGTCCCGAATGACCGACGACGAGGAGCGGAACAGGAACTTGTCCAGATCCTTGTAGAACAGCGCGACGGAGTAGGCACCCGTGCGTCCGTTGTAATATTCCGCCGACAGGTCGTAGTTGACCGAGGTCATCGGCTCGAGATCGGGATTGCCCTGGACGACGCCGGTCAGCACCCATTCGCTGGTCGGGTTGGTCACGCCGTCGCCGTCGGGATCGCTGTCGTAGCTGTATTCCTTGACCGAGGTCATCCGTTTGATGTCCGGACGCGAGACGCTGGTCCAGATCGCCGCCCGCAGCTTGGCGCTCCGGCTCACGTCATAGTTGACGTGGATCGAGGGCAGCCAGTTGGTGAAGCCCGAGGTGTCGGTGGTGTAGTCCTCGCCCCGCACCGGGTCTTCGGTCCAGGCGCGGATGTCGTTGCTGGTGTCCTCGACCCGCACCCCGGCGATCACTTCGGCCGCGCCGAAACGAGCCGTGGCCATGGCGTAGGCCGACACTACCTGTTCGTCGTAGAACCAGGTGGAGGCGTAGTCGATCGAGTCCGCCTCGTTCAGCGTCAGCAGGGTCGAGTTGCCCGCCTTGGCGCGTTCGATCTCGGCCATCATCTTGTCGGTGTCGATGACGGGGCCGAGTTGGTACTGGCCGGTGTAACGGCCGTCGAACATGTCGGTGATCGCTTCGCCGAACAGGGCGGAATAGTCGGCCATGGTGCCCCGGGGCTCCAGGTCGATCAGCGAACCTTCCAGGCGTTCACGCTCGGACTTGTAGTATTTGGCGCCGACGCGGACCTCTTGCAGCCAGGAGCCGGTCGGCTCGTAGCGCAGGTTGAATTGGGCCTGGTTCAGGGTTTCCTTGGCGCCGCCGTAGCTGCCGCTCAGGCTGGAGGCGGTGTACTGGGTCAGGTCCTGGACGCCCGCCATGCCGGCGGGGTTCAGCACCCATTTCAGGTACTGCGGATCCCCCTGGCTGACGATCTCGACGCCTTCGTTGCCCTTCCACAGATAGGCGTTGCGGCCGAAGAACATCTCGTAGCTGTCGACGATATTGTCCTCGGATTCCGAGTGGGACAGGTCGTAGTCGAGGGTGAACTCGCGGAAGCGGCTTTCGCCGCCGAAGTTGACCATCTGCAGCACGCCTTCGGTCGTGCCGCCTTCCCAGTAGCGACGCAGGCGGAAGCCTTTGGGATCCCACGAGCCCGACGAGCCGTTCAGGCTGTAATAGCTGTTGGAACCCTTGTCCGCGTCGGTGATCTTGTCGTCCTTGTCGCGGTCGACGATCTGGTCGGTGGTGTAGTTGTAGATGGCGCCCTTGATGTCATCGTAGCCGATGACGGCGTTCGCCGGCTGGATCAGGTCGCCGCGCGACTTGTCGACCTGCTCCAGGCGCGCCGAGGCGCTGGTGCCGGCCTCGTTGCGGAAGTTGAGGCGGTTCCTGAACTGGGTCTCTTCATACTCATTGTACTGACCACGCAGGTGGAAGTCGTGATTGTCGCCGCGCCAGTCCAGCGAGCCGTTGAAGCCCCACCGCGTCACGTCCGTGTCGCCGGTGGACATTTCCAGACCGCGGGTCACGAAGGTCTGGGGATCGAAGTCCAGGCTCTGGGCCGTGCCGTACCAGTTACGGGGCATATTATCCCCGGAGTTGCCGATCTGCTCGAACTGCGAGGCGCGTTCCGAGTAGTTTCCGGTCACGAACAGGCCCAGGCGCTCTGAGAACTGCTTGCCGAAGGCCACATCGGCGGCCCATGAGGTCCGGTCGTCGCGCTGTTGCAGCAGGGTGCCCTCGCTCGAGCCCGCCACATGGGTCGGATCATAGTCGAAGGCCGTCGGCGTCTTGATGTCGATGGTGCCGCCGATGGCGTCGCCGTCCATATAGGGCAGCAGGCTCTTGTAGACCGTGATCGCATCGACGCCCGACGTCGGCAGGAAGCTGAGGCGCACGCCGCGGAAGAAGTTGTCGCCCGGCGATCCGGTGCCGCCCATGCGCACGCCGTTGACGGCGTAGGCGTTGTATTCGGTCGCCATGCCCCGGATCACCACCCGGTCGCCTTCGCCGGTGAAGTGGTTGCGGACCGCCGACACGCCGGGAATGCGGGACGCGGCTTCGGTCAGGTTGGACGAGGGCAGCTTGCCCATATCGTCGGCGCTGACGCTGTCCGAGATCATGTCGCTGTTGCGCTTCTCGTCGATCGAGCGGCGCAGGCCCTGCAGATAGCCGGTGACGACGACTTCATCGAGGACGGCGGGGTTGGGTTGCGCCGCCGTTTGCGCCTCGGACGAGGTCGATTGCGACTGCGACTGCGATTGGGCCGCCGCCCATTGCGGAAAGGCCGCGATCAACGCCAGGCCTCCGGCCGCCGCCAGATAGCGAGATTTGGTTTTCATGATGTAGTCCCCCGTGGTCTGCCAAGGCGCAGACGACAGAGAGACTGAACGACCCGAACAAGCTGACAGGCGTCGTCAATATTTCATACGCACGTCGTCAATCTGTACTGGACAATCAACCTCAGATATACAGCTCTGCCCCGTCATTGACGAAACCGGCAGCCAGTCGAAGTTCCGACAATGCACAGTGTCAAACCCGTTGGTCTACTCAACGACAACACCGGCTGGGCCAACGGGCCAGCAAGGCTGCCGCGCTCGGCGAAATCCGCAAAACGTGGTCAAGCCTCCGCGGCGCGAGCCAAACCCTTCAACTTTACATCCCACGCCGAATAGCGCTCTGGGCCCGACGTCAGGCGCCAACAGGCGCTTGGGCGTCACCGGGAAACCCTCAGGGTTCCAGCTCGATGTCCCAATAGAGATAGTCCAGCCAGCTCTGGTGCAGATAATGCGGCGGGAAACGCCGGCCCGCTTCCTGCAGCTGCCAGGCGTTCGGGCGATAGGGCTCGCGGCGGATCGGCATCATGGCCTGGCGCGGGGTGCGGCCGCCCTTGGTCAGGTTGCAGGGGCCGCAGGCGGCCACGATGTTCTCCCAGGTCGTGCGCCCGCCGTGCGAGCGCGGAATGACGTGGTCGAAGGTCAGCTCGGTCGATTCCCCGCAGTACTGACAGGCGAAGCCGTCGCGCAGGAAGACGTTGAACCGGGTGAAGGCGGGGCTGCGATCCTGATCGACATAGTTCTTCAGCGCGATGACGCTGGGCAGCTGCATCTCCATCGACGGAGAGCGGACCACCTTGTCGTACAGCGACACCACGTCCACCCGGTCCTGATAGACCGCCTTGACCGCCTCTTCCCACGGCCAGAGCGACAGCGGGTAATAGGACAGCGGCCGGAAGTCCGCGTTCAGAACGAGGGCGGGAAAGCCCGACGGCGGTCGGTGGAGGACCTGCATCAGGCCCTCCCGGTCGGCGCGGGGGGTATGGAAGCTACAGGATTGAAGACGCGTCTCCTTCCCTAGTCCGAGGCGTTCAGCCTAGTCCCGATTCGAAGACGCCGCCATGACGAACAGGCGACGAACCGTTCAATTTCGCTCAGGGAAGCCCGGCAGGGTCCAGCCCCAGCGCAGCGCCCCCGCCCGCAGCATGAAACCGGCCACGGCGGCGACGATGGCGGCGGGCCAGATCGGCGCCTCGGGGATGCGCAGGACGATATAGAGGGTCGCCGCCAGTATGGCCGCCGTCACATTGATCTCGCGCCGCAGCAGGATCGACGGCTGCCCCGCCAGGGTGTCGCGCACCACCCCGCCGAAACAGGCGGTCAGGGTGCCCATGACGATGCAGATCAACGGGGGGGCGCCCGCCGCCTCCGCCTTGGCCGCCCCCATGACGCCATAGGCGCCCAGGCCGATGGCGTCGAGCCACAGCAGGGCCCGGAACCGCCAGTCGCGCTGTCCGATCAACCAGACGACCACCGCCGTCAGCAGGCAGACCGCCATATAGCGCCAGTCCTGCACCCAGAAGACGGGCAGGCCCAGCAGCAGGTCGCGCAAGGTGCCGCCCCCTACCCCGGTGATGGCCGCGAAGAAGGCGAAGGTGATGACGTCGTGTTTCTCGCGTGCGGCGGCCAGGGCGCCGGTGGCCGCGAAGACGGCCACCCCGGCGAAGTCCAGGGCGGCGAGCACCGTGCGGGGATCGCGCAGCGGCTCGGTAAGGGCAGGATCGAGGGGGGTCACGCGGTCAGCTCCTCCAGAGCGATCTCGCCCCGCTTGACGCCGCCATACCACCCCCACAGCAGATGTGCAGCCACACCGCGATGCGGTCGCCAGATCTCGGCGCGGACGTAGGCCTGTTTCTCGGTCGGGCGCAGTTCGGCGCGGTCGGCCCAGCGCATCGCTTCTTGAAGCGCCACGTCGCCGCCCGGAAAGACGTTCAGCCGGCCCTCGCAGAACATCAGATAGGTCTCGGCCGTCCACTTGCCGACGCCCTTGATCGCGGTCAGGGCGGCGATCGCATCCTCGTCGGACAGGGTCTGCATATGGTCCAGATCGACGCGGCCCTCCACCTGGGCCAGGGCGATCTCGCGGCCGTATTTTGCCTTCTGGCCCGACAGGCCAAAGGCGCGCAGGGCGTCGATGTCGTGGGCCAGCACGGCGTCCGGCGTCACCGTTCCGCCCAGTCCCTGAATGGTGCGCGCCCAGATCGAGGCGGCGGCGGCGACGGACACCTGTTGCTCGACGATCATGCGGAACAGGCCTTCGTAACCGCCGGGCCGCAGCCGCCACTCGAACGCCGGCGTCTGGGCGTGGGCGCGCGTCAGGGCGGGATCGGCGGCGGCCAGGGCCTGACGCGCGGTGGCGATTTCCTGGGCTGTGGGGGCGACGGGCATGACCCCTGTATGACGCGGGTTCGCCGGTTGGGGAATGCGGGCTTGGCGCAAAACGGCTGTCAATGCGGGCCGCCAATAACTATTATTGGATCAAACGGAGTAGACGCCATGACGATGACCGTCGAACTGGGAGCCTTGGAGCAGGTGGTGGAGAGCCTGGTCAAGGAAGGCCGATACGGCTCCAAGAGCGAGGTGCTGCGCACCGGCGTGCGACTGGTCCAAGAGCGTGAGGCCCGCTTGGCGGCCCTGCTGGGCAAGCTCCAGGAAGGCATCGACGACGCTGACGCCGGGCGGGTTCACACGATCGACGAGGTACGGGCGCAAATGAAGGCGCGCTGGGCAAACGACGGCCAATGAGGCTGGTCATCACGCGGGCCGCAGCCGGCGACCTTGCTGAGATCGAAGCCTTCATCGCCCGGGATAGCGCGAGGGCTGCTCGGCGTTTCGTCCTGAAACTGCTCGACGCCTGCGAAGGCTTGGTTGATCAACCGCGCGCCTACCCGGAAGCCGGCGTTCAGAATCTGCGGAAACGCTCGCTCGATGACTATCTGATCTTCTATCGCCTATCTGAGGCAGTGGAGGTCGTCCGTATTCTTCACGCCGCGCGTGACTGGGCTCGACTGCTGGACCCCGCGACCGACTGAAATGTTCGCCACCCGTTTCGCCCCCTCCCCCACCGGCCGTCTGCACAAGGGCCACGCCTTCTCGGCCCTGACCGCCTGGTCTGCGGCGAAGGCGGGGGGCGGGCGGTTCGTGCTGCGGATCGAGGACATCGATCCCACGCGCTGTCGGCCGGAGTATGAGGTCGCTATTCTGGAAGACCTGGCATGGCTCGGGCTGGACTGGGAGATGCCGGTGCGGCGCCAGTCGGACCATCTTGCGGACTATGCCGTCGTCATCGACGACCTGCGCGAGCGGGGACTTCTGTATCGCTGCTTCCGTACACGGACGGAGGTGCTCGCCGGGATCGGGGATGCGCCGCACGGGGCGATGGAGGCGGCCCGTCCCGGCCCCCATCCTCCGGACGAGGAGGCCCGGTTCCTGGACGCCGGGCGCTCTTTCGCCTGGCGGCTGTCACTGGATCGGGCGCGTGAGGTCTTGGGCGAGGCGGCGTGGAGCGGGCTCCACTTCATCGAACAGGGCGCCGGTCCGAACGGAGAGACCGGCGTCGTGCCCGTCCGTCCGGATGCGGCGGGGGACGTGGTCCTGGCGCGCAAGGATACGGGTGTGGCCTATCATCTGGCCGTGACCCACGACGACGCCCTACAAGGCATCGACCACGTCATCCGCGGCGAAGACCTTTTCGAGGCGACCCATGTGCAACGGCTGCTTCAGGCCCTGATGGGTTGGCCGGCGCCTATCTATCGCCACCACCGCCTGCTGACGGGGCCCGATGGGCGACGCTACGCCAAGCGGGACCGGTCCGTGACCCTGGCGGAGCTGCGCGCGGGCGGGCTGACAGCCGAAGCCCTGCGCGCAGAACTGGGCCTCAGTCGCGGCGGCTGAACAGGCGCGAAGCGCCGTAGCCGGTCAGGGCCGCCAGCACGACGCACAACAGGCCGTACAGCCAGGGGCGACGATGAGCGAACTCGTAGATGTCGCGCTCGAGCCCGACCTTCTCGACCGTCAGGGTCATGTTGGACACCGACCGGGGCTCGCCGTCCTGGAACAGCCAGACCTCGGCATAGTATTTCCCGGTGGGGGCGACGGTCGGCAGCTTGACCTCGGCCCGGAACAGGCCGCGATCCACGAACTCGACCCCGTCGGGGTCGGTGTCATAAAGGGCCGCCGCCTCCTTCAGCCGGATCACGGCGCGGCGCCAATCGAGATAGTCATCGCCCAGGCGGCTGACGACCACGTCGCGCACCCCGTAGCGGGTCACAGTCCCGGCCTCTTCCGGCGCGTCGATGCGAAGGTGATCCACCCCGACGCCCAGCCGACGTAGCTGGCCGAAATCGGCGATGTCCGACAGGGGGCGGGTCGAGGCGGTCATGTAGAAACCCGGAGCCCCTTCGAACAGGACCGGACGGCTGTTCAGCCAGACGCCCATGTTGCGGGTCTTCTTGACCAGGCGGACGGGCGCGTCCGGGCCGCGCACCACCACGACCACATCGACCGGGTCGGGGGTCGGGTTGAACACCGCGCCATACAGGACGATGGAGGCGCCGGTGAAGCCGGAATCGACGTGGACCTGGGCGTCGGTCAGGGCGGCGGCGACGCGCAGTTCGCCCGTCGTGGCCTCGGACCGGTCGGGGGCCGGCGCCGCGACGGCGGCCGCCTCGATGGGGGGCGCCTCGATGGCCGGAGGGGGTGGAGGAAGCGCCTGCATCAGTCCGACACCCCCGGCGCGAGCAGGAAGATGTCACTGGGCCGCACGAACAGCTCCAGCCCCATCTGGATGCCGACCAGCAGCACGATCAGGCCCAGGGCCGCGCGCAACTCCTCAGCCCGGAACCGACCCGCGAACCGGGCGCCGATCTGGGCGCCGACCACCCCGCCCAGCAGCAGGATGGTGGACAGCAGGATGTCGACCGTCTGGTTGCGGCCGGCCTGGAGAATGGTGGTGATGGCCGTGGTGATGATGATCTGGAACAGGCTGGTGCCCACCACGGCCCCGGCTCGCATCCGCAGCACATAGAGCATCGCCGGCACCAGGATGAAGCCGCCGCCCACCCCCATGATGGCAGACAGGACCCCGGCGAAGACGCCCAGGCCGAACGGCGGCAGGGCGCTGATATAGAGGCCCGACTTGGGGAATTTCATCCGCAGCGGCAAGCCGTACAGCCACAGGGGACGGCGGCGGTCCTTGCGCGGCGGGGGCAGGCCGCGACGCCGACGCAGGATCTCGGTCAGGCTCTCGTGCAGCATCAGCAGGCCGATGGCGCCCAGGAAGACCAGATAGGACAGGGCCACCACCAGATCGGCCTGGCCCAGCAGGCGCAGATAGCGGAACAGTTCAACGCCCGCGATCGCCCCGGCGGCCCCACCCGCGGCCATGACGCCGCCCATCTTGAAATCCACCGCGCCCTGGCCCGCATAGCGGATTACGCCGGATGTGGAGGAGGCGACGACGTGGCTGGCCTGGCTGGCGACGGCCACGGTCGGCGGAATTCCCATGAAGACCAGGATCGGCGCCATCAGGAAGCCGCCGCCGATGCCGAACAGGCCCGAGACGAACCCGACCACCGCCCCCAGAATCACCAGGGTCGGCCAGTTCACCGAAACCTCGGCGATCGGCAGATAGATGTCCAAAGGACGCGCCTTCGGCTGGAGCGGAACGGGAGACGCCGAACGGCGACAGGGTGTTCTTTAGCGACGGGGACGGCGCGCCGCCACCCGTGCGCGAAAGGTTTGGCGGCCTAGCCTCGGCCCTGAGCCGGGCTTTGGACCTGCTGCTGCACAAATGCGTCGGCGGCGGTGCGGGCGGCGCGCTGGGCGGTGGCGGTGGCGGCGGGACGAAGTCGGGTGACGGCCGCCTGGGCCTCGCTGTCGCCGCCGCGCGCAGCGATCATGTACCATTTCAGGGCTTCGGTCGGGTTCTTCGCCACGCCCTCGGCGCCGGTCTCATAGATGCGGGCGACATTGTACTGGCTGTCGGTCAGGCCCCGCTCGGCCGCCCTGAGCAGCCAGATCAGACCCTCGGCCTGATTGGCCGCGCCGCCGTCGCCTTCGTACAACTGCATGCCGTACAGATGCATGCCGCCGGGATCCCCGGACTCGGCCGCACGGCGGCCCCACCGACGGCTCTCGGCCGGATTGGCGGACACGCCGTTTCCACCCATGAGATAGAGCTGACCCAGATAGGTCTGGGCCGGGCCGTACCCCAGGTCGGCGGCGCGCTTCAGTTCGTCCACGCCTTCCAGGTCGCCGCTCTCGATCCGGTTCACGGCCCGTTCGAACTCGGCCGCGCCGGCGTCGACCGTGGGTACGGCGTCCGTCGGGGTGATCGCCATGGCGATCGGGGTTTCGCTGGCGGCGGAGGCGGGCGTCCGGGTCGAACCCGGCAACCCCGGCAGTTCGAGATCGGGCAGTCCCGACCCGTCGGCCAGGGTCAAAGACGCATAGGCCCCGCCGGTCAGGGCCACAGCCGTGACCGAGGCCAGAAAGGCCTTCTTGACCGTCGATCCGTCCTTGGCCGCCTGCTTGTCCAGCCGCTCCTGCAGCTTGGACTTGCCGCCGCGCTTGGGCATCAGGCCGAAGCCCTGGCGGGGCGCTTCCTCGGGCGCCGCCGGCGTCGTCATGGCCGCCCGGGCGGCGTCGATGGTGCTGCGGGTCGAGGCCGCGCGACCGGCGGCGGCGGCCGCGCCCATGCTGGCGCGCAGACGGCGGGGATCGACGAATTCGGTGTCGTCGGCGAAGTCGTCGTCGCCGTCCAGCAAGGCGTCGCTCCGGCCTTGACCGGGGCCTTGAACGGGGCCTTGAACGGCGTCCTGATCCGGGGCCTGTCCGTTCGGACGCGGCTCCGACCGGGTCGAGAAACCGGATGCGGTGGCCTCCAGCGCGTCGTCGACATCGGCGCCGCCGAAACCGCCGAAGGGCTGGATTCGGGGTTCGCTTTCGACCGACGCCGCAGAAACCGGAGCCGGATCAGGCTCGGGCCGGAGCGGCTCCGACGCCAGTGCAGCGGGCGTCGGAGCCGTCGGCATCGACGGGAAGGGCGTCGCCATGGCCGCGTCCGGCGACACGGGGTCGATCGACCAGTCATCCTCGACGTCGAAGGATTCTTCGGGGAAGACGGCCGCGCGCCAGTCCGGCTCGACCGGCGCCGAGACGGCGGCGACCGCTGCGCGCTCGGCGACGGCGCGGGGCGCGGGCTCGGGCGAAGGCTCGGCCTCGGGGATGTCCAGCTGCAGGTCGCGGGTCGCGGCCGGCTTGCGCGTATCCATGCTCTCGCGGGCCTCGGCCAGCAGGCGGGCGGTGCGCTCCTCGCTCATCCGCATCCGCTCGGCCAGTTCGCCGGAGGCGCGGTCGTAGCGCTGTTCGATCTTGTCCGAGCTTTCCGACAGGCGGCGGGCGATGTCGTCCAGCGCCTGCTGCGAGCGGCGTTCGGACTGGGCGATGCGGTCGCTCAGCTGATCCGAAATCCGGGTGATCTCGCCGCCCAGCTTCTCGAGCGCCAGGGCGTGACGGTCGTCGCTGGCGGTCAGGCGTTGATCGACGCGATCGACGTGGCGCGCGAACTCCTGGTCCATTCTGGCCGCGTGACGCGACAGATCGGCCTCGACCTTGCGGCCGACCAGGTCGGTGACGCTGCGGGTGACGGCCTCGGCGCGGCCGATGGCCTCGCGTTCGACCGTCTGGACCCGGGCGTTCAGGTTCTGGGCGATCTTCAGGACCTCGCGGCCCATGGCCTCCAGCCCCTGGGCACCCTTGCGCTCGGATGCGTTCAGCTGGTCGCCGACGCTGCGGACCGCCTGCTCGATCCGGTCGATGCGCGCGCCGGTCTCGGCGGCGTCGAGCCGCTGCATCATCTCGGCGCGGTTGAACTCGATCTGACGCGACAGGGTCTCGGCCAGCTTCTCGAACCGGGCGGCGTCACGCGCCCCCTCGGGCTCGACCCGCCCCTCGGCCGCGCGCATGCGCTGGTCCAGCTCGGCGAAGGAGCGCTCGAGGGTCTTCAGCGCCTCGGTGGTGCGGCTCTGGGCCTGGTCCAGACGCGCGCCGACCTGGGCCAGCAGGTCCGTGCCGACGCCGGGACCTGCGGCCTTCTCGACCGCCTCCATGCGCTGACGCAGTTCCGAGACGCCCGACCTCTGGCGTTCCTCGATGTCGTACAGGCGGCCGGCCAGGGCGCCCAGCGACTGCTCGACCTTGCCGAAGGTCTCCTGGGTCTGGGGGCCGGTGTCGCGTTCGAAGGCGCGCAGGCGACGATGACCCTCGCGCAATTCCTCGGCGATGTCGTCGATGCGGCGGGCCTGCCCCTTGGTCTGGGCGTCCTGGCCGTCCAGCCGGCGCACCAGGCCGGACACGGCCTGGTCCACACCCTGAATGGCGACAGTCGAGCGACGTTCGGCGGCCTCCAGCCGGGCGGCGATGGCGTCGATCGAGGCGCTGACCCGCTGCCAGCCTTCGTCCGAAGCGTCATAGGCGTCGTCGAGACGGCGGCTGCGACCGCGACGTTCGAACATCTCGGGGCCGGCGGAGCGACGCGGCAGGGTGGCGTAACCCTCGTCCTCGTCTTCCATGATCATGGAGTTCAGCCATTCGCCCAGGGTCATGCCCGAGCGGCGCGCAAGATCCTTGGCGACCTCGCGAGCCTTCGGATCAATACCCTTCACGCTCCAAGGCGCCGCTGCGCTCACTGATTCGGCTCCCGACCCATGGGATGGAGGCTATAACGCCAATATCGAGGGTGTAAACGTGTGGTTAACCGCAAGATGTTGCGCCGACTCGTCAGCCTGTGGACATCTCGTCGGATGGGGAGGCTTTTGGGCGCGACGTGGTTAATGACCGATTAAGATTAAGGACCTGGTAACCGGTTCGGCTTGCGTCCACGCCCCGGCGGCGCCAACTGCGGCCCATGAGCCTGACAACCACTCTGATCCTGCTGGGCGCGGCCCTGGCCGTCATGGTCTTCGCCGGCTGGCGCGGCGCGCGGCCGCCCGACCCGTTCAAGGGGCCGCGCATGGTCCCCTGGCGTTTCATCATGCTGGGCGCCGCGGCCCTGGCCATGCTGCTGCTGATCCACCTGGCCACCCTGTTCGGCGCCGAACGACCGCCCTGGGTTTCAGTTTAGGAACCCGAGCGAGGCCCGATGGTTGATCCTGCGAGCCCCAGACAGGAGACGCATCATGGCCGACAAACTGACCCCCGCCGAGGCGGAAAAGGAATTCTGGAACAGCCTGAAGGAGTCCAACACCGGCATGCTGGGCCTGGACCAGGCCGGCTATCACCATCAGCCGATGACCGGTTTCGGCGAGCCGGAGACCGGGACCATCTGGTTCTTCAGCCGCGACGACACCGATTTCGCCCGCGACGTGGCGGTCGGCGGTCAGCAGGGCATGTTCTGCTATCAGGCCAAGGACCAGAAGGTTCAGGCCTGTATCCACGGCGACCTGTCGATCGACCAGGACCGCGCCCGGATTGAAAAATACTGGAACCCCGTCGTCGCCGCCTGGTACCCGGACGGCAAGGACGACCCGCACCTGACCCTGATCCGCTTCAACGCCGAGGACGGCCGGGTCTGGGTTTCGGACAAGGGCGCGCTGGGCTTCGGCTATCAGGTGATGAAGGCCAATCTGACCAAAACGACGCCCGACGTCGGCGGCGTTTCGGACGTGAACCTGCAATAGGCGGGCGCTCCGCCGGCGCACGCATTTATGCGCGCGTTTCGGCGACAGCCTGTTGTCCGTCCCTCGACGGCGTCCAGCTGTTCAGCGCCTGTTGGAACAGCCGCACGGCAAGAGCGTCGCTCATCGGGGCGGCGGCGATACGGGCGGCCTCGGCCGCTCTCCGGCCTTCGATTTCGCGACTGAGGAAGCGAGCGGTTCCAGCGGGTCCGGAGGCGCGCTCGGCCCAGTCGGCCGCGGCCTGTTCCGGGGAGACCAGGGGTTCATCGTCTGCGGGGGGCGCCTGGACGGGGTCAGAGCGGAGGCTTTCCGTCAACTGTCGGATCTCGGCCTGGCGCTCGGGGGACAGGCTGGAGACCTGGGTCCGCTGAAGCGTTCGCATTCGGCCAGCGACAAAATCGTCGATGGACAGCGGCTGATCGCGATCCGAACCCAACCGGGCCATGACGACGCGGTCGCTCATATAGCCGGCGTCATAGGCCGCCGCACGGCGCAGATCCGCCGCAGCCTCGCGTTCCGACCTCGACACCAGACCGTCGCTGTCCGTGTCGGTCTGGGCGAACCAGTCGGCAAGATATTCCGCGTCGGAAAGGGATTCCGACCCCGACTGGGCCTGGATCAGGGCGTTCAGGGTGTCGGCGCCGAATGTGTCGGCGGGGGTCATTTCGGCGCGGGTGACGCGACCGTCCGCATCGGCGTCGAAGGTTTCGAAAGCCTTTGAAACCTTGGTGTTTCCAGCGTCTACAGCGCTGATTTCGTCGAGGGTCAGGGCGTCGTCGCCGTCGGTGTTCAGACGGTCGAACAGCTTCTGATAGAGCTGTTGCGTGAGGGTGGAACCCGCAGCGGATATGGTGGTCATGGCCTCAGCCTCCCCAGGGCGCGACAAGCGTGACCTTAAGGAAGCAAGAGCCAGACCGCATGAGCGCGGCCTGGCGATCGCCAGAACGGCGTCAGCCGGCGAAACACCAGGCCAGGACCGCCTTCTGGGCGTGGATGCGGTTTTCGGCCTCGTCCCAGACCAGGGAGCGGGGGCCGTCGATGACGGCGTCTGTGACTTCCTCGCCCCGGTGGGCCGGCAGACAGTGCAGGAAGACCGCATCCGGATCGGCCAGGGCCATCAGAGCCTCATCGACGGTGTAATCCTCAAACGCCGCCAGACGCGCCTCATAGTCCTGATCGCCCATCGACACCCAGGTGTCGGTGACGACGACGTCGGCGCCCTTGACCGCCTCGCGCGGGTCGCTGGTCAGGGTGACGGCGCCGCCGCCCTTGGCCAGGTCGCGCAGGTCTGGATGATACGCCGCCGGACAGGCGACGTTCAGGTGGAAGCCGAACCTGGGCGCCGCGTGCATGAAGCTGTGGCAGACGTTGTTGCCGTCGCCGATCCAGGCGATGGTCTTGCCCGAAACCGGGCCGGAGTGTTCCTCGATCGTCTGCAGGTCGGCCAGGATCTGGCACGGATGCGACCGGTCGGTCAGGCCGTTGATCACCGGCACGGTCGAGACGCGGGCGAAGCGTTCGACGTCCTCATGGCTGTTGGCGCGGATCATTACGGCGTCGACCATGCGCGACAGGACACGGGCCGTGTCCTCGACCGGTTCGCCCCGGCCCAACTGCATATCGGAAGCCGTGGCGATGATGGCGGCGCCGCCCAGTTGGCGGATGGCGGCGTCGAAGCTGAACCGGGTGCGGGTCGAGTTCTTCTCGAAGATCATGGCCAGGACCCGATCCTTGCCCGGCGTATCGGCGTCGGGACGGCCCTGGGGCCAGCCCTTGCGGGCGGCCTTTCGGGCGTGGGCGTCGTCCAGGATGGACCGCAGATCGGCGGCGTCCAGCAGGTGGATGTCGAGGAAGTGCCGGACCATTGCCTAACTCCGCTCATCCCCGCGAAGGCGGGGACCTGATGCTTTGGGCGACGGGCGCCCGATGTCTGTCACGTCCGCCGGTCCCGGGCCTTTCGCGTAAAAGGCCTGGGTCCCCCGCTTTCGCGGGGATGAGCGTTTTTGAGGATCAGGCCGCCCACTTCTCGCGGGCGACCTCGCAAGCGGCTTCGAACCGGACGATCAGTTCGCGGGCCTCGTCCAGGGTCAGGTTCAGCGGCGGCAGCAGGCGTACGCAGTTGTCGCCGCCGCCGGCGATCAGAAGCTGTTGCGTGTCGCGCGCCAGGGCCATGAACTCGCGATTGTTCGGGACCAGCTTGACCCCGATCAGCAGCCCCTTGCCGCGCACATCGACGATGACGTCCGGGAAGCGGGACTGAAGCCCCGCCAGCTGCTGCTTCAGATAGCCGGCGATGTCGTTGACGTTGGCCAGGGTCTCTGGCGTGTTGATCAAGGACAGCGCCTTCAGACCCACGGCCATGGCCAGGGGGTTGCCGCCGAAGGTCGAGCCGTGGACGCCGACCGTCATGCCCGAAGCCGCGCGGGCCGTGGCCAGGCAGGCGCCGATCGGGAAGCCGCCGCCCAGGGCCTTGGCCACCGCCATGATGTCGGGCGACATGCCGGCCCATTCGTGGGCCCACAGCTTGCCGGTCCGGCCCATGCCGCACTGGACCTCGTCGAAGATGATCAGGACGCCGTGTTCGTCGCACAGCTCACGCAGGCCGCGCAGGCACTGCTCCGGCATGGCGCGGCAGCCGCCCTCGCCCTGGACAGGCTCGACGATGATGGCGGCGGTCGTGGGATTGGCGATGGCGGCCTTGATGGCGTCGTGGTCGCCCCACTTCAACTGGTGGAAGCCCTGCATCGGCGGGCCGAAACCCTCGGTATAGCTGGGGTTGGCGGCGGCGTTGATCGCGCCATAGGTGCGGCCGTGGAACGAGCCGTCGAAGCCGTAGATGTCGATCCGCTCGGGCGCGCCGTTGGCCGAATGATATTTACGCGCCGTCTTCAACGCGCACTCGACCGCTTCCGTGCCCGAGTTGGTGAAGAAGACCACGTCGGCGAAGCTCGACTCGCACAGGGCGTCGGCCAGGGCTTCCTGGCCCGGAATGCGGAAGATGTTGGAGACGTGCCACAGCTTCTCGGCCTGATCCTTGACCGCCTGGACCAGTTCGGGATGGGCGTGGCCCAGGCCGTTGGTCGAGATGCCGGCGACGCAGTCCAGATACTCGGTCCCGTCGGTCGACCACAGGCGAGCGCCTCGGCCGCGTTCCACTTCCAGCGGCGCGCGATTGTAGACACCCATCAGATGGTTCGTGGACACGGGACTAAGACCTCCAAAAGCGATACGGCCCCGACGCGAGGCGCGACGGAGCCGGTTTCATAGGGACAGGCGTTGTCGGACGGGCGACGGTGTTAGTCAACACCGGCGCCGAGGCGAAGGCTACGGGTTGCTGGCGTCCGGCATGGCGGCGGCGGGGGCGTTTTCTGCGGCCACGGCGTCTTGCTTGGCCTGGATTTCGACCAGTCGCTTGTCCAACGCGAGCCCCAGGTCCGCGAGGAACAGGCCGAAGCGGGCCACATCGACGCCGTTGATGTAGGACAGCCTGTCTTCGGTCGAATGGATGCGCTGGAAGACCGGCGGGACGAAGCCCTCCTTCAGGCCGTTGTCCTTGCCGCCGTTGAAGGCCAGCCACATCTGATGGGCGCCCACCGCATCCTGCGTCCCCAGCGAGACCACCGGCACGCCGGCCGCCGAGAAGACGCGGTCGTCGCTGGGCGGATAGATCGGATAGGGCATGCAGTCGAAGCCGCGCTCGGCGCACAGGCTGCGCAGGGTCTCCAGCACGAAGCCGGACTGGTCGCCGTTGTTCTCGCCGTACATGACCGTCTCGCCATAGGCGGCGACGTCGGCGTTGATGACGGCGGCGATCCGGTCCTTGCCGTGCTTTTCCAGGAAGGCCTTGGCCCCCAGCAGGCCCAGTTCCTCCTGATCGGTGAAGACGAAGACGAAGCGGTGGGCGACCGGCTGCCCCTCCAGCCCCATCTCCAAGGTCTTGGCCGCCTCCATCATGGCCATGACCGAGCCGATATTGTCGACGACGCCCTGGGACAGGGTTCCGTCGCGCAGCTTCACCGCATCATAGTGGGCGGTCAGGACGATGTCCTTCGCGCCCTCGCCCACCGTCACGACGAGGTTCGCGCCCTCCATCGGACCGGTGGCCCGATTGCCGCCGGCGAAGACCTGGATCTCGGGCGTGAAGCCCAGGCGGGTCAGCATGCCGACCAGGACCTGGGTCCGTTCGGCGTTGGTGGGCTTGATGAACTGGGCGGCGCCGGCGGCGATGTCGGGGCGGTCGCCGGCCTGGGGCGTCGCTTCCTGGGCCCAGGCCGGCGAAAGGCCTGGAACGGCGGCGAACAGCGCCGCAGCGGCGACGAGCGAACGGAACAGCATGGCGGACCTCTCAGGGGAGCAATCCTCCAGAGTTAGCCGCTGATCGGGCCGGGCGCCAGCGACGCCTGCGCCGCCAGACCGGCCCCTCGGCGACGACAGCGGATCGATGATCGGCGCCCGCCCTGTGACGGACCCGCACCGTCACCGCCATGATCTGGATGCGCTGAATGTCGATTCGTCCTAGGAAACGGGCATGAACGACCGTCTCCACGCCTTCGAGGCCATCGACAACTTCCGGGACTATGGCGACTACGCCACGGCGGCCGGCCGACGCGTGCGCGCCGGCCGTCTGCTGCGTTCGGGCCATCACGCCCGCGCCAGCGACGCGGATCTGGAGCGGCTGAAGGGGTTCGACCTGGGGGCGGTGATCGATCTGCGACGGCCGGGCGAGCGGCGGGACCAGCCGTCGCGGCGGCCCGACGGCTTCGACGCCCTGGTGATCGAGGGCGGGATCGACGACGGGGCCGACGCGCCGCACATCGCCTTCCTGAAGACCGAGGATCTGACGCCCGCCTCCGGCCGCCGCTTCATGGAGCGGACCTATCGGTCCCTGCCCTTCGACGCCTCGCACATCGACGTCTTCAGTCGATACTTCCATAGCCTGGGCGACCAGGACCGGCCGGTCCTGATCCATTGCGCGGCGGGCAAGGACCGGACGGGGTTCCTGGCCGCCCTGACCCATCATCTGCTGGGCGTGCATCGCGACGACATGGTCGAGGACTATCTGCTGACCAACACCGCCGTCGATCTGGTCGGCCGCGCCCCGTCCATCGCGCGGCAACTGCACAAGATGACCGGCCGCGTCGCCTCCGATGACGCCGTCGTGGCCTTCCTGGGGGTCGAGCCCGCCTATCTGGAGGCCGCCTTCGCCGAGGTCGAGGCGCGGCACGGATCGCTGGACGCCTATCTGGCCCAGGCCCTGGGCGTCGACGCCGCCCTGCGGGCGCGGATCGAGGCGCGGCTGTCGGCGTGAGCGATGGTCTGACCCATGTCGTCGTCCGAGATCATCCGTGGACGGATCCTCTGGATGTGGCGGCCGGGATCAGCGAGGCCGACGGCGGCCTGGCCCTGCTGTCCGACGGCGGGCCGGGTGGACGCTGGTCCCATGTGGCGACGGCGCCGGACCGTATTCACGTGGGCGCGGTCGAGGCCGATCTGTTCGCCCCCTTGCGCGATCCGGCCTGGGGCGCGGGGACGGTGGGGCTGGCCGCCTATGACGCCGGGGCGCGGGCGGCGACGGGCGACCGGCCTCAGGTCTGGCCCGACCTGATCCTGGCCCGCTACCCGGCGATGCTCAGCTTCGACCATCTTCAGCGCCGGGTTTGCGCCATCGGCCGGGGGGCGACGGCGTCACAAGCCGAGGCCGCCGCCGTCCGCGCCGCCGGGTGGCTGGCGGCGGCGATCACGCCAGAAACCCCCGCCGCCCCGGCCGAAGCCTTCGTGGCCGAGGCGGATGACCAGGCCTATCGCGACGCCGTCGCCGCGGTCGTGGCCCGCATCGCCGCCGGCGAGCTGTTCCAGGCCAATATCGCCCGCGCCTGGGGCGGCGAACTCAAGCCCCAGGCCGATCCGTTCGACGTCTTCCTGCGGCTGCAACAGGGGCGGGCCTCGCCCTATGGCGCCTTCTGGCGGATCGGCGACCGGGCCCTGGTGTCCAACTCGCCCGAACTGTTCCTGGCCTTCGACGGCGAGAACCGGCGCATAGAGGCGCGGCCGATCAAGGGCACCCGCGCCCGGTCGGCCGACCCTGTCGAAGACGCGGCCCTGGCCGCCGAGCTTCAGGCCAGCGCCAAGGACCGGGCCGAGAACCTGATGATCGTCGACCTGATGCGCAATGACCTGGCCCGCGCCTCGCGCGTCGGCTCGGTGGCGGTCGAGCGGCTGTTCGCGATCGAGAGCCATCCGACCGTCCATCATCTGGTCTCGACCGTGGTCGGCCGGGCCGAGCCGGGGGTGACGCCGGCCGATCTGCTGGCGGCGACCTTCCCGCCCGGTTCGATCACCGGCGCGCCCAAGCATCAGGCCATGAAGGTGATCGCCGACCTGGAGCCGCCGCGCGGCGCCTGGTGCGGGTCCCTGTTCATTCTGGAAGAAGACGGGGGCCTGACCGCCTCGGTCCTGATCCGCACGGCCGCCTTCGAACGCCGGGACGGGCGGTGGAGCTTCCGCACCCTTGCGGGGGCCGGGATCGTGGCCGACAGCGACCCGCAGGCGGAACTGGCCGAAACCGAGGTGAAGATTTCAGCGCTGAAGCGCGCCCTGGTCGGTCAGCAATCCGAACAGGTGATGACGGTCGCCTCGCGCGGGTTCAGATAGGCCCGACGGGTGAACTCCGCCGCCGGCAGGAACTGCTGGAAGGGCGAAGAATATTTGTAATAGGCCTCGGCGACGATGATCGAGTCCCCGTTGGCCGGGAACATGTCGGCCGGAATACCGGCGTCGGCGATGACAAGAGGCTTGTTCATCTTCGTGCCCGCGCCGCCGTCGGGAGTCCAGCTTCGGCTCCAGTTCAACGTATATTTGTTGGCGGAAACACGGGTCACGCTGCTGACGCGCTGTTCCATGGAGGCTGAGGCGAACGGCGTCATGATCGCCGGCCCGACCTCGAAGATGCTGTTTATGTCAGCCTTGGTGATGGTTCGCGACTGGGAGACCAGGTCCGCCACGGCCGAGGCGGCGTGGCTGGTGCGCTTCAGGGCCATATAGCCTTGGCACAGGTCCACCATGCCGGCGTAGAACAGGAGCATGACGGGTGCGATCAGGGCGAACTCCACCGCCGATACGCCGCTTTCATCGCCGGCCAAGCGCCGGATCAAGGATCGGGACATCAGAAGGGCTCGTTGCGGAAGGCCGTGGTCGAGGAGATCATGATCTGTCCGGGTCCCGCGCTGCTGACCGCCTGGGTCAGGGCTGGAACGATCATGGGCTGCTTGTACCAGAGCCGAACGATGATCAGGTCCTGGCCGACCCCGCCCTTGAAGTCCATCCGGGACAGGTCCAGCACGCCGTCTTTGTCCCTGGGCGGATCGATGTCGTCGGAAAAGCGGGTGACGACGCGCACGTCGATCGTCGCCCGATCCGCGCAGTCGCTCTTGAACACGCTCATCTGATCGCAAACGGCCTGTTTGAAGGCGGTCTTGTCGAATTTCTTCGTCTGGGCCTCGCCCGTCCGCACCAGGCGGCTGGCTTCCAGCACGGCGTTTTCCGCCACCGCGTCGATCATGAAGACCAGGCCCAGTTGGAAGATCGAGAACAAGAGCAGAAAGAAGGGCGTGGCCACCAGGGCGAACTCGACCGCCGCCGCGCCTTCGCGCGACCTGCGGGCCTGGCCCGCCTTGAACCGACGACGAAGAGGCATGTCCACGAAGGTCAGGGCGTGGGCGTGGCGCCGGCCGTCGAGGCGGTGGCGCGGACGCTGGGGGCGCAGGAGGCGCTGCAGGCCATTTCCGTCGCCTGACCGCCGCGCCAGACGCGAACTGAACCGGTCGAGCCGCCCGTGACGACGATCTCGCGCTGGAACAGGGTGCGGCCCACGCCGTCCACCGCCACCACTTCGGTGACGCCGTAGCCCTTGCCGACGATGAACAGGGTGTTGGCGTCGACCACGGTGACGTCGGCGATCTGCGGATTGCCGACGATGACGGACGAGGCCGCGCCGTTGAGCTGAACGCGGGCCGAGCGATCGATCTCGACATTAAGGGCGCCGCTCTGGGCCTGGGCCGGAACGGCGGCGAGCGGCGCGGCCATCAGGGCGGCGGCCAACACGGCGATGGAAAGGCGGGACATCGGCGGCTCTGAACAATAACGCGCATGAACGCGGACACGCGCATGATGTCCCTGGGAGTCTCAACAAAGGCTGAAGCGGTTCAAACCGAATTTTCTTTGGTAAATCCGAGGGTAACCAAAACTCGTGACTCAGCCTTAACGTGCGTCAGTCATCTTCACCCTGCGTTTGGGGGTCAAGCGGGCTACCGGCTCCCCCCGCCAAGTTGCTCGCTAGACATTTTATCAAAGGGAACACTCCATGACCAAGTTCATCTCGCGTTTCGCCAAAGACG
Organism: Brevundimonas sp. FV1ye7S; assembly: GCF_058680995.1. NCBI lineage: Bacteria > Pseudomonadati > Pseudomonadota > Alphaproteobacteria > Caulobacterales > Caulobacteraceae > Brevundimonas > Brevundimonas sp. FV1ye7S. The sequence goes on along the minus strand of NZ_CM178726.1, from coordinate 258,535 downwards.
AATCGGGCGCCACCGCCATCGAATACGGCCTGATCGCCGCCCTGATCGCCGTCGTGATCATCTCCATCCTTACCACCGTCGGCACCAATCTGGACGCCAAGTTCACGGAAGTGGCCAACGGCATTGCAAACAAGAAGTCCTAAGACTTCTCGCATCTTGAAACCTTGAAGGGCCGGAGCGCACGCTCCGGCCCTTTTTGTTTGTCCGACGGCAACCCGGCCTTAACAGGCGACGTGCCACAGATTCCCGCATGGACCTTCTGAGCCTTCTCTGCCTCGCCGTCTTTCCGATCCTGATGATCGCAACCGGCCTGCACGATCTGACGACGATGCGGATTCCGAACTGGATCTCCCTGGTCCTGCTGGCGACCTTCTTTCCAGCGGCGCTCCTGGTTGGTCTGTCGCCGATCGAGGTCGCGTTCCATGTCGGCGTCGGCTTCGCCGCCCTGATCGTGGGCATGATCATGTTCGCCCTGCGCTGGATCGGCGGCGGCGACGCGAAGGCCCTGGCGGCCGCCTGTCTGTGGATGGGCCTTACGGGTCTCGCCCCCCTGTTGCTATGGACCGCGATCGTGGGCGGCGGTTTCTGTCTGCTGCTGCTGCTCGTCCGCCAGTATTATCCGATGGTCGCGCCTGCCGCGCCCCGCATCGGGTGGCTCGCCCGGCTGGTGGAGCCGAAGGGCGACATTCCCTATGGCGTCGCCATCGCAATCGGCGCCCTGATCGCCTTTCCCGAGGGGGATCTGGTGGTTCGCTTTCTGACGGCGCGATAGACGCGCCGGCGCGCGACCTCGTCGGCGCTTAGGAAGCATTAACCCGCCGGCCTCATGATCGTTAACGGTAGGGCGTCGAGGATCGACTCCGGGTCGTCACGCCTGCCGGAGACCTCTGGATGAAGCCCGCCCGCATCGCCGTCATCTGTATCGCCGCCGTGTCGGCCCTGGGCCTGGCGCTGGTCGTCCGCGCCATGGGGAACGGCGAGCCCGCCGCCCCCGCCGCCGCCGCGCCCGTCGAGACCCGGCCGATGGCCAAGATCCTGGTCGCGGCCAAGAATCTGGAGCCGGGCAAACGCCTGGCCGAGGCGGACCTGGCCTGGAAGGACTGGCCGGTCGACGAGGTCAATCCCGCCTTCATCACCGACGGCTCCACGCCCATTCCCGCCAAGCCCGCCCCCGAAGGCGCCGGCGAAAAGGCCGGCGCCGCCGTCGAGCGCGTGGCCGAGGCCGCCGGCCAGATGGCCGGTCCCGGCGCCAAGTCCGACTATATCGGTTCGGTGGTGCGCGAACCCATCCTGGCCGGCGAGCCCATCGTCGGCCGCAAGATCGTGCGCGCCGGCGACAGCGGCTATCTGGCCGCCTATCTGGAGCCCGGCATGCGGGCCATGGCCATCGCCGTGACGGTGGAATCCGCCGCCGGCGGCTTCATCCTGCCCGGCGACCGGGTCGATGTGGTCCTGACGGTGCAGAACGAAGGCGGAAGCTCGGCCGTCGAGGGCGGCGGCGCAACGGCCAAATATTCCTCAGCCACCGTGATGCAGAACGTCAAGGTTCTGGCCATCGACCAGTCCACGCGGGCCGGCGACGACGCCCAGGCCGTGGTCGGCGCGACCGCCACCCTGGAGGTCCGCCCCCAGGACACCGTGCTCCTGGCCCAGGCCAAGTCCGAGGGCGAACTGTCCCTGTCGCTGCGCTCCTATGCGGACACGGCCGGGCCCTCGGGCGCGACCCGTGCGCCCCGCGCCGTCGCCAGCGCGTCCCGCAGCGTCCGCGTCTATCGCGGCGGCGAACCGGAAGTGGTGACCACCCCATGAGGAAGACGACCGTGCGCAAGACCGTCGCCCTGGCCTGCGTCCTGCTGGCCGGCCTGGGGGCCGCCCCGGTCGCCGGCCTGGCCCAGACGCGCGCCGCCGTGTCCATGGGCGCCGCGCCGCAACTGATCAATCTGCCGCGCGGGACGTCCTTCGCGGTCGATCTGCCGGCCGACGCCCGCGACGTGATCGTCGCCAATCCGCAGGTGGCCGAGGCCATGCTGCATTCGCCGCGCCGCATCACCGTGATCGGGATTGCGCCCGGCGAGACCGACGCCGTCTTTCTGGACGCCGCCGGCCGCACCATCCTGAGCCTGCGGGTGCGGGTCGATGCGGGAACCAGCGCGCTGCAGGACACGCTCAGCCGGCTGGTTCCGGGCAGCCAGATCCGCGCCGAGGCGGTCAACGACAGCGTGATCCTGAGCGGGGTCGCCGATTCTCCGGCCCAGGCCGTCCAGGCCGCTCAGGTGGCCCGCGCCTTCGTGTCCGCGCCGGAAAAGGTGCTGAACATGATCAGCATCGCCGGATCCGATCAGGTGACCCTGAAGGTCCGGGTGGTCGAGGTCCAGCGCAGCAGCCTGAAGCAACTGGGATTCAACGCCGACATCCTGAAGGGGTCGGGCATCCATTCCTACGGCTTCAGCCGGCCCAACACCTATGGCGTCAACGGCGCGGCGACCGGCGGCACCTCGCTTTGCTATAATCAGAACGGCGGTCGAACGACGAACGTCTCGAATTCCAATTCGACGTCGAGCAACGTCAACAACTCCAACAGCACTGTCGATGTGGTCCAGACCCATAACGGCGATGATCTGAATTTTGATCGCCGCACCACGACCAACAGTTCAGGCAGTTCGCTGTCCAACGTGATCTCCGATGTCGCCTCCACGGCCTTCCGGACGATGACGGGCACCAACGCGACGGGGTGCCTGGAAGCCTTCGAACGCGTGGGTTTGGCCCGCACCCTGGCCGAGCCGAACCTGACCTCGGTCAACGGCGAATCCGCCAACTTCCTGGCGGGCGGCGAGTTTCCGCTGCCGACCGGTCGCGACAAGGACGGCAATATCACCGTCACCTACAAGCCCTACGGCGTGGGTCTGGCCTTCCGCCCGATCGTGTTGTCGGGAGGACGGATCTCGTTGCAGGTCAAGGTCGAGGTGTCGGAACTGACCGACCAGGGCGGCTTCACCATCGGCGCCGGCACCCCCTCGTCCATCACCCTGCCGGGCCTGACGGTTCGCCGCAGCGAGAATACGGTCGAACTGCCTTCGGGCGGCTCGATGATGATCGCCGGCCTGCTTCAGGAAAGCACGCGTCAGACGGTGGATTCCCTGCCCGGGGTCACCAATCTGCCGGTGCTCGGCTCGCTGTTCCGGTCGCGGGACTTCCTCAACGGCGAGACCGAGCTGGTCGTGATCGTCGAACCCTATATCGTCAGCCCGACCTCGCCCGACCGCATGCAGACGCCGGCCGATGGGCTGCGCATCGCCAGCGACTCGCAGACCATCCTGTTCGGGCAACTGAACCAGGTTTACGGATCGCCCGCCCCCTCCGCCCCGTCCGGCCCCACGTGGCAGGGCGCGGCCGGCTATGTGATCGAGTGAGCTCATGATCCGGACCCGCAAGCCGCTTCTCGCCCTGACCCTTTCGACCGCCGTGGTCGGCCTGACCGGATGTGTTGGCGGTCCCGCCAGCCTGGGCGGGCCGGCCCCGCTGACGCCGACGTCACGCTATTCGCTTCAGGTCGAGGCCGGCCTGGACCGCATCGCCCTGGCTGTGCACGACGATGGGCTGTCGGCCAATCAGAACGCCGCCCTGCGCGACCTAGCCCAGCGGTTCGCCGCTTCCGGCGCGGGAACCGTGGTGATCGAGGCGCCGGCCGGCGGGGATCCCGTTTCCGCCCAGGCCGCCCACGAAGCCAGGACCGCCCTTGAGCGGATCGGTCTGCCTTCGGAGCGTCTTCGTCTCGTCAGCTATATCGGGCCGGATCCGCGCGCCCCGGTGCTCGTCGGTTTTGAAACGGTCCAGGCGGCCGTGCCGCGCTGCGGCGCGGCCTGGGGCAATCTCAGCCGGACGGGCGACAACATGTCCGGGTCGAACTTCGGCTGCGCCGTCACCGCCAACCTGGCCGCCCAGATCGCCGATCCGCGCGACATCGTGGCGCCCCGGCCCATGACGCCCGCCGATGCGGCCCGACGCTCGGTGGTGTTCGACAAGTATCGCGCCGGCCAGCCTACGGCCGCGCCCCAAGAAACCCTGGTGGTAGGCGCACGCGTCTCCACGGCCGTGGACTGAGGCTCATGAGCACCGCCACGCCACGCCCCCTCTCGAGCTTCGACGACGGCTTTGACGTCGATATGGACTTCTCGGAGCCGACCGCCTTCCCGGCCGAGCCGGAGCGGTCGCCGCTGCAGTTCACCGCCCCGGCGCCCATCCAGCCGTCCGTCCAGCCTGCCGCCCCGGGGTTCAATCCCGTAGGCGAGATGGTCGCCCAGGCGCAATCCACCCTGGCGCCGGCCCTCGCGCCGGAAGCGACCGCCACGCCGTCCGGCGTCGCCCCGGCCGGAATGGCCGCCGGTCTCGCGGCCGTCGGATCCATCGGCGAAGTGTCGGTGCCGCGGATCGCCATCCATGTCTTCGCCGAACGTCAGGACACCCTGGCGGCGGCCGAGCGCGCCGCCCAGGACCGACGCCTGTCGCGCGCCACCACCCAGATCCGCATCGGCGGGATCATGGCCGCCGTCGAGACCTATCAGCACGAACCGACCCCGCCGCTGATCATCGTCGAATGCCTGAAGGATCCCCAGACCCTGTTGTGGGAAGTGGATCAGCTGGCCGAGGTCTGCGACGCCGGCACCAAGGTCGTCGTCGTGGGGCCGACCAACGACATCCTGCTGTTCCGCGAACTGATGCGTCGCGGGGTCAGCGAATATCTGGTGGGCCCGCTCCAGCCGCTGCAACTGATCGCGGCCATCGGCGGCCTGTTCAACGATCCGGCGCAACCGTTTGTCGGCCGGTCCATCGCCTTCGTCGGCGCGCGGGGCGGGGCCGGAGCCTCGGCCGTGGCGCACAACACCGCCTATGCGATCTCGGAGCGGATCGGCGCCAATACGGTCATCGTCGACTATGACCTGCCGTTCGGCACCGCCGGCCTGGATTTCAACCAGGATCCGCTGAGCGGCGTCGCCGACGCCCTGGGCCAGCCGGACCGGCTGGACTCGACCCTGCTGGACCGGATGATGGTCCGCTGCACCGACAAGCTCAGCCTGTTCGCGGCGCCCGCCACCCTGGACACCGACTGGGACATCTCGACCGAGGCCTTCGAGGAGGTGACGACGCGCATCCGCTCGACCGCGCCCTTCGTCGTCCTGGACCTGCCGCACCTGTGGTCGCCGTGGATGCGCCGCACCCTGATCAGCGCCGACGAGGTGGTGATCGTGGCGACGCCGGACCTGGCGGCCCTGCGTAACGCCAAGAACATGATGGACCTGATCCGTTCGGGCCGCCCGAACGACGCCCCGCCGCGCCTGGTGCTGAATCAGGTCGGGGTGCCCGGTCGTCCCGAGATCCCGGCCAAGGATTTCGGCGCCGCCCTGGGCGTTCATCCCAGCCTGATCATCCCCTTCGACGCCAAGACCTTCGGCGCGGCCGCCAACAACGGCCAGATGATCCTGGACGCCGGCGCCAAGACCAAGGCGGCCGAGGCGTTCCAGACCCTGGCCCAGATCGTGTCGCGCCGGGAAATCCCCGTCATCGCCGGACCCAAGGCCAAGCCCGGAAAGGCGGCTTCGACCGAGTCGAAATCCCTGTTCGCCTCCATGTTCAAGAAGCGCTGACGGGTGTTCGGCAAGCGCACAGGTCAACCCGGCGTCGTTCCGGCTCCGATGCGTCCCGCCCCTGCGGGCGTCGCAGGCGCCGCGCCCGAGTTCGCCCCGCGACAGCCCGCGCCGGGCGTCCAGACCGAGGCCTTCGCCTTCGGCGGCGCGGCCGACCTCGAGCCCGCTGTCGAGGCCTTCGCCCCGGCCGCTTCGGGGCAGGCCCAGGCCCAGGCCCAGCCGGCCGCCAAGGCTGATCGCCTTGACGCCCTGGCGTCCCGCCCGACCCCCGAGGCCGCGGCCCCCGCCGCGCCGGGCGGCAAGCCCGCGCCCGGTCCCAAGGCCACGGCCGGGTTCGAACAGCTGAAGAAGGCCCAGGCGGTCGCCGAGATCGTCCGGGAACAGAGCGACTATTATCACGCCACGAAGACCACCATCTTCAATGCGTTGATGAACACCATCGACCTGGCCCAGCTGGCCCAGCTGGACACCAAGGCGGCGTCGGAAGAGATCCGCGACATCGTCGCCGAACTGGTGGCGATCAAGAACGTCTCCATGTCGGTCGCCGAGCAGGAGCACCTGGTCCAGGACATCGTCAACGACGTCCTGGGCTACGGCCCGCTGGAGCCGCTGCTGGCCCGCGACGACATCGCCGACATCATGGTCAACGGCGCCGGCCGGGTCTTCATCGAGGTCGGGGGCAAGGTCCAGCTGACCAATGTCCGCTTCCGCGACAACGCCCAGCTGATGAACATCTGCCAGCGGATCGTGTCCCAGGTCGGCCGCCGCGTGGACGAGTCGAGCCCGATCTGCGACGCCCGCCTGCCGGACGGTTCGCGCGTCAACGTCATCGCCCCGCCCCTGGCGCTGGACGGGCCGACGCTGACGATCCGGAAGTTCAAGAAGGACAAGCTGACGATGAAGAATCTGGTGGAGTACGCCTCCATCAGTCCCGAGGGCGCACGCGTCCTGGGCGTCATCGGCGCCTCGCGATGCAATCTGGTGATTTCGGGCGGCACGGGCTCGGGCAAGACGACCTTGCTGAACACCCTGACGGCCTTCATCGACCCCACCGAACGGGTCATCACCTGCGAAGACGCGGCCGAACTGCAGCTGCAGCAGCCGCATGTGGTGCGTCTGGAGACGCGCCCGCCGAACCTCGAAGGCCAGGGCATGATCACCATGCGCGACCTGGTGAAGAACTGCCTGCGGATGCGTCCCGAACGGATCATCGTCGGCGAGGTGCGCGGACCCGAGGCCTTCGACCTGCTCCAGGCCATGAACACCGGCCACGACGGCTCCATGGGCACGCTGCACGCCAACTCCCCGCGCGAGGCCATCAGCCGGATGGAATCGATGATCACCATGGGCGGCTACGGCCTGCCGTCCAGGACCATCCGCGAGATGATCGTCGGCTCGGTCGACGTCATCATCCAGGCCGCGCGTCTGCGCGACGGCTCGCGCCGCATCACCCACATCACCGAGGTCGTCGGCCTGGAAGGCGATGTGATCGTCACCCAGGACCTGTTCGTCTACGACATCACCGGCGAGGACGAGAACGGCAAGATCATCGGCCGTCACCGGTCGACCGGCATCGCCCGTCCCCGCTTCTGGGACCGCGCCCGCTATTACGGGCTGGAGCGCGAACTGGCGGACGCCCTGGACGCGGCGGAGTAGGGACATGTTGCCGATCCTCGCCGCCGTTCTGGCCTTCATCACCATCGGCGGCCTGGGCTGGGTCTTCGTCGGCGGCGACGATTCGTCCGGTCAGGCGGTCAAACGGGCGCAGAACCTGGGCGAGGGAAAGCGCAACGCCGCCACGGCGCGCAAGGCCGCGGCCGCCGCCAATACGCCCGAGGCGCGCCGCAAGCAGATCATGGTCCAGCTCCAGGAAGCCGAGCGCCGCGAGCGCAAGGCGCGCGCCAATATGGCGGCCAAGCTGAAACAGGCCGGACTGACGATCAGCGTCCGCACCTTCTACATCGTCAGCGGCGGGGTGGGCCTGATCGCCGCCGTCGCCGCCCTGGCCTTCGGCCTGCACATCCTGATCGTTCTCGGCCTCGCGATCGTCGTCGGCCTGGGTCTGCCGCGGTGGATCGTCGGCTTCCTGGCCAAGGCGCGGATGAAGAAATTCTCGCTGGAGTTTCCCAATGCGGTGGACGTCATCGTTCGCGGCATCAAGTCGGGCCTGCCGGTCCACGAGTGTTTCAAGATCATCGCCCGCGAAAGCCCCGCCCCCCTGGGCCCGGCGTTCAAGAAGCTCGTGGAGGCCCTGGGCGTCGGCATGACCCTGGAACAGGCGCTGGACAAGATGTTCGAACAGATGCCGACCCCGGAACTGAGGTTCTTCACCATCGTCATCGCCATCCAGCAGAAGACGGGCGGCAATCTGGCCGAGGCGCTCAGCAATCTGTCGACCGTGTTGCGCGCGCGCCGGATGATGCGCGAGAAGGTCAAGGCCCTGTCTTCGGAAGCCCTGGCGTCCGCAGGCATCATCGCCTCCCTGCCGCCGGCCGTCATGACGATGGTGATGTTCACCAGCCCCGGCTACATGATGGCCCTGTTCACCGACATCCGCGGCAACGCGCTGCTGCTCCTGGCGGGCGCACTGATGGGGACGGGGATCTTCGTCATGAAGCGCATGATCTCGTTCAAGATCTGAGGTCGGGACCGTGGACGCCTTCATTCGCTTCATCACCGACCCGCAGAACCTGCTCAGCCTCGGCGTGGGCGTGCTCGTCTTCGCCACCGTCCTGACCCTGCTGTCGTCGATGACGGGCGGGGTGAAGCTGGACCAGCGGATGAAGGCGGTGTCGGAACGCCGCGACGAACTCAAGCGCCGCTCCCGGGCCGCCATCCACACGGGGCCGGGCGGATTGCGCCACACGGACGATGAGGGGTTCAAGAAGCGGGTCGTGGACCGGCTGAACCTGACCAAGCTGCTGGAGGATCCCAAGGTCGCCGACCAGATGGCCCAGGCCGGCTATCGCGGCCCCCGCCCCTTGACCACCTTCTACTTCTTCCGCTTCGCCTCGCCCTTCATCTTCCTGATGGTGGTCGCCTTCTACATGTTCGTGATCAAGGTCGTGGACTGGCCCACGATGCAGAAGGTCACCGCCTGCGTGGCCGGCGCCGTCGCGGGCTTCTATGCGCCCAACCTGTTTCTGACCAATCGGATCACCAAGCGCCGCACCTCGATCATGCAGGCCTTCCCCGACGCCCTCGACCTGTTGCTGATCTGCGTCGAGGCGGGGATGTCGATCGAGGCGGCGATCGCCAAGGTCAGCCAGGAGATCGGCACATCGTCCATCGAACTGGCCGAGGAGCTGTCCCTGCTGTCCGCCGAACTCAGCTATCTGCCGGACCGGCGCATGGCCTACGAGAACCTGGGCAAGCGAACCAACCATCCCGGGGTCAAATCCGTCGCCGTCGCCATGACCCAGGCCGAGACCTACGGCACGCCCCTGTCCTCGGCCCTGCGGGTGATGGCCAAGGAAAACCGCGACCTGCGGCTGTCGGCGGCGGAGAAGAAGGCCGCCGCCCTGCCGGCTCAGCTGACCGTGCCGATGATCCTGTTCTTCCTGCCGGTCCTGTTCATCGTCATCCTGGGCCCGGCGATCCTGAACATCATGGACACGATGGCCAAGGGCTGATCCGGCGGCGTTTCAGGCCTCGGCTGCGGCCTTGAGATTGTCGACGATGGCCTGATGCGCGTCGCGCAGGGCGATCCGGTGCTTGTCGTGGAACAGCTCGCCCCTCAGCCCCGCGAACTTGTGCGCCGACGAGACGATGCAGCTGCCCTTTTCCAGCTCCTCGATGTCGATGTAGCGCAGGGTGCGGAACAGGAAGCCCCGGTTCTCGGTCCAGACCAGCCGCACATAGGGCCGCCAGTCGGCGATTCGGGCCACGACCGCGCGCTCCGGCTGACCGAGAAAGGCCTCGGTCAGGGTCAACTGGCCGCCGAAGGCGATGGCGCCCGAGACCTCGGTCTCGTGCGGATTCCATTCGTTCCAGCGCGACAGGTCGGAGACCAGCTCCCAGATCCGGTCGGAGGTCGCCCGCACGCCGGCGCGTTTCTCGATCTTGGTGTCGTCCATGCCGCCGATCTGGCACGACTGGGCGGCGGAAGAAAGACGTCTCAGTCGGGCGTGACCACCTTCAGCCGCCGCCCGTCGTCCAGCCCCAGCCGCGTCTTGACCTCGAACAGGTCGGCGCCGGCCGGGATGATCAGCAGTTTCTTGGGATGGGCGGCGTTGACCGCCACCACCCCGCCCTTGGGGCAGATGTCGAAACAGTCGGTCCCCGCCACCGTCAGTTCGCCCTTGCGCCCCTTCTTGCCCTTCTTCAGGTGCAGATATTTGCGCAGGGCCTTCTTCAGCGTCAGATCGCCGTCCGGCCCGAAGCCGCCGTCCAGCTTCTTGGAGCATTTACGGCACACCAGCACGACGTCGCGCCACTCGGTCGTCGTGCTCTTGATCGGCTTGGCCATGATTCGAGTTTCGCCGAGCGAGGATCGTTGCACAAGCGGCCCCGGCGCCCTCATCCTGCGGCTTCTCCGATTTTACGGGATATCCACATGCGTCGCCTGTTCGCCGTCTCCACCCTGGCGCTGCTGCTCGCGGCCGGTTCCGCCCACGCCCAGGCCGTCGATGCGGCCAGCGTGGACGCCGCCGTCCAGCGCGTGACGCCCCGGGTGGTCGACTGGCGCCGCGACTTCCACCAGCATCCCGAACTGGGCTTCGCCGAGACCCGCTCGGCCGCCGTCATCGCCGACCATCTGCGGTCCCTGGGGCTGGAGGTCCGCACCGGGGTCGGCAAGACCGGGGTCGTCGGCGTCCTGCATGGCGCCCGTCCGGGCCGGGTCGTGGCCCTGCGCGCCGACATGGACGCCCTGCCGGTGCAGGAGGCGACCGGCCTGGACTTCGCCTCCACCGCCACCGGCACATACATGGGCAATACGGTTCCCGTCGCCCACGCCTGCGGCCACGACATGCACATGGCCATGTTGATGGGCGCGGCCGAAGTCCTGGCCGGAATGAAGGACCAGATCGCCGGCACGGTGGTCTTCGTCTTCCAGCCGGCGGAAGAGGGCGCCCCTCCCGGCGAGCCCAAGGGTGGCGCCGCCCTGATGATCGCCGAGGGCGCGCTGAACGATCCCAAGCCCGAGGCCATCTTCGGCCTGCACGTCGTGCCCGGCCGCCCGGGCAGCGTCTTCTATCGGCCCGAGGGCTTCATGGCCGCCTCCGACCGGGTCGACATCGTGCTGAAGGGCAAACAGACCCACGGCGCCTGGCCCTGGCGCGGCGTGGACGTGATCGCGGTGGCGGGCCAGGTGATCGAGACGGTCAACACCCTGACCGCCCGCACGGTCGATCCGACCACCACCCCGACGGTCTTCACCATCGCCACCCTGAACGCCGGCGTCCGCTACAACATCATCCCCGACAGCGCGACCCTGTCGGGCACGCTTCGCACCTTCGACGTCGCCCAGCGCGACGCCCTGGTCGCCCGCGCCGAGACCGCCATCGACCACATCGCCGCCGCCTATGGCGCCACCGCCGAGTTCGGCGTCAGACAGAACGCCGCCCTGGTCTTCAACGACCCCGACCTGTCCGCCTGGCTGGCCCCGGTCCTGACCGAGGCGGCCGGCCCCGGCAACGTCAACCCCGCCACGCCCCCGACCACGGTGGCCGAGGACTTCAGCTATTTCCAGCAGGCCATCCCCGGCGTCTTCTACCACCTTGGGGCCAGTCCTGACGGCGTCGACCCGTCCCAGTCCGCGCCCAACCATTCGCCGGAGTTTTCACCGAATGAAAAGGTCTTGCCGCTGGGGGTGAAGACGCATGTGCTGACGGCGCTGCGGTTTTTGGAGCGGAGTTAAGTCGCGATCCCCTGTCTCATCCCCGCCCCGCGGGGAGGTGGCGCGGCGCTTCTTCAGCGCCGTGACGGAGGGGCTCTTGTCCGGACTCGGTGGGGCGGACGGAGCCCCGCTAGTTGAGCTTCAATACAACCCCGTCAGATCGTCGGCCTCAATCTCTCGGACCCTTTGATCAAAGGCGGCGATCAGTCGATCCTTGTCCGCAGGCAGGGCATCTTGGCGGCTCAGCCAGACCGTCTGAGCCTCCTGCAACCGCGTTGGGTCCGGTGACCTAGCCAACTGCGCATTGAACGCCTCATCAACACGCGTCCTAGCTAGACTGACGGCAGGGTCCGCGCAAACGAGATAGGCGACCGCACCTACTGACGAGGCGCAGGGATCCTCGACAGGAGCGACTTCCTCTTGCAGCGAGGTCCCCAGCCCCGCCTGCTCGACCTTTCGCGCCCGGCTGGGCTCACGCCTAGTCTGCGTCTCATCGGTGCTGACAGCGTCCGGCAGCGCCCCCGACTGCGAAACTCCAGCCGTTGGCGCGCGCGGCTGCATCAGCGAGCCGATTGCTCCGACACCGACCAATATTGACAAGCCTATGAAAAAGAGAGGAGCCCACTTCTCCCGCGCCGCCGCTGCCGAGGAGACCGCAGTTGTCGATCTTGCTGTCGGTGGTGAGTGCGGCGGCTCAGGCGCCCGCCAGTCCGGAGTGTCCGGTTCTGTCCAGGCCGGTTTAATCTCAGCGTCAAGTGTCCGATCATAACGGGCGCGAGACTCAGGATCTTTCAACACATCATATGCGGCATTGATGGCTTTAGCCCGTTCAGATGCGGCGGGGTCGCCCTGCATCTTGTCCGGGTGATAGCGCTTCATCAGCGCACGCCATGCCACTTCTATGACCACATCTTCAGCGTCGCGACTGACATTGAGGACGGCGTAGTGATCAGTCATGATTTCGCTCCAGGCTGAAGCCTGACAAGATCGGGCCGGATGATCGGGGAGACGGAGATGCGGTTGAATTTCTTTCGGCGATTTCGCGTCGCACCAGGCCTCTGGCTCAACGTCTCTAAACGCAGCATCTCTACGACTGTCGGCGTTCGAGGCCTGAAGGCGACGATCGGTTCGCGCGGTAAACAGATCACCGCCGGACTGCCTGGCACAGGCTTGTCGGTCACTAAATTGATAGGGAAAGGGACCGCGACGGAAGACGGTCCCGGTCGACGGCTGTTGGAGAAGGCGCTACGCGACAAGGGACGCACGCGTCCTTGAGCGGGCGATCAGAAAAACAACGACCGCGCACACCATTGCCGTAAGGCTGGCCGCCAGTCGGGAGCCGGCATCTTGACCGGCTCCGAACAGAAGCGCCGCAGGTTGCAGACTCCCATCCTGGGCGGCGACCATGATCACGAATGCGATGATGAAGCTGATGATGCCCGCGCGGGCTCCGACCACCTCGGCCCGTGCATTCAGCCAAGCGTCCATACGACCGCCCAGGCGAGCATAGATGGCGTCCCGCTGCACCATGGCGGAGTGCCGACGCAGAAGATGATCCTCAAGCACCATGTTCAAATCTCTCGCGGCATATTTCCGCGCGTCGAACATGCCGTCTGCACGTGTGGCGAATCCTGCGGCCAGACCGGACTGAAGGGTTTTCTGCACCGCCCTATCGGCGTCCTCAAGCTGTCGGTCGGCCCACTGAAGTTCGGCCTGCTCCTGTTGGGTCAGCACCTCATGCACGGATCGAGCGCCGCGATGTCCGAGGGCTCGGAATTCCGCGATGATGCACCAGCAGGCCAAAGCGAGCGGACCGATCACCGCCAGAATGGCGATCAGAATGAGGATGCCGAAACAGCCCGCCTCAGCCCCAGTCGACTTACGCCTCGCCATGCTTCCCCCGACGCATCTCAGCTCTCGGTTGCACCAGCTTCACCATGGTCGTCAATGGTAGGGGAGGGCCGACTAGGCGTGTTCCTGATCGCATCGGCACAGTTCGAAACCTTGCCTACGTGTCACTGCGAACCAGCTTCCCATCCCAATTCCGCAACCAAACCCCCGCCTTTTCAACTCCCTACTGCCCGCAAACGCCCCTAAACCCATCACGTCCCAAAACCGTGCGACACTCCACTCTCGGTCTTTGAAAACCAAATCCCCCACGCGCCCCACGCCGCGACCTCGCCCCGGCATCGCCCCGGCATCGCCGCGCGCGAAATAGACAAATTAGACGAAATAGACTCTCTTTTTTCACAGGGGATCGAGTCTATTTGCCACGGCCTCACAGCCGCTCGAACACCGTCTCGATCACCCGGCGATAGACGGCCGTCAGGGTCTCCAGCTCCGCTGTCGGCACCCGTTCGTCGATCTGGTGCATGGTCTGGCCGACCAGGCCCAGTTCCAGGACCGGGCACAGGGCGCGGATGAAGCGGGCGTCGGAGGTGCCGCCGGTGGTCGAGGCCTCGGGCCGGCGGCCGGCGACAGCCTCGACCGCGTCCTGAACCGCCGCGACGAAGACGCCGGGCTCGGTCAGGAAGGCCTCGCCGGAACACAGGTGCTCCAGGGTGATCTGCAGCCCGGTCTCGGCCTGCATGGCCCCGGCCTCGCGGTTCAGCCAGTCGATCAGGCCGTCCCCCGTATGGCTGGGGTTGAAGCGGATGTTCAGCCGCGCCCTGGCCTCGGCCGGAATGATATTGGTCGCCGGATTGCCGATGTCGATGCTGGTGATCTCCAGGTTCGAGGGCGGGAAACCCTCATACCCCTGGTCCAGCACATGGTCGTTCAGCCGGCTCATCAGCTTGGCGATCACGGGCGCCGGATTGGCCGCCCGTTCGGGATAGGCGACGTGGCCCTGTTTGCCCGTGACCGTGATCCAGGTGTTCAGCGAACCGCGCCGCCCGACCTTGATCATGTCGCCCAGATGCTGCGACGACGACGGTTCGCCGACCACGCAGGCGTCGATCACCTCGCCCTCGGCCAACAGGGTCTCGACCACCCGTTTGGTGCCGTGAAGCGCCGGGCCTTCCTCGTCGCCGGTGATCAGGAAGGAGAGGGAGCCTTCGACCTCTCCCCCATTCTCGGCATGGTGCGCGATGACCTGGGACACGGCGGCGACCCAGGCGGCGATCCCGCCCTTCATGTCCACCGCGCCCCGGCCGTACAGGACGCCGTCCCTGACCTCGGCGGTGAAGGGTTGCGACGACCACTGCTCGGACGGGCCGGTCGGCACCACGTCCGTATGGCCGGCGAAACACAGATTGGGCGAGGCGGTCCCGCGCCGCGCATACAGGTTCTCGATCCGCGCATGGACCCCTTCGCCCCCCGGCCCCTCGAACGCCAGCCGGCGGCAGTGGAAGCCGAGGGCCGTCAGATGCCGTTCCAGCACGTCCATCGCCCCCTCGTCGGCGGGGGTGACGGACGGAATACGGATCAGGTCGCGGGTCAGTTCGACAGGATCGATCACAGGAGTTGATGCGCGGCTCATGCGCCTATGCTTTACGGACATCGCGTCACGGCGAGAAGGCCCATGCCCAAGATCGACATCGACGCCGCGCCCCGGGGCGACGGCACGACCTATCCGGATGAATTCGCCGGCCCCTGTCTGTCGCGTCGCCGCTGGAAGCTGGGCGATGCGGCGGGCCTGGACCAGTTCGGCGTCAACCTGCTGCGCCTGCCCGCCGGCGCCTGGTCCAGCCAGCGCCACTGGCACGAAGCCGAGGACGAGTTCGTCATGGTGGTCGAGGGCGAGGTCGTGCTGATCGAGGACGAGGGCGAGACGGTGCTTCGCGCCGGCGACTGCGCCGGGTTCAAGGCCGGCGTCCCCAACGGCCACCGGATCGAGAACCGATCCGGCCGCGAGGCGGTTCTGCTGGAGGTCGGCACGCGCAGCCCGACCGTCACCCCTTGCGACTACCCCGATATCGACATGGTCCTGCCCGCAGGCGCGGACCGCTACTTCCACCGCGACGGTTCGCCCTATCCGAAACAGCCCAGACGCACGTGACCTCAGACTCTACCGACACCGCCCCTGCCGAAGGCCCCGACAGTCCGTGGGGCATCCGCGATTTCCGCCTCCTGTGGTTCGGCCGCGTGGTCGCCGTGCTGGCCATCCAGATCCAGTCCTCGGCCCTGTTGTGGCAGGTGTATGAGATCGCGCGGCGCGACCATCCGATCGAGGAGGCCAGCCTGTATCTGGGCCTGGTCGGCCTGTGTCAGTTCCTGCCGCTGCTGGCCTTCACCCTGCCGGCCGGGGCCATGGCCGACCGGCGCGACAGGAAGCGCACCGTCTGGATCTCCATCCTGGTCGAGGCGACCTGCGCCGGGTCGTTCCTGGCCATGGCGCTTCACGGAAACCCGCCCCTGTGGGGTCTGCTGGCGGTCGCGGCCCTGTTCGGCGCGGCGCGGGCCTTCCTGGCGCCGGCCAGCCAGGCCTTCCTGCCCATGGTGGTGGGGCGCAAGGCCCTGCCGCCCGCCATCGCCGCCCAGTCCATCGCCTTCCAGACCGGCGCCATCGCCGGCCCGGCCCTGGGCGGGGTGATCGTCGGGGTCAATGTGCCCCTGGCCTATGCCGTGTCCCTGGGCATGTTCCTGCTGGCGGTCGCGGCCTTCATCCTGATCCGCACCAGCGGCAAGCCCGCGCCCCAGGCCAATCCCCTGTCGCCGATCGACTCGGTCAAGGAGGGGCTGGCCTATGTCTGGAAGACCAAGATCGTCCTGGGCGCCATTTCGCTGGACCTGGTCGTGGTCCTGCTGGCGGGCGTCGCGCTTCTGACGCCGATCTTCGCCCGCGACATCCTTCATGTCGGGCCCCAGGGCTTCGGCCTGCTGCGCGCGGCCTTCGGCGTCGGCGCCATGGGCATGGCCATCTATCTGAGCCGCTTCCCGATCCGGCGGAACGGCGGGCGCTGGATGTTCTCGGCCGTGGCGGTGTTCGGCATCTGCACCCTGACCTTCGGCCTGTCCAGGATCGTCTGGCTGTCCGGCCTGGCCCTGCTGATCGGCGGGGCGGCGGACATGATCAGCGTCAACGTCCGCCAGACCCTGATCCAGCTGGCCACGCCCGATCATATGCGCGGCCGGGTCTCGTCCGTGTCGATGCTGTTCATCGGCGCCTCGAACGAACTGGGCGAGGCCTATTCCGGCGTCATGGTCCGGCTTTTGGGCGCGGTCGGGGCGGCGGTGTTCGGCGGCGTCGGGGCCTTGGCCGCGACCGGCGCCTGGTCGGCCATGTTCCCGGGGCTGCGCAAGGCGAGCAAGCTGACGTGAAGTCGGTGAATGGTGATTGGTGAATCGTGAGGCGCAGACGCACCAATCACCATTCACGCCTCACCCGTCACGCCTCCCCGTCACCACACCTTGAAATGCTTCGACAGCTTCAGGCCCTGGTTCTGATAGTGGCTGCCGCTCTCGCCATACAGGCGGCTGGGGCGTTCGGTCAGGGGTTCATAGACCAGGCGGGCGACGATCTGGCCGTGTTCCAGCAGGAAGGGGGTGTCGTGGGTGCGGACTTCCAGCACGCCTTTCGACCCCGCACCATGCGCCTCGTCCGTGCCGAAGCCGGGGTCGAAGAAGCCGGCGTAGTGGACGCGAAACTCGCCCACCGACGGGTCGATGGGAGTCATTTCGGCGGCCTGGTCGACCGGGATCTCGACGTCGTCGGACGAGGCCAGGATGTAGAACTCGCCCGGATCCAGCAGCAGTTCGCCGCGCCGCAGGGTCAGCGGCTCCCAGAAGTCGCGCGGGTCGTGGCCGTCGATATGATCCAGATCGACCACCCCGGCGTGGCGTCGCCCCCGGAAGCCGACGATGTCGCCGCCTTGCAGATCGACGCCGACCGAGCGGGTCTCCAGCTTTGGCGGATCGCCGGCCTTGAGCCGCAGCTGGTTCAGCCGGGTGCCCGGCCGCACCAGGATGGAGAAGGTCTGAGGCGCGACCTCCATATAGAGGGGGCCGTCATAGCCCTCGGCCACATCGTCGAAACTGGCGCCCTGATCGGTCAGCAGGCGCACGAAGACATCGACGCGGCCGGTCGAGCTCTTGGGGTTGGCCCGCGCGATCAGGCCCTGGGGCAGGTTCAGCCGCTCCTGCAGGCGCACGATATAGACGCAGCCCTTTTCCAGAACGACGCCCGCGTCGGTGATCTCGATGGCGTGCATGGCCACGTCGGCGATCCGTTCCTCGACCTTGCGCCGGCCGGGCAGGAAGGAGGCGCGCACGCGCCAGGCCTGGTCCGACAGGCGCAGGTCCAGACTGGCGGGCTGGACCTGGTCGTGATCGAATTCTGTGTCCGACGTGATGGCGCCCGTGGCGATCAACGTCTCGATGGACTGGGCGGGCAGGATGCCGGGACGGGGCGCTTGGAAGGAGCTCATGGCGTCTGTCTCACACGGTTTTCGCGGCTTGTCTCCAAGTCGCGCTTGCAGCCCGCGCGCGGCGGGGCGAGCATATAGCCCATGCACGATGGTCCTGCCTATACCGCCGAAACCAACGGCATCCTGATCCGGGTCCGGCCCAGCTATCTGGCGGGCCAGTCGGACCCCGACGAGGGCCGCTGGGTCTGGGCCTATCAGGTCGAGATCGTGAACCTGAGCGGATCGACGGTGCAGCTGATGGCGCGCCGCTGGACCATCACCGACGGTCACGGCCATGTCGAAGAGGTGCGCGGCCCCGGCGTGGTGGGCGAACAGCCGGTGATCGAGCCGGGCGCCAGCTACGCCTACGCCTCGGGCTGTCCGCTGCCGACTGACAGCGGGTCGATGGTCGGCGCCTATTATATGACGGACGCGGACGGCCGCAGCTTCGAGGCCGAGATCCCGGCCTTCTCGCTCGACACGCCGGAGGCGCGGCGGGTGTTGAACTGAGGTCTATATAGTTTACGATTCAGCGGGATATTTCCGCCGCAGCAGGCGCACTCTCGCTCTGCGAACGGGCGGCGCCAGGGAGATGGCGACGCCGACGAGACTGGCGGCCAGCCCGACAAATCCTGAGACCATAAGGTCGTGCGTCAAGCCAAGCGCGGCGGGAAATCCAAGCGCGGCCGGAAGGGCGGCTCCAACGACGATGACGCGGTCCGGTATGCTCATGACGCCAACCTGCCGTCGTCCGCTGAAGAACTCGCTAACGTCCGCCTGTGGCTCTCTACAACCAGTTGGGACGTTTCTGATGGAAGCACCGCAACCAAGGCGGATGGGGCTGCGTCAACCCGGATGAACCGCAGCCCCGCCCCCTGAAGTCTCGCCGGCCGCTTGCGCAGACCGGCGAGGGGGAAGTCGGCTCCCTAGAGAGCATCTCTTTGTGGCGCTATGTTCGCGACGCGGTCGCCCACGGCTTGAGCGCATTCGTGCGCTCCCGCGCGAAGCGCCGCGCTCAAGTAGCGCGAAGCGCGATAGCGCCCTTAGATGTAGCGACGCAGGCTGCGGGCCAGGTCCGAACCGCTTTCCTTGGCGCCGCGACGGACTTGCGGCTGGTAGGCGACGCGGGCGTGTTCGACGCAATAGACGCCTTCCGAGGCGCGGCGGCCGCAGAAGCTGAACTCGCGCGAGGACGGGTCGCCGATCGGCCATTTGCACATGTGCGCGCCCAGGGTCATGACCGTGGCCGTGCCCGGCAGGTCCGGGATCGGGGCGGCCGGGGGCGTCGGCGGGACCGGCTTGGACGAGACGGCTTCCAGGCGGCGCGGAGCCGAAGCCTGGGGCGCCTGGGCCGGGGTCGCGGTCGGGGCGGCCGGACGCGGGCGGGTGGTGCGGAAGCTGGTCGCGGTGCGCGCCGGCTGCGACGGAGCAGCCCGGCCCGACAGGCCCAGACGGTGCACCTTGCCGATCACGGCGTTGCGGGTGACCCCGCCGCCCAATTGTTTGGCGATCTGGCTCGCGGACTGGCCCTCGAGCCAGAGCTTCTTCAGCGCGCCTACGCGGTCGTCGGTCCAGCCTGCGGTCATGCCACCCTCAGCGAGTTTGGATTCAATATCTAGGTCCAGGCTCCCCCTCCGGGGTCTTGACCTACCACTAATCGTAAACCAGCCATTAAGAGACGCAAGATGTGCGAATCAACCGTCCACAGAAACCAGATATTGAATCTTCGTTAAGGTTAAGACGGGTTCGTCAGGCGTGACGCGTGAATCGGGAGTCAGCGAAGGCCACGATTCACCAATCACGAGTCACCCCCACCTTGCGAAGCCAGGCCCCAGAGCGCATCTGGCGGCCATGACCGAGACCGCGCCGAACCTGATCTCCACCCGCCCCGCCGGCCTGCCGCAGCCGCGGCGTTATCCGGGGGTCAACTGGATCGGGGTGCAGACCCTGTATCTGCGCGAGGTGCGGCGGTTCTGGAAGGTGGGGGCCCAGACGGTGGCGGCGCCGGTGGTGACGACCCTGCTCTATATGCTGGTCTTCGTGGTCGCGCTTCAGGGCGCCCGGCCGCCGCTGCACGGCACGCCCTTCGCCCTGTTCGTGGCGCCCGGCCTGATCATGATGGCGGTGCTGAACAACGCCTTCGCCAACGCCTCGTCCAGCCTGATCCAGGCCAAGATCATGGGCACGGCCACCGACTTCCTGACCCCGCCGCTCAGCCCGCTGGAGCTGACGATGGGCTTCACCCTGGGCGCCGCGACGCGCGGGGCGGTGGTCGGTCTGGTCACGGCCCTGTGCGTCCTGCCATTCGCGCCGCTCGGCGTGGCCAATATCTTCGCCATCGTCTGGTTCGCCCTGGCCGCCAGTTTCATCATGGGCATGACCGGGATTCTGGCGGGCCTTTGGAGCGAGAAGTTCGACCATCTGTCGGCGGTCCAGAACTTCATCGTCATGCCCATGACCTTCCTGTCGGGCACCTTCTATCTGGTCGACAACCTGCCCGAGCCGTTCCGCTCGTTCAGCCGCTACAATCCCTTCTTCTATCTGATCGACGGCTTCCGCTACGGCTTCATCGGCCATGCCGAGAGCAACCTGACGGTCGGCGTGATCGGTTCGGCCGTGCTGATGGTCGTCATGGGAGTCGTCTGCTGGCTGGTGTTCCGCTCGGGCTGGCGTCTGAAGAGCTAGCGCGCCGGAAGCAGCCCCGCCATGGCGTCCAGATAGGCGACGAAGGCGGTCCGGCCCTCTTCGGTCAGCCGGGCCTCGGTCAGGGGCTTGCGGCCGACAAAGCTCTTGGTCACGGCGACGAAGCCCGCCTCCTCCAGCTTTCGCAGATGGACCGACAGATTGCCGTCGGTCGTCTGCAACCGGGCCTTCAGCGTGTTGAAATCCGCCGCCTCGGCCCCGGACAGATAGGCCATGATCCCCAGCCGGATCCGCCCGTGGATCACCTCGTCGATCCGGCTGATATCGAAATCATCCGCCATCAGACGATCTCCGACGGTTCCTGCCGCATCAGGATCAGGCCGGGAACAAAGGCGACGGCGAAAATCATCCCTGCGAAGACCAGATACATGGCCATGTCGCCCGCAAACCAGCCCATGGCTACCGCCCCGACATAGGACCCGAGCCCGGTCAGGGTCATCCAGCGCGTGTTCGTCATAGTCCCGGCAATGATCCAGGCCGAGCCATAGGCCACAAAGACCACGATTGGCATGGCCATCATGGCCGACCAATCGCCACTGTTCAGCCCCCTGGCCATCAGCCCCAGCCATGTGGCGAAGATGCCGTACCCGACGGCCGACCAGGCCGCTCCGACCGCGCGATTACCCGACGAGTTGAAGCCCGGCTTGCCCTTCATCCGCTGCATCAACACGGCCAAGGCTGCACCGAAGACAAGGCCGGCTCCGATCCAGAGCCAGACCGGGGCCCAACGCCCGGCGTCGATCAACCCGCTCAGCAGGGCCCATTGCCCTATGTTGGCCGCACCGAAGACAACGGCGGCCGTTACGAGGAACGGCCCCGCCAACAAAGGCGCGTGCCGCCCCTCCTGGGCCAAGGCCCGCATATAGGCGATGTCGTCCTGAATAGTCTGCGTCTCGCGCGTCATGGCGCCCTCCTCCTGAAATCCGATGATCACAGGATGTACAATGCGCTTTGGTTTGTAAAGTTCTTCTTCGGAGACCCTTTGCCGCCGACTTTTCGACGCCAGCGACGAAAGATCTTCCCCCGCTTGCGGGGGAAGTGTCAGGCCGTGGCGCGAAGCGACACGCCTGACGATGGGGAAGTCTTGCGTCTGAGTTGGACTTCCCTCTCCGTCGCTGGATCGCTGCGCGATCAACGCGACACCTCTCCCGCAAGCGGGAGAGGGTCTTTCGTGCGACGCCCTTATCTTTCGTACGACGCCCTTAACGGAACGGCGGCTCGTCGAAGGCGCGGAGTTTGCGCGAATGCAGGCGCGAACCCTCGTTGCGCATCAGGTCCACCGCCTGAATGCCGATCTGGAGGTGTTCCGAGATCGAGCCTTCGTAGAAGCGGTTGGCCTGGCCCGGCAGCTTGATCTCTCCGTGCAGCGGCTTGTCCGAGACGCACAACAGGGTGCCGTAGGGGACGCGGAACCGGTAGCCCTGGGCGGCGATGGTGGCGCTTTCCATGTCGATGGCGACGGCCCGGCTCTGGTTGAAGCGCAGCGCCGACTTCGAATAGCGCAGCTCCCAGTTCCGGTCGTCGGTCGTGACCACCGTGCCGGTGCGCAGGCGCAGCTTGACCTCGTCGCC
The DNA here is from genome assembly GCF_058680995.1 of Brevundimonas sp. FV1ye7S. NCBI lineage: Bacteria > Pseudomonadati > Pseudomonadota > Alphaproteobacteria > Caulobacterales > Caulobacteraceae > Brevundimonas > Brevundimonas sp. FV1ye7S. The sequence goes on along the minus strand of NZ_CM178726.1, from coordinate 236,433 downwards.
GGGCATGCCGCTGACCGACTTGGTCGCATCGTACAGGGCGCGCTGGACCTCGGCGATCGAGGGGATCGGAATGTCCGGCGGCAGCACCGCGTCCAGCACATGGTCGTCACGCAGATAGGCATGGGCCAGCACATAGTCGCCGATGGTCTGGCTGGCGCGCAGGCCGCCGCAGTGTCCGATCATCAGCCAGACGTGCGGGCGAGTGACAGCCAGGTGATCCGTGATGGTCTTCGCGTTGGACGGTCCGACGCCGATATTGACTAGGGTCACGCCCTTATGGCCCGGCGCGGTCAGGTGATAGGCCGGCATCTGGTGCTTCTTCCAGGCCGTGTCGCTGATCGAGGCCTCGGGATTGGGCGTGTCGCGCGTGATCACCACCCCGCCGGCGCAGGACAGGGTCTCATACGGCGTGCCCGGCGTCTGAAGCTGCTCGATGGCCCAGCGCACGAACTCGTCGACGTAGCGATTATAGTTGGTGAACAGGACATAGGACTGGACATCGTCCACCGCCGTGCCGGTGTAGTGCCGCAGCCGCGCCAGCGAGAAGTCGGTCCTCAGTCCGTCGAAATGCGACAGGGGGAAGTCGCCGCCCATGTCGAACAGGCCGTCGGCGATCTCGTCGCCGATATGGGCCAGGTCCGTGGTCGGGAACCAGCGCGCCAGGGCCGCCGTCATCGACCGGTCCAGCGCCACCTCCAGTCCGTCGGTCACATAGGGGAAGGGGATTTCCTGCTTCGAGATCCCGACCTCGAAGGTCGCGGCGTACTCCTGCTCCAGCAGGCCCAGCTGTTCGGTCAGATAGGGGCGGAACAGGTCCGGACGCGTGATCGTGGTGGCGTAGGTTCCCTGTTTCGACAGCCGGGCGTAGGCGCGCGGCTCCAGGTCCTGGGGACGATCCCCGTCCCAGCGGATGCGAAGTTCGGGATAGGCGAACACCCCTTCGGCGCGTTTCAGCGGATCGGGCCGCGCGCCGGTCTCGACGAAATCCCGCACGGCGTCGCGCAGGTTGGTCACGGATTGGGTGTAGAGGGTTTCGAGGCGGTCCAGCGCCGCCTGTGCTGTCATCTGTTCTGTCATGACTTCCTCTAGCGAAGCTTCGTGACAATGGCGAGGCGTTGCGGCTTCAATCTCGATTTCGCTGCATTGCAGCAATTTATGACGCCTGCGCGGTTGCGGTTCGGGCGATTGCCGGGCATCTGCCGGGCATGTCCGCCGCACCTGCCTCGCCGCCCGCCCAGCCCGCCAGGAAGGAGCCCGGCTTCGTCGAGTTCGTCTGCCTGATCGCCCTGATGATGGCGCTGAACGCCCTGGCGATCGACTCCATGCTGCCGGCCCTGCCGCACATCGGCGCCGACCTGAACGTGACGACCGACAACGACCGCCAGTGGGTGGTGACCGCCTATCTGCTCGGTTTCGGCGGGGCCCAGCTGTTCTACGGCCCGCTGGCGGATCGGTTCGGGCGCAAGCCTGTCCTGCTGTTCGGCGTCGGCGTCTATGTGGTGTTCAGCCTGCTGGCGACCCTGGCGCCCACCTTCGACATGCTGATCCTGGCGCGGATCGGCCAGGGCCTGGGCAGCGCCTGCACCCGCGTGCTGGCCGTCTCCATCGTGCGCGACCGTTACGAGGGCCGCACCATGGCCCGGGTCATGTCCTTCAGCTTCCTGGTCTTCCTGGGCGTGCCGATCCTGGCGCCGTCCATCGGCCAGCTGATCATGCTGGTCGGGCCGTGGCGCTGGATCTTCGCGGGCCTGGGCCTGATCGGCGTGGGCCTGATCGTCTGGGCGTCGCTTCGTCTGCCCGAGACGCTGAAGCCCGAGGATCGGCTGCCGATCCGGGTGAAACGCCTGACCTCGGCCTACAGGACCGCCCTGACCGACCGCACCGCCGTCGGCTACACCCTGGCCATGACGGCCATCACCGGGGCGCTGTTCGGCTTCATCAACTCGTCGCAGCAGATCTTCGCCGACGTCTTCGACGCCGAGGCGGCCTTCCCGGCCGTCTTCGCCCTGATCGCCGGCGGCATCGCCGTGGCCTCGATCGTCAATGCGCGGCTGGTGGTCCGGCTGGGATCGCGCAAGATCTCGCACACGGCCCTGATCGGCTTCACCGCCATTTCGGCCGTCCACGCCGCCGTGGCGATCAGCGGGCATGAATCGATCTGGACCTTCGCCGTGCTGCAGACCCTGACCATGTTCTGCTTCGGCCTGATCGCCGGCAACTTCGGCGCCATGGCCATGGAGACCATGGGCCATATCGCCGGCACCGCCGCCTCGATCCAGGGCTTCGTCTCCACCATCTTCGGCTCGCTGCTGGGTTTTGCGGTGGGTCAACAGTTCAACGGCACCACCGTGCCCATGGTGCTGGGCTTCACCGTCTTCGGCCTGATCGCCCTGGCCTGGGTCCTGTTCGCCGAGCGCGGCCGGCTGTTCCGGTCGCATCACGCGCCCGGCGCGACGGCGCACTGAGGCTTTACCGACCGCAGGCTTGATCTTTTCGACGTTTCCGCGCGTTCTCCGGCCAACCCCTCTGGTCAGCCCCGGAAAGCCTCGATGAAGCGCAAAGCCTTCGGTCTCGTCTCCGCCCTCGCCCTTGCTTCGGTTCTCGGCCTCGGCGCCTGTTCCACCCCGACCGGAGGAACCGCGTCGATGACGCCGCCCGCCATCGCCCCCGCGCCCGGCCCCGACGCGGTCGACAGCCACACCTACGCCCGGCCCGAGATCGCCCGCGTCGTCGACGTCGCTCTGGACCTGACCGCCGACTTCAACGCCAAGACCCTGTCGGGGACGGCGACCCTGGACATCCTGGCCGCCCCCGGCGCCAACGAGGTGATCCTGGACATCCGCAACCTGGACATCCAGGACGTGCGCGACGCCTCGGGCCAGCCGCTGCGCTATGTCGTCGGCGACAATGACGCCATCAAGGGCCAGCCCCTGACCGTCTATTTTCCGGCCTTCGCGCCCAATGAACGGCGCAAGATCACCGTCCGCTATTCGACCCGTCCCGACGCGGCGGCCCTGCAATGGCTGTCGCCCAGCCAGACGGCCGGCGGCCAGAAGCCCTATCTGTTCAGCCAGGGCCAGGCCATCCTGACCCGCACCTGGGTTCCGACCCAGGACAGCCCCGGCATCCGCCAGACCTATTCGGCCCGCATCACCGCCCCGGCCGACCTGACCGTGGTCATGAGCGCCGACCAGCTGACGCCCCAGGGCGAAGCGGCGGCGAATGGCATGAAGACCTGGCGCTTCCGGATGGACAATCCGATCCCGCCCTATCTGATCGCCATCGGCGTCGGCGACATCGCCTTCGCGCCGTTCGACGAGCGGACCGGCGTCTGGACCGAGCCCAGCCGTCTGCGCGCCGCCGCCGCCGAGCTGGAGCCGACCGCCGAAATGGTGGACGCGGCCGAGAAGCTCTACGGCCCCTATCGGTGGGGCCGCTACGACCTGCTGGTCCTGCCGCCGTCCTTCCCCTTCGGCGGGATGGAAAACCCCAAACTGACCTTCGCCACCCCGACCATCATCGCCGGCGACCAGTCGCTGGTCTCGCTGGTGGCCCACGAGCTGGCGCACTCCTGGTCGGGCAATCTGGTCACCAACGCCACCTGGAACGACTTCTGGCTGAACGAGGGCTTCACCACCTATTTCGAGAACCGGATCATGGAGTCGATCTACGGCCATGACCGGGCGGTGCAGGAACAGGTGCTGAGCTGGGACGGGCTGCAGGACGAGCTGAAGTCCCTGCCCGCCGCCGACACGCGCCTGCACCTGGACCTGACCGGCCGCGATCCCGACGACGGCATGAACACCATCGCCTATGACAAGGGATCGGCCTTCCTGCGCACCATCGAGCGGATCGCGGGCCGCGATCGGTTCGACGCCTGGCTGCGCGGCTATTTCGACCGCAACGCCTATCGGCCGATGACCACGGCCATGTTTCTGCAGGACATCCGCACCCATCTGGTGAAAGGCGACGCGGCTCTGGAATCCGAACTGCAGCTGGACGCCTGGGTCTATCAGCCCGGCTTGCCGTCCAACGCCGTGGCCCCGGTGTCGAACGCCTTCACCCCGGTCGATGCGGCCGCCGTCGCCTTCTTCAAGGACAAGGGACCGGCCTCGGCCATTCCGTGGGCGGAGTGGAACACCCAGCAGCGGCAGCGTTTCCTGGGCTGGCGTCCCGAAGGCCTGGCCGCCAACGCCGACTGGCTGACCGCCGCCCAGCTGGCGGATCTGGAGCGCACCCTGAACCTGGCGAACGAAGGCAACAGCGAACTGACCTTCGCCTGGCTGCAGATCGCCCTGGCCCACCGCTACCAGCCGTCGGTCGCGACGGCGGAGCGGTTCCTGACCAGCCAGGGCCGGCGCAAGTTCGTCATGCCCCTGTTCCAGACCCTGTGGAACGAAGGCGACTGGGGCCGCCCCATCGCTCGCCGCATCTACGCCGAGGCCCGGCCGCTGTACCATCCCGTGACCAGCGGTTCGGTCGACCAACTGGTCGGCCGGCCTTAACGCAATAGACCCTCTCCCGCTTGCGGGAGAGGTGGCCCGGCGTTCGCGAACGCGAACCAGGGTCGGAGAGGGGAGTCTTATTTCAGAAGAAATACTCCCCCCATCGTCAGGCGTGTCGCTTCGCGCCACGACCTGACACTTCCCCCGCAAGCGGGGGAAGGTGGGCCTCGCCCCCCGTCCCTAAAGGTTGACCACGCTCGCGCCCGCCTCATCCGACAGTCGCTCCGCCAGGACGGCGCGGTGGCAGCCGGCGTGGTCTGCCTCGAAACACAGCAGGGCCACGCGCTTCTCGCCCGCCAGCGCCTTCAGCCGCTCATATTCCATCTGGGCCTGGGGCTCGGCCAGATGGTCGGCGAAGATGGCGCGCATTTCGGCGATATGACCCTTGCGGGCCGCATCCCGCCCCGCCTTGGGCGTGCCGAGACCGCGCAGGTGGAGATAGTCGATCCCCTCGGCCTTCAGGCTCTCGCCCAGAATCGTCTTGGAAAACCCGGCGCGGCGCGAGGCGGCGACGGCGCGGACATCGACCAGCAGATCGACCCCGGCCGCCTTCAGCCGGTCGATCACCTGGGCCTGGGTCGCGCCCTCGTAGCCGATTGTGAAGACTTTCATAGGTCGCAGATAGGGGCGGCGGCCACGATCGCCAGCTTGACAGTCCAACGCCGCGTTGCGGTGCGGCGCCCTATCGTTTATCCCGCCGACACGGATTTCGACTGGAGCTTTCCCCATGGCTGACCTCGCCCCCGGCGTCGTGACCCTCTTCGGAGGATCCGGCTTCATCGGATCGCAGGCGGTGCGCGCCCTGGCCCGTCGCGGCTGGCGCATCCGCGTGGCGGTGCGCAACCCGGTTCTGGCCATCGAGGTCCAGCCCCTGGGCGATCCGGGCCAGATCCAGTTCATGCGCTGCGACGTGACCAATGCCGAGGACGTGGCGGCGGCGGTGCGCGGCTCGCACGCCGTGGTCAATCTGGTCGGCGTCCTGCACGACGGCGGCGGCAAGCGCGGCTTCAAGAGCGCCCATGTCGAGGCCGCCAGGAACATCGCCCAGGCCGCCAAGGCCGCCGGGGTGGAGCGCGTCGTCCAAATCTCGGCCATCGGCGCCGACGCCAACAGCCGCTCCGCCTACGCCCGCACCAAGGGCGAGGCCGAAAACGAGATCCGCGCCGTCTATCCGGACGCCGTCATCCTGCGCCCGTCCCTGGTGTTCGGCGCCAGCGACGGCTTCCTGAACCGGTTCGCCGCCATGGCGACCATGGCCCCCGCCCTGCCGCTGATCGGCGGCGGCAAGACGCAGTTCCAGCCGGTCTATGTCGGCGACGTGGCCGAGGCCGTCGCCCGCGCCGTGATCCGCGGCGACGCGGCCGGCCGCACCTTCGAACTGGGCGGACCGGACGTCTACAGTTTCCGCGAAGTGCTGGAGCTGGTGTGCCGCGAGACCGGCCGCAATCGGCCGCTTCTGCCCATCCCCTTCCCCGTCGCCCGTCTGATGGGTTCGGTGTTCCAGACCGTCGCCCTTCTGGGCCTGACCCCGCCCCTGACCCGCGATCAGGTCGTCATGCTTCAGTCCGACAACATCGTCTCGCCGGACGCCGCCGGCCTGACCGACCTGGGCATGGTTCATCCGACCAGCATGGGCTCCATCGCCCCCTCCTATCTGTGGCGCTATCGCGACGGCGGCCAGTTCGCCGTCTCGCCCGCCCACTGACGCCCCCTTCGCCGGCCTGACTGACGCCCGGCCGTGAAAACGGCCGGGCGATCTTCGCACGGCGGAACAAATAGTGCACAACCTTCGGATGCCCGCCACGCAAACCCAGTTCCGCCCCGCCCAGGACCCGACGCTGGACGACGCCCGGTCCCTGCTGTCGCGCGTCTGGGGCCATGGCGACTTCCGGGGGCTGCAAAGCCAGGTGGTGGCCGAGATCCTGGCCGGGCGCGACGCCCTGGCCGTGCTGCCGACCGGCGGCGGCAAGAGCGTCTGCTATCAGATCCCGGCCATCCTCCGCCCCGGCCTGGGCCTCGTGGTCTCGCCCCTGATCGCCCTGATGACCGACCAGGTCGAGGCCCTGAAGCAACAGGGCGTCGCCGCCGCCCGCCTGGATTCCGGCGTCTCGCTGGACGAGCGGTCGGCGATCTGGGCCGCGGCCCGGTCCGGCGATCTGGACCTGCTGTATGTCTCGCCGGAAGGCCTGGCGGCCGGGGCCATGATGGATCGACTGGCCGAACTGCCACTGAGCCTGATCGCCATCGACGAAGCCCACTGCGTCTCGCAATGGGGGCACGATTTCCGGCCCGATTATCGCAACCTGGGTCTGCTGGCCGAGCGGTTCCCGAACGTGCCCCGCATAGCCGTCACCGCCACCGCAGACGCCCGCACCCGCGACGACATCCTGCGCTCGCTGCGGCTGGAACAGGCCAAGGTCTTCGTCGACAGCTTCGCCCGCCCCAACCTGCAGCTGTCGGCCGAGCGCAAGGAGAGCGCCTCGCGCGCCAAGACCGACGCCCGCGTCATCGAACTGGTGCGCGAACGCCGGGGCAAGTCGGGCGTGGTCTATTGCGGCAGCCGCGACGGCTGCGACCGCGTGGCCCAGGCGCTGCGCGACGCCGGAACCAACGCCATCGCCTATCACGCGGGCATGGACACCAAGGAGCGCGATCGCCGTCTGGAACGGTTCCTGGCCGAGGACGGCGCCGTCATGGTGGCCACCATCGCCTTCGGCATGGGGGTGGACAAGGCCGACGTCCGCTTCGTCATCCACGCCGATCCGCCGGGCAGTCTCGAGGCCTACTGGCAGGAGATCGGCCGGGGCGGCCGCGACGGCGAACCGGCCGAGGGCATCACCCTGTACGGCCCGTCCGACATCGCCTGGACCCTGCGCCGGCTGGACAGCCGCCCGATGGCCGAGGAGGTCAAACAGGTTCAGGTGCGCAAGGCCCGTCAGCTCTTCGCCATGCTGGACGGCGCCGTCTGCCGCGCCCAGGCCGTGCGCCGCTATTTCGGGGAGACCGACGCGGACCCGTGCGGCGTCTGCGACATCTGCGGCGACCCGCCGCTTCTCTATGACGCGACCGTCCCGGCGCAAAAGGCCCTGGCGGCGGTCCAGCGTCTGGGCGGCCGGTTCGGCCGGGGCCGGATCGTCGACCACCTGACCGGCCGGACCAAGGCGGTCCAGCCGTGGGAGCAGCAGCTGTCCACCTGGGGCATAGGCGCCGACATCTCGCCCAACGGCTGGCGCGACATCGTCGATCACCTGCTGTTCGAGGGCCTGCTGGTCGAGGATCCGAACGACGGCAAGCCCCTGGTCGGCCTGGGCGACGGCGAGGCGGTGCGCGCCGTCTACAAGGCCGAACGCAAGATCGAGGTGCGTCGCGCGCCCGCCGGCTTCGACGCCGGCACGCGCTCGGGCAATCCGCGCAATCGCCGCGACCGCGCCGGCGAGGGCCGCAACGCCGCGCTCGAGACCATGGAGGCCGACGTCCGCGCCCGGTTCGAGGCCTTGCGGGCCTGGCGCCGCGACCGCGCCTCGGAACAGCACGTCCCGCCCTATGTCATCTTCCAGGACAAGACCCTGCTGGAAATCGCCCACGCCGAGCCCGGCGACCTCGCCGCCCTCGCCGCCCTGCCCGGCGTCGGCCAGTCGAAGCTGGACCGCTACGGCAAGGGGGTGCTGGAGACGCTGGCGAAAGGCTTGGAGCCCGAAGACGGTCGTCCCTCGGACATCATCGACCGGGCGCGCGATTTGCGCCGAGAGATGAGTTTGCCCGAGGTCCAGCTATGGCAGGCGCTGCGGGGCGAGAAATTGGGCGGGCTGAAGTTCCGCCGCCAGCATCCGATCGCCCCCTATGTGCTCGACTTTTATTGCGCCGGCGCGCGACTGGCGGTCGAGATCGACGGAGAAAGTCATGAAGGGCGAGGCGCTCAAGACGCCCGGCGCGACGCCTTCTTGCTGGATCAGGGCATACGCACCCTGCGGATTCCGGCCCGCGACGTCCTTAACGACCTGACCGCCGTCACCGACCATATCCATCGCGAGGCCCGCAGCCGCTAAGACCCTCTCCCGCTTGCGGGAGAGGTGGCCCGGCGTTCGCGCAGCGAACCAGGGTCGGAGAGGGGAGTGTCGCTCAAAGGGAGACTTCCCCCATCGTCAGGCGTGTCGCTTCGCGCCACGACCTGCCACTTCCCCCGCAAGCGGGGGAAGGTCTGCACCTATCCCATGAACCGTTCCACCGCCGCCTGAAAGCGTGCGGGCTGGTCGATCATGACCTGGTGGTCGGCGCCCTCGATGCGGACGAATTGTGCGGGCCGGCGCAGGGTGGAGAAGCCGTAGCGGTACAGGCCCTCCAGCCGGTTGCGCGGGTTGTTCGTGTCCCGAGTCCAGCCATAGACCACCGTGACCGGAGCGGTGACGTCGCGCAGCCGTTGGCGCAGATCGACCGTCAGGGCTTCGTACAGGCCCTGGGCCAGCACCCGCCGGTCGCCGCCCTGCAGGCCCAGGCCGTCGAACACCATGTCGCCCGCCAGGCCGAGGTCGCCGCCCAGGGCCGAAACCTGGCCCTTCAGCGCCTGGTCCCCGAACAGCATCAGGGCCTGATAACCCAGCCGCGCCAGGGGCTCGACCTCGCGGGCGGTGACGCGGGAATCGACCAGGGCCGGAAAGAAGGGGGCGGAATCGACCACCATCACCCGGCCGATCCGGTCCCGCATGTCCGCCGCGACCCGCAGCGCGATCTGGCCGCCCAGCGAATGGCCGATCAAGGCAGGGCGCGAAAGCCGCTGTTCGCGGATGTAGCGTTCGATCTCCAGGGCGGCGGGCGCGGCCAGGGCGCCGCCGGCGTTGGCGCCGATGTCCGTCTGGCCGAAGCCCCGGATGGTGATCAGATGGACCCGATACCGCCCCTCCAGCTTGTCCGCCGTCGACCGCCAGGCGGCCCCGGTGGACCCCAGGCCAGGAATGAAGACGATATCCGGCCCCGCGCCCCGCGTCTCGACGATGATCCGGTCGGAGCGGAAGGCGGGGGCGAGAGACGCCGATACTGTTGTCCGGGCGGCGGCGACGCCGGGAAGGACGACGAACAGGATCGCGAAAAGCGGAGCAAGAAGACGGCGCATGACCCGCACCTAACGCACGATCACGGCGATCGGTTGACGGCCGCGACCGTGAGTCATCGCCCCTTGAAGTCCGGCTTGCGTTTGTCAACGAAGGCGGACATGCCCTCCTTCTGGTCCTCGAAGGCGAAGAGAGAGTGGAACAGGCGGCGCTCGAACCGCACGCCCTCGGTCAGGGTCGTCTCAAGGGCGACGTTGACCAGTTCCTTGTTCATCATCACCGCCAGCGGGCTCTGGGCCGCGATCTTGGCGGCGGCGGCGCGGGCCTCGTCCAGCAGGGCGTCGGGAGCGACGACGCGGCTGACCAGGCCGGCGCGCTCGGCCTCGGCGGCGTCCATCATCCGGGCGGTCAGGATCATGTCCATGGCCTTGGACTTGCCGACCAGACGGGTCAGGCGCTGCGAGCCGCCGATGCCGGGCGCCACGCCCAGATTGATCTCGGGCTGGCCGAACTTCGCCGTCTCGGACGCGATGATGAAATCGCACAACATCGCCAGTTCGCAGCCGCCGCCCAGGGCGTAGCCCGACACGGCCGCGATGATCGGCTTGCGGAAGCGCATGATCCGGTCATGGCCCAGGGCGAAGAAATTGCCCTTGAACATGTCGGCGTAGGACTGGTCCGCCATCTCCTTGATGTCGGCGCCGGCGGCAAAGGCCTTGGCCGAGCCGGTCAGGATCAGGCAGCGCACGCTGTCGTCGGTCTCGACCGCATCGAGGAAGGCCGCCAGCTCGCCGAACAGGGTCGAGTTCAGAGCGTTCAGCGCCTCCGGCCGGTTCAGGGTCACGACGGCGTAGCCGTCGGCGCAGCGTTCGATCAGCAGGGTGGAATAGGCGTCGGCCATGGGCGGTCTCCTTTGAGCGCGGTCATACAGGGAGGAAGGCGGGCTTGCTACCGGCGCGGCGCCAAGGCCAGCGTCAGGCCGGCGCGCACCAGTTCGGCGACGACCGCCATGCCGAGCAGCAGATTGGCGGCGATCACCTGGCCGCGCGCGCCCGACAGATCCAGCGTCCAGCCGAAGACGGATGAAAGCGCCAGGACCAGGGCCGAGAGCAGGATCAAGCCGACCAGCAGCATCAGGGCGACATGCCCCGCCTTCAGCGCCGCCTGAAGCGTCGGCCCGTCGTCCAGCGCACGGGTGCGCCGTCGAAGCAGACGGGCGATCAGCCCGGTGGCGGCCCCTTCTGCGACGACGGCGACGATCAGGGCGGCGAGAAACCACCAGATCAGTCCCCCGAGATCGCCGGAGCGCAGACCTTGAGCGAAATGAAGGAAATAGGCGCCCCAGACCAGGACGCCGACCACCAGACTGATCCACAGATGGATTTTGCGCATGGGGCGGACCTCCTCGGGATTACGTCTTCTGGCAGGACGGGCAGTAGAAGGTCGAGCGACCACCCTGGACGATGCGCGCCACGACGCCGGAGCAGCCTTCGCCCTGACAGGCTTGACCCTCGCGGCCATAGACGTCGAACCGGTGCTGGAAATAGCCCTGGCCGCCCTCGGCGTTGGCGAAATCCTTCAGGGTCGATCCGCCGGCGGCGATGGCGTCGTTCAGCACGTCGCGGACGACGGCGGCCAGCCGCTCCAGCCGCGCCTTCGACACAGATCCGGCCGCGACCAGGGGCGAGATGCGGGCGCGGTAAAGCGCCTCGCAGACATAGATGTTGCCCAGGCCGGCGACGATCCGCTGGTCCAGCAGGGAGACCTTGATGTTCTGTGTCTTGCCTGCGAAGGCCTCGACCAGATGCGCGCCGGAAAAACCATTGCCCAGGGGTTCGGGGCCCAGGCCGGCGAACCACGGGTGGACCTCGACCTGGTCGGTAGGGATCAGGCCCATGAAGCCGAACCGGCGGGCGTCGGCGTAGCCGATCCGGGTCGAGGCGCCGTCACGGACGGCGCAGCCGCTGAAATGCTCGTGCTTGCCGGCGATGGGCGCCGCCTCCTCGAACTCGCCCAGCTGGGTTCCGTCCAGGGTGAACCGGCCGGTCATGCCCAGATGGGTGATCCAGGTCTCGCCGCTAGACAAAGGCATCAACAGATATTTGGCCCGTCGGTCGATCCGTTGGACCGTCGCCCCCTCCAGCCGCTCGACGAACCGTTCCGGGAACGGAAACCGCAGATCGGGCCGGTTGATCCGCACCCGCGACAGGCACGCGCCCGCCAGCACCGGCGTCAGGCCGCGTCGGACGGTTTCGACCTCGGGGAGTTCTGGCATGGACCGGTCCTAGCGCCTCGACACGGGCGGGCCAAGCGGATCGTCCGCCCCCGCTGCGATCTTCAGAAAACCTTGTTCGAACCGACGTTCAGCCGACACCCTGGTCTGTCATCCATTTTAGGCGCACTCCGGGGGGAACGTGTCTCAATCGATCATCATCCGCCGGCCCGGCGTCCGCGTCTCGAACCTGATTCGTTCGGTCGGTCTGACGCGCGACGACGCCGCGATCCTGGCGGCGGCGGCCGTTTTGGCGGTCAGCGTCTATTTCCTGGCCTTTCCCGGCGTCGATATTGCGGTCAGCCGTCTGTTCTACCGGCCCGAAGCCGGCTTCTTCCTGGCCGACAATCCCCTGCTGAAGGCGCTGCGCAAAAGCTCCTCCCTCGTTCTGGCCCTTATGCTTCTGGGCGTGATCGGCCGACTGGCGTGGCGCGCCCTGCGTCGCCGGCCTCTCGGCGCCGCCGCGCGCCGCGCGGTCTTCGTCCTGGCCGCCCTCGCGGTCGGGCCGGGCCTGATCGTCAATCTGGTGCTGAAGGGGCTGTGGGGCCGCGCCCGTCCGGTTCAGATCGACCAGTTCGGCGGCGACGCGGCCTTCACCCCCGTCTGGATGGTCAGCGACGCCTGCCAGTCCAACTGCTCCTTCGTCTCGGGCGAGGGCTCCAGCGCGGCCTGGATGGTCGGGGTCCTGCTGGTAGTGACGCCGGCGAAATGGCGGCCGGTCGTCCTGCCCCTCGCCGTCGTCTACGCCTTCGCCCTGTCGATGAACCGGCTGGCCTTCGGGGGGCATTTCCTGTCGGACATCCTGCTGTCCTGGGCCCTGACCGCCCTGGTCATGACGGGGGTCTATCGGGTGACGGTGGCCTCGCCCGGCCTGGTTCGTCGGGCGCGGCGGCGGTTCCGCGGGCTTCAGCCCCTCCCCGCCTGAGCGTTGTCTGGGCGTGACCGGTTGCCGCAGGCGACGTTATGGGCTTACGTCCGCGTCGAACGTGGGAACCGATCTCGATGACTGACGCCGCCGCTGCGCCCCAAAGCCCTGCCCAAAAGGGCCGGCTTGAACTGACCCTTCGCGCCCTTGTGCTGGGCTGCCTGCTGGCGGTGATCTTCACCGCCGCCAACACCTATCTGGGCCTGCTGGTGGGCCTGACCTTCGCCTCGGCCATTCCGGCGGCGGTGATCTCGATGGCGGTGCTGCGCGCCTTCCGCACCTCGACCATCTGGGAGAACATGACCGTCCAGACCGTGGCCTCGGTCGGCGGAGCCATGAGTTCGATCATCTTCGTCCTGCCCGGCCTGGTGATGATCGGCTGGTGGCTGGAGTTTCCCTTCTGGCAGTCGGTGGCCATCTGCATCCTGGGCGGCGTGCTGGGGGTGACCTTCTCCATCCCGCTGCGCCGCGCCCTGGTGACCAACGGCGGCCTGCCCTACCCCGAGGGCGTCGCCGCCGCCGAGGTGCTGAAGGTCGGCTCGCGCGGCGCCGAACAGACCGAGAGCGCGGTGCGCGAGAACAAGTCCGGTCTGTGGATCGTCGTCGCCGGCGCTGTCGTCTCGGCCGGCTACGCCCTGCTGGTCGCGGGTCGCGTCTTCGCCGGCGAGGCGGCGAAATTCTTCAAGCTGCCGGCCGCCCTGGGCGGCGGCGCCACCGGCATGGGTTTCGGCATGCAGTTCGCGCTTCTGGGCGCCGGCCACCTGATCGGCCTGACCGTGGGTCTGGCCCAACTGTTCGGCCTGATCCTGGCCTGGGCCATCGCCGTGCCGATCCTGACCAGCCCCGACACCGTGGCCTGGCTGACGGCGCACGGGATCCCGTCCATCGCCTCCACCCTGCCCGTCGGCGCGCCGGCCGAGGAGTTGGCGGCGACCGTCTGGAGCCGTGAGGTCCGCTTCATGGGCGCCGGCGTCATCGGCGTCGCCGCCATCTGGACCCTGGTCAAACTGGCCGGACCGCTGATCGGCGGCCTGACCTCCGCCCTGGCCGCCAACGCCAAGCGCGCCCACGGCGAGGTGCTGGAACGGACCGAACAGGACCTGCCCATCAAGCTGGTCGGCGCGATTTCGGTCGCCTGCCTGGTCGGCATCGCCGGCCTGCTGGCCTGGTTCGCCCAGAGCGCCCCGGCCCTGGCGGGATCGACCCCGCTGCTGGTCATCGGCGGCCTGGTCTATGTCGTCCTGATCGGTTTCGCCGTCGCCGCCATCTGCGGCTATATGGCCGGCCTGATCGGCTCGTCGAACAGCCCGGTCTCGGGCGTCGGCATCCTGGCGGTCGTGATCGCCTCGCTGCTGATGCTGGGCGTCATGGCCATCGCGGGCGTGCCGGCCGATCCGTCGATCATCGCCTTCGCCCTGATCGTCACCGCCGTGGTCTTCGCCGTCGCGGTCATCGCCAATGACAATCTTCAGGACCTGAAGACCGGCCAACTGGTCGAGGCCACGCCCTGGCGCCAGCAGGTCGCCCTGATCGTCGGCGTCGGCGCCGGCGCCATCGTCATTCCCCTGATCCTGAACCTGCTGAACCAGGCCTTCGGCTTCGAGGGCGGGCCGCCCGCCATCGTCGAGGGCGCCAAGACCCTGGCGGCGCCCCAGGCCACCCTGATCTCGGCCCTGGCGCGCGGCGTCATCGGCGGCGACCTGCGTTGGGACCTGATCGGCCTGGGCGCGGTGATCGGCGTGATCATCATCGTGCTGGACGCCGTCGTGTCCAAGGCCACGAACGGCAAGGTCAAGCTGCCGCCACTCGCCGTCGGCATCGGCTTCTATCTGCCCGCCGCCGTCACGACCATGCTGGTCATCGGCGCCGTCTGCGGCTGGATCTACGACAAGGCCGTGTCCAGCACCCGTTACGCCGACGTGGCGCGCCGCATGGGCGTGCTGCTGGCCTCGGGCCTGATCGTCGGCGAGAGCCTGTTCGGCGTCTTCACCGCCGGGGTGATCGTGGCCACGCGCGACGACGCGCCGTTCGCCATGCTGCCCGAGGGTTCGACCTGGCCGGCCATGCTGGCGGGGATCATCGGCTTCGCCGTCGCGGTGTTCGGCCTCTACGCCTGGACCCGCAGCCGCGCCAAGGCGGTGTGACTCTGACATTCTCCCTCCCCCTGCGGGGGAGGGGGGGCGGAGGCGTAGCCGAAGCCGGGTGGGGGCGGCAGGGCGACACATCGCAAACCTGGCTCGGCCGGATAGGTGCGCCCCCGCCTGGCCGCCCCCACCCCGTCGCTGCGCGACGCCCCTCCCCCGCAGGGGGAGGGAGATCCGCTAGGCCGCCCGCGTCGCCACCATCATATAGTTGATGCCCGCGTCGTCGCTCTGGCTCCAGCGGTCGGCCAGCGGGTCGTAGTTCAGGCCATACGGCCCCTCGACCGTCACAGCCTCGGCGGCCAGCATCGTCCGTATCTCGTCGGGCTTCAGGAACTGGCGCCAGTCGTGCGTCCCGGCCGGCACCCAGCGCAGGATGTATTCCGCCGCCACCTTGCCCAGGGCCAGCGACTTCAGCGTGCGGTTCAGGGTGGCGACCATCATCACCCCGCCCGGCCGCACCAGGCGCGAACAGGCGCGCACGAAGGCTTCCGGATCGGCGACATGTTCGATCACCTCCATGGTCAGGACCACGTCGAACGGCCCCGCCCCCTCGGCCTCGATCTGTTCGACCGTGGCGGCGCGATAGGCGATGTCCAACCCGACCATCCCGGCGTGGGCGCGGGCCGTGCCGATATTCTCGGACGAGGCGTCGATGGCGGTGACGGAAAAACCCATCCGCCGCATCGGCTCGGCGATCAGCCCGCCGCCGCAGCCGACGTCCAGCAGGGTCAGTCCCTCGAAGGGGCGACGCGCCTTGGGATCGCGGCCCAGCCGGCCGCACAGCTGTTCGCGGATCAGGGCCAGCCGGGCCGGATTGAACCGGTGCAACGGCGCGAACGGCCCGTGCGCATCCCACCACTCGGCCGCCTGGGCCGAGAAGCGGGCGACGTCGGCCGGGTCGATCGATGCGCCAAATGCGCCCTCGGACGAATTTTGCGGAAAACCATGCCCTTCGCGGGGTAGGCGAGACGGTGCGGCGTCGCTAGAAGCGGTCATGACGCGAGGGATGAACCTTCGCGCCCTTTCACGCAAGCAGGGGGCGAAACGCCACGATGACGCGGCCCGATTCTTCACGATCCGACACCACGCGACTGGTGATGAAGTTCGGCGGCACCTCGATGGGCGACCTCGAACGGATTCGGCGCGCGGCGCGAATCGTCGCCGCCGAGGCCGCGTCCGGCAAGAAGGTCGCCGTCGTCGTCTCCGCCATGGCCGGCAAGACCAACGAACTGGTCGCCTGGACCGACGGCGCCGGCCCGGCCGCGGCGGGCCTGCCGCTCAGCGACGACGAATATGACGTGGTGGTCGCCTCGGGCGAACAGGTGACGGCCGGACTTCTGGCCCTGACCCTGCGCAACATGGGGCTGAACGCCCGGTCGTGGATGGGCTGGCAGGTGCCGATCATCACCGACGACGCCCACGCCCGCGCCCGCATCATCGACATCCCCGGCGAGAAACTGGGCGCCGCCCTCGACGCGGGCGAGATCGCTATTGTCCCCGGCTTCCAGGGCGTGACCCCCGAGGGCAAGATCACCACCCTGGGCCGCGGCGGATCCGACACCTCGGCGGTCGCCGTGGCGGCGGCCCTGGGCTGTCCCTGCGACATCTATACCGACGTGGACGGCGTCTATACGACCGACCCGCGCATCGAGAGCCGCGCCCGGCGCCTGGCCAAGGTCTCCTATGAGGAGATGCTGGAAATGGCCTCATTGGGGGCCAAGGTGCTCCAGACCCGCTCGGTCGAACTCGCCATGGCCAAACAGGTGCCGGTGCGCGTCCTGTCCAGCTTCATCGAACCGGACGCGTCCGGCCAAATGCCCGACAAGGGCGGAACCCTGATCTGCGACGAGGAGGAGATCTTGGAAAAGCGCATCGTGTCCGGTGTGACCATGAGCCGTGACGAGGCCCGCATCACCCTGCTGGGCCTGTCCGACCGCGTGGACGCCCCCGCCGACGTCTTCACCCGCCTGGCCGAGGCCAACGTCAATGTGGACATGATCGTCCAGAGCCAGTCGCGCACCGCCGGGGCGGTCAACCTGACCTTCACGACCGGCCGTCGCGACGCCGTCCGCGCCGCCGACCTGATGAAGGCCGCCCAGGCCGAGATCGGCATCGAGGAAATCCGGGTCGACGAGGATGTCGCCAAGGTGTCCGTCGTCGGGGTCGGCATGCGCAGCCACGCCGGTGTGGCCCAGACCATGTTCAAGGCCCTGGCCGACAAGGGCGTCAAGTTCCAGGCCATCTCGACCTCGGAAATCAAGATCAGCGTCCTGATAGACGCGGCGTACGCCGAACTGGCCGTGCGCGCATTGCATTCGGCTTACGGGCTGGACGCGATATAGGATGATTTGAACAGGCGCCTCGGCGCCGGAGCGCGGGAGCCATGATGCCGGCAGGCGGCGCGATGACCAGAGGACCTCGGATCCTCCTGCGCCAGATCCGCGAGGCTCTGGGCGGGGCCGGCGCGGGCGCGACCCCGGCGCAGGACCGTCTGAACATGGTGGTGCGGATCATCGCCCGATCCATGGTCGCCGAGGTCTGCTCCATCTATCTGCGCCGCGCCTCGGGCGAGCTGGAGCTGTTCGCCACCGAGGGCCTGAACCCCGACGCCGTCCACAACACCCGCCTGCGCCCCGGCGAAGGCCTGGTGGGCGAGGTGGCCCGGATGGCCCAGCCGATCAGCCTGTCGGACGCGCCCTCGCACCCCTCCTTCTCCTACCGGCCGGAGACGGGCGAAGACCCCTATCACGCCTTCCTCGGCGCCCCCCTGCTGCGCGGCGGCCGGGCCATCGGCGTCCTGGTCGTCCAGAACCGCACCGAGCGGCGCTATGACGAGGAGGAGGTCGAGGACATCCAGACCATCGCCATGGTCCTGTCCGAGACGGTCTCCTCCGGCGAACTGCTGGAACAGGACGAACTGCGCGACGTCGAACTGGCGCCCCACCGGCCCGAACGGCTGAAGGGCCAGAAGTTCGGCGACGGTCTGGCGGTCGGCCGGGTCGTCCTGCACGAAGCCCCCCTGCCGCCCGAGAAACTGCTGTCCGAAGACCCGGCGATGGAGGAGGCCCGGCTGAAGCTGGCCCTGGCCTCGCTGAAGACCGGCCTGGACGCCATGCTGGACAAGGGCCAGGGCCTGGCCGGACCCTCGTTCGAGGTGCTGGAGACCTATCGGATGTTCGCCGACGACCGGGGCTGGAACCGGTCGCTGGAAGAGGCGGTCCGCAACGGCCTGACCGCCGAGGCGGCGGTGGACCGGGTCCGGAACGAGCACCGCGCCCGCTTCGCCCAGGCGCGCGACCCCTATATCCGCGAACGGCTGCACGATTTCGAGGACCTGGCCAACCGGCTGCTGCGGGTGCTGGCGGGCGACAAGCCGGGCGAGCGCGAGCTGCCCGACGACGCCATTCTGGTCGCCCGCAACCTGGGTCCGGCGGATCTGCTGGAATATCCGCGCGACAAGCTGAAGGGCCTGTTGCTGGAAGAAGGCTCGGCCGCCAGCCACGCCGCCATCGTCGCCCGCGCGCTGCAGATCCCGTGCGTCGGCCGCCTGATGGGCCTGCGCGACCGGCTGTCGGAAGGCGACGTCGTCATCGCCGACGGCGAGACCGGCGAGGCCTATCTGCGGCCCCGCCCCGACATGATCGAGGCGGTCCAGTCGCGTATGGCCGTGCGGGACCAGCGCCAGGCCCAGTTCGCCCAGTTGCGCGACACCCCCGCCGTGACCCTGGACGGCCAGCGCATCACCCTGCTGACCAACGCCGGCCTGGCGGTGGACCTGGAGAATCTGAACGAGACGGGGGCGGAGGGCATCGGCCTGTTCCGCACCGAATTCCAGTTCATGGTCTCGGACGAGCTGCCCCGGCTGAACGCCCAGACGGCCCTGTACAAGCTGGTGCTGGACGCCGCCGGCGACCGGCCCGTCACCTTCCGCACCCTGGACATCGGCGGCGACAAGGTCCTGCCCTATCTGGAGGCCGAGCGGGAGGAGAACCCCGCCCTGGGCCGCCGCGCCATACGCCTGGGCCTGGACCGGCCGTCTTTGTTACGGATGCAACTTCGGGCCCTGCTGACGGCGGCGGCGGGTCGAGAGCTGCGCGTCATGTTCCCGATGATCGCCACGGTGGACGAGTTCCGCGCCGCGCGCGAACTGGTCGACGTCGAATGCGCCTGGGCCAAGCGGCGCGGCCGCGCCCTGCCCGCCTTGCTGCGCGTCGGGGCCATGGTCGAATGCCCGTCGCTGCTGTGGCACCTCGACGCGCTTCTGCCCCTGACCGACTTCGTCTCGATCGGGACCAACGACCTGTTCCAGTACATGTACGCCGCCGACCGGACCAATCCCCTGGTCTCGGACCGCTACGATCCCCTGTCGCCGCCCACCCTGCGCGCCCTGCAGACCATCCAGAAGGCCTGCGCCGACACCGGCACCCCGGTGTCGATCTGCGGCGAACTGGCGGGCCGGCCGCTGGAGGCCTTCGCCCTGATCACCCTGGGCTTCACCCGCCTGTCGGCCCCGGCCGGCGGCGTCGGCCCGGTCAAGCGGATGATCCTGTCCGCGGACCTGACGGCGGCGCGCCGGGGCCTGAACAATCTGCTGAATCTCTCGACCGGCTCGGTGCGCAACGAGATCGAATCCCTGGCGCGGAAGTTGAACATCGCCGTCTGAGAGTCTTCGCGCGCGTTCCGTTTTGGGAATCGCCGTTGATGGGGCGGGCATTATGGTTTATCCACAGGACGCATCAGGACTGCCTCCGGGGGGAGGCGAGTCCAGTCACGAAGACATGCTACCGGACGGGTCCGTTTCGAGTACGGAGCGGCTTCAAGCCGTTCCGAGTGTGGGGTCAGGCGTCATGGCGCTGGATGCGGGGCAAGCCCCCGACGAGTTCAAGGCTCATCCTGATTGGAAGGACATTGCGCCCTCCATCGCAGAGTCCGTGACTCTGGGCGACGGCCTGCGCCGGGCGCGCGAGTCGTCCGGCAAGTCCCTGGCGGATCTGTCCGCCGAAACCAAGGTCCATTCGCGGTTCCTGACCGCTCTGGAGCAGAACGACTGGTCCTCCCTGCCCTCTCGGGTTTTCGCCATCGGCTATGTGCGTGGCTATGCAGCCGCCCTGGGCCTCGACGAGCAATTGGCCGTCGAACGGTTCAAGCGCGACAGCCCCGACACCTCGGCTCCGTTGAAGGCGCCCATCGGCATCGCCTTTGAGGATGTGAAACGCTATTCGCCGCGGATCATCGCGGTCGTCGCCGTGGCCGCCCTGGCCATCGTCGGATGGAATGTCTTCCAGCGCATCAATCTGATGAAGGCGCCGCGCGCCTCCGACATCGCCGCCGTGCCCGAGAGCTGGACCCTGGGGGACGTGCCCGGTCAGAACGGTCTGATCGACCTCAGCGCGCCCCGCGCCGCACCGCTGGACCAGACCACGCCGGCCCTCTACATCACGCCCGGCCTGGAGGCCGAGCTGACCGGGATCGATCCCAATGATCCTGCGGTGCTGGCGGCGACGGCGGCGGCCAACAACGCCCCCGTGCAAAAGGCCTTCAACCCACGCGGCGCCGTCTATGGCGCCCCCGCCACCGCCTCCCAGGTGGTGATCCAGGCCAAGAAGGCCGGCGCCCTGGTCGTTCGGCTGGGGGACGGTCAGGCCCTGTTCGCCCGCCAGATGGCCGCCGGCGAGGCCTGGCGCGCGCCGATGGGCGTCAGCGCCACCATCGATGTATCGGATCCGGCGGCCTTTGACGTCTATCTGAACGGCGAACACGGCGGCATCCTGCCGGCTGTCCTGACGCCCCTGGCCCAGTTGAACAGCCGCGCAGAACAGGCAGCCCGCCAGGTGGCGGAGGACCAGGCCCGCCGCGTGGCGCAGGCTCAGGCCGTGCGGGCGGCCCAACAAGCCGCTCAACCCGCCCCTCCCCCCGTCGCGGCGACAAACTGATCGTCGCCCCCGTGGCCCTGACGCCGTCTTCGGCCTATATGAGCCCGTGATGAGCGACCACACCCACGTCCGACCCTGGCGCCATATTGAGCGCCGCAAAAGCCGCCAGATCCGCGTGGGCTCCGTCCTCGTGGGCGGCGACGCCCCGATCAGCGTGCAGTCGATGACCAATACGCCGACGTCCGACGCGGCGGCGACGATTGACCAGATCCGTCAGCTGGAAGAGGCCGGCGCCGACATCGTCCGCGTCTCCTGCCCCGACGTGGAATCGACCGAGGCCTTCAAGACCATCGCCCGCGAGGCCAAGGTCCCCTTGGTCGCCGACATCCATTTCCACTACAAGCGCGGCATCGAGGCGGCCCAGGCCGGCGCCGCCTGCCTGCGCATCAATCCGGGCAATATCGGCAGCGCCGACCGCGTCCGCGACGTCATCCAGGCCGCCAAGGACCACGGCTGCTCGATGCGGATCGGCGTCAACGCCGGCTCGCTGGAAAAGGAGCTGCTGGAGAAATACGGCGAGCCCTGCCCCGACGCCATGGTCGAGAGCGCCCTGAACCACGCCCGCATCCTTCAGGACCACGACTTCCACGAGTTCAAGATCTCGGTGAAGGCGTCCGACCCCTTCCTGACCGTCGCCGCCTATCAGCAGCTGGCCGAGGCCATCGACTGCCCGCTGCACCTGGGCGTGACCGAGGCCGGGCCGCTGCGCACCGGCACGATCAAATCGGCCATCGGCATGGGCTCGATGCTGTGGGCCGGCATCGGCGACACCATCCGCGTCTCCCTGGCCGCAGATCCGGTCGAGGAGATCAAGGTCGGCTTCGACATCCTGAAGTCGCTGGGCCTGCGCCACCGGGGCGTCAACATCATCGCCTGCCCGTCCTGCGCGCGTCAGGGTTTCAACGTCATCGAGACCGTGACCCTGCTGGAAGAGAAGCTGGCCCACATCTCGACGCCGATGAGCCTGTCGGTCATCGGCTGCGTCGTGAACGGCCCGGGCGAGGCCCTCTATACCGACATCGGCTTCACCGGCGGCGGCAAGGGCGCCGGCATGATCTATCTGAACGGCAAGATCGCCCACAAACAGGCCAACGACGGCATGATCGACCACATCGTCGACCTGGTCGAGCAGAAGGCCGCCGAACTGGACGCGGCCCGGGCGGCGGAGCTTCAGGCGGCGGAATAGACTCCCCCCCCCCGAGGTTGCACAAGGTTTGATGAAATTCACGCCTGAGTGATTGACCGATCGTGTCGGAAGTGCAACCTCTGCCGTTGGTTCGCCTGGGGAGGCTGAACCTTAATCCACTGAGGGGCTTTATGATTTCCAAAAATTCCGCACGTTTCGGCGTGCGCTTGCTCATGCTTGCCTGCGTGGCGATGTCGCTGCCCGCCTGCGCCACCGTGACGCGTGGCTCCAGTCAGCAATTCTCCGTCCAGAGCACCCCGCCCGGCGCCCAGGTCAGCACGTCGAACGGCTTCGAATGCCAGGCGACGCCCTGCACCTTCCGCATGCCGCGCAAGGACGCCTTCCGCATCACCGTGTCCAAGGACGGCTACGTCGCCCAGACCCATGACATCACCAGCAGCGTCTCCGGCGCGGGCGGCACGGCCATGGCCGGCAACATCCTGATCGGCGGCATCATCGGCGGGGCGATCGACGCCACCTCCGGCGCCATGAATGATCTGAAGCCCAATCCGCTGATCGTGACCCTGCGCACCCCGGCCGAAGAAGCGGCCGCAGCCCAGGCCCCCGTCGCGACGCCGCCCGCCGCAGCCGCAGCCGGAGGCGAATAATGATCCGTCGTCTCGCCGCCGCCGCCGCTCTGGGCGCCCTGATGGGCGTCGCGGCCTGCGCCAGCCCGTCCAACCCCGCGCTCATGACCTTGCCGGCGACATCGGGCCTCACGGCGGCGCCCGGCGATCTCGGCTATCGGTCGGTGACGACAGTCACGGTTTCCGGCGGCCAGAACACCAATCCGATGTGGACCTCCGAGGTTTCGAATGCGGACTTCAAGACCGCGCTGGAAGGCTCCTTAGCGGCCGCCGGCTATATGGGGACCGAAGGTCAGCCCATGACGATCTCCGCATCCTTGATCGACCTGAAACAGCCGATGGCCGGCTTTGACATGTCTGTGACCAGCCAGGTTCGCTATACCGTGATGCGAGCCGACCGTTCCGTCTTCGACGAAACGGTGGCGGCGACCGGCACAGCGACCATGGGTCAGGCCTTCATGGGCGTGGAACGTCTTCGGATGGCCAACGAAGCCTCGATCCGCGAAAACATCAAGGAATTCCTGACCCGCTTCCGCGCCCGCGCGCGCTGATCGGATCAAAGGACGACCACGGCGACGGCGGGCCCCGACCCGCCGTCGCCTTTCGTCTCAGATCACTCTGAACAGCCGCAGGGCCTGATAGCCGGCGGACAGCAACACAACGGCCCCGACGCCATAGGTCAGGATCCGACGGGGCGCGATCCGCGCGATCACCCCGGCGAAGGGCGCGGCGATCAGACCGCCCAGGATGAGGCCCAGGATGGAGGCGGCGTGGGTGGCGACGCCTTTGGCGTCCGCCCAGTGACCGGTCAGCAGGGCGGCCAGGAAGGTCGCCGAAATGGCCGAGGTGACGAAGAACTCCGCCGTATTGGTGGTGCCGATCGCGGCGCGCGGATCGCCCCCCGACCCCACCAGGGTCGTCGTGACCGTCGGCCCCCAGCCGCCGCCGCCGATGGCGTCGAAGAACCCGCCGACCACGCCCAGCGGCCCCGCGAACCTGACCGGGAAGATCCGCGCGCGAGTCTGGCGGGTCGCGCGCCAGATGATCACGCCCCCCATGATCGCCAGGTAGGCGGTGATCCAGGGCTTGACCAGGTCGCCGTCGATGCTGGTCAGGACAAAGGCTCCCAGGCAGCCGCCCACCACCCCGCCCATGGCCAGGGGCACGAACAGTTTCCAGTTCACATTCTTGTTGACCGTGTGAGATCCGGCCGACGCCGCCGTGGTGAAGACCTCTGCGGCATGGACGCTGGCCGAAGCTGTCGCAGGGGGCACGCCGAACGACAGCAGAACCGTCGAGGAGATGACGCCGTAAGCCATGCCCAGGGCCCCATCGACGGACTGGGCCAGGAAACCGACGAGGAGAAAGACGAGGAAATCTTGCATGGCCGCCCCTGAAAATCCGCCCGACGGTGCGTGTTATTTTCCTACTGGGTCAATAGGAGAAGGATTCGACGCGGCTTGCAGAAGGCTTCGCGCCTCGAACACCGCGGCGACGGCGTCGCGCCCATCCTGCAGGACCGGCTGCAACGGGCAGGTCTCGACGTCCGGACAGGTCTCGCAAGGCCCGTGGGCGGTGCGCGACGCGCAGGGCGCCAGGGCCAGGGGGCCTTCCAGCGCCCGGATCACATCGGCGAAACTGATGGTCTCGGCCGGCGCCGCCAGGGCGTAGCCTCCGGTCCGCCCCCGCTTGGACACCAGCAGATTTTGACGACGCAGATCCAGAAGTATGGCTTCTAGGAATTTGCGCGGCGCCGTGGCTGCCTCGGCGATCTCGCCGATGGTGGCGGGGCCGCCGCCCGGCAGGCCGGCCAGATGGATCATGGCGCGCAGGGCGTAGCGGGACCGGTTCGACAGCATGGTCCGTGATCGCGCGACCGCGCGCCGGACGCAAGACGCCGTTCGCCGTCCGGCCCGACCTCATCCCGGCCGGGCCAGCCGGGCCGCCGCCGCCAGGATTTGCGGACCGGTATAGGGTTTCAGCACCAGGGCCTCGGCGAGGGGGGCGTAACGGCTTGCGGCCTCAGCGTCGCCGGAAATGAAGATCACCCGAATGTCCCAGCGCCGCGTCAGAACCTCGGCCAATTCGCCCCCGGTCGTGGCGCCGGACAGATTGATGTCCAGCAGGGCGCCGTCGATGGCGTGCAGGGCCGCCGCAGCCTCGGCCGCCGCCGCGCTGTGGAACGGGCCCACCACCCTGTGCCCGGCCTCGGTCAACAGTTCGGTCAGGTCGGCGGCCACCTCGGCGTCATCCTCGACCACCAGAAGGGTCAGGGGCTCCAGATCGCCCCCCACGACGGCGATCTCGGCCGGCCGGGGCGCGGCCCCTTCAGCGGAACCGGATGTCTGGGCCACGATGACCCGGCGCAGATCGCGCCAGACCTCGACCGCCGGCCGGTCGCTATCCAGGCCATAGAGGCCCGCCATGGTCTTCAGGTCGCGCGCATCGTCCGGCGACAGACGGCCGCCCGCCGCGGTGAGACGCGCGTCATACAGGCGGCACAGCCGTTCCACGCTGTCGGCGCCGTCCGGAGTCGCGTCGGCGGCCTGGGCGACAGGCTTCGACGGCGGCGGGCGATCGAACATGACGTCCTCCTCACGGCTGATCGGCCGTCAGCTAGTCGTTTGGAACCCTCGGCGTAAGCGCCTCTGACGCCATCGTTATCCAAAATCACAATCCCGGCGCCGACCGTGGTCCCCGCCGACAATCGACATCGCGCCCCTCGGCGCGCTAAGGACGGCCCTCCCTTTCTCCAGGATTGCCCCCTTGCGTCTGCCCCAGGCCCGTCTCGATCAGGTGCTCGACCGTTTCCACGAGGTGGAGGCCCGCATGGGTGCGGCGACGGACGGCGTCGAGATCGTCCGCCTGTCCAAGGAGCACGCCGAGCTGAAGCCCGTCGCCGACGCGGTCCAGGGTCTGGCCCGACTCCGCGCCGAGATGGCCGATCTGGAGGTCATGGCCGCCGATCCCGAAATGGCCGCCATGGCCCAGGACGAGTTGCGCGACCTGACCGAACGCCTGCCGCAGATGGAACACGACGTCGCCCTGCTGCTGGCCCCGCGCGACGCCGACGAGAACGCCTCGGCCGTGCTGGAAGTCCGCGCCGGCACCGGCGGCGACGAGGCGGCCCTGTTCGCCGGCGACCTGTTCCGCATGTATTCGCGCTACGCCGCCACGCGCGGCTGGCGGATCGAGCTGGATTCGGCGACCGAAGGGGACGCCGGCGGCTACAAGGAGATCATCGCCACCGTCACCGGCGACGGGGTGTTCGGCCGGCTGAAGTTCGAGAGCGGCGTCCACCGCGTCCAGCGGGTGCCGACGACCGAGGCCGGAGGCCGCATCCACACCTCGGCCGCCACCGTCGCCGTCCTGCCCGAGGTCGAGGACGTCGAGATCGAAATCCTGGAAAAGGACATCCGCATCGACACCTTCCGCGCCTCCGGCTCGGGCGGTCAGCACGTCAACAAGACCGACTCGGCCGTGCGGATCACCCACCTTCCGACCGGAATCGTGGCCACCAGCTCCGAGAAGTCGCAGCACGTGAACCGCGACAAGGCGATGAAGAACCTGCGGGTCCGCCTGTACGACATGCAGCGCCAGGCCAAGGATCTGGCCCGCGCCGACTCGCGCAAGTCCCAGGTCGGGTCGGGCGACCGGTCCGAGCGGATCCGCACCTACAATTTCCCGCAAGGCCGGGTGACCGACCACCGGATCGGCCTGACCCTGCACAGCCTGCCCCAGATCCTGGAAGGCGACCTGGACCCCATGCTGAACGCCCTGATCGCCGAAGACCAGGCCGCACGCCTGGCGGATCTCGAGGCCGAGTTCAGCTGATCAGCCCAGCACGCCCAGCATGGGCAGGCACAGCACCAGGGCCGTGACGGCTGTATAGCCGGCGAAGGCGTGGACCGACCGGCGACGGCCGCTCAGGGCCGTGGGCTCGGCGATGCGGACGGCGCGATCATTCCACAGCAGATACAGGGCCTGGATCGTCCACCCGGCCAGGAAGGCCGCGACCGCCCAGCCGCTGAGCGCCGCCAGGGCCGCGCCTGAGGCCAGGACCAGCATGGCGCCCAGAGCAATCACCCCGTCCCCGACCTGGTCGGTGACGGACACCGGGATCAGCCCCGACAATGCACGCTGCAAACGCCAGTTGAGCCAGGCCTGATACAGAAGCATCAGCCCGCCCAAGACGTAGAACACCCCTATCGCGCGCGCTGCCCAATCCATGGCGGGAATAAGGCGTCATTCCCGCCCGGGCCGTAAGTGCGGAAAACCCCTTAGTCGGCTGAAAAGGTCCAACCGGCGCAAACGAGACACAACCGATGATATCTCAGGCTGCGCGCGTCTGCTCGGCCTGGAGCGCCCGAACGACCGCCGGACGACGGCCCATCCGGTCGTAATGGGCGCGTACGTTCGGAAACTCGGCCACATCCACGCCGTCGCCTTCCAGCCAGCCGGTGAAGGTGAACAGATAGGGGTCTGCGACGGAATAGGCGTCGCCCATCACCCAGTCGCTGTCTCCGCTCTGGGCCAGACCGTCCTCGATCAGCGCGAAACAGTCCCGCATGTTCTGCGTCACCTTGGCCGCCATCGAGGCCTGGGCCGCAGCGTCATCGCTCCAGCGCGAGGCCCGGCGGCCATGGGCGTGGGCGACGTGGACAGTCGAGGCCAGATAGAGGTTGAAGGCCTGCATCCGCGCAAGAGCGAAGGGCTCGACGGGCGCCAGCAGACCCTGCGGAGCGAGGGCGGCGATATAGGCCAGAATGGCCGGGCTTTCGGTCAGGACGCCCTGATCGGTCACCAGAGCCGGAACCCGCCCCTTGGGGTTGATCGCCAGAAACTCGGGCCGGCGCTGGTCCCCCTGGGCGAAGTCGACCAGCCGGGCTTCGAACGCCAGGCCGGACTCTTCCAGCGCGATATGGCTGGCCCGGCTGCAGGATCCGGGGGCGGTATAGAGGGTCAGCATGATCGGCCTCGTCGGGAAAGAAAAAGGCGACGAGAACCTCGCCGCCTTTCCGTCTCTTACAGGTCCAGCAGGGCCCGCTGCGGGTCTTCCAGCAGTTCCTTGATGCGGACCAGGAAGGTCACGGCTTCCTTGCCGTCGACGATGCGGTGATCATAGCTGAGGGCCAGGTACATCATCGGACGGATCTTGACCTCGCCGTTGATGGCCATCGGGCGCTGGACGATGTTGTGCATGCCCAGGATGCCCGACTGCGGGGCGTTCAGGATCGGCGTCGACATCAGCGACCCATAGGTGCCGCCGTTGGTGATGGTGAAGGTGCCGCCCTGCAGCTGGTCCATGGTCAGGGCGCCGTCGCGGGCGGCCTTGCCCAGGGCGCCGATGCCCTTTTCGATGCCCGCCAGGCTCAGGGTGTCGGCGTCGCGCAGCACCGGAACCACCAGACCCTTTTCGGTGCCGACGGCGACGCCGATGTCATAGTGGTTCTTGTAGATGATGTCCGTGCCGTCGATCTCGGCGTTGACGGCCGGAATCTCGTGCAGGGCCGCAACCACGGCCTTGGTGAAGAAGGACATGAAGCCCAGCTTCACGCCGTGGCGCTTCTCGAACACCTCTTTGTACTGGGCGCGCAGGGCCATGACATTGGTCATGTCCACCTCGTTGAAGGTGGTCAGCTGGGCGGCCGTGTTCTGCGATTCCTTCAGGCGACGGGCGATGGTCTGACGCAGGCGCGTCATCTTCACCCGCTCTTCGCGCGGGCCGACGGCGCGCGGGGCCGAAGGCGCGGCGGCGGCGGCCGGAGCCGGGGCGGCCTGACCGATGGCGGCGATGGCGTCAGCCTTGGTGATATTGCCCTTGGGCCCGGTGGCGGCGATGGCCTTCGGGTCCAGATTGTTTTCGGCGACGACGCGCTGGACGGCCGGCGACAGGGTGTCGTTCTTGCCGCCCGAGACCTGGGCCGAGCCGGTGTTGGCCGGAGCGGCGGCGGGCGCCGGGGCAGCGGCGGCCGGAGCCGAAGCGGCTGCGCCCGAACCCGAAACCGAACCGATCTTCTGGCCGGGGGTGACGGTCGCGCCCTCGTCGGCGGCGATGGTCAGCACGCCGTCCGCCGGGGCCGACACTTCGACCGCGACCTTGTCGGTCTCGATCTCGACCAGCAGTTCGTCCTTCTTGACGGCGTCGCCGCTCTTCTTCAGCCACTTGCCCATAGAGCCCTCGGCGACGCTTTCGCCCATCACCGGCACGGTGATGTCGATGCTGGACGCAGCGGTGGCGGGCGCCGCCTTAGCCTCGGCCTTGGCGGCCTTGGCTGGGGCCGGGGCCGGAGCCGCAGCGGCGGCCGCGCCGCCTTCGGTCACCGAACCCAGGACCGTGCCCGGCACGACGGTGTCGCCCTCGGCGGCGTTGATGACGCCCAGGACGCCGTCGGCCGGGGCCACCACTTCCAGCGAGACCTTGTCGGTCTCCAGTTCGACGAGCAGTTCGTCCTTCTTGACCGCGTCGCCGACCTTCTTGGTCCATTTCGCGATGGTGGCCTCGGTGACGGATTCACCGAGGGCGGGGGTCAGGATGTCGGCCATGTCGGGTCCAGCTGTCTCTTTGGGAGTATTCGGTGAGGTGTATCAGGCGAAGGCTTCGTTGGTGAAGGTCTCGAGTTCCTTCAGGTGGCGGCTCATCAGGCCGGCCGCCGTCGAGGCGGAACCGGGACGGCCGACGTAGCGGGCGCGCTTGGAGGCGACGTCCAGCTTGTCGAGAGTCAGCTCCAGCCACGGATCGACGAAGGTCCAGCCGCCCATGTTCTTCGGCTCTTCCTGGCACCAGACCACTTCCGCCTTCGGGAAGCGGGCCAGTTCCTTGCGCAGCGACTGGATCGGCCACGGATAGAACTGTTCAAGGCGCAGGATATAGACGTCGTCCACCGCCTGGCCGTCCTTGGCCTTCTTCTCGCGGGCGTCCAGCAAGTCGTAATAGACCTTGCCCGAGCACAGGATGACGCGGCGGATCGCCTTGTCGGCCTTGATCTTGATCCCGGCGACGTCGGGGCGGGTCTGGGCGTCGTCGTGCAGGACGCGGTGGAAGGACGAACCCTCCGCCAGATCCTTCATCGACGAGACCGCCTTCTTGTGACGCAGCAGGCTCTTGGGCGTCATCAGGATCAGCGGCTTGCGGAACGGCCGGTGCATCTGGCGACGCAGGATGTGGAAATAGTTGGCCGGGGTGGTGCAGTTGGCGACCTGCATATTGTCTTCGGCGCACTGCTGCAGGAACCGCTCCAGGCGGGCCGACGAGTGTTCCGGTCCCTGGCCTTCATAGCCGTGCGGCAGCAGCATGGTCAGGCCGCTCATCCGCAGCCATTTGCGTTCGCCCGAGCTGATGAACTGGTCGATCACCACCTGGGCGCCGTTCACGAAGTCGCCGAACTGGGCTTCCCACATGACCATGGTGTTGGGGTCGGCCAGCGAATAGCCGTACTCGAAGCCCAGCACCGCCTCTTCCGACAGGGCCGAGTCGATGACCTCGTAGTTGGCCTGGCCTTCGCGGAGGTTATTCAGCGGGATGTAACGCTCTTCGGTCGTCTGATCGATGATGCCCGAATGGCGCTGCGAGAAGGTGCCGCGCACCGAATCCTGGCCCGACAGGCGAACCGGGAAGCCTTCGTCCACCAGCGAGGCGAAGGCCAGGCTCTCGGCCGTGGCCCAGTCCAGGCCCTCGCCCGAGGTGATGGCCTCGCGCCGGCCGTCGATGACCCGTTTCAGCGTCTTGTGCATGTCGACGCTGTTGGGGATGGTCGTCAGGCGGTGGCCCAGGTCGGTCAGCTTGGCCAGGGGCACCGCGGTCTCGCCGCGCAGTTCGTCCTTGGGCGACTGGAAGCCCTGCCACTGGCCGTCCAGCCAGTCGGCCTTCTCGGCGGACCAAGTCTTGCCGGCCTCGAACTGGTCGTCAAGGAAGGTGTCGAACCGCGCAATCTCGGCGTCCACCTCGGCCTGCGTCAGCACGCCCTCGGCGACCAGACGCTGCGAATACAGTTCGCGGGTCGAGGGCTGGGCGCGGATCTTCGAATACATCAGCGGCTGGGTGAAGGTCGGATCGTCGCCTTCGTTGTGGCCGAACCGGCGATAGCAGAACATGTCCACCACCGCGTCCTTGTGGAATTTCTGGCGGTATTCGGTGGCCACCTTGGCGGCGAAGACGACCGCTTCGGGATCATCGCCGTTCACGTGGAAGATCGGCGCCTGGACCATCAGCGCAACATCAGACGGGTACGGCGACGAGCGCGAGTTCCGCGGGCTGGTGGTGAAGCCGATCTGGTTGTTGATGACGAAATGCAGGGTGCCGCCGGTGCGGTAGCCCTTCAGCCCCATCAGGGCGAAACATTCGGCCACCACGCCCTGGCCGGCGAAGGCGGCGTCGCCGTGGATCAGCAGGGGCACGACCTTGGAACGGTCCAGCGCCCATTCGGCCTCGGGCTTGCCGGCGTTGGCCTCGCGGATGTCGAACGCCTGTTTGGCGCGCGCCTTGCCCAGCACCACCGGGTTGACGATTTCAAGGTGCGACGGGTTGGCGGTCAGCGACAGGTGGACGTGGTTGCCGTCGAACTCGCGGTTCGAGCTGGCGCCCATGTGATATTTGACGTCGCCCGAGCCCTCGATGTCGCTGGGCACGGCCGAACCGCCCTGAAACTCGTGGAAGATGACCTTGTAGGGCTTGCCCATGACGGCGGCGAGCACGTTCAGGCGGCCGCGGTGGGCCATGCCCAGCACGACCTCGTCGACGCCCAGATTGCCGCCGCGCTTGATCACCTGCTCCAGCGCCGGGACCATGGCCTCGCCGCCGTCCAGGCCGAACCGCTTGGTGCCGGGGAAACGCTTGTGCAGGAAGCGTTCGAAGCCCTCGGCCTCGATCAGCTTGTTCAGGATGGCCAGCTTGCCTTCCTTGGTGAAGGCGTTCTGCTCGAACTTGTCCGGACCTTCGAACCGCTGCTGCAGCCAGGACTTCTCCTCCGGCTCGGCGATATGCATGTACTGGATGCCGATATTGCCGCAGTAGGTGCGCTTCAGCAGGTCCAGCACCTGGCGGATCGTGCCCGTCTGAAGCCCCAAGACCCCGTCCAGGAAGATCGGACGATCCATGTCGGCGGCGCTGAAACCATAGAATTCCGGCGTCAGTTCCGGGTTTTCGACCGGCTGTTCGATGCCCAGCGGGTCCAGCTTGGCCTGCAGGTGGCCGCGCACGCGATAGCTGCGGATCAGCATCAGGGCGCGAATGGAATCATGGGCGGCGGCGCGGATCGCGTCGCCTGAAACCTCGGCCGGCGCGGCCTTGGCCGCTGCAGGCGTCGGCGCGCCGCCGGGCTTCTTGGGGTCGGGCTTGGGCGCCGGCCAGCGGCCGTCGAACACGGCGTTCGCCTCATTGGGCTCGGTGGCGGTTCCGCGCCCCCAGGCGCCGGCCTCGGCCGAGGCCTTCACGCTGGCGGCGTTGTCGCGCAACTGGTCGAAGAAGGCTTTCCATTCCGCCGAGACCGAGCCGGGATCATTGGCCCACTTCTCGTGCAGCTCCTCGATATAGGCCGCATTGGACCCGTAGAGGAAAGAGGTCTCGGCAAAGACCTGGTTCAGCCGACCCGCATCGTCCGCCATTGTTCTCGCTATCCCTTGGGCCCCGCCGGACACATCTCCGTGAGGGGCGCGCCCGTCATATAGGCGTGCTTTCCTTATGGGTCATGACCGAAACGGGGCAATTCGGTGAGAAATTGGTCGCAGGCGCAAAGAAAAACGCCCCCGGCCGAAACCGGGGGCGTCCAATCCTGCCGAGACCGGCATTTTTCATTCTCCCTCCCCCACGGGGGAGGGGGGCGAAGCGAAGCGGAGCCGGGTGGGGCGGGCAAGGCGACGCCCCACAGACCTTCCTTCCCCCGACAGGCGCGACCCAGCTTGGCCGCCCCCACCCCGGCGTTGACGCGACGCCCCTCCCCCGCCGGGGGAGGGAGAGGTTCGAGCGATCAGCCCTTCAGCACTTCCACCAGGGTCTTGCCCAGGCGGGCCGGCGATTCCGACATGCGGATGCCGGCGGCTTCCATCGCCGCGATCTTGGATTCCGCATCGCCCTTGCCGCCCGAGACGACGGCGCCGGCGTGGCCCATGGTGCGGCCCTTCGGAGCCGTGCGGCCCGCGATGAAGCCGGCCATCGGCTTCTTGCGGCCCTTCTTGGCTTCGTCGATCAGGAATTGGGCGGCGTCTTCTTCGGCGCCGCCGCCGATCTCGCCGATCATGATGATCGAGGTGGTTTCCGGGTCGGCCAGGAACAGTTCCAGCACGTCGATGAACTCGGTGCCCTTGACCGGGTCGCCGCCGATGCCGACGGCCGTGGTCTGGCCCAGGCCTTCGTTGGTGGTCTGGAACACGGCCTCATAGGTCAGGGTGCCCGAACGCGACACGATGCCGACCGAGCCCTTCTTGAAGATATTGCCCGGCATGATGCCGATCTTGCACTCGTCCGGCGTCAGGATGCCCGGGCAGTTCGGACCCAGCAGGCGCGACTTGGAGCCTTCCAGGCGGCGCTTGACGTTGACCATGTCCAGCACCGGAATGCCCTCGGTGATGCAGGTGATGAAGGGGATCTCGGCGTCGATGGCCTCGATGATGGCGGCGGCGGCGCCCGACGGCGGGACATAGATCACCGAGGCGTCGGCGCCCGTGGCGTCCTTGGCTTCGGCGACCGAGGCGTAGATGGGCAGGGTTTCGCCGTGCGAACCCGTCCAATTCGTGCCGCCCTTGGTCGGGTGCACGCCGGCGACCATCTTGGTGCCGTGATAGGCCAGGGCCTGTTCGGTGTGGAAGCCGCCGGTCTTGCCGGTCAGGCCCTGGACGATGATCTTGGTGTCTTTGTTGACGAGGATGGACATGGGGTCTCGCTTCTTTGGCTAGGCGGAGAGGAAGGGGTTTTCGACGCGGACCGACCCGTAGGTCTGACCGTGAGTGAGAACTTCGGAATAGAGCACCTTGGCGCCCAGCCGCTCGGCGGCGGCGATGATGGCGCCGTCCCAGTAGGACAGCTGATAGCGGCGGGCGTTGTCGACGCCCGCGACCACCACCTCCGGCGTGATCGGCTGGCAGGGCTTCATGGCGACGACGCGGACCCATTCGCGGGCCTTGTCCGACGAAAGCGGCGGCGCGCCCTTGCGCGTGGCGTTGTTGTAGAATTCGGCGAGCACCTGGCCCGAGGTGCAATAGTCCTCGGTCAGCACGATCTCGCGCGCACGCTCCCACCTATGCCCCGCATGGTCGCGACCAAGAGCGGCGTAGAGCAGAATATTGGTGTCGAGAAAGACCTCAGAACTCGCGATCAAACCGAGGGTCTCCGCTGTAGGTTTCTTCCCGTGCGGGGGGACGCCAACCCTCGCCTCCGCGGCCTTCGGATTCGTCGATCAGTTTCAGCAGCGCCTCGCGCGCCTCGTCCTTGGAGGTCTCCTGCTCGACCAGCCGTGTCAGAAAGCCGCGCACCATCTCGTTGACGCTGGTCCGCTTCATGGCGGCCAGAACCCGCACCTTGTCGAGCAGGTCGTCGTCGATGGCGAGGGTCAGGTTGCGGGTCATCGGCCTACACGGGTTATGTGGAACACATAGGCCGTGGAGCGAGACGGGGCAAGTCAGTCCCTTGTCGGCCAGCAGGGGCTCGGAATATCGAGCACCAATCCCAGCCGCCGCAGAATCCAGGCCTGAACCGGCGTCAGGGCGTACAGCCTCTCGAACAGCACGGCCTCCCGGCCCGCGGCCCGCGCCTCGGCGTAGTCAGTCTGCTGTCGTCTTCGGCGACGGCCGCACTCGGCCGTATCGCCGGCAGCCAGCCGTCGATCCCATTTGGCGCGCCAGCCGTCCAGGCTGATGGCGTCATAATGGAGCAGCCAGGCTCGACCGCCATCGCCGGGGTCGCGGGCGCGGGCGGCCTTCAACGGAACCCCCGCCCGCTTGGATTCGTGGATGCAGACGGTGATGTCGGCCAGGCCGCGCCGCACGGCGTGCTTGCCCATATGGTGGCCCAGCAGTCCCCGGACGAAGAACTTGCCGGCGCCCGGATAGAGGCCATTGCTCAGCTCGGACCAGAACGGCCCGCTGTAGGACTTGCGGGCCAGACTGGCCCCGTATTCCAGATTGAGATCGTCCCCGGATCGCCAGACCGCCTCGACGGTCTCGAAGATGACGGACTCATAGTCGGCCGGAACCGCCTCCAGCACGGCGGCCGGCGAGACCGCGCCGAACAGCCGCTCGTCTATATCGACGACCAGCAGCCAGTCGGCGGCCAGGCTGCGATAGGCGGCGCCATAGACGACCCTTTGCCGATCCTCGACCGTCGCCGGCCGACCGCCAAGGGCGGACCAGAAGGCGTCGTCACAGACGATCAGCTCGCCTTCAGCCAAGCCCACGGCGTCCGGCGCCGGCGCGGCCGCGCCGTCGAAATAGACGCGAACGCGCGCGGCCCCCTTGCGGCGGAAGTGATCGACGAAGGCCGCGACATGCCGCTCCGGCGCCAGGGCCATGGCGACGACTTCGAACACGGCCATCGACGACGTCCGCCTGGGGGCGAGCCGCCGGACCTAGCCGACCGCCGCGACGATCTTCTGGGCGGCGTCGTCCAGATCATCGGCGGCCTGGATGGTCAGACCCGACTCGTTCAGGATCTTCTTGCCCAGTTCGGCGTTGGTGCCTTCCAGGCGCACGACCAGCGGCACCTTCAGGCCGACTTCCTTCACCGCGGCGACGACGCCCTCGGCGATGACGTCGCACTTCATGATGCCGCCGAAGATGTTGACCAGGATGCCCTGGACGTTCGGGTCGGCGGTGATGATCTTGAAGGCCGCAGCGACCTTCTCCTTGCCGGCGCCGCCGCCGACGTCGCAGAAGTTGGCCGGCTCCTTGCCGTACAGCTTGATGATGTCCATCGTCGCCATGGCCAGGCCGGCGCCGTTGACCATGCAGCCGATGTTGCCGTCCAGCGAGACATAGGCGAGGTCCCACTTGGAGGCTTCGATTTCCTTGGCGTCCTCTTCGGTCTCGTCGCGCAGGGCGCGCATGTCTTCATGGCGGAACAGGGCGTTGCCGTCGAAGCTGACCTTGGCGTCCAGGACGCGCAGACGGCCGTTCTCCATGACGATCAGCGGGTTCACTTCCAGCATGGCCATGTCCTTCTCGACGAAGGCCTTGTACAGCGCCGGGAACAGCGACTTGCCGTCTTCGGCCGCATCGCCCGTCAGGCCGTAGGCGGCGTTGATGGCGGCGACGTCGGCTTCGGTCACGCCCGTGGCGGGGTCGATGACGATGGTCTGGATCTTCTCGGGCGTGTCATGGGCGACGGCCTCGATGTCCATGCCGCCCTCGGTCGAGACGACGAAGGCCACGCGGCCATACTGACGGTCGACCAGCAGCGAGCAGTACAGTTCGCGGGCGATGTCGGCGCCGTCCTCGATATAGAGGCGGTTGACCTGTTTGCCGGCCTCGCCCGTCTGGGCGGTGACCAGGGTGTTGCCCAGCATTTCCTTGGCGTTCTTGACCACGTCCTCGATCGAGAAGGCCAGGCGCACGCCGCCCTTGGCGTCGGCCGGCAGTTCCTTGAACTTGCCCTTGCCGCGTCCACCGGCGTGGATCTGCGACTTCACGACATAGAGCGGGCCAGGCAGTTGCTTGGCGGCGGCCTCGGCCTGATCGGCCGAGGTGATGGGCACGCCCTCGGCGACCGGGGCGCCGAAGCCCTTGAGAACCTGCTTGGCCTGATATTCGTGGATGTTCATGGCGACCGCCGCAATCTTTGCTGGGAAGGGTTTGCGGGGCTTATAGGCTCCGCCCCTTCGCAGGCGCAACAGGGGTCGACCATGGTTTTGGTCTAAGCTTCAGTCGACCCAGTCCCGCTTCAGCGTCCGCGAGGCCCCGATCAGCAGGACCGCCGCCAGCACATAGAAGCCCATGCCGGTGTAGATGGCCCACCGCAGGCTCTCTTCCCCGAACCGGGGCGCCAGCAGGTCGCTCATCCAGCCGAAATAGTAGAAGCCGACCGCGATCCCCAGCAGATTGTTCAGCAGCAGGAACAGGGCCGAGGCCGTGGACCGCATGGCCGCCGGGACCAGATGCTGGACCGCCGCCGTGATCGGCCCCAGCCAGGCCAGGTTCAGGCCGGTCGGCAACAGGAAGATCAGGAAGGCCAGGACCAGTTGCTGGGTGTTGCTGCCGCCGCCCGGCAGGACCAGGCCGATCAGCCAGGGCGAGTTCATCGCCAGAATGAAACAGGGCGCCGAGATCAGGAAGGCGATGGCCGGGGTCAGGGGATAGGCGCCCTTGCCCTTCTTGGACAGCTTGTCGGCGATCATCCCGCCCAGCCAGATGCCCAGCAGACCGCCGATCAGGGCGATGCCGGCGTAATACCAGCTGGTCTGACGCAGGGTCAGGTCGAAGCTGCGCATGAAGAACAGCGGCAACCAGCCCGCGACGCCGTAGCCGCACACCGAGGACGAGGCCGCGCCCAGGCCCAGCAGCCAGAAGCTGGGCTTGCGGATCACCACCGAGGCGGTGCGCCGCGCCACCATCAGCGACACGCCGATCACCCCGGCCAGCAGGCCGCCGAAGGCCAGGACCAGCGGACTGCCGAGGGACACGCCCAGCAACCAGTTCGCCGCCGCCAGGAGCAGCAGCCCGGCGCCCAGGCCCAGCATGACCTGGGCCGCGATCCGGCCCGCCCGGTCCGTGCCCGCAGGCGCCGCCGCCAGGGCGGCGACCTGGGCCTCGGTCTTGACCGCATCGGTTCCGCCGCGCTGGGGATCCTTCACCGTCAGCCTCAGCAGGGGCGCGACCAGAAGGCCCAGCAGGCCGACGACGATGAAGGCCGTGCGCCAGCCGTAGGTCGCCGCCAGCAGCCCCCCGACCAGGGTGCCCGCCGCCATGCCCAGCGGAATCCCGAAGGCGAAGGCCGCGAGGGCCCGCGCCCTTTGATGGGGCGGGAAATAGTCGGCGATCAGCGAATAGGCCGGGGCGACCCCGCCCGCCTCGCCCACGCCCACGCCCATACGGCACAGGAACAGCTGGCCGAACGACCCCGTCATGCCGCACAGGGCGGTGAAGCCCGACCAGACCGCCAGGGCTCCGGTCATGATCCAGACCCGGCTGAACCGATCAGCCATCCAGGCCAGGGGAATGGCCAGAGTCGAATAGACCGATGCGAAGGCGATGCCCCCCAACAGGCCGAACTGGCTGTCAGACATGCCGAACTCTTCCTTCAGCGGCGCGGCCAGGATGCCGATGATCTGCCGGTCCAGGAAGTTCAGCATGTAGATCAGGATCAGCACCGCCAGCACATAGAAGCGGTAGCCCGGTCGGTGCGGCGCGGGCGCCTGCGCGTCCGTCAGCGTGTCGGTCGTCATCGGCGTTTCCCTCGGCGTATTTTTCTTGTTGGGGCGAGCCTAGCCCCAAGTCTGGTCTCTGCAAAGCAAAGGGCGGCGGCCCGAAAACCGCCGCCCCAGCATCAGGCATTTGGTGACAATCAGAACCGGTAGGTCAGGCGCGCCGAATAGGTGGTCGGCGGGCCGTAGAAGGCGCTGATCGAGTTGTTGTAGGTCGCGCCCGGGAAGCTGTAGCCCCCGACCTTGTAGCGGACATCGGTCAGATTGCGGCCGAACAGGCCGACCTCCCACTGTTTGCTCGGCGCGATCCAGACCACGCTGGCGTCGGCCAGGACATAGCCGTCCTGGTCCAGGATGGGGTCCGGCGTGTCGAACAGGTGGTAGTCCGAGCGATAGGACAGCGACGGCGTGACCCGGATCTCCCCGCCCAGGATGTCGCCCCGCCAGGTCATGCCGTAATAGGCCGACCATTCGGGCGAGTTCTGCGGCTCGCGGGTGTCGGAGATATCGACCGGCGTGCCCGTGATCCGGGTGATGAACTCATCGAACTCGTTCTTCAGATAGCCCAGCGAGAAGTTGGCGGTGATGTCGTCGGTCAGGAAGGCCGACCCTTCCAGCTCGAAGCCGTAGATGGTCGAGGCGCCGGCGTTGTCGACCACCGAGGCGATGCCGACGGCCGGGGCCGTGGCCACCTGCTGGGTCGTGATCTGCTGGTCCTTGTAGTCGGAATAGAAGACCGCCGAGGCGAAGTTCATCCGCCGGTCGAAGGCCGACCCCTTCAAGCCCAGCTCATAGGTGGTGACCGTCTCGGGCTGGTAGCCATTGACCGTCTGCGGCACCAGGGCGGCGTCGCCCCGCATGTCCCAGCCGCCCGACTTGAAGCCCTGGCTGACCGAGGCGTAGCCGGTAACCTCCTCGGTGAAGTCATACGAGATGCTGGCGCGCGGCGTGAACTTCTCGAAGCTGTCCGAAGCGGTGTAGTCGGTGCGTGTGGCGAAGATCGGCCGGGCCACTCCGCCGGTGTAGGGCGTCGGCGTGGCGCCCAGATAGAAGAGGCGCAGGACCGAGGCGTCCTTGTCGTCCTTGGTGTAGCGCCCGCCCAGCGAGACGTGCAGCCGGTCAGAGATGTCGTAGCTGAAGTCGCCGAACACCGAGAAGGACTTTGTGTCCACCGACCCCGCCGCCGCGATGGCCAGGCCCAGATTGCCCGCGATGGTGTCGAAGGCGCCCGAGGAGGTGCCGTCCAGATAGAAGACGCCCGCCACGCCCGACCAGCGATCGCCGGTGAACAGGGCCTGGAACTCCTGGGTGAACTGGTCGTCCGAATAGATGGCCGGCACGTCCAGGGTCGGCAGCGGCGTCTGGTCGAAGTCGATGACGGTCGAGGTGTCGCCCGACCGATAGGCGGTGATGGACTTGAGGGTCAGCATGTCGTTGACCCGGTATTCGCCGGTCAAGGACACGCCCTCGGTGACCACCTTCTGCTCGCCGGTGACGCCGGCGTAGGTGTCATATTCGCTGGCCGGAGGCGTATAGCCGCCGGTGGTCGAATTCACTTCGCGGTGGCCGTGACGGGGGCTGGAATCGTCCTCGACCCGATCCCAGGCCAGTCGGAAGAACAGGTTCTCGTTCGGCGTCCATTCGGCGCTGGCGCGATAGGCGGTGACGTCCTTGTCGTACTGGTCCTGGCCGGTGTTCAGGTTCTCGCCGTAGCCGTCGTGCTGATAGGTGGCGACCGCGCCCCCAATCGCAAAGGTGTCGCCGACCGGGACCGAGCCGGACAGCAGGAAGTTGTGCTCGTTATACGAACCGACCTCGGCCCGCGCCGTCAGGCTGGGATCG
Source organism: Brevundimonas sp. FV1ye7S (assembly GCF_058680995.1). Classification (NCBI taxonomy): domain Bacteria; kingdom Pseudomonadati; phylum Pseudomonadota; class Alphaproteobacteria; order Caulobacterales; family Caulobacteraceae; genus Brevundimonas; species Brevundimonas sp. FV1ye7S. The sequence continues at coordinate 196,647 of NZ_CM178726.1, read as the reverse complement.
GCGCCCAGGCGTTTGGTGACGTATTTGATCGCCCCGCCGATGGTGTTGCGGCCGTACAGGGTGCCCTGGGGCCCGCGCAGCACCTCGATGCGCGAGATGTCGAAGATGTCCAGCACCGCGCCCTGCGGCCGGGCCACATAGACGTCGTCGATATAGAGGCCGACGCCGGGCTCGAAGCCCCACAGCGGGTCCTGCTGGCCCACGCCGCGGATGAAGCTGATCAGGGTCGAGTTGGAGCCGCGGGCGATCTGCACCGTGGCGTTCGGCGTCTGCTGCTGCAGGGCCGTGATATTGGTCGCGCCGGTCTGTTCCAGACGCTCGGCGCTGAGGGCCGAGACCGCGACCGGCACGTCCTTCAGCTGTTCGTCGCGCCGCCGGGCGGTGACGACGATGTCCTCGACCATATTGGCCTGTTCTGCATTGGCCGCCTGGGCCGCCGCCTCGGCGTCCTGGGCCGTGGAAGCCCCCGCCAGCACGCCCCAAGCCGCGCCGGCCAGTAGCGCGCACTTCACATGATGTCTCATGATCCTACCCCTTTGGTTGTCGTTTCCAGCCCGTTGACGCATTTATTCAGCGTTCAATGATTTTCCTGAACCTGACCCGGTTTCCGCCGTCTGTCAAACCCTCCCCCTTCCCCGCGTCACCGCGCCGCCGCTTCGATCCGGGGCGTGGCGCCGTTGCACCGGTGCGAACGCCCGCCTAGCCTCCCGATCATGAGCAAGCCCGACGCGTCGCCCCCCGCCGTCCGTTCCATCGCCGCCGCGCGCCGCAAGTCGGCCGTCAGCGCCCCTTCGGCTCAGGGGCCCGGCCGACGCGGCCGTCCCCCCAAGGCCCAGGCCAAGGCCGCCGGCGAGACGCGCGACCTGATCCTGGACGCGGCCGAGGACCTGTTCTCCAAACACGGCTTCTACGGCGTCACCATCCGCGAGGTGGCGCGCGAGGCGGGCGTGGACACCGCACTTGTCCATTACTATTTCGGGGCCAAGCGCGACCTGTTCGACGCCGTCTTCCTGCGCCGGGCCGAGGTCTGGAACGACGACCGCGTCGCCGCCATCGATCGTTACGCCGAGGCCGCCGGGCCGGACATGACCCTGGAGGGCCTGCTCGAGGCCTTCCTGCGGCCGCCGTTCGAATGGTCGCTGAAGGGCGGGCCGGGCTGGAAACACTATGCCGCCCTGGTGGCCCAGACCAACGCCAACCCCACCTTCGGGGGCGAGACCATGGCCCGCTATTTCGACCCCGCCATCCGTCGTCTGATCGAGCTGATCGCCGTGGTCCTGCCGGACGCCAGCGAGGTGGACCTGTACTGGGGCTATCACAATCTGTCGGGCGCCCTGACCCTGACCCTGGGCGAGACGGGCCGTCTGGACCGGCTGTCGGGCGGCCTGGCCCGATCCGGGGACCTGGAGACGGCCGGCGACTATATGGTCCGCTTCGCCGCCGCCGGCTTCCGCGCCGTCGTCGGCATGTCGCCCCGCTAGCTGAAGAAGATCGCCCACATCAGCCGGCCGGGCAGGAAGGTCAGCGCGCCGGCGACGATCAGCCCGCCCACGAACATGCCCGTCATCGCCCGCCGGTGCGCCTGCACCCGATGACGCCGCGCGGCATGGACCGCCATCGGCAGGCTCACCACCGTCCAGCCGCTGATCAGATGGATGAACGACAAGCCGGCCGGCCCGTCGGGGTTGATCGTGTGGATGAAGAACGAGCTGACCGCCGTCGTCCCCATGGCCAGCACCCAGGTCCAGCCCAGCGCCCGGTGCAGCCGCGTCCCCTTGATCCCCGCCAGCAGCACGATGCCGATGGCCAGGGCGGTCAGGGCCGCCGCCACATGGATCTGGATCGCGGTCGGCGCCGCCGCCAGCAGGCCGAAGTCCGGCGCGCGCAAACTGAACCCGAGCAGGGCGATCCGCCCCCCGTCCGCCGCCAGATAGGCGACAATGGGAACGCCCAGCAGGACCAGGGCGGCGATGGACGGGGCGAAACGGGCGTGACGAAACAAGGGGAACCTCCGGCGATGTGTCTCGCCGCTTCTGAAGCCCGGCTCGCGGTCGCGCCTCCCGTTCTGCGTCAACGACCACCCCGGCTTCGCGAACGGACGCCCCTTCCTCCGGCCCCGAAATCATGATTTCAGACAGGCGTCCCTCCTTCGAAAGCCGCCATGACGTCTCCCGCCGCCGACCGTCGCCGAACCTTCCTGCGCGGCCTGGTCGTCGCCAGTCTGGTCGGGGTCTTCCTGGCGACCACCGGCGCCTTCGGCAGCGCCAACGCCCCCTATGTCCAGCGCCTGGCCTACTGGGTGCTGATGATGATCCTGGGCGGGCTGTGGGGCCATCTGTGCAGCCGGATCGTGACACGGTTCGTCGATGTGGACGACCGCCCCTGGCTGACGGTGGCGGTGATGACCGGAGTGATCACCGGCCCCCTGAGCGTCATCGTCTGGGCGGCGACCGGCCTGTTCTTCGCCCAGAAACTCTATCCGCTGGCGGCCCTGCCCCAGCTGTTCGGCCCGGTCCTGGTCGTCACCCTGGCGGTCACCACCGTCAATGTCTTCCTGGGCCGGGCCCAGCCGGTCCAGACCCACGCCGCGCCCGCCTCCCCCGCGCCGGCTTCGCCGCATCCGGTCCGTTTCCTGGACCGGCTGCCGCTGAAGCTCAGGGGCGCGACCCTCTACGCCGTCCAGGCCGAGGATCATTATCTGCGCCTGCACACCGACCGGGGCTCGGACCTGATCCTGATGCGCCTGTCCGACGCGGTCGAGGAGCTGGAGGGGCTGGAGGGCGCCCGCACCCATCGCAGCTGGTGGGTAGCCCGATCCGCCGTGCGCGGCGTCGACCGCGGCGACGGCCGCGCCACCCTGACGCTGGAGGGCGGTCTCAGCGTCCCCGTCAGCCGCCGCTACGCCCGCACCCTGCGCGAAGCCGACTGGTGGTGACGGCAGGGATGGCGGTTCAGGAGACCGGCTCAACGCCGGCCGCCAGCCCATCGACCAGCTGATCGACGGCCGCCTCGGCCTCTGCGATGGAGACGGCGAGGCGCGTATCGGCGAACTCGTCGTACTCGATGGCGATGACGTCGCTTTCCAACAGACCGATATAGGCCAGCGGAACCTTCAGCCCCGCCTCCACCAGGTTCATCTGCGCCAGACGTTCTCCCGGATCGTAGCCATAGTCGCCGCGTGAGGTAAGGATAATCAGCCGCTTGCTCTTCGGCAGCATGGGCCAATACGGCGCCCCGGGACGCGTGCGGTCGAAACCGAAGGTGACGCCCACGCGAACGACATTGTCGATCCAGGCCTTCAGCGGCGCCGGAAGCCCGAAATTGTACATGGGCGCGCCGATCACGATCAGGTCCGCCTGAATCAAGGCTGCGATCAGGGAGTCGCTCTCAGCCAGAACCGCTTTCTGAGCCGGGTTGCGCCGCTCCAGCGGACAGAAGGCCGCCGCGATCCAGGCCTCATTGACCGGCGCCGGCGGGGTCCGCCCCACATCGAGATGATGAACCTCGTCCTGCGGTCGGACCGCCGCCCATCGCTCAACAAAGCGCCGACCGAGACGTCGCGTGTGCGACCCGTGCTTGTCACGGCCCGACTCGCCCAGTCTGGCGCTTGCGTCGATGTGGAGAAGGCGAATCCGGCCTGTAGAAGACTTTATCATGATAAACTAGACTCATGCATCTATTGAAGATGCTGTTGCATAGGGTCCAGATATGCTGACGACGAACGCGAATTTCTCAGCTAATGGATGAAGCTAAATCATCCATAAGGCGGCCCCGCAAGCTGCCGCCTTTGGGCGCTCTTCGCGCCTTCGAGGCGGCGGCCCGCCACATGAGCTTTCGTCGGGCGGCGGAAGAGCTTTCCGTCACGCCGACGGCCGTGAGCCATCAAATCCGTCTGTTGGAACAGACGATGGGGCAGCCGCTTTTCATACGGCTGGTCCGGAAGGTGGTGTTGACGGAGACCGGAGGGCGGCTGTTTTCAACGCTTAGGGACGGGTTCGACGCCTTCGAGCGGGTGCTCGAAGACGTCAGACCGCGAAACCGGCGCACCACGGTGACGCTGACCGCCACCACTCTGTTCACGGCGCGGCGGCTGATACCGGCTCTGGCCGCGTTTCAGGCCCGCAATCCCGATCTGGATCTGCGGCTCCACGCCAGCGACGCCATCGTCGATCTGGCGTCCGGCGGAGCTGACCTGGCGGTTCGCTACGGCGCAGGCCCGTTTCCCGGCTTGGTCACAGAGACGCTGGTCTCCGAACGTTTCGGCGTGGTGAGCAGTCCTGGACTGCGTCTGACCCAACCGACAGATCTTCTGAATACGACCTTGCTCCATATCGAATGGAAAAAGGCCGGCGACGATCCCGACTGGAGACGATGGGCCAAACAGGCCGGCTTGACCGCCCTCTCCGCTGAAACCGGCCCGCGCTTCACCGATGATGCTCACGCGCTGCTCGCCGCCACAGCGGGGCACGGCGCGGCATTGGCCTCTCTGGAGCTGGCGCGGCCCGAGCTGGAGGCCGGGCTCCTGGTCAATCCCTTTGGGCCGATCCTCGACGGCGAAGCCTATCACATCGTAGCGACGCCCCAGGCTTGGACCGAAGACGGGGTCAAGGCGGTGGCGGCGTGGCTCAGAGAGGCTGTCACGGGACCGGTTGCGGCCCAGACCACAAAACCCGGGTCTAGCTGACGGACTCGCGTTCACCGCGCGCTTCCAGGGCCGAGGCCGATGCGGCGCAACCGCTCAGGGTGTCGTCGCCGATCTCGACCCGTGCGGTCAGGGGATAGGTGCGGTCGCTCATGCCGTCCGAACATTCGGTGGCGATCAGCACGACGTTCATCGCCGCATTCAGGTCGGTGGAGGTGGCGTAGGTGGCGACCGTGCCCTGAACCGTCGCCCCACGGTTCGGCGCCCGCTGCGTCGGCTGGTCCATCCGGGTGTAGATCAGGGTGTCCGGGGTGATCTCCACGCTCCAGAAGGGTTCGGTCCCCAGGGCCCGCACCGGCTTGCCCAGATCGACCCCTGCCAGAACCGGCGCGGCCTCGGGTGGCGGCGCGGATTCGGGCGCCTTGTCCCGACGGTCGTAACAACCGACCAGGGTCAGGCCGAGAACCGGCCCGATCAGCAATGTGGTGAGTATGGCGCGCATGACGGACCCCCGCGTTCGGCCTGCAGGTGTGGACGGGGCCGGCCTCGGTCAAGGGGCCGGGCTGAGTTATGGTGGCCGCATGTCGATTCGCCCGACCGCCTATGAATTCTTCGCCGGGGGCGGTCTCGCGGGCCTGGGCCTGTCCGGCGCCGGCCTCTCAGGCCAGAGATGGGCCGGCGTCGACACCGTCTTCGCCAACGACATGGACCCCGCCAAGGGGCGGGCCTTCGTCGCCAACCATCCCGACATCCGCTTCCATCTGGGCGACGTCTGGTCCCTGCGCCCCGCCGACCTGCCGGGCGCGCCCGATCTGGCCTGGGCCTCGTCGCCCTGTCAGGACGTCAGCCTGGCCGGGGCGCGAGGCGGACTGGAGGCCGGTCGATCCGGCGCCTTCTGGGGCTTCTGGCGCCTGATCCAGGGCCTGGCGGTCGAGGGGCGCGCGCCCCGCGTCATCGTGCTGGAAAACGTCATCGGTCTGCTGACCTCCGGCCCCAAAGACGAATCGGGCCGGGATTTTTCCGCCGTCTGCGCCGCCATGGTCCAGGCCGGCTATCGCGTCGGGGCGCTGGAGATGGACGCCGCCCACTGGCTGCCCCAGTCACGGCCCCGCCTGTTCATCGTGGCGGTTCAGGAGTCGGCCCTGAACGGCGCGCCCGAGGCCGCCGCCCCCTCGGGCCCCTTCCACTCCGCCCGCCTGATCGCCGCCCATGCCCGGCTGCCGGACGCCGTGCGCGCGGCCTGGGCCTGGTGGAGTCTGCCGGTCCCGCCCCGGCGCAACCTGGATCTCGCCGCCCTGCTGGAGCCGGATGAATCCGTGGAATGGCTGGACGACGGCGCGGAAATCCTGGCCCTGGCCGCTCCGCTGCACCGCGCCCGGATCGAGGCCGCCGTCGCCTCCGGCCGGCGCGTGGTCGGCGCCGCCTATCGCCGGGTGCGGACCGAAGACGGACGCAAGGTCCAGCGGCTTGAGATCCGGTTCGACGGCCTGGCCGGCTGTCTGCGCACCCCGGCGGGCGGGTCGTCGCGGCAATATGTGGTGGTCTGCGACGGCGGTCGGACGCGGGTGCGTCGCCTGACCGGACGCGAGGCGGCGAGGCTTATGGGCGTGTCGGACGACTATCGTCTGCCCGGCAGCGAGAGCGCGGCGCTGAAATTGATGGGCGACGCCGTCGCCGTGCCCGTGGTGCGCGCCCTGACCGAAGGCCTGCTTCTGCCGGCCCTGAGCTCGCGTCGCACAGCGGCCTGAAGCCCGTGGGATCGACCCGGCGAAACGCCGGATCGATCATTCAGGCCCGGCTCAGCGCTGGACCCACTGGCCCTGGGCGTTGCGGTACCACTGGCCCGACTGGATGCGCGGCAGCAGCTGGCTTTCGAACATCCGGGCGCCGGCGACATCGGCGCTGGTGCCCGCCTCGGCCGCGCTGCGGGCGTAGGCGGCGCGGCGGCCGGCGTTCATGGCGTCGACGGCGGCGCGCAGGGCGGCGTCGGACGTGCTGACGCGGAAGCCGACATAGCCGTCGGCCTGTTCACCCACGGTGCCGGCGGCCTTGGCCTGGTCGACCAGGGTCTTCTGGGCTGCGGTCTGGGCCAGGGCGGCGCCGCCGAATGAAACGGCTGCGGCGAGGGCGCCGACAGCGAGGAATTTACGAAGGCTCATATCGGCCTGTCCTTTCAAAAGAAGCGAGGCGATCAGAAGAGGTTCGGGTTCTGCTGAAGCAGTTGCTGCAGCTCCTGATCCAGCCGGACGCGGACGTCTGCATCCAATTTGGCGTAGATCTGGATCGGCGCAACCTCCAGACGGATGGTCGGGGCGCAGGCCGCCACGGCGACGACGACCGCCCCGAGGCCGAGTCCGGCCAACTGGCGCTTGTTGATCATGGCGAGAACTCCGGGTCGGTCAAGGTTGAGAGGTCATTAGCACGCTATCGCGTGAACGGTCGCTGAATGGTTCGGCTCACGGCGCTTCGGGCTCGGGCCCAGTCTCGGGCCCAGTCTCGGGCTCAGTCTCGGGCGCGGGCGTCGGCCCTGGCTCTTTCTGACCCTGACGCGCCCGATTGACCGCCATGATGTCGGCGAACAACTGGTTGGCGTTCAGGGTGGTGTCCAGCGTCAGGTCGATCTGGGTGCCCGACGGCAGGGGCAGTTCCCGGTTCAGGAACTCCCGGCTGATCAGCTCGGCCACCGTCAGGCGCAGTTCCTGGCGCTGCGGCGGTTCGTGCCGCCCGCGGATGTGGAACAGGACCGAGATCCGTCCCTCGTCCAGACTGTTCACATCCGCGCTAAGCACGTCGAAGGCCAGATGCTCCATCGCCTGATAGGCCAGGTCCTCGACCATATTGGGCGGCACGTCGGCGCCCCCGCCGCCCGCATCCACGTCGGTCAGCACCTCGCGCTGGATCGACAGCCGCCCCGGCTGGACCGCGCCCAGGGCGCCGGCCGTGATCTTCAGGCCCAGTTTCGGGTCCATGGTGAAGGGCAGCCGGCCCGACACCACCGCGTCCAGCATCACCTTGTCGGCGAAACCGCTGTCGGCGACCACATCCCCCAGCTGGACCCGGTCCAGCACGATGACCCCGCTATAGGCCTGGGTTGGGTCCAGCGGCACGACCAGGGGTTCGATGGAGACGGTCCCGCCCCCGGCCTGGACCGACCCGCCGGCGATGCTGAACCCCGCCGCGTCGATGGCGAAGTTCAGGTCCAGGGCCGTCGCGTCGGCCCCGATGTCCAGACTGTCGACCGTCAGCCTCTGGTTCGGCGCCGTGATGATGGCGGGGCTCAGGCTGGTGAATTCGATCTCGCCGCGCGCGCCCTTGACCGGCCCGGCCGGGCTGACGAAGTCCAGCCCCGGCACGCTCAACCGCCCGCTGGACGTCGGCTCGCCGTCCTTGGTCCAGTCGAACCGGCCGTCGAACCCGACGACGCCGGTCGCCGGCGACTGAACGAAGGCCTCGACCAGGGGGCTCAGCATCGAGGGCTGAAGGCCGCCCTCGACGAACCGCACCTCCGGCGCGGCGATGTGAACGCCCCCGGCCCCGGTTCGACCGTCGTGGGCCAGGGTCAGCCGCCCCAGGGTGGTCGCGGCCGCCTTGCCGGTTCCCTTCAGGTCGAACCCGCCGGTCCAGCGCTCATTGGCCAGGGTCGCCTGGCCGGAAGCCGCCAGGGTCTCGAACCGTTTGGGCGTGGTCGCGTCGACCGCCTGGACCTGGGCCACCGTGGCCGTCAGCCCGACCCCCGCCTTGGTCCCGTCCACCACCACCCGGCCCGAGGCCTCGGCGAACCGCATCCCCAGGAAGGGAGCGTCGGCCGACACGCCCTGGAAACCGCCGGCGACGCGCCAGATCCCGTCCTTGGAACTCAGCAGGGGTCCGGTCTCGGGACACAGTTTCCCGGCCACCCGATGGACGTCGTTCTCGTCCAGCTCCAGCCGTTCGACCGTCAGATCCACACAGTCGGACGTCGCATAGGTCAGCCGCCCGCCCGCCATGGCCAGCAGACCACGAGTCCGGGCGTCGATGCCGCGCGCTAGGTCGAAGTCCAGCTGGGCCCGCCCGTCCAGCAGGGCCTCGAACCCGCTGTCCGTCAGCCGCCACTCAGGCACCGCCACGGCCATTTCCGGCAGGCCTCGCCCTCGCGTCGCCGTCAGGGTCAGGGCCCCGCCGCCCAACCGTCCCGGTTCGGCCTGATAGGCCCCCGTTCCCGCCTGGGCGACGGTCAGTATTCCGCCGTTGGCCGGCGTCAGGGTGACGGGCCGGGCCAGGGTCACGCTGGTCCCCGCCGAACCCGTGGCGAAGCGGATGGCGGGCGCGTTCAGGGCGAAATCCCCCAGCGCCGTCTTCATCTCGGTCAGCTCGGCGATCTCGTCGGGCCCGACCGGCCCGAACAGGGGCCAGGCGCCGCCCGCCGAGCGCAGGCCGCCTTCGGCCGCGATCCGGATCGCCCCGTCCTGAACCACGTCGAGGCTCAGTTCGCCCCGCGCCTGTTTCAGCATCAGGTCGCCGAAACCGATCCGGTCGAACGCCGCCGTCACCGGCCCGGTCGCCTCGAAGGCCGTATTCCGCCCGCCCATGGACAGACCGTTCGACTGGATCGAAAGGTTCTGCGCCTTGGCCTCGCCGGCCTGGCCAGAGGCGGCTCTCAAATTGAGCGGCGTCTCCAGGCTCCAGCGCACGGCCTCATCCCGCGACACGGTCAACCGCCCGCCCGTCGCCGAACCGGCGACCTGACGCGCCGCCAGCCCCGGCCCATCGATCGTCGCCGCCTTCAGGTTCAGGGCGGTCGCGCCTTCCAGCCGGAAGGTCTCGATCCATCCGGCCGTCACGCCGTCGAACCGCGCCGACAGCTCCGCGTCCCGCGCCTGCGTCTGCTGTCTGCCCCCGCCCCCGCCCCCGCTTTGGGCGAAGCCCAGCACGTCGCCGACCAGACGGGCGTCGATCACGGCCCGGCCGTCGCCGCGCCGCCTCTTCATGTCGGGATAGGGCAGGTCGCCGGTCAGGCTCAGCCGGATCGCCCGGCCGTTCAGGGCGGCGGTCCGGACCCGGTCGCCTTCGGCCTCGACCCGCAAGGCGATCCGGTCGCCGGTCGTCGTCAGATCGACGACGGCCCCCAGGCCGTCAGCCTCGAATTCTCCGCTCTTCAGCGCGGCCGGCGGCATCCGGGCGCTCAAACGCATCAGCTTGCCGTCGTCCACCCGCGCATCGGCCAGCAGCTGGACCGAGCCGTATTCGGTATCGAGCCGCGCCCGCCCGCCCTCGACGATCACCAGAGGGCTGCGCGAATCCGGCCTGGGCGGCCCGCCTGTGAACTGTTCGACCAGAGGATCGAGCGACCCCAGGGACAGTTTCCCGTTCTTCCAGCTGGCCCGCATCACCGGCCGCACCAGGCGGATCCGGCTGGGCGTCACCCCCACGCCGGTCCTGGACCAGGGCAGGGCCACGGCGTAATCCACCTCGACCCGCTCGACGGTCACATCCGGATTGCGCGGGTCGCCGATGCGGATGCGGCCGACGAAGCCGTCCAGCTCGATCCGCTCGACCTCCACCTCGGCCTGGACGCCCCGACGCTCCAGCCAGCCGACCAGAACCTCGCGCGCGGCGGCCCGGCGATTCAGATAGAGGGCGGCCGCCAGCAGGGCCACGACCACGAACACGGCGAGCAGGCCCAGGCCCAGTCGACGCCGCAGGCCGCCCTTGCGCCTGACGCCTGGGGATCGGTCGGAAGGACTGTCCGGAACTTCGGTCAAACAGGGACGCCGTATCGATTGAGAACTGATCGCCGGACCACCATCGCCACCCTCGATGCGAATACAAGCCTCAAGCGTCGCCGACAGGCCCGAACCCTGCGTCCGTCGCAGCCAAGCTGGGCGACAAGAGGGCGAGCCTGCGTGTCAATCGCATGAGTCTGTGAGACTTTTTCCGCCCACGTCCGGTTCTTAACGGTTTGTAACGGTCTGTCTTCCCAAACTGAGACAGGCAGGTTATAGCCGATGACTTCGCGCTCGGGGTCTATCGGCGCGATTTTGGGTAAAAAGTTTGGCGCCTCGGGCGTCGCAACACGATGAGACCGATGGCTCAGTTCGACCCACGCCGCCAACCTATGCGTCTCGCACCGCATGTCGTGACCGCCGCCGCCGCCATTTCGGTCGCCCTGCTGGCCGGTCGAGTCTACCAACCCGCTCAGGCGGAAGAAGTTCCCGTAATGTCGTCGGCCCAGATGGCCGCTATGGAAGTCCAGGCCTTCGCCGCCGCCAACGCCCCGGCCGGCATGACCGCCCCGGAAGCCGTCCCCGTCCAGATCCGTCGCGGCGAAACCTTCGAGCAGGCCGTGCGCCGCACCGGCGTCGCGCCGGAAGAAGCCAGCGCCGTCGCCGCCACCGTCGCCAACGCTTTCGACCTCGCCGACCTCCGCGCCGGCCTTCGCTTCGAAACCGCCATCGCCAAGCCGCGCGACGGCCGGGGCGACGCCCGCCTGATCGGCCTGACCATGCGCACCGGCCCGGCCAGCCAGCTGACCGTGTCGCGCAGTTTCGACGGCGCCCTGCGCCTGCGTTCGCTGGAAGAAAAAGTCACGCACGAGACCGTGGTCCTGAAGGGCGACGTCGAACGCTCCCTGTCCGCCAGCGCCCGCGAACTGGGGGCCACCGCCTCCATCGTACGCTCCGCCAGCCGCCTGTTCGCCACCAAGTTCGACATGCAGCGCGACATCCGCGCCTCGGACGAGTTCACCATGGTCTTCGACCGCGACGTGACCGAGGCCGGTCGCACCGTGGGCGTGGGCGACCTGATGTACGCCGAACTGCGCGGCGTCACCTTCTATCGGTTCAAGCCGGTCGGCGCGAAGGAAGCCCAGTTCTTCGACGCCTCGGGCAAGAACCTGCGCTCGGCCATGATGCGCACCCCGCTGCAGAATTTCCGCCGCGTCTCGTCAGGCTTCGGTTTCCGCACCCACCCGATCTCGGGCTACAAGAAGATGCACCAGGGCATCGACTTCGCCGCCGGCTCCGGCACGCCCATCGTGGCCCCCGCCGACGGCGTGGTGGTCGAGGCGCGTCGCTGGGGCGGCTACGGCAACTGGCTGCGCATCCGCCACAACAACGGGCTCGAGAGCGGCTACGGACACCTGTCGCGTTACGGCTCCGGCATTCGCGCCGGCCAGCGCGTCAGCCAGGGCCAGGTCGTCGCCTATGTCGGTTCGACCGGCGCCTCGACCGGCCCCCACCTGCACTATGAACTGTGGCGCAACGGCCAGCGGATCAATCCCGCCGGCGTCCGCACCCAGGAAGGCACCGAACTGGCCGGCGGCGACCTGGCCGCCTTCCGCGCCGAAAAGGCCCGCATCGACCGCATCATCGCATCCGGCGGACAGAAGCGCCCGGCCCTGCAACAAGCCTCCGCCGACGGCCTGCGCCCCGTTCGGGGCTGATCAAGCCTGACGGCGCGCTTCCTCAACCCGCGCCTTCGCCGGCGCGGGTTTTCTATTGCGCCGACTGCAGGGCGAGACGGATCGACGTCCGTCCTGCGAATGTACCAATCCGAGGCAGGCGCGGTCGCAAGCGTCGCAAACTGAACGAGGCGGACAGCGCGAAGGTTAACCCTGTCCTCCGTCCTGCGGGACGATCTTCAACGCGTATCGGCGCTTCGTCCCGAGACTCGGTTAACGCCTCGAACGCGGAAAGACGCGGCCGTTCTTGCAGTCGACAGAACGCCGTCATTTCCGACGGATATCCTCTTGGGGCTTTCAAATGACTCACAATATCGGCGTGACCAGCCTGGCGGCCGCGGCCGCTCTCATGCTCGCATCCGGCGCTCAGGCGCAGTCTACTGCAACATCGAACCAGAAGAACACGGCGACCGTCCGGGCTCAGCTCAACGCCGTCGTCAACGACGTCAACGGGAACGTCTCGCAGACCTCGGCGGCGATCAGCAACTCCGCGACCATCTCCGGCGCCGGGCCGACGACCGTGCGAAATCTTCAGGATAGCTGGGGCTCCACCAGCGCCGCCCTGTCCAGCAATGTCGCCGACGTGAACGGCGATGTCGCGGCCACGGCGGCGGCCCTGGGCAACTCCGCCACCGTCACCCTGGACGGCAATGTCGTGTCCAAGGTCGCCAACACCCAGTACACCCATCGCGGACAGTTTCTGGCGGACGCCAACCTCAAGGTGGCGGACATCGACGGCGCCGTGAACGGCACCGCCGCCGCCATCGCAAACTCCTTCACCGCCTCGGGCGAGGGGGCGATGACCGTGACCAACGCCCAATATTTCAACGGCGACTCGCGAGCCGTGCTGAACGCGACGGTCCAGGACGTGTCCGACAAGGTGAACCTGACCTCGGCCGCCCTGGCCAATTCGGCGACCATCGACCTTCAGGGCGCGGGCAAGGGCACGGTCACCAACACCCAGATGTCCGGTTACGACCCGACCGCAACCCTGTCCGCCACGATCGCCGACGTCGATGGCGCGGTGTCGGCCACCTCGGCGGCGATCTCCAACTCGCTGACGCTGAACACCGGGCCGAACACCATGCTGACGGCCTCCTCTGTTCAGGACAACAAGGCCCTGACGCAGGCGATATCCAACGTCACGGTCCGGTCCGTGGATTCGGCGTCGCTGACGGCGGCGGCCATCGGCAATTCGGCGACCATCAGCCGGGTGACCGGGGGCCTCTGACCCTTCGTCGCGCGGGACGACGCCGTCCCGCGCGACGGATCGGGGGACTGACCCAGACGAGAAAGGCCGTCGCGACGCTCGCGACGGCCTTCTTCAATTCGCACTGGAGAAGTCGGAAAGTCCGTGGCGCCTCAACCGCCCGCGGCCGTCGTCCCGCGCACCGCGGACGACGGCGCGGTGCGCCAGCTGGAAGGATCCAGCACCCAGCGGGCCGGCGGTCCCGCCATCGGGCGGGACGGGGCCTGCCCGACGGCGGGCGGCCTGGCGGACGGCCGTTCGGCCTGGGGCGCAGCCGCTTCCGCCGCGCGCAGCGCCAGCAGGCTCTCGCCTTGCAGCCCCGTTTCCGGCCGCGCGAGACAGCGGTCGCGGGGAATGGCGTAGAGGTCGGCGACGAAGTCGTACAGGCCGCGTTCTATCGCGGTCCGGACGGCGAACTGGATCGGCTCCATGCCGGAGGCTCCAGCGGAAAGGTCGAAAATATTGCCGTGGGTGAAGTCGAACACGCCCACGCGGATCTCGCGACCGACAAGCTGCTTTTGATAGGAGGCCGTGGCGACGACCTCCTGGGACTGGGTGTCGACCAGGCGAAGATCGATGGCGATGTTCATCACATAGCCGCTGCTGGTCAGGCCCCCCTTGACCCCGCTGGCCTCGATTCCCCCGGCGGAGACATCGACCCCGGAAGACCGCAGATTATAGTTCAGCTCGGTGACCCCGCCCACGACATAATATCGCGAACCGGCGATCTGACCGGCGTAGATCGGGCGGAAATTCTCGGCGCTTTCGCCGGCCGCCTGGGGGGTGTCGGACAGGAGATGAGATTGGGCATATTGTCGTTCGACCTCCGAAACCCCGCGATCCTGGCGCTCCACAGTGGGCACGCCGGCCTTGGTCAGGGCTGTCACGGCGAACAGGGACGCGCCCTGGCTGATCTTGCGTCCTGTCTCCAGATCATTGCGGCCGGTCAGGTCGGCGATGTCGCCGACCGCCAGCCGTGGCGCGCTGCGCCCCTCCGCCTGGCCCGCCGACGCCAGACATCTCAGCGCGGCGGAATAGGCGGTGTCGTTGCCGGTCGCCGGCGCGCCGCCGATCGGATTGGCGTAGAGACCGGTGGCGGGGTCGTAGCGTGCGGTCGTGCAGCCGGCCAGACCGACCGCCGCGATCATCGACGCCTCCAGAAGCGGTCTCAGTCTCACGAAGCGGCTCCTGCGGCGATGGCGTAGGTCTGGACCCCGACAGGGTCGTCGGCCGGCAGGCAGGTCGCCTTGGCGCCCGGCGACTGGATGCCGGCCAACAGTTCGAAGACGCCGCGTTCGACCACCGTCCGCACAGCGGCCTGCACCGGCTCCATGGCGCCGCCGCCGGCCGTCGCGACGCCGCCGACCGATCCCTGGGTTCCCGTCAGCCCGAGGCTGCGGTCCACGCCGACCACCTGTTTCTGGAAGCTGACGCTGTTCACCACCTCCTGCGAGCGCGTATCCACCAGCCTGAGGTCGACCGCGACGTTCATCACATAGCGCGACGCCTGACCCAGGCCGCGCAGGCCGGTCGTGCTCACATCGCCCGCCTGGACGTTCACGCCGTTCGAAGCGATATTGTAGTTCAGTTCGGTGACGCCGCCGACGAGATAGTACCGCGACCCCGCGACCTGGCCGACGTGGATCGGCCTGAAATTCTCGGGATCCTGACCGGCCCGTTCCGGGGCGTCGGACAGCAGGTGCTGGCGCGCATAGTTCAATTCGATCTCGGCGACCGTGTTGTCGAGCCGCTCGACCACCGGCGCGCCGGAGCGGGCCAGGGCCGTGATGGCGAACAGCGCGGCGCCCTGCGAGACGCGGGCTCCGGTCTGGAGATCGACCCGGCCCGTCATGTCGGAAATCCGTCCCACCGCGATCCTGGGCGGGACGCCGCCGATCCAGCCGCCCCGCCGCGACAGGCAGGTCAGGGCGGCGGAATAGGGAGACGGATTGGCCGTGGCGGGGGCGCCGCGGATCGCGCCCGAATTCATCCCGCCCGAAGGTTCCGCCGTCGCGGCTCCGGCGACCAGGCCGAGCGCGATCCCCGTGATCGCCGCCCGCCTCATGAGCCGGACTTCCGCACATTGGCGCTGACGTCGCCGCTGTTGGTCTGGCGGCTGTTCAGCACCACGGTGTTGCCGTGGCCGATGATGGAGACATTGACCAGGTTGCCCACGGCCGTCGCGCTGCTCGTATCGCCCAGCGCCGCCGCGCCGCTGTCGAAATAGGCGGCGCCCGACTGCGTGTTCGACCCCGTGCTGGCGTAGCTGACGCTCGTGCCGGCCTGACTGTTCACGATGACGCCGTTGACGACCAGTCGATTGCCGTTGGCGTCGCGCGTGACGGGGTTGAAGGTCTGGGTCGCAACGGCGCCGGAACGGCCATAGCCGGCCTCCATCGAAGCCGCCCCGGCGGACTCGGTCGAGGATTGCGCGAGGGCCCGCCCGGAGAGACCGGACAGGGTCAGGATTACGAGCGGCAAGAGCGGCGTCTTGGTCATGATGTGTGTCATCTCAGCGGGAAGGAGAGCGGGGTGAAGCGGCGGAAAGGGCCGACGCCGCCTTCGCGGGGACGCCGGCCTGTCCATTCAGAAGCCGGTCACGGTCAAGCTGTTGCCAATGGCCGCCGCCGTGTTGGTGACGGCGCCCGAGACGTCACGCACGGTCGTGGTGGCGATGGCGGAAACCCCGGCTGTATTGGTCTGCGACGAGTTCAGGGACCCCAGCCGCGAGTCGATGGTGGCGGAGTTGCTGATGGCCGCCGCCGTCGCCGAAACCGTGCCCGACACGTCGCTGATGGTGGAGTTCAGCGTGGCCGAGGGGTCGTTATAGGCGACCTGGGTGTTGGTGATCGCCCCGCCCCAGTCGGAGGTCTTGATCGTCGCCGAGTTGGCGATGGCCGCCGACGTCGCCGAGACGTCCTTGGAGACATCGCCGATGGTCGCGTTCAGCTGGGACGACGCGCCGCCCCAGGCGTTCTGAGTGTTGTTCAGGGACACCGCCGTGCCGCCGTCGATGGTCACACTGTTGGAAATGGCGGCGGAGGTGACGGAAACCGAATTGTTCACGTCGGTGATCGTGGCGTTCAGCTGCGAGCGGACGGATGCATTGTTCGACTGGCCTGATCCGATGCTTTGAGCATGGGCGGCGCCGGCCGTCGCGACGCCGAGAACGGCGGTGATGATGAGGATCTTGGTGGTCACGAGATTTCTCCAGAAGGCCCAACATCGGGCAAACCGGCTCAGTGCAAAAACCCATCCATTACAATGACTAATACAAATTAATCATAGGCGGTAAGGGGTTGGTCGATGAGGACTACGCAAGCGATTGATCTGACATCGAACCGGGTTCGGACAGCGTTAATACGGCGGCTCTCAAAGCGTGGGGCTGCAGACCGGCTCCGGGTCATCGTAAGTGCGGGCCTGTCGCAATTCGGCATGGGGCGTTCGTCACTGTCTCGAGACGGGGCGCCTGCGGACAGCGCCGCTTCCGCATCGGACCCCGCGGCTGAAGCGGGGAATGGGTCGGGTTTCGATCCGCCTCCGCCGATGGCGGCCGAGGCTGTCCCGGGACGGGTGATCCGCGGCGTACAAGGCTTGTCCGCGAAAGACGGCCCGGTTCCGGCCCCCCGGTCGCACGGCCAAACCTATTGCTCGGCGAGCGGCATGACCAATTCGAAGACGGCGCCCTCGGTCGTAGGCAGCAGATCCAGGGTGGCGTCGTTCGCGGCCAGCAGGGCGCGGGCGATGGACAGGCCGAGGCCGGCGCCGCCCTCCCCGCGTCGCGTGGTGAAGAAGGGCTCGAAGACGCGACCGGCGTCGGCCGGCGCGACGCCTGGACCATCGTCCGCCAGGGTGACGACAAGTCGATCGAGCAGGGCCGCCGCCCTGATGCTGACGGCCGTCGCGCCGGCCTGGCGGCTGTTTTCCAGGAGCGTCGAAACCACCATCTCGATGGTAGACGCTGGAACGGCCACCCTGAGCGTTTCGTCCCCGAACATCACCGAGATCGCCAGCCGGCTTGACCTGGCGTCGACCGCCTTCGTGATCGGGAGGCGCACATCGACCGAAAGCCCGGCTTGAGGACGCGCCATATCGGCGCGCGCCAGGTCGAGCAGGCGCGTCACAAGGGCCGAAAGGCGGCGGGCGTCGGCGGCGATGTTGTCGAGGAACCGCCGACGTTGACCTGGGTCCATTTCATGGTCCTGCAGCAGTTCGACGGCCCCCTGGATCCCGGACAGGGGCGTCTTGAACTCATGGCTGACGGCGGCGGCGAAGTCGCGCAGATAGCGGGAGCGGCGATCGACGGCCTGGGCCATCCGCCCGAAGTCCTCATAAAGGATTCGGATTTCGACGGCGGCGGTGGCCGGCGCGGGGGGCAGCACGCCGCCGCCGTTGGCGACATCGCGCGTCGCCCGGCTGAGCGCCTCGATCGGGCGGGCGATGCCGCGCGAGACCAGAACCGCCAGAAGGGCGATCACCCCCAGGGTGCCGACGACGCCCAGCCCGATCTTGATCCGGTCCTGGTACAGCCCCTTGAACAGGGCCCGGGGCGAGCGGGACGCCACGACGACCCCCTCGACCCGGCCATTCACCATCACCGGCCGCGCATGGTGGATACGAACGCCCGCTGCGCGACTGAGCCATTCCATGGAATAGCGCGGACGGTAGGCGTCGTTGCGACGCAGAACCGTTCGCGGTTCGCCCGCAAGCGCCGAGCGCACTTCGGTCAGATCGGCCAGGCCGCCGCCCTGGCCGTAGCCCAGAACGATCGTCCCGTTGCGATCCAGCAAGAGGATCGAGGCCAGGGTGGTGCGGCTGGTCTGCTCGACGACGGAGCCAAGCCGGTCGGCGACCTCGACCGCCCCGGCCTCAGGCACGGCAGCGTGACGCGGCGCGGGCCGCGCCGGCAAGACCGGCGTGGACCCCAGGTCGATCGTCGCGGGTTCGGGCCTGTAGTAACCCGGATCGTCGCGCCGGGCGGGATCGGGCGAAACCACGACGGCGCCGGGCCAATCCGAGGCGGCGACGGCCGACAGGACGACAGCCTGGGCGACCAGTTCCGCCTCCGTCTGACGCACCAGGGTGTTCTCATAGACCCGCAGGAATATGGCGCTGAGCCCCGGCAGGACGCCGGCGAAGATCAGCACGGACAACAGGATGGTCCGAAGCCTGAGCGCTGGCCAGTGATTGCGGATGAAGGCGCGCAGACGTGCGATCACGCCTCCGGCGCCCCGGACGCGCCCAGGCAGGGGCCAAGCTGGTAGCCGATGCCCGGCCTGGTCTCGATCACGTCAGCCCCGCCCACCGCTGCAAACTTGGCCCGCAGGTTGCGGACATGGCTGTCGATCGTACGGTCGGTCATGGCGAAGCCTGGGCCATGGACCCGGTCGATGATGGCGTCCCGCGTGAAGACCCGGCGCGGCGCATCGGCCAGGGTGCGTACGATGCTGAACTCCGTCACCGTCAGCGGCACCTCGATATTGCCCCACGTCGCCCGCCATCCGTCCGCGTCCAGGCCCAGGCTCCCCAAGGCGAACTGACCCGGCGTCGGCGGGGGCGGGCTCCGCGCGATCCGGCGCAGTATGGCGGCGACCCGCGCCACCACCTCGCGCGGACTGAAGGGTTTGGTCACATAGTCGTCCGCGCCCAGCTCCATGCCCAGGATGCGGTCGATCTCGTCATCGCGCGACGACAGGAACAGGACCGGCAGATCGCCCTGGGCGCGGATTCGGCGACAGGCCTCGATCCCGTCCATGCGGGGCATGTTGATGTCCAGCACGACGAGGTTCGGCCTGCACAGGGCGATGTCAGCCAGAGCGGCCTCGCCGTCGGCGGCCTCCCGCGTCGCCAGACCCGCCTTCTGAAGCGCGAAGGTCAGCAGGTCGCGGATGTGCGGGTCGTCGTCGACCACCAGGACGGTGCTTTGCATGATGGCCATGTTCAGCCTTCCGTCCGCGAGGTCAACGGGACAGGCGGCGGGGCGGCGACGGGCGCCGGCGCGGCGGGCGGCGGCATTTGGATGAGCCGCCCGTTCCAGTGACGGGCGCCCGGCGCCGGCGCCGACAAGGCGCCCTTCTGTTGCAGGGCGTCGATGCGATCCAGACGACGCTGGTCGCGCCAGGTCCAGCCGCGCCATTCGCTCTGTCGCCGACGGACGTTCAGCAGGATGTCCAGGCGGACGGCGGCGACCCGGTCGCGCAGGACGGCGTCGTCGAGGGTCGTTTCCAGTTCGACCAGCGAGACGAGGGCGGGCGCGCCCAGGGTATGGAGATAGCCGAGGTCCAGCGCGACCCCGCGACCTCCGACTTCCCTGGCATGCCGCACGTTCCAGCCGGCCACGACGGCGCCGAGGTCGATGACGCTGACGACCGCCAGCACGATCAGCGCGGCCGCGGCGTTGGCGTTGATCAGCCAGTGCGCCGACTTGCCGGCCAGCATGCGCCAGCAGATCAGCATCAGGCCGACCGCCACCAGCCCCATCCAGATCATCGCGGCGATGCGGAAACGGGTCAGGGCGTAGGCCTCGATATAGTCGGCGGTGCGCAGCAGGCTGGATGCGACCAGGATCATGTTCTGCGCGATCCAGACGACCATCAGACGACGCACCAGCGGCTTGTTCGCTGTGTCGGAACCCGGCTGCAGCGCCGCCAGGACGAACAGCCCGGCGAGCAGGGCGGTGACGATCAGGGGATAGGCGCCGCGATGGGCGTATTCGGCCAGGCCCATGTCGCCGGGAAGCGGCGCGCCGCTCCACAGGAAGGCGATGTCCAGGCCGTTCTGGAGCGCGAAGACCGCATTGAAGACGATCAGGGACAGGGTGATCGTGCGGGTCAGGAAGGCTGAAGGCTTTCCGATCTTGCGTTCCGGCAGGGCGAGCAAGGGCTTGCGCCAGCGCGGCCGCAGCAGGCCCAGAACGCCGATGAAGACGGCGCACCAGAACAGGATGCGGAGGACGTTCTGGGGCGACAGGGACGGCAGGGACAGGTTGGCGAGCGCATTCGAAATGAGCGGATTCGCCGCCGAGAACAGGGCGAGGAAGACACCGCCGCCGACCACGGGCATGATGAGAAGGCCAAGCAGGTTCAGAGCGGACATTCCGCCGCGACCGCGCCTCAACCGCGAGACCTTGAACAGGTCGATCACGGGGCCAAACAGCGCAAAAAACCAGTGAAGCGCCAGTCTTTGGGCCCAGCCCCACGCCGTCTCGTTCGGTCCCACCCGGCTCGACAACGCCCCGAGGCTGATCGAGACCCCGAACAGAGCCCAGGCCAGCAGCCCAGGCCGGTCCGCCAGAACCAGGGCGAAGGCGACGCCGGCCAGGACGAAGCCCCGGCCTCGACGGTCTTGCAGCAGGTCTTTCCGACCAAGGAACGCGCCCCCCAGGACCGCGAAGGCGAACAGGCCAAGACTCGTACCGGGGGCATGGGCGAAGAACAGCAGGTCGGCGAGGCCGACCAGGGCGGCGCCGACGGCGACCCTGAGCCAGAATGATGATCGAGGCAGAACGGGTATGTGAAGCATGGGGCCTCCCTTTCGGGAAATGCTTCTCCGCCATGGCCGTCGAGAACGGTTGCGCCGTCGATGGATTGTCAGCGCAGCCGTCATGCAGGTTCGATGCACACGGCGACCCTTCTCGAGCCTCGGACCCTGTAAACCGGGTGCGTTGTCTAAAATCAGAGACTTGGATTCGACTGTCGGCAATATTACAGCCAGCCCGTCGGTTGGACTCGCAGCGCGGCCCGTCTACCCGAATGATATATTTGTGGAAGTGGCGCACCCGGAGCGATTCGAACGCCCGACCCCCAGATTCGTAGTCTGGTGCTCTATCCAGCTGAGCTACGGGTGCGGCTGCCTTGCGGCGAGGGCGGGTCTTTAGCCGTAGAAACCGGCGGGCGCAAGCGGCGGAATGCAGTTTCTGCGTGGTCGGCGGTTGGCGCGGACGCCGGGACGGCCTAGGTCGGGAGACGACGTCCTCCCTCGTCCGGATTTTCTCATGCATTTCATCCGCCGTCGTCTCGCCGTCCTGCTCATTCCCATTGTCATCGCCGGCTGCCAGACGGCGGGCGGGGGCGCTCCGACAGCGGCCGAGACACCGGTTCAGGGTCAGGCGACGACGCCGGAGGCCGGGACGCCTGCGCGCGGCCCCTTCGTGGCGGCGGCCAATCCGCTGGCGGTCGAGGCGGGGATGAAGGTGCTGCGGCGGGGCGGGTCGGCGGTGGATGCGGCGGTGGCCGTGCAGGCGGTTCTGGGCCTGGTGGAGCCGCAGTCGTCGGGCCTGGGCGGCGGGGCCTTCCTGATGAGCTATGAGGCGGCCACGGGACATGTGACGGCCTATGACGGCCGCGAGACGGCGCCGGCCTCGGCCACGCCGGAGCTGTTCTACGAAAACGGCAAGCCGCTGAGCTTCATCGACGCCCTGTTGTCAGGGCGTTCGACCGGAGCGCCGGGCGCGGTGGCCATGCTGGCCATGGCGCAGAAGGATCACGGCAAGCTGGCGTGGCGCGATCTGTTCGGCGAGGCCGAGCGGCTGGCGCGCGACGGGTTTGTCGTCAGCCCGCGCATGGCCGGCATGATCAACGGCCGCGCGCCTCAGGCGCGCAGCCGTTGGGCGCAGGCCTATTTCACGCGACCGGACGGCGCACGCTATCAGGCCGGCGACGTCCTGAAGAACCCCGCCTACGCCCGGACGGTGGCGGCCCTGGCCGAGGAAGGCCCCGGCCTGTTTTACGGCGGTCGCATTGGTGACGAGATCGCCCGGACCGTGGCCGAGGGACCGCGCCCCGGCGGCCTGACCGAGGCCGACATCGCCGCCTATCGCCCCTTGCGCCGCGACGCCCTGTGCCGGCCCTATCGGATCTATGTCGTCTGCGTTCCGCCGCCGCCGTCCAGCGGGGTCGCCCTGTTGCAGTTTCTGGAGATGGCCGAACAGACGCCGGATCTGCAGAAGGGCGCCGACAGCCCGGCGGCCTGGGTCGCCTTCGGGCGGTTGCAGCGGCTGATGTACGCCGACCGCGACCGCTATGTCGGGGATGCGGACTTCGTCGGGGTGCCGGTCGCCGGGCTGCTGGACCCTGACTATGTCGCCGCGCGCGCCGCCCTGGTTCCCAGCCTGAACGGTCCCGCAGCGGCCGGCGCCCCCACGGGCTCGCCCCCGCGCGGCGAGGATCGCACGGCCGAGCCGGGCGGCACCTCGCACATGGTCATCGTCGACGCCGAGGGGAACGCGGTCAGCATGACGACCACGGTCGAGAGCATCTTCGGCAACGGCCGGATGGTCGGGGGCTTCTTTCTGAACAACCAGCTGACCGACTTCTCCTTCACGCCGATGGAGGACGGCCATCCGGCGGCCAATGCGGTGGCGGCGGGCAAGCGGCCCCGGTCGTCGATGACGCCGGTGTTGATCCTGGATCGTGAGGGTCGTCTGGTCGGGGCCATAGGCTCGCCGGGCGGGTCCAGCATCCTGGCCTATGTGGCCAAGGCCCTGATCGGGATCATCCACTGGGACCTGCCGGTGCAGGAGGCGATCAATCTGCCCAATCTTGTGGTGCGGGGCGAAATGGTCGGGGCCGACACCGCCCTGATCGCGCCGGATATCCGCGACGCCCTGGCGGCGGCGGGGATCAGCCTGCGGCCCAATGCGACCGAGACCTCGGGCCTGCACGGGGCGATGTGGCGCAACGGCCGCTGGGACGGCGGCGCGGATCCAAGGCGAGAAGGCGTGGCAGTGTCGGAGGTCCGCTGAGGTCCGGAGACCTGTCGGCGGATCAGCGGCGCGGTTTGATCGACAGCTGGAAGGCGATCATGCCTTCGTCCACGTCGGTATCCAGGCCATTCATGCCGCGCAGACCCTTGCCGGCGTCAATCTCGCGATAGACCAGGCCGACCGAGGTCTGGACGTCGCCCCGGCGATAGGCCACGCCGACCGAGGCGTCGCCGAGGAAGGCGCCGCGATCCTGGGTGTAGCCGGAGCGGGCGTAGTCGCCGTCGCGGGTGCGGGCGAAATTATAGCCGACCGCCCGGCCGGACCCGGCGGCGTAGAGATACCACCGGGGACGCTCGCCGAAGCGCGCGGTTCCGTCGGGGGCGAGACGATCCAGGCCTTCGCCGATCTTCAGGGTGGCGCCGGCCTCGGCCGATCCGCCGTCGCTGCCCAGGCCGAAACCGGCGTGGGGCGTCAGACTGACTTCCAGGCCGGACGGCGTGTGTCCGACGGCGCCGCGGAAGCCGCGAACATAGCGCAGGTCATAGGCTTCCGCGTCCAGCTCGGCCCGGTCGATCGGCGTGACCGGCAGGGGCGAGCCGTCGGCGCGACGCAATCGCCCGGCGGTTTCCAGCGTGACCCGGTCGGTGAAAGCCTTGCGGTCGATCCAGATGTCGTTGCGGGTGGCGGCGGCCAGACCCTCGGTTTCGGCCGGCCGCAAGGGCGCGCTCATCTCGATTTCGGATCCGAAGCGGGCGTCGGGCGTGACGCGGAACCCGCCTTGCTCATTGAGGCGCGCGGTCAGGGTTTGAGCCGTCGCGTGAGTTTCGTCGAAGGCGCCGGGGATCCAGGCCTGGGCGCGCGAGTCTGCGAACCCGGCTGCCGCCAGGATGATTCCCACTCCAACGCTCCACACCGCAACGCGCATTCGGTCTCCCCACCGTCCGCTGTTCTCCAGCTTGCACCAGGTGCAACCAGACTCCAACAGACATTTTCAAGACACTGTTTCGTCCCTTTTGAACGACGCCGCCGCGCCGGAGTTCCAGTCGTGAAAAAGGGCCCCGCCTGCGCGGAGCCCTTTCAGGTCTGAGGTCCTCCCGCCTATTGGCAGGCGAGGCACTCGTCGTAGTCGGTCTTGGGCATGGAGAAGAGGTCGGGCTGGTTCGGATCGATGACCGCCTCCACCTTGTCCTCGGCGCCGGCGAAGGCGGCGCGCTGCACCGACTTGGAGCGCAGATAGTAGAGCGACTTCACGCCCCGCTCCCAGGCGGACCAGTGCAGCATGTGCAGGTCCCATTTGTTGACGTCGCCCGGGATGAACAGGTTCAGCGATTGCGCCTGGCAGATTTCCGGGGCGCGATCGGCGGCCAGTTCGACCACCCAGCGCTGGTCCAGTTCGAAGGCGGTCTTGTAGATGCCCTTCTCGTCCTCGTTCAGGGCGTCCAGGTGCTGGACCGACCCCTCGTGTTCGAGGATCGAGCTCCAGACCGAATCGGTGTTGATCCCCTTCTCGTCGAGCAGGCGCTCCAGATAGGGGTTCTTGACCGCGAACGAGCCCGACAGGGTCTTGTGAGTGTAGATGTTGGCCGGGATCGGCTCGATGCCGGCCGAGGTCCCGCCGCAGATAATCGAGATCGAGGCGGTCGGGGCGATGGCCAGCTTGTGGCTGAACCGCTCCATCACGCCGCGCTCCTCGGCGTCCAGGCAGGGGCCCTTCTCTTCGGCCAGGACGCGGCTGGCCTTGTCGGCCTCGCGACGCA
The DNA here is from genome assembly GCF_058680995.1 of Brevundimonas sp. FV1ye7S. Lineage (NCBI taxonomy): Bacteria > Pseudomonadati > Pseudomonadota > Alphaproteobacteria > Caulobacterales > Caulobacteraceae > Brevundimonas > Brevundimonas sp. FV1ye7S. The sequence goes on along the minus strand of NZ_CM178726.1, from coordinate 171,858 downwards.
GGTGTTTGAACAGGCGCATGTTCCACGACTTCGCCATGGCGCTTTCGAAGGCGACGCCCTGGCCTTGCAGGAAGGAGTGGAAGCCCATCAGGCCCAGGCCGACCGAACGCTCGCGCTTGGCCGAATAGACGGCGGCCTTCATTTCCGGCGGGGCGCGGCGGATGAAGTCCTCCAGGACATTGTCCAGGAAGCGCATGATGTCTTCGATGAACTTGGGCTCCTCGCGCCACTCCAGGAATGTCTCGGCATTGACCGACGACAGGCAGCAAACGGCGGTCCGGTCCACGCCCAGGTGGTCGCGGCCGGTGTGCAGCATGATCTCGGCGCACAGGTTCGACTGTTTGACCTTCAGGCCCAGGTCGCGCTGGTGCGGCGCCATCTGGCGGTTCACCGTGTCGGAGAAGATCATATAGGGCTCGCCGGTCTGCATCCGGATGTCGAGCAGCTTGGTCCACAGCGAGCGGGCGTCGACGGTCTTGATGACCGCGCCGTCCTTGGGGGACTTCAGGTCGAATGTGGCGCCGGTCTTCACCGCCTCCATGAATTCGTCCGTGACATTGACGCCGTGGTGCAGATTCAGGGACTTGCGATTGAAGTCGCCCGAGGGTTTGCGGATCTCGAGGAACTCCTCGATCTCGGGGTGATGGATGTCCAGATAGACGGCGGCCGAGCCGCGACGCAGCGAGCCCTGACTGATCGCCAGGGTCAGCGAGTCCATCACGCGGATGAAGGGGATGATGCCCGAGGTCTTGCCCGCGCCCTTGACCTTCTCGCCGATGGAGCGGACGCCGCCCCAGTAGGTGCCGATGCCGCCGCCGTTCGAGGCCAGGGCGACGTTCTCGTTCCAGACGCTCTGGATGCCGTCCAGGCTGTCGCCGACGGCGTTCAGGAAGCAGGAGATCGGCAGGCCGCGATCCGCGCCGCCGTTCGACAGGACCGGGGTCGCCGGCATGAACCACAGGCGGCTCATATAGTCGTACAGGCGCTGGGCGTGGTCGGCGTCATCCGAAAAGGCGGTCGAGACGCGGGCGAACATGTCCTGATAGCTCTCGCCCGCCAGCAGGTAGCGGTCTTCCAGCGTCTTCTTGCCAAAGTCGGTCAGCAGGGCGTCGCGCGAACGGTCCACCTGGACCGATTTCACGACAGTCAGATGGGGCTTCTCGAGGGTCGCGTTCGTCACAACACCTTGGAATTCCGTCGTCTTCAAAGCCTCGCCGCCAGCCATGGTCATCTGCGTCCTGAACAATAAACAGCCTAGAGCCACCTGCGCCGTGACCACATCATCTAGTGGTCTCAACGCTCCCTGAGCCCACATATAGGGCGCACATGCCTAATAACCCGTCAACGTCTTGACGGTCGCTTTGTAAGCGAATCGGTCGGACAACTCGTCCACGCCTGGGGAAAATCCAGCAAGCAAGCCAGCAAACCCCTCACAGGCCTTCGCAGTTGCGATATCACGAACGCGTGATCGGAACATAGGGCGAGCTTGGCCGTTTGGCCCGTCCATGACCGTTTCAGATTTCCGTCCCTTTTTGATACGCGCCCTGACGGTTGCGCGAACAGAGATCGCCGCTCTGACGGCCCTGTTCGTCGCCGCGATCGGCGTCATGACCTTCGTCGAGATCGCCGACGACATGACGGAGGCCGACGGCCAGGCCTTCGACCATCAGGTTCTGGCCCTGCTGCGCCCCTATGCCGACGATCCCGGCCGGCCCTGGGGGCCGTGGTGGCTGAAGGAGGCGGCGGCCGACATCACCTCGCTGGGCGGCATATCGGTGCTGGGCCTGTTCGCCCTGATCGTCATCGTCTTCCTGTTGAGCCAGAGGAAATGGCTGTCGTCCGTCCTGCTGGCCCTGGGCCTGATCGGCGGCGTGATGCTGAGCGAGGGGCTGAAGGCGGTGTTCGAGCGCGAACGCCCGCCCCAGGCCCTGCAGGCGGTCGAGACGATCAACGCCAGCTTCCCCTCCGGCCACGCCCTGCTGGCGACGGTCTTCTACCTCAGCGTCGCGGTCATGCTGACGCGGGCCTTTCCGCGCCAGAGGTTCAAGATCTTCGTCCTGGGGGTCGGCATTCTGATGGCCCTGCTGGTGGGGCTGACCCGCATCTATCTGGGCGCCCACTGGGCGACGGACGTCTTCGCCGGCTGGGCCGTGGGCTCGGCCTGGGCCATGGTCCTGTGGCTGGTCGCCTATGGGATTGCGCGCTGGCAGAAGCGTCATCAGGCGCCCCTGCAGGACGAGCCGTCGCCGATGGAGCCTGAAACCGGGGACGATCCGACCAAAGTCTAGCCCCGCCTTGGCGTCGGACGCAGGATAGTCTGTCTTGAGACGCCGCCTCGATCTGAACAGAGCGGCGCGCAGACGGGAGAGACGCCATGGACCACGCCGCCCTCTATGCCGAACGGCTGAAAACGCCGGATCAGGCTGCGGCCCTGATCCGGTCGGGCGCCAAGGTCGCCATGGGCCTGGGCGTGTCCCAACCCCCCGCCCTGTTGAAGGCCCTGGCCGAACGGGCCGAGCGGGGCGAGGTCGAGGACGTGAACCTCTATTATCTGCTTTCCACCGCCATCGCCGGCGAGACGGTGCTGCGCTATGAGTTGATGGACAGGATCCGGCCGTGGAGCCTGTTCCACAGCGCCGTCGAACGCCGGCTGGAGCAGCGCGCCTTCGAGGAAGGTCGGCCCAATCCGGTCCAGTTCATCCCGACCGGCTTCCAGCAGTCGCCGCGCCTGCTGTGCGACGAAGTCGGGGTGGATGCGCTGGTCTGCACCGTCTCGCCGATGGACGCCGACGGATTCTTCTCGTTCGGGACGAACACGGACTACGCCAAGCCGGTGTCGGAAACGGCCCGGACCATCGTGGTCGAGGTCAATCCGCACATGCCGCGCGTGTTCGGCGACTGCACCGTCCATGTCTCCAGGGTGTCAGGGATCGTGGAACACGCCGCCCCCCTGCTGGTCGTGCCCAGGGCCGAGCCCCAGCCGGCCGACCTCGCCATCGGCCGGATCATCGCCGATCTGGTCGAGGACGGGGCGACGCTGCAGATGGGGATCGGCGCCCTGCCCAACGCCGTCTGCGACGCCCTGAAGGACCACCGCGACCTGGGGGTCCATACAGAAATGCTGACGCCGGGCCTGGTCGAGCTGATGCAGGCCGGGGTGGCCAACCACGCCCGCAAGACCCTGCACCCCGGCGTCGGGGTCTTCGCCTTCTCGATGGGCGACCAGAACACCTATGACTTCCTGGACGGCAATCGCGGGCTTGAGGCCCATCCCGTCTTCTATGTGAACGATCCGGCGGTGATCGCCCGCAATGCGAAGATGGTCTCGGTCAACGCCACGCTTCAGATCGACCTGAGCGGCGCCTGCTGTTCGGAGTTCCTGAACGGGCGCCAGTTCACCGCCTCGGGCGGACAGCTGGACTTCGTGCGCGGGGCCTATGGCTCCGAAGGGGGCAAGTCGATCATCGCCTGTCATGCGACGGCGGCCAGGGGGACCTGTTCGCGCATCGTCGCCCGGCTGGACGGCCCGGTCACCACGCCCCGCAACGACGTCCACATCATCGTCACCGAACACGGCTGGACCAACCTGAAAGGCAAGTCGACCAGCGAGCGGGCCCGCGCCCTGATCGCCCTGGCCGCGCCCGAGTTCCGCGACGACCTGACGGCCGAGGCTGGGCGGCAGGGTCTGATCTGAGGCAAATCTTGCGAGTCGTTATCGACTTTTCATTTCCGGCCGCGCGTCCTAAACCCCGGCCCGTCATCGGGGAGTAGCCGCCCGCAACAATCAGCGGGGCTCGCGTCAACATGCTTCCTCTCCCGGAGAGGATGGCGCGGGAACGGTCCGGGACCCTTTTGGGTCCGGATCACGGCAAGACCGGCGGCTTTCGCAGGGATGTCCACGCGGGGCCCGGCTGCGAACGCCACAGGTCCGTCCGCCGAGGCTCCCGCGCACACAGGTTCCTTCTTGGAAGCCTTTCTGATCTCGACCGGCCTGGTCTCCATCGCGGAGATCGGGGACAAGACCATGTTGTTGTCCATCGTCATGGCGGCGACCTGGCGACGGCCCGCGCCCATCATCCTGGGCATTCTCGCCGCCACCCTGCTGAACCACGCCTTCGCCGCCCTGGCCGGCACGGTTCTGGCCCATTTCATCACCGGCGACTGGATGCGCTGGATCGTCGGCGTCGCCTTCCTGGGCTTCGCCGCCTGGGCCCTGATCCCCGACACCCTGGACGAACAGAAGGGCGAGGTTCAGCGCGGTTTCTGGGCCATCTTCTGGACCACCGCCTCGGCCTTCTTCCTGATCGAGATGGGCGACAAGACCCAGGTCGCCACCGCCATGCTGGCCGCCCGGTTCGAGAACCTGCCCCTGGTCGTGGCCGGATCGACCCTGGGCATGATGCTGGTCAACGGCCCCGCCGTCCTGCTGGGCGAGACGGCGGCGAAGAAACTGCCGCTGAAGTGGATCCGGCTGGCCGCCGCCGTCGGCTTCGCCGCCACGGGCCTCTGGATCCTGTTCGCCCCCTAGGGGCTGCCCCCCGAAGCTCGCAATCTGTCCGGCCTCGCCTTACCAAGAGGCCATGCGTCGTCACCTCCGTCCCTTAGTTCCGCTCCTCGCGCTCGCCCTGCTGGGCCTCCCGGCCGGCGCCAAAGCCGCCTCGCGCGCCTATGCCGTGGACGGCGACTGCGGCGGGCGGCCCGCGACCACGGTGCGGATGGCGCCGGGCTATTGTCTGGGCCTGATCTGGCAGGGCGCGGGGACTGACGGACCCCGCATGCCGCGCGGCCTGCTGCCCCTGCCCGGCGGAGACTGGCTCGTCACCGACCTGGGCGGGTGGGAGGCGGGACGCGGCGCCGTCTGGCGGCTGTCGTTCGGCGCCGACGGTGCGGCGCGCTGGCGCAGGCTCGCCCAAGGGCTGTCCATGCCGCACACGGTGGCGCGGGGCCCGAACGGACGGATCTATGTGTCCGAGATGAACCGCATCCTGACCCTGGACCCCGAGGCGGCCGATCCGGCGGCGACGGTGCGGACCGTGATCGGCGACCTGCCGGACAACCGGCTGCACGACAATCGCCACCCCCTGTCCAGCTTCGTCTTCGACGGCGACGGCGCTCTGCTGGTCAATGTCGGGGCGCCCAGCGACCGTTGCCTGGACGTTCGGGGGCGGCCGCGCACCGACGGCTCAGGCGGATGCGCCGACAGCGCCGAAACGGCCCAGGTGCGGCGCCACGCCTATCTGGGCGACGGCCGGTGGGCGCAGGACAGCACCGTCTTCGCCTCGGGCCTGCGCAACTCCATCGCCCTGGTGCGGCATCGGTCGGGCACGATCCTTCAGGGCGAGAACTCGGTCGACCTGACCACGCCCGACCATCCCTATGACGAGATCAATGTCCTGCGTCAGGGCGGCCATTACGGCTGGCCCTATTGCGTGGATCTGACGACGCCCCTGCCGGGCTGGAGCGCGGCCCAGGCCCGCTGCGACAGGCGCGACCGGCCGGTCGCCCTCTTGCCGCCGCACGCCGCGCCGCTGGACCTGATCTATTACGAAGGGGCGATGTTTCCCGAACTGCGCGGCCGGCTGTTGATGAGCTGGCACGGCTATCGTCGCGCCGCCGGCCGGATCGTTGCGGCCGAGACCGACGCGCAAGGCCGCCCTCTGACCGACATCGGCGGACGCTACGCCATCTACCCGCGCGGCGCCCTGCCCTATCCGGCCGGGGCGCCCAGCGTGCGCGGCAAGGTGCTGACGCCGGGTTGGGACGCGGTCGCGGGTCGCCAGCCGCGCGGCTCGCCCGTGGTTCTGGCGGTCGCCGCCGACGGATCGATCTGGGTCACGGACGACCGCAGCCGGGCGATCCTCAGGATCGCCCGGTCGGAGATCGCCGACTAGGCCGAAACCGGGCGCCTACTTCGGAAGCGTCATAGCCAGATGCTGCAACAGCATGATGGTCTTGGCGTCGCGGATGCGGCCGTCGGCGATCATGGCCAGGGCCTCGTCCAGCGTGGGCTCCAGCACCTCGATGTCCTCGCCCTCGTCCGGATGACCGCCGCCGTCGCCGATCTTCATCGACGGATCGTACTCGGCGACGAAGAAGTGCAGGATTTCGGTGACGGAGCCGGGGCTCATGAAGGCCTCGAACACCTTGCGGACTGCGCCGAGACGATAACCCAGCTCCTCCTCGACCTCGGCGCGGATCCGCACCTCGGGCTCGGCGTCGTCCAGCAGGCCGGCCGCCGCCTCGATCAGCAGGTCGTCATAGCCGTTCAGATAGGCCGGCAACCGGAACTGCCGCACCAGCAGCACGGTGCGCGTCGCCGGATTGTAAGGCAGCAGCACCGCCCCATTGCCCCGGTCGTAATGTTCCCGCTCCTGGGTCTGCCAGCGTCCGTCGCGCCGTTTCCAGTCGAACCGGGTCGTCTTCAGCACATACCAGTTGTCCGAGAGAAGCCGGGTCTCGTGGATCCTGAGACGGTCCTTGACGGTCATCGGCTTGCCTCGGGCGGTCTGGCGCTAGGCCTTGCGGGCGTCGCGCTTGGCCAGGACGCGCAGGCGCAGCGCATTCAGCTTGATGAAGCCGGCCGCGTCCTTGTGGTCATAGGCCTGGACGCCTTCCTCGAAGGTGACGAGGTCCTGGTCATACAGGCTGTTGGGGCTCTCGCGGCCGATGACCGAGACATTGCCCTTGTACAGCTTGACCTTGACCGTGCCCGAGACCTTTTCCTGGCTCTTGTCGATGGCGGCCTGAAGCATCTCGCGCTCGGGCGAGAACCAGAAGCCGTTGTAGATCAGCTCGGCGTATTTCGGCATCAGCTGGTCCTTCAGGTGCATGGAGCCCCCGTCCAGGGTGATGCTCTCGATGCCGCGGTGGGCCGCGATCAGGATGGTCCCGCCGGGGGTCTCGTAGACGCCGCGCGACTTCATGCCGACGAAACGGTTCTCGACCAGGTCCAGCCGGCCGACGCCGTTGTCATGGCCGTACTGGTTCAGGGCGGTCAGGATCGTGGCCGGCGACATGGCCTCGCCGTTGATCGAGACGGCGTCGCCGCGTTCGAAGCCGATCTCGATGATCGTGGCCTTGTCCGGCGCGTCCTCGGGCGAAATGGTGCGCTGGTGGACGAACTCGGGGGCCTCGACCGCCGGGTCTTCCAGCACCTTGCCCTCGGAGGACGAGTGCAGAAGGTTGGCGTCGACCGAGAAGGGCGCTTCGCCGCGCTTGTCCTTGGCGATCGGGATCTGGTTCTTCTCGGCGAAGTCCAGCAGGGCCTCGCGGCTGCGGAACTCCCATTCGCGCCAGGGGGCGATGACGCGAATGTCGGGCTCCAGGGCGTAATAGCCCAGCTCGAAGCGGACCTGGTCATTGCCCTTGCCGGTCGCGCCGTGACAGACGGCGTCGGCGCCGACCTGACGGGCGATCTCGATCTGGCGCTTGGAGATCAGCGGCCGGGCGATGGAGGTGCCCAGCAGATAGTCGCCCTCATATTGGGCGTTGGCGCGGAACATCGGGAAGACGAAGTCGCGCACGAACTCTTCGCGCAGGTCGTCGATGAAGATGTTCTCGGGCTTGATGCCCAGCTTCAGCGCCTTCTCGCGTGCGGGGCCCAGCTCCTCGCCCTGGCCCAGGTCGGCGGTGAAGGTCACGACCTCGGCGTTATATTCGGTCTGGAGCCATTTCAGGATGATCGAGGTGTCCAGCCCGCCCGAATAGGCGAGGACGACTTTCTTCACGGGCTTGTCGGCGGGGGCGGACATGGCGGCTCTTTCGATAAACTCGGCAGCAGGGATCGGGGAGTTGAGGCGCGCATAAGACCGGGGGTCCGGGGATGCAACCTTTTCCGGGGCTGAGGCGGGCGAACATGAAGCTTTGTTCATGTTCAATGGGTCGCGTTGCCAGTGGATCGACCGTCGTTATGGTCCGATCCAGCTGCAATCAAGGATGTCATCCCATGCGTCGTGCCGGTTCTCTTGTCGCCGCGGCCGCCCTGCTGGCGGTCTCCAACCCGGTCTGGGCCTCCGTCGCGCCCGCCCAGACTCCCTCTCAGGCCTCCGCCCCCGCCTTCCAGGCCGCGCCGGTGTCCGAACTGGTCGCGGAAGTCGATATTCCCTACACCAAATTCACCCTCGACAACGGCCTGACCGTCCTGGTCCACGAGGACCACAAGGCCCCGGTCGTGGCCGTGTCCATCTGGTACAATGTCGGTTCCAAGGACGAGCCGGCCGGCAAGACCGGCTTCGCCCACCTGTTCGAACACCTGATGTTCGGCGGCTCCGAGAATGCGCCCGGCAGCTATTTCACCCCGATGCGCAACATGGGCGCGACGGACATGAACGGGACGACCTATTTCGACCGCACCAACTATTTCGAGACCGTCCCGACCCCGGCGCTGGAACAGGCCCTGTTCATGGAAAGCGACCGCATGGGCTATATGCTGGGCGCCATCACCCAGGAGACGCTGGATCTACAGCGCGGCGTCGTCCAGAACGAGAAGCGCCAGGGCGACAACCAGCCCTACGGCCTGAACGGGTACAAGCAGTTGGAAGCCCTGTTCCCCGAGGGCCACCCCTATCGTCACTCGACCATTGGTTCGATGGCCGATCTGGACGCGGCGTCGATGGAGACGGTCCGCGACTGGTTCCGCTCCAACTACGGCCCCAACAACTCGGTGCTGGTCCTGGCCGGCGACATCACGCCCGCCAAGGCGCGTGAACTGACCCAGAAATATTTCGGCCCCATCCCGCGCGGTCCGGTCAACACCCCGGCCCAGGCCTCCGTCCCGACCTTGCCGGCGCCGATCAGCGAGACCACCCGCGACCGCGTCTCCAACGCCCGCGTCGAGATCAGCTGGGCCGTGCCCGGCATGCTGGATGCAGACGCCGTACCGCTCAGCGTCGGCGCCTCGGTGCTGGGCGGCCTGGCCAGCTCACGCCTGGACAACGCCCTGGTGCGCGGCGAACAGAGCGCCGTCTCGGTCAGCGCTTCGAACAGCGCCTTCCACCGCGTCGGCATGTTCGACATCACCCTCGATGTGAAGCCGGGCCAGGATCCCGCCGCCGTCGAGGCCCGCGCCCGTGAGATCATGAACGGCCTGATCGCCGACGGCCCGACCGCGGCCGAAGTGGAACGGGTCAAGACCCAGTATGTCTCGCGCACCGTCCAGGGGCTGGAGCAGGTCGGCGGCTTCGGCGGCAAGGCCGTGGCCCTGGCCGAGGGCCAGCTCTACGCCGGCGATCCGGAACACTACAAGAAGGAGCTCCAGGCCTATGCGGCGGTCACGCCGGCCCAGGTCCAGGCGGCGATGCAGAAATGGCTGACCCGTCCGGCCTATACGCTGACGACCCTGCCGGGCGAACGCGAAGCCTATCAGGAGGCGGCCGAGGCGCCGTCGGGGGCCAACCACACCCCGGCCCCGCCGATCGAGCGCGTGGCCCGCATGCCCAAGCCCGAGATCGCCGCCGTCGCCAATGTCGACTTCCCGTCGGTCCAGCGCACCCGCCTGTCGAACGGCGTCGAGGTGGTCTACGCCCAGCGCAACGCGGTGCCGGCGACCAAGATCGCCATCGACTTCAACGCCGGCCTGGCGGCGGACGACGCGTCGAAACTGGGTCTGCAAAGCCTGATGCTGGACCTGATGGACGAGGGCACCCGCACCCTGAATGCGACCCAGCTGGCCGAGGCCCAGGAAACCCTGGGCGCCACCATCTCGACCGGCGCCTCGATGGACCGTTCGGTGGTCCAGCTCTCGGCCGTGACGCCGAACCTGCAGCCGTCGGTGGCCCTGCTGGCCGATGTGGTCAAGAACCCGGCCTTCGCCGCGTCCGAGCTGGAGCGTCTGCGCGCCACCCGCCTGTCGCGCATCGCCGCCGAACGGACCCAGCCGGCCGCCCTGGCCAGCCGCGCCCTGCCGGAACTGATCTACGGCGCGTCCAGCCCCTATGGTCGCCCCTTCAGCGGCAATGGCGATGAAGCCAGCGTCAAGGCGATCACCGAGGCCGACATCCGCGCCGACTACGCCGAATGGATCCGGCCCGACAACGCCAAGATCTTCGTGGTCTCGGACAAGCCCCTGTCGGAGATCACCCCGGTTCTGGAGGCCGAGTTCGGCCGCTGGACCGCCCCGGCCGTCGCCAAGGGCGTGAAGGACTTCTCCGGTTCGATCCCCGCCACCACGTCCAGGATCGTGCTGATCGACCGGCCGCAATCGCCCCAGTCCTACATCATGGGCGGCGAGGTTCTGGCGGCGCAGGGCACGGACGACCTGCTGGTGTTCAACGCCGCGAACAATGTGCTGGGCAACGACTTCCTGTCGCGCATCAACTCCGACCTGCGCGAGACCAAGGGCTGGTCCTATGGGGTCAACGCCTCGGTCGCCGGCTTCGCCGGACGCGTCCCCTATCTGGTCACCGCCCCGGTCCAGGCCGACCAGACCGGCCCGGCCATCGAAGCCCTGAACCTTCAGTTCAACGACTTCCTCAAGGGCGGCAAGGGCGTGACCCCCACTGAGCTGGAACGCACCGTCAACGGCAACACCCGCCGCCTGGCCGGCAGCTACGAGACCTCGGCCGCCGTCCTGGGCGCCATGCGGACCAATGACCTGCTGGGTCGTCCGGACGACTATCCGGAAACCGTCGCCGCCCGCACCAACGCCTTGACGGCGGCTCAGATGGACGCCGCCGCCAAGGCGGCGCTCGACCCGTCGCGCTTCGTCTGGGTGGTCGTCGGCGACGCCTCGGTGGTCAAGCCCCAGCTCGACGCGCTTGGCCTGCCCGTCGAAGTCCGCTCGGCGGCTCCGACCGCCCAATAGGGCGGGCGACAGGCTGAAACGACTGAGGCCCGGAGAGCGATCTCCGGGCCTTTCTTTCGTGATCCTCCGGCAAGCCGCGTCTTGGGGCGCAGGCCGCGGCCCAGCGGCGCGCGTGAGCGAACCAGTCGCGCCCGCAATGTGAAACAGGAGGCGGAAGCCGACGGGCTGAGCCTTCGCCCATGTCGCCCGGCGGCATTCGAAATGCGCTGCGGAAAGTCGCTGCGAACTGATCTGTGTCAAGGCCGCTCGTACGGCAAGCGCCCACAGCGACGGGGTCGGCGACGACATCGCGCAAGGCGGGCTTCCGTTATGGCCATCAAGATATCGATCCTGAGCGAGACCCGGAACGGCCAAGGCCGGGCCGTGATGACGCCCCCCGCCGGACCGGCGCAGGTCGGCGATCTCCCTCTCGGCGGCTGACGGTCCCTCCGACACATTTGCATCGCATTGAGAAGAGAACCGATCGTGGCCTATCAAACGACAAATCCATTTACGGGCGAAGTGCTCAAGACCTTCCCCGACGCGACGGACGCGGAGGTGTCTCAAGCGATCGAGCACGCGCACGCCGCGTTCCTGGCCTGGCGCGAAACGGCTTTCACCGAGCGCGCCAGAGTGATGCGGAACGCCGCCAGCCTCCTGCGACAGGACGTCGACGCCTTCGCCGCGATCCTGACCACCGAGATGGGCAAGCTGCTGTCCGAGGCGAAGGCCGAGGTCGAGCTTTCGGCGCAGATTTTCGACTACTACGCCGCCAACGCCGAAAAGCTGCTGGCCGACGAAATCCTGCCCGTCGCCCATCCGGCCGAGGGCGAGGCGCGGGTGACGCACGAACCGCTCGGCGTGCTGCTGTGCATCGAACCCTGGAACTTCCCCTACTATCAGATCGCCCGGATCATCGCGCCGCAACTGTCGGCCGGGAACACCATGCTGCTCAAGCATGCCTCCAACGTCCCCCAGAGCGCCGAGGCTTTCGAGACGCTGATGAAGGCGGCCGGCCTTCCCGAGGGCGCTTTCAAGAACCTGTTCGCCACGCGCTCGCAGATCGAGTTCATCCTCAATGATCCTCGCGTTCAGGGCGTGGCCCTGACCGGTTCGGAAGCCGCCGGATCGGTCGTCGCGGCCCAGGCCGGCAAGGCCTTGAAGAAGTCGACCCTGGAACTGGGGGGCGCGGACGCCTTTGTCGTGCTGGCCGACGCCGATCTTCAGAAGACCGTCGACTGGGCGGTGTTTGGACGCCACTGGAACGGCGGACAGGTCTGCGTGTCGTCCAAACGGATGATCATCGTCGATGAGATCTATGACGCGTTTCTCGACCTTTACCGCCAGGGCGTGGCGGCCTTGGTCGCAGGGGATCCCTTCGACCCCCAGACTACCCTCGCGCCTCTGTCCTCTCAGGGTGCCGCCAATGAGGTGAAGGAAAAGATCGCCGAAGCGGTCAAGCTGGGAGCCAAGGCGGAAGCCGTTGGACCAGCCGCGCCTGACCGGGGCGCCTTCGTGCAGCCGACCATTCTGACCGAAGTCGGTGACGACAACCCGGCGCGGCACTGGGAGTTTTTCGGGCCGGTCTCAATGCTGTTTCGAGCCAAGGACGAGGCCGACGCCATACGTATCGCCAACGACTCCCCGTTCGGGCTCGGCGGCTCGGTCTTTACCAGCGATCCCGCCCATGGCGCCGAGGTCGCCCGGAAGATTTCCACGGGCATGGTGTTCGTCAACCATCCAACCATGGTCAAGGCCGACCTGCCGTTCGGGGGCGTGCGGCGCTCCGGCTATGGGCGCGAACTCATCGGCTTGGGCATCAAGGAATTCGTCAACCACAAGCTTATCGACGTCGTCGACATAGACGCGCCGTTCTAGCGCACTGAGACCACCGGAAAGGACGTCGCCATGTACTACAGCAGCGGAAATTACGAAGCCTTCGCCAGGCCTCGCAAGCCCGAGGGCATAGAGAACAAGACGGCGTTCTTCGTCGGCTCGGGCCTGGCCAGTCTGGCCGGCGCGGCCTTCCTGATCCGCGACGGGCACATGTCCGGCGACAGGATCACCATCCTTGAACGACTGGCGCTGCCGGGTGGCGCGCTGGACGGGATCAAGGATCCGGAGAAGGGTTTCGTGATCCGCGGCGGTCGCGAGATGGAAGAACACTTCGAGTGCCTCTGGGACCTCTATCGCTCGATCCCCTCGCTTGAGGTCGAGGGGGCCAGCGTGCTCGATGAATTCTACTGGCTGGACAAGGACGACCCGAACTTCTCCCTGCAGCGCGCGACCCAGAACCAGGGCCGGCCCATTGAGGATGTCGCTCTCCTCACCCTGAACGACAGGGCGCAGAAGGACCTCATCACCCTCTTCCTGGCGACCCGCGAGGAGATGGAGAACCGGCGCATCAACGAGGTGATGGGCGAGGACTTCCTGAAGAGCAATTTCTGGCTCTACTGGCGCACGATGTTCGCCTTCGAGGAATGGCACTCGGCGCTGGAGATGAAGCTCTATGTCCACCGCTTCATCCACCACATCGGCGGCCTGGCCGATTTCAGCGCCCTGAAGTTCACCCGCCACAACCAGTATGAATCTCTGGTGGAGCCGCTTTACAAGTGGCTGACGGATCACGGCGTCACGTTCCGATACGGCGTGGAGGTCACCGACGTCGACTTCGACATCACGCCCGGGCGTAAACAGGCCACCCGCATCCACTGGCTGCAGGACGGCGCTGTCGGCGGCGTGGATCTTGGCCCCGACGATCTGGTCTTCATGACCATCGGCTCCCTGACCGAGAACTCCGATAATGGCGACCATCACACGCCCGCCCGGCTGAACGAGGGTCCCGCTCCGGCCTGGGATCTCTGGCGCAATATCGCCGCCAAGGACCCCGCCTTCGGTCGCCCGGACGTCTTCGGCGCCCATATCGCCCAGACCAAGTGGGAATCGGCGACGATCACGACGCTGGACCCCCGCATCCCCGCCTACATCCAGAAGATCGCCAAGCGCGACCCCTTCAGCGGCACGGTCGTCACCGGCGGCATCGTCACCGTCAAGGATTCCAGCTGGTTGATGAGCTGGACCGTCAGCCGCCACCCGCACTTCAAGCAACAGCCGAAAGACCAGGTGGTCATCTGGGTCTATTCGCTGTTCGTCGACACCCCCGGGGATTTCGTCAAGAAGCCGATGCAGGACTGCACGGGCGAGGAAATCACCCAGGAATTGCTCTATCACCTCGGCGTGCCTGTCGAGGACATCGCGGAACTGGCCGCGACAGGCGCCAGGGCCGTGCCGGTGATGATGCCCTACATCACGGCCTTCTTCATGCCGCGGCAGGCGGGGGATCGTCCGGACGTCGTGCCCCAGGGCGCGGTCAATTTCGCCTTCATCGGACAGTTCGCCGAGTCGGCCGAGCGCGACTGCATCTTCACCACCGAATATTCGGTGCGCACGCCGATGGAGGCTGTCTATACGCTGCTGAATGTGGAGCGCGGCGTTCCCGAGGTCTTCAACTCGACCTATGACGTGCGCAAGCTGCTGGCCGCCGTCGGGCACGTTCGTGACGGCAAGGCCCTCGATATTCCCGGGCCGGCGTTCATCCGCGATTTTCTGCTGAAGAGGATCGACGCCACCGAGGTCGGCGAGCTTCTTCGGGACGCGCATCTGATTTCACAGTGAGGCAGGCCCCGGCCTCGCCCCTGGCGTCGCGCCAGGGGCGAGGCTTGCGATCGCCGACATGAATATCCGCCTGGGGTCTTGCGCAGCCCTCGGCGCAGGCGCCGACGCCGGACTTTTCACCGCCTGGCCTTGCCGATCCCGGTGGATTGCCGCCAGAGGATGACGACCGGCGTCAGTCGATCGTCGCGCCGGTGGTGCGCATGATCTCGGCGCGCAGTTCGGGCAGGCCCAGGCCCTTTTCCGACGAGGTCAGGGCCACGACCGGGAAGGCGGCGGGGCGTTTGGAGATGGCCTTCAGCGTGGCTTCCTGAACGGCCTCGCCTTCGCCCTTCTTCAGCTTGTCGGCCTTGGTCAGGACGATCTGATAGCTGACGGCGGCGAGGTCCAGGGCGTCCAGCGCCTCCGAATCCACGCTCTTCAGGCCGTGGCGGCTGTCGATCAGCAGATAGACCCGCTTCAGCGTCACCCGCCCGCGCAGATAGTCGCGACCCAGGTCCTGGAACTTGCGCACCGTCGTCTTGGAGGCCTTGGCCCAGCCGTAGCCGGGCAGGTCGACCAGACGCATCCGGCCGTCCAGGTCGAAGAAGTTGACCTCGCGCGTCCGCCCCGGCTCGTTCGAGGCGCGGGCCAGCTTGTGCATGCCGACCAGGCCGTTGATCAGGCTGGACTTGCCGACGTTCGAGCGGCCGGCGAAGGCGATCTCGGGCAGGTCGGGATCGGGCAGTTGCTCGATCTTGGCGGCGCCCATGATGAAGGTCGCCGGCCGCGCGAACAGGATCCGCGCGGCCTCGATGTCCTCAGGGGTGAACTCGGTTTCGTCGATCACGCGGCCTTCGTCTTCCGGATGCGCGCGATGAAGTCGTCGATCGGGTTCTCGGCCTTGTAGCGGTGCATGATGTAATACTGCTGCAGGATGGTCAGGATGTTCGACCAGGCCCAGTAGACCAGCAGGCCGGCCGCGAACGGGGCCATGATGAAGGTGAAGACCAGCGGCATGAACTGGAAGATCTGGCGCTGGACCGGATCGGCCGCCGGCGGGTTCATCGCCGTCTGCAGCCACATGGTCAGACCATAGGCCACCGCCAGCAGACCGATGCCCAGCGGTCCGACCAGCAGCCCGCCCAGCAGGGGCAGGGTCGCCGGATTCCAGGGGATCAGACCGAACAGGTTCCACACCACCGAGGGGTCACGCGCCGACAGGTCGTGAATGAAGCCCAGGAAGGGCTGGTGACGCATTTCGATGGTGACGGTCAGCACCTTGTACAGGGCGTAGAAGACCGGGATCTGCAGCACGAGGGGAAGACAGCCGGCGACCGGATTGATCTTCTCCTTCTGGTACAGGGCCATCGTCTCCTGCTGCTGCTTCTGCGGGTCGTCTTTGAACTTCTTCTTGATCTCCTCCATCTTGGGCTGGAGGTTCCGCATCTTGGACATGCTGGCGTAGGCGTTGTTGGCCAGCGGGAACATCACCAGCTTGACGATGACGGTCAGGGCCAGGATGGCGACGCCGAAGCTGCCGACCAGGCCATAGACGTTCTCCAGGATCCAGAAGATCGGGCGCGTCAGGAACCAGAACATGCCCCAGTCGATCGCATAGACGAAACGCGGCAGGTGCAGGGTCTCTTCATAGGTCTTCAGCACCTCGGCCCGCTTGACGCCGGCGAACAGGCGCTGGGTCTCGGTCGCGGTTCCGCCGGGCTGGATGGTGCGGGCCGCGCCCAGGATATTGGCTTCCAGCTGCTGGCCGCCGTTGACGTCGCGGACGCGGAATTCGGTCTCGACCGCCTCGTTCTGCTGGGGCAGCAGGGCCGCCAGCCAGTATTTGTCGGTGATGCCCAGCCAGCCGCCGGTCGAGGCGTTCTCGATGCGGGGCTCCTTCAGCCAGTCCTTGTACTTCTTCTGCTCGGTCCGATAGTCGCCCGGCTTGCCGAAGGTGCCGATGGCGCCCTCGTGGACGATATGGGACGAACCGGCCAGCGGCGGCACGCCCTGGCGCTGGACGCTGCCGTAGGGGGCGATGGTGATGGACTGGGTTCCCAGGTTCTGGACCGTGTCCAGGATCGAGAAGACATAGCGATCATCGACCGACACCAGGCGGGTGAAGCGCAGGCCCTGGCCGTTGTCCCAGGTCAGGGTGACGGGCGTCGTCGGGGTCAGGGTCGAACCGGCGGTCAGGCGCCAGACGGTGTTGGGTCCGGGAACCCCGCCGACCACATTGGGGCCGGTCCAGCCGAACTGGGCGAAATAGGCGTTCTGCATGCCCTGGGGGCGGAACAGTTCGACCGGCTCAGGCTTGTCCTGCGTCTCCTTGTAGTCGGTCAGGAACAGGTCGTCGATGCGGCCGCCCTGCAAGGACAGCGACCCCTTCAACGTGCCGGACTGGATCGGCACGCGCGCGGCCGTGCTCAGCGCCTGGCTGCGGTCGGTCACGAAGGTCGGCCCCTGCGGGCTCAGCGCCGTGCGGGCGGCGTTCTCGGCCGTCTGGGACTGTTCGGCCTGGGCCTGCTGCTGGACGGCGCGGCGTTCGGCCTGCGGACGCAGCACGGTGAACCAGTAAATTCCCAGGATCAGGGCCGAGCACACGATGAAGATGATCGTGTTGCGCGAGTTCTCGTTTGTCATGGATTCGGGCGGTCCTGGCCGGAGGGGGCGCGGGCGGGCGAAGGCCGATCAGCCTTCGGTGTCGCCAGCCTTGTAAGCGTCGATTTCACGTCGTCAAGCAGACGGTCCCACGCGCGCTCGGTCGTGCCCATGCGGGCGATGAAGACATAGTCGCTCCCGGGCAGGCCATGAACGGGCAACATGGCCCGCGCCGCCTCGCGCAGACGGCGTTTGGCGCGGTTGCGCACCACGGCGCCGCCGATCTTGCGGGTGGCGGTGAAACCCACGCCGATATGCGGCGATCCGTCGCCGCGTTCCAGCCTCTGGATCACCACGCCGCCGCGCGCCTCGGAAACGCCTTTGGCGGCCGCCAGGAACTGGGGCCGCCGCAACAGACGTTTGATCTGTAAAGGGTCGCTCATGCGTCCTTGGCTCCGGACGCGAGAGCCGCTTACGCCGTCAGGCGCTTGCGGCCCTTGGCGCGACGGCGCGCAACAATCTTCTGGCCGTTCTTGGTGGCCATCCGGCTGCGGAAGCCGTGACGGCGCTTGCGCACGAGTCGCGACGGCTGATAGGTCCGCTTCACGGTCGGCTCCTGACGTTAAAAGGTTGGGCGGCGGGGCAAGAGGCGTCCGTCGCAGGAAGGGCGGGCGTATAAGTCGCATGACCGCGCGAGTCAACGCTCGGACGGCAATTCGGGAATGAAGAGCGTATGGCGAAACGAACGGCGAAGGACTGGGCCCTGCGGTTGGCGCCGCTGGCGGTCATCGCCGGCCTGGTGGTCGTTTTCTTCGCCCTGGGCTGGAACCGCTATCTGTCGATGGATCTGATCCGCGAGCACGGGCTGAACCTTCGGGCCTATGCCCAGGCCCATTGGTGGATCGCCCTGGCCGCCTTCGTCGCCGTCTACGCCGTGGCCACCGCCTCGACCATTCCCGGCCCGGTCTTCCTGACCCTGCTGGGCGGGATGATGTTCGGCCCCTATGTGGGCGCCCTGGCCCAGGCGAGCGGGGCCACCATAGGCTCGGTCGTCATCTATTCCGTCTATCGCACCTCGATCGGCACCTGGCTGCGCGCCAAGTTCGAGGCCGACGCCGGCTTCATGGATCGGGTGGCCAAGGGCATCGACCGCAACGCCTTCACCACCCTGTTCACCCTGCGCGTGATCCCCAGCGTGCCCTTCGTCCTGGTCAACGCCACGGCGGGCATGATGGCCGTGCCGCTGCGGCCCTATGTGATCGCCACCTTCATCGGCCTGCTGCCGTCGACCTTCATCTACACCTGGATCGGATCGCAACTGGGCGGCCTGCTGCGGGCCGGGGTGCGCCCGGACCTGCCGATGCTGCTTCACCAGTTCTTCTGGCCGCTGATGGGGGTGGCCTTCCTGTCCCTGCTGTTGCCCATCGGCATCAAACTGATCCAGATGGTCCGCGCCCGACGTGCGGAGACCGCCCCGACATGAGCCCCCTGTTCGACAAGGCGGCGACGGTGCTGAAACTGTCGCCCGAGGCGGTGGAGACCTGGCGCGAGCGCTTGCGGCCCCGCGCGCCGGACGGCCTGTCGGCGCGGCTGCTGCTGCTGACCGTGGCCTTCACCCTGGCGGTCGAGGCCCTGATCATGGGGCCCAACCTGTCCGCCTTCCACGAACGCTGGCTGCGTGACCGGCTGCAGGCGGCCGAACTGGCCTCGGTCGGGGTCGAGGCCCTGCCCTATAGCGCGGTCGAGGACGACACGGCGGCCGAGCTGATGCGGATCGGCGGCGTCCAGGCCGTGGCCCTGACCGAACAGGGGGTGCGGCGGCTGCTGCTCCAGGCCCCCAATCTGCCGCGGGCCCCCGAACTGATCGACCTGCGCCAGCAGAACAGCTGGGCGCGGCTGACCGACCCCTGGCGCACCCTGTTCGGCCATCCGGACCGGTCGCTGCGGGTCCAGGCCAAGCCGCGCTATCGCTCGGGCGACTTCATCGAGATCGTCACCCCGGCCCAGCCGTTGAAGCTGGAACTGAAATCCTTCCTGCTGAACAGTCTTCTGGTGTCGCTGCTGGTGTCGGTGACGGCGGGCGCCCTGCTGTATGGCGGCCTGGCCCTGCTGGTGCTGCGCCCCCTGCGGCGCGTCACCCGATCAATGGAGCGGTTCGCCGCCGATCCCGAGAGCGAGGCCGAGCCCCCCTCCGACCGGCATGACGAGATCGGCCGGGTCGAGCGCGAACTGTCGCGGATGCAGGAGGAGGTGCGTCAGTCCCTGCGCTCGCGCGCCCGTCTGGTCGCCCTGGGCGAGGCGGTGGCCAAGATCAACCACGACCTGCGCAACATGCTGACCTCGGCCCAGATGGCCTCGGAGCGGCTGGCCACCTCGGCCGACCCCCAGGTGGCCAAGGCCCTGCCCCGGCTGGAGCGGGCGCTGAGCCGCGCCGCCGGTTTGTCGCGCAATGTGCTGGAGTATGGCCGCAGCGAGGAGCCGGCGCCGCAGAAGACCCGTGTGGTCCTGACCAAGGCCCTGACCGTGGCGGCCGAGGACGCGGGGCTGGAGCCGGACGGCGTGCGGCTGGTCAAGCAACTGCCCGCCCGGTTCGCGGTCGAGGCCGACCCGGACCAGCTCTATCGCATACTGGTCAATCTGATGCGCAACGCCCGCCAGGCCATCGAGGCCGACGGGGGACGTCCGCCGGAGCGGCGCGGCCGGGGGGCCGTCACCGTCAGCGCCTTCGGCGAGGACGGGGTCTGCGTGGTCCGCATCGCCGATGACGGGCCGGGCATTCCGCCGCGTCTGGCCGAGCGTCTGTTCGAACCCTTCGTCAGCTCCAAGAGTTCGGACGGATCGGGCCTGGGCCTGACCATATCGCGCGAACTGGCGGCCCTGCACGGCGGCGACCTGAGGCTGGTCCCCGGCGAAGGCGCCAATGAGGGAAGCGGCGCCGTGTTCGAGCTGCGCCTGCCCGCCTAGAGCTTCAGATCCGGCGCCTATTCCAGACCGTCGTCCGAGACGATGAAGGCGCGGTTCGCCGCCTTGGCCTGGGCCGCCAGTTCATCCTGCACCAGATGCCAGCGCCGCAGCCGTTCATAGTCGATGGCGTGCTCGGGCGAGGCGTCCAGCCAGTGGCGGAAATCCTCGATCTGCAGCCGCGCGTTCGGCGCGGCCGGATCGGGCAGGGCGGGTACGTTCGGCAGTTGACGCGCGACGTCGGCGGGGATCGGATAGTCTCCGGACGAGGTGCTTAGGATCATGAGGTCTGCTCGGTGTCGGGCTGGGCGATCGGAACGACCGCGACCATGACGTGAAGCGGCGCCGCGCGCCACCTTTTCGTCACGACCGCGTTATTGCGGATCGACGCCGTTACGGCGAAGGTCGGGCGACGAGCCTTGAGCGAAGGATAGCTGCATGACCATCCGAATGTCCCTGTTCGGCGCCCTGCTGGCGACGATCGCCCTGACCGGCGCGGCTCAGGCCCGGACGGCGCCGCAGACGGCCCCGGATCCCTATAGCGCGCCGGACCCCTATCGCGATCAGCGCGCCCTGCCCGACTCCAATGACCCCGCCGCGCGCGAGGCGCTGCTGCGGGCGAAGGGCGAAGCCTACCACCGGGCTGAGGATTCCAGGCAGACCGAGGAAGAATTGCGCCTCACCCGAGCGCTGAACGACGAGATCGCCGCCCAGAACGCCCTGGCCGACAAGGCGGACGAGGCCGCCCGGCTGGACTATGACGCCGCCGTGGCCCGTCATCAGATCGAGGTGCGTCAGGCCGAGGAACAGGCGCGAGCCGCCGCCGAGGCGACCCGCGCGGCCCAGGACCAGTACGACCGCGACTATGCGGCCTGGCGCGAGCAGGTGCGGCTGTGCCAGTCGGGTTTCCGCGAGGCCTGCACGGCCCGACCCGCCTGGGTCAGGCCGCAGCCGTAACCAACAGGGCTCAGCCCGCGACCAGGCTCATGTCGCGGCGGGCCATCATCCGGTCGAACTCGGTCCAGACGCCGTCCGAACCGTGCCAATTGCCCTGCGTCGCGGCCTTCGAATATTCGGTGGCGCGCGCCTCGAAGAAGTTGGCGTGTTCGACGCCCGACAGCAGGGACTGCAGCCAGGGCAGCGGGTTTTCCTTGACCCCATAGACTTCCGGCAGCTTCAGCTGGCGCAGGCGCCAGTCGGCGATGAAGCGGATGTACTGTTTGATGTCCTCGGGCGTCATGCCCTGGACCGAGCCCATTTCGAAGGCCAGGTCGATGAACCTGTCCTCCATGTTCACCACGGTCTTGCAGCAGTCGACGATGTCGTCGGCCACGGCCTTGGTGACGGCCCCCGTCTCCTTGTTGAAGGCGTGGTACAGCTTGATGATGCCCTCGCAGTGCAGGCTCTCGTCGCGCACCGACCAGGACACGATCTGGCCCATGCCCTTCATCTTGTTCTGGCGCGGGAAGTTCATCAGCATGGCGAAGCTGGCGAACAGCTGAACCCCTTCCGAGAAGCCGCCGAACATGGCGAGCGTCCGGCAGATGTCGGCGTCTGAATCCACGCCGAACTGGCCCATATAGTCGTGCTTGTCCCGCATGGCCTCATATTCCATGAAGGCGCCGAACTCGCTCTCGGGCATGCCGATGGTTTCGAGCAGCAGGGCGTAGGCCGCGATATGGATGGTCTCCATATTGCCGAAGGCGGCCAGCATCATCTTGATCTCGGTCGGTTTGAACACCCGACCGTAGCGTTCCATGTAGTTGTCCTGGACCTCGATGTCCGCCTGGGTGAAGAAGCGGAAGATCTGGGTCAGCAGATTGCGTTCGTTGTCGTTCAGGGTCGAGGCCCAGTCCTTGACGTCCTCGCCCAGCGGCACCTCTTCCGGCATCCAGTGGACCTGCTGCTGCTTCTTCCACATGTCGAACGCCCACGGATAGCGGAACGGCTTGTAGGCGGCGGAGGGGGTCAGAAGACCGGCGCGGTCGGCGCGGATGATCGGGGGGGTGGCGTTCATCGAACTGGACCTGAAAAGAGCGATTCCGGAGAGGGGCTCACCATGCGACTCGGCGTGCCCGGCGCCAAGTCGGAAATCACCTATTTGGTGATCACAAATTGTCCTACCCGCTACATCTTGTGGTTTGGATTGAGGAAACTGGGGACGGGCCTGGGGATGGTCCGCCGACCGTCCATGCCGGCGAACGCAGCGGCGTCTCGTAAAAACAGTCGCGCTCTCGCTCACCTCCCTGTCCGCGAAGGCGGACGGGGAGGACCGGCGGGAGCGTCAGCGAACGCCAGGTGGGGGCGACTGGGTGTCTGACGCTCTTGAGGTCATCGTCGCCGTCGGAGTCGCCCCCTCCTGGTCGCAAGCGCGACCTGTCCTCCCCACGCGCCTTCGCGCGCGGAGAGGTGAGCCGGCCTTTACCTGCTCATCGTGAAGACAATAGATTTTCTGCACCATGCCCTCAGCAAACATGGCCCCTCCCGCGCATTGACCCGCCGCATCTTCGCCCTGATATGGCCATGACCGCGAGGCGCTCCCCCTGACCGCGCGGTCGGAGACGACGATGTCCAAAGTCCTGACACAGGCAGGCCCTTATCGGCGCGGCGGACGATGTAGCGGCTGAAGCCGCCCGATCCGTCAGATCCACCCTCTAGGCCGGACGTCGAAGACGCCGGTTCCGCGCGCCCGTGCGTGCCAAGAAACAATCATCAGGAAATCTCTCAATGCGCACCGCCTTCCGAGCCGCCTCTCCGGCTCTTCTTGCAACCGTCTCCGCCGTCGCCCTGCTGAGCGCCGCGCCCGCCTTCGCCCAGGACGCCGCCGCAGATGAGGCCGCGACCGTGGACGAGATCGTCGTCACCGGCACCCGCGTGGCCAATCGCTCGCGTCTCGACACCCTGGCCCCCGTCGACGTGGTCACGGCCCAGAGCCTGCAGAACCGGGGCACGACCGAGTTCGCGACGGCCCTGGCCCAGTCGGTGCCGTCCCTGACCTTCCCGCGGCCCTCGGCCAACGACGGCAGCGACTCGATCCGCCCGGCGACCCTGCGCGGCCTGTCGCCCGACCAGACCCTGGTCCTGGTCAACGGCGCGCGCCGCCACGCCTCGGCCCTGGTCAACACCAACGGCGTCGTCGGCCGGGGCTCGGCCGCCGTGGATCTGAACGCCATTCCGACCGCGGCCCTGGACCGGGTCGAGGTGCTGCGCGACGGGGCCTCGGCCCAGTACGGCTCGGACGCCATCGCCGGGGTGATGAACCTGCGGCTGAAGGCGGCCTCCAGCGGCGGCGGCGCCAGCGTCACCTATGGCCAGTATCTGACCACGGTGAAGACCGCGCGCGGCGAGCGCGACGAGGAGGACGGCGCCACCACCACCGCCTCGGCCTGGCAGGGGTTCGCCCTGGGCGACGACGGCTTCCTGACCCTGTCGGCGGAATATCTGAACCGTGAGTCGACCAACCGCTCGGACTATGATCCCCGCGCGGCCGCCAACGGCGCGGTCACCGCCCGGTTCGGCGACCCGGACGTCGAGCAGTGGACCGTCTTCGCCAACGCCGGCAAGGGTCTGGGGAACGGCTGGGAGGCCTATGGCTGGGCCGGCTATCAGGACCGCGACAGCTCCGGCGCCGCCTTCCCGCGCCTGTCGGACAACGTCAACAATGTCACGGCCGTCTATCCGAACGGCTTCCTGCCCAAGGTGGCGGTCAATTCGCAGGACGCGTCGCTGGCCGGCGGCCTGCGCGGCGTCATCGCCGGATGGGACGCCGACGTCAGCCTGGTCTATGGCCGCAACGCGCTCGATTTCCGCACCGAGGATTCGCTGAACTCGACCTATGGCGCCGCCTCGCTGACCAGTTTCGATTCCGGCAGCCTGATCTATGACCAGCTGGTGCTGGGCGCCGACTTCAGCCGGCAGTTCGAGGCGGGTCTGGCGGGCGGGCCGCTGAGCCTGGCCTGGGGTCTGGAGCAGCGCTGGGAGAATTATCAGATCGAGGCGGGCCAGCCCGAGAGCTACAACCGCGGGCCGCTGGGGTCGAACACCGCCCTGTCGGGCGGGGCCCAGGGCTTCCCCGGCTTCCAGCCGTCGAACGAAGTGGACGTGGATCGCGACAACTTCGCCGCCTACGCCGACATCGAACTGCCGATCACCGACAAGCTGACGGTCGCCGGCGCCGTGCGGTTCGAGGACTATTCCGACTTCGGCGACACCCAGACGGGCAAGCTGTCGGGCCGGTATGACTTCACGCCCAACTTCGCCCTGCGCGGCTCGGTCTCGACCGGCTTCCGCGCCCCGTCGCTGCAACAGTCCTATTTCACCTCGACCTCGTCGGTGATCCAGGACGGGGCGGTGGTGGAGACCGGCACCTTCCCGTCGGTCAGCCCGGTGGGGACGGCCCTGGGCGGGCGGCCGCTGAAGCCCGAGACCTCGACCAATACTTCGCTGGGCGCCGTGGTGCGGCTGGGGGCCTTCGACCTGACGGTGGACGCCTACAAGATCGAGATCGAGGACCAGATCGTCCTGTCCGAGCTGATCCGCGACCCCGCCCTGCTGACCCCGCTGGGGGTCCAGGCGGCGCGCTTCTTCCTGAACGGGGTTTCGACCACGACGGAAGGGGTGGATGTGGTGGGCCGCTATCGCCTGCCGACCGAGACCGTCGGCGATTTCGACTTCACCGTGGCGGCCAATTTCAACGACGTGTCGCTGGACACCGACCTGGCGCCCGGCCTGTTCGGTCGCCAGCGCATCCTGACCGTCGAGGAGGGCACGCCGGACGTGAAGGTCTCGGCCGGCGCCGACTGGCGGCTGCAGAAATGGGGCGCCAGCCTGCGGGCCACCTATTACGGCGACGTGCTGCAACCGGGGTCGGTCGCGGCGAACGACTATCGCACGGGTGAGAAGACGGTGATCGATCTGGAGGGCCGGTATCAGCTGACCGACCGGGTCGGGCTGGCGGTCGGGGCGGACAATCTATTCGACGAATATCCCGACGCGACCCCGGCCTCGCTGAACTCGAACGGGGTGCTGGGCTATCCCTACAACTCGCCGTTCGGCTTCAACGGGCGGTTCGTCTATGCGCGGGTCAACCTGACCTGGTAGGCGGCTTTATGCAGCTCGGACGTCGTCGATCCTGTGTTCGGCGGCGTCCATGGCCTGGTCCATGGCGGCGTAGAGCCGGGCCTGGGTGACGGGCTTGGCCACATGAGCGTCCATGCCGGCGGACAGGCAGCGCGCCACGTCCTCGGGCATGGCCTCGGCGGTCACGGCCAGGATGGCGGTTCCGGCCGCCGGCCCCTCCAGCGCGCGTATGGCCCGGGTGGCGGCGACGCCGTCCATCACCGGCATGCGGATGTCCATCAGCACCAGATCGAAATCGCCCGTCCGCACGGCCTCGACCGCCTCGCGCCCGTCGCAGGCCTCGGCGGTCTCGCAATCGACGGCTTGCAGCATGATCCGCAGCAGATCGCGGTTGGCGGGATGGTCATCGACGACCAGGACCCGCATGCGTCGCTCCTCCAGCGGCGGCGTCTCGACCGCAGGGGCGGCCGCGGCCGCCACGGCCTTGGCCGGGATTTCCACCGTGAATGTCGTCCCCCTGTGGGGCGTGCTTTCGACGGTCACGGTTCCGCCCAGCCGGTCGATGTGGTTCTTGGCCAGGGCCAGACCGACGCCGGCCCCCTCATGAGCGCGGCTGGTGGTGGCGTCCGCCTGTTCGAACAGGCTGAATATTCCGGCGAGAACCTCCTCGGTCATGCCGCAACCGGTGTCATTGATCGCGAAACGCAGTCGGTCGCCCACCCGCTCCACCCCGATGCGCACCCCGCCCTTGCCGGTGAACTTCACGGCGTTGCTGCCCAGGTGGTGCAGAATCTGACGCAGGCGTCGCCCGTCGGTCAGGACCAGCCCCTCCGTACCGGGAGCGAAGCCTACAGCGAAGTTCAGGCCCCGGACGGCGGCCCATTCGCGCGCCGGCCCGACGGCCTCGTCGATCAGGGTGGAGAGGTCCTCCGGCTTCAGGTCGAGCGCAGAACAGCCGTTCGACACCTCCAGCAAATCCTCGATCAGGCGCAGCATGGCCTCGCCGCACTGATGCACGGCCTCGACCTGACGTCGGCCCTCGGCGTCCAGTTCGGGATGTCGCGACAGCAGATCCGCATAGCCGGTGATCCCGGTCAGGGGCGTGCGCATCTCGTGGCTCATCATGGCCAGGAACCGGGACTTGGCCGCGTCCGCCTGTTCAGCGCGTTTCAAGGCGGCCAAGGCGGCTTCGGTGCGGACGTTCAGGCGGGCGACCAGACGACGCCGTTCGGTCGACAGGGCGGTGATCGGCAGGGCCGTGATCACCACGGTCAGGAGAAACAGATGAAGCACGTTCATCTGCCGCATGACGGCGGGCACGCCCTCCAGAGCCGGGTCGAAGGCCAGCCGGGTCAGAATCACGGGTCCATGGCCGGTGACGGTGGCGCCGGCCCCGATGACCGAGACCAGGATCACCGCCCCCGCCGTCCACGGCGGAGACAGGCGGAAGGCCAGCAGGATCAACGGCGGGAAGATGATGAACAGAATGGGCGCCTGATTCTGACCGAAGGCCCACAGGGCTGCAACGGCCACCAGGCTCATCAGAATGACGAACTCGGAGCGCGACGCCAGGGCGTCCTTGCGGAAGCGGTGATTGCGCGCGACCAGCAACAGGGTCGGCGCGACGATCATCATCGCCAGCAGCTCCATGTCGAACAGGTGGCGCATGCGGAAGCCGAGGCTTTCCAGCGGCGGCCGCCCGGCGATGACCGCGATCAGGCCCGCCAGCAGGGTGGTCACGGCGACGGCCGGAACCGCTGCCCCGACAGCGAACCGGAACAGACGAAGCGGACGCCGCATATCGAGGGCCGCCCCGCAAAGGCGACGCGCCAGCAGGGTCGCGATCCCCACCTGCAGCAGGTTCAGGGCGACATTGGTCACCGCGAACAGGAGGATGTCGCCCCGAATGATATTGCTGGCCAGATTGATCAGGACGCAGCCGACCATGACCCCCATGGCCTTGTCCCGGCGCAATTGCAGCACCGCCGCCAGCAGTATGGCGTTGGCGGGCCACATCACGGTGGCGTGCAGGGCCGCGATGCTCCACTGGCCCAGCAACTGACTGGCGATGAACAGCAATACGTAGAGCCAGGGCGGCGGGCCTGCCTCCCGACCGGCGTCATGGCGGAAAAACCGCCAGCGCCCACGCCCCAGACTCGATCTGCTCCGACCCATACCAGCAGGCTGGGCCAAAGCCCTTAGAATTCCGTTCTTTAAAATCTAGGTAGAATTGCGCACCCGGAGGATATCAACAAGTAACGGCCAAGGTTCAGGCGTTTTCAGAGATCCGCCCCCTCTTTCCCCAGTTGCAGTTCGGCGGCGGCAAGCCTTATCGTGTTCTGGGTCTGGCGCGGAAACGGCTTGCCGGCGCCCTTGTCGGAACAATTGTGCGGCGACCTGCCGCCTTCGGAGCGTCCAGATCATGCGTCTACTGTCTTCCGTCGCGGCCATCGCCGTCCTGACCTTGGCTGCGCCTGTCCTGGCGTCTCCGGCCGTCGCGCAGCAGGCCGCGCCCGCCGCAGCGCCGGATGAGGAAGCCGGCAGTCCCGACGAGGCCGCCTTCGAGGCCCGCGCCGAGGCCTTCGGCAAGAGCATGGAAGCCATGTCCGCCGAGATGGAGGCCGCCGCGACCCAAGCGGACAAGGCCAAGGCCGCGACCGACCTCGCGGCCATCCAGGCGCGTTACGATTCGGAGGCCGCGTCCTTCGCCGCCGAGGTTCAGACCTTCGCCCTCGCCCAGGGCGCGCCGGCCGAACAGGTCGCTGCGGCTGTGGAGCGGATCAAGTCCGTTCCGGCCATGGTCCGCGCCGAGATCGCCGCGAAGACCGCCCCTGCGCCGCAGTAGCGCCGCGTCTTACCGCGATTTCACTTGAGGCGGGCCGGCCTTGGGCGGAGTTTGCACGGGTCATCAACGGGGAAGCTCCCATGATCCGCGCGCTCAGCCTGACGGCCGCCCTGGCCCTTCTGCCCCTCTCCTCGGCGCTCGCCCAGAATGCGGCGTCCAAGAATGCGGCGTCCCAGGCGGCGCCGGCCCGGGGCGTGGCTCACGATCCCGACTCCGCCGAAGCGCGGCTCGAAGCCGCCGCCGACGCCTTTGAGGCGCGGATGGAGGCTTTCGGCAAACGGGCCGAGGCCATTTCCGAAGACCCGAATCTGAGCGAGAGCGCCCGCGGCCAGAGCATCGCCGCCCTCTGGTCCGCCTATGCGCCGGACGTCGCCGCCTTCACCGCCGAAGCCACCCGACACGCGTCCGAACTGGCCGCCGAGGCGTTGAAGGACATCGACGTCGACGCCCTGGTCGAAGACGCCCTGAACGACCCCGAGGTCAAACGCGCGATGGAAGAGGGGATGCAACAGGGCGTCGCCGCCGGAACCGGCATCGCCCGCAACAGCGCCTGGACCAATCCCGATCCCGAACAGATGGTGACCTATGGTCTGATCGCCCAGTACGCGATGGACCAGGCGGCGGACGCCGTGGTCGCGGAGGAGGAGGCGGAGGATGTGGCGCCCATCGCGCCGCCTGAACCGCCGCAAGCTCCCCAGCCGCCGGCGACCTGACCCGGTTTCGCCGTCCGCGTCTGATGAAGGCGTCGCCCGGCCTTGACCGCCGCCGCCATTACAGCGACATCGCGCCGCATGTCCGCCCTGCCCGTCGATCCGCACCTCTATTCGACCTTCCTGGGCGTCATGGTGGTGATGGCCATCACGCCCGGCCCCGCCAATCTGTTCGCGGTCGCCACCGGGGTGGAAAAGGGCCGGGCCTCGGCCCTGGTCGGGGTGGTGGGCATGAACTGCGCCACCCTGGTCTGGTTCGCCGCCGCCGCCCTGGGCCTGGGCGCTCTGGTCAAGGCCTTCCCCGACGCCTTTCACCTGATCGCCATAGGCGGCGCCCTCTATGTCGCCTGGCTGGGCGTCAAGGCCCTGCGCGGCGCCGTGCAGAACACCGCCCCGACCGATCCCCAGCAGCCCGATCACGCCGTCGCGGTCCGCAAGGGCCGCAGCGCCTTCATCGACGGCTTCGCGGTCCAGATCGCCAATCCCAAGGCCATCCTGTTCTTCACCGCCGTCCTGCCGCCGTTTCTGGACGTCGAGCGGCCCGTCGCGCCGCAGCTGGCCCTGTTCGCCCTGGCCGTCATCGGCATGGATATGATGTCGATGAGCGCCTACGCCCTGTCCGGCGCCGCCTTGTCGCAACGGATGCAGCAACCCCGGTTCCGGCGCGGTTTCGGCCTGTTCGTCGGCGTCCTTTTGCTGACGGCGGCCCTACTGATCGTATTGCGGCTCTAGACGCAGCCCGGCTTCGTCCTAGATTGGTGGGGAACATGGCCGTTCATGCGCCGTTCAGCCGCCAGCGCGCCCGAATGGGCGATCAAGGAGTCGATTCATGAAAGCCCTATCCAGAAAGACGCCGGCGCTCAGAGCCCTGGCGATGACGGCTGTCGCGGGACTGGCCCTGGCCGCCTGCGCCACCGCCACCCCCTATCAACCCGCCGGCTTCAACGGCGAACGCGGCGGCTATGCCGAACAGCGGGTCGAGAACAACCGCTATCGCGTCAGCTTCGCCGGAAACTCGGTGACCTCGCGCGAACAGGTCGAGATGTCCCTGCTGCTGCGTTCGGCCGAACTGACGGTCGAGAGCGGCTATGACTGGTTCGCCACCGTCAACCGCGCCACCGACCGCGACACCCGCTACGTCACCACCCCGGACCCCTTCTACAGCCGCTACAACAGCTTCTACGGCCCCTACTGGGGTCCGTCCTGGCGCTATTACCGCGGCGGTTTCTGGAGCCCCTGGGACAGCTGGAGCAACGACTTCGACACGCGTCAGATCGACCGCTACGAAGCCAACGCCGAGATCATCATGGGCCGCGGTCCCAAGCCCGCCGGCGACCCCAACGCCTTCGACGCCCGCGAAGTGATCCAGAACCTGTCCTCGCGCGTCACCCGGCCGACGCGCTGAGGCTTCCGGCGAGCCTAAAAAGGGGAAAGCCCCGGAACTTCGGTTCCGGGGCTTTTTCGTTGGAATGGAGCGGCGAGCGGCGATTAGGGCGTCGGCCAGCCCGTGCGGGTTGCATCGACCCGCAAACCCAGACTCGCCAAGCGGTCTAATGGTGGGCTAGGCTTCCGTCATGGGGATGGGGTTTGGTGACCTTTTAGAAGTGCAAAAAACAGTCCGACCAACAGTCGGTTGGCGGCCGGAAGATTCTGGAGGAATGTTGCGTTGGCGCGGCCTTCTAGATGTCGATGGCGCGACCATTGAGGGCGCGGTGTTACATGCTCGGTCTCGCGCTTCGGAAGCTGGGCGCGACGTCTCATTTATGCTAGAAGTGACCCCCGCGTTTGGCGCGTCTGCTTTGATTGATAGAATAGACTGGAACCCAATTGAGCCCCATAACAACAAAGGAAACGGACGCGCCGAGCTTAAGTTCTTATTAATAACCGGCAGCCATCGCCATAGTTATTACGAAAACCGTACCAAGGAAGGATCGATACAATCAGGCAATCTTCCAGTCGCGGCCCCAATTGAACGATCACTACCGAATCTTGGATCGCTTGTTGCATTCGTCTCAGAGACGTATAGAATTGTGGGATTGGACAACCTCCAGCCTCCACCTTGGTCCGAAGACCTGTTCCGATGATTGCCGCTTCAGACACACTCAGAGAGACGGCGGAAGCGGTCGCCCGGCAGATTGTCGGCGTTGATCACACCAACTCACGTTCTCTGATCTGGACACCGCTAACCTATCCCAGTGGGTCACTCGTCGGAGTTCGCCTGACCAACGGCGGTTCGACGTATTCATTGAGCGACATGGCGGTCTCTTATGAAGAGACCCGGAATGTCAGGGCGCAAAGAGCCTTCAATCGTCATGCTCCGAAGCTCGCGGCGGAGTCCGGAGTCGGCTTTGATAAGCGATCATTCCTCCTGACGGGGATTGAGAGGGATCAGCTTCCGGGTGCCGTGATTGCTCTTGCGAATTGCGCCCATTCGGCCGCGACACTGGCTGTCCACAAGCAAAACGTGCTGGACGCCAAGGAGTCGGAGCGCCGGCTCTTCGAGCGGCTAACTCGTCTCTTCGGCTACACTGAAGAGCACAAAATCATAACGGGCGCTTCCGGCACTGATTGGGACGTGGACGCCTCAGTGACGGTCAATGGCCGTCAGGTGCTATTTGAATCGGTTGGTAGTTCCAAGCAGTCGATCTATGCCGCCGTTGCAAAGTATCACGACATAGCTCGACTGCCGGATGCACCGATCCGAATCGCATCGGTTTCGAAGCGCGAAGAGCTCGGCTCTATGCTCGGGGTTCTGGCCCAAGCAGCCAACGTGATTGAAACTGTGACGCCGGACGAAACGGTGCTGCGGCTAGCAGCGGCATGACCGATCGATCCCCAGCATAATCAAGAGCCACAATGCGGCGAGGGCAAAGCCGCGTTGATGAGAAGGGGGGCGGAGGGTGGCAACTGGACCAAGCCGAAATCGGAAAGAGAGAGTGATTTCTCGAGTCTGCATAGCGTCGGTTGCGCTGGCGATGACGGCGGGACTGTCACCAGCGCAAAACGCAGAGCAGTGTCGATCTGCCGTCAATTCGTACAACGCCGCTGTGGACGAGATTTCCTCGCGCGTCCGACGCTACACCTCTTGCATCGCTAATAGCCAAGGCAACGACGATTGCTCCAGCGAGTTTCGACGGCTTCGCTCCGCGCAGGCAGACTTTGAGGCCGCCATCAATGAGTATCGCAGCTACTGCCAGTAGCGAGCTTTCAATACAGATACGTCAAAAAGGCCCGGAACTGCGGTTCCGGGCCTTTGTCGTTTCAGGGCGCGCCCGACTATCTCATGGCCGCCAAGGCGTGGCCGGCGATCAGGGCGTCGGCCAGACCGTGCGGATTACGGACATTGTAGTTCTCGGTCGTCACCACCACGACGGCGTCGAGGTCAGGCACGATCACCACCTTGTTGCCGCCGGTCCCCGCCATCGCCCAGGCGGGATGGGCCACGCCGTTGACCTGATAGGTGGGCAGCCAGACCAGATAGCCGTAGTCGCCCCGTTCGGGATCGACGGTGGAATGCGGGGCGGTCATGGCCTTCGCAAAGGCCTCCGGCAGGACTTGGCGCCCGTCCCAGCGGCCCTGGTTCAGCAACAGCTGGCCCAGGGTCAGCAGGTCGCGGCTGCGCAGGCCCAGGCCGCCGCCGCCCTGGGCCAGGCCCAGGGGCGAGGTCTGCCACTGCTCGCCCTCGATCCCCAGCGGGCCGAACAGGGCGTCGCGCGCAAAGGCCTGAAGCGGTTCGCCCGTCGCCGCCTGGACCACGGCGCCCAGGGTGGTCACGCCGGCGGTGCAATAGCTGAAGGCCCGGCCATAGGGCTGGTCCTTGGGCTTGGGAATCCAGGCCGGAAAGCCCCGGATCGGCAGATCCATGGCGAACTTGACCCAGTCCTCGATCAGATACATCCGCTCCTCGTTGCCGCGCGAGAAGGAATTGTCGTCGTCGCATTCCAGCAGCGAGCTCATGGTCAGCAGGTCCTCAACCGTGATCGCGGCCTTGCGCGGGTCGGGATTGTCGAACGGCCCATGGTCGGCGACGAAGGGCAGGATCGGGGCGTCCACACTGGCGATGTCGCCGCGGGCGACGGCGGCGCCGACCAGCATGGCGGTGACCGTCTTGGTCACGGAGCGGGTGTTGCGTCGGCTCTCGCGGCCCGCTTCATCGAAATAGACCTCGTGCACCAGCCGGCCGTGGCGGGCGATCAGGACGCTGGTGAT
Organism: Brevundimonas sp. FV1ye7S; assembly: GCF_058680995.1. Taxonomy (NCBI): domain Bacteria; kingdom Pseudomonadati; phylum Pseudomonadota; class Alphaproteobacteria; order Caulobacterales; family Caulobacteraceae; genus Brevundimonas; species Brevundimonas sp. FV1ye7S. The sequence goes on along the minus strand of NZ_CM178726.1, from coordinate 139,019 downwards.
CTTCTGGAAGGTCCCGGCGCGGACGGCGGCGTCCATGGCCGCCAGCCCCTCGGCCGAGACCCCCTGGCTTTCAGACGCGGCGACGGGCCAGGCCGGATCGGCCGCGACGGGGGACGAGACGAGAGCGAGCCCGAGGGCCGCGACAAGCAGGGAACGCATGACAATCCTTGAGAGAGGCGAGACCCGAGGTGTGGCAGGATGCGCGCGCCGGGTCTTGAACAGGTGAAACCGGCTCAGGCGAAGAGGGCGCGGTAGCGGCCGGGCGTCAGGCCGTAGATATGCCCGAACTCGCGGGTCAGATGGCTCTGGTCGGCATAGCCCCCCAGCGCGGCCAGTTCGGCCAGGTCCACGCCCCGCGCCAGTCGTCCGGCGGCCCGATCGGCCCGCGCCTGGCGAATGGCGGCCGCCGGCGAGCGGCCGAAATGGCGACGATAGCGGCGCGCCAGCGAGACGGCGTGGACCCCGACGATGCGGGCCACGGTCGCCACCTCCAGCCCCGGCTGATCGGCCAGGTCGTGCAGAACCTCATGCGCCCGCAGCAGCCACTCCGGCGCCGGATCCTCGTTCAGGTCGCCGGGGGTCAGCACCGTCGCCGCCAGATCCAGGGTCAGCCCCTCCATCACGACCGCGTCTCCGGCCGCGAACCGACCGGCCACCCCGATCAGACGTCGCGCCGCGCCTTCGGCCAGGGCGCCGCGCAACCGCATGGGGTCGCCGCGCCCGGCGCTTTTCGGGGGATCGAAACTGATGGACAGGAAGCGGCCGCCGGCCTCGGTGAAACAGTCGCGATGTTCGACGCCCGGCGGATTCCACACCAGGGCGCCGGGGCCGAAGGCGGCGCCCTTGGGCGTCAGGGGGTCATGCGCCAGGCTGCAATAGCCGTCGTCGAGCGCCAGGATGAAATGGGCGTCGTCATGGGCGTGAAACACGACGCTCTCGGGCGGACGGTCGGCGATCCACAGGCCGACGCGGAACCCCCCGGCCTCGACCGTCCGCGAGGCGGCGCCGAAGAAGTCGCCCGACGACAGATGTGGTCTGGCCATGAACCGATCCCCGCGCGGCCTCTCCCGCCACGCTTGGCATCATGCGCGGGACCGGCGCAAAGAAAAAGGCCCGGAACCTGGGTTCCGGGCCTGTCTCTTTCGATGCTTGCGAAACCTGAACCTAGTCCAGGGTGCGCTTGATCTCTTCGACCGTGAAGCACTCGATGTAGTCGCCTTCCTTGATGTCCTGGAAGCCCTGGAACTGCATGCCGCATTCCTGGCCGGCCGTGACTTCGTTGACCTCGTCCTTGAAGCGTTTGAGCGTGTTGAGCACGCCCAGCTCCAGAACCACCACATCGTCGCGGATGATGCGGACGCGGGCGCCCTTGCGGACCACGCCTTCCGACACCCGGCAACCGGCGATCTTGCCGATCTTGGAGATGTCGAACACCTGCAGCACGGCGGCGTTGCCCAGGAAGGTTTCCCGTTGCAGCGGCGCCAGCATGCCGGACAGCACGCCCTTAATATCGTCCAGCAGGTCGTAGATGATCGAATAGTAGCGGATCTCGACGCCCTCGCGCTCGGCCAGATCACGCGCCTGTTTCGACGCACGGACGTTGAAGCCCAGGATCGGCGCGCCGGCCGACTTGGCCAGGTTGACGTCGCTCTCGGTGATGCCGCCGGCGCCGGAATAGACGGTGCGGGCGCGCACCTCGTCGGTGCTCATCTTGTCCAGCGAGCTGACGATGGCTTCGGCCGAACCCTGCACGTCCGCCTTGATGACGACCGGCAGTTCCGAGACCTTCTTGGACTGCAGGCGGGACATCATGTCGACCAGCGACACGGAACCGCCCGAGACCTGGGCCTTTTCGCGCTTCACCCGCTGACGGTATTCGGTCAGCTCGCGAGCGCGGGCTTCGGATTCCACCACGGCGAAGACGTCGCCCGGAGACGGGGCCTCGTCCAGACCGAGGATCTCGACCGGGACGGACGGACCGGCTTCGGTCAGCTGCTCGTTGCGTTCGTTCAGCAGGGCGCGAACCTTGCCCCACGATCCGCCGGCCACGACGATGTCGCCACGCTTCAGCGTGCCGCGCTTAACCAGGACGGTGCCGACGGGGCCGCGGCCCTTGTCCAGCTTGGCCTCGATGACCACGCCCTCGGCCGAGCGATCGGCGTTGGCGCGCAGGTCCATGACCTCGGCCTGGACCAGGATGGCTTCCAGCAGGCCGTCGAGGTTCATCCGCTCCTTGGCCGAGACCTCGATGATCTGGGTCTCGCCGCCCAGGTTTTCGGCGATGACTTCGTGCTGCAGCAGCTCGTTGACGACCTTCTGAGACGTCGCCCCCGGCTTGTCCATCTTGTTGACCGCGACGATCAGCGGGGCGCCGGCCGCCTTGGCGTGCTGGATGGCCTCGATGGTCTGCGGCATGACGCCGTCGTCGGCGGCCACGACCAGCACCACGATGTCGGTCACATTGGCGCCGCGCGCCCGCATGGCCGAGAAGGCGGCGTGGCCCGGGGTGTCCAGGAAGGTGACCTTCTGGCCGTCGTCCAGGCGCACCTGATAGGCGCCGATATGCTGGGTGATGCCGCCGGCTTCACCGCCCGCGACGTCAGTGGTGCGCAGGGCGTCCAGCAGCGAGGTCTTGCCGTGGTCGACGTGGCCCATGATGGCCACGACGGGGGCGCGGACATCGGCCGCTTCCGCGTCGTCGGCGTCGCCCAGGAAGCCGAATTCGATGTCGGATTCAGAGACGCGCTTGACCGCCATGCCGAACTCTTCGGCCACCAGTTCGGCGGTGTCAGAGTCGATCACGTCGTTGATCTTCATCATCAGACCCTGTTTCATCAGGAACTTGATGATGTCGACGCCGCGCACGGCCATCCGGTTGGACAGCTCCTGCACGGTGATGATGTCAGGGATGACCACTTCGCGCGGACGGTTCGGCGCATCGGTCGATCCGCCCTTGCGCTTTTCCTTCTCGCGTTCGCGGGCGCGGCGGACCGAAGCCAGCGAGCGCATGCGCTCGGCGGCGTCGCCGTCGCCGACCACGGACTGGATGGTCATGCGGCCTTCGCGGCGCTTCGGCTCGCCGCGGGTGCGGCTGACCGCCTTGCCGGCGTCGGAGAAACGCTTCTCGCGATCATCGTCGCGACCGACCGGACGGCCGAAGCCGGCGCCGGGGGCGCGGCTGGGGCGGGCCACTTCGGCCTGGGCCGGAGGGGCGTTGGGGGTCGGACGACCGCCAGGACCGGTGCGCGAGCCGCCGGGACGAGCGGCGCCGGGGGCGGGACGCGGGTTCAGGGCCGAATAGCGGACGGGTTCAGCCGGCTTGGCGCCTTGCGGACGACCTGCGCCGCCGGGACCCGGGCGGGCGCCCTGGGGACGGTCGGCTTGCGGACGGTCGGTCTGCGGGCGATCCGTATAGGACCGTTCGCCGCCGCCCATCGCCTGTTCACGGGCCGAACGACCGCCGAAGGCGGGACGCTCGGGGGCCGCGCGCTGCGGATTGCCGGGCTTGGGCACGCGCTGGCCGAAGTTGACCACCGGACGGGCCGGAGCCGCCGGACGGGCCGGAGCGGCGGGCGCCGGGGTCGCGGCGGCCGTCGGCGCAGGCGTCGTGGCAGGCGTCGGGGCGACCGTAGCCGGCGTCGGGGCTGCGGCGACGGGCGCAGCGGGTTTGGGCGCGGGCTTGGCCGGCTGAGGCGCGGCGGCCGTCAGCTTGGCGGCCTGGGCGCGGGCGGCTTCGGCGGCGGCCTGAGCGGCGGCGGCCTCGTCGCGCGCCGCCTGGGCGGCGCGTTCCGTGGCGGCGGCGCGTTCGCGTTCGGCGGCCTCACGTGCGGCCTTCTCGGCGACGGCGGCGCGTTCACGCTCGGCGTTGGCCTGGGTCGCGACGGCGATGGCGCGACGACGGGCTTCCTGCTCCTCAGGCGACAGGGCGCCGCCGACGGGTTGCGACGTGCGCTGACCCTGCGGACGGTTCTGCGACGACGATTGCTGCGGACGCGCCACGTCGAAGCCCTGCGGGCGTTGCGGCCCGCCGGCGCCGGGTCGACGCTTGGTCTCGACCACCACCGTCTTGGACCGCCCGTGGCTGAAGCTCTGCTTGACGGTCCCGGTCGGGACCGATCCCACAACGCGCGGCTTCAGGCTCAGCGGAGCGCGCGGCCCCGTCTGGGACGGCGTGCCGCCCTGATTGCCCTGGCTCGCACCTTGGCCCGAACCCTGGCCTTGGTTGGTCTTGTCGTTTTCGTCGCTCATCCGGTCGCTTTACTAGGGGCGGAAAATCCCGCCGTCGTCTCAATGCACATGAACGACCGTGAGCCCGTCTCCGCCCTTGGAGACAGGCCCTCGGCCGCCAAAATCCTCAGCTCGCCCCACCTTTATCAAGGTCAGTCGGGGTTGCTCCCGCCGATCCGTCCCCGTCCCTGGGAATATCCCAGTGAGCGGGGCGAAGCGGCCGAAATCCAGCCAGTCGTTCGACCTCCATGGTCCAACGCTCGGCCCTTCCGCCCGCAAGCAGGACGGCGTGTATCGCATTTTCCAGCCCAAGGGCCAAACTCAAATCGTCCACAGTGAACGCGCCGCAGACTTTCGCGGTCTGATGTCGGGCCAGGGCGAGGATTTTGCCACGCCCGTCGGCCGAGCCGTCGGCGGCCTCGATCACCCAGGCGACCTTGCCGGCCCGCAGATTGGCGGCGGACTTTTCGAAGCCAGAGATAAGCACGCCTTCGCGCCGGGCAAGACCCAGCTGATCGAGACAGCGCCGGAACAGCAGCCGTTCGACGATATCGGCCAGGTCGGCCGGGGCGGTCAGCTTCATCTTGGCGGCGCGGGTGAAGCCGTTCTTCTTGACCGCCGTCTCGATCGACGTGCGGCTGGCTTCGACCCACAGGCCGCGGCCGGGCAGTTTCCTGCCCAGGTCGGGAACCACCTGGCCATCGGGCCCGGCGACGAAACGGATCAGGCGAGATTCGTCCATGACCTCGTGAGAGACGAGGTCCCGGCGTTCCCGATCAATCGTTGCGTCGCGCAAGCTCATATGCGGCCCAAATTCTTCCCGACGCTCCCATCACGCGTTCGACGGTTCGGAGTCGTCCTCGGCGAGGACCTCCGCATCGTCGGCAGTTGCGTCTGAACCGTCGGCGTCGGCTTCGGTTTCAGCCGGCGCGTCGCCGAACACCTGGTCCGGGTCGTATTCGCCGTCGGCGAATTCTTCCTCTTCCTCTTCCGGCGCGGGCTGCGGCAGTTCCGAGGCGTCGATCCAGCCGGCGGCCACACGGGCCTGGAGGATCAGCATTTCGGCGTCTTCCTGGGCCAGGTTGAAGCTTTCCAGCACGCCGGGGACCTTGACCCGTTCGCCGTTCTTCACTTCGTAGCCGCCGCGGATCTCGTCGGTGGCCAGGTCTGCCAGGTCCTCGACGGTCTTGACCCCGCCTTCGCCCAGGGCGACGGCCATGGCCAGGGTCACGCCCGGCACCTGCAGCACGCCGTCCTCGACGCCCAGTTCGACGCGCTTGGCGTCCAGCTCGGCGGCCTTGCGGTCCAGGAAGTCGCGGGCGCGGGCCTGCAGCTCCTCGGCGGTCTCCTCGTCGAAGCCTTCGATCTCCGAGACTTCATAGGGGTCGACATAGGCCAGGTCTTCGATCGTGGCGAAGCCTTCGGTGACCAGCAGCTGGGCGATGACTTCGTCCACGTCCAGGGCTTCCTGGAACAGGCCGGTGCGCTCGCTGAACTCGCGCTGGCGACGCTCGGAGTCCTGGGACTCGGTGATGATGTCGATCTGCCAGCCGGTCAGCTGGCTGGCCAGGCGCACGTTCTGGCCGCGACGGCCGATGGCCAGCGACAGCTGTTCGTCGGGCACGACCACTTCCACGCGGCCGGCTTCTTCGTCGAGCACGACCTTGGAGACTTCGGCCGGGGCCAGGGCGTTGACGATGAAGGTCGGCTCGTCCGGGTTCCACTGGATGATGTCGATCTTCTCGCCCTGCAGTTCGGCGACGACCGCCTGAACGCGCGAGCCGCGCATGCCGACGCAGGCGCCGACCGGGTCGATCGAGCTGTCGTTCGACAGGACGGCCATCTTGGCGCGCGAGCCCGAGTCACGGGCCGCAGCGCGGATCTCGATCACGCCGTCATAGACTTCCGGCACTTCCTGGGCGAACAGCTTGGCCATGAAGCCGGGGTGGGCGCGCGACAGCATGACCTGCGGGCCCTTGGCCTCGGGCCGGACGTCGTAGATGTAGGTGCGGATCCGGTCGCCGATGTTGAACACTTCGCGCGGGATGGACTGGTCGCGGCGCATGACGCCCTCGCCCCGGCCCAGGTCGACGATGGTGTTGCCGTATTCGACGCGCTTGACCGTGCCGTTGACGATCTCGCCGACGCGATCCTTGAACTCTTCGTACTGGTTGGCGCGCTCGGCCTCGCGGACCTTTCCGGTCACGACTTGGCGGGCCATCTGGGTCTGGACGCGGCCGAACTCGAACGGCGGCAGGGTCTCGACATATTCCTTGCCGACCTCGGCCTCGGGATCGCGCTTCAGGGCGTCCTTCAGGCGCACCATGGCGCTGTCGTTGAACTCTTCCAGCTCGTCTTCCGGCTGCCAGTCGTCCTCGACGATGGTGACGTGACGGGTCAGGGCCAGCTCGCCGGTCTTGTGGTCGATCTTGGCGCGGATGTCGTGGTGGGCGCCGTAACGCGACTTGGCGCCCTTCTGGATCGCCTCCTCGATCGCCTCGATGACGACTTCGCGTTCGATGTTCTTCTCGCGCGCCACGGCCTCGGCGATCTGCAGCAGTTCGAGGCGGTTGGCGGAAATACCGGTGACGGCCATCAGGCGTTGTCCTCAGAAGGGGTCGTGGTGTCGGTTGTCAAATCGGCGGCCTCACCTTCGGGCAGGCCGTCGTCTTCAGGTTCGCCGCGCGCGGCGCGGATGGCGGCGCCCCGTTTCATCAGGGCGTCGGTCAGGACCAGTTTCGCATCGCTCAACCAGTCGAAGGGGATCAGGGCGGTCTCGTCCTCGCCGTCCAGGTCGATCAGGACATTGCCGTCCTCATAGCCGGCCAGCACGCCCTTGAAGCGTTTGCGGCCCTCGATCATCCGGTCCGTCTCCAGCCGCGCCTCCTCGCCCTCGAACAGGTCGAAGTCGAGCGGACGGGTCAGGGGGCGGTCGATGCCGGGCGACGAGACTTCCAGCATATATTCGCCGGCGATCGGGTCGGCGGCGTCGAACACCTCCGACACGGCGCGGCTCAGCTTGGCGCATTGTTCGACCGAGATGTCGTGGTCGGACGGGCGTTCGGCCATGATCTGCAGACGCTGGCGTTTGGAGCCGGTCATCAGGCGGACACGCACGATCTCGAGACCGAGCGACTCCGCGATGGGGTCGATCAGCTCCAGCAGTTGGCGGTCCTGGGCGGTTCTTGCGCGCAAGCGGCGATTATCCAAAACAAAAGCGGCGGTCCGTCCGGGCCGCCGCTTGGAACGACGCCGTTGGACGCCGGTCTAACGATGTGGAGGGCCATATAGGCGTTTCACATTCGCTTGTCAGCCCCAATCGGCGCCCACCGGCCTCGACTGAGGCGGAAATAGAGGGCTCCGGCCAGAAACCCGCCCGTCAGAATGCCCGCCACGCTTGCCGCCAACATCATATCCCACGCGAAAAGGGCGCTCTCGGCGTCCGGCCCAAGCTGTGTTCGAAATCCCCATGGCGCGATCAAAAAACTCACGGTCGGCGCTAGGGAACGGCAGATCAGCGCAACAAGGACGTAGGCGCCCGCGCTTGCAGACCCTGCAAAGCCCCATACCCACCAGGGCCGGGTCTGCACCCCACGCTCGGCCAGCCAGCATCCGGCACCGCCGAACAGCAGGGCGGGGACGACGCCCCACGCCGTCACAAGCAGGAAAAGAACGAAGAGGTTCAGTATGCCCCCGATCACGTCGATCGCCACCCCGCCGCCACCGCCACCGCCACCGCCACCGCCACCGACGGCGGCCGCCTGCGGAATAGAGACCAGCAACACGCAGGCGAAAAAAGCGACCAGCGAAAGACCCGGCGCATAGAGGGCGCTGGCGACCAAATGGTCGATCTTTGGGGTGGGGCCGCTTCGCTTCACTTCCACTTCCCCAAGCGCACTAGATGACCAGTCGGAGAATGCCCCGCCCACTCCAGATTGCAACCCTGGATTCTAGATGAGGCTGAGCCGCCCCAGATAATCCATCTTGCTCAACGGCACGCCTTCCTTGCGCAGGATGGCGTAGGCGGTCGTGACGTGGAAATGGAAGTTGGGCAGGACGAAGCTGGTCAGATAGCCCAGGCCGTCGAAATTCATCTCGCGGCTCGGCGTCTTCAGCGTCACCGGCCGGGTCTCGGCCCCGGCGAAGGCGGCGGGGTCCACGCTCTCGATGAAGGCGAGGGTGCGGGCGATCCGGTCCTTCAGTTCCGCGAAACTCGTCTCCGTGTCGGCCATGGCCGGGTTGTCGACCCCGGCCAGCCGCGCCACGGCGCCCTTGGCCGAGTCTGACGCCAGCTGAACCTGGGCGGCCAGGGGGCGCATGTCCTCGTGAAGCCGGGCCTGGATCAGGACGGCTTCGTCAAACCCCTCCGCCACGGCCTTGTCCAGAAGGCCGGACAGGTTGGTCAGGCCGCGCACGAGAACAGGCGAGGCGACGTCGTAGATCGAGAAGGTCATTCCAGGGGTTCCGGCCAGGACTTTGGTGAGGAGGCCATAGCTGGGCGGTTCATCGCCGCGGCGCCAGCCCCCGCTCCGCCTCCGGCCCTAGAATTCTTCCCAGCCCTCCGAAGCAGGCGCGGCCTGGGGTGCGGCCTCGACCTTCAGCGCCGCGCCGCCGCGACCGAGAGTCTTCAGGGCGGCGACCATAGGGTTCGAACGGGCGGGAGCCGGGGCGCCGGGCCTCGACGCCGCGCGGGGCGCGGGCGCGGTGGCGAGGGCCGACGCGGTTTCGCCGACCTTGAACTGGGCCACCGAGGCCTGCAGGGCTTCCGCCTCCTGGGCCAGCGAATGGCTGGCGGCGGTCGACTGCTCGACCATGGCGGCGTTTTGCTGGGTGACCTGGTCCATCTGGTTCACCGCCGTATTGACCTGGGCCAGGCCGACGGCCTGTTCCTGGGCCGAGGCCGCGATTTCCGACACCAGGCCGTCGATCTCGGCGACCCGGTCCACGATCCGCTGCAGGGCCTCGCCGGTCTGACCGACCAGTTTCACGCCCGAACCGACCTGATGGGTCGAGGCCGAGATCAGGGTCTTGATCTCCTTGGCCGCCTCGGCCGAACGCTGGGCCAGGGCGCGGACTTCCGACGCCACGACCGCAAAGCCGCGACCGGCCTCGCCGGCGCGGGCCGCCTCGACCCCGGCGTTCAGGGCCAGCAGATTGGTCTGGAAGGCGATTTCGTCGATCACGCCGATGATCTGGTTGATCTGCGCCGAAGACCCCTCGATCGCGTGCATGGCTTCGACCGCGTCGCGGACGATGACGCCCGAGGTTTCGGCGTCGCCCTTGGCCGACTGGACCACGTCCGAGGCCTGGCGGGCGCCGGAGGCGGTCTTGTTCACCGTGGCCGTGATCTCGTCCAGGGCGGCGGCCGTTTCCTCCAGGCTGGCCGCCTGTTGTTCGGTGCGGCGCGACAGGTCGTCGGCGGCCTGCGAAATCTCGCCGGCGCCCGAGCGGATGCCGGCCACATTGCCCAGGACCACGCCCATGGCCTGCTGCAGCTGGGCGATGGCGGTGTTGAAATCGGTCTTCAGCTTGGCGTAGTCGCCGGGGAAATCATGAGTGATGCTGTAGGTCAGGTCGCCGCGCGTCAGGTGTTCCAGACCCTCGCCCAGGGCCGCGACCACGGTCGCCTGTTCGCGGGCCAGGGCGTCCGCCGCGCGCTGGTTGCGGGCCCGCTCCTCGTCCGACTGGTTGCGCAGGGCCGCGCCCTCGGCCTCCAGCTGCATCTTCTCGATGGCGGCGTCGCGGAAGGCGATCAGGGCGACGCCCATCTTGCCCAGTTCGTCCTTGCGTTGGGCGTGGGGCACGTCGATCGTTGTGTCGCCGGCCGACAGCCGCCCCATCCGGTCGCCCATGCCCGACAGGGCGCCGACGATGGACCGCGCCACGACAAGGCCGGCGGCCAGGGCGGCGATGGTCGCCACCGCGATGGCGATCAGGGTGGTCAGCGCCGCCGCATCGACCTTTTGCGACGCCCGCGCCGATTCCTCGGCGGTCAGCTTGACCTTGGCGTTGGTGAAGGCGGTCAATTTCGGGATCAGATCCTCCATCCTGGCGTCCATCTCGGTCAGCACAGGGCGGCCCGCCGCCGCATCATTGACCAGGGCCAGCTCGACGGACCGCGCGGCCAGGGCGCGGACTTCGTTCAAGGGGCCGCGGAAGCCCTCGATCTCGTCCTTCCAGTGCGGCGCGATGGATTCCGCCTCCGCCAGCAAGGTCTCGATCGTCTCGATTTCCACATTCGTCTGATCGGCCGCCTGGCGCGCCTCGGCCGAGGCCCCGTCATAGACGAAGACCTTGTAGGTGTCGTAGCCCAGGCCCTGAAGGGTCCGGTTGACCCGGATCATCCTCACCAGGGCGACGTTGTCCACATCGACCAGCCGGCTGTAGTCGGCGTCGATCTTCTTCATCTCCCAGGCGCTGTAGGCGGCGCCCCCCAGCCCCACCAGGGCCAGCAGGACCAGGGGCACGATGATCTTCACGGCGATCTTCGTATCGGACAGGATCTTGTTCAAGGCCATCTCCAGGCGCCAAAGCACGGACAGGATTCAAGAATCTTGAACCCTGGCTTCAGGCGCTCCGCTGGGCTTGCGGCCCCGGAAGAACGGACACTCCAGTCCCCAGGAGCGACACCGGGATGAAACCTGAAACCTGGGAGAATGTGGCGTCCCGGATCGGGACGAATCGTAAACGCGGCGTTAGGGCAAACTACATATACCGCCGATCCCTCAGCGGCGGCCTGCGCCTACGACGTCAGAACTCTTCCCAACCTTCGGCCTCGACCTGAGGCTTGGGCGCCGCGCCGCCACGACCAACGGTCTTCAGCGCCTGAACCAATTGGCGGGCCGGCGCCGCGCGCGCCGGCGTTGGCGCGGCGGCAGGCGTGGCGCCGCTCGTCCCGACCTTGAACTGGGCGACCGAGGCTTGCAGAGACTGGGCTTCCTGCGACAGCGAATGGCTGGCGGCGGTCGACTGCTCGACCATCGCGGCGTTTTGCTGCGTGACCTGATCCATCTGGTTCACGGCCGTATTGACCTCGGCCAGGCCGATGGCCTGCTCCTGGGCCGAGGCGGCGATTTCCGACACCAGGCCGTCGATCTCGGCGACCCGGTCCACGATCCGCTGCAGGGCCTCGCCGGTCTGACCGACCAGTTTGACGCCCGAGCCGACCTGGTGGGTCGAGGTCGAGATCAGGGTCTTGATTTCTTTCGCCGCCTCGGCCGAACGCTGGGCCAGGGCGCGAACCTCGGACGCCACCACCGCAAAGCCGCGACCGGCCTCGCCGGCTCGGGCCGCCTCGACCCCGGCGTTCAGGGCCAGCAGATTGGTCTGGAAGGCGATCTCGTCGATGACGCCGATGATCTGGCTGATCTGTTCGGAGGAGCCCTCGATGGCCTGCATGGCCTGGACGGCGTCGCGAACGATGACGCCCGAGGTCTCGGCGTCGCCCTTGGCCGCCTGAACCACGTCAGAGGCCTGACGCGCGCCCGAGGCGGTCTTGTTCACCGTGGCGGTGATTTCATCCAGCGCAGCGGCGGTCTCTTCCAGCCCCGCCGCCTGTTGTTCGGTGCGGCGCGACAGATCGTCGGCGGCCTGCGAGATCTCGCCGGCGCCCGAACGGATGCCGGCGATATTGGCCACCACCACCGCAACGGCCTGCTGCAGCTGGGCGATGGCGGCGTTGAAGTCCGACTTCAGCTGCGCCGCCTTGGGCGCGAACTCGGCCTCGATCCGATAGGTCAGGTCGCCGTCGGCCATGGCCGACAGCCCCTGGCCCAGGGCTTCGATGGTGACGCGGTCGGCTTCGGCCTCGGCGGCCTTCTCGGCCTCGCGCGCGGCGCGCTCCTGTTCGCTCATCGAGCGTTGCGACAGGGTCTCGGCCTCCAGCCGGTCCTTCTCGATGGCGGCGTCGCGGAAGATCGCCAGGGCCGAGGCCATCTTGCCGATCTCGTCGCCGCGCTTGACGCCGGGAATGTCAGAGGTCTTGTCGCCGTCCGCCAGACCGCGCATGCGCCGCTCCAGCGCCACCACCGGGGCCGACACGGACCGGCCGATGAACCAGCCCGTCGCCCCGACCGCCAGCAGCACCAGCAGGGCCATGGAGCCCAGGGCCAGGGCGGCCTTGCCCACGGCCGCCGCGATCTGGTCGGTATAGACGCCCGAGCCGATCACCCAGCCCCAGGGGGCGAAGCCCTTTACATAGGAGATCTTGGGCGAGGCCCCGTCCTGGTTCGGCTTGGCCCACTGATAGTTGACGAAGCCCTCGCCGTCCTTCTGAACCACGGCGACGAATTCCTTGAACATCAGCACGCCGTCGGCGTCCTTGTTCTCGCTCACGTCCTTGCCGTTCAGCGCCGGCTTCATCGGGTGCATCACCATGGTGGGATGCATGTCGTTGATCCAGAAATAGTCGTCGGCGCCGTAACGCATGGCCCCAACGGCGGCCTTGGCGGCGGTCTGGGCCTGATCGCGCGTCAGCCGGCCGGCTGCCTCCTCGCCCTGATAATAGGCGACCACGCTGTGGGCGATCTCCACGCCCTTCTTCGTGCGGTCGGCGATCTCGTCGCGCATCACCGCGTCCAGCCGCATCAGGGAAAGACCGGTCACGAGCAACAGGCCCGCCATGGTCACAAGAGCGAGGAGATTGATCCGCCCGCCTATCGTCAGCGTCTTCATGGTCCCGTCCCCCAATACTATTTGAGACCATCCCTAACGAAGTTCGTTAAACACCCGTCTATAAGCCGAATAAGTAAAAATGCGTATACCGTAACGTCAGGATTTTCTGCGGTATTCCAGGAAAATCGGCGCCGTGTCCCCCAACCGCTTCTCTTCATAACGGGTGACGACGTGGTCCGCCGGAGGAACGAACCAGTCCTGGTCCGCCGCCCCGATCCGCTCCAGCCCGGGCGTCCGCTCCAGCCGCTCCAGCGTCCATTCGGCGTAGTCGCGCCAGTCGGTCACGAACCGCAGCGTCCCGCCCGGCTTCAGGATGCGGGCGAAGGCCTGGGCCGTCTCGTCCTGCAACAGGCGGCGCTTGTTGTGTCGCGCCTTGTGCCAGGGGTCGGGGAACAGGATCAGCACCCGGTCCACGGAAGCGTCGGGCAGGGCGTCCACCAGGTCGCGCGCGTCGTCGGCGTGGATGCGGACATTCTTCAGCCCGCCCTCCTCGACATGGCGCAGGGCGGAGGCGACCCCGTTCAGGAAGGGCTCGCAGCCGATCACCAGGGCGTCGGGCCGCGTCGCCGCCTGGGCCGCCATATGCTCCCCCCCGCCGAACCCGATCTCCAGCCAGACCTCGACCGCCTCGGGCATCATCGCCTTGGGGTCCAGCGGACCGGCCTTGGGATCGGGCACGGCGATCTGAGGCAGCAGGCTGTCCATCAGCGCCGCCTGTCGCGGCTTGATCGGCCGCGCCTTGATCCGGCCGAACGACCGCAGCGGCCGGTCAAGATGGGGGTTTTCGTCGTCGTTCATGCGCGTGCCGTTAGCGGTCCCAGGCCGGAGCGTCCAGACCATCTCACCTCCCCATTCGCGAAGGCGAACGGGGAGGACCGGTCGCGCCAGCGACCAGGAGGGGGCGACTTCGCTCTCTTTCGTCATTCCGGGCGAAGGGCCGCTTGGCCCGTAGACCCGGAACCCAGCGGCGCGCGAGAGCGCGAACCTGTCGCGGACTCGATCTTCAAACAGTGTGCGGCGGATGGATTTCGCCTTCGGCGCCGCTGGGTTCCGGGTCTCCGCTACGCTGCGCCCGGAATGACGAAAGGAACGGGCGGCGCGCCACCCCCTCATCGAACATCGAAATCTTTTGACGCCTCCGTCAGATGACCCTCCTATGACGGTCGCAAGACACGTCGGGCTGGCGTGTCGTCGGGAAGAGGGGATCTGATGATCGGACATCATCTGCGGGGCGTCAGCCTCGCGGCCATAGGCTTTGCTATGCTCGGCCTGTCGGCCTGCGCCACGACCGGCGCGGAATCGGAAACGGCGGCGCCGTCCAAGGACAAGACCCTGGCCGCAGGCCTGGATCCGGCGACCACGCTGAACCCCTATCCGTCCACCTATCAACCGTTGCCGCGCGAGAATTTCGCCGTGGTCGGCGCGACCGTCCTGACCGGCGCGGACCGCAAGATCGACAATGGCGTGGTCGTGGTCACCGACGGCAGGATCGCCGCCGTCGGTGACGCCTCCACCCCCCTCCCTGCCGGCTATCGCGTGATCGAGGCGCGCGGCCGCTATGTCACTCCCGGGATCATCGACGTCCACAGCCACCTGGGCGTCTATCCGTCGCCCGGCGTGCAGGGCATGAGCGACGGCAACGAGGCCACCAGCCCGAACACGGCCCAGGTCTGGGCCGAACATTCGCTGTGGCCCCAGGATCCGGGCTTCAACACCGCCCGCGCCGGCGGCGTCACCACGCTTCACATCCTGCCCGGCTCGGCCAATCTGTTCGGCGGCCGGGGCGTGACCATCCGCAACACGCCCTCGATCACCATGCAGGGCATGAAGTTCCCGGACGCCCCCTATACGATCAAGATGGCCTGCGGCGAGAACCCCTCGCGGGTCTATGGCTCGCGCAACCAGAGCCCGGCGACCGGCATGGGCAATATGGCCGGCTACCGCGCCGCCTTCATCGCCGCGCGCGACTACAAGGCCAAGTGGGACAAGTGGCGCGAGACCGGCGAGGGCGCGGCCCCGACCCGCAACCTGCAGAACGAGACCCTGGTCGGGGTGCTGGACGGGTCCATCCTGATCCAGAACCACTGCTACCGCGCCGACGAGATGGCCATGATGATCGATATGGCCAAGGAGTTCGGCTACCGGATCACCACCTTCCACCACGCCACCGAGGCCTACAAGCTGGCGCCGCAACTGGCCGCCAACGGCATCTGCGCGGCCATGTGGACCGGCTGGTGGGGCTTCAAGATGGAGGCCCTGGACGCCATCGAGGAGAACGCCGCCCTGGTGGATGCGCAACAGGGCTCGTGCGCCGTCATCCACTCCGACGACGCCGAACTGACTCAACGGTTGAATCAGGAGGCCGCCGCCGCCCTGTCGGCCGGTCGCCGCGCCGGGCTGAACATTTCGGAAGAACACGCCATCGGCTGGATCACCTCCAACGCCGCCAAGGCCATCGGCATCGCCGACCAGACCGGCTCGCTGGAGCCCGGCAAGCGCGCCGATGTGGTGATCTGGAGCGCCGATCCCTTCTCGATCTACGCCCGCGCCGACCAGGTCTTCATCGACGGCGCCCTGACCTTCGACCGGACCAACCCCGCCTATCAGCCGACCAGCGATTTCGAGCTGGGCCAGCCGGGCTATGGCCTGACCGCCGCCAACGTCGCCGAAGGAGCCCGCTGATGCGTCTGTCCCACATCCTCGCGGGCGCCGTCGCGGCCCTGTCGCTGGCCGCCCCGGCTCTGGCCCAGGACACCGTGGCCATCGTCGGCGGGCGGGTTCTGACCGGAACCTCCGTCATCGAGCGGGGCACGGTCGTGATCCGCGACGGCAAGATCGTCTCGGTCGGAACGGCCGCCGCCCCGTCCGGCGCCCGTGTCATCGACGCGACCGGCAAGGTGGTCGCCCCCGGCTTCGTCGCCGTCGATTCCGGTCTCGCCGGGACCGAGGTCGGCGCCGTCGGCGGCACCAACGAACTGCGCAACAGCGCCAACACCCTCAGCGCCGCCTTCGACATCTCCTACGGCCTGGACCCCTGGTCCTTCACCTTGCCGGTGGCGCGTCTGGGCGGCATCACCCGCGCCGTGGTCGTGCCCCAGCACCCCGGCTCCTCCGGCGGCCATGTGCATGAGGACGAGACTGCCGGCGCCGGCGACGGCGGCTATCAGACGCCCGGCCTGTTCGCCGGCCAGGCGGCCATCATCGACCTGGGTCAGGACGCGAACATCCTGGTCAAGCCGCGCGTGGCCATGGTCGCCCCGTTCGGCGAGGCCGGGGCCGACATCGCCGGCGGCGCCCGCGGGGCCCAGTTCGTCCTGTTCAAGGAGACCCTGGCCGAGGTCCGCCTCTACGCCCGCAACAAGTCGGCCTATGAGCGGGCGGGCTTGCGCGATCTCAGCCTGTCGCGCGCGGACCTGGAGGCCCTGATCCCCGTCGCCAACGGCTCCATGCCCCTGATCGTCAGCGTCCACCGGGCGTCGGACATCCAGCAGGTGCTGCGTCTGGCGCGCGAGGAAGGGATCAAGCTGATCCTGGACGGCGCCGAAGAAGGCTGGCTGGTCGCCGGCGACATCGCCTCGGCCGGCGTGCCCGTGCTGCTGAACCCCATCTCCAACCTGCCCAGCGATTTCGAGATGCGGGCGGCGCGGATGGAGAATGCGGCGGCCCTGAACGCGGCCGGCGTCGTCATCGCCATCAAGGGCAATGAGGGTTCGACCCACCGCGCCCGCGAGGCCCGCTACAACGCCGGCAACGCCGTCTCGCACGGCCTGCCTTACGGCGCCGCCATCGCCGCCCTGACGGTCAACCCGGCCAGGATCTTCGGCATGGCCGGGCAGTTCGGCCAGATCGCGCCGGGCGCCGCCGCCGACGTCGTGGTCTGGTCCGGCGACCCGCTGGAGCCCCTCAGCCAGCCCTCGGCCGTCTTCATCGACGGCGTCGAACAACCCCTGACCAGCCGCGCCCTGCTGCTGCGCGACCGCTACCGCCAGCAGACGCCGATGCCGCCGGCCTACCGCAACTGACGGCCTTTACGGTCTGAAGGGAAAGGGCGGGACCGCAAGGCCCCGCCCTTTTTTCATCTCCTCCCCCCTGGGGGAGGCGACTCCACCCTTCTTTCGTCATTCCGGGCGGAGCGTAGCGGAGACCCGGAACCCAGCGGCGCCGAAGACGAAATCTATCCGCCGCAGGATGCCGAAAGACCGAATCCGCGACAGGTTCGCGCTCCGCGCGCCGCTGGGTTCCGGGTCTCCGGGCCAAGAGGCCCTTCGCCCGGAATGACGAAAGAGAAGAGGCCAGCGGCCCAAGGTCCATCAACCCGGTCTCCTCCCCCTCTGGGGGAGGTGGCGCGGCGCGTCTTCGCGCCGTGACGGAGGGGGCGCGTCCGCACGACCGGCGCCGGAAGATCCCTACCTTTACCGTCATCCTGGGGCTTGTCCCCGGGATCCATACTCCCGGTATAAGGCTGTGGCGCACTCGATTGAGACAAGTTCCATAGATATCGCAAGCGACTCATTTCGTCCCTATCGGCAGCATCCAACGATGCGTCTGAAGGCCCGGAGACATCCCATTTTTAGTTTAGCGAGCCCGCGTTATGGTGGGCCATGTCCGAACCACCAATGATCTCGATGACGGAAGCGGATGCTATCGCTTCCATAAAGGTGGATGGGATGCTGGCCCCCGTCATCGACGAGTTTCGTCCGCACCACATCGTTGAAAACGCCGAATGGTTTGACTTTGCTCGGCGCTTCAACCGCCTCGGCATGAGGTTGATGAACGATCACGTTCCAAGCCTAAACGGCAAAGAAATCCGACACCCGGTTGCGCTGATAATGCGACTGACGGCACGTGTCGCTCATTCGTTCGGCGGAGCAATCGTGCTTGCTGAACGTGGTCAGACTATCGAAGCGCAGACCGTCGTGCGCTCCATTTACGAAACCGGCTTCTGGGTAGCCTACATTGCAAAATCCCCGCTGGCCGGTTCGGAAGACTTCATCAGCGAAGAGATGAAAAGTCAGCTTGGTCGTGACAAAGCGGCAAAAAAGCTTATGGCCGATCATCCCGACGTTGTTCGGCAGATCGATAAGCAGATCGCCCAAACAATCCAGGCCCGTCGTGGGCGCCGCGAAGTCCCCGGCATTGAGCAGTTGGCGACCCTCGGCGATTTCCCAGATCATTTCGCCTACTACAAATGGCTATGCGGCGCTGCAGCCCACCCGACCTTACTATCCACCACCAACTACCTCTCGGCTGACGATGAGGAAGGCTTTTATGGCTTCGCCTTCGGCCCGGATTCGGCAAGGATTGGGCAGACGGTAGGTTTCGCCTGTCACGCCTTCTCGATCACCCTCCTCGGCATGTGCCGTCTGCTAGGCTTCCTGGGAGCGCAGGACGAGATGCTGACATGCATCGCCGAACTCAACGCCTTGATGGCGAGCAGCGAGCCGCCAAAACGTAGCGCCGGTTAGCCGTCCAGGCCACGCTCTCGTTTCCAGCTGACCTTCCAAATCCAATGCCGTCAGAGTCCGCCACGGACACACCGGGCGTATGGATCCTCGGCACAAGGCCGAGGATGACGAATGAAAGGGAGGGCACCCCCGGCCCCTCCGACCGCACCGGGTATCGACGCCCTACCCCCGTCCGCGCTAGGTCAGGCCCATGCCGACCGCCCTCTACATCGACGCCGACGCCTGCCCGGTGAAGGAGGAGGTCTATCGCGTGGCGCGGCGCTATGGGCTGAAGACCTATGTGGTCTCCAACGGCTGGATGCAGGTCCCGCGCGAGGCCCTGATCGAACAGGTGGTGGTGGACGCCGGGCCTGACGTGGCCGACGACTGGATCGCCGAACGGGCGGGCGTGGGCGATGTGGTCATCACCGCCGACATTCCATTGGCGGACCGCTGCCTGAAGGCCGGAGCCCAGGCGCTGAAGTCCAACGGCCAGCCCTTCACCCCGGACTCCATCGGCTCGGCCCTGGCCGGGCGGATGGTGGGCGAGCATCTGCGGTCGATGGGGGTGGCGACGTCCGGCCCGCCGCCGTTTTCGGCCGCCGACCGGTCGCGGTTTCTTCAGGCCCTGGACCAGGCCGTGGTCAAGGCGCGTCGGGTCGCCCCCCCGAGCCAGCCATGACGACGACCATCCCCGAGGACGAGCTGGAGTTCCACTTCTACCGCGCCGGCGGACCGGGCGGCCAGAACGTCAACAAGGTCTCGACCGCCGTCCAGATGCGGTTCGACGTCAGGAACTCCCCCAGCCTGACCGAGCCGGTCAAGGCGCGGCTGATGAAGCTGGCCGGCAGCCGGCTGACGCTGGAGGGGGTGATCCTGATCACCGCCGTCCGCCACCGCACCCAGGAGCGCAACCGCGCCGACGCGATCGAACGGTTGCAGGCCCTGGTGGACGAGGCCTCGATCCGGCCGGTCTTCCGCGTCCCGACCCGACCCACCAAGGCCTCCAAGGAGCG
This sequence comes from Brevundimonas sp. FV1ye7S, assembly GCF_058680995.1. NCBI lineage: Bacteria > Pseudomonadati > Pseudomonadota > Alphaproteobacteria > Caulobacterales > Caulobacteraceae > Brevundimonas > Brevundimonas sp. FV1ye7S. Next base: position 119,659 of record NZ_CM178726.1, on the reverse strand, counting down.
CCGGCTGAAGGCCAAGACCAGCCGCGCCTCGATCAAGTCGGGACGCGGCCGGCCGACGCTGGACTAAAACTCAGCTCTCGACCGGACGGAACAGCAGGGCGGCGATCTTGTCGTCGGCGTCGAAGCCGATCACCCATTCGGTGACCTGATTGTCGAAGGTCACCTTGAACAGATGGGCCTCGCCTTCCGGCCGTTCGAAGGCGACGGTCTTGACCGCGCCGAAGCCCTTGACCAGCGGCGCGACCTGATCCGCCTGCTGGCGGATCTGGGCCGCCAGGCTGTCGGTGAAGACCGAATAGTCGAAGCCGGGACCCTGGGCCGCCGCGATCACGGCGCGCAGCGCCTCTTCAGACCGGGCGATGTCGGGTGCGGTCGCCGCAACGGCGGGAACGGTCGGCGCCGGCAGGGCCGGTTGAGATTGCGCCTGGGCCGGTCGGTCGAAACTGTTCGGCACGGCGCCGGCTGCGGCGCCGCCGGATTGGGCGATTGCGGAGGCCGGGGCCAGAAGCAGGGCTACGGCGATCAGGGTCGTCTTCATGCGAAGGCTCCGGTCAGGACAGATAGGGCCAGAGCGAAAGGCCCAGGGCCGTCAGGGCCGCGATGACCGCGACCGTGACTGAAGCCGTGACCCAAGCGGGAGTTCCCGACTTTTCGATGACCACCGCCGCCGGACGCGGCGGCTCCTGCACCAGGCGCGAGATGGCCCGCGCCGCCGCGATCATCTCGTTCAGGGCGTCGCGGGCCTGGGCCTGGGGCCCCAGCTCGCGGCGGATCCAGCGTTCGACCACCGGCTGGGCCGCCTTCCACAGGTCGTGGTCGGGCTGAAGCCGGCGCGCCACCCCCTCGACCGAGACCATGGTCTTCTGCAGCAGGATCAGTTCGGGCCTCAGCCGCATGTCGAACAGGGCGGTGATCTCGAACAGCTGGCCCAGCAGCCGGCCCATCGACACCTGGCTGGCGGCGCGGCCGATCACCGGCTCGCCCACGGCGCGCAGGGCCTGGGCGAAGGTCTCGACGGAGTGATGCGGCGGCACATAGCCGGCCTCGAAATGGACCCGGGCGATCCGGTCGTAGTCGCGGCTGATGAAGCCCCACAGGATCTCGGCCAGATAGCGCCGCTCGGCCGGCCCAAGCCGCCCCACGATGCCGAAGTCGATGGCGGTCAGATGGGCCGGGGCGCTGGCGAACAGATTGCCCTCGTGCAGATCGGCGTGGAACACCCCGTGATCCAGGGCCTGAACCAGGAAGGCCCGCACCACATTGTCGGCCAGCAGATCGACATCCAGGCCCGGCAGGTCGGTCAGGGCCGGATCGGTCATGGGCAGCCCTTGCGCCCATTCCAGCGTCAGCACCCGCTTGCCCACCCCGTCCCACACCACGGCGGGGGCGGACATATAGCCGTCCTTGGCCATGACATCGGCCATCTCGCTGGCGGCGGCCGCCTCCAGCCGCATGTCCAGCTCCAGATCCATGGAATTGGCGATGGTCTCGACGAAGGCCTGGGGCTCGAGCCGGCGCGACAGGGGCACCAGCCGGTACACCAGGGCGGCGCCCAGCCGCATGGCGTCCAGGCCGTCGGCGACGCGGCGCTCGACCCCCGGCCGCAGCACCTTGACCGCCACGGCCCGGCCGTCGGCCAGGGTCGCCCGGTGCGCCTGGGCCAGGGAGGCGGCGGCGACCGGCGGGCTCAGGTCGGTGAACAGGCTCTCGACCGGCCGGCCCAGCGACTTCTCGATCTCGCGCCGCGCCTCTTCCAGCGGGAAGGGCGGCAGGGCGTCCTTCAGCCGGCCCAGGTCGCGCGCGAACTGCAGGCCGAAGATGTCGGCGCGGGTGGCCAGGACTTGGCCCAGCTTGATCGCCACCGGCCCCAGATGTTCGAACGCCTTGCCCAGTCTCTGGCCCGGCCGGCCCTGACGTCCATCGCGGCCGGACAGCATCTGCACCGCGCGGGCGAAGGGTCGGGCCCAGACGGGCAGCAGGGGATTGGCCTCGCGCGGGATCAGGGCGTCATGACGCGCCAGAACCCACAGCCAGCCCAGCAGGCGCAGAAAGGCCGCCACCGGGTTCTGCGCCGCCACGGCGGGCGGCGGCGGCGGGGCCGTGCGATAGATCCGGGTCAGATCGCCCACCCGTGGTGGATGGCGGCGATCCCGCCCGACAGATTGGTCACCGACACGCGCTTGAAGCCGGCGTCCTCGATCAGGCCCTTGAAGGCCGCCTGGTCCGGGAAGCGGCGGATGCTCTCGACCAGATACTGGTAGCTGTCGCGATCCTTGGCCACCCAGCCGCCGATGCGCGGAATGGCGTGGAAGGACCAGGCGTCATAGGCCGCGCGGATCGGCCCGGTCGTCGGGCGCGAGAACTCCAGGCACAGGAACCGGCCGCCCGGCTTCAGCACGCGCCGCGCCTCGGCCAGGGCCTTGTCGATATGGGCCACGTTGCGGATGCCGAAACTGATCGAATAGGCGTCGACCGAGGCGTCCGGCAGCGGCAGGGCCATGGCGTCCCCGACCGACCAGCTCATCTCCGGCTCGCCGCCCTTGTGCACCCCGGCCAGGATCATCTCGGCGTTATAGTCCAGCACGATCACCGAAGCGTCTTCGCCCCCGCGCCGTTCCTGGGCCGCACGCGCCATCTTGGAATAGCGCCGGGCCATGTCGCCGGTGCCGCCGGCCACGTCCAGGATGGTCTCGCCGGGCCGGGGGTTCAGCTTGGCCGCCGCCGCGTCCTTCCAGAGGCGGTGGACGCCCACGCTCATCAGGTCATTCATGACGTCATAGCTGGAAGCGACGGAATCGAAGACCCCGCGCACCATCTTGACCTTCTCGCGCGCATCGACGTCGCGGAAGCCGAAGGAGGAACGGTCGCCCGACGAATGCGGGCCGTGGGAGGAGGCGTCGGTCATGCGCGCGGTCTAGCGCGTCACGGGCCGCCCGTCACGCGTCACTAGAGCCTGATCGCATCGCTTCCGACCCGGCTTGGGGCTGGGGCAGTTCGAGATCCTTCATCACCTCGCGCATCAGGCCGTAACAGCCGCACGACGCTTCCTCCAGCCCGTCGCGGTCCAGCACCCGGACCCAGCCCCGGCCCCGCTGGATCAGGTCCTTGCCCTCCAGCACGGTCCCGACCTCGGAGACCGTGGCGCGGCGCACGCCCAGCATGCCGGCGATGTCGGCCTGGGTCAGGTCGATCCGGTCGTCCTCGGCCCGGTCGTGCAGGGTCAGCAGCCAGCGCGCCAACCGCTCGTCCAGTCGATGCTGGGCGTTGCAGGCGGCGGCCTGCTGCACCTGGGCCATCAGGCCTTCGGTGAAACGCGACAGGGCCTGGCGCAGGCCTTCGCTCTCATCCAGCGCCTGGCCGAACACCTCGGCCGAACAGCAGACGGCCACGCCGTCGCGCTGGGAGATGGCGCGGCTGGCGGCGCGGGCGTTGAACGGGCCGCAGGTCACCCCCACCAGGCCCTCGCGCCCGATGGCGGCGGTCTCCACCATCTTGTCGTCCGGCAGGACGGTCATCAGCGACACCACCCCCTTCAGCGGGAACCAGACCTGATCGACCGCCTCGCCGGCGTCGTACAGCATCTGGCCGCGCGCGATCTGGTGCTCGCTCAGATGAGGTTCGATCCGCTTCCTGTCGGCCGCGTCCAGAGCGGCGAGCCACAGATTGTCCATATCCACTTCTCCGCGCCAGAAACGGCGACGCTTTCGCGACGTCCGATAACGCCAGAGCTTGCTCATGCGTTCCGCGACCGTCGGAGACGTTTGCGCACGCTTGCCGCGATCCGTCGGGCGCCTTACGCCGGAAGAAAAGAGGAAAGCCCATGACCGACACTCGCCTTGACGTTGCGGAAACCCTGAAGACCCTGCCCGCCTGGCGCCCCCATGACGGCGACCGGGCGGCCATATCGCGCAGTCTCAAGTTCGCCGATTTCAACGCCGCCTTCGGCTTCATGACCCGCGTCGCCCTGATGGCCGACAAGATGGATCACCATCCGGAATGGTCGAACGTCTATGACCGGGTCGAGGTGTTGCTGACCACCCACGACGCCGACGGCGTGACCGACAAGGACGTGACCCTGGCCCGGTTCATCGACCGCGCCGCCGCCGACATGGGAGCGGTCTCGTGAGCGCCGCTTCCTTCGCCCGCCCCGGCCGCGTCGCCGGCAAGACCGTCCTGATCACCGGCGCCGCCGGCGGCCTGGGCGAGGCCATGGCCGCCATGATGGCCCGCGAGGGCGCCCGACTGGCCCTGACCGACATCGACGGCGGCCGCGTCGCCGCCCTGGCCGAGCGGATCAACGCCGAAATCCCCGGCGCCGCCTTCGCCTACGCCCACGACGTGGCCAGCGAAGCCGACTGGGAACGGGTCATCGCCGCCGCCGTCGCCGACCTGGGCGGCCTGTCGGTCCTGGTCAACAACGCCGGCGTCGGCGGCCCCCTGGCCTTCGTCGAACAGGACACGGTCGACAACTGGCAGCGTCAGTACGAGATCAATCTGCGCTCGATCATGCTGGGCGCCAAACACGCCATGCCGCACCTGCGCACCGCCGCCCCGGCCTCCATCGTCAACATCTCGTCCATCGCCGGCCTGGTCGCCGCCCCCGGCATGGGCGCCTATAACGCCACCAAGGCCGCCGTCTGGATGTACACCAAGACTCTGGCGCTCGAGGCGGCCAAGGCCGACTGGAACGTGCGCTGCAACTCGGTCCATCCGGTCTTCATCAAGACCCCGATCCTCGACCCCTTCATCGCCATGGCCGGCGGCGACGAGGCCAAGGCCCACGAACGTCTGACGCGCGGCATCCCGCTGAAACGGATCGGCGAACCGGACGACGTCGCCTACTGCGTCCTCTACCTCGCCTCCGACGAATCCAAATTCGTCACCGGCTCCGAGTTCAAGATCGACGGCGGCATGACCGCGCAATAGGGCGCAGGCGCGCTTTCTTTTGGGCCTACCGCGCTTCGCGCTGCTTGAGGCCGGGAGAGCGCTGACCTGTCAACCAGCGGCGATGGTTCAAGACGGTCATCCGGCCATCATCTGCTTATTCGGGATTGAGGCCGCCCGCAGCTTGCTGTAAGCGGCCCTTTCGGCGTCACGCCGCATGCGCACCCGTAGCTCAGCTGGATAGAGTACTGCCCTCCGAAGGCAGGGGTCACAGGTTCGAATCCTGTCGGGTGCGCCATTTCCTCTCTTGAAGTCTCAGTCGCCGGACGAGGGCGTCCAGCCGAAGGCCTTCATCATCACCTCGAACAGATGGGTGTTGGGGAAATAGCCCCGCACCCGTTCGGCGCCGACGCCGATGGCCAGGGCCGGGACCTCCTCGGCCGTATGGGTGCGGTTGACCATGACATTCTCCAGCCGCACCACGCGGTCGTCGCCGTCCCGCGCCTTCCAGGCCTCATAGCCTTCCAGCAGGGGCTGGCCGCGACGCCCGCCGTCGACCTGCAGGCCGAAAGAGTGGTCGGCGGTGAAGATCATCAGGGTGTCGTCCAGATCGACGCGCGACTGCACCTCGGCGATCAGCCTGTCCAGGTCGGCGATGTTCTGCAGGCCTTCGCGCGGATCGTCGGTATGGGCGTCCCATTCCACCACCAGCAGATAGCCCTTGTCCCCGGCCTGCAGCAGGTCCAGCGCCCTCAGGGTCGCCGCCCGCACGTCGATCTCTTCGGCCACGACCACGGGCCGCCGGTTCCCCGCCGGCGCCGCCTCCAGCGTCGCATAGATCGGCCGGTCGTGCGCCCGGGCCAGGCTGTCGTAGCTGACGCCGTTCGCCGCCATCTGTTCAGCGATCTCCGTCCGGCCCGATCCGATCAGCACATCCACCCCGTCGCCGAAGCGCGGCGAAAAGGCCTGGGGGAAGATCTCGCCCCATTTGCCGCGGTCGTTGGAATGGGCGTAGGTCGCGGCCGGGGTCGCGTCGGTGATCGGACGGTCGGTCACCACCCCGGTCAGCAGGCCGTGCTGCTCGGCGTATTCCAGCACCGTCTGGGTCGGGGTCCCGTCGCGCCGGCCGCGTTCGCCGTCCGGCCCCTGGCTGATCACCCCGTTGTGGGTCTTCACCCCGGTGACGATGGCGCTCATGCCGTTGGCCGAGTCCGACACGAAGGCGTCGACCGGCGAGGTCTCGCTCAGCCCCAGGTTCGGCCACTGCTGGATATGGAGCTTCAGCGGCTCGCCATAGGCCATCACGCTGGCCGCATGGACCGAGGCCACGCCCCCGGCGTCCGCCAGGAACAGGATCACATTCTTCGCCCGGCCCTGGCTCTGGCTCTGTTCGACCGGCGGACGGGCCGCCGCCTGCGCCGAGGCTCCAGAGGCGCCCCCCGAGGCGCCCCCAGAGGCGCAAAGACCGATCGCAAGCGCGAGGGCGGAAACCAAGCGGAGGGAGACAGGGGTCATGGGCGTCGGTCCAGCAAATCAGACAAGGCCGCCCGCGTCCCCCGATCCGCCCCGGCCTGTCTACCGCGAACCTGTGACAGTCGCCGTCCCCCGACCCGGCGGCGATGCGGTTCTGGGCGGTTCTGGGCGGTTGGGCGGCTCTGGGCGGTTCAGCCCGCCTCGCCTGTGGCCGCGTCGATCCGCGCCTTCAGCCCCGCCTCGTCCAGTCCCTCGACGGAGACCATTTTCAGCCGCGACTGCCCGCCCCGCTCCAGCACGACCGACGACTTCGACACCCCCAGGGCCTTGGCCAGGAACTTGACCAGGGCGGCGTTGGCCTCGCCGTCCACCGGCCGGGCGCGCAGCCGCACCTTCAGCACGGGCCGGCCCTCGGGATCTGTGTCCCAGCCGTCGATCCGGTCGCTGGACGCGCCGGGCTGTAGCTTGATCGGAAGTCGGGACAGGGGATCAACCGGCGGCGCGTCGATCCGGGGCGCGATGATCGGCGGCGCGCCACACCACTTCGACATCTTCGGCGCTCAGGGTCGGGGTCGCCCGTTCCACGCCTCTCTCGTCGGCGAACTCCGCCAGGAAGCGGGCCGGGTCGAACATCATCACGACCGTGCCGCGCTCGCCCTTCTTCAGGCCCAGATCCGGAAGATCGGCCAGAAGGGCCACGACGTCGAGTTCCTCAATCATGGTCGTCACTCCACCATCGCGGTCGTCAGACGGGGAACCCCGTCCGATCCTACGATCCAGCCGCTGCGGATCAGCGCCGTGCGACCGCGGAACTCTAGCATGAAGCGGACCCGGTACAGAGTCCCGAACGGCGTCGTCCCGACCGGCTCGGCCTCGGCCTCCCTGGCCGCTTCCAGAAGCCGGCGTTTCAGATAGGGAGCGTCCGCCCGGGTCAGACCCAGGGCGGACGCGAAGACCCGGGCCTTGTGTCGGCCTTCCGGGTGGTCCGCCGACAGGCAGTAGGCTTCGATCTTTCCCTCCGGAACGACCGCCTGCCCACCGCCAGGCAGCTTCATTCGAGCCTCAGCCCAGGGCGGCCATCAGTTCCGGCACGACGGTCTTGTAGTCGCCGACCAGGCCATAATCCGCGACCTGGAAGATCGGGGCGTCCGGGTCCTTGTTGATGGCGACGATGGTCTTGGAGTCCTTCATCCCGGCCAGGTGCTGGATGGCGCCCGAGATGCCGATGGCGATGTACAGGGCCGGGGCCACCACCTTGCCGGTCTGGCCGACCTGATAGTCGTTCGGCGCATAGCCCGCATCCACCGCCGCGCGCGAGGCGCCGATGGCGGCGCCCAGCTTGTCGGCCAGGGGTTCCAGAACCGCGTGGAACTCGTCCGCCGAGCCCAGGGCGCGACCGCCCGAGACCACGATCTTGGCGGCGCCCAGGTCCGGGCGGTCCGACTTGACCATTTCCTCGGAGACGAAGGCGGTCTTGGCGGCATCGGCGCCCGTGACGCTCTCGATGGCGGCCGAACCGCCTTCAGCGGCGGCGGCGAAGGCCGTCGGGCGCACGGTGATCACCTTCTTGGCGTCGGCCGACTGGACCGTCTCCAGGGCGTTGCCGGCGTAGATGGGCCGCACGAACGTATCCGCCGACACCACCTCGATGATGTCCGAGATCGGGGCGACGTCCAGCTTGGCGGCGATCCGGGGGGCGAAATTCTTCCCGTCCGTGGTCGCGGGCGTCAGGATGGCGTCGTAACCGGCGGCCAGTGGCAGGACGGTGTCCGTCACCGCCTCGGCCAGGCCGTGGCCCAGGCCGGCGCTCTCAGCCAGCAGCACCTTGCGGACGCCGGCGATCTTCGAAGCGGCGTCGGCGGCCGCCTGCACGCCCTGCCCGACGACCAGAACATCCACATCGGACGACAGGGCGAGGGCGGCGGTCACGGTCTTGTTTGTGGTGTCGCGAACGGTCGAACCGTCGTGATCGGCGATGACGAGGACAGCCATATTACAGCGCTCCCACGGACTTGAGCTTGGAAACCAGTTCGGCCGCATCGGCCACCTTGACGCCGGCCGAGCGTTTCGGCGGCTCGGTGACCTTCAGGACCTTCAGACGGTCGGCGACATCGACGCCATAGTCGGCGACCGCCTTCATGGCGATCTCCTTCTTCTTGGCCTTCATGATGTTCGGCAGCGACGCATAGCGCGGCGTGTTCAGCCGCAGGTCCACCGTCACCACGGCCGGCAGGTCCGCCGAGAGCGTCTGCAGGCCGCCGTCGACCTCGCGCGTCACGGTCGCCTTGCCGCCTTCGATGACCAGTTTCCCGGCGAAGGTCGCCTGGGGCCAGTCCAGCAGGGCGGCCAGCATCTGGCCCACCGCATTATTGTCGCCGTCGATCGACTGTTTGCCCATCAGAACCAGGTCGGGCTTTTCTTCCTCGACCACCGCCTTCAGCAGCTTGGCGACCGCCAGCGGCTCCAGGTCCGCATCCGACTGGATCAGAACGCCCCGATCCGCGCCCATGGCCAGGGCGGTGCGGATGGTTTCCTGGGCCTGGGTCACGCCGATGGAGACCACGACGATCTCGGTCGCCGTGCCGGCGGCGTGATGTTCCTTGCCTTCCTTCAGACGAACCGCCTCTTCGACGGCGATTTCGTCGAAGGGATTCATGCTCATCTTGACGTTGGCCAGATCGACGCCGGACTGGTCAGCCTTGACGCGGGCCTTGACGTTATAGTCGATCACCCGTTTGACGGGGACGAGAACCTTCATGGGTCTATCCGTGAATTCGCCTGAATGTAGGGGCAGGACATGGAGCGGTCGCGAAGGCCTGTCAACGTAACGCGGGGTCAAGCTCCCGTGCAAAACCCGCCTAACGGATCCTGAGATGAAGCGTTTTCTGACCTTTCCCCGCCTGGCCATGATCTTCTTCGCCCTGTTCGGCGTGTCCATCGCGGGCGTTTTCGCGGTCCAGGCCTATTGGGTCGCGCCGGGCGAACGCTGCGAGGCGGCGGGCAAATGGTACGACATGGAAAACCGCATCTGCGCCCAGCCCATCTCCATCGCCCAGATCACCGGCCGCCCCAACGGCGTCTCCCGCGCCCAGGCCTCGGACGAAAAGAACCGCGAACTGATCCGCATCGAAGACCAGCTCGCCGCCCAGGACCGCGCCCGCGCCGCCGAAATCACCCGCCAGAAGGCGGCCTTGGCTGCGGCCCGACCGGCGACCTGATCGGATAACGTCACCTCTCCACGCGCGAAGGCGCGTGGAACCAGACCCTCTCCCGCTTGCGGGAGAGGTGGCCCGGCGTTCGCGAAGCGAACCAGGGTCGGAGAGGGAAGTCTTTTTTCAGCAAAGCAAAACGCCCCCCATCGTCAGCCGTCTCGCTCCGCTCGACGAGCTGACACTTCCCCCGCAAGCGGGGGAAGATCTGTGACCACGATTCACCTCCCCCCCGCGCCTTCGCGCGCGGAGAGGTGACGCCGCCCTCTCTTCTTTCGTCCTGTATGGGCGGTGGAGCCCTACCGCGTCGCTCAGCTCGCCCCGCCGGGCGAGCGACATCTTGCCCGCCCCCTGACGCCCGCCTACTCTAGGAACCGGCCACGCCGCCCGGAGGTTGCGGCCGAAGGGGGGACTTCTATGCCGTCTATTCGTCGCCTTGCGCTTGTCGCGGCGGGAGCCTTGGCCCTATCGGCCGCAACCTTCCCCGCCCAGACCCAAGCCGCCCCTTCGCTCTCCGGATCCGGAGCCCAGGACGCCGTCCCGCCGTCGACTCAATCCCCGGCAGACAGAGACTGGGGCAAAACCCTGCGCGAGGACGCGACAGCGATCCATGACGCCATCGCCTCCAGTCATCCCGGCATGGTCAACCCCGACGACCCCCAGTTCGCGCGCCTGAACGAGGCGCAATACGCCCTGGCTCTGACCCGGGCCGACGCCGCCGACAGTTTCGCCGACTACTTCTATGCCCTGCAGCACTATGTGGCGGCGTTCGATGACGGCCATCTCGGCTTCGGCGTCTACGGATCGACGCCCGACCAGGGGAAGACCTGGCCAGGCTTTATTGCGCGGGACGACGGAGCCCGAGGCCTGGTGGTGACGTTTGCAGAGCCGTGGGCGGGCGTGCCTGCGGGCGCCAAAATCGCGTCATGCGACGGTCGCGACGCCTTTCAGATCGGGAATGAACGTATCGGCGCCCGCTTCGGACGCTGGGAACTGGCGTCCCAACGCCTGTCGTTCGGCGGATGGGTCATGATCGATACGGGCGACCCTTACGTCGCCCCCATCGAAAACTGCGTCTTCGAAACCCCCGCCGGCGCCCACGCAGTCGATCTGGACTGGCGACCGGCCGGACCCGACTTCTATTCCCGCTATGATGTTTTTCCGGCCCGCACGCGAGGTGCGATCGGGATGCGCCGCCTGGACGACGGTCGCTACTGGATCAGGCTTCCGACCTTCAACGGCAACCCGGAAAGTGAAGACGGGCGCGGTCTGGGCGGCTTGATCACGCAGATCGCGGCACAGGCCGACGCCCTGCGTTCAGCCCCAGCGGTTGTCTTCGACCTTCGCGGCAATGGCGGCGGATCATCCCTCTGGTCGCATCAGATCGCCGATAACCTATGGGGCCCCGGCGCATTTCAGCATGCGCCCGAGCCCCCGATGACAGTCGTCTGGCGCGCCTCGCACGACAATCTGCAGGCCATGCGCGCGAACCTGGAAAAGCGCGACGCGAATGGAAGCCTCTCAAGCGAAGCCAGGGACTGGTATCGGAATTCCATCGCCGGTCTGGAGCATGCGCTGGCGAGAGGCGATGATCGCTGGATCATAAGGCCCGATCTCAATGGCGGCTCGGCGACCGCCCCCGAGGCCTTGGCCTTTCAGCCGCCGGGGGGGACCGTGTTCGTGCTGACGGACGAGACCTGCATGTCGGCCTGCCTGGACGCCGTGGACCTGTGGGTTCGTCTCGGCGCAAAACCCATCGGACGCGAGACCGGGGCCGATACCGTCTATATGGAAGTGCGATCCGTCCGGGTCCCCAGCGGCCTCGGCGCCATGTCCCTGCCGATGAAATTCTATATCGGCCGGGAGCGGGGACATAATCAGCCCGTGACGCCCCTCCATCGCTTTGACGGAGACATGAACGACACGGCGGCGCTTGAGGCCTGGACGGCGACGCTTCCGCACTGAGGAGGATGGCGACAAAGATGCGAAGCGCCCGCGTCGCCGAAATCACCCGCCAGAAGGCGGCCCTGGCCGCGGCCAGACCGGCGACGTAAGGCACGCGCGCCTTTCCTTTCGTCATTCCGGGCGAAGGGCCTCTTGGCCCGAAGACCCGGAACCCAGCGGCGCGCGTGAGCGCGAACCTGTCGCGGACTCTGATTTTCGAGCATTTTCCCGCGGAGAGATTTCGCCTTCGGCGCCGCTGGGTTCCCGGTCTCCGCTACGCTTCGCCCGGAATGACGAAAGAGGGAGGGCGTCAATCCTCCTCCGGCGGCGTCCAGTTCGGGTCGGTTGCTTCGTACCAGCTTTCCGCGAGATCCCGCCAATCGGGGTTCATCTCCTCAATCAGCTTCAGCTTCCAATCCCGCTTCCAGCCCTTGATCCGCTTCTCGCGCGTGATGGCGTCCACAACCCACACATGCTGTTCGAACCAGACCAGCCGCGTGCAGCCGTTGTCCTTGGCAAAGCCTTCGAACGTCCCGTTCCGATGCTTCCAGGCCCGCGCCACAAGGTTTGACGTCATCCCGACATACAGCGTCCGGTTCCGTCCGCTCGCCATGATATAGGTCGCGATAAAGGTGCGGTGCGTCGCCATGCGCACAACCTAAACCATATGTCGCCCTTCGTCATTCCGAGCCTCTCCCTTTCGTCATTCCGGGCGCAGCGAAGCGGAGACCCGGAACCCAGCGGCGCGCGCGAGCGCGAAACTGTCGCGGATTTGGTCTTTCGGCGCCTTGCGGCGGATGGATTTCGCCTTCGGCGCCGCTTGGTTCCGGGTCTACGGGCCAAGCGGCCCTTCGCCCGGAATGACGAAAGGAAGGGAGTGACGAAAGGAAATTACGGCCCCTACCGCGTCGCCCCCGGCTTCCACTTCACGTCGTTCGCCCCGTTCGCATTCGCCCGCCGCCCCGCGACGAACAAATGATCCGACAGCCGGTTCAGATACCGCACCGCCGCGCCGTTGACCGCTTCCCCCGCCTCGACCAGCCGCACCGCCTCGCGCTCGGCCCGGCGGCACACGGTCCGGGCCACATGCAGATGGGCCGACAAGGGCGAACCGCCGGGCAGGATGAAACTGTCCAGCGGCTTCAGGCTCTCGTTCATCCAGTCAATTTCCTGCTCCAGCCGCTCGACCTGGCTGTCCAGGATGCGCAGCGCTTCCCAGGCGGGCGGCGGGTCCAGCGGGGTGGCCAGGTCGGCGCCCAGGTCGAACAGTTCGTTCTGGATCCGGGCCAGCATGGCGTCGATCCGGTCGTTCTGGCCGCTGTTCAGCCGGGCCACGCCCAGGACGGCGTTCAGCTCGTCCACCGCGCCGTAAGCCTCGACCCGGGGATCAGCCTTGGACACCGGGGCGCCCGAGGCCAGCCGGGTCTGTCCGTCGTCGCCGGTGCGGGTGTAGATCTTGTTCAGCGTCACCATGGATCAGGCCCCCTGCGTCGCCTTCCACACCATGCCGACGACCAGGATCAGCACGGCCACGGCCTGAAGCCCGACCCGCCAGCGCATCAGCCTGTTGGAATGGCTCCGGGCGTAGTCCCCGCCCCGGAACAGCGAATAGAGGCCCAGACCCAGCGTCACCGTGACGGCGAGGATGGCGGCGACGACCAGGATGTCGAACATCTGCATGGCCCTGTTCTAGTCCCCGCGCGCGTCGGACGCCAGCGACCGAGCCCGTCCTGATCCCGCCGGAGCCAGGGATGGATTCGCCGACCCCCGGTTTTTCTGCGCGACAGCTAAGCCATTAGTCACGATTGGCGTTGCAATCTGCGCGGCATGACTGATCGCGCCGTCCGCAACCTCGAACACCTCCGGGGCTCCGCCTCAACCGCCCGCGTGCTGAACCTTCTGCGGGTGTGGGAGGAAAACGGCGACAGCCGATCGGACGGCGCCGTGCGTAATCCCGACTGGGCCGCGCGGCCGGTGTTCCGCACCCACGCCCTGAACCGGTCCCTGATCATCAAGCACCGGCTGCGGCGCAACGAGACCGATCTCTTCACCGGCCGCCGCCAGGTCGCCACCAAGGTGGTCATCCCCATCGACGACGAGGATCTGAAGACCGGAGGGCGCTATGTCTTCGTCAATCAGATCGGCTTCGAGCGGATGATGATCGAGGCCTTCGGCGTGGCCCCTACCCACCCGGATATCGAGACCCTGCGCCTGATCGACAAGCTGCCGTCCCTGGACCCCTTCCTGCTGCGCGAGCAGCTGCGGCGCGGCGGACTGGATCCGGCCCCCTGCTATTTCTCCATCAGCGACGGCGACCTGCAGCGGATGGTGGCCTTCGTCCATAGCGAGGTCGAGCCCCTGGTCACCCTCAGCCTGGGGGCGGACACCTTCGCGGTGGCCTCGGACTCGGCGGCGCGGATGGCGGCCAAGATCCTGTCCAACACGCCCGGCGACCAGCTGGAGGCCCTGCGCCTGACCCTGCGCCTGGCGCCGGAACAGTATCAGGAGGGGGTCTTCTGCTGGAAGGGCTTCCTCTATTACAAATGGACCCTGTCCACCCTGCTGGGCGAGGTCGCCGCCGTGGCCGAGGCCGTGCGCACCATCAAGCCGAGCGGCAGGATCGACCGCCCCGCCCGCGAATATCTGGACCGCAGCCGCGCCGTCCTGCGCGGCCGCATCATCCGCACCTGCGACGAGGTCAGCCGCACCCTCAGCATCTATGACGACGCCTACGCCCGCCTGACGCAGGAGGGCCGCCCGACCGCCTTCCGCGACTTCCTGCTGGACGCCCCCTCGATGTTCGCCAAGCTGGGCGACCAGCTGGGCGCGGTCCAGCATATCGTCAGCTACTGGCGTTTCCGCTTCGGCCCGTCGGCCCATCCGGCCAGCGTCGAGGAGCTGATGGACATCTTCATGGACTTCGAGACCGGGCTTCTGGGCCGGGGCGAGAGCCCCGACGACATCGGCATGATGGCGGCCTAAAGCGCCCGCACCCGCGGCCCCTCCCCCCGGCCGTCCAGCATCAGGTCGGTGACGGCCCAGACCAGGGCGTCGGCCCGGTCCCAATGCCCCTCCCCCGATCCGGCAGCCTGCCCTTCCTCCTCGGCGCCCAGCTCCATCAGCTCCTCCTCCAGCGCCGCGAACGCGCCCGCATGCCGCACCCGCCCCTGTTCATACAGGGCCGCCACCGGCTCGGCCCGCGCCGCCTTTCCGCGCGAGGCCCGCACCGCCGTAAAGCCGATGTTCTCCCCATCCGCCCCGCACCCGGCCGCCTTCAGCACCGCCTCGACCATGTCCCCGCCCTGGTTGACCTCGCCGACGATGCATCGGGCGCCGAACAGCCGCGCCGTCTCCATGGCCCGCTCGGCCCATTTCTGCGGCGACAGCCCCCGCATCGAGCGGTCGGCCAGCACCCAGGCCGTCTCCCCGCGCCGCCCCACCGCCACGATGCCGCAGGCGTCCCCGCCGCGCGAACAGGTCGGGTCCAGCCCCACCACCACCCGCTCATAGACCGGCCGCCCCTCAACCGACACCGGCGCCGCCCCCCGCGCCGCCGCCATCATCTCGGCGGTGAACAGCCCGCCCTCGGGCTCGACCACCAGACCCTCCAGCTCCTGCGCCGCCCGCCGCGTCCCGCCGTACAGCCGCTCCAGCCCCTCCAGAAACCCCGGCGCCAGATGATCCCCATTGTCCCGCGTCGTCGCATGGGTGAGCGCACACGCGCCTTCGGCGCGTAATGCTTTGAGCGCCCTGGTCGGGCGAGGGGTCGTCGTAACAACGAGCCGGGGGCTATCGCTCGGCTCGCGGAGCCTCGCTCCTTGAGCCCCCACTCCTCCGTCATGCGCCGCGCTTGGATCGACGGCTGGGGAGTCCGGCTCTGGCAACCTCAACCTCAGCCCCATCCGCAGCAGGGCCAGCGTCTCCCCGCCGTTGCGCCAGGCGCAGAATTCGTCGGCCCAGGCGGCGGCGAACTGGGGCCCGCGCAGGCTGTCGGGGTCTTCGGCCGAGAAGACGAAGGCCTCGGCCCCGTTCGGAAACACCAGCCGCCGCCGCGACGGCTGATACTCCGGCCCCCGCCACTCCACCTCTCCGTCCCCTCCCACACCCGTCCAGCGCGGCAGGCTCATCACCCCCGACGGCCCGGCGATCATCACCTCGCGCACATCGTGCAAGGTCGGCCCGATCAGCGCCAGCCGCCCGCCCGCCCCCAGCCGCTCGGCCATGTCCGCGATCCAAGACGCCCCCGCCAGAGTCTTGCCCGCCCCCCGCCCGCCCAGAAACAACCAGGTCGACCACGCCCCCTCCGGCGGCCGCTGCGCCGGCCGCAAAACCAGCCCCCCAGCGCCCTGACCGCCCTCAAACCCACCGGGGGTCTGGGGGCTCAAGTAGCCCGAAGGGCGATAGCCCCCACGAGAAGTAGCGTTTCTCTTCCAGAACGCCCGCAGATCCGCCGCCCCCACGCCCGCCATGACCCGCGTCCTCTGGGACCAGCGCCACAGCCGCGCGGCCTCCGGCTCGTCCCCGTCGCTCAACCGCTTCAGCACATCGGCGTGCAGCTCGCGCACCGTCCCCACCGGATCGCTCCAGTCGATCTCGATGGTCAGGGCCGGCTCCCCCCGGCCATACTCATAGGCCCCCGCCGCCGGTCCGCGCGGCTGATACACCGCCCCCGGCGTGTCCATTTTCCGCAGGCCATAGCGTTTCGCCGCCCAGGCGATGGCCCCCGCCGTCACCCCGTACTCGGCCTCCAGGACCGCACTGGTCTCGCCCGCATTCCGCCGCGCCAACAGCTCGCGCCAGCGCGCGGGCGTCATGCCCGACCGGCTCTGAGGAAAGACATGATCCGCCGGCCAGCCCTCCGCCGGCCGCCGGCGATGATCCACCGCATCCGGCGCCTGCCCCTTCATCCGCCCGCGCTTCTTCGCCTGCCAGCATATGGTCGAGATCGACACCCCATAGATCCGCGCCAGATCCGACCGCCGCTCGCCCCGCGCATCGCGGTCGAACAAGGCCTCCCATTCCTCATCGCTCAGCTTGCTCGGCTTTCCCATGCGGCGAAGCCTAACCCCGCCCGCTCCTCAGGCGCGCCGATTGGGAAATTCGGAGTTCAACAGGCTGATTTCAAAAGCGTTCGCTTCCAGAATTGCGTGCGTTCAGCCCGCCCAGCGCCCGCAATTCCTACCGACCGCCCGCCTCGTCCGTCTTCACCTCGCTGGCGTCGCAGCTGTACCGTTCGCAGTATCGGCGTCTCAGTTCTGCGACCGCCGCCTTGGCGGCCTTGGATTCCGGAAAGGCCGATTCAAACTTGTCCATATCCGGCGGCGACACATAGTCGCCGGCCAGCAGACGACGAAGGTCGCTCTCGCTCGCCAGCCGGGCCAGTTGCAACACCAGGGCCTCGCGCCGCTCGGCGCGCACCTCGACGAACAGTTCATCGACCCAGGCCTGGACGACCGCCCGCCTGTCAAAATCCAGCCCGTCGAGGAAATTGTCCTCTTCCGGCTCCCCGTCCTCATAGGCGCCATCGACGATCTGGCGCGCAAGCTTCAGCTGGATTTCGGACGGCTCCGGCCCGCTCCACCCGCCTTCATCCGCCTCATCCTCCACGCGGAAACGCACTCTGGCCTGCACCTCGCCCGGCATCGGTATACCGGCGACCCGCCCTAGCCTCAGTTCCCCGCTGGCGACCACCACGCGCGCCGCAGACCCGAATCCCAAGCCCTGCGGCCGTTCTTCGACGACCCTGCAGTTGTAGGGATGGCCGTCCGTCTCCTGATAACAGCGAACAATGGCCCAGCCCCGCAGGTCCAACTGCGCCGCGAACCCCGGCATCAGGTCAGAGGTCACTTCGGGATCAGGCGTCCGCGCCCAGTTGGTGGCGGGCGCCTCCTGCTCCCACAATTTGGGCGTCCCCGGATCCGGAACCAGAACAGCGAGTGCCAGCAGCGGCGCTATGAACATGATGACCCCTCATCCCCCAAATCTCCGCCGCACTGACCACAAGGCGCGGAGGTTGTCGATCCAAGCCCCCTGGTTTCGTCATCCCAAGGCTTGTCCCTAGGGGTCTGGAAAGGAAGCTCCGCCTCCTTAGACGCGCGCTCACCCCGCCGTGGCTTCGACCGAGCCATGAAGGACCGCTTGCAATCAGATTGAGCGAGCGACGAAGCTCTCCGGCTACATTGCGCTTATTTTTAGAACAATACCTCACCGACATAGAATAGGTTATCGTAGGCATTGTGATCGTCGATCTGAATAGTGACTCGATACAAGCCGTCAATTAGCTTTACCTTTGAAATCCAATTTCCGCCGTTCTCCGGTCGCGCAAGCAGCTGATTGTATGTCTGATCGAACACGACAGTATCATCGCCAGTCTGCACCTGAACACGCACCTTGAGTTTAGCCGTGTCATGCCGAGGGTTGATGCTGAAGGTAACTCCCTCGGGCGAGGCGTAGACCTTCTCGACGAACGCGAACCGCTTCTCGAACACCCTGCCGTCATCCGAGGTGACGATCTTGGGACGAAGCAAACGAGCGGCCGGACCGGCCATATGGATCAGGGTTTCACGTTCAGCTTCCGAGCGGCAGATGACCCATTTGAGGTGCTCAGCCAGGACCAGCGGTGATTGGCAGAGCACCTCGGCCGCCCGATGGTTGATGATAGACATATCACCTCCCGTCGCGCCCTCATGATAGGTCTTGGCGAAGTTGATCGTGGAAAAGAAGGCGTCGTCATCCCCGTCGCGCGCAGCGCCGTTCTGCATGTTGATGTCCGAGAACCGCGTACTCGGCATTGTAAGGATCGACCGAGCGTCTAGAGCGAACATCACCAGCACTGGAGCGTGGGCGGCCGGACCATATTGACACTCGTTCGGCCGGCGTATGCCCTCAATATGGTACTGGGTCGGCGTCCGAGGCCGGAAGTACAGCCGCGAGAACTCATGCGCGCGGTCCCGGTTATCAATCACGCCTGCAGCGGCGACGTCGAGCGGGCGATGGCCCTCGGACTGCCGACGCGAGCGAATCTCACCAGTCTGGATGATCCCGACTGCATTTTCGATCGGGGCATGATGAAACAGCATCGAAGGCCAGTGCACCCGGTGCGGATAGTAGGGCTTGCCTAGTTCCGCTTGCCAACGGGCGATGTGGGCGTCCGCAGCTTGAGCGGTCAACCCCATGCCATCTCCTGCTGTCCTCCCGACGCCGGCGTCGCCGTCGTCGGGTATCTCTTTAGCTCAAGCGCGATCTCGGCATCGCCATGATGAGCCTTCTGGATTTCCAAAGCACGCACTTGGGGCAAGAGACTGAGTAGGGACAGGACCATCGGCCCGCTCTTTGCGTCGGACCAGCCAGCATCCCGGGTAGTCACAAGGCCAGCGCTTAGGCTTAGCCAGACGCCGCGCAGCGCCTCCATTTCGAGCTCGGAGTTTCGATCCTCAGCAGTCAGGCGCAGAGCCGAATCATCGAGGTTCGCACTGAACTGCCGCTGCGAATTGAGCATCGCGAAGCGTCCACCGGACACTTCAATCACTTCTTTCATCTGGCTCAAGAAGTCCTCGAAAACGAGGAGCGGACTAACGTCGCCAAAGCGTTCGGCGAGATCCGCCTCTCGGTGTTCGGGGAGGCCTATCGGCTTTTCGTAGTCGTGAATGAAGATGTCGATCGGCAGGGGCGCCAAGTATCGCTCCATCAGCGGGCGTACGTCGTCCCAATCGAGACCACCATTGCCGCAGCCGAGGCGCGGAAAGGAGATCGAGGTAATGCGCTGGGCTTCATAAGACTCAATGAACTTCTGCAACCCCTCCTCTATCCATTCGATCCGCGAAGGGTTGCGCCAATGTACTTTGGTCGGGAAATTGAGGACCGCATGATCCTCACCTTGCCAGAGCCAAAGTTTTCCTGGCTGCAACAGCTTTTCGTCGCAGAGGCGCTTGTAGGGAGCGAACATCGCCGGATAGCGGTCGCGAAAGGCCTTGGCGATGCCCTTGCCCATCACACCGACGCAGTTGACCGTGTTGACCAGCGTTTGCGCTGGTGAGTCCATGACACTGGTTCGACGGTAAGTCAGCATAAAGGGTGGGTCGCTCGGAAGTTCACCGGGATTTTGCATGTAAGCGGAGTCGCCTTCCATCTCACACAAATAATCTCTGTCAGCCAGCTCTCCTAGGCCACCGCAATGCCTCGGGGCCAAGTTGCGGGACGCGAAAAGACCAGCCTCCCAAACGGTCGGACCGGGACAGTCAGTATACGCCAGGGAGGCCATCGAACAAAGCGACGCCCCGCTAACCCGTTACGATCAAGTCCCGCCCTTTACTAACGCACCACCCCAACCGCCGAGCCTCGGGTCAATTCCCCGCGGCGGGTTCGCCGCTAGTGGGCGGCGTCCCAGTTGGGGGCGGCGCGGGCGTCGACGACCAGGGGGACGGTCAGGGCGACGGCGGGGTCTGAGGCGGTTTCCATGACGCGTTTGATGGTAGTGATGGCGCGGTCGGCCTCGGCCTCGGGGGTTTCGAAGACCAGTTCGTCGTGAACCTGCAGCAGCATGCGGGTGGTCAGCCCAGCCTCGGCCAGGGCGGCGGGCATGCGGATCATGGCGCGGCGGATGATGTCGGCGGCGGCGCCCTGGATCGGGGCGTTGATGGCGGCGCGCTCGCCGAACTGGCGTTCGGCGCCCGATTTCGAGTGGATGGCGGGGATGTGGATGCGGCGGCCGAAGACGGTGGAGACGAAGCCGGCCTGGCGGACCTCGGCCTTGGTCTTGTCCATATAGGTGCGGATGCCGGGGAAGCGGTCGAAATAGGTCTTGATATAGGCGCCGGCCTCGCCCTGATCGATGCCCAGCTGGGCGGCCAGGCCAAAGGCGCTGATGCCGTAGACGATGCCGAAATTGATGGCCTTGGCGCGGCGGCGGGTTTCGGACGGCATGCCCTCGACGGGGACGCCGAACATTTCGCTGGCGGTGGCGGCGTGGATGTCGAGCCCGGCCTTGAAGGCGCGTTTCAGCTCGGGGATGTCGCCGATATGGGCCAGCAGGCGCAGTTCGATCTGGCTGTAGTCGGCGCTGATCAGCAGATGGCCGGGGGCGGCGATGAAGGCCTGGCGGATTTCGCGGCCGGTCTCGGTGCGGATCGGGATGTTCTGGAGGTTGGGGTCCGAGCTGGCCAGGCGGCCGGTGGTGGCGGCGGCCAGCTGGTAGCTGGTGTGGACGCGGTCGGTGGCGGGGTCGGCGGCGGCGGTCAGGGCGTCGGTATAGGTGCCCTTCAGCTTGGACAGCTGGCGCCAGTCCAGCAGGACGCGGGGCAGGGCGTGGGTGGCGGCCAGGTCTTCCAGCACGCTGGCGTCGGTGCCCCATTGGCCGCTGGCGGTCTTCTTGCCGCCGGGCAGGTTCAGCTCGCCGAACAGGATTTCGCCGATCTGGCGGGGGGAGCCGATGTTGAAGGGGCGGCCGGCGATCTCGTGGGCCTGGGCCTCCAGCTCGGCCATGCGCAGGCCGAACTCGCTGGACAGGCGTTTGAGGCGGTCGGGGTCGATGCGGACGCCGGCGGTCTCCATCTCGGCCAGGACGGCGGGCAGGGGGCGTTCCAGGGTCTCATAGACGGTGGACAGGCCCTCGCGCGCCAGCCGGGGCTTGAGGATGCGCCACAGGCGCAGGGTGACGTCGGCGTCTTCGGCGGCGTACTGGGTGGCCGGTTTCAGGGCGACGTGTCTGAACGACTTCTGGCTCTTGCCGGTCCCCGCCACGCTCTTGAACGGCACAGGGTCGTGCCCCAGATGCAGCCGCGCCAGCTCATCCATCCCGTGCCCGTGCAGCCCGCCCTCCAGCACGTATGAGATCAGCATGGTGTCGTCATAGGGCGCGACCCGGATCCCCCGCCGCGCCATGACGGCAAGATCGTACTTGGAATTCTGCAAGATTTTCAATACACTAGGATCTTCCAATAACCCCTTCAGCTTCGCCAGGGCCGTCGTCTTGTCCAACTGCTGGAGCGGCTCTCGCGCCTCCCCCGGCTCCCCGAACAGCCCCCCTTCCCCCGCCTGGGGCTCATGCTCATGGGTCAGCGGGATATAGCAGGCCTCATTCGGCCCCACCGCCAGCGACACCCCGCACAGCCCCGCATGCGTCGCCGACAGCGACGAGGTTTCTGTATCGAAACCCACCACGCCCGCCTCGGTTGCCCGCGCGATCCAGCGATCCAGCGCCTCTTCGGTCTGGACGCACTCGTAGGCCTCGAGGTCGAAGCTCTGGGCCTCGGCGGGACCTTCCACCACCTGCCCGTAGCGAGGCGTGGCGACCGGGGCGCTCAGGTTCGGCGCGCGCTTGGGGGCGAAGGCGGAAGTCTCGCTGGGGCCGGCCTTGCCGTCGCCGACACGACGTTGCAGCGACCGGAACTCCATCTTGTCCAGAAAGGCCGACAGGGTCTCGGGATCCGGATCGCGCACGGCGAAATCCTCGATCAGCTCGGGCGCCGGGGCGTCGCAGGTCAGGCGGACCAGCTCGCGCGACAGGCGGATCTGATCTGCGAAATTGATCAGGGTCTCGCGGCGCTTGGGCTGTTTGATTTCGCCCGCGCGGGCCAGCAGGGCGTCCAGGTCGCCGTATTCATCAAGCAGCTGGGCGGCCGTCTTGGGTCCGATGCCCGGGGCGCCGGGAACATTGTCGACGCTGTCGCCGATCAGGGCCTGAAGATCGATCATCTTCTCCGGGCCGACGCCGAACTTCTCGAACACCTCGGGCTCGGCCAGCCGCCGGTCCTTCATCGGATCCCACATGACGACGCCGCCGCCGATCAGCTGCATCAGATCCTTGTCGGAGGACACGATCACCGCCTCGCCCCCGGCGTCGCGCGCCTTGCAGGCATAGGTGGCGATCAGGTCGTCGGCCTCGTAGCCGGGCAGTTCGACGCAATGGACGCCAAAGGCCGCCGTCGCCTCGCGCACCAGGGGAAACTGCGGGACAAGATCCTCGGGCGCCGGCGGGCGGTGGGCCTTGTACTGGTCATACAGGGTGTTGCGGAACGTCTTGTCCGAGTGGTCGAAAATGGCGACCAGATGGGTCGGGCCGTCGGCGCCCTTCATGTCCTTCAGCAGCTTCCACAACATGTTGCAGTAGCCCTGGACCGCCCCGACCGGCAGGCCGTCGGACTTGCGCGTCAGCGGCGGCAGGGCGTGATAGGCGCGGAAGATATAGGCCGAGGCGTCGATCATCCACAGCCGCAGGGCGGGGCCGTCCTGGGTGAGGGGGCGATCCTGTTCGGGGGCGGTCTGGGGAGCGGAGGCGTCGGTCATGGCCGGAACATAGGCGGCCGGAGCCGCCGCGTCAGCCGTCAGAATTCGGTCCAGCTGGATCCAGGGTCGCGCCGTCCCGGCTGGGCCTGTTGCTGACCCCAGCTGACGATCATCAGCAGCTTGTGACTGCGGATCCTGTACTCGCCGATCATGGGCAGGACCGCGCCCAGGGGAGCCCCGGTCTTGGCCTCGTACAGGAAGCCGGAAAACTCGGCGACGCCCACCCGGTCGCGATTGCTGTAGACCGAAAGTTCCGGCAGCGAGACGACGTTCAGGGTCTCGTTTATGGGAATCCGCATTTCCGGAAGACCGAAGACGCGGCGCATCTGTTCCAGCGACAGGGCGCCCGGCCGGATCTCGAACACGGCGTCGGACTCGTCCTTGTTGCGCGCCAGGCGGTATCCGGCGTCGGACAGGGCGGCGCGAATGGCGCTGATGGCGTAGCGCGAGCCCTCGCCCTGGAAATAGGACTCATCGACGAAGATCGACGCCGCCGTCGGCAGGGGCAGGGACAAACCCTCCACCGCCTTGTCCGACGCCCGCGCCATCAGCAGCTGTTCGGTCGCGGTGCGGCCGATATAGGTCTCGGTGGTCGAGGCGCAGGCCGACAACGCCAGGGCCGCCGTCGATACCAGTGCGAGGTGACGCATCACCATGTTCCGGTATTGTCCATGGAGGCCCAGGGCTCGGCAGGGGCCAGGGGCTCGCCTTCCTGCAGCAGTTCGATCGAGATACCGTCCGGCGACCGGACAAAGGCCATATTGCCGTCGCGCGGCGGACGATTGATCACCACTCCGCCATCCATCAGCCTTTGGCAGGCGGCGTAGATGTCATCGACCTTGTAGGCCAGATGGCCGAAGTTGCGGCCGCCCTGATAGGTTTCCGGATCCCAGTTGAAGGTCAGTTCGACCTCGGGGGCGCATTCCGCCGCCGACTGTTCCAGATTCTTGGGCGCCGCCAGGAAGACCAGGGTGAAACGGCCCTTCTCGTTCTCGGTGCGTCGCACCTCCTGCAGGCCCAACAGGTCGCAATAGAAATGCAACGAGGCGTCGAGGTCCTGTACGCGGACCATGGTGTGCAGATAACGCAAGCGTGTGTCTCCGTCCGGGAGGCGCGGTTGACGCCCTCTATAGCCGCCAGATGGCGAAACCACGATTCAACTGAGGTGACAGGCTCAGCGGGCCTGTATTCAATGGGCCTCGGGCGCGCGGGCGGCGGGGCTCAGATATTCGCTCTCGTCGTGCGGATCGGCCGACAGGACGAAGCGGCGGTCGCAATAGCCGCACTCGATGAAGTCGTCCTCGCCCATGTCCATATAGACCAGCGGATGGCCGAGGGCGCCGCCGCCGCCGTCGCAGGCGACGCGCTTGGTCGAGACCACGACTTCTTCGGGCGGAGGGATGATCGCGTCGGGATGGCGGGGCGGCATTATTCGGCTCGTATCTTGGCGAGGAGGCGTCGGGCGCATACCTATGCGGCCCGTCCGGCGGCGTCAAACCGCCGCGCGACCCGATTTCTCGATCAAAGCGCCCCGAATGACCGATGCGACGACCCTGCCCGACAACGCCATCGAGGTGCGCGGGCTGAAGAAGACCTACGCCGGCTCCAAGAAGTCGGCACCCAAGACGGCCCTGCGCGGGGTCGACCTGATCATTCCGCGCGGTTCGGTGTTCGGGCTTCTGGGGCCCAACGGCGCCGGAAAATCGACCCTGATCAACATCCTGGCCGGGGTGGTCAAGAAGTCGGAAGGCACGGTGACCATCTGGGGCCGCGACATCGACAAGGAGCCGCGCGACGCCGCCGCGGCCCTGGGCGTCGTCCCGCAGGAAATCGTCGCCGACGTCTTCTTCACCCCGCGCGAGTCGCTGGAGGTCCAGGCCGGCTTCTACGGCGTGCCGAAGAATGAACGCCGCTCGGACGAACTGCTGGCGGCGCTGGGCCTGTCGGACAAGGCCAACGCCTATGTCCGCGCCCTGTCGGGCGGAATGAAGCGCCGCCTGATGGTGGCCAAGGCCCTGGTTCACAATCCGCCTATCCTGATCCTGGACGAGCCGACAGCGGGGGTGGATGTCGAACTGCGCCGCCAGCTGTGGGCCTATGTGCGCCAGATCAACGCCGAGGGTGTGACCATCGTCCTGACCACCCATTATCTGGAAGAGGCGCAGGAGCTCTGCGACACGATCGCCATCGTCAACCGGGGCCAGGTGGTGGCCTGCGAGCCGACGCCGCAACTGCTGCGCCGTCTGGACAGCCGCAATGTGGTCGTCACGCCCGAGACGCCCCAGGCGACGCCCCCGGTTCTGGACGGCTTCCAGGTCACGCCGCGTCCCGGCGGCGCCTTCGCCGTGACCTACAAGAAGGGGCAATCGTCGGTGGAACAGGTCATCAACGCCGTCCGCGCCGCCGGCGTGACCATCGCCGACATCACCACCGAGGACCCGGACCTGGAAGACGTCTTCCTGGCCCTGACCTATGGCGACGCCAGCCAGGTCGATCCGACGAAGGACTAATCCACGTCCGCCAGGAATTCGAAGATCGCCGCCTTGGCCTCGGCTTCGTCCAGCATCGGGGCGTGGCCGACGCCGGGGACCTCGACATAGGCCATGGCCGGCGCGGCCTTCTTCATCTTCTCGGCGATGGCGAGGCTGAGAAGGTCGGACTCCCCGCCCCGCACCAGCAGGGTCGGCTTGGTCTTCGCCAGACGCCGGAACATGGGCCACAGGTTGGGAACCAGGGCCTTGGCCCCCGCCGCCCGGATCGGAACCGAGATGTCCGGATCATAGTCCAGCTCGATCTCCCCGTCCGGCTGCTGGCGGAAGATGCGCCGCGCGAACCCGTCCCAGTCGGCGTCGGAATAGTGGGGAAAGGCGACCCCATTGATTCGTTTCGCATAGGCCGCCGCATCGGCCCATGAGCCGATCTCGACGGGCTGGCCGCTGTAGGACGCGATGCGCGCCAGACCTTCGGGCGCCACCTCGGGACCGATGTCGTTCAATATGGCGGCGACCACCGCCCGGGGCTTCAAGGCCGTCAGGGCCATGGTGATCAGCCCGCCCATCGAGGTGCCGACGAAGACGGCGCGGTCGATCGCCGCCTGATCCATCAGGGCCAACATATCCTTCGCATAGACATCGGGCTGGTAGGTCATCGGGTCAGACGCACGATCCGACAGGCCGCGCCCGCGCACATCGACGGCCAGGACGCGCCGTCCGCTCTGGGCCAGAAACGGCGCGAGAGCGCCGAAGTCGGCGCTGTTACGGGTCAGGCCGTGAATGGCGATGATCGGCGGACGCGCGACGCCGGGCCCTGGCGCATAATCGCGCGCGAACAGGTCCAGACCGTCCGGGGATTTCCAGCGACGTTCGACATAGGCGGCGACGAGGGTCACGGGGCGCTCCTTCAACCAAGAAGGAGGAAACTAATTCACCGCACGAAGAATTGCGATGGTCAGGCGCCGATCAGTTCACGCACGAAGACGTCCAGGTCGCCGCCCTGGAACAGGAAGCCCGACACGCCCGCCCGCTGCGCCGCCTCGATGTCGCGCGGCTGGTCGCCGATCATGAAGGACTTCGCCGGATCGATGTCGTGATCGGCTATGGCCCGCAGCAGCATGCCGGGATTGGGTTTGCGGTCGGGATGGTCGGGATGGCGATAGCGTTCGTCTCGCGCCTCCGGATGGAAGGGGCAGGCGTAGACCGCCCCGATCACAGCCCCGTCCTGGGCCATGCGTTTGACCAGCAGGGCGTTGAACCCGTTCATCTGGGCCTCATCGAACATACCGCGCGCCACGCCCGACTGGTTGGTGACGATCACCGCCAGATAGCCCAGCCGGTTCAACCGCCGCACCGCCGCCGTCGCGCCCGGGATCAGTTTCAGATGTTCGGGCAGATGGGGATAGCCGGAGTCCTCGATCAGGACTCCGTCGCGATCCAGAAAGACGGCGGGCAGACCGGTCATGCGTCGTGTCTCAGCAGTTCGGAAAAGGCGGTCATCAGGTGATACAGGCTGGAGGCGGGCGCGGCCTTGTCCGACGACGTCCCGTCCGCCTCATAGCTGTCGACCCACAGGCCGGGAACGGCTGTCGCCAGATGGGTGGCGAAGGTCGCCTCGATCAGGTCTGCGGCGGCGGCGTCCCCGAAGGTCAGGGCGGTGCGGACAGCCTCCGTCTGAGCCCAAAGACGGCGTCCGGCGTGGATCGGCGCACCGTCGGCGTCCATCTCGCGGATCATGAAGCCGGCCTTGAGCCCCTGGGCGACGGCGCGGCGATGCAGGGCCTCCGCCGCCTGATCCAGGCCTGGGCCGGCGTCGAGACCGGCGATTTCAGCCTGACGCAACAGCCAGGCCCATTCCTCGAAATGGCCGGGTTCGACGATATGCCCGACGGCCGGATCCGGTCGCCAATCCTCGGTGAAATATTCGCGGATCGCGCCGTCGATCAGGAAACGGTCGCGGCACAGGTCCAGCGCCATGCGCGCCGCCGTCTCGAAGGCCGGGTCGGGCGCCGCCGCCTGCCAGGCCAGCATGGCCTCCAGCAGGTGCATGTGCGGGTTCTGGCGACGCGGCAGACTCGGCGGCAGGGCCTCATGCCAGCCGCCGTGCGGGGCCGCCATCAACCGATTGATCGCCCCCAGGGTCTCCAGCGCCAGGGGCCGGGCCCGATCGTCGCCCAGCACCCGATGCGCGGCCGCCAGGGCGAAGAGCACGAAGGCCAGATCATAAAGGTCCGGCGTCTCGTCCACGACCGCGCCTGCGTCATCGGTCGCCGCGACCCACAGGCCGTCGTCGCGGCGACAGGCGGCGATCATCCGGTCCAGACCGGCCTGGGCCACCGCGCGCCCCGGCGCCCATCCCAGGGCGGCGGCTTCGCAGAAGACATAGATCTGACGCGCCTGAACCCGGGTGCGTCGGCGCAGTCCGGTCCGCGCCCGACCTTCGAAATCCAGCTGTTCGAAGAACCGCCCCTGGCCGTCCACGCCCTGTTCGGCCCACAACGGCAGGGCCTGGTGAAACAACCAGTTGGAGACCTTGGTCTTGGCGGCGGCGAAAGCGGACATGGCGTCGGCTTAGAACATGATCGTTGCAATGGGCAACGCGAAGTGACGCCGCCCGGTTTGGTCTCCGCGTTCGATCTTGCTAGGACGGCGGCCACCCTCGCGGCCCGACCCGTCGTCCCGCCGCCCCCGATCCCCTCCGGATCCTCGTGGAGAGCGCGTTCATGATCCCCTTCATCGACCTTCAGGCCCAGCGCCTGCGTCTCGCCGGCAAGATCGAGGCCGCCGTTCAGGAGGCCGTCGTCGGCGGCGCCTGGGTCATGGGGCCTCAGGTCCGCCAGTTCGAAGCCGAACTCGCCGCCTTCGGCCGGGCCGAACACGCCCTGGGCTGCGCCAACGGCACCGACGCCCTGGCCCTGCCGCTGATGGCCTGGGGAATCGGACGCGGCGACGCGGTCTTCGTGCCCAGCTTCACCTTCGCCGCCACCGCCGAGGTCGTGCCCTGGTTCGACGCCGAGCCGGTCTTCGTCGATGTGGACGCCGACACCTACAATATGGACCCGGTCGCGCTGGAGCGCGCCATCGAGGGGATCAAGGCCGAGGGCCGCCTGACCCCGCGCGTGGTCATCGCCGTCGACCTGTTCGGCCAGCCCGCCGATTATCCGGCGATCAGGGCGATCTGCGACAAACACGGCCTGAAACTGATCGCGGATTCGGCCCAGGGTTTCGGCTGCACCATCGGCGGCGAACATCCGCTGAAATGGGCCGACATCACCACCACCAGCTTCTTCCCGGCCAAGCCCCTGGGTTGCTACGGCGACGGGGGGGCGGTGCTGACCAATGACGACGAACTGGCCCAGCTGATCGATTCCGTCCGCGTGCACGGCAAGGCCGTGGCGGTGGACCTGAAGGACCGCGTCTTCGATCACGACCCCAAATATCTGAACATGCGGATCGGCCTGAACAGCCGTCTGGACACGATCCAGGCCGCCGTTCTGATCGAGAAGCTGAAGGTGTTCGGTGAAGAGATCACGTGGCGCAACCGGATCGCCGCCCGCTACAATCAAGGCCTGCGCCCTCACGTCGCCAAGGTTCCGGACGTCCCTGCGGGCAATATCTCGAACTGGGCGCAATATACGGTCGAACACCCCGACCGCGACGGCCTGATCGCTCATCTGAAGGCCCATGACGTGCCGACCGCCGTCTATTATCCGATCCCGCTGCACCTGCAGCCGGCCTATGCGCATTTCCCGCGAGGGGCCGGCGGCCTGCCGGTGACCGAACGTCTGAAGGACGTGGTCTTCAGCCTGCCGATGCACGCCGATCTGGACGAGGCGACCC
Source organism: Brevundimonas sp. FV1ye7S (assembly GCF_058680995.1). Taxonomy (NCBI): domain Bacteria; kingdom Pseudomonadati; phylum Pseudomonadota; class Alphaproteobacteria; order Caulobacterales; family Caulobacteraceae; genus Brevundimonas; species Brevundimonas sp. FV1ye7S. The sequence goes on along the minus strand of NZ_CM178726.1, from coordinate 90,534 downwards.
AGGACAAGGTCATCGCCGCCGTCGCCAGCTACAAGGGCCAAGCCTGATGCCGACCACCCCCGTCCTCAAGTTCGGCGTCGCCGGCGTCGGCGTCATGGGCCGCAACCATGCGCGCGTCGCCTCCGAGATGCGCGAGTTCGACCTGACCACGGTCTTCGACCCGGATGTGGTCGTCGCCGATGGGGTCGCCGCCGCCTATGAGGCGGCGCCGGTCACGACCGCCCAGGCCTTCGTCGACGCCGGCCTGGACGCCGCCGTCGTGGCCACGCCCAACCGATTCCATGCCGAAATCGGCGTCGCCCTGCTGGAAAAGGGCGTCCACGTCCTGGTCGAGAAGCCGATCGCCGCCACCGTGGCCGACGCCCAGCGGATGATCGACGCCGCCAAGGCCAACGACCGCGTCCTGATGGTGGGCCAGGTCGAACGCTTCAACCCGGCCGTGGACACGGTCAAGCGCGCCGTCGCCGACGACGAGATCATCTCCATCCAGATCACCCGCGTCGGCCCCTTCCCGCCGCGCATGGGCGAGGTCGGCGTGGTCATCGATCTGGCGGTGCATGACATCGACATCATCCGCCACCTGACCGGATCCGAGATCGTCGAGGTCCAGCCGCAGCTGGCCCGCACCCGCGCCGAGCGCGAGGACACGGCCCTGCTGCAGTTCCGGCTGGACAACGGCGTGATCGCCCACATCACGACCAACTGGGTCACCCCCTACAAGACCCGCACCCTGCAGGTCGCCACCAAGACCAAATTCATCGTCGCCGACCTGATCACCCGCCAGGTGACGGAGTATTTCGGCCAGCAGCCCGACGGCTCCTACTCCACCCGGATGCTGAACTCCTGGCCGGCCGAACCGCTGAGGAAGGAGTTGGAGGCCTTCGCCCGCGCCATCCACACCGGCGAAACCCCGGCGGTGACGGGCGAAGACGGTCTGCGCAATCTGGAAGTCGCCCTGCGCTGCCTGGGCGAGGCGTAAAGTCGCCGCAATGGCCGGGGAAGGAAGAGACATGCGCTCGCCCCTCGCTCCCGTTCTCATCGCCTTGCTGACCCTGTCGGCGGCCGCGCCCGCGCGCGCCGACACCCGCTATCTGTCCTACAACGCCTCGGACCGCATCACCCAGGCCCTGACCAAGGGGATCACCCTCCAGGTCCGGCGCGGCCTGTTCGGGGCGATCAGCGTGGAACGGCTGTTCTCGACCACCGCGCGCGGTTCGGCCGACTTCGCCCGGGGCGGGCCGAACGAGGCGCGGCGCGTCCTGCCCGAGGGGGCGAACGAGAGCGACCTCTATGCCATCGAACAGAGCGGCGACGGACGGGGTCTGGCCCGCGCCCTGTGTCCCGGCGCGAACGACGTCTGGCTGGTGATGAGCCGCATCCGCGCGCCCCGCCCGCTGACGATACAGGCGGTCGGCCGCTGGGCCGACGGGACCTACCGCCATTGCGTGACGCTGAGTTACGACTGGCGCGGCGAATGGCAGACGGCGCCGGTCTCGCCGTTTGCGGACACGGACTCCTAGATCCAGCCCATTCCGCCGACGGCGCGCCCTTTCGCCCGCCACGCCTGCTCGTCTATCTTCATGGCAGGAGAGGCGTGCGGAGAGACAGCGATGCGATGGGCCCTGCCCCTGGCGGTTCTGATCGGCGTGGTCGCCGCCTTGCTGACCTGGACCCGGCCGGGCGCGTCGATCCCGTCGATCACCGACGCGCCGGTCACGGTCTATCTGCTCGACAACGGCTTCCACACCGATCTGGCCGTGCCCCGCACGGCGCTGGAACGACGCGGCGGGCCGCTTGGACAGGCCGTCGCGGACCTGGCGCCCGGCGACTGGATTCTGATCGGCTGGGGCGACGCCGCCTTCTATGTCGATCAAAGTCCGATCTCGGACCGGCTGCCTGACGGCGCGCGCGCCTTCTTCCGGCCCGGCAATCCCTCCGTCGTCATGCTGGACCCGGAGAGTCTGGACCCCCGCGACCGCCACGCCGCCGATCGACGCGCGGCCCTGCGCCTCCCGCCCGGCGCCTTCGACCGAATGGCGGGACGGATCGAGTCCTCGCTCGACCTCGCAGACGGGGGGCCGCGTGTCGCGACCGCTCGCGCCGGCGACGACGCCCGCTTCTTCGCCAGCCGGGAGAGCTTTTCGATCCTGCACCTGTGCAACCACTGGACGGCCGGTGCGCTGAACGCCGGCGGGGTGGCGATCCGCCCGGCGCGCTCGGCGTTTTCGGGCGAGGTGATGCGGTCCGTCAGAGCGGCGGAACTGGACAGGGCGGCTCCACGCGCCTAGACCGCCCGACTTTCGCTTATCCGGCCGGGTCCGAGCCCCGGCGGGCGAACAAGAAGGAGCGGCCGATGGCCCACAAACAGCATTCCCGCAATTCCTCCGGCCCGGCCGGTCCGAGCCAACGTCAGCTGCGCGCCGGCGAACTGATCCGTCACGCCCTGGTCGACATCCTGCGTGAGGAGGACATCCACGACGAGGCCCTCGCCGACGTGTCCGTCACCGTGACCGAGGTCCGCCTGTCGCCGGACCTGAAACACGCCACCTGTTTCGTCGAACCCCTGGGCGCCGGCGTCGAGGCCGCCCCGACCACGGGCCACGAGAGCGAGATCATCAAGGCGCTGAACGTCCACGCCAAATTCCTGCGCGGCCAGTTGGGCCGGCGTCTGGACATGAAGTTCACGCCGGACCTGCGCTTCCGCCACGACGAAAGCTTCGACGCCGCCAGCCATCTCGACCGTCTGTTCGAAGACCCCCGCGTCCGCGCCGACCTGGAACGCCGCGACGAGGAAGAGGGCGACTCCTGATGTCGCTGCCTCAAGTAGCGCCTAGCGCGGTAGGCCAAGCATAATGGCCCGCAAGAAGAAGGGCGACGTCGTCGACGGCTGGGTGTGCCTGGACAAGCCGTTCGAGATGGGATCGACCGAGGCGGTCAGCCGCATCCGCCGCCTGTTCAACGCCCAGAAGGCCGGTCACGCCGGGACGCTGGATCCGCTGGCCAGCGGCATCCTGCCCATAGCGCTCGGCGAGGCGACCAAGACCGTGCCGATGATGATGGAGGCGCAGAAGGTCTATCGTTTCACCATCAACTGGGGCGTATCGACCGACAGCGTGGACCGCGAGGGCGAGATCATCGGCCGGTCCGACGTCCGCCCCTCGGTCGAGGCGGTGAAGGCCGCCCTGCCCGCCTTCGTCGGCGAGATCGACCAGACCCCGCCCCGCTTCTCGGCCATCAAGGTGGACGGCGCCCGCGCCTATGACCTGGCCCGCGACGGTGTCGAGTTCGAACTTCAGTCCCGCCGCGTCACCATCCATTCGGCCGAGGTCACCGACGCCCCGGACGCCGACCATGTCGAACTGACCATCCGCACCGGCAAGGGCGTTTACGTGCGCTCGCTGGCGCGCGACCTGGCGCTCGCCCTAGGCGCCGAGGGTCACGTAAGCGCCCTGCGCCGCGAGCGGGTCGGCCCGTTCAGCACGGAAAACGCCGTCACTCTGGATTCTCTGGAAGAAATGGTGCATAGGGGCGCCGCCTCGGAAGGCTTGCTTCCCGTTGCGACCGCCCTGGACGACATCCCGGAGCTGGCCGTGACGGATCAGGACGCCTTCTCGCTTCGGCAGGGACGCCCGATCGTTCTGCTCCCCCGTCAGGTGGAAACCCTCAAGGATCGCCTTTCCGGCGGTTCGCGAACGGTTTCAGCCTTTCAGGGCCAGACCCTCGTCGCACTCTGCCAGTTGCGGGCCGGCCGGTTAGAACCCGACCGCGTTTTCAACCTCTAGGCCCGCGCCATCCGGCAAGGGCCGAGACCCCACGGCCTCAAGTAGCGCGAAGCGCGATAGGCCAAGAAAGGACTCTTCGATGTCGGTTACTGCTGAACGCAAGCACGAGATCATCGCCGATAACGCCCGCACCGCTGGCGACACCGGCTCGGCCGAGGTTCAGGTCGCGATCCTGTCGGAACGCATCTCCAACCTGACCGAACACTTCAAGACCCACAAGAAGGACAACCACTCGCGTCGTGGCCTTCTGAAGATGGTGTCGCAACGTCGCCGCCTGCTCGACCACCTGAACAAGGTCGACGCCGGTCGCTACCAGGCGCTCATCGCCAAGCTGGGCCTGCGCCGCTAAGGCGTCGGATCAGTGTAGAATACGCTTTCGAGGCGCGGGCGGTCACGTCCGCGCCTCGTTGTGCGACTAGAGACGACCTGTGCGCCGCAGGACTTACGGCGCAGTTGCGAGGGCCATGCCGGTCCTCTCCCGGTCGACCGCGATGGCGCGGCGACCTCTGGATCGAAGGACTGAACGCCGACGCATCCGCCCCCAATGATGGGACCCCGCACGGAATACGCCGTCCGGGATACGAAAGACGAAATATGTTCGATATCAAACGCAAGACGATCGAGTGGGCCGGACGCCCGCTGACCCTGGAAACGGGCCGCATCGCCCGCCAGGCCGACGGCGCCGTGCTGGCGACCTACGGCGAGACCGTGGTTCTGGCCACCGTCGTCTATGGCCGTTCGCCCAAGCCGGGTCTGGATTTCTTCCCCCTGACCGTCAACTACCAGGAAAAGACCTTCGCCGCCGGCAAGATTCCGGGTGGCTACTTCAAGCGTGAAGGCCGTCCCAGCGAGAAGGAAACCCTGGTTTCCCGCCTGATCGACCGTCCGATCCGCCCCCTGTTCGTCAAGGGCTTCAAGAACGAGACCCAGGTCGTCATCACCGTGCTGCAGCACGACATGGAAAACGATCCGGACGTGCTGGGCATGGTCGCCGCCTCGGCCGCCCTGACCATCTCGGGCGTGCCCTTCATGGGCCCCATCGGCGCCGCGCGCGTCGGCCTGATCGACGGCGAACTGGTTCTGAACCCGACCGTCGACCAGATCCCGGGCTCTGACCTGGACCTGGTGGTCGCTGGCACGCAAGACGCCCTGATGATGGTCGAATCCGAAGCCAAGGAGCTGTCGGAAGAGAAGATGCTCGAGGCGCTGATGTTCGCGCACGCCGGCATGCAGCCGGTGATCGACGCCATCATCGATCTGGCCGAACACGCCGCCAAGGAGCCCTTCGACTTCCAGGCCGAAGACCACTCCGACGTCGTCACCTCGATCAAGAAGCTGGTCGGCGAGGACATCAAGGCCGCCTACACCCACCCCGGCAAGTACGACCGTCGCTCGGGCGTCGATGCGGCCAAGAAGACCGCCGCCGCCGCCCTGGTGAAGACCGACGAGAACCCCGAGGGCGTCGACAGCTCCAAGTTCGCGGCCGCCTTCAAGGAATGTGAAGCCGACGTCCTGCGTCGCGACATCATCGAGAACGCCCACCGCGTCGACGGCCGCGCCCTCGACAAGGTCCGCGCCATCGTGTCGGAAGTCGGCGTCCTGCCGCGCACCCACGGTTCGGCCCTGTTCACGCGTGGGGAAACCCAGGCCCTGGTCGTCGCCACCCTGGGCACCGGCGAGGACGAGCAGTACATCGACAGCCTGCAGGGCACCTACAAGGAAAGCTTCCTGCTGCACTACAACTTCCCCCCCTATTCGGTGGGTGAAGCGGGCCGCATGGGTTCGCCCGGCCGTCGCGAAATCGGTCACGGCAAGCTGGCCTGGCGCGCGATCCGACCGATGCTGCCGTCGAAGGAAGACTTCCCCTACACCATCCGTCTGGTCTCCGAGATCACCGAGTCGAACGGCTCGTCCTCGATGGCCACGGTCTGCGGTTCGTCGCTGGCCCTGATGGACGCCGGCGTGCCGCTGATCCGTCCGGTCTCGGGCATCGCCATGGGCCTGATCCTGGAGCCGTCGGGCGAGTTCGCCATCCTGTCGGACATCCTGGGTGACGAAGACCACCTGGGCGACATGGACTTCAAGGTCGCCGGCACTTCGGAAGGCATCACCAGCCTTCAGATGGACATCAAGGTCGCCGGGATTACCAAGGAGATCATGAAACAGGCCCTGACCCAGGCCTCGGCCGGCCGCCTCCACATCCTGGACGAGATGTCCAAGGCCATGGACGCGCCGCGCGCCGAACTGGGCGAGCATGCGCCGAAGATCGAAACCATCAAGATCGCGGTCGACAAGATCCGCGAAGTGATCGGTTCGGGCGGCAAGGTGATCCGCGAGATCGTCGAGAAGACCGGCGCCAAGATCGACATCGGCGACGACGGCACCATCAAGGTCGCCGCCAACGACCAGGAGAAGATCGACGCCGCCAAGGCCTGGATCCAGTCCATCGCCTCGGAGCCGGAAGTCGGAACCATCTACTCCGGCAAGGTCGTCAAGGTCGTCGACTTCGGCGCCTTCGTGAACTTCTTCGGCGCCAAGGACGGCCTGGTCCACGTGTCCCAGATCGCTCTGGAACGCGTCGCCAACCCGGCCGACGTCCTGTCGGAAGGCCAGGAGGTCAAGGTCAAGTTCCTGGGCTTCGACGATCGCGGCAAGACCAAGCTGTCGATGAAGGTCGTCGATCAGTCGACGGGTGAAGACCTGACCGACAAGATCAACGCCGAACGCGCCGAGCGCGGCGAAGAGCCCCTGTCCGACGACACCGGCGGCCGTCCCAAGCGCGAAGGCGGCGGTGATCGCGGCGGCGACCGCGGCCGCAGCCGCCCCCGTCGCGACTAGTCTGCGGGCGGATCGCTGAACGAACGAGGCCCCGCTGGAAACAGCGGGGCCTTTGTCTTTGGCGTCTCGATCAGGCGCCGGCTCCGTCTGGATGTCCGCTATCCGGGCCAACGCCAATGGCCGAAATCGAGCCATTCGCGACCTATGCGTTCGGTGGACGGCATGAGACGTCGTTCACACGGTCAACATTCAGTTCATCCCCAGCCACATACACGGCCACCGTCTCATGCGGACTATTGCAAACCCTGCGACAATCTGCCACAGAGCGCCGGTTAGGTGGGGATCGTGCTTCAAATGCTTAAAATTATGAAAATGCTCAAAGTTTTCGCGATCGCTCTGTCTGGTTCATTCCTGGCGCTCGCTCTGGCTGCCATGCCCGGCAGCGCCTCGGCACAGTCCTATACCCTCTATCGCAGCTTCACGGGCGCAGGCGGCGTCACGGGTACTGCGCAACTGGAGTTGAGCAACGTGACACTGGCTCAGGGCGCGTATGGCGGCTCCTCCACCACGCTTCCTGCGGAACTGATAGCGGCCACCGTGACGCTGAATAACCTGGGAACGGCGCCCACGACGACCACCTTCACCCGTGCTCAACTCTCCGGGTTCTATCTCGTCAGGAATGGTTCAGGCACGATTACCGACCTGAACTTCTGGGCCGGCACGGCTAACTCTGACGGATTCACGCTGAGCGGCAATAACATCCTGAGCACGCAAGTCGCCAAGGGGGGCTACACGGTCAATTTGATAAATGCGGCCGCGGCGGCGCCTGCGTCTGTGCCGACCATCTCCGAATGGGCGATGATCCTGTTCGGCCTCAGTCTTGCGGGAGCCGCGGCGCTCTACCTGCAACGTCGGCGAATGGTCGCCTGACGCCGGGTTCTCGAAGTCAGAACGGCCGACGTCGTCTCGGAAGGTCAGGAAGTCCGCGTCAAATTCCTCGGCATGAACGATCGCGGCAAGACCAGGCTGTCGATGAAGGTCGTCGATCAGACCACGGGTGAAGATCTGACCGACAAGATCAACGCCGAACGCGCCGAGCGCGGCGAAGAGCCCCTGTCGGACGACACCGGCGGCCGTCCCAAGCGCGAAGGCGGCGGTGATCGCGGTGGCGACCGCGGCCGTCGCCGTCGCGACTAGGACTGAGCCACACGGCTGAATGAGATGGCCCCGCCGGCGACGGCGGGGCCTTTTTCATGGCGGCCTGTCCTAAGACCGGCACGCCGCCGGCGGATCGCCGTCGCGCGCCCACAATTTGCAGGACCGGTCGATCTCGCCCTGGATCAGGTCGCAGGGGTTGGCGGCGTTGCAGGGCGGGTGGGTCGCAGGGCTGACCTGGATGCAGCGTTCGACCAGGCGCGCGGACGCCGCCTCGCCGATCTGCTCACGACAGGGGATTTCACTGGCGGGAATCCGCTCGGGCCTCATGTCCGGCCCTTCCGGAATCCGGGCCTGAGCGTCTTCCGACGGCGCCGGCGTCGGCGCTGCGGGGTTCCCGGCCGGGGCGGGGCCAAGAGCGGCGGGGCTGGGGACCGCCGAGGAAACGGTCCCAGAGGAAGAGGCGTCAGAGGAAGAGACGTCGGGGGCGTCGCTTCCGGGCTGACAGGCCGCGACCGTCAGGGCGAAGGCCAGAACGGCGGCTGAGGCGGAACTGATGAACAGGGGGCGGCGCATCGGCATCTCCGGGCAGGGACGGGATCACCCAGACGATGACCCGTCCCCTTAACGCGCGAAAGCCCCTATCGGCGCACCGCCTCCAGCGCGGCCTTTTGCAGGGCGAACAGTTCGGTGCAGCCGATCTCGGCCAAGGAGAAGAGGCGGTCGAACTCGGCGCGGGAGAAGCCGCGCTTCTCGCCGGTGGCCTGGACCTCGACGATCTGGCCCGCGCCGGTCAGGACGAAGTTGGAATCGGCCTCGGCCTCGGAATCCTCTTCATAGTCCAGGTCCAGCACCGGCACGCCGTCGCAGACGCCGCATGACACCGCCGCCACCTGGTCCAGGATCGGATCGGACTTCAGCACCCCCTCGTCGCGCAGATAGTTGAGGGCCGAGGCCATGGCGACCCAGGCGCCGGTGATGGAGGCGGTGCGGGTGCCGCCGTCGGCCTGGATGACATCGCAGTCCAGCACAACCTGACGTTCGCCCAGGGCCTTCAGATCGACAACGGCGCGGAGCGAGCGGCCGATCAGGCGCTGGATCTCCTGCGTGCGGCCCGTCTGTTTGCCGGCGGCGGCCTCGCGGCGGCCGCGGGTGTGGGTGGCGCGGGGCAACATGCCGTATTCGGCGGTGACCCAACCCTGGCCCTTGCCGCGCATCCAGCCGGGAATGCTCTCCTCGACCGAGGCCGTCACCAGAACCTTCGTATGGCCGAAGGTGATCAGGCACGAACCCTCGGCATAGCGGTTGACGCCGGTCTCGATGGTCACGGGACGCAGTTGGTCGTCGGTGCGTTGCGAATGGCGCATGAGATGAGTCCTTGGAAGCCGAGGCCGCGGTGCTTATCCTGAAACCGTGAGCCTGTATGCCCCCAAAACCCCGCCGTTCGACGGCGCCCAATCCCCGGGCATGGCTCTTGCCGGACTGGCGGGGCTGGATGCGCGCGCCCGCGACATCTTCCGCCGCATCGTCGAATCCTATCTGGAGACCGGCGAGCCGGTCGGGTCACGCACCCTGTCGCTGGGCGGGATCGCCCTGTCGCCGGCCTCGATCCGCAATACGATGCAGGACCTGACCCTGGCCGGTCTGCTGGCCTCGCCCCATACGTCGGCGGGACGGATCCCGACCCATGCGGGCCTGCGCCTGTTCGTCGACGGCCTGCTGGAGATCGGCGACCTGACGAAGGAGGAGCGGCGCGAGATCGACGGGCGGCTGGCCGGGCGGGGGCGGAATTTCGAATCCGCCCTGGACGAGGCGTCGAACCTGTTGTCCGGCCTGGCGGGGGGCGCGGGCGTGGTGTCCAGCCCGGTGCGCGAGTCTGGCGTCAAACATGTCGAGTTCGTCGCCCTGGGCGGGGATCAGGCCCTGGCGGTCATCGTCGCCGACGACGGCACGGTCGAGAACCGGATCATGACCCTGGCGGCCGGGGTCACGCCCTCGACCCTGGTCGAGGCCTCCAACTTCCTCAACGCCCGCCTGCGCGGCCGGCCCTTCGCCGACGCCAAGCGCGAGATGACCCAGGAGCTGGAGATCGCGCGGCGTGAACTGGATCAGACCGCCGCCCGACTGGTCGAGGACGGATTCGCCGCCTGGTCCGGCGGGCCGGACCGGGAGCGCGCCCTGATCGTGCGCGGCCGCGCCAATCTGTTGCAGGACGGCGAGGGGCTGGCGGATCTGGAGCGGGTGCGGGTCCTGTTCGACGACCTGGAGCAGAAGGAACAACTGATCGGCCTGCTGGACGGGGTGGATGCGGCGCAAGGCGTGCGGATTTTCATCGGCGCTGAAACGCGGTTGTTTTCACTTTCGGGTTCCGCCGTGATCGCGGCGCCCTATATGAGCGGCCGACAGCGGGTCCTGGGCGCCATCGGCGTCATAGGCCCCGCAAGATTGAACTACGCCCGTGTCATCCCGTTGGTGGACTATACCGCCCGGGTGCTGGGCCGGATGCTGGACGGGAACGACAAGTGAGCGACAAGCCCCTTAACGACGACTTCAACGAACTGGACGCCGATATGGCGGAAGTGAACGCCGAACACGGCCTGGACGCCGATCCCTCGGACAATCTCGCGCCGCTGGACGCCGTCATCGCCGAGCGCGACGAGTGGAAGGACCGCGCCCTGCGCGTCGCCGCCGAGATGGAGAACCTGAAGCGCCGCGCCGAGACGCAGCAGAACGACGCCCGCGCCTTCGCCATCCAGCGCTTCGCCAAGGATCTGCTGGGCGTGGCCGACAATCTGGAACGCGCCCTGATGGCGGCGCCCAAGGACACGGACGGCCCGACCGTGGCCCTCGTGACCGGTCTGGAAATGACCCAGAAGGCCCTGCTGCAGGCGTTCGAGACCAATGGGCTCAAGCGCGTCGCGCCCTCGGCCGGCGAGGCCTTCAACCCCCATCTGCACCAGGCCATGATCGAACAGCCGTCGGACACGGTTCCGGGCGGCGCCGTGCTCCAGACCATGCAGTCCGGCTTCGAACTGTTCGGCCGCACCATCCGCCCGGCCATGGTCGTGGTCGCGGCCAAGGGATCGGGCGCGCAGGGCGCCAACCCCTATGGCGCAGCCCCCGCGCCCGAAGGCCAGACCTTCGACGGCAAGGCCTGATGTGAGGACGTGAGTGGTGATGGGTGAGGGGTGAGGAGTGAGCTGCGGTGTCTCCGCAAGCCGCTCACCTATTGCTCACGACTCACCATTCACCAGTCACTCCCCCCTCAGAACCTCCGCCGCCATCCGCCGATCAAGGCGAATTCCGGCGCGGCGTCCGCAACGTGGCGCGGCTGACGGCTGGCCACGGCCTGGATCGTCAGGTTTGAGCCGTCCCACAGACTCCGCTCGCCGCCCAGGATGAAATCGATCTGGCGACCGCTCGGCGTGGCCGAGAAGCTGCGGCGCGAATAGGTCAGGGGGTCGAAATACTCGACCGGCACATCCGCCAGCCAGGCCGAGAAGGCGCCGCTTTCGATCCGCAGCGGCTGCGACAGGGTGAAGCTGATCCGGTCGCAGAGCACCGAACACCCTGTCAGCAGGCCCAGACGCCAGTTCGAACTGATCGCGGCCTGGTCCATCGACAGGAACCGGCCCTCGCTCCGGGTCGAGCCGACGCCGGCCTCGCCGATCAGGGCCAGGCCGGGCCTCAGGGTCCAGTCGCCGCCCACCGCATAGAAGCGGGTGCGCGACGGCAGGGCGAAGTCCGATCCGCCGGGCAGGAAGGCCCCCAAGGGCCCCAGACGCTCGTCCAGGCCGCCGATGCTGACCGACAGGCCGCCGTCCACGCCGCGCCAGGCCAGGGTGGCGCGGCTGTAGCTTGAAGCCTCCGCCTCGACCCGCCTCAGCGGCATACGCCGGTCCCCGCCCCCGCTCTCGGCCGCAAGGGTCAGCGACCCGAACCGCAGGGCGCCGCGCGCCGCATGGTCCGCCTGGGCCAGGGCGGCGAAACCGTCGCCGGCCGCGTCGAAGGGCGACCGCGCCCCGCCTCGACCCTGCCATGTGGCGAAGCTCAGCCGGCCCATCTCCAGGTCCAGCATGGCCTCCTGACGGGGTTCGTCGCCCAGCCAGGGCGCGTCGGTCAGGTCATAACGCGCAGCGATGGGCTCGGGCGTCTCGACCGGCTGGGACGCCGTCAGATTCAGCCGGCCGCCGTTCGGCAGGGCCAGCCGGGTCGTCGCCGTCCGGCTCGGCGCGAACGGCGCGGCCTGATACGAGCGGCTCGGCGCCGTCGGATAGGCCGCGCCCAGTTGGACGGCGAACATCCGGTCATAGCTATCGAACAGGACGGTCCCCAAGGCCGTCTGGCGTGAGAAGGCGTCGCCGAAGGCGGGGCCGACGAAACTGCCAGGCTCGCTCTCGGCGACGATGGAGCCTCCGTCGGCCATCGGGGTCGAGCTCGTTCCCACCGGCCGGAAGGCGTTGGCCAAGTCCAGCAAGCCCCGGCCGTAGACGATGTCGGTCCCTGCGTCCCCGGCGTCGCGCGCCGTGTCGAGAAGGATGGCCAGGGCCTGACGCGCCGAAAGATTGGGGAAGGCGTCCATCAGCAGGGCCAGGGCGCCCGAGACATGGGGCGCCGAGAAGGAGGTGCCGTTGATCCGCCAGCAGCGGGTCCCGTCGCAGCCGGTGATGACGTCCTCGCCCGGCGCGGAAATATAGGCGGCGGCCGTGGCCCCCGCGCGGTTCGAAAAGCTGGACATGACATTGGTCTCGCCGTGCGAACCGACGGCGATGACAGAGCCGGAGAACCGGGGATCCACCGCATATTGCGCAGGCCAGCCGGGATTGGCCTCGCCGTCATTGCCCGACGAGGCGACGATGACCGCCCCGGAATCGACCGCGCGCAACAGGGCCGCCTCGAAGGCGGAGCCCAGCCGACCATCGCCGCCCAGGGACATGTTGATGATCTTGACCCCGTTGGCCACGGCGAAGTCCAGGGCCCGGACCAGGTCTGAACTGCTGAAACAGACGTCGTCGTCCTCATCTTTACAGTCGGAGATGTCGGTGCGGATCGACAGTATGGTCGATTCATAGGCCACGCCGACCGAGCCCAGTCCGTTGAAGTTCGAGGCGATCACCCCCGACACCAGGGTTCCGTGGCTGTCGTTCGCGACATAGGGGGTGTTGCGGCCCGGAACCACGTCGGTCGAGGCGGTGGAGATCCGCCCGACCAGATCGGCCTGGCTGTTGCTGACGCCGGAATCGACCACAGCGACCGTGACGCCGTTTCCGGTGGCGCCGGTCTGCCACCCGACCTCGGCCTTCATATTGGCCAGGCCGTAGTTCCGCAGATACTCGGTGGAGGACACCGAAGGGGGCGGCGGCGGAGGAGGGGGCGGGGGCGGGGGAGGAGGAGGTGGTGGTGGCGGCACGACGGGCGTTACGACGCCCCCGCCGCCGCCTCCCCCGCCCCCACAGGCCGCAAGGGGAAGAAACAACAGGCCTGCACCCAGCAGAACCGCCCGGCTTAACCGCAAACCGCCCATGTCACCCTCCCTGACGCAGAGCCTCCGCAATGCGTCACATCAGTAACAATTCAACTCCTTAACGCTTTGTCGAGGTGGGCCAGAAGTTTCGCCCATGCGTCCCGGGCGTCCGCCTCGGCGTAGCTGGCGCGGTAGTCGGCGTGGAAGCCGTGCGGCGCGTCCGGATAGACGATGATCCGGCTGTCGGTCTGGCCCGCTCGCGCCAGGGCCTCGCGCATCCGCTCGACACTGGCCAGGGGGATGCCCTGGTCCTGGCCGCCGTACAGACCCAGGACGGGCGCCTTCAGGTCATCGGCCAGATCGACCGGCCACGGCTGGCCGGATGAAATTTGCACCGGCGTCGCGTCGGGGGCCGGCGCCAGACGGCCGTACCAGGCCACGCCGGCGCCGATGACGGCGAAGCGCGCCGCCGCCTGCCACACCACCTTGCCGCCCCAGCAGAAGCCGGTGATCCCGACCTTTCCGTCCCGCGCCCACAGCTGCTGACTGGCCCAGTCCAGGGTCGCCGACAGATCGCCCATCACCTGCTCATAGTCGGCCGCCCCGACGATCTGCATGATCCGGCCCATGTCGGACAGGGGCGCCGGATCCTCGACCCGGTTGAAGAAGGCCGGGGCGATGGCGGCGTAGCCCTGCTTGGCCAGGCGACGGCAGATGTCCTTGATATAGTCGTGGACGCCGAAGATCTCGGACACCACCACCACGACTGGAAAAGGCCCCTCGCCCGCCGGCCGCGCCACATAGGCCGGCAGTTCGAACCCGTCCGGCGCCGGATAGGTCACCTCGGCGGTCTCGAGCCCGGCGGCGTCGGTGGTGATGGGTCGGGCCTCCTTGGCCAGGGCCGCGACCGCATAGCCCGAGAAGAGCAGCCCCCCCAGGGCGCCCACCGCCCTGCGGCTCAGCTTCAGATCATCGGGGGTCTGGCCTTCGGGACGGATCAGGGTGGTCATGGGACGGCTCCAGAAACGGGGGTGCCGCAGACCATCACGGCGCGCCGGGGGCGTCCAGTCAACTTAGGCGGAAGTCGATCCGATTGGTTTGGCGAAACAGACAGCCTCAGGTCGGCCGACATAGCGGCCATAGGGCGGAATTTCGCGATAGCCGGCGCGGAGATAGAAGCGCACGGTCAAAGTGTTGACGCGACGCGTTGCCAGCCGGATTTCGCCGTAGCCGAGGCTTTTCGCCTTCGCCTCCAGAGCCGCGAGCACGGCCGAACCCACGCCCTGTCCGGCGACCCCCGCATACATGCGTTTGATTTCGGCGACGCCCGGCTGGAGCGGACGCAGGCCGCCGCAGCCTGTGGCCCGCCCCTGCTCGTCCCGCGCCAGCAGGAAGGCGGCGCCCGCCCCCCGAACATCGTCCTCATCGAACGAGGCCTGGCCGCTGGAGCCCGTGATCGCCGCCAGTCGCTGGGACAGGGCGGCGATCAGGACTTTGGCGTCGGCATGGTCGGGGTCGGCGTCCTCGATAAGGATCATCCGGGGTCGATCCTCAGTGCCGGAAGACCCGCACCCCGGTGAAGGCCATGGCGATGCCCTGCTCGTCGGCGGCGGCGATGACCTCGGCGTCGCGCATCGAGCCGCCGGGCTGGATCACCGCGGTGGCGCCGGCCGCGACGGCTTCCAGCAGGCCGTCGGCGAAGGGGAAGAAGGCTTCCGAGGCGCAGGCCGAACCCTGGGCCAGGGAATGGGCCAGTCCCTTGGCCTCGCCGGCCTCCTTGGCGCGGATCGCGGCGATGCGGGCCGAGTCGCGGCGGTTCATCTGGCCGGCGCCGATGCCGGCGGTCTGGCCGTCCTTGGCATAGACGATGGCGTTGGACTTGACGTGCTTGGCCACGGTGAAGGCGAACAGCATGTCCTGGATCTCGGTCGGCGTCGGCTGGCGGCGCGTGACGATCTTCAGGTCTTCGGGCTTGATCAGCGACCGGTCGCGGCTCTGGACCAGGAAGCCGCCGGCGACCGAGCGGAACACCTCGCCCGGCCCGTGCGGATCGGGCAGGCCGTCGGTGATCAGCAGGCGCAGGTTCTTCTTGGCGGCGAAGACGGCCTTGGCTTCGTCGTCCGCGCCGGGGGCGATGACGACCTCGGTGAAGATGCCGGTGATGGCGCGGGCGTCGTCGCCGTTCAGCGGCCGGTTGACCGCGATCACGCCGCCGAAGGCCGAGACGGCGTCGCATTCCAGCGCACGGGCGTAGGCTTCCGACAGGTCCTTACCCACGGCCACGCCGCAGGGGTTGGCGTGTTTGACGATGACCACGGCCGGGGCCTCGAACTCGGCGACCAGTTCATAGGCGGCGTCGGCGTCGGCGATATTGTTGTAGCCCAGCTCCTTGCCCTGGATCTGGGTCGCATGGGCCACGCCGGGACGCGCCTCTCCATTGCGGTAGAAGGCGCCGGTCTGATGCGGGTTTTCGCCGTAGCGCAGGGTCTGGGCCAGAGAACCGGCGATGGACTTGCGGGCCGGGGCCGCGTCCTCGACTTGGCTTGCGAACCAGCCGGAGACGGCGGCGTCATAGGCGGCGGTGCGGGCGAAGGCGCGGGCGGCCAGCCGCTTGCGCAGGGCCAGACCGGTCGAACCCTCGACCTTCAGCGCCTCGATGATCAGGCCGATGCTCTCGCCGTCCACGGCGACGGCGACATAGCCGTGGTTCTTGGAGCCTGAGCGGATCATGGCCGGGCCGCCGATGTCGATATTCTCGACCGCCGCCTCGAACGAACCGCCGGAAGCAACGGTGGATTCGAACGGATAAAGGTCGATCCAGACGATATCGATGGCGCCGATGCCGTGGTCGATCATTGACTGGGCGTGGTCTGCCGCGTCGCGCACGCCCAGAAGGCCGCCATGAACGACGGGGTGCAGGGTCTTGACCCGACCGTCCATCATCTCGGGGAAGCCGGTCAGGTCGGCCACGTCCTTGACCGGCAGGCCCAGTTTGGCGATCGCCGCGCGGGTGCCGCCGGTCGAGACCAGTTCGACGCCCAGGTCGTTCAGGGTGCGGGCGGCGTCTTCCAGTCCGGCCTTGTCGGACAGGGAGATCAGGGCGCGTTGCGGCTTGACCCGGTCGGGGGCGGGCGGAAAGTCGGGAGCGGCGGGCATGGCGGCGTCCGTAAAGGCTGGGGGAGGATGGCGCGGCGTCTAGCACCGGGGCGCCCGTGCGTCACCCCGTATGCGGACGGATCAGAGCAGGCCGAACCAGCGAAGCGCGTTGAGGACCAGCCCAAGCGTGATCAGCGGACCGAAGACCCGAAAGGTGTGACGCGTGCGTCGCTCGGGAAAAAAGGTGTCATAGGCGCCGTCCGGGCGGGCGCCGTAGCGGACGGCGACGGCGGTCAGAGGACATTTCAGGCCGCAGCCGACGAAGACCACGACCTCAATGGCCACCAGGGCCAGGGCCACGTGAAGCCAGGGGCCGCTTTGGCCCGAGATCCCCGCATAGAGGACGGCGAAACAGGCCGCCGACATGACGATATAGATGGCCGTATGCAGACCGCGCACGATCCACAGGCGGCCGGCGTCGGTCACGTCGGATCGCCGCTCGCGCCCGCCGGGCTCAGCTTCCAGCGGATCCGGCTCTCGCTGTCGGTGCGGGCCGAGCCGCGCACCACGATCTGCAGCGAGCGGCGGGTCAGGCCGGCGTCGATATGGACGCTGGGTTCGATGGCCACGTCGGGGCCGTCGGTGCGGAACCACCAGCCCCGGCCCGAGGCGCCGCGCAACAGGATCGAGCGACGGTCCCGCGCCAGCGAGGCCTGAACTCCAGGCTCCAGATGGAAGCGGATGGCGTAGGGGGCCGCGATCTGGCGGATCATCTCCTTGCGGCCCGGCGTCGGGAACAGCTTCTCCTCAGCGCGCAGTTCGTCCATCCGCTGGTCCAGATAGAGGCGGCGCTGGTGGTTCAGGCCGAAGGCCTCGTTCCAGCCGTCATGCTCCATGTCCAGCCAGACGGCGCCGTCGCCGTCGCGCTGATCGGTGGTGACATGGATGGGCGGCCCGACCAGGCGTGGACCCAGCAGCTCGCCCTTCCAGCCGCCCAGCGGCTCGTTCAGCGACCGCTCGCCCAGGGTCAGGGTCGAATGGCCGGGCGTCAGCCGCAGGGCCTGACGATCCGTCGCCCGCGGGGTCCAGCCGGAGCCGGTCACCAAACGATCCTTGCCGCAGGCGATCTCCAGCGCCATCGGCTGGGCGCAGGCGGACGCCCCCCAGGCGCCCCCGGCCGGCGAGGCGGCGTCGGCGATGATGGCCAGCAAGGGGCTGGCGATCCGCGTCAGGCCGGCGACGGTTCCGGTCGGCGGATGAGCGGGATCGCCCTTGGTCGCGGCGGTCTCGTCATGGGCGCGAGCGGCGGCGACACGGGCGACGGTGGACGGTCCCCCGCCCTGGAAACTGGCCAGGCGGCCGTCGGGCAGGGTCAGAAGCCGCAGGCCCTGCGTCAGGCGGGCGATGGCGCCCGACACGGCGTCTGGCGTCGGCTCGGACAGCTGGGCCAGGGCGTCGTCCAGGGTCAGCAGGTCGAGCAACAGCTCCAACCCGGCCTCGGGACTGCGTGACGCATGGCCGCCGTCGTCCAGGACCGTGGTCTTCAAGGCGCTCGTCAGGCCGGACAGGGCGCGACGCCGCAAGGCCTGACCCGGCGCCCCGGCCAGGACGCAGCCGCCGACAGCCGCCGCCGTCAGTCGTTCGGCCCGGGTCGCCAGACCGCCGGGCGGGCGCAGCAGCTGTCGGGTCTGGCGCGCCAGGCTGTCGGCCAGTTTCAGCCGTTCGGCCTCGGTCGCCACCGCGCCCATCTTGCGGGCTGCGCAGGCCAGGTTGATCACCCGGCGCGGCAGAATTTCGGGACCCCAGGCGAAGGGCGACCAACGCGCGAAGGTGTCCGCCCAGGCGAGCGTCAGACGCAAGGCCTCGCACGCGCCCCGCTCCCCCTGGGCCATCAAGGCCGGCAGCCAGTTGAAGGCATGGAGTTCTACGGCGAAGGGACGCGACGGGCTGGGGCGGTTCCACGGATCCGCCGGCGCCTCGACCTCCATCGAGGCGCCGGCCAGAACGAAACGACCGACCAGCAGATTCTTGCCCGGCGCGGGATCGTGGGGCCGGAAATCGCGGGGCGTGGCCGCGAAGGCCGTGACCTTGCCCCCGCCCAGGAACGGGCTCAGCGTCAGGCTGTAACCCGGCAGGCCGTACAGTTCGATCCACAGTTGACGGGTGACCAGGCGTCCGGCGATGGCCGGCCACAGGCCCGGTCCCGTCACCGTCTCGCCCGACCGCACCGGGGTCCGCACCGGCGCGCCGGCCAGACCGGGGATCTGACCCGAGGCCACGTCGGGCGTGGCTTCGGCGCCGCGCGGGGCGAAGGGACTGATCGGGCTCACGCGGCGGCCGGGACGGCCTTCAGGGCGGCGATATTGGTCGCATAGTCGCCCTTGAACACGAAGGAGCCGGCGACCAGGGCGTCGGCCCCGGCCGCGACGCAGGCCGCCGCATTGGCCGAGGTCACGCCCCCGTCCACCTGTAGATGGGCCGTCGATCCGGCGCGGTCCAGAATGGTGCGGGCGCCGGCGATCTTGCGCAGCGAACTGTCGATGAATTTCTGTCCGCCGAAGCCGGGATTGACCGACATGATCAGCACCAGGTCCACCAGATCGACCACCTCTTCAAGGATCGACAGGGGGGTGGCCGGATTGAACACCACCCCGGCCTTGGCCCCCAGCTGACGGATGCGGCCCAGGGTGCGGTGCAGGTGCGGCCCGCTTTCGGGATGGACGGTCAGCAGGTCCGCCCCGGCGTCGCGATAGGCTTCCAGCCAGGGATCGACCGGCGCCACCATCAGGTGCACGTCGAACGGCAGGCTGGTGTGCGGACGGATCGCCTTCACGATGTCCGGCCCCAGGGTGATGTTGGGCACGAAATGCCCGTCCATCACATCGATGTGGATCCAGTCGGCGCCCGCGGCTTCCAGCGCGCGGACCTCTTCACCCAGGCGCGAGAAGTCGCTGGCGAGGATGGACGGGCAGATCAGGGGGGTAACGGCCATGGCCCCTCGGATAGGACGGCTTGCGGGCGGGAGCAAGCCGCTCCCGCTCAGGAAACCCGTTCCAGCTTGGCGGCGAAGAAGCCGTCCAGGCCACCGTGTTCGGGCCACATGGACGGCAGGATGCGCAGCCAGCCTTCGGGCGTCAGGGCCTCGGGCGGGGCGCCCAGGGCCGCGGGGTCCGCCGCAACGGTGCGGAAACCGGGGTTGCGGCGCAGGAAGGCGATGACCTGGGTCTCGCCCTCCTCGCGCTCCAGCGAACAGGTGCAATAGACCAGACGGCCGCCCGGCTTGACCCGTTCGGCGGCGGCGTCGAGCAGCCGGTGCTGGACATCGGCCAGTTTGGCGACCTCGGCCGGCTTGGTGGCGCGCAGGACTTCGGGGTTGCGGCGGAAGGTGCCTGTGGCGGTGCAGGGGGCGTCCAGAAGCACGGCGTCGAAGGTGCGGTCGTCCTCCCAGTCCTCGGCGGGAACGGCGATCACCTCGGCGGTCAGGCCGGTGCGATCAAGGTTCTGGGTCAGGCGTTTCAGGCGCGGGGCCGAGCGGTCCAGGGCCACGACCGAGGCGCCGGCGGCGGCCAGTTGCAGGGTCTTGCCGCCGGGGGCGGCGCACATGTCCAGGGCGGTCTCGCCGGGCTTGACGTCCAGCAGACGGCCGGGAACGGCGGCGGCGGCGTCCTGGACCCACCAGTCGCCGTCGTCGAATCCGGGCCAGGTCGCCACGTCGCCGCGACGGCCGGTGCGGACAGTGCCGCCCTCAAGCGCCTCGCCCTCGACGGCGGCGGCCACGGCGGCAGGATCGACGCCGGGCTTGAGGCTGAGATCCGTCGCCGGCTCCTCGCGGGCGGCCAGGGCCAGGCCGGTCAGGGCGGCCTCGCCATAGGTCGCCTTCCAGCGGGCGGCGATCCAGTCGGGCAGATTGCTCTCGGCCGTGGTCAGGCCGGGGCCGTCGCGGCCGACGCCGCGCAGCACGGCGTTGACCAGATTCTTGTAGGGCCGGGTCTTGGGATCGCGCTCGGCCAGTTTCACGGCCGTGGAGACGGCGGCGAAGGCGGGGGTCTCCAGCACCAGGGTTTGGGCCAGGGCGATGCGCATCAGGGTGCGGACCGCCTCGGGCGGCGACTTCTGCAGGCGGCGGTCCAGGATCTGGTCGATCTCGCCCAGGCGGCGCAGGGCGGCCATGGCCACGGCGCGGGCGAAGGCGCGGTCAACGGGCTCCAGGGCGCGAGCGGCGGGCTGGGACAGGGCCTCGTCCAGGCCGTTGCGCTTCTCAAGCGCGGCGTTCAGCAGGATGCCCGCCACCACCCGGGCCTCAACGCCGATGTCGTCCTGCGATGGAGCTTGCGCCACCTCGACCGGAGCCGGGCGCGGCCGGCCCTTGGTCGCCATACGGCGACCGCGCGCCTGTGAGCTGTGACCGCCGCCCCGTCCTTCAGAACCGCGTCCTTCGGAACTCATACGGCCACCTGCGCGCCCAGCTCGACCACACGGCCGGGCGGGATATGGAAGAAGTCGGTCGGATTGGCGGCGTTGCGCATCAGGAAGATGAACAGCCGGTCCTGCCACAGGGGCATGCCCTGGCGCGCCGACGGGATCAGCGAGCGGCGGCCCAGGAAGAAGCTGGTCGACATGATGTCGAACTTCAGCCCCTGTTTGCGGCACAGACCCAGGGCGCGGGGCACGTTCGGCGTCTCCATGAAGCCATAGGTGATGGTCAGCTTCTTGAAGTCGTCGTTGATCGGCTCCATCCGCACCCGGTCGGCTTCCTTGACGCGCGGCCGTTCGGAGGTGCGCACGGTCAGGATGACGTTCTTCTCGTGCAACACCTTGTTGTGCTTGAGATTGTGCATCAGGGCGACCGGCGCCACGTCAGGATCGCTGGTCAGGAAGATGGCCGTGCCGGGCGCGCGGTGCGGCGGCCGGGCCTGAAGCATCTCGATCAGGTCGTTCAGCGGCAGACTGTCCTTGCGCGTCTTGGTCGTCAGGATCTGGGTGCCGCGCACCCAGGTCCACATGATCAAAACCAGACAGGCCCCCAGCACCAGCGGCATCCAGGCGCCGTCGGGGATCTTCAGCAGGTTGGACGTCAGGAAGACGCTGTCGATGAAGGCGAACGGAATAAGGGTTCCCGCCACCGCCCACATCGGCCATTTCCAGCCCTTGGTGATGACGGAATAGCTCATCAGCGTATTGACCAGCATGGTCCCCGTGACAGCCACCCCATAGGCGGCGGTCAGGTTATGCGAGCTCTGGAACACGACCAGCAGCACCAGGACCCCGACCATCAGGAAAGTATTGACCGCCGGCACGAAGATCTGGCCGGCCTGGGTCTCGGAGGTGTTTCGAATGTCGATACGCGGCAGCAGGCCCAGTTGGACCGCCTGTTGCGTGACCGAGAAGGCGCCGGTGATCACGGCCTGCGAGGCGATGACGGTGGCGGCCGTGGCCAGGATCAGCATGGGCCAATAGGCGAACTCCGGCACCATGTTCCAGAACGGGTTCTCGGCGGAGCCGGGATTGTCGAGGATCAGGGCGCCCTGGCCCAGATAGTTCAGGGTCAGGCAGGGCAGGACGAAGGCCAGCCAGCCCATGCGGATCGGGGCCTTTCCGAAATGGCCCATGTCCGCATACAGGGCCTCCGCGCCGGTCACCGCCAGGAAGACGCTGCCCAGGATGATGAAGCCCAGGAAACCGTCCTTCAACAGCAGCATGACGCCATAGTGGGGCGACAGGGCGCGCAGCACGCTGACGTCGTCGAAGATGTGGTACAGGCCCAGCCCGCCCAGGCACAGGAACCAGACGGCGGTGATCGGGCCGAAATATTTGGCCAGGCTGGCGGTGCCGCGCGACTGGGCCATGAACAGGGCGATCAGGATTCCGGCCGAGATCGGCACGATGAACGGATCGAGCTTGCCCGACAGGCCCGGCGCGTCCTGCAGGCCCTCGACGGCCGACAGAACCGAAATGGCGGGCGTGATGATGCCGTCGCCATAGAAGAGGGCCGCGCCGCAGACGCCCAGGATGAAGATCCAGGCGCTGCGCCGGCCGACCGCGAACTGGGCCAGGGCCATCAGCGACAGGGTGCCGCCTTCGCCCTTGTTGTCGGCGCGCATCAGGAAGAAGACGTATTTGAACGTCACCACCACCATCAAGGCCCAGAAGGCCAGGGAGACGACGCCGATCACGGCCAGGTCGCCGCCGACGCCCGACTGGGCGTGGGCGATGGCTTCACGCAGGGCGTAAAGCGGGCTGGTGCCGATGTCGCCGAACACCACGCCGATCGCGCCCAGGGTCAGGGCCCAGAAGCCGCCGTGCTTGGCGATCTGGCCCCCTGGAGCGTGGGACTCGGGTCCCGTGGCGTGGGTGGGTTTGTCCGGCGTGTTCGACGCGGCGGGGAGAGCGCCCGCGTCGTGGGGAGTATCCCCGGCCATGCGTATCCTCCGGGTCTCCGACGACAGGTCGAGCCCTTCAAAGCGGCGAGCCTTTAGGCCCATTCCGCGCCCGCTTCAATCGTGGGCGCGGGGATTCGGTTTCCCCTTGCACCACAAGGATTTGTGATTCGGTCCAGGAGCGCCTATTTTCCTTACAGGAACACAACCATGTCAGACAGCCAGCGCTTCCCCGTCGCCGCCCACGCCTTGGCCTATATGGCCCACAAGGGCGCTTTTTCGCCTGCCCAGGCGGCGCCCAGCGCCTTGCTGGCGGCGTCCGTCCCGACCAATCCTGTCGTGGTGCGGCGCGTGACGGCGCTGCTGGCCAAGGCTGGACTGATCGCCACCCGTCCCGGCGCCACCGGCGGGTCCTGGCTGCTGCGCCAACCGGAAGACATCCGACTGGACGAGGTGCTGAAGGCGGTGAACGGCTGCGCCCACATCGGTTCGCCCCCCGCTGGGGCCAAGGGCTGCCCGATCAGCGAACATATTCCCCGCCAGGTCGCCAAGGCCCTGACCGCCGCCGACGAGGCCGCGACCGAGGCCCTGTCCAAGATCACCATCGCCGACCTGCTGGACGAGAACCCCCTCTCCCTGGCCGCCTATACGCCCCACGCCTCCTGCCCCGTCGCGGCATGAGCATGGGACCTGGGCGGCGCCGGATCGACGCATGAAGCGGACGGTGCTGATCACGGGCGCCTCCGCCGGCATCGGCGCGGCCCTGGCCCGCACCTACGCCGCCGAGGGCTGGGACCTGATCCTGACCGCCCGGCGAGAAGGGCCGCTCGTGACCCTGGCCGAGGCCCTGTCCGCCGCCCATGGCGTCGTCGCGACCGTCCTTCCCGAAGACCTGTCGGACCCAGCGGCGCCCGAACGTCTGATCGCCGCCGTCACGGCGCGCGGCCTGACCGTCGACGGCCTGGTCAATAATGCGGGCTTCAGCCGCGTGACCGGCTTTCTCGACACCGACCTGGCCGCCCACCGCGCCATGATTCAGGTCATGCTGACGGCGCCGGTCGAGCTGTCGCGCCTGTTGTTGCCCGGCATGGTCGAGCGACGCTTCGGCCGGGTGCTGAACGTCGCCTCCCTGGCCGGCCAGATGCCCGCGACCGGCGGCGACACCCTGTACGGACCCATAAAGAGCTTCCTGATCAAGGCGTCCCAGGGCCTGTATCTGGAAACCTTGGGAACCGGGGTCCACGTCACGGTGCTGAACCCCGGCTACACCTTGACCGAGTTTCACGACGTCAACGGCTCGCGCGACCAGGTGTCCAGCGCCTATCCGGCCTGGATGTGGATGGACGCCGACCGTGTCGCCCGCATCGGCTACGACGCCTGCGAGGCGAACCGGCCCAGCGTGACCCCCGGCGTCATGAACAATCTGATGGCCGGCCTGGCCCGCTTCCTGCCCGACGGCCTGGCGCTGCGCATGGTGGCGAACCACGCCAGGCGGCTGGACCGGCTTTAGCCGTCAGATGTGGATCGCGTGCCCCAGGGCGCGCAGAGACGCCTCGTGGAAGGCCTCGCCCAGGGTCGGGTGGACGTGGATGGTTCCCGCCACATCCTCCAGCACCGCCCCCATCTCAAGCATCTGGGCGAAGCTGTTGCTCAGTTCGGACACATGCTGTCCGACCGCCTGGACGCCCAGGATGCGGTGATCCGACTTGGAGGCGATGACCCGCACGAAGCCGCCGTCCTCGCCCGCCTCGATGGCCAGGGCCCGGCCGATGGCGGCGAAGGGGAAGACCGACTGGATCACGTCGTCACGGCCCGCGACATCGTTCGGACCCAGACCGGCCGAGACGATCTCCGGCTCGGTGAAACAGACGGCGGCGATGGCGACCGGATCGAACACCCGGTCGTGGCCACCCTTTCCTGAAGAATGGGCGATGATTTCCGCGACCACCTCGCCCTGGGCCGAGCCCTTGTGGGCCAGCATAGGCTCGCCGGTCAGGTCGCCGACGGCCCAGACGTTCTTCATTGAGGTGGCGCAGCGGTTGTCGATCTTCACGAACGGACCGGCCATGGCCACGCCCATGTTCTCCAGACCCCAGCCCTGGGTGCGCGGACGACGGCCCACGGTGACCAGCACCTTGTCGGCGTCCAGTTGCAGCGGTTCGCCGTCCCTGGTCGTGACGTTCAGCTTACCGTTCCCGAACCCGCCGGCGCGCGCGCCCAGGTGCAGTTCGACGCCGTGCGTCTCCAGCCACTTTGCGACCGGATCGGTCAGGGCCTTGTCGTAGAGCGGCAGGATCCGCTCGGCCATTTCGACGATGGCCACTTCCGCGCCCAGCTTCCTGAAGGCGATGCCCAGCTCCAGCCCGATATAGCCGCCGCCGACGACGACCAGTTTCTTGGGGACCTCCGACAGGCTCAGCGCCTCGGTCGAGGAGATGACGTCGCCGCCGTACGGCAGGAAGGGCAGTTCGACCGGCTCAGATCCCGTGGCCAGGATGACGTGTTCGGCGGTGATGCGGATCTCGCCCTCGTCCGTCTTGACGATACAGGTCTTGGCGTCCTCGAAGGCCGCCCAGCCCTTGATGACCTTGACCTTGGCCTTCTTCAGCAGGGCCGCGACGCCGGCGTTCAGCTTACGGACGATGCCGTCCTTCCACTCGACCGTCTGTTTCAGATCGATGGCGGGCGCCGCCGCCGTGATGCCCAGCGTCCCGCCCCCGGCCGCCTTGGCCACCGTCTCGAACTTGCCCGCCGCATGGATGATGGCCTTGGACGGAATACAACCGACGTTCAGGCAGGTCCCGCCCAGCCCATCGCCGCCGTCCACCAGCACGGTGTCGAGGCCCAGCTGGCCGCAACGGATGCCGGCGACATAGCCGCCGGTGCCCGCGCCGATGATCAGGACTTTGGTTTTCAGGGTCTGGGTCATCAACGCTCGCAGAGTGGAAGAGGATGGGCCATCGCACGATCGTAGTCAGCGACTTCATCGCGATCAGGATTCCGACTGCCCAAATAGGTTCGACGATCGACTTGGAAAGTGTCGACTTGACCCGGGTTAAAAAGGTTCGCGCATATGCGTCGCCCGGCAAAATCCGTCTTCGAAGCTGTGCACCCAACCCGCACGATAACAGGACGTGTAATCGGGGCTCCCCGGAGAACTCGGATTGGGCGAATAGTGGCAACGACCTCGTAATAGATGTCACCAAAGGGAGTCCACCAAACTGGCTGTTCTCGTCTAATCGTCTGGCGTTCTACCCGACCTGTAAAGACGCTCACTTGGCTCATATCCAAGTCCGTGCAACGCAACGGTTCATCGCCAGCGACTAGCGACGTGATGGCGAACAGTGCAGCGACGGCCGACATCCTTCACCCCATCCAAAGCGTCGCCGGCTGCTCAAGCAAGCCCTTGATCCGCTGAACAAACACTGCCGCATCATGCCCGTCGACGATCCGGTGATCGAACGACGACGACAGGTTCATCATCTTGCGCACCACCATCTGGCCGTCGCGGACCACGACCCGTTCGGCGATCTTGTTGGGGCCGATGATGGCGACCTCGGGGTGGTTGATGATCGGGGTGTGGACCACCCCGCCCAGAGTCCCCAGCGAGGTGATGGTGATGGTCGAGCCCGACAGCTCCTCGCGCTTGGCCGAACCGTCCTTGGCCGCGCCGGAGACGCGGGCGATCTCCAGCGCCGTATCCCAGGCGTCGCGCGCCTCGGCGTGGCGGACCACCGGCACCATCAGGCCGTTCGGCGTCTGGGCGGCGATGCCCAGATGGACCGGGGCATGCTGGGTCAGGACGCCGGCCTCGTCGTCATAGTGGGCGTTGATCTGCGGCTGGTCGCGCAGGGCGACGACGATGGCGCGGGCGAGGAAGGGCAGCAGGTTCAGCTTGGGCTGATCCTTTTGCTTCGTCGCGTTCAGGTGGGCGCGAAGCTCCTCCAACGCCGTGACGTCGATCTCCTCCACATAGGTGATGTGGGGAATGCGGCGCACGCTGTCGGCCATCTTCTCCGCGATCTTGCGGCGCAGGCCGATGATGCGGACCTCGGTGGCTCCTTCGGCACGGGCGAAGGTCGAGCTGCCGGCCGAAGGCGCGGACGCAGGAACCTGACCGCCACGCGCGATGAAGCCGTCCAGGTCCTCGTGGGTGATCCGACCGGCCGGGCCGGTGCCGGGCACGAAGGTCAGATCCACGCCCAGATCCCGCGCGCGGTTACGCACGGCGGGCGATGCGGACGGGCGTTCGCCGGGGGCGCGGCCGGTCAGGGCGGGAGGCGCGACGGACTTGCCCCCCTCCCCCGCTGCGCGGGTGCTCCCCCCAGGAGGGGGAGATTTTTGTGCGAGCGTCGGCGCGGATCCTCCCCCCCTGGGGGAGGTGTCGCCGGAGGCGACGGAGGGGGCCTGAACGGAGGTTTGAACATTGCCGGCGCCCGCCACATCGAACGCCACCAGCGGCCCGCCGACCGGCACCGACTTGCCCGCATCGCCGTACAGGGCGACCACGGTTCCGGCGATGGGCGAGGTGATCTCCACCGTCGCCTTGTCGGTCATGATGTCGGCGATGATCTGGTCTTCCTCGACCGCATCCCCGACCTTGACGTGCCAGCCGACCAGTTCGGCCTCGGCTGTGCCTTCGCCGACGTCGGGCAGTTTGAAGACGTAGTTGCCGGTGGGTGCGGCGTCAGCCCCCTCCGTCGCCTTCGGCGCCACCTCCCCCAAGGAGGGAGATTTGGATGCTGCGCGATCTCCCCCCCTTGGGGGGAGTACCGGCGAAGCCGGGGAGGGGGGCGTCGCTTCTTCCGCATTCCCCGCCCCCTCGACCTCGAACTCCACCAGCGGCCCGCGCACCGGCACCATGGCGCCGGGCTCGCCGTGCAGGGCGATGACCTTGCCCGACACCGGGGCGGTGATCTCGACGGTGGCCTTGTCGGTCATGACGTCGGCGACGATCTGGTCCTCGGCGACGACATCACTGACCTTGACGTGCCAGCCGACCAGCTCGGCCTCGGCGGTGCCTTCGCCCACGTCGGGCAGTTTGAAGACGAAACGACCCATATCAGCGTCCTCCGGTCATGACGCTCTTCAAGGCGTCTGCGACCCGTTGCGGCCCGGGGAAATATTCCCATTCGAAAGCATGGGGGTAGGGCGTGTCCCAGCCGGTGACGCGGGCGATGGGCGCCTCCAGATGATAGAAGCAGCGCTCCTGAACCAGGGCCGACAGTTCGCCGCCGAAGCCCGAGGTCTTGGGCGCCTCGTGCACAATGACGCAGCGGCCGGTCTTCTTCACGCTGGCCTCGATGGCCTCGATATCCAGCGGCACCAGGCTGCGCAGGTCGATGACCTCGGCGTCCACACCCGCATGCTCTGCCCCGGCCAGCGCCACCCAGACCATGGTGCCATAGGCCAGGATGGTGACGTCGTTCCCCTCGCGCATGACCCGCGCCTTGCCGATGGGCTCGACATATTTGCCCGTCGGAACCTGGGCCAGGTCCTGCGCCTTCCACGGCGAGACCGGCTTCTCGTGCCAGCCGTCGAAAGGGCCGTTGTAGAGGCGTTTCGGCTCGAAGAAGATGACCGGATCGTCGTCCTCGATGGCGGCGATCAACAGGCCCTTGGCGTCATAGGGGTTGGACGGAATGACGACCTTCAGACCCGCGATATGAGTGAACAGGCTTTCGGGGCTCTGGCTGTGGGTCTGGCCGCCGAAGATGCCGCCGCCGTAGGGGCTGCGGATCGTAATCGGGCTGGTGAACTGGCCGCCCGAGCGATAGCGCATCTTGGCCGCTTCCGAGACGATCTGATCGTAGGCCGGATAGATGTAGTCGGCGAACTGGATCTCCACGACCGGGCGCAGGCCATAGGCGCCCATGCCGATGGCGGTCGCGACGATGCCGCATTCGCTGATCGGTGCGTCGAAGCTGCGGGTCAGGCCGTGCTTCTGCTGCAGCTTGTCGGTGACGCGGAAGACCCCGCCGAAATAGCCCGCGTCCTCGCCGAACGACAGGACGTTGGCGTCCTCGCTCATCTTGACGTCGATGGCCGAGTTCAGGGCCTGGATCATGTTCATCGGCTGTACGCCGGATCCCGTCGCTTCCGAGGCGGGGGCGGCGTTCTGGTCGACCATGTCCGGCTCGACGCCGTCGTTGCGATCGGCGTCGGTGAAGGTGGTTTGCTCAGCCATGGTCAGACCCCCACCTCGCGGCGCTGTTCGATCAGCCGCCAGTCTTCGGTCGCATAGACCTCTTCGAACATCGTCTTCACGCTGGGGCGCGACTGGCCCAGGGTGCCGATGGCCTCGGACTCCTTGCCGGCGGCGCGGACCTGTTCGACCGCCTCGCGCAGGGCCGTGGCGTGGCGCTCGTCATCCCACTCGCCAATGACGGTCAGATGCTGGCGCAGCCGCTCCAGCGGATCGCCCAGCGGCCATTTCTCGTGCTCGTCGCCGGGGCGGTAGCGGCTGGGATCGTCGGAGGTCGAGTGCGGGGCGCCGCGATAGGTGAACAGTTCGATCACCGTCGCCCCCTGGTTCGACCGGGCGCGCTCTTCGGCCCACTGGGTCGCCGCCCAGACCGCCAGGAAGTCGTTGCCGTCCACCCGCAGGGCCGGCAGTCCATAGCCGATGGCCTTGGAGGCGAAGGTGGTCTCCAGCCCGCCGGCGATCCCCTGGAAGGAGCTGATGGCCCACTGGTTGTTGACGATGTTCAGGATGACCGGCGCCCGATAGACGGAGGCGAAGGTCAGGGCGTTGTGAAAATCGCCCTCGGCCGTGGCGCCGTCGCCGATCCAGCTGATGGCGATCTTGTCGTCGCCCTTGTAGGCGCTGGCCATGGCCCAGCCCACGGCCTGGGGCACCTGGGTGCCCAGATTGCCGCTGATGGTGAAGAAGCCATAGTCCTTGGCCGAATACATGATCGGCAGCTGACGCCCTTTGATCGGGTCCGCAGCATTGGAATAAATCTGGTTCATCATCTCGACCAGCGGATAGCCGCGCGCGATCAGCAGCCCCTGCTGGCGATAGGTCGGAAAACCCATGTCCTCGCGGCTTAGCAGCATGCCTTGCGCGACCGCGATGGCCTCCTCGCCGGTGCATTTCATGTAGAAGCTGGTCTTGCCCTGGCGGTGGGCGCGGTGCATCCGGTCGTCGAAGGCGCGGGTCAGGATCATGGCCTTCAGGCCGCGACGCAGGGTGTCCGGATCCAGACGCGGATTCCACGGACCGACGGCCTGGCCTTCGTCGTCCAGCACCCGGATCAACCGGAACGCAAGGTCGCGCATCTCGTAAGGCGTCGTGCCCACCTCGGGCCGTTCGACGGCGCCGGGGGCGTCCATCAACAGATGACTGAAGTCAGGCGCGTCGCCCGGCCGGCCCGAAGGCTCGGGCACGCGCAGCGACAGCGGGCGGCTGTTCTTTTGGCTCATTTTGTCGTTCATGCGGGCGTCCATGTCCGTTCGGGGGTCCGTCCGTGTTTCCTCTGGACGTTTGATAACACGGCGCCTAAGCAGGTGCTCGCTCAATTTGACCTTGCGAAATCCCGATTTAGGGTATTTTATTTCGCCATAACGATAATCGGAGAAACGCATTGGCGGACGAACTCGATCCCATTGACGCTCGGATCCTGGATATCCTGCAACAAGACGCCGGTCTGTCGGTCGCGGAAGTCGCGGATCGCGTCGGTCTGTCGGCCTCGCCCTGCTGGCGTCGGATCAAGCGGCTGGAGGATTCCGGCCTGATCACCAAGCGGGTCACCCTGCTGAACGCCAAGCTTCTGGGTCTCGACTTCGAAGTCTACGCCATCGTCAAACTGATGCTGCCGTCGGCCGAGAATCTCGACATCTTCGAAGGCGCCGTCGCCAAATGGCCGGAAGTGGTCCAGTGCGCCACCATCACGGGGCGCGAGGACTATGTGCTGCGCATCATCACCTCGGACATGCACGCCTTCGACAAGTTCCTGCGCGAGAAGCTGCTGGCCCTGGGCATCGTCTCCGACTGCGAGAGCCATATCGTCACGCGCGGCGTGAAGAATGTGACCGCCCTGCCTCTTGGCATAGTGACCCCTCACGTCGGATAAGACCGTTCGGCGGACCTTTCCACTGAGGGCCCTGGTCCGCCGGGGGGATGCCGAACATGATCGAACTGGTGATCGACGCGCGCCGCAAGGACCTGGGCGGGTTCGAGGTCGGCCGCGTCCTGCCCTTCCATTCACGCCGGATGGTCGGGCCCTTCATCTTCCTGGACCAGATGGGGCCGGCCGAGTTCGCGCCGGGCTCGGACGCCATCGATGTGCGCCCGCATCCGCACATCGGTCTGTCGACCCTCACCTACCTGTTCGAGGGCGAGATCATGCACCATGACAACCTCGGCTATAATCAGGTCATCCGTCCCGGCGAGGTGAACTGGATGACGGCCGGCAAGGGCATCGTCCATTCCGAGCGCACCGATCCGCTGAAGCGCAGCCGCGGCGGCCCCATGCACGGCATGCAGGCCTGGGTCGCCCTGCCCGATGAGGCCGAGGAGATCGATCCCGCCTTCCATCACCTGGATGAGGACGCCCAGCCCGCCTACGAAAACGGCGGTCTGTTTGCCCGTCTGGTGGCGGGCGAAGCCTATGGCGCCAAGGCGACCGTCCCGGTGTCCTCCCCCCTCTTCTATGTGCACTGGGAGCTTCAGCCCGGCGTCCGCACCGCGCCGCCTCCCGGCAAGGGCGCCGGCGGCATGAGCGAGCGCGCCCTCTATGTGGCCAAGGGCTCCATCGAGGTCGGCGACCGCACCTTCCACGACGGCCAGATGATCGTGCTGGAACCGACGGCCGAGCCGACCATCAAGGCCCTGGTCCAATCCACCGTCATGGTCCTGGGCGGCGAGCCTGTCGGCGAACGCCTGATCTGGTGGAATTTCGTCGCCTCCAGCCAGGCCCGCATCGACCAGGCCAAGGCCGACTGGAAAGCCGGCCGCATGGCCCTGCCCAGCGAAGACGACCTGGAATTCATTCCCCTGCCGGACGAACCCGCCAAGGCCCAGGCCGCGCCGGCGCCGGTCGAGCCCAAGCCCACAGATCCGGTATAATCTTCTCCCTCCCCATAAAGGGGAAGGAGAAGAAGCCCCCATTTGCCCCCGCTGCCGCAACCCGCTAACGCGTCCCGCATGAACTTCGATTTCGACGCCCAGGTCACCGCCGCCCTGTTCGACAGCACCGGCGCCGTCTTCGCCCTCGGCGACGGCTCGGTCCGGTTCGAGGATGGCGCGACGGTCCAGGCTCATGACGGCGCCGTGCTCTGCGCCGCCGTCCATCCGACCGGCGAGGGCGTCGTCACCGGCGGCGACGACGGCCAGGTGGTCTGGAGCCGCCGCGGCGAGGACGCCATGGTCCTGGCCACCGCAAAGAACCAGTGGATCGACTCCATCGACGCCTCGGCCGCCTCCGGCCTGGTCGCCTTCTCCTGGGGGCGCACCCTGTCGGTGATTGATCCGAAGGACGCCGGCTTCCGCCGCGACTTCCAGCACGAACGCACCGTTTCCGGCGTCGCCTTCGATCCCAAGGGCCGGCGTATCGCCGCCTCGACCTACGGCGGCGCCGCCCTCTGGTACGCCCGGATCGAGAAGCAGCAGCCGGTCAAACTGGCCTGGGCCGGCTCGCACACCGCCGTGGCCTTTTCACCCGACGGGGCCTTCGTGGTCACCACCATGCAGGACAGCCAACTGCACGGCTGGCGGCTGAAGGACGCCAAGAACCTGCGCATGGGCGGCTATCCGTCCAAGGTCCGGTCGCTGGCCTTCCTCGCCAACGGCCAGCTGCTGGCCACCTCGGGCGCCCAGGGCGCGGTTCTGTGGCCCTTCATCGGCTCGAACGGACCCATGGGACGCGAGGCGACCGAGATCGGCTATGACGACACCACCCTGGTCAATCTGGTCTCGGCCCGGACCGAGCACGGCCTGCTGGCCGCCGGCCTGACCGATGGCCGGGTCTGGGTCGCCCATCCGGCCTCTCATGGTCTGAACTTCGTCAAGGCCGAGAAGGGCCCCTCCATCGTCGCCCTGTCCCTCAGCCCGGCCGCCGACAAGGTCGCCTGGGCCGACGAGGACGGCGCCGCCGGCGTGGCGATCCTGTAATGGCGCGTGGGCGCAAAAAGGCCTGGTTCCGCGCGGCCCTGATCGCCCTGGCGGTCCTGGCCCTGCTGCCGATCGGCGGCGTCCTGATCGTCGCCGTCCTGCCGCCCGCCCCGACCATATTGATGCTGCGCCAGGCCGTGCGCGGCGAGGGTCTGGACTATCAATGGCGCGGTCTGAACGACATCTCGCCCAATCTGGTGAACGCCGCTATCGCCGCTGAGGACGCCCGTTTCTGCAGCCACCACGGCTTCGACATCGAGGCGATCCAGAAGGCGCTGGATCATAACGCCGAGGGCGGCCGCATCCGCGGCGGCTCGACCATCAGCCAGCAGACGGCCAAGAACGTCTTCCTCTGGCCCGGCCGCGACTGGATCCGCAAGGGGTTCGAGGCCGGCTATACCGTCCTGATCGAGGCCGTCTGGTCCAAGCGCCGGATCATGGAGGTCTATCTGAACGTGGTCGAATGGGCGCCGGGCGTCTATGGCGCCCAGGCCGCCGCCCAGCACTGGTTCGGCAAGGACGCCGCCGACCTGACGCCGCGCGAGGCGGCCCGCCTCGCTGCCATCCTGCCCGCCCCGCGCCGTTACCAGGCCGCCTCGCCCGGCCCCTATGTTCGCCGGCGCGCCTCGCGCATCCAGGCCGCCATGGGCACGGTCCGCACTCAGGATCTGAACGACTGCATCCGGCTCAAGTAGGCCGAAGGCCGATAGCCGCCAAAAAGCTCCGCTGAACCGCTCCGCTTGACGGCGGATCAGGCCTGACCTCTCCTGCGCCCGCTGTTCAGGAGATCCCATCATGAAGCGTCAGATGATGACCGCCGTCGCGGTCTGCGCCCTCGCCTTCACCGCCGGCTGCGCCGCCACCACGACCTCGGGCGAGGCCCGGCCGCATCAGGCCGACGGCGGCGCCCAGACCTTCACCCCCGCCCCGGTGACCGCCACCGGCCTGCGCGCCGACTATCCGACGACCGTCGAGGGCGCGACCCAGTTCGTCGCCGACGCAGAGGCCAAGATGCTGACCTTCGGCGAATACGCCGCCCGGGTGCAGTGGGCGCGCGCCACCAACATCACCTTCGACACCATGTGGCTGGAGTCCAAGGTCAACGCCGAGGCGACCGAGCTTCAGGTCCAGTTCGCCAACCAGGCGGCCAAGTTCAATGATGTCGCGGTGGACCCCGTCGTTCGCCGCAAGCTGAACCTGCTGCGGCTCGGCATCGTCCTGCCCGCCCCCAACCGCCCCGGAGCGGCCGAGGAACTGTCGCAGATCACCACCCGGCTGGACTCGACCTATTCGACCGGCAAGTTCGACTTCAAGGGGCAGCCTATCACCCTGGACGAGGCCTCGCTGATCCTGGCCGACAGCCGCGACCCCAACGAGACCAAAGCCCTGTACGAAGGCTGGCGCACCATCTCGCCGGTGATGAAGAACGACTACGCCCGCATGGTCGAGATCGCCAACGAAGGCGCGCGCGAACTGGGCTTTTCCGACACCGGCGCCCTGTGGCGCTCCGGCTACGACATGCCCGCCGACGATTTCGCCGAGGAGACCGACCGCCTGTGGGCCCAGGTCAAACCCTTCTACGAGAACCTGCACTGCTATGTCCGCGCCCGGCTGAACGCCAAATACGGCGACGCGGTCCAGCCCGACCACGGCCCGATCCGCGCCGATCTGCTGGGCAATATGTGGTCGCAGCAGTGGGGCAATATCTATGACGTCGTGGCCCCGACCAGCGGCGGCGCCTCCAGCTACGACCTGACCGAACTGCTGAAGACCGCCGACTACGACCCCGTGAAGATGGTGAAGACGGGCGAGGGCTTCTACGTCTCCCTGGGTCTCGAT
This sequence comes from Brevundimonas sp. FV1ye7S, assembly GCF_058680995.1. Lineage (NCBI taxonomy): Bacteria > Pseudomonadati > Pseudomonadota > Alphaproteobacteria > Caulobacterales > Caulobacteraceae > Brevundimonas > Brevundimonas sp. FV1ye7S. The sequence goes on along the minus strand of NZ_CM178726.1, from coordinate 55,929 downwards.
CCCCTGCCCCAGACCTTCTGGGAACGCAGCCAGATCGTGCGCCCGCGCGACCGCGAGGTCGTCTGCCACGCCTCGGCCTGGGACCTGGACAATGCCGACGACATCCGCATCAAGATGTGCACCAACGTCAACGGCGACGACTTCTACACCGTCCACCACGAGCTGGGTCACAACTACTACCAGCGCGCCTACAAGAACCAGCCGATGCTGTTCCGCAACGGGGCCAACGACGGCTTCCACGAGGCCATCGGCGACTTCGTCGGCCTGTCGGCCCTGACCCCCACCTATCTGAACCAGATCGGCCTGCTGAAGACGACGCCGGGGGCGGAAGAGGATATTCCCTTCCTGCTGAAGATGGCCTTGGACAAGATCGCCTTCCTGCCCTTCGGCCTGATGGTCGACCGCTGGCGCTGGGGCGTCTTCTCCGGCGAGACGTCGCCGGACCAGTACAACGCCGCCTGGACCGCCGACATGCTGAAATACCAGGGCCTGGTCCCGCCGGGGCCGCGTCCGACCAACGCCTTCGATCCGGGCGCGAAATATCATGTGCCGGGCAACACTCCCTACACCCGCTACTTCCTGGCCCACATCTACCAGTTCCAGTTCCAGCGCGCGGCCTGCAAACAGGCGGGCTGGGCCGGGCCGTTGCACCGTTGCTCGGTCTACGGAAACGAGGCGGTCGGAGCCCGTTTCAACGCCATGCTGGAGATGGGCCAGTCCAAGCCCTGGCCCGAGGCCATGCAGGCCTTCACCGGCGAGACCGCCAACGACGCCTCGGCCGTCGCTGACTATTTCGCGCCTCTGAACCAATGGCTGACCGTCCAGAATCGTGGCCACGACTGCGGCTGGTCAGAGGCTTGAGCCTTATGCGTCGTTAACCCTGACGCTTCAGCCTTCCCTTAACCGCATGACGGCATTCTGTCGTCATGCGGGCGGGGTGCGCCCGGCAGGGAAGCGACGAACTTGGCCTCTCAAACGATCCATCGGGCGGTCGGCCGCCTTCGCAAACTCGTCTCGCGCCTGCGCGACGACCGGCGCGGCAATGTGGCGATGATCTTCGGCCTCAGCCTGCCGGTCATCGTCATGCTGGCGCTCGGCGGCGTTGATCTTCACAGGATCACGACCGCGAGATCGCAGTTTCAGGACGCACTGGACGCCGCGACCCTGGCCGCCGCGCGCTCCTCCGAAACGACTCCAGCGGGTCTGAAGAGCGTCGCCCTGGCGACCCTGCACGGCAACATTCAGGGCACGGAGGTCGAGCCGATCAATGACGCCGACGTCGAGGTCGCCATGAACGACAAGAGCGTCGTCATCGCTACGGCCCAGGGGCGGGTGAAGACCCTGGTCGCCAACATCGTCCTGCCGCCCTATGGCCAGCTCCTGGACGATACTCTGCCCATCTCGGTGCGCTCGGAAGTCAATCGCTCCTCGCGCGACGTGGAGGTGGCCCTGGTCCTCGACATCACCGGCTCGATGAACAATTGCGCCGACAGCTGCTCAAGCGGCCGAAAGATCGACAATCTGAAGTCAGCGGCCAAGGAGTTGATCGACATCGTCGTTCAGACGAACCAGTCGCCCTTCTATTCCAAGGTGGCCCTGGCGCCCTACTCCATGGGCGTCAATGTGGGCGACACCTATGCTAGCCGGGCGCGGGGACCGCTCGACTCCAACACCCAGTCCATTACCGCAGCGACCTGGCTGACGGGCTCGGTCAAGACGATCACGAGCATATCCCGCGCCTATACGGCCGTCGTCACCGCGTCGAAACACGGCTTCAAGACCGGCGACATCGTGACGATCTGGAGCGCGGAAACCATGGCCCCCCTGAACGGCGTCGCGCTAACGGTGGGCAGTGTGACAACCAACACCTTCAGCCTCGTCGGCGAGAACAGCCGCTATTACTCCGCCTTCTCGGGCCAGGCCTATGTCGCCAAATGCGCACGAACGGACTGCAACATCGTGATCACCCTGGCTCGCCACGGCCTGTCGTCCGAAGGCGACGCCGCCGTTCTCGGCAATATGGGCGGCCTCAGTCAGTTGAACAATATCGGTTTCCGGGTCGCCAGCGTCACCCCAACCACGGCGACCTTGGCGCTTGACGCCTCTCAGGCTAATTTGGCGAACACGGCCAAGGGGGGGGCCGCCTATACGTCCGGCGGACAGCTGATCTGCGGCGTCGATGGCTGTTCGAACCGGGATTTCGTCAACGCGACCGGGGCCTGGACGCGCTTTCCCGGCACGCCCTGCGTTTCCGAACGAGCCGGCTCGCAGGCCTACACCGATGCGGCCCCTTCCGCCTCCTCCTGGGTCGGACGAAGTTACGCTTCTGGCGGCAACGCCTGCCCCGCATCCCAGATCGTTCCTCTCACCAACGTCAAAAAGACACTCACCGACGCGGTCGACGGAATGACTGCGGTGGGCTCCACGGCGGGCCATATCGGTCTGGCTTGGGGCTGGTATCTGGTTTCGCCGAACTTCGGCCTGTGGTCAGGCCTCGGCGCACCGGCCGCCTACGATTCGAGCAAGACCTTGAAGGCTGTGGTTTTGATGACCGACGGGGAGTTCAACACCCCCTATTTCCGAGGCGTCATCGCCTCCGACGCGGGCAACGGCAGCGGCGGGGCCGACACTCACATCAACCAGCCCGCCACGAACGGCTCGTCTTTCGACCAAGCCTATCGGCTCTGCGAAAACATGAAGGCCGCCGGCGTCATCGTCTATACGGTCGGATTCGACATCGGCGCAGCCCGGAACATGACCGGTCCAATCGATTCCGCCGGCGAGCTTATGGCGCGATGCGCCACCAATCCGGACCGCGCCTTCCAAGCGTCGAGCTCCACCGACCTGTCCGACGCCTTCCGGGATATCGGCCGCGACATCACCCGCCTGCGCATCTCCCGCTAGGCCCATGGGCCTCACAGCAGGCGGATTTCGCGCAGACGCTCGGTCAGATAGTCCTCGGCCAGAATGGTCTTGCCCGCATAGCGATCGGGATTGTCCGGCGTGATGGTGCTGGGCAGGGTCTTGATCGGGAAGTCCGGGTTGAAGTGCAGGAAGAAGGGCGTCGAATAGCGGGCGAAACCACGCCGCTCCGGCGCAGGATTGACCACCCGGTGCGTCGTCGACGGCAGGACGTGGTTGGTCAGCCGTTGCAGCATGTCGCCGATATTGATCACCAGGGCCCCCGGCGGCGGCGCGATGTCCAGCCAGCTGCCGTCCTTCTCCTTCAGCTGCAGCCCCGCCTCCTCGGCGCCCAGCAGCAGGGTGATGACATTGATGTCCTCATGGGCGCCGGCGCGCACCCCCGGCGCATCAGCCGGCACGGGCGGATAGTGCAGCAGGCGGAGCACGCTGTTGCCCATCTCGACCTTGTCCTCGAAATATGCGTCCCCGAGGTCCAGGTAACGGGCGATAGCCTTCAGGACCTTGCGCCCCAGGGCGTCAAGCTCCTCGTACAGGCCATAGACATTCGCCTTGAATCCGGGCGTCTCCACCGGCCAGACATTATCGCGCATGAAGCGACGATAGGGGTGGCCCTCCGGCAGCTCGCGCCCGACATGCCAGAACTCCTTCAGATCGACGGACGCGGCCCCTTTGGCCGCTTCCACGCCGAACGGGGTCAGGCCGCGCGCGCCGCCTGTTCCCGGCTGGTGATACTGGCGCTTCACCGCCTCGGGCAGGGCGAAGAAGCTTTTGGCGTCGGCAAGAGCTGCGGCGATCCGGGCGTCATCCAGCGCATGGTCGGCCACCACCGCGAACCCATACTCCACGAACGAGGCGCCCAGAGCGTCGCTGAACCCCTGGAAGTCAACGTCATATCGCTTCATCGACACGGGCGTGACGGCGCGCACGGTGACGGCAGGGGCGGTTTCGTTGGGGCTCGAACTCACGGGGGCGTCGTCCTCGGTCTAAAGAATGTGCGGCGGTTCCCTTACGCCTATTCCGCGGCCGTGTCAGTTCGTGGGCGATCCCTCCCTCTGCCCATGGAGCGCAAAATGCGCTCGTTCACTTGAGGTACAGCTTGGAACCTTGACAGTAGGCGCGCGTTTTACGCCAGACAGAAATTCGGAAGGATTATTCCATGCGCGCCAAGATCATTGTCGCCAGCGTTTCCATTGCAGCCCTGCTGGGAACGGCGGCCTGCACCACGACCGACCCCTACAGCTCGACGCCGACCCGCAACAACACCGGCACCGGCGCCATCGCAGGCGCATTGGGCGGCGCTCTGCTGGGCTATCTGACAAACACTTCAAACGGCGAACAAGGCCGCAAGAATGCTCTCATCGGAGCCGGTGTCGGCGCCCTGGGCGGCGCAGCCGTGGGCCAGTACATGGACCGCCAGCAGCGCGCCATGGAGGCTGAACTGTCCGGCAGCGGCGTCGGCGTCGCTCGCCAGGGCGACAACCTGGTTCTGCGCATGCCGTCGGATGTGACCTTCGCCACCAACCAATCCTCGATCGATCCGCGCTTCCTGCCGGTGCTCGACGACGTGGCGCGGGTGCTTCAGGAATATGACCGCTCAACCATCGACGTGATCGGCCACACCGACTCGACCGGCGGAGACGCCATCAATCAGCCCCTGTCCGAGCGTCGCGCCGCCAGCGTGGCTTCGGAACTGGTTCGTCGCGGCGTGATCGCCGAGCGGCTCTACGTCGCAGGCAACAGCTCGCGCAATCCGGTGGCCTCCAACGCCACGCCGGAGGGCAAGGCTCAGAACCGTCGCGTCGAGATCCTTATCCGGCCGTTCACGGGCTGATCGGGTTCGAGAATGATGAAGCTCGAGGGGGCGGCGCCGCAGGGCGCCGCCCCCTTTTCGCAGGATGGACACTGTTCCGTGACTTGCGCCGACGCGCCCCCTCATGTTTGAGCGAGGCGTTGAGGTGGAGAGTCCAGTGACGCCGGAAGGTCGTGAGTTCACGCAAACGCTCAAGCTTGCGGCTGTCGCCGTGGTGTGTGCGGTCCTGACGGCGACATTGGTGATCGGCGCCGGCGAAGCGTTGTTGCGTCAATCTCGATCGGCCGAATCCGCACCGCCATTGCTGACTCAAGCGGCCAACTGAACCGAAACTTGAAGCCGGGCCGTCGCGGCGCATTCAGGCCAAGAAAAACGCCGTCTCCAGGCGAAGACGGCGTTCAGTCTTTCAACCCTTCTTGTCTGTCTTCGGCCGGCCTGAAAGACCAGGCCGACCGTCGGGACAGGCTTAGAAGTTGATGTTGATCGTCGCGCGACGGTTGAGCGGCTCACGCACGCCGTCAGCGGTCGGCTTGGCCAGGGCGGTTTCGCCCTTGCCGTCCAGGGCGATGACGCCGCCGTTGACGCCTTGGGCGACCAGGGCGTCCGCGACGGTGCGCGAACGACGGTTCGACAGGCCGAGGTTATAGGCGGCCGAGCCCGAGGTGTCGGTGTAGCCGACGATCAGGACGCGCGTCGCGGCGCCGGACTTGGCGTAGGTCGCGGCTTGCGTCACGACCGAGCGGGCTTCCGCCGTCAGGTCCGAGCGATCCCAGTCGAAATAGACCACGAACTCACGCGCGGCCGGCTTGACCGGAGCCGGCGGCGGCGGCGGCGGGGGCGGAGGAGGCGGGGGCGGCGGCGGGGGCGGAGGCGGCGGGGGCGGTGCAGCTTCTTCAGCGCCGAAGCTGTAACGCAGACCCAGGGTCACGGTGTGCGACTGGTCGTAGTCGCCGTCCCATTCGCCGAACGAGGTCGCGCCGACGCCGGTGCCGACCGTGGTCGAGGCGAACGAGGCGTCGCCCGTCAGATAGCGGTAGGTCAGGTCGATATTGGCGCGGTCGCTGATAGCCCAGGCCAGACCGGCGATCGCTTGAGCGGCGAACTCGGTCGAGCTGTCGTCAGCGGCGAAGGAAGCGCCGCGGTTGGCCCGCAGATTGCCGACCGTGTCGGTGTTGACATGGTTCACGCCGGCGCCGAGACCGACGAAGGGACGGATGCCCCAGGCTTCATAGCCGAAGTCATAGATGACATTGGCCATCAGGGTGGCGGACTCGATGTCGCCTTCCGGAGAGAAGCAGCCGCCGGTCGCCGGGGTCAGGTTGCACAGGCCCTGGGTGCCGGAGACGGCGCGCACGGTGCCGATGTCGCCCGAGCGATAGCCGCCTTCGAGTTCAACGCGCCAGTTGGGGTTGAAGCGATAGCCGAGACGGGCGAAAGCCGCCCAGCCGTCGTTCACTTCATAGTTCCAGTTGGCGCCCGTCGTCGACGATTCAGCGTTGATGTCGTCGATCATGTGGTAGCCGGCGTCGATCGCGCCGTACCAGCCGTTAGGTTCTGCCGAAGCCGCGCCAGCTGACAGGGCCAGGGCGGCCGCTGCGCTGGAGGCCAGCACGATAGTCTTCATACGCATGGGGATTAGCCCTCCGCCTGTTTGTATTCGGGCGGGTCTACCGCCTTCGCGGGTCTTACCAGCGTTGCCGTGGAAGGTCGAGGCGAAAACGAGGCGGACAAGCGCTCTGAATTGATCACCGTGCTATTGATGCTACAGGTAAAATTGTCTCTGCGCCTTCGACTTGGAAGCGCTCCGGACCCGGCAAGAGCACAACCCTGGAGAGTCTGCGCGAGACCTCTCACGAGAACCTAACCGACCATCACCTGCATTCCCAACCACTCCGCAATCAGGGCGGGCTTGTCGTCGCCTTCAATCTCGACCGTGATTTCATGCTTTAACAGCCAGCGCCCTGCGCCCCTGTCTTCCGCCGACAGCAGCCGGAACCGCCCCCGAACCCTCGACCCCGCCCGCACCGGAGCCAGGAATCTGAGCCGGTCAAATCCGTAGTTGATTCCCATCACCGCACCCTCAAGCGGCGCAACGGCGTCATAGCTCATCGCCGACGCTAGGCTGAGGGTCAGGAAGCCGTGGGCGATGGTTCCGCCGAACGGCGTCGTCTGGGCGGCTTCGGGATCCACATGGATGAACTGCCGATCCTCGGTGCAATCGGCGAAGGCGTCGATCCTGGCCTGGCTGACCTCGAACCACCTCGAGACCCCCACCTGCTGGCCGACCAAACTCTGGAGGTCGCTCGTCGTCATCACTGTCTTCACCATGAGGTTCCTTCCCGACTTTCCTGTTTGAGCGACGGTGGCCGAGACGGCGGCTGAAGGAAAGGCCTACCCTTCGAAACGGCCTTCCAAGATCTCGCCATAAAGCACTGTGTCAACATTGCCCCCGGACAGGACGATGCCTGTGGTTCGCCCTTTCATCTCGGACTTGCCGGAGAGCAGGGCGGCCAGGGAGACCGCCCCGCCGGGCTCGACGACCAGCTTCAGGTGACGGAAGGCGAACCGCACCGCCTCGGCCACCTCCGCATCCGACACCGTGAGCGCACCCGCCAGCCGCCGATTGATCGGCCAGGTCAGTACGCCCGGCATCGGGGACATCAGGGCGTCGCAGATCGACGGCGGACCCTGCGGATGACCGACCCGCTCCCCCGCCGCCAGAGACCGCGCGGTGTCGTCATAGGCCTCGGGCTCCACCACGATCACCTTCGTCTGCGGACTACGTTCGGCCATGACCAGATTGATCCCGGCCATCAGCCCGCCGCCTGAGGCGCCGCACAACAGCTGGTCCATCGGCGCATCAGCCTGGTCCAACATCTCCAACGCCACCGTGCCCTGGCCCTCGATAATGAAGGGATCGTCGAACGGCGGGACCAGAACAGACCCCCGCTCGGCTGCTATCGCGGCGCCGATGGCCTCTCGGCTCTCGGTCCAGCGATCATAGAGCCGCACCTCTCCGCCGAATCCGATCACCCCCTCGACCTTCACCCGGGGCGAGTCGGACGGCATGACGATGATCGCCGACGTCTCGACCAAGGCGGCGGCGGCGGCCACGCCCTGGGCGTGATTGCCGGAAGAAAAGGCGACGACGCCCCGCGCCTTCTCCTCGGCGTTCAGTCGGCTGATGCGGTTGTAGGCCCCGCGAAACTTGAACGCCCCTGCCCGCTGCAGGTTCTCGGCCTTCATCAGCACCCGCCCGCAGACCACGGCGTTCAGGGCGGGACTTTCGATCAACGGCGTGCGGACAGCGACGCCGTTGATCTGGCGGGCGGCGTCAAGGACGCCTTCAAAGCTGGGCAGGTGCGTCGTCATATGCTCCCCTTAGCCCAGGGTACGAGCGCCGCGTAAGGCGCCGATATGGAGAGAAACCGCTTGAGCCTGATCCTCGCCATCGACCAGGGCACGACCTCGACCCGCGCCATCGCCTTCGAAGTCCGCGACGGGGGCCTGCGCCCCGTGGCCGTCAGTCAGATCGAACTGGCCCAGCATTTCCCACAGTCCGGATGGGTCGAGCATGATGCGTCCGAGATCTGGTCCGCCGTGCTCCAGACCTGTCGCGAAGTGGTGCAGAAGGCGGGCGGCGTCGATCGGTTCGCCGCCGTGGGCCTCACCAACCAGCGCGAGACGGCCGTGATGTGGGACGCAGGGACCGGCACGCCCCTGCACCGCGCCATCGTCTGGCAGGACCGGCGCACCGCCCCCGTCACTGCGCGACTGACCGCAGAAGGCCACGAGCCCGCCGTCCAGGCTGCGACAGGCCTGATCTTGGACCCCTACTTCTCGGCGACCAAGTTCGCCTGGCTGCTGGACGCCGTGCCGTGGGCGCGCGACCGGGCGATCCGGGGCGAGGTCAAACTGGGCACGATCGACGCCTGGTTGATCTGGAAACTGACGGGCGGCCGGATTCACGCCACCGACGCCTCCAACGCCGCCCGCACCGCCCTGATGGACCTGAAGACGGTCGAATGGCGTGACGATCTGTGCGCCCTGTTCGCCGTACCCCGCGCCGCCCTGCCCGCCATTGTTCCTTGCGCAGGAGTGATGGGAGAGACGGAACCCGGCCTGTTCGGCCGCGCCCTGCCCCTGGCCGGATCCGCGGGAGACCAGCAGGCGGCCCTGGTCGGGCATGGCGCCCTGAACCCCGGCGACGCCAAGATCACCTATGGCACCGGGGCCTTCCTGGTCGCCAATGTCGGGCCGGAACCCGTCGCCTCGACCCGTCGTCTGCTGGGCACGCTGGGCTATCAGGCCGCAGGCCAGACCGCCTATGCGCTGGAGGGTTCGATCTTTTCGGCCGGCTCGGCCATTCAGTGGCTGCGCGACGGGGTGAAGCTGATCTCGGAATCCCGCCAGTCCGAGGCCATGGCGCAGGGCCTGGCCGATAACGGCGGCGTCTATATGGTGCCCGGTTTCACCGGCCTGGGCGCGCCCTGGTGGGAGCCCGAGGCGCGCGGCGCCGTGGTAGGGCTGACGCGGGATTCCGGCCCGGCCCATTTCGTCCGCGCGGCGCTGGAGGCCCTGGCCTATCAGACCCGCGACCTGCTGGACGCCCTGGCCCAGGACGGCGCCCCGCCATTGAAGACGCTGAAGGTCGACGGCGGCGTCACCGCCAACAGTTTCGCCATGCAGTTCGTCGCCGACATCTGCGAGGTCGAGGTCGAACGCCCGGCCTTCCAGGAAATGACCGCCCTGGGCGCCGCCCGCCTCGCCGCCCTCGGCGTCGGACTTCTGCCCGATCTGCAGGCCCGCACGACCGAGGCCCCGGCCCGCTGGACGCCCTGCATGAAACCGGCCGAGCGCGACCGCCTGCTTTCCGGCTGGCGCCGCGCCGTAAAGGCCGCCATCATCGCCGCGCCGGACCGCGCATAAGACGGGGCCGGTGCAGGAAACAACAGGCCGCCCATGACCGACGCTACAATAGACGCCCAGACGGCTTTTTCCGGCACACGTGAGGTCGATCCCCGCTATCGGCTTGACGAGGAGGCTCTGGACGCCTGGATGGCCGTCCATGTCGCAGGCTACGTCGGTCCGCTGACGATGCGCCAGTTCAAGGGCGGCCAGTCGAACCCGACCTATGAGCTGACCACGCCCGGCGCCGCCTATGTGTTGCGCCGCAAGCCGCCCGGCGTCCTGCTGCCCAGCGCCCATGCGGTGGACCGCGAATTCCAGGTCATCTCAGCCCTCGCCGCCCAGGGATTTCCAGTCGCCCGGCCGCACGCCCTGTGCATGGACGAGACCGTCATCGGCTCGATCTTCTATGTGATGGACAAGGTCGAGGGGCGGATATTCTGGGACCTGAAGCTGCCCGGCCTGACGCCGGCGGAACGTCGCGCCGTCTATGAGGCCCAGACAGACGCCCTGGCCCGGCTGCACGCCTTCGATCCTGACGCCATCGGCCTGACAGACTATGGCAAGGCCGGCAACTATTTCGCCCGCCAGGTCGGCCGCTGGACCAAACAGTATCGCGCTTCCGAGATCGAGCCGATCCCGTCCATGGATCGGCTGATCGCCTTCCTGCCGGACAGTCTGCCGCCCGAGAGCCCCAGCCGCATCGTCCATGGCGACTTCAGGCTGGACAATCTGATCCTGGCTCCGGATGCGGCCGAGGTCCGGGCCGTGCTGGACTGGGAGCTGTCGACCCTGGGCGATCCAATGGCCGACTTCTCCTATCTGCTGATCGCCTGGGCCATTCCGGCGTCCCTGCGCAACGGCCTGGCCGGCGCCGACCTGGAGGCTCTGGGGATTCCCTCCGTCGAGGAAACGGTCGAACGCTATGCGGCGGCGACCGGGATGCGGCCCGCCAATCTGGACTGGCTGTACGCCTATAATCTGTTCCGGCTGGCGGCCATCTGCCAGGGCATCGCCGGTCGCGTCCGCGACGGCACAGCGGCCAGCGCCCACGCCCGCACCATGGCCGCCCAGGTCGGGCCGCTCAGTGACGCGGCCTGGGGCTTTGCAAAGAAGGCGGGCGCCTAGCCCCCCCTGGCCGGCCCCTGCCGGCCCCTGCAACTCTATCCGCCCCTGAGCCTCACGCGCCGAACGACCGGTTGCCGGCGACAGGCCCAAACTCCGTCAGCGCGTCCTGCCCGACGTCCCAGTAGGCGCGGCTCAATTTCTGACGGCGGCGCCCAGGATGCGGCGATCCGTCTTGCCCTGGATCATCACCACCACGGCGTCGCCGCCATGCGTCTGGGGCAGATCAAACAGGATGGGCCGGCCGCGCCAGTCGCCGAGATTCACGATATCCCGCACCACATTGACGTGACGTACGGTCTGCCCCCGGTTCTCGCCACGGCTGACCTCGACCATTTGGGGGCCGGGCGTATAGGTGACGGCCAGCACCTCCGCGCCGCCCGACGGCGGGCGGCCCGAACCGATCCCGACCTGATCGCCGGTCTCGCGGAATTCGATCTCGGGCGGCCAGATACGGCGGCTCGCCTCCTCCACGATGGCGTGTTCCAGCTCCAGTCCACGCGCGCCGGACACCTGGCGGCGGCCGTCGATCACCACCTGGGGCGTGGACACGCCGCGTTGGCGCAAAGCGGCGCGATAGGCGCGCTGGCGCTGCACGAACTCGGGCCGGGCGAAGGTGTCGGTCCAACCCAGATAGTCCCAGTAGTCGACGCCATAGGTCAGGGCGATGACCCCCGGCTCGCCCGCCGCGCGCTCGACCACCGCATTCGCCTCGACACAACCGCCGCAGCCCTGGGCGGTAAACAGTTCGACCACCACCGGCGAGCCGGCCGTGGCGGCCGCGCGCACGGGCTTGCCCCGCGCCCCGACAGGCTGGGCGACTGACCCGACGGACAACAGAACGCCCGTCATGACCGTCGCTGCGATGATCCAGACCCTGTTTCTCATGGCGACGTTCTTTAGCCCGCGCAGATGCGGCCGGGAGTCATAAGTGCGTGACCCGCAGCACCAGGCCTCAATCCATCAGCTGTTGCGACAGATAGACATAGTGACGGGCCCAGCGCCGCGCATTGGCCACCGGGTCGGCGTCATTGGAGTGACCGCCGGCCGTATCCTCGTAATAGAGATGGTCATGGCCCTGATCCCCCAGGCGCGCGGCGAACTTGCGCGCATGGCCGGGATGGACCCGGTCGTCGCGAGTGTTGGTGGTCAGATAGACGCGGGGATAGGTCACGTCCGGCCGCAGCTGCTGATAGGCCGAATATCGGGCGATCCATTCCGCCTCTTCCGGAATGCGCGGGTCGCCGTATTCGCCGATCCACGAGGCGCCGGCCGGCAGCTCGTGATAGCGCAGCATGTCGACCAGCGGGCTCTCGATCACCGCCGCATTGAACAGTTCGGGATGCTGGGTGATCGACACGCTGGTCAGAACTCCCCCGTTCGACCGGCCGTAGATGCCTAGCCGGCGCGGGCTGGTGACGCCGCGCTGTTCCAGATCGCGCGCTACGGCGTCGAAGTCGTCGAAGGCGCGCTGGCGGTTTCCGTCCAGGGCCGCCTGGTGCCAGTCGGGACCGAACTCGCCGCCGCCACGGATATTGGCCTGGACGAAGACCCCGTCCCGCTCCAGCCACAACTTGCCCATCTCGGGTTTGTAGGCCGGGTTCAGGCTGACCTGGAAGCCGCCGTAGCCCAGCATGATGGTCGGGTTCGACCCGTCCAGCTTCATGTCGCGCGGACGGGTGATGAAATAGGGGATCTTGGTCCCGTCGGTGGAGGTGGCTTCGTACTGCTCCACCACATGGGTCGAGGCGTCGAACTTGGCCGGGGCGGATTTCAGTTCGGTCAGGGCGCCGGTGTCCACACTGGCCAGGCTGAGGGTCGGAGGCGTCAGAAACCCCTGGAAGGAGACAAAGGCCTCGCCGCGCGACTTGGAGGAGTCGCCCAGATTGACGGCCACATTCTCGGGCACGGCGAAGGAGGCGCCGCTCCAGACCGGGCGATTGTCCCGCCCGAAGCTGAACTGGGTCAGGCGACCGGCGACATTGTCCGACAGGGTGGCCAGGACGGAATCGCTCATCACCGCGGCCGACTGCAGCGATTGGCGCGGCCCCGGCGTGAAGATGGTCTCGGGATCGGTGTCGGGATAGAGGCCGCCGCTTCCGCGTTTCAGCTCGTCCAGCGACACGGCCAGCAGCGAGCCCGCCGTCACCTCTCGCGCACCCCAGCGCCACGCCTCGTCGTTCGATACGACCAGCCGGCCGCCGATGACGCCATAAATCGATACCCGCGACGGCAGGGCGAGTTTCACCGTCGAACCATCATGGGCCATGGCCCAGGTCTCGGACCGGAAGGTGTCCAGCGGGCGGGTGATTATGACGGCTGTGACCTTGCCGTCCTTGTCTCGATAGACGGCGGGGCTGACGCCATAGCCGCCGTCGCCCTGTTCGCCGCGATAGACCTCGACCGCCTGGGCCAGGGTCTGGCCGCGCTTCAACGTCTTGACGATGAAGGGATAGCCGGACTCGGTCATTGTTCCGGAGCCAAAGTCGGTGGCGACCAGGAGCGTGTCGCGGTCCAACCATTCGATGCGGTGCTTGCCCTCTGACAGGTTGAAACCACCGTCCACAAACTGTTTCGTCGTCAGGTCGAACTCACGCACCACCACCGCGTCCTTGCCGCCGTCGGACAGGTTGATCAGGCAACGGGTCTCGTCGGGCGCCAGACAGTCGGCGCCCTTGAACACCCAGTCCTTGCCCTCGGCCTTGGACAGGGCGTCGATGTCCAGCAGGGTCTCCCACTGCGGGGTCGCGGTGCGGTAGGAGTCCAGCGTCGTGCGCCGCCAGACGCCCTTGGGATTGGCCGCGTCCTGCCAGAAATTGCCGATCCCGTCGCCGAGGAAGGACGGGCCGGGGATGCGGTCGGTGGCGGTCAGGATGGCCTGGGCCTCGGCGCGGAAGGTCTCGTAGCGAGGATCGCCGGTCAGGACGGCCAGCGACTTGCGGTTCTCATCGGCCACGAAGGCCATGGCCTCGGCCCCATCCACCTGCTCCAGGGCCAGATGATCGTCCGCTGCGGCGACGCCCGCAGGGGTCAGGTCGCGCGGGAAGTGGGGCGGGGACGTCTCCGAAGCGACGGTCATGGGGGAGAAATACTCTTCCATGTTCCGATTGCTCGCGCAGGCGCCGAGCAGAAGCGCCGGAATGGCGGCGGACAGGATCAGGTGACGCATGGCTCAAACTCTCCGCTCATCCCCGCGAAAGCCGGGACCCAGACCTTTGGGCGTTCGGCGTCGCCCATTCGTGCTGAACTCGATCCCAGCCGCCGAACCTTGCGAAAGGACTGGGTCCCGGCTTTCGCCGGGATGAGCGGAAAGAAATGCCCTTATTCCTGCGCCGGCGTGTCCATCAGGCGGCGCGACAGGTAGGTGTATTCCAGCGCCAACCGACGCGCCGTCTCTTGCAGGTTCGCCCCGGCCGCATGGCCGCCGTCGGTGTTCTCGTAGAACAGGACCGGATAGCCCAGCTCCTCCAGACGCGCCGCCGCCTTGCGGGCGTGGCCCGGATGGACCCGGTCGTCCTTGGTCGAGGTGTGGATGAAGACCTCCGGATAGGGCTGGCCGGCCCGCAGGTTCTGATAGGGCGAATAGGCCTGGATCCAGGCGCGTTGTTCCGGAATGTCCGGATCGCCGTACTCGCCCTTCCACGAGTCGCCGGCCAGCAGCTTGTGGAAGCGCAGCATGTCGAACAGGGGCACCTGGATGACGGCGGCGTTGATCAGATCCGGCCGTTGGGTCAGCATCGCCCCCATGAACAGGCCGCCTTGAGAGCCCCCCATGATCCCGAGCTTCGGCTGGCTGGTGATGTCGCGCGCGATCAGGTCGAGCGCCACGGCCTGGAAGTCCTCGTGCGCCCGTTGGCGGTTCTGCTGCAAAGCCGCCTCATGCCAGCGGGGACCGAACTCGCCGCCGCCGCGGGTATTGGCGATGACATAGACCCCGCCCCGCTCCAGCCACAGCTTGCCGACCGTGGCCGAATAGCCGGGCAGCAGCGAGCTTTCGAACCCGCCGTAGCCGTACAGCAGCGTCGGATTGGAGCCGTCCAGCGGCATGTCCGCCTTATGGACCACGAAATAGGGGATCATCGTCCCGTCGGCCGAGCGGGCCTCGTGCTGGTCCACCGTCATCCCGGTGGCGTCGAACTTGGCCGGCATCGACTTGACCTGATCGACCGCGCCGGTCGCCGCATCGGCCAGCCACAGGCTGGACGGGTTCAGATAGCCGGTGACGCTGACGAAGACCTTGTCGTCGGTCTCGGAGGCCGAGCCGACGCCGACCGAGACGTTCTGCGGGAGGCCCAGGGTGGAATAGGTCCACTCGCTGTCGCCGGGCCGGTAGATCCGCACCGAACCGCGCACATTGTCATACAGGGCGACGACCAGGGTGTTGCGCGTGGCGTTGACCCCCTCGACGGCCTGGCGCTCGGTCGGGCGCAGCACCAGGACGGCGGGCGTGGCCGGGTCTTCCAGCCAGGCGTCCAGCGGCCAGGCGATCAGGTCGCCGCTCTTGAAGTCCTGGCCCGACGGCGCGGTCCAGTCCTGCTTCAGCGACACGACCAGTTTGCCCGAGACCAGACCCGTGATGTCCGATTTGGCCGGCAGGGCCAATTTCACCACCGCCCCGTCGTCGGTCACGCGATAGGTCTCGGACGAATAGAAGTCGATCGACCGGTTGATCAGGGTCGCCTTCAGCACCCCGTCGGCGTCGCGCAGCGTATAGCCGGACACCGAGACGTCGGTCGGCTCGCCCATGAACAGGACGTCGGCCTGATCCAGCGACTGACCGCGCACCATCCGCTTCACTATCATCGGATAGCCGGAGTTGGTCAGGGTGCCGACGCCGAAATCGCGCGAGATCAGCAGGGTGTCCTTGTTCAGCCAGGTGGCGCCGCCCTTGGACTCCGGCAGGAAGAAGCCACCCTCGACGAAGCTGCGGGTCACGCTGTCGAACTCGCGCAGGGTCACGGCGTCCTTGCCGCCGTTCGACAGGCTGATCAGGCAGTAGCGCTCTTCGGGGGCCAGGCAGGTGGAACCCTTGTAGACCCAGTTGGCGCTCTCGGCCTCGGCCAAGGCGTCGATGTCCAGCACCGTCTCCCACTGGGGCTCGGCGGTCTTGTAGGAGTCCAGCGTCGTGCGCCGCCAGACGCCGCGCACATGCTGGGCGTCCTGCCAGAAATTGTCGATATGGCCGTCGTGGGTGAAGCCCGGAGCCGGGATCCGGTCGCGCGCCTGAACGATGGCGAGCGCCTGCTGGTGCAGGGGCTCATAGCGGGGGTCGCCCTGCAGCACGCCCAGCGAATGAGCGTTGTGTTCCTTGACCCAGGCCATGGCCCGCGCGCCCTCGACGTCCTCGAGCCAGACATAGGGGTCGCTCGCCTCGCTGGTTGCGAAGGCGGGAGCGGAGGAAGCGGTCTGGGCCATGGATACCGACGTCAGGCTGGTGGAGGCGAGAAGGGCCGCGAGCACGGCGGCGGATGAGCGGATCATGGACAGTCCCCGGAATTGAAGACGGGCACCTTAACGGCGGCCCGCCCTGCGGCAAGGCGACGAATCCGCCCTTACGGTTTTGTCATCTTTGTCTCAGCCCTCGTCCGGGATGCAGATCAGGTTTCCACAGGCCTTGCAGTGAACGGCGTCGGGGTCGTGGGTCTGAAGGCCGCATCGGTCGCAAGGGAAACGAACCTTGTGCGGCTTGATCAGGGCCTGGGCCAGACGCAGGAACAGGGTGATCCCCACCAGCATGATGGCGATGGACAGAAGCTTGCCCAGCGGCCCCGGCAGGGTGACGTCGCCGAACCCGGTCGTCGTCAGGGTCGCCACGGTGAAATAGAGGGCGTCGATATAGCCGCTGATCCCGTCATGACCCCGGAAGGTCGCATAGACGAAGCCGGTCACGACGAAGACGAAGGTGACCAGACCCGAAAGCGCGCGCACGATCCCCTCGACCCGGGTGTCGTCGAACCGCGCGCCGACCGTGCGCCAGAAGAAGTCCGAGTTCAGCAGGGTCCACAGCCTCAGCATCCGCAGGAAGCCGAGATTGAACAGCCAGGCCGGGAACAGCAGGGTCGCCAGAATGAACAGGTCCAGCCAGACGATCGGCCGCTTCAGCCAGTCCTTGATGTCGGAATAGGCGTAGGCCCGCGCCGCCAGATCGATCGCCAGCAGGGCGGCGATCAGATAGTCGAGCACATAGAAGGCCCAGCCCATGTTCTTCAGGATCGGCGCCGCCAGGAAGAAGGCGATGATGGCGAAGTCGATGACGATGACCGTCAACCGGAACTTCACCGCCGCCGGCTGGCCGCCGTGATACAGGTATCGCAGCCGCGCGCGCAGCCTCAGGCCGTCCTTGGGGTCGGTTTCGCTCTGGGACACAGTGGTTTCCGGACGACGGGGATAGGCCTATATGGCCTGCATGACCCGTCCTTTCATCAAGATGAACGGCGCCGGCAATGACTTCATCGTCATCGACGCGCTGGAAACGCCGTTTCGTCCGACCGAGGACCAGATCCGCGCTCTGGCCGACCGCGCCACGGGCGAGGGGTTCGACCAGTTGATCGCCATCGAACCGTCCGAGACGGCCGACGCCTTCATGCGGGTGTGGAACGCCGACGGCTCCATGGTGGAGACCTGCGGCAACGCCCTGCGCTGCGTCGGCTGGCTGCTGATGGAGGCCGACGGCGGCGACAGGGTCACGATCGACACCGCAGCCGGCCCCACCACCGCCACGCGCGCGGGCGACCGCCGGGTCACGGTCGATATGGGCAAGCCCCGGCTCGACTGGACCCAGGTGCCCCTGGCCGAGGAAATGGACACCCGCGGCATCGAGCTTCAGGTCGGCCCCATCGACGCCCCTCTGCTGCACACGCCCGGCGCCGTTTCGATGGGCAATCCGCACGTGGTCTTCTTCACCGACCGCCAGGACGACGGCTTCGTCACCGGCTCGGGCTCTCTGGTCGAGCACCACCCGCTGTTTCCTGAAGGCGTGAATGTCGGTTTCGCCCATGTCCTTGACCGCGACCATATCCGTCTGCGCGTCTGGGAACGGGGCGCCGGCCTGACCAAGGCCTGCGGCACCGGCGCCTGCGCGGCCCAGGTGGCGGCGGCCCGGCGCGGCCTGACCGATCGCAAGGCCACGGTGGTCGTCGACGGCGGCGAGCTTGTGATCGACTGGGACCCGGCGACGGACCATGTTCTGATGACCGGGCCGGTTGAAATCGAGCGTACCGGAACCCTTGCCTTCTGAAGACCGCGTGCGGATTGACGCTGACGCGAACGTAAACTTGCGACCCGGTCTGTGAACCTTCCGGGGCGTCAAGGCTTGGCGCGGCCCTTCCCACACTCTAGGACACGAACGGTTACAGCCCCGCTGACGACCTGGACGCCCCCGATGCCCGATCAAACCGAAAAACAGACCTTCTCCGACCAGGAGGCGCTGGACTTCCACCTCTTCCCGACCCCGGGCAAGATCTCGATGGCCCCGACCAAGCCGATGGCGACCCAGCGGGACCTGTCGCTGGCCTATTCGCCGGGCGTGGCCGTGCCGGTCCTTGCCATCGCCGCCGATGCGGACAAGGCCTACGAATATACGTCCAAGGGCAATCTGGTCGCCGTCATCTCCAACGGCACCGCCATCCTGGGCCTGGGCAATCTGGGCCACATGGCCTCCAAGCCGGTGATGGAGGGCAAGTCGGTCCTGTTCAAGCGCTTCGCCGACGTCGACAGCTTCGACGTCGAGGTCAAGACCACCGATCCCGACGAATTCATCACCGTCGTCAAGAACATCGGCGACACCTGGGGCGGCATCAATCTGGAGGACATCAAGTCCCCCGAGTGCTTCGTCATCGAAAGCGAGCTTCAGGACCTGCTGGACATCCCCGTCTTCCATGACGACCAGCACGGCACGGCCATCATCTCGACCGCCGGCCTGATCAACGCCTGCCACGTCGCCGGAAAACGGCTGGACGAGGTCAAGGTGGTTCTGTCGGGCGCGGGCGCGGCCGGCCTGTCCTCGATCGCCCTGATGAAGGCCGCCGGGGTCAAGGCCGAGAACACCGTCATCTGCGATCGGGACGGCGTCGTCTATCAGGGCCGCGAACACGGCATGGACCAGTGGAAGGCCGCCCACGCCACCGACACCCCCCTGCGCACCATGGCCGAGGCCATGGTCGGGGCCGATGTCGTCCTGGGCCTGTCGGCCAAGGGCGCGATCACCAAGGAGATGGTGGCCTCCATGGCCCCCAATCCGATCATCTTCGCCATGGCCAACCCCGATCCCGAGATCACGCCGGAAGACGTCAAGTCAGTCCGGTCCGACGCCATCATCGCCACCGGCCGCTCGGACTATGTGAACCAGGTCAACAACGTCCTGGCCTTCCCCTATCTGTTCCGGGGCGCCCTGGATGTGCGCGCCCGTCGGGTGAACCACGAGATGAAGGTCGCCTGCGCCCAGGCCCTGGCGGCCCTGGCCCGCGAGGATGTGCCCGACGAGGTGGCCGCCGCCTATCGCGGCCGCAAGCTGAAGTTCGGCCCCGACTATATCATCCCCACCCCGTTCGACCCGCGCCTGATCTGGTACATCCCGCCCTTCATCGCCCAGGCGGCGATGGATACCGGCGTGGCCCGCGTCCAGATCGAGGACATGGACGTCTATCGCAACGCCCTGCGCTCGCGCGTCGATCCGTCCGCCGCCCTGATGCAGAAGATCAACTCGGCGGTGCGCGGCGGGCCGAACAAGCGCGTCGTCTTCGCCGAGGGCGAAGAACTGGCGGTCATCCGCGCCGCCTGGGGCTTCAAACAGGCCGATCTGGGCACGCCCATCCTGGTCGGCCGCGAGGATCTGATCCGTCAGAACGCCGCAGAGGCCGGTCTTAATTTCGATGACCTGGGCATTGAGATCACGAACGCCCGCGTCTCCGAACACAATGTCGAGGACACCGACTGGCTGTACGAAAAGCTGCAGCGCCGGGGCTATCTGCGCCGCGACGTCGCGCGGATGATCAACCAGGACCGCAACTATTTCGCCGCCACCCTGGTGGCCAAGGGTCGGGCCGACGCCATGGTCGCGGGCGTGACCCGCAACTTCAACATGGCCCTGAAGGAGGTCCAGCGCGTGCTGGACGTCGAGGACACCCTGATCGGCCTGTCGATCTTGCTGGCCAAGGGCCGCACCCTGTTCGTGGCCGACACCACCATCCACGAACTGCCGGACGCCGCCGAACTGGCCGACATCGCCGTCAAGGCGGCCGAGACCGTGCGCAGGCTGGGCCGCAATCCGCGCGTCGCCTTCCTCAGCTATTCGACCTTCGGCAATCCGCCTGGCGACCGGGCCGAAAAGGTGCGCGAGGCCATCCGCATCCTGGACAAGAAGGGCGTCGATTTCGAATACGAGGGCGAAATGCCGCCCGAGGTCGCCCTGGATCCCAAGGGCCACTCCGCCTACGCCTTCAACCGCCTGACCAAGCCGGCCAACGTCCTGGTCATGCCCGCCATTCATTCAGCCGCCATCTCGACCAAACTGGTCCAGGCCCTGGGCGGCGCCACGGTGATCGGCCCGCTGCTGGTCGGGCTGGAGAAGCCGGTGCAGATCGTTTCCCTGGGCGCCTCGGTCAGTGAGATCATCACCGCCGCCACCTTCGCCGCCTATGACGCCGGTCCCGCCTTCCAGGGATCGGGCCTGACCTCGGCGCCGCGGCCGCCCGCAGCGGCGGTCGAGAAGACCACCACTGCGGTGCCCCCCACCGTCTGATCATGAGCGAACCCGGCCCCTTCCCGCCCACCGCCCCCCCGCCCCGGCGGGTGGAGCCGGGTCTCTATCTGGTGGCGACGCCGATCGGGAACCTGCGCGACATGACGCTCAGGGCGCTGGACGTCCTGGCCGCCGCCGACCTGGTCCTGGCCGAGGACACCCGCGTCACCGCCAAGCTCCTGACCGCATACGGGCTTAAGGCCAAGCTGGAACGCTGCGATGATCACGCCTCCAGCCGCGCCGCCGAACTGGCCATCGAACGTCTGAGGAACGGCGAGGTCGTGGCCCTGGTCTCCGACGCCGGCACCCCTCTGGTGTCGGACCCCGGCTTCGTCGTCGCCCGGGCCGTGATCGCCGCGGGCCTGCCGGTCCATCCGATCCCCGGTCCGTCCAGCCTGCTGGCCGCCCTGTGCATCGCCGGCCTGCCCGCCGACCGGGTCCTGTTCGCCGGCTTCCTGCCGCCCAAGACCGCCGGCCGCAAGTCGATGCTGGAAGACCTGAAAAGCCAGCGCCAGACCCTGGTCTTCTTCGAGAGCGGGCCGCGTCTGCGCGACAGTCTGACGGATATGGCCGCCGTCCTGGGTCCGCGCCCCGCCGCCGTGGCCCGCGAACTGACGAAGCTGTTCGAGGAATGCGTGCGCGGCCCGCTGGACGAACTGGCCGTCCATCCCAAACTCGACGGTCCCAAGGGCGAGATCGTCGTGGTGGTCGGTCCCGGCGAAGCCGAGGTCGCCTCGGCCGCCGATGCCGATGCGGCCCTGGCCGAGGCCCTGACCCGTCTGGCGCCCGGCGAAGCGGCGTCAGAGGTGTCGCGCGCCCTGGACCTACCCCGCAAGCCTCTGTACCGCCGGGCTCTGGAGCTCCAGGGCAAGTGAACGCCCGCCTGCCCCGCCCGGCGCCGAAGCGACGCCCCAAGGCGGCGTGGCGTCAGGCCAAGGGCGGCGCGGCCTTCAAGGCCGGCCATGCGGCGGAATGGGTCGCCGCCCTGTGGCTGATGTTCAAGGGCTATCAGGTGCTGGGCTTCCGCCTGAAGACCCGGTCCGGTGAAATCGACCTGCTGGCGCGACGCGGCCGTATTCTGGCCGTGGTCGAGGTCAAGCGACGCACCACCCTGAACGCCGCCCTCCTGGCGCTGAAGCCGGCCCAGCATGATCGACTGATCGCGGCGGGCGAGGCCGTCCGGCGCAATCGGCCGGCCCTGCAACCTCTTGATTTGAGAATTGATATGGTGGCGCTGGCTCCTGGCCGGTTTCCGCGTCATCTTCGCGGCGTCCAGAGACACGGCGGGGGCTGAAAGGATCGCATGACGCGGGAGAAGGCCGAGGCCATCCTGACGTCGGCCGGAGCGGCCGGCGACGACGGCTTTCCCCTGCTGGAGGCCGCGATCGCCTGCGCCATCCATGACGACCCGTTGCGCGACTCCGAGCCCGTCCGCACCCTGGCCCACGGCGCCTGCGAACGGCTGAAGGAACGGATCGGCGCAGAAGGTCCCGACGACGCCCTGTCCGAGACCATGGCGGCCGACCTGCGGCTGAACGGCGACCTGCTGCACTACGACCATCCCGACAACACCGACATCATTGCAGTGGCCGAACGTCGGCGCGGCCTGTCGGCGGCGCTTGCGGTCTTCTATCTGCACGCGGCCAAGGCGGCGGGGCTCAAGGCGGCGGGTGTGGATTTCCCGGGCCATTTTCTGGTCCGTGTCGAGACGGCCGAGGGACCGGTGGCCCTGGACCCCTTCAGTCAGGGGCGGCTGGTCATGCCCAGCGAACTGACGCGCCGCGCCTTACGCGCCGGGTTGACGCCGCATGTCGCCGACCGTCTGGACATACTGATGGCGCCGGTGACCGACCGCCAGACCTTGATCCGGCTGCAGAACATGCTGTTCAGCCGCGCCATCCACAGCCGCGACTATGACGCCGCCGAACGCTCGGCCCTGCGCCGCGCCCTGCTGGACCCCGACGATCATCGGCCCTGGCTGGACGTCGCCGCCGCACGCGAGAAACAGGGCGCCCTGACCGGCTCGCTCCAGGCCCTGTCTCGCGCCCACGGCCTGGACGGCGTCGAGGAGGCGCGGCGCAGTTCGACCTTCGAACGCGTGCGGCTGCGGCTGAACTAGACCGCCTCGCCGCGCAGCAGCTTCGGCAAATCCCCAGTCGCACCGCCGGCTTCCTGCATGAAGGCCCGGCGCAAAGGCCCGATGCGATTGACCGCCGCCATG
Organism: Brevundimonas sp. FV1ye7S; assembly: GCF_058680995.1. NCBI lineage: Bacteria > Pseudomonadati > Pseudomonadota > Alphaproteobacteria > Caulobacterales > Caulobacteraceae > Brevundimonas > Brevundimonas sp. FV1ye7S. The sequence continues at coordinate 33,201 of NZ_CM178726.1, read as the reverse complement.
CCGAGGTCGCGCGCGATCCGCACCGGGGCGATGTCGTTGGAGAACAGCCGCACGAAGGCGTCGAACCCCGCCGCCAGGGCCGCCGTGTCGAACCGGCGCCAGCGGGCGTAACGTTCCAACACCGTCTCGGCCCCGATATCTTCGCCCAGACGCGCGGCCTCGGCCAGCACCTCCGCCAGGGCCGCCGCGTCCTTCAAGCCCATGTTCAAGCCCTGGCCGGCCACCGGGTGCACGCCGTGGGCCGCGTCGCCGATCAGGGCGATGCGCGGCGCGACGATCTTCTCGGCCAGGCTGAGCGACAGCGGATAGACGAAACGCGGCCCCTCGACCGTGACATCCTCCAGAAAATCGCCGAACCGCCGCATCAGATGGGACTGGAAGGCTGCGTCGGAGGCGTCGCGCAGGGCCTCGGCCCGGCGTGTCGTCTCGGTCCAGACCAGGCTCGCGCGTTGATCCGTCAGCGGCAGGATGGCGAAGGGGCCGCTGGGCAGGAAATATTCGTGGGCGACATTGCCATGATCGCGGCCCAGCCGCACCGTGGCCACCACCCCGCTCTGGCCGTAGGCCCAGCCGACGGTGTCTATGCCGGCGGCCCGTCGAACCGTCGAACCCCGCCCTTCCGCCCCCACCACCAGAGACGCAATCAGGGTCGCGCCGTCCGCCAGGGTCACGGTCGCCGTGCCGGCGTCGGTTTGGACACTGGCGACGGAGGCCGGCGCCCGCACCTCGATCCCCGCCGCCGTCACCGCCTCGGCAAGGGCGACGCGGATGCGGCGGTTCTCGACCATATAGCCCAGCGGCTCGCCGCCCGTGCGCCCGCCGATCTCGTCGGCGTCGAACCGCAGGAAGGCCGGCGAGGCCGACCGGCTGGCCGCGCCCGGCCGACGGCCGTCGGTCACCAGGATATGGTCCATCCGGCAGGCGTGGGGCCGCAGGGACTGGCCCAGGCCCAGGGCGTCCAACATGCGGAAGGTCGAAAAGGCCACGGCCGTCGAACGGCCGTCGAACGTCGGCGCAAGTTGTGCGCTGAAGGGCTGCGGATCGACCAGGACCACCTTCAACCCGGCCTGGGCCGCCGCCAGGGCGAACGCCGCCCCGCTCAACCCCGCACCGGCGATGATGATGTCGTAGCGTTCGGTGTCTGCCATGGCAGGCTTGTCGCGCCCGAAGACCGAAACGTCCAGACGGGAAATCGTCGCAACGCCGACAGGCCTTGACCTCGGTCAAGGCTTTCGCCCGACGACTGCCCCACGGATAGCGCGGCAGGAGGCCAGGATGAACAGACGACGGATTCTGATCGGCGCCGGCGCAACGCTCGCCCTGGGCGCGGCGGGCGGCGTCGCTTGGCGGACATCCACAGGATCAAGCGGCGACTACGACCGTCTCACGGCCCGGTTTCGCGCGCCCCTGACGGACGCTCCCCCCGTGACTGAACTGGTCCGCTACGCCGCCCTGGCGGCCAGCGGTCACAACACCCAACCCTGGCGCTTTCGCCTCTCCGACGGCGCTGTCGATATCCTGCCCGACCTGACCCGCCGGACGCCGGCGGTCGATCCCGATGACCACCATCTGTTTGTCAGCCTGGGCTGTGCGGCCGAGAATTTGCGCATCGCCGCCGCCGCGACCGGCCGCCCCGGCGAACTGGCTTTGGGCGCTGACGGACGCAGCCTGCGCTACAGCTTCACCTCCGGAGCCGCCCAACCGGATCCCCTGTTCGCCGCCATTCCAGCTCGACGCTCCAGCCGCACCATCTATGACGGCCATCCCATACCGCCGAGCGCGCTGGCCCGACTGCGTCAGGCGACCACGGCGCCCGGCGTCGCCTTTCATCTTCTGACCGACCGGCCCAGCCTGGATCGCGTCCGCGAACTGGTGGTCGCCGGCAACACCGCCCAGATGGCCGATCCCGCCTTCATGGCCGAGTTGAAACATTGGCTGCGCTTCAATCCCCGCGCGGCCCTGCGCCAGGGCGACGGCCTGTTTTCGGCGTCCAGCGGCAGTCCCGTCCTGCCCGATGGCCTGGGCCGGCTCGCTTTCGACCGGTTCTTTACAGCCGCGAGCGAAAACACCCGCTACGAGGCCCAGATCGCCTCGTCCGCCGCCGTGGCCGTCTTCGTGGCGGAACGATCCGATCCCGCCCACTGGATCGCCGTCGGCCGGGCCTGCCAGAGACTGATGCTGGCTGCGACGGGCCTGGGGCTTCGCCACGCCTTCGTCAATCAGCCGGTCGAGGTCGCGGCCCTGCGCCCTGAACTGGCCGCCCTGGTCGGTGAGGGCGACAAGCGCCCGAACCTGGTGCTGCGGCTTGGCTACGGCCCGACCCTGCCTCTGTCCCCGCGCCGCTCGGTCGAGGCGGTGATCGTCTGACGGCTTGAGCCGGCTGGTAAACAACCTCTTAACCCTGAAGGTGCGACAAGGGCGGTCGAACGTCAGCCGCCCGGAAGGTCACGCCTTTCATGTCCACCGCCCTCGCCGTCGGCCGTCAGGCCTGGATCAGCGCCCGCATCCTGTGGGGCGCGCCCTTCGTGGTGCGCTTCCGGGGCATGCTACAGGCCCTGCTGGCGACCCTGCTTCTGGTCGCCCTGATCTCGTGGAACCCTGCGGACGCCAGCCTGAACGCGGCTTCCAGCCTGCCGACCACCAACTGGCTGGGCGCCAATGGCGCTTTGTTCGCCGATCTGTTCATGCAGTCGCTGGGTCTGGCCGCCTGGCCCGCCGCCCTGCTGCTGGTCGCCTTTGGTCTGGCCCGTGCGGTCGGCGACGCCATCCAGCAGCGGTTGAAGCCGACGCCGTTGAAGGCTCTGGCCGCGACGGGCGGGGTGCTACTGCTGTCCGGCGCCCTCGCCGCCCTGGCCGCGCCCGCCGCCTGGCCCCTGGCCGCCGGACTGGGCGGTCTGTGGGGCGACGCCTTCACAGGTCTGACGGCCCAGGGCATAGGCGCCCTGCGCATTCCCGGCGGACGGATCATCGCCGGCCTGGTCTTCCTGATCGGCGGCCTGTGGCTGACCGGTTTCGCCATCGGCCTGCGGGCTATGGATTTCGTGGACGCCCTGCACTGGGGTCGATCGCTGCGTCGTCCGCCCGCCCCCCCCGCCCCTGCGGTCAAGACGCCCCGCCCCCGCGCCGCGGCCAAGCCCAAAGCCGAACCTCGCGCAGCCGCAAGCCTCGACGATGTCGCGACGGACTCCGGTTCGGCCGACACCCCTCAGACCGCCTATGACGACCTGCCCCCGTGGGAAGACGAACCGACTCAGGCGGCGCCCCGCCCCTCGGCCGCCCGGCCGATCGAGCCCCGCGTCGCTGCGCCCAAGGCGCCCAAGGCCCGCAAGGACGACACAGACCAGCAGGCCTTCGACTTCGTTCGGCCAGAAGGCGCCTTCGACCTGCCGCCCCTGGGCATACTGACCAAGCCGGCCCAGCGCGTCGCCTCGGTGGACGAGCACTCGCTGAAGCAGAACGCCAAAATGCTGGAAGGCGTGCTGCAGGAGTTCGGCGTGCGCGGCGTGATCGACCAGATTCGACCCGGCCCTGTCGTCACACTCTACGAATTGGTCCCCGCTCCCGGCGTGAAACACGGCCGCGTCGTGGCCCTGGCCGACGACATCGCGCGCTCCATGTCCGCGCGCGCCTGCCGCATCTCGGTGGTCCAGGGCCGCAACGCCATCGGCATCGAACTGCCCAACGCCAAGCGCGAGACCGTCTATCTGCGCGACCTGCTGTCCAGCGCCGAATACGACAAGAAGGGCCATCTGCTGCCCCTGGCCCTGGGCGAGACCATCGGCGGCGAACCCTATGTCGCCGACCTGGCCCGCATGCCCCACCTGCTGATCGCCGGCACCACCGGCTCGGGCAAGTCGGTCGGGGTCAACGCCATGATCCTGTCGATCCTGTATCGCCACAGCCCGGCCGAGTGCCGCTTCATCATGATCGACCCCAAGATGCTGGAGCTGTCGGTCTATGACGGCATCCCGCACCTGCTGGCCCCGGTCGTCACCGATCCGAAGAAGGCCGTCGTCGCCCTGAAATGGACGGTGCGCGAGATGGAGGATCGGTATCGCCGCATGTCCAAACTGGGCGTGCGCAACATCGCCTCCTACAACGAGCGCGCCCGCGAAGCTCAAGCGAAGGGCGAGCATTTCGAGCGCACGGTCCAGACCGGCTTCGACGATCAGGGCCGCCCGGTCTATGAATCCGAGAAGATCCGGCCCGAGCCCCTGCCCTTCCTCGTCGTGGTCATGGACGAGATGGCCGACCTGATGCTGGTCGCCGGCAAGGACGTCGAGGGCGCGGTCCAGCGCCTGGCCCAGATGGCCCGCGCCGCCGGCATTCACCTGATCATGGCGACGCAGCGCCCGTCGGTCGACGTCATCACCGGCACCATCAAGGCCAACTTCCCGACCCGGATCTCCTTCCAGGTCACGTCCAAGATCGACAGCCGCACCATCCTGGGCGAACAGGGCGGCGAACAGCTGCTGGGCCAGGGCGACATGCTCTATATGGCCGGCGGCGGGCGGATCACCCGCCTGCACGGCCCCTTCGTCGACGACAAGGAAGTCGAGGACGTCTGCAAACACCTGAAGGCCCAGGCCGAGCCCGACTATCTGGACCTGATCACCGACGAACCGGACGGCGATGCAGACGGGGCGATGGATGACGGGGGCGGCGGCTCGGGCGATGACCTGTATGACCGCGCCGTGGCCGTGGTGACGCGCGACCGCAAGGCCTCGACCAGCTACGTCCAGCGCCGGCTGCAGATCGGCTACAACCGCGCCGCCTCGCTGATCGAGCGGATGGAGCAGGAAGGCGTGGTCAGCCCCGCCAACCACGCCGGCAAGCGCGATGTCCTGGCCGGCCCGCCGCCGATGGCGTGACGCCGCTTCGGAACAGGCGACGTCCAAGGCCGTTACCCCTCCCGCTGCCGTCGCAAGCTTCAGCATTTCGATGAACAGGGCTTCATCGGAGCGCCGGAATATGGTCAGGCTCGCGTCATTCCGACGCCAAGCCGACCGGGCAAGACGGCAGGATCGACAACCGTCCCGAACGGGAGACTGACTTCATGACCGCCCACGCCAAGACCCTCGCCCTCGCCCCCGCCGATTTCCAGCGCCGTCGGCTGCTGTTGGGCGCAGGCCTCCTGACCGGCTTCGCGGCGCTTGGCGTCTTCGATACGGTCCAGGCCCAGTCCAACCTGTCCGCCGAAGACCGCGCCGTGGTGCAGCAGGCTCAAGCCTATCTGCAGGCGCTGACCTCGGCCCAGGGGACCTTCGTCGAGACGGGTCCGGGCGGTCAACGTCGTGAAGGCCGTTTCTATCTGCAGCGTCCGGGCAAGATGAGGTTCGAATACACCAGTCCGGCCGGACTTCTGGTGGTGTCGGACGGCTACAACGTCAAACGCTATGACCCGCGCCTCAACAATTTCCAGCAGGTGCCTCTGGGCCGCACGCCCCTGTCCACCTTCCTGGCGCGCAATGTCCGTCTGGACCAGGGCGTCCGCATCGACCGTGTCACGCGGATGAGCTCCGGCGCCTTCGCGATCACCGCGCGCGATTCCGGTCGTCCCAACGACGGCGCGGTCGTTCTGGCCTTCGCCGGCGATCCGATGCGGCTGCATGAATGGACCATTACGGACGCACAGGGCTCCCGCACCCGCACCCAACTGACTGCGCTTCAGCCGGCCTCGAACCTGGCTTCCAGCCTGTTTCAGCTCCGGGACCCGACCCGTCGCCCCGGCCGCAACTGAGTCTGGCTTCAAGGGTCAACACTATCCGTCCGTTGCCGGATAATCACAGCCAAACATCAAATATGACAATTTGACCTTTTCTTTTTGCCGTGACATTAGAAGCACAGAGCGGCGGCGGCCGTTCTACCGCCTCGGATGCATCCCCCTCCCGGCGGCGAGAGAGACGATCACCTTTTATAAGCCCGGCCCGTAGCGGCCGGGCCTTTTTTATGCGCCGAGGCCTGCTATGGCGGGGCATGACCCTTCGCCTCGCCACCTGGAACATCAACTCCGTCCGCCTGCGCATCGACCAGGTCGCCCGGTTCGTCGCCGAACGCGCGCCCGACGTCCTGCTGTTGCAGGAGATCAAGTGCACGACCGATCAATTTCCGCGCGCCGCCTTTGAGGACATGGGAATGCCCCACCTGCGCGTGGCCGGCCAGAAGGGCTGGCACGGGGTGGCCATCGCCTCGCGCCTGCCGCTGGAGGACAGCGACACCTTCCAGGTCTGCAAACTGGGCCATGCGCGCTGCGTATCCGCCCAGGTCGCCGGGCTCGATGTTCAGAACTTCTATATCCCCGCCGGCGGGGACGTCCCTGATCGGACCCTGAACCCCAAGTTCGATCACAAGATGGACTTTTACGAACAGCTGACCGCCATCGTCGCCAAGCAGGACAAGTCGCGCCCCCTGGTCATGGCCGGCGACTTCAACATCGCCCCGGGCGAGGGCGACGTCTTCAACCATCGCTACATGTCCAAGATCGTCAGCCACACGCCGATCGAGGTCGAGACCCTGAACCGGCTCCAGGCCACAGGCGGCTTCGCCGACGTGCTGCGGGACCGATTCCCGGAGCCGCAAAAGCTGGCCAGCTGGTGGAGCTATCGCGCCGCCGACTTCCGCAAGTCCAATCGCGGCCTCCGCCTGGACCACATCTGGACCTCGCCGGGCCTCACCCCAGCCGTGGTCAAGGACACCGCCCGAATCCACGACGACGTCCGCGAATGGGACCGCCCGTCGGATCACGCCCCGGTCACGGTCGATCTGGACGTCTGAACGCCGCGAGGACGGAGATGACGGACGGCGGCCGCTCGGGGCAGACCATCTCAAGCATCTTACAAGCTTTACCTTATTGAAACACGATCGGTATTTGGCGGTCATGGAGCCGCCCTAAATGGACCGCGCCGCCCGAGGGGGACGGCGCTTTTCATTGGATGATCTATGACCTATTCCGGTTCGCTCGCCCGGCGCGCCCTGCTGTGCGCCGCCACCAGCCTCATCGCCCTGAGCGCAGGTTCGGCGCTGGCCCAATCCAGTTCCACTGCATCGACGCAAGACAAGTCCGAAGGCACGACGCTTCAGGACATCGTGGTGACCGGCGCCCGACGCGCCCAGACGGTGCTTGAACAGGAAAGGGCCGCTGTCGGCGTCGTTGACTCCGTCGCCGTCGGCGACATCAGCCTGAACCCCCAGACCAATATCGCCGACTTGGCCAAGCGGCTGCCCGGCGTCTCGGTCAGCCAGGACCAGGGTCGGAACCAGTCGGCGACGGGCGAGGCCCAGTACGTCGCCATCCGCGGCTTCGGCACCAGTTTCAACGCCTATACGCTGGACGGCCTGCGTCTGCCCCAGACGGCGGGTGGTCGTTCCATTTCGCTGAACCTCTTCAGCCCGTTCGCGATCCAGGCGATCGGAATCGACAAGACGCCGAACGCGGCGTTCGACGCCGACGCCATCGCCGGCATCGTCAATCTTGTCACCCCGTCCGCCTTCGACTTCGGCGACCAGACGCTGCGGTTGCGCGCGGTGGGACAGATGGCCGAACTGGCCGAGGATCGCGGCCAAGACGGCCTGGGCGGCGCGATCGGCCTGGATATGTCGCGTCGGTTCGCCGACGGCCGCTTGGGCGTCTATGCCGCAGCCTATTACGAGCAAAAGAGCAGCGCCGCCGAGAGCGCCGCGGTTCAGAACGACTACAAGACCTCAAAGGGCAATGTCGGTTCGGCGCGCGACAATGAAAACGCCTTATCGGCGGACGGTCTGCAGTGGAACTTCTTCAACTCCACCGTCGAACGCTATGGCGCAACGGCGGCTCTGGACTATCGCACCCAGCCCTTGGACCTGTTCGCGCGGGTCAATTATGCGACCTACACCAACACCAATACGATGAATCAGACGGGGCTGCGCAGCGAGCGGACGTCGGGTCAGACCAATCCCAATGCCGCTTCCAATCCGGGGGGCGCCAACTACAACGCCGCCGGCGACTACACGCCCTACGGCATCAACCCGGCCAATTATTTCCGTGTGGAGGACGTCGAGCAGGAACTGCTGTCGGTCCAGACGGGCGGCAAGCTGAGGTTTGGCGGCTTCACCGCCTCACTGGAAGCCGCCTACGCCGACGGTCGACTGGACTCGCCTAACTCGATCGAAGCCGCCTGGCGCGGCGTCGCCTACAATGGCGCGCCCGGCAATACCGGCGTCTCGTCCGAGGGGCTGAAGATCGACCTGTCTGACGCCCGCTGGCCGATGCCGGTCCTGTCGTCCGGAGCGACCGCCTATGTCGCCAGCCAGGACCGCCCCAGCCAGATCTATGTCCAACGCGGCTACAGCTATCTGTCCGAGGTCAAGAAGACGGTAAAGGGCGATCTGACCTGGACGGGCTCGGGCCTGCTCGCCAGCGCCTCGATCGGCGGACTTTATGAAACGGCGGACCAGGACGGCCGCAGCCTGACGCCGGACGACACCCGCTACAAATTCCGCACCTCCCTTCAGGCCGGCGCTGTGGACGGCCCCTCGATCGGCGCGACGCCCGGCCAACTGATCACCGACTTCATGGGGCACGGCACGGTGCGCCCAGTCAAACTGGTGGATCGTCGCTTCGTGGAGCATGAGCTGGATCTGTACGGCTCGACGGTCACGGTCTCTCAAGAAAAGCTGAACCAAGGCCTGTCGGACAGCCAGGAAGACCGCTCGGCCGCCTTTGCCGTCGCCACGCTGAAGCTGGCCGGCGGCGCACTGGAGGTCACCCCCGGCGTCCGCTACGAGGACAATCACTTCGAAGCCCGTTTCTTCGTCAAGGACGCGGACGGCGCCCGCTTCGCCACGGCTGACCGGGATTACGACCATGTCGATCCCAGCGTCGTCGCCGCCTGGCGTCCCAATGACGCCCTCGTGGTGCGCGCAGCGGCCCGCTCCAGCTACAGCCGCCCCTCGGGCGGCCAGCTGGCGGGACCCACCACCGTCAGCCGCGATCCCGTCACCAACGACATCATCAGCATCAGCCAACCGAACCCGGACCTGAAACCGGTCGAGGGCTGGAGCTATGACCTGGGCCTGGAATGGTACGCCGTCGGCGCCAATCTGCAGCTGGCCGTCTACCACAAGGATCTGGACAATATCGTCGTGCCGACCGCCCTGCGGAATGGGACGAACGAGACCAGCGACGGGGTGATCATGATCAAGCCGTTCAACGGTTTGGGCGGCTCGGCCACCGGCGTCGAACTGGGCGGCCATTACGCGCTTCCGGTTGATGGCTGGCTGGAAGGCGTGTCGTTTGGCGGAAACCTGACCTATCAGCAGACCCGCGCCGAATACCGCCTTTCCTCGACGGTGACGCGCGAGAGCGACCTGCCCCAGGCGCCCGAGCTGATGTACAATCTGGAAGCCGGTTATGAGCATGGGCCGGTGCGCGCCAGCCTCTGGTACAACCACACCGGTCGGCGTCTGGACACGGTTCAGGACAGCCAGCCGGACATCTACATCCAGCCGTCCAAGGAGCTGAACCTGGGCGTGGCCCTCACCCTGGCGCCGGGTCTGGAAGTCGGGGCGGCGGTCCGCAATCTGACTGACGAACCCACCCGTTGGTCGACCGTCGGCGCGGGCGAACGCTATGTCTCGCCCGACCGCAAGGGCGGATATCTGGAAACCGGTCGGGTCTTCCAGGTCAGTGTCAACGCCACCTTCTAAGGCGCGGACGTCGGAACCGAGGCAGACATGACAGAGGGCGGCGGCGTTCAGCCGCCGCCCTCAAACCTTCCGCCACGGCTTCAATAGACAGGGACCGAGCGGCTGTGGGTCGTGGCCGTCGGTCTGGTCTTGCGCTTCAGAGCCTTAACCCCGCGCGCCAGTCGTTCCACGGCCTGTTGCAGTTCGCGCTCAGGCAGGGTGTAGGGCAGGCGCAGGCGTTGTTCGAAGGCGCCGTCGATCCCGAAGCGTGGCCCGGCCGCTAGCCTCAGCCCATCGGTCTCGGCCTGAGCCGTCAGAGCGGAGCTGATCGGCGCAGGAAGTCGCACCCAGAGCGACAGCCCCCCTGCAGGACGGGGGCAAGTCCAGTCTGGCAGATGCTGCGCCAGTTGCGCCCGAAGGTGGTCCCGCCGCGCCCGCAACAGGGGCCGTCGCGCCGCGAGGGCCGCGCCGCCGTCGGTCAACAGCTCCACGGCGGCCAGCTGTTCGAGGATCGGAACGCCCAGATCGAAACTGGCGCGGCTCTGGGCCAGGCGCTGAATCACGGCGCGGTCGGCGCGGATCCAGCCGATGCGGAGACCGCCCCAGACGCTTTTCGACATGGAGCCCAGCCGCACCACACGCGGGGCGTCCACCGCCGAGGCGGTGAGCGCCGGCGGGCCGCTGAGCGTCAGCTCGACCAGGGTCTCGTCCAGCACCAGCAGGGTCTCCGAGCCCTTCAGGCCGGCCACAAGCCGGGCGCGGTCTGGGGCGCGCATCATCCGGCCGGTCGGATTGTTATGGTCCAGCACCAGATAGGCCATCGGCGCGCCGCTGCTCCGACAGGCCGAAACCAGACTGTCCACGTCCCAGCCGTCGCCATCGTCGGGCAAGGCGACCGGCGTCGGCCGCCCCCCAGCGGCCAGGATGGCGTCGATCGCCTGAGGATAGGTGGGGTGGTCGAAAACCACGGGGGCGCCGGGTCGAACGGTCAGGCGCAACAGATGAACAAGCCCGTTGTGGGCGCCGTGGGTGATCAGGATCTGGCCTGGCGACGTCGCCAGGCCCCGTCGTCGATAGCCCTGGGCTACGGTCTCGCGGAGTTCCTCGAGGCCCTCCGGCTCATAGCCATGGCCGGGCAGGTTGGCGGGAAGTCGCTCCAGCGCCCGCACATAGGCGGCGTGGACATTGGGGTCGGCGGGAAGGACGGCGGCCGTCAGATCGATCATCCCCGGCTTTGGCGACCCGTCTGGCTGCGGCTGGCGAGGGGCAGGCCCGGCCGGAAGACTGGTGCGCGCCGCCTCCCCCTGTCCGCCGACCAAAAACCCGTCATCCCGGAGTCGCCCATAGGCGGCCGATACGGTCGTACGGCTCAAACCCAGGGCCTGAGCCACTTCGCGCTCGCCCGGCAGGCGGGCGGCCAGCGGCAGACGCCCGTCGAGGATCAGAAGTCGTACCGCTGCGGCGAGCTGCCGGTAGGCTGCGCCCGCCCCCGACGAACGCCAGACGCCGAGATGGCGGACAAGGGGGCCTAGGCCAATGGAGCGAGGGGACATGAAGCCAGAATGCCATAACTGGCCCTTTTTTGCGCGGCCAGTTATGCGCAAACCGTCGAAATGACCCGCCGCCTTCTCCAACTCTTCGCTGGCCTCGTCCTCTACGGCCTGTCCATCGCCCTGATCGTTCGCGCCGATCTGGGGCTGGATCCCTGGGATGTGCTGAACCAGGGGGTGTTCGAGAGGTTCGCCGGCCCGGCTGGAATCAGCTTCGGCCTGGTGGTCAATCTGATCGGTATGGCCGTGCTGCTGTTGTGGATTCCCCTGCGCCAGCGGCCTGGAGTAGGGACTGTGGCCAATGTTCTGGTGATCGGCACAGTCGCGAACTTCGGTCTGGACTGGATCCCGTCTGACCTGGGCCTACCGGTCCGGGCGGGCCTGTTGGGCGCGGGCGTCGTGCTGAACGGCGTCGCCAGCGGGGCCTATATCGGCGCGGGCCTGGGGCCAGGCCCGCGCGACGGCCTGATGACAGGCATCGTCGCCCGCACGGGCTGGCCGGTCAAATGGGTCCGGACCGCGATCGAGCTGAGCGTCATCGCCCTGGGCTGGCTGCTGGGCGGCTCCGTCGGCGTGGGCACGGTGCTTTACGCTTTGACCATCGGCCCGTTGGTCCACCTGTTCCTGCCGATTTTCACGATCCACCGCCGAGGCGCGGACGCCTAGGGTTGAAGGCGATAGCCGCCCGCGTCGGTCAGCAGCAGCCGGGCCTGACCGGGCTCGGGCTCAATCTTCTGGCGCAGCCGATAGATATGGGTTTCCAGCGTGTGGGTGGTGACGCCGGCGTTATAGCCCCAGACCTCGGTCAGCAGTTCCTCGCGCGACACGGGCTTGGCCCCGGCGCGGTAGAGGTATTTCAGGATGTTGGTTTCCTTTTCGGTCAACCGCACCTTCTTGCCCTTGGCGTCCATCAGCACCTTGGCCGCAGGACGGAACTCATAGGGGCCGATGGAGAAGACGGCGTCTTCCGACTGTTCGTGGCTGCGCAGATGGGCGCGGATTCGGGCCAGAAGCACGGCGAACCGGAAGGGCTTGGTGACATAGTCGTTGGCGCCTGCGTCCAGGCCCAGGATGGCGTCGGCGTCGGCGGCCTGGGCCGTCAGCATGATGACCGGGGTCGAGACCCCGTCCTTGCGCAACAGGCGGCAGGCCTCGCGGCCGTCCATGTCGGGCAGGTCGACGTCCAGCAGGATCAGGTCGGCGCGGATCTCGCGCCCCATCCTCACCCCGTCCGTAGCGGTCGCTGCCTGCTGGGTCTTGAACTCCTCGTGGAGGTTCAACTGCTCGGCCAAGGCCTCGCGCAGGTCGTCGTCGTCGTCGATGATCAATATGGTCTTGGGCGTGGGCATGTTCAGACAATGGCGAGGCTTGGCCCCCGCGCCAAGGCTTGGGGGTGCGAATTCACGTCGGGTTACGGCCTAGAGGCGGTTTAAGGTCGATTTCGTTCCCCAAACAACGCCGTTCCCACGCGAACATGGGTGGTGCCGCAGCGGATGGCCGTCTCGTAGTCGCCGCTCATCCCCATCGACAGGACCGACAGGCCGTTGCGTTCGGCCATGTCGCGCAGCAGGGCGAAATGCGGTTCGGCCGCCTGATCCGCAGGGGGAATGCACATCAGACCCTCGACCGTCAGGCCGTAGGTCCGGCGCGCCGTCTCGATCAGGGCGGCGGCGGCCTCGGGCAGGACGCCGGCCTTTTGCGGCTCGGCGCCGGTATTGACCTGAACCAGAACGCGCGGCGATCGGCCGCGCTTCTGCGCCGCCTCGGCCAGGGCGCGGGCCAGTTTCTCGCGGTCCAGGGTCTCGATCACGTCGAACAGGACGACGGCGTCCTCGGCCTTGTTGGTCTGCAGGGGGCCGATCAACCGCAGCTCCAATCCGTCCAGACCCGACAGCCGTTCGGTCCAGCGCGCCTGCGCCTCCTGCACCCGGTTCTCGCCGAACACCCGCTGACCCGTCGCCAGGATGGCGTCGATCGCCTCATCCGGCTGGGTCTTGGAGACGGCCGTCAGGGTCACGGCGGCGGGATCTCGTCCGGCGGCGTGGCAGGCCGCGTCGATCCGGGCGCGGACGGCGGCGACCCTTTCGACGATGGACGGGAAGGGCGAAGCGGGGGAAGAAGAGGTCATGATCCTGCCGGCCGGTTACAGCGACGACGCGCGCGCGCTCTGGGATGCGGCGACCGCTCTAAACCGCGCCGCCGCCGCTGTCAGCCCGAGCGTCGCCCGTTTGCCGCCGCTGCTGTTCTTCACCGACCCGGAACGCACGTCCCGCCCGTGGGAGACTGCGGCCCGTCTGCCGGCCGGATCGGGGGTGGTCTATCGCGCCTTCGGGGCCGCCGACGCCATCCAGACGGGCCGTCGGTTGCGGGAGGCGACGCGGGGCGCCGGGGTGAAACTGCTGGTCGGGCGAGACGCTGATCTGGCGGAGACGCTGGAAGCGGACGGGCTGCATCTGCCCGAACGCGAGGCGAGACAGGCGCGATCGGTTGGCCGGGCTCATCCCGATTGGCTGCTGACCGCCGCCTGGCATGGGGGCCGGCCCATGACCCAAGGTCTGGACGCCCTGGTTCTTTCGCCGGTGTTTCCGGCCGGCGGCGCTTCGGCGGTAAAGCCCGCCATGGGCGTCGCCGAATTCGGACGATGGATTCGGGATGTCGATCTGCCGGTCTATGCCCTGGGCGGGATCGGACCGGATAATGTCGCGTCCTTGACGGGATCGGGGGCCTGCGGCCTGGCCGGGGTGGAGGCGATACAGTCCGCCTTCCGTAGTTGAGCCGGTCTCGACGCTTCGCAGAAGCCGCGCCGTCGGCGTCGATCGCGAATCAGAAGTTAAAGATGGTCTCGAGCCGCACGCGGGGCTGGGTTCGGCCATTGGTCTCAGGCGCCCGGGCCGGATCCGCTTCGCGCGACGCCACAGCGGCGGCGGCGCCGACGCGCAGACGATCGTTCAGACGGTAATAGGCGCCCGCCTCGACATCGCCCCAGTCAGTCTCGCGCCCGACCGGTTGGTTCAGATTGAAATCCAGACCCCACCGACCCTGGTCGTTCAGGCGCAGACCGCGACGCTGTTGCGACGGCGCATTGCGCTGGGCGGCCTGGGCTTCCGACAGGGTGACGCTCGGCGCGCGCGTCGGCGCAGCGTTCTGGGCAAGCGCCGGCGCAGAGACGGCGAGCGCCATCGTCGCAAAAATCACAGCCGAGAAATCGCCGAAACGCATTCTGAACCCTTTGAACGCCCTCGAGTGAAGACGTCCTACCCTGAACCGACCTTATATGGTCGTGGACGCCGCGATTAGACACCGGGGGTCCGCCCGGTCAACGCAACGTGGTCTTGATGTCGGGGTTCCGCTGCATTGTTGCAGTGCGATGTGGCTCAAGCGTCACGGGATTTGAGCCAAATGAAGCGTTGCTGTCAGCGACCTGTCACGGAACGGCGCAACTCGTATCGCCGCGGGGCCGCACTTCGCCTTGTCATCGCCCCTTTTGCCCGTGTTATAGAGCCACGCAGCGGCGCGAACTTACGCGCGGCGCCCTGCGCGCGTGTGGGCGAGGGCCTTCACGTCCCTGAGTTTACGGAGACTTCCTTGATGAGCCTCAACAAGGCCCTGGTTCGCGGCGTCGCCATCGCCCTGGTCTCGGGCGTCGCCCTGAGCGCCTGCTCGAGCATCCCCTTCGTCGGCGGCGACAAGAAGACCCCCAAGACGAACGTGCAGCAAGGCATCGGCGTCAACGGCTATCTGTGGCGCGCCTCGCTCGACACCCTCAGCTTCATGCCGCTGCTGACCGCTGATCCCTGGGGCGGCGTGATCAACTACGACTGGTACACCAATCCCCAGACGCCGAACGAGCGCTTCAAGGCGACCGTCTTCATCCTGGACACCCGTCTGCGCGCCGATGCGCTGAACGTCACGGTGACCAAGGAAGTGAAGGGCGCGGACGGTCAATGGACCGCCGCTCCGGTCGCCGCCCAGACCGAGGCGGACCTGGAAAACGCCATTCTGACCAAGGCGCGCCAACTGAACCTGTCTAATGCGGGCTGAAGGCCCGCATTAGTTCCTTTTTAGGCGCTACCGCCCTTCGGGCTACTTGAGCGCGACGCGCTCAGGCGTTTGTGGGACGCATTACTTCTTGGGCGCTGTCGTCCTTCGGGCTAGTTGAGCACGGAGGGCGGCAGCGCCCTTTTGACTTCAGGACGACCGTGGCCCGTTACGAACCCAAGACCGCCGAACCCCGCCAACAGGCCCGCTGGGCCGAGGCCTCCGCCTTCGTGACGAAGGACACCGGCCGGCCGAAATACTATGTGCTCGAGATGTTCCCCTATCCGTCGGGCAACATCCACATGGGCCACGCCCGCAACTATGTGATGGGCGATGTGGTGGCGCGGTCCAAGCGCGCCCAGGGCTATGACGTCCTGCACCCGATGGGCTGGGACGCCTTCGGCATGCCGGCCGAGAACGCGGCCATGGAACGCGGCATCCACCCCAAGGGCTGGACCTACGACAATATCGCCCAGATGCGCGATCAGCTGAAACTGCTGGGCCTCTCGCTGGACTGGTCGCGCGAGTTCGCGACCTGCGACCCGGAATATTACGGCAAGCAGCAGGCCTGGTTCCTGGAGCTGTATCGGCGCGGCCTGGTCTATCGCAAGGACGGGGTGGTCAACTGGGACCCGGTCGACAACACCGTCCTGGCCAATGAACAGGTGATCGACGGGCGCGGCTGGCGCTCGGGCGCGGTGGTCGAGAAGCGCAAGCTGAACCAGTGGTTCCTGCGCATCACCGACTATGCCGACGATCTGATCGACGGTCTGAAGACCCTGGACCGCTGGCCCGAGAAGGTCCGGCTGATGCAGGAAAATTGGATCGGTCGGTCCAAGGGCCTGCAGATGACCTGGAAATGGGCGGGCGAAGCGCCGGCGGCTTCGCCTGACGGTCTGGAAATCTACACCACCCGCCCGGACACGCTGTATGGCGCGTCCTTCATGGGCATCGCGCCGGACCATCCCATCGCCAAGGCCCTGGCGGAGGCCGACCCGGCCGTCGCTGACTTCGTCGCCAAATGCCGTGCCGGCGGCACGTCCCAGGCCGACATCGACCAGGCCGAGAAGATCGGCTGGGACACTGGCCTGAAGGCCGTCCATCCCTTTACAGGGGCGGAAATCCCCGTCTGGATCGCCAACTTCATCCTGTCGGAATATGGCACGGGCGCCATCTTCGCCTGCCCGGCCCATGACCAGCGCGACCTGGACTTCGCCCGCAAATACGGCCTGCCGGTGATCCCGGTGGTCCGTCCCGAGGGCGCCGGCGACGACTTCGCCGTGGGCGACGAGGCCTATACTGGTCCCGGCGCCATCTTCCATTCCGACTTCCTGGACGGCCTGGACATCGAGGCCGCCAAGGCCGAGGCGGTCCGCCGCATCGAGGCGGCCGGCACGGGCAAGGGCGCGACCATCTATCGCCTGCGTGACTGGGGCGTGTCGCGCCAGCGGTATTGGGGTTGCCCGATCCCCATCATCCACTGCCCGTCCTGCGGACCGGTAGAGGTTCCCGCCGACCAGTTGCCGGTCGTCCTGCCTGACGACGTGACGTTTGACGTGCCCGGCAATCCGCTGGATCGCCACCCGTCGTGGAAACACGTCAAATGCCCGTCCTGCGGCCAGGACGCGACGCGCGAGACCGACACCCTGGACACCTTCGTCGACTCCAGCTGGTATTTCGCCCGCTTCACCGACCCGACGGCGGCCGAGCCGATCAACACCGAGGCGGCGAACCGCTGGCTGCCTGTGGATCAGTATATCGGCGGGGTCGAGCACGCGGTGCTGCACCTGCTGTACGCCCGCTTCATCACCCGCGCCCTGTCCGACGCCGGCATGCTGTCGGTGAAGGAGCCGTTCGCGGGCCTGTTCACCCAGGGGATGGTGGTCCACGAGACCTATCGTCGCCAGACCGGCCAGTGGGTCGAGCCCACGGATGTCGAGCTGAGCAATGACAATGGCGTGCGGTCCGCACGCCAGCTGTCGACCGGCGAGACCCTGATCATCGGCGACATCGAGAAGATGTCCAAGTCCAAGAAGAACGTCGTCGCGCCCCAGGAGATTCTGGAGAGCCACGGCGTGGACGCCGGCCGTCTGTTCGTCCTGTCCGACAGTCCGCCCGAACGGGACGTGCAGTGGACCCCCGGCGGCGTCGAGGGAGCCAGCCGGTTCGTGCAGCGGACCTGGACCCTGTTTGACGCCTATGACGCCGGTTTCGCCGGCGAGGACAAGGCCAACGCCGAACTGCTGCGCGAGACGCACAAGGCGATCAAGGCCGTGTCCGAAGGGGTCGAGGGCTTCCGCTTCAACTCGGCCATCGCCAAGCTGTACGCCTTCGTCGCCACCGTCCGCGACAGCGCCCAGGCCGGCGGCGACGCCAAGCGTCAGGCCCTGTCGGCCCTGGCGCGATTGATCGCTCCCTTCACCCCGCACCTGGCCGAAGAATGCTGGACCCAGCTGGGTGAAGAGGGGATGGTTCTGGACGCGCCGTGGCCTGTGTGGGACGCTGCGCTGGCGGCCGACGACGAGGTGGTCCTGCCCATCCAGATCAACGGCAAGCGTCGCGCGGAAATCCGCGTGCCGCGCGGCATGGAGCCCGCCGAGGTCGAGGCCATGGTTCTGGCCGACGAGACCGTGCAGGCGCGGCTGGAGGGTCTGAGCGTGAAGAAGATCGTCGTGGTCAAGGACCGGATCGTCAATCTGGTGGCCGGTTGATGCGGGGCGCGGCGGCCTTTGCGGTTCTGACCGTGCTGGGGGCGTCCCTGGCGGTCTCGGCCTGCGGCTTCACCCCGATCTACGCCGAGCCGGCCATGGGGTCGTCCCTGCGCCGGATCGCCGTATCCACTCAGGATGACCGTCTGGGCTATCGTCTGCGCGAACAGCTGGAAGACGCCCTGGCCTGGGATCAGTCGGCCACGCCCCTGTATCGCCTGACGACACAGGTCGAACAGAGCCGCCGCTCGCTGGGCCGTCGGATCGACGATACGGCCACCCGCTACGAACTGACGGTCAAGGCCGCCTGGACCCTGACGCCGGCGGCAGGCGGAACGCCCGTCACCGGCGTGGAGACCGTCACCACCACCTATGCGACCGCCGACCAGCCCTATGCCGCCATCGCCGCCCAGCAGGACGGCGAGGAGCGCGCCGCCGCGGAACTGGCCCGCCTGATCCGACTGGACCTCATGCAGGCGCTGTCGAACCGGTGATCCTCGCCAAACGCCCAGAGATTGATCGCTTTCTGAAGGCGCCCGATCCGGCTGTCCGGGCGGCCGTCATCCACGGCAAGGACCGGTCGGGCGTCGCCGAACGGGCGGAGATCCTGTGCCGCGCGATCACACCGGACCTGAACGACCCCTTCAACGTCACCGTCCTGACGGACAGCGACATCGACAGCGACGAAAGCAAGCTGGAGGAGGCCCTGACGGCCATGTCCCTGATGGGCGGGCGTCGTCTGGTGCGGATCCGTCTGTCGGCGCTGAAACCCGGCGTGGACAAGGCGGTCGCCGCCGCCGTGAAGATCCATGCCGAGGGCGGCTATAACCCCGACGCCATGCTGGTGGTCGAGGCCGACCAGCTGGGCCGGGAATCCGCCCTGCGCAAGACCGCCGAGAAGGAGGCCGGGGCCGTCGGCATCGTCTGCTACGAGGACGAGACCGGCGACATCGCCCGCATGACCCGCGAGGCCCTGGCCGCCGACAAGGTGGGGCTGACGGCGGACGCCCTGGACCGGTTTGTCGGCCGACTGCCGCGCGAGCGGGGCCTGATGCGCCAGGAGATCGAGCGCCTGGCCCTGTTCATCGGCCCCGGCTCGGGCCGGACCATCGATGTCGAGGAGCTGGAGCAGCATCTGGGCGTCGAACCCGACGCCTCCCTGTCCGACGCAGCGCTTCAGGCCTTCGGCGCCCGGCCCGGACCTGCGCAGTCGGGTTTGAGACGGGCCTTCGCCGAAGGCGAATCCTCGGTGCTGGCGGTGCGGTCCGCCGCCCTTCATCTGGGACGGCTGCGCCGGATCAATATCCTGCAAGCCAATGGAGCGGGGGCCAAGGAGGCGGCCAAGGCGGCTGGGGTCTTCTGGAAGCAGGAGGCGGAGATGCTGCGCCAGGCCCGGGCCTGGCGGCTGGAGGCGCTGGACGAGGTGCTGGACAGCATCAACACCGCCGACGTCGCCACCAAGACGACCGGAATGCCGGATCAGTTGATCGCCGAACGCCTGCTGCTGGAAATCGCCGGCCGCGCGCGCAGGCTCGGTCTTTAACGTCC
The DNA here is from genome assembly GCF_058680995.1 of Brevundimonas sp. FV1ye7S. Classification (NCBI taxonomy): domain Bacteria; kingdom Pseudomonadati; phylum Pseudomonadota; class Alphaproteobacteria; order Caulobacterales; family Caulobacteraceae; genus Brevundimonas; species Brevundimonas sp. FV1ye7S. Next base: position 13,694 of record NZ_CM178726.1, on the reverse strand, counting down.
CTCCTCCCACGAAACGGGAGGAAACGAAGCCTCAGCCCCGCTTCGAAGCCTTTCGGAAAGCCGGTTGGGCCATGGCGACATTCCGCGCCGAGACGCTCTTTTCCTCAGCCTTGGCGCCGACCTGGGCGTTAAAGCCATGACCCGCCTTGGCCTTCTTGGCGGCCAGGGCCTGTTTCAGTTTGTCGGCGGCGGAGGGGGCGGTTTCGTCTGTCATGGATTGATCCTAGCACGTCCTCGGCGATGAGTCTGGCGTCTCAGGCGCGCATCAGCCGCCGGCAAAGGTCGTCCAACTGTTCCAGCGAGCCGTAGCGGATCGTCAGTTCGCCCTTGCCGCTGCGGTCGTTCAGCTGGACATTCAGGCCCAGAGCGTCGGCCAGATCCTGTTGCAGGGCGGCGACATCGGCCGCCCCCTCCCCGCCCTCGGCCGGCTTGGGCTTGACCGGCTTGGGGCCTTCCGCCGCGCGCCGCGCCAGGGCCTCGACCTGACGCACGTTCAGCCCTTCATTGTAGGCTTGTTCAGCCAGGGCGGCGGCGTGGGGCGCGGTGATCAGGGCGCGGGCGTGACCGGCGGTCAGCTTGCCGTTTCGGACGTACCAGAGCACTTCCTCCGGCAACTGCAGCAGCCGCAGGGTGTTGGCGATGTGACTGCGGCTCTTGCCGACGATGCCCGCCACCTGGTCCTGGGTGCGGCCGAACCGTTCCATCAGCACCCGATAGGCGTCGGCCTCTTCCAGCGGATTCAGGTCGGCGCGCTGGACGTTTTCGATTATCGCGACTTCGAACACCTCGACGTCGTCCATCTCGTGGACGACGATCGGCACCTCGGTCAGGCGCGCCGCCTGTGAGGCGCGCCAGCGGCGCTCACCGGCGATGATCTGCCAGACCCCGTCCTCGCCGGGCTGCGACCGGACCAGAATGGGTTGCAGCACGCCCTTGTCGCGGATCGAGGCCGTCAGCTCTTCCAGATGTTCCTGGGTAAAGATCTTCCGCGGTTGATCAGGATTGGGCTTCAGGCTCTCGATCGGCACACGTTGAACGCCCGAAGGCAGGGTCGCGCCCGCCGCCGTCGGCGCTTCGACAGCCTCGCCCATCAGGGCCGACAGACCCCGTCCAAGACCTCTTTGTCGTTCAGCCAAGATACTGTTCCGTTTCTTCTTTTAAACTCGTGGACCGGTCGGTCAGGATCAGGCGGCCAGCTTCAGCCGCTGGCGTTCGCGCTTCACCACTTCCTTGGCCAGACGCAGATAGGCCTGGCTGCCCGCGCATTTCAGATCATAGATCAGGGCCGGCTTGCCGAAGGACGGCGCCTCCGCCACCCGGACGTTGCGGGGAATGACGCTGTCATAGACCTTGTCGCCGAAATGGGCCCGCACGTCATTGGCCACCTGGCCCGACAGGGCGCTGCGGCGATCATACATGGTCAGAACCAGACCCTGGATTTCAAGGGCGGGGTTCAGGCTTTGCTTGACCATGTCGATGGTCCGCATCAGTTGGCTGAGCCCCTCCAGAGCGAAGAACTCGCACTGAAGCGGCACCAGAACCGCATCGGCCGCCGCCATCGCGTTCAGGGTCAGCAGGTTCAGAGAGGGCGGACAGTCAATCAGCACATAGTCATACGCGGTAGGGCCATGATCATGGGCCCGCAAGGCGTCGCGCAAACGATAGGACCGACGGTCGGCCTGGCTCAATTCGATCTCGACACCGGACATGTCGGCGTCGGCCGGCACGATCCACAGACCGGGCACTGTCGTCTGCACGGCAGCGTCATCGACCGAGCGCTGATCGACAACCACGTCATAGATGGTGACGCGGCGTGTTTCACGTGGAACACCCAGACCGGTCGAGGCATTGCCCTGGGGGTCCATGTCCACGATCAGCACGCGCTTGCCGATGGCGGCCAGGGCGGTGCCGAGATTGATGGCGGTCGTGGTCTTGCCCACGCCGCCCTTCTGGTTGGATACGGCGAGGACGCGGGCAGGCAGTTTGTTAGTGCTTGGGGCGGGCACGTCGAACACTCCGGACTGTCACGATGCGGCCGCGGGGGTCGCTTTGCGACGGGGCCAGTTCAGCGTCGAGATGCCAGGATTTCCGCGCCTCAATCAACTCGGATTCGGCCTTCTCCCCCTTCAGGAACAGACCTTGTGCACCCCTTTGGAAGTAGGGCTGTGCATAACCCAGCAATCGCTCCATCGGGGCGACGGCACGGGCGGTGACGACATCGCATTTGACCGTCTGCTCCTCCGCCCGACCGTTGATCACGGTCGCCGGCAGATCCATGACATCGACGATCTCCTGCAAGAACCGACACCGTTTCCCGAGGCTGTCGATTAGCCAGACGTGCGCGTCCGGAGCGTCCTTCAGCAGAATAGCCAGAACCACGCCCGGGAACCCCGCCCCAGCGCCGAGATCAGCCCAGGTGCGGGCCCCAGGCGCATGGGTCAACAGCTGGGCGCTGTCCCAGGCGTGGCGGTTCCAAAAATCCGGGAGACTGTCCGGGCCGACCAGGTTCATCACCGAATTGGCTTCACTCAGCCGGATACGGAAATCTTCCAGATCCGCCATCTGCTGCGGCGTCGCGCCGGCCTTGCCCTGAAAGACGGTCTTTTCGGCATTCAGCATCATGCCGCCACCCCTCCCTGAACCGAGGTCTTGGGCGCCCTCTTCACATGCGCCAGCAGGGCCGTGAGAGCGCCAGGCGTCATGCCCTCGATCCGCCCCGCCTGGCCGAGGGTGCGGGGCTGCACTCGCGCCAGCTTTTCCTTCACTTCATTCGAAAGACTGCCGATGGCGGCATAGTCGAGGTCGGTGGGCAGAAGCAGGCCCTCTTCGGTTCGCAAAGCCTCGGCGTCGATCAACTGCCGGTCCAGGTAGTTGGCGTAGCCGGCGTCTATTTCCACCTGCTCCCGCACCTCGGCGTCCCAGGTGGCGACGACCGGATGGGTCTGGATGAAGTGATCCAGCGTCACGTCAGGAAACGCCAACAGTTCCCGCATGGAACGCCGTCTGCCATCCGCGTTGACTGGAATTCCAACGGCGTTGGCTTCCTTCGGCGTGAACAGGGTTTCACGTGAAACAATGCCGGCCTCGGACAGTTTTTGGGCCTTAAGCTCAAAACGCTTCCGGCGCTCAGGTCCGACGATCCCAAGCGCAATTGCCAGCGGCGTCAGTCGCTGATCGGCGTTGTCCGCCCTCAGGGTCAGCCTGTACTCAGCCCGGCTGGTGAACATCCGATAGGGTTCCGTCACCCCCCGCGTCACCAGATCGTCGATCATCACACCGATATAGGCCTGGTCACGGCCCAGGATCACCGGGGCATCCCCCCCAGCCGTGCGGGCCGCATTCAGGCCGGCCATCAAGCCCTGGGCCGCCGCCTCCTCATATCCCGTGGTGCCGTTGATCTGGCCGGCCAGATAGAGACCCGGCCGCTTCTTGACCTCAAGGGCGGGGCTCAGCTCGCGTGGATCGACGTAGTCGTATTCGATGGCGTAGCCGTAGCGGAACACCTCGACCCTCTCCAGGCCGGGGATGGTCCGAAGGAACGCCAATTGGGTCGGTTCCGACACCGAAGTCGAGATACCGTTGGGATAGACGGTGGGATCATCCAAACCTTCTGGTTCCAGGAAGATCTGATGGCTCGTCTTGTCGGCGAACCGCACGACCTTGTCCTCGATCGACGGGCAATAGCGGGGTCCGCGGCCCGACAGCTTGCCGCCATAGACCGCGCTCTCGCCCAGGTTCTCGGCGATGATGCGATGAGTTTCCTCGGTCGTATGGGTAACGCCGCAAGCGATCTGCGGCACGTCGATCCGGTCCGTCATGAAGGAAAATGCGGACGGCGTTTCGTCCGCCTGCTGCATCTCCAGCCGGTCCCAGGCGATGGTTCGTCCGTCCAGCCGCGCCGGCGTTCCGGTCTTCAGCCGCCCCATCATCAGGTCGGCCGCATGAAGATCAGCGGCCAAACCGGTCGAGGGATCCTCGCCGTGACGGCCTGCCGGAATCCTTTCATCGCCCCGGTGGATGACGCCGTTCAGGAAGGTGCCGGTCGTCAAGACCACGGCCCCTGCCCTCACCCTCTCCCCGGTCCCGGTCGTCACGCCGACCACGCGATCGCCGTCCAGGATCAAACCCTCAGCCGTTCCCGCCATCAGGCTCAGGTTCGGCGTCCGAGCCAACTCCGCCTGCATGGCCTCGCGGTACAGACGGCGATCGATCTGGCTCCGGGGACCGCGCACTGCCGCGCCCTTGGACCGGTTCAGGAGGCGGAACTGGATTCCTGACACGTCCGCCAGACGCCCCATGATCCCGTCCAACGCATCGATCTCACGCACCAGATGGCCCTTGCCCAGGCCGCCAATGGCGGGATTGCACGACATTTCGCCGATGGTTTCCAGCTTCTGGGTCAGCAACAGAGTTCGCGCGCCAGCACGGGCTGAAGCGGCAGCGGCTTCACAACCGGCGTGACCACCGCCGATGACGACGACGTCGTAGGAAATCTCGATGGGGGAGTTCATCCCCGCCACATAGTCCAGTTGGACGGTTTTCGCTACACCGCAGACCGGCGCCGAGTTCGAAGATCGGTGGTATTACCTAAGGTGTTTCACGTGAAACACCGGTATTACTTGCCGATGCAGAAGGTCGAAAACACCTCGCCAAGGATATCTTCGACCCCGATCGCCCCCGTCACCCGCGACAGGGCCTCGGCCGCACGCCGCAGGTCCTCGCCGGCCATCTCTGGCCCGGCATCCAAGGCGCGCCGCCCGGCCTCCACCGCCTCCAGGGCCTCATTCAGGCGCAGACGGTGACGCTCCCGCGTAACCGCCGGAAAATCGGCGCCCGATAGATCCTGCGCCAGCCGCGCCGCAATCCAGTTGTGCAGGCCAGACAGACCCTCCCCACTGCGGCTGCTGACCTCGATTCGGTCGAAGCCCCCGCTTGGAACAGACCCACCGAGGTCGGCCTTGTTCGCCACGACCAGATCGCCTGGCCGAGCATAGGCCGCCGCCACGCCCTCGGGATCGCCCGGCGCCCTGACCCAAAGACGCAGATCCGCCTGTTCGGCCCGCATCCGCGCCCGCCGCACGCCTTCCGCCTCGACAGGATCAGCGCTCTCTCTCAGGCCCGCCGTGTCGGACAGGGTCACGGCATAGCCGCCGATCACCAGGTCGGCGTCCAGCACATCCCGCGTCGTTCCGGCGATGGGCGTGACGATGGCCGCCTCCCGTTCGACCAAGGCGTTGAACAGCGATGACTTGCCGGCATTGGTTTCGCCGATCAGGACGATGCGATAGCCGTCGCGCACCCGCTCGCCCCGTCGCCCCGTATCCACGGCGCGCCGCAAATCCTCGGCCAAACGGTCAAGAACCGGTCCGGCCGTCCGGGCCAGATTGTCGGGTACGTCCTCATCCGGAAAATCGATCTCCGCCTCGACCAAGGCCAGGGCGTGGAGCAGATCCCGGCGAAAGCCCGCATAGGTCTCGCTGAGCTTCCCGTCGAGCTGGCCCAGGGCCTGCCGCGCCTGGGCGGCCGTCTCGGCGTCGATCAGGTCAGCCACCGCCTCGGCCTGGGCCAGGTCCATCCGCCCGTTCTGGAAGGCGCGGCGGGTGAACTCCCCCGGCTCGGCCGGCCGTACGCCCAGAGCGATCAGGGCGCCGCTGGCCGCTTCCACGACTGCCCGGCCGCCATGCAGATGGAGTTCGGCGGAGTCCTCGCCGGTATAGGAATGAGGCGCGACGAATCGAAGCACCAGGGCCTGATCAATGTGGTCGCCGGCGTAGGCCAGGTCTCGGACCGAGGCCATTCGAGGCTTCAATCGAGTGGCGCCAAGCGCCGTCAAGGCCGCATCAACGCCCGGCCCCGACAGACGCATGACGGCGATGGCCCCACGTCCGGGCGGCGTCGCAAGGGCGAAGATCGTATCTTGCTTCATCGGATTAAGCCTCCTCCCCCCGGGGTGGGAGGAGACGCGGCGTCTTCATTTCACCGCCGCGTCCATCATTCGGCGGAACTGGTCCTGGGCCTGAAGGCCGAAGCTCGTCCAGGTCTTCATCAATTCATCGGGCTGCATGGCGGCGACATTGGCCTGCATCCGCTTCTGCATCTCGGCGACCATGGCGTCGTTCAGCAGCGTGACGTCCGGCAGCCCCAGGAAGGCGCGCGCCTCCGCCGGGGTGCAGTCCACTTCGACATTGATCTTCATCGAACCGTCTCCTGTTTCACGTGAAACGTCCGAAGACGGATCAGGTGTTCATCGACTGGAAGAAGTCCGAGTTGTTCTTCGACTGACGCAGCTTGTCGAGCAGGAATTCGATCGCGTCCTGCGGACCCATGGGGTTCAGGATGCGACGCAGGACATAGGTCTTGGCCAGCTGGTCCTTCGGCGTGATCAGATCTTCCTTGCGGGTGCCGGACTTCAGCACGTCGATGGCGGGGAAGATGCGCTTGTCGGCCACCTTGCGGTCCAGCACGATTTCCGAGTTGCCGGTGCCCTTGAACTCTTCGAAGATCACTTCGTCCATCCGGCTGCCGGTGTCGATCAGGGCCGTGGCGATGATGGTCAGCGACCCGCCCTGCTCCACGTTCCGCGCGGCGCCGAAGAAGCGTTTCGGCCGTTGCAGGGCGTTGGCGTCCACGCCCCCGGTCAACACCTTGCCCGACGACGGCACGGTGGCGTTATAGGCGCGGCCCAGACGGGTGATGGAGTCCAGCAGGATCACCACATCCTTCTTGTGCTCGACCAGACGCTTGGCCTTTTCGATCACCATTTCAGCGACAGCGACGTGGCGTGTGGCCGGTTCGTCGAAGGTCGAGGCCACGACCTCGCCCTTGACCGTCCTCTGCATGTCGGTGACTTCTTCCGGCCGTTCGTCGATCAGCAGGACGATCAGGATGACTTCCGGGTGGTTCTTCTCGATCGACTTGGCGATGTTCTGCAGCATCACCGTCTTGCCGACGCGCGGCGGCGCCACGATCAGGCAGCGCTGGCCCTTGCCCAGGGGGGCGACGATGTCGATGACCCGGCCCGAGCGATCCTTCAGGGTCGGATCCTGGATTTCCATGTGCAGCCGCTCTTCAGGATAGAGGGGCGTCAGGTTGTCGAACAGGACCTTGGTCTTGACCATCTCGGGGTCTTCGAGATTGATCGTGTCGACCTTCAGCAGGGCGAAATAGCGCTCGCCTTCGCGCGGCGCCCGCACCGCGCCATGGACGGTGTCGCCCGACCGCAGGCCGAAGCGGCGGATCTGCGACGGAGACACATAGACGTCGTCCGGTCCCGGCAGATAGTTGGCGTCCGAGCTGCGCAGGAAGCCGAAGCCGTCCGGCAGGATCTCCAGCACGCCATCGGCGATGATCTCGACTTCCTCGTCGGCCAGGGCCTTCAGGATCGCGAACAGCAGGTCCTGTTTGCGCAGGTTCGAGGCGTTCTCGACCTCCAGCTGTTCGGCGAAGGCGACCAGGTCGGCCGGCGTCTTCTCGTTCAGCTCAGCCAGGGTGATCCGGCCGTTGGCGACGACGGGTTCGCCGTCGTCCTCGTCGTCGGCCGTGGTGTCCACGCCGGAATCCGCACCAGCGACGTCGCCGGCTTCGTGTTCGTCCCCGTGATGCGTGGGGGTCTGGACCTCGAGGTTTTCGGTCTCGGGGGCGGTGGGATCGGTGTCGCGGACGTCGGTCATGGTGCAGGCTCGCAGGCGCGCGACAACGGATGTCGCGGCGTCATGTCTCTGAAAATGTCTGGCCGAGAGGCCGAAGGGAGGCGCGGCGGGCTCCCGCTGGTCAAAACCTGCAGGCGTCGCGAAGAGAGAGGGACCGCCGACGAAACGCCGAACGGTTCACTGTCAGCGGAACCACAGGCGGCGGTTCAGGTCAAGCGGAGCCGCTCAACCGAACGTCCATTCGGTCGTTACCGAGAGCACCATGACGATGGCCAGGACAAACGGAACCTCGTTGGTCATACGCCAGAACTTGCCGGAATATTTGGACGTCCCCGCCGCAATCTTCTTCCGCTGCGCCGCCAGGAAGCCGTGCCAACCGCTCAACAGAAACACCCCGATCAGCTTGGTGACCATCCAGGGCTCAGCCAGAAACGCCGCGCCGCGCGCCGAGACGTCGATATGGATCAGCCACAGGCCGAAACCCCAGGCCAGGATCATGGCCGGATTGACGATGATCCGCAGCAGCCGCGTCTGCCACAGCCTCAGCAGGGTCTGCATCTCGCTGCGCAGCGGCTCGGGCTTGGCGTTCTGTTCGACGTCATAGGCATACAGCCGCGGCAGGAACAGCAGGCCGGCCATCCAGGCGATCACCGCCAGAATGTGCAGGCCCCGTGCGAGGTCATAGGGGTTCATGCCGCGTGTTTCCCTTTGCGATATGGACAGGCCTTCCAGTCCGCCTTGCAGCCCTGACCGAACGGGGCGACGCCCGTCCGACCCAGGGCGCCGACGGCCGCATCGGCCAGAGCGTCGATGAACGGGGGGGCGATCCCGACGGCCGGCGCCCGCAGATACACACTTACCCCTTTTTCGTGGGCCAGTTCTCCATATTCGATATCCAGCTCCACCAGGGTCTCGATATGTTCGGAGACAAAGGCGATGGGGGTGATGACCACGCCCACCCCGTCCGCGCCGGCCTGGGCGATGGCTTCGGGCGTGGACGGACCCAGCCATTTCATTGGCCCGACCCGGCTCTGGTAGCAGAGGGCGTGGTCGATGGGGCCTCGGTCGCGCTCGATGGCGGCGACCACCGCGGCGACGGTCGTCTCGACCTGTTCCTGATAGGGGTCGCCCTTGCCGCTGACCAGTTTCTCGGGGATGCCGTGGGCCGAAAACAGGACCCGCACCGGCCCCTCGCCGGCTTCGTCCAGCTTCGACCCGATGGCCTGGGCCTGGGCCTCGACCCAGCCCGTAGCGCTGGGATAGCAGCAGACCGCACGACTGACGCCCGATCCGGCATAGGTCTCATTCCAGATTTTCAGCGAGGATTCGGTCGTCGTGGTCGAAAACTGCGGGTAGAGCGGCAACAGGACCACCTCGTCGGGTCCAAAAGCCGCCACCTCGACCGCTGTCTCCTCGGTGAACGGCCGCCAGTAGCGCATGGCGATGAAAACCTGGACCTCGTCTCCGGCCAGACGTGCGTTCAACTCGGCCTCCAGGGCCTCAGCCTGGCGGCGCGTGCCCGGCAGCAGGGGAGAACCGCCCCCCATCAGAGCGTAGTTGGCCTGGGCGCTGGTCTCGCGCCGGCTGGAGATCAGCTTGGCCAGGGGCGTGCGCAGAACACCCGGCAGACCGATGATGGCCGGATCATTGAATAGGTTGAACAGGAACGGCTTCACCGAGGCCTGATCGTCGGGCCCGCCCAGATTGAACAGCACCACCGCGATCCGGCGGCCTTTCAGAGTTTGGGTCATTGGGCGCCGATCCGTTTCAGAACCCGTTCGACATGGTCGATGGGCACGTCCGGCAATATGCCATGTCCCAGGTTGAACACCCATGGCCCCTGGCCCCAGGCCTCCATCAGCTGATCGACGCGGCGATCCAGCGGTTCGCCCCCGGCGCGCAGCAACAGGGGGTCCAGCGCGCCCTGGATCGGCTTGATCTGCTGCACCCGTTTGCCGACCTCCAGCGGGCAGGCGGTGTCCAGGGCGACGGCGTCGACCTCAACCTCCTCCGCATACCGCTCTGCAAGCGCCGCAGAGCCCCGTGGGAAGCCGATCAGGGGCACGGTGACACCCAGCTCCCGCGTACGCCTCACAAGCGCCTGGTGGGGCCTCAGGACCAATCTTTCGAACAGGTCGTCCGGCAGGCCCTCGGCCCAGCTCTCGAAGATCTTCAACACCTGGGCGCCGGCGTCGGCCTGCATCTTCAGATATCGGGCCGTGGCCTCGACCAGAACCTCCAGCGTCTCGTCCACCCGCTTGGGATCGGCATAGGCGTAGGTCCGGGCCTGGGCCCGCTCGCCCTTGCCGATGGTCCGGTGCTCGCCGTCCAGCATATAGGTGGCCACCGTCCAGGGCGCGCCGGCGAACCCGATCAGGGCGCGTTCCGGCTCCAGGGCCTTGCGCACGATCGACAGGGTCTCGCCCACGGCCGACAGATGTTCGCCGGCGTCCGGCGCCAGTTCCGCCATCCGACCGGGAATAGGCATTTCGCCCAGCCGAGGCCCCTCGCCCGTCTCGAACCAGACGTCCTGGCCCAGGGCGCGCGGGATCAGCAGGATGTCGGCGAAGACGATGGCCGCGTCGAAACCGAACCGACGCATCGGCTGAAGCGTCGCCTCGGCCGCCATCTCGGGATTCAGGCAAAAGGCGATGAAGTCCGGCGCCTCGGCCCGGAGCCGTCGGTATTCGGGCAGGTACCGTCCCGCCTGGCGCATGAACCAGACCGGCGGACGATCCAGCGTCTCCCCTCGGAGAGCCCGGATCATCAGGGGCGTCTGAACGTCGTTCTGGGTCGGATCGGTCATGCCGGACGATTAAGGTCACAGGCCCCCGCTCTCAATCCCTAATCAGATTAAGAATTAAAAGATTCGAAGTGGCAGGTTGGGCGGTGGAACGGCGGGGACGGTTTGGCCGACGCCAGCGGAACAAAAGCGGATATCCACGCCGCGCCAAGGCTTACCGGGGATGTCGAACAGCCCTATCCCCTCGGTGGACAATCCCTAATGAAACCTTAACGCCCAAGGCTTTGCGGGGGTCCGGGCTGTGAACGGGGTTAAGCGACGTTAACCTTCCATTAGGATTTTCCACAGCCAAGCCCAAACCTGTTGTCCGCCTTGGGATGAACCATCCTCGAACCGAAGGCGCCGTCCACCGTCATCCCCGCTCGCCGCCTTGTCGATGACCCGCTAAGGAGAACGGCGCCCTGACGGTCCCCCGCCGTCCCCCATTTTTCAACAGGGAGTCGACAGACCGAATGAGCCCCGCGCGACCTTCCGGCCCCCGACCCGGCCCCACCCGTCTGGCCACCTATTTTCACGTCCATCTGGTCTCGGATTCGACCGGAGAGACCCTGAACGCGATGGCCAAGGCGGTGACGGCCCGCTTCGACGGCGTCATTCCGATCGAACATATCTACGCCCTTGTCCGATCGGAGAAGCAGATGGAGCGTGTGCTGCAGGAGGTGGAGGCGGCGCCGGGCGTGGTTCTGCACACCCTGGTCGACCGCCATCTGCGCGAACAGCTGGAGGACGGCTGCCGGCGACTGGACATGCCCCAGATCGGCGCCCTTGATCCTCTGGTCGGGGCCATGTCCCGCTATCTGGGCGCGGCCTTGTCGACGCGGGTCGGGGCTCAGCACGCCCTGGATCATGATTATTTCAACCGGATCGCGGCGCTGGACTTCGCGATGGCTCATGACGACGGCCAGGGCACGACCGAACAGCTGGAAGGCGCCGATGTGGTCCTGTGCGGGGTCAGCCGGACCTCCAAGACCCCGACCTGCATCTATCTGGCCCATCGCGGAATCCGCGCGGCCAATGTCCCGCTGGTGCCTGGACAGGAGGACGGCGAGCGGCTGACGCGGCTGAAGAACCCTCTGGTCGTCGGCCTGACCGTGTCGCCCGACCGCCTGATCCAGATCCGGCGCAACCGGATCGACAATCTGAACGCCAGCCAGTCCTCCAGCTATACGGATCAGGACGCCGTCCGCGACGAGACGATCAAGGCCAAGCGCGCCTTCGCCCGGCGCGGCTGGCCGACCATCGACGTCACCCGTCGGTCGGTGGAGGAAACGGCCGCCGCCATCACCAACCTGCTCAGCGAGCATCGCAACCAAAAGATCGGGACAAGCTGGTGAGCGACATATCCCTGTCCAGCCTGGGAGGGCGCGAGACCCTGATCCTGGCGTCCAAGAGCGCCGCCCGCCGCGCGATGCTGGAAAACGCCGGCGTGCCGTTTGAGGTTCGCGTCGCCGGCGTGGACGAAGACGCGATCAAGGCCGTCTCGACCGACCTGGATCCCGCCGGCCTGGCGGTGCGGCTCGCCGAGGCCAAGGCCCTGGCCGTGTCGCGCGATGACGAAACCGCCTGGGTGCTGGGCTCGGATCAGACCTTGGCCTTCGACGGCGGGCTGATTTCCAAGGCGAAATCGCTCGACGCCGCCCGCGAGCGGCTGAAATCCATGCGCGGCCGCACTCATCATCTCCATTCCGGCGCCGCCCTGGCGGTGAAGGGCGAGATCGTCTGGTCGGGCGTGGACACGGTCGAGATGCGGATGCGTGACTTTTCCGACGCCTTCCTCGACGCCTATCTGGCGGCCGAGGGCGAGGCCCTGCTGGCCTGTGTCGGCTCCTATCGGCTCGAGGGCATGGGATCCCAGTTGTTCGCGGCCATCGACGGCGACTATTTCACCGTCCTGGGCCTGCCGCTGTGGCCGGTCTTGGCCGAGCTGCGCCGGGCGGGGATCCTGCCCGCATGAGCCGTCATCGCATCACGGGCGCGGCCCTGGTCGCCGGGATCGCCGGCAATCCGGTGGCCCATTCCCTCAGCCCCGTCATTCACAACGCCTGGCTGGCGGCCGGCGACATCGACGGCGTCTATGCGCCCTTCGCCCCCCCCGATGCGGCGGGGTTCGAGGCCCTGGTCGCGGCGGGCCGCGCCGGACTGATCCTGGGTCTGAACGTCACCGCGCCCTTCAAGGAACAGGCCTTCGCCCTGGCGGATCAGGCGACCCCGGCGGCCCGGCTGACAGCCTCGGCCAATATCCTGACCTTCGACGCCGGCCGGGTCTCGGCCGACAGTTCGGACGGGATCGGCCTGATGCTGGGCCTGAAGGAACAGGCGCCGGATCTGACCCTGGCAGGTCGACCGGTGGTCATGCTGGGGGCGGGCGGCGCGGCGCGGGCCGGCTCAGGCGCCCTGATCGAGGCTGGGGCCGAGGTTCGGATCGTCAATCGGTCGCGCGACCGGGCCGAAGCCCTGGCCGCCGATCTGGGCCCTTCGGTCCGGGTCATGCCGGCGTCCGAGGCTCTCGACGGCGCCGTCCTGGTGATCAACGCCCTCAGCATCCAGCCGGATCTGGATTTCGACGCCGTCGCCCCGGGCACGGTGATGATGGACATGACCTACAAGCCCCTGGCAACCCCCTTCCTGACGGCGGCGCGGGCGCGCGGCCTGCCGACCGTGGACGGCCTGGCCATGCTGATCGGTCAGGCGGCGCCCTCGTTCCAGGCCCTGTTCGGCCGCCCGCCTCCGCCGCTGGACCTGCGCGCCCTGCTGACGGTCCATCTGGGTCAGGCGTCATGATCCTGCTCGGCCTGACCGGCTCCATCGGCATGGGCAAGTCGACGACGACCGCCATGTTCGCCGATCTGGGCGCGATGGTGTGGAACGCCGACGACGCCGTGCACCGGCTCTATGCCCCGGGCGGCGCTGCGGTCGAACCGGTCGGCGCCGCCTTTCCCGGCGTAGTCGTGGACGGCGCCGTGGACCGCACCCGCCTGGCCGAGGCCCTGGGCCGGGACGAAACCGCCTTCCGCCGGCTTGAGGCCATCGTCCATCCCCTGGTGACGCGGGGGCGGGCGGCCGATCTGGCGGCGGCCCGGGTCATGGGGGTGAAGCTGGCCGTGCTGGACATCCCCCTGCTGTTCGAAACCGGCGGCGACGCCCATGTGGACGCGGTGGTCGTGGTCACCGCCGACCCGGAGATCCAGGCCGAGCGGGTTCTGGCCCGCCCCGGCATGACCCGCGAGCGGTTCGAAGCCATT